>NZ_JAULRT010000062.1 GCF_030518215.1 Gilvimarinus algae
TGGTGAATTGGGTAGACGATGTGCAGGAGGCACAAGTGTCGCGAGAGGCAGGACGCCGACAGCGACCACGCGTAGTGTGTCGGGATGATTGGCAGATTATGCATTAGCAAATTCGATGTTTAGGCATCAACCCCTTTGCCCAAGTGGTGGAATTGGTAGACACGCTATCTTGAGGGGGTAGTGGCGCAAGCCGTGCCGGTTCAAGTCCGGCCTTGGGCACCAATCAGTAAACCGATATACTCCTATATCGTCTCAAAAGCCCCGCCAGTCGGGGCTTTTTTGTGTCTGGCCTATCCGTAACCGTCCTATGTGCCCCCATTGTATCCGACTATAAGCGGGGGCATAATTGGGAATACATTCTCAGTGGTGGGGGCATTTTTCAAAATGGCCGGTATCAACAAACTCAGTGAAGCGGCGGTAAGGCAGGCAAAGCCAAAAGAGAAAACCTACAGGTTGGCCGATGGTGCCGGTATGTACCTGGAGGTCACCCCCACCGGCTCAAGGTATTGGCGGCTGAAATACCGCTATGGTGGAAAAGAGAAGCGCCTAGCCCTTGGTGTTTACCCTAAAGTCACCTTAGCCAAAGCCCGCGAGAAAACCCGCGAGGCCAAAGATATGCTAGAGGATGGTAAAGACCCCGGCGAAGCTAAGAAACAAGCCAAGCTCCAGCAACAGGCCGCCGTTGCAAATACCTTTGCCGCCATTGGTGCTGAGTATGTAGAGAAGCGCAAAGCGGAAGGGGCCGCGCCGGTCACTGTAGAAAAGCTGGAATGGATACTTGATAAGAAATTATGCCCCCACATTGGGGGCACTCCTGTGCTTGAGTTAAAACCCGCCTCGCTACTGTCTGCATTGCGCCGCATTGAGGCGGACGGACTACATGAAACCGCACACAGAGCAAAGCGAGTAGCAGGGCAGGTATTGCGCTATGCCGTTGCTACTGGTCGGGCTGATCGTGATGTATCGCAAGATTTAAAAGGTGCTTTGGTAGCAATGAAAGCTACACATCGGGCGGCAATTACTGACCCGAAAGAACTTGCCCCCTTGCTTGTCGCCATTGATGCTTACCCCGGCACAATGGAAGTAGCCACGGCTCTAAAACTCACCCCCATGTTATTTCAAAGACCTGGCGAACTTCGCCACATGGAATGGTCGGAAATAGACTGGGAGCAAGAGCGTTGGGAAATACCTAAAGACAAAATGAAGATGCGCCAGCCGCACATAGTCCCGTTACCTACTCAGGCGCTGGAGCTACTGAAGGCAATACAGCCGCTTACCGGCTCAGGCCGCTATGTGTTCCCCAGTGCGCGCCGTGGTGGTCGCCCGTTGTCAGAGGCGGGAGTGTTAACGGCGTTGCGTACTCTTGGGTATGACAAAGACAAAGTAACCCCACACGGCTTTAGGGCAACCGCTCGCACCTTGCTTGATGAAGTGCTGGGCTTTCGCGTTGACTATATCGAGCAACAATTAGCCCACGCTGTGAAGGATGCAAACGGCAGGGCGTACAACCGCACCAAATACTTATCAGAGCGTAAGGCCATGATGCAAAGCTGGGCTGATTATCTGGACACACTGAGGGCGGAAATATTGACCCCTTCAGTGGTTACGGCTGACTTTCGCAAGGCCAACTAAGTAATAGGCCATTACTCTACCCCTACTTTTTCCGTGTGACACTGAAGACAGTGAAGACACCGGACACATAAGGGCACCGCTGGATCGTATGGGCTTGTCCTCAGAGTGTCACAGGTGGCACTATTTGAGTGAAGACACTGAAGACAAAAGTGGGCTTTTTCGGTTCAATGAGACGTATTTGCAATAAAAATTCCCGTTTGCGATTTGCCAAGGCTAGGGTAGCTCCTGAAAATGCGCACACCCGGCGCACCGCCTTGGTAACCTTTTACCGGGTATCGTAGGGGTACGGTATGGTAGATACTTTTTACAGGCGGAAAATTCTCCCGAGGCCCGGCAAAAGAGAAAAAGAATATGAAGGACTCCATGCCGTTCGTGTTTTCTCAATTGATAAGCTCGAAGACTTTGATAAGTTTGGCGACTATGAATCACCTGAAAACTACCTTGTTCGTTCTGCTGTTGCGGCTGAAAAATGCCTTGATGAAGCAGGCTATAAGCCCTCCGCTTACCGCTATTTCTATGATGATGGGACTAGCTCATTTGTCACTTCAAACACGCACACCGTACACAAGAGAGTGTTAGCTCGTTTTCCGGTGTAT
This sequence comes from Gilvimarinus algae, assembly GCF_030518215.1. GTDB lineage: Bacteria > Pseudomonadota > Gammaproteobacteria > Pseudomonadales > Cellvibrionaceae > Gilvimarinus > Gilvimarinus algae. Next base: position 2,229 of record NZ_JAULRT010000062.1, read on the forward strand.
AACCAAATAAAGACAGCGCTGGCAAAAACCGGTCTGTCTCCAGAATATTTGTCTGATTCGTTGCTCTGTAGCTGTTGGCGAGCCTTTAGCTTGCTTCAGGCTGGCAAATTTTATGAAGCGTTAGAGCACTGTATGCGTGTTGTCGATGCTCACCATCGTTTGGCTTTTACATCGTTTGAAAGGGACTTAAATAAAGCAAGAGGGCAAGAAGGGGCGGCTAGTAACGGAGGTAAAGAGCGTGCGGCGCAGTACCCTAGTTATGAAGAAATACAGGAATGGATAGATAACAAATGCGAAGAAAGCCCCCAGCTTCTCTATAGCAGGGTTTGCCAGCTTGCAGAAGCTCACTTTTCCGCCGGGGGTAAGCGTTGTCAAAACTGGAAAACCATAAGGAAAAATACCGTTAACCCTAAAAAATAGTGGCATGTGCTAGCCACTTCCCACTTGTAGCCCCTCCAAAATCATCATGCGACTTATAAACACAGCATGAGGATTTACAAAATGGCTACCACAACCCAACCAACAGAACGCGCTTTCAATACTCCCACCCCCATAGGCGAAACACTCCACCGCGTTGATGATGCAAGCGCCCGGTTTGGCGTGTCGCGTTCAACCTGGTGGCGTTGGGTTCAAGAGGGTTATGCGCCCAAACCGTTCCGACCATCGCCCGGCGTTACCGTTTGGCGCTCTTCTGACCTTGATGCCTTTATGGCAAAAATAATTGCAGCGGGGGCCGAAAAATGACCGCCCGACTTGCCCCCATATTGTCAGACTTAGATGTAAGCAGATCGGCGCAGCCGGTTACTATTGAAGAGTTGGCGCACCGCCAATTAAATAAAACCGAACCTAGACTTTTTGCAGAGCTTAACAACGCTGTTAACACCTACCCCTATACCGTCATATTGGAGTGGCCGGGTTCCGTTGTTTGTATCGCCAGTCGCCATAATTTTGATATTTCAGGCCTACCACCGGGCGTCATTGTTGGCGCGCATCACTGCGGAAAAATAGTGTACGTGTGGGAGTAATTCGCGTGATTTCGCGCCCTGATTGCCATAGCAAGGGGCCGGGAGTTTTGAGGTATTAAATATTATGGGAAAACTTAATTTTGAGGCGGTAGCGGCGGCGGCTCTTAATAGCGCTGAGGCGGTGTGTAGTCGCTGGGCACCGGACGGTAAAAGGCAAGGCCATGAATGGGTAGCTATTAATAGGGCGCGGGCCGATAGTAGCGCCCGTAGCTTCAGTATTAACCTAAATACAGGGGTATGGGCTGACTTTGCCACCGATGATAAAGGCGGCGATTTAATCGCCTTGGTGGCTTACCTAGATGGTGTTGCAATGGGCGAAGCGTGCAAGCGGTTGGCCGCGTACCTGGGTATGGAAGCTGGTGACACCAGTACACCCCCGCCAGTGAAAAGCAAACCGAAAATGCCGGCTTTTGAGCCTGTGTATCCACCACCGGCAAGCGCTGCCAAAAGTTGCCCGGTAAACCACTACAAATTGGGCAAGGCCTCACGCTATTGGGATTATTTCAGCGAGTCCGGGGGCTTGTTAATGCGTGTGGCACGGTTTGACCGTATCGGCACCAATGGCGAGCGCAAAAAGGAATACAGACCCGCCAATTTTGGCAAAAAAAACGGCTATACCAAGTGGCATTGGCTCCAGTTGCCAGACAACCGCCCGCTTTATGGGCTGGAATTATTGGGCCGGTTTGATGCGTCCGCTCCTGTAGTGTTGGTAGAAGGTGAAAAGGCCGCCGATGCCGCCCGCGTGTTGCTCCCTGATCGGCTTTGTATGACGTGGAGCGGTGGCAGTAAGGCCATAGGGAAAACGGATTTTAAGCCGCTTGCAGGGCGTACGGTGTGGTACTGGCCTGATAATGATGAAGCGGGGGCCGCAAGTGTTGGCACCTTGCAGGCGGCGTTAATGGCGGCGGGTGTGACTGGCTTTGCTGTGGTTAACCTGGCGAACTTTGGCCCGGAATGGCCAGAGAAGGCAGACGCGGCGGACGCGCTAGAGCTGGGCTATACGGCAGAGCAACTGAGCACCCTGATTGCTGATAATCGTTTGTTGGTTGCGGATGGGGGTGATAGCACCCCCAGTGCCCCAAACACGCCAGAGCTGCAAACGGGGGCCGCTCCTGAGCCTTCAGGTAGTGCCGCGCCTTTTGGCTATACGGTAGACGATGGCGGCGTGTATTTTTTCGATGCCAAGGCCGAAAAAAAGCGGCGTATCTGTGCTCGTCTTGATGTATTGGCCTTGTCGCGTGATGGTCACGGCACCGGACGCAACTGGGGTAAGTTAGTGTGCTTTTGCGACTATGACGGCGTAGAAAAACATTGGAATATTCCCATGCGCTTATTTGCCACAGAGGGCGGGGCGGAAGTGGTGCGCGGTTTATTTGATCGCGGCCTAGATATTGATAGCCACCGCGAAGCTAAGCGCAAATTATTAGAGTATTTACAGGGCGGTGATATTCAAAACCGCGTTGCCCTCGCCTATAAAATGGGTTGGCATAAGGGCGTTTTTGTGTTGCCAGAGCGCACCATAGGTGAGAGCAAAGACCCGGTAATGTATTACTCAGAAGGTGAGCCGCTTTGCAAGCTGTCACCGTCTGGCACCTTGGAGCAATGGCGGGATAATGTGGCGAAGTATTGCGCCGGTAACCCGCTTGCAGTGTTTGCTGTATCGGCGGCGTTCTCTTCGCCCCTAGTGGAGCTGTTGGGTTATGAGACTATGGGTTTTCACTTTTACGGTGATTCGTCTTGGGGTAAGTCCACGCTGTTGAACGTGGCTTGCTCGGTCTACGGTAAACCCGACGATTACAAGTGTACCTGGCGTAGCACTGACAATGCGCTAGAGGCGCAAGCGGCGGCACACTCCGATTTGTTGCTGGCCTTAGATGAAATTAACCAAGTTGACCCGCGCATTATTGGTGATGTGGTGTATATGTTGGGCAACGGGCAAGGCAAACACCGGGCGAATGATCGCGGGCAGGCTGGCAATAATCAGCACCGCTGGCGTTTAACGTTTCTAAGTAACGGTGAGAAGACGTTAGAGCAATATTTAATGGAAAGCGGCAAGGCGCAAACGGGCGGTATGGAGATGCGTTTTATAGGCTTACGCTCTACCTTTAAGGAATCCGAAAGCGACCGCAAAAAATACGGTGTTTTTGATACTGTCCACGGCTTTGAGGGTGGTGCTGCGTTGTCGGAATACTTACGTGAGGCTATGGCAAAGTATCACGGCACGGCCTTCCCGGCCTTCCTGGAGGCGTTATTGTCTGCTGTTGCGGGTGATAAGCGGGCGGCATTTTGTGAGCGATTAATTGCAAAAATATCGCGGTTCAAGCAATCGCACCTTAGCGTCAATGCAGGTGGCCAAGTAGCAAGGGCGGCTGCTAAGTTTGCGCTAGTGGGTGCGGCTGGCGAGTTGGCAACGGCGGGCGGTCTTACAGGTTGGGAAAAAGGCGAAGCTATGCGCGCTGCTGATGCGTGTTATCTGTCTTGGCTTGCTGCCCGTGGGGGTGAAGGAAACCTTGAAGATAAGCAAATGCTTGAGCAGGTACGTTCACATCTTACCAAGTACAGTGAAAGCCGGTTTAAACGCTGGGATAGCGACAACGAACAAGACGCGGTGATTGATGGGCATGTGCCGCAAACTGGTGAGATATGGGGGTACAGGCGTGAAGAGGTGGACAAAGACCACTTGGACGGTGACGCCTCAGACGTTGTTTATTACATTTACCCAACAGCGTTTGATAAAGAGCTTTGCAAGGGTTGGGACGCTAACCGGGTGGCGCGCTTGCTGCGTGATCGTGAGGCGCTTGTATTAACTGATGGTGATAATAAGGCCGGGCGGTTAAAAACTCAGGTGCGGCTACCGAGGGCGGGCAGGTCGCGTGTGTGGGTGTATAGAGTCAGAAATTCAGCGTTATTTGCAGATGATACAGGGGCGGCGTAATTGCCGCCCTAGTGATTTTAATGAACCCAAATTATTGCCATATTCTCACCGTACTTTTTCTGTAAAAGTTTCAGTAATCTATGTGCATGGCTGCGTCTATTGAGGCGGGGCGAACGCCTCTCTTTTAAACGGTAGCTTCCCGGATGCCAATGCACGGTAAACAGATGCCCCTCGGGTGCAACAGGTGCCTGCATTGCATGGCGGTGCATATCATAATCTTTAGACTTTTCTTTTTTCACTGTTCGATTCATGGCTTAGTGCTCCTATGGTTAGGCGTAACAAGTGCTTGCGGTTTTGATGAAGGGTTTTGTGAATGCCTGCGCCAGTAATGCGCGGGCAGTTTGGGCGGTGCGGTAGTCGCTAAAGTATGCCTCAACGGCCAATTGGTCGCGTAACTTAGTGTTGCGGCTTAGGCGTTCATCTACGCACACGGTGTACACCACACGCGGGCGGCTGGTGTTGTCGAAGCTGATTAACCTGGCTGCCTTCACTCTGGCCCATGCTTGGCGCATAGCATGAGCAATAAACGCTTTGGCGGGGTAGCCGTAGCGCTTGGCGGCACGGCGGGCTGTGTGCCATGCGTCAACCATAACGGCGCGGGCGGTGGCGTTGGTGCGGGCAGGCTTGGTAACGGTTGGCTCTTCACCACCTGACCATACAAAGGCGCAATAGGCCTTATACAGTGCGGCTAGTTTGGGGGCTTTGTCCGCTATGGCTTTCAGCCGTTGGGCATTGTCCCGGCCTTTGTAATAGCTAGGGCCACTGCTGTATTCGTATGTCCAGTCATGTGCCTTCAGTTGCTCTAAATAGTTGGCCAGCTCTGCGTAAGTCACTGTGTTCATTTTCGCCCCGCCTTGTTTTTGTAACCGTTAACCGTAATAATATTACGCTTAAGCGTCATTATCAATACATTATTACGCTAAACGGTAAAAAAATTACGGTATGGTGAAGTTATGACAAGTGCACAATGTAGGATGGCCCGCGCCGGTCTTGGGTGGTCGGGTAAAGAATTGTCGGAGCTGGCAGGTGTTAGGACGGCGACAATAAGCGCGTTTGAAAAGGGTGGGGCTGCGTTAACCACCACAGTGGATAAGCTAAAACAGGCGCTAATTAGCACAGGCCGTGTGACATTTGATGGTGAGCACACTGTGACGGTAAAGCCTGAATAGGCTGCTGTGTCTCTTTTTGTCTTCAGTGTCTTCAGTCGTCACAGGCTTACTGATGACCAATGATGACAGCTCCATGCAATCCAATAGAGTGCAATACGGTTTGCTGTCTTCACTGTCTTCAGTGTCACACGGCAAAACTGAAGACCCTAGCCCCCGACCCCCTACGGTGCCACTACGGCGCGGCAATCACAGGGCAAATAAGGGTAATGCTTACAGGTTATTGGGGGTGATGCTTTTGTTAGGTAGGGGGTACATTGAAACCTTGGGGGGTTGTGCCCGGACACCGCGCCCTCAGGCACTTTTTTACGCGGCAGGAATTAAATAGAAAAACACCCACTTGCTGATAGGGGGGGTAGTTTGTGTTTTGTGATCCGTTAGAAACCTAGACCGCGCCCAATCTCATTCGTAGAAAATTTCCCCTTTAACGGATTTGGTTAAGTATGTCGTTTAGCGTCCTGTATGCTTGGTTAATAACCCTTGTAATAGGGGGTATCGCGTTGGTTTTGGGGGCATTATTGGGGGCATAAAATATTTAAAATCTTTTTGATTACCGTATTTACTGGCCTTGCGGTGGCTTATCAAGTGAGGCCTTGGCACCATTTAGTAAACCGATATGCTCCCATATCGTATTGAAAGCCCCGCCAGCCGGGGCTTTTTTGTGTCTGTCTGTTCGGCTTGGCCAGTGTTCGGTCTAGTTGCTTGAGGCGGTATTCAGGAGCCATGCGCTTGTACGTGCCACTTATCCGTTTAGGACCGTATTCAGTATCCTTCTGAGGCTGGCCAATGGGGAGTAATGCAGTCTTTTTGACTCTTTTTAGGCCACATCGGCTCAAGCTCAGGCACGTTCTATCAGCCAACGCTTATTTGCACTGCGTGGAGCAGCATCGTTGCTCCTCTATAGCGTTGCAATTTTACTCACAGAAATCCTCTTTTTAATAAAAATCGGCTAAAGCTCACTTCACCGAAAAGGAACTTGGCATGAAAAAGCGCATTCTTTCTGGGTTGTTAGGCACCCTGGGCGCATTATTCCTCTCATTGTCGTCACTGGCAGCCGATAAGCCTAATATTTTGGTCATTATGGGTGACGATATTGGGTGGTTTAATACCAGCGCCTATAACCATGGGATGATGGGTTATACCACGCCCAATATTGATCGTATCGCCAGCGAGGGCGTTCTATTTACCGACGGCTACGGACAGCAAAGTTGTACAGCGGGTCGCGCAGCATTTATTACCGGACAATCTCCTAAGAGGACGGGTTTGCTGAAGATCGGTATGCCCGGTGATCCTATCGGCCTTTCAGAGAAAGATCCGACACTGGCGGAGTTACTGAAGCCGCTCGGATACACCACGGGCCAGTTTGGAAAAAATCATTTGGGAGACCTGGATAAATTTCTTCCCACCAATCATGGTTTTGATGAGTTTTTCGGTAACTTGTATCACTTGAACGCCGAAGAAGAGCCAGAAAGCCCTGACTACCCCAAAGACCCGGAGTTTCGTAAGAAGTTTGGTCCTCGCGGAGTCATTAAGTCGACAGCTGACGGTAAAATCGAAGATACCGGTCCGTTGACCTCTACGCGGATGGAAACGATTGACGAGGAGTTTCTTGCCTCCACGCTCGATTTCATTGAAAGAGCGCATAAAGCGAACAAGCCCTTCTTTGTGTGGCACAACACCACGCGAATGCATATTTTTACCCATCTAAAACCCGATTCAGCCGGCAAGACTGGCCGCGGTATTTATGCCGACGGAATGGTTGAACACGATGGTCACGTCGGCATATTGTTGGACAAACTGGACGAACTCGGTATTGCCAACAACACCATCGTCATTTACACAACCGATAACGGCGCTGAGAAGCTGAGCTGGCCTGGCCTGATGGCGGCACCAGCCCATTCCGCGGCGAAAAAGCGACGACCTGGGAGGGGGGTATCCGTGTGCCTATGATGGTGCGCTGGCCCGCGCAGATTCCCGGTGGTCAGGTGAACAATGAGATTATTTCTCTGGAAGACTGGGTGCCGACTTTGGTCGCTGCCGCTGGAGATGCAAATATTAAAGAGAAGCTACTAAAAGGTTACCAGGCAGCCGGTAAGAAATTTAAGGTGCATTTAGACGGTTATAACCTGCTACCCAGCCTAACCGGAAAGTCTGAACAATGGCCGCGCAATGAGTTTTTTGCCTTTGTTGATGATGGCTCTTTGGGGGCAGTTCGATATGGCCCCTGGAAAGCTCACTTTTCTATCCAGATGCACGAGGGGCTGGGATCATGGCAGCATGCGCAAACTCCCTTGAAGGCTCCTTTGCTTATCGATCTGCGCGCCGATCCTTTTGAAACGGCACCAGAGGATTCCTCTTACTATGACGACTGGTTGATTCGCCACATGTACGCATTTGTACCTTTGCAGAATCTTGTGAGTAATTACATGGCCACCTTTAAGGAGTTTCCACCCCGTCAGGAGGGCGGTAGCTTTACACCCAAACAATAGACTGATTGTTTACCCCAGCCATGACGTCGTCATGGCTGGTTTTCTGTCCACGTCAAATTCGAATCGCCCAGGTTTTCTGGCTCCTTAAAAACACACTGGGTGACTGTCCTTACTATCGACATTCTCATTCGCTAGAATTCCATAGCCTGTACACGCGGATGCAGCCGAATGCCAACAATAGGATGTGGGCGTATGACCTAAAATGCGTTTATTATCCGCCAGCGGCTTTACACTTTTCTCTAAGTAGATTGCTTAAGGTTGCCACTATTCTGTTTAGGGGGCGGTAATAGCTGTTCATTAGTCCAAGGTAGGTAGGGTAGTGTCTACCTATCGGCGGCGTTGAATTACGACTTTGTGGAGCAACAGAGAATGTCAAAACGCATTGGGATTTACATTTACGAGGGGGCTGAGGTCCTGGACTTTGCCGGGCCCTTTGAGGTGTTCTCTACTGCGGCGCGACTGCATTCGCTGGGCTGGGAGGTTTTATTGATCGCCCAATCCAGAGAGGCGGTAGAGGCGCGAGGCGGAATGCGTGTAGTGCCGCACTCCACGCTCGTTAACTGTCCGAGGCTGGATGTCTTGTTGGTGGTTGGCGGTGTGCATAGGGACGAGATGCAAAAGCCCGCCGTGTTAGAGGGCATTAGGCGGCTCGCCAGCGGAAGCACTCAGTTGGCCAGTGTCTGCACAGGTATCTTTATCCTTGCCAGCGCCGCTCTTGTGGAGCGCGGCCCAGTAACCACGCACTGGGAAGATATTGACGATCTTCGCACGCAGTTCCCGGCGCTACAGGTGGTGGATACGCAGCGCTGGGTTGTCTCTGAAGAGGTTGTGTCGTCGGCCGGCATTTCGGCCGGTATAGACATGGCGCTCGAGCTGGTCAGTCGCTGGCTTGGACTGCCCGCGGCCGAGCACACTGCCCGGCAGATGGACTATCACTGGCGGCACTAGTCTGCTCTATTCATGACTGTGCGCTCGTCTTCATTTTTTGTGTGGCCGCACTCACCCCCTATTTAAATCAATAGACTCACGGCTTTTAGGCTATGCTTTTCTCTGATGTGAGCATGTCGCTCGCCTCTTACTGTTATGACAAAGGCAGGGAGTGGGTTATGAAAGCGAGGATATTCAAAGGTGTGCGGTGGTTGGGAGCTCTTGCGTTGTTAATTTCGGTGCCATCTTGGGCCGACAGGGCCGGTAAGTACGAATTTACTTTTCAGGTGCCTTATCTTTATGGTGAGACCTTCGAGTTCGAAGGCGATGCGAGCGCGAGTATTAACTCCGATCCGGGCTTTGGCTTCAGCGCCGGGTATAACTACTCCGACCACCTGACGTTTCGGGGAAACTTCACCTGGAACGATACGGGATATAACGCAGAGCGTGTGCTGGATGACGGTGCGAACACGCGACAGCCAGTCTCGGGTGTGATGGATACATTCAGTGCCAGTGCGTCACTGGATTACAATTTGCTGCGCGGCGCTTTTACCCCTTTTGTTAATGCCGGAGTGGGGTGGGCGGCGGTTGATTCCAACATTGCCAGCGGCCCGCCAGAGGGCGTGTGCTGGTGGGATCCCTGGTGGGGATACATTTGCAATAACTACCAACCGACCTATACCGCCGATACCTTCGCCTATAGCCTCGGTGCTGGTCTGCGTCTGGATTTGAACCAGCGTATGTTCTTGCGCCTGGGGTATTATGAGCGCTGGTTGGATCTCGACCGAGCGCAGGGAACAACGTCGCTGGGGTCAACGGTATTTGAGTTTGGTTTTATGCATTAAGTGCGTTAGCGAAAGCCGCCGGCTTGCGTCAAAGGGCTGGCGTTGCTTAATCAGACTTTTCTATCAGTTGTGTGGCTTCACGGTTGAGAAAAAAATCCTTGTAAGCCGGGTTAATGTGTTTCAGGTAGGGATTTTTTAACACATAAATGCGCCGGTCAGTGAGCGTGACCTTTGCCAGGGAGGCTTCGTAGTATTTCTTCCACAGCTCGAGAGCTGTGCCATCGCGGTAAATAATTTCCAGTCCTTTACTCAATCTCTGAAAAGCCAGCGGGTTGCTTTTGTGTACCCAAAAAAAGCGCGGCAGTGGGTAGTAAAAAGCAAAGCTGTCATCAATGCTAAAACCCCCGAGTGCGCCGAAGTGCTCCCACTCGATCGCCACCTCATTCTGCGCGCGACACACCAGGTCGAGGCGGCCAGCCGCGAGCATAGGAAAGAGGCTTTCATAGCTGGGCGATTCGGTGACGGTTAGGCCGTTGTATCTGAGAATTTCCACGTCCAGCCATCCTACCCCCTGGCCGATGGTGAAAGCGCGCATTTGTTCCAGCGAATCAGCCTTTGCAACGCTCTGGCGTTTTGCGTTATTCACAAAGCAAATCCGGTAGCTGAAGATGCCGCGGTCGATGGGGTAGGGGGGGTAATCGAACTCTTCGGCCAGTGTGTCGGAGTAGCTGGTTTTGATGACCAGGTTTTCCAGGGCGTTGGCACGGGCGATGGCCATGGCCCGAGGCAGGTTCATGGAAAACCCCGGTTGTAATTGAAAGGGGCCATACTCGGGTACGGTCCTTTCCAGGGCAAGACGCAGGAGCTCGACTTCGTAGGAAAAGCGATGGTCAGCGCTAGAGCTTGGTGTCCGATAGGTAAACACCTGTGGTTCGCTCGGCTGGGTTACGCCACAGAGCGTGAGCAACGTCAGCAGCGTGGTAAGGGCAATCGCGCGTTTCGCCATAGGGTGCCTGGATTGGCTGATTCAGGATCAGTTTAGCCAAGAATTGGGGGTAAGTCCCGTACTAGCGCAGCACGCTGTAAGCCCTTGGGGAGGGAGCAAGACAAAAACAGCGGGCCGCCGGGCTCATCGGTTAGGCTCCAGTGGCAAAATCGCCAGCGCTCAAGATCAAATCCGGGTTGGGCATTGGGGCGCAAGCCGCTGGAAAAATCTATACGGCCGAGGCCCTCGGCGATTCCAGTGCCGCGGCCTTTGAAAAAAGCTTCCTTTAAGGTCCAGAGTCGATAAAACTCGCGCTCGGCCTCCGGCGTCTCCAATGTTTGAAGAAGACTGACCTCGGCGGGATGAAAGTACTGCCGCGCGATGGCGCGCCAAGACCTCCGGCGCCTGGGGTGCTCAATGTCCACGCCAACAGGTCCCTCCTCGCTGATGGCAATCGCCACCCAGTCGCCGCTGTGGCTGAGGTTAAAGTGCAGGTCGGGATGCTCGGGCAAATAGGGTTTGCCGCTGTCGCTCCGGCTGATGGTAATGGCCGCCGGGGGGCGGTTGAGGTGTTGGCCCAGTAGGGCGCGGACCAGGATTTTGTTGGCCAGCTTGCGGTGGCGAACCTGGTCGTTGCGTCCGCGCAGGGCAGCCTGGATTTCCTCCTCGCTCAGCCATTGACGGACAGCCGGGCCTGTCAGCACAGACGGGGGCACGGCATGGCTCGCCAAAAGGTGAATTCGGGTGGGCATGTCAGGCGTCTGGCTCGCGGGTCACAGCTGTTAGCTGACCGGACAGCAGCAGCTGCTGCTCATTTGCACTGACGGTGAAGGCGCACAGGCTACTGTCGGCATTGCGGGCAAGGATATCCGCGCGAATGATCAGTACGCCGGGCAAATCATCCAGCCTCAGCGTTTCGGCGCAGAGCTTTGACGCGACGGCGATCACGCCTTTGCGCGGTCCACTGCTCTGGTTCCCGGTGAGTCTGGCGTGAGCGGCCATGGCCTGGGCGGCGTATTCCACCGCTGCATAAACCGACAGCTCGCCTTCGACTCGCAGCGGGTTGTCGGGGCTGAGATGGCTTTGCGCCTGGCAGAGAATGTGTTCGTCGCTGCACTCGGTGATAGAATCCAGTAGCACCATGGGTGGTGCGTGGGGTAACAGCGTTTCTGGAGGTGGAAAGCTCGTGTGCATGTATGACAATCCTGCGATGATTGGGGGCATGATACCTTATGTCTGAACGTTTTTGCGTCAGCGCCGAAGACGCCTGTGTCCAGGGTCACTTCCCCGGAGCGCCCATTGTCCCTGGTGCTTACCTGCTGGCCCAGCTGGAGCGCTCTTTTCGCCAACGCCATCCGTCGAACCGGTTGGGCGAGTTAAAAAAAGTGAAATTTATCGCACCGGTATTGCCCGGTGATGAGGTTCACGTCGAGTGGGACGAGAGTCGCTGGCCCGCCCTCAAAGCCGCCTTGACGGTGCGGGGGCGCTTGCGGCTGCAGGCCCAGGCACTGGTCAGCGAGGATAGCGCAAGCTGATGCTTGCCGCCGGGCTCTGCGCGGAAAGAGTCACAATAGACTTGCCAAAATCGATTGCCGGGCGTGTACGTCCATCCCCCAAGCTGCTGGCGAAGGGTTCTTGCGGCCTGCCCCGGGTATTGGTCTTGAGCTGGCCGTCCTGGTCCAGATCGATAAAGGCCCTGACAGCGTAGCGGCCCGGCTCGACGGGCAGCGCCAGTGAGAAGTCCTCTTCGTCAGGCAGAGAGTGCCTGAGGGTTTGGCTGGGCGTGGCATCCCAGTTGTCCAGCTCTGCGCGGTAAATGGCCACGTAGAGCGAGGCGCCAGGGGACTGGTTGCCGTAAACCTCCAGAGTTAGATTCTCGGCCGCGCAGGCACCACTCCACAGCGCCGCCCCGGCGAGGCAAACAAACGCTAGGCTGCGGTGAATACGGCTCATGGTGATCCCTGTGCGTTGGCGCAATATGGTAAACTGCCGCCCAGTTTAACAGGGCCAGCGGGTGCCGGGTAAGCCGGTCTTAGCGGCCCGATAGCCTGACACCGCAGCGTCAGCTTGGGGGAGAGTGATTTGGCAGAGACAGAAGCGCAGCAGCGGGTGCTGGTTGTGCATTACTCGCAGACCGGACAGCTCGAGCGTGTTGCCCGCTCGGTGGTGGCGCCGCTTGAGGCCTCGAATAGATTTCAGGTGGATTACCTCAATCTGCAGCCAGTGCACGACTATCCCTTTCCCTGGCCGATGCTGAGGTTTATCAACGCGTTTCCCGAATCGGCGCACCAAGTGCCCTGCGAGCTGGCGCTCAAGACTGAACACTTGGGCGATGATTACGACTTGGTGATACTTGCCTATCAGGTTTGGTATCTGGCGCCCTCGATACCGGTGTCTTCGTTTTTGCAAAGCGAGCTGGCCGAACGATTGATGTCAGGCAAGCCTGTTGTCACCGTCATCGCGTGCCGCAATATGTGGCTCCAGGCCCAGGAAAAAGTCAAAACGCACTTGGAGCGGCTCGGCGCCCGACTGGTGGGGAATGTAGTACTGGTGGACGCCGCCGGCTCCGTGGCGAGCTTTTTTGCCACACCCTTGTGGGTGCTCACCGGACGCAAAGGGCCGCACTGGTTTGGTTTGGTGCCCCCGGCCGGCGTCAGTGAGCGCGAGGTCGCCGAGGCGCAGCGGTTTGGCGAGGCACTGGCGCTGAAGATGACGCCTTCGCAGCCGCTGGATGAAACCGTGTTTCATGGCCTGGGTGCGGTAAAAGTAAATGACAAACTAATCGCCAGCGAAAAGCTCGTCACCCGCAGTTTTTATTTGTGGGGTAAGCTGTTTCTCGCCTGTGGTGGCCCCGAGTCATTGCCCCGGCGTTTGCTGGCCGTTTTTTACATTGGCTTTCTGGTGCTGATGCTGCTCACCGTCGTGCCTGTGACCGCTTTGTTGAAGTTTCTGTTCGGGCCTGTGCTCAAGCGGCGCATTGCCGAGCAGAAACGTTACTACGCCTGGCCTTCGGGCGAGTAAAAAATTTATTCATTACACAGTAGAATTCAGTGATGTCTGCTCAGTCAGTTTATATTACCCGTACCGGCAGCTTTCTGCCCAATGCGCCAGTGCCCAACGATGAAATGGAAGCCGTGTTGGGTCAGGTGGGCGCCAGACCCTCGCGCTCGCGTAAAATAATTTTGCGCAGCAACCAGATAAAAACCCGTTATTACGCTATAGATCCGGCGACGGGCAAGCACAACTACACCAATGCTCAACTGTGCGCCGAGGCCGTGCGTGCGGCAATCGCTGGCGACTTGGACCCGGCCGACATCACCTGCCTGGCCGCAGGCACTAGCATCGCCGATCAGCTGATGCCGGGGCACGCGGCCATGGTCCACGGTGAGCTCGGCAATCCGCCCTGTGAGATTGTCAGCACCGCCGGCGTCTGCGTCAGTGGTGTGACGGCGCTCAAGTACGCCTGGCTCAGTGTGGCGGCGGGTGTTCACCGGACCGCGGTGGCCGCCGCTTCGGATGCCGCTTCTTACACCATGAAGGCGGAGAATTTTGAACCCGAGCTTGAGCATCGGGTACAAGCGCTGGAAGCCAATCCGGAAATTGCCTTTGAAAAAGATTTTCTGCGCTGGATGCTCTCTGACGGCGCCGGCGCGTTTGTTTTGCAAGACCAAAAGCCCGAGGGCAGCCGAGCCCTCAAGGTCCACTGGATTGATGTGCTCTCCTACGCAGACGAAATGAGCGCTTGCATGTATGCGGGCGCTCGCAAAGAAAGCGATGGCCGCCTCACCGGCTGGCAGGCGGTGAATCGTACCGAGGCCGCCGCCGACAGCTTTATGGCGGTTAAGCAGGATGTAAAACAGCTCAACGAGCACATCATGCCCTACACCGCCGAGAAAACCCTGCCGAAGTTGCGTGAGAAATACGGCATTCGACCCGAGGACGTGGACTATTTTCTGCCACACTATTCGTCCCACTACTTCCGCGAGCGGCTGGATGTCTGCATGAAAAATGCTGACTTCGCCATCGACCAGTCCTGCTGGTTTACGAATTTGCCGGACAAAGGCAACACCGGTGCGGCGTCTATTTATATTATGGTGGACGAGTTGTTTCGCAGCGGTCGGCTCAATGTGGGGGAAAAACTGCTGTGCTATATCCCTGAAAGCGGACGTTTCTCGGTTGCCTACATGTTGCTAGAGGTGGTGTAGGCCATGAAAGCAGACGAGGTACCTCAGGACAATAGCAGTACCTACGCCGGCCATAAAAAGCTGTTGTACGCGCAGGGCCGGGACGGCCAGTACCAGGGTGTGCAAAGCAGCGGCTGGGAAGTCGAATCCTCGGCTACGCGCGATGCCGTTGCTCAGTTCGAACAGTGGGCCAGCGAGGCGCGTGTTCAGGTGGAGGCGGGCACTAAATCACCGCTGTATTTTCACATGTACGATTGCCGGATGGACCTGCCCCTGTTGTGTCAGCTGACAGGCTTTTGGCGGTGGCGGGTCAAACGCCACTTTGAGCCGGCGCGCTTCGCGCGTTTGAGTAACAAGGTGCTTGCGCGCTACGCCGATGCCATGGACCGCACCATCGAAGAAATAAAAACACTGCCGGAAAAACCGCAATGAGTTTTACCCACCAGCAATCTGCTCACTGCGAAAGCGGTGTGATTTCGTCTTTACTGACTCATCAAGGTCTTCCCCTGAGTGAGCCCATGGCTTTTGGGCTCGCCAATGCGCTGGCCTTTGCCTATATACCCATCGTCAAGTTGGGCGGCCAGCCATTGATTGCCTATCGCTTGCCACCGCGCGCGATTATCAAGGGCTTGTGCAAGCGATTGGGGGTCGGCGTGAAATTTCACGCTTTTAAAGACCCAATGACGGCGGCCAACGCGTTGGACGATTTGGTGGAGCGCAAGACGCTGGTGGGATTGCAAACCTCTGTGTATTACCTGCCGTACTTTCCCGAGGAAATGCGGTTTCATTTCAACGCGCACAATTTGCTGGTGTACGGCAAGCGCGATGGGCTCTATCAAATCAGCGACCCTGTGTTTGAGGAGGCCATGGAAATCGCCCCGCGGGATCTGAACAAAGCCCGGTTTGTGCGCGGCCCCTTGGCCCCCAAGGGCTTGATGTACACCATTGAGTCGGCGCCGCAGCACATTGACTATCCATCGGTCATTCGCGCCGCGATCGGTAAAAATATCAAGGTCATGACCGGCGCCCCTCTGCCGGTGATCGGTTTGCGAGGTATTCACTACCTCGCCAAGAAAATCGATCGGCTCTCCGGCAGTGAAAAAGACAAGCGGCTGTATCTTGGCCACATTGTCCGAATGCAGGAAGAAATCGGCACCGGCGGCGCCGGGTTTCGGTTTGTCTACGCCTCGTTTTTACAAGAGGCGGCGGGTATTTTGGGTGATGGCGCGCTTGCCGATGCTTCCCAGACTATGACCGATGCCGGTGACGTCTGGCGTGAGTTTTCTGTGGCCGTCGCCAAACAGTGCAAGCGTTCAGAGCCCATTGATTTGGCGGCTTTATCGGCTAAGTTGCGAGATTGTGCGCAGAGCGAAAGACCCGTATGGGATCAACTCAAGGCTTGGCATAAGCGCCGTTAGAAGCTCGCACGATCCGGTTGCGACCCTCGGCTTTGGCCTGATAAAGCGCCGCGTCGGCCTTATCCATCAGTGCTTGAAAATGATGTCCCTCGCTGGGAAAAGCCGCGACCCCGCCCGAAAAGCTGGCGCTAACGAAGCCCTCTCGGGTGGTGATGGGCTTTTGGGCAAAGCGCTGGCAGATATAGCTCATTCGCTGTTGCGCCTGCTCGGTAGTGAGCCCCGGCAGTATCACCAAAAATTCCTCGCCGCCAATGCGAAAGATGCCATCGGATTCGCGCAGCTGGGTCCTTAAGAACTCGCCAATGTAGACCAGCACTTCATCGCCCACCGGGTGGCCATAGCGATCGTTGAGCGCCTTAAAGTGATCAATATCAATTACGGCCAGGGCGAGCGGTGCCTGGTCGCGCTCCGCTCGGCGCAGCTCGCGGGTAAAAAGCTCATCGAGAAAGCGCCGGTTGTAAAGTCTGGTCAAAGGGTCGCGAATGGCCTGAGCCTGTAGTTCTTCGTGCAGTTGCGAAATCGTGCGCAGGCGCTCTTTGCTCAACGCCAAAGCGCGCGACAGTTGCAATTGGGCTTTGTGTTGATCGGTAATCTCGCGCAGGTAAATCATTTTGCCCAGTGTCTGCGCTTGGCGCCTTTGCCTGTGTTTTATCGCCATGACCCTGGCCTCGTAAAACCGGTCGGGCTCCAACTTGAGTATGGACACCGGTGAGTCGTTCTCGCTATTGATCAGCTCACCCAGTGCCGAGCCAAAGCCCGGCCAGTCACGCACGGCTCGCGCCTGCCATGGCTTTGGCAAATCGGCGAGCTGCAGTGCCGCGGGGTTGGCGTCGACCACTCTATTTTGCCGGTCAATCACCAGCACCGGATCGGGCAGAGCCTCAAGCAATAAGTGCCGGGCGAGGGGTATGACATCAAAGAGCTGGGCGCGGCGAATCAGCCAGATAAACGCCGCCAGCGACAGGGCGAAGGTAAAGGGTGTGGGGTCAAAGCCAAACAGCGAACGCTGGAAAAACACATAGCTGATGTTCGCGGCCCAGGGAATCAGCGTGACCAGAACAAACGCCAGATAGTGTCGCCGGTAGAGACCATTTGAGCCGAGCGCCGCGTGCAGCAAAATCCCTGTGCTGGCGAGCATAAACCCATAGACATAGATGGCCGCCATGTAGAACAAGGGGCCGTGTTGGTAGGCGATAGGCGCGCCGGGCTCGCTGGACACCGGTGCGCTGGCCGCAGTGTAAAACAGATGGTGCCAGGGGTTGGTCAGCGCCAGTGCCCAGAAAATGAATGGCGCGATAGATACCCTGGCGAGCGTGCTTGCCTTGGGTAGGCGGTAATCGCTGTTGACGTACTGCCAGAGAAACAGCGCCCACAGACTGGGCATTAGCACAATGCCAGGCCAGGCCATGGCGGCGAGAAACATTTTGCAGCCGGGCAGCTGGGCGGCGAGCTCTGCGGCGGCGGCCAGTATCCACCAGAGGCTCGCCGCGTGGGTGAGCATAAAACTGTATTTGCCGGGAAAGTTTGATTGCCTTGCTATCCAGACAATAAGCCCGCCGATGCCCACCCATACTGCCAGCGCCAGGCTGACTTCAGGGGACCACTGCCAGCTCGACCAACTGCAATCTGACATTGCCCGACCTGCTCAGGCGTGTGTGACGCTAAGGGCGCAGTAGCTCTCGCCCGCTTTTGCCAGGTGCACGCCCACGCCCTGATCCAGCAACGCCGTAAGGGCGGCGCCAGACCAGACGCCGTGTGCGAGGGCGCCATTCTCGGGCAGGTAAACCTGATAAGCCAGCCCGGCCAGAGCTTGCTGCTCCTGCGCACTCGGCGCAAAGGCCAGCTGCAGTCCGGGCGACTGTTCGACCGCCCGCTCGCTCTCGCACCACTGCTCAAGGTCCGTGAAATAGCGCGGCGGCAGCAGGGTTTTTTGTGAGCCTGCCTTGCAGCGGTGGCGCTGCAGAAGCAGCCAGTGACTGCCCTCCAGCATGGCGGCGCTGCTGTGTGCTGCGCCGAGGCGCTCGCGTTGACTCGCCAGCGGCAAGGTGACTTCATCAAAGCCGCCGACCAGGGCCGCCCCGACCTGTCCGAGCGCCAGGTCAATGCACGCGTGCGCCAGCGCGGCCTCAAACGACAGCTCCTCGGCCGATACCACCACTGTATTGCCTGTTAGTCCCAGCAATTGCGTCAGGTAAAAGCCCGCTGAGTTGCCCAGTGTGTTGACAAAGTGCAGGGGTTTGGGCTGCTCGCCGGCCACTTCCATGGCGTGCATGACCCGGGCTGAGGTGTCTACTGCACCGCAGCGGCTGGCGAGGTAGACACCGGTATTGCCGGGTAACTCACGCTCACCCACACAGCTGAGACCGCCCGCCAGGCACAGCTGAATATAGCGGTCAATACGCCGGATACGGCTGCCGTGGCACGCGCGAATAATCTCCTGCAAATCCGGTAGCGATGTGGCTTCCGGGTCGATGCGATGGAGCAGAGAGTAATGGTTGTCCAGGTAGATCATTCGCCGGCCCCTAGGTCGCGCAAGACCAGTGCATTATTGTTGCCGCCGAACGCAAAGCAGTTAAACAAGTAGTAACCGGGACCGGCTGCCGGCGCGCTGGTGTGCAGCTTTACGCCCAGCTGGCCGTCACTGCGCGCGCGCGGGTTGGCCGGCAAGACACCGCGCGCGAGAGCGCCCAGAGTCAGCGCCGCCTCCAGAGCCCCGCAGGCGCCGAGGGTGTGGCCAATGAACGGCTTGAGGGCGAAAGCCTTGGGGATCTCGCTAAACACGGCTTGCAGCGCACTGGCTTCGGCCTCGTCGTTTTTCAGCGAGGCGGTACCGTGGACCTTGACCGCCTGAATATCGCCGGGAGCCACACCCGCGTCCGCGAGAGCGGCGCGAATCACGCTGGCGATTTCCTCGCCGCTGACGTGGGCGGCGGTGAGACTGTGATTGTCTGTGCCTATGGCCCCGCCAGCCAACTGCCAGCGCCGCTCGTGCGGAGGGGTCAGGCTGTCAGGGCTCAAGAGCAGAGCGCCCAGTCCTTCGCCGAGGATCAGGCCGTCGCGGTTGGCGTCAAAGGGATGCATTTCGCCGCTCGGCGATACCAGACCCAGCCCGTGAAAGCCGAGTGCGCTGGTGGTGTTGCGGTGCTCCGTGCCGAGCACCAGTGCGTGCTCCACCACGCCGCAGCGGATCAGCCGGCCAGCGTAGAGCAGGGCGTTGGCGCTCGAGGTGCAGGCGGTGGAATAGGTGTAGCGCACGGGACCGAGCGATAAGCTGCCGGCCAATCGCTCGGCCAGCTTGCCATAGCCAATGATGGGCATGGGCACCGCCGTCTCGGCGCCGCGCTTGGCAATATCCGCCCGGTAGCGTGCCTCGGAAATATGCACATCAAACGACGAGGAGCCAATCAGCAGGGCGGTGTTCTGGCGGGCCTTGCGGTCTAGGCCGGCGCTTTGCAGCAGGTGATCGAGGGTGATTTCCAGCTCCCGGTAAAAGTCGTCCTCGCGTGGCGCGCAAAAGTAGGGCAGGCTGATTGCCTCACCAAGCTGGGCAAAGCTCAGGCTCGAGGGCGCCGGTACACTCTCAAGTAAATTGTCGACACAGGCATCGAGCTGATCGCCCAGGCTGCAGCGGGCGGAAAACTGGCGTATACAGACGTTCATCCGGCCTTGCTGTCAACGATGGTTTGGGCCAGGGCGTTAATGCTTTTCAGTGCGCGGCGCGCGGCGGTATTGCCTTCGATGCGCACCCCGTACTGGTTTTTCACCGCCATGCAGATTTGCAGCACATCCAGCGAGTCCAGATCGAGGTCGCCGCCAAGCAGCGCATCGTCATCACCTATGTCGGCGGGGGTGAACTCGTCTTTGTCGCACTCTTCAATGATCAGCTGCTTGAGCGCTGTTTTCAGATCATCGGTTACCGAATCATGCATGGGCTTTGCCTCGTTGAATCAGTGCCATGGCGATCACTCCGAGTACCAGAGTTAAGGCCAGCAATTGTAAACAGGGATGGGCGATCTGCGCCCAGCCGCCGCCGCGCACCAAGACGCTGAGAAACCCCTCCAGTGCCCAGGCCATGGGCGAGAGTTGGGCGATTTTCTGCATCAGCGGCGGCATGATAAACAGGGGAATCATGACGCCGCCAATGGCCGCCAGGAGAATGTTGACAGACCCGCTGATCGCTGTCGCCTGCGCCACCGTCTTGGCGGCTGCAGCGATCACACTGGCGAGCGCCAGTGCGCACAGGCTGGTGCAAAGGCCCACCGCCGCCAGCGCGGGTAAATGCACTGCCAGGGAAAGGCCCTCGGCGCCGGCCAGGGGCAAGAGCCAGGCGCCCAGGGCCAGCATCAGCAACAGCTGCAGCAAGTTGATCACAATGTAAGGCAAGAGCTTGGCGCTGTAGATCAGCCATACCGGTGCGCCGAAGGTGCGTATCCGGGCCAGGGTGCGCTGGCGGCGCTCATCGATCACCGTTGTCGACAGGGGCACGGCGATAAAAAACATGGCGAAAATAAGCCAAGCCGGCACATTCTGCTGCACTGCATTGGGTTGAGCGGGCCCTGCCTCGGCCTCGGTTTCGGCGATAAACCAGCGGCGCAGCAACTCCTGTTCGGCGTAGTTTTTGTCGTAGCCAAGTTCGAGCGCCAGGGCTTGGGTGCTGAAAACGGCAAAGGCCTCTTGCACGGCCGCGCGTATCAGCAGCCGTTCACGCGTGCCCAGCTCGGGGGCGAAGCGCAGCTCGAGGCCCGGCTCATCGGATTCGCCCGCCAGAGCCCTGTCAAAGGCCGGGGTAAAGCTCAGGGAAAACAGATGGTCGTTGGCACTCAGGGGCAGATCGCTGCGCTCAAGTTTGAGCTGCGCTGACCGGTGCAGTTCATCGAGCAGGCGCCCGGCATCGGCCGAGAGACTCTGATAGTGCAATTGACCGGCAAGCTGCAAACCGGCTTCGCGCCCGAAGCGCTCTTGCAGCGCCAGCGACATAATCACGATAAACAAGCAGGGCATGAGAAACAGCAGGGCGAGGGCGTGCCAGTCGCGGATGACCAGCAGGCTCTCTTTTCTGAGGGAGGCGGTCCATGCGCTCACGGGTTCGCCTCCGCACCTGCCAGGCATTTCAAATAGACTTCTTCCAGTCGGCGGCTGCCGTAGTGTAGCTGCTGAATGCCGACCCCGGCGCGCTCCACAGCCTCAATCGCCTCGGCCAGATTGAGGCCGCAGGCGTCCAGATTGCACTGATACCACGGGTTGGCCGTCGGGGTCAGAGCGATTTGCTGGCACAGGGCGTCGTCGGGCGTGCTGTCCAGCTTCATTTCTACGCGGTTGTGCTGCTCGCTCAACAGGCAATGCAGTGGGCCCTGCAAAATAATCTGGCCGCGGTCCATCACTGCGACTTTGTCGGCGATGGCCTCCACCTCACCGAGCAGGTGAGAGGTGTAAATAATGGCTGTACCGCTCGCTCTCAGCTGGCGGACGGCATTCAGCAAAAACGCCCGCGAGTGCGGATCGACATTGGCGGTGGGTTCATCCAACAGCAGCAGCTTGGGCTTTTGCAGCAGGGCAATGGCAATATTGAGGCGGCGCTTCAGGCCGCCCGAGAGCGCGCCCGAGCGTACCGAGGCGCAGCCGCCCAGGTCAGTATCGGCCAGGGCGCCGGTCACTCGCGTTTGCAGTTCGCTCTTTTCGAGCCCCAGCAGCCCGCCAAAATACCGGAGGTTTTCCAACACGCTCAGCTTGGGGTAGAAGGCGTATTCCTGAGGCACCAGGGCAATATCCCTGTGGCCGAGTCGGATCGGCTCGCCCTGCAGCGTGACCCGGCCGCTGCGCGGTGGCAACTGACCGGTGATCAGCGAAACCAGCGTGGTCTTACCGGCGCCGTTTGGCCCCAGCAGACCCAGAACCTCACCGGCGCCCAGCGCCAGAGAGATACCGTCTATTTGTTGTTGCCTTTTGCCGTAGCCAAAGGTCAGTCCGTCAACACTCAGCAAGATCTCGGTCTCAGAGAATCAAAAGGCGCCACTATAACGGTTTTGCCTCGGCTTTCCGAGACGAGGCGAGTGTATTTCCCATTGGGTAGCCGGCGGCAGGTCGTGTAAAATGCCGACCGGGGGAGAAACGGCCATTGTGGGCCGGTTCTAGGGCCTGTCATAGGCCCCAATAAATACGATAAAGCGGATAATGCAATGCAAGTGTGGGTAAGCCAATGGGCCGCCTGGGCTCCGGGAATAGCGTCTGCCCAGCAGTGGTCGGCCTTCGATCCCGAACAGTTGCCGACCGGCGATGACATGCCACCGGCGGCCGGGGTGCCAGCCATGACGCGCCGGCGCCTGACCCGCTGGGGGCGCCAGGCGCTGGAAGTGGCCGATACCATGGCCGGCGCACTCGGTGGCGACACTCCCGTTATTTTCTCCTCCCGTCACGGGGATACCGCACGCACTTACAAGCTGCTCGAGTCGCTGGCCCGTGCAGAGGCGCTCTCGCCCAATGCCTTTAGTTTGTCGGTGCACAACTCGGCGCTGGGGCTTTTCAGTATTCTGCATCAGGTCAAGGCGCCCACCCTGGCATTGGCTGCGGGGCGCGACACCTTGGCCGCGGCCTGGATGGAAGCGGCCAGTTGGCTTAGCGATGGCTCATCGCAGGTGTTGCTGGTGCACACCGAAGAGCCTCTGGCGGAATTCTATCAGCGCTACGCCGATGAGCGGGATATGCCCGCAGCACTGGCGCTGTTGTTAACGGCCGGGCCCGCCAGCGGCGCCGTGCCAGTGGAGCTGAGCATGTCGCCGGCCCGCGGCCCCGCTTCTGCCAATGCCCTGAGCGTGGACTTTCTGCACTGGTGGGGCGGTTCTGAGCCCGCGCTGGAAGTGACCACCGACCAGCACAGCTGGCGCTGGAGCCGCGCTCTTGCAGTGGCTTAGACGCGCAGCGGACAGGCTTTGGCGAACCCTGGCCACAGGCTTTTGCTTTGCCAGCTTCTCCCTGGCGGCTTTGGCGCAGACGCTACTGGTGTTTCCCGTGGTGCACTGGCTACCAGGTAGTCGAGCGAGCAAGACCGAACGTATACGCAGGCTCCAGCAGCGCAGTTTTGCCCGGTTTGCGGCGATGATGGAAACGCTGGGTTTGATTCGCGTGACGTTGCATAATAGCGCCCTTTTGCGCCACTCACCCGGCTGCCTTGTGATTGCCAATCACCCGACGCTGATTGATGTGGTGATTTTGTTTGCCCATTTGCCCCGCGCTAACTGCGTGGTCAAGGGAGAGCTTTGGCGCAATCGCTACATCCGCGGCGTGATGCGCGCGGGGGGCTTTATCAGTAACGACAGCGGTGAGCAACTGCTCAGCGGGTCGCGGGCGGCCCTGGACGATGGTCAGGCTGTGCTGATCTTTCCCGAGGGCTCGCGCTCAGTGCCGGGCGAGCCCTTGAAGTTCAAGCGCGGGGTTGCCAATGTGGCGGTGCGCACGGGTGCGCCGATTCTGACGGCGTTTATTACCTGTCGCCCGCTGACGCTGATCAAGGGTGAGAGCTGGTACCAGATTCCCCCGAGGCGGGCGGACATCGATGTCTATTTCCACGAGATCATCGAGCCGGCAGCTGTGGTGGACGATTTTAACGACAAGCCCAGAGCGGCGCGTTTGCTGACGCGCTACCTGGAAGAGTATTTTGAGGAAGGTTTGAAACGCTATGGCTGACATTGATACAGACATCAAGCAAATGATCATCGAGGAACTCGAACTCGAAGACATTGCGCTTGAGGATATAGACACAGAGGCGCCGCTGTTTGGCGATGGCTTGGGGCTCGATTCGATCGATGCGCTGGAGCTGGGGCTCGCCTTGCAGAAACGCTTTAATGTTAAAATTGACGCTAATTCGGAGCAGAATAAAGAACACTTTCGCAGTGTTGCCAGTCTGCGCAACTTTGTTTTGGCACAACAGGCCCAGTAGCGACGACCCGCAGAGAGTTTCATGACCAAAGAAGAAATTTACACTGAGCTGAAAAGCGTTCTCGTTAAATCGTTCATGGTGAATGAAGAGGATATCTCGCTGGATGCGAATTTGTATGAGGACCTGGACTTCGACAGCATCGACGCCATCGATCTGGCAGCCAAAATTCACAACGTCACCGGCAAGCAGCTCAAGCCAGAGCAGTTCAAGGGCGTGCGCACCATTGGCGATGCTGTGAACGTGATTGATGAGTTGCTGAGAAGCGCCTGATGCGCGCCTTGGGGCTCGTGGTCGCGCTGGTCCTGCTGGCCTATCCGCTCCTGGTGTATTTTGGCGGGCGCTGGCTGGAGCCCAAATGGCTGGGGCTGGCAATCGTGTCGCTATACCTTTTGCGCCTGCTGCTGGTAGCCCGCGCTTTGTGGCAGCGTGTGGCTGTGCTGGGCGTTCTGCTGGCACTGGTGGCAGCGCTGTGGTGGCGCAACGATGAAGTGCTATTAAAGCTCCTGCCGGCGCTGATTAACGCGGCCATGGCCGTGTATTTTGCCTACACCCTCTACCACCCGCCGACACTGCCGGCGCGGCTCGCTATCCTTGAGCACGGCAGCCCTTTGCCGGCACCCGTTCAGAG
This sequence comes from Gilvimarinus algae, assembly GCF_030518215.1. GTDB lineage: Bacteria > Pseudomonadota > Gammaproteobacteria > Pseudomonadales > Cellvibrionaceae > Gilvimarinus > Gilvimarinus algae. The sequence continues at coordinate 26,704 of NZ_JAULRT010000062.1, forward strand.
TTACACCACCTGGGTGACCCGTCTATGGGTGGGCTTTTTTCTGCTGAACGGCAGCATTGCCGCCTGGACTGCTCTATGGGGCAGCCGCGAGGTGTGGGCACTCTACAACGGACTTATCGCCTACGGCATCATGGGGGTGTTGTTTGCCGCCGAGTTTGGTTATCGACAATGTATTTTCAGAAAAAAACATGGATTGTGATCGCGAGATAAACCTGCGTCGTGTCGCTTTAGCCGGCGGGCGCCATGCCCTTGCGCTGACCGCAGCGGGCACTCGCAGTGCCGATGAACTGGCCGGGCGGGTGCGAGGCCTTTACGCCTGGCTCCGGCTTCGGCCCGAGCAGAGTGTCGGCTTGTGGCTGGCATCGGGCTACGATTTTCTCTGCGCTTTTATCGCCCTGGCGCTGGCGGGTAAGCGCATTGTGATGCCCCACCAGATGCAAGAGGGCGCGGTGCGCCTGATGGGCGATCACTTCGCGGCGCTGATCACCGACCAGCCGGTGGCGGGTTTTGCCGGTCCCCAGTGGTTGCCGGCGCAGTGGCCCGCCGCCTGCGACAGTGAGCCCGATGCGTCAGCGTTTAGCCGCGAGGTAGAGCTGGTGCTCTTCACTTCGGGTAGCACCGGTGACCCGGCGCCTATTCGCAAAACCCTGGCAGAGCTTGAAAGTGAAATTGCCACGCTGGAGAGCGCCTTTGGTCGCGAGGTCCAGGACCTGACGGTGATCGCCACCGTCTCTCATCAACACATCTATGGCTTGCTGCATGTGCTGCTCTGGCCACTGGCGCGAGCAGCGGCCTTTCTCGATACCCCCTGCCATTACCCCGAGGTGTTGGCCAGTGAAGTGCTGCGCCTTGAACCCGCTATCCTGGTGTCTAGCCCGACTCATCTGTCGCGCCTACCCGAGTCCGGGGTGTTTACCGAAGCCGCCGAGCGTCTGCGGGTGTGCTTCTCCTCGGGGGGGCTTTTGCACGAGCGTCATGCCCGGGCCTTTGCCGCGCTCAATGGGCGGGCACCGCTGGAAATTCTCGGCAGCACCGAAACCGGCGGGGTGGCCTGGCGCCGCCAGAGCGAATCTTCTCTGTGGCAGGCGCTGCCGGGCGTTGCGCTTGCCACGACCCAAGAGCAGTGCCTGCAGGTACGCAGTGCGCACCTTGGCGACCCGGCGGGTTTTACCATGGGCGACAAAGTGCGCTTTGCCGAGGATGGGCGCTTTGAGCTCTTGGGCCGCGCCGATACTATCGTCAAGGTGGAGGGCAAGCGGCTGTCGCTGACCGAGCTGCAAAAGCGCCTGGAGGCCCACCCATGGATCGAAGAGGCGCGCGCGGCGGTGGTACGCGGCCGGCGCGATGAAATAGGCGTTGTCCTTTGCCTTTTGCCGGCGGCGACTGGGCGCCTGGAGCGTGGCGGGCGCCGCGCGCTCAATCAGGCGCTGCGGGAGTATCTGGCCGATTATTTTGAGGCGCCTTTGCTGCCGCGCCGCTGGCGCTATGTCCAGGCGCTGCCGCGCAACGCACAGGGCAAGGTGCTGGCGGCCGATGTCTTGAGCTTGTTAGAGGAGCGCCAGTCGTGATCCCTTTGCCCGAGACCATTGTCTGCCGCGCGCAAAGCGAACACCGGCTGGAGCTCGAGTTTGCCCTGACGCCGGAGCACCCCTGTTTTGCCGGTCACTTTGACGGATTGCCGGTGCTGGCGGCGGTAGTGCAAATTGGCTGGGCGCAGGCGCTGGCCGAGCGCTATTTTGACCGCCGTTTTGTCTTTCGCGCGTTGCAGTCCAACAAATTCCAGCAACTGATCCGCCCGCCGGTGACCTTGACCGTAGAGCTTGAGTACCGGCCGGAAAAAGAGCTGCTGACCTTTAGTTATCGCAATGCCCGCGGCCTGTGCTCCAAGGGCGCCATCAGCGTCCAGGCGGCTGTTCCATGAGCGACTCTGTACGCGTGTGCGCGGTTATCCCCGTCTACAATCACGCCCATCTGGTGGGCGATACGCTTAGGGCGCTGCGGGCGCAAGGTATTGACTGTGTGCTGGTCAACGACGGCGGCGATGAGCAGGCCACCCAGACTCTGCGTGCCCTGGCCAGTGAAACGGACAGCGACCTTGTGGAGCAGTTTCCCAACGGCGGCAAAGGGCGAGCGGTACTGTTGGGGATGCATCACGGTCTGGGTCGGGGTTACACCCATGCGCTGCAAATTGACGCCGATGGCCAGCATGAGGTCAGCGATGCCCGCGGGCTCATCCAGCTCGCCGAACAGCACTCAGAGGCGGTGATTACCGGCATTCCCCGCTACGATGAATCCGTGCCTCGGCACCGGTATTACAGCCGCTACCTAACCCATGTGTGGGTCTGGATAGAAACGCTCTCGTTTGAGATTAAAGACTCCATGTGCGGCTTTCGTGTTTATCCACTGGCGCCGGTGATGCAACTGGCCCGCGATGTCTCACTGGGTGGACGCATGGATTTTGATACCGAAGTACTGGTGCGTTTGCACTGGCGCGGTGTGCGTGTGGTATCGGTGCCGACGCGCGTGGTGTATCCCGCAAACGGCGTGTCCAACTTCCGGCTTTGGGGCGACAATGTCGTCATCAGTTGGATGCACACCAAGCTGGTACTGGGCATGTTGATCAGGTTGCCGGTGATCATCGGGCGGCGTTTGACCCGCCTTAGGGAGAGCCGCCGTGGCCGGGAATAACGAGCAGTGGGAAAACGTTCGCGAGCGCGGCAGCCTGCGCGCCATGCAGTTGCTGTTTTGGTGCTATCGCCACGGCGGGCGGCATCTTATTTACCCGGTGGTCTGCGTGGTGGTTTTTTATTTTTTTCTTACCCGCCGCGCCACCCGGCGCAGTTCCGCCCGCTATTTGCGTCGGGCTCTGGGAAAGCCTGCATCTACCTGGCTGGTGTGGCGCCATCATCTGGCCTTTGGCCGCGCTCTGGTGGATCGCCTGGGGGCCTGGATGGGTCGAATTCAGCGCACCGATGTGACTTTTCCGGGGCACGCCCACATGAGTGAACTGCAAGCGCAGAAAACAGGCGCCGTGCTGCTCGGTGCGCACTTTGGCAATCTGGAAATGTGCCGGGCGCTAGTGGAGAATGACGGCTCACTGAAACTCAACGTAATTTTGCACACCGCCAACACGGAAAATTTTAACCAGTTGGTGCGCCGCGCCAGTGAGCGGGCCGAAGTCCGGTTGATACAGGTGCGCGACGTCAGCCCGGCGACGGCGATGATGCTGAAAGAAAAGCTCGATCAGGGCGAGTTTCTGATTTTGTTGGCAGACCGCCTGCCCCCCGGCGAGGGACAGCGCTGGTTGGAGGCACCGTTTCTCGGCGATACAGCGCGCTTTCCCGCCGGCCCTTTTTGGCTGGCACTGATGCTCGGTGCGCCCGTGTATTTTATGGCAGGCTATACCGCCAAAGAGGGGTACAGGGCCGAGTTGCAACCGCTCTACGCTGGCGGCAAAGTGGGGCGTAAAGAGCGCGATGCCTATTGCCAGCGCATATTGAGCGACTATATCGCCAACCTCGAGCGGCTGTGCCGGGATTACCCCTTGCAGTGGTTTAATTTTTACGATTACTGGAACGACGAACAGCATTTACCAGCGGGAGAGACCCCAGACAATGACCGTTAAACCAGACCCGGCAAAGGTGGCCTTTGGCCACGATCCGGTCACCATTGAAGATATTGTTGCCATTGCCCGGGGCGCGAGCGCCTGCGTGACGCAGAACGAAGCAGCACGCGCCCGGATTGAGGCGAGTGCGCGTTTTGTCGGCGATCTGTGGCGTGAAGAAGGTGTCATCTACGGTGTCACCACCGGTTACGGTGACTCCTGCACAGTATCGATTCCGCCGCATCTGGTCGAAGAGCTGCCCCTGCACCTGACCCGTTTTCACGGCTGCGGCCTCGGCCAGCAATTTGATCTTGAACACGGCCGCGCCATTTTGGCGGCGCGGCTGGCATCTCTGTCGCGCGGTTACTCAGGCGTGCGTATGGTGCTGCTGGAGCGGCTCGCCGAGTACATCGAGCGGGACATCGTACCGGTGATTCCCCAGGAGGGATCTGTGGGCGCGAGCGGCGACTTGACGCCCCTGTCCTACGTGGCAGGCGCCTTGATCGGCGAGCGGGATGTCTACTATCGCGGCGAGCGTCGCCCGGTGGCTGAGGTCCTCAAGGCCGAGGGACTGGAGCCTTTGCATCTCAAGCCCAAAGAGGGGCTGGCCATCATGAACGGCACGGCGGTCATGACGGCTGTTGCGTGCCTAGCGTTTGATCGCGCCGAGTACCTGGCGCGGCTCGCCACCCGCTTGACGGCCATGGTGAGCGTCGCCCTCAAAGGCAATCCCAATCACTTTGATGGCAAGTTGTTTTCAGTAAAGCCCCATCCGGGGCAGGGGCAAATCGCCCGCTGGATTCACGACGATCTGGACGCGGCGGAAGTGGCGCGCAACTCAGACCGTTTGCAGGATCGCTACTCGGTGCGCTGCGCGCCGCACATCATCGGTGTGCTGCAAGACTCCTTGCCCTGGCTGCGCCAATTTATTGAAACGGAGCTCAACAGCGCCAACGACAATCCAATCATCGATGGTGAAGGCGAGCACGTGCTGCACGGCGGTCACTTTTACGGTGGTCACATTGCCTTTGCCATGGATTCGTTAAAAGTGGCCGTAGCGAATATCGCTGACTTGATTGATCGGCAGATGGCGCTGTTGATGGATGTGAAATTCAACAACGGCCTGCCCGCCAATCTCTCCGGTGCCACGCCTGACCGGGTGATGATCAATCACGGTTTTAAAGCAGTGCAGATTGGTGTGTCTGCCTGGACAGCCGAGGCGCTTAAGCAGACCATGCCCGCCAGTGTGTTTTCCCGCTCCACCGAGTGTCACAACCAGGACAAGGTGAGCATGGGCACCATTGCTGCGCGCGATTGTGAGCGCGTGCTGGAGCTCACCGAGCAAGTGGCGGCCGCTGGCGTTCTCGCCGCTACCCAGGCCCTCTATTTGCGCAAACAACAAACGGATTTTAATCATAGCGCTGTCACACCGGTGCTGGAATCCATGTACTCTCAGGTGCGCGACTTCTTTGATATCGTCGACGAAGACCGCCCCCTCGAAGGCGTTCTGCGCCAGACCGTCGATTACATTCGCGCCCAGCGCTGGGAGCTCTACCCTCATGACTGAAGCCGCGCCTATCACTCTGGCTACCGATATCAAAGTGCCCTTTTACGATGTAGACAGTATGGGCATTGTCTGGCACGGGCACTACGTCAAGTATTTTGAAGACGCTCGTTGCCAGCTGCTCGATGCGCTGGGGTATAACTATCAGCACATGCGCGATTCCGGTTACGGTTTTCCGGTGGTGGATATTCGGTTGAAATACGTGAAGCCGGCGAAGTTCAACCGGGTGGTGCGCGTTGAGGCAAAGCTGCAGGAGTGGGAAGTGCGCCTGAAAATCGACTATCGCATTATCGACATTGACAGCGGCGAAACCCTCACCAAAGGTTACAGCGTGCAAGTGGCGGTGGATTTGCAATCCGGTGAAATGTGTTACGCCGCGCCGGCCATATTGCAAGAGAAAATCGCCGCCTACCGGTTGCGCGAGGCCGGGCAATGATTCGCTGTCTCTCGGCGCTTTGGCTTCTGGCGTTGGCCTGCACGAGTCTTGCTCAGGGCGTGCTTGAGCACCCGGTGCAAAGTGACGCCCAGCGCGAGCGACTGAAGGTCATTGCCGCCAAGCTGAAAGAGTCGCTGCCCGTGCAGGCGCAGATGGAGCAGCGCAAGCACTTGTCGGTGTTGCACGAACCCATGGTGTCGACTGGTGAGTTTTCGCTGTCTGCGGCGGGCAATATGCGTTGGCACATCGCCGAGCCCTTTGCCGTGACCTATCGGGTTGAGGGTGAGCGCATCGAGCGCGAGATAGAGGGCGAGCGCGAGCTGATAACCGCCAGCAGTGAGCCGTCCGTCTACGGATTTTTTCAGGTGTTTTCCCGGCTCTTTGAGCTGGACCTTGCCAGCCTTGAGCGTCACTTTACCGTGTACCTTGCCCCCGAGGCCGAATCGGGTCGTTGGGATATCGCTTTGCAGCCGACCGGCGCCCCGCTCAATCGATTGGTGGCCTTGGTGCTGGTAGCGGGACAGGCCGGCCACATCGACAAAGTCACCGTCACCGAACCGGGCGACGATTACACCGAGCTGCTCTTTAGCTACCCCGAGCGAGATTGACATGCTGTTGCGCCAGGTGGTTTTTGTCTGCCGATTGCTGGTGCTGATCACTGTGTTGGCGGGGCTGTTTACTTTGCCGCGCCTGAGTGTCGATAACGATATTCTCGCTCTGTTTCCCGATAAAGACGCGCGCAGCGCCGAAGCTTTGGCCGACGAATTGAGATCGGCGGGTTATGAGCGCCAGCTGCTGCTTTTGCTCGGTGCGCCAGATATGTCGCAACTGGGTGAGCAATTGCCCGGCGTGGTGAAGAGACTGCGCCAGTGCGATTGCCTCGCCACCGTGACCGAAGGCGCAGGCGCCGCGGTCCAACTGCCTGTCGAGGCGCTCTATCAAGACTATGCCCCGGCGCTTTTGAGCGATGCGTGGCGCGAACGGCTGCAAAGTGAAGCGTCCGAGACGCTTCGCAACCAAGTGTTGCGCGAACTGCTGACGCGCCCGGGCGCCATGAGTACCGCGAGATTGACCCGGGATCCTCTCGGCAGCCTCGCCGGTTACACCCAGGCGCTGCGCCCGCCGGCGCCGGGCCTGTTACTGGATGCCGAGGGCCGTGTGCGGCTGCAGGTGGACGGGCAGGCCTATTATCTGTTAAGCCTTGAGCTGGCCGGCTCACCCTTTGGCGTTGGCGTACAGGCTTCGGTCGGCCGCGCCCTGGACGAGGCTTTGCAGCCGGTTCGCTCGCTGCCGGGCTTTCGCCAGCTGCACACGGGCGTGTTCTTTTTTACCCAGGCGGGCACTGAGCAGGCGCGCGGAGAAATTTCCACCGTGGGGCTGGGTTCGTTAATCGGCGTCATGGTGCTTTTACTGCTTGTGTTTCGCAGCCTGCCGCTGTTGTTTTTGGCTTTTACACCCATTGCTGTGGGTGTGCTCGCCGGTTTGACCGTGACCCAGTGGTTGTTTGGCGAGGTGCATGTCATGGCACTGGTGTTCGGGGCGGCGCTCACCGGTGTGGCCATCGACTACAGCCTGCATTTTTTTACCAAGCGCATGGAGGCGGGCCCCGCCTGGCAGGCACACACCGGTAGCCAGCGGTTGCTTGCGCCTCTGGGCCTTGGCTTGCTCACCAGCATGGCCGGTTATCTGAGTTTTACCGCCTCGGGGTTTCCCGGTTTTGTGCAGATTGCGGTGCTCTCCAGTGGCGGTTTGCTGGCGGCCTTTGCTACTGTGCTCGGTTTTTTCCCCGTACTGCTGCGCAAGCCGCCGGCCTCGGGTATGCCGCGGGCGTTGAAAATGATGTTGGTTGCCCTGGGGCGGTGGCAGTGGCGTTTGGTCGCGGTGTTGCGCCAGCCGCTGGCCTTTCTGGGGCTGCCGCTTCTGGTGCTCGGTGTGGTCTATCAGTGGCAGAGCAACGATGATATTCGCCAGATGCAGACGGTGAACCCCGAGCTTGCGGCCATGGACAAGTCGGTGCGCGAGCCACTGGGCGGTGGACAGGCTCTGCAGTATCTGCTGGTCAATGGCGCGGATACCGAGGCGCTGTTGCAGCGGCTGGAGACACTGGAGCGCCCATTGGATCAGGCCGTCGGCGCCGGCAATTTGGGTGGTTATCGCAGCCTGGCTGACTGGTTGCCTTCACAACAGCGGCAACGGCAAAACCTCATCCTGTGGCGCGAGCGCGTGTTGGACTCGGGCCTGTTGGAATCGCTTTACCGCCAATTGGGGATGGAAGAATCCAGGGCGGCAGAATTTGCGCAGCGCTTGGGCCAGGTCGAACCTCTGTCACCTGAGGTGGCACTGGCAGACATTGCCGGGTCGGCGCTCGCACCTGTGTTTTTTTCCCACGAGGGGCGTCACTACGCTCTGGTGTCTCTTGTGGCGCCGGTGAATGAGCGGGCCATCGCGGCCATTGCCCGCAAGGCGGACGATGTTCAGTGGGTGGACCCGGTGGCGCGCACCAATCACTTATTGGAGCACTACCGGGTACGCGCCGCATGGCTCTTGGCACTTTCCTACCTGATGATTGCGCTGCTGGTCAGTGTCCGCTACGGGGCGCGCGGCGCCTGCCAGATCATAGCGCCACCTGCGCTTGCCAGCACGCTGGCACTGGCCGGGGTGCTGGTGCTCGGTCAGGGGGTGAGCGTATTTCATATGATGGCACTGCTGCTGGTGCTGGGAATTGGCGTAGACTACACGCTGTTTTTGCGCGAAGGCGGCCGCAGCAGCCGGGCGACTTTGTTGGCGATTGTTTTATCGACAATTACGACCGTGCTATCGTTTGGCCTTTTGGCGCTAAGCGCGACAACGGCAATACATAATTTTGGCCTGACGGTGTTTTTGGGCATCGTGCTGGCTTTTCTGCTGGCGCCTTTGGCGACAGCGCGACAATAACGGCTTTGGAGTCTGAGTATGACGGCTGTGCCTGATTCAGTGGATGTGGTGGTTATCGGTGCTGGCCCTTCGGGGGCTATAGCCTCGGCGCTATTGCAGCAGCGGGGGTTCAATGTCGTTGTGCTCGAGCGCGAACACTTTCCCCGGTTTTCCATTGGTGAAAGTTTGCTGCCCCAGTGCATGGTGTATATCGAAGAGGCGGGCTTTTTACCAGCGGTACGCGATGCCGGTTTTCAGTTTAAAAATGGTGCAGCCTTCGGCTGGGGGGAGCGCTCCACCTACTTTAACTTTGAAGAGAAATTCTCGCCCGGCCCGGGTACCACCTTTCAGGTGGAGCGCGCGCGCTTTGACAAGCTCTTGGCCGATCAGGCCGAAGCGCAGGGTGTGAGGATTTTTTATGGCCACACCATCACCGGCTGCGAGCTGGGCGAGGGTGAAAGTCTGTTGAGCTACACCCGGGCCGACGGCTCAGCCGGGCAGATCAGCTGCCGCTTTATGCTCGATGCCAGCGGCTTTGGCCGGGTGCTGCCCAAGCTTCTGGACCTGGAAACGCCCTCCAGCTTTCCGGTTCGCCAGGCGGCCTTTACCCATATTGATGATGGCATTCCCACCGGCGCTTTTGACCGCAATAAAATCCTGGTGACCGTGCACCCCGAAGAGCGCGACATCTGGTATTGGCTGATTCCGTTCAGTGGCGGCAAGAGCTCACTCGGTGTGGTGGCCAGTCGGGAAAAATTGGCAAAGCGCCAGGGCGAAACGCCTTTGGATCTGGTGCAGACCATGCTCGGCGAGGCGCCGGTGCTGGCCAAATTGTTAAGTGGCGCCCGCTGGCAATACCCCGCCAACCAGATCACCGGTTACTCTTGCAACGTCAAGCAACTCGGCTGTCAGAACTATGCGCTTTTGGGTAATGCCGGCGAGTTTCTCGACCCGGTGTTCTCCTCGGGCGTGACCATTGCCATGCGCTCGGCGAGCATGGCTGTAAAAGTTCTGGAGCGGCAACTCAACGGCGAGAGTGTCGACTGGACGAGCGAATATGAGCAGCCCCTGCGCCTGGGCGTGGAGACTTTCCGCGTGTTTGTCGATGCCTGGTACCAGGGCCTGTTTCAGGACATTATTTTCTACCCCGAACAGTCCAAAAGCGTGCGCGAGATGATCTCGTCCATTCTCGCCGGCTACGCCTGGGACAGAAACAACCCCTTTGTCGCCGAGCCCAAGCGCCGCATGCGCGCGCTGGCTGAGTTTTGCACCTCGGAGGCGTGATGCGCGGCGCCCTGGTTTTGCTCGCCTGCGTGCTGCTCGCCGGCTGCGCCCGGCAACCGCTGTTGCCTGATGCTGCGCACTGTGTAGCGCCCGAGCCGGCCACACTGCTGGTGCGCTCGGGTGACACGCGCCTGGTGGTGCGCTCTGAGCGCCAGGGCGATGAGCCGGTGTTTGTGGCGCTGGATATGCTGGGCTCGCCGTTGTTCAGTGCTCGCCAAGAGGGCGCAGCACTCAAGGTGCAGAGCTCGGGTTTGTACAGGGGGCCAGATGCGGTTTCGCTGCTTCAGGGGCTCAGCTGGTGGCAAATTCGCGAGCGGATCACTGCCCAATGCGCCGGTGCCAGCGGCCTTGAACTGATCACCGAAGAGCGCGGCCTGACTTTGAATCGGGGACCTGTTGTGGTGTGGCAGTGGCGGGCGGATCAGCCGCAGCGTTTTGACTTACCCGAGGCGGGTATCTCGGTGAAAGTGGACGAGGCATCGTCATGAAGTGTTATTTAACCGACCTGGGTTTGGTCAATGCCCTCGGCGCAGACCGTGCATCGGTAGCCGCTGCTCTCTTTGCCGGGCAGCGTCCGCTAAAACCCTGTGCCTGGGTGCCGGGTAAGCCCACTTACACCGCCCCGGTGACGGCGCCGCTCGCCGATTTGCCTGAGTCACTCAGCCAGTTTTCCAGCCGCAACGCCCGCCTTGCCATCACGGCGCTCGCGCAACTGACAGCCAGCGTGCAAGCCGTGCTCGCCCGCTATGGGGCGGATCGGGTGGCGGTGGTGGCTGGCACCAGTACCTCCGGCATTGCCGAGGGTGAGGCCGCCGTTGCCGGCGCAGTAACGGGCGCCGTGCCCGACAACTACCATTATCGTGCGCAGGAAATTGGCAACCTCTCCCAGATAGTTGCCCAGTATTTTGGTCTCACGGGCCCGGCTTACACCCTCTCGACCGCTTGCTCTTCCAGTGCACACGCTCTGGGCTCGGCGCGGCGGCTGTTGCAGACCGGTATGGCCGACGCGGTGATTGCCGGCGGCGCCGACAGTCTGTGCCGGCTGACCGTCAATGGTTTTGCCGCGCTTGATTCGGTCAGTGGGCAGCCCTGCGCGCCGTTTAGCCGCGTGCGTCAGGGCATCAATATCGGGGAGGCCGCCGCCTTTTTCTTGGTGACGCGCGAGCCGCTGTTTGCCGATATTCAGTTGTTGGGTGTGGGCGCCTCGTCCGATGCCCACCATATCTCAGCCCCCGAGCCTTCCGGACAGGGCGCACGCGCGGCCATCACCATGGCGTTGCAGCAGGCCGGACTCGGCCCCGAGGCGGTCAATTACGTTAACCTCCACGGTACGGCAACGATCCTGAACGACGCCATGGAGGCGGGTGTGATCAGTTCGCTCTTTCCCCACGGACCTAAGGTGAGCAGCAGTAAGGGCCAAGTGGGGCACACCCTGGGCGCGGCCGGTGCAACCGAGGCGGCGCTGATGTGGCTGGCTCTGGCCAGCGAGGGTGGTAAACTGCCGCCCCATTGTTACGATGGCGACTATGATCCGCAGTTGCCGCCACTGAATCTGGTAGCGCCCAACGAGGCTCTGGATGTGGGCAGTGCCCGTGTTTTCTTGAGTAATTCGTTTGCGTTTGGTGGCAACAACGCGGCCGTATTACTGGGGACCGAATGAACTCTTTTGTCACGCGCACAGCGGGGATCGAGCGCTACATTCCCCACCGCCCACCCATGCAGCTGGTAGAGCGGCTGGTCAGCGGGGAAGAACGCCGGGTGGTGGTGGCCTCAAGCATCGCGCACGACAATGCGTTTTTTGACCCCGCGCTAAACGGGGTACCGGCGTGGGCCGGCATTGAATTTATGGCTCAGACGGCGGCCGTATGGGTCGGCCTTGAGGACGAGCGCCTGGGGCGTGAGGTCAGGCCGGCATTTTTGATCAGCTCGCGTCAATACAACGCTTTTGTGCCGGTGTTTGACGTGGGCGCCGAGCTGGAAATAACGGTTGATGTATCCATGGTCGAGGACCCGGTTGTGGCGTTTAAAGGCCGTATCGCTCAGACCAATGGCACCGAGGGCGAGCGCTTGTTGGCCGAGGCGATTTTCTCGGCTTTTCGCCCGGAAGATTATAAAAACTATTTGTCCGCCAGTGAGCCCACTGGCTGAGCAAGCGGAGTACGACAGGAGAAAACTATGCAGCGCAGGGTGTTGGTAACGGGGTCGAGCCGGGGTATCGGCCGGGCGATTGCGCTGGAGTTGGCCCGGCAGGGGTTTGATATTACCGTGCATTGCCGCGGCAGTGTCGAGGCCGCTCAGGCGGTATGCCAGGAGATTGAGCAACACGGCCGCGCTGCGGAGCTGCTGCGTTTTGACGTGGCCGATCGCGAGGCGGCGCGCACCGCCCTGGACGCGGCGGTGGAGCGCAGCGGCGCTTTTTACGGCGTGGTCTGCAATGCCGGCATTACCCGCGACAACGCCTTTCCTGCCATGAGCGGCGAGGACTGGGACAGCGTGATTCACACGAATCTGGACGGGTTTTACAATGTCTTGCAGCCGCTGGTCATGCCCATGGTGCAGGCGCGCCAGGGCGGGCGCATCGTGACCCTGTCTTCCGTTGCCGGCCTTGCGGGCAATCGCGGCCAGGTCAACTACAGCGCCACCAAGGCCGGTTTGATGGGCGCCACCAAGGCGCTGGCGCTGGAGTTGGGCAAGCGCAAGATTACCGTCAACTGCGTGGCCCCTGGCATTATCGATACCGACATGACTGACGAGGTCTTCGCCGAGGAGGCGAAAAAAATGATTCCCCTGCGCCGCTTCGGTCAGGCCGAGGAGGTCGCGAGCCTGGTCGCCTACCTGATGAGCGATCAGGCCTCTTACATTACCCGTCAGGTCATTTCCGTCAACGGTGGCATGCTGTGATGCGCAGAGTCGTGATTACCGGTGTGGGCGCGGTGAGCGCGCTGGGCAACGATTGGCCAGCGGTAGAAGCCGCCCTGCGGGCAAAACAGAACAAGGTGCGCGCCTTTCCCGAGTGGGATGCCATTGAAGGGCTCAACACCCGTTTGGGCGCGCCGGTGGATTTCACCGCGCCGACCCACTATCCGCGCAAAAAACTGCGCAGCATGGGCCGGGTATCGGTGATGTCGGTATACGCTACCGAGCAGGCGCTGGAGCAGGCCGGATTGGTGGGCGACCCCTGCCTGGCCAGTGGCCGCGCGGGTGTTTCCTATGGCTCCTGCATCGGCACGCCGGGTGATGTACCGGCGCTAACGCGGGTAGTGACCGATGCCACCACCGCGGATCTGACGGCCTCGACCTATTTGCGCACCATGACTCACACGGCCACGGTCAATATCGGTATGTTTTTCGGCATGACCGGGCGCATTGTGCCCACCGCGTCGGCATGCACCTCGGGCAGCCAGGGCATTGGCTACGCCTACGAGGCCATCAAGTACGGCATGCAGGATGTGATGGTCGCCGGCGGCGCCGAAGAGTTTCACGTTACGCCCATCGCAGTGTTCGATACCCTGTTTGCCACCAGCACCCGCAATACTGAGCCATCCGTGACTCCGCGACCCTTTGATCGCGACCGCGACGGTCTGGTGATTGGCGAGGGCGCCTGTTCGCTGATTCTCGAAGACTACGAGCACGCCAAAGCGCGCGGCGCGAGAATATTGGGTGAAATCGTCGGCTACGGCACCAACTCCGACGGTGCCCATGTCACTGAGCCGCGCGCTGAAACCATGGCCCGCGCCATGGAAATCGCCCTCGCCGATGCCGGGGTTGCCGCTTCGCAGATTGGCTATGTCAATGCCCACGGTACAGCCACCGCCAAGGGGGATATTGCCGAGTCGCGCGCTACCTGCCAGGTGTTGGGCGAGGGCAAGCCGGTCAGCTCGCTCAAAAGTTACATCGGCCATACCCTGGGCGCCTGCGGTGCGCTGGAGGCCTGGATCACCCTGGAGATGATGCGCAGCGGCTGGTTCGCGCCCACCATCAACCTGGAGAATCTGGACCCCGAATGCGCACCACTCGATTACCTGATGGGCGATGGCCGGGCGCTCGAGTGCGAGTACGCCATGAGCAATAACTTTGCTTTCGGTGGTGTCAATACGTCTCTGGTGATCAAGCGGCCCGACGCATGAGACGCGTGGTGGTAACCGGGCTCGCGGCCATTACCGCATTGGGCGATCAGTGGAGTGATTTTCTGGCGGCAGTAAAAGCCGGGCGCAGCGGTATACGCCATATGCCGGAGTGGGCCGATTACCAGGGGCTGAACACTCAGGTGGCAGGCCCCATTGATGGCTTTGCCATGGCGCCCGATTACCCACGCAAGCGGGTGCGCAGTATGGGGCGGGTGTCGCAGCTGGCGGCCATAGCCAGCGAAAAAGCCCTGCGCCAGGCGGGTTTACTGGATGACCCGGTGCTCCAGAGCGGGCGTTGCGGCATTGCCTATGGCTCCTCCACCGGCAGTACCGATGCCGCCCGCGAATTCGCCCAGATGCTCACCGAGCGCAATCTCTCGCGGGTGACGGCCACCACTTACATCAAGATGATGAGCCACACCACGGCGGTGAATCTCGGCGTGTTTTTCTCGGTCAAGGGTCGGGTCTACCCCACCTCGTCCGCCTGTACCTCTGGCAGTCAGGGTATCGGCTATGCCTTTGAAACCATTGCCAGCGGCAAGCAGGATGTGATGATCGCCGGCGGCGCCGAAGAGTTGTGCCCCTCTGAGGCGGCGGTCTTTGATACCTTTAACGCTGCCAGCACGCGCAACTCGACGCCTGCGCAGACACCGAGCCCTTTTGACCGCGACCGCGACGGCCTGGTGATTGGCGAGGGCGCCGGCACCTTGATCCTTGAGGACTACCAACACGCCCTGGCGCGCAGCGCCCACATTTATGCCGAGATCATCGGCTTTGGTACCAATTCCGATGGCGGTCATGTCACCCAGCCCGACAGCGCCAGTATGTGCCAGGCGATGCAGCTGGCCCTTGCTGATGCGCAGATCAGCGCCGGGCAGGTGGACTACGTCAACGCCCACGGCACCGCCACCCGCTGGGGGGATTTGGCCGAAAGCGAGGCTACCTACCGGGTGTTTGGCGACTCGGTGCCGGTGAGCACCCTCAAGGGCCATTTGGGACATACCTTGGGCGCCAGTGGTGCTATTGAGGCCTGGGCCAGCATCCACATGATGAACGACCAGTTGTTGCTGCCAACGCTGAACCTCGCCAACGTGGATGAGCAGTGCGCGTCACTTAACTACCTGCGCGGCCAGGTTCAGGCGCGGGCAAGCAATATTGTCATGAGCAATAACTTTGCCTTTGGCGGCATTAACACCTCCCTGATTTTTCGCGCCATGGATTAACCCGGCAATACCTGCGGGCCTCCCCCTTTTCTTGCGCTTGCCTTGCGAACGAGTAGCCCCGGGTCTATAGTCGATCAGATTCGTCTGTCCCACACTGACACTCTGTTGTCACAGACGGCGGCTTTACTGGCACGACGATTCAAAGGACAGGGGGGGTCTATGAGTGTTAGTAGTGGGTGTGCGGTTGGGCAAAGCCGAAAGCTATGGGCACTGGCGGGCTTTTTGTGTATCGCCGGCGCTCACACTGCGCGTTCGGATGAGTTGGCGGATTTGCGTCGCGAACTCGAGCAAACCCGGGCCAAGCTGACGTCGCTTGAGGCGCGCATTGAACGCGCCGAACGGGCGGCTTTAGAAGCTGAGGGCGATAAAGCCCAAGCCGGTGGTGAAAAGAATTTTACGGTCTACGGTTTTACCCAGCTCGATTACATTCAGGATTTTGAGCGCAGCCATCCCGATTGGGAATCCACGCTGCGCCCATCACGCATTCCCACCACAGAAGGTCTTTACGGCAGCGACGGTCAGGCGAGCCTGAGTGTGCGTCAGAGCCGGTTGGGCGTTGTGGCCAACTTGCCGGTGGCCGATGACAGCATCAAAACCGTGTTTGAATTTGATTTATTCGGCGCGGGCGCTGACGAGGGTCAGACCACCATCCGCGTACGCCACGCCTACGGTCAGTGGAAATCCGTGCTGGCCGGGCAAACCAACTCCCTGTTTATGGACGGCGATGTCTTCCCCAATGTGATTGATTACTGGGGCCCGGCGGGCATGGTGTTCTTGCGCAATCCGCAAATCCGCTGGACACCCATCAGCGGCTCGCAGAGCTTTGCCGTCGCCCTGGAAAAACCGGGCACGGATGTGGACAGCGGCCTGCTCGGCGCCGTTGGCTTTAACTTGCAGGGCAAACAACCGTTGCCCGATCTGACCGCGCAATACCGGTTGACCGGCGAGCGGGGGCACTTTCAGGTGGCCGGTATTCTGCGCGACCTCGCCTATGAAAATATCGGCAGCGCCGACAGTGAGCCCAGCGGCGAAGATCTGGGCTGGGGGGTGAACCTCTCCTCCAGCTACAAGCTGGGCGCACAAACCTTGCGCACCAGTGTGGTGTACGGCGAAGGCATTGCCACCTACATGAACGACGGCGGTATGGATATGGCGCCCGACAGTTATGAGGCCAGCGATCTTGAAGCTGTACCGCTTTTGGGGGTGGTAGCTTATCTGGAGCACCGCTGGAGCGAGCGCCTAAGCAACGCCGCAGGCTACAGTTTTACCCAGGTGGATAACTACGCCCTGCAACTGAACGGCGCCTTTGAAAAAGGTGAATACGCGTCCATGAATTTGCTCTACGCTCCCTCCGACAAACTGCTGATGGGCGCTGAGTATTTGTGGGGGCAGCGCACGGATTTTGGCGGCGCCTCGGGCACGGACAATCGCCTGCAGTTTTCAGTGAAATATTCTTTTTCCAGTTCCGATTTTTAGCCCCTGCGGCAAGGAGACAAACGTGAGCACACTCAAACTCTGGTGTCGGTGGTCGGTGGCTGTACTCTTGCTAGGCAGCAGTGCTTGGTGCTGCAGCGAAACGCTATCGGCCGAGCGCATTGAGAAGGCGCTGAATAGCGCCTACGAGAAATACCGCAACCTGAATGAAGGCGCCAACGCGGATTATATTCCGGCGCTCGCGGAGGTGGATTCGAACCTCTACGGCATCGCGCTGGTGACCGCCGACGGGCGGGTGTTCACCGCCGGCGATGTGAAATCCGAGGTGTCCATTCAATCCATCTCCAAGGTCTACACCATGGCCCTGGTAATGGATCAGCAGGGGCCGGGGGCGCTTCTTGAGAACATGGGGGTGGACGCCACAGGCCAGGTGTTTAACTCCATTGTCGCCATTGAACAGTACAAAGGCGCCGAGATGAACCCGCTGGTCAATGCCGGTGCCATCGCCACCACGGGCATGGTGCAGGGCAAAAACGCCGATGCCATCTGGCAGCGCATACTGGAAAAGTACGAAGCTTTTGCCGGGCGCAAGCTCTCCGTTCTTGAGGATGTGTATGAGTCCGAGGCCGCCACCAATCAGCGCAATCAGGCAATAGCCGCGCTGATGCACGCCTACGGCCATATCGATGAACACTACCTGCGGGCGACGGACATCTACACGCGCCAGTGCTCGGTCGGTGTGAACGCGCGCGATCTTGGCATTATGGCGGCCACTCTCGCCAGCGCCGGCAAGAACCCTGTCACCGGCAAGCAAGTGGTCGAGGCGGACAATGTGCCGGAAATTCTGGCGGTGATGGCGACCGCCGGCCTGTACGACGATGCGGGCAAGTGGCTCTACAAAACCGGCCTGCCGGCCAAAAGCGGCGTGGGCGGCGGTATTGTTGCCGTATCGCCGGGCAAGTTCGGCATCGCTGTGATTTCGCCGCCTTTGGACGCCGCGGGCAACAGCGTGCGAGCGCAAAAAGCGATTGCCGATATCTCCAACGCCCTGGGCGGTAACCCCTACGAGATTCACTAACGGTGTAAACTGCGCCCTCAAAAAAGAGAGCGCAGTATGATTGATCAGTGGTTGTTCTATGCCCTGGCAGTGCCTGTGGTACTGCTGGTGGGTTTATCAAAAGGCGGCTTTGGCGGCGGGCTGGGCTCGCTGGCGGTGCCGGTACTCTCCCTCGCGGTGGACCCGCGCCTGGCCGCCGCCGTGCTTTTGCCCATTCTCTGCAGCATGGATTTGGTCAGCCTGTGGAGCTTTCGGGGCCGGTGGGACAAACGCAACCTGTGGATTATGTTTCCCGGTGCCATGCTCGGCCTGGCGCTGGGGGCAGCCATGTTCACCTATATGGACGCGGATATGATTCGCTTTATGGTGGGCCTGATGGCGCTGTATTTTGTCGGCCACTATGTCTGGGGTAAACACATCCTGCAGCGAGTCGCCACCCAAAGCGCAAGCGTGGTCCGCGGCAGCTTCTGGAGTAGCATCGCCGGGTTTGTCAGCTACATCGCCCACGCCGGCGGCCCGCCCATCGCCATTTACCTCTTGCCGCAACACCTGCCCAAAACCCTGTTTGTCGGCACCACCGTCTTGTTTTTCAGCGTGGTCAACTACATCAAACTGGTGCCCTATGTCTGGACTGGCCAGCTGGATCTCAGCGCCTTTTACACATCACTCATCCTCTTGCCCCTCGCGCCCATTGGCGTGCGCCTAGGAGTGTGGCTGCATCATCGGATCTCTGATAAATGGTTTTACGGCGTATGTTACGTGTTGCTGGCGTTTGCCGGGGTGAAGTTGGTGGCGGAGTCTTTAGTGGTTTGGGTTTTTTAGGCTTCTGAATGATCGTAAGTTCAGGTTAGGTTGTTAATACATGCTTCAACCTCCAAACTAATCAACTGTTACATGCCAGGGAGCAATAAGTGGACTTTAAAGAGGAGCTGGTTATGGCGCCGAGAATGATTGAGGATGCCTATAAATTCTATAAGGCATCTCAGCTTCTCGCTTGGGAAAGAAACATGATGAAGATATCTCAGATAAATGCTGCATTGTCTATAGAGATATTGCTTAAAAGCTTCTTTTCGGAAGTCACTGAGCATCCAGGTGAGGTCTATGCAAGGTATCGCTTTGATATGTGTTCTGCAAACGAAGTTAATCGCAGTAAAGACGCTCACGATTTGTTATTGCTCGCCAAGTTCCTACCAGAGCGAATTCAATCTAAAATTCTAACTGATGCTGTGGAGAGGATGCTGGAAAAGTATAGAGCGACTTTTACCAAGGATCGCTATGGCTACGAATCTCAAGCAGACCGCGGTGCAAGTACAATTCTCTCGGAACTTGCAGGAATTTTGATTGATCAAGTTGTCTCCATATATAAAGAAGCAGGTTGTCAAGATCCTTGGATCAGACACTATCCAAATGTCTAGGTAGTTCAGATGCCTCAAGAAGAGATTTAGAAAGGCCGCCGGAAAACCTATTGGATTCACAGTGTGCCATTATTGAAGTGTGCATTTCATGCGGAGATGGGGTGTATAAAATATCTCCATTTGATGCTTTATATCGAGTAACTGAGATCGAGCTTTTTCAGGTGCAAGCATGCTAAGTTTTGATTCGAACAGCGCCCGATTGAACGTTCGAAGTGTAGCCGTTATTGTTCACGATGGTAATGTCTTACTTCACCGGGCTGTCGGGGACGATTTTTGGACTCTTCCGGGTGGCAGGGTTGAGTTCTTTGAGAATTCAGATGCGACTCTGCATCGTGAATTGCTTGAAGAGTTGGGCGCGGGGGCGGTTGTTAAGCGTCACCTATGGTATGTGGAAAACTTTTTTGAGTGTTCGGGTAAGCAGTGTCATGAGATAGGGAATTACTTTCTCGTTCAGCTCCTTGAACCGGATCAGTTTCCTAAGCACGAGGTCTTTCACGGTGTTGAGGCCGATGTGAATTTGGAGTTTAAGTGGTTTGCTTTGAGCGAACTGTCGGGTTTGGCTTTGAAGCCAGAGTTTTTGCGCTCAGGGTTGTTGGAATTGCCCGCAGCGACAAAATACATCAAAGTAAACGAAATAGCAGAGTTCAGAGGCCGGTAATAGCAAAATCCAGAGCAGCAAAGATGTCTGCGCGGAAATGTTCAAGAGTACCTACTGGATGTTTTAACTTGTTCGCTGGTATGGACGCAATCTGTGGGGTCAGTAATATCAGTTCTTCACCCTCATAGTTGATTATCGGCGTCAGCTTGCCGAGATTTTCGTTTTTAAAGTAGGTGAGGCGGCCGAGGGGCAGCACGATCCGTGTGCCTATTTCAGAAATATGCTTGTGCTGTATATCCAGAATATAGGGAAAGACTTTCTGTGTGGTCTTGCTGGGGTTTTTGTAGACGTCGAACTGCGGCATCAAAAATTCCTGAATTCATCGCCAAAGCAACCATGCTTTTCCACAAACTCGTTGTAGGCCTTGATAGCGGCTTTGTGCTCATCTTGCCACTTTTGAGCCTCGCGTTTTGCAAGCTCTTGCTTCAATGCCTGTTCTAAAGTGGCCGATAAGTTAATGTGCAGTGAGCGAGATTTGGCCAGCAAGTCACCATTGATGCTGAGATTTGTTGCCTTTTTTGGGGCGCTCGTATCGAAAAGAGAGGTCATTATGTGTCTCCAGTGGATGCGCATTGAAATGCGCATGAGTATTTTGGTCCGGTTTTGTAAGGAAATCAACTAACCGATGGCTTGCTGAGGCCGGGGCAAGATCGACCCACAGCCCTCGGGTCAGCGGGGTGCGACAATTTGTCACTGGGCGTGTCGCATCACTTCCATTAAATTCTCTACCCGTTCTGGGGGAGAATTATGAAAATAAATAACATTTTGGCGGGCGCGGTGGCGTTTGCCTCTACACTCGCCTATGCGAGCGAGCAGCCGTCGATCAAGGTTGAAGAGGTCAAGGTCTGGGGCCAGAAGGGCGAAGAGTCCCTGGCTGAGCGGCTTGGGCCAACCAGCGTCCTGCAGCCGGCGGATTTTACCAGCATCAATATGGCCACCACCGAGGATGTGGTGAAGTACGAGCCGAGCCTGGTGATTCGCCGGCGCTTTATCGGCGATTCCAACGGCACCCTGGGTATCCGCAGCGCCAATATGTTCCAGACGTCGCGCTCCATGGTCTTTGCCGACGGTGTACCTCTGCACTATCTGTTGCAGTCGCGCTGGAGCGGCGCGCCGCGCTGGACCATGGTGTCCTCCAGTGAAATCGCCCGGGTGGACGTGGTCTACGGCCCCTTTTCCGCCGAGTACAGCGGCAACGCCATGGGCGGGGTAGTGCTGATTGAAACGGCCATCCCCCAGCAGCGTGAATTTCACGCCGATGGCAGCTTTTTTGTGCAGGATTTTGATGACTACGGCTTTGACGATGCCGTCAGCGGCTATAAAGGTTTCGTCTCTTATGGCGACAAGATCGGCGATTTTAGCCTCTATTTGTCCTATAACCACCTGCAGAACGACTCCCAGCCACAGTCCTTTTACTACGCTGGCGGCGCTGGGGGCGCCACCGCAGGCACGGCGGTCAGCGGTGGTATTCGCGGGCTCGACTCGCAGAGCAACGAGCGCCTCTATTTCGGTGATACCGGGGTGGTGGACACCACCACGGATAACCTCAAATTCAAACTTGGCTATGAGCTGGAGCGGTTTTCGGCCCTGTTAAACGTGGCGTTTGAGGACCGCCACTCAAACACTGACCAGCCCAACAGCTACCTGACCGACGCCAGTGGCAGTAAGGTGTGGGGCGGCGTTATCGAGCAGGACGGTGAGCTCTACTCGGTGCCGGCCCAGCGGCTCAACGTCGGCAATGCCGACCGTGAAAGCCTGTCGGTGGGCCTGCGCCTGCGCGGGGATTTGACTGACAAGATCGCCATTGAGGCCAACCTCAGTCAGTTTGATATCCTCGAGGACATCAGCCGCAGCTCGGCCGTCAACCCCGCACACCCGGACTACTCAGCGGCCGGGCAGGTCAGCGATTACGACAACACCGGCTGGCGGACCTTTGACCTCAAGCTCAGCGTGAACGACCTGGCCATCGAGGGGCTGGATTTGGTCACAGGCGCCCGCTATGAGGCCTACGAGCTCAATTACAGCGTGTACAACTCCGACGATTACGCCGCCGGGCGCAAAGACCGCTACGCCAGTGCCAGCGGCGGTAAAACGTCGATTGCCGCGGTCTTCGCCCAGTTTAACTGGCAGCTCAACGACGCCTGGGATATGGGCCTCGGGGTGCGCTACGAAGACTGGCAGAGCGAAGATGGTTACTACTCGGACGACGATGCCGACACGCCGGCGTTTGATCTGGTGTCCGTGCCCGGCAACGGCATGAGCGAGCTCTCGCCCAAGTTTTCTCTGGGGTACCGGCCGGCGCCAGCCTGGCAGTTGCGCTATTCCTTGGGCCGGGCTTACCGCTTTGCCATTGTCGAAGAGTTGTTCAGTCAGTACGAGGCCTACAACGCCATCAGCGAGGCCAACCCGCAGCTGCAGCCCGAGGACGGCCTGCACCAAAACCTGATGATTCAGCGCGATCTGGACACGGGCTATTTGCGCCTGAATATCTATCAGGATGACATTGAAGACGTGATTGAATCCCAGTCCACCATTTTGCCCGGTGGGTCCTCCATCCGCACGTTTATCCCCGTGGACGAGGTGCGCACCCGCGGCGTTGAGTTTATTGCCAATGCCAGCAGCCTGTTTGTCGATCAGCTCGATGTGAGGTTCAACCTGGCCTACACGGACTCGGAAATTCTCGCCAACGCCGCCGACCCGTCCATAGTCGGCAATCAGTTTCCGCGCATGCCGCGCTGGCGCGCGAACCTGCTGGCGACCTATCACTTGACCGATCGCTGGGATATGGGCGGCAGCGTGCAGTACGCCAGTAACAGCTATGGCCGGTTGGATAACACAGACGACGCCAGCAACGTATACGGTGCCCAGGACGACTATACGAGACTCGGCCTGAAAACCAGTTATCGCGTGAGCGATGAGTTTAAAGTGGGGTTGGGGATCGACAACCTCACCAATGACATTGCCTATGTGGCGCATCCATGGCCGGGGCGTACGGTGTACCTCAACTTCTCTTACGACCTATAAACCATGACCAGTGCAACCCAAACCCCAACTCGCCGGCCCGCTCTGAGTCAGAGGCTGTACCGCACCCTCTGGCGCTGGCACTTCTACGCCGGGATCTTTTGCATCCCGTTTATCATCACCCTGGCTTTGTCGGGCGCTATCTATTTATTCAAGCCGCAGTTTGAGGCCTGGGCCGATGCGCCGGTGAATAATCTCGCCGTCAGCGGGCAGCGCGCCAGTGCCAACGAGCTTATTGCCACCGCCCAGGCGTCGATGCCGGGTGCGGACTTTCTCGCCTACCGCCTGCCGGCAGAGCCGGACGACGCGGTGGTGGTGAGTGTGCGCCAGGGCGGCGAACGCATGGATGTGTACTTGGACCCCTACCGCAACCAAATCCTTAAGACTCTGCCCTACGAGTCGCGGTTTATGCGTCAAGTGCAGTCGTTTCACGGCGAGCTCTTGGCCGGCCGGGCCGGCTCCATACTGGTGGAGTTGGCGGCTTGCTGGGCGGTGATCTTGCTGCTCAGCGGTCTCTACTTGTGGTGGCCGCGTAGCACCAAGGGCTTAGCTGGTGTACTTTATCCCAGGCTGCGCCAGGGTGGGCGCGTATTCTGGCGCGATCTGCACGCGGTGACCGGTATGTGGCTGTCGGCCTTGACGCTGTTTCTGCTGATTACCGGCTTGCCATGGGCAACGGTGTGGGGGGCGGCCTTTAAAGAGATGCGCCAGTGGCAGGCCGCCCGTGTACAGCAAGACTGGAACCCTTCGCGCGCGCAAGAGAAAAAGGCCTGGGGCCCCCAGGCGGTGTCGCAGGTGAATTTGCCCGAGTCGGTGATCGCCAGTGCAGCGGGGCTTGGGTTTGCGCCGCCGGTGGAGCTGTCCATTGCCGAGGCCGATACCGGGCTGGTGAAAGTCTCTTCGCAAACCCAGAATCGCCCGCTGCGGGCCGATGCCTGGATTCGCCCCGATGGCGAGGTCACCCGCGTCAAACCTTACGCCGAGCGCCCATTGGTGGACAGAGTCGTTGGCATTGGTATTGCGGCGCACGAGGGCCAGTTGTTCGGCTGGTTTAACCAGCTGCTGGGATTGATCGTGACCTTGGGCTTGGTGCTGCTCAGTGTCAGCGGCGCCGTGCTCTGGTGGCGCCGGCGCCCCGCCGGCACTCTGGGCGCGCCGGCGGCCATGCCCTCGGCGGCGGCGGGCAAGGTGGTGGCGGCGCTGGTGTTGCTGCTGGGTGTTTTACTGCCGGTGGTGGGTTTATCGCTGATTGCGCTCTGGCTGCTGGAGTTCTTTGTACTGAGGCGCTGGCGCGCGAGCCGCAACTGGCTCGGCCTGGCCTCAAACAAAGCCTAAATCCACCTCGCTAAAATTGGCCAGATTGGGGAAGGTGTTGGCAAAGTCTGCCGAGGGCAGGCCAAACCAGCTGGCCAGAGTGGCGCCATACTGGTCGATGCCCGTGGTGGGAATAATGCGGCCCTCGCCGATATCGTCCTCGCTGTGCAGTGCCAGCGAGGGCAGTTGCCCGTAGATCTCTCCACCTTTTACCGCCCCGCCCATGATCAACTGATGCCCGCCCCAGGCATGGTCGGTGCCGTCGCCATTGCTGGTGAGGGTACGGCCAAAATCCGAGAGGGTAAAGGTGGTAACTTGCTCGGCCAGACCCAGCTCTTCGGTGGCCTGCTGGAACGCCGAGAGCGCCTGTGACAATTGCCTGAACAGCGCTGGCTGCCGGTTGGCCTGGTCGCCGTGGGTATCAAAATCCCCCATACCGACAAAGAAGATCTGCCGCTTCACATCCAGCGCGTCGCGCGCCGAGATGAGCCTGGCCACCATGGATAAATCCGTGCCCAGCTTGTCGCCGGGGAAAGTGGTTTGCAGTGGTGTCTGCGCATCCAGTGCGGCTTTGACATCGCCCGCCAGGGCCCAGGCGCGCTGCTGAATGGCTGCGTACTCGCGCTGAAAAATGTGTTGGTCGGTCCCTTCAATCAGCGCCCGAAATACCTGGGCACGCGTTGCGTCCGCCGGCTCGCCGCCGGTGTCTTTAAAGTGACTGAGCAGATCCACCCCGTAACCGTTGACGGCGTAGGGATAGACATCGCGCCCGCTCTGAAAAAGGTTGTTGCCGCCCAGAGATATGTTCATGGACAGCTGCTGGTTGATGTTCAGCGACTGCATGATATCTGCTGCCCGACCCGCCCAGCCAGTGGTCGCCGTGTCCCGGCTCAGGGACTGGACAAAATTTTGTTGGTCGTTGTGCGAGAACAATTGCGGCGGTAAGCGCACGCGATTGGCTTGGTAGTCGGGCTTGCTCACAGGTTCAATCAGTGCGCCTGTATTGGCGAGCACGGCCAGTTTTTGGTTGTTGTACAAGTTGGCAAGCTCGCTCATGGCCGGGTGAAAGCCGTAGGGCTGCGAGCCCGCACTCATGGGCAGGAGTTTGGTCCGGTCAACCGCAAGGTTTTGCCGTACCTCGGCGTAGGTGCTGTAGAGCCCACTGCCGGTGGGGACAATCATATTGTAGGAGTCGTTGCCGCCGTACAGGAACACACACACCAGCGCCTTGTAATCGTCCGCTGCGGTGGTTTGTGCCATGGCCAACTGCATGCGCGCGCTCAGGGCGGCAAAGCTGGCGCTGCCGAGGCAGGCGGCGAGGGAGCGATGCAAAAAGCGGCGGCGGGACAGGTTCTGTTTTGGCATAAACCCTCTCTCTTATCGCTGCACGGCGAAGTAGGGTGAGGCGGCGATCAGGCTCGCCGCTTCAAAGACCCGCACGCGCTGACTGTGCGGATTGTTATCGCCGTGTTCCAGCGTCTCGATGTGCGCGATCAGCAGCTGGCGGGCCTCATCGCTCAGTTGGCCGGCGGTCAGGAGCAAGTCCAGGCGGTCTATCAGCGCCCCGGCATCGCCCGACAGGGCCTTTTCCCGCGTCATGTCGATGGCGGGCGGGTAGATGTCCCAGTCGTGATTGGCCCGTTGGCTTTGGACATAGTCGGCATCGGCGTCGCGCCAGAAAATAGCTTCGGTGAGAGCATTGGTTTTGGCGATCATCACGCTCTCGGTGTGCAGCTGAAACTCGGGCGAGTCCATGTCTTGATCGCTGATTGTGCCCGGATGGGCGTAGTCGGGCCGGTAGAAGTTAAACACTGAAAAAGAGCCATAGGGGCGCTGGCCCAGGGTACGGTCGGAGCCCCGGTAGCGAATGCGGGTGCCCGCTACGGCCGTGCCTTCGCGGTTCAGCACCTGCACGCCCTCGGCCTTAAAGACGCGCCACAGGTGCGATATCTGCAGCACCGGTTCGCGCAACTTGCCCGCAGTGTCCGGCTGTTCAAGGTGGCCATTGCGAGCCTCGGGGTCGGTTAGGAGCGTGCGAATCACGGCCTTGAGGTCACCGCGCACGCCAAAACCGTTGTCATTAAAGACCCGGGCCACACGCTCCACATAGCCGGGGCTGGGGTTGCTGGTGACCAGGCGCTTGATCAACTGCTGAGCGATAAAAGGTCCGACGTTCGAGTGGTTGAACAGGTTGTCCAGCGCCATCTCAAGGTCGGCTTCAGCGCTCTGGCCCGCCGGTAGCCGCTCGCCACCGAGCAGCATTTTTTCGCCGGTGTCGTGAATGTCCTGGTAGGCCTTCATGGGCAGGGCTTCGCCCACGGCGTCGCTGGTCCACTCCCACCAGTGGTTGGTGGTGGCGAAGTTCCAGCCGGTAAAGACCCGGGCAAACGCTTTGATGGTGTCCTGATTGTAAGTCGCAATGGGCTCGCCCTGGGCGTCGGTTTTGACGGTTCCGTCGATACTGAGCTCGACCAGACCGATGGTGAAAAGCTGCATCACCTCACGTGCGTAGTTCTCATCCGGGCGGATGTTGCGCACGGGGTCGGCCTTTTCATTGCGTACCATGCTCAGGTACTCGCCCATCATAGGGTGCAGGGTCACGGCCTCCAGCAGCTCGCGAAAATTGCCAAAGGCGTGTCTTGCCAGGGTGTCCTGATAGTCGGCTATACCCCGGGTGTCGTTGTAGAGCACATCGGAGACATTGGAGATCACAAAAATCTGACTGAGGGCAAAGGCGACCCGCTGGCGCAGTTGGTCGTCTCCGCGCAGCGCGATTTCCCACCAGACGTCGCTGCGCTGCAGATCCCGGTAGTAGCCATCGACGCCCTCTATTTCGGGGTTGGGTGTTGCGTCCCAGCCGAGCTCGGCAAAGCGTGCATCGAGCTGCTCCAGGTGCGATGTGGCCGGTGTGTTGAGCTGCGCCTGTAGCCAGGCGGTTTCGCCCTGGTTCATTAGCTGGATGATCGACTCTTCGGTAGGGCCAAAGGTGGTTTGTTGTAAAAAGCGCGCGGCGGCCTTGGCCTGCTCCCAGTGGGGATCGTCTTTTACAGGCAATTCGGTCACGCTGGGTTCGGGTTCGGGTTCGGGTTCGGGGTTTTGCTGGCCCGGGTTTGTGGGAGCGCTGGTGCCACTGCCACCTGAGCCGCCGCCTCCACAGCCAAGCGGTACTGAGAGCAGCAATGCCAGCACGAGCGCAAACGACAGACGATTGAAAAGCATAAAGGTCATGGCGACTATAATTATGGTTTTCCCCCACTGTGACAGCTGGGCGGGAAAAAGGCCAGCAGAAAGTCATAGTATTTGCTGATTGACGGTTAGCCATTAACAATTTCTGGTTATTTTCCCTCGTACCTCCTAGCGTATAGCGTAGCGCGCCCCCGCGTGGGCCTAATTCCTTTAAGTACTCTGCGACTTGCCCCAATCGCCTTCTTTAAGTGCCAGACACACTCTGATCCTGAGTAAGCCACTTACTTCGGTGTTCGAGCGATTGGCACCGCCATTGCAATATCCCTGATTAGAGCACTCAGCAGTGGTTAATTGAGGCACTTTTTTCAATTTACTCGAGTTTTATGTATGGCTTACAAAATGGAGAAAATTATGAAACGACTGGTATCAGTAATGTCGCTGCTTTTACTGAGCATGGTCATGGTCGGTTGCGCCACTCAGGCGCCGGTGCCGGACACCTTGCTGACGCAAACCGAATCGCGCATCGAGCAGGCGAAATCGCTGAATGCGGAACGTCACGCCCCGGTGGTGTTTCGCGATGCGCAAAAGCATTTGAACAGCGCGAAGACGAGTATTGAAAAAGAGCAGTACGTCGAGGCTCGTCAATACCTGGAAAAATCTCTCGCCGATGTCGAGCTCGCGATTGCTACCAGCAACGCGGCCAAGTCGAAAAGAGCGTCGGAGCAAGTTGAGGAAAACTTGAGAGTGCTTGAGCGAGAGCTTCGCTAAGCATCGCGTCGACGAAATGAATCTTAGGAGGAATACCCATGTTAAAGAAAGATTATGTCATCGCGGCGCTGTTGTCTGTACTGCTGATTGCCGGTTGCGCCACTACCCAGGAAACCGATAGCCGTCTTGAACAGTTGCAAGATCAGTACACTCTGGTGTCCAGCTCTGAGAACGCCAGTGAGTACGCGCCCGTGCAGTTAAAAGAGGCCGAAGAGGCGCTGAACAAGTTGGAGCGTATGCTTGAGCAGGACGCCAAGGAGTCGCAAGTGGCGCATCAGGTATACATTGTTGAGCGCAAGCTCGATGTGGCTGTTCAAACAGCGCGTATGAACAAAGCCGATGAGGTGGTGGAGCAGGCTGGTGAGCGTCGCAACGAGCTACTCTTGGCCGCGCGTACGCAGCGCGCCGAGCAGGCCGAGGCTCGCGCTGCCGAGAAAGAGCAGCAGGCGGTGCTCGCCGAGCAGCGCGCCGAGCGTGCACGCCGCGAGGCCCTGGCCGCACAAGCACTGGCCGATCAAATGAGTGAGCGCGCTAAAGCGCTGGAGAATGAGCTGGAAAACATCTCCACCGAAAAGACCGAGCGCGGTTTGGTGCTGACACTGGGTAACATTTTGTTTGAAGTGGACGAAGCTACCATCAAAGCCGGCGCTGAACGCACTCTGGTACGCGTGGCCGCCTTTTTGAAGGAATACCCGGAGCGCGATGTGGTGATTGAAGGCTTTACCGACAGCACAGGTGATGACGCTTACAACCTGAATTTGTCCGATCGTAGGGCAGCCTCTGTGAAGGAAAATCTAGTGGCCAATGGTGTAGCCTCAGAGCGCGTCACCACCAAAGGCTATGGCGAAGCACACCCGGTCGCAAGCAATAACACAGCCGCGGGCCGTCTGCAAAACCGTCGCGTGGAAATCATTATTGCCAACGAAGGCGAAACTGTAGAGTCACGCCAGTGAGTCCCACAAAGCGTGGATGCTTCTGAAAGTGCATTAGCAAAAGAGAGGCCCGAGGGGCCTCTTTTTTTTGGACGACATTAATCCCCGCGAACGTATTTTTGGCCCCAGCGCGTTAGCAGCAGTGTCGCAATACCTGCAAGCAGCCAGGCGGGCGAAAGGAGTATCGCCAGTGCGATGCCGTCCACCAGCCCCATAGCGGCAATCATCCAGGGAATCACCGGAAAACCAAAGCCGTTTGGCCGGCTATTTTCCAGTCGCGCCACAACCGTTACCAGCAAAGTGTAGCCACACTGAATAGATCCCATAACCAATACGGCGGTGGGCGCCGAGCCGAACAGCGCGTAGGCCGCCACAAGGTAAACGCCCAGGCGTGTCAGTGCCATAAGAATAACGGTGGCCCAGTGCTTTTTGTGCAGCAGGTCATAGGCGAGAATCAGCGCCAGCAGAGCTGCCGCGATAATGATGCCACGGTTGCTTGGCGTCAGCAGCAGCGCGGCAAAGCCGAGAGAAAACAGCATCAGGGTCAGTGTTAACACCTTCCGGGCACTGATTTTTCCGGCGGGTATAGGGCGATAGGGCTGATGCTCGGCGTCCCAGTGCCGGTCGCAGTAGTCGTTAAAGCACATCCCCGCCGCGTAAAACAAACTCATGGCAAGCATGGTGGCAAGCATGCCCATGACCGGAATGGGGAAGCCGTAAAACCCTGCGGTGAGCGCCGAGGCGGCCAGCACATTCATCCATACGGTGGGCAGGTTGCTGACCCGCCCGAGCGCGAGTGCGGTCTTGATCATGTCGTGTCTCCGTCCTGGGGTTCGCTGAACACATGCCGGAGAATCAGGTCGCAGACGTCTGTAGCGTGAATTTGTTGTTCGGGCACCAGCGCCGGATTGCTGCTGATAAACACTGGCGTCGTGTAGTCCGAGCCGTCCCAAACACCGTGCGAGCCTTTTATTTGTGTGGCGTCGGTGGAAATTACGTCCAGCACATAGCGAAAGCCCAGTTTCTTTTGCAATAACCGCTGGGCGACTTTTAGCTTGGGCAATTTGAGTTCGGGGTTTAAAAACATCTCGCAAGGATCAAAGCCGGGCTTTTTGTGAATTTCCACCTGGTGGGCGTAATCGGGCGCGCGGTCTTTATCCTGCCAGTAGTAGTAGGTAAACCAGCTGTCTGGTTCGGCCAGAAGAATCAGTTCGCCGGCCCGTTCGTGATCCAGGCCGTACTCGGCGCGCTCGGCACCTTCAAGGACTTTCGCCACACCGGGCGTCGCTTGAAACAGCGCTTTAATCTCAGCGATGTCGGTGTGTTCCTGAACGTAGATATGGGCAATCTGGTGATCGCTCATGGCAAAGGCGCGACAGGTGTGAAAGTCCAGATACTCCCGGCCCAGATCCACTTTAAGCGACAGCTTGCCGGCCTCGCGCAGTATGCGGTTGGGATGCACCGGCCGATTTACCGGGCCGATACCGTATTCTGACAAAATAATAATCTGGCAGTCGCGTGCGCTGAAATAATCGATCAGTTCGCCGACCAGATCGTCGATCTCTTTTAGGTCTTTGTCGATGTCGCCATCCGGACCGAATTTTTGCAGGCAATAATCCAGATGCGGCAGGTAGACCAGTTGCAGGCTCGGTTGGTGCTCGCGCTCCATGTACATGGCGGCGTCGGCAATCCAGCGGCTGGATTTGATGCTGGTCATGGGTCCCCAGAAGTTGAACAAGGGGAAGGTGCCAAACTCTTCGGTCAGTTTCTCGCGCAGCTCCAGTGGGTAGGTGTAGCAGTCGGGCAGCTTGCGCCCGTCAGCCAGATACAGCGGGCGCGGTGTTAGCGTGTAGTCGGCTTCGGTGGCCATGGCGTACCACCAAAAGGTATTGGAACAGGTGAAGTCTTTGTTACGTGCGCGGGCAATGTCCCAAATCTTGGGCGCCTGTATGAGCTTGTTGCTCTGGCGCCAGAGCCAGACTTCATTTTGATCGCGAAAGTACCAGCCGTTGGCAACGATGCCGTGTTCGCTGGGTTGTTTGCCGGTCAGATAAGTGGCCTGGGCACTGCAGGTGACCGCCGGGGTCACCGGCTTGATGGTGGTGCTGTGTGCGGCCAGTTTTTGGATGTTGGGTGTACGCTCGCCGATCAGCGCGCGAGTCAGTCCAACGACGTTGAGAACAACCGTTCTTTGCATGGTAAGCCCCGTGTGCAAGGAATTTTAGTGCTCGAGCAGCGCTGTTACCCACATTAGCTCGCGCGCGATATTCTCGCCCACGCTGCCGTGGCGCAGGTTTTCTGGTATGGCGGCGAAACTGTAGGTTTCCACCTCCAGCGGTATGTCGCTATCGAGCAGCGGTAACAGATCACGCAAGAAGTCCTGCGTTGTGCCCACCTGGCCCAGGTGCTCGCAAAACACCGGGATGTGAAAGTGCACGCGGCACTCATCAAAGTGCGCGCCGCCGCTAAGTGCCTGAGTAAAGTCCGCCAGATCGGTAAAGCGCTGCAGCTGGCCGCTGCGCGAGTCGCGCGCTACCGCTTGATGCAGGTAGACGGGCTCGTCAAAGTTTGCCAAGTGTTGTATTTCCGCGCCTTGCGCTTTTAACGCACTGGAGACTTGCACTTTGCCGATGGTAATGTGTTCGCGGGTAATGCGCGCCAGGCAGTCGGCGGCCGACTCGAACTCAACCGCCTGATGGCAACAGTCAAAGCAAAGGCCCACGTAAGGGCGCAAGGTGTCGGGCAGCTGCAGGCGCCGGAAAAAGTCGATGGCCTCATCGGTGGTTTCGAGCACGCACATGGGTTCTGGCTCAATGGAGAGGACAAGCCTTATGCCGCTTTGCTCGTGAATATGTCGGTAGTGCTCGGCCACCTCCCGTACATGCTCTAGCGCTATGGCCCAGTCACTGTCGCGGAAAGCCGGTTTGAAGGCGATGGGTACGGTAGAGATGGAGATGCGCTTGGCGTCCGGCGCCAGGGCTACGGCTAAATCGCCCAGGCGTTTGCTGTAGGCAACGCGCTCGCGTTCGCGCCAGTCGGGCAGATAGACGTTTTCTTTGACCCGTGTTTCATGGAACGTGCCGTAGGGGAAACCGTTAATGGTCAGCAGGTAGGCGTTGTGCTCGCGGCACCAGCGCTGAAATTCGGCAATGGCCTTGTTGTCCGCTTCCATGACGGCCTGATGGGCAATGCGCAATCCCAGCGGGAAGGGCGTATTACCCGGCAGGCGGCTTTTGACATCCAGCGCGTGGCTGTTGAGGTTGTGCATCACATCCGCCCAGGACTCGCCAGGATGAATATTGCTGCAGTAGGTCAGTTCGGCCATGCACCCTCCAGCAGGTGCTGGCGGCATTGCTCCATGGTCTGGTGGTCAATTTCGTTGACTTCCTGTGCCGCGCCTTCGCGGGTGAGCAGGGTAATGCAAAGTCTGCCGCCCAGGTGCTCGCGAAAATCTTCCAGCGCCTTGTGAATATCCAGCGACTCGAGTGCCCGGTGGGTGAGCCTAAAGCCAACGCCTTCCAGGGTGTCGCGAATGCGCCCCAGGGTTTTGGCGTCGATCATGCCCTTTAAGTGCGAATAGAGAGAGTCCAGCGCTATGCCAATGGCGACGGCCTCGCCGTGGCGCAGCTCGCTGGCGGAGAGTTCTTCCAGCCGGTGGGCGCACCAGTGGCCAAAATCCAGTGGCCGGGCACTGCCTTGCTCAAACGGATCGCCGCTGGTTCGGATGTGCGCCAGATGCAGCTCAGCGCAGCGGGTGATCATGTGCTCGGTTTCTTCCTGACTGAACTGGGCCAGTGCCTGGCGGTTGTCGTACAGCCAGTTGAAAAACTCACCGTCGCGAATCAAAGAGACCTTGACGGCTTCGGCAATACCGCTGACGCGATCGCGTTTGGGCAGCGTCGATAAAAAGTCAAAATCGTTGATGACCGCAAACGGCGCCGCAAAGGTACCGAGGTAATTTTTGCGGCCGCGATAGTTCACGGCATTTTTCACGCCGATGCCTGCATCGTTTTGCGCGAGCACAGTAGTAGGCATACGGATCAGGCGAATACCGCGGTGTGCGGTCGCTGCCGCATAGCCGATGGCGTCTATCACGGCGCCGCCGCCAATCACCAGCGCAAAGCTGTGACGATCAATATTCTGTGTCTGGGTGCGCTGATAAAACTCATCGACCTCGACCGGGTCGGATTTGCTGATCTCACCGCCGCGTACAATCAGCGGTGGCTCAATCAGTTCCAGCACTTCGTTGTGAATCTCGGCGTAGAACTGTAGTCGCTCCACCAGATCGGGGTGCGATTCCAGCACATTTTGATCAATGACCGGCAGCACCCGGTGGGGGCCTTCACCGGCGCGCTGGAGTATGTCCGTCAGTAGGCTGTTTTCGGGCGCCAGTGTGTCCCGGTCAAAGCACACCGGGAAGGCGTGAGTCATGGTAAAGGTTTGGTCTATCTGGTACACAGTGCCGTCCTAATTCTTTACCGGCTCGTCAATGCGCGGTTGCTGGCCGCGCAGCACGGAGTTGTCACTGAAGCGTTGCGATTGATCAATCACCGGCTCTTTCAGCAGTTCTTCCACGTCAATCTGGCCCGACTGGGCGTAGGCGTCCAGCGCATTCTGCCAACAGGTCAGTTCTATGGCTGACGGGTCAATGCCGCGCTCTTGCATCAGGTGTGCGGTTTTCGGTACCGACAGTGGGTCGCTCACTCCCCAGTCGGCGGAGCTGTCGACAATAATGCGCTCGGGGCCGTACTGGCGGACCACTTCGACCATACGCTCGGAGCCCATTTTGGTGTTGGGGTAAATGGTAAAAGCCGCCCAGGCGCCGGCATCCAGCACGCTTTGCACCGTCTCTTCATTATTGTGGTCGATGACCAGTTTTTCCATGGGGACGCCCACTTCTCGGGCAACGTCAATTGAGCGCAGCACGCCGTTCTTCTTGTCTCTGTGGGGCGTATGAACCATGACCACCATGTCGTGATCTACCGCAAACTGCAGTTGGTGCTGATAAACCCACTCCTCGGCGGGTGTCATTTCGTCATAGCCAATTTCACCAATGGCAACCACGCCTTCTTTCAGGGCGAACAGTGGCAGCAACTCCAATGCCTCGCGTGCCAGGCCCTCGTTGTTGGCTTCTTTGGAATTCACGCCAATGGTGCAGTAGTGGCTGATGCCAAACTGCGAGGCGCGAAAGCGCTCCCAGCCTACGAGAGTGGCGAAGTAATCGACAAAACTGCCGACATTGGTGCGCGGCTGGCCCATCCAGAAGGCGGGCTCAATCACCGCGCGAATACCGGCGGCGGCCATATTTTGATAGTCGTCGGTGGTGCGACTGACCATGTGTATGTGTGGGTCAAAAAATCTCATGGCTGACTCTCGTTTTCCTCTACCACTAGATGGGCGAAGGTGTGTTGGTCAAAGTTACCGCCCAGGGCCGCGTCTATGGCACGGGCGACATCGATATCCGACTCCGTTTCGGCCAGGTGCTGCACCTGGGTATGTTCACCGGCCCGGGCGAGGCCCATGATCATGGCGCAGCGCTGGTGGGGCTCGGCGTCTTCCCAGTGGCGCGCTACCAACGGTTGCAGTCGTTCCTTGTTCGCTGGACTCATGCACAGCCAGAGTCCGGGGTTGAGCACCCGACCCGCGCTCTCACGCTCTTCGGCAAAATCCAGCGCCATGCGGGTAAGCTCGGCGGAGAGTCGCGAGTCCAGCTCGGCAATGCGCCATAGTGGTAGCTCCAGAAACAGCGCCTTCATCACCAGCTGGTTCCAGGCGGTATCGCCAAAATGGGCTGCCGGGTAGGGCGAGTCCAGGGCGATGGCGCTGAATACATTCAGCATATTGGTGCGGCATCCTTCGCCGGCGCGCCAGACAAAGCGCTCCGGGCCGGGCAGGAACGGCAGTGCGCGATACAGGGCGCAGGTTTCCCCCTCATCGGCATAGACGAACTGGGCCTCAAAATCCGCCGCAAACGCGTCGGATTCGAGGTCCGATCGCGCGGTTACCAGTGCGACACGCAAAAGCTCCAGCTGGTTCCAGGCGCGCATGTCGAGGCCCGGCAGCGCCTCTTGCAGTTGCGCCTGCTCTGTTTCGCTGAGCGCGACAGGGTGTCGCTTGGCATGGCGGCTGGCCAGGGCAATAAGAGCGGAAAAGCGGCTGCGGCTCACCCCCGAGCCCAGCTCTGCTCTGGCGTTTTGCCAAAAATCACTGGCGGTATTGGTCAAGCGCTGCTGTAAAAAGGTGTCGAGCAGTTCTCTGGGCATTGGCGTCATAGGCGTACTTCTTATCAATTGTGCCGGAATTATACGGAAAGGCCCGGTGCTTATCGAGTTGTGCCGGGGGCTGCAGGGAGCCGATTCGGTAAAGTTTTGTTGACTTTTGCCTGGGTGCTGGCTCTGCCGCTGCCTGTGTTAAGCTTAGCCGCTTTGTAGCGGTGGAGTGGGTAAACGCATGATGGGCAAATTGATTGGCGCACTGGTGGGCTTTTTGCTGCTGAATATTGTCGGCGCGGTCATTGGTGTTTTTGTCGGCCATATGTTTGATAAAGGCTATGCCGTCAACACCCGCAGGGTCTCTCCCGAGGCGCGTGAGGCCATGGGGCGTAGCTTTTTCGAAACGACCTTTACCCTCCTTGGGTATCTGGCCAAGGCCGACGGGCGGGTCAGCGAAGCGGAAGTGGCGCAGACCGAGCAGTTGATGAGTCAAATGGGGTTGTCGGCGGAACAGCGGCGCGATGCGATCGCACTCTTTAAGGCTGGTTCAGCGAAGGGTTATGAGCCCCAGGCCACCATGGACGCCTTCCGAGCTCAGTGCGGGCGCAATCATAACTTGATTCAAATGTTGTTGACCTACCTGGTCAATCTCGCTTTGGTGGACGGTGACTTTGATCCTGCCGAGGAGCGAGTCCTACGCGAGGTGGCTGCGGGGCTTGGCGTGAATGGTTTTGCCTTTGAGCAGTTGCTGCGCATGATCAAGGCGCAAAACGCTTTTGCCAGCGGTGGCTACCGCACGGGCGCTGGAGGCGCTTCGGGGCAACAATCTCGCGGCGATCTTGCGCAAGCCTATGATGCTCTGGGGGTCTCTTCCAGTGCCAGCGATGCTGAAGTAAAAAAAGCTTATCGCAAATTGATGAGCCAGTACCACCCCGACAAATTGGCGGGGCAGGGCTTGCCCGAGGATGCTGTGAAGGCGGCCACCGAGCGCTCCAAGGAGATTCAGGTGGCCTATGACATGATTAAAAAGTCGCGGGCTTAAAACCTATTGCGAGCGCCTAGGCGCCGATGTGCTCGATCAGGTCCACCAGGTCGTCCGCGTGCTCCTCTTCCTGTGCTAACAGGTCTTCAAGAATGCGCCGGGTGGTAGGGTCAAGATTGCCCACAAAGGCGATCATTTCCCGGTAGCTGCTGATGGCGATGCGCTCGGCGATCAGATCCTCTTTCAGCATCTCCAGTGTATCCCCGCCTGAGTGATAGTCGCTGTGGGCTCGACTACTGATGACCTCCGGATTCATTTCCGGTACCCCGCCGAGCTGAGCGATGCGCTCTGCCAATCGGTCGGCGTGTTCCTGCTCTTCCTGGGCGTGCTCCCAAAATTCCTCAGCGGCTACTTTTGCGCCCCGGCCATTGGCAGTGTAGTGATGCACTTTGTAGCGTAATACGCAGATCAATTCGGTGGCCAGCGCTTCGTTGAGCAGTTTGATAATAGTGTCTTTTTCCGGGGTAAAGTCTTCGGTGACAGCCCCGTTCATCATGTGCTTACGCGCGGCTTCTCGGCGCGAGTTTAAGTCCTCTACAAATGCTGACTGTGCCATGTGCTTATCTCCGGTTGTCAGGCCGGCGCTCCGCGAGCGCCCGCCATCGGTCTTTGCCGATAAATTAAGAGTTAACTTCCAGTTTGTTGACAACTTTGTCCACGTCGCCGCGTTTGGTAACTATGGCTTCCGCCAGTTTACGCTGAGCGTCTGTTTCCACTGTGCCGCTCAAGGTGACTTCATCGTTGTAAGTATCAACGTCAATGGCGATGCCGTTGACATTGGATGAGGCCAATAACTCGGTTTTGATGGCAGCGGTAGTCGAAATGTCGCGCATGTATTGCGAAAACCCGCGGCCCTCATCCTCTTGCGCCATTTCATCCGTATCAGCTTTGACGGTCAGCTGGTTGTCGACCTCGTCAATGCCTTCAATGCCCAGGGCAACGTTCTGTGCCAGCTCTTTATCGATATCGCTGCCGACTTCACCTTTTAAGGTGGCAACGTCATCGTCAACGCTGATGTCAATTTCAAACGGATTGAGGTGCTCGTTGAGTACCAATGCCGTTTCGAGCTTGCCTTCTACCCAGCCATCGCGGAAAGCGTCTTTACTGTCTTCCCATGTCTGCTCACTGTCCTGTTTGAATTCGGCCCAATACTCCTCGGCGTTTTGCTTGTCGGAGTAGGCGCTCTGCGAATTGGCACCCACAGCGGTGGAAATGGAAAAGGCCGTTACAAGAGCGATGGATGTCACAGGAAAAATGACCTGCTGGATGCTTTTGCGTTTCATGTTCAACTCCTTTGCTTCAATAAATAAAAGTTGGTAATGATTCAAACCTGTCAGGTCAAATGCGCAAAGCGTGCCAATCTGGCAAGCCCAGTTGCCAAGCGGGATGAGCGAATTTTTACAGCGTGAATTGTGAAAAATGTGCAGATTTTTTTGTAAGTAAGTCCGCTTC
The DNA here is from genome assembly GCF_030518215.1 of Gilvimarinus algae. GTDB lineage: Bacteria > Pseudomonadota > Gammaproteobacteria > Pseudomonadales > Cellvibrionaceae > Gilvimarinus > Gilvimarinus algae. Next base: position 64,346 of record NZ_JAULRT010000062.1, read on the forward strand.
TTAGGCGCTGTTGAGGGAAAAGAGCACCGAGCGCACACTGAGCGGCTGGTACGATTATCGCTAGAGGAAGCCATCTGAATGCCACCACTGGGAAAAACAATGAACACACAGATTGCGGTTGATCAATTTCATCGGACCCTGAGTAAACCCGCGGCCTTTTCGTTAAAGGTGTTAGCGGTGCTCGCGGTGCTCTACACCTTGTACTTTTCTCAGACTTTAATGATGCCTGTGTGCGTGGCGGGTTTCATTGCGCTGTTTTCCAGCCCTATCGTCAGGGGGTTGCAAGTACTAAAGGTCCCCAAGCCCGTGGGCGCCATTATTGTCATCGTCGCGCTAATGGCCGCCATTACTTACGTCTTTGGGCTCTTGGTTGAGCCAGCAACGCGCTGGCTGCAGGTGGTGCCGACGGTAATGGAGAGGATGAGCTCACAAATGGGGGAGGTCGCTGAGCCCTTAGACGCCCTCAAGCGAGGGCTGGGCTCAAGTGCCAGTGGTGGTGGGTCCGAACTAGAGGCAGCGGTGAACTCCACCTTTCAAAGTGTGGTGTCAGTGCTTGCCGAAACCACGGCCATGTTCACTATTCAGGTAGGCGCCATTGTCGTCATTACTTATTTTTTCTTGGTGTTTGGTGACGAACTGATGCGCAACGTGGTCCGTGCCCAGCAGTCCTTTGCCGATAAGAAAACCACCGTAGTGATGTTTCAGGCCGTACAAAACGATATATCGCGCTACGTTGTGGTGATTTCGCTGATCAATGTCGGGCTTGGCGTCTGTACCGCAGGTGTCATGGCGCTTCTTGGGGTTGACGATGCGCTGTTGTGGGGGGCACTGGCCACCATTTTGAATTTTGCGCCTTATGTTGGCCCGATGATTCTCGCTGTGATTCTCACCGGGGTGGGCTTTATTGAGTTCTACCATATTGGTGAAATCCTGCTGGTGCCCGGCGCCTTCTTGGTACTCAATTTTATTGAGTGTCAGTTTGTCACACCGACGTTGCTCGGTCAGCGGTTTAACATGAATCCGTTATTAGTGGTGCTGTGGATGTTCGCCTGGGGCTGGCTGTGGGGCGCTGTGGGGATGCTGATCGCCATTCCCCTGCTGGTGTGCTTCCGTATTCTCGCAACGCATCTGGATCTCGTAGGCGGCTGGGTGAAAGTCTTGAACGGCGGCTCGACTCAGGCCGGCTCTGTGTAAAAACGGTTGCAGAATTGAACAACTTGCAAGGTAAGGTCGGTTTTTCGGCCAAATAATGGCTTAAAAAGGGCAGAAAACGGGGATTTTTAGTTGGCACGGCTTTTGAGTGTACTTAGTTGGGTAATCACAGAAGGAGTATTGAAATGTTAGGTTATGCGATTTTGTTTTTTATCATTGCGCTTATTGCTGCTGTTTTCGGTTTTGGTGGAATTGCCGGTGCGGCAACAGGTATAGCTCAGATTCTGTTTGTTGTGTTTCTGGTGCTGTTTATCCTGTCGCTTATTTTCGGCAAGCGCAGACCCTAGATCTTACGAAAGCTTGTAACGATTTTTAATGCAAAGCAATCAATGAGGTGAAACATGGCTAGTCAAACAGCAAGTAAAACCAATTCAGGAAAAGCGCAGGAAGCGTCAGTAAGCGATGCTTTGGATCAAATCAAAGACGCCTCTGCAAGCGTTTATGAGGCGGTAGGCTCCATCGGCTCGGCTGGTGCCGCCAACGCCCGCCTGAAAGTGGAACAGGGTCGCGAGCAAGCCCGCGAGTACAGTGCCAAGGCTGAGAATGTGTTGCGCGAGCGCCCGCTGGTAACCGTCGGTGTGGCTTTCGCCGCGGGTTGGTTGGTGTCGCGTCTGATCAGTGGGTCGCGCAAGGCCGATTAATCATGGACCCTTCAGCAGATCCAGCAGCCGGTCGTCACGAAGCCCCCCCCGGGGCCCGTGATGACGCTAACGCGGCGGGAGTCAGCGATGACTTCAGCCGCGCTGTTGCGCTCGGAGAAAAAAGCATCGCGCTGTTAAAGTCCTCTGCCGAACTGTTTCGGCTTGAGGCGTTGCTGGCCATTCAGAGCACTCCGCGTTTGGTGGCTGCCTGGTTGTTGACCCTGCCGGCGATGTTACTGTGCTGGTTGAGCTTTTCCGCCATGGTGGCTTGGGCGTGCTACGAGTGGGCAGGTGTTCCTCTGGTGGGCTTTGTGGCGTTATTTGCCTTGCAGCTCGTGTTTTTGCTGGCCCTGAAGTGGATGCTGCGTCGACACAGCCATAACATGTCATTTCCGGCAACCCGAGCAAGTATTGATGCAGCCGTGCAGGAGTTTAAGCGTGAGCCTGAAAAAGAAAATCAGCGTCCAGCAGCGTAAGCTGGCCATTCAGGGGGCGGAGTTTAAAGCCTTGCTGGACGATGGCGAGACCTCGGTTAACCGTCATGCGGTTGCTATGGGAATCCTTACCAGTGCCTTTGCAACGGGCTTTCTCTTCCAGCGATTGAGCCCCGGCGGCAGACTTCCCGTGTCTGTTCGGCGTATCGCCCTGACCAGCCTTTTGCCCCTGTAAATACGGACGAGGGGTAGTGCGTCAGGCGGTTTATTTTTAACAATTTTTACCTTGCCGATTCCGATAGCAACTAATCAACCGCGCTTAGCCCCCGAGTCATTGTCGACACGGGTAGACAGGTTGAGCCTTTTCAACAAGGCGGGTCGTTGGTCCAGCCTATTGATATGGGGTTACCTATACAAACGGCTCGATACGGAGAGTAATCTGTTGTCGACGGGTTGCAGGCGATAGTCAAGCCCAGGCGCTGCGTGTAGGCAATAGGAATGAGAGCGTACCTGCCGCAAGGGTGAACCCCTTGCGGAGGTGGTTACTTCAGGCCGACCAGGCTTTTAATTCGGTTGGCTAAATGGCCCCAAAAAGACTGGCTGGAGGCGGGCGTTGCCAAGCTGCGACGCGATAGATTTTCAGCCTCGGATGAGTCGACAACGCTCAGTCCGGCGAGGTAGGTGAGGGTATTGCTACTGGGTGAGTTGCGGTCCATTGTACTGCTCCGATGGTTGGTTTAGACTCGACACCCAGCAAGGGGTGTGCCAGATCAAAAACCGCCCAGTACCGCGGGGTTTCAAGCTCAGGAGTCCGGTTAAGCGCAGAATTTACACGCAAGGGTGTAATAACGGAGCGCAAACACCGGTAAACTGCAGGTCGGCTTGCCGAGTTAGCAGCTCCTGGAGTCAAGCTTCCCTAAAACCCGTTTTAATTGAGAAAGAGGATAGCAGGTGGCAAAGATTCTTCTGGTGGACGATGACCAGTCTTTTCTGGAGGCGACCAGCGAACTGCTGGGGATGTTGGGGCACAGCGTGAGTACTGCCGAGTCAGTTGCCCAGGCGCGAGAAGTTGCCAGTGGGCGCGTATTTGATCATGTTATCCTCGATTTGATTCTTCCCGATGGCAGTGGCCTTCATGTGCTGGATGAGCTCGAAGCTCGCGCTGCGACCAATGTGACGCTGGTAACGGGTCACCCATCGGTTAAGTCGATTGTCAAAGACCTTTACGGCCCTAACATTTCCTATCTGATTAAGCCCATCGACCTGCAGCAGCTGCAATCGCTGTTGGATCGGCCGGTAGCGGTGGAGCCCGTCGAGAACCTTCCGGGGCTGCACTTCGGCCATCTCGTGGGTGAGTCGGCGCCCATGCAAAAGCTCTATGAGATGATTGATCGTGTGGCCGGTACCCAGGCTAACGTGATGCTCATGGGTGAAAGCGGGGTGGGTAAAGAAGTGGTGGCCGCCGCGATTCACCAGGCCAGCAAGCCCGCCGGGGCCTTTGTGCCGGCCAACTGCGGCGCCTTTGCCCGCGACCTGATCGCTAGCGAGCTGTTTGGCCATGAAAAAGGCGCGTTTACCGGAGCGGCCCAGCGCAAAGCCGGCGTGTTCGAACTGGCTAACAATGGCACCCTGTTTCTCGACGAAATCACCGAGATGCCCATTGACCAGCAACCCAACCTGCTGCGGGTATTGGAAACACAGAAAGTAACTCGCCTGGGGGCGACATCGGCCATTGACGTCAACTGCCGGGTTGTTTCGGCCACCAACCGCACTGAGACGCAGTTGGCTGAGCAAGGTTGTCTGCGGGAGGATCTGTACTTTCGTTTAGCCGTCTTCCCGATCCATATCCCGCCGCTGCGTCAGCGCAGCGAAGATATACCGCTGTTGGTCGATTACTTTCTGGCTGATTTCAACCGCCAGTACAAATCAGAAGTGGGCGTGGACGCCGCCACTTTGGATAGACTGACTTCCTACGACTGGCCAGGCAATGTGCGCGAGCTGCGTCACGCCGTTCACCGCGCTTTTATCATGGCGGATCGCAATACACGACTGCTGGTCTTGCCAGACGACTTGTCTTCCCCTTTCTCTAAAACCGGTGAAACTCGTTCTGCCGGAATTTCTGTGGGCAAGACGGTAGAAGACGTGGAGCGCGAACTGATTGAAACCACACTTGAGCACTTGGACGGCGACAAAAAGCGCGCGGCAGAGATGCTCGGTATCAGCTTGAAAACCCTTTACAACCGACTCAATAGCTATGCAGAGCAATAGCAGGTGAACTCTATGGATGAAGACCGGTTGAGAAAATTGCTGCACGATGCCAGAAATCCACTCAACAATATTTCGGTCAACGCTGAACTTGGCAAGCTAACGCTGCAGACTCAGGGCGATGTGGATAAAGCCGTCGCTGTCTTCGATAAAATTCTTGGAGAATGTCGCCGCTGCAGTGAGACCTTGGAGTCCCTCTCTGAGGCCATTGCCGAGGAGCAGCAAAAAGGGAGTGCGCCGTGAGCGCCTTGCGCAAGTTGAGTAAAACAGGTGTGCCAAGCCGGCCGTGGATACTGGTCTTGTTGGCTGTGGTTGTCTTTTTTTCTATCAGCATGGCGGCAGCCTATCGCTCCATTGGCTTGATGCATGAGAATAACCAGAGCACCAATACCACTTTGGAGGTCATGAGTCTTATTAAGGACTTGCGCACCGCCTTGCTCAAAGCTGAAAGTGGCCAACGCGGTTATTTACTCACCTCAGATGGCCAGTATTTGGAGCCCTATCACCAATCTCTGTCGAGCATTGATCAACTGTTAACCGCGCTGACGAGCAGTTCTACCGAACTGGACATTCAGCGCGAGCGCTTTGCCACTTTAGAAAGCCTGATTCGGCAAAAAGTCGACGAAATGCAGGACACTGTCAGGATGATGCACGAGGATCGTCGTGCTGAGGCCGTCAATGTCGTGCGCACGGACGTAGGCGTTGCACTGATGCGCGACATCAGTGAGCTGATAGCGCAAATGGAAAATGACGAAAAAATGCTCCTCTACAAGAGCCGCTTGCGTGCTCAGGAGGATCGTCAGTTTATCCTCAATGCGCTGCTTGCCACCAATACTCTAGGCCTTATACTGTCTCTCGCCGTGTACATTGCGGTGTTTCGTCATACGCGCCGCGAGTCGCGCCTGTACGAAACCATCGAACGAGCCAACAACGAGCTGGAAGAGAAGGTGCAGGAGCGGACTCTGGCACTGCAACAGTACTCCGAGGAGTTGCAGCGCAGTAACCGCGAGCTGGAAGAGTTTGCCTTTGTTGCCTCCCACGATTTGCAGGAGCCTCTAAGGAAAATTCGCGCTTTCGGTGACCGGTTGCAGCAAAAATACAGCAGTGAACTGGGCGAGCGCGGCGCCGACTATGTTGATCGTATGCATGCCGCCTCCGAGCGGATGTCGCATCTGATCGACGACCTGTTGAGTTTTTCCCGCGTCACCACCCAGCAAAAACCGTTTGAAAAAGTGGATTTGAACGCCGTGGTTGCCAAGGTGCGAGAGGACCTTGAGTACGCGATTGAAGATGCCGGTGCCGAGGTTACGGTGGAGCCTCTGCCTGAGATTGATGCGGATGCCTCACAACTGGGGCAGGTGTTTATGAATTTGATTGGCAACAGCATCAAGTTTCGCCGTGAAGGCGTTCCCCCGCGCATCAGTGTGCGCGCGGAGGTGGGTGAGCACTGCGCCGTGGATGGGGATTACACCCCTGAAGACTGCGAATGGTGCTGTTTGTATTTTAAAGACAATGGTATTGGTTTTGAGGCTCAGTATGTTGAAAAAGTCTTTAATCTTTTTCAGCGGCTGCACGGCAGGGATGAGTACGCCGGCACGGGGATTGGTCTCGCCCTTTGCCGAAAAATCGTTGAGCGTCACGGGGGGAAGATTGAGGCTCACAGTGTTCCGGGGGAAGGGTCTGAGTTTGTGATCAGATTACCGCTACAACAATCGAGTATGGACTCCTTTGAGGAATAAATAATGAATGCGGAAAAGAAAACACTGATTATATTAATGGCTGACGACGATGCCGATGATCGTATGTTGGCCGAAGAGGCGTTGATAGAAAGCCGGGTGCTGAACGAGCTGCATTTTGCTGAAGACGGCGTGCAGTTGATGGAGTATCTGCGCGGTGACGGTGTGTATGCCGACCGTGAAAAGTATCCGTTGCCGGGTTTGATCTTGCTGGATCTCAACATGCCGAAAATGGACGGCCGCGAGGCTCTGGCGGAGCTTAAAAAAGATCCGGTGCTAAAACGTATACCGGTGGTGATTTTAACCACCTCCAAGGCCGAGGAGGATATGCTTCGAGGCTATGATCTGGGTGCGGCATCTTACATTACTAAGCCTGTAACGTTTGATGTGCTTGTGGAATTGATGCGCACTCTGGGGAAGTATTGGGTTGAGTTTGTCGAACTACCATAGACGATCACAGACGATGCAAGACGTAAAGCTGCTGATTGTCGACGACGACGAGGACGATTTTCTCCTCGCGCGCGACTTGCTGGATGAAATCACGCGCGGCCCCTATGTGTTGGACTGGGCGTCTTCATACGAGCAAGGCCGGCAGCAGCTTGCGACCAATGCCCATGACTTGTGTCTTATGGACTATAAGCTCGGCGCGCGCGACGGCATTGAGCTTTTGCGCGAGGCGCCGGAGCTCGGTTATACCGGCCCGATCATTTTGCTCACGGGTATGCACCAGGGCGAAGTGGATATGCAGGCCCTGCAGGCCGGTGCAGTGGACTATTTGGTCAAGGCCAGCCTTACCGCCGAGCAGCTTGCCAGGTCTATTCGCTATGCACTGGCGCGCCGTGAAATGGAGCGAGAAAGGGTAGAGCGACTCAGGGCTGAGGCCGAGAACCGCTCTAAAAGCGAATTTCTCGCCCATTTAAGTCATGAGCTGCGCACACCGCTGTCAGCCATTCTCGGCTTTACCGAATTGATGATTAACACCAATAAAGACGTGGAATCCCTTGCGCATTTGCGGGTGGTACATCGCAACGGTAAGCACCTGCTCGGCCTGCTCAACGACATTCTCGACTTGTCAAAAATTGAGGCGGGTAAGCTGGAGCTGGAAATTCAGCCGGTGTTTTTATCGTCTTTCTTGACGGACGTTTATTTTCTGATGCACGGCGCCGCCATTGATAAAAGCCTGAGGCTGCGTCTGGATGCCCCCGAACCCTTGCCGCGCAAGATCTTTACCGACCCCACCCGCCTGCGTCAGGTGTTGTTGAACCTGTTGGGCAATGCCATCAAGTTTACTGAACGCGGAGAAGTGAGCCTCAAGGTGGAAGAGGTGTCGGTCGGTGGACGTCCTCAGCTGCAGTTTACGGTGAGCGATTCCGGTATCGGCATTCGCCAGGAGTCTCTGGAGACAATTTTCCAGCCCTTTGTGCAATCAAGTGATTCCTACTCGGAGCCACGCGCCGGCACGGGGCTCGGACTCGCCATCAGCCGCCAGTTGGTCAACCGCCTGGGCGGGGATATTGCCGTACACAGCGAACCAGGCAAGGGCAGCCAGTTCTGTTTTTCGATTGACGTGGGGGATTTGGCCGAGGTCGAGCGCCGGGTGTTCTCCATGGAATTTGACGTGAACAGAACTGCGAAAGCCACCGTGCCCCAGCTGAACGGGCGGGTACTGGTGGTGGACGACCTGCGCGATATTCGTATGCTGATCGGGCATTTCGTCCAACAGGCGGGCCTCGAGGTTTCCTACGCCCGCAACGGCGAGGAGGCGCTGCGCCTACTCACCATGGATAACCCTGAGCAAAAACCGTTTGATATCGTGCTCATGGATATTCATATGCCCGTGATGGACGGACACGAGGCGGCCCAGGCTCTGCGGGCCCAAGGCTTTGCCCAGCCGCTTATCGCCCTCACGGCTGCGCACATGAAAGGCGATATGAACAAGTGCCTCGAATCGGGTTTTACCGCTTATCTGAGCAAGCCTGTGGACCAGAATCGGTTGCATGTCGCTCTGGCCCGCTATTTGACTGACAGCGCCGGTGACAGTGAGGAGGCCGGGGCAGCCAAGAGCATTCTGGTAGTGGATGATGATCCCGATGCGCTTAATGCGACCGCCAGCTTGTTGGAAATGCTGAATTGGCAAGTCACCACCGCTGCCGATGGTCAGTCTGCCTTGCACACTATTGAGCAGGCTCAGCCGTCGCTGGTGCTGACGGACCTTAACTTGCCGGACATCAATGGTTATGCGCTAGCCGAGCAATGCCACACACTGAGCCCGGCCACGCGGGTTGTGGTGCTCAGTGGCGAGCCTTTGGATGGCGAGCGTGCCTTTGCGGCGGGTATTGAATCCGGGTTGCTCAAGCCCGTGTCTCTCAGCGATTTACAGGCACTTTGAGGGCCGCTGCCGCGCTGTGTAAGTTTTGCATCTGTTTCTACGCGCATTGTAACTTTCACTGCCAGGCGCGGGGCTGGCGCTCTCGATGTTCTTGCCGGTGCAAAGTGCGTGAAAATAAAATTATCCAGCTAAATCAATGGCTTAAATTTATGTTTCTGGGCTTTCTGTCGCTCCTTCATAAAACTGGCACACTTTACGCTATAGTCTTTATGCAAACAAAAGTCGCCGACGCTGAGCGGGCGGAGACACAATAGAGCAAGTAACAACATTTAAGGTAAGGAGCTTGTTATGGACATTTTGAAGCGTATTGCACTGGTAATGATGTTTGCACTGCCGTTGATGGCGTGTGAAAACAACGATGGAGCCGCCGAGGAGTTCGGTGAGAAAGTCGACAATGCGGTGGATAATACCCGCGATGCCATGGACGATGCGGCCGACGAAGTATCGGACGGCGTTGAAGATGCCTGTGAGGAAGTGTCTGACGAGAACTGCTAAGTTCGGTCCCCCTCGCAAAAGCGGCCCTAAGGGGCCGCTTTTTTTTGTGGTTTGCAGCCTTTCTGGTGGCGCCAGTCACCGCAGAGCCCATAACAAGTTTGGGTTCACTTTAATCATTATGTATTTTTGCCTAAGCCCTGATTAGACTGTATGGGTTAACTCAGCAGAGGATTGGGATAATGCTCAAAGGAATCACCTGGATCGGGTTACTACTGCTGCTTGTGTCGCTGGGCGCGACGTCTTCATTGCAAGCCGCTCCCGTGGAAGTCAACTTCGGCGACAGTTCGTCTTCTTCGAGCGCTGCCTCTGAGTGCGAGGGAGAGTCGTGCGAAGCGGCCTCATCGAGCGAGGCGTCGAGCTTGCCAGTGGGCCTGGATGTCAGCCAGGTCCTTGATGTGGCTGAGGTAACTCAAAGCTGGGAGGCGCATGTGAACGCCATGCTCTCGCGTTTTGGTTTTGATGCCAGCTGGTCTGCCAAAGCCTTTGTCAGCGCCATTGCCGTGGTGATTTCTCTGACATTGATCGTTCTAATCAAGCTGGCGACGCGCCGCCTTAAACGGCGACTGGCTAACGCCAAAACCCGCTTGCGCATCAGCCAGAAGCGTCTCGGTGTTTATCATCGACTGGCCAATTTTATCCTGATCACTTTTGTTCTGATTTTTACCTTGATTTCACTCTTTGTTGTCTGGTGGGGCGTGGAGAGCGACGCGGGCTTTGTTTCCACGGCTTCAGGATGGCTGGTGAGCTTTTTGAGCTTTACCATCGCACTGATGCTCACAGTGGCCATCTTTGAGTTGATTACCGCAGCGCTCGAGCGCTATTTCTACCGCCTCTCGCAAAGAGGCAGTCCCCGAATCAATACACTTTTGCCCATTGCCCGCAACATCCTCTATGGCACCTTGCTGGTGATTCTGGGTATCACGGTGATTTCAGAACTGGGCGTGGATGTAACCCCTTTGCTGGCCGGCGCCGGTGTGATCGGTGTGGCCGTTGGCTTTGGCGCCCAGGCATTGATCAAAGATGTACTCAACGGCTTTATTGTGATCGTCGAGGATCTGATTCAGGTGGGCGATGTGGCTGCCGTGGGCGGCAAAACCGGTTTGGTGGAAAAAATTACCCTGCGCAAAGTGCAGTTGCGGGATCTGGATGGTCGCGTTTACACCGTTCCCTTCAGTGAAATTTCGGTGGTCGAGAACTACACCAAAGAGTTCAGCTACTACATGTTTGATGTCGGTGTGGCTTATCGCGAAGACCCCGATGAAGTCATCGCTGTACTGCAGGAGATCGGCGAGCAAATGCAGGCGGATGATGAATATGCCGATCTGATCCTCGAGCCCATAGAAGTGCTGGGCGTCGATAAGTTTGCCGACAGTGCCGTAGTGATTAAAGCGCGGATCAAAACCCGTCCGATCAAACAGTGGCTGGTCGGGCGTGAATTCAACCGTCGGATGAAGTATGTCTTCGATGAGCGCAATATTGAGATTCCGTTTCCTCATCAAACGCTGTACTTCGGCGAAGACAAGGACGGCAGTGCACCACCGGCACGGTTGGTGGTGGATAAGCCTGTGGATGAGGCGGCGAATGACACAGATAAAGCGAAGGACGATCAAGCGCCGGCCGAACAACAAGAGGGTGATAAGCCGGATTGACGACGCTGTTCAAACCAGCTCTTGCGCTAAGCGCTGCAAAGCGCCGCTCTCCTGCCAGGCACTGCCGTCGGGTAACCGGTAGCGGTCGAGACCGGCCTGAGAGTAGTCAACGCCTACGCCTGGGGTGTTGTCCAGCCGATAGCGGCCCTTGGTGATGATGGCTGGGTTGTTGAAAATGCCTTCGTGAACACTGCGCTCGGGTTCGGCGACATACTCCAGAATATCGGGCGCTGCCCCGGCTGAGGCGGTACCGAAAAGCGCTAGATTGATGGCCTGAATATGGCGCACACCTTCGCACAAACCGATACCCCCTGCATGGGGGCAAAGGCGCACTTCGTGGCCTTGCTGCCTTGCTTTATGCACAAGCAGCAGTATCGCCAGATTGTCGGCGATGCCTGCGACTCTGCAATAATCCATTTGCAGTACATCAATGGCGCTGTGCTTTTCGTTTTCAAAGCGCCCCAGGCTGGCGAACAGCAAATCTTTAAATATGGCTGGGTTGCTGCCCTGTTCGCCCGTGGAAATGGGCACTTGCAGCGGCGGTTCACAGTCGACAAACGCCATCTGTAAACCGTGTTTGATTTGCAGGTGCCCCAGGGCGCTGTGCGGATTGGTGGGCTCTTCGAACCACTGTATTTGATAACGCGGGTTGGTTTTGTAGAGGTTTCTCGCCAGCTTGCGAATAAACACCAGAGCGCTTTGCACATCGAACACTTGGTTGCTGTCTACGGCCAGGGTCATTTTCTGCATGCGCCGATCATGCTCGTCTATGGTGGCAAACACCGCGAGCAGGCGCTCGGTATCGCTGGCGGCGGCGCGCTTGGCCATGTCGTCGAGTTGGCCGCGCGTGAGCCGGTCTCCCCGGCGGCTTGCGGCGAGGCGCTCGCGTGCAAACTCGGCGCCGACTTTGATTTTGATGTGCGGCCAGAGCTCGTCGATCAGATGCCGTACCTGCCCGCACAATGCCGGCAGCTCGATCCCGCTCCACCCCGCGGTGTTGTAGGCGAGTAAGCCCTGAGCTAATAGTGCCTGCTCGCGTTCCGGCAAACCAGCGCGGGCACGCTTGAGCATGGCGCAGGCTTCGGCGGGGCTGAGAACATCGGCAATGGGTTCAAAGTCGATGAGCGAAACCAGTTGTTCGGGGGTCAATGTCAGCAGTGCTCGCCAGGCAGGCAGCTTGAGGCGCTGGCTCATCAAATCCCACAGGGCATTGATGATGGCCCCGGCCGCCATCCGCGACATGCCAGCGCTGCCAAGCCAGGCGTAGTCAGAGTCCTGCATTAAGTTTTGCACAAACTGACCAAAACCGTAGCCCTTGTGCAGCGCGGCGATATCCAGAGAGCTTTTGAGCAGCGTTCTTTGCGCCATGCGCAGGGTGAGGTCGCACTGTTCTTTCAGTCCACGACCGTTGGTAAAAATGATGCTGTGGCCGACAAGGGAGGGATCACTGGTATGTACTCGCAGGTAGACATTGGCATAAACCGGGCCGCCCTGGGCAAGGTTACGCGCATCGGCCCCAAACCCGGTCGGTGGGGCGGCTACCGGCAACACCTCAACTGCAGTAATGCAAATCATAACCAGCCTCTGAGTTTATGAGCCCGCGGTCTGTGTGCGTGATACGCACAGCGAATGCCTATGGATCTGCCGCGCAAAATCTATAAACCTGTGGTGCAGGTGGTATTCTTAGCATAGCAGCTGCGCCGTACCATCGTCGGCCCGGTAAATGTAAACAGGAGATCTTGATGTTGCTCAACGCCCTTATTTATCTTTGCGCGGCAATCATTGCTGTTCCCTTGGCCAAACGTCTGGGACTGGGGTCGGTGCTGGGGTATCTGCTCGCCGGTGTCTTGATCGGTCCCTATGCGTTTGCTCTGGTGGGGGATCAAACCGATGTGATGCACGTCGCTGAGTTCGGTGTCGTAATGATGCTGTTTCTGATTGGCCTTGAGCTTCAGCCCTCGCGCCTGTGGGATTTGCGCAAACCGATTCTCGGGCTCGGTGGCCTGCAGGTGACACTGACCGCCGCCCTGATCGGTCTTTTGGTGCTGGCGTTTTTGGATATTCCCTGGCAAAGCGCGCTGGCGGCGGGTTTGGCGTTGGCGCTGTCTTCCACGGCGATTGTTTTACAGTCTCTGGAGGAGCGCGGCTTGCTGCGCACACCGGCCGGCTCAAACAGCTTTTCGGTGCTGCTGTTTCAGGATGTGGCGATCATTCCCATTCTGGCTTTTTTGCCGCTGCTGTCCGTTGGCGGTGGCGCCGACCCGTCCGTGGGTGATCACAGCATCATTGCCCAGCAGCCGGTGCTGATTCAGGTGGCCATTAGTGTGGGCACCATTGTCGCGGTCATCCTTGCGGGGCGCTTTCTCGCCGCCCCTATTTTTCGACAGATTGCCGAGGCTGGGTTGCGGGAGATTTTCACCGCCTTTGCACTGTTTATCGTAGTGGCCATTACGGTCTTGATGCAGGCCATTGGTTTGTCGCCAGCACTGGGCGCTTTTATTGCCGGTGTGGTCCTGGCCGATTGTGAGTACCGCCATGAAATCGAGGTGGACATCGAGCCCTTTAAAGGGCTGCTGCTGGGGCTGTTTTTTATTACGGTGGGAGCAAGCATTAATTTTGACTTAATGATGGATAAGCCCCTGCTCATTGCCCTGGGTGTGGCGCTGCTCATTCTGGTCAAGCTTGCGGTGCTGCTGCTTTTGGCTGTGGTGTTCAAAATGGGGCGCTGGCGCGGTTTGCTGTTCAGCCTGGCGCTGGCACAGGGTGGCGAATTCGCCTTTGTCATTGTCAGTGCCGCCGAGGCGGGTCAGGTCTTTGATGATAGTGTTGGTGGCATGTTGACGCTGGTGGTGGCCCTGTCCATGCTGGTTACGCCACTGCTGCTGGCGCTCTACGAGTGGGGCTTTTCGCGCACGGGCAGGGCGCAACCGGCGCCCGAGGCCGATGGTGATATCGCCCCCACGCAGCACGTGATCATTGCCGGTTACGGGCGCTTTGGTCAGATTGTCGGCCGTCTGCTCTCGGCCCAGGGTTATCAGTTGACGATCCTCGATCACAGCCCGGGTCAGGTGGAGCTGGTACGGCGCTTTGGCAATAAGGTGTATTACGGCGATGCTTCACGCAGCGACCTGTTACGCGCTGCAGGTGGCGATCAGGCGCGGCTTTTGGTGGTTGCGGTGGATGAGCCCGACCGTGCCATGAGAATCATACAGACGGCGAAAAAGCATTTTCCCAATCTCAAGGTGTTGGTCCGTGCCATTGACCGGCGCCACGCCTATCAGTTGATTGACGCCGGTGTCGACGGTTTGCGCCGCGAAACCTTTCATTCGGCTCTGGCGCTTGGGGTAGACGCTCTCAAACTGCTCGGCCAGCCGGAGGAGGCTGCTCGCAGAGCCGGAGAGTTGTTTGAGCAGCACGACGAAAGCTCCTTGCGCAAGTTGGCAAAAGTCTGGGGGGACGACAAAAGCTACGGCAAGGCCATTCGTAAAAACCTGGATGATTTACGCCGGGTGCTTCAGGAGGATGCGGGTACCACCCAGGCCGGAGAGGAGCCTCGCGCAGCCACGCGTGAATGACCTTGCTGATTTAATCAATTGATTATATCATTAATCAATTGATTAAATTCTGGTTTGGAGGTAGGTGTGGCAGCAAACAGGCAGTGGCAGCGAAGACTCTGTGCGTGGGCACTGGTGCCGGCACTCTTGAGTGCCTGCAGTGAGACAGGCTCTCCTCAGGAACAGGACAAGCCAGCGCGTCTGGTGGACGTCGCCAGGGTGGTCCCCGCCAATGGCGCCAGCCAGACCAGCTTGACCGGTAAGGTGCGTGCGGTTGAGCGCACTGTATTGAGTTTTGAAGTGGGCGGTGAAATTGAACAGCTAAACGTGGATGTCGGCGATGCCATTGCCCGCGGCCAGGTGTTGGCCACACTGGATGCTGAACGCTACCGGCTCCAGCTCGAGCAGGCGCGAGCCTCAGCCTCAGAGGCGCAGGCGGCGCTCACGGAAAAGCGGCTCGACTATGAGCGCCAGCAGCAGTTGCAGGAACAGGGGTTTGTCAGCAACGCCAGCCTCGATGGGGCCAAGGCCGCCTTTGATACCGCCCAATCGCGTTATCGCTCTGCGCAGGCGGCGGTCAATATCGCGGCCAGAGATGTTGAGCTTACGCAGCTGAAAGCGCCTTTTGCCGGTGCCATCAGCGAGCGGTTGGCCCAGCCGGCACAGCGGGTAGCACCCAATGAGCCGGTGCTTGAGGCGCTCTCCGAGCGCGGTGGCTTTGAGGTCTACACGCATGTGCCCGAGGCGCTGGTGGGCAAGTTGGAGCTCGGCAGCGAGCAGCAGGTGCGAATCCCCGCGCTGCCCGATGCCGCCTACGCCGCCCGGATTGAACATGTGGGTAGCCAGCCCGCCTCCTCCAATAATTACCCTGTTGTGCTGGCACTGCAGACGCCGGGTGCCGACCTTCGCGCCGGCATGACCGCGCAAGTGCTACTCAGCTCCAGTTCGGGGATGCCCGAGGGGGTTGGCTTTTTGGTGCCCATGACTGCTTTGATCTATGCCGAAGACGCGAGTGTGTTTGTGTTGCGCCTCGGCGCTGACAACCGTTTAGAAAAAGTCGCTATTACCGTGTTGGAGCTGCGCCGGGATCGGGCGTTGGTCAGTGGCGAGCTCGGCGATGGTGAGCAAGTGGTTTCGCGCGGCGCCGAGTTTGTCGCCGCTGGCGACAAAGTTGCGGTGCTGGGCCAGGGTGCGGAGCGGTTTAATTGATGAATATTTCGCAATTGGCTTTCCGGTTTCGCCCGGTGGTCTATCTCGCTTTGTTTGTCGCCGTGGTCTTTGGTTTTAGCAACTACTTTAATTTGCCAGCCCGTGAAGATCCAAAAATCACCATTCGTGAAGCTCTGGTAAGCACCGCCTACCCCGGTCTCTCTGCCGAAGAGGTCGAGGAGAAAATCACCAAACCGCTGGAGGTGAGTATTCGCGAAGTGGGCGAGGTGGAGAAGGTGCGCTCCACGTCCATGCGCGGTCGCTCGCTGATTCATGTTGAAATTCGCGATGAATTTTTCGATCTCGATCAAATCTGGGATGAAGTGCGCGAGCAGATAGACGTCGCCAGACCGCAGCTTCCTGAGGGCACAGAGCCGACCGTCCTGAACGACGACTTTGGTGATGTGGCGGTCGTCACCGCCGCGCTGCGCTCGGAGGTGTTCTCTCATGCCGAGCAACAGGAAATAGCCGAGCACATTCGCGCTGAGCTCTATGGCGTGGAGGGCACTCGCCGGGTAGAGCTCCTAGGGATTCAGCCAGAGCGAATTTACATTGATTTGCCCGAGGCGCGCCTGGCGGAACTGGGTTTGTCACCGGGGCAGCTTGCCTCGCAGTTGCAGCAGCGCAATATCATGCCACCGGCGGCGGTGATGGAGGCGGGCCGGCAGCGGTTTGCCCTGCAAGTCAGCGGCGCCTACGACTCGCTAGAGGCTCTGGAAAATGCCGAGGTCTCTTTGCCGGGCGACGGCGGCTCTATGCGCCTTGGCGATCTCGGGCGCATAGAGCGAGGCTATCTTGAACCGGTGAGCCAGACGGCCTACTTTAACGGCGAGCGGGCTATTGTCTTCGCGATATCCATGCTCGATGGGCGCAGCGTGCTGGACTATGGCGCGCGGGTTAAAGCGCGTATCGAGCAGGTCAGGGATACCCTGCCGGCAGGGTATCGTCTGGACATTATGACGTTTCAGGCCGATCAGGTGGCCAACGCCGTTTACGGCGTGACCTACAGTGTGTTGCAAACGCTGGCCATTGTTCTCGGCGTGGTGATCCTCTTTCTCGGCGTGCGCACCGGTCTTATTGTCGGCTCGATTATTCCTGCCGTGATGCTGGTGACCTTGGGGGTCATGGGCTTTATCGACATGTCGCTGCAACGTATGAGCCTGGCCACACTGGTGATCTCTCTGGGCTTGCTGGTGGATAACGCCATTGTGGTCGCCGAGGACTTTAAAACCCGTTTGGAATCGGGTGATACCCGGGATGAAGCCCTGGCCAACACCGGCTCGGAGTTGGCGCTACCGCTGCTGTCCTCAACGCTCACCACCATTATGGTGTTTTTGCCGTTGATGCTCGCCAATCATGTTGCCGGCGAGTATACCCGCTCCATTTCCATTGTCATTGCGATCACCTTGATGGGCTCGTGGCTGTTGTCATTGACGGTGACGCCGGCTCTGTGTCATCGCTTCTTAACCGCGCCTGGACCATCGAACGCCCGGGGTGGTGATAAGCCAACGCTCTCGGATAAGCTGTTTGGCGCCATGAGTCGGCGCTATGAATTCCTGTTGCGGGGCATTCTCGCTCATCGCGTTTTGTTTTTGGCCGCAATGGCGGCGCTTTTGGTCGTCGGCATAGGACTGATGCAGCTGGTGCCGAAAAAATTCTTTCCCGACTCGGACCGCAATCAGGTGCTGGTGTACCTGGATTTTCCGGTGGATATCTCCCCCACACTCGCCGATGAATCCGTTCGCGAAATCAGCGAAAAGCTACTCGCTGAACCCACCTTGCAAGATGAGGTGGACAGCGTCGCTGGCTACGCAGGTTTTGGCGGCCCCCGGTTTGTGCTGTCCCTGACGCCGATTGATCCGGCGCCCAACAAAGGTTTTATTGTCGCCAATGTCAATGGCCGGGATCGCGTGGATCATGTGATAGAGGTGATGCGAGGCTTTTGGGGCCGCGAGTTTCCTGAGCTGCAAGCGCAAGTGGTGAAAATGTTTCTCGGCCCATCAGACAGCAACCTTTTGGAAGTGCAGATAAAAGGGCCGGACCGCGAGGTGTTGTTTGCAACGGCGAAAGACGTTGAAACGATTTTAGCAGGGTTGTCCGGTGCGCGGGACATTAAGCACAGCTGGGAGGCTCGCGTACCCGCTCTAAGCATTGATGTCAATCAGGCGCAGGCGCGCGCCGCCGGTGTGACCTCGCAGGACATTGCCCGCTCACTGGCTGGCGCCATCGATGGCTACCAGTTGTCGCGGTTTCGCCAGGGGGACAACCTGATTCCCATTATTCTGCGCTACGAGGACGAAGAGAGAGCCAGTCTTGAGCGACTGAAATCTCTGACCGTCTACCCGCTGGAAAGCGGCGGCGCCGGTGTGCCCTTGAATCAAGTGGCCAAGGTCCGGCTGGACAGTGGTTACGCCCGCATCGATCGCGAGGATTTGGTTCGCACCATTACCGTCGAGGGGCGCAGCAAGGTGCTTACTGCCGAGCAAATGCAACCCATGGTTGATGAGCAGTTGCGGGCGCTGGAGAAAACGCTGCCGCCGGGGCACTGGATTGAGTATGACGGCGTGGTGCAGGAGTCGGCCGAAGGTCAGGCTGCACTTCAGGCAAACCTGCCTCTGTGCCTTGGTTTGATTATCATTTTGCTGGTAGCGCAGTTTAACTCTTTCAAGCGTCCGCTGCTTATTGTCGTCACGATTCCGCTGGTGACCCTGGGCGTTGCGCTCGGGCTGTTGATCATGCGTGCGAACTTTGGCTTTATGGTGCTGCTCGGCTTGTACAGCCTGGCGGGTATTATTATCAATAACGCCATCGTCCTGATCGACCGCATTGATATCGACAGGGCCAACCCGGATTATTCCGATCACGAGGCGGTCATTAAGGCCTCGGTGCGTCGCTTGCGTCCGATTATTATGTCCACCGTGACCACGGTACTCGGCTTTATGCCGTTGATCATTGGTCGCGATCCGCTGTTTTATGGAATGGCTTGTGCGATGGCGTTTGGTTTGGCGGTGGGTACCCTAATGTCTCTGGCCGTGGTGCCGGTGCTCTATAGCTACGCGTTTAGAATTCATCCACAGGGGAAGGCCGCATGACGCAAAAAAAAGCGAATGCGCGCCCGGCTCTTGCTCAAGGTGACAGCACCGAAGCCAAGTTGCTGGATGCCGGAATGGCGTTGTTTGGCGAGCTGGGCTTTAAGGCGACCACCACACGTATGATTGCCGATCGCGCCGGCGCCAATATCGGCTCCATTGCCTACTACTTTGGCAATAAGCGCGGTTTGTACCTCGCTATTGCCGAGCACATCGGCCAGCACCTCAAGGAAAAGCTCGGCATTGCCCAACTGTTTGCCGAGGCGCCTCCCGCGGACGAGCTCTCACCAGTATTGGCACTGGAGCTGCTCAATCAGTTGGCGAATAAAATGATTGACCTTTTCGCCTGTGACCGCGAGGCGGAAAAGTGGCTAATGGTCATCATGAGAGAGCAGGTTAATCCAACAGAGGCGTTTGAACACCTATACAAAAACGCCTTTTTGCAGGTTCATTCCACCTTGAGTTTTCTGATCTCACGGTTGATGAAGCGCAGTGCCGAAGAAGATGAAGTCCTCATGGAAACGCACTTTCTGGTAGGGCGAATTGTGTTTCTGTTGGTGGGGAAAACCCCTCTGTTGCGGCGCCTGGGGCAAACGGGCGGCTACAGTGAAGAGACCGTTGTTCTGGCCAAAGGGGTTATGGCGCGGCACCTGCGCCAGCTGGTGAATTAATGGCACGGTCTTCGAGCTGGCGTTCCAGGCCCGCCAGGATATCGTCGCCCTCGCTGGAGCTGCCCTGACAGTTACTCAGGTACCAGTTCTGGGTGATGCCGCCCCGGTCCTTCGCGGCAGAGCGCAGGCAGGTGCCTTTTCCGAGGTCCACATAGGTGCGCCCGCTGACGTCTGTGTAACTGGTGGCGCGGTCGGTAGTCGCCGCACGCGGGTCGGAGCCCTGCGCCTCGCGCAGCTGCCTGCGCAAAGTGGGGTTAAAAACCACACCGGGACGGCTGGCGTGTGGCGTCGGTGGTGTCTCCACCGGCGGTGAGAGTGTTGCAGAAGCCGCCGTGCTCTGCGTTTGCAGTTTTGTTTCCTGTGGTTCCCGTTTTGGCTGTGGCCTTGGCTGAGGCTCGGGTAGCGCGTCGGTGTGGCTACTGGTGGTTTGGTGCTGATCAGGTGCTGGTTGTGGTCTGCTGTCCTTAGGTTTTGGTGCGACGGCTGTCATCGTCAAGCGCAGCTGCAGCGAGGGTGAGCCCGGTGTGTCCGGCACCGCGTTTAGTGGCAGCTGCCAATAGAGGGCCAGGGCAAGATGCGCGGCAAGGGACACCGTAAAAGCCACTAGGGTCGCCTTGCTAAAGCGCTTGGGTGGTTGCGCGCGCGCTGTAATCGCTTCGGGTTGAAAGTCGTTTTGTTTGCCGGTCAGCAGATCCATGGCCTGGGCACAGTGCTAGTTGTTTTGGGTTCTATGCCAGACAAGGCCTGGGCCGAATGGTTCAAAGCGCAAGGCAGGTTGGTATGGACTGTCGTGAGTAGAAAGGCGAAGATAAAAAGACAAATGGGTCCGAGGCATCAGCGAGGTCAAGGCCATAAAAAAGCCGCTACCTAAGAGGTAGCGGCTTTCTGGATGGTGGGCCTTCCCAGAGTGGACTCGGCACGTCCTGTGCCTCGGGCGTTGCCCGCCGTCGCTGCGCTCCCGCGCCCAAATTTGATCCCGTCAAATTTGTGAACTGGCCAGAGCGAACAGCATTGAGCAGACAATATCTAATAAAAAACCCCACTCAGCTTAAGCGGAGTGGGGTTTTTTATTAGATGGTGGGCCTTCCCAGACTTGAACTGGGGACCTGCCGATTATGAGTCGGATGCTCTAACCAACTGAGCTAAAGGCCCTGAACTTGATCTTTTGTCCTCTGAACTGCGTTGCTTGCTCGTCATCCTCAGTCACATATTAATATATGCTCCTTGCGGGTGTCTCCCAAGCGCCTTGTCAGTGAACAAAACCTACTGCGTTCAGTAGTGATGTTCTTTTCCGCTGTAGCGTCGTCGCATTCTTGACCGCCATGGATGGCGGAAATGCCGTTTTTGCATGGAGCTCTAAACGGCCGCCTCACTCAGTCACATACTCGATGTATGCTCCCTCGTTCGTCTGCGCGGCTCCTAGCTACAACGAAAAATCCCTGCGTTTAAACTTGCTTTTTTGTTCTCTGAGCGGTGTTGCCTAGTCAGTGAACAAAACCTACTGCGTTCAGTAGTAATATTCGTTTTTGTGGTGAATAATGAACCGTTCACCGTTCACCGTTCACCGTTCACCGTTTCGGAGCGGCATTATAGCCGGCTCCGAATGCACGTAAATCCCTTATTCGTCCAAAAAGCTGCGCAGGTGATCGGAGCGCGAGGGATGGCGCAGTTTGCGCAGTGCCTTGGCCTCGATTTGACGAATACGCTCACGGGTGACGTCGAACTGTTTGCCCACTTCCTCGAGGGTGTGGTCGGTGTTCATGTCGATGCCGAAGCGCATGCGCAGTACTTTGGCTTCGCGGGCGGTGAGGCCGGCGAGTACTTCCCGGGTGGACTCGGTCAGGCCGATGCTGGTGGCTGAGTCCACAGGGGAGACGATGGTGGTATCCTCGATAAAGTCACCCAGGTGCGAATCTTCATCGTCACCAATGGGCGTCTCCATGGAAATGGGCTCTTTGGCAATCTTGAGGACTTTGCGTACTTTGTCCTCTGGCATTTCCATACGCTCGCCCAGTTCTTCCGGGGTGGGTTCGCGTCCCATTTCCTGCAGCATTTGACGCGAAACCCGGTTGAGTTTGTTGATGGTTTCGATCATGTGCACAGGAATACGGATGGTGCGCGCCTGATCCGCAATGGAGCGGGTAATCGCCTGGCGAATCCACCAGGTAGCGTAAGTCGAGAACTTGTAGCCGCGGCGATACTCGAACTTGTCCACGGCTTTCATCAGGCCGATGTTGCCCTCCTGAATCAAATCCAGGAACTGCAGGCCGCGGTTGGTGTATTTTTTAGCGATAGAAATCACCAGGCGCAGGTTGGCCTCGACCATTTCCTTTTTCGCGCGGCGTGCCCGGGCCTCGCCAATGGACATGCGACGATTGATGTCTTTGATGGCAACCAAGTTCAGGCCGCTCTCTTCTTCGACTTGCAGCAGCTTGCGCTGAGCGCGCACGATATCAGCTTCCAGAGGCTTGAGTGCCTCGGAGTAATCGCGCTTTTTCTTGATGATCTCGGCAATCCACTGTTCGTTGGATTCGTTGCCGGGGAATTCTTTAACAAAGGTTTTGCGCGGCATTTTCGCTTTGCGCACGCACAACTCCATGATGGTGCGCTCTTCTTGGCGGGCGCGATCGAGAATGCTGCGTACGCTGGCGTAAATCGGATCGAACTGACGCGGTGGCAGTTTGAAAAACTTGAACACTTCGCCCAGGGCGTCCAGCTCTTTGTCCGCCTGTTTGCTGTCGCGGCCGTGCTTCTCGACGGTTTTCTCCGCTTTTGCCAGCTGCTTTTTCAGCGCAGTAAAACGCTCTTTTGCTTCTTCCGGGTCAACGCCGGAGGTGCTTTCTTCGTCGTCTTCGCCGTTGTCGTCGTCGTTTTTCGCAGGCGTGGCGCCGGCGGTGGGGATCTCATCGGACGGGTCCAGCCAGCCGATAATGACATCGGCCAGGCGGCGCTCTTCTTTGGCGACCAGATCGTACTCGTCGATGACTTGCTGCACAGTGCCGGGCCAGTGGGACAGGGCGTGCATCAGCTCGCGCACACCTTCTTCGATGCGCTTGGCAATGGCAATTTCGCCTTCGCGGGTCAACAGCTCAACCGTGCCCATTTCGCGCATGTACATGCGCACAGGGTCTGTGGTGCGACCTGCCTCGGTTTCCACCGCAGCCAGGGCAGCGGCGGCTTCAGCGGCGGCAATCTCGTCGGCCGAGGAGTCGCCATCGGCCATCAACAGGGTATCGGCGTCCGGCGCCTGCTCAAAGACGCGAATGCCCATATCGTTGATCATCTGAATGATGTCTTCAACCTGATCCGGATCGGAGATGTCCTCGGGCAGGTGGTCATTCACTTCGGAGTAGGTCAGGTAACCCTGTTCTTTACCTCGAGCGATGAGCTCTTTAATACGAGACTGTTGCTGTTTAGCGTCGTCAGCCATTCGGAACCCTGTGAAAAGTAGCAGTTAAAAAGCAAGCGCGGGATTATAGCCTAAAGGGTTGGGTGAGTTCTAGGAAATTCAAGGTAGCTGGCTGAAAAATAGGGGGAAAATGCCGCTGTCGGGCGCTACTCGGGCCGCTTGCCGATCGCCTCTGCGTAGAGCGCGCTTTTCTCCTCGCGCGACAGATGCTGCGCTTCGGGGCTCTTCAGTCGCGCCATGGCCCGGCCTCGGCGCTGGCGGTCGAGTTGCTCGCGGACTTTTCTCAGGCTCGATTGCAGTGCGGCGGCCGGCTTGTAGGCGTGCTCATCGCCCTGTTCGGCCTTGCTCAGGCTGGCGGCAGCGCGCAGCAAGTCATTGCCGGCGATGGCGGCCAGCAGGTCGCACTCGGCTTCGCCGTAGTTGGCACGCCAGTGGCCCAGAATATGGGGCAGCTGATAGTGCGGCCGCTCGTTGAGCAGTTTTAGCAGGCGGCCTAAGCGTCGCAGCTCAAGGCTGTCCTGATTGAGCCAGAAATCGTGCTCGGGCTCCTGGCGGGCGAGTTCGGGCTCTGCCAGCAGCAGGGCAATAGCTTTGTGTTCGGGCGGCATCAGGTAGCGGCCCGGCACTGTCGGCGCCGGGCGCTCTGCAGGCTCGGCGTCTGGCTCGGGTTCGTCGTAGGCCGACAGCGGAATCTCTTCGAGGGGCGGCCCTGAGGCCTCTTCTGGTGTGTAGCTTAGCTCCGGCTGTAGCTCAGAGACTTTCACGGTGGCCGCGGCTTCCGGCGCCTCAGGGGCTCTGTGCGAGGGCAGCGGCTCGGGGGTGTCCACCAGCTCTTCCAGTGTCGCCCGGTTGAGCCCGGTGCGGTTCGCCAGGGCATCAAACATCAGCTCTTTAAACACGCCCTTGGGCAGCTGGGCGAGCAGGGGCGCGGCGCGCTTGCTCAGGTGGGCGCGACCTTCCATGGTGCGAATGTTGATGCCCTCGGCGGCGGCGTCAAAGAGGTAGTCTTCGAGTGGTACTGCCATATTGATCAGGTTTTCAAACTTGTCGGGCCCGATTTGGCGCACCAGCGTATCCGGATCCTCACCCTCGGGCAAAAACAGGAATTTGACCTGCCGCCCGTCGGTCATGGCCGGCAGGGCGGACTCCAATGCACGGGTGGCGGCGCGCCGTCCCGCGCTATCGCCGTCGAAGCAAAACACCACCTCGCTGGTGTAGCGAAAGGCGCGTTGCAAGTGTTCTTCGCCGCAGGCTGTACCCAGAGTGGCGACACCGTAGCGGATACCAAACTGTGCCAGGCTGACCACGTCCATATAACCTTCTACCACCAGAAGGCGTGGCAGGTTGCGGTACGCCAGGCGAGCCTCGTGTAAGCCGTAGAGTTCTTGCCCTTTGTGGAAGACCGGTGTCTCGGGCGAGTTCAGGTACTTGGGTTTGTCGTCTCCCAGAACCCGCCCGCCAAAGCCGATGACCCGGCCCCGGGTGTCGCGAATCGGGAACATGATGCGGTAGCGAAAGCGGTCGTAGAGACGGTCTGAGCCCTCGGGCTGAATCAGCATGCCGGCGGTGAGCAGGCCGTCGCGCTCCTCGGCGCTAGTGCCCAGGGCCTTGAGTAAGTTGTCCCATCCCGGTGGCGCGTAACCAATGCCGTAATCGCGGGCGATGCGTCCGTCCAGGCCGCGACCTTTGAGGTAATCCACCGCTTTTGCCCGGCCGGGATGATGGCGCAGCTGGTCGGCGTAGTAGTCGCAGGCCTTTTCCAACAGCTCGTACAGCCGCTTGCGCAGCCGCTCCTGGCGCGAACTGGCGGGTGTGGCCTCTTCTTTGGGTACATCCAGGCCGCACAGGTGAGCGAGCTGCTCCACCGCTTCGGGGAAGGCGATGCGCTCGTAATCCATGATAAAACCGACGGCATTGCCACTGGCGCCACAGCCAAAGCAGTAATAGAACTGTTTGTCGGGGCTGACAGTGAAGGACGGGGTCTTTTCGTCGTGAAAGGGGCAGCAGGCTGCGTAGTTTTTGCCCGTCTTTTTCAGTTTGACGCGATGATCCACCACCTCGACAATGTCGACGCGGTCAAGCAGTTCATCAATAAAGGACTGGGGGATGCGACTCATGGAGAGAGTTTAGCGGGAATGAGTCGAGCAGGTAAGCCGTTAGCCCAGGCTGGCTTTAATCCGTTTGCTGACATCGGCCATATCGGCCCGGCCCTGTACCTGAGGCTTGATTAAGCCCATGACTTTGCCCATATCGCGCATTTCGTTCGCGCCTGTCTGGGCGATGGCCTTATCGACAATCTCGTCCAGCTCGGCATCGGTCAGCGGCTGCGGTAGAAATTCGCTGATCACGGCGCTCTCGGCGCGCTCTTGCTCGGCAAGCTCTGTGCGTCCGGCGTTCTCGTATTGCTCTATTGAGTCGCGGCGCTGTTTGAGCATTTTGTCGAGCACGGCCAGTACTCTGGCGTCATCCAGCTCAATACGCTCGTCCACTTCAATACGCTTAAATTCGGCATTAATGAGACGCAAAACCGCCACGCGCGCTTTGTCTCTTGCGCGCATGGCGGTTTTCAGCTCGTCATTAATCCGGGTTTGGAGTGCAGAAGCCATACATTTCCCGTCTTGCAGAGCTGGTACGCCGCCTAAAGGGCGGCCTACCGATGATCAGTACAGGCGCTGAAACTTGCGAGATTCGCGCTGCACTTTCTTGGCGTGACGCTTAACCGCCGCTGCCATGTTGCGCTTGCGCACAGAAGTGGGCTTCTCGTAGAACTCGCGGCTGCGAACTTCGGCCAAAACACCCGCTTTCTCGCAGGCACGCTTGAAACGACGCAGGGCGACGTCAAACGGCTCGTTTTCTTTAATCTTTACTGAAGGCATGTGGTTACCTTTGGTTAAACAAAAAAAATGTCTCACGCTCTAAGGGGGCGGGATTTTATACACATACAGTGGTCGCTGCAAGGGCAATTTACGGCTTTTTTGACCCCTTTGGCTGGCCCCCCGTGGAGCCGATCTATATGATAGCGTGCTTTTATGACAGAGAGATCGGAGATTCATGCGGGTACTGGGTATTGAAACCTCGTGCGACGAGACCGGAATAGCGCTTTACGATACCGAGCGCGGTTTGCTGGCCCATGAGCTGTACTCTCAGATTGCCCTGCATGCCGAGTACGGCGGTGTGGTCCCGGAGCTGGCCTCGCGGGATCACGTGCGTAAGATCCTGCCGCTGATTCGCGGTGTGATGGCTCGTGCGCAGGTGGCGCCCGAGCAAATCGAGGGGGTGGCTTACACCGCCGGCCCGGGGTTAGTGGGGGCGCTGATGGTGGGTGCCAGCGTCGGGCGCTCGCTGGCCTATGCCTGGGGTGTGCCGGCTATCGGCGTGCACCACATGGAGGGGCATCTGCTCGCCCCGATGCTGGAGAACAATCCGCCCGAGTTTCCCTTTGTTGCCCTGCTGGTGTCCGGCGGGCACACCCAATTGGTCAAGGTCGACGGCATTGGGCGTTATCAGTTGCTCGGTGAGTCGCTTGACGATGCCGCGGGCGAGGCCTTTGACAAAGCGGCGAAAATGCTGGACCTGGATTACCCCGGTGGGCCACACATTGCACGCCTGGCGCAGTCGGGCCGCCCCGGGCGCTTTACCTTTCCCCGGCCGATGATCGACAGGCCGGGACTGGATTTCAGTTTTTCAGGCCTGAAGACCTACACACTGAATACCGTCGCTGAGCACAAGCAAACCGATGGCCTGCCCGATGAGCAAACCTCGGCCGATATTGCTCACGCCTTCGAGGAGGCGGTGGTGTCTACTTTGGTGATCAAGTGCCGCCGGGCGCTGGAGGCGACTGGCTTCGAGCGTTTGGTGATTGCCGGGGGGGTATCGGCCAATCAGCGTCTGCGCAGCGAGTTGGAAAAAGCCCTGGCCAAAATCGGCGCCGGCGTCTTTTACGCCCGCCACGAATTCTGTACCGATAACGGCGCCATGATCGCCTACGCGGGTGCCCAGCGCCTGGCCGCCGGTCAGAGTGAAGGTTTACCCATCAACGTTCGCCCGCGCTGGCCGCTGGACAGCCTGCCGCCCCTGTAGCCTGCCGCATCGACAAGAGATCATCATGGATATCGTCTATATCAGAGATTTGCAGATTCAAACCATTATCGGCATCTACGACTGGGAGCGCGAGGTGCGCCAAACGGTCAGCCTGGACTTGGAAATGGCCAGCGATATTCGCCGCGCTGCCGAGACCGACGACATCCAGTATGCGCTGAACTACAAAGCCGTCTCCAAGCACATTATTGCCTACGTCGAAGGGCGCAACGCCCTGCTGGTGGAGTCGCTGGCTGAGGAAATTGCCGCGCTGGTGCGCGAGGAGTTTAAGGTGCCTTGGCTGCGTCTGCGTCTGAGCAAGCCGGGTGCCTTGCGTGGCGCGCGCGACGTGGGCCTGATTATCGAGCGAGGGGCAAAGCCGGCATGAGCCGTGTTTTTTTGAGTCTGGGCAGTAACATTGATCGCTACCGCCATATTGCGGCGGCGCTGGATGCGTTAAGTGCGCAGTTTGCGTGCCTGGATATTTCCACCGTCTACGAAAGCGAAGCGGTGGGCTTTGCCGGGCGCAATTTTCTCAACCTGGTGGTCGGTGTCGATACCGAGCTCAGCATCGCCGAATTGTCGGCGCGGCTCAAACAGATTGAAGATGACAATGGCCGCAACCGCTCGGGCCCCAAATTCAGCCCGCGTACTCTGGATATTGATATTCTGACGGTGGACGATCTGGTGGGCGATAGAGAGGGCGTGCACCTGCCGCGCGATGAAATCACCAAAAACGCCTTTGTGCTTTTACCCATGGCCGAACTCGCCCCTGACACCCCACATCCAGCTTTGGGCGTCACTTACGCCGAACTTTGGCGCGCTTACGATAAAAGCCAGCAAAAACTCTGGCCTGTGGCCTTCGAGTGGCGTGGCCGCGACCTTAGTGCGACCTCAGCTCGACCCTAGCGCCACCGCTTGGCTGGTTCACAGCCAGCGCAAACGGCGAAACAGGGCCAGCAGTCCAACGCCGATCATGGCCATCAGTCCCATGACGATAAAGTAGCCGTTGTGAAACTGCAGCTCGGGTATGTACTCGAAGTTCATGCCGTAGATACCGGCAATAAACGTCAGGGGGACAAAGATCGCAGTGATCACCGTGAGCACGCGCATGGTGTTATTGAGCATGTGGGAAGTCAGCGATAGGTAGCCTTCGATCAGGTCGCCGCAAATTTCGTAGTACATGGTTGCCAGGCTGTGCACCCGCTCGCAGCGGTCGTACAAATCCTGCAGGGCGTGGACAATGTCCGGTTCTGTGGTCAGTAATAATTCCGGTGTTTCTTTCAACAGGGTCTGAGCAATCCGCTCGTGGTAGTTGAAAATGCGTTTGAGCTTGCGCAGGCGTGATTTGTACATGATCAGCGAGCGCATAATCTGGTCGCTGGGTTTTTCCTGCATGGCGTCTTCCAGCTCGTTGATACGCTCCTCAAAGGTCAGTACGGCTTCCAGGTAGCGGCCCACCGAGTAGTGCAAGATACGTGTGGCGAGCACTGCAGGCTGGCGCAAGAGCTCGCTTTTGCTGTCGTTCCAGTGCTGCTGAATGCTCATGGATTTACCCTGGTGCACACTGATCAGGCAGCGCTCTTCGGCAAACAGGGCAATGGGCACCAACTCTACGTTCAGCTCTTCATCAAAACTGGTGATGCCGCGGTAGAGAATAAGCACTTGGTTATCGAAGGTTTCGGTTTTCGGGGGGTGGCGCTTGCGCTGAGCGTCCTCCACGGCGAGGGGGTGGCAGTCCAGCGATAGCAGCAGTTCGCGCTCGGCGCTGGTGTTCTCACTCAGTATGTCGACCCACAGGTAACCCTCCTTGTCTTTCTGCCAGAGTGCAATTTGTTCTACGCCGCCAATACGGCGCTCGCCGTCCCCGGTTAACCAGAGCGTTTTAATCATGGAGTACCTCAACCTTGCAACGTTCGGCCGCCGTCCACGCTGATGATTTGCCCGGTAATGTAGGGGGCTTGCTCAAGCAGAAACCGGACGGTGCGTGCGATGTCCATAGGGTCGCCCGTGCGATGGAGCGCCACTTTGGCCAGTATAGCCGTTTGTTCCTGCTCAGACAGGGCCGCGGCATCTTCGGGCCAGGCGATGGCGCCCGGGGCTACGGCGTTGACCCGAATCTCAGGTGCCAGTTCCCGGGCCAGGGTTTTTGTCAGCATGACGTTACCGGCTTTGGCCATGCAATAGAGGCTGTGTGCTTTGAGGGGTCGGTCGGCGTGAATATCGGCGATGTTGATGATCGAACCGCCTTGCCGTTTGAGTGCGCCGGCCAGCGCCTGGCTCAAAAAGAAGGGCGCTTTAAGGTTACTGCCAAACAGGTCGTCCCACTGCGCCTCAGTGGCCTCGCCGATCGGTGTCGGGTAGAAGCTCGACGCATTGTTGATCAACGCATCCAGTCGCTGCCAGTGGTTGAGGACGGCTTCGGCCAGTGCGTCCCGTTCAGTGTTACGGCAAAGGTCGGCGGCAAAAACAGCGGCGCTTGCCGGGCGGGTGAGGTTTAACTCGCCTGCCAGGGCCTCGGCCTCTGTGGCTGAGCGGCGATAGTGAATGGCGAGGTTCCAGCCGTTTTCGTGCAGGTGGCGGGCGATGGCGGCGCCGATACGACGCGCGCCGCCGGTTATTAAGGCCACAGGTCTTTCAATCATTGTCGGCGTTCCGGAGTTGTTGAGCTTGTGATTTGTAGTGGGCAATGGCGTTGACTTTTTCGCGCTCGATTTGCTCGCCGAGCTGGGCGCCCTGATGCCCCTGCGCCAGCAGGGCTTTGATGTCGACACGGTTGGCCGCTGCTAGTGCGCCGGTTAAGTAATCGGCTTGTGGGTAGGGGCGGTGTTCAAACCCAGTGCGTCCGCGGGCATCGGCTTCACAGGCGAGCAAGAGTTGGGCGAAGCGCTCGGGCCGGCGGTAGGCATCGGTTTGCACAAACAGTTGCTGGATTCGGGCGGGTCTGAGCTCCTCGGCCCGGTGCACCAGTAGGTGAAACTCGGCGCACAGCAGGGCGAGATCGCGACAGTCGTTGGGCACAGTCAGGCGAGCGCAGAGTGCTTTTACCGGCGCAATTCCCAGTGCTTCATGACCAATATGGCGCGGCCACTGCTCAGGTGGCGTCAGTGCCTTGCCCAGATCGTGCATGAGCGCGGCAAAGCGCACCGCGACCTGTTCAGTGAGGCGGCTCGCCTGCGTCAGACACATAAGGCTGTGTACCCCCGTGTCGATTTCCGGATGATGTTTGGGGGTTTGCGGTACCCCAAAGAGGGCATCGAGTTCGGGCATGAGACGAGCGAGAGCACCGCAGTCGCGTAGCGTTTGGATAAACACTTCGGGGTGTTTTTCACCCAATGCCCGTGACATCTCTTTCCAGACCCGTTCTGCGACCAGATGATCGGCCTCGCCCTCTTTGACCATCTGCTGCATCAACTGCCGGGTCTCGGGGGCCACCTGAAAATCGAGATGATGATAGCGCGCGGCAAAGCGTGCCACTCGCAGAATGCGTACCGGGTCTTCGGCGAATGCCGCGGAAACGTGGCGCAGCTGTTTGCGCGCAATATCCCCGGCGCCGCCATAGGGATCGATCAAGTCGCCGGTCTCGGTCATCGCGATGGCATTAATGGTCAAGTCGCGGCGCTGCAAATCCTCTTCAAGGCTGACATCGGGGGCGCAGTGAAAAGCAAAACCTGTATAGCCGGGGGCCGTTTTGCGCTCGGTGCGCGCCAGAGCATGTTCCTCTTTTGTTTCGGGGTGCAAAAATACCGGAAAGTCCTTGCCTACCGATGTGAACCCCAGGGCCGCCATTTGTTCCGGCGTCGCGCCGACCACCACCCAGTCTTTTTCGCTGAAGGGGTAGCCGAGCAGTGAGTCGCGGACTGCGCCGCCGACAAGATAGGTTTGCATGCGCTGTTCGTTGTCTCTTCGTTGGCGATTGACTGACTATCTTAACCAATACTTGCTGCAGCTGCTTGTGCCGTTCGACGACTGGGCGTAAAGTAGGCGCTTAATGTTTTTTTTGGATCACTGAGTGATGCTTCTTCGCAAGATCGCAAAGATTACCGCCGTTGCACTGCGCCGAGTCTGGCTGGCAGTGCCTGCGTGCGTTTGCGGCTGGTGGAGAAGCGATAACAGATGACTGAATAACGCTATTACACACAAAAAAGGCCGCAGCGACTCTCCTGCGGCCTTTTTTGTTTCTGGCACAGGAGCGCGGCACCACGGCAGAGGGAGGAAGGGAAAGTGCCGGTGCTTATTGCTTATCTATTGGTTGTTCTGATTTGGGGGACAACCCCGCTCGCCATTCACTGGAGCAACGGTGCCGGCAGTGTGATGGCGGCGGTGTGCCTGCGCATGCTGATTGCGCTCGCGCTGGCGTTGATGATCAATGCGGTGATCGGCAAGTCTCTGTTTGACCGGCCAGGCGTCTGG
This sequence comes from Gilvimarinus algae, assembly GCF_030518215.1. GTDB lineage: Bacteria > Pseudomonadota > Gammaproteobacteria > Pseudomonadales > Cellvibrionaceae > Gilvimarinus > Gilvimarinus algae. The sequence continues at coordinate 95,589 of NZ_JAULRT010000062.1, forward strand.
AAAGCCTACCTGGCCGCCGCGATCGGTATCTTTCCCAATATGCCCCTGGTGTACTGGTCTGCCCAGTTTATTCCCTCAGGGTTGATGGCTGTTGTTTTTGCTTTTTCGCCTTTTGTGACGGGCCTGCTCTGTTGGTTGATGCTGGGCGACAACCCGTTTAATCGGCGCCGGCTGTTGGCTCTTGTTGTGGCGCTGGCAGGCTTGGGGCTGGTTTTTGCCGGGCAGTTGCGCGCCGTGCCCGGCTCTGCGCCCGGTGTTTTGGGCATGCTGCTCTCCTGTGGGTTGTTCAGTTTTAGCAGTGTCTGGTTGAAACGTCTGGATATGCAGGTCGATGCCTTTAACCAGACCGCCGGTGCCCTAATGTTTGCGCTGCCGGGGTTACTGCTGTTGTGGTGGTTTACCGGCGGGCACTGGCAACTCGATAGCGCCTCATTGGCGGCTATTGTCTACCTGGCCATTGGCGGCTCTCTATTGGGATTTACGCTGTTTTTCTATGTGCTGGCGCGCCTTCCGCCCACGGTAGTGTCATTGATTACCCTGGTGACGCCTGTCGTCGCGATAGTGCTCGGCGCACTTCTGGCTCAAGAGCGCCCGGCAGTTCAGGTGCTGGTCGGGGCGGGGCTGGTCTTGCTCGCGCTGGTGGCCTATCTGGAGGTGTTCTCGAAGCCTTTGGGTGATCAGTCATAAAGGTTTGCACTATGGTGGTGCGCCGGCTTTGCCTGAGCTTTTCAATTTGCCCGCTAATGGTGCCCCGTCGGCCTTGCCGACTTTATGCGGCGTGGCCAAAGTTTTCTAACTGACTGATAAATAAGAAAAAGACCAAGTTGGCTCGGTCTTCGCTATTACTCGGGCAAGCTTGATCGGTGTGCTAATCGACAGCTAACACAAGAATATTACTGCCATTAGAAACTAGAGGAAGATTTCATGAAGATGATGAACAAAAAAGTGCTGGCCAGTGCCGTCGCTGCTTCTGCCATTGCCCTGAGCGCCATGGCGCCGGTGGCCAACGCTGCTGAAGTGTCTGCATCTGTGGGCGCTGCCAACATGTACTACTGGCGTGGTCTGGACCTTGGCAATGGCGACGCTGCCATCTCCGGTGATATCACTGTGAGCGCCGGTGGCTTCTACGCTGGTATCTGGGGCTCCTCTGGTGACGCCGCTCTTGGCCAAGAATACGATTTGTACATCGGTTACGGTGGCGAAGTGGGTAGCTTCACTTACGACGTTAGCCTTTGGAACTATAACTACCCGAGTGCCTCCGAGACCACCTCTTGGATTGACTGGGAAAATCAGCAGTGGGTTGAAGAGACCATGGACACCTCTCCCGATATCGGTGATCTGACCGAAGCGGTTGTGTCTCTGGGCTTTGGTCCGGTTGCTGTGACCTACTACCACGGCTTGGAAGATCTGGATGAGTACTGGTACGCCACCGTTGGCGCGACCTTTGACAAATTCAGCGTTACCTACGGTCTGCACGAAGACGACCTGGCGCACGTTGACCTGGGCTATGCCTTCAACGACAACCTGAGCTTCACCATCGGCCAGGTCGTTGACGACGTTGACGGCGGCTATGACGATGACACCAAATTTATTGTATCTTTGAGCCTGCCGATCGAATTCTAAGGAAGGCACAAGAAGAATCTGTTCCGCTGACAGAAAAACAGCGAGCATGAAGCTCTCGGGGCAAACTTCGGTTTGCCCCTTTTTTATGCCCGTCCGGTCACGCCTACCCGCTCAGCGCGTTGTGGTTTGTGTGGCATAATTCCCGCTCATTGATACTGAGGGGGGTAATGGATGCGCGGGGCAGGTAAAACCATATTGGTAACGGGGGGCGCCGGCTACATCGGCAGCCATGTTTGCGTAGAACTGATCAATGCCGGTTTTGACCCGGTCATTGTCGATAATTTCTGCAACAGTAGCCCTAAGGTGCTTGAGCGCATCGAGCAAATCACCCGCGTAAAGCCCGCGCTTTATGAGTTGGACATTAACGATGTTCAGGGCTTGCAACGAGTCTTTGCCGAGCATACGGTAGCGGCGGTGATGCACTTTGCCGGCCTGAAGGCGGTGGGTGAATCCACCCAAATTCCTCTGACCTATTACCGCGACAACGTCGGCGGCGCCATGAGCTTGTGCGAGGCCATGGCTGCAGCGGGTGTTTACCGGCTGATTTTCAGCTCGTCGGCTACAGTCTATGGCGATCCCGCCTCGGTGCCCATTGACGAGACATTTCCCCGCAGCGCCACCAACCCCTATGGCCGCAGTAAGCTGATTATTGAGCAGATGCTGGAAGACATCGCGCGGGCGCCCGAGAGCCGGTGGGCCATATCGCTGCTGCGGTATTTCAACCCGATTGGTGCTCACAGCAGTGGCTTGATCGGTGAAGATCCGGCGGGCATACCCAACAACCTCGTGCCCTATGTGGCTCAGGTGGCGGTCGGCAAGCTGCCCTTTTTGCAGGTGTTTGGCGACGACTACCCGACCCCCGATGGCACCGGTGTGCGCGACTACATTCATGTGGTGGACCTGGCGCGGGGACACGTGGCCGCGCTCGAGGCGCAGCTCGCGGGTGGGAAGGGCTGCCAGGCTTACAACCTGGGCACCGGGCGGGGCTACTCTGTGCTAGAGGTGTTAAAGGCCTTTGAGGTGGCGTGCGGCAAGCCGTTGGAATACCGGATCAAACCCCGTCGACCCGGCGATATCGCCTGCTGCTACGCCGACCCCGCAGAGGCCAAAAGGCGCCTGGGCTGGCAGGCCGAGTACGATCTGGCGCAAATGATGAGCGATACCTGGCGCTGGCAGAGCGCCAATCCGGACGGTTACGCTTGATCGCCCCGGCGCTGAGTGCCGGGCAGCTTGACGCTAAAGCGCGCGCCGCCGAGTGCCGAGCGGGAGATTTTTAGTTGCCCCTGATAGCCGGCGGCAATGTCGGCGCAGATGGCCAGGCCGATACCCTGGCCGGGCTTTGAAGTATCCAGCCGCTGGCCGCGTTCAAGGGAGCTGCTGCGCAGTGACTCGGCAATGCCGCCGCCGTCGTCATCCACGTTGATGTGCAGTTGCTCGCCCTGCAGTTGGGCGCTCACGGTCACTTGGTGATTACCGTACTTGAAACCGTTGTCCAGCAGGTTGCCAAAAATTTCCAGAAAATCCTGCTCATCGCCGACAAACATCAGTGTCTCGTCCACATCGATGGCGAGGCTGATGCCTTTGTCGCGGTAGATTTTTTTCAGTGACTGCCCCAGGCGCTCGAGCGTTTGGGCGACTGGAACTTGAGATTTGCTGCCGCTGTTTTGCTCGCTCACGGCCCTTTGCAATTGGTATTTCACAACTTGGTCCATCCTTTCCACTTGTTCGTTCACCTGTTGGCTGTACGCCTCGGCGCTTTGCGGCGCTCTGGCTGACTTGAGTACCGCCAAAGGGGTTTTCAGGCTGTGAGCCAGATCGCCCAGGCTGTTGCGATAGCGTCGGCGCAAACGCGACTCACTTTCCAGCACCCGGTTGAGGCTGTTGACCACTTGCTGAATTTCACCCGGGTAGTGACCTGTCAGGTGCGAGGTTTCACCGCTGCGCATTCTCTCCAGTGCTCGCGCCAACTGCCGCAGAGGTTTCAGTGCCCAGCCGATGATCAGGCCCTGCAGCAGGAGTAGAGCGCCGGCTGCAATCAGCAGGCCTCGCCCCAGCTGAGTACGAAAAGCCGACAGAGCACTGTAATAGCTTTCTCCGGCATGCACCAGCGCGAAACGGTATGGAATTGTTACACCGGCCTCGGTTTCCCATAGGACGTCGAAGTGGGCGAGAAAAGGGGGGGTGTCCCCGGCGCTTGCGCGCTGAACGATGAGCTCACCGGGCTGCCAGAGCTCACTGAAGCTTTGGTAGCCGGGAGTATCATTCATTAGGGCGCTTGAGGCCGAGCGCCAGAGCTGCTGGCCGTCGCCTCGAAAGACAAAGCCTGCTACGCCCGAGGTAGTCTGCTCCAAATCCGGCTCAATCATGGCTTCTGGTAGCTGGAGTTGTCCGTTTTCAAGCTCGGCGAGACTGAACAGCAGGTAGAAGTAGCGCTCGAGTCGCACGGTTTCGGCCGCCAGCAGGCTGCTCTGAAAGGCTCTATCCAGGGCGGCGCCGGTGATCAGAAGTACCAGAATCATAATCAGCATAGAGCTGCTGAGCAGGCGGGTTTTGAGCGTGCCCAGCTTCACCCACCGCTCCGGCTGAGGTTAAAGCGGTAGCCAAGCCCGCGCTGGGTGGAGATCAGGTTCAGGGCGCCGTCCGGGTCGAGTTTCTTGCGCAACCGGCCGATAAAAACCTCGATCACATTGCTGTCTCGATCAAAATCCTGAGCGTACAGGTGTTCTGTCAACTCGGTTTTGGAGATGGCTTTGCCAGCGTTTAACGCGAGATAGGCGAGGGTGTTGTACTCGTAACCTGTCAATTCGACCATCTGGCCATTAACCGCGACGGTCTTGGCATCTGTGTCCAGCTCCAGCGGTCCGAAACGCACCTTGCTCTGCGCCAGCCCGTGGGAGCGGCGCAGCAGGGCATGAACTCGCGCCATCAGTTCCTGCGGGTGGAAGGGTTTGGTGAGATAGTCATCGGCGCCGGCCTCCAGCCCTTCGACTTTGTCCTGCCAGGCATCGCGGGCGGTGAGAATCAGGACCGGATAGTTTCTCTGTCTCTGGCGCAGGGCACGGATCAGGCTGATACCGTCGAGGCCGGGCAGGCCCAGATCGATAATCGCGAGGTCGTAGTCTACTTCCTCGCCCTGGTAGAGGCCATCGGTACCATCCAGAGCGCAGTCGCAGGCAAAGCCGGCAGATTTGAGCTGGCTGGCAATGCTTTCGCTCAAGGCGGGATCGTCTTCGGCTATCAGCAGGCGCATGCTTGCCCCCTATTGCAACGGTTTGCCGCTAGCGGCGTCAATCAGCACAGAGTGGATGCGCCCTGAAGGCTGTAGCAATTTAACCCGGTAGACGCTGCGACCATTGACTTGCATGGCTTTGACGTCGAGTACCTTGCCGCCAAAGGTTTTGCTGGCAATCTTGCCCGCCTGCGCCGCCGACACGGCGCACTGGTTTATCGCCTGGGGCGCGGCAAAGGGCGGAATCGGCTGGCGCGCCTGGGTGGCGCTCGCCAGCAGTATGAGGAAAATGCACAGCAACGGTCGGATCATAGTGGATTAGGGCCTGTTAATACTCAATGAATTCACCCCCTGGAAGCCAGCTTAGGGCTTGGGCTTTGGAATCCAGAAGCCATTGTAGCACCTCAAACCGTCTGCTCGGGCCAGACGCTCGCGCCACAGTTTAACGGGCTAAGCGGTAGCAGGTCCGCCTGGCAGTCACAAACGCTTATCAGACAGCAACGGGTCGGTGTATTCGATGTCTAGAGAATGCCGGCGGCAGGCTGAACACAAACTGAAGCTAAAAACCCGCAAACCCGCTACTAAACGGGTATAATTGCGGCGATTTTTCGTTGAAAGACACAGGTTTTACGCATGTTGGATAAGGTTTCTGTGAAAGAATACATGGCGCAGGTGGGCCGCGCGGCGCGCGAAGCCTCGCGAGTGTTGGCCGCCTCCAGTACCGGGGTAAAAAACGAGGCGCTGTTGGCCATGGCCCGCGAGCTGGATGCCAGCCGCGAGCACCTCGCCCGGGAAAATGAAAAAGACCTGGCTGCCGGCCGCGATAATGGGCTGGACGCCGCTCTGCTGGACCGCCTGGCTCTCAAACCCCAGACCATTGATGGCATGATTGAAGGCCTGCGCCAGGTGGCGGCGCTGCCGGATCCCTGCGGTGAAATCACCGATATGAGCTATCGGCCAAGTGGCATCCAGGTGGGAAAAATGCGTGTGCCGCTCGGCGTGGTGGGCATCATCTATGAGTCGCGCCCCAACGTCACCATTGACGCCGCCAGCTTGTGCTTGAAGTCCGGTAACGCCGCGATTTTGCGCGGCGGCAGTGAAGCCATTCACTCCAACCGGGCAATCGCCGAGTGTATTGAGCGCGGTCTCACGGCCGCAGGACTGCCGGTCAGCGCTGTTCAGGTGATTCAAACCACGGATCGGGCCGCGGTTGGCGAGTTGATTACTATGCCCGAGTGGGTGGATGTTATTGTTCCACGCGGAGGCAAAGGCCTGATCGAGCGTATCTCCCGTGAAGCCTCGGTGCCCGTTATCAAGCACCTCGACGGTATTTGCCATGTCTACATCGATGCCAAGGCCGACCTGGACAAAGCCTTTGCCATTGCTCTGAACGCCAAAACCCACCGTTATGGCGTGTGCAATGCCATGGAAACCCTGCTGGTGGATGAGGCGGTGGCGGCGCAGATTCTCCCGCGCCTGGCCGATGCCTACCGCGCCGAGGGGGTCGAGCTGCGCGGCTGTGACAAAACCCGCTGCTTGATCGAGGCCTCCGAGGCAACCGAGGAGGACTGGCAGACGGAGTACTTGGCGCCGGTGTTGTCCATTCGGATAGTGGCGTCGCTCGATGAGGCGATTGAGCACATTGCCCGTTACAGCTCGCAGCACACCGAGTCGATTGTCACAGAAGACTTTACTCGTGGTCGACGCTTTCTCACGGAAGTGGATTCCGCCTCGGTGATGATCAATGCCTCGACACGTTTTGCCGATGGCTTTGAGTATGGTCTGGGCGCTGAAATCGGTATCTCGACCGACAAGATTCACGCTCGTGGGCCTGTGGGGCTGGAGGGGCTGACCTCGCAGAAGTGGATTGTGTTGGGTGATGGTCATATTCGTCACTGATGCGCCCTAAAGTCGCTGTTTTCGGAGGGACTTTTAACCCGATTCACCACGGTCATTTGCGCCTGGCGCTGGATCTGGTGCAACAACTTGGCTTTGATCAAATGTTGCTTGTGCCCTGCCATATCCCCATGCACCGTGAGGATCCGAGCGTTGCCAGTCAGCGCCGGGCGCGCATGGTCGAGTTGGCGGTTGCCTCCAGCCCGACGCTCAAACTCGACACCCGCGAGCTCAAGCGCGGTAGCGTGTCCTACTCGCTCGATACCCTGGCCGAGCTCCGTCAGGAGCAGGGGCGAGAGGCGTCAATATCGTTGATCATGGGGATGGATGCCTACCTCGGCCTGCCGCGCTGGCACCGATGGTTAGAATTGCTCAAGTATGGACACATCGTGGTGATAAGCCGCCCGGGATATGTCATGCCCGAAGACGGTGAGTTGGCGGCCTTCGATCGCGAGCACCGCGCCGATGCCAAGGTGCTGGAACAGGCGGTCGCGGGGCGTGTGGTGCATCTGGATATTCGTGCGCTGGCCATCAGTGCCACCGAAATACGCACTCTTACGGCGGCGGGCTTGTCAACACGCTACCTGCTGCCGGAGACGGTGCGTCGCTATATTGCCGAGCACGGACTCTACGCAGCCCGTGCTCCAGAAACTACTGATAAATCATAGGTATACAATGTCTGACAAACTCAACCCCTTGCTGCTCGAAGCCCTTGATGACCTCAAAGCCAAAGAGGTGGTTCAAGTCGATGTGCGCGGTAAAAGCGACGTGATGGACACCATGATCATCGCCTGCGGCACCTCCAAGCGCCACGTAAAATCCCTGGCGGGAAACGCGGTGGAGGACGCCAAAAAGCAGGGCTTTCAGCCATTCGGGGTGGAAGGCATGGAGAGCGGCGACTGGGTCCTGGTCGACTTTGGCGACACCGTGCTCCACGTTATGTTGCCCGAGACCCGCGAGTTCTACGACCTGGAAAAACTCTGGTCGGTTGAACCAGCGGGGCGTTCAGCGGACTAAAGGCCCTGGTGTGCGCGTAAAATTGATTGCCGTCGGCTCGCGTATGCCCGCCTGGGTGCAGGAGGGCTTTGGCGAATACGCGAAGCGTTTGCCCCGTGGTGATATGCAAGTCGAACTGGTCGAATTGCCTCTGGCGGTGCGCGGCAAGAATGCCGACCTCGGTCGGGCCATGGAGCGCGAAGGCGAGTCCATTTTGGCGGCCATTGGCAAAGGCGATAAAGTCATTGCGCTGGATGTAAAGGGCAAAAGCTGGAGTACAGAGCAGCTGGCCGCCGAGTTGGCCGGCTGGCGTATGGAGGGGCGCGGCGTTAGCCTGGTGGTAGGCGGGCCTGATGGCTTGGCTCCGGCAGTGCTGCGCGTGGCCGATCAGCGTTGGTCGCTATCGGCATTGACGTTGCCCCATCCGCTGGTGCGGGTATTGCTAATGGAGCAGTTGTACCGAGCTTGGACGGTATTAAACAACCATCCCTACCACAAATAACAACCATACAATACACAGATTCGCCATCACGGGCCCCGCAAGAATTCGCTATGTCTGAAGCGCGCCAGTTTAAAGATCACCACCGCGAAGCGAGGCTATTCTTCTCGCGAGCCCTGTTCGCCGGTGTGGTGATTGTGCTTCTTACCGCTTTGCTGGTGGTGCGCTTTTACTCGTTGCAAGTGACACATCATGAGGACTATGTCACCCAGTCCGATCGCAACCGCGTCCACGTCTTGCCCATCGCCCCCACCCGCGGGTTGATTTACGATCGCGACGGCGAACTGTTGGCCGAGAATCGCGCCAGTTACACCCTGTCAGTGGTTCACGAGCGGGTTGAAGATCTCGGCCATACGCTGGAGCTATTGTCCGATTTGGTGACTATCACCCCCAATGATATTGAAAAATTTAACGACCAGTTGCGCCAGCGCCGCCGTCCTTTCGACGCGGTTCCCCTGCGCTATAACCTGACGGAGGACGAAATCGCCCGCCTGGCGGTCAACGAATTTCGCCTTGACGGGGTGGAGGTGCACGCCCAGTTGGTGCGCTACTACCCGCACGGCGAAATGTTTGCCCACACCATTGGCTACGTCGGGCGGATCAATGAGCGTGAGTTGGCGGGCTTTACTGAGGAGGAGTACCAACAGTACTCCGGCACCCACTCCATTGGCAAAATCGGTCTGGAAAAAGCTTACGAAACGCAGCTGTTGGGCGAGGTGGGCTATCAAAACGTGGAAACCAATGCCCGGGGCCGAGTGCTGCGCGTCTTGGAAAGCGGTGACCCCAAGCCCGGCAAAGATCTGGTGTTGCATTTGGATACTGAGCTGCAGCGCGAGGCGTTCGCCGCCCTTGAAGACAATCGCGGTGCAGTGGTGGCGGTGGATGTCAAAACCGGCGGTATACTCGCGGCGGCCAGTGCGCCGAGCTTTGATGCCAATCTGTTTGTCACAGGTATCAGTTTTAAAGACTATCGGGCGCTCAATCAGTCGGCGGATTTGCCACTGTTTAATCGTTTTTTGCAGGGGCAGTACCCGCCGGGGTCCACTATCAAGCCGGTGGTTGGTATGGCGGGCTTGCACTTCGGGGTGGTTACTCCCGAGGACACGATTTACGACCCAGGCTACTACCGGTTAAAGAACGATTCACGGTTTTACCGCGACTGGAAGCGCCAGGGGCACGGTACCAAGGTTGACTTGAAGCAGGCGATTGCGGAGTCCTGCGATACCTATTTCTACGATTTGGGCCACCGGATGGGCATCGACGACATGCACAGCTTTGGTTATCAGTTCGGGCTAGGAGAAAAAACCGGCATTGATGTGCCCAACGAGCGTCGGGGGCTTTGGCCCTCGCGAGACTGGAAGCGCGGTGCTCGTGGTCTGCCCTGGTTTCCCGGCGACAGCCTGAACGTGGCCATCGGCCAGGGCGACGTTTTGGCTACGCCCATGCAGCTTGGCGTAATGGTGGCCACACTCGCCAGCCGCGGCAAACACTATCGGCCGCAGATGGTTGCTAGCGTTGGCGGTGAACCGCGGCCACCGGAGTTACTGGGGGAGGTGTCTGTCAGCGAAGAACACATGAATGTCATTATTGAGGCCATGGAAGAGGTCGTGCACGGCGTGCATGGCACGGCGCAGCGCATCCGCCGGGGAGCGCCCTATCGAATGGCGGGAAAAACAGGTACCGCTCAGGTGGTGGCTATTGCCCAGGGCGAGAAATACGACTCTGAGGCGCTGTCCGAGCGCAACCGGGATCATGCGTTGTTTGTGGGTTTTGCGCCGCTGGAAGATCCGCAGATTGCGGTGGCGGTATTGGTTGAAAATGCAGAGTCCGGTTCCGGTGCGGCTGCTCCGGTGGCGCGGCGGGTGTTTGATGCCTGGCTCTTGCGGGAGACCGAATGATGCCCAATCAGGATTTTTTGCGCCGCTTGCCCGAGTCCGATCGCGCTTTGCGAAAACGCGATCGCTTGCAGCAGAGGCTGCATCTGGATTTCTGGTTATTGCTGCTGCTGCTGACCATCAGCGCCGGCGGCTTGGTGGTGCTATTCAGTGCCAGCGACCAGTCCCTCGGGACCATCAAGCGGCAGGGGGTCTATTTTGTGATTGCCTTTGTCGCCATGATGGTGGTGGCCCAGGTGCCTGTGCATTTTATGCGGCGCATGGCACCCTGGGCCTATGTGGTTGGCGTGGGGCTCTTACTACTGGTGGTCTTTTACGGGGTGGGGGCGAAAGGTGCCCAGCGCTGGCTCAGCATTGGCGGTTTTCGTTTTCAGCCCTCCGAGTTTATGAAACTTGCCATGCCGGTTGCCATAGCGGCTTACCTCGGCCAAAGACACTTGCCGCCTGTCTTTAAGCATATTTTCTGGACCCTGGTGTTGGTGTCGATTCCCGTGGTGTTGATCATCGAGCAGCCGGATTTGGGGACCTCTATCCTGGTAGCAGCTTCGGGCTTGATGGTGCTGTTTTTCGCTGGGCTCTCCTGGCGGTATATTTTTGCTGCGATTGGCGCTTTATTGCTCAGCTTATGGCCTTTGTGGCAGTTTGTTTTGCACGATTATCAAAAGCGCCGAGTTCTGACGCTACTGAACCCGGAGGATGATCGTCTGGGAGCAGGCTGGAATATTATTCAGTCGAAAACCGCGATTGGCTCGGGCGGTGTCCCGGGTAAGGGGTGGCTGCAGGGGACTCAGTCTCACCTGGATTTTCTGCCAGAGGGGCACACGGACTTTATTATTGCGGTTCTCGCCGAGGAGTTCGGGTTGATTGGCGTGCTTATCCTGCTCGGGCTCTACCTGCTGGTGGTCCTGCGTGGACTGACGATTGCTCTACGTGCGCAGGACAGCTTTGGCCGGCTGCTCGGCGCGAGCATTACTCTGACGTTTTTTGTATACGTGTTTGTTAATATCGGCATGGTGTCTGGCTTGCTGCCAGTGGTAGGAGTGCCCCTGCCTCTGGTGAGTCAGGGGGGTACCTCCATTGTGACACTGATGACCGGCTTTGGGATATTGATGGCGATTGCCACAGAGCCCAAGCGCGTAACTCGTTGATGAAACTGTCGGTTTTATGAGGGTAACCCCAGGGCCATTATTTCTATGAAGAAAGTACAGCGCTTTTTAATCGCCGCTCTCGGCATTGCTTCGGGGCTTCTCGCAACGCTCGCCCATGCCGACTATCGCCAGAGCCCCGAGGCCCAGGAGTTTGTCGATGCCATGGTCGCCGAGCACGGCTTTGAGCGAGCTGAGTTAATGGCGCTGTTTGCCAAGGTGGAAAAGAGTACGTCGATTCTCGAGGCCATTGCGCGCCCGGCCGAAAAGACCAAGAGCTGGGCAGAGTATCGCAAACTGTTTCTCACCGAAGAGCGTATCGACCAAGGGGTAGCCTTCTGGCGCGAGCATCACAGCGCTTTTCGCAAGGCCGAACGTGAGCTGGGGGTGCCCGCGGAGTATATTGTGGCGATTATCGGGGTCGAGACTTATTACGGGCGTATCACCGGCAGCTATCGCGTCATGGATGCCCTTTCCACGCTCGCCTTTGATTACCCGCCGCGCAGTGATTTTTTTACCCGCGAGCTCGAGCATTACTTGCTGTTGATGCGCGAACACGGCAAGGATCCCATGCAGAACAAAGGCTCTTACGCCGGCGCAATGGGGTTGGGTCAGTTTATGCCGTCGAGCTACCGAAGCTACGCCATCGACTTTGACGGTGATGACTGGCCGGATATCTGGAATAATCCGACCGATGCCATAGGCTCAGTGGCCAATTACTTTGTCCGCCACGGCTGGCAGCCGGGCGCTTATGTGGCTGTGCGTGCAAGGCCCGAGCAGAAGGACATTGGTCCTCTGCCCAGCGCCATTGCCAAGCCCGAGCAGCCGGTTTCTTTTTGGACAGAATCTGGTCTGACCCCCGTGTTCGAGGTGCTTGAGACAGATCTGGCCAATGCCATTGCGCTCGACGGCCCGCTGGGTGAAGAGTACTGGCTGACGTTCACCAATTTTTATGTGATCACTCGCTACAACCGCAGTGCCATGTACGCCCTGGCGGTCCATCAATTGGCGCAGGCTATTTTGCGAAAGGGCAGTGACTTAGTGCAGGAGGATCCGTGAGCGAGACTCAGTTTGGCAAGGTTTGTGTAGCATTGGCACTCATCGGACTCTTGAGTGCCTGTTCGTCACCGCACTCACCACAAGAGTCGCGCTACGAGTTGGATCAGGACAAAGGGCCGGAGCGTGCAGTGGACTTGTCTCACGTGCCCGATGCCGTACCCAGAGTCGAGCCGCGCACCCGAGCGGGAAACAAAAACCCCTATACGGTGCTCGGTAAGACCTACTATTTGATAGAAGACGAAACCAATTACAAAGAGCGAGGCACGGCGTCGTGGTACGGGAAAAAATTTCACGGCCATAACACATCCAACGGCGAGGTCTACGATATGTATGCCATGACCGCGGCGCACAAGACACTCCCAATACCTTCCTATGTGCGGGTGACCCATCTGGACAACGGTCGCAGCGTGGTGGTCCGGGTCAATGATCGCGGACCCTTTCACGCTGGAAGAATTATTGATCTCAGTTATGCGGCCGCTCAACGCCTCGGGATTACCCAGACGGGCACTGGCCCAGTGGAGGTGGAAATTGTGATCCCCGGCGATACTCCGCCGCCACCACTGCGCCCTCTAGACCGGCCGGCCACCGAATCCGACGGCATTTATCTGCAAGTGGGAGCCTTCAGTTCGGCTGCCAGTGCCAAAGCCCTGCGGGACAAAGTGGCCAAGGCGACGGGAGCACGTGTCTTTGTCAGTGAATTTTTGGCGGCAAAGGCACTCTATAGAGTTCGTATAGGACCCCTGGCGGACGAACAGGCTGTGAACCGGGTAAAAGCACTGCTTCCCAAAGCTGGGATATATTCCAGCCATACAGTGCAATGAATTCGCCGCTCGCGGCCGCTTGGGGTAAACTGCCAGCTCTTACCAACCGTTTGAACTCACTAACCAGACCTGACAACACATGTTTTCCAAATTTATCGCTTTTATTGGTGTTTTTGCTCTTTCCCTGGCCACTCATGCACAACAAGTGCTGATTCCGGCTCCACCCCAGCTGGCGGCATCCGCCTATTTGTTGCTCGATGCCACCACCGGTAAAGTTCTGGTGGAGCACAACGCCGATGAGCAGTTGCCCCCCGCCAGCCTCACCAAAATGATGACCAGCTATATCGTCACCAACGAGCTTGAGCACGGCCGATTGGGTGAGCAGGACATGGTGAACATCAGTGTTAAGGCCTGGCAAATGGGCGGTTCGAAGATGTTCGTCCGCGAGGGGACCCAAGTATCGGTCATGGATCTCCTGCGGGGTGTGATCGTGCAGTCCGGGAACGATTCCAGTGTCGCTTTGGCTGAGCACATTGCCGGCGGTGAAGACGCTTTTGCCGATGTGATGAACCAGACGGCCGAGTTGCTGGGTATGACGAATACTCACTATGTCAATTCGACCGGCTGGCCGGCTGAGGGCCATCTCACCACGGCGCGCGATCTGGCCATACTGGCTGAAGCGATTATTAACGATCACCCTTCTTATTATCCGCTGTACGCCGAAAAATATTTTGAATACAACGACATCAACCAGCCCAACCGCAACCGTCTGCTATTTCGCGACAGTTCGGTGGACGGGCTTAAAACCGGACACACGGAAGAGGCTGGTTATTGTTTAGTGGCCTCTGCTGAGCGCAGTGACATGCGTCTGATTTCGGTGGTGATGGGCACCAGTAGCGAGGATTCGCGTGCTGCCGAAACCCAGAAGCTCTTGGCTTATGGCTTTCGGTACTACGAAAACGCTACCGCTTACAAAGCGGGGGAGACGCTTGAGAGTGCGAGAATCTGGTATGGCGAGTCGGATACCTTATCGCTTTCGGTGGCGGAAGACATCGTTCTGACCATTCCCCGTGGCAGTCGGGATCAGCTGAAGGCCGACCTCAGTCTGCCCGATACCATCAAGGCCCCGGTGACTCAGGGCCAGCAGGTGGGTACGTTGACGCTCAGCCTTGATGGTGAGACTCTCGCCGAGGTGCCCGCTGTCGCGGCGGCTGCCGTTGAGGAGGCGGGCTTTATCGCTCGCCTGATCGATGCCATCAAGCTGTTTATAACCGGCCTGCTGAGTTAGCCTCCAGGTCAATCTGATATAATGCGGCCCAGTTTTCAGACGACGAGGCCGCATGTCAGAGCAAAATCCCCCCAAAATTGAGTTTCCCTGCCCGGACTACCCGATTAAGGTACTGGGCGATGCCGGTGAGACGCTTTACTCGCTGGTGCTTGAGGTGATGGAAAACCATGCTCCGGGCTTCGATGCCGGCAAAATTACCGTGCGCGACAGCGGTAAAGGGCGCTACCAGTCGGTGACCGTTTACATTACCGCCACGGGTATCGCACAGCTGGAGACCATTCACAAGGACTTGCGCGCTCACCCCGCTGTTAAAATCGTACTCTGATGCCCGACCACACTCTTATTGTTCACGAGCTCGGGCGCCGCGATTACGAGTCTGTCTGGCGCGCCATGTCTGATTACACCAGCCAGCGTGGCGAGGATGACGAGGATCAGCTCTGGCTGGTGGAGCATCCTCCGGTGTTTACTCAGGGGCAAGCCGGCAAAGGTGAGCACTTACTAATGCTGGGCGACATACCGCTGGTGCAATCTGACAGGGGCGGGCAAGTCACTTATCACGGTCCCGGTCAGTTGGTCGCCTACCTGATGCTGGATTTGCGGCGTTGCAAAATCGGCGTCAGGGATCTGGTCAACCTTCTCGAAACATCCTTGGTGCAGCTGCTGGCCGACTACGGCATTCCGTCCCGTGCCCGGCCGGACGCCCCGGGCGTTTACGTAGGTGAGTCCAAGATAGCCTCGCTGGGGCTCAGAGTGAGGCGCGGTTGCAGCTTTCACGGTCTTGCCCTCAATGTGGATATGGATCTGGCGCCCTTCGCCCGAATTAACCCCTGCGGCTATCCGGGCCTGGCCATGACGGATATGGCGAGATTGCTGGGGCAGGCACCGGATATTGGCTCAGTCGGTCGGCAGTGGGTCAGCTGTTTTGTACAGAAACTGGGCGACAAAACCGGTATAATGCCCGCCACGTGCTATCGCCCCGCGGCCATTTAGGGCCTGTCGACACCGCAGTAACCATTGAAAGAGTTGTTTATGACCACAGAGATTCCCGATATCCAACCGGTTAAACGTACCCGTCGCCACAAGCAAGGTGAAAAGCTGCGCGATGCGGACAAGGTCGAGCGGATTCCGGTCAAGGTCATTGCCTCGGATGCGGTCGAGACTCCGCGCAAGCCGGACTGGATCCGGGTGCGGGTGCCCGCGTCGCCGGAAGTGGATCGCATAAAAAAATTACTGCGCAAAAATGGCTTGTCCTCGGTTTGCGAGGAGGCGAATTGCCCCAATCTCGGAGAGTGTTTCTCCGGTGGCACGGCCACGTTTATGATTATGGGCGACATTTGTACCCGTCGCTGCCCTTTCTGCGATGTAGGACACGGCAAACCTAACCCTCTGGATGAAAAAGAGCCAGCGCACCTGGCCAATGCCATCGCCGAGTTGCGGCTCAAGTACGTGGTGATCACCTCGGTAGATCGCGACGATCTACGCGACGGTGGCGCCGGGCATTTTGCCGACTGTATACGCGAAGCGCGGCAGCGTTCCCCTCAGTTGCAAGTAGAGATCTTGACACCGGACTTTCGCGGTCGCATGGAGCCGGCGCTGGATATTTTGGAAAAAGAGGCGCCCGATGTGTTTAACCACAATCTGGAAACGGTACCGCGCCTTTATCGGCAAGCTCGACCCGGCGCGAACTACCAGTGGAGCCTAAAGCTGCTCGCTGAATATAAAAAGCGCCGCCCGGATGTGTTGACCAAGTCCGGTCTTATGGTGGGGCTGGGTGAAACCAAGGAAGAAATTATTCAGGTGATGCGCGATATGCGCGAGCACCAGATTGATATGATCACCATTGGCCAGTACTTACAACCCTCCAAAGACCATTTGCCGGTGGATCGCTACGTCCATCCGGACGAATTTGCCGAGTACACTCAGCTGGCAGAGCAACTGGGCTTTAAGCACGCCGCTTGTGGGCCGCTGGTGCGCTCGTCTTATCACGCCGACAAGCAGGCGCACGGTGAGCAGGTCCAGTGGTTTGGCGCCCAGCAGGGGTGAGTCGGGCGCTGTTGAGCGTTTTGCGATTGCAGATTTGGCACTGTGTCCCCACAGTGTCGATACCATCGCCCGCTGGCATCACAAAGAGTGTTTGCGCCAGGGTCTAAACAGTCGTTACGAGCGTCGGCGAGAAAGACTTTCTCAGCACTTGTCGGTGGAGCAGAGCGTTCCGCGAACCTGGGTAGTCGTCGACAGGCAAGCGGGTGCGGCAGTCGGTTGCGTCAGCCTGATCAGTTATCACGTGGGCGGTGCGGGCCAAGCGCTGGCGCCGGATACGCCGCTGTGGCTGAGTAATTTATACTTGGAGTCTGAATTTCGCGGACTCGGTCTGGCATCATTCCTGATTGATACTGTGGTGGACCATACGCTCGGTTTGGGCCTGGACAGCCTCTGGCTAACGGCGACCGAGAAAACAGATTACTATCAGCGCCGGGGATGGCAGCGCGTGCGGCGTGTGCGCCTTGGAGGCCAGTGGGTCAATGTGATGTGCCGGCAGCTGGGTCCTGGCAGTAGGCAGTAAACTCGGCAGCCCGGTCGGTAAAGCAGGCGTCGATGTCATAGTCGAGAATGCACTGCCAGTCGGCGGGAACATTGGCGGTGTACACCCAGTGCTTAAAGCCCCGGGCATGAACATCGTCTGTCAGAGCTCTGCTCAGCCAGGACACGGCGCTGTTAAAAGAGTAGGGCTTGAGCGGCTCGGCGCAGGCGGCGTAATTCAGAGGCAGGCCTTCGAGCAGCACGCCAAGCTTGATGTTTGGCAGTTGCTGGCGACAGGCGAAAAGCTCGTGATGATTGAAGCTGGAGATCACAATGTGGTCGAGCTCCGCAGCTGACTCTTGCCGAAAATCATCGAGCGCTTTGGCTAAAAGTGTGCTGCCGCCACTGTTTTTCAGCTCGAGGTTCAGCAGGCAGCGCCCCTGCACTAAACGCAAAAGCTCCGGCAGGTCTGCCAGGGGTTCGCCGTTGCTGAGTGTCTGGGCTTCCAGCTCGGTGCGACTCAGGCTGGTAATCAGTTGTTTGTTTCCGGACATGGTGTCGATAAAGCGATCGTGGGTGATCCAGAAGCGATTGTGTAGAAACCACAAATCCACTTCGATACCATCGACGCCAAAGGCGAGCGCCGCCTCGACAGCCGCAAGGGAGTTTTCCGGACGATCGGCCGCAGTGCAGCCTCTGTGGGCAATACAAAGAGGTTTCAAAGGAGCCTCTGTTTAATGATGTTTAGCCAGTACAGGTGTTGCGCGCTTTGCAAGTACCACCTGATGCTAGAGTACAAGTGTTCCTAGGAGTAAGCCAGTGCTAAAAGTGTTGTTGATTAGCTGTTGCATCGTTTTCTTTTTGCTGATGTCCCGCCTGGTGGAGCGCCTGGTGCGCGATTTGGCGGCCAAGCGATCTGTCAGCGAGTTTCGGGTGGAGTACATTACCAAGATTACCCGATTTGCCCTGCTGTTTTGCGTTGTCGCAGTAATCTGCCTTTTGATGGGGCTGGGGTATGGCGACGTCGCCTTATTCTTATCGTCTATTTTTGCGGTAGTGGGTATTGCGCTTTTCGCGCAGTGGTCCATTTTGAGCAACATCACTGCCAGCGTGATTATCTTTTTTGGTTTTCCCTACCGGGTAGGTGACCGTATTCAAGTGTTGGACCCCGATGCCAAATTGTGCGGCGTCATTACCGAGATTACCATGTTTCACGTTATCGTCCGCCTGGACGACGATAATACTGTCACTTACCCGAACTCACTGATGCTGCAGCGCGCTGTTCTGAAAGTGAATGGCGAGCCTGCATTGGCGCCACCGGAAGAGACAACTAGTCCTCAATAATCGGCTCTGGTCTGCCGTAGAGAAAACCCTGAATAAAGTCGATACCGATGTCCCGGCACAACTGAGCGGTTTGCTCGGTTTCCACGCCTTCGGCGAGGGTTTTAATGCCCAGACCGCTGATCAGGCTGTTGAGGGTGGAAAGTAACTGGTAGCGGCCGCTGTTGGGGCTGTCCAGATTGCGCACCAGGGCAATATCAAATTTCAGGTAATCCGGTGGTACTTCCACGACCTCCAGTAAGCGGGCCTGGCCGGCGCCGAAGTCGTCGTAGGCGAGGCCAATATTCAAGTGGTTCAGGGAGCGGCGCACCTCGGCCATGGCGTCCAGATCAGTAATGGCCGCCTCATGCACTTCAAAGATCAGCTGCAGTCTGGGAAAGAGCGTCCGCAATCGGGTGAGTTCCGCCAGTAGGGTGTCAAAGTCATTGGATTCACTGGGGTGTGTGTTAAAGAACAGAGGTACCTGGAGGTTGGCCCTGGCCGCGTCTTCAAAACAGCATTCGCGAAACAGGCGGCTGAGAGCGACTTCCGAGTCGAGCGTTTCGGCGAGATTGAACAGTGCGCCAGGGCTCTCACCCAGTACCGGATGAGTGCCGCGCCCCAGCAACTCAAAGGCGAACGGCGAGCCGTCGTTTTTGGCAATCAGCTGTTTGAATCCGCGCACCTGGCGTCTTTGCAGCAGCTCAAAGAACTCGCGGGTGTGCAGGGGAAACTGATTGGGCAGATTGCCGATGCCGACGCGGGTGGAGTCACGCGCCGCCTGGGTTTGCGGCGCCAGTTCGACCATCAGGCGAAACTCGTGATCACCCAGATGCAACACAAAACCGGCTTCGATTTCAGTGGGCCGCTTGATGCACTGACGGTTGACGAACGTGCCATTGGTGCTGCCGAGGTCGGTGAGGATCAGTTTATCCCCCGAGAGTTCAAAGCGGGCGTGCTGGCGGGAAATACTCTCCATGTTCAGTTGCAAATCACAGTCGGCGTGGCGACCGACCACCGATGGGAATTTGATCAATTCATAGCGGCGTGAGCGCAGGCTGTCCCCTGTATAGCCTTCCAGATAGTAGTGCTGTGCCACGTTTGCTCCGCTCGCCCGATCAAAACATCAGAAGTCCTTTAATAGTAGACGTTTATCACATGTTCTTGAATGTGGCGAAATATGCCGAATTGGCATAAAACGGCAGCCTCTATAGAAGGCCGCTCTCTGGCATCCTTGCCTGCACTTCGCCCTCAGCCTCAGAGAACGGCGCTGATGGCGTCCGCCGCGTACTCGAGGTTACTCGTGTTAATACCCGCCAGGTTAATCCGGCTGTTGTCCGTCATATACACGCTGAACTCGCTTTTCAGGCGCGCTACCTGTGGTTGGCTGAGCCCGAGAAAGCTAAACATACCCTGTTCGTGCGCGATGAAGCCAAAGTCGCGTTGTGACTGGCGGCTGTTGAGTGCCTGCACCAGTTTCTCTCGCAGTGAGTGAATACGTTCGCGCATTTGGGCCAGTTCGCTCAGCCACAAGCCGCGCAATGCGTCGTCGTGATACACCCGCTCGACGATAGCGGCGCCATGAGATGGCGGCATGGAGTAAAGACCCCGAGCCAGGCTTAGCGTCTGACTGAGTACCGCCTCCGCTCCCGTGGGGCTGTTGCTGACAATGCTCAGGCTGCCCGCTCGCTCGCGATACAGGCCCAGGTTTTTCGAAAAGGAGGTGGCCAGTACCAGTTCTGGCAGTCGCTCTGCCATCAGCCTCAAGCCGAATGCATCCTCTTCTAATCCCTGGCCAAAGCCTTGGTAGGCCATATCGATAAACGGGGTAAATCCGCGAGTCTCGGCCAGCTCGGTCAGGGCCTGCCACTGCGCCTGAGTCAGGTCGGCGCCGCTGGGGTTATGGCAGCAAGCATGCAAGAGCACGAGGTCGTCCTTGCCGGCGTGCTCCAGCGCAGAATACATGGCATCAAAGTCAATGCAGTGGCGCTCAAAGTCATAATAGGGATATTCGCGCAGGGTAAGTCCTGCACTGCCGAGCAACGGGATGTGATTGGCCCAGGTGGGGGTGCTTACCCAGACGCGGGCATCGGGTTTTGCCTTGGCAATCAATTCGGCCGCTAACCTCAAGGCGCCACAACCCCCGGGGGTTTGCACAGTGGCGACCCGGCCGTCAGTTAAAACGCTGTGATCTGCGCCGAAAGCCAATTGCGCGGCGGCGCGATTGGCGCCTTCAATACCGGCAGGGGGGGTGTAGACTTTGGTGGTCTGTTCTTCGAGCAAGGCGGCCTCCGCCTGACTGACACAAGCCAGTACCGGTGTTTCCCCCGCTTCGGTTTTGTAGACGCCGACACCCAGGTCGACTTTGAGGGGGTTGGGGTCACTGCGATAGGCGGCACTCAACCCGAGAATAGGGTCGGGATTAAGGCGGGGTAGACGGTCAAACATGGGGCTTCCTCGGGCAGTCATCACTGAGGCCGAGGATGATAACGTATAATCGCGCTGAACGCTGAACGCTGAACGCTGAACGCTGAACGCTGAACGCTGAACGCTGAACGCTGAACGCTGAACGCTGAACGCTGAACGCTGAACGCTGAACGCTGAACGCTGAACGCGATATACTTGCGCTTTTGTTTTCCCGGAGTCCCCATGACCAAATACTGGAGTGACGTGGTTCGCACCATTGAGCCCTATGTGCCCGGCGAGCAGCCGCAGGTGGAAGGGTTGATAAAACTCAATACCAATGAGAGTCCTTACCCGCCATCTCCGAGCGTGGTTGATGTCATCACCCGCAGTGTTATCCAGCGGTTGCGCTACTATCCGGACCCCAACGCCAGTGCCCTGCGCGGCGCTATCGCTGAATATTACGGCGTGGAGCCTGACTACGTGTTTGCGGGCAACAGCTCAGATGAAGTTTTGGCGCAGACTTTTATGGCGTTTTTCCAGCAGCCAGAACCCATTTTGTATCCGGACATCACCTACGGCTTCTACCCGGTGTACTGCGAGCTGTTCGGAATCGAGGCAAAAATCCTGCCTTTGGCGGACGACTTTCGCATCGACCTCGCGGATTATCGCCAAAGCAACGGCGGTATTATTTTTCCCAACCCCAACGCGCCGACGGGGCTGGAAACACCTCTTGAGCAGATCGAGTCTCTGCT
Organism: Gilvimarinus algae; assembly: GCF_030518215.1. GTDB lineage: Bacteria > Pseudomonadota > Gammaproteobacteria > Pseudomonadales > Cellvibrionaceae > Gilvimarinus > Gilvimarinus algae. The sequence continues at coordinate 116,978 of NZ_JAULRT010000062.1, forward strand.
GCGGGATAACACCGAGTCACTGGTGGTGGTCGATGAGGCTTACGTGGATTTCGGTGCGCGCTCTGCGGTGGAGTTGGTTTCGCGCTACGATAACCTGTTGGTGGTGCAGACCTTTTCCAAATCCCGTGCTCTGGCGGGTATGCGCGTCGGCTTTGCCATCGGTCAGCCCTCGCTCATCGACGCACTGGAACGGGTAAAGAACTCCTTTAATTCCTACCCTCTGGATGCCATCGCCCAGCTGGCGGCGACCGCCGCCATGCAAGACCGTGACTATTTCGATGAGTGTTGCCGAAAGGTGATCAGCACCCGCAAGGAAACCGAGCAGGGTTTGCGTGAGCGCGGATTTGAGGTTTTACCGTCCAAGGCTAACTTTTTGTTGGCTCGCCCCCCAGAGTCACTGAGCGCGGAGTCACTGGCAGAAGCGCTGAGGCGTGAGAAAATACTGGTGCGCTATTTCAACAAACCCAGAATCAGCGATTACCTGCGGATCAGTATTGGCTCAGACAGTGATATGCAGGCACTGCTGGCCGCCCTCGACAGAATTATGTCCAGCTGAGCTATTCTACAAATCCCGCCGTGGGCGCACGATAAACTCGCGGGTCAGCCCGCTCCAGGATAGGCGCTGGTAAAGGCTGCGATTGCATTGGTTGAGGCTGATATCCCGGCTGCCCGCCTGTTTATTGTCTTTGAACAGCAGCAGCATGGCCAAGCCGGCCAGGCTCAGTACCTCGGTTTCGCGCAAATCAAATTCGAACTGGTGCACGCCATTGCCCGCCGTTTCGCGCAGCAGCTGGCGCCATTGGCGCATGGCGGCTAGATCGATGTTGCCGTGCACACTGATTTTAATGCTGTGGCCATTGTTGATCGGACGCCAATCGATCCGTGTCTTCGAAGCGCTAGGCTGCTCCCGAGGCTTACCTTCCGGGCGGGTGACACTCGCGCGCACCCGGGTATTGCGCGCCTTGGCGCTGGCTGGGACCAGATCATCCCAGCTGCTGTTTTCCAGCTCAGCCTCCAGCAACTGCTCGATCAATTCGCTGTCGCTGCCCTCTTGCGAAGTTGCTGCATCGCGGGAGAAAAATTCTTCGCCAACAAATGGAACCTGCTTTTTCATGTGTGGATCCCGGTGTTTAGTGTGGCGGGATCGTCCCTGTTTTGCCGCTTGATTATGGTTATTGCTTTATAAAGAGGTACTCAAAGTGAGTATAGCGTCAGATGGGGTCGTTTTTTAACCGCTGCCTTCCTCTGACGCGAGCGCTTATTGCCATACGCCACTCATAAGGCCCTTTGATCGCCCAAAATGGCACGTTAATCTTCTTTTTATAGGCTAAAAGTCGTTTTTTTGTTGCTTTAAGTGCCAATCAGTCTAATGCCTGAGGCTCTGCTGGACGTTTTATGCGCATAAAATAGACGAAGTAAAAATACTTTCAGGCCGGCGCTTGCGTCCTCGGGTGTATTCTAATAAATTGGGGTTATTAATAGCCCTCATAAAGAATGACTTAGGCATAACAGTGCCCCAGGCCAGCCTCTTGTCGACGCCTGTTACTGATAGATCCAGACGTCAGCGTGGCCGGCTCTTCGAATGTCGGGGTAAGGAAAATTGGGGGTAACCGGCTTCGGCTGGTATCGCCACAGAGCAAGGTAGCGTTACAGTCTTCCGCTCTCGCTTGTTGCGACAGCGCCTCTGGCCATATTAGGGCTGAGCGTGTTTGGATCGCCGGGGTGGAAGCATTGCGAAATGTTCGTCTGCTGTGGGAAGGTATGCAACAAAAACAAAGTGCCGCTGAGCTGATTAAAAAGTATCAGCAGTTGTTTAAGCGGCTGAATCATAAGCAGATAGCGGAGCGCCTGGCGGGCATGGTAGCCGGTCGGTCGGGCATTACCCGCGTAGCCGTTGTGCTGGACAACGACGGCAATCTGTTACTCGAGGCTCTGGCCCGGCGCGATGCCGCCGGCAATGTCGAGCCGCGTGGTCTGAGCTCGCCATTATCCAACTCTCGCAACCTGCCGGTCGACCTTATCGAGCGTGCCTATGGGCGGGGCGAGCCTGTCTACTTCGATCCTGAACAATTGCCGGGCGGCACTTACCAAAGCGCCATGCTGCAACCGATCGAGGAGTGTGGCCAAACCATAGCCGCCTTTTATATAGAGGCCAGTCTGGATGCGGCAGAACTCTCGGCCTTGGTCCAGGAACTTGAGCCCGTCTGGCTGATCAGTTCGCTGGTGGCGCGGCAGATGCTGGATATGCAGCGTTTCGCCGAACAGAGCGAGCGCAGCCGCATGACGGAGCGGGCACTCTGGGCGAGTGAAACCTACCTCAATGCCATCCTGCGCTACTCGCCGGCGTTAATCGCGGTGAAAGATCTCAACGGCAATGTCGTCATGGCCAGCGACCACTACAAGCAGCTAGCCAATATTGAAGACGGTTCTTTGATCGGCAAAAACGCTTACGATATTTACCCCAAGGAGCTGGTTGAGTCACTCAAATCGGTAGAGGCTGCGGCGCTCGACAGTGGCAGGCCGTTTGAAACCGAAGTGGAGCTACTGCATAAAGACGGCAGTTTGCACACTTACCTGATGGTCAAGTTTCCCCTGAGTGACAAGAGCGAGGAAGTCTTTGGGGTCTGCACCATATGCACCGATGTGTCAGATCGCAAACTCGCGGAGAGCGCCTTGCGCGAGCAGCAGTCACGGCTGAATTACCTGGCCTTTCACGACGCTTTGACCTCTTTGCCCAATCGCTCCTTGTTCTACGACCGGATCAACCACGGTATCGCCCGTGCCCAGCGCGCCAGCAGTAAGCTGGCTCTGATGCTGTTGGATGTGGACCGTTTCAAAAACATCAACGACAGCCTCGGGCACGATTCGGGCGACCTTCTTCTGAAAGCTATTGCCGGTCGTTTGAACGACGGCGTGCGCGATATGGATACTGTGGCCCGCCTCGGTGGTGATGAGTTTGTGGTGCTACTTGAGGGTGTGCATGACCTTGAAGACGTGCGTTTTGTCGCCAATAAGTTGCTGGCCCAACTGTCCAGACCAATGGAGATCGCCGGTCACGATATTTCTATTACCGCCAGTATCGGGATCAGCGTTTATCCCACCGATGGTGAAGACACCGACGAGCTATTAAAAAACGCCGACATTGCCATGTATAAAGCCAAGGAGGCTGGCAAAAACAACTGTCAGTTTTACGCCAAGGGTATGAGCGCCTCGGCGGTTAACTTCTTGCTGCTGGAGAACGATCTGCGCCGAGGCATTGAGCAAGACCAACTGATCCTGCATTACCAGCCGCAAATCGACCTGGCGAGCGGCGCTCTGACCGGTGTGGAAGCCTTGGTGCGCTGGCAACACCCCGAGCGGGGGCTGGTCTCCCCGGCACACTTTATCCCTCTGGCAGAGGAAACGGGTTTGATCGTACCTCTGGGGGAGTGGGTATTAAAAGCGGCCTGTCAGCAGCAAAAAAGTTGGATTGACGCGGGCCTTAATGTGCCGCAAATGGCGGTAAACTTGTCTACCCGTCAGTTTCGCCAGCGCGACTTTCCGGGCAAAGTCGCCAGCGTCTTGCGTGAAACGGGCTTGCCCGCTCAGTATCTGGAGCTGGAAATTACCGAAAGCTGCGCCATGGAGCATGCCAGTGAAACCATTAACCAGCTCAACCAACTCAACCAGATGGGGCTGCAATTGTCGATTGACGATTTCGGCACCGGCTATTCTTCTCTGGCTTATCTCAAGCGTTTTCCCATCGATAAGTTAAAAATCGACAGCAGCTTTATCCACGACTTACCCCTGGACCAAAACGATGCCGCTATCGCCAAGTCGATTATTGGACTCGCGCACAATATGCAATTGACTGTGGTGGCCGAGGGCGTGGAGCAGGAACATCAGGTCAAATGGCTGTGCGAACAGGGCTGTGATCAGGCTCAAGGTTTCTACTACGCCAAGCCCATGGCGGCCGCGCAGTTTGTCAGTCATTTTACCGCGCGGGGCGAATTTGATTTTGGCGGGAATGTCGTATCGCTGCAAGATTTTGCCTAGGCTCAGCCCAAGGCTTTAAAGCGCGGTCAATTTTCCAGTGAATCGTCCTCACCGATAAAAAAGGGCTCGTCCTCATCCTCTGCGGTACCGAAAGTATCGTGAAAGCTCACTACCTGATCTGCCACCTGGTGGATTTGCTTGCTGTAGTTCGCCAGGTGAAACAGCGCTTCGCCCTCATGAATTAGAGGTAGGTTGGTCAGCCCGATAACAATGGCCTCGGCCGGTGAATATACGGGTACTTGGGTCAGCCCGACCGGATCGGTGATATAGGCCAGTATGGTCTTTTTCTTGACCCGGGCGCCGAGCCTGACCATGGTGCGCATCACCCCGCTGCAGGGCGCGCGCACCCAGCGGCTGTCGTCTGCAATGGCCACGTCGGAGGGCTTTTTCGAGCGGCTTTTGCGCGGTAGCATTTCCAGCTCGCGCATCACGTTAATCACTCCCCGAGTACCGGCCCGAATACTGAATTCATCGAAACGCAGGGCTTCACCGGCTTCGTAGAGAAGCAGCGGGATTTGCTGGTCGGCGGCCGCCTGACGCAGGGAGCCTTCCCTGAGTTTGGCATCGAGCACCACCGGCGAGCCGAAGGCAACGGCCAGGTCGCGCGTCTCCTCCTGCGACAAGTCCACGCGCACTTGCGGCAGGTTGGTGCGGTGGCGTGCGCCTGTGTGTAGATCGATGCAATGGGTGCAGTGACCGAGTATTTCGTTGGCCAAGGTATAGGCGACTCGCCCGGCCAGCGACCCTTTCTGGCTTCCGGGAAAGCTGCGGTTCAGGTCGCGGCCGTCGGGCAGGTAGCGCGACTGATTGAGAAAACCGTGCACGTTGACCACGGGAATCGCCAGTAAGGTGCCGCGCAGTTTCGCCAATTCGCGAATGCCGAGCACCCGCCGGATAATTTCCACCCCGTTGATTTCATCGCCATGCACGACGGCAGTCAGTAGCAGGCAGGGGCCGGGGCGCTTGCCGTTAATCACATGAACGGTCAGGCCCACGTCCGTGTGTGTGTACATTGCAGCCAGTGGGATGTCCACAGTGCGGCTTTCTCCGGGTGCGATCTGTTCCCCGCCGATGCAGACGGTTTTATTGGGCACTAGCCTTTTCCCTTTGTGCGGTTGTTGTGGGGACGGGCATTCTCTTCGATGTATTGGACGATCGCGCTGGCGACATCGCGGCCAGTGGCGCCCTCGATACCCTCAAGCCCAGGTGATGAGTTGACCTCCATCGTCAAGGGGCCGCGCGATGAACGCAGGATGTCCACCCCAGCGATTTTCAGTCCCATGGTCTGGGCCGCCTTGATGGCCGTGCTGCGTTCGTTGGGCCGCAGTTTTACCAATTGGGCACTGCCGCCTCTGTGAAGGTTGGAGCGAAACTCCCCCTCCGGTGCGGTGCGCTGCATGGCGGCGATGACTTTATTGCCTATCACCAGGCAGCGGATGTCGCTACCGCCGGCCTCTTTGATGAACTCCTGGACCAGAAACTCGGCGCGCAGCTCTCTAAAGGCCTCGATAACACTCTCGGCGGCTTTGGCTGTCTCGGCCAGCACTACGCCGCGGCCCTGAGTGCCTTCACAGAGCTTGACCACCAGCGGCGCGCCGCCAACCAGCTGGATCAGCTCTTTGGTGTTGTGAACATTGTGCGCAAAACTGGTTCGCGGCATACCGATGCCTTTGCGCGACAACAGCTGCAGGGCCCGTAGTTTGTCCCGCGAGCGACCCAGGGCGACCGACTCGGTCAGACAGTAGACACCCATCATTTCAAACTGCCGAATGACCGCCAGGCCGTAGTGAGTCACTGAGGCACCGATACGTGGAATCACTGCATCAAAGTCTTCGAGTTGAACCCCGCGATACCAGATAGCCGGCTTGGAAGGAGTGATGTCCATGTAGCACTTTAATATGTCGATTACATGCGGTTCATGGCCGCGCTCCTCGCAGGCCTGGATCAATCGGCGGGTGGAGTAGAGCTTACTGTTGCGAGATAGAATGGCAATTTTCATTTAGAGTCCTAACTAATTTGTGTCGCGCCGGCTCTTTGTCTTAGCGGCGCTCGGTGTCTGGGGCTGAGGTTTTGTCGCCACCACAGAGAAAAGACAATTCGGGGTCGACCAAAAAGTGACCGCTCAGGGTATTGCGCCCGAGCAACATGCGAAACAGCATGGTTTCTCGATTGGTCAGGGTCATTTCGGTCAACAGGGTATTTCCGGCAATACTGATAGCAGTCTCAATCACGTAGCGCTCTTCTTTGTGACCGCCGGAGTCGGTCACTGTGCGTCTGTCGAGCACCGGGCTCTCACAAATGTACTCCGGCTCGTTTGAATGCTGTTTTGGATGCAGACCAAAGCGCACCCAGTCGTTGCCACTGCGGCTAAACGGTTCCACGAAAAAAGCGTGCAGTGCGGAGGTCTTTGCGCCCGTATCGACTTTGGCCTTGACATAAAATTGACCAAAATCCGGAAACATCACCCATTCGCGCCAGCCCACGCAAGTTTTGTTGTTTGATGTCATAGTCTCTTCAATTCCGCATTCTCCTCGAGGGCCTGGCAACTATAGCAGTTTCATGCCCTAGAGTATTCAGGGGCCAGCGCGCTGACAGAACAAAGTCGTTTGATAAAGCATAGTGCTCAAACAACCCTTACGCTAACGCTAAGAAAAAAGCTTTGTCCTGTCAAAAAATTGTGGTAAATAGCGCCCAAGAGCAGTACAGAGGGCGTCGACGTCTTCTGAGTGGCTCGTTTGCTGCGCTTTTCGTGTGAGGTAAAGCTATGACTGTAGACCACGATGACGACAACTTCACAGACGACGAAGGCGACTCCGCCGGTCAGGCTGAGGCCCTGCCTTCAAACACCAAGGACAGTAATCAGCGGCAGTTGGAGATGCGCCGCCGTCTTGAAGACCGGCTAGAGCGCCGGCGGCTCAGGGATGAACTCGGTTGTGACGACCTGTGGGAGCTGGATTTCTAGAGCCCCCCTTCGGCAGCTGCCTCCCAGCTGCCGTCCTTTCTACCGGTGCTTAGCACGGGCAAATCTTTACGCTTTTTTTGCATCCGGCCCGGCAGGCCGCCGACCTTTTATGTTATTTTTAGCGCCATATGCTATATAAATAATAACGAGTAATGCCCGGTGAAGCCCCATGGCCGCAAAACTGCGCTTGGAAAAAACCCTGTTTGTATTGGTGGTGCTGACCGCTGTGGCGATCTTCGGGCGAGATTGGTTACTGCGTGAAACCTTTGTCATTGATCCGGCGGCCGACTTTAATTCCCGCCTGTACGGCGACAAGAATGCTGGCGGTACCACGGACACGGAACTTCTCTCCAGAAGCCCGGAGGGATTTGAGTGGCGCTGTGATCTGCGTTCCGGGTCGGCTTACCCCTATTGCGGGTTCGAGATTTTTATCGGTGAGAGCCGCACTCGTGGTATCGACATGAGCGACTACCAAAAAGTCCGGCTCTGGCTCGACTACGAGGGGGTGAACACGTCCATTCGTGTATTTTTACGCAATTTCGACCGTCGCTACAGTTCTGCGGCCGATGACACCTCCACCAAATACAATCAAGTGGAGTTTGCCGCCGACTCGCCCCAGGATTTCTACGAGTTTGGCTTTGATGATTTCTTTGTCGCCAACTGGTGGTTGCGAGAGCACAACATCCCCCCCCACTTGAGTCATCCGCAGTTCAACAATCTGGTGAGCCTGGAAATCCAGACCGGCTCCGGGCATATGTTGGGAGAGCACCGATTTGCCCTGCGCCGAGTCGAGTTGGTGGGACAACGTTACGATACCGCTGATTGGTACTTGGGGATTATTCTCGCCTGGGCGGGTGTAATTCTGGGCTTTCTGGCTTACCGGGTTGCAGTGCTCACCGGCGAGGTGCGCGATCGCAAGATCCGCGAGCAGGAACTGATAGAGGTAAATGCCCTGCTCGACACTCGCAGTCGGCAGCTGGAAACCCTTGCCAAAACCGACTCGCTCACGGGGGCGTTTAATCGCCAGGGGATTGAAGAGGCCATTAAGCATGGCTTGTGGGAGTGGCGGCACGACCACAAGCCGCTGTCTATTGTGATGATGGACGTCGATCACTTTAAGCAGATCAACGATACCTATGGTCACAGCGTGGGCGATATCGTGCTTGCGGGTATCTCCTCTCTGGTCAAAGAACACATTCGCACCACGGATCTCTTTGCCCGCTGGGGTGGGGAAGAGTTTGTGCTGGTGTGCCGCAATACCCGCATTAACTATGCGGCGCACATTGCCGAGAAGCTCCGCCGGTTGATTGCCGAGCACGACTTTGAGGAGGTGGGGCAGGTCACCGCAAGTTTTGGGGTGGCCGCGCTCAGTGGCAAAAGCAGTATTGAGGATTTGTTTCAAGGTGCGGACGAGGCACTGTACCGCGCGAAAGACAAAGGCCGAAATCGCACCGAAGTCGCCGGCGGGCTCTAGCGGGCAGTCAGGCGTTTTCGAGAACCCCCGAAAGGGCTCACTTGCGCTGAATTAGCGAAAATCGCTGGCGCCAGCTTGACTGGGTTGGCCGGGACAGCGCGTGCGAAAGCGCTTGCCATCTTCGAGACGCAGTGCCGTCAGGCACCCACCCCACACGCAACCAGTATCCAGCGCCGTGACATTGGCGGCATCGGCTTTGCCTTCGAGCGCGGCCCAGTGGCCGAAAACAATACGCTCTTTGCGACACAGATGACTTGGGTGAGCAAACCAGGGTAGAAAACCGCTGGCGTGCCTTTTGCCCGTGGCAGTTTTGTTCTCAAACTCCAGCTCGCCGTCGAGCGTACAAAAGCGCATCCGGGTAAAGTAGTTGGTAATCACCCGCAGTCGCTCATTGCCGATGAGTCGGTTTTTCCACTTGGCCGGTTGGTTACCGTACATGTTGGCCAGAAAGTCGTTGACATAGTCGCTTTGCAGGACAGCTTCGACCTCACGCGCATGCGCCGTCGCTTGGGTTAGATTCCAAATAGGCGGTATACCGGCATGGACCATGGTATAGCCGAGCGCCCGGTCGGTGTGTAACAGCTTGCAGTGACGCAGCCAGTCGATCAGTTCTTCGCAGTCGTTGGCGCGCAGCAGCTGATCCAGAGTATCGAAGGAACTCTTTTTCTTGTGCCCGTAAGCCACGGCGATAAAGTGCAGGTCGTGGTTACCGAGCACGGCTGTGACCGCATCGCCCAATGAGTAAAGGTAGCGCAGGGTCGCCAGCGAGCTGGGGCCGCGATTGACGATATCGCCCGCGATCCAGAGCCGGTCGCTGGACGGGTCAAAGGCAATTTGATCCAGCAGGTCCTGCAGTGGTCGCAGACAACCCTGAATGTCGCCAATGGCGTAGGTACTCATAGGCTCTCTAATGCAGTGCGCCCGGACGCACTAGGGCGAAGGCGGGTATGGCAGCTTCAAATTCCTGGCCACAGGGGCGGCGCATATGATAGCTGCCCTCCATGGTTCCACCCTGGGTTTGCAAGATAGCGCCGCTGGTATAACGAAAGTAGCCACCGGGCGGGATGCTCGGCTGTTCGCCCACCACACCTTCTCCTTTCACTTCCTGTACCTGATCTTCGGCATCGGTAATACGCCAGTGTCGGCTGATCAGTTGTGCGCTTTCCTCTCCGTGATTATGAATCGTGATGGTGTAGCGAAAGGCGTAACGGCGCAATTCGGGGGCGGATTGCTCCGGCAGATAGCCGGTTTCAACTTCAATGTCTATATCACTCATCGGCTTGTAACAAATCGTCTATGGCATCGCTCAGGGCAACAAAGTCGGCAACGGACAGCGCCTCAGCGCGTTTGCCGGTATCAACCGGTAAACCGTCCATCTGCTCGGGTTCAAGCAGGGATTTTAACGCATTGCGCAGAGTTTTGCGGCGCTGACCAAAAGCCGCCGCCACCAATTTTTCCAGTGTTGCCACGTTTTTTGCCACGTGGGGGAGCTGATGGTAGGGCTCGAGTCGGACAATGGCCGAGTCGACCTTGGGAGCGGGGTCAAAGGAGCCCGGCGGCACGTCAAACAGCCACGACACCTTACAATAATACTGCACCATAACCGTCAGGCGCCCATAGGATTTTTCGCCCGGCTGCGCAGCGAGGCGCTTAACCACCTCCTTTTGCAGCATAAAGTGCATGTCTTTGACCTGGGCCGCGTAGCTGATCAGATGAAAAATCAAGGGTGTGGAGATGTTGTAGGGCAGGTTGCCGACTATGCGCAAAGGTTTACCTGGCTCCGCCAGCTCGGCAAAATCAAATTTCAGGGCGTCGGCCTGATGCAGGCTAAAACCAGGGTGCTTTTCAAAGCGGACCTTAAGCCAGGGGACCAGGTCGCGGTCCAGTTCAATCACATGCAGGGTCTCGGCGCGCTCGGCCAGAGGCTCGGTCAGGGCGCCCTGACCGGGGCCGATTTCCACCAGTATTTCCCCCGCGCGCGGGTGCACTGAGCGTGCAATCTGGCTAATGATGGCGTGGTCCACCAGAAAATTCTGGCCAAACCGCTTGCGGGCGCGGTGTGGATTGCCCGGGGTTATCGGGTGTTTCATAGTCTGCTCGATTGTCGGGCGCGGGCCATTTGACGGGCATAGTCCAGCGCGGTATCGAGGCTGCCGCCATCGGCCTTGCCGGTGCCTGCCAGATCCAGAGCCGTACCGTGATCGACCGACGTGCGGATAATGGGCAGCCCCAGAGTAATGTTGACCGCTTGGCCAAAGCCCTTGAACTTGAGAACCGGCAGCCCTTGATCGTGGTACATGGCCAGCACCGCATCGGCGCTGTCCAGATGTTTGGGGGTGAACAGGGTGTCGGCCGGAAGTGGGCCGAAAAGCTTCATCCCCTCGTCGCGCAATGCCTGCAGAGTGGGCTCAATAATGTCGATTTCTTCGCGTCCCAGGTGGCCGCTTTCGCCGGCGTGGGGGTTGAGGCCGCACACCAAAATCCTGGGCTCGGCAATCCCAAAATCTTGCACCAGATCGCTGTGCAGAATACGCACAATGCTGTCCAATCGCTCAGCCGTGATGGCACTGGCGACGTCTTTCAGCGGCAGATGAGTTGTCACCAATGCGACTCGCAACCCTTCTGTGGCGAGCATCATCACCACAAGAGGCGTGTGAGTGCGCTCGGCGAGATACTCCGTATGGCCACTGAAGGTGATACCGGCGTCGTTGATAATGCCTTTGTGCACAGGCGCGGTGACCAGTGCGTCAAAGTGTCCGGCCGTGCAGCCGTCGATGGCCGCGTCCAGGGTGTCGAGCACATAGCGGGCATTGGCCGGGTTCAGCTTGCCTGGCTCGGTGGGCGCGCGCAGTGCGACCGGTAACAGGTTGAGCGAACCGGCCGGCGCGGGATCAAAAGCTTGCCCGGCACTGATCAGGCGCACATCAATTGTCAGGCCAAGGGCGTGGGCGCGTTCTTTGAGCAAGTCCGGATCGGCAATGATCACACAGTCGCTGGCATCTCCGCGGGCGGCCAGGCCCAGCACCAAATCTGGGCCGATACCGGCCGGCTCTCCGGGGGTGATGGCAAGGCGCAGGGGCGGCTTGCGCATTAGCTCTCGAGGTCCTTAAGGTCGATAAAAGCGCTTTCTTTGAGCTCGGTTTGCCAGACTTGCAGCTCTTCATTAAAACGGCGCTCGCGCATCATTTGGGCGGCCTTGTTGCGCACCACCAGATCGCTCATGTCTTCCTGCCGGCGGTCCACGACCTGCAGGATGTGCCAGCCGAATTGGCTCTTGAACGGGCCGGTGATTTCCCCGATTTCGGTTTGCGCCATGGCGTTTTCAAAGGCCGGCACGAACATCCCCGGGTTGGCCCAACCGAGGTCGCCGCCTTCGAGCATGGAACCGATGTCTTCGGAGTTTTCCCGAGCCATCTCGGCGAAATCGGCGCCGTCTTCAATTTTTTGTTTTATCTCGGTGAGCTTTTCCTGGGCGGTTTCGTCGTCCATGATCTCGCTGGTTTTAATCAGAATGTGGCGCGCCTTGGTCTGTTGCACCAGCTGCTCGCCGCCGCCGCGCTGCTCGAAGTTTTTCAGCAGGTGAAAGCCAGCACCTGAGCGAATGGGCTCGGAGACCTCACCGACCTCCAGGCCGCTGACGACTTCACTGAACAGTTCCGGCAATTGCGCCAATTTGCGCCAGCCCAGATCGCCGCCGTCCAGAGCCGTTTGGTCATCGGAGTGGCCTATGGCCAGTTGGCCAAAGTCCGCGCCCTCTTGCAGCTGCTGGTAGAGCTTTTCGGCTTCGGCTTTGGCGGCCTCTACTTCCTCCTGGCTGGCGGACGATGAGGCGCTGATCAGAATATGTCCCAGGTGGTAATCCGGTGAGGTGGCAAACTTGCCATCGCTGGAGGCGAGGAAATTGTCGATCTCTTGGTCGGTGACGCGAATACGGCTGTTGACCACCCCCTGCTGGACTTGGTTAAGCAGCAGGTCGCGACGGATTTTTTCGCGCATGTGGGCGAGGGTCATTCCGTCCTGGGCGAGATTGGCGGCCAGCTCGTCCATGGAGCTCATGCCGTTGTTGGCCATAATTTGTTGCAGCGTGTCATTCAGCTGCTGATCGGACACCTCCATCCCATAGCGGGCGGCCTCTTCGAGCTGCAATTGCTCGAGAATCAGTTGGTCCAGAATCTGCTGATCCAGCACATCCATGGGGGGCAGTTGATCATACTGCCCCTGCAGGCGCTGCATGACGGCGCCTTTGCGGGCATCAAATTCACTTTGCAGGACAACGCCGTCGTTGACCACGGCGATCACCCGGTCGAGGATCTGGGTTTCCGCCAGGGCGGCAGGGGCCAGAGCAAGTGCCAGGGCGCCGGCGAGGCCAATGCAGGCCCGGCGCAGAGTAGAGGGTGGTGTGGATGTTGTTTGCATATCACTCACTAAATTTATTGGAAGTTGTCTTCGCGTTCGGCATAGCCAAGCAGGGTTTTGCTCAGCAAGCTGCCTACCCGGTCGCTGATGCTGGCCAGCCCCTTGAGTTGAAGATCGATAAAGTAGCCTCGATCGTAATCGTTGTTTGTCACGGTTTCCAGCTGATTGCCGCTGTTGTAGTCAAAATTCAGCCATTCGCGCCACATCAGGCGCACCCGGTAGCAGCAGTCGTTGTATTCGAGCCCGGCGTAGGTGTCGAGTTCCAGGTCGAAGGTAAAATCGTAGTTGGCCCGGGCAAAAAGGCTCCAGCTGTCGGTCACGGGCACAAAAGCGCCTACATCCAATTGATCCAGGCTGCGGTCGTCCGCCGGGGACGGGTTGAGATCGTTGCCGCTTACCCGGCGCTGGAAACGGTAGGTCAGGCTCAGCAGCCGGTCGGCGTCGTCCGCGTACTGGACGCTGGCACTGGCGCTGGTGAGCTGATGATCGTGCTGGTCATAAAGGGCATCGCCTGAGAGGCGGAAGCGGTCTGAGATCCTTGCACTGATGCGCCCGGCGTATTCCGATTGCCGGTAGCGCTCGGATTCGGGTTGGTTTTCCGGGTCCAGGGCCACGCGGGGCGGATCAAACCGGTAGATCTGCCCGAGGCTGAGTGCCAGACGCTCCTGGCCAGTGCGGGCCGAAATAAAGCGGGTGGTAATGCCGGCACTCAACTGGTTGGCATCGTCGATCCGGTCGCCACCGGTAAAGCGCGTGGTGCGGAACAATTGGTTGTAATCAAATGTGATGTAGCGCGTGTCAAAGGCGATGGGCGCATTGGTGTCGTTGAGCGGCTGGTAGATGGACGAGTGATCCTCGTAGTCACTATAAAAGTAAAACAGCCGCGGCTCGAGGGTCTGTATAAAGCTGCTGCCGCCGAGCTCGCCGAAGCGTTCGAAGAACAAGCCCGCGTCCAGGCTGGCTTGAGGCACGACCAGCGATGGCGAGTCGCTGTGCACCGCAGCGGCTGGCATCGCGCCGCTGGTATCAAAGTCGGCCTGCTGCAGCTGATAACTGAGGGTCTTGACGCCTACCTCGGGGGTGACAAATCCCCACTGCCAGCGCTTGTCCCAGGCAAGGCGATAATCGGTGTTGAGCCGTTCACCCACCACCAGTGAGTCGGTGGGGCGCTGGTAGTGGTTCACCAGGTCAAAGCGCGTGTAGTCGTTGTCCAGCTTCAGCAACCAGTCACCCTGCGCATAGCGGCCGCGTGCATAGAGATGGGGCAGTTCTTTGTAAGGTCTTTGCGATGCTTCGTTCAGGTAGCGAGTTTCTCGGGCGCTGGCCCCCAGATCCCAGTGATCGCTGGCGTAACTGACCGCGCCAAATTTCTGCAGGCTGGACTGGTATTCCACGTCCACATCACTGCTGGTGATATCGCGCAAGTAATCCACATCGCTGACATCGGTGTAGTCGATACGGGTTTTGAGCCTAGATTTGCGCCCGCCGGTCTGCTCGAGCTGAACCAGCCAGCGGTCCTCACCTTTATAGGGGTAGGCTTCTTCTTCGGTCAACTCGCCAGAGGCAATGTCGTTCTCCGCCTGGCGATCGTAGCCGCCTTTGTCATCGGCCAGAAAGGCACCGGACACGTCGGTGGCAAAATAGCTCGACAAGTGACGGAACTCGGCGTCCAGCAGGGTGCCGCGCTTTTCCAGGTAGCGGGGCGTAAAGGTGGCGTCCATTTGCGGCGCAATGTTCCAGTAGATCGGCTGGGCGTACTCCACGCCGTTACTGGTACTGGTGCTGAACGAGGGAAACAACAACCCGCTCTGTCGCTCATCGCCCACAGGAAAAATCATGTAGGGGATGTAGAGCACTGGCACATTCTTGATTTCCAGCCGGGCGTGTTTGGCGGTACCGTAATTTTGCTCCGGGTGCAGTGCGAGCTCGGCGGCCCGCAGACGCCAGAATTCGCTGTCTGGCTCGCAAGTACTGAGGCTGCCGTCGCTGAGTTTGAGAAGCCGCTCGCCGAACTTCTCCAGCCGGCTGGCTTCCCCATGAATCCGCGACTCGTGCAGAACAAACCGGGCGTTATCCAAAGTGGCATCTTCGCTGTGGGTAACCAGGCGGGCACGATCGGCGCGAATGAGCAACCCCTCTTCTCTGAGAGTAATGTCCTCTTCCAGGAGTAATTCCCGGGTTTGTTGGTTGAGTTGCGCTTTTTGCGTCTGCAGTAGCCGAGGCCCTTGACGCAGCTCCACATCCCCCTCCAACGTGATTTCACGCCCGCCGCTGGCACTGGAGCGGTTCGCCCTGACATTGATGGGGGTTTGGTCGAGCGGTGCGGCGTCTTCAGGTGGGGTGTAGGGGCTGATATAGGCGCCGCAACAGCCGGCTGGCAAACGCTCAAGGGCCTCGGCGGGCAACTCGCGGGCCGGTACCCAGTCCATCGGGTGAGCCGTTCGGTCAGTCTGCTCAGCGCGCGCACAGACCGCCGCCAGCACCAGCAGGGCAGTGGAGATTGTCACGGGGGCTGGCGATATGGGGTTTCTTGCGGCCATCAACACTTCTCGGGTTTGCCCAGGGGCGCGAATCAGCGGGCAATTCTACTGTATAAGTGCGCCATTAGACCAATTTGTCGCAGGGTGGTTTGGCTGAATCCTGTATTGCCGTAAAATGTGAGAACAAGTCTATAAAAGGAAACAAGATTTCGTGGTTGCCACCAATCAAGAGCAGGACCAACGCCGGGCGGCTCTAGCCCGGTGGGTGAGCGGCGTGTTGGCCCGCGACTGTCAGCTCGTCGCTCTGGGCGGTGATGCGGGCGCCCGCCGGTATTTCACCCTGGCCCAGCAGCCAGCTCTGCTGGCAGTGGATGCGCCCCCTGAAAGCGAAAATACCGCGCAATTTATGCGCGTGGCAGATATGCTCCGCCAGCGGGGGATACGGGTCCCCGAGGTTCAGGCGGCAGATGCCGAGAAGGGCTTTTTGCTGGTGGAGCATTTGGGGCAGACGCTCCTGGCCGACGCGGTGACAGTCGATACCGCGCCACTGCTTTACGGGGAGGCGCTGTTTACCCTTTTGGGGATGGCCCAGATTCCCACTGCCGGGGCGCAGGTCCCGGTGTATGACCGGGCGTTTGTGTTGCGCGAGCTAGAGATTTTTCGCCAGTGGTTTGTCTCACAGCTGCTCGGCATCACCCTTAGCGATGCTGAGCAGTTGTTGTGCGATAGCCTCTTTGAGCTCCTGGCCCAGGCGGCCCTGACTCAACCCCAGGTTTTTATGCATCGGGACTACCATTCCCGCAATATCCTGCTGCTTGAGCAGCGCCCGGCAGTGATTGATTTCCAGGATGCGGTTATCGGCCCTGTGACCTACGACCTGGTTTCCCTGCTCAAAGATTGCTACCTGAAATTGCCCGCCGCCGATCGGCGGCGCTGGGCTCTCGTGTACGGCGATCTCGCGCGCGATGCTGGTCTGATTGACCCACCTTCAGCCGAGGCTTTTCTGCGAGATTTTGACTGGATGGGGTTGCAGCGCCATCTTAAGGTCCTGGGCATCTTCGCCCGTTTGGCCCTGCGCGATAACAAGCCCCGCTATCTCAACGACTTGCCGCGGGTGCTCGGTTATGTGCTGGAGGTGCTCGATGGCTATACGGAACTGAGCGATTTTGGCCACTGGTTCCGCGCCCGAATCATGCCCGCCTGCGAGCAAAGCGACTGGTTTTTACAATCTGGCTTGCATTCTACGGCTTATCCCGCCCCCGCAGCACAGGGTGAGTCACCATGAAAGCCATGATTCTCGCCGCCGGGCTCGGCAAACGCATGCGCCCGCTGACAGACTCGCTGCCCAAGCCGTTGATAGAAGTGCGCGGCAAACCCCTGATCGCATGGCACCTGGAGCGCATTGCCCGCGCTGGCATTACCGAGGTCGTGATTAACCTCGCCTACCTCGGCCATATGATTCGCGATTACGTTGGCGATGGCAGCCGCTGGGGACTGAGCGTGCATTATTCCGAGGAGCCTGAGCCGCTAGAGACGGGCGGCGCCATAGTGCACGCCTCCGGTTTGCTGGGGCACGAGCCGTTTGTGTTGGTCAATGCCGATGTGTTTACACAATTCGAGATTTTGAAGTTAACTACGCCGGAGCTTCGGCCCGAAGAGATGGGCAGGCTAGTGTTGGTGCCCAATCCTGAGTTCAAGGAGATAGGTGATTTTTCGCTAGCCGATGATGGAGTCTTGCTGCCTTGCGGTGCAGACAGAAATTTCACTTTCGCCGGAATAAGTTTATTGCGCCCAAGCATGATCACCTCATACCCCCAAAGGCGCAGAGTATTTGGTTTAGCGGAAGTGTTTCGCTGGTGCATTTCTCGTCGGCAGTTGACTGGCCTGTTCTATGGCGGGCTTTGGAGCGACGTAGGTACAATCGCCCGCTTAGAAGCTCTTAATTTTCATCAGGCTGAGTGAAAGATGCGAACTCGTGGGCCCGCCCGAGATCGTGCTTCTATTTATGAATTGGCTCAGCTTCAATAAGGCCTGATTCGAGCAAATAGGTTATCAATAGCCTCGTATACTCTGATTTATCCTGCGGGGCTATATGCGACTCGTCTGGCAGCTGAAAACTTTGCATTCCTTGGATGTCGCGGAAACTGACGGTTGTTAGCGAATAACGAGCACTCAGTAAGTCCCAGTATGAACGCCGTGGGTAGGAGTTATCGGCCAGGCTCAATTGTCTGCCGCTTACTGGCGGTTCGTAGATGACTACCTTCCCGCCACGTGCTTCAATGGCTTTCACCCACTGTGGTACATCGGCAATATCGTTTATCCATTTCTCAGGCGTGGGCGGAGGGTGCTTCTCCAAATCCAGCGCTAGGGCTTGGGCAAAGTGCCTTGCCAGGTTTTTGGTGTTTGTGTCTGTAAAATGTATAAGCCCGCTTCTGTCGTCTGCAATTTCTGAGTTGAACTTGAAGGGTTTCGGGGCATTGTCGATTAGGCGGATCGTGGTAGCTGCTGCCCCCATCTCTGGCCTAGCGATTGTGGCATGTTTTTGCCAGACACTTAAAAGTAAGCGATGGAGGTGCCAGCTGGGTGTCCAGCTGTTACTAAAATAGCTGTTATAGCTCTCTTGAGCAGAGTGGTTGTTGTTTTGCAAGCCGCGAGAGTCGATGTCTAAAATGACGGTCGCGTTGAAGTGCTTGTCTGAGGCCAGAGACCTAAGTGTGGCGATAGGATAGCGGCCATTTATGGCTAACATGACCGGCTGGTAGCTTGGAACCATGTCTTCAACGGTGTCTAGATCAATACCGAATTGAGTGCGCGATGCACCAGCAAATACCAGTGCATTGGGTGCGCGCGCTTTACTGCGTTGAATTGACCACAGTTGGGGGGAGTCCAGTAATTGAGGATGATATCCGAGGCTGCGCCACTTAAACTCGATGAAAATAATTATTGCTGCACAGGTGCAAGCGGCCACAGTGGCAATCGTCAGCCACCGGCGTGGGCTGCCCGCCTTAAAACTGGAAGTAGATAAAAGCATGACTTTCTCCGGGGGAAAGAATAATCAGTGCTAGTAAGGCACCTGTCAACAGACCGACTAATACAGTCGGTGTCTTTACAATAACCTCGGCTGCTTGTCTGTCTCCCATGAGCCATTGGCCCGCTATCAGGCCAAGCGCGCTCGTCAGGGCTAGCCACTCAGCGCCAGACATGTCAGTCGTACTATTGAGTAGTTGAGGTAAATCAAAGAGCAGAACTGTGCTGTGTAAGGCCTCTTCAAGGCTGGGTGATCGAAACCAGACCCAAGTGACCAGCACACACAAAAGAGTGCAGAGGCGGTAACACCAGCGGCTCAGTGCCGTATTTTTGATTGTTGTCGGTAAAATAGACCCAAGGGCCCTCTCGAGGATCAACAAAAGCCCATGCAGACCGCCCCAAACGACAAACGTCCAGGCGGCGCCATGCCATAAGCCGCCGATTAGCATCGTCAGCATAAGGTTGCGAGCGGTACGGAATTTGCCCCCTCGGCTGCCTCCCAAGCCAATATATAGGTAGTCGCGCAGCCAGCTAGACAGGGTAATATGCCAGCGACGCCAGAAGTCTGAGAAGCCCAGTGCTGTGTACGGGTTTAGGAAGTTGATGGGCAGGCGAAACCCCAGAATTAATGCCGCGCCCAGAGCGCAGGTGGTGTAGCCTGCGAAATCGCAGAATATTTGTCCACTAAAGGCAAGGGTCGCCACCCAACCTTGTTGAGCCGTTTGGTCGATGGATGCCGAGAAGTAGGCATCGGCCACCGGAGCAAAAATGGTATCGGCCAGGACGATTTTTTCGAACAACCCCAAAATCATTAGACACAACCCCAAGCCTGTACTTGACGTCGTCATGCGCCGAGGTGATTGTATCTGAGACTTCATTTCGCTCCAGCGCACAATAGGTCCTGCCACAAGCTGCGGAAAAAAACTCACGTACAACAAGTAGTCGCGTAAGCTTTCAACCGGGTCAAATTTGCGCCTGTAGATGTCAATACAGTAAGACAGCGAATGAAAAGTATAAAAAGAGATACCTATGGGCAGCACGATGCTAAAGGGCTCTGCCGTCCAGTCCATTCCCAGTGCCTGGGCAGCGTTGGCAAGGCTGCTGCTAATAAAAAAAGCGTATTTGAAGTAAGTCAGCACCCCTAAATTGATAGCGATAATTGCCCATAGCCAATACTTCCTTTTTACCGGGTTGGTCTCCTTCGCTAAAAAACCGGCAAGATACCAGTCCAGAAAGCTGGTGGTGACGAGCAGAGGCAAGAACAGGGGGTTCCAGGCGGCGTAAAATACGTAGCTGCTCAGCAGGAGCAGGTTTTTTCTGTGCCCCCAGTCGCCTACACAGCGGTAACTCAGTGCTACCAGGGCGAAAAAGACAATAAAAGTGAGCGAATCAAACTGCATGGAGCTGGTGTCTTTTCTTTTTATTGGGTTGGAGGGCTTGGATTTGGATTATGGCGGTTACCGTTCAGCGGCCTATTCTAGCAATAGCGGAGCTGTTATGTGAGGCTTTAATCGGCGTAGACATACCGGCCAGCTATTACCGCTGGTCGGCAGAAGCTTGCCGAGGTGACATTTTCGACTAAAAAGTGACAAAATCCAGCTTTTGCCGCTTTATGGGAGATCGCTGTGCCACAACAGGAATTTATCATCGCCCCCTCTGTGCTAAATGCGAATTTCGCTCGTCTGGGAGAGGAGTGTGACACGGTGTTGGCCGCAGGTGGCGACATGATTCATCTGGATGTCATGGATAATCATTATGTTCCTAACCTGACGGTGGGGCCTATGGTCTGTCAGGCGCTGAGAGATTATGGCCTGAAGGCACCCATTGATGTTCATCTAATGGTAGAGCCGGTCGATGCGCTGATCGAGGCCTTTGCCAAGGCGGGGGCCAGCTACATTAGCTTTCACCCCGATGCTACACGGCATCTAGATCGCTCAATTGAGCTGGTGCGAGAATTGGGCTGCCGACCGGGGCTGGTGCTCAATCCTGCTGTGCCCGTGGCTTCCATCGGCCAGGTTTTGCACAAGCTGGATATGCTTTTGTTAATGTCGGTCAATCCGGGTTTTGGCGGTCAGGCGTTTGTGCCCTACGTGCTGGACAAGCTAAAGGAGGCGCGCGCCATGATTGACGCCTCGGGGCATAGTGTGCGGCTGGAGGTTGATGGCGGCATTAAGGTGCATAATATTGCCGATGTGGCTCAGGCTGGTGCGGACACTTTTGTCGTGGGCTCGGAAATCTTTTCCGCTGATGATTATAAGGCGGTTATTGACCGGCTGAAGACCCGTTTGACGCAAGTTTAGGGGGCTTAGCGGCAATGCCCACCCGGGGCTTGACTTGGAACGGATTTCGCTTAAGGTTTGTGGTGTAAGCGCTTGGTTGGGCTGAAAAACTCGGGTGCCAAAAAAGTCCGTGCCGGGGCTTCCCACTGGCGCTGCCAGCAGGTAAACTGCTGGCGTCGATTAGAGGTAGGCTCAGTCTTTGGTTGGTTTGACGTTAAAATCACCACCTGTGACGGCAGTCAAACTTTTTTGTACCGACACAACCCGGCGGCTTCAAGCCTGCTATTTTGCGTTTGTAGGCTATTGTTAAGGCCCAAATGCTGTGGTAAGTTAGAGCGCGATTGGGTGTTCGTAGAGCATCTGGCCGGTCATGTGCTGGTGGTAATCGAGTTTGTAAGGCTGCCCTGCGGCCTGCTAACAGAAAACAATACGATACTTTGTAACTCTAGGAGCTAGACAATGAAGAAAAAACTTCTACCTTTGGCAATGCTGGCGGGGCTGGCTGGTGCAGCGGGTACCGCCCAAGCTGTATACATCAATTCTGATGGCGTTGGTGAAACCTTGATCTACCCCTTCTACTCAGTAGAAGAAGGCCAGAACACCTACATCAACATCACCAACACCACTGAATACTACAAAGCGGTGAAAGTGCGTTTCCTGGAAGGTCAGAACTCTGCTGAGGTTCTCGACTTCAACCTTTACCTGTCTCCCGAAGACGTTTGGACTGGTGCTATTGTGCCGGTTGAAGGTGGTGGCGCTAAAGTTATCACTCGCGACAACTCCTGTACTGTGCCTTGGATTCCGCGTCCGAACGAAGAGAACGAAGTTGACGGCGTAAACTTCCGTACCTTCGAATTCACCGGTGACGGCGGCGACCAGACTGTAGCTCGTACTCAAGAAGGTTACGTTGAAATCATCGAGATGGGTGTGATCCTGGACGCTGACGTTCAAGACGAAATCCAGCACGACGCCAGCGGCATGCCCGGCGACTGTGATGGCCTTCGTGCCCGTTGGTTGACTGCCGGTGTAACCCCGTCTTCTAGCAGCTTGAACTTCGAAAACCCCTCTGACGTTACCGGTACTGGCTTCTGGCTGGCTCCGAACGATCCGAACGTTGGTTTCGCTGATCAAGCTGACCAAGACTCCGAGTACTCTCTGGGTGGTCTTTACGGTTACGGCGTACTGATTAACCCGGCTGAAGGCTCTGGCTCTGCTTACAACGCAGTTGCTCTGGATCAGTTCTTCGGCGCCGCTGTTGTCGATTCAGCTTACCTGCCTCAGCACACCAACCCAGGTACTACCCTGCCGTCTTTGGGTAGTGCTTACGAAGTGGCTCAGGTTATCGATGGCAACACCATCGTTGACGAGCTGATGGTTAACGGTTGGGATGCTGTATCTGCTGTGTTCATGCACGATACACTGTCTAACGACTTTGTACTGGACGCTGCTGTAAGCGCTGACACCGACTGGGTTATCACCATGCCCACCAAGCGTTTCTACGTAAACCAAGGTGATACCGATGGTGATGCGAACCCCGCTCTGCCTCCGTTCACTAATCCTTGGTCAGCTGGCCAAGCCTGTGAAGTGGTTGGCATTGAAGCCTGGGACCGTGAAGAAGCGGTTACTGAGCTGACTGGCGACATCGACTTCTCTCCACGTCCGCCGGCCGGTGAAGGTCCTGATCCGTCTTCTATCTGTTCAGAAGTGAATGTGCTGACCTTTGGCGACGCCTCTGCAGTACATCCTTCTTCACGCATCCAGTACGGTATGCCAGAGCTGGGCTTTGAGAATGGCTGGGTTCGCCTGACTTTCTCTAACGACACCGTTGGTGAGCGTGAGCTGGAGTCTGATAGTGGTGTGATCTTCCAAGGTCTGCCTGTGACTGGCTTCGCGGTTCAGAAGTTCATCAATGGCGCAATGGAAGGCGGCACCCTGGCCAACTACGCGTGGCTGGTGCAGCACAACTACACTCGTGACATTTCTTCTGCTCCGTAAGCTTTACGAAGTAAGTCAAGTGTAGTACCGGAAACGCGGCCTTAGGGCCGCGTTTTTTATTGCCTCTCTGGTTAGAAAATCCCCTCGTTTCTACGTGCGCTCTACGCGCTTGGCTTATGCTCTAAAGATTGATTGCTGTCACTTGGTTGTAAAAAATTGTGCACAAATTTGACAAGCGGTAGTCAAAAGCGCCTAATAGGCAATAGAAATTTTAAAATACGTGCATATAATGAACTCTAACAAGGGTCTGTGATCAAAGCCAAGCTGGCGCAAACCGTGCATATACAGATTTTAAGTCCTTAAGCCGCGCCAAAAGCGGTAATAAGTTGACACATAAGATTGATAAACTTTGAAATGAGAGGGTGGTATGAAACTATTTACCAAAACAGCCTTGGCCTGTGCCTTGGCGGCTGGCAGCGTTGTGGCCAGCGCCGACACTGTTGAAATTCGCGACACTCAGGGCGGCCTGCTGGTGACCTATTCAGCGGATGCCGTGACCGTTCAGGGGGGCGTTATTACCCTGAGCAATGGTGACTACATTAGCGGCAGCTTGCCTGGTTTTGAGCCGGGCGATGTGATGTGTGGTGAGAATACCGATGAAGTCAATGGTGTCTGCATTGGGACTGGAGGTGGCGCAAACTGCGGGCCCGGTACTGAGCTGAACCAGGCGGAAGACCAGTGTGTACCCGCGACGCCGCCGACACTGAATATCAGCAGTAGCCCGTCTTCCCTGGCCGACGGTGTAACCTCGGCGACGCTGACCTTCCAGTTCAGTCGGCCGGTGACAGGTTTCAGCATCAATGACATTAACGTCAGTCCGTCCATCCACACCCTGAGCGGCTTTACCACTGTGGATTCGGATACCTACCGGGTGACCTTTAACCGCAGTGGCAACAACTCGGGTAGCGCCTCGGTGAGCGTCAGCGCCGGCAGCTATCAAGGCACTAACGGGACCAGCGGTGGCAGTGGAAGTCGTTCAATTACGCTAGTGAGCGACGGACCCGTGGTCGTTGGTTGCGACGGGGGCGTGCCGGATCACGTGACGCTCACTACATTGAAAGCCTTGAGCAGCTTTGGTACTGCTACCGGCCTGATGGAGTTTGACATACCGCGCAGTCCCGGTGTTCTGTCTTACGGCTTTACCACCACAGGTGGATCGGCAAGTGGCCAGATCAATTTGGGGGGTGACTCTGGAACCAGCACGGACATCCGCAACATGTGGATTTCAGATTGTCCCGGTGGTCCAGCTCTGCCAGGCCGTTGCGAGCGCCCGGGTAACCTGACCACCATGCGCTGGAGTCAGAGTTCATCCAGAACGGCTTGTGAGCTCGACAGAAATAAGACCTATTACTTCAATGTAGACTCTGAGTCGTGTAATCGTCTTTCTGGTTGCAGCGGTATTATTCAGCACCTGGGCGGTTGGTAATAATTAGCCCCGGAACTCCCGGGGCTTGGTACAATCCAAATGGCGCAAGCTCCGGCTTGTGCCATTTTTTATTGGAGAACGAGGAGGAATACCTTGAGCGCAAGACGTTTTGGGCTGGTGTTGGCTGTCGTTATGATGCCGGCTCTGGCCGTCTCGGTGTATGCCGAGGATGAGATTTTAGCGCAGTACGGTGATATCACCGTAACTCAGGAAGATATGCAGCGGTATGTGGATTTTTACCTGCCTCCCGAGGATCAGGCCAAGGCGCTGGAGGGCAATTTTCATCAGTACGTGGGCAACATATTGATGATGCGTGAGCTGGCACGGCGGGCGCAGAAAGAGGACGTTGGCGCCGATGCAGAGCAGCTGGCCTGGCAGCAAGAATATCAGGCGGTGGTTTGGCGGGTGAAGGCTTATCAAGAACATGCCATTGCCGAAGCACAAAAGAACGTTGACTGGGAGGCGCGGGCTCGTGAGCTATACATTGCCGAGCCAGAGCGTTTTATCAGCCCTGATAAGGTAGATGCTGCGCATATTCTGGTGCAGCCAAAGGGGCGCACGGATGAAGAGGCGCTCAAGCTGATTGCCGACGTTCGCGAGAAAGCCCTTGCGGGCGAGTCCTTTGCCAAACTGGCAGAGCAGTTCTCAGAAGACAAGGGGTCTAGCGCTAAGGGTGGCAATCTGGGCGAGTTTGAGGCCAGCCAGATGGTGCCCGAGTTTGCGGATGCGGCTTTTGCTTTGAATGAGCCTGGCGCCATTAGCGACGTGGTAAAAACGCAATTTGGCTACCATGTGATTTTGCTGAACAAAAAGGTCCCAGGCGCCAAGCGGCCCTTTGAAGAAATCAAACCTAAGTTGATTGAGGAGCTGCAACGCAACCTCGCTAAGCGCACTGTCGATAATATGTTGGCGGATTTGCGCACCGAGGCGTACAGCCAGCAGTTGAATATAGAGGCTGCCAATGAATTCCGCGCAAAGTACGGTCTGAAGCCTTTGCCGGCCCTCGATTCGGCAGCGGATCAATAGGCGATAGGCGGGTAGGGAAAATCGTGAAGCTTGGTGAAATACTGGCGGCAAACAATAAACTATCGGGTCGTGACCTGGAGCGGGCGCTATTAGCGCAAGGGGAAATGGGCGGTTACCTTGGCCAGGTACTGATCAAGCTGGGTTTACTGTCCGAACAGGACGTGGCGCAGGCTCTTGCTGGCCAGCTTCAGGTCCGTCTGTTGAAAGCGGATGACTACCCGGCGGAGCCAGTCAGTTTGCCGGGGCTTTCGGAAGCATTTCTATCAGCGAATAATATTGTGCCCGTGGCTGCAGGGGAAACGCCGGAATTTGCGGCGACGATACCTCAGGATGCTTTTGTCAAAAAAGCGCTTGAGATGGCTCTGGGGCGGCCAGTGTTGTTACACCTTGGTCTTGAGGCCGATGTCTCCGCTGCCTTGGCGCGCCAAGTGCGGGATGACTCTGAGGTGGACGACTCTGATGCCGAGGACGTCTACAGTGGCGGGTTGGATGACAACGAATTTGTCGAGCACCTGAAGGACCTCGCCAGTGAAGCGCCTGTGATTCGGTTGGTCAATCAGATCATTCACAGGGCGCTGGATATGGGTGCTTCTGATATACACATCGAGCCTTTCGATGACCAGCTGCATTTGCGCTATCGCGTGGATGGTGTTATCCAGGATATGCCCGATCCGCCAGAGCTTTCGTTGGCGCCAGCGATTGCTTCGCGTATCAAGTTGCTATCACGCATGAATATTGCCGAGCGACGCTTGCCGCAGGATGGTCGGATCATGACCAGGGTTAAAGGGCACGAGCTGGACCTGCGCGTCTCTACCATACCTACAGTGCATGGAGAGAGTATAGTCATGCGTGTGCTGGATCGTGACAGTATTCAGCTTAGCCTGGAGAGCATGGGGTTTGCAGCAGATACCCTCACCCGCTACCAAGAGCTGCTCGATCGTCCCCACGGCGTATTGTTGGTTACCGGCCCTACTGGCTCGGGAAAGACGACCACTTTGTACGCTTCTCTGGCCACACTTGACGCTGCCGAGTTGAAAATTATTACGGTAGAGGATCCTGTTGAGTATCAGCTCGACGGCGTGAACCAAATCCAGGTGCAATCTCAGATCGATTTGACCTTTGCCCGCTCTTTGCGAGCTATTCTGCGGCAAGACCCGGATATCATAATGATTGGTGAAATGCGCGATGGTGAAACCGCGCAGATTGCTGTGCAATCGGCTCTTACGGGCCACTTGGTGCTGTCAACGCTTCACACCAACACCGCTGCGGGCGCGATTACCCGCCTTGAGGATATGGGCATTGAACGCTACTTGATCACCTCGTCGGTCAATGGTGTGCTAGCTCAGCGGCTGGTGCGAACTCTTTGCGGTAGCTGTAAGGGTATGCTCCCGCTAGAAAATATCGAGGGCTTGGCCAGCTCCGGCCTTGAGCGCTTTCTCACGCAGGGGCAGAACAGCATCTGCGTGCCTGTGGGTTGCGAGCGATGCAAGCATACCGGCTATAAGGGCAGGACGGCTATTCATGAGTTGTTTGTGATGGATGGCGCCATGCATCGTGCTATTCAATCCGGCGCTGATGCCACGCAATTGCACGCAACGGCTCGAAGCCGTGGCATGCTGACCCTGTTTGAAGATGGGCTGCGCAAAGTGGCCGCTGGCGTCACCTCTCTGGAAGAGGTGTTGCGTGTTACTCAGGACCAAACTGAATCAGCCGAGGTGGCTTAGCCTTAACAGGTATGCCTACTGTCTAACCGGTAAACGATATGCCATCTTATAACTACAAAGCCGCTCGCCGCGATGGATCTTTGGTGGAGGGTACACTTGAGGCCGCAACCGAGCAGTTGGCGACCCGTGAACTGCGCAGTCAGGGTTTAGTGGTGCTGTCTCTCGGCAGTGAATCGAGAAGCTCCAAACGCAGTATTGGTCGCAGTCGTTTTGGTAAAAAGCAGGTGTTGTCATTCACCTCGGAGCTGTCCGTATTGCTTCGTGCTGGCTTGCCGATAGATCGCTCTTTAAAGGTGATGATCGATATGAGCGAGGAGCCGTCGGCGCACGAACTGTTCAGTTCTGTGCTGGCAACCGTTAAGTCGGGAAAAGGCTTAAGTCAGGCTCTGGCCGCTAACCCCGAAATTTTTGACGAGTTTTACATCAGCATGGTGCGCTCGGGTGAGGCCAGTGGAAACCTTGCTGATGTTTTGAATCGGCTCAGCGAGCAGCTAGAGCGAGCTCGGCAAGTTCGATCGGGTGTGGTTTCTGCGTTGATCTATCCAGCTATTTTGGCTGTTGTGGCGCTGGTATCTGTTTTGGTTATGCTCGGCTTCGTAGTGCCTCAGTTCGAGGCTCTGTTTAGTGACATGGGAGAGGGGCTTCCCCTGCTGACCCAGTTGGTGATCAGCGGCGGAGAAGCGATAAAGAACAACGGTATATGGATGCTTCTCTTGGGTGTTGCCGGTGTTTTTCTTTTTCGTCGCTGGGCGCAAACTGCAGAGGGTAAAGCGCGGCTCGACGCAACAATGCTGCGCTTACCTATGCTGGGTGGAGTTGTGTTTAAGTATGAGGTAGCACGTTTCGCCCGCACAATGGGAACTCTGTTGGCCAGTGGTGTCTCATTGCTGCAGTCAATCAGTATTTCTGTTGGCACCGTAGGCAATGTGCAGGTTAATCAGGCGCTTGCAACGCTTGCCCCAGAGGTGAAGCGTGGTGGGCGCATTTCCAGTGCTTTGGCTGCAGCCGGCACTTTCTCGCCATTAATGATTCAGATGGTGCGCGTCGGCGAAGAATCGGGTCAGTTGGATGAAATGCTGTTGGAGTTGGCCAAAGTGTATGACGATGAGGTCGCCTCAGGCATCAAGCGCAGTCTTACACTTTTGGAGCCAGTGCTGATTCTGGGCATGGGTGGCGTGATTGGTTTAATTATTGTCGCCATATTGATGGGGATATTGTCGGTAAATGATCTGGCCGTATAAGTCGCCAGGGTCACAAGAAAAGGTAATGCGTATGCGAAAGCAGTCGGGTTTTACGTTAGTAGAGCTATTGGTGGTGCTGGCCATAATCGGGTTGTTGGCAGGGCTGGTCGGGCCTCGGGTATTAAACCAGTTGGCGGGCGCAAAAAGTGACACTGCAAAAGTTCAGATTCGGGATTTTGAGCAGGCGCTTGAGATATACAGCTTGGATATCGGTGAGTTCCCGCGAACTGAGCAGGGGCTTGAGGCCCTGATTGAAAATCCGGGTAATGTGTCTGGTTGGAATGGGCCGTATTTACGCCGCAATGAGATACCCCTTGACCCTTGGAACCGTGAGTATCAGTACAAGTATCCGGGAGAACATGCGGATTTTGATATCACCTCTTTAGGTGCTGATGGTAAGCCAGGTGGGGATGGCGACAATGCCGATATTGGAAACTGGCAGCTCTAGAGTGTAGTGGTGATGATTGTCGGCTCACAGCGCGGTTTTACTCTGCTTGAGGTGATGATTGCTATCTCTATCGCAGCACTATTGGTGGCAGTTTCAGTGCCGGCGGCATCTAAAATGTATGAGGCTATGGCCTATCGCACTGCCGTGCGCGATGTAAGAAGCACCCTTGAATCGGCGCGTTTACAGGCAATGAGTAAAGGTCACTTTGTCGATGTATTGGTTCGGCCGCGTGATCGACAAGTCTTTGTCGAGGGCGGTAAGGTTGTTTCCATTCCCGAAGCGCTCTCCCTGTCTGTTACGGCTGCGGAACAATTGCAACGGGATAGAGATACCGCTGTGGTACGTTTTTATTCCGACGGCATGTCCAGCGGTGGTGCTGTCAGCCTTTTGCGTGCCAAAGGCGCAGGGGTGAGTATTGAGGTGGGTTGGCTACTCGGAGAGGTAAAACAGCATGCAATCGCGCCATAGCGGCTTTTCATTGCTGGAAATGGTGGTAGCGGTTGCGATTTTAGGGTTGTCCGTAGGTATGCTCTATCAGTCTGCTGGAGGCTCTGTGCGAAGCGTCAGCACGAGTGAAGACTATGCATATGCCGTAACAATGGCGCGCTCGCTTTTGGCGCAATACAGTTCAGTACCTCCGGCGGGGGTCAGTACTAGCGCTGAAACGCACGATGGTTATCGCTGGCAGGTCAGAACAGAGGCGATTGCCAATCCCAATGGCGAGCCCGTGCTCTATGCCATTGAGGCCACTGTATCCTGGGGAAACCGATTTAGTCCTCGGGAGTATGTACTCAGTTCGATAGTGCCCGTGAGGCTGGAGCCCTCAAGTGAGCAGTAGGCAGCGTGGGTTTACATTGGTGGAAGTGGTCGTAGCGCTAACGATTTTATCGCTGGTGATTGCGGCTACTCTAACGGCGATGCGCACCCTTGCATTAACCCAAACGCGTTTGGATGCCCGGACTGAGGAGGTTGCTAGGTTACGTGCAGTCAGCGACTTCTTGTATAGGTCGATCTCCCAGGCGCAGCCATTGCAGGTATTTTTACTAGGAAGCCCAGAGGGCTACTTATTTTACGGGAACCAAGACGAGCTATACTGGGCAGCTCCTGTCCCAGTGCCGGCAGTAGAGGGCGGCTTGCTTGCATTGAGACTTTTTCTTAGTGAAGATCGGGAGCTAGGCCTCCAGATTAGGGAGTCTGCGGATTTGACTCCGTGGTCCGAAGAGAGCAACTATCGCTTGACCGACAATGTAGAGCAAATGCAGATCCAATATCGCAACAGTAGTGAAGATCAGTGGGTTAGCGAATGGTTGATGGCGCCTGACCGAACTCTGCCCTCACATGTAAAAATATCGCTGAAAGTGGATGGGCGATACTGGCCCGAGATCATCATCCCTGTGCGTGGTTGGTAACTCATGTTTCGCGGAAATCGAGTGCAGGTAGCAGGAGGTTCACGCTCTCAGCGAGGAGTGGCTCTTGCTATTTTGTTGTGGTTTGTGGCCGCATTGACTTTATTGGTAGGCTCTCTGGCGTTGACAGCGAAAACCGACAGCCAGCTCTCACGCGGTTTCATGGACAAAGTGCGCGCTGAGGCTGCCGCCGATGGTGCTGTTCAGCTTATTTTAGCCACTTCACCGGTCGAGGGGCAGCAGCTGTACCAGCGAGAGTATCGAATTGGCGCTCTCCCAGTTAAGGTTCGGGCAGTACCGGTCAGCGCACTGATCAGCATCTACGATGCTGATGAGGTGCTGCTTAACGCGTTGTTCGAGGTTGGCGCTGGGCTTGACTCGGCTCGTGCAGCTGAATTGACGCAATCTGTGGTACAGTGGCGCACCCAGACGGTTGACGAGGAGCAGGCGCAGCGGCGGAGGGTGAGTATTCAAGTGCTTGAAGATGTGTTGGCCGTACCAGGCGTGACGCGAGAGGTTTTTGATGCCATTCAACCCTTCATCCGTCCTAGGGCTGGCAGGGGTGGGGCGTTGGATATTACTCATGCTCCTGCGGAAGTTTTACATGTCCTCGCTGCGGGACAGCAGGTAGACCTCGAGTCAGCACTTGAAGCAAGAAGTACTCAGCAGCCGGATACTCTGTCAGCTGTTAAGCTGAGTCCTCAGCCGTTGCGTGTGGATGCCCGGGTTAAGATGGCTAGCGGTTTTGTGTATGAAAGAAGTGTTTGGGTAACGCCTGGTGGCGGAGCTACCGGTTGGCAGATAACGCGCCGTTATCCTGTACGGGCTGTTCCTCAACTAACATTCGATAGATCAGATAATTATGGCGACATCTAGCCACCAGTGGGTGCTGTTTGGCATCGATTTGAAAAACCTTTGGCAGGAGTATCGCGCTGCCTGGCGCGAAGTCTTTTGGCAACAGGGTGCGGTGGTACGTACTGCACTGGATGAGCCTGTTCAGCTGGTACCCGTAGATGAGGTTTCGAGCCTGCTCTCAGAAGATAGGGCTTTAGCGGTAGAGTTGCCGGATAATCTCGTGCTTGAGCGCCAGATACGTTTGCCGAGAAGCGCCCAGGCGAATGTTTCGAATGTGATTGACGCTGAAGTTAATGCGAGCAGTCCTTTTGCAGCCGAAGACACTGTGTACGGCTGGAAGGTACTGGAGAATAACTCTAACACTTTGGTCGCAGGGTTGGCGTTGTGTTCTAAGAGCTTGATTATGGAGTATCTTCACCGTGCTGATCTAGAGCCTCGTGAGGGCTTGGAAATATGGGGAAGACTTGGCCATGAACATATCGTCATTGACGGTTTTGGCGAGGGAGCTCGCCATCGGCGCTACCGTCAGCGTCTGCACCGTCTAACCATCTTGGGCACTATTGTGTTTGTGTGCCTTTTGTTGATCTTTACGACACCGGTTTTTTACAAATTGCAACAACTTGAGGCGGTCCAAACCGCCTATGATCAGGTCCGGCTTGAGGCTGGTGAGATTGCTAGTTTGCGGGCCAAGCTTGCCAGACGCAATGAATTGGTCGAAAAGCTTAATGCGCAGGTTGATGATACTACACACCCTTTACTGGCGTTGAACGCCCTAACCGATCTCTTGGATGATGATGTTTGGCTAAGTGCCTATCAGCAAGAGGGGCGAGTAGTAGAGATTCAAGGTACGGCGACCAATGCCGCGGCGATGATGCAGGCGCTTGCTGGCAACGATATCTTTGACCGTGTGCGCGCTACATCAGCTTTCCGCAAGCTAGGCAATCAGAATAAAGAGCGTTTTCAAATCGAGGTCACCTTCGCGGAGCGTAGTTTGTGAGTAAGGTACAACTGCCGATATTAACGCGATCGCAGTGGCTGGTCTTGGGCAGCTTTGCCACTGCTTTAGTAATCTTGTTGATCGTGGCGTTGATATCGCTTGGCAGCTTTTTTAGCTACAGAGAGCAGGTGGCGGACCTTCAACCCAAGTTGGCACGGATGGAAGGCATGCTATTAGCGCAAGATCGTATCCGCGAAGCCGGGATGACAGCTGATCAGGGTGTTGAGGGGTTGGTCTATAGTGACGAGGATACCAACTCTATCGGCGTTAATATGCAGCAAAAGCTGCGTTCGGCGCTGTCCTCTGGTGGGATGAGTGTCAGTGGAAGCAATATCCAAAATGCTAGGGAGTTTGAAAGTCTTATTCTTATTGGCGTCAGTATTACTGCTGAGGGAACTTTGGCGCAGCTAGAGTCCGTACTGGAAAAGATTGTTAGGGCTCGGCCTATCGTTTTAATTGATCGTTTGGAAATAAGGCCGGAGAGGCGTCGAGGCGCTGATACATCGCAAGTAATTGAAGTGCAGATTCAATTGTACAGTATGAAACTGAAGAATGATTAAAATCACTAAGCAGAGCATAAAACGCTCGCTAACGCAGGTGCTATCCACGTCACTGTATCAATATGTGCAGTGGCTTGCTTTTGCGACGGTTATTGCTTTGTGTGCGTGGGTCGCTCTGTTTATTTTCATGTATCTAGTAAAGACCTACCCCGAACCTATTACCCCAAGCCAGAGCATGCTTGACTCTATCGAGTTCAGACCCTATGCCAGCGTGCCAGAAACCGGTCTACAGATCGCGGAGCGGCCATTGTTTTGGCCTGAAAGAAGGCCACCTGCCGCTGAAGTTGAAGCTCCAAAACCGCCAAAGCGAGATGTGAAAAACCGGAATATCGATGAATTTACTCTTAAAGGTGTGATTGGCGCTGGAGCTGCATCCACTGTGAGTGTCAGTTATAAAAATAAAACTTATCATATGAGTATTGGAGATGCGTTGGCGGGCTGGACTTTCCAAGATGTTTTTCAGGATGAGGTGGTGTTTGTTGAAAGTGAAACTGTAGGCAGCGGAAAGGAAAATTTCCACTCGCTGAAGCTCTATCCTGCAGTTCAGCTGCCGTCTCATTGGTCACGCGAAAAGGCTGACTTGTAAAAGCGATAGAAAATTGAGAGCTTTTGAATGAATAAATTTTACCCTCTAATCGATAAACTCCTTGCTATTGCGCTTGTGGTGTTCGTAGTTGGCTGTGCGTCGCAGACAGTGGTTGATGATACGACGATAGATGCGCAAAAGATGTCGTCAGACGATGCGCCTGATGTTCCAGATGCTGATAAGCCTGTTTTTGGTGCTAACAAGAATGGTTCGGCTAATGATGAGCGGGACGATCGCAGAGTTCCCGATTTGTATGCCGGCACTGGAAAATTGGTAAACATGCCGCCTGTAGACTCACCCGTTCGTATTACTGGTGAGGCGGTTATGCTCAATTTCGATGAGACGCCTCTCGCGGACGTCGTACATGGAGTGCTTGGCGATATTCTTGGTTTATCTTATACGCTGGATGCTCCACTTAAGGGTACGGCCACCTTGCGTTCACGTAATCCGTTGCAACGTGAGGAGTTGCTTGGAATCGTGGAGTCGCTATTGCGTAGTAACGGCTTTGTCATGATTCGTGATGATTCCAATCGCTTTGTTATTACCCCGAGTGATGGGGCAGTACAGAAGAGTCTGAGGTATCGCAATAGTAGGGATTCTGGAGTCGGCTTCGCAAATATTATTGTTTCTCTAGATCATATCGGTGCGGAGCAGATGACGGATATTCTGAAGCCGGTTGCTCCTGAATCAGCTTTTGTCCGTGTTGATGGCGCCCGTAATTTATTAATCTTGTCTGGTACGCGTGCGCAGCTGGATAGCTGGCTAGACATCGTAGATATGTTTGATGTGGATATGCTTGAAGGTATGTCTGTTGGCATCTTTCCAATTGAGTACAATGCAGTGGCGGATGTGGTTGCTGCATTAGAGTCTCTTATGTCTACAGCTTCATCCGGTGATGAAGCCGCTCTTGATGGAATGGTGAAGACTGTTCCGTTGGAGTCTCTTGGTAGTGTATTAGTGGTTACACCCAGAGAGAGCTATCTTAAAAAAGTTGGCACATGGATCGAGCGCCTAGACAAGGCTCCTGAGTCAGGGGTAGAGCCTCAATTGTATGTTTACTCCGTCCAGAATGGCACTGCAGATCACCTTGCTCAATTAATCAGTAGTGTGTTTGGCGGGATGGGTGGCGGCTCTTCATCATCAGCCAACCGACAACGCAACGCCGGCGTTTCCCCAGGTTTGACGCCGAGCAGCCTTTCATCAGAAAGCGCTGGGGCATCCACTGCTGCTACTTCAGCGGGAGGAGGAAATAGCTCGCGCACTCAACGTGGATCATCTAGCTACTCCTTGGGCGACTCAGCCAAAATTGTTGCCGATCAGGTTAATAACTCGCTTCTGGTTTACGCCACCAGTTCTGAGTATCGGAAGATAGAAACGGCACTTAAACAGTTAGATGTTATGCCTTCTCAAATATTAATAGAGGCAAGTATTATAGAAGTAACGCTCAATGAGGACTTACAGTATGGTCTTGAGTGGTACATGGAAAATAATTTGAAAGGCGGTTGGTCTGGTACAGGCTATGCCGGTATTGGGCCCGATTCCAGTGGCAATGTCAGCGTAAATATTCCGAGTTTCGGCTATACCTTTACCAATCCGATGAGCAGTATTCAGGCCGTATTGGAGGCTGTTTCCGACAAGGAATTGATTAAGGTTCTGTCTACGCCCTCTATTATGGTTCTGGATAATCACGCGGCGAAGATTCATGTCGGAACTCAACAGCCTATTCGTACATCTTCGACCATTATCGAGGGTGGCGGTGTCTCCAATTCAATCAATTACAAGGAGACAGGGGTAAAGCTCGATGTGGTCCCGTCCGTCAACGCGGGTGGCCTGGTTACGCTTGATTTGATTCAGTCTGTGACTGATGTGGGAGATCCTGATGATGTAACCGGGCAGGTGAGCTTTTTTGAGCGTAACATTGAAAGCCGGGTCGCCGTCCGCTCAGGGGAAACGGTTGTGCTCGGTGGCCTCATTAGCGATAACCAAACAAAAGGCAAAACGGGGCTGCCCTTTCTGAGTGAGTTGCCAATTATTGGAAATCTTTTCGGTTCTACGAGGGTTATTGAGCGTCGAACTGAGTTGCTGGTGGTTATCACTCCTCATGTGATTCAGACAGAGCAAGATCTGCGAAATATTACGGAAGAAATGCGTGGCCGCATGAGGGGGCTAGAGGCGTTTGAGAGAACCTTCGATCCTGATAAGTTGGTAAATGAATAGAGGTTTAGAAAGCATGGGAAAGCGTTTTTTTTACGCAGTTGCCGTATTGTTTTGTGTCGCTGCGACAGGTTGCGCCACTCAGTCATCTAAGCTGACCCCGGAAGAGCGTGTTGCAGCTCTCTCTCAGAAACGTCTGGATGCTCTGTTGGCTGGCGACTTAAAAAAGGCTTACGGGTTTTTGTCCCCCGCGTATAGGTCAGGCGTTACTTTTTCACGCTATTCCGCATTTGTGGCAGGGGTTGGAACTTGGAAGGAGGCAGAGGTTAAGTCGGTGAATTGTGAAGAACAGCTGTGTAAAGTGGCAGTTGGGCTCACCTATAAATCACCGATGGTCAAGGAAGTTCTAACTACAACACTGAACGAACGTTGGTTAAATATAGACGGTAAATGGTGGTACTACCAAAAGTAAATTAAAGGTAGATCCTGCCGCTTTAAGGTTGTGCCTGAGCCGGGGTGCTTTAAACTTGAGAAATTACTGCCACCGATGAGTGTTAAGCATCCCGTTACCGTCGTTGTACCTGTTTACCGAGGCTTGAGGCAGACAAAAAGCTGCCTTGAATCGGTGCTCGCGAGTGAGCTGAACGGTGCTGAAGTATTGGTAATCAACGA
Organism: Gilvimarinus algae; assembly: GCF_030518215.1. GTDB lineage: Bacteria > Pseudomonadota > Gammaproteobacteria > Pseudomonadales > Cellvibrionaceae > Gilvimarinus > Gilvimarinus algae. Next base: position 152,741 of record NZ_JAULRT010000062.1, read on the forward strand.
TGCATCCCCCGAGCCAGAAGTGGCTCAATACTGCAAAGAGCTTGGCCGCAAGAGTCTAGTAACACTCATTGAAAACCCTAAAAATCTGGGTTTTGTTGCTACTGTCAATAAGGCGATGATCGCTAAGCAAGGTTGCGATATCGTTTTGTTGAACAGTGACACTATGGTTGCTGGCGATTGGCTTGAGTGTCTGAGGGGAGCGGCGTATAGCCGGCCTAAAGTGGCGACTGTTACGCCTTTCTCTAACAATGCCGAGATTTGCTCCTTTCCGTTGTTTTGTCAGAACAATCGTCTGTACGAAAATGAGTCGGTTTCCCTTTTACAGGGTGCGTTTTCCGTCGCCAATCGACATCAAACATTAGAGCTTCCAACAGCTGTTGGATTTTGCATGTTTATTCGTCGCCAGTGCCTTGATGCTATAGGCCTGTTTGATGAAGAGGCCTTTGGTCGGGGATATGGCGAGGAAAACGACTTCTGCTTACGCGCAACAGCGGCCGGGTGGTTGCATTTACTTTGTGCAGATTGTTTCGTCTTTCACGAGGGCAATGTCAGCTTTCAGCAGGACAAGGTTGAGCTGACCGGTCATGCGGAAAGAGTCATCCGCGAGCGATACCCTGACTATTTCTCAGATGTGGCTCGATTTATTGCAGAAGATCCTCTCCTCCCGCTGCGAGAGCGTGCTGTCCGGCAGCTTGCGGCCACGGGATGGAGACTTAGTAAGCTGTTTGACGGTTACCCAGACGATCATTTAGAAGACCACTTATTTATGCAGACTACCATTACGCCCAATGCTGCGCAGGTGCTTGATCAGCTACTGCGATCTGATGAACCCGCGTTGCTTTTTATTACCCACTGCTGGGGTGGTGGTGTTGAACAGCATGTTCAGACGTTGGTTGGCTTAGTCGATTGTCATGTCGTTGTCATGCGCGGTTTGGGAGACGGCGGCATAGAGCTAGGTTTCTACCTTAAAGGGGGAGAACAAGAGATTATTCGTGCCGGAGGTTTTGATAAGGTGGGCCTGCCCAATTGGCTGGCTGTGCTCAAAACCATACGCATTGGACGTGTGCACTTGCACCACATCCACGGCTGGCCTTCGTCCCTGATTGAGCTTATTCTCGGGCTAGATGTGCCTCTTGATATAACCCTACACGATTACTATCTGGTGTCGCCGCAGTACCATCTGACTGAGAATGGCCCGGTATGCAGTGATTCCAGTTGGCCTCGGGAGCAGGCGGCCTGGCAGCGCCGCTTGCTACCGTTGGTAAAAAAAGCCGAGAGGGTCATAGCGCCGTCGTCGCAGGTAAAAGCCCGGGTGGGTGACGCCTTCCCCGGTGTGAATATTACTTTCAAACCGCACCCGGAATATGTCGAAGCCTCAGGACCGGTTTATAAGGTGGTTGTTCTCGGAGCTTTGACCGAGGAAAAAGGACTGCGGCAGGTCGAGTCGGTCGCTAAGCTTGCTGCAGAGCGGGCCCCTCAAATTGCCATAACCCTTATCGGATATCCTACGCACCCGACAGACGCCCCCATTGTGATTACTGGGGATTATGCGGCTGATGAGCTACCTCGCCTCTTGGCACAAGAAAAGCCCGATGCAATTTGGTTTCCTGCTCAAGTGCCGGAGACATACAGTTTTACGCTTTCACATGCCATGGCTTCAGGTTTACCGATAGTGGCGTCTAGCCTCGGCGCTTTGGAAGATCGTCTAGGGGCGTATCCCCTGGCAAAGTTGTTGGCAGCGAATTCTCTGCCGTCGGAATGGCTTGAAGCCCTAAAATTAGCTGTGGACTACTCCGAGACTGGTTCAGTCGTATATGCCGATACGAGAGATGCTTATCGGCAATGGTACCTTGAGCCACCTCTAAAGCAGACCGCGCAAGCCAGCGCCGACACAGTTGCGGTGCTAGAGCAGCTCCAGTGCTTCCCCGCACCTGCATCCGATCCAGATAGACCTATTCGATCATTGTTTGAGTTTGGCATCAGAACTCACCATAGCGGTGTTCTACGCGAGGTCCAGAGGCGTTTACAGTTCCTGGACGATACAGAGACAGAAGTCGCGGGTATGCAGGCCTATAGAGCTTTGAATGAGGAGTTGCAGCAATATAGACCACTCAAGGAGGTCGTAGAGGGCTTAAAGCATGAGCTTAGACAAGCGGCTGAGGATGCCCGCTCGCTTGAAGTAGGCTATGAGGTCAAACTCAATGCAGCCGAGGAAACTATTCAGCTGTACGATCAGAACCTCTCACTAGCGAAAGACGGCATTGTTGAGCTGCAACAGCAAGCGGAAAAAGCACAAGCTTATATCAATAAGCTGGAGGAAGAGTTCAAGCTCACGGTAGAGAGCAAAGATACGCAGATTAATGCTCTCAACACCAGGATTGACCAAATTGCCAGGAGCTTTTCATGGAGAGTTACACGGCCTTTGCGTGTTCTGAAGCGTGTGGTATTCAAATCAGCTGATCTTGCTCAGATCCTTTTAAAGCATAGTCTTCGCCCCGCCTCTTACTATAGGCTTGCATCACTAGTGCGTCGCGGACAATGGCGATCCATATTGGCTCGGCTCGGTATGGAGGTGCAAGGCCGCCAAGTCCAGCAAAACGCGATGGACGAAGCGGATGCCCAAGCGCAGAAGAAAGTTGAACAGTTTGAGGCATTCGCCCAAGCTGTACCAGAGAATGAACCATTACCCCCCGTTGTTTTGGTGACCTCTGCCGAGCCTGTTGTTTCAATAGTGATTCCGGTCTACGGTGAGCATGGAACAACGCATCAATGCTTGAGAAGTATCGCTACTTACCCACCAAAAGTGCCCTATGAGGTTGTCATCGCCGATGACTGCTCGCCGGAGTCGGCAGAGGAGGTTCTTAGTGAAGTAGACGGTGTGCGTTTTTGCCGTGGCGAGAAAAATCTTGGTTTTGTTGGCAATACAAATGCCGGAGCCTCTATGGCCAAAGGCGAATATCTGGTGCTGCTGAACAATGACACTATTGTCTGTGCCGGTGCCTTTGACCGGTTGCTAGCAACTTTCTCTGAGCATCGCGATGTGGGGTTGGTCGGGGCGAAGTTGCTCAATGCCGATGGTAGCTTGCAGGAGGCGGGCGGTATTATCTGGCGCGATGGTAGCGGCTGGAACTGGGGGCGCGGGCAGAGCGCTGCCGACCCCAGGTTTAACTACGTCCGCGATGCGGATTATTGTTCGGGGGCCGTGCTCGCAATACGCACAGATGTGTTTGCCGAGCTTGGTGGGTTTGATGAGTATTACATGCCCGCTTACTATGAAGATACAGATTTGGCCTTTCGCATTCGGGAAAAGGGCCTGAGGGTGGTCTACCAGCCAGCGGCAGAGGTTTTTCACATCGAAGGCGTGAGTCACGGGCGCGATGAAAATAGTGGAGTGAAAGCTCACCAGGTGACCAACGGCAAAAAATTCTTTGAGCGCTGGAAGTCGGTGCTCGCCAGTCATAGCGACAACGCTGTAGAGCCTGAAAATGAGGCAAACCGCTACAGCAAAGGCAATGTTCTGGTCATTGAGGCCTGCATGATCACGCCGGACCAGGATTCTGGTTCAATTCGCATGTTGAACCTGTTAAAGATTCTCCGTGACGAAGGTTATCACGTCACCTTTGTGGCTGATAATCTCGAGTATCGGGAAAAAGTTGTTGCCGAGCTCAACGCGCTCGGTATTGAGGTGCTTTACAACGATTGGGCGGGTTCTGTGCGCCGCGTCTTGCGCAAGAGAGGCCCGACCCTGGATGCCATTTTTATCAGTCGCCACTATATTGCTTCTCAGTATTTGGCGCTCGCGCGCGCTGTGGCGCCCAAGGCAAAGCTGATTTTTGATACCGTGGATTTACATTTTGTCCGTGAGGAGCGCGAAGCCGAGCTCAGTGGTGATCAAGCGCTGAAAGCGCAGGCGGCGGTAACCAAACGCAAGGAGCTGGAGTTGATACGCAACTGCGATATTACTCTAGTGGTCTCCGAATTCGAAAAGCAGCTGCTTGCCGATATCGTACCTGAAGCGCGAGTCGAAATCGTGTCAAACATTCACTCGCATACTCCTGAGCGGCCCGACTATGAACAGAGAGAAGGCATTTTGTTTGTCGGAGGCTTTCGTCATCCACCCAATATTGACGCTGTGCAGTGGTATGCCAAGGAGGTGATGCCGCATGTGCAGAGGCTCCTGCCGGGAGTGGTCACCACCATTATTGGCAGCCATATGCCCGACTCAATTAAGGCGCTGGCCAATGAGAACCTGCAAATTCTTGGCTTTGTAGAAGACATTGAGCCCGAGCTGCAAGGGGCTCGGGTGTCCATCGCACCGCTTCGTTATGGGGCGGGGGTAAAGGGTAAGGTGAACGAAGCCATGAATTACGGCATACCGGTGGTTGCCACCGCCTGCGCTGTAGAGGGAATGCACACCGTAGATGGTGAGGACGTTCTGGTTGCAGAGCAGCCTGAAGCATTTGCTGAAGCTATTGCGCGCGTTTATCAGAACGCTGAGCTTTGGCGCAGGATCTCGGCTGGTGGGGTGCGAAACCTTGAGTCCCACTTCTCTCCTGATGCGGCGCGCCCGGCCATTCGGCGGACAATGTCATAGAGGAAGAGCGTTCATGGCGGGCTCGATTGACGGCGACCAAGAAGAACCTCTAGTCAGTGTGATAATGCCGGTCTACAACGCAGCGGCCACCATCAGCCATGCGGTGGAGTCTGTGCGCCGACAAGGGTTTACCCAGTGGGAGCTTATTATTGTCGATGACGGCTCCACGGACGACACCGCGCTTTTGTGCCAGTCATTCGCTGCCGCTGACGAGAGAATCCGGTTTGTTACGCTTGAGACGAATACGGGTTCACCGGCCAGGCCGCGCAACGTTGGATTGGATCAAGTTCGTGGCGAGTGGTGTGCCTTTCTTGATGCCGACGACACCTGGCGGCCTGAAAAGCTTGGGCATCAGCTGCGTTTTATGCAGGAGCAGGGGCTGGACCTATGTGGCACTTCGGTTAGTCTAATGAACGCCAAAGGTGCCGAGACGGGCCGCCGTTTGTTCCCCGGCTCGCTGAGTTATTCTTCGCTTTTGCGTCACAATACGCTGGTTTGCTCCACCGTACTCTGTCGCTCAACGCATCTCGCTGACAGACGATTTCCGGAAATAGGGCACGAGGATTACGCACTGTGGCTTGACTTGGCTCGATCGGGCGGCAAGCTTGGGGTTTTGCCGGAGGTATTAGCCAGTTACCGAAAGCACCAAGGGTCGGTATCGGCCAACAAGCGAAAAGTGGTGGGTTATTTTTGGAATATCTATCACCACTATCTGGGTTATTCTGTTTTGGTGTCAGCTTTCTTTACTTGCCGTTATCTTTTTTTGGCTGCCATGCGCGCCACAAGAGAATAACGACACTCGCCAATAACCGGAGCCGGCTGATAAAAACGATCGGCAAGGCTCTTCTTTGACGTGATGATACGTTGTTAGCATGCGTGCGCTTTTGCAGTACGCTGTCTTCGAGATGATGAATCTCGCTCTCTAGGTTGGCCGCAAGGGCAATCCACAGATCGTGCGACTCCACAAAGCCGGGTATGGGCAGCAGTTGGTCGCGAAAGTGGCCTCTGAACGCCATGGTACACCCATAGTAGGGGCGCCTACCGAGAAATATTCCTAGAATGTTTGTCAGGTATTTTGTGCTGTCCGCGCTACGCAGCTGCACGGATGGGGCTGCCAGTGTTTGCCCTGCCTTGTCGATGCGATGAAAGTTGGCGGCGATGACAGCAACGCCTTGAGTGTTCATGGCGTTTACCATGGTTTTGACACGGCCTGGCGGCCAAATATCATCTTGATCACTCAGGAAAACAATGTCGCCTTTGGCTCGGGCAATGGCCTTGGCAAAACTCTTTACGTGGCCCAGTTGAGAGGTGTTGCCGTAAATTTGAATGCGCTCGTCGTCAAACGCCTGAATAACGTCTAGGGTGTTGTCCGTGGAGCAGTCGTCGACGATGATCAGCTCGTCCGCAAGGCTTAACTGCTCAAGGATACTGGCAATCTGCTCAGCGAGGTACAGAGCACCATTGTGGCTGGCCAGGCATACACTGATCATGGTTTTTCAGTGGCGAACTCGGGAAGCGCCAGGCGCAGCGAGTGCAGCCAATGGGGTGTTTCAACGGAGAAATCGTCAAGGGTACTCTGGCAGTTGAGCACGCTGTAGTGAGGGCGCTTAGCCGGAGTGGGATAGGCTTCACTCGCAATAGGATTGACACTGCAGTCCAGTCCGCTCTCATCCATGATGCAGGTTGCCAAGTCAAACCAACTGCAGACACCTGTATTGCTGTAATGGTAGATCTCGCCTTTGGTGTTCTGGAGTTTCTCGCTAAGACTGATACGGATAATGGCGCGTGCTAGGTCCTTTGCCCAAGTGGGACTGCCAACTTGGTCGGCTACCACACCCAGAGCGTCTTTTTCACGGCCTAGCCTCAGCATGGTGCCCACAAAGTTTTTGCCCAAGGCGCTGTAAACCCAGCTGGTGCGAAGTACTATACCCTTCGCCCCGGAGCCGATAAACGCCTTCTCCCCGGCAAGCTTGGTGGCACCATAGACGCTCTCAGGTGAGGGGGTGTCGCTCGGCAGGTAAGGGCGGTGGTGTGTACCATCAAATACATAGTCGGTAGAGACCTGGATCAGGCAGGCGTCCAATGCTTTCGCCGTATTTGCTATTTCCCTGACAGCAATATGGTTGATGGCATCGGCGATTTCTCCCTCAGACTCGGCTTTATCAACAGCAGTATATGCCGCGGCATTAACAATGACTTGTGGGGCGATAGCAGCAATAGTGGGGGCGATGCGAGTTGTCTCGGAAAGATCGAGCGTGCTGCGATCGAGAAAATGCCACTCAATGTCTGCGTAATGCTTCGCAAGCCCTGCCAGTTCCTGCCCAAGCTGGCCATTGGTGCCAGTGACCAGAATTCGTAGCCCACTAGTCATAGAGTGCCTGCTCATATTGAAAGAGGGTTTCGGGGGCGCTCTCCAACCGGTCTTTCAATGTGGGTAGCGCGCCATCCTTGTCTGAGGTTTGAATTTGTTCTTTCGGCAGCTGCCAGTCAATGGCGAGCGCAGGGTCGGAGTAACTGATGCCCCTGTCATGCTCCGGTGCGTAGGGGTTATCCACTTTGTAAGTGAAAATAGCCGTTTCGCTGAGCACGATAAACCCGTGGGCAAAACCGCGCGGGACAAACAGTTGGTGTTTGTTGTCGCTATTGAGTCTGGCGCAGACATGTTGGCCAAACGTTGGACTGCCAATACGAATGTCCACTGCCACGTCAATTACATCGCCGCTGACCACACGTACCAGTTTGCTCTGCGCGTAGGGCGCTTGCTGATAGTGCAAACCTCGCAATACCCCGCGCGCCGATAGCGATTCATTGTCTTGCATAAAGTGCAGGCGATGACCGGTGGCGGCTTCCAGGGCGTCTTGGCGATACGATTCAAAAAAGTAGCCGCGCGCATCGCCGAAAACCTTAGGCTCAATAAGAACTACCTCTGGAATGGCTTGTGGGGTGATCTTCACGGGGTCCACTCCTCCTCGGCACGTTTGAGCAGGTATTGGCCGTACTGGTTCTTGGCCAAAGGTGCGGCGAGATCCTTGAGCTGTTGCTGGCTGATGTAGCCCAGCTCGTAAGCAATTTCTTCGATACAGGCGATTTTCAGGCCCTGACGCTTTTCGATGGTTTCAATAAATTGGGCCGCCTCCAGCAGGCTTTCGTGGGTGCCTGTGTCGAGCCAGGCATAACCACGCCCCATAAGTTCGACTTTGAGCCGGCCCTCGTCAAGATACATTTGATTGACGCTGGTGATCTCCAATTCGCCGCGGTGCGACGGTTGCACGGCTTTGGCTTTTTTCACCACATCGTTGGGGTAAAAATACAGCCCGGTCACGGCGTAATTGGACTTGGGCACCGCTGGCTTTTCTTCAATGCTGACGGCGTTATCCTGCGCGTCGAACTCCACCACGCCGTAGCGCTCGGGATCGTTTACATGATAGCCGAACACAGTGGCGAAATTCTGGTCGGCGTTGGCAGCGGCACTTTGCAGGGTATCGCTCAGGTGGTGGCCGTAATAGATGTTGTCGCCCAGTACCAGGCAGACCGAGTCATCGCCGATAAACCCCTCGCCGAGGATAAACGCTTGCGCCAGACCATCCGGTGAGGGCTGTACAACATATTCAAAGGCCAGCCCCAGGTGCGAGCCGTCGCCGAGCAGGCGTTGAAAGCTGCTCTGATCCTCTGGCGTGGTAATGATGAGAATCTCCCGGATACCGGCGAACATCAGTATCGACAGTGGGTAGTAAATCATCGGTTTATCGTAGACGGGAATCAGCTGTTTGGAGACGCCCTGGGTGATAGGGTAGAGTCGGGTGCCGCTGCCGCCCGCGAGAATAATACCTTTCATTGCGCCAGTCCTATACGTGTCAGCTGATATTCGCCGCTGAGAACATGCTGCCACCAGCCGGTGTTTTCCAGGTACCACTGAACGGTTTTGCGCAGTCCCGTTGCGAAGCTTTCCTGGGGGGTCCAGCCAAGTTCACGCTCGATCTTGGAAGCGTCGATGGCATAGCGCAAATCGTGACCGGGCCGGTCTGTGACGAAGGTAATCAAATCGCGATATTGCGCAACGCCTTCTGGCTTTTGTGTCGGGGCCAGTTCTTCGAGCAACTCGCAAATGCCGTTCACTACTTCGATATTGCGCTTTTCGTTGTGCCCGCCGATGTTGTAGGTCTCGCCCGACTTGCCTTTTGTCAGAACTTGCACAAGTGCCCGGGCGTGGTCTTCCACGTAGAGCCAGTCGCGAATCTGATTACCGTCACCATATACCGGCAGGGGCTTTCCAGCCAGCGCATTGAGAATCATATGCGGGATAAACTTTTCCGGAAAGTGGTAGGGCCCGTAATTGTTGGAGCAGTTGGTGATGAGTATCGGTAGCCCGTAGGTGCGCTGCCAGGCGCGCACCAAATGGTCTGAGCTTGCCTTGCTCGCAGAATAGGGTGAGCTGGGTGCGTAGGCCGTTTGCTCTGTAAACAGCTCCTCGGTACCCTCGAGGTCACCGTAGACTTCATCGGTGGAGATGTGATGAAAGCGAAAGCTCGCGCGCCGGGCAGGATCCAGTGTGTCCCAGTACTGGCGAGACTGCTCGAGCAGAGTATAGGTACCGATGATATTGGTTTGGATAAAGGCGGCGGCATCGGTAATGGAGCGGTCAACATGGCTCTCTGCCGCCAGATGCATGATGGCATCGGGTTGATGCTTGGCGAACACAGCTGCTACGGCTTTGGCGTCACAGATATCCACCGGCTCAAAGCGGTAGCGCGGGCTCTCGGCCACGCCGACCAGCGACTCGAGATTACCCGCGTAGGTAAGTTTGTCCAGATTGATAACGCTGTGCTCTGTGTCCTTTAACAAGTGGCGGATAACCGCAGAGCCGATAAACCCTGCTCCACCAGTGACCAGAATATTCATGGTTGAAGTGTTGTTCTCTGAGTCTTTGTGTATGGCCAGCCAGTAGCGGCCGATTGGGGCGTCATGATAACGTAACCGCTTGGGTGGTAATAGTGAAAAAATGTCCGCTTTGGCGCGCTAATCTTCTTGTTGGCGCCGTCAGAGCGGGCCCACAGGGTTTTAATCGGCGATACAGGGGAGTTTCTGATGTGGGATTTTAACTTAATGGCGGCTGCCCGTTTGATGGGCCGCACTTCACCGTTTATTTTTTTGCGTCTTCTGGTCTACGTGGGCATTACTCTGGCGTATATCGTGGTGACTGGTCTTGGCGCTGGGATTGGCTATGGCCTGAGCTCCATGGGAGAGGGCGAGGGTGGCGGCGCAGCGATTGGCGGCTTGCTGGGTTTTGCGATTGTCAGCGGCATTCTTTACTGGGCCCGGGAATACTTGCTTTATTTGATCAAGGCCGGCCATATCGCCGTGTTGGTCGAGCTGATGCAGGGGCGCGAGCTGCCAGCCGGGCGCAGTCAGATAGAGCATGGTCAACAGGTAGTCAAAGAGCGTTTCAAGGAGGCCTCGGTACTCTTTGGGGTGGACCAGCTGATCAAAGGCATACTGAGGCTGCTTAATCGTATGGTCATGTCTGTCTCAAGGCTCATTCCTATCCCCGCGCTGGAGCAGCTGGCCGGTATTGTGAACCGCATTATTACCACCTCGCTGACTTACGTCGATGAGGTGATGCTGGGATACAACATTAAAACCGGCAGTGACAACCCCTGGCAGAGCAGCAAAGATGCGCTGATTCTCTACGCGCAAAACTACAAAGTCATGCTGAAAAATGCCGTGTTTCTCATGGTGTTTATGTATGTGTCGGCCTTTGTCATCTTTTTGCTGGTACTGGGGCCTGTGGCCGGTATTGCCGCGCTGTTTCCTGGCAGTCTGGGCTTTTGGTCGTTTCTCAGTGCTGCATTGCTGGCCTGGAGTTTGAAAGCTGCGCTTTTGGAGCCTCTGGCCGTGACGGCTATGATGGAGGTCTATTTCAAAACCATTGAGGGGCAGACGCCAAACCCCGAATGGGATGAAAAACTGAGCCAGGCCTCGGACAAATTCCGTGAATTGTCGCAAAAGGCGAGCGATTACGTGGGCGACACTTTCAGCGCTTCGCCCAAGCCGCAAGCGGCAAACGCGGCCGATGCGCCCTCGCCGAAAGCGGAACCTTGAATTTGTGCTGTCCAGGGCCTAGGATCGCGCATCCGTAACCTCTGAGGCCTGGCCCTGGCGCACCCCCAATGCTGTTGATGATCGACAACTACGATTCGTTCACCTACAACCTGGTTCACTATTTTGAAGAGCTGGGGGTGTCGGTGGAGGTCTATCGCAATGACGTTCTCACCCTCGAGACCATCGAGTCTCTGGCCCCGCGCTACATCGTCGTCTCGCCCGGCCCCGGCAGGCCTGAGGACGCCGGCATCTCCCTGGCCGTCATTCGGGCATTTTCTGGTAAAATCCCGATCCTGGGCGTCTGTCTTGGACATCAGTGTATCGCCGAAGCCTTTGGCGCCCGTACCGTAAGGGCTGCGCAGGTCATGCACGGCAAGAGCTCGCAGGTCCTGCATACAGGTGTGGGCGTATTTGCCGGGCTCAGTAACCCTCTGCAGGTGACCCGATATCACTCTTTGGTGGTGGAGCAGCGCAGCTTGCCCCCGGTGCTCGAACCGACCGCCTGGGCGACATCAGTGGCCGGTGATGATGAAATCATGGGCCTGCGGCACCGGAGTTTGGCGCTTGAGGGCGTACAGTTTCATCCTGAGTCTGTTAAAACCGAAGAGGGGCATGCCCTGTTGAACAACTTTCTGCAGCAGACCGGACAATAAACGGAGTGAATGTGGACATTAAAACAGCACTGGCTCAGGTGGTTGATAAAATCGACCTGAGCACCGATGAAATGATTGCCGTGATGCGCCAGGTCATGACCGGCGAGGCCACGCCCGCACAGATTGGCGCGCTGCTTATGGGCCTTCGAATGAAAGGCGAAACCCTGGACGAAATCACCGGCGCGGCCAGTGTTATGCGTGAGTTGGCCTCGGGTGTGAGCATACAGGCCGATCACTTGGTGGATACCTGTGGCACCGGTGGTGATGGCGCCAATCTATTTAATGTGTCCACCGCCAGCGCTTTTGTGGTGGCGGCCGCGGGTGCCAGCGTTGCCAAGCACGGTAACCGCTCGGTATCCAGCTCCACTGGCAGTGCCGATGTGCTTGAAGCCGCTGGTATTAATCTGAGCCTGACGTCGGAGCAGGTCGCGCGCTGTGTCGAGGAGCTGGGTGTGGGTTTTATGTTTGCCCCCAGCCATCACAGCGCCATGAAGCATGCCATTGGTCCGCGCAAAGAGCTGGGTTTGCGGACCCTCTTTAACATGCTTGGTCCTATGACCAACCCTGCGGGCGTGAAGCGTCAGGTCATCGGGGTGTTTAGCGACAAGCTCTGCCGACCCATGGCCGAGGTGCTCGGGCGCTTGGGCAGCGAACACGTCATGGTGGTTCATGCTGCCGATGGACTGGATGAAATTTCACTCGCTCGCGAGACACATGTGGCCGAGCTGAAAGGCGGTTCAGTCACTGAATACCAGATCAAGCCCGAGGATTTCGGCATCGCCAGCCAGAGCTTGATCGGGCTGGCCGTAGAGAGTGCCGAACAGTCTCTGGCGCTTATTAACAACGCTCTGGGGCGCAAGCCCGACGCGACCGGGCAGAAGGCGGCCGATATCATCGCGCTCAATGCTGGGGCAGCTATTTATGTCAGCGGAGTGGCCGATACTCTGGCCGAGGGTGTGGCCATGGCGCAGGACGCCATAGGTTCCGGTCTTGCCGGTGAAAAGCTTCGTGAACTGGCCGCTTTTACCCAGTGTTTTGGCTAGGGCCTGCTAACACTAATTGAGTACGGCCTGTTACACATAAAAATCCGCCAATTAAGGCGCGAGGAGAGAGGTTTGGTGGTTCCAAACGAACGACAAACAACGCAGAGTGGCGGATTTTTAGGTGCAACCCGAAGGGCTAGAGCCAGTTTTGCTTTCAGCGTTGTTGCCGAGACCCAAAGCACTCGCTGCGCTCATGGGGCCAGCTTTCGCTTATTTGGAATGACCAAACTTCGCTCACGGCGCCTAGCTGGAATCAAAACTGGCCCCCAGCAGGTATATTCCATTAGTGTTAACAGGCCCTAACTAAAAAAGCGAGGTACCGCGTCCATGAGTGAGACGCCGACGATTCTAAAGACCATTATCGCGCGCAAGTGGGAAGAAATTGCCGAGCGCAAGGCCCGTATCAGTGAGGCCGAATTGCAGGCTAAGGTCAGCGCCCAGGGCGCTCCGCGTGGTTTTGTCCGGGCGCTGGAGCGCAAAATCAGCCAGGGTCAGGCGGCCGTCATTGCTGAAATCAAGAAGGCATCGCCTAGTAAAGGGGTGATTCGCGAGGATTTTGTGCCCGCTCAGTTGGCGGCCAGTTACGAGGCCGGTGGGGCGGCCTGCTTGTCGGTACTGACGGACGTGGATTTTTTTCAGGGTGCCGATGACTATTTACGCGAGGCTCGCGCCGCGGTTTCCCTGCCTGTGATTCGCAAAGACTTTCTGGTGGATGAATACCAGCTGCTGGAAGCCAGGGCCATGGGCGCCGATTGTGTACTCTTGATTGTCGCGGCGCTGTCCGCCGAGAGACTGATCGAACTCAACCATTTCGCCCTGGCGCTGGGGCTGGATGTGTTGGTCGAAGTGCACGATGCGGCCGAGCTGGAGCTGGCCCTGGCGCTGCCCAATAAGCTTATCGGTATTAATAACCGCAATCTGCACAACTTTGAAGTCACGCTGGAAACCACCTTTGGGTTACTGGATCGTATCGGGCCTGAGCGTTTGGTGGTGACCGAAAGCGGCATCCTCTCGCCAGCCGATGTGGCGATGATGCGCGAGCGGGACGTGCACGCCTTTTTGGTGGGTGAGGCCTTTATGCGCCGGGACAATCCCGGTGCCGCCCTGGCTGAGTTTTTTGCCAGCTCTGAGGCTCAGGTGTAACAGAGAAGAGCGCAGTCTCGAGCGATGTACAAGAGCACCTGTGGGTGCTCTTTTGCTCGCAAAATACTGGGCGCCGGTAAAATTTCCCGTCGCTTAGAGGGTAAACTGATCCAGCTGCTGACTGAGCCCGTGAGCCGCATCGCGAATCTGGCGCGAGGTATTCAGCGTGCCTTGTGCGGCTTCTTTTGCACTGATGGACAACTGCTCCACCTGACTGACATACTCCAGAATCAGGCCGCTGGCCTCAACGTGCTCGGACATGGCTTGGCGAATGTGCGAGACAATGTCCTCTACTATGCGGGTTTCCTCGCGAATTGACTCTACGGTTTTGCCGCCCTCTTTGGTTTGCTCGATACCTTCTCGCAGTTCGCTCACCATGGCGTCCATGTGCTTTTTACTCTCGCGGCTACTCTGCTGTACAGCGCTGATAGAGTCGCTGATTTCACCGGTGGCTTGTGTGGTGCGCGAGGCCAGTTGCCGTACTTCGTCGGCAACCACGGCGAATCCGCGTCCTTGCTCGCCGGCGCGTGCCGCCTCAATGGCCGCATTCAACGCCAATAGGTTGGTTTGCTCGGCTACCGCGCTGATTACCGATACAACCGCTGAAATGCTGTCAATTTTTGAGGCAAGGGTATCAATACTCTGCTGGGTCACCGTCACGCTTTGGTCAATATCGGTAAAGCGGGCAACGGCGTTGGAAATCAGCAGGCGGCCGTGCTCAGACGTTTTCGAGGCGGAATGCGTCTGATCTCGCGCCTCTTCGGCCTGGGACATGGCGTGGCGGGTCTGCTGATTAAACTCTTCGGCAGAGCTGGCAATCTTTGCGGTGGTCGTGCTCTGGTCCTCCGCCATGGCGGTGCTGGTTTGCGCTTTTTCGACAATGCTGTCACTGATGCCGTCGAGTGTTTGCGCCGCCTGTCTCATGGCCGTCATCATTTCTCTGAGCGCATGACGCATTCTCAACACTGAGGCGTAAATACTGTCCTGAGGCGCATTGTGGATCTGGTCGTTCTCGGTGAGGTCGCCGCTGGAGACCTTGCGCACCAGTGCCAGTACCTCTTTCAACTCGCCCCCCAGACCTTTTTGGATCCCACTTACCGCCAGGTGCACAGGGACGACGATCAACAAAATGATGACGATGCAAATAATCAGCTGGTCGCCGGCACTGTCCCAAAAGCGGGCGTTGACTTCGTTAAAGCCGATACCCGTGCCCACGACCCAGCCCCAGCGGGGTGTGCGCTTGGCGATGGAGAGCTTTTCTTCCACAGAACCGTCCGCCTGGCGCTGATTCCAGGGGTACTTGGCCAGATCTCCATCTGCCGATTGCACCGCTCTGAGCATAATATCGCCGACGCTTTTGTTGTCCGCGTCTTTAAACTCGTGAAAGCTGGTGCCGTGCAGTTGCGGGTCGAGTGGAGCGGCAACAAAGTTCAGCTCCCTGTCTGCGACGTAGACGTATTCGGAGTCGTGGTAGATGTTGTTTTGCAAAATTCGAGCGGCAATGCTCTGCGCCTGTTCGTCGCTCAGCGCCCCCTCGGCGGCCAACTGTTCCATCTCCACGACCGTGGCGTAGGTGCTGGAGAGCAGCTGTTTGACCCGCGCTTCGTTGTCCTGGCTGGTGGCTTGGCGCAAGGTGTAAAGGCCCACGGAAACAATGACCAGCAACCCTGCCAGAATCAGACTGGTTAGTACCCACATTTTGAAGCGAAGAGTCATGCCCGCAACCTCGTGACAGCGTCTGTTATTTTTCATAAACCGAGTCTTGAAATTATGCCGAATGGACAACGTTGTCAAATAAAATAGGCGCATTATTCCACATTCGATGGATGTTTCATTCAGTCAGCGTAATAGGCTATATATTGCTCACTGTGTTGGTGCTTAGTGTTGAAAAAATGTATCAAAATGGTGCGAAAAAATTGTGTGTTTCTTTACAAAACTCAACGTTGGTTAAGATGGCTGGCACCTAAACTAATTTCGTGTACCCTAGACAACGTTGTCTTGATGCGGTGTGGGTTCGGTATGCTCTGTCGGCTCACCAGGAGTTCACTCCGCCAATCGCTAAGCTTTGAGGAAAATAACAATGAGATACTACCTAACCCTGTTGGCGCTTCTCAGCTGTGGTGTCGCGCAGGCGGCCAGCTGGTCTCAGCAGCAACTGGCTGAATTCGCCGACACGGCGCCCCTGACCTTTGGGGTGGTCAGTAACGCCGACGACCGGACCAAGAAAATGCGCCTGAGTCTGGATAATCAGTCCGACATGGCGCTGCCATCATCTGGCTGGTCGGTTTATTTTCACCTGGTCAGAAAAGTAGCGCCTCTCGCCGATGCGAATGTGCAGATAGAGCATGTTCAGGGTGACTTGCACCGTCTTTACCCAACATCAGACTTTAAAGGGCTGGAACCTGGCCAGTCGCTGAGTGTGGAGTTCTCACCTTCGGCGCACATGGTCAGCTACAGCGATTTTATGCCGAGGGCGTTTGTGGTGATGGGCGAACTTGAGCCCGAAGTCTTTGCTAACACCGATACAGAAACGCTGACAGATTTTGTCGAGCCGATTGTTCGCCAGGAGCAGCAGCTGCGTAACCGCCACGATAAGTTTCAGGTGATGACCGCCGAGACCCGCTATCAGGCCAATAAGCAGTGGTCGGCGCTGGAGCCACAGGCCGGCGAACACCGGATTGTCCCTAAGCCTTTGGAGTCCAAGTTTCGCCGGGGCTCCGTGACGCTGGATGACTCTTGGCAGATTCGCTATGCCGGACGGTTGAAATGGGAGGCGCAATATTTAATCGAGCGTCTGAAAACCGCCTATGGCATTGAGTTGGAGGCCGAACCCGATCACCACAGCACCAAAAAAGGGCCAGTGATTTACCTGCGAGTCGCCGGTGGCGGCGTTAAAAGTGCTGAACTGCCCGAGGTTAGTGAGGGCTATGTGCTGGAGGTGTCGGATGAGCGTATCGTTATTGACGGGAGCGACAGTGCCGGCGCCTTTTACGGCATCCAGAGTTTGCTGGGGCTGATGGGTTCCGATAAGGCGCAGCTGCCGGAGGTGCTGATCAGCGACGCCCCCCGAGCCCACTGGCGCGGTATGCACTATGACATGGGCCGAAACTTCCATGGCCTGGACGTGACCTTGCGCATGATTGAGCAAATGGGTCGCTACAAGCTCAATAAGCTTCATCTTCACCTGACTGAAGATGAGGGCTGGCGACTTGAGATACCGGGCCTGCCTGAGCTTACCGAGGTTGGTGCGAACCGCTGCTTTGATATGAGCGAGCAGCGTTGCCTGCTGACTCAGTTAGGCACCGGGCCCCATGAGAGCGGTTCGGGCAATGGTTTCTACAGCGCCGATGACTTTGTCGCGATACTGAAGTATGCCGCCGCCCGGCATATAGAGGTGATTCCCGAGATCGATATGCCCGGTCATGCGCGTGCCGCCATTAAGTCCATGGAGGCGCGCTATCAGCGCCTGATGGAGGCAGGTGATAAAGCGGCCGCCGAACAGTATCTGTTATCTGACCCAAAAGACGCCTCAGAGTACATTACCGTACAAAACTACACGGACAACTCCATTAATGTCTGCCTGGAGTCCACCTACCGTTTTGTCGACAAGGTGATCTACGAGCTGCAACAAATGTATCGCCGCGCCGGCATTAAACTCGATACCTTCCATATGGGGGGTGATGAGGTGGGCGCGGGCTCTTGGACGGCGTCACCGGCCTGTAGTGCACTCTTTACCTCGGAGTTGGGGGTGGCTGGGCCTGCTGACTTGAAACCCTATTTCGTCAGCCGAGTTTCGCAGGTGGTGAGTGAGCGGGGCTTGGATCTGGCGGGCTGGGAAGACGGTTTGATGTACGATCCCAACAACACCTTTAATCGCGCTCAGTTTGCCAATGAGCGGGTAATTGCCAATGTCTGGGACAACATTTGGGAGTGGGGCGTGGCCGACAGGGCGCACCGCTTGGCCAACGCGGGCTACCAAGTGGTGCTGTCGCACGGTACGCACCTGTATTTCGACCACCCTCATGAGGTGAATCCGCACGAGCGGGGTTACTACTGGGCGGCTCGCTACACCGACCTGGCCAAAGTCTTCGGCTACATGCCGGATAACCTCTACGCCAACGCTGACTTTACCCGCAACGGCGACCCGATTGACAATCTGGAGGCGCTGGTTGGCAGGCCGCTGCCGCCTCTCGAGAAGCCGGACAATATCCTTGGTATCCAGGGGCAGGTGTGGACGGAAACCATACGCACGCCTGAGCAACTCGAGCAGATGGTGTACCCGCGCCTGTTAGCTTTGGCAGAGCGCGCCTGGCACAAGGCGTCCTGGGAAGGCACGCAGCCCGCTACCGAACAGCGCTTGGAGGATTATCGCGGGTTTCTCTCTTCTTTTGAGAAAGAGCTGCCCCGCCTAGTCGCTGCCGGGGTGAGCCCCTATTTGCCACCTCCTGGCGCGGTGCTGGACGATGGGGTGCTAAGGGCGAATTCATCCCTGCCTTCGGCGAGCATCGAGTACAGCCTGGATAAAGGCGCTTCTTGGCAAGCCTATGACAAGCCGGTACGCCTTGAAGCCACCACAGTGCAATTGCGCTCTCGTTTTGACGAGCAAAGCAGCCGGGTCGTCACACTGGAAAATTAAAACAAGATCTGGCTCAGGTGGCCTCGCTACCTGGCTGAAGCAACGATTGTTTTATTGGGCCTCGCTCTCACCGGCGGGGCTTTTTTTATGGCCAGCCAAGTGCTTTGCGGACTCCCTCTTCATATCCAGGCAGAGACGGGTCGAAGTATTCTATGGCTCTCCAAAGGTATCAGCGGCATTTCCTATTCTCAGTGGGACTGTTGACCCATAAGTCTTAAATCTCTCCGAAAAATATAGTTTTTTATTTTAATGCAAGTCTTTTAACGTTTTTTAACTCTTTGGGCGCTGGTGGTGTGAAAATTTAACATTTATCAAACCCTCTTTATGTTAGAAATTTTCACAAATTTGGTGCATTTTGGCATTAAATATCGCTCTTTTATGATGATTTGGCATTATTTTTGACCCAAAATGGTGCAAATGAGGGAAAATTGCCATGAAAATTAAAAAAACCATAACTGGTCGTTGACAACGTTGTCTCGACGGGAGTAAAACTAAAAGCACGCCGATGGCTGTCGTTGGGCTGAGCAAATGTGGGTTGGGTTAAACACATCGAGTTTGGCAAATTTAGCGGCTGTGAGTCAGGTGTAACCAAATTAATGACAATTGCTGCTCAATGACGAGCTTAGTCTTCGGGCCGTTTTCGGTTTGATGATTGAGTTTTGCGGTTGGGAACAGCAAAACAAGATAAAAGTGAGGATGAGGTTATGGGATTGAACAAGCGCGCATTTCGCAGAAAGCTGATCGCATCGAGCATCTCAGGCTGCCTACTGGCGCCAGTGGTGGCTCAGGCTCAAGATGAGCCAATGTACGAAGAAGTTGTTGTCACGGGTATCCGGGCGTCGTTGAACGATGCCGTTGACATCAAGCGTAACGCCACCGGTATCGTCGATGCCGTATCGGCAGAGGACGTGGGTAAGTTCCCGGACAGCGACGTGGGTGAGTCTCTGGGCCGTATTCCCGGCGTCACCGTTGGCCGTGCTTTCGGTCAGGGCGCCTCGGTGTCAATTCGTGGTGCCGCCCCCCAAATGACCTTGACTCAGCTGAACGGTCAGAACGTCGCCTCTACCGGCTGGTACGACCAGCAGTCCATCGACCGCAGCTTTAACTACTCTCTGCTGCCTTCTCAGTTGATTGGCGGTATCGAGGTGTACAAATCATCTCAGGCCGATCTGAACGAAGGTGGCATTGGTGGTACGGTAATCGTTAAGACCCGCAAGCCGCTGGATATGGATGCGAATACCCTGTTCCTGGGCGCAAAAGCGAGAACCGGAACCATTGGCGATGAGATTTCTCCAGAAATTTCTGGCCTATACAGCTGGAAAAACGATTCAGAGACCTTTGGTGTGCTGGTTGCCGGCGCATTCGAGGATTCAGATTACGTGCGCCGTGGTACCGAAGCTGATTATCAGTGGTCACAAGACGTTGAGCCGTCTACCTTTGTGCAGGAGCGCGAGCGCACCGCCTTGGATGCCAACATTCAGTTCGCGCCTACCGAAGCCCTGAGCTTTAACCTGCATGTGCTGTCGTTGGATCTGACCGCCGACAACATCGGTACTAACTTGTATTACTTCCCGCCCAGCGCAAGCACTTACTCCTGTGAGCAAGTAAACGCAGCGGGTGTTTGTGTTATTCAAACGGTCGACCAAGCAATTCGTGGTGATTTGCAGCCGGGTTGGGCGAGCGGTGCGCCAGACTCCGAGACCTTTATGCAACACTGGGGTCGTGTGGCTGAAATGACCTCAGACACCTACGACTTTAGCGCTGAGTACGCCGGTGACGGCTTCACCTTGAGCGGCAGTATCGGTCAGACTGAAGCCAAAGGTGGCACCAATATGACCACCAACTTCCAGTACTTCCCAAGTACAGGCAGCCCAATGTCTCTGTGGGCCGGCACCATCGACGCTACTGGCAAGCAAATCAAAATCCACACCACCCACGATCCGAGCATGACGCTTGACGACCTGCAAGAGTACACCGTGCCGCAAGCCTGGGCAGTGGGTAAAGGACCGAATACCGATGAAGAGACCTACGCTCAAGTCGATGTGGAATTCGATCTGGACTGGGGTATATTTACCTCGTTTAAAACCGGTATTCGCACCACCGATCACGACGTAGAGCGTTTCGACTACAACGGTAACCTGACGGTCACCGAGGTAGCGACAGCCTCTCTGTACAATGGCACCTATGAAGTGGGCGTCAACGGCGTTACAGTGCCAGAGCCCAACCTGGATGCCATGATCGCGGCCACCGAAAACAACCTCAACGGTTGGGACGAGGCGCGCCCGGGCTACTCTCTGCTGAACGAGCAGAACGACGCCTTCTACGGCATGTTTACCTTTGAGGGCGATCGTTTCAAAGGTAATGTCGGTGTGCGTTACATAAGTTCTGATATCACTCGCACTCAGTACGAGTTGGACGGCACTGAGTTGGCCGAGGGCGATATTGGTGAGAACAACGGTTACAGCTACACCACGACCGATCACCAAGCCGATTACGATGATTTCCTCCCCAGCTTCAACCTCTCGGTTGATCTGACTGACAGTTTGCTGATGCGCTTTACTGCGGCGCAAACCATCAGCCGCCCGAATTACGCGGATATGGTGGTGAGTTACTCCGGTTATGCCGACGACCGTGACGACAACCAAACCGTCAACATGGGTTCTGAGGGCTTGTTGCCAATGAAGTCTAGCCAAGCGGACCTCAGCCTGGAGTACTACTATGGCGAGGGGAATTTGGTGTCTGCGACTTACTTTGTCAAGTCGATTGATGACTTCGTGACCGATGTTATTAATCCCGACCAGCAGATTGGTGTGGAAGATCCGGCCGGTGGTGATAACTGGACCATCAACGAGAAAGTGAACGCCAGCGGTGCTGATATCAATGGTATTGAGCTGCAAATCAACCACGGTTTCGACAATGGCTTTGGTGTGTCTGCTAACTATACCTATGTGAATGCCGACGCCCCTGCTGAGGCTTTTGCTGATCGCATTGGTGTATTTACCGAGTCTTCCCAAGACAGCGCCAACTTGGTAGGTTACTGGGAAAATGATACATTCTCAGTACGTACCGCTTATAACTGGCGTTCTAAGTACATGATTCGTGAAGGCGGCTTCTACTATGGCAACCGCATGCACGATGACTTCGGCTCATTGGATTTCAGTGCGAACTGGTACTTGAACGACAATATCGACCTGAGTTTCGAAGCTACCAACCTGTTGGCTGAGGACGATATCCAGTATGGCGCGGCAGATGAGTCAACCAGAGAGTTCGGTATGAAGGCTCCGCTGCTTGAAGGCTACCCTGCCTGGTCCTATGAAGGCGAAACCCGCTACATGCTGGGCGTTAGCTTTAAGCTTTAATCGCTGGTAGGTTCGGCAAAAAGCCCAGCGAATGCTGGGCTTTTTTTTGCTTTGAATGTTTGAGGGGCATTGTGGAAATAAAGCGTATTGCCATTGTTGGGGGTGGGACCGCAGGCTGGATGGCGGCCAATCATTTGGGGTTGGCCCTATGCCAAACACCTGGGCTCGAAATCACACTAATCGAATCCAAGGATGTGCCTGTTATTGGTGTGGGGGAGGGTACGGTTCCCCGTATCAAGGATACTTTGCAGAAGTTTGGCATTTCAGAAGCCGAATTGCTCAGAAAATGTGATGCAACTTTTAAGCAAGGGATAAAGTTCGCCAACTGGATGAGCCCAGAAGCTCAACCCAGGGGGTTCTACTACCACCCCTTTTCCCCACCTTACCCCTTCGGCTACGATTTTACGCCGCACTGGCTCAATAGCGCTAGAAGCTTAGACTTTGATCGATTGTCTGATTTTTACTGTGTTTCAGAGCAAAAAAGGGCACCTAAACAGATTAGCTCGCCGCCTTATCAGGGTCTAGTTGATTACGCTTATCACTTTAATGCTGCGAAATTTTCCGAATTGCTGGCGGAAAATGCCAAAAAAAGATTCTCTGTTAAGCATATTTTTGAAACCGTTGAGGCTGTTCATAAAAACAGTGAAGGCTTTATCGCTAGTCTCTCCTATGCCAGTGGCAGAGGGGAATTTTTTGATTTTTATATAGATTGTTCGGGGTTTTCCTCACTATTATTCGGTGAATCTCTTGGGGTTCCCTTTCTGGATAAGTCGGAACAAATTAAAAGTGACGCCGCTTTGGTGTATCGTCGGCCGTCTAATGAGGAAGAAGAGATATCGCCTTTCACCTTTGCCAAGGCGCACAGGGCAGGTTGGATGTGGGATATTCCGTTAACGAACCGAAGTGGTCTTGGTTTTGTGTACGCTTCTGACTTTATGTCGGAAAATGAAGCGGTGGAAGCTTTCTCGCTGCAGCTGGGTGAGAATGTCGATGCAGGGGATCTCAGAAAGGTGCCGATGAGAATTGGCTATCGAAAGAAATTTTGGGAGAAAAACTGCGTTGCTTTGGGCTTGGCTCAGGGATTTGTTGAGCCACTAGAAGCCACTTCTATACTGGTGACGGATTTTTCAGCAGACTTGATTGCGAAGAATTTTCCGGTTGACATTCATTCAATGCAAGTAGCCGCCAATCATTGCAATAGAGTGGTTGAGTATACCTGGGAAAGAGTGATTGACTTTGTTCAGCTTCATTATTATTTATCAGATCGAAGAGATTCAGATTTTTGGGTAGAAAATACCGAGAAAGCGAGCTTGTCGGATGTGCTCTCTGAGCGGTTGATGTTGTGGAGGTCCACCCCGCCGAAAAGAACCGATTTTTTTAGCCGATTTGATATTTTTGGCCCGGAAAATTACTTGTTTGTGCTATACGGCATGAATTTTGATACTCGCTCCAGGCCTGTTGCGTCGCAGGACGAAAAGAAGTTTTCCGAGATTGCGGTTAAGGTCCAGAGCCGTTCGCGTGAAATGAGCGATTCGTTGCTTTCTCACCGTAAGTGGTTGACTGAGTTGAAGAAAGCGATGAATAACGCTGGTTGATGTTGGAGGAAGAAATGTGTAAGGGGTATAAAGTTTGTGATTAATCCGAATTTTTCTGTGAAGAGGGAGACTCTGGGGAACGAGGGCAATCTGATTGTTGTTGTAGATGATTTTTTGTCCGATCCAGAAAAACTGCGTGAAGAAGCCTGCAGGGCTGGTTTTAGGGCGCCAGCGATGCTGAGCCAGCGCAAGGGCTACCCTGGCATAAGAGCTCCTTTGCCTTCCGAAAGCTCGGCGCTGTTAATTGATGAACTTGAAGGTTTGATTCGGCGAGAATTCTGCTTGACAGATGGGCTAAATTCGGTCCAAAGCACTGCCTCGTTTAACCTAATGACTGTGCCTGAAAGTGAGCTTGGACCCTATCAAACGATACCGCATTTTGATACGTCGAAGCGAAACTTCTTTGCGGCGCTATTATACCTGTGTGGTGAAGAGCATGGTGGCACTGCGTTCTACCGACATAATAGTTCGGGGTATGAGTCGATCACTCCGCAAACCAGTGAGTCGTACCTTGATTATTGTTACACAGAACTTAACAGTAAAGTTATACAGAAGAAATACTTTTCAGAGTCGGACGATTACTATACGAAAATTGGTTTTGTTTCGGCTAAGTATAATCGACTGGTGATTTATAAAGGCGCATTGTTGCATTCCGCCAACATATTGTCCTCTGCCGGTAGTATAAGCTCAGACCCCAGAGTAGGTCGGTTAACTCAAAATAGTTTCCTTAGCTTTGAATAGGTTGTGACGATCTCTCAGAAGTGAGTATTTCTGAGGATGTGAATGAAAAATAATAAGAAATTGAATATTGCGACAATTCTTGAGTTTTCTGGTCTTGTAGATTCATGACTATTGCTTTTCGTTACTCGATCGCCTAATTAAGAACGTTCTCCAGGAGCTTGGTTATGGTGCCAAATACGGACATCTATTTTAAGGTTATCATTTTAGGCGGCGGCACGGCAGGCTGGATGGCGGCGAATCTTATTTTACATTGCTGGCCCAATGCTGATCTGACCCTGATTGAGTCCGACGATGTGCCAACAGTGGGGGTTGGTGAAGGCTCAACACCCTACTTGAAATCCTTTTTTAAGCATTTGGGCATTGCCGATCGTGAGTGGATGCCTCATTGTAATGCTACCTACAAGTCCGGTATACGCTTTCCGAACTGGAGCAATAAGCCTGGGTATCGGAGTTATTTTCATCCTTTTTATTCTGAATTGGATATCCCTACAGCAGACGTATTTTTTGCGGAGTGTAAAAAGCCAGCTCATCAACGCACTACACGCATTCATCCGGACGATTTTTTTGTCAACAATCAAGTGGCTGCTTTGGGGTTGGCTCCCATAGCAAAAGCGCCTGGAAATTTTGAGGTCGATTACGGCTATCACTTTGATGCTGGTTTACTGGGGCAATACCTCAAAAAGCGCGCTATCAAAATGGGTTTGAAACACCGGTTTGGGCATGTGTCTAGGGCGAATCTCGATTCGAACTCAGGTCGGTTACTCTCTGTGGATACTCAGGAGGGCGAAGCAATCAAGGGTGACCTTTTTATAGATTGCTCCGGCTTTTCAGGGTTAATCAGTCAAAAAACCTACCATTTACCTATGCGCGAATACCGCGACTGCCTGTTTAATGACAGCGCTTTGACCTTGGCAACGCCTGTGGATCAGAATCAGCATCTGGTCTCAGAAACGCGCTCTACGGCTTTAGGCCACGGTTGGGCCTGGAAAATCCCCCTGACCAATCGCTATGGAAACGGTTATGTTTACAGTTCGGCATTTGTGAGTCGTCAATGTGCAGAGCAGGAGTTTTCAGCGCATCTAGGGTTGTGTGGCAGTGAAGTCAATTTCCGTTATTTGAGTATGAAAGTCGGCCGGCTTGAGGAGCATTGGCATAAAAATACCTTGTCGGTGGGCTTGTCTCAGGGATTTGTCGAACCTTTAGAGGCGACAGCTCTGATGCTGGTTCAATTCACACTCGAGACGTTTCTTCGTTTGTTTGATCCGACAAAACCCTTACTGGCCAACCGGCAGGCGGAAGTGAACCGGCGAATAAACACTCTCACCGATGGCGTGAAAGACTATATTACCGCCCATTACAAACTGAGCCAGAGAGACGATACTGACTATTGGCGGGCGTGTCGGGAGGTGCCAGTCTCTAGCACCTTGGCTGCGCTGATAGACGCCTGGCCGGTTCCGGAGGCGTTTGAGCAGGCGCTTCGCGACAACAGAGACAGTTTGGCGTATTTGCGGCCTTCCTGGTTTGTTTTGTTTGCCGGGTTGGGGCACCTCCCAACACAAGCAGATGCGGTCGATGATCGACAAGCTCGCGATGCAAGAGATCGCTGTCGCTTAACGGCTCAGCAGCGCTTCCCAGATCACTGGCGCGTGCTCAATCAAATGCAAGATTAAAGCTCCTCCGATTGTTCGTTGATCGATCTGCGCGGCTACTCACCTCCAGGCCCTATGGTTGTTTAAGGTTGGTCTCTCGCGTATCTCTGCAAACGGCCGGTTTCAATGTGAGCGGTGGCGCTGCGGGTTCCCAACACCGTCGGGCTGTTGATTGTATCGATTTACTACACGGCGTCAGAATCTTCTCCTTGAGGGCAACGTTGTCTCTCTGTTATCTCATTGTAAAAAATACCCCGATTTGCCTTTTCTGTTTGATAGTTTGTATCTGGCATAACTAATTGATTTTTAAATTAAAATTTAATATTGTTTGTTTGACTACAACCATTCAGTTCACACTTTTTATCACAAATCCTTCTTGACAACGTTGTCGAGCGGCGAGTACAACTACGCCTCGTGACGTTGGGTGTTGATAACAAAAAGACCCTTCCGAGCACATTCTGATGCCCAGTTGGTTGCCCCCGACGAAGCGTCATCCAACGGATTTGTTTCAACGAATTGGGGCTGGCTTGGGTGTCGGCCGCTTGCTCGCTAGCGCCCAGGCCACCTGCTTTGGTTGAAAATAAAACAATACAAATATCAGTGAGGAGACAGTTATGGAACCTAAAAAGAGTGCCTTCCGCCGGAAGGTTCTGGCTTCCAGTATTTCATCCTGCCTGTTGGCTTCGGCCTACGTTCAGGCACAAGACTCTGAGCCCTTGCTCGAAGAGGTTGTGGTCACCGGTGTCTATGCTTCGCAGCAAAATGCGGTGGATACCAAGCGAGATTCAGCCTCTGTGGTGGATGCCATTTCCGCCGAAGACATCGGCAAGCTTCCCGACGTTACCATTTCTGACTCGTTGCAGCGCATTCCGGGTATTCAGGTAGAGCGTACCGCTGGCGAAGGTGGCCCGGTACAGATTCGCGGTATGGCGAATGTTGCCACCTCGTTGAACGGTGAAACCTTCCTAAGTGCCACCAGCATTGATACATCCAGCGCTGACTATGGTGACCTGCCGTCTCAGTTGTTTTCCGGCGCCGACGTTTACAAGGCGCCTTTCGCTTCTTTGAGCACCGTTGGCACGGCTGGTACTGTCAACCTGAAAACCCGCCGCCCCTTCGATCTAGACGAGGGCTGGACCTTCTCCGGTAGCGCGGAAGTGGATCGCGGTTCCATCAGTGAAGAAACCGATCCAACTGTCAGTGGCCTGATTGGATATAACGCCGACAAGTGGGGTGTTTTGGTCAGCGCGGTCACTACCGAGAAGAATTTAGCAACAGACTTTAACGGTTGGTTCGATACCTCGGAAAATGGCGGCATTGCGGCCGCACGCACCAATGGAGGTAACGACCCTTACAACCCAGGTACATATTACATGGTGCCGCAGGGCTTCTCTGCGTACAACAAAGCAGAAGAGCGCCAGCGTGACGGCGTGAACCTCTCTTTCCAGGCCGAGCTGGCGGATGGCATTGAGCTGGTGGCGGATTATTTTTACAGCGACCAGGAGCGCTGGAACCGACGCT
Source organism: Gilvimarinus algae (assembly GCF_030518215.1). GTDB lineage: Bacteria > Pseudomonadota > Gammaproteobacteria > Pseudomonadales > Cellvibrionaceae > Gilvimarinus > Gilvimarinus algae. Next base: position 179,774 of record NZ_JAULRT010000062.1, read on the forward strand.
CAGGCCTCTCTACCAATAACCGCTGGCAGACCTTTGGCGATTACGCCTTCCCGCTCAACGGTGAGGGTTACGGCGGTGAAAGCTTTACTTTCATACCGCCAGCCCCAGAAGGAACCGACCCGGTGCCTCAGAGTTGGGTTACTCTAGAGTCATACGAGGCTAGACCTCTTCGTATTCAGTCCTTCAGTCAGACTAACTACAATAACGAGCATTCGGAAAACGCCAACGTCGAGCTAAACTTTGATACCGGTGGCCCGTTGACGGGTCAGGTGCGAGTCACTACCGCCAGCGCTAAACAGGCGTTGCGTAACGGCTACGGTGAAGGCGATGTTCTGGATTTCGCGGCTTCGCGTTTGAATGCAGTTGACGACAACAGCCCTGGTCGCGGTGGCTTCCTGCCAGCGGAATTTTGTACCGATGGTCAAGAAGTGGTTGGTGATAAAGGTGGTTGCTTTGTTGACTACCAGGCGGACAGCATTGACGCGTTTAACACGCGTACCTTCGATGCCGGTTGGATGCTGACCTACGAACAGGTGGGTGAGAATATCACGTTTGGCGGTTTCGACACCGTTGTGAATGGTGGCCAGGGGCAAATGTCCGTGGCCGATTATATGGCTAGCAAGGATAGCTACCATATCGGCTCTTTCACATCGGAAAACAACAGCGATACCAAAGGCACTCTGGATACTTTCAGTACCCGCTGGAATTACGCCTTCGATGACACGCCGTTTATTTCAAGCGTTGACGTTGGCGTTCGTCAGAGCGGACGTACAGTAGACCGCACAGTTTATTCGTTATTCGGTGGTCTCGACGCAACCGGCGGTTGCTACGCGCAGTGGCGAGCGATCGACCAAGCCGCGGTCAACCCCGACGTCTGCAGAAAGGGCGAAGACCAGCTGGGCGAGATGGTGGATGGTGCATGGCAGCCCTATCAGCTGCTTCCAGATATTGGTATTGACGAATATACAAATGCTGTGTGGGTAGACAGCTACAGTGATAACGTCAGTGGCCTCCCAGGTGTTTGGGCTATTGATCCACACGAGTTTGACGACTCGGAAGCGTTTATGAACCGCGTGTTTGGCGACAATCAGCGCCTAACCAATGCTGGTCAATCCTTCAGTGTTAACTTGGACGAGTTGAGCTACTTTGCGCAGGTCAACTTCGAAGCAGGTCCCGTCAATGGTAATATTGGTGTTAATGTTATCGAGACTGACCTCAGCATTCGTCAAAACGAGGTAGGCTCTAATTATCAGCACTCCAACACTGGCCCTGATGTGGGGGATGTACTGACTGATCGCAGCTATACCGATGTGCTGCCTAGCGCCAACGTAAATTACAATGTCACTGAGGACATTGTACTGCGGGCGGGCTATGGCGAAACCATGATGCCGGTTGATTTGCTGGATTTAGGTGGTGGTAAGACGGTAGGTGAAACCTTTGATGCCGAATGTAATTGCATGCGTATTGAAGGCGTTAGCTTTGCGGGTAACGCTAACCTAGATCCAATCCGCTCAAGCACCTTTAACTTGTCGGCGGAGTGGTATCTGGGCGCCGCCTCTATGGTTGGTGTTACTTACTTCGATCTGGACATCGACAGCTTTGTAACAGGCGGGTTTGTCTATGTGCTTGAGCCCGACGCCGACGGCATTAGTCGTGGCGAAGCCGGTGGCGGCCTTTGGGAAGCCACGGCTCCTGTTCAAGGTACCGGCGGTGAGGTAAACGGTGTCGAGCTGCAAGCGAAAGTTGCATTTAGCGATATTACCGATGGTTTTATGTCTAACTTCGGTTTTGATGTCAACTACACCTTCTCTGACAGCGCGCGGGAAGACACACAAGGTTTTGATGGCGAGGAGCTTCCTTTCATCAATAACTCTGAGGACACCTACAACATTGTAGGTTGGTTCGAAAATGAGTTCTTGTCGGCGCGTCTGGCCTATAATTTCCGCTCTGAGCGCTTGGTCGCGGATGGCGGTGTTAATAGTGGTAACCAAGGTCTGTACCAGGATGACTATGGTCAGCTGGATCTGAACGTTACCTGGACAGTAACCGACAATGTGGACGTTTACCTGAACGGTTCCAACATTACCGAGGAAATCCAGCAAACTTACATTCAGTTCTCTGATCAAGAAGCATTCCAAAACGTATACGAAGCTCGCTGGGCACTGGGTGCCCGCGTCAACTTCTAAGACGTGACACAAGTGGCGCCGCATGCGGCGCCTTTTTTATACTGACCGCCGCAGGCCTTCGGGCTTTTTTGCGGCGGTTTTTTTCTATAAGCTAGTCGAAAAATCACATGCATTGGCTAAGTCGTGACCCAACATAACGTAAAACAGGTCGTCATTGTCGGTGGTGGTACCGCTGGCTGGATGACCGCAGCCAGCTTGAGCCGGCATTTTCGCAATACCGGCATCCAACTGACTTTGGTCGAGTCTTCCGAGATTGGCACTGTCGGTGTGGGCGAGGCCACCATTCCTACCCTGCGGCGTTTTTACGCTGAGCTGGGCATGGAGGATATGGAGGTCATGCGTGCCACCCAGGCAACCTGCAAGCTGGGCATCCAGTTTCGCGACTGGTGCGCGCCTGGCAGCTCATTTATTCACCCCTTTGGCTTGTATGGGCAGAAAGCCAACGGCATCGATTTTCACCATTACTGGATGAGGCTGAGAGAGCTGGGCGATGCTGGCGAGCTGGCCGACTACTCTCTGGGTGTGCAGTTAGCTTTGCACGAGAAATTTGTCGAGCCCTCACCCAAGCCGCCGTCAGAACTGTCGGTATTCGATTGGGCACTGCACTTCGATGCCTCGGCCTTCGCACGGTTGATGCGTGAATACGCTACCAACAATGGCGTTAAATGTGTGGATGCCAAAATTGATTCGGTCAACTGCCACCCGGGAGGGGGCGTCTCCTCGCTGATACTAGACAGCGGCGAAGCGCTGGCGGGAGATGTGTATATTGACTGCTCGGGTTTTCGTGGTCTGTTAATTGAGCAGGCCCTGCAGACCGGATACGAAGATTGGAGCCAGTGGCTTATCTGCGACAGCGCCGTTGCCGTGCAGAGTGATCGTAAGGGGTCTGCGGCGCCTTACACGGTGAGCCAGGCTCACAGGGCGGGGTGGCAGTGGCGCATACCCTTGCAGCACCGCCAGGGCAATGGCCATGTTTATTCAAGCCAGCACATCAGTGATGATGAAGCCCTGGAGACGCTGGCCGCTCACGTCGATGGCGAGCTGCTGCACGAGCCGCGTCAATTTCGTTTTACCGCCGGCCGGCGACGTAAGGCCTGGAATCACAACGTAATTGCCGTGGGGCTGGCCTCGGGTTTTCTCGAGCCGCTGGAGTCCACCAGCATCGCGCTGGTAGAGACAGCCATTGAGAAAATTCGCCGCGCGTTTCAACGCCCCTGGTTCACCAGCAAAGAGGTCGATCAGTTTAATGATCTGACGGCCCAGGAGTATGAGCGTGTCAGAGACTTTATTATTCTGCACTACAAACTTAATCAGCGCGACGACAGTGATTTTTGGCGCTATTGCCGCGATATGCCAGTTCCGCAGACCTTGGCGGACAAGCTCGCGGCTTACCAGGGACGCGGTGAATTGGTTCGCTACCCAATAGAGATTTTTGGTCCGCCGAGTTGGATGGCGATTTACTCCGGTTTTGATTGCTTGCCCGAGACCTATGACCATCGCGTTAAGCAGATGGACGCGGCATACCTGCAACAAGCCTTGCAGGGTATGCGCGAATCCGTGGCTGCAGTGGTTGATTCAGTGGAGGCTCACGAGGCGTTTATTGCCAGATGTTGTGCGGCCGCTAAGCCTTAGGCTCTTATGGAGAAAGACACCATAAGCTTAAGGCGGCGGTGCGGCGCAGTGGCGCTGAATAAACTCTGCGTGGCTGACAGGTTGGCTGGCGGCGTTGTGAATAGTCTTGCGTATAGTGGCCAGTGTTGTTTTTAGTTCACCCAGGCTGATGCCATCGGCTCGGCGGTCATAGTCCTCGGCAAACTCGTGGAATCCAAGGTACATGGTGACCCAGCTGTCTCGCTCGAAGGCTTCCGGCTCCAACATCACGACATGACCACGTTGGCGAAACAGGGCCATTTTGTGCTGCAGCGAGTCGGGAATGTCCATGCTCCGGCAGTGTCGCCAAAAAGGAGTGTCATTTCGCTTGCTGGCTTTATAGTGAAGTATCAAGAAATCGCGAATGCGCTCAAATTCATGAGCGTGCTGGCGGTTGACTTCGGCTTGATCCCAGGCATTGATACCGCGATAGGGAAAAAACGACAGCAGCTTGGTAATGCCGGTTTGAATCAGGGAAATACTGGTGGATTCCAGAGGTTCCAAAAACCCTGAGGCAAGCCCAAGTGCAAAACAGTTTTTGTTCCAAATTTTTTTTCGCTTGCCCGTGACAAACTCAAACGTTTTGGCCGCTGTTAATGCTTCGCCATCAAGCCCGTCCATAAGCGTTTGCTCCGCTTCGGTGCTGTCACAGTACTGACTGGCATAGACATAGCCATTGCCGCAGCGATGTTGCAGCGGTATGCGCCACTGCCAGCCGCTGGCTTTGGCAGTGGTGCGAGTATAGGGCGCGGGCTCAGAGGTTTTGGCGCTCTGGACCGCCATCGCCCGGTCGCAGGGCAGCCAGTGGCGCCAGTCGTCGTAGCCGGTTTGCAGGGTTTGCTCGATTAACAGCCCGCGAAAACCCGAACAGTCAATAAAGAAGTCGCCGGTGACAACTTCGCCGCTCTCTAAGGTGATGGACTCGATGTCGCCCGTACTGTTTTCCTGCTGTACTTGGGCAACGCGCCCCTCAATTCTTGTTACATCGCGCTGTTCAGCGTAGCGGCGCAGGTACTGAGCATAGCGGCCAGCGTCAAAGTGGTAGGCGTAGCCAAAGTCGGCCAAGGGAGTAGGGGGAGTAGGATGCGGCTGAGCAAAGCGCTGGTGCCGTGCGAGCTGGGTGGCAAATGAATAGTCGGCTAGGTCGACGGTCTCGCCCTGGGCTTTGAGTCTCGCCAAGTAGTGATGAAAGGCAACCCCGCCAAGATCGATACCATAGTCGGCGAAGGGATGGAAAAAGGCGGTTCCCGGTTCGCGCCAGTCGCAAAACTCGATGCCGAGCTTAAAAGTGGCCTGGGTGTGTTTTAAAAAGTCGATTTCATCAATGCCGAGGGCATCGTTAAAACTGCGAATGCTCGGTATGGTGGCCTCGCCCACACCGACGGTGCCAATGTCCTCGGATTCTATGAGTGTGATGCTCAGTCCCGGAACTTGCAGGTGTCGGGCAAGCGCGGCCGCTGCCATCCAGCCCGCGGTGCCGCCACCGACAATCACCAGATTCTTAACATAGTTGCTCGACACCTTTGCTCTCTTCCTTCTGTTCACTTGTCAGTCAAAATGCTATTTGTGTTTAATCACTAAAGTCTCGGCGGGGCGGTATCGCGAAACGGTTCGTAATTGTTGAGCGCTTGCAGCATATGCGTGAGGTTGTCGTAGGCGTGAATACTGAATCTCTGACGGTACAGCCCCCACGCCAGGTAGCAACCGAGGCGCAGCTCCATGTCGTTGAACGGCGCCTGGTGCGCCAGGGCCATGGTATTGAGTTCAGACAAGGTCGACTCTACTCGCGCTTTTTGTCGCTTTAGATAGTCGCTGCGATCGGTGGTAATGCCATCGAGCTCCAGGAAAAAGAGGTTCACACAGGCATCCAGTGAGGTGTTAACCAGGCAAAAGGCATCGTATTCGGCGACGTCTTCAAGAAAGACGCGGCCCGATTTCTCACGAATGTATTTCAGGATGGAGGTCGAGTCGGTCAGTGTCAGCGTGTCGTCACGGAGGAAAGGGACTTTCTTCGTGGGGGATTTCTCGGCGCTGGCTGCGCGATCGGTTTCCACGAACTCGCAGTCCAGTCCGCTTTCGGCCAGTGCGATGCGGCAGTGCCGGACAAAAGGTGAGGTGTAGCTGCCGTAAAGTTCCATATCAAACCTCCTGAAGTTCTCCGCCAAAGGCGTGCAGTGCGGCCTGGATAAAGGCCGTGAGTTCCAGTGTCATGATAGCGAATTCATGATCAAACTGCTCGGCGAGGGTTTCGGGGTTGCGGTCGCCAGCTCTTTCCAGCAGCGTATCGGCAAATTTGACACGCTTAAAGGTGAATTGGTCGTCCAGCACGCAGTGAATGGTGTCTTTCCAGCCGAGTGCTAGCTTGTTAACAAACATGCCCGAATCCAGATGGCGAGTCAGCTGGTCGTCCGTCAGGTCCAGCTTGCGGCCGCGGATGATCCGCTCGTCCTGGCTGGAAATCAGCTCGCATTCATCGCCCAGGGTAAAGTCGTCCGCCGGGCGGCCGGTTTTGAGCCACTCGGTCATGATAGCAGGTGCCGGGTTATGGGGCGTAAGAGGCACGGCACGCAGTGAGCCAAGCGCATCGCGCAATGCGCTCATGAGCTCCTCTGCCCGGTTGGCACTGGCGCTGTCGACGACGATCAGGCGCCGGCGCGTGTCGATAAACGCATGGTCAATGCTGGATTTGGCAAATGCCTGAGGCAACAGGGAGAAGGTGATTTCATCTTTGAGATTCTCACGTTCCTTGCGACCCACCGGGCGACCGTCTCGTGCCCGAATCTCACGAATTTTTTCTTCAAGATGTTCTTTTATAACGGCTGAGGGCAGCAGTTTTTCCTGCTTTTTAATGCTGATGGCAATATAACCTCCAGTGCCGTGGGTTAGCGATTGCCCCTCTGGCCCCAGAGGTGATACCCAGCCGTAACGGCTTAGCTCCATCTTGCCGCAGGGTACAAATTGTGCGGCTTCCAGCTTCTCTGCCAAGGTTTCCGGTGTTTCGTCGAAGGGGGCGGCCAGGCGAAATGCCCGAACATTTTTGTACCACATAATCTTGCACTTTCTGTGTAGGGTTGGGGGCGCGAGTGTACCATCCAAGGGCAGCTGGACCTAACGCCCGGTGAGGCTAAAGCGAGGGTGGGTCCATCGCCTAAGGGCTTACGAACTTAGGTGGCTATGAGGTTGCCGATAATAAGGGGGAGGTTGACGATCATTTGTGCACCCAGGTCTTTAATTTTGGGGTTCTTAGTGGGAGCGTTGAGCGCTGCAAAGCCCTTTGAAGAACGCAGCGAGCCATCTCGGCCTCGGGTACCCTGGTGCGAGCGCGCTGGAGCGCTGCGAGTTGTGCCGGCCCGCGCGGCCCTGAACGGGCTTTTTTGGATTTATTTTCCGCCGTTTTTTGATGTTTTTTTGTAAGCGGTTGAAATTAAATATCTTTTTGTAAGCTGCCTTTGTGGGATTTTTATTGCAAACACTTGACAACGTTGTCTTATAGTCCTAGAGTTAGAGTCGTTGACAACGTTGTCTGATTCGTTGCTCAGCAGACTCGCGCAAACCAAAGTTGTTGGTCGCGAATAACCCGAATTTGGTCTCTCAGCCATTATTATGGGCATTTTAGTGGTTGAGGATCGAATCGTGGTGCCACGGATCGCATCACGTGATACGCAAGGACTGTAAGTATCATCTATCATGGCTCTCCTTGTGGTTGGTGTCTGAAAGGCACCAACCACCTTTTTTAAGAGCCTTAAAGCAATTTACAATTGATTTCTTAACAGGGCGCAAGAAGCGGCCTGATCCCGGTTCCCGCCGGAGTATTCCAATAAATGAGGTTAACATGGGCAAAAAGCCTGCATCTGGCGACACTCTGTACCTGGGTATTGACGGTGGCGGCACAAAGTGTCGGGCCGTATTGGTCAACGAAAGCAACCAGGTACTCGGTGTTGGTAATGGCGGCCCTTCAAACCCCTATCACGGTGTCACCCGAGCACTGGAATCCATCGTTAACGCCACTGATCACGCCTTGCGAAATGCCGGACTCAGTGCTGCTGACAAATCGCGGGTTGTGGCTGGCCTGGGCTTGGCCGGTGTTAACCTGCCGAGCCTGTTCCAAATTGTTAATCAGTGGGATCACCCCTTTAAAGCCCAGTATCTGACGACGGACCTTCACATCGCTTGTATCGCTGCGCACGAACAGGACAACGGCGCGGTGATTGTATCCGGTACCGGCTCCTGTGGCTTTGCCCACGTGAACGGCAAATCCTTGACTCTGGGTGCCCACGGCTTCCCCTGTGGTGATGTTGGCAGCGGTGCCTGGATGGGGCTTGAGTGTGTGAAAGCCGTTCTGCTCGATTCTGACGAGCTGGGCCCAAAAACCGGCCTGACGGAGCTGGTTGCCGAGCAGTTACAGGCACGGGGCATTATGATTGTTGAGCGCCTCAATGGTGCTAAGTCTAGCGATTACGCCAAACTGGCACCTCTGGTGTTTGCTGCCGCCGAAGAGGGTGACGAGGTTGCGCTCAGTATTGTTCACACAGGTGCGGACTATCTGACCCAAGTGGCGCGCAAACTCTGGGAATTGCAGCCGCCGCGTATGGCCATGTTGGGTGGTGTCTCCTCGCGTATTGTGGATTGGATGGATAAAGACATCGCCACGCGTATGTCCGATCCTCTCAATCAGCCAGAATTTGGTGCGGTGCATTTTGCCCGCAGCCGTTTTATGGCTGAAGCGAGCGTCGCCACCTCCTGAGGTGGTTCAGGTTTAGTCTGTGCCTGCTGCTCCAGCGGGCGTTGGTGGTTTAGGTAGTGATTATGGCAAAACAGCGGTATATTGCATTGGATGCGATGCGCGGGCTCACCCTGGCGCTTATGATTCTGGTGAATACGCCCGGCTCTTGGTCTTACGTTTACGCACCGCTTTTGCACGCCGACTGGCACGGCGCGACCTTTACCGATTATATTTTCCCTTTCTTTTTGTTTATCGTCGGCTCGGCGATGTTTTTTTCCAGTCGCTCCCAGCAAGGGATTAGCTACTCTGAGCGCAGCCTAAAAATTTTTCGCCGCACGGCCCTGATGTTTTTGATTGGCCTTTTGCTCAATGCCTATCCGTTTACCGGTAGCATAGGAGAGCTGCGTATCCTTGGTGTATTGCAGCGTATTGCTCTGGCTTACTGCGCCTGCGCGTTCATTGTCTGGCTCCCCGGTAAAGCGCGCCTGGCCATTGGTGCTATTTTGTTGCTGGGCTATTGGGCATTGTTGAATCTTGCGGCTGATCCCTACTCTTTGGAGGGCAGCGTGGTTCGCCAGTTTGATCTTGCCCTGCTCGGCGCCGATCACCTCTGGCAGGGTAAGGGCATTGCGTTTGATCCCGAGGGCTTACTCAGTACTCTGCCCTCAATCGTCAACGTGATGCTGGGCTTTGAGGCGGCGCGGGTGTTGATCGGCAGTGAAAATAAGCAGCGCGCTCAACTTCAGCTGTTGGGTGTGGGTATTGTATGTATTCTGGTCGCGCTTTTGTGGCACCCGCTCTTTCCGATCAATAAATCACTTTGGACCAGCTCGTTTGTTTTACTGACCTCGGGCGCAGCGATTCTTACGCTTTTGGCGCTGGTACAGTTGGAGAAGTTCAGGGCAGTTACGCCAGTGTTGAAAGGTTTTTCCGTGCTGGGTAAAAACCCCCTGTTTATTTACATACTCAGTATTGTTTGGGTGAAGACTTATTACCTGGTGAGTATTGAGGGGGTATCGGCTTACCAGTATATCTACGAGCAGTTGACCCTGGTGTTCAACGCCTACAATGCATCGCTTGTCTTTGCGCTATTGCACGTGGCTTTACTGTGGCTGATTGCTTGGTGGCTTGATCGGCGCAATATCATTATTTCGATTTGATGTCTGCTGGCTGTTATAGCCTTTTTGTCGGGCGACAGCTATGACTAAACCTTGCTTAACGACTGAATATATTCCGAAGGGTTTTGCTATGAGCCCGGATTAATGCCGGGCTTTGGTGCTTGACTCGCGGATGATCAGCTCGGGGTAAAACCCTTCGCTCTCAACCTTTTTACCATTGCGCAGCGATTTGATCAGCAGCGATGCCGCTCTCTGGGCAATGGTGCTGGTAGGCTGGGCGGCAGTGGTGAGGTTGGGCCATGCCTGGCGTGAGAAAGGGCTGTCCTCAAACCCTGCGATGGACAGCTCCGCCGGCACATCGACGCCTGCGATACGAGCGGCAAACAAGGTGCCCGCGGCAATTTCATCGTTACAGGCAAAAATGGCGGTGGGGTTGCTGCCTTTAGTGTTGAGCAGTTGCCGGGTTCTCTCTACACCGGATTCGAACGAATAGCTGCCCGGTATAACCCGCTTGGCAGAGTACTTGATCTTGTGGTCTTCCAGAGCCGCTTTATAGCCAGCCAGGCGCTCGCCGCTTGATTGGTGTTCTTCGTCCCCGCCGAGAAAGGCAATGTCTTTGTGGCCGAGGCCAATCAAGTGCTCGGTGATCGCGTAGGCCGCGTTGCGGTCGTCAATATAAACACAAGGTGACAAGTCGTCCGGTGCCTTGGCGCCAGACAAAACCCGCACAAATTTTACATTGCGCTCGGCGATGGCGGCGAGAATGTCGGGGTTTTCTGAAATGGGCGGGGTTAGTACCAGGCCGCCAACACGGCTGCGATCGATCATCTCCAGGACTTCCTGGATGATGGTGCGGTTGGTTGCATCACAGGGGTGTATCACCAGCTCGTAGCCTTGAGCCCGGCATTCATCCAGAATACCTCTTTGCATGTCGATCACATAGTTACTGTTGGGGTTGTCATAAATAAACCCAATCGAGGAGGCGGCGCCGCGTAACCCGCGCGCCGACAAGTTGGGGCGGTAGTTGAGTTGCTTTACCGCTTTCCAGACGCGCTCCTGAAGCTCCTGCCCTACTGTACCTTCATTGTTGATAACGCGAGAGACGGTTTTAAAGGAGACTCCGGCGAGCTTGGCAACGTCTTTAATCGTGGCTTTCATTCTGCGATCTTTTCACTGTGACCTTGTTGGGTTTGTAAAGAGCGATTCCGGCTCTGGGGTGTCACCGCTTGCTTGTTATGGGTTACATCCGACACAAGTTTACAACCTTTAACTCACCTAGGCGAGTGTTAATGCGTCAGCGGTATTGCACTGCACTTCGGTGGTGCAGCGTAATACCCGGTCGACTTTGCCAAGGTTTAAAGGGTGTGTAAGACACTGTTCAATGTCAGTACGGCGATGATGCCGACAACACCGACGATAGACTCCATGACCGTCCATGACAGTAAAGTCTGTCTGAGGCTCAAATTAAAATACTCCTTGTACATCCAGAAGCCGGAGTCGTTCACGTGGGAGCACATCAAGCTGCCTGCACCAATCGCCAGGATCATCAGGTTCGGGTCGACCCCGGTCGTTGCCACTATCGGAGCCATAATGCCTGCAGCTGTCAGGCCTGCTACCGTCGCAGATCCCAGGCAAATGCGGATCAAGGTCGCCATCAGCCAGCCCAGTAGCAACGGGTTGAGGTCGGCCCCGTCGATCATGGCTGCAAGAGTGTCACTCACGCCACTGATCACAAATACCTGCTTGAGCGCGCCCGCGCCGGCAACAATCAAAACGATGAGCGCAATGTCCTTGATCGCTTCACTGTAGTAAGACATAAGCGTCGCAATGCCAACTCCCCGCCGTATTCCCAAGGTGTAGCTGGCCAGTGCTAATGCCAGTAGCATCACCACGAGAGGGTGGCTGGCGAATTGCAGAAGGTTTTCGGTTTCGGGTGAGGGCGCTAAGCCTGGCAGCACGGTAGAGCTGGCGATCAACACCACCGGAAGCAGCGCTGTGATAAAGCAGTTCCAGCCACCGGGTAGGGAAGAGGCATCCTGCTCTTTGGGGATAAAGGTTTTCAGTGGCTCTGCCTTGATGTGTTTTAGCTGAGAGGCAAATACTGGCCCCGCCAATATCATGGTGGGTACGGCAACCACCAGACCGAGCAACAGCGTCTTACCAATGTCGGCATTGAACATGGGCACCATGGCGGTGGGCGAGGGGTGGGGCGGCAAAAATCCGTGAGTGACCGACAAAGCGGCCAAAAGCGGAATGCCCAGGTAGACGGCGGGCAATCCAGATCGATAGACCACGGAGAAGACCAGCGGCACCAGCAGCACAAAGCCCACGTTGTAAAAGAGTGGAATCCCGACAATAAAGCCGGTCAGCATCAGCGCCCAGGTCATGTAGCGCTTGCCGCAAAGCTGAATCAGCGACTGAGCGATTTTTTGGGCAGCGCCGGTCTCGGCGATGAGCTTTCCAAACATCGCTCCCAGGCAGACGATCACCACCAGTGCGCCAAGAGTGTTTCCGATCCCCTGTTCAATCGCCGATGGGATGGCGGCCGGCTCAATTCCAAGGGAGAAACCGGCAAAAATGGAAGCGACAAGAAACGCAAGGAAAGGGTGCAGTTTTAGCCAGACGATCAGCGCGATGAGTAACGCGATGGTCGCCAGTACAGCGAATATGTCCATGGGCAGCTCTCAGTTATTGTTTTGAATTTTTTGAGCAGTGTATAGCAAGCGGCTGGGAGAGTGAACGCTGCGAGGGCGCTACCGAGGGCTCATCGGCTGGGCTCAAAGGCGTCGCAAAATACGCTGCGCGGTCTGGCGCCAGCGAGGAAACATTGTTTGCGCATCTTGGCAACGAAGCTGGGCGCACCACACAAATAAATCTGATAATTGTTCAGGGGCGTATAGTCGGCGCGGACCGTCTGGTAAGCATTGGCTTCACGCCAGAGCGCTGAATCGCCGCCTTTGGCGACCAAGCACTGCAGGTGCACATTGCTGTGATGACGAGCCAGCCGTGTGAGAGCCTGCTGCCAGTAAAGACCCTCGGGTTCGCGTGCGCAATAGACGATGTGAATGGGGCCAGTGTGAGCGCGAGCGAGCGCCTCTCGGGCGATGCCGTACAAGGGCGCAATGCCCGTCCCCGTACCGGCAAGCAAGAGGGACTGGTCCGGCTCCGCCTGGTAGGTGCAATCGCCCATAGGCCCCTGAATATTGACTCGATCCCCGGGCGCGAGCTGCTGATCTGCCCAAGCACTGAATTGCCCCCCAGCTCTCACCTCGATGTGAAGGCTCAATACGGGATCACTGGGAATACTGGCAATGGAGTAAGTGCGCGCGATTGTCTGATCCCGCCAAACATTGATGTATTGGCCCGCGTGGTACGACAGTGGGCAATGCAGTTGCAACTCCAGCACCCTGGGCGAGAGATGGCGTTTGGCCATCACTTCTGCAATGAGCAACTCCTCTTTGACCGCGTAGGGGGTAACGGACACATCCGAATCGGGAAAGCAGCTGCAACTTAAAAATAACTTTTTCTCGCGCTGGCTGGCCGATAAGCCTGCCGTGGCCTGCGCCGGCAGCTCGCCTCGCTCGCAATGCATCAGGCAGGATTGGCAAACACCGGATTGGCAGCTGTAGGGAATGCGGTAGCCGGCGCCTAAGAGCGCATTAAGGACACTTTGCCCCGCGGTGAGGGCAACGGCTTTGCCATCGATATACACTTTTGCCATGGTTGAATATTGCGAAAGACTGCACAGATCCCCATTAGGCCATAGAACCGCCGACAGGGTAAACTGTCTGTACAATGAGGCGAGCAGAGGGTGTTCGCCTGATGTTGGCCTATGGAGGCAGCTATGCAACGGTTAATGGTTTTTGCGGTTTTGGTTTTACTGTTTGGTAATGCCGCGGCACAGGACATCTATCAGGAAACGGTCAATATCTTCAAAGAGTCGCCTAAGGTTCAGGTCTTTTTCCAGAATGCCTACGGTTATGCGGTGTTTCCTACCATAGGCAAGGGGGCGGTTGGTATCGGCGGCGCTCATGGCAAGGGGCGTGTTTATCAAAACAATCGCCATATCGGCGACACCAGCATGACTCAGCTCAGTTTCGGTTGGCAGCTCGGTGGTCAGGCATTTAGCGAGGTGATCTTTTTTCAGACCGCCAAGGATCTGGAGCGCTTTAAGCGCGGCGAGTTTGAGTTTGGAGCTCAGGCGAGTGCCGTGGCCATAACCGCCAGCGCCAACGCCAAGGTAGGTACCACGGGTTTGGCCGCGGGTGCTTCGGGTACATCGGATGCCGCTGGCGCGCAGACGGCTACCTACAACAACGGTGTGGCTGTCTTTACCCATGCCAAGGGCGGTTTGATGTACGAAGCGGCACTGAGTGGCCAGAAGTTCAGCTATACCCCTTTGTAGCTGAAAGCTCGTCGTTATTAAGACCCGTGCTGCACACGGGTCTTTCCCTTTGAAACCGTCTCTCAAACTTTGTTAAAACCCATGGAGCTGTGACTTCAAGCACTATCGAGCAGTCAATAGGGACGAGGGCAGCCCCTCTGTTCACCAGCGGTACCCGCGCCAGTCACCCTTCCCTAAAATGCCCGGCGGCTCCGGTTGCGCTCCCTTTAATGATGGCATATTGTCCTATAAACTGTTTCTAGGGATGGACAGGTAGAGTCTGATGGCAGTAAAGGTACAGCTGAATACGCGAGCGCTAAAAGCCCTTCGCACTCAGAAGGGATTAAGCCAGGAGGGTTTGGCAAAGGCTTGCGAGGCCAAGCAGTTTCGACTGTCCATTGCTACGATCAAGCGGGCCGAGGCCGGCAAGCCTGTGGGGTTTCGCACAGCCAACGAGCTCGCACGCTTTCACGCCGTTGCTCTGGAAGCCCTTTTGGCCGATTCGCTATCCGGCATGGCTGGTCGGCAGGGGCCCGGCACGGTAAATACCGCCCTTTGGGTGCGCGTTGAAGACACGTCCATTTTGGATGCGCTGGCAGATTTGATCGGTGCCCGCGGCGCTATTCACCAAGAGCGCCTCGGTAGTCTTCTTCTGGCAGCCTTTGCAAACAATGATGCCGAAAGTAAAGGGTATCTTCACGCCCATTACGCGGCTCTTGGCGCTTTGCGGTACGCGCGATCCGAGGCGTCCAATATTTACCTCGCCCTGCAGCTGGCGCCGGGTACGCCTTTCAGTAAACAGAGCTTTTTTCGTCAGGAAACCCTGCAGTGGTTCGCTAGTCTCTCGCCTGAGATTCCCGCCAATACCCTGTATGTCAGTGATGATCTCTACGATCTTGCGGCCGATCATTTTCGTTACCGCCCGGCCTCGCGTGCCGGCGTGTGGGAGCTACTAGGCGAGCAGAGTCTGGATAACTTGCTGCCACTGTCGGGTCGCGAGACGGAGTTGACGCGGGTGCTTGAGTTTTTTGCCGGTGTGGACGATCAGTCGCGGGCAGCGATCATGCTGCTGCGCGGCGAGGCTGGTATCGGCAAAACTCGTTTGCGCGCGGCGGTGCACGCCGCCCTTGAGCCGCTCGATATCGTGATTGTGAGTATTGATCTTGAGACGGGCTGGCTGGAGCTGGATCAGGCTCTCGCAGGGTTACTGTTGCGCAGTCTGAACCTCGCTCTCGATGGCTTGGTCAAGCGCGAGGCGTTGCTCGACCATGCCAGTAACGGCGATGCGGCGGTGCGGCAGTTCGTCCACACCTTTTTCTTCGATGCAACACAGCCCCGTCAGGAGGTCTGGCCGTCTCACGCAGGGCTCGACATGTCGCGGCTGCCCGAGGTAGTGGCCAGGGTCTTCGCTTCAGCGCGGGTTTTGTCTGGTTGCCGTCTTGTCCTATCGATGGATAACTTGCATCTACTCGATACGGCAGGTTTTGAATTTTTTAACCAATTATTGTTGCAGCTTGAGAGTTTGCCCGTTCAGGCCCTGTTGACCTCTCACCCCACACCCGCTCAAGAGATATTTATGCAGCGCCTGGCGCGGCAGGGCTTTGCTCTGGACAGTGTGTCGCTCGGTCCTTTGGATGAACAGGCCGGCCGGCAAATCTGCCAGGGTTTTTCCGGTGTGCCCGAAGACTATGCCGAGCGCTGTCTGGATCTTGCTCAGGGCGTGCCACTGTACCTGATTCAATTGATGGGAGCCTACCGTCATGACCGGGGCGCCTTACCCACCTCGCTTGGGGTGCTTGTAGAGCGAAAGCTCCACCAGCTGACCGGTCCTGAGCGTCAAGCTCTTGAAGTGTTGAGTGTATTGCGCGCACCTGTGGCATTAGAGGCGCTGCGTGAACTCATGAATGAGCCCTTTTACCAGCCGCATGGCTTGCTCGAGCGTCATCTCATACAGCCCACAATGGATGGCCAGTTGCAAATGAGTCACCAATTGGTGCAGCACCTTGTGTATGAAAAGCTCGATTTGGCAAAGAGAGCCAGTTTACACCGGCAGGTAGCAAACTTTCTTGAGGCGCAGCCCGGGAGATGTCGCGCCGTGGGGGTGCGGCAAATGGCGCATCATTTCTCCCAGGGTGGTGATGACTACAAGAGCGCTTATTACGGCTTTCGCTGGGCTTCTACCCTGCTGCAACAGGGCCAATACGATGATGCCCAAGTGGTCCTGGAGGAAAGCCTGCAGCGGTTAACACCCTTGACTCACCCGGGCAGAGACGACCTTGAAGTGGATCTGCAGCTCGCTCTGAGTACTGTGTATAAGGTCAAGTACGGCTGGGTATCCCCGCTTCTAAAGGCAACTTACGACAGAGTTAACGAATTAAGCCAGCAGCTGGGGGCCGATGCCCGTCAATCGCTGGCACTGTTTGGCCTTTGGACCATAGAGCTTGGAACACTGAACTTTACCGGCGCTGAGGCCATGGCGCTCAAGCTGTTGACATCGGCGTGCAGTATCGGCGATGCCCAGGGGCAGATGTATGCCCAGGTGGCGTTAAGCAATACGCTGTTTTGGCGCGGTCGTCATACGGAGGCTGAGCTCGCCGCCGCCTCCGCGCTGACAGGTTTTAAGGAGTCCTATTTGGAATCATCGCTGGCGCTCTTGGGTATGGACCCAAGGGCGTTGGCGGGATGTTTTGGCGCGCTCTCAGCTTCTTTGGCGGGGCACGAGGCCGAGGCAAGCCATTACCGCGACGCTATGCTGGGGCAGATACGGGCGATTGACCACGATTTCAGTTTGGCCATAGCCCTGCAGGGCAGCGCCTGGCTTGAGTACCACAGGGACGATGCCGCTGCTACCCTGGCTGAGGCGGAGCAGCTGGAAGCCTTGGCCAAGGCTCGCAATTTTCCATTTTATCGTGGGGTGGCGGCCCTGTTTGCCAGCTGGGCGCGTCACCGGTTGCACGATGACCCGGATGCCGCGCAACATGCTCACGAAGGTTATTGGCGTTGGCTGGCGGCCAGCGGAGACAAAGTGGCCTACTCGCTGTACGGCGTTACACTCGGTTCAATTTATGTGGAAAGTGCCCGTTTTCAAGAGGCGCGGGAGCTGCTTGAGCAGTGTATAAAGGTGGCCACCGCACGTGGTGAAGACTGCTACCTGCCTGAGCTTTTTCGGCTTTTGGCCCTGTGCCCTGGCGAACACAAACGCAGGGCCCTGGAGCAGGGGCTGCTTTACGCCAAAGACTCGCCTTTGTTGAAAGCGCGCCTGGACGCCTTGCTCGACTAGGTTACGAACTCCCTCTTATCAAAATATTCGTCACTTCGGCGACTACCCATTCTTGACTGTCTCGCTCTCTGTGAGCGGTGGCGCTCGATAGGTGCGTTTGCTCTGAGAAATGCCAGAGAGCACTAAGTGCTGCAAAAAACTTATGGCAACCCGGTTGGGATCGAGTACCGGAATGTCAAGATGATTGCGCTTGAGTCGCTGTCGAACCTGATCTGCAATGCCGATAAAGCCCGTGCAACCGAGAATCAATGCTTCGGCGCCGTCTTCTGTGACAGCGGCATAAGCTTGTCGGTAGACTCGTTCGGCCGTTTTTTCTGGGTCATCCAGTAACTCACTGACGGGTGCTTTTGCCACTTTGATCGAAGCAAATCGATCCTGCAGTGCGCCGCTGTAAATGTGTTCCAGCTGCATATCCACGACGCTGTCCAGAATGGTGATGATGGAAAATCTTCGGCAAATGGATAGCGCGGTTGCCGTGTTAGCGGTGAAGCCGCCGATGATGGGAACGCTCAAGTGTTCCCTTGCGATCTCCACACCGCACATGTCCATGTCTGTGACATAAACTCCCTCACTGCCTTGCGCTTCAGCCTCTTTTGCAATAGCCAAAACGTATTGAGAGTTTTTTGCCAGATCGCTACGGCTTTGAATGCTGGGTGTTGCTCCCTTCGGTAAGGCTTTCAGAGTGACCTTGCTGGCAGGGTGCAGTGCAGGGAAAATGGCTGTTCTTAAGCGCTCTGAGAATAAAGAAAGCGATTCCGTGCTTGGAAAATACACTGGAATAATTATCGTCAGGTTCATTTAGATTTCTCCTTATCCTCCGTTTTAAAAATACTAGACAGTAAAAATTTTTCTTGCAATACATTTATGTTTGCTTGTTTATTAATCTATAAAAATTTCATTTTTTTCTGGTCGTGGAGTGGAGGATGTTATGTAAAAAATACTTTTAATTATTTTTATGCTCGTTTTTCAGGAATTTATTTCTGTCGGTATTCTTTTGTCTTAAAAAAGCTTCTATGGAAATGGAGATTTTTGCTATGTTTTTTCTCGAAGAATTTTCCCGTGTGCTAGACAGTAAGAGAGTTAAGTTTAAAAAAATAGTGGCATCTGTGTGTTTCTCTGAGCAGGAAATTTCTGGCGGTGAGGTTCTGCATGCACTTCTGATTCAGCATGAAGGTAGGCCAGCCATTGCTCTGCTGCCCTCTGATCGGGTTCTCGATTTCCCGGCTTTTGATCGTTTATTTGGTTGTCGGTATTCAGGGGTGTTAAAAGACGGGTGCTGTTCGGAGGTTTTTCGCGAAGCCGACCTGGCGCATCTTCCTATTTTCATAGACTCGGCGGTTTCCTGTGAAACGGTTAGTATTTATCACGAGTCACCGTATTTCTCTATCGAGGTTAGACTGGCAGATGTGCTGAACCGGTTGGGGGCAATGCCTTGTCCTTGCTTTGCGCCAAAAAAATATAAGGTTCGACCCAGGACGGTGTCGCCGTCATGGAGGAGGGAAGGCCTATTTAATGCTGAGCGCGTGGTGCTCGGTGTGAGTCTTGAAAATGACAAATTTTGTGGTGAGAAACTCAAAGCGCAATTGCATTGGGTTGCCGGGCGGTTCGAGCACTGCACACTGCTTCTGGGCGATTGGATGCACCATCACACGGTGCGCATGAACGAAGACTGTGATGAGGCTCAGGCGCTGGCGCGAGCAGAGGCGGTTGCGCGTGACAAAACTCTCGAGCTTGAAGCTCTGCTGCAGAAAATTGAGGGCCGCTGTCAGTTTGAGCTTCTGCCAGGCTCTGAAGTGGTGATGGCCAGCCCGGATTACCCGGCGCATCGGCGGCAGCTGGAGCAATTGCTAGAGCAGTGTCCGGATTTTGCTTGTTCTGCCAGGCATTTTGCCGCCAGCTACGTCAGTCGCCGGGATCAGCCGTTGGAGGCCTTCTATGCTCATTCGAGTGCTTATCTCTTGGATGAATTGGCGCTGTTCGCGTCCCTTTCCCAGCAGGGGTACCGGGTATTTATCTACCCGGGGGCTATGGCGGTATTTCACGAAATGTCCTGCGGTTTGCATCCGCAAGCCCCCGAGCCTTTGCATCAGCTGGTCAGCGTCGAGCTGAAGTTTACCAGCAACGCACAGCACAACCGTGCGGCTTCACCGACGCAAGAGCAAGGCTTGTACCGTAGTTTCGCCGAATGGCGCCTCGCGCGAGCTATGGAGGTGCCGACCTTGGGACAGTCGGCCACTTAGCGCGACTGAAGGGCGTTTCTGAAGATATGGCGCGTAAATGATACCAAAGTGATACCAACAGCCAAATGCCCTTTCAATATACTGCTCAGACCAGTCAGGCCGGGGGCATCTCCGGCCGCTTTTGCGCTGGCAGATAAGCTTGTGAAGGAATCACCAGCCAGCGGGCAGGCACAGGACGCGCAGCCCATACAATAAGAGGGGCCCGGAAAGTGGCAGGGCGGCCCGACAGCGGTGATTGAATTGGCAGACCAGATCGGTAACAGCTCGGCGTCGCGCAGTGCGCTCTTTGAAAGAATACGCGGCGGACGCATCTCCTCCCCCATGCAACAGCTCAACCGACAGTGGAACCTGTATGTGCAGGGGCTCTGGGGGGTGGACACCAGTCAGTCGGTCTTTCAGGTGGTCACCGGTGAGCCGCCGCCGGGCTGTGAAGGCGATGCGCGGCTCTACTGGTTTGCTGACCAGGTGCCCAGTGACAGCTCAACGGGGGGCTACGACCGCTACGGCATCACCAGCTCCCAGGCCTACAGTGAGCTTTTGTTTTCTCTTTTGCCTCAAGATGGTGGCGAGCTGCGCGCGGTGTTGTCCGAGGGCTACAGCGACTGGGTGAGATACCGCTCCCAGTATTACAGCGGTAGCCTCGGGCAAAAGGTCTTGGATCAGGACGCGCTGTTTCGCAAGTGGGCCGCCCGTAGCCTGTCGCCCAAGGTGGCGCGTCACGCTATTTCGGTATTTACTCAGGCGCAACTCACCAGTTTTAATCTGGCAATTGATGCCCTCGCCGATCCCTCCGCCCGTATTTTTTGCCCCGATGAGACAGGCCGTCAGATGCCGCTGTTCCGCTATTCCGGCTCTGCGCAAGCAGTCCAGTCCGTCTTTGCCAGCTCAGACCCCGTCGGTCATTTTGCCTTTGATTCCGGCGAGATAGCGCAGCGCGCCAGCCACGCCTGGGCCGATGAGCGCGAACGTGGTTTTAGCCGGCTGTGGCGCTGCCGCGATTTGTCCCAAGACAAGAATATCCAGGCGAAAGCGGAGGGCGCCAGGGTCACTGTGCATGGCCGCCTGGGAAGGGTGGCACAAATTGAAACTGCCCCCCTGGGCTGGTTTGATCCGCGTATGGTGAAGATGGCGTACCGTCACCCCGGCGACCATCGTATCTGGGACGTGAGGGGCCGCTACGATTGGCAGAGTCTGTTCGCCCAGCCCGACGGGGCCTTATCGCGTTTTGTATCCTCGCTGGTGCTGGTGGAAGAGGGACGGTTTACCCTGACCGTGCACGCGCCGTTTACCCGCGCTGAATTCGAGGCCATCAGCGCCAGTGCGGGTCTGCCCTGGCCGCTGCTGCAAGTGCATGATAACCGGGCAGTGGAATGCCGCTATCGGCAGGATCTGGATGGCTCCATCTCTTGCGATTTCGTGGCCCGCCCGGGTTACCAGCACGTCTGGGGGCTGACCTACCGCGCTCTGGCGTATTCATAGGGGCGGTTCTAGGTACTGTCGGGGTTTACCTTTGGATGACAATTCCCTAAAATGAACGAATGTTCATTTTTGTGTGTTGTTGATTCATGGCCGACGACAAACGCCGAGCGATTCTTTACGCGACTCTCTGTCTACTGTCCGAGCGCGGCTTTCATGGCTTTTCCATGAAACAGCTGGCGGAGAGGGCCGGGGTTGCCGCTGGTACCATCTATCTCTATTTTCGCGATAAAGAAGACCTGATCCGACAGTTATACCAGGACATCATCTCCGAGGTCGCGCGGCGGGTGTTTGTCGACCACGACACTTCTTTACCGCTGTACGAGCAATACCGGCGTATGATGCTAAACCTCTGGACCTTTCATCTGGAGTGTCCGGAGATCATGCTGAGTAAAGTCCAGTTTGACTCCATGCCACCGGACTTGCTGTTTGGCCAGCGCGGTAAAGAGATGGCGGTATTGCTCGATCAGCGCGACGACGTGCTCGATGTCTTTAAGCCGATGATGGAGCTTTACCAGCGAGGTCGCGACAGTGGCGAGCTCAAGCCTTTTTCCGATGAAATGCTCTCGGCATTGTGCATTGATCCGGTGTGCGCCCTGGCTCGTGAGCATTATTTGGGCTTGCTGCACATCAATGAAGAGCAGCTGTCGGCCGTAATCGATGCCACCTGGGATGCCATCCGCTGGCACCCTCAACCGACGGTTAATCCCGTTTAACATTCTCAAAGTTTTGTTAGCCAGGTGACGAGCGGCGTTTATTTACGTGATAATGAACGTTCGTTCATACCCGGTAGATTCCTTAAAGACGTAGCCGCTGGTGCCTTTTGCACCACAAGACAAGGAGCAGCAAATGTTGTCCAACTTTTTTCGCCGCGAAGCGACCCGCCTGAGTCGACCTGCTATTGCCCTGGTAATGGCAGCGGTGTTTTTGACGGCCTGTGAAGAGCAGGCGCAAACGCCGGGCGGTGCGGGCGCTGCGCCGCCACCGACGGAGGTGGAAGTTGTCACCCTCAAAGAGCAAACGGTGACCCTGAGCAACGAGCTGCCCGGCCGGGCGGTTGCGTTTCGCAAGGCTGAAGTGAGGCCTCAGGTGAGCGGTATCATCGACAAGCGCCTGTTTACCGAAGGCGGTAGCGTTGAGGCCGGCGAACAGTTGTATCAGATTGATCCGGCTCGCTACGAAGCGGCGGTGGCCAATGCCAGGGCGCAACTTGCTCGGGCGCGCGCGACCCTCGCCACCACAGAAGCGAGGGAAAAGCGCTACAAAAACCTGTTGACGGACAAAGCCGTCAGTCAGCAAGAGTACGACGACGCACTGTCGGCCTTTGAAGAGGCGAAAGCGAGTGTAGCCGTCAGTGAGGCGGCGCTGCGCACCGCGGAAATTGATTTGCGCTATACCGAGGTTAAGGCGCCGATCAGCGGTCGCATCGGGGTGTCTTCAGTGACCGAGGGTGCTCTGGTATCGGCTCAGCAAGCGGCAGTATTGGCCACTATTCATCAGCTCGACCCCATCTACGTGGATGTTTCTCAGCCTGCCCGGCGTATCCTCGAAATGCGCCAGCAGATCATGCAGGGCTCCTTGGCCGAGGCAGACTCTCCCAGCGTGCAGCTGATTCTTGAAGACGGCAGTGTCTATGAGCACGAGGGCAAGTTGCAGTTTGCCGATATGAGTGTGAACGAGACCACAGGCACTGTGGTTGTCCGTGCGTTGTTTCCCAACCCGGACAGCCTAATTCTGCCGGGCATGTTCGTTCGTGCTCAGGTGACCGAGGGCGTGCGCGAAGGTGTGATCTTAGCGCCTCAACGCGCCGTCACTCGCGATCGCGAGGGCAATGCCTCGGCCATGGTCGTGACCGCCGAGGGCGTGGTCGAGCCGCGTCCCTTACGCGCAAGCCGGGCAATCGGCAGCGATTGGCTGGTTGAAGAGGGGCTGGCTGCCGGCGATCGCGTCGTTGTGACTGGCCTGCAGAAAATCCGCCCCGGTGCGCCGGTCAATGCAATAGAAGCGGGCAGCGCTCAGGGGGAGTAAACCATGGCGAAGTTTTTTATTGATCGCCCGGTTTTTGCCTGGGTGATCTCGATCATCATTATGCTGGCCGGCGTGCTGGCCATTGAGACCTTACCTGTCTCCCAGTACCCCGAAGTAGCGCCACCAGCGGTCAGCATCCGTACTACCTATCCAGGTGCTTCTGCCAAGGTAGTGGAAGACTCGGTGGTGCAGATCATCGAACAAAACATGACGGGTATCGACAATGTCCAGTACATGTCGTCTACCAGTGATTCGTCCGGTACCGGTGAAATCACCATTACCTTTGACGCCGGCACCGACCCGGATATTGCTCAGGTTCAGGTACAGAACAAACTGCAAGGCGCCATGACCCTGCTGCCGCAAGAAGTTCAGCAGCAGGGCATTCGCGTGAACAAGTCGTCGTCTGGTTTTTTGATGGTGCTCGGGTTTGTGTCTAACGACAACAGCCTGGATAAGTACGACCTGGCCGACTATGTGGCGGCGAATGTGCGCGAGCCTCTGAGCCGTGTCAGTGGGGTTGGCAGCATCACCATTTTTGGCTCGCAGTACGCGATGCGCATTTGGCTCAACGCCGACAAGTTGGCCACCTACAAACTGACGACCGTGGATGTGGTCAACGCCATTCGTGCGCAGAACGTTCAGATTGCCGCTGGTGAACTCGGTGGTGCGCCGGCGGTGCCAGGGCAGGATGTAAACGCCAGCATTGTGGTGCAGTCGCGCCTGGAAACCCCCGCCGAGTTCCGCAACATTTTGTTGCGGGTCAATGAAGACGGCTCCCAGGTACGCATGGGCGATGTGGCACGGGTCGAACTTGGGGGTGAAAACTACCAGTTTGAAACCGAGTATAATGGCCAGTCGGCGACCGGCCTCGCGATTACACTGGCCTCCGGCGCCAATGCACTGGAGACCGCTCAGGGCGTGCGTGACCGCATTGCTGAACTCGAACCCTTCTTCCCCAACTCCATGGAAGTGGTATATCCCTACGACACGACACCTTTTGTGAAGTTGTCCATCGAAGGGGTAGTGCATACCTTGATTGAAGCGGTTGTGTTGGTGTTCCTGGTCATGTATCTGTTCCTGCAGAACTTCCGCGCTACCTTGATCCCCACCATTGCCGTGCCCGTGGTATTGCTGGGTACCTTTGCCATCTTGGAGGCCTTTGGTTTTAGCATCAATACGCTCACCATGTTCGCCATGGTGTTGGCCATCGGTCTGTTGGTGGATGACGCTATTGTGGTGGTGGAGAACGTCGAGCGTGTGATGCACGAGGACAAGTTGCCGCCGCGCGAGGCGACGCGAAAATCCATGGGACAGATTACCGGGGCACTGGTGGGCATTGCGCTGGTGCTGTCGGCCGTATTTGTCCCCATGGCCTTTTTCGGTGGCTCTACCGGTGTAATCTATCGCCAGTTCTCCATTACCATTGTGTCTGCCATGGCCCTGTCGGTACTGGTGGCCTTGACGCTTACGCCCGCGCTCTGCGCCGTTATGCTTAAACCAGGCGAAGAAGGGCACTACGACAAAAAGGGCTTTTTCGGCTGGTTTAACCGCTTTTTCGATCGCTCCTCGACAGGCTATCAGAGCAGCGTCAGCCACATTTTGGCGCGCAAGGGGCGGTACATGGCCATCTACATTGCCATCGTTGTCGTGTTAGCACTGCTCTTTGGCCGGTTGCCGGGCTCTTTCCTGCCCGACGAAGATCAGGGCATTATGTTCACCCAGATGACGCTGCCGGTAGGTGCCACCAAAGAGCGCTCTATTGCCGTCATGGACAATATTGAAAACTACTACCTGAACCAGGAAGAGTCAGTGGTGAACTCGGTCTTCTCGGTCATTGGGTTTAGTTTCAGCGGCCGTGGCCAAAACAACGGCATCGCCTTTGTCAAACTCAAAGACTGGGATGATCGCACCGAGGACGGTCAGGACGTGCAGTCTTTGGCAGGGCGCGCCATGGGCTTTTTCTCTACCATTAAAGAAGCGATGGTGTTTGCCTTTGTTCCTCCGGCCATCACCCAATTGGGCACTTCGTCGGGCTTCAGCCTGCAGCTCAAGGACCTCGGGGGGCAGGGACATGAAGCTTTGATGAATGCGCGCAATCAGCTGCTGGGCATGGCCTCACAGGAGCAGGAGCTGGTGGCGGTTCGTCCGAACGGTCAAGAAGATACGCCCCAGTTCAAGCTGGATGTGGATCTGGAAAAAGCCTCGGCACTGGGCATTTCCATTGATCAGATTAACAGCGTTTTCTCCACGGCCTGGGCGGCGTCCTACGTGAATGACTTTATCGACCAGGGCCGTATCAAACGTGTTTACGTGCAGGGCGATGCGCCTTTCAGAATGATGCCCGACGATGTCGGTAACTGGTATGTGAAAAATGCCGAGGGCGAGATGGTACCTTTCTCGGCTTTCTCCACGGGGCGTTGGATCTACGGTTCACCGCGCCTTGAGCGGTACAACGGTGTTTCGGCGGTGAATATTCAGGGCCAGGGTGCACCGGGCGTCAGCTCCGGCCGAGCCATGGAAATCATGGAGTCCTTGATGACCAAGTTGCCACCCGGTTTCGGTTTCGAGTGGACAGGCATGTCCCTACAGGAGCGCGAGTCGGGCGATCAGGCACCGCTGTTGTACGCGCTGTCGATTCTTGTGGTGTTCCTGTGCCTGGCAGCGTTGTATGAAAGCTGGTCCGTGCCTTTCTCGGTGATGCTGGTGGTACCGCTCGGGGTCTTGGGTGCGGTGCTCTTTGCCATGGCTCGGGGGTTGTCGAACGACGTTTACTTCCAGGTGGGTCTGTTGACGACGGTCGGCCTGTCGGCGAAAAACGCCATTTTGATTGTGGAGTTCGCCAAGTCGCTGTACGAGGAGGGTATGGATTTGATGAAGGCGACCATGGAGTCGGTGCGTATGCGTTTGCGCCCGATTATCATGACCTCCCTGGCGTTCGGGCTCGGGGTCACGCCATTGGCCATCAGCACCGGCGCCGGCTCTGGTTCGCAAAATGCCATTGGTACGGCGGTACTCGGGGGCATTATCTCGGCCACTTTCCTCGCTATTTTCTTTGTACCCCTGTTCTTCGTGGTGGTCTTTAAACTGGCAGAGTGGGTGTCGCCTGGGAAAAGTAAATCCCGGTCAAACCCTTAATTAACTGAGAGTTGAAGTGATAAGAGCGGCCAATGGCCGCTCTTTTTTGTTGAGCTTGGTTTTTGTCGGTATCGGCTCTGCCGTTTAGCGTCAGTCAGCTCAGGGAGTGGCAGTCCGACACCATTATCTAAGTAGGCAGGGGGTTAGTAAGCGCGCGGATTGACACCTGCTCAACCCGCGCTGAGGAAGTCTCTGAACCGCTCGATCAGTTGATGGCAGCCGTGTTCAAACTCCGCAAATCGGGTGTTTATGGCTTGCCAGTTTTCCTCCTTTGCTGCTTGTTCAAGTTCACCGGCCAGCCGCTGTAGCCGCGAGGCCTGCAGTTGTCCCGCACTGCCTTTGACAGAGTGTGCCTGTAAGGCGATAGCCTGGGCGTTGTTTTCGCTCAGTGCTTCGCGCAATAAGCCGAGTCGCTCGGGTGTTTTTTCGCAGAACAATTGCAGCAAGCGGTCGAGAATTTCTCGCTTTGCGAATAGGCTTGCGAGGGCTTTGTCGCTGTCCCATAAAGCTTGGTTTTCCCTCTTCTCAAGCGTGGGCTCCGTGTCTTGCAGCCGGGGTGTATGGTTGCGTATCCACCGCTGCAGGCAAAGCGCCAAAGCGGGTATTTGGATTGGCTTGCCGAGATAGTCGTCCATCCCCGCAGCCAGGCACTTTTCACGGTCGCCGTGCATGGCATTCGCCGTCAGTGCGATAATGGGTAATGTCCGATTCTGCTCTCCCGCCACACCAGCGCGTATCTTCCGGGTCGCCTCAAAACCATCCATTTCCGGCATCTGGCAGTCCATTAGTACCAGTGTATAGGGCTCGCCGTCTGTCGCAGCTTGCAAGGCCGCTATCGCCTCGTGGCCATTGCCAGCGCAGTCAGCGAGGAGATCTAGCTCTCCTAGTATCAGCTGCGCCACTTCCTGATTAATGGGGTTATCCTCCACCAAGAGAATTCGGGTGTTTTCAGGCCATTGCGTGGTGGTAAGTGTATCCCTGCGGCTCGGGTGGCCAAACAGATTGGACGATTGCATCCGGCCGCCATGTTCTGTCAATTTGCCCAGCACGTCCAGCAGTTGAGCGGTAGCCACAGGCCGGTAAATGCTTTGGTCTGCTCCCGATAGCTCAACGCTGTCGCTCAAATTGGACAGCAATACCAAATGCCGGCACTGGCCCGCGTGCCGCATAGCCTGAAACTGCTTGAGCGCTGTCGCATCGGACCGGCTGTCAATTAGCAGCAGATCGAACGTCGCCGCTGCGTCGTGCTGCTCGGTGGGTGAATCGAGGCGTACATGAGCGCCCCACGCGCTGAGTTGTTTACCGAGGCTTTCGGCCATAGTCGCATTGGGGCTGTATATTAGCGCGTGGAGATTGGCTTGTTTTAAATCCGGTGGTTGGTAGAGACTACTGGTTGATTTATCGAGTAACACAAAAAATTGAAAGCAGGATCCTTGCCCCGCTTTACTGTCGACCGAAATAGTGCCGCCCATCAGCTCAGTGAGCTGTCGGCATATGGCAAGGCCCAAACCCGAGCCGCCATATTCGCGAGTGGTCGAGGCGTCCAGTTGCGAAAACGGCTCAAATAAGCGCGACTGTTTTTGCGGGTCTATGCCTATGCCGGTGTCGTGAACCGATATCTCAAGTATCACATGCCGCTCACTGCTTCGGCTGGCACAGTGCACAAGCACGTGGCCTTTGTGGGTAAACTTGATAGCGTTGCCGACCAAGTTGGTGAGAATTTGTCGAAGCCGGCCAGGGTCACCTGTTACCGTGGCCGTCTCCAGCTCGCTGGTATCGAGGATCAGTTCCAACCCCTTGTCCTCGGCCCGCATGCCCAAAGCATGGCCAAAAGTATCGAGAAAATGGTGCAGCTCGAAGGTTACCTTCTCTAGCTCAAGCTTACCCGCCTCGACTTTGGAAAAATCCAGAATGTCATTGATAATCGCCAGCAGCGATTCGGCACTGCTGCGGGCAATACTCAGTTTGTGCAGATCAGCCTCGTTGACGAGAGAGCGCTGCAGAACGTTGAGCATGCCCAATACGCCGTTCATGGGGGTGCGAATTTCGTGGCTCATTACCGCGAGAAATTCACTTTTGGCCGCGGCGGCCGCCTCAGCGGCCAGCTTGGCTTTTTCCAGGGTATTTTCCGCCAGCTTGCGCTCGTGTATATCCTGAAAGGAGCCATAGAGACGGCTACAGCGACCGCCGCTGAACTCCGCTTGTCCGGTTGCGCAGATCCAGCGCTCGCGGCCTGTGGCGGTCACGATCTTGAGCTCTGTCTGGAAAGATTGACCGGTATCAATGGTTTTTTGTATGAGGTGTTGCAATGTGTCGCGGTCTTTTCCCTCTTTGTAAAAGCGGGTGGCTTCTTCTAACGTTGGCGTAAAATCTTCGGGCACTTCGTGAATGCTGCGAGTCATCGCTGACCAGTAGAGCGAGCCGGTTTCCAGGTTGTATTCCCAGGCACCGATGCGTCCCTGCTCACTCATGGCCTCGAGCATTTGTTGTTGCCGTTTGAGTTGATGGGCGCTCTTTTGTCGCTCGGTGATGTCGATTGCAGAGGCGTAAAATTTGCCTGTCTGTGGATCGGGTGAGGTATTCCACAAGAGTGTCAGGTAGCGGCCGTCTTTACAGCGCGTGCGATTGGTGTAGGAGAAGGTGGGCTCACCGCGTGCTAGCTGCTTGACCTCATCTTGAGCCTCTAGCAAATCATCGGGGTGCACCAACTCAAGCGAGCTAGTGCCGATAATTTCGTGTTCCGAGTAACCAAGCACGCTGAGAAAGCTGGGATTGACCCGCTCAAACCGGCCGTCGGCGTCGGTAATGCACATAAAAGCGCTGGAACTCTCAAAAAATTGATTCAGTTGGCGCTGTGATTTTTCCAAGGCCTCGAGAGCGGCCTTTTGTTCGCTGATGTCCAGGTGAGTACCTACCATGCGCTTGGGCTGACCCGCCGACAACCACTCGACCACCTCGCCTGTGGTCAGTACCCAAACCCAGTTGCCGTCTTTATGGCGCATGCGCACTTCGCTGGAATAGCGTTGTGTTTCTCCCGCCCAGTAGGCATTGAGCAGGGCGTGGGTACGCGCGCCATCTTCGGGGTGAATCAGCCGTTTCCAGGTGTCGATGCTAGTTGGGGAGAGCTCCTGTAAGTCATAGCCAAGCATATTGGCCCAGCGCTCGTTGAATACGGTTTTGCCGCTGGGCAAGTCCCAATCCCATATGCCCACGCCGGTACTGCTGATCACCAACTCCAGTTGCGTTTTGTGCTCTTGCAGTGTGCGCTCGGCGGCTCGTCTATCACTGATATCCTCAATGATGGACCAGATATAGCGGCGCCCGGAGCGGTCGCTGATCAGCAAGCCGTTGAGCTGTACGGGAACACGGCTGCCGTCTTTGCGAATGTATTCCTTCTGATAAGGCCCATAGCGGCCGGTAGTGCTGAGTGCAGCCAACTGTTGCTGCTCTTCGTCGGCGTACTCTTGAGGGGTGAGCGCCCAGTAATCGAGTTGGTGGAGCGCCGCGAAGTCATAGCCGCAGCATTGCAACAGTGCATCATTGGCCTCGACAAAGCGGCCGGTTTGATAGTCGTTGAGTGCGATGCCCAGAGGGGACAGATCGAACAGCCCACGCAGTCGCTCTTCGGATTCTCGCCGCGACTGCAGCAAATAGATTACCCACAGTGCCGGTGCCAGAATGGCCAGGCACAACAAGGCAATCAACCCACGCACCCAAAGTGCGTTACCGGCCGCGCGGGACCAGCCGCCTTGAGGCAGGGCGCCAATTTCCCATTTCCCCGCGGGTAAACTGACGCTTGCAGTCACAGGGTCACGGGAAAACACGGCCGGATCGCCGTAAAACACCGCTGCCGCATCCTGCTTTACGCCCGTGTGGCGTATGGCAAACTCGAGTGAATGTATGTCGTTTATGCCGCTTGCCTGATAAAACCTTTCCAGATTAATGACCGCGGAAACCAGCCCCCAGAGTTCGCCGTCATCCAGATACACGGGTATGCGTCCGATCAGACCCTTGCCGCCCTGGACCAGCTCAACCGGCCCGGCGACGGTCATGGTGCCCGCCTCAATGGCCGCGAGCACGGCCGGTGCCTGCGCGGTGTTCGCGCGGTAGTCGAGCCCAATGGCTTGTTCATTACCTTGCATGGGGTACATCAGCCGAATCACCAGATCCGGCGCGCCGCCAATATTGCGCAGCAGAGTGTCACTGCCGAACAGGTGGCGGGCAAAGCGGCTGAATCTTTGTTGATCCATCCCTGGATCAACCTGAATAGCGGCCACCAGTCCCTGCACCGTCTGCAAGCTGCTATTGATCGTACCCTCAAGCTGCGCCCGAATGACCGCTAGCTCGTCGCGTACTTCGCCGCGTTCTTGCTGGTGGTAGTTCTCGTTATTAAGCCGGTCGACGTAATAGCCACCGGTGAGTACGGAGGCCAGAATAAGAATACTGATCAGCAGGTAGTAAAAGCGCGAGTTGGGGATGTCCCGCCGCTTGCGGTTGGTGGAATTATTGAGAAACTGGCGGTAGGGCATTAGGGTCCCGAGCGTAGAAGTCACTGTGTGGTTCCACTATAGCGCAATCGGGACAGGCTTGAAAAAGGCAGCCCCGGCGGGGCTGCCGAAGGGCTAATCCTCGCGGACGAACACCGCCGTAGTCAGTGGCGGCA
Source organism: Gilvimarinus algae (assembly GCF_030518215.1). Lineage (GTDB taxonomy): Bacteria > Pseudomonadota > Gammaproteobacteria > Pseudomonadales > Cellvibrionaceae > Gilvimarinus > Gilvimarinus algae. The sequence continues at coordinate 210,657 of NZ_JAULRT010000062.1, forward strand.
CGGACAGGCTGGCGCCGTCGGCACTGGCTGTACGGGTGAGCGCATCGGCCGAGCCCAGTTGCACAGGGTGCAAGCGCAAGGTGCCAGCAAGCGGCGTGCTCACTGTTACTGGGTTGGCGGATGGATTAAACACCACCACCAGAGCGCTGTAGAGCGGATCACGGTTTTGGCTGTCGGCGATACTCATCACCAGCAACCCCGGTGCCTGTTCCGGCCCGGTGTTGTGGAACCTCAGCTGAGTGTTGACGGCATCGGCTGTTGGTAGACGAAACAGCGCTGAGCTGCTGCGAATACGGAGCCACTCTTTAAACAGAGTCCTGGCCTGGGCGATGTCACTTGCGTTGGGCTTGGCGTTAGGGTCACCGATGATCTGGCCGATCAGGTCCCAGTTACTGCCGTCTTTGTCTTCGCGAGGCAGGCCCTTGTTCCAATTGTTGTCCTGCCCGGTGAAATCCACCCGGTTGAACCAGTCGCCCGAGTCGTAGCTGTCGCGCTGCATGGATTTGGAGCGCAGCAGCTCGGCACCCATGTGAATAAAGGGCACGCCCTGCGCGAGCATAGGCAGGCTCAGGGAAAAGTTCTGCATACGCACCCGCTCGGCGCTGGTCATGGGCGTTGGCGCTTTGTATTGCAGGTTATCCCAAAGCGTTTGATTATCGTGTTTGGAGATATAGTTGATGCTCTCTTGCGGGTCCTCGGTGTAACCGGTATTGAGATCAAAATAGGGGATATCAATGCCGGTGACTTCTTCACCGTGGCGGTTGGTCAGCGGATAACTTTTCAGGCTGCCCGCGAGGTTGACGCGTAACCGGTCGGCCAGATCAATCAGGTTGCTGGCCTCGGTATCACCGCCGGTGTTGAGCTCGTTGGCAAAGTGATACAAGCCCGTGCCATAGCCCTGATTGGCTCGCAGGGCGGTGCCGCTGTCAAAGGGGCCGCCGCCGCGCACCGCATCGCGAAGGCGGTCGTTAAAGGTGCCCACCCCTGTGCCCGCCATATTCACCTGAACGGCGTTGACGCCCCGGCGGTTGTCGACCACTTCTCCGAAGTTCCAGCCCTCGCCGTAGAAGTAGGTGTCGGCATCCACCGCCTGTACGGCCGCCAGAGCAGCGAGAATATTGTCGCGCATATGATGGCCCATCAGGTCAAAGCGAAAACCGTCTATGCGGTAGGCATCGGCCCAGACCACCAGCGAGTCGACCATCAGTTTTTCCATCATGCGGTGTTCGCTTGCCGTATTGTCGCAGCAGCTGGACGTTTCCACCGCCCCAGAGAGTTCGTTGCGTCGGTGGTAATACCCCGGTACCAGTTTATCCAGTACGGATTTATCCCCCAGGCCAGAGGCGTTGGTGTGATTGTAGACCACATCCATCACAACCCTTAGCCCCATCTCGTGCAGCGCCTGGACCATAGCGCGAAACTCGACAAGACGGGTAAAACCGCTCTGGTCGGTGGCGTAACTGCCCTCGGGCGCGGTGTAGTGCAGCGGGTCATAGCCCCAGTTAAACGAGTCCAGCGAGCGAAGATCATTCATCAGTGACTGGGCATCACCAGTGGCCGGATCGAAACTTTCCAGCGCCTCGCTGAGCTTGGTGCCTGCGGAAAACTGATCGCATACTGGCGCCGTCTGGTTGAGTGTGCACAGATCACCCACGGTATCGGTGATGTCGACCCGCTCACCGGCGTTTTCATTAATGGTGGCGATATCAAACGTGGGCAGCAAGTGGACGGTGTTCAGCCCCGCCTGTTGGAGCTCGCCCAAGTGGATAACCGGCACACTGTCGCTGTCGGTAAAAGCCAGGTACTTTCCGCGATACGCCGGATCGGTGCTTTGGTCCAGGGCCGAGAAGTCGCGAATATGCACTTCGTAAATAATGTGATCTTCCGGTGCTGCCAGTGTGGGTACGCTGTGGCTCTGCCAGCCAGAGGGCATGGTGTCGGCCCGAGACAAATCCACTACCTGACTCAAGGCACTGTTTTGCGCAAGGTTAAGCGAGTAGGGATCGGTGCTGGTCAGGCTCTCTTGCTGATCGCTGCGGTAGTGATAAATCGTGAAGGCGTAGCGGTAATAGTGGCCGTGCAAATCGCTGGCGTTCGTGGCACGCCAGACGCCGTACTCGCCTTTGCTCATCGCTTGAGTCGAGCTGGGCTCACTGTGCTCGGCGCTGGCAAAAATTTCCACCCGCATATCGGTTGCGGTGGGCGCCCAAACGGCAAAGTGAGTCTCGCCGCTTTCAATCCAGGCGCCCAAGCGTGCGTCAGTGGCAAAGTAGGCGTCGAGAGCCCCCTGGGTTTGCACGCTGGTCGCCTTGAGTAACTTGCCTTGGCTATCAAAAGCGGCGGCGACCAGCTCGCCGGCGAGCCAGGTGTCGGCGTTAAGGGTCTGGGTGTCCAGTTGCCAGGCGGACCAGTCTGCCAGATGGGGAAATTTTCCGGCGGTGGCGCTATCCAGGGTAGTTGCTGACAAGACGCTAAACTCGCCGCCGATGAGCGTATTATTCTCCACCCGAATCTCGCCTTGTTGGTCGGCGTACAGGCGAACTTCGGCGGTCTGTTCCGGGGCATTCCAGAGCAGAGTGTTGGTATTGACCCAATGAGCGCTGAAGCTCGCCAGTGTCACCTGCGCCGGGCCGGCATCGCCTGAATAGGTCAGGGTGCTGGATCCATGCGCGGTATAGGCAATGTTGCCCAGAGAAAGATCCATTACCAGGTCGGCATCGCCCAGCGCTTTGGTGTCGCCTGAGTGCAGAATAAAGTTGATGCAGCCGCCCGGCTCGTTCAAATCGAGAAGGTAGTAGGCGCCGCGTTCGCTGTCGATGCCGCTAGGCGGCATGGGGTTGTCCCAGGTGATGCCATTGATGGTGTTATCGGCGAGGGCATTACAGTCACCGCCGTTCCATAAGTGCAGGCCCCAGTCATCGTAAAGTGCATCATCGCGCTGATAGAAAATAGCCGCCTGGGTATCGCTTAAGGTAAAGGGCAGGGGGGCTTCGCCGCTGTCATCTTGCGGGTAGTGAATATTGGATAAACCGTGCTCGGTGAGCGCGACAGAGCCGCGGCTCAAATCCATCATCAAGTCGTTTTGCCCCAGAGCTTTGTCGTCGCCGGCGTGGACAATAAAATTAATGCAGCCGGCGTCTTCAGCGGGCGCGTTTAAATCCAGGACATAGTAGGCGCCATAAAGCTCGTCGACACCCGTAGGCAGCATGGGGGTGCCCCAGGTAACACCCTCGACGGCGGATTCGGCCAGGGCGTTACAGGCGTCATTGTTCCAAAGGTGCAGCCCCCAGTTGTCATAGTTGCCGTCTTCGCGTAGGTAGAAAATAATCGCCTGATCGTCTGCGAGCGCTACGGGCAGTTCGATACTCGGCGCCGAGCTTGAAGAGCTTGAGCTGCTGGACATCTCGCTGGAGCTGCTACTGGCGAGGCTGGAGGATGAAACATTATCGTGGACATTGGTGCCGCCGCCACAGGCGCTTAACAGCGCTGCGGCGATCAGGCAACAGAGTTGCATGGATCGCATAAGTTCCTCTCACTGATGTTATGGTTATTGGCGAAAGTGAGAGTACGACAAGCACAAACAGCGGCGAAGATGCATACGTATTCATTGTCATGAATACGTATGCAGTTAAGTAGATCAGCTTAGCTTTTTAACTTGTAACCGGTTTTGAAAATCCAGGTTATGATTGAAATAAATATCAGCATAAACAGCAGGATCATACCGAGGCTGATGCCTAGGTGCACATCGGCGTTGCCGTAAAAGCTCCAGCGAAAGCCACTGACCAAATACACCACCGGGTTGAGCAGGGTCACCTTTTGCCACAACTCGGGTAGCATATTGATGGAATAAAAAGTCCCACCCAAAAACGTGAGCGGTGCAATCACCATCATCGGGATGATTTGCAGCTGCTCAAAGCTGTTCGCCCAAAGCCCAATCAAAAAGCCGAGCAGGCTAAAGGTCAAGCAGGTGAGTACCAAAAAGCCAAACATCCATAGAGGATGCTCAATGGAGTAATCCACAAACAGGCGCGCGGTGATCAGGATGATCACGCCGAGAATCACCGATTTGGTGGCGGCGGCGCCGACGTAACCGACAACGATTTCCAGAGTTGAAACAGGCGCTGATAAAATCTCGTAAATGGTGCCGGTAAACTTGGGCATATAAATACCAAAGGAAGCATTTGATGTGCTCTCGGTCAGTATGGTCAGCATGATTAGCCCGGGGATAATAAACGCGCCATAGCTGATGCCGTCAATTTCCACGATGCGCGAGCCTATGGCCGAGCCGAAAACAATAAAATACAACGAGGTGGACAGAACCGGCGAGGCAATGGATTGCATCAGCGTGCGCCAGGTACGCGCCAGTTCAAACAGATAAATGGCTTTGACACCGTGCAGGTTCATTGTTTCTCCTCCACCAGCGAGACAAATATTTCCTCCAGCGAGCTTTGCTTGGTCGACAGATCGCTGTATTCGATGCCCGCCTCCTGCAGTTGCCCCAGCAGTTGTGACACACCGCTGTCATCTGCGGCAGTGGTGTACTGATACACCAAGGTGCGGCCGTCTTGTGTGAGGCTAACGGCGTCGCTGTTGACGTTAGTGGGCAAGCGGGCGATGGGGCGTGCCAGTTGCACGGTCAGGGTTTTGCGGCCCAGCTGCTTCATCAGCGCGTGTTTTTCTTCCACCAGGACAATCTCGCCCTTGTTGATCACCCCGATTCGGTCGGCCATATCTTCTGCTTCTTCGATGTAGTGAGTCGTGAGAATGATGGTGACGCCATCTTCGCGCAGCTTTCGGATCATGGCCCACATGTCCCGGCGCAGCTCCACATCCACCCCGGCGGTCGGTTCATCGAGAAAGAGAATCTTGGGTTCATGCGCCAGTGCCTTGGCGATCAGTACCCGTCGTTTCATACCGCCGGACAGCGCCATAATGGTTGAGTCACGCTTATCCCAGAGCGACAGATTCTTCAGCAGTTGTTCCAGATAATTGTCGTCGGGCGCACAGCCGAACAGACCCCGGCTGAATTTTACGGTGGCCCAGACGGTTTCAAAGATATTGACGGCCAGCTCTTGGGGTACCAGGCCGATACGTTGGCGAGCTTCGCGATAATCCCGCAGTATATCCAGTCCGTCGGCGGTGACTTCTCCGCCCGAGGCGTTGACGATGCCGCAAATAATACTGATCAGTGTGGTTTTGCCGGCGCCGTTGGGCCCGAGCAGGGCAAAGATTTCGCCGCGTTTGATCTCAAGGTCAATACTTTTAAGCGCGCAAAACCCGGATTGATAGGTTTTGTTGAGGCTGCGTACCGCAATAATGGGTTCCACAGAGGCTCCTTGTTCGAGTGTCATGGCTTGGGTCACCGGCTCATCTCCAAAGACAGTGACCCGTTTGAGGGTGCGACCCGGCCCGCGTGCGCACCGCCGGTGCCGAGCCATTCCCGTCGGGTGGGAGGGGCTTGCATTAACAGGGTGCAGGCGAGGCTTTCAACCGGTGACAGTTGCCGCATAAGCGCTGGCAGCAGCACCCGCTCTTCCAGATCCAGATGCAAAAGATACTCACCGACAAAGCGGTTCCAGTCAAGGTAGAGCCGCTCAATCAGCTCACAGTGTCTGTGCTCCGGCAGCGCTTGTGCGGTGCTGGCCTGGGCGCAGAGTTGCTGTAATTGCGCACCGAATTTGAGGTGATCGTCTTCCATGCGGTTGGCCATGGCGGGATCGTAGTCGCGCAGCAGGCTTTCCAGCGCGCTGTCTTCCTGATGGCTGTGGGTATTGAGCAGCTGGCGGATTTCCGCCAGTTTACTGATGATCTCATCGATTCCTGCGGCCGGATGGCTCAGCAATGCCGAAACGGCAAACAGCTCAGCCCGCAGGGTTTTGTGTATGGCAGCAATGGCGTTGCCCATAAACAGGGGGTTGGTATTGAAAGTCATTGCGGTGTCCTTTTGTTGGCTTGCCTTACTTGTATTGCGTCGGGTCGGATGATAAAACCTCAAGTTAAGTTAAGGTCAATAGCCGAGCCGCGTTAAATCATGTCTTTTTTATCCCCCGATTCTCCCCCACCAAAAGTGGAGCTGACCGTAGGCGAAGTGGCCAAGCGCAGTGGCCTGGCGGTGTCGGCCCTGCACTACTACGAGTCGCGCGGGCTGATTTGCAGCTGGCGCACCGGCGGTAACCAGCGCCGCTACCACCGCCGCGTATTGCGGGTGCTGGCCATGATCAAGGTGGCCCAGCGCACCGGCATCGATCTCGATACCATTGCCGATGCCCTGGCCGAACTGCCCGCAGACCGGATACCCAGCCACACCGACTGGCAGCGCTTGTCGGCCCGCTGGCGCAAGGTGCTGGATGCGCGTATCTCAGCCTTGACCGCTCTGCGCGACCAGCTCGATTCCTGTATCGGTTGCGGCTGCCTGTCACTGGCCGACTGCCCGTTGCGCAATCCGGGTGACGCCATAGCGAGCGAGGGCCCGGGGGCACACTTTCTCGATCTCAACGAAATCGATGAGCCGCGCTAGCGGTATTGCCACGGCTGCTCAGAAATCGTGTTACCCAGCTAATCGAATGACGAACCAGCGAATCGACATGTGACAGCGTCCGGTATCGCTCGGCGTCAGACTAAGACAGATTTGCGTCAGAATATGACGTATATTGTGGTTAGCATGTCGCCGGTAATGAAAAGACATCGCCTCAGCACTGGCAAGATTTTCCGCAGCGGCTGATACCGCGATTTGAAGTTTTCTGAGGTATCGGAGTGCTCGCCCCGGTGCGCAGAGCGCCGAGTATGGTTTGCAGAGAGTGAATTATGGCCAACACCGCCACTCGTCTTATTAATCTGATTATGCTGCTCCAGCGCGAGCCGAACACGCCCGCCTCAAGGCTGGCCAGCTCGCTGGGTGTTTCCGTGCGCACCATTCAGCGCTATATCACCATGCTCGAGGATATGGGCGTGCCCGTCTACGCCGAGCGCGGGACCCAGGGCGGCTATTCTCTGGTGCGCGGCTATCGTATGCCACCGTTAATGCTATCCGCTGAAGAGGCGGTGGCGGTGTATCTGGGGACTTCCATGGTGGAGAGGCTCTGGGGCAAACTGTTTCGCCCGGCGGCAGAAAGCGCTATGACCAAAATAGAAAGTGTGCTGCCCGATGACCAGCTGCGCGATATCAACTGGGCGCGCGCGAGTTTGCTGACGCGCGGACTGCCGCGTATGAACCCGGGTGTGGACGAAGAATGGTTTCAGGCCTTGTGCAGTGCCACCCAGCGCTGCCAGCAGCTGGAAATTGTCTACCGCAGTCGCGGCAGTGCTCATCCGCTGCGCCGTTGCATAGATCCTTACGCTCTGATCTACAGCTGGGGTCAGCAATACTGCATTGCATTTTGCCACAGGCGCGGAGAAATCCGCTCGTTTCGTGTCGACCGCATCGAGGGCCTGCGGGCCACGGGCATGAGCTTTTCGCGCCCCGAGAACTTTAATCCCGATGATTATTTCAGCTTGGCAACCAGCGATGCGCCCCCGGTTGATGTGACCTTGCAATTCCCCGCCGAACACGCGCTTATGGCGAGAGATCACCCGTGCTGTTGGGATAGCCTTTCACAGAACGATGACGGTTCGGTTACCGTGCGCTTTACCAGCTCTGACCTGGAGATGGCCGCTTGCCGGGTGATGAGCTTTTTACCCCAGGCGCGCCTGCTGTCGCCGCCACCGCTGATTGAATTGGTGCGGAAAAAAGCCGCGGCCATTGCCTGCGAATACACCACTGTGATTGCCAAGGAGCCCGACTATGCCAGTGCCCATCATTAATTTAGGCGAGTTGACACTCACCCCGATGCCGCCGGGTATGGCTCCCGAGGGGGCCGCCTGCGAAAAATACGGAGCCACCATGGCTTATATAGGTGCGCAGCTGGGGGCGCGTCAGCTTGGGTACAATGTGACGCAAGTGGAGCCGGGAAAGAGCGCGTTTCCCTTTCACTGTCACCGTGTCAATGAGGAGATGTTTTTTATCCTGGCCGGAGAGGGGCAGTTGCGCCTGGGCGAGGATCAGCACCCCATTCGCAGTGGCGATATTATTGCCTGCCCGGCGGGTGGGCCGGAAACGGCTCACCAGATTATTAATACTGGCAGTGAGCCGCTGCGGTTTCTGGCGGTGAGCACACGCAAAACGCCAGAGCTTGCCGAGTATCCCGACAGTGGCAAATTTGGCGTTATGGCCCAGTACGCCGGTGACGACGGCAAACCACAGATGTTTTTACACGTCGGCACCCGCGAGCAAAACCTGCCCTATTGGGACGGGAACTAGGGCGTTAAGTCGAACAATGCTTGACCCGTGTCCATATCAAAAGGCGCGGAAAAGTGCTCGTGAAAAACCCGCCAACGATCGGTTTTGCGCCAGCAAATGGTGGCGCGCATCCAGGAGGTTTTAAGCTCGCCGTTATCCTCGGCGCCGCAGTTGAGCAACGAGTGACAAATACCGAGTGAGTCGTTGGCGACAATGCTAAGCTCGGGCATGTCAAAGACCATGGGCCCGGGGCAGTGCTCCACACACATTTTCCAGTGCTCGCGGTAGGCATCCAGGCCGACAAATCTCAGGCCCACCACCGCGTCATAGGAGACAATATCCTCGGCGTAGTTGGCCATAATGCCTCCCATATCCAGGGCGCGGCAGGCCGCCAGCCAGGTTTTGGTTAGGGTGTGAATCTCGTGTTCGGCGGTGTTCATGATGAGGCCCCCTGATCCAGCGGATCGCAGTTAACCATCCACTTAATGCCGAACTTGTCGGTGAACAATCCGAAACGTTCGGCCCAAAACGTTTTCTCCAGCGGCATGTGAATCTCGCCGCCGGCGCTGAGTTTGGTGTAGGCGCTCTCGGCCTCGGCCACCGAGTCCACCTGCAGTGCCACGCTGATACCCTGAGGGGGGTGATAGTTGCCGGGTGGGGCATCGGAGGCCATGAGCATGGACTCGCCAATGTTAATGCAGGCGTGCATGATTTTGTCGTCCCAGCTGGCCTCCACCGGGCTGCCGCCGGGGGTGTCGCCGTAGCGCATCATGGCCTCGACCGGCAGGCCGAGGCACTGGCTGTAAAATGTAAAAGCCTCGGCGCAGTCGCCGTCGTAAAACACATAGGGGTTGACGTTCATCCGCTAATCTCCTTGGTGGGTGGTTGTGCTTGTTTTGTATCCATTGTCGAACGCCAGCACCGCTTTTCGACAGTATCAATAGCGATGATCTGCTTATTAATCCACTTGCAATTGCCTGACCGGGCGCACCTCAATGCTACCGACCCGAGCCGGGGGAATGCCCTGGGCGATGCGCAGCGCCTCGTTGAGATCGCGTGCCTCAATCATGTAAAAGCCGGCCAGCTGTTCTTTGGTTTCGGCAAAAGGACCGTCAGTGATCTGCACTTCACCGGAGCGCACCCGCACCGTGGTGGCCGTGTGGACACTTTGCAGGGCTTCGCCCGCGACCATGTGGCCACTGCGTACCAGTGACTCGGCGTAGGCGGCGCATTCGCTGTCCTTCGGGCTCTCGGGCAGGCCGTGCAGGTCTTGCTCGTCGCTGTAGACCAGACATAAATACTTCATGGGGTATTCCTCAAGTTGGGTAACAGGCGGTTTGGGTAATGGGCGCTCGGCGACGGTTTGTGAGCCGCTGATCGCCGAGAGGGTTACTGCTTTATCGTCCGCCGACCTGTCGAATCGACACCGAGAAGAAATTTTTTCCTGACAGGTCGTGTTTATAACCGCTGGTGACACGCGGCCATCTGGCGCTCTATGTAACGTCGCTCCGGCGCCTGGTGGGTGAGCTCCAGTGCTCGCCGGTAGCTGTGCCCGGCATCGGCGTAGTGACCAAGGCGTCGCTGCAACTCGGCGCGCGCGGCAAAGGCAGGGAAATACTGCGCCAGAGCGGGATTAGCAAGTAGCCTATCCACGGCCGCGAGTGCGGCATCGGGCCCCTCGACCATCGCATTGGCAACGGCCCGGTTGAGGGCAATCACTGGGGAGTTCTGCCGCGCCAGCAGCGCATCGTAGAGGCCGACAATTTGCGGCCAATCGGTGTCTGACCAGCTCGGCGCTTCAGCGTGAATGGCGGCAATGGCAGCCTGCAGGGCGTAGGGGCCGGAGGTCGGGCCAGTCAAAGCGCGGCGCACCAAGGCGCAGCCCTCGGCGATCTCGCCCGTTTGCCAGAGGGAGCGGTCTTGATCTTCCAGCAGGATGATATCCCCGTCCTTATCGTAGCGGGCGTCGCGTCTTGAGTGTTGCAGCAGCATAAGTGCCAGCAGGCCGCGCACTTCGGCCTGGGGCAAGAGCTCCAGTACCAGCCGGCACAAACGGATGCCCTCGCCGGCCAAGTGACGGCGCACCAGATCGCTGCCACTGCTGGCGCTGTAGCCCTCGTTAAACACCAAATAGATAACTTGCAACACAGAGTCGAGCCGCCCTGGCAGCTCGGAAGGCCCCGGCACTTCATAGGGAATGGCGGCGGACTGAATTTTGCGCTTGGCACGAACGATGCGCTGAGCAATGGTGGCCGGTTTGGTGAGAAAGGCGGCGGCGATCTCTTCAGTGGTCAGGTCGCACACCTCGCGCAGGGTGAGGGCTGTGCGGGCTTGTGGGTTCAGGCTTGGGTGGCAGCAGGTAAAAATAAGGCGCAGACGATCGTCCGGCAGGCGGTCATCATCGCTGAACGGTGCCTCTTGAGGATCGATTGGCGCTTCATCAAGCAAGTGCTGCATACCGGCAAAGCGCCGCTGGCGGCGTATTTGGTCAATGGCTTTAAAGCGGCCGGTGGAGACCAGCCAGGCGGTGGGGTTGTCCGGTATGCCGTCGCGCGGCCACTGCTCCAGAGCGCAGGTAAAGGCCTCGTGTAGCGCCTCCTCGGCCAGGTCAAAGTCCCTGAGCAGCCGGATAAGGGTGGCCAGCACTCGCCGGGAGTGCGCCTTGTACACCTGTTGCAATTCGGATGTGATGTCAGTGGCCATAAGATGCGCACATCGGTAAAAGTGGGCTCATCGTATATCCAAACTCAGGTTGTAACAAATCCGCCTGTCGCAGGTCTATCATACATTGAGCGCCGGACGGTGCTTAGCTGCCGGTCGTAGACGTCAACCAAGAGGGCTTATGTTAATCAAACAGACGGAATCCGTATCTGAAAACGATGTGACCCCCGAGGCGGTCTACCGCGACCGGCGCCGGTTTATGCGCATGGCACTGGCTGGCGGTGCATTGGCGGCGGCGCCCCTGGCAGGTGCCAAGCCCAGCTTTGTGGCCGATGCACCTGTGCAAACCGGTCCGGCCTGGCTTTCGCAGCGTATCGAGGAGGCCCAGGCGCAGCAAACGCCTGTGGAAGATAAACTTACCCCCTACGAGCATGTCACCAGCTACAACAATTTCTACGAGTTTGGCTACGACAAGTCCGATCCGGCCAAACACGCCTCAGCGCTCAAGCCTCACCCGTGGAAGGTGGAAATTGCCGGTCACGCGGAAAAAACCGGACGCTTTAACCTGGAGGACTTGCTCGGCAAAGTGACCTTGACCGAGCGGGTCTACCGTCTGCGCTGCGTCGAGGCCTGGTCCATGGTGATTCCCTGGGTGGGGTTTGAACTTGGCGAGTTGCTCAAGCAGTTTCAGCCCAGCAGTAAAGCTAAGTATGTCGCGTTTGAGACGCTCTATGCCCCCGAGCAAATGCGCGCCCAGGGCAGCGCGTTCAGCACCATCGACTGGCCCTATCGCGAAGGGCTGCGGATGGACGAGGCCATGAACCCGCTCACCCTCTTGGCGGTGGGCTTGTATGGCAAGGTGCTGCCCAATCAAAATGGTGCGCCACTGCGCCTTGTGGTGCCCTGGAAGTACGGGTTTAAAAGTATTAAATCCATCGTCAAGATTGAATTCACCGAAAAAGAGCCGCCTACCAGTTGGAACATCAGCGCGCCCAACGAGTACGGCTTTTACGCTAACGTGAATCCCAAGGTCAGCCACCCGCGCTGGTCGCAGGCAAGTGAGCGGCGCCTACCGAGCGGCTTGTTTAGCCCGAACATTATCGACACCCAAATGTTTAACGGTTACGGCGAGCAGGTGGCGCACTTGTACAAAGGCATGGACCTGAGAAAGTACTATTAGGCGGTGAAAATGGTGGCAGTACTCTGGCGTCGACTGGGTATCGCGGCCGCTTCACTCCTGCCGTTTGCCTGGATAACTTACCGAGCCATTACCCAGCAACTGGGGGCGGACCCGGCCAAAACCATCGTATTATTTACCGGCGAGTGGACCCTGTATTTTCTGTTCATGACTTTGTCGGTCACGCCTTTGGTACGCTTGGCAAAATGGCGCTGGCTAATGACGCACCGGCGGATGCTCGGGCTCTTCGCACTCTTTTATGCGCTTTGTCACCTGGCGGCCTATCTTGTGTTTATTCTCGGTCTGGACTTCTCGCGCTTTGCCGCTGAATTGGTCAAACGACCCTACATTACCGCGGGCTTTCCGGCGGTTCTGATTCTCATCGCCTTGGGTGTCACTTCGACCAAAGCGATGATGAGACGCCTTGGCAAGCGTTGGCAACCGTTACACCGCCTAGCTTACTTGGCGCTATCGCTCGGTTGGGTGCACGTATTTTGGCAGATCCGTTCCAGCTACTTCGAAGCGGCGGTATACGGCGCCATCACGGGGGTTCTCTTGGGGTTGAGGGGTTACTGGAGTTGGAAAAGGGCGCAAAACGCCCGGTCCGTATCGACTCCTTAGGCGCTCTGCCCTGATAGCACCTCGCTCAACTGTCGGCTCGGCACCGTGCCTCGAACCATTTCCCCTAAAAATTAAAGCCTTGGCCTTAGTTTTGGCCCAGGCATCCACCGGTGCGGCAGAAGGCGTTCACCGGTATGGTTTTCAGGTCGGATGCGGGGCATGGGTGCTCTCGACCTTGCTTTTTTCTTTGTTAACGTTAACACTAAGAGGGTTGTCTATCGGTGCCTGCCTAAGGGAGCGGTGGTCTGCCCGCCATCATCAGCGCGCCTCACGAAGGATAAAAATAACACCCCGTCCATCGGGCTCGTGTGAACACAGCCATGCAATTTCTTGAGACGCTGAACAGGCCGCTGTTCAATCTGTACGATTTCACCCTCTGGATGACGGCACTTCAGTGCTTGATTTTTGCGGTGCTCTTGCAGTGCCGACGCGAGAAGTCGGCCAGTCATCACTTGTTATCCTTGTTTGTCGCCTCCATAGGGCTGGGTCAGCTGGCGTTTTTTCTGACCTACAACCCTTATCTTTCCGGGATTCTGTCGCACCTGGGGCAGTGGAGTTTTGCGCCCCCGGCACTAGTTTTCTACTTGCAGGGGCCTTTGCTCTTTCATTATTTGCGTGCGCTCACCTTTGGCCGCCACCGCTTTCGGTTCATGGATTTGCTCCCTCTGGGCCTTTGGGCAGTGGCGAGTAGTCTGAGCCTGGTGTTATGGAATGAGACGCTGGAGCTATGGTTGTGGCGCCCCTTTGTATTGGTTGGGGCTGTGGGTTTCATTGTTTCCACGGCCTATGGTCTGGCGAGTATGGCGGTCATACGGCGTTACTCTGAGCGCCTGAAAGACCAGTTTTGCACTGTTGAGAGCCTGGACTTTCTCTGGCTGAAGTTTTTCGCCTGGGGCTTCTTGTTTATCTGGTGTATGCAGGTGCTCCCGCCTTTTACCTACCACACGGCGCCTTGGGTGGTGCAGGAGGTAATTACTCACTTGCCGAGTATTGTCGAGCTGATCATGGTCAGTTTTGTGATTGTCGCTGGGCTTTTATACGCGCGGCGAATGGAAAAGGTGACCGAGGAGCCCGAGTGGGGAGAGCCGCGCAGTGATGCTTTGCCGCCCACAGGTGAAATGCTGCGCGAGCTCGACCAACGTATGCGTGCTGAGGCGCTTTATGCCAAACCGCGGTTGAACATAGAGCGGCTGGCTGGGCAGCTGGATATGCCTCCGCGCCAGCTTTCTCATTTGATCAACCACTATTTCCACAAAAACTTTTTCGAGTTTATCAACGACTACCGCCTGGAGCAGGTTCAGATCCGTTTGCGCTCACCCGGCTGGCAGGACAAGTCGGTGCAAGAGATTTACGAATCCGTCGGCTTTCGCTCCAAGTCTTCCTTTTTTACGTTGTTCCGCAAAGCAACGGGCATGACACCGACGCAGTACCGCGCGGCAGATCAATAGCGCGCATAAAGTTGAAACCGAGTTCGAGTTTGCTCGCAAGGTTCGAACCCCACGCCGCTATCGGGACCGTTCCCTTAGAGGCTTCTTGGCCGCCAGAGCAGGCAGGGTGCGATTTTCAGGGCTTGTTCGTGTTGTTCTCTTTCTTCCCCCGGCGGTAAAAACAAACTCCTTTTTTAGTTCAGACAGTCAAACTGGCCACCAAATCACCATTGTGGTTTTCTCAGTATACGCGAGCCTGGGAAGGGCACGCCTCATTCTCACTCAAGGACGCCACAACAGGTGACAATAATGTATAGATTCCTGAAACTTGCCGCGGCATTGCCGGTGCTTTGCACCGCCAGCGCCGGTGCGGCGATTGACTCGGGCGCGGTGAATCTGCCCGCCGATGACAAAGTCCTCTATATTCTGGGCCAGGACACCACGACCCTGCGCGATTACAAAAATCAGGTCTTGAGCCAAAGCGGCAGCAGCGCGCCCGTGCCTGGCGGGGTCACGCTCTACACTTCCATTTTGCCGACTGAAATTCACGGCAACACAGCACCGGACAATGCAAGTCTCTATGTCAGCGGTATAGAGGGACCTCCGGTAGATACGGCCAATGGCGAAGTCAATTTTGCAGAAACTCTGGGTGACTACGACGCCTTGGCCACTGGTGAACCGGTGGCACTGGCCGTTGGCCTCTACTTGTCGGATGAGTGGGCCAACTGCGGTAATCAGCCGCTGCGGGCCATTGCCGGCACAGCTGACACTGACGTCGGCAGTGCCAGCGACCCTACTTCTTTGACCTATCAATACCGCTACGCCATCGACCGCATGTTGCAGTATTTTAAAAGTCAGGGCCGCGCGGTCTATCTGCGAATAGGCTACGAGTTCGATGGTCCTTGGAATTGTTACAACCAAGACTTCTACAAACAGGCCTATCGCTGGATCGCCGAGCGCATTGATACTATCGGCGCTACCAATGTTGCCACCGTCTGGCAGGCGGCGACCTATCCTGACAACGGCGATGCCACGTACCATTTTGATGCGGGTAACAACCCCTACCAGCATTACAGCGACTGGTATCCGGGTGATGATGTTGTCGACTGGGTGGGCATCTCATTCTTTGCTGGCAGCGACTATCTCAACTATCAATGGTCCTGTCAGGATGGCTCCAAGCCATGGACTGTACCGGATACCACACCGCGGCTCTTGCAAAATACGCTGGTGGATTTTGCTCGCGATCACGGCAAGCCTGCCATGATTGCCGAGTCGGCTCCCCAGGGTTTTGATTTGGCGGCCAACACCTTCAGCTGCGTTGCTGCACGCACCAATACGCAGAGCTTTGCCAGCTCTGCGGCTATGTGGGATGCGTATTTTGTGGACTACTTTGATTGGATTGAACAGAACGCCGATCAGGTTCGCGCCTTCTCCTACATCAATACTGATTGGCAATCGCAGGGCCGCTGGTATTGTGCGCTGGGAGCCTCTGCCTGCGCAGCTGGTTACTGGGGAGTGACCTCGTTGCAGGCCGATTCGTTGATACTTGATCGCTTCAATAACCGTGTGTCGCAGTCGCTCTATGCGACCGGCGCTGACGGTGGTACCGGCCCGGCACCAGACCCAGACCCCAACCCAAACCCGCAGCAAGCGGCCTACACCAGCCAAAGTATTCCCGGCCGGATCGAAGCGGAATACTTTGATCTGGGTGGCTCGGGTATTGCCTACAGCGACGCGGATGCGGACAACAACGGCGGCGCTCTGCGCCCCACGGAGGCAGTGGATTTACAAGCCACCAGCGATGACAACGGCCAGAACCTCGGCTGGACTGAAAACGGCGAATGGCTGGAGTACACTTTGGACGCGGTTGCCGCAGGCACTTACGACATACGGGTCCGCTTGGCCACACCCAATCCTGCGGGTAATCGCGCACTGAGCCTGACTCTGGGTGCTGATAATTTGGGCACTGTGGCTGTGCCCCAGACCGGTGCCTGGCAAAATTGGCAGACGGTAACTCTGCCGGCGGTGGAGGTTGCCGGCGGTGCACAGCAAGTGTTGCGCCTGGGCGTGATCGGCGGTCAGTTCAATGTTAACTGGGTAGAATTTGTCGCTGTCGTCACGCCGCCCGTTGATCCCGAAAATCCTGTGGAGCCGGGAGGCAGCGACTGTACGGACTTTGGTATTGCTTACAGTAACGATCAGACCATGGTGCTCTACCACGAGGATCGCGGTTGGAATGGCAGCTGGAGCTATCTGTGTCTCAATGGTGATTGCCGTCAGGCAAACCGTGCCAACGGCTTTTTCACCCGCGAGGTGGAGGGCAGCTTGGGTCAGAGTTATGCCGTCGAATTTAAGGTGCAGCAAAACCCGGCCCCGGGACAGTTTATTGCCGGTGCCGAGACGTTCACCTTCACAACGGCTTGCGGTTTGCCCTAACCGCGCTTCCCAGCGCGTTCTTTGACGCGCTGGGAATATTCGCACAAAGCGGGTTTGACTTTGAGCGATGGAACCGGTGTTGCGCAAAGTCGAACTTGTCCGGCGATGACCGGCTGCGTAGGTTTTTTAGAGCGGGCAGGGTGGACCCACCGCCTGATCGGATAACAATAATTTAAGGGTAATGATTATGTCTTTGAAACACTCTCTCGGTATGGCATTGCTTGTCTTAGCCGCGTTGGCCGCGCAGGTGTCGGCCAACCCCATTGCTGTGAGCCTGACCGACGGTGACCGTCTGCACCTTGAATATAGCTTCAATGAACAAAAGTCCGGCGGTATGTGGTTGTCAGCCTATGAAAACGGCCAATGGTCGTTCACGACAATCAGCAACGCCCAGGAGACAAACTTGGGTGGTGGGCGGTGGCAATACGGCTATACCAGTGCGATTGAATGCGATACAGGCGACGCCGTGTCGCTGCGTATCCAAGGTAACTACGCTAGTGTGGATTGGTTACCAGGACCGGGCTCCGACGACTTTCAGGACGTCGATTGCGCAGCACTGCTTTCGGGTACTGGCTCCAGTGTGTCCAGTTCGAGCTCATCGAGCAGTTCTTCCAGTTCTTCCAGTTCTAGCAGCGTGGCGCTGCCCTCCGCGGCACCTGTGGTAAACGCCGATGCCAGCGATGGCAGTGTAGCGCTCTCCTGGAACAGTGTGGTCGGCGCCGGCTCCTACCGGATCGACTATGGATACACCACGGCGGCTCTGGATAACAGTGCCACAACCAGCGCTACCGCCTACACAATCAATGGCTTGAGTAACGGCGTCGATTACGATTTCGTGGTCAGTGCCGTCAACACCGGTGGCGAGCGCGCCTCAGGTCGATTAACTGTCGCGCCCGGGGCCGTGGGCGGAGGAGCGACAGCGGGTTCGGTGTTTGGCCTGGACAGTGACGGTACGGTCTATCACGCCGATGGCGGACAAACTGGCGGCTGGGTCTATCTATGTTTGAACAGTGATTGCCGTGCCGCCAGTTTGGTGTCCGGGCGCTATCAATACACTTTTGCTGGCGTCACTGCCGGGCAGCGCTATGACCTGCAGTTTAAAATTCAAGACGATGCCAGCAGTCAGTGCATCGCCGATGCCCTGAGTCTTACACCTGGTGGCGGTGTCAACACCTCGCCCTGTGCACAGACAGGCGGTTCAGGAGGGAGTGGGAACGATGGCGGCACCGGCGGAGATAATGGCAGTGGTGCCGGTAACGGCTTTGGCAGTGCCGGCGGAGTGCACGTGGACAATGGCGTAGTGGTAGCCAATGTAGCCGAACGATACCGAGTGCGTCACGAGCTCTCAGGCAACGACTTTAACAACTATAACGTGGAGTACTGGCGGGCTAGATTCGGCGCCCTTGAGCTGCGTGATTACACGCGCGTCGAGGCAGCCAGCCAGCGTTTGGGAGCGTGCGGCACTACCGACCCCTGTGTGGTGGTGCGACTGGACAGCGCCGTGCCCCTGTCCATGACCGATGCCGGCGGGAACAATAAAGACTGCAATCAGCAATCGCCCAACTTTCGCTACCATAAAATTTACGGTGACGAGACCAACTTCTACTACGGCTATGTCATGGACCTGATTCTGCCAAACGGGAGTGTGGTCCCTGCGTGCAGTGCATCTCAGGCTCAGCGTGCCAGTGCCACCGCCTGGCAGGCGGTCATGCGCCCCGACAGCAATATTCCTCGGGATTTCTTTCATGGTGCTCAACTAGAGTTTGAGGTCACTATTAATTTCGACCGGGCTCAAGTGACCGGTGATAACGTCAATTACTATGGCCAGACTTTCCGCTATGTGCTTGGAGAGGGGTTTGTTGTGAATAATCAGGATCCGGCGATCGGGCCTGTGGGGGTAAACGATGCTTTTGCTAAATTGGGCGGCGATACCACAGTGCCACATTTGTCCGAAACCGGTGGGCCTCAGCGGCGTTTGTCGTTTATGCAGCACGCCTACAACATGGGGCCAGACAATATTCAGGATTGGCTTGAAGGGCGTCGGCTATTCCACACGGATTTTGCATCCGGAGCTCATATTGAGCAGTTTATGCCGGGTCCCCAAGCCATTGGCGGCAACTTGCCGTTTCCGTCCATGGCGGGTAAGGCGACCAATGCCATACAGACGAGCTGTACCGAGTGTCACACCAATAACAGCGTCGGCCAGATGCAGCCGGGTCAGATTGTTGTGCCGCCAAAAATGATTGGTTTGGGTTTACTTGAGGCCATTCCCGATAGCCAAATCGAAGCTTGGGCGTTAGACAATGGTGGGGCCGTGAGCCGAGTGACGCATCGAGGTGAGCAGCGGATTGGCCGCTTTGGCTGGCGCGCCGATACCGCTACAGTCGAGCACCAGGTGGCTAAAGCTCTGCATGACGATATGGGGGTGGGCACAGGTATTGATGATTTCGGTCCCGCCGAAATTACGCAGGCCGAGCTTGATGACCTGGTCGCTTACTCCTCTCTGGTTGCCGTGCCGGTTTCGCGAGCCAATCTTGTCGCCTCGCCGGGTCTGGCTAGCTTTGAGAGTTTTGGCTGCGCCGACTGTCACAAGCCCACGGTCACTACCGCAAGTACGGCCCGTTTCTCTGAAGTGGCTGGACAAACCATTCATCCCTTTACCGACTTGCTTTTGCACGACCTTGGTGAGGGTGAGTTTCGCACGGCTCCGCTGTGGGGGCTGGGGCTGTCTGCCTATGTGTCCAGCGGCAATTCTGGCGCCTTGAGCTTAATGCACGATGGTATGGCCGGCTCGGTTGACGAGGCAATACAGCGCCACAATGGCGCCGCGAGCGATGCCAAGGCGGCGTATAACAGCGCCTCAAGTAGCACGCGTCAGGCGTTGGAGCAATTTTTAATGGATTTGTAATAAACGGCTTTGACTGGCTGATAATGGCGCCTTCTGGCGCCATCTCTTTACCTGCTCCGGGCATTAACAAAATCACACAGAAACTTTGGCGGCTTTGGTTAAGCTATGCAAAATACATTGCGCTTTTCCAGGGGAGGTTTCTATGCGTGCGTTGTTAATAATGGTGGCCATGACGGCCGGGCTCGCCGCTTGCGGTGGATCTTCATCGAATACATCGGACAATGCCGGCCCCGTTGACCCGGGTGCGCCCGAAGTGAACTACGCTGCGCTTAAACCAATTGAGCCTACCGAGGCGGGGCTCACCCGGCTTGAGGGCGAGGCCTTTGAACGCTTTGTCAAAAACGGCTTGCGGCTGCAAACCAGCGGTTATGGCTATACCCATTATCCGAGCAACAACGATGACTTGGACTTTTCGGCAGGGGCACCGGAGGCTGACGGCGGCGGTAACTACTCGCAAACCAATGTGCACATTGCTGGCGTCGATGAGGCCGATAGTGTCAAGTACGATGGACGGCACTGGTTTGTCGCCTATGAGCCCTCAAGCTATAACGGTGAGTTGCCCGGATTGCAACTCGTTGCAACCGACCCTGCGGTGCCCGATGCGAGCGTCGTGGGTACCTTTAGTTTCGAAGCTCAGCAGTGGGGCAGTGCCACGGCGATTTATCTGCAAAAGGATGGCGAGGTCGCCAGCCATGTGGTGGCGCTGCGCTCACAATGGGGCAGCATTGAGGGGGTTATGCCCGGCGCTGTTCCGTCGTTTGTCTCGAATGATTCTCTGGAGATCTGGCCGGGCCCTGTGAACAGCCAGGTGCGTGTGGAGTTTATTGACGTTAACACGCCGTCTTCGCCCAGTTTAACCAACACCATCAGTCTTGATGGCAGCTTGATCGATAGCCGGCGAATCGGCAATACGCTTTACCTGATTACGCGCTACGACCCTTGGTTTTTCCCGCTTGAAATAGAGCGCTCCTCGTCCGATTCACGCACGGCAAATGAAGCCGCCCTGGCCGATGCGAAGCTCGCCGACTTGCTCCCCAAGTATCGTCAGGGCAGTGCTGAGGCGCCGTTAAGCGTAGCGTGTTATACCCAGGAAGACACACAGGATATCCATGGTTTCCACTCGATGGTGAACATTACCGCCATCGACTTAAGCGGTCAGTCTATTGTGTCCAGCGAATGCCTGAGCACCGGGGTGGATTCGCTCACCATGAGCCAGAACGCGCTCTACCTGACCGGCACCCTCTGGCAAGAAAACGAAAAAACCGTGATTCATAAATTCTCGCTGGAAGAGAGTGGGGTGGCCTACGCTGCGACCGGCAGTGTGCCCGGGTCGATTCGATGGGATGCACCCTACCGGGTCAACGAACATGGTGAGGATTTACGGGTTGTCTCCACAGACCACACTGACGGTATTTCTCATCACCTGTACATTTTGCGGCAATCGGGCAATGTATTGGCACCGGTGGCCCAGCTGCCGAATGCCGAGCGACCTGCTCCCATTGGTAAGCCGGATGAAGACATTTTTGCTGTGCGCTTTGACGGTGATCGTGCCTATGTGGTGACTTTCCGCCGTGTTGATCCACTGTACGTTCTCGATTTGTCCGATAGCCTCGATCCTAAGATTACCGGTGAGCTCGAGGTGCCTGGCTTTGCGACTTATATACACCCCATTAACGAGAACTACTTGTTTACCCTGGGACAGGACGCGGACGGTGAAACCGGTTGGACGCAGGGGATAAAAACCCAGTTGGTGAAAGTGAGCGGTGGCACTCCACAGTTGGTGGGTGAGATGCTTATCGGCGACAGATACAGTCATAGCGAAGCGCTCTATGATCTGCGTGCCCTCAACCTACTGGAAGCGGGTGAAGGCGCGGTGCGTGTTTCCTTCCCCGTATCGGTGTACGGCACGGCCGGTGGTGAGTACAGCGAGTGGCAGTACAGCGGCTTGCAAATGCTTGAGCTGAACGGGCTTGATTCTGAGCAAGGCACTATGCAGGACAAAGGGGTGCTGATTGCCGAGGCGGCCACTCATTCGCACCATGATTACAACGGTGGTGTGCGGCGCGGCCTGCTGCATGACAACGCTGTTTACTATGCCCACGATAACCAAATTTGGTTTAGCCAATGGGGCGCAGCGGACGCACCGCAGGGACCAATTGGAGGCGACCCTATTGCCTGCACTGAGCAGATTGTCTATGGCCTTGAGGTGTACGTTAGCGGTCAGTTTATGCAGCCAATCGATAATTGCGACGCCCAAGTGGTAGCGGTGGACGGTGATTACTCCGAAACGCTAACAGCTGACTACCGGGACAGTCTCGGGTCATGCGTGTTCTACGGCGCTGCGGAGCGAGCCGGTAGCTACACCATCACCGCGTCTTTAGACGGCTACGAAACCCAGGTGTCGGAGGGTGTGGTGGTATCGCAGGACGTTTGCCACGTCCAGCCCCGGTCCTTGATGTTGCAGCTTTGGCCGAGTGCTGAGTTGTAAAGTGCAATCCGTCAATGCAGCTTTTGCATGGTGAATTGAAGTTGTTGGCGCCTTAGGGCCTCATTTTACAAGTTTGCACAGACTTCAGAACTCGAAGTGCTAGTCTGGTAACGCATAATTTTTGTCTCAGGTGCCAAGTGATAGTTGTCAGTGTGGCATTCTAGCTTACATAGGAGGTGGCTGTGAGATCGCTGTACATGTTTGTTTTAGTGATGTTTTTATCGGGTTGTGGAGGTTCTTCAAGCTCAGGTGTAAGTCAACCGCCTGGTGCTTCTGTTGGCAGTTCATCTCTTTCTGTTTCCTCCAGCAGTGATGCCCTGGATGAGTCTTCCTCGTCAGTGGTATCGTCGTCCTCTGAGCCGTCGTCGAGTTCGGCCTCCTCGCATAGTTCATCGAGCACGTCATCTTCCTTGGTTTCCTCGAATGAATCTTCGAGCATGTCCTCTTCTTTGGCGTCGTCCGACAACTCGTCCTCTAGCGAGGCCATTGTGCGAGATTACTCCGCTTTGAAGCCTAGCCAGCCGACGGAGTCGCCATTGGTCAGAATCAATAGCGATCAATTAACTCGGTTGATAAAAAATGGTCTGCGTCTCCAGCTTTCCAGCTACGATTACCCTTTAAGTGAAGAGCTGGAGGCCTATGAAGACAACAGTGATTTTTCGCCGCGCCCACCTGCACCTCCTGCGCCTTCGACGGATTCATCCTTCTCTGAGACCAATGTGCATGTGGCAGGCGTGGATGAGGCGGATGTTGTTAAATACGATGGTAAACATTGGTTTATCGCCTACCCCGATCGTGGTGACGAAAACCCCGCAGGCATCCAGATTGTGGCTACGGAGCCGGAAGTTCCCGACGCCGAGATTGTCGGCCGGTTTGACTTTGAAGGCTCTCAGTGGGGAGACAGTGCAGCCCTATTTTTAACAGAGAGTGACGGACAATCCTCTGAGATCGTCAGCTTGCGAGAGCAGCCGGGAAACCTTGACCCCATTATGCCTACAGCCCTGCCTGTGTGCATTACAACGCCTTGGTTTGAACCGGCCAACGGGAAGATTAAAGTTGAATTTATTGATGTGAGCAATCCGGGCTCTCCGAGTGAGGCTGGAGAGCTAACCATGGATGGCCGCCTGATAGACAGTCGCCGCATTGACAATACCCTTTACCTTGTTTCGCGTTTTGATCCCTGGGTAACAAACCTTGGTTTTGAACACAATGAGGGTAGCCGCGAGCAAAACGAAGCGCTGTTGCAGCAGGCTACACTTGAGGAAATTGTCCCAAACTATACCAAGGGCGGTGTTTCCCGGCCTCTGAGTGACACCTGTCTGGCGCAAAGTGATGTTGAGGAAACGAGCGGCTTCCACTCGTTGGTCAATCTCACGGCTATTGATCTAGAGTCTAAAACGGTGGTTTCCAGTGAATGTGTCGCCACAGGCGTCAAGTCGATGGTTATGAGCCCAGAGTCTCTCTATTTGACCGGCACGGTGTGGGCTGATGACTACAATCGCACAGTTATCCATAAGTTCGATCTAGAGGCGATGGGCGTTGTGTATGCGGCGACAGGAAGTGTACGCGGCTCGGTTAATAATGACGCACACTTTAGAATTCATGAGCACGAGGGGCTGCTCCGGGTTTTGTCAACCGAATGGACGCCTGATTGGCGCAGACTGCACCGGTTGTCGATTTTGAGTCAGTTCGACCAAGCACTTGAAACCATTGCCAGCTTGCCTAACGAGACTCGCTCTGAGCCGATTGGAAAGCCAGATGAAGACGTCTACGCGGTGAGATTTACGGAAAACCGCGCTTACGTTGTGACTTTCCGCCAGGTTGACCCTTTGTATGTTCTGGACTTGACCGATCCTTTAGACCCTTTTATTGCTGGATCATTGGAGGTTCCCGGTTATGCCACTTACATTCATCCGTTGAATGATCGCTTCTTGTTTACCCTGGGGTATGAGGTAGACCCGGAAAATGGGATGGATTTGGGTATAAAGGCGCAGTTGGTCAACATTGATGATGGCGTGCCGACCTTGTCCGGGCAACTGGTTATAGGTGATGCCGGCACCTACAGTGAGGCCTTGGATGATTTGCGAGCACTCAATGTGTTAAAGATGGATGAAAGCACCACCCGAATAAGCTTTCCTGTTCATGTAAACAGTTCATCGCAATTTTCCGGCAATTACACGGGGTTGCAGATGATCGAGTTAAAAGGGTTGAATTCGGCCGCGGGGCAGCTGAGAAGCGAAGGTATGTTATTAGGTGGAAACCTCCAGTCCGCCTCTTTTCTCACGGGCGAAAGACGTGGTTTGCTCCACGGTGACGCTGTTTTCTATACCATTGATGAAGTCATCTGGGCGACGCTTTGGGGCAGCGATGAGCCGCCAAGAGGCCCCATTGGTGGTGGCCCCGTGGGATGTACTGATCATATTGAGTTTGGTCTTGAGGTGTATGTCAGCGGCCAGTTCATGCAGCCAATCGATAACTGCGGCGCCCAAGTGGTGGCGGTGGACGATGATTACACCGAAACGCTGAGGGCTGAATACCGTGAGAGTTTGGATGCCTGCGTTTTCTATGGGGCACCGGAGCGGGCGGGGCGTTACACCATTACTGTGTCTTTAGACGGCTACGAAACCCAGGTGTCGGAGGACGTGGTGGTGTCTCAGGACGTTTGCCATGTCCAGCCCCGGTCGTTGATGTTTCAGCTTTCGCCCAGCGCTGATTTGTAACCTTACAGCGGCGTCAATTTTAACGCCGTTGCGACAACCAGACCCTGCAGCGCGACACGAGCGCCCTGGCTGGGTCTGGCCCCTCCTTGTCGGCCTTTTTCGCTTTACCCTCAGCGCCTGGGCTCGCTCTGGCGCGATGGGGGCGAGTCTGGCTATACTGTCCGGCCTGGGCACTTGCGATAATCACAACCCACTCGGGTGCCCGCAAGGAGGATTGAATGAACGAATGGCTTGATTCGGGCCTGCCCGTCTGGCTGTGGGTGGTCATCGGTTTTGCATTGGCAGCCCTCGAAATACTACTCCCCAGTTTTTTTATGCTTTGGTTGGGCGTCAGCGCCATTATTGTGGGGTTGGTGAGCTGGTTTGTCCCCCTGTCTTTTGCCGCTCAGCTACTGGTTTGGGCGATATTCTCCCTGGTCTGTCTGCTGGCCTGGTTCAAGTGGGTTGCGCCGCGAATGAAAGACAAGTCCCGCTCCGGTATGGCCATGGAGAGAACCCTGGGGCAGGTGGGTATAGTGCTTGAATATAACCCGGCGAGTGGTCGGGGTCGCCTGCGTTTTTCCGCTCCAATACTGGGGGAAGACGAGTGGCGGTTTATCAGCCAGGAGCCGCTCAGCCCGGGTGATCGGGTCAGCGTTACCGACTTTTCCGGTAACGATCTTATTGTCAAAGCTAATCACTAGGAAAAACGTTATGGATGCCTTGATTACGGTTGTTGCTATTGTCGTATTGGCCATTATTGTCATTACCCGTGGAGTGCGCATTGTGCCGCAGGGGCGCAAGGATGTCGTGCAGCGCCTGGGTAAATACCACACGACCCTGACGCCAGGGTTAAATCTGATTATTCCGTTTTTTGACACTGTGGCCTATAAAGTCACCACCAAAGATATTGTGCTGGATATTCCGTCTCAGGACGTGATTACCTACGATAACGCGGTGATCATTGCTAACGCGGTGGCTTATATCAATATCGTCAGCCCGGAAAAATCCGTGTACGGGGTTGAAGACTACACCATCGCTATTCAAAACCTGATTCAGACTTCGTTGCGCTCCATTATTGGTGAAATGGCTCTGGATTCGGCCCTCTCCTCGCGCGACCAGATCAAGGCCAAACTGAAAGAGTCCATTTCAGACGATATTGCCGACTGGGGTATTGTGTTGAA
The DNA here is from genome assembly GCF_030518215.1 of Gilvimarinus algae. Classification (GTDB taxonomy): domain Bacteria; phylum Pseudomonadota; class Gammaproteobacteria; order Pseudomonadales; family Cellvibrionaceae; genus Gilvimarinus; species Gilvimarinus algae. The sequence continues at coordinate 236,533 of NZ_JAULRT010000062.1, forward strand.
AACGGTTGAGATTCAGGACATTAACCCTTCACCCACCATGCAGCAGGCCATGGAAGAGCAAGCGGCTGCCGAGCGTCAGCGCCGCGCCGCTGTTACCCGTGCCGAAGGGGAAAAGCAGGCGGCGATTTTGGAAGCGGACGGCCGTCTTGAGGCTTCCAGGCGCGATGCTGAGGCTAAAATCGTGTTGGCCGATGCCTCCGCCCGTTCCATTAAAGTCGTGACTGAGGCGGTAAAAGACGGCGACGAACTGCCCGTTATGTATCTGCTGGGTGAAAAATACATCGAGTCCATCAGCGATTTGTCCACATCGCAAAACTCGAAAACCGTGGTTTATCCGGCAGATCTTGCCAACGCCTTTAAAGGCATTTTTGGCCGCAGTTGATTTAAAAGGTTATTTTGTATTCCAGTCCCGCCGCAAAGTTGTTGACGTCACTGCGGCGGTATTGGTTGATGCGATATTCCCCCACCAGATACAGCCTGTCCCACAGCCGATAACCAAGTTGCGCCTCCGCCACCACAGGGTTTGACGGAAAGCCCGTCGGCAAGTCCTCGTTAAAGGTGTGATCCATAAAGCCTCCCAGATACAAGCGCTCGCTCAGGTAGGGCATGCGTAGGTAAAAGGCGTGCTCGAGTTGCCAAACATAGGCGCTACTGTGGTCAAATTGGACAAAGTGGAGATTCAGGGTGTAGTTCAGGTGTAGGTATTCAAACAGTGCTCGGCTAAACCCGGTGTCATGAGCGCGCCAGCGCACACCCAAGCGCAGCTTATCGTTGTCCTCGCCGCTGGCAAAGGCCGCCTGGGCGGTGAGGTCAAGCCCGTAGGAAGCCCCGGTTTTCCAGTATAGGCTCTGCTCGGCGTAGTAACCAGTGGTATCGGTACCATCGTTTTGGCCGGCGAGGTTGATAAACCCAAAGTAGGAGAGCCGACCGGGCAGGGTAGAGGCGGTGTTCAACGTAAAGACACTGTCGGTATCCACATCGCTTTGGTAGGGATAGAGGTTGAAATCCAGCATGCCACGGGGGGTAAAGGCCTCGCTCTGGGCGTGGGTGGGCAGTAGGAGGCTGGCCAGTAGCCATAGGGTCGTGGTCAAACGGGCACACATGGAGATTTTCCTTGAGGTAATTTTACTCAAAGTGTAGACGCCTCCGTGTCATATGGCGGAAAAATCTTCTGCCGAACCTGCGGTTTTGGCTGCCAAGCGCTACACTTATAGACAATCAGATCAGGGATTTACAGGAGGTAGGCGGTGGATGCACAGTGGTTGGGATTTCTGAGCCAGGATTATATGCCCCACGGGCACTGCTACCTCTGGCGGCCGTCCATACTTTGGACTCACGTCGCCTCAGACGTCGCCATCGCCGCCGCCTATTTCAGCATCCCGGCGGCCTTGCTGTATATTCGCCGTAAGCGAGCGGATTTGCTTTACCCCTCCTTGTTTACGCTCTTTTCCCTGTTCATATTGCTGTGTGGCTTGACGCACTTATACAGCATCTACACCATTTGGGTGGGCAGCTATGGCGTTCACGGGGTGATCAAAGCGGGGACGGCTGTGATCTCGGTCGCCACCGCTGTCGTGCTTGCCTACTCGCTTCCCAGGATTGTCGCGACCCCGTCTTTTGAACAATTGCGCCGTGCGGTGGAATCTGCCAACCGTGAGAAGCTCGATCGTCTGGCGCTTCAGGCACAATACGAAAATGAGCGCAATTTGCGCGATGCCGCCAACGCCTCCCCAGTGGGGCTGATGGTGGTGGGGCAAAACGGCGAGATCACCATGGCCAATGATGCCCTTTGCGAGCTGTTTGGTTACGCCGAAGGGGAGTTGACGGGGCAGAACATAGAAGTCTTGATTCAGGGCAGCATAAAAACCTCTCACCGTCAGTTGGTCGATCAGTTTTTCCAGTCCGCCAGCTGGAGTCGAGCTATGGCCGAAGGGCGGGTGGTGCAGGGCGTGCATAAATCTGGCACCCGCATTCCCGTGGAAATTAAACTTAATAAAAAGATGCTCGACGATCACCTGCGCGTATTTGTTGCAGTGACGGATATGTCAGAAAAGCTGGCCTCACAAAAACGCTTGTCAGAGGCCAACAATCGGTTTGAGAGAATTACCGGGGCGACTCGTGACGGTTTGTGGGAGTGGGATTTAAGTAGCAACAAACTGTGGTGGTCACCGACATTGTGGCAGCTTTTTGGTTATAGCCAGCCACCGGCGGACGTGAATATGAACCTTTGGGAGGCTCATATTCACGAAGCCGATAGAGCTCTATTTTTTGCTGCCCTGGACCGTCATATTGTCGGCTCTGAGCCCTTTGACATCGAGTTTCGTGGTTTGCAAGTGGACCGCAGTGTGCGTTGGTTTCGGGCCCATGGGGAAAGTGTGGGTCAGCGGGGTACGGCCCACCACTACATGTGTGGCTCACTGGAAGACATTCAGCATCGCAAAGATCTGGCAAACAGCCTTGAAGAAAAAAACCAGTTTCTCGAGTCAATCTTCAGCGGCACCTCTTACGGTGTCTTTGTACTCGACTGCCTGCGTGATGGCAAACAGGTGTTTGCCGCCGCTAACCCCGCCATTGAAGAGGCATTGGGATGTCGCGAAAGCGATCTGCTCGGGAAAACCATCCTCGATTTGGCACCCGGGATGATGCCAAACGAGGATGCACAGGTGATTGATCGGCGCTACAAGCGCTGCTTTGATACCGGGAAACCCCTGACTTATGTTGAAAATGTGGAGCTCAAGGGACAATCTACTTGGTGGAAAACCGCACTCTATCCGCTAATGAACAGCGTCGGTAATATTTATCGGATTATAGGTTCGTCTACAGAAATTACCGATTTAAAAGACGCGGAGAAAAAGCTCTCTGAAAGCGAGAGCTTTCTTAAATCTGTGGTGGATATGTCCCTGTGCGGCTTGTACATCTATGACTTTGAAAAACAGGCGAATGTGTTTATCAACGATCGCTATACCGCCATCACTGGTTACGACAAAGATGATTTTGCCTCCATGCAGAGTATGGAAAACTTGTTCCACCCCGACGACTGGGAAAAGGTGACCGAACATATGACGAAAGTGGCGGCCATGGAAGATCAGGGGGTTTTGCCGCTTGAGTATCGGTTCAGACACAAGCAGGGGCATTGGATTTGGTGCTTTAGCTATGATTCGGTGTTTACCTGGAATAACAAGGGTAGTCCAACGCAAATGTTGGGGTCGTTTATCGATATCTCCGAAATGAAGCGGTATTCAGAGCAGCTGCAGGAGTCCAACATCAATCTGGAGCGCTTCGCCTACCTGGCCTCGCACGATTTGCAAGAACCGCTGCGCAAGATAGTCTCTTTTGCCACCCAATTGGAGCACAACCCGTCAGCCGCTTCGCTGGATGAAGAGGCCAGCTACGCGGTAAGCCGAATGGCAGAGTCGGCCCGGCGTATGAAGCAGCTGGTGCAGGATATACTGCAGCTTTCCCGCGCCGCCTCGTCCAGTTTGCAGCGAGATACGGTGATGCTATCGGTTTTGATCGAGGGGATTAAGGAAGAGTTGTCCGAACTCTTAGCGGACAACCAAGCGCAGGTCGAGCTTGAGCAAGATGGGCCCTTGAGTGTTGATGCAGGGCTTTTTGGCCAACTACTGAAAAACCTGATTGAAAATGCCATTAAATATCATCGGGACGGCGTCAGCCCGCACGTTTCCCTGGCAGTTGAATATAATGAAAATAGCGGTTCGGGCCGTACCGCGAGAGTAACGGTACAGGACAACGGCATCGGGTTCTCTCAGGAGTACGCAGAGAAAATTTTTCTGGCCTTTCACCGACTCAACAGCCGCGACCGCTACCCTGGCAATGGCATAGGCCTGGCCATCTGTGAGAAGATAGCGAAAGCCCATGAAGGTGAAATATACGCCGAATCGGAGCCGGGCAAAGGGGCCAGGTTCACGATAGAGCTACCTCAATAAAGAGAGATTCTAAAAAAGCGCACCACCGATAAAAAGGAGTTTAGAATGCCCGAAAAATCCTACACGGTCTGGATGGTCGATGACGACATCGACGATGTCTTTCTGGCGAAATCGGCTGCTAAGCAATTAGAGAGCCGGGTGGATTTGGTCAGCCTGTATTCCGGTAAGGAGCTGTTGGAGGCCATAGAAGCGACTCAGTCTTCCGAGCTGCCGGATCTGGTCTTGCTGGATTTGAATATGCCAGGCATTAGCGGTCAGGAGGTGCTGGCAAGGCGCTACCAATCATCTGGTAAATTAACCTTGGTGCCTTTCGTTGTTCTGTCTACCTCGGACAGTGGCGCTGAGGTCGTCAACTGTTACGAGTCCGGTGCCAGCGGTTATGTAGTCAAGCCTTCGGAATTTACTGACTTTGTCGTCGTGCTGTCCCGCATATTTGATTTTTGGTTGCTTACTAACACCAGTACGCGGCGCGCTCATCAGTCTGCGTCGAACGATTAGCCCACCGCTACACTCTGGCCCGCGGTTGTGCCTTCGCGGGTCTGTGGCCTGCCCCTTGATCCAGACGTTCTGCGCGCCATCCCTCCATTTCGGCCATTTCTGCTTTTATCCCCCCCCTGTATCGATTCAGCGAGAGAGTTCGGATAGGTTACGCGCACGCACTCAGCTCACGCGCTATTGAAAATTTAAATGTTAATAGTTATCATTTATTATCTTTCGATAACGCTGTTCCTTGGGGGGACTATGACTGTTTTTAGACACCCTCTGGCCGCTGCCATTTTGGCTGTGGTCAGTTGTTCCGCGCCTTTTGTTTACGCTGCTGATACCGCTGAGAATGACAATGAGGCTTTGCCAACCATTAACGTGCGCGGCGTGGCCGACAGCTCAGATGCCTATACCGTGGGATCGGCAAGCACGGCCACCGGCCTTGGATTGTCCGCCCGTGAAACACCCCAGTCTATGACGGTAGTCACCCGCCAGATGATCGAGGACATGAATTTAGAGTCCCTCACCGATGTGGTCAACTCGGTTACCGGTGTCTCCGCCAGAGAGCTCGATAGCTCGCGTCAAAGCTTTTCGGCGCGCGGCTTTAGTATAGATAACGTCCAGATCGACGGTGTGCCCATGACCTACTCTTCAGGCTGGAGCGCGGGGGAAACTCAGTCGAGCACCGTCATTTACGATCGGGTAGAGGTGGTGCGCGGTGCCACCGGCCTGATGACCGGTGCCGGTAACCCTTCAGCGGCTATTAACCTGGTTCGCAAGCACGCGGTGGACAAAGAACTGACGGGTAAAACGTCTCTGCGCCTTGGCCGTTGGAACAGCGTGCAGGGTGAGCTGGATGTGACTACACCGCTCAATCGCTCAGGCAGTGTGCGCGCCCGAGTGGCAGCCAGTTACAAAGAGGCCGACTCCTACATCGATTGGCGCGAAGAAAAAACCGGTGTTTTCTACGGCATTGTCGATGCCGATCTCACCGACTCTACCCGCTTGAGCGTCGGCGCCAGTTATCAGGACAACGAGCCCACGGCGTCCAGTTGGGGCGGTTTACCCGTTTGGTATTCTGATGGCACCCGCACCGACTGGCCGCGCAGTAAAAATATCGGCACCAAGTGGACCAGCTGGGCCTCCACCAACACCACGTACTTTGCCCATCTGTTGCACCAGTTCGATAACCAGTGGATTGCCGAGCTTCGCTACGATCACAATGAAAACGACGGCAAGCTTAACTTGCTCTATACCTCGGGCACTGTCGACAAAGAAACCGGCCTGGGCTTGAGCCCGTCTATTAGCCGCTACGATAACACCCGCGAGCAGGACAATATGACGCTGCGCGTGAACGGGCCTTTGTCGCTGTTTGGGCGCGAGCATGAGCTGGGCGCGGGTGTGGTGCGCACCGATCAGAACTTTGTCGCCAATCGCTACAATCGCGGCGAGCAGGCCGACATCGGCAACTTCTTCGAGTGGGACGGCAACTACCCCCAGCCCCAGTGGCTGGGCAGCTACGAGTACGACAAACGCGACACTGTGGAAACCGCCGCCTATGTGGTCAGCCGCTGGTCGCTGGCCGATCCACTCAAGCTGATTCTGGGCGCGCGTTACAGTGACTGGGACGCTGAGGGTTTTGACTGGCGCGGGCCCTATGAGTACGGCAACGACAATGTGATCACACCCTACGCTGGCTTGGTGTACGATTTTGCTGAGCACTACACGGCCTACGTCAGTTACACTGAGATTTTCAACCCGCAAAACAGCAAAGACGCCAATGGTGATCTGCTCGACCCGGTTGAAGGCGCCAACTACGAGGCCGGTATCAAGGCCGAATTTTACGATGGCCAACTGAACCTGGCGGCGGCTGTTTTCCGTATCGAGCAGGACAACGTCGCTCAGGCCGATGGCGACAACCTGGTGCCCGGCACTGACGATCAGGCATATTACGGCGCCCAGGGGGTGGTCAGCGATGGTTACGAACTGGAAGCCAGCGGCGAGTTGGCACCGGGCTGGAGTCTGAGCGTTGGTTGGTCCTCTTTTACGGCGGAAGACGCCGACGGCAACCCCGTCAACACCAACCAGCCGCGCAAGTTGCTGAACCTTTTTACCAAGTACGAGCTGGATGCCTGGGTGAACGGCTTGTCCATCGGCGCCGGGGTAAACTGGGAAGACGAAAACTACACCGATGCTACCAATCCGGTAACCGGCGATGCCGAGCGCCTGACGCAGGAGGCCTTCACCTTGGTTCGGCTGATGGCCAACTACGAGTTTTCAGATCAACTGTCGGTACAGTTCAATATCAACAATGCGCTGGATGAAACCTACTACAGCCAGATTGGTTTCTACAGTCAGCTGGCCTATGGCGCGCCGCGCGATTACGAGCTGTCATTGAACTACCGTTTCTAATTCATCCTTCTTCGGGGCAAGGGACTTGCCCCGCCTTTTCCTGCTACACTTGCACGGATGAATCAAGCAGCTCTTACCACCCTCAATAACACCTTTGGCTATGATGCCTTTCGCGGGCAACAAGCCGAGATCATCGACACAGTCATTGCCGGTAAAGACGCCCTGGTGCTTATGCCCACCGGGGGCGGCAAGTCCTTGTGCTATCAGATTCCAGCGCTGGTGTGCGATGGGGTGGCAGTCGTGGTCTCGCCGCTTATTGCCCTGATGCAAGACCAGGTGGACGCCCTGGCTCAGCTGGGTATCAGCGCCGCCTATCTAAACTCCAGTCTGGCTTTTGATGAAGTCCGCGCCGTCGAACAGGGGCTGCGCCAGGGCGAGATTAAAATGCTCTACATCGCCCCAGAGCGATTGATTCAGGCGCGCACCCTGGAGATGTTGCACCAGCTGAATATCTCGCTGTTCGCCATTGACGAGGCGCACTGCGTGTCCCAGTGGGGGCACGACTTTCGCTCGGATTACCTGCAACTGAGTTTGCTGCACCAGCAGTTTCCCAAGGTGCCACGCATTGCGCTCACCGCCACGGCGGATGATCGCACCCGCGCCGAAATTATCACCCGCCTGCAGCTTGAGCAGGCGGCGCAGTTTGTCAGCGGGTTTGACCGTCCGAACATTCAGTACCGCATAGAGCAAAAAAACAACGCCCGGCAGCAACTGCTGCGTTTTCTCCACAATGAACACCCGCAAGATGCCGGTATTGTCTATTGCCTGTCGCGTCGCAAGGTTGAAGAAACCGCTAACTGGCTCGTCACTCAGGGATTTACCGCCCTGGCCTATCACGCCGGCCTGCCGGCGGCGACCCGCCAGCAACATCAAGAGCGTTTTTTGCGCGAAGAGGGCGTGATCATTGTTGCGACCATTGCCTTTGGAATGGGCATCGACAAACCCGACGTACGTTTCGTCGCGCACCTGGACCTGCCCAAAAGCATAGAGTCCTACTATCAGGAAACCGGGCGCGCCGGGCGCGACGGCAATCCCGCCACCGCTTGGATGGCCTACGGTGTGCAAGATGTGATTAAGCTCAAGCAGATGCTCAGCCAATCCCAGGGCTCGGATGAGCACAAGCGGGTTGAGCATCACAAGCTCGATGCCATGCTCGGATTGTGTGAAATCACCAGTTGCCGGCGCCAGGCGCTTTTGTCGTATTTTGGCGAGCGCGAACACGCCCCGTGCAACAATTGCGATACCTGCCTGACTCCGCCAGTGACTTACGAAGGCACAGTGGTAGCGCAAAAAGCGCTCAGCTGTTGTTATCGCACGGGCCAGCGCTTTGGGGTAAATCATTTAATTGATGTGCTCTTGGGCAAGGCCACGGACAAGGTGACGCAGTTTGGTCACGATAAACTCAGCACCTTTGCCATTGGTCAGGAGCTGGATGTGAACCAGTGGCGCTCGGTGTTTCGCCAGTTGGTTTCCCGCGGCCTGATGCAGGTGGATGTGGCCGGTTTTGGTGGTTTGATGCTGACGGAAAAATGCCGTGCGCTGCTCAAGGGCGAAGACACCATCGAACTGCGACGCGACACCAAAGTCAGCGCCGAGCGCAAATCCTCCCGCACCAGCGCTGGTGGCTCGCTCACCGGGCCCGATAAAGCCCTGTGGGAGAGTCTGCGCCAGTTGCGCAAACGCCTGGCCGATGAGCAGGCTATACCGCCTTATATGATCTTCCATGATGCCACTTTAATGGAAATGGTCAGCCATCAACCTGTCAGCGTAGAGGCGTTGTCGCGAATCTCCGGCGTCGGTGCCAGCAAGCTCGAGCACTATGGCGAGGCTTTTGCCGAGGCTATTGACGCCCATGTGCAGAGCCTCAGTGAATACCAGGGCAGTGCCGAAAACGTCAGGGCCACAGAGCACGAAACCTTTGCGCTGTTTAAAGCCGGTATGAGCGTGGAGGCTATTGCTCGTCAGCGGGATCTGACCGATACCACCGTCTACACGCACTTAGCGGGCCTGATTGAGCAGGGCCAACTGGACGTCGCCGAGGTGGTGGAGCTGCCCGAGCAAGAGCTAGACGCCATTATTGATGTCATGCTCGCGCACGATGACGAGCCTTTCAAGCTTAAGCCAGTGTTTGATGCGCTTGACGGCGCTTACAATTACGGCGTGCTGCGCTGCGTTCGGGCTGTACTAGTGCGTGAAATGGGCGAGTAACTCGTGCGGACGGTGTTGTTTGATCTGGATGGAACCCTGCACGATAAAGCGGCCAGCCTGCAAGCCTGTGCGGTTGATATGCACACTCGCTTCACACCTTCTCTCGCGCGCGAGAGATTCATCGCCCGTTTTGTCGAAGAAAATGGCGTTATCCAACCCAAGGAAGAGGTGTTTGCACGCTTGGCCTGCGCGTTTGATTTACCGGCCGGTTTGGCAGAGCAGATGCGCCAGGACTTCGATAGGAACTTCGCTCGGTTCTGCCGTGGCTACCCGCAGGTTAAGCCGGTGCTCAGCGGCTTAAAAGAGCGAGGCTACCGCTTGGGAGTGGTGACCAATGGGCGGGATTCTTTCCAGCGCAGCAAAATTGCGTCGCTCGGCATTGAACCCTACTTTGACGTAATTCTTACCTCCGGTGAGCTGGGCATTAAAAAACCAGACCCGCGCATTTTCCGCGCCGCCCTGAGCGCGCTTCAAGCCGAGCCCGCGGATACGGTCTTCTGTGGTGATAGCCTGGAAGCCGACATGATACCGGCCAATGCTCTGGGTATGACCACCTTCTGGAAAACCGAGAGGGTTGAACCACTGCCTGCCTCGGTGGATTTGCAGTTTTCCCATTTCAGCGAGTTTTTACCGCTAATCGATAAGCGACCCCCTCCATGATCGATAAAGTTCACAAAGCCTGTCCGGTGGTCTTGCGTCGCCGGCCTCACCTTGAAATCATGGTCTTCCGCCATCCGCTGGCGGGTATTCAGTTGGTCAAAGGCGGTGTGGAGGTTGGAGAGTCCGTGGCGGCTGCCTGCGAGCGGGAGTTGCTGGAAGAGTCCGGTCTTGTGGCGTGGGCGACAAAATCGCTAGGTACTTTGCCGTTGGGTGAGCCGGCGAGCGTCTGGGAATTTTATCAAATGACCTTGGAGGCCGATCAGTTGCCGGAGCGGTGGTCGTTTGATACCGAAGATGGTGGTGGACTGCGGTTTGACTTTTTCTGGCACCGACTGGATCAACCGGAGAGCGCTGATTGGCATTCAATGTTTTCTGCAGCGCTGGCGCATATACGGGAAAGAGTAAGCCAATGAAAAAGACGTTAAAAGTGAAAGACAGCGGTATTCACGGCAAAGGCTTGTTTGCGACCGAAGCGATTAAGAAAGGCACGCTACTCGGTGTTTGCAAAACCCGTAAAACCGTGCGCGATAGTGCCTATGTGCTGCATACCGATAAAGGACCGGTGGAGGTCACCTGTCGGCTCAAATACATCAATCACAGCAGTCAACCCAACGTGGCCTACTACGATGATTTATCGGTAGAGGCACTGCGCACTATCAAACCCGGAGAAGAGCTGACTCACCACTATGGCGAGGAATGGGAGTAGAGAGACTGCGGCGGGGCCCGGCCCCGCCGCTCATCTACTTCGGTTGCTTTGCTGTGCGCAGGTAGGGTTTGATGATATTAAAGCCCTCCGGGAATTTCTTCCTGGCGTCTTCGTCGCTCACGCTGGGTGGGATAATAATGTCATCCCCGGGTTGCCAGTTCACCGGTGTCGCCACAGTGTGCTTGCCGGTCAGTTGTATGGAATCGAGCAGGCGCAGGATCTCGTTGAAGTTGCGGCCACTGGTCATGGGGTAAATCAACTGCGCTTTGATCTTTTTATCCGGGCCAATCAAAAATACGGCGCGCACGGTGGCATTATCGGCGGCGCTGCGCCCACCCGCATCGCCGGCCTCGTCGGCGGGCAGCATGTCGTAGAGCTTGGCGACGTTTAAATCGGTATCGCCGATCATGGGGTAGTTGGGGTAGGTGCCTTGGGTTTCCTCAATGTCTTTGGCCCACTTGCTGTGGTTATCCACCGGGTCCACCGACAGGCCGATAATCTTGGTATTGCGCTTATCAAACTCCGGCTTAAGCTTGGCCATATAGCCGAGCTCGGTGGTGCACACCGGGGTGAAGTCTTTGGGGTGAGAAAACAAAATCGCCCAGCTATCGCCGATCCATTGATGAAAATCGATTTCACCTTCTGTGGTTTGTGCGGTAAAGTTCGGGGCGGTACTGCCAATACGCAGTGACATAATCGGAGCCTCCTTGAAAGGGGTGTTCACAAGTAATCGGCTCCATCCTAACCAATCATAGGGGCAGGGCAAAATGACATTTAGCGATAAGCTCATGTCCTCGTGAGCTATAAATGCGCTGGCGCCATCGCTCTAAACTTTTCAGCGCCCAGCGGGTCATAGCAGATTATCTTTAAGGTAGAAAAAATCATGGGTAAATACGTAGGGCGTCTTTTGCAAGCGGCCGGTTGTCGCTACTTCTGGTGGTTCGTAGCGGGACTGATGCTGGCACTGGAAGGAGGCGCACTCTATTTTCAGCATGTACTGCACTATTATCCCTGCGAGCTGTGCATTTATGTGCGTGTGTGGGTGGCGGCGATTTTTATATTATCCCTGCTGGCACTTGGGCTAAAGCGCTGGTTTTGGGGGCAAGTGCTTGTCAGCTTGGTTGGCCTAGGCTTAAGCATTGGGTTGGCGTTGGAAACCTGGGGACTGATACAGGTCGAGTATGGGATCGGCAGTGGAGGCGCCTGTGGTTTTAAGGCCAATTTTCCCGAGTGGGCACCTTTGGATACCTGGATGCCCTGGATGTTCGAGGTGCAGGACTTATGTCAGGCAACCCCGGAATTTTTCTGGGGCGTATCTATGACCCACGGGTTGATTGTGACAAGTGCGGGATTGATAGCACTTTTTTTGTGTGCTGTGATGGGAGCAATTTTTCGGCGAGGCGCATAATTTAGTCTGCGGCTTACCTAGTGATTACAAGGGAGTGAGTCATGTACAGACCAATCGGTGTACTCAGTGTAATAAGCCTGCTGGCGGCCTGCGGTGGATCGGATTCTCACCAAAGCGTGGATTTTGAACCCATTGACTGCCCTGGAGTGTCGTCCCATTCGGCGTATGAGGATGAAGTGACAGAAGTGTTTGACACGTCCCACGCCTTTCGCGAATGGTACCTGGCCACCAATTTGAATGAGCAGGTGACCACGCCCGAGGTGGATTTTGATCAGCGGCAGGTGATCGCTATTAACACCGGGTTCAAGCCCTCTCTAAGTTATTCCGTGCAAATCAGTCGTATCGAAGACGAGGGGGATCACTTGATGGTGCACTATGTGGACACCGGGCCGCTCTCCTGTGCTGCGGATGCAGCCATCTCCTATCCCTATTGTGTTGTCGTAATCGACAAGACCGCAAAAGCCGTGCGTTTTGAAGGCGAGGTAGTGGACGGTTGCGATTGAGCACAGAATGAGAGTGCCCTCCATCGATCTCTCACCCTGTTGCCGGGGTAAAGCGGCGCGCTCTCGCCATTGTCTGGCCGCGCTCGCCGTATTTGTAGGGCAGGCAGCACCTCGTTCCCTTGGCGCGTTTTCAATCTGCCGTCGGGGTTGATCCATAGCCCTTCGCGGGAATGCGCTCGTTGGCTTGGCGCCCGTCCGCAACCGTTCTTTATCGCCTTGCAATAGTCCTCCTGAGCGAATTTCAGTTCGCGCGCCGCGCCAATGCGCGCAAAGCCTAAGTTGTGTGTCGCCGCCATCAATGCCTCCCATGTCAGGTGGCCGCAGTCTAAGCCCTGTTAACCATGACTAATAATGGTATTATTTTGTTTTTATATGAGACTGGCTCATGAATAAAATCCTCGAGCGACATCATCTGGATATACTCAGGGCGATTGAGAGAGAGGGCACCCTTACCCGGGCGGCGGATAAGCTTCACCTCACCCAGTCGGCCCTGAGTCATTCGGTCAAAAAGCTTGAGCAGCGTCTGGGCACTTCTTTATGGGAGAAGGAAGGGCGTCAGCTGCGCCTGAGCGCGGCTGGCCGCTATCTTCTGGGGCTGGCCAACCGTCTTTTACCGCAGTTCGAGCATGCCGAGGCGGTGGTGGCTCAGATAGCCGCTGGCGAACGGGGTACTTTACGCATAGGTATGGAATGCCACCCCTGCTACCAGTGGATGCTAAAGATAGTGGGCCCTTACCTACAGGCTTGGCCCAGAGTCGATGTGGACGTCAAACAGCAGTTTCAATTTGGCGGTATGGCCGCGCTTTTTGGCCACGATATCGATCTGCTGGTCACCCCCGACCCCCTGCACAAGCCGGGAGTGGTTTTTACCCCGGTGTTTGATTACGAGCAGGTATTGGTTGTGAAGGCCGATCACCCGCTGGCCCAAAAGCCATTTGTTGAGCCACAGGATCTTATCGATGAGCTGCTCATTTCCTACCCCGTACCCATTGAGCGGCTGGATATTTACAGCTGTTTTCTGATGCCCGCGGGCGTCGCGCCGCGGCGGCACAAGACCATTGAAACGACGGATATTCTTTTGCACACCGTGGCCGCCGGGCGAGGAGTTGCGGCGCTGCCGCGCTGGCTGGTGGCTGAATACGCCGAGCGTTTGCCCCTTGTGGCCTTGCGCCTCGGTGCTCAAGGTGTCGCCAAGCAAATTCACCTGGGGGTGCGCGAAGCCGACAGGCACACCGACTTTGTTGCGGCCTTTGTCGAGACGGCGGGTCAGGTAAAGTGGTGAAAAGGCGCTGGCCCAGAAGGCCGGGCAACTTTAAGGTAAAGAAAAAACAGCAATAAGAGGTGTTCCCGTGTTTCAAACTCTCTACCAAGCAATTCTCCGCCGGATCCCGGCACTTGCCCTGATGCTGGCACTTCCCCTGGCAGCGTTTGCCCACCCCGGTCACTACACCGTTACCAAGCACGATAATGTGCCCTGGGTGGTGGCCGACGGCAAAAACCTGACCCTGGATATCTATTCGCCGAAAACCGACGATACCAAGCGCCCGGTGGTGGTGATTTACCACGGCGGCGGTTGGCTGATCAACAACGAAAGCGTTATGGACGCCATGAGCCAGTACCTGGCCGAGGAGGGCGGTTACGTGGTGGCCAACATGAACTACCGCCTGCTGCCGGACAACGACAACACCACCACCATGAACGAGATCGTCGAGGATGTGTTTGGCGGCTTGCTCTGGGTGAAGGCACATATCGCTGAGTATGGCGGCGATCCGTCGCGCATTGCCGTGACCGGTGACAGCGCAGGAGGTCACTTGACGTCCATGATTTTGACCCGCGGGAGGGCGCTCGAGTCCGATGGGTTTGGCGGCGAGAGCCTGGGCTTTACCCCAAGCTGGTTGCCCGAGGGTAAAACCGCCGAGCAGGTCGCCGCAGAGGATGGCCTGGCGGTGCAGGCGGCCGTCGTCAGCTACGGCGCTTTTGATATGCTCGCCGCGGCGCGTGGCGGGTTTGAATCGCCACAGAATATGTTCTGGCAATTTGCCCAGACCGACGCGCGCGGTATATTTGGCAGTGATATCAATCCGCAGGATCACCCGCTTTACTACCAGGCGGTTTCGCCCGTTTACCACATTCCGCAAAACAGTGAGTACCCACTGCCGCCGCAACTGCACCATGTCGGTAGCGAAGACACCACCACGCCGCCAGAGGCGGTGGCCGCCTATGTGGACAAACTCAAAGCAGCGGGCCAGCCAGCGACCCTTAAAATCTATGAGGGCAAGAACCACGCTTATATGGATACCGGCTGCCTGGAAGTATTTGGCAGCTGCTTTGACACTCACGCCGTGCCCGTGCTGGAAAAGGACATACTGCCGTTTCTCGAGGCGAATTTGTGATCACGGGGCCCGGCTTTGGGTCGGGCCCAGAAACTGAGCTCCGCCGCGTTTATGCGGTCCTGCATCTGCGGCGAAGGACGGGGTATAACCGCGCATGAACCTAGCGACGGTAGCTGCCTGTGTTAAAGTTGTCGTCAAAGCGTGTTAGCAGCCTACTGGGATGGGACCCGATACAAACACCCACGTGGGCACTACATCGGATTAAGGTGGGGTAACCATGGGGCGATGGACACTTGGAGCCAGCTTGGGGGTGTTACTGGCGCAGAGCGCTTGGGCTTTACAAGTCACGGTAATGGACGCCGAGGGCGAGCCGCTGGAAGACGCTGTGGTGTGGGTCAGCGGCACGCCAGTGGCGGCTGGGCTCAGTACCACTGAATTCATTATGGATCAAAAAGATCGCGAGTTTGTGCCCCATGTGCTGCCGGTGCCCCTTGGCAGCCGGGTCGCCTTTCCCAACTCCGACTCGATCATGCACCATGTGTACTCTTTCTCTCCGGTCAAGACGTTCGAAATCAAACTCTATAAAGAGACACCGCGCGAGCCCTTGTTGTTCGACAAGCCCGGCGTTGTGGAAGTCGGATGCAATATTCACGACTGGATGCTCGGCTATATTATTGTGGTGGACGGCGGTGTTTACGCGCAGACCAACGCCGAGGGCGTAGCGCAGTTGCGCGCACCCGCGCAGGCGACATCGGTGAGTGTCTGGCACTCGCGCTTTGCGCGTATCGGCCAGGTGGAAAACCACGAACTGGCAGCGGCCCACGCCGATACCGAAGTTGTGATTCGCCAGCCACTCAAACCACCGCTGCAAGACTATGGTGTGGACGAGTTTGATGCCTACTAACCCCCAAAAAACCTTAGCCTTATGGCTCGTGCTGGTTGTCGTTTGCGCGTTGCCGAAACTGAGCTTGGCCGCCCAGTTTAAGGGCTTGGTGCAACTGCGTTACACCGACTCGGAAAACCCGGATTCCTGGCTCTACCGTGGCTCAGGACTCTATCGTTACAGCGAGCAACACAACGGCCTCACGCTGGGCTCCTCGGTGCTGAGTCTACGCCAGGAGCTCGGCTCTGCATTCTCAGCGCACGCGGTTGTCCAGGCCCATCGCGATGAAAATATCGAACTCGGCTTTACCGAAGCTTACGTGCGCTACAAACCGCTTTTGCCTAGCGGCTATGAATGGCAGTTGCAAGTGGGTGGGTTTTATCCGGCTCTCTCTTTGGAAAACCCGGATATTGGCTGGACATCGCCCTACCTGTACACCAACTCCGCTATCAATAGCTGGGTGGGCGAAGAGCTGCGCACCTTTGGCGCCGAGTTGACTCTGGGCCGCCCCGGCCGACGCTTCAACAGTCCGCATTCGCTTGAGCTGGTGGGTGCGGTGTACAAAGCCAATGATCCGGCCGGCAGTTTGCTCGCCTGGCGCGGCTTTGCCATTCACGATCGGCAGTCGTTATTTAACGAGCGCATTCCCTTCGCCGATAACCCGGCCTTTGACACGCCCCAGCTGCGCTGGCAGGCCAACGATGTCTTGCCGTTTAGCGAGGTGGATGGCCGCTTTGGTTACTATCTGGGCGGCCACTGGGATTACTACAAACGCTCGCAGTTGCGGCTGTACTACTACGATAACAATGGTGATCCGGCCTCTTTAAATGAACAGAGCGGACAGTACGCCTGGGATACCCGATTTTGGTCGTTGTCCTGGCTGTTTAAGCTGACCGACAATACCCGCTTAATCACCCAAGCGATTCAAGGCTCGACGGCGATGGGTGATACTCGCGGCGTGAACAACGATTACCGCGCATGGTTTTTGTTGCTAAGCCATAGTCTGGGCGCACACCGCATCAGCGCGCGCTACGACGATTTTGAAGTCATCGATAACGACCACTGGGCCTTTGATCCGAACAACAGCCACGGCGAGAGCCTGGCCGTTGCCTGGCGCTACCGCCTGGATAAACACTGGCAGGTGGGGGCAGAGGTCTCGCGAGTGGACAGCTATGTGGAAAACCGTCAGCTGTGGTGGGAGGCGGAAAACGCCAGCCAGACCCAATGGCAAGTGAATTTTCAGTACCGCTTTTAAAAATCTATCGACGCGAGAACGGCATCAAACCAATTGCACTATCAGTTATATCGTTCACTATCGCAGCACAGCGAGGGTGACAATAAAATCGATCAGTACGCTCGCTTTTGTTGCCAGGTTTCAGCGGCACAGGGAAGTGCCGCCGCCGGGCTTGCCCCGGACGCGAGTCCTCGCTGAGCCAGATATTCCGCGCAATATCGCAGTGCAGCGAGGGTGACAATAAAACCGATCAGTACGCTCGCTTTTGTTGCCAGGTTTCAGCGGCACAGGGAAGTGCCGCCGCCGGGCTTGCCCCGGACGCGAGTCCTCGCTAAGCCAGATATTCCGTGCAATATCGCAGTGCAGCGAGGGTGACAATAAAATCGATCAGGACGATCGCTTTTATTGCCAGATAAATAGGAGGTTTCTTTTGACCGACACCACAACCATTCCCGATTCTGCCGAGCCTTTGGTGCTCGAGAAAAACGACTGGCGTGTAGAGATTCACCTGCGCCGCGATGAAGATGAAATCGCCACGCTTCTCGCCTACGCCGGGCGTGAGCACACCCCTGAGCGTGCCATGCATCAGGGCCCCTTTCAGCGTATTGATCAGGCCATAGGCGCGCGGCGCGCCATTGTCGGCGCCATGCTGGCAGATGGCTATCGGTTGCTTGAGGAGGAGTTACCCATTTGGACCTTGAATGCACAGCGCGACATTAACAGTATCCGCGAGCGCAAAGAGCTAAGCAGTGCCAGCTATAAATTTGATCCGAAAGACGTATTTCTGGATTGGTAATTGGAAAGCCGGTACGCCGAGCATTTCGAGCTCGGCGTACCTCGACTCATGAGCCGAAGAGGTCGTGAGTCGGGGGCTTGCTTAGGCGCTTTTTGCTGCTAGCGCTTAAACGGTTTCGAGATCCTCATCGTCGGCCTGCGTTTTTTGCTGTTGGCTTTGGTCTTTCTTGTCTGCATTTGTGAGAGTGGCGCTGTCATCGGCAGATTGCTCTGTTTCGCCAGCCGCCTTCTGATCAAACAGTTTGCCGTCGATGATCGCCCGCGGGTCCATATTTTCCAGGCCGATCTCTTTCAAAATGGAATCGAGCAGCGGCACATTAGCGCGATGCTTGAGCATGGCATTGACCAGTTGGTCGGAGAGGTTGCCACCGCCTGCGCTGGCGTTTGAACCACCGTCACTAAAGCCAGGGGCGCCGTTGATGTCGAAAATCTTGATGCTGTCGATTTTTTCGGCGGGTTTCATGGCTTGCTCCATGATCTTCGGCAGCTGGGCGATCATCTCCATGCGCTCTGCGAAGGAAATCTGATCCAAGCTCAAAAGGTTTTTCGCCTCGTTGAGCTGGCGGGCTCCATCGGCTTCGGCCTCGGCTTTCACACGTATCGCACCGGCCTCGGCGTCAGCGGTGACGCGCACGGCTTCTGCCTCGTCGTTGGCGGCCGATTTACGCGCTTCTGCTTCCACGGTAATGCCAATGGCTTCGCGCTCGGCAGCCTCTTTCGCCTTGATCACGACAATGTGCTTCTCACGCTCGGCGCGTGCTGTTTCACGCACGGTGGTCACGTTTTCCTCTTTGGCCACGGCCTGCGCTCTGGCGTCGTCGGCTTCGGCAGCTGCGCGGGACTCTTCCTTGGATTTTTCGGCAATGGCGATTTTCTCGTCCTGGCTGGCCAGTTCGAGACGCTTGCGCTTCTCAATGTCGCGATTCTGGGTTTCTTCCTGCATGGCGATGCGGGCAAGCTCCACAGAGCGACTGGAGGCAATGTCGGCCTCTTCGGCTTCGCGGCGGCGCTCGGCGGCGACGCGGGCAATATCAGATTGTTGGCTTGCCCGGCGGTTTTCAATCTCCTGAGCTTGGTCCAGGCGGGCGAACTCCTCGTCCTGCTGAATGGCCAGTTGGCGCTTTGCCGCCTCGGTGGATTTGGACTGAATCTGCACCATGGTTTCCTGCTCGATATCATTGCGGATCTTGCGGCGTGATTCCAGTTGCTCTGTCAATTTGGTCAGACCTTCGGCGTCAAAGGCATTCTCTGCGTTAAAGTATTCCTTGGCGGTTTGATCCAGCCCGGTCAAAGAAACTGACTCCAGCTCCAAGCCGTTTTTGAATAAATCCTCGGCGCAGCTGGTCTGGACTTCCTGAACAAACGAGACACGAGATTCGTGCAGCTCCTCCATGGTCATGCCTGCAGCCACTGAGCGCAAAACATCCACGAACTTACCTTCAACCAGGGCCTTTAGCTCTTCAGGACGCTGGGTGCGTCCGCCAAGGGTTTGTGCGGCTGTGGCGATGGATTCGTTATTGGGCTTCACCCGCACATAAAACTCGGCGGTGACATCCACCCGCAGCCTGTCTTTGGTGATCAGTGCCTGGTCATTCGAGCGGCGCACCTCAAGGCGCAGCGTGTTCATATTGACGTAAATAATTTCGTGCAGCACCGGTAACACAATGGCGCCGCCGTCTTTAATAATTTTCTCGCCGCCAAAACCGGTTCGAACAAACGCCCGCTCTTTGTTGGCTCTGGTATAGAGTCTGGCGAAAATCATACCGATAATCATCAGGCCGACAAAAGAGACGCCGGCAACGATGAGAATAAATGTTAGGTTACTTGCCTGTTCCATTTGAATGTTCCTTTTTAACGGGGGAGAGCTTTAATCTTGCGCTGCGGCTATGGCCACAAAGGTATTTTCCGAGCGCCTGACCAGAAGTAAGGGTTTGCCTGGGGTAAAAGGGCCGTGGCCTTGTTCGGCTTGCAGCAGAATGTAGTGCGTGGTGCCGTGCTGATCGGTGACCCGTGCCTCGGCAGAGCGCTCGCTACTGGCCTCGCCCAAGGTGATAAAGGCCTGGCGCCCAATCAGGCTTTCCAGCGAGACCGAGGTACTTTCGTCTTTTGGCAGAATCGCTTCAAGTATCCTGGCAACGCCTCGGGTCACAGGTAACGATGCTATCAAAGCTGCGGGCACGGACAACCACAGCGGTAGCATCCAGCCGAGTAGGCTTGCGCTCAACAAGTTCATAGCAAGCCCGCAGCAGCCAAAGGCGATCAACAGTGCGATCAAAATCATCAGCAGTGGAATCTTGCCGACGCGTAACCAGCCGAGCAAGCGCGACAGTGCATTGTTGGAGCCGGCTTCTGCGACATCAAACTCGGGGTTGACGTCGTAATCGGGTATCAGCGAATCCAACATATTGCCGAAGCCGACGCCCATCAGTGTTCCCAGACCTTCGAACAAGCCGATGATTAACATAAGGGCGATGGCAACGGCAAACGGCAGGTTGGCGTCAGCCAGAATAAAATCCAGCATTTAACTTTCCTGCTTCAGCGCAGCCAGACGCTCGGCGACACGATTTTTTCGGTGAAGCTCTTCAAGCTCTGCGCGTGCAGCGTCATCACTGCCTGAGCCGCTTCCGGGCACGCCCGTGACGGAGCTTTTCACCCGCGACACAGCGTCGCTGGCTCTTTCAACCTTTCGATCCACTGACAAACTGCCGCTTTCCGTATTGCCGCCGGTTTTTCCAGCGTCAGCCGCTTTGCGCTCGCGAATGATCTGAAGGTCTTTCTCCATTTCTTCGCGCTTGGAGCGCAGCCCGGATAAATAGCGCGCGAGTTCCTGTTCCTCTTCTTGGGTCGAGGCGATCAGCGTTTCGATAATTGGGATGCGATCCTCTACACCCACCAGCTCCGAGGCGCCGGCCTCGGCCAAATCTTCGCGCTCATTTTTCAGGGCTGTTTGAATCTGGGCTTTGAGTTCTTCGGCACGGTTGTTCAGTGTTGAGAGCTCGAGATTGGCGTTGTGGCGATTGGCTTGCTTGCGGCCAATTTCCGCACGTACCTCGTCAATCGCGCTGTCTATTTCTTCAATGGCTTGGCGGGCAACGATGTCGGGGGCGGCATTTTCAGCGGCATCGACAATGGAGGTAAAGGTGCCTCCAACCAGGCGGGCCACGCGGCCCAAGAGGGATTCGCTCATAGTGTGTCTCCTTACTCTTTGTGGTTTATATCGTTATGCACCACCTGGCAGAGCCGGCCAAGGGGTTTTACGGTATCCGTGTCCAGCGAATCGGCCCGATAGAGGGCGCTATCGCGAGCAATATACGATTGAAGCACTTCATCAAGCAACCGCATTACATGCCGCGCGATGTCTGCTTCAAGTTTGATCAGTGTCGGCGCCGTTTGTTTGCTATCGGCTGGTAGCGCGTACAGCAGCGTCGCCAGGAGCTCCGGTGCCCAGTCGAGGGTACGCCTGAGCAGTTGCGAGTGCATGCCCGCTTGGTTCTCGGAGATTTTTAGGTTTTGCTGGGCAGGGCCGAGAATACCCTCGGCGGTATCCAGTGCGGTGACAAAATCCCCCCCGGCTTGCATCTGGCGCTGCTTTTCCTGAATCAACGCGCGTATTTTATCGCTGGCGGTGGTGGCACCAGGTAACTTCAGCGAGGCCAGAAACGTCTGTTCCTGTTCGCTCAAGCGAATGGTTGTGGGGTGAGATTTAAACGCCATAATGGTTATTCCTTTATCCCTATGGTTTGAGATTAGCTTTGTAGTCGTTTGTAGTCAAGTGTATTTGTGGGAAAATGGCTGCGATGAAGGAACAAATTACAAATCATTGGTAACCCTTGCCCCACAAAAGCCGCAATTGTGGTGCTTGTCGGCCTGATTTCGGATGTGTATCACAGTTTAAAGGCGATTGTTCGCGATTGGTCACACTGGCACGTCTCTCGCACTCCACTGGCCAGTTATTAACGTCTAAGGGAGACACACTATGAAAAAGACATCGTCAATGGGTATGGCCGTGTACACGTTTGTTTCGGCGCTGACGCTTGCCGCTTGCAGCAGCACCGACACCGCGCAAACGGCGGAGCAAGACAGCAGCGATTATGAGCTGGTGAACATGCGCACCGAAAAAGATGTGCGCAATGTCAATGCCGCGCAGGGCGGCAATTATTCGGTGAAAAAAGACACCGACCAGCAGGCTAAGGCCGAGCCAGCCAAGCCGCGAGTGACACCGGTCGACGAGCAGGACAACTCGGCAATGGCAGAGGCGCAAAAGCATTTTCCGGTGAAGGAGTCCGTGCACTTTGCGTTTGATTCGGCGAAGTTGACGCCCTCGGCCAAAGTAAAACTGCTGGGGTTGATTGACGATGCCGAGGAGCACCAGGGCATCAGCTTGCAAGCTTCGGTGGACGGCTACGCCGATGCTACCGGCCCCGCCGCTTACAACGACACTCTCTCGCAAAAGCGTGCCCAAAGCGTGGTGCAGTATCTGAAGGAGCAGGGTGTGCAGGTGATGGAGTGGCAGGTAGAGGGTCACGGGGAAGATAACCCGGTGGCGAGTAACGACACCGAGAACGGCCGCGAAGAGAATCGTCGGGTCGAGGTGAACTTTGCCCAGGTTGGCGAGCGCGCCGAGTACAGCGCGCGCTAGCGAACCGGTTGGCTGGCTGCGGCGCCTTGAGAGGGGTCCGCAGCTTGGCTCGTTTAAGTGTTACCGCTCCACAAGCTAGAGAGTTTTCCGAGCAGTTCTTTTCCGCCGTTGTTGCCAATATAATCCATGATCACCGGGGTGAACTGACTGATCAGCGCCGGGTCCATCCCCAGCTTGCCAAACGCGGCTTTGACGCTGTCCATACTGCTAATCTGGTTGACCAGTTGTGAGGTGAGCCCGCCACCATTGGTGGGGACAATCTCCGACAACTTGGCGGCATTATCTTCGGATAAATTGTTGGCGGCCATGGCCAGCAGTGCGGAGGTGCCTCCCGCGGCTTGTTCGGTGCTGATGCCCAGTTGCTCGGTGAGCGAGTTCAGCAAACCCGCCGGCGCAGAGACCTGTGAGTCGCCCAGCTGTTTTTCTACATCGCCCAGATCCAGGGCCGCAGCATTCAGTGCCAGGGCGCATCCGAGCACAAGCAAAATCCACGTTTTCATAAGTGTTTCCTTAAAGGGAGGTTTCAAACTCTCAGTTTATACCAGCTTATCGACACCTGTGTGACGTGTATGGCAATTACCACATTCTGCGCGGAGCTGTGTGATTCGCCGCACGGCAGTGCTTAAGGTGTTGGAACTTTATGCGCCAAATCGTGTTACCCTGTGACCATAAGCAAAGAATTGGGTGATGCATGTTACGAGCTATCTTTATGGCCGCCGGGCTGGTACTGGCTTTGGGTATCCAGGCCTCTGAATCGGTGGCGCCAGACCCATCTGGCTTGCGCCTGGCCTCCGTTAGCGCCCTGGTCACAAAGCTGGATGCCGAGGCGCCGCTGTTCGATAAACGGGCCGATTGGGTGATGCCCATCGCCTCCATTACCAAGGTAATGACGGCGATGGTGGTGCTCGATTCGGGGGCCGATCTGGAGGAGAGGCTCACCGTGGAAAAGCGCCACTTCGCGGCAGCGGCCAATGCCTATTCGCGCATCCGCCCCGAGTCTATGGCCAAGCGCGGCGATTTGCTCCACATCTCGCTGATGTCCTCAGAGAACTACGCGGCCTATTTGCTTGCCAGGCATCACCCGCAAGGCTACGACGCCTTTATTCAGGCGATGAATGCCAAGGCTCGCGAGCTTGGCATGGAGAACACCCACTTTGTCGATTCCAGCGGTCTGTCGGATGCCAATGTCTCCACCGCCAGCGATCTTGCCAAGATGCTGAGCGCCGCCTACCGCTACCCGCAGATTCGCCAGGCAAGCACGGCCAGCAAGCACGACGTCTGGTTTACCCAGCCGGGCTACTCGCTCTATTACGCCAACACCAACCCACTGGTGCGCAGCTCCCGCTGGGACGTGTTATTGAGCAAAACCGGCTATCTCACTGACGCCGGCCGCTGCCTGGCGATGGTGGTCAATGTCGAGGGTGAACCCACCGCGATGGTGTTTCTGGATTCATTTGGCAAGCGCACACCGCTCGGGGATGCCGGCCGCACACGGCGTTGGTTGACCACCGGTGATGGCGGTAGCGTTGCGGGTGCTGCGGCCCGCTACGAGGCAGAAAAGGCCGGCCAGCTGGCGCAGCGCCAGCGCCCCGCCTCGGAAAACCCCATTGGCGGCCCTGCCGTGGGAACGTCTTTACAGGCCTCGGGCGCTTCGCAGTAGAGCCGCGTTGTGCTCGTTTAAGCTCCAGGCAAAACTAAAGCGCAAAAAATTTAACGCAAAAGCTAAAACATAAAAGGCACCAGCATTTTGCTCTGGTGCCGATACTGCTGGTAGGGCTCGCCGAAAAACGCCAGGTTTTCTTTTTCTTCTGTTCGCGCCGTAAGCCAGACAAAGCCCCAGGCCATTAGCCCCAAAAGCGCGGCGATGGCAGAAGGCTTTTGCAGGAAAAGGCCGGCGCCAAGCAGCAACAAAGACGAGTACATCGGGTGACGTACAAACCGGTAGATACCGCCGGTCACCAATACCTGAGTATTTTCAAAGGCGAAGTTTTCCGGCGCGTCGGTGCGCTCGGCCGTCCCCGCAGCGTGCAACTGCTTAAGTCCCGTCAGTACCACCGCCAGGGAGCAAAGCATACAGGCGCCAGAGGCAATGCCAAGCGGTGTCAGCAGTGCCAGTTCGGTTGGACGCAGGTTGATCAGCGCGAGTGCCAGTAAACACTCAAAGGCAAAAAAGCGATAGAAGCCGTGGCAGCTCGGGTTGATCAGTTGCCGGCGGCACAACCATACCAAGGGCGCACTCCCCGCTAAAAACAGTATCAAAAACAGCGTTGACATCATGGCCTTGTCCTTAGGCGGTGGGGCAGGGCGGCTGCATCAACGGCGCGGCTTTTCGCTCGCGGTACAGGCGATAAATGGTGTTGAGGTTGACGGCAATCAGCGTGGTTTCCAAAAGCGTCAAACCAATAGAGCCGACCACAATATTGTTGCCGAGCCAACAGAGTGCACCGAGTAAAAAACCGATGCGCATGGGAATGCCCTTCAGGCAAAATACCGTGTAGGTGCCGATGCAGCTGCCGACAACGGGCAGCAGGTCGTACCAAGTCTCGGCCAGATAGAGCCCCCAGCCAAGCGTGAGGGCGATAAACCCGTAGGCCACTTGGCGCGAGCTGGTATGCAGTGCCAATGAGGTTCTGAGCAGGGACAACACCGAGCTGGCCACCGCGGTAAAGGCCCCCAGCAGGGCGAAGTGAAAGGCGTGGTTGAGGTTCATGGCCACCATGATCAGCTTGAGTTTGCGATCGTCGCGCTGATAAAAGCAGGCGATGCCAAGCGCAAAGCTGACAAGGCCCACGGCCTGGGCAAAGTTGAATTCTGGTAGGGGCATATAAGGCAAACAGGGGTGGCTGAAAAGCGGCGCTACTTTACCAGAAGCCGTTTGCCTGGGCCAGATGGCCGTGATGCCGCCGGTAAAGCCAGAGAGTAAATACACAGGGTTCTGCGCCCGCTTGTCATAAGCTTTCACCAGCGTTCGGACACTAGACTTACACTGGAGGCTCAAAAATCAATAAGGAGATGAGCAGATGAACAACCCCTTCAAGCGCTTAATACTGGGAATAATGGGCGCCCTGGCGATCAATGCCTCGGCCACTGATTCAACAGGCAGTGGCAATGGCTACAGCTCTGAACTGGACGGTCGCTGGCGCGGTGCGCTGGTGTTTCCCCAGGGCACCAGCCTGACACTGGGCATCAACATTGAGCAGGGCGAAATGACGCTGGACAGCCCCAACCAAGGGATGTTTGGCCGCAAGCCTACTCAGTTCAGCCTGGACGGCAATTCGGTGTCGTTTACCGAAAAAGAGCTCAACGCCAGTTTTGAAGGCGTGCTCGAGGATGGCCGATTAAAGGGCCGTTTTCTTCAGGGCAAGCACGTGGACATCGAGCTGCAAAAGCTCGACGCGGCCGACCGCGAGCGCTTGGTGTTTGAGGGTAGCTACCGCGGTGATTTAATCATCAACAAAAGCGGTACTCTGCCTTTGCAATTGAATGTGGCGGTCCTGGCCGATGGCTACCTGGGAACGCTCGACAGTCCCGCCCAGCACTCCTACGCTATTCCGCTGACGGAGCTGAGCATCAGTGACCAGACGGTGAGTTTTCAATCGCCGATGATTCAGGCCAGCTACACGGGCCGTTTTCGCGGCGGCGCCTACCGGGGCACATTTGTTCAGGGCATGGAGCGTGAGCTGGACTTAAAAAAGGTCTCGGCCGATGAGGAGGGCCAAGCGTCCGTCCCAAAGCCGCAGGCGGGTGATCACGGCGGTGCGCTCGCCGTGATCACCCCGCAGGGTGTCGACAAGCAATTCTACGCCGGGCACGATGCGGCCACCCTGTATGAAATTGGCTCCAATACCAAGACTATGGTGGCCTACTTGCTGGCGCGGGCTCTCGCGGCGGGAAAGGTTTCGGCCAGCACCTCGCTGAGCGATATCTGGCCGGCGGCGCCGGCGGACATCACGCTGGTGGAGCTGGCCAGTCACCGCAGTGGTTTGCCGCGCCTGCCACCGAATATGCGCCTGGACGAGACCACCTACGCCGACCCCTATGCCCACTACGATGGGGCACTGCTGCACAAGGCTTTGGCAGAGCTTGTCCCCGGCGAGAAAGGCTACCTTTACTCCAATTTTGGTTTTGGTGTGCTGGGTGAAGCCCTGGCTGAAAATTCGGGGCTGAGTTTTAGCGAGCTGCTCAATGAGCAATTGCTAAAACCCTTCGCTATGGCGGATACCTACGTTGCCACAGGCGCAGGCGATGCCGCGAAACTGGCACAAGGCTATGACGTGATGGGTGAGCCTGTCTCCGCCTGGCATTTTGATGCCCTGGCTGGCGCCGGGGCGGTGGTCTCCAGTCTGGACGATATGATCAAGTACCTGCAGTCGCTCATGGCTCAAGATGTGGATACGAAAAAATTAATCGGGTTTATGCTTGAGCCCGCCAAGCATTTGGGCGAGTGCTGCACTCACCCACTCGGTTGGATGCTCGATAGCGACGAACAGGGGCGCCCCTATGCCTGGCATGCCGGGCAGACTGCGGGTTTTACCAGCGTTATCGGCTTTTATCTGGACGGCTCGCGCGCTATGGTGTGGCTCAACAATCAATCCATTGAGGTGGGTCCAAGTTTGCTTGCGCCCCTGTTACAGACGTCACGATGAACAGCCTTTTCTACCCCATCTACCAGGCAGCCGGCTGGCTGATGCTCTACGTCGGGGTGACTTTCGCCCTGTACATCCGGCCCTGGTTTACGCCTTTTGAGTTTCTCCACGGCGCGGTGTTAATCGGCAGCGCCGCGCTCTATTCCCATGTGATGCGTGCGGGCTACAAGCGCTGGATCAGGCAGCGGGCGTTTGTTTGGCAGCTGCTGTATTTTTTTCTTAACGCCGGTGCAGGTGGTGCGCTAGCGGGGTTGTTGCTGGTTGCCTGCGTCTGGGCGCTTGCCTCCACGGGAATCACCGACCCGATTGCCAAAGGGCAGGAGGCCATGGTGTTTAAGATGGTGTTCTGGGGTAATGCGATTAACATGGTAACGGCCCTGCTGCTGTGGAGCGGCGGTTACCTGACGGTGATCAAAGCCCGCCAACTGCGCGATGCCAATCAGGCGCTCGCCAGCAGCCAGCTGGATGTGCTGATTCAGCAGTTGAGTCCGCACTTTTTGTTCAATGTGCTCAATAACATTCGCGCCATGATTCTCGACAACCCGACCCGTGCGCGTGAAGCTCTGGCGCAGCTTGCCGATATGCTGCGTTACAACTTGCAGCGCGATAAAAACACCAAGGTGACTCTGGAAGAGGAGCTGGGCGTGGTGGAGCAGTATGTCGCCCTGTGCAAACTCCACTACGAAAATCGGCTGGTGTTTAACGCCCAGATCGATCCGGCGAGCCGCGAGCTGCTCTTGCCGCGCATGCTCTTGCAACTGTGCGTCGAAAACGCAATAAAGCACGGCATCGGCAAGCTGGCCGACGGTGGCGAGGTCACGCTCACAGTGCGAGTGGAGGCCGAGTGTCTCAGTATTGAACTGAGTAACCCCTGCCCGGCGCACCCTGGCGAGCAAAGCGGGCTCAGTACGGGTATTGGCCTGCATAACATCGCCGACAGGCTGGCGCTCATGTACGACAAGTCGCAGGCGAGTGTGAGCTTCAATCGCCGCTGTGCGCAGGGCGATGATCAGTGCACCGCCCACACCTCAATTCTTCTGCCCTGTGAAACGGAAACCTAACTGTGAAAGTGGGTATTGTGGATGACAGCCGCCTGGCACGGCTCGAGCTAAGGGAACAACTGGCACAGATTGACGGCGCCGATCCGGCCTTTGAGGCGGCCAGCGTCGCCGAAGCGCTTGCGGCGCTCAAAGCCCAGTGCGTCGATGTGCTTCTGCTGGACATTGATTTGCCCGACGGCAACGGCTTTGAAGTGTTGGAGCGGGCCAGCAACCCACCCCAGGTGATTTTTGTCACCGCGTTTGATGACTATGCCATCAAATCCTTTGAGGTAAACGCGCTGGATTATTTGCTTAAACCGGTGCGCACCGAGCGCCTTAAAGCCGCGCTCGACAAAGTGCGCAGTGAGTCCCCGCCCCAGGCTTTAGCGGCGGATAAGCGCATTTTTATCAAAGATGGCGAACGCTGTTTTTTTGTCAGCCTAGGGGAGGTATGCGCTTTTGAAGCCATGGGTAATTACACGCGTGTGCACCTGGCCGATGCCGCCCCCAGTGTGTACCGTCCCATCAGCGCCATTGCCGAGCGGCTGGACCCGGAGCAGTACTTTCGCGCCAGCCGTAGCTGGATCGTCAATACCGCTTATATTGCCCGCATTGAGCCCGCCGTCAGTGGCGGGCTGGATGTTACTCTCGCCAACGGGTTGGAGGTGCCCATCTCCAAGCGTCAGGCCGCCGAGTTCCGGCGCTTGTGGTCGCTCTAACTATTTGGTCAGGCCAAAATAGGGCGTGCACAAAGAAACCGGTTTCCCTGCGCCAGGGCTCTTTTTGCCCCAATAGCACGATGTTGTCTGTTTTTCCCGGCTAGCACCTGCCGAATACGCTTTATTTTGGATAGGCCAATATTTTAGTGTAGAATAAATTGGTAAGCCCAAATTTAACAAGTGGTTAGGCATTTCTCCCCCTTGTAGAGAGCAGTGTAAGGAACCCGTAATGAAGCAACGCGCTCCGCTCGTGGTAGCGAACTGGAAATTAAACGGGGGCACCGATCTCATGTGTGCCTCGGTGGCCTCATTTGTCAAAAAGCGCTTTAAGGCCGCTATCGGCATTGCGCCGCCCTATGTCTACATCAGCGATATGGTCAGCTTTTTGCGCAACTCCAATATCATGGTGGGCAGTCAGAATGTGAGTAAATTTGCCTCCGGTGCCTTTACCGGCGAGACGTCGGCGCAAATGCTCAAAGAGGTGGGTTGCGGTTTCTGCTTGATCGGCCACTCCGAGCGCCGCCAGGTCTTTCTGGAAAACGACGCCTCCTGCCACACCAAAATCGAGCGGGCCCTGGCAGCTGGGTTGATGCCCATTCTTTGCGTGGGGGAGAACAGCCAGCAGCACGAGCTGGGGCTGACTCATGATATTCTCTATCGTCAACTGCATCAGGCACTCGATGGCGTCAGCCTGCAGGGGCAGCGTTTGTGCATCGCCTACGAGCCGGTGTGGGCCATAGGCACGGGCAAGGCCGCCAGTGCCGCGCAGGTGCAAGAGGTGCACGAGTACATCCGCCAGGAGCTCGGGGCTATTCTCGGCGCTGGCGTCGCCGGTCAGGTGGATATCCTCTACGGGGGCAGCGTGAAAAAAGACAACGCCGCCGAGCTTTTGGCAATGCCCAATGTGGACGGCCTGCTGGTCGGGGGCGCCAGCCTGGACCCCGACCACTTTGCCGAGATCTGCGCCATCGCCAATGAGCTGGCCCCCCATCAAGAGGCGCAATGATGCACACACTGTCCAGTCAATTGCGCAGCGACGGCGTCGCCCCCGAACTTGAATTGCTGATCGGCGAGCTGGCCGCGGCGAGCAAAACCATCTCTGCCAAAGTACGCCAGGGTGCTCTGGCCGGTGTGCTCGGCAGTGCCGGGCATGAGAACGTGCAGGGAGAGACCCAGAAAAAATTGGACGTGATCGCCAACGACGTTCTCAAGCAAACCCTCGGCCGTCTGGCGCAGGTGCGCGCGCTCGCCTCGGAAGAAGAGGATCATCCCGTGCCCTGCCATGTGGAAGGTGCTTACCTGGTCGCCTTTGATCCGCTGGATGGCTCATCCAATATCGATATCAACGGCCAGATTGGTACCATTTTTACCGTCTATCCCGCGCGCGACGATGTGCCGGCACTCTCTCCAGAGCAATTTGCGCAATCAGGTCGCGCTCAAGTCTGCGCCGGCTATGTGCTCTACGGTCCTTCCACTCAGTTGGTGCTCACCACCGGCGGCCCTGTGCGCCTGTACACCCTGGCGCAGGACGGCGGCTTCGTACTCACGCAAGAGGCGCTTCGCATCGAGCCCGAGTGCAGTGAGTTTGCCGTCAATCTCGCCAACTTCCGCCACTGGTCGGCGCCGGTACAGGCTTACATTCAAAAATTGCAGGCCGGTGTCGATGGCCCGCGCGGCCGGGATTTCAATATGCGCTGGAACGGCGCCATGGTTGGCGATGTTCATCGGGTGCTGATGCGCGGCGGCATTTTCCTCTACCCGGCCAATACCCAAAGCAAGGTGCACAATGGCAAGCTGCGTTTGTTGTATGAGGCGCACCCCATGGCACTGCTGGTGGAAAATGCCGGCGGGCGCGCCAGCGACGGGCAGGGGGATATTCTGGACCGGGTGGCCGATCAGTTGCACCAGCGCGTCCCCGTCGTTTTGGGCGCTGCCTGTGAAGTGCAGTTGGTTGTCGAAACGCTCGCCCAGGGCTAAGGGCCGCTGCTTTTGCCATCATAGTGTGCTTTACTTGGAGTTCGCTGACCCGGGGGTAGGCTCCGCCAAACCATTGGCCAGGAGCAAGGGGACGCTGTCTTTGTATCCAAGGGAGGAAGCACAATGAAGACCACGCGCACACTGATCAGCCTGAGCCTGCTTGCGGTATTGACCGCCTGCAACGATGGCAAAGACACTAGCACCGCCGAGGCGCCCGCACCGGCAAAACCCGTTCCTGAGGCTATGGCCCAGGTCGATCCCGCCGCCTCAAGCATACCCACCGAGAGCGCCGGGGCGAGTGACAAACCCTTCGTCGTCCTGACAGAAACCGAAGAAATCACCGCCATAGTCGCCGCCATTAATCACGAAACCCGTGAGGTTACCCTTCAGCTTGAGTCGGGCGAGATCAGCTTTGTCGCCGGCGACGAGGTGCAAAATCTGGAGCAGGTTCAGGTGGGCGATGAGGTCGTGGCCGCCTACCTGAGTCAACTTACCATGGAGCTGATCGACGGCGAGGGTTTGGAAGCTGGCGAGGGCCTGATTGAGATCGCCGAGCGCGCCGAAAAGGGCGAGCTGCCCGGCATGATGAGCGAGCAAACCGAGGTGCGGGTGTTTATGGTCGAAGCCATCGACCTTGAAGACAACACCTTCAAGCTGCGCAACGCCGACGGTGAGGTGCGTGAGTTTACTGCCAGCCACCGGGAAAACCTTAAGCTCGCCGACGTGGGCGACGCGCTTGTGGTCACCACCACCGAGATGGTGGCCGTGGGTGTCGTGCGGGCCGAGTAACACGGTTTAAGAGGCGCTGCCCCGGCAAATAACTCGCCGGGCGAGCGCCGCTGCTTGATACCACTCCAGAGATAGGGATACATCAACTCAATGAACGCTTCCGCCTCTCCCGTCATCGACGTGGCCATTCGTCTGGGCTTGATTGCCCTTATGGTCTTTTTATCGTTCCTTTACTTGCAGCCGTTTTTGGGGCTGATGTTGTGGGCCATGATTCTCGCCATAGCTCTCTACCCGGTGCACGCCAAAATTGCTTCCAAATTGGGAGGGCGCGATGGCCGGGCCGCCACAGTGCTGGTGCTGGGCATTGTGCTGGTGATTGGCGCGCCTACAGTGATGCTCAGCGTCTCCCTGGTGGATCATGCGCTGAGTCTGTACAACCAAGTGATCGCCGGTTCGCTGAGTATTCCCGAGCCTTCTGACAAGGTGGCGGGTTGGCCAGTGGTGGGCGAGCGAATCGACACTGCCTGGCGCGCGGCATCGCAAAACCTGCAAGCTTTCACCGCCGCCCACGAGCAGCAAATTCGCGAACTGGCGCATCATATGATGTCGCTGTTTGGCAGTGTGATTACTACCTCTTTGGCGTTTTTAGCGGCGTTTATTATCGCCGGCATTTTTATGGCCTATGCCAAGCCAGGCGCGCAAACCACAGGCCGCATTTTTCGCAGAATCTGTGGCCCCGAAGTGGGCGATGAGCTGCACATTTTAAGTGTGGCCACGGTGCGCTCGGTCGCGGTTGGAGTGATCGGCGTCGCCTTTATTCAGGCGCTCTTGTTGGGGGTGGGCTTCTTGCTCGCCGGCATTCCTGCGGCTGGGCTCTTGGCACTGGCGGTATTGGTGTGTGGCATTGTGCAACTGCCGGCGGCGATTTTTGTTATTCCGGTGGTGGCCTGGTTGTGGATGGCCGGCGATGCTTCGCTGCTGACCAATATTCTTCTCTCGGTCTATTTAGTGGTGTCGGGTCTGGCAGACAATGTTCTCAAGCCTATGCTGCTTGGCCGAGGCTTGGCCGTGCCTATGCCGGTTATCTTGCTGGGCGCACTGGGCGGTATGTTTGTCAGCGGCCTCATAGGTTTGTTTATCGGCGCGGTGGTCTTGGCGGTGAGTTATCAGTTGTTTATGGCCTGGGTGAACGAGGGTAAACATCTGGAAGAAAAAGTCGCAAAGTTGCAAGAGGGCGCCGCGACCGGTGATTAAGCTTGCCCGTACCCGCGTTAATATATGGACTAAGGGCGCAGCGCTGGCGGCCTGTTTGGGCGCGGTGGCTTGTGCACCTTTGGGACCGGATTTTCAGGAACCGCAGGTCGATTGGCTGGCCAACTGGCAGCCAGAACTGTACGGCCCCATGCAAAACGGATCGCCCGCTACCGATCTAAGCCAGTGGTGGCAACGCTTTAATGACCCGGTACTTAATGAGTTAATCGTCGCCGCGCGCGAGCAGAGTCCCAGCCTTAAGATCGCCGGTTTGCGCATTCTAGAAAGCCGTGCGCTCCTGGGCGTGGCCAGCGGCGCGCGCTATCCGCAAGTGCAGCAAATTTCTGCCCAAGGCGCCTATGCCGGCAAAAAGCGCGGCGGTGGCGAGTACCGCGATTTCACGACCAGTCAGGCGGCTTTTACCATTGGATGGGAAATGGATTTTTGGGGCCGTTTTCGGCGCGCAGTGGAGTCGGCTGATGCCGCTTACTTTGCCTCGTTGAGCAATTATCACGACGCTCAGGTACTCTTGGCCTCGCAGGTGGCCAGCCTCTACTACGGTATTAAAACCACGCTGCAGCGCATTGAAATTGCGCAGAACAACTTAACCCTGCAAGAGCGCAGCTACGAGATTACCGAACAGTTGTTCAATGAAGGCCAGGATTCCGAGCTGGATTTGCAGCAGGCAAAATCGCAGTATTTATCCACCAAGGCGACGATTCCGGGTTTACGCCTGGCACTGCAACAACAGCGCAACGCCCTGAGCGCATTGCTAAGCCGCGCACCCAACGATCTACCTGAGCTCGAGACCATCGACAGCACATTGCCGCAGGTGGATGCGCAAACGGTGACGGACATCCCCGCACAGCTTATTTTGCGCCGCCCGGATGTGCGCACTGCTGCCTGGCAGGCAGCCGCGCAATCGGCGCAAGTGGGCATTGCCGAGGCGGACTTGTATCCGTCACTGTCGCTGTTTGGCACTGTGGGTTGGTCCGGCAATGATATCGACATCGTCGACGATGTGATCAGCGTGGCTGCCGGACCGTCGCTCAGTTGGAATATTTTTAATTACGGGCGCATCAAAAATAACGTACGGATGCAGGATGCGCGCTTGCAGCAGGCTTTAGAGGCCTACCAGGCGAGTGTATTAAACGCCGCTCGCGAAATCGACGACGCCGCCAACCGCGTGGCGCAAACCCAGATTAGCCAGCAAATATTGGACGAGGCCTTAACCGCCGCTGAGCGCTCCTTGGCGATTGCTACACGCCGCTATCAGGAGGGCTACTCCGATTTTCAGCGTGTGCTGGATGCCCAGGCCAGTACCTTTCGCCAGTCTGATCGCGCGGTGACCAATCGCGGCGATCACATCGCCGCGATTATCGGTTTGTATCAGGCGCTCGGTGGTGGCTGGCAGCAGGCAAATATTGACACTATTGTTCCTGCCAATACCCGCGAGACCCTCGAGCAAAGAACCGATTGGGGCGATCTGTTAAAGGCGCCACTGGACTACCCGCCAGAACAAGGACATACCCATGAATGAACCTGCCCAACAACAAGCCCCGGCGGCCGATGTACCCTCTGCAGGTAAAGCCGTATCGCGCGGCGCGGTCATTGCGCTGGTGGTCGTGTTGCTCACTTTACTTTGGCACCTGCTGGCCGATCGCTTTACCCCTTACACCTCACAGGCGCGGGTGCAGGGTTATGTGGTGGGAGTGGCGCCCAAGGTGGCCGGTGTACTGACCGATGTTTGGGTCAAAAATAACGAGCGGGTAGAGGCGGGCGAAAAGCTGTTTGCCATTGATCAGTCACAGTACAAGATTGCTTTACAACAGGCTGAGTCCAATTTAAACAACACTCAAAACCAGGTGGCAGCGGGCGATGCCGGTGTGGAAAAAGCGCGTGCCGGGCTGCGCGCCGCCCAGGCCGGCCAGCAAAAAGCCGAACAGGATTACACCCGCTTAAAGCGCTTGCGTGAAAGCGATCCGGGCACCATCTCCGAGCGGCGCCTGGAAATGTCAGCGGCCACACTGGAGCAGTCCAAGGCTCAGGTGGCAGCGGCCCAGGCGGACATTCAGCGTGCCATCGAGCAAAAAGGCGGCGACTCGGCGGACACCAATACTCTGTTGCAAACCGCGCAGGCGGCGGTGGATAAAGCCACTCTGGATTTGAACAACACCACGGTCGTCGCGCAGGCGGCCGGGGTGGTGACGGATTTACGGGCCGAGGTGGGCCAGTTTGCCGGCACCGGCACTCCGGTGCTGACCCTGGTGGCCATTGAAGATGTCTGGGTTAACGCGGACTTTACCGAAAACAACCTGGGTCATTTAAAGCCGGGTACCAAGGTGGAAATACTGCTGGACTCTTTGCCCGGGCACATCCTCAAGGGCCGCATCAGAAGTATCGGCGTTGGCGTCAGTGCCGGTCAGCCTGCTCACGCAGGTGCCTTGCCCAGCGTGCAGAACAACCGCGACTGGCTGCGCCAGGCACAGCGTTTTCCGGTGCAAGTCGAATTTGCCGAGTCGCTGCCTCCTGAGGCGATACAACAATTGCGCATTGGTGGCCAGGCATCGGTGATTGCCTACACCGAGGGTCACGGCTTTTTGGCCCTGCTCGGCAAGCTCTATATACGCCTGCACAGTATTCTTACCTACGCTTACTGATGATCTTGACCCGAACGGCTCAGCGATTCGCACGACCGCGCTTGCCGCTGGCGGCCAGGCGCGCCTATCGTCTCGCCATCAGCACCAGCTTGGTGTTGGCCATGGCCTACGGCTTGGGTTTGGCGATACCGTTTGTCGCGCCTTTGTTTGTGGTGATTTTATCGGCGAAACCCGCGCCGCCGCCAGGGCCAAAGCAGTTGTTGCTGTTATTGGCGGTGGTGATGGTCAGCCTGGGGGTGGGCGTTTTTCTTGGGCCGCTCTTGCAAGGGGCACCCTTGCCGGCGCTGGCAATTATTATTGCCGGTTTGTATCTCAGTAGTCGGCTGGCGTTGCAACCGGGCAAGGCGGCGGTGGGCACCTTGTTGGCTCTCGGGGTAACGGTTATTGCCGCAGCAAGCAGCATCAGCCCAACCCTGGCATCGATGTTGATCTCCACCTTGGTGGTAGGGATAGCGCTCGCCGTCTTGGGACAGTGGTTGGTCTACCCATTTTTTCCGGAAGATCCTGCCCCGAAAATGACGGCGCCAGAATCGGGTGCGGTAGTGGATGCTCACTGGCTATGTTGGCGCGCGACCGCGATTGTCCTTCCCGCCTTTTTGCTCACACTCACCAATCCAGCGGCGTATTTGCCGCTAACGGTAAAAAGCATTCTGCTGGGGCGTGAGGCGTCGCAGTTAAGCTTGCGTGAGGCCAGCCGCGAAATGATCGGCTCGACCTTGCTGGGCGGTTGTTGCGCTATTGTTGTCTGGAGTTTGCTCAGCCTGGCGGTCAATTTGTGGTTTTACTTTTCCTGGATGCTGCTGATGTGTCTGTTGCTCGCGAGCGCTATGTATGGCGCCTGGCGTACAGGTTTAAAACCGTCTTTCTGGATGGCCACCATGACCACCATGATTATTTTACTGGGCGCTGCGGTACAGGACAGCGCTAACGGCAAAGATGTGTACCAGGCCTTTTTGGTGCGTATGGCGCTGTTTCTGGCCGTGGCGGTCTATGCCGGCGCGGCCATGGCAATGCTGGAGTACTGGCGCGCTCGGAAGATACAACATTTGCGAAACAGCGGAAGGTAAAACCATGTTGATTAACTTTCTACTCGGACTTTCCATGATGGTGCTTTGCCTTTTTTTGCAGGGCATGCTGGTCCTGGCGGCGCTGCGCTTTCTGGTGAAAAGAGCGCACAAGCTTCATTCTACCTTTTGGCTGTCCATGCGCGTTACCGCAGGTATGATGTTTATTTTGATTGTCGGCAATATCGCCCAGGTGATTGCCTGGGGCACGCTCTTTTACGGCTTGGGTGAATTTGCCGACTACTCGCAGGCGGTGTATCACTCCGCCGTCAACTTTGCGACCTTGGGGTACGGTGATATTGTCATGTCGGAAAAGCATGAGCTGCTCGGGCCGCTGGAGGCGCTCAACGGCGCCTTGATGATTGGCGTGTCCACGGCCGCTCTGTCGCGAGCGTTTTCAGAGGTACTGAAAGATCACCTGCCGGACAAAGCGCTTTAGGAAAGAGCGATGCGGCAGTTTTCTTCGGCGAGGCTTTGCGTCTCGCGGGCAATGTCCACCTCTGAAGGCAGGGTTTGAAACGCCTGCCGGTAGTCGGCTTTCATTTTTTTGCGGATCTTGCCCCAGATAAACCGTTTGACTTCCACATCTTCTTCCAGAATCAAGCCCGGTACCGCAACGGGCTTTCGGGTTTGTTCGTCAATGGCCACCATGGTGAAGTAAGAAGTGTTGGTGTGCTTGGTGATGCCGTGCTGAAAATCCTCGGAGTACACCTTTATCCCCACCTCCATGGATGAGCGCCCCACATAATTCACTGAGGCCATCAGCGTTACCAGCTCGCCCACCTCTACGGGGTTAACGAAATTCACCGAGTCCACCGAGGCGGTCACGCAATAGGCGCGTGAATGGCTGGCGGCGGTGGTGTAGGCAATTTTATCCATCAGTGACAAGATAATCCCGCCATGCACTTTACCGCCAAAGTTGGAGTAGGAGGGAATCATCAGCTCTTTGAGAATATTCTGCGAGGACTTTACCGTGCGAAACTCGGTCATGGTTGGCGATCACTGTATGGGGTTGGTGTTATTGAGGCACTAGCGCCGTCAATGCCGCGGCGCGTTAACGCCATAGTACCGTTATTTTTACACGCCTTGAAACCCTGGCCGCAGAATCAGTGTACCGGGGTGTCTTGCCGGCCCATGCGCTTGCGCACCATTTTCGCGTGCCACATTGCGGGCACGATCACCAATACCGACATGACACCCAGCACCCACAAGTGATGCTGCTCCAGCGCGCCTAAATTCACCAGTCCGGCGGCCTGCTCGTTGTTGATCAGCCGGGCAAAGGCCAGCGGGCCAATGGCCGCCTCCCGCGCCACCGCGAAACCACCGCTAAAGGCGGTGTCCCAGCCGAGGGCGGAGAGTGAGCCATAGGCTTTGTAGGCGATACTGGAGGCGCCAAAACCAATAAAGCCTACGGCCAGTGTGCCGAGGGCAATCAGGCCAAAACCCAGTGCGCCAATGCTGATGAAACCGACCGAGACAATCCCCACGCTCACGGGCGCAACGGCTAAACCGCCCCAGGCAAAGAGCAAACCATAGGCTCTGTCGCCACCGGCAATCCACGCCAGCGCCGGCTTGTCGCCCGCCTCGGGCATGCCGAGTTTGAAGTGCAGCAACGCAATACCGCCCAGCGTCCAGCGGCTTTTGATTTCGCGCCGTGTTGAGCCGGGCGCATCGGACTCGTGCGTAAAGGCCTCAGGCAGACGCGCGCGCTCCTGGGCCCTGAGCTTGGGTTGTCTTTTTAACATCCATACCAGCAACCACAGGTAGGTCGCACCAAAGGCCAGCACCAGCAGTTGGGAGCTTAAAGCGTAAGCCGCGGCCATCTCAGGCGCGCCCTTTGCCAGGTGCTCCAGCAAAAACATGCCCGCTACAAACACACCGGCAACCGCGAAAAACAGCGAAACAATCACGATGGCTGCGCGCTTTTCTTTGGCTGTGCGGGACTGGTCAAGGCTCGCTCTGACACTAAAGAAGGAGCCAATCACCCCGGAGAAGGACGCCAGCAGCGTCACCAGGCTCGCCCACTTAAACACGCTGCCCGCGTGCGAGGCACCGATCCCCAAGGCTGCAGCCTGGGCTTTGGGGGCGCCAATACCACTGATGGCCGTCAACACCGAGAGCGTAAAGGCGGCGCCGGGCTTGCTCTTTTCAAGCGCGTTTTCAACAAAGTCCATCATGGCTTTTTGCAGGATTTTTCGCCCGCGCGAGAGGCGCTGTTTAACCGCGTCTTCGCTTAGGTCCAGCTCGTTGGCCACATGCTCTACCGAGCGTTGCTCGCGGTAAAACAAAATGAGCGGCTCGCGATAGGTATCCGGTAATTTTTCCAGAGCCTGCCACAGCAGTGTCTGCTCTTGTTGCTGAATCAGCGTGTCATCAATGCTCGCCTGCTCACTGGCGGGCTCTGTGGTTTCATCGTGCTCGCCCAGTGGTTGCCGGGCGGCAGAGCGCCGGTGGCGGCTGACTTTAAACCGCAGTATCCCGCACAGCCAGGCTTTGAGTTTTTCCGGGTCGCTCAGGGTATCGAGTTTGCGCCAGGCCTCCACAAACGCCTCTTGGGCAATGTCTTCACTGTGCTTGAAATCGCCCACTGACGAGTAGGCCAGCGAACACAGCAGGCTTTGGTAGCGACTGACGACCTCGCCAAAGGCATCGCGGTCGCCCCCCAGACAAGCCATCACGAGAGTGGCATCGCTGGAGTCTTTATAGGGCAGGGTCTTTTTGAAAAAGCTCATAGGGTCCATTTCCGGCTGAAGTCGATGTAAACCACTTATCGGTCTGGCAATAACAATTACCACGTGAATAAGTGCCACTTCAGGGCCATGAGGTGACAGGTTTTCTTATTTTTTATCGCATCCGGCTCTGAGATCCACTGTAGGGGCCAGCTCGGGGGCGATTGATGCATCTGCAGGGCTAATCATTCCCCGAATCAGAAAAAACTGCAAATTTCCTGTCACCTTTTCCTCGCGGCTTGGCACTTATGCCCAAACACCCAGGCACAAGCCTGAACCTTAATGGCCTTAAATGACGAGGAGATACACCATGAAAGCACGCACTCTTACACCAGTAGCACCTATAAAGTCACTGGCTCTGGCGGCATTGCTGACGCTGTCTGCCACCGCTCTTGCCGAGCCTTTAAAACCGCTGGTGGATGATTTTGCCACCGCCGGCAATAACAGCCTGGGGCTGCAGCGCCAGTACATCAGCGACAGCGTCGCCGGTGGTGCCAGCACCATGAACCACACATTGGCCGATGGCGTCTTGACCGTATCGGGCGAGATCGTACCGGCGCGTGGCCAACTGGGTTGGACCTCCTGCGCTCTGCCGCTGAATGCCCAGGGTCTGGCTCAGAACGCCGCGGCCTACCAGGGTGTGCTGCTGCGCATCAAAGTAAGCGAGGGCAATGTCTCGCTCACGGTCAACAGCACGGAGGTGACCAACTTTGATTACCATGCCGCGCCTCTGGCGGTGCCCGCCGATGGCCAGTTCCACGAGGTAAAAGTCCCATTTTCCAGTCTGCAGCGCGCCTGGTCAGAGCAGATTCCCCTGAACCCCAGCACCTTAAACGGCTTGAGCATTGTCGCCTACAGCCCGCAAGCGGCGCCCTTTGAATATCAACTCGATGAAGTGCGCTTTTACTGATTAATAAGCGCCGCGGTAGCGGCGCCATACTTTTTTATTTGAGTGAGCCAATCCCATGACATCAATGACACACACAAACCAGCGGCTGGACTATCTGGACGCGGTAAGGGCTTTTGCGCTTCTGTTGGGCATCGTTTTTCACGCGAGCCTGTCATTTTTGCCCGTGTACATCGGCTGGGCGGTGATGGATGTGTCCACCAGCAATCTCGTCGCCCATTTTATGCTGGTGAGCCACTCTTTCCGGATGGAGTTGTTTTTTCTGGTGGCCGGCTTTTTCAGCCATATGACTTTTCACCGCGCCGGGGCTGGGCCCTTCGTGCGCTCGCGCCTGCTGCGTATCGCCGTGCCTTTTGGGGTGGGCTGGTTTTTGCTCCGGCCGCTGTTGATATCCGGCTGGGTGATGGGTATGCAAAGCCTGCGCGGCGAGGTGGATTTTTCGGCAGCTATGCTACAAAGCTGGGTGTCGTTTATGGAATCGATGGGTAACCCTTTTACCGGAACCCACTTGTGGTTTCTGTACTATCTGCTGGTGATTACGGCCCTGGTATTGGCGATTCGCTCGCTGGTGGGTTTGCTGGGGGCTTGGGGGCGGTCCGTCACTCGCGCGGCGGATGCAGCCGCTGCCTGGCTCTGTCACTCACCTGCCGGCATGGTGGTACTAGCGTTACCGACGGCCGCCGCTTTATGGTTTATGAACCACTGGGGCATGGATACGCCGGATAGATCCCTGGTGCCACAGCTTCCGGTGCTTTTGATTTACACCGGGTGCTTTGGCTTTGGCTGGTTGCTGCAGCGCCAGAGCCACTTAATGGAAAGTTTCAGTCGCCTAACGCCCGCGCGCCTGCTGATGACCTTGCTGGCGGTGATCGCCGCCGTCTATCTCAGTGGTTTTCAGGCCAGAACCGGCCACCCGCAATACGTCACCTTTAAACTGGCGTTTGTGCTCAGCTACGCACTGATGATGTGGTCTCTCGTGGCGCTGACCATTGGTGTGTTTCGCCGATGCTTAAATCGGCCGCGCGAGTGGGTGCGCTATCTGGCGGATGCGTCTTACTGGCTGTATTTGATTCACTTGCCCATCGTGGTCTGGCTGCAAATTGCCTTTGCCGAGGTGCCATGGCATTGGGCCGTTAAGCTCGCTTTAATTTCGGGTATTACCGTGGCGGTGTCCCTCTTGCTGTACGATCTGCTGATCAGGCAGACGTTTATCGGCACTGTGCTCAATGGGCGGCGTAAGCAGAGAGCCTTGCGGCTGCGACGCAACCCCGCACTGGCAGCGCCGCTTTAGGAGTCGGCGCGCGCCGACCACCGTCCATTTTTATCTCGGCATACATTAAAGTCATTGGATGTCGATTCGCTGCGGTTATCGGGTTCAAAAGCAACCACCCGAATTTGGCGGCATCCTTGTTGACCTTTGATTTGCTCAGCGAGCAATTCAACTTCTCCGACAAAGTCGCTGCCTGGCATTTGGAACCTTTGCTTGTCGCCGACGTGAGCGGAGCTGACAAAGTCCTGCAGCGTTGATTTCAGGTAATCGCTCTGCTCTTGTGTCAGGGGCTTGCCCGATGGTGTGATCACCTTGGTGATGTCGGACATGAGGTTGAAAGGCGCTTTGATAATGCCGGTAAAAAAGCCGGACACAGCGCTTTCGCCGGCTTCGCTGGCGGTTTGGTCAATGTCGGCAATAATGGCTTCCACCCGGCCAAGGGTCGGGTCAATGGTTGCGCGAATGGCTTGTGATTCTGCCAAAAACTGCGGTGCCAGCGCTCGGTAGGCCTCCAGCTCTACGCGGTAGGCTTCAAGCTCCGCGAGTATGGCGGGCAGGTCCTGGCGTACTCTTTCTACTTGTTCGCGCACCAGGGCGACCTCCTCGCGCACCGCGGCGGATTCGGCCAGCAGTGTGCGGCTGTCGGTGCGCACATTGTCCACGGTGGTGACGACACTATCGACCCGTTCAAGCACGCCGGGCAGCTGTTCAATAATCGCCTGGCTTTGTTCCACCACCGCATT
Organism: Gilvimarinus algae; assembly: GCF_030518215.1. Lineage (GTDB taxonomy): Bacteria > Pseudomonadota > Gammaproteobacteria > Pseudomonadales > Cellvibrionaceae > Gilvimarinus > Gilvimarinus algae. The sequence continues at coordinate 278,479 of NZ_JAULRT010000062.1, forward strand.
GGTTTGCAAGCGAATGGCTTTTGATTCCTGCAGTATGTCGGGTATTAAGTCCACCACCGGCGTGACCGCCCCGGAAATCTCCGTGACGCTATCGGCGGTTTGCGGCAGTTGCTCGGCAATACGCGTCAGCGAAAAACCAAAGTAAAAAATAGCGCCGGCCAGCAGGCTGACCGCCAGGGCTATCGCAAATTGCCCAATCACTCTTGCTTGAGACATGATCTATTCCCTGTTTCATTCACTGCACTAGACGGGGGGCCACAGTATTGGGTAATGCCGCTCAATGATTCTCCAGTATAGAGGGCTCGGCGCCAAAGCGCTTGCGATACTCCCCGGGGCCCAGCCCGACAATGCGGGTGAAGACTTTGCGAAATGAGGCCGGGTCTTTGTAGCCCACCTCCCAGGCGATGCTTTCTATGGGCTCACGCCCCAGTTGTAACCGCTCCTGCGCTTTGCTCACGCGAATGTGCTGGCAATAGTCGGTGCTGGTTAATCCGGTGGCGCGGGCAAAGCGGCGTAAAAACGTGCGCGGCTCTAGGCCGGCTTTTTTTGCCAGTACACTCACGGAGCCTGTTCGGGCCTGGGTGCTGTGCAGCCAGTGCTGCACTTGCAAAATCGCTTTATCGCCGTGGTTGAGCCGGGGGGAAAAGGGGCGGTAGTAGCGCTGCTCGCGCCCTGGCGGATCAATCAGCAGGGTGCGGGCGGTGTCCAGCATTACCCTGGGGCCCAAAAACCGGTCCACCAGTCGCAGCCCCAGGTCCGTCCAGGACATGGCGCCGCCGGCAGTGATTACATCCCCGTCATCCACCATCAGCCGCTCGGTCGCCCAGTGCACGGCGGGAAAGGCCGCCTCCACCGCCTCGGTGTACATCCAGTGGGTGGTGGCGGTTCGCCCCTGCAAAATACCGGTGCGGGCCAGCACAAAAGCGCCGCCGCATACCGAGCAGGCAATCGCGCCCTGGCGGTGGGCCTCGGTCAGCCACCTCAGCATAGGCGCCGGGATGGGCAGCTGTTCGGGGTTGTGCAGCGTGGGCGGAACAATCACGGCGTCCGGCCCGGCGCCGCTCTCGCCCCACACCCGCTCGGGCGCCACCTCCTCATGGGGTTGCCAGTGGCTGACACGCAGCGGCCGGTCGGGCTCGCGCTCGGCCAGCTGGCGGTTGGCGGTGTGGAACAGATCCGTCATGCCCAAAACCGCAGCCTGTTGGGCGCCAGAGTAGAGCAGCAGGGCTATATCCACCGTTTTTGGCTGCATGTGTCACTATCGCCTTTAAGTTTGTCAAAAGTGCCACTTCGCATTATGCCCCGCGCTGCGCACACTGTCGATTCACTTTCACCAACAGAGGAAGCACCCATGACCAAGCAAGCCCTAATCGTTGTCGACATTCAAAACGAATACTTCCCCGGCGGTAAAATGCTGCTGGAGGGCATAGACCAGGCCGCCGCCAACGCGGCCGTAGCCATCGCCCGGGCCCGCGCTAATGGCGATGTGGTGGTGAACATCCACCATCAGGAGCCAGACCCCCAGGCGCCGGTGTTTACCGCTGGCACCGATGGCATCACTATTCACCCAAGCGTGGCGCCCCAGGCGGGCGAAAAGGTGATACTGAAAAACTACCCCAACGCCTTTTTAAAAACCGACCTGCACGAGTATCTGCAAGCGCAGGGAGTAGAGCGGGTGGTCATCATTGGCGCCATGAGCCATATGTGCATTCAGGCCACCACCCGCGCGGCCTCAGATTTGGGCTACCAGGCCACTGTTCTGCACGACGCCTGCGCCACTTTGGCGTTGGCTTTTAACGGCGTGACCGTACCGGCGGCGCAGGTGCACGCGTCGTCTATGGCGGCGCTGGGGTTTGCGTATGCTGAGGTTGTGGGGGTGGGTGAGTGGTTGGAATCATGATCAGTTCTCAGCCACACAAGCCAAAGCGGCCTAACAGCTGATTTTTCTCTTTATCGGCCGATAACTTTCGCTTGAGCCGATTGTTTGCCATAATCGGCTCATAATTTGATCCGATTAAGGTGTCTATTCGGCTCATGTACATTTGGCAGCAGGGCAACTGGCCCCACTTTGAGTGGGACGATGCGGTGTTAAAGCCGAAGCTTGACGCTGTGCGCCTGTTACAGGGGCGTTTACTGGGCCGAGCGGAATCAGTATCTGCGGATTCGGTGTTAAACGCTCAAATGGATGCGTTAATCCAAAACGCCATTCGTACCAGTGAAATAGAAGGCGAGCATCTGGATGCAGGCTCGGTACGCTCCTCCGTGGCCCGTCAATTGGGCGTGGAGCAAGCGGCCCTGCTGGGTAAGGCAACGCCCAAGTCGGACTCGTTGGTTGCCTTATTGCTCGAAGCTACAGGTCGGCCCGATGAACCTCTAACCCAGGCGAAACTATGCCACTGGCAAGCCATGCTCTTCCCCGAAGGCGGTAGCTTGATAAGGGATATAAACGTGGGCGCACTGCGTGGCGAGCAGGCCATGCAGGTGGTATCAGGTCAGTTAGATAATCCCAAAGTACATTTCGAAGCGCCGCCACGCAAAGGGCTGGAGCAAGAGCTCGAACACTTCCTCAAATGGTTTAACCATCCACCTGGTGAACTAGACGCTTTAGTGCGAGCAGGTTTAGCCCACCTCTGGCTGGTAACACTACACCCGTTTGACGATGGTAATGGTCGCGTCACCCGCGCAGTAACCGACAGAGCTTTGGCGCAGGCTGAAGGCCAGTCCGTGCGTTTTTACTCACTTAGTGCTGCCATCATGGCCGACCGCCAAGCCTATTACGACCACTTGGAAAATGCCCAAAAGGGCGAGCTGGACGTTACGCCTTGGCTTACCTGGTTTTTATCCACATTAGAGGCGGCCCTGCAACAAGCCTTAAGCCGAATAGACCGGGTGCTGGATAAAACACGTTTCTGGCAACGCCACGCCAGTACCGTGTTAAGTGAGCGGCAAATAAAAGTGCTCAACCGCTTGCTGGATACCGCCGGTGAAGAGTTTGAGCAGGGCATTAACGCCCGCAAATACCAAGCCCTGGCAAAGGTGAGTAAACCCACGGCTACGCGGGATTTGGCGGATTTACTGGAGAAGGGCTGTTTGAAGAAGTTGCCGGGTGGTGGGAGGAGTACTAGGTATGGGGTTGGTTTTTGAGTGTTGGGTTGTTCCAAGGCTGGATTAAAGTGGGAGGAGTTTTGTGCCAAAAGTCTCATCTGACCCCTGTTAGTTCCCGATATATTTGTTTCAGTTTGTTGAACACTATAAATATTGGACATTGAAGAGGGGCTCCCACCTGTTGACCCTTGCGCTTTATACTGTGACAATGTCCCTTGTCCTAAAACAAAGGACGACCTGTTGGCGCATGAGCAATTCACATGAAAAGCAAAGACATTTTATTGCTACTTAAGCTAGTGAGCTTGGAGCAGTCGCCCAGCGCAGCCTCTAAAGAGCATTACAGTGTGCGGGGGTTAGAAGCTTCTACTGGCATCAGCAAAAGCGAGTTGAGCCATGCGTTGAACCGTTGTGTCGAAGTGGGTTTGGTGGCCCGTCATCACCGCACAGACTTGCTTCAAGTTAATCGTCGTGCCCTGTTGGGGTTACTGCGCGAGGGTGTGAAATACGTGTTTCCAGCTTCGCTGGGGGCCGTGGTGCGTGGTATGCCAACAGCCTTTGCTGCACCGGGCTTACAGGGCAAGGTCATGTCTGCCGGCGACTTGATACCGGTCTGGCCTCACGCCCAATCCAGCCAGATGGGGCAAGGGGTAAAGCCATTGCATAAAAGCGTGCCTGAGGCGGCCAGCAAAGACGCCAACCTCTATGACATGTTGGCACTGGTCGACGCTATCAGGCTGGGCAACGCTCGTGAAGCCGCAGTGGCGGCGGGATTGCTGGAGGAGATATTTGCGCAATGAGCCAGTTTAACCGCCACCTCGATATGATTGAGTTGGTGGCTCGCTCGCTGGGCCCGGATCTTATTGAACAGACCGCCTTTGTGGGCGGCTGTACCACCGGACTTCTCATTACCGACCCCCTTACCCGAGAGAGAGTGCGTTATACCGATGATGTCGATCTTATCGTCAGCGTGCTAGGGAACCTCTGATCAAGTCCTTGTGGTCTCTGCGCAATCTGGCGCGGAGCAGTCTCAAGGCGGCAATCGCCGTTAATGGCCGTAGTCCTTAGCAAGATTGCCAACGCCGAGAATGCCCGCGCCAGGCCGTGCCCTTCGGGGCATTCAGGAATTCTCGCTGACAGCGTTGCGCTCACTCGCCGGGCAACCAGCCCGACTCGATCGCGCGCCTTGCCAGCAAAAATTCCTGAATGCCAGCGGCCGCAAGGACTTGATCAGAGGCTCCCTGGGTTACTCCGATTGGCATCGGCTGAGCGAGCAGTTGCAAAGCAGGGGCTTCGCATCTCTATGCAAGAATCCGTTAACTGCCGTTTTCGGCTGGACGGCCTCCAGGTGGACTTCATGCCTGACGACGAAGCGGTACTGGGTTTTACCAATCGCTGGTACACCCAGGCGCTCAAATCCGCCGCCCAGTACGAACTACCTTCCACCACTATCATACGTGTGGTGACACCACTCTACTTTTTGGCCACCAAATTGGAGGCGTATAAGGGCCGCGGGTGTGCCGACCCGCTCAGCAGCCACGATATTGAAGATTTACTCAATGTGGTTGATGGCCGCCCCGAGTTGTTGACTGAACTACAGCAGGCAGATGGTGTGCTGCGCCAGTATTTGGGAAAACAGTTTGCACAACTGCTTGAGCACCGAGATATTGCCTACGTGGTGCAATCTACCGCCATGGGAAGCGCCGAGCGAGAGGCCATTATTTTTAACCGCTTAGAGCAAATGGCGACGCGGACTTAATCCAGCACCGTATTAAGCGAGCGACAAATAAAAGTGCTCAACCGCTTGCTGGATACCGCTGGCGAGGAGTTTGCGCAGGGCATCAACGCCCGCAAATACCAAGCTCTGGCAAAAGTGAGTAAACCTACCGCTACGCGGGACTTGGTGGATTTGCTGGAGAAGGGCTGTTTGAAGAAGTTACCGGGTGGTGGGAGGAGTACGAGGTATGGGGTTGGTTTTTGAGTGTTGGGTTGTGAGTGGGTTGATCAAAGGTGTGTAGATATTTGCGCCAAACGTTTCATCTGACCCCGTTAATTTGACCCCGTTAATTTTTGGGAGGAGCCTCCTCTCGTGATCTTCCCGTTTGCCAGACGGCCCAGAGCCGGCGAGGGCTCTGGGCCGCTAAGACTTTCAGACGAGCGAGGATTTAGGTGGTATATTATGTGCCAAACACCACCACAGGTAAGACGATAAGGCACCCGCCCAACCCCAGCAGGCTCGGTATGGATAAAAAGAAGCTCAGCGAAACGGACATCATCACCAAGTACATTCTGCCCGCCGTAGAAGGCGCGGGGTGGGACAAGATGGCGCAATTCCGCCAAGAGGTGAAGCTTCGCGACGGCAAGGTGATTGTGCGCGGCCAAATGGGTATGCGCAAAACCGTTAAGGCTGCCGATATTGTCCTCTACCACAAGCCCAACCTGCCCCTGGCGGTGATTGAGGCCAAGGCCAATAAGCACGAGGTAGGCAAGGGCATGCAGCAGGGGCTGGATTACGCCCGCCTGCTGGACGTTCCCTTTGTATTTGCCAGCAATGGCGATGGCTTCATTTTCCATGATAAAACCAACCCCGCCGCGCTAGAGACTGAAATCAGCCTGCACGACTTCCCCAGCCCCGAGGCCCTGTGGCAAAAATTCTGCGCCTACAAGGGCTATACCGACGCCCAGCTGCCGATTATTCAGCAGCCATACTATGACGACGGCAGTGGCAAAACCCCGCGCTACTACCAACTACAGGCCATTAACAAAACCATCGAGGCCGTCAGCAGCGGGCAAGACCGCGTATTGCTGGTTATGGCCACCGGCACCGGTAAAACCTATACCGCCTTCCAAATCATCTGGCGGCTGTGGAAGGCGCGGCAGAAAAAACGCATCTTGTTTTTGGCCGACCGCAATGTGCTGGTAGATCAAACTCGCATTAACGATTTTCAGCCGTTTGGCGAGGCGATGACCAAAATCACCAAGCGCACGGTAGACCCAGCCTACGAGGTTCATCTGGCGTTGTACCAGGCGCTTACTGGCCCCGAAGAACACCAAAAAGCCTACAAGCAAGTGGACCCGGATTTTTTCGATTTAATCGTCATTGACGAGTGCCACCGAGGCTCCGCCGCCGAAGACAGCGCCTGGCGCGAAATTTTGGAATACTTTAGCGGTGCCACCCAAATAGGCCTAACCGCCACACCCAAAGAAACCGAAGAGGTTTCTAATATCGACTACTTTGGCGACCCGGTGTACACCTACTCGCTCAAAGAAGGCATTGAAGATGGCTTTCTCGCACCCTACAAAGTCGTGCGCGTGGATATAGACATCGACGTAGAAGGTTGGCGGCCCACCAAAGGCCAAACCGACAAACAGGGCGAGGTGATTAAAGACCGCATCTACAACCAAAAAGACTTTGACCGCACCATGGTCATCGACGAGCGCACCGAGTTGGTAGCCGAAACCATTACCAACTACCTCAAGCGTACCGACCCCATGGCCAAAACCATTGTCTTTTGTAACGACATTGACCACGCCGAACGTATGCGTCGGGCCCTGGTAAACCTAAACCCCGAACAAGTCGCCAAAGACGATAAATACGTGATGAAAATCACCGGCGACGACGCCACAGGCAAGGCCCAGCTGGATAACTTTATTAACCCCAAAAAAGCCTACCCGGTTATCGCCACCACCTCCGAGCTGATGACCACCGGGGTAGACGCCAAAACTTGCAAGCTGGTGGTGCTGGATCAAAACATCCAATCCATGACCAAGTTCAAGCAAATTATCGGTCGCGGCACTCGTATTGATGATCGCTACAACAAACTTTGGTTTACCATCCTCGACTTTAAAAAAGCCACCGAGCTATTTGCCGATGAACGCTTTGACGGTGTGCCCGAGAAAATACTGGTCACTAAACCCGGTGAGATAAACGACCCGGAAAACATCGAGATTGAAGAGGCCTTAAACGACCCCACCAACCTCAATGAGGACGAATACCCAGAGGCTGAGACAGGAAATACCGGCGAGATCAATGAAGGTGAGTGGCCCGACTACGGTGGCGACCAGCCCTTTGACGGCAGCCCCATCGAGTGCGGGGATGAAAGCGAATACATCAAATACCACGTCTCCGGCGTCACCGTTAAAAAGCTGGATGAGCGCGTGCAGTATTACGACGCCGACGGCAAGCTGGTCACCGAATCTTTCAAAGACTACACCCGCAAGGCCGTACAGCAGCAGTTTGCCTCGTTGGATGAATTTATCAACAAATGGAACGCCGCTGACCGCAAACAAGCGGTAATGGACGAACTGGCCGAACAGGGCGTTATCTGGGAGGCCCTGCGGGACGACGTAGGCCGCGATCTGGATGCTTTCGACCTAATCTGCCACGTCGCCTTCGACCAGCCGCCGCTTACCCGACAAGAGCGGGCCAATAACGTCAAAAAGCGCAATTACTTTGGCAAATACTCCGGCACCGCCCGCGCCGTGCTAGAGGCCCTGCTGGAAAAATACGCCGATGCCGGTATTCCCGAAATTGAAAGCATGAATGTGCTGAAAGTTCAGCCTATCAATCAATACGGCTCGGTAAGTGACATCGTCAAAGGTGAATTTGGCGGGCGGGACGAATACCAGAAAGCCGTCGCCGACCTAGAGCGCCAGCTCTACCAAGACGATAACAAAAGCGCCTAATTAACTATTTGAAGCAATTCTATGAATTACCGTTGCCGTCAGTGGCGGCAGCGAACCCATACTAAGAGAACCTTATGTCCATCAGTACCGTTATTAAATCCATTCAAGACATTATGCGCAAAGACGCCGGGGTCGACGGCGACGCTCAACGCCTAGGTCAGCTCAGCTGGCTGCTGTTTTTAAAAATATTCGACGCGCAAGAAGAGCAGTTAGAGCTAGAGCAAGACGACTATCGCGAACCTATCCCAGCCAAATACCTCTGGCGCGAGTGGGCCGCCGACGAGCAGGGCATTACCGGCGACGAGCTTCTGGAGTTCGTTAACGACGACCTATTCCCAACCCTGAAAAACTACTCGGCCAATATTCAAACCAATCCGCGTGGGTTTATCGTGCGCGAGGCCTTTAGCGATGCCTACAACTACATGAAAAACGGCACGCTCCTGCGTCAGGTGATTAACAAACTCAACGAGGTGGATTTTACCAACTCCAACGAGCGTCACCTCTTTGGCGATATTTACGAACAAATCCTTAAGGACTTGCAAAGCGCGGGCAACGCCGGTGAGTTCTATACCCCCCGCGCCGTCACTCGCTTTATTGTCGAGATGGTGGACCCGCAACTGGGCGAGGCGGTGTTTGACCCGGCCTGCGGCACTGGCGGCTTTTTGGCCTGCGCCACCGACCATATTCGCACCCACTACCAAAAAACCACGCAAGATTACCAAACTCTGCAAGGCCAAATCGCCGGGGTTGAGAAAAAGCAGCTGCCACACCTGCTGTGTACCACCAATATGCTCTTACACGGCATCGAGGTGCCGTCCAATATTCGCCACGCCAATACCCTTAATCAGCCGCTGTCGAACTGGGACGCCGACAAAGACGTGGTCATCACCAATCCGCCCTTTGGCGGCATGGAAGAAGACGGCATCGAGAAAAACTTCCCCGCCGAGATGCAAACCCGCGAAACCGCGGATTTGTTCCTGCAGCTGATTATCGAAGTTTTGAAGGATGGCGGCCGCGCCGCCGTGGTACTGCCCGACGGCACCCTGTTTGGCGAGGGCGTCAAAACCAAAATCAAAGAGCAACTGCTCAAAGAGTGCAACCTGCATACCCTGGTGCGCCTACCCAACTCGGTATTCGCCCCCTACACCAGTATTAAAACCAACATACTGTTTTTTGATAAAGGCCAGCCTACCGAGCATGTGTGGTACTACGAGGTTCCTCTGCCCGAGGGTGTTAAAGCCTTTAACAAAACCAAACCCATGCAGCTGGAACATTTTAACGAGTGCGGGCAGTGGTGGGGCAAACGTGCAGACGGCTTTAAAACCCGTGAGGAAAACCGCTGGGCCTGGAAAGTCGGCATCGACGAGATCAAACAGCGCAACTACAACCTCGACATTAAAAACCCCCATGTCGAAGAACAAATTGTTCACGATCCAGATCAACTGCTCGCCCAATACGCCGAGCAGCAGGCCGAGATTAAAGCCCTGCGCGACCAACTAAAAACCATTCTTGGCGATGCGTTGGGAGGTGAGTTGTGAGTCAGCACGCCCAAGAACTCATTGCCCAGCATCTGGACCTATGGAGCAGCGCCATCACCGCCAAAAAAACCACTGGGCGCGGCAGCAGTAAGAAAATTGAGCTATATGGTGTGAAAAAGCTGCGCGAGCTGATTTTAGAATTGGCGGTGCGGGGTAAGCTGGTTCCGCAAGACCCAAATGATGAGCCTGCGAGTGAGTTGCTCAAGCGCATTGCTAAAGAGAAGGCGCAGCTTGTTGCGGATAAAAAAATTAAGAAGCCAAAGAAACTACCAGAAATTACAGTCGACGAAAAACCCTTTAATCTACCTGAAGGCTGGGCGTGGGCAAGGCTAGAGGATCTTGCCCCAATGTCTCTATTCGACGGAGATTGGATTGAAAGCAAAGATCAAGATCCTAACGGCAAAGTCAGGTTGGTTCAGCTAGCGGATGTTGGAGTTGGGGTCTTTAAAAATGTGTCGAGCAAGTTCATAAATAGAGAAACGCTTACCAGGTTAAATTGTACTACCCTCCAGCAAGGGGATGTATTGATTGCTCGTTTGCCCAGCCCTATCGGAAGGGCATGCATATTTCCTAACCTTAAGGAAGAAGCGATTACCGCTGTAGACGTTGCAATTCTGCGGCTAATGGATTTTACGGTTGCGCCGTATGTGATGAATGTGGCGAACTCCCTTACTTTCCGTAGCCAAGTGGAATCTTATGGCAAAGGTGCAACTAGATTTAGAATATCAACTGGAAATTTAAAAACAATTTTAGTTCCTGTTTGCTCTAAACTAGAACAACATCGCATAGTCGCCAAAGTCGATGAGCTAATGGCCCTCTGCGACCAGCTGGAAAAGCAAACCGAACAGAGCCTGGACGCCCACGCCACCCTGGCCGACACCCTGCTGGATGCACTCACCCAGGCCCAAAGCCACACCGAGCTGATGGATAACTGGCAGCGTCTAGAGCAAAACTGGGACATCCTCTTCCCCAGCACCATCGCAGGCCTCCGCGCCATAGACAAACTCAAACAAACCATCCTCCAACTGGCCGTCATGGGCAAACTCGTCCCGCCCGCCAGCCGCAAGGCGAAAGAGAGTCAACACGACGAACCCGCCAGCGAACTGCTAAAACGCATCGCCGCCGAAAAAGCGCAGTTGGTCAAAGACAAGAAAATCAAAAAACAAAAGCCCCTACCCCCCGTCACCGAAGATGAAAAACCGTTCGAACTGCCGGATGGGTGGTGCACTGTGAGATTTGCGGATTTATGCCAAGAGGTCGCAACAGGTCCTTTTGGTTCGATGATCAGTAAAAGTGAGTACGTAAACGGTGGTGTACCGCTTATCAACCCCTCACATATGATTGAGGGAAAGGTTGTCGAAGACCCTCAGGTTTCGGTGAGCCACATTAAAGCTAAGGAGTTGGCCTCGTATAAAGTGTATGAGAATGATGTTGTGATGGCGAGACGTGGCGAAATGGGGCGCTGTGCGGTGATTTCGGATCGAGAAAGCGAATGGCTTTGTGGTACAGGGAGCTTTGTTCTGAGATTCAATGCTGAGGTGTCTAGGCCATATATACTTTTGTTGTTTAAAACTCGATATGCAGTTGAGTATCTTGGCGGTCAATCCATAGGCACTACGATGACCAATCTAAATCATGGAATTCTTAACCGTATGCCAGTACCGCTTCCGCCCCTCGAAGCACAAAAACGCATAGTCGCCAAAGTCGAAGAACTCACCAGCCTCTGCGACCAACTCAAACAACGCCTACAAACCGCCCAACAAACCCAACGACACTTTACCGATGCAGTAGTGGCGCGGGCAATTAGCTAAGATTCTTATTTTATGATTAAAAAGGGGAGTTCAAATGAATAGGGGAGCAGTGTTGTTTTGGGGCATCTTATTCTTCTCATTGACTATTGTAGTATCCATTGAACCTCCTCTGCTTAAAGCTTTTGAAGGCTCTAATTTAGCTCGGCTTCTGGTCGCTGAAAGCTTTAAGGCGTGGGTTATTGCTATTACCACCTCGGGATTTGTGGGGTTTCTTGTATATTTCTTGACAGTTACCCTGCCTGAGGAAGAGCTTGTGAAAAGCAGGCGCAAGGTGTTGGACTCATGTGTGTTGACTCTTGTGAATCAATTAAGAAAGCCTGGAATTTTCGATCACCAAGCTGCTATCAAGTTTGCAGATTTTGACGATTACACAGATGAATGGTTTGAGAGAGAAATTAGAATGCTGTCAACTCCTTATGAGGCTGTTCAAGAAGGTATCCCAAGAGCTTCTTGTGGTAGTTATAAATCCTTTGTGTCCGTGAAGGGTATGGCGGAAGTCGCCTTTACAAAATACGACTCTTTTAAAGAAACGTCTGCGTTGGCCGTTGATATTTCACCGGAGCTCTATATGGCTTGGCTTGAAGTGACTAACCGTGTGTATCAGTTGAAATGGCAGTACGCTGAATTATATGAAAGTACGGCTGAACCCCAAATCGGGTTAAACGAAGCAAATACGCTCAGGCAGATGGCCAAGGATTTTATTGAAGCGGCGCAGCTTTGGAAGAATAATCAACTGATCGAGCTAATCAAGGAGAAGGCGTAGTGGGCAACAATTGGATGATCCGTGCCGGACGTGGCGGTACTTATATCGAAGATTTTGAGACCAAAGGCTACGCCGCCATTGGCTGGTCAAAACTGGGTGATCTAACGCAATACAAAACTAATGACGCCCTTAAGGAAGCTTATCTACGAGAGTTCTCCCAAGCCAAGCCCCAAGCCATGGCGAATGCGGTCGCTATGATTGTGAAGTTTCGCGATCAGATTCAGAAAGGCGACACCATAATTAGTTATGACACGGAAACTCGGCAATATCTTGTCGGCGAAGATCAGGGACAATACCTATACAAACCGGATGAAGTTGGAGACTACCCACAGCTTAGGGTAGTGAATTGGCAAGGCCGGGTAGATCGAGATATGCTTAGCCAGTCGGCTAAAAACTCGTTAGGCTCAGTGTTAACGCTGTTTTCGGTGAATGACGACGTAATCGCCGAAATGCGGGCAGCCCTAGAAGGAAAGCCCCGCAAGGTTGAGGCCACGGAAAAGGCTCTGGAAGAGTCTGGCAGTTTCGAATTACTCAAAGACGAAGTGGTTGGCAAAAGCCACGAGTTGATCAAAGACAAACTCGCCTCTCTACTGCCGGAAGAGATGGAAGAAATGGTGGCTGCCATTCTCCGCGCCATGGGCTACAAAGCCAAAGTTTCTCCCAAAGGCCCCGACCGGGGTGTAGACGTCATCGCCTCACCAGACGGTTTGGGACTCACTCAGCCGCGTATTAAAGCCGAAGTAAAGCACAGAGATGGAGCCATGGGCGCACCGGCCATACGCGGCTTTATAGGCACTCTGCGGGAGGGCGACTCAGGTTTGTTTATCAGCTCCGGCGGTTTTACCAAAGAAGCTCGCTATGAAGCTGACCGCTGTACATTCCCACTCACTTTGGTAGATATGGATGACCTCTCAGACCTTATTGTTGCTCACTACGAGAACTTCGATTTCGAGGGTAGGGCTCTGCTGCCACTGATACGGGTGTTTTGGCCGGCGGAGTGATCGATTCTAGCAAAAGAGAGTATGGCATGGACATTGTCGAAATTATTCAAAAATTCGAGCAGGGCGCTACAAAACCTTACCTCTGCCGCGCTGAAAACGGTGAGAGGTATGTGGTGAAAGGCCGGTCGGCTCCTGTCAGGGAGAGAATTTCTGAATATGTCTGTGCCATGCTAGGGCGAGATTTTGGTTTGCCAATTCCTGAGTGTGAATTAGTGACCATACCAGAGGAGTTGGTTGAATTTAGCTCTGAACTTATGGGTGGGCTCGGGGCTGGAGCGGCGTTTGCGTCAAAATATGTTTCTGAAACACAGGAAGTTAATCGAGAAGTCTTGAAACATTTGCCAGCGCAAAAACTCCGAGAGTTGTGGGTTTTCGATTACTGGATTAAAAATGAAGATCGCACCCTTACGGTAAAAGGTGGGAACCCTAATCTGTTTTACCGTCCAAGGGACCAAAGGCTGGTAGTGGTTGATCACAATTTGGCCTTTGACGTTAGTTTTGATATAGAGAGCTTTAGACGTCTTCACTTAGTCGTAAACGCTGGCCTGCTCCCCGAACTGGAAGGCGTGGGTAATGAGGACTATAAACAAAGGATGAGCCAGGCCATGGAAAATTTTGATGGCTACTGCGATAATCTCCCGCCCGAATGGCTGGATGCAGACGCTAATGGGAGAGAATGGGTTGCCCTCATTAAGCGGCAACTGCTTGAATTTAAAGAAGATTCGTTTTGGGAGGCGCTGAAATGAAAGTTGCATGTCAGTACGCCATAGTGCGTTTTTTGCCCTATATGGAAACCGGAGAGTTTGCCAATATTGGGGTGCTGGCGTTCGCCCCCAAAACGGGTTATCTGGACTTTAAGTTAGCCCAAGGCGCTTTTCCGCGCGTTACTCGCTTTTTTGCCGAGCTTGATAAAAAGGTCTATAGCAAAGCTGTCGAGGGATTTGCCGAAGAGCTGGCAGAAGTCCGAACAATCGCCGAGGACCTTTCGGGCAAGGAATTGGCTGCATTTGGTCAGGAAGTGGCACGGCCGAGAGAATCGTTGATTCGCTTCTCTGACATACGAGTACTGATGACAGAAGACCCCACCCAGGCACTTGAGAACTTATATGAGCGTTATGTGGGGCGAAATTTCGTCAACAAAGAGCGACGTGAGCAGGTAATGGTTGACGCGATTAAGCGTCAGCTTCGTAAGAATAACCTGCAAAATCTCTACAAAAAGTACACTTTTGAAGAAGATTACCGAAAAATTCAGTTTCCTCTGGTTTGGAACGGAACTGAGCGTCACAGCATCATTAAGCCGCTGACGCTGGATCAAAAAGACCCTAGCAAACTGGTAGAGCACGCCGATGAGTGGAAACGCAAGATTCAGTGGTTATTGGATCGTGACTGTATTCAACAAGACGAGCTAATCATCCCTATCGAGCCCCCTGTTATGGGGGATAGCGACCTGCAGGATGCTTATCGGGTAGCCGAGCGCGACCTAGAGGAGTTGAGTGTGGAGCTGGTGCCTTTCACCGATACGAGCAGGATCATGGAGTTCGCTCGTCAACCGAGCTTGTTTATCCATTGATGTGGATATAAAAGGCTTCGGGGGCAGCTTGTACCGCAATCTGTGCTGCTCCGCGGCTCACGCTCTAACCGTCCCAGAAGCAGAGGGTGTTCAAGATTCTGTGTCGCTCTCTCCGACATTCTATGTTCGCGTTCATTGCTCGCTGTCTGAATTTTATTCTATCCTCAGCGGCATCCGCTTAAAGTAGGTCCCGCACCGCCACGCCCACTCCAGTGGGCCATAGCGGTAGCGCGCTAGCCACCAGGCGCTGATTTTAATTTGCAGGTAGATGATGATCAGGGCGATCAGCAGGGTTTGCCACTCGTGCAGGCGGCCCAAAAGGCCCAGACCCCAGCCGTAGAAAATAAAAGTCCCGACAAGGGTTTGCAGCAAATAATTGGTCAACGCCATGCGGCCATAAGGTGACAGGGCGTTGAGTTTTCCTTCTGGTTTTTTCAGGTAGAGCCACAAAAAGGCGCAGATTAAGGCGACGGTGAGGGCAACGCCCAGCAGGTCGTAGGCGGTCATCCCCAGCACGAAATGCCAGCTGGTCATATCCATGGGTTGTGGCAAGGTCATGAAGCTGCCAATGGTCAGCAGCAGGCACACCAGCGCGGCGCCAATGGCGTAGAAGAAGGTTTTCTTAACGCTGGCCAGTCGGTTGGTGATATCACCCACGATACCGCTGCGCACCAGCCAGATACCCACCAGAAAATACGCCAGCGTTAAGTACCCGCGCCCCCCCAAAGCGACCTGAAAATCGTATTTGGTGGCCAGCCCCTGTGTGAGATTGAGCGCAAACACATCCAGTAGAGAGCCGCCTTTGAGCGTCTGGATATACTCGGCGAGCAAGGGCGATTCGGGTGTCCAGGCAAAGGGCAGAAGGGTGTCCGCGCCGGTGATGACATAGAAAGCGGCGCGCCCGAATCCGGCAAACAGCACCAGCGCTATGACCCAGAGCACCTTGTCCGGCAAACGGTAAAACAGAGGCAAACTGAGGCCAATGACGGCGTAAACCGTGAGAATATCGCCGCGGTAAAAGAGAGTATGCACCAGCCCAATGGCGAACAGCAGGGTTAAGCGCCAGAGAAAACGACCGCTGAAGGCCTGGCCGCGCTTTTCGGCATTGACCATCATGATGGCGAAGCTGATACCAAACAGCAGCGAGAAGATGGAAAAGAACTTGCCGCTGATCAGCAGAAACCCCACGGCCTGTATCGCCTGATCGAAAACGGTGGGCGCTATCCCCCAGGCATCGCCCTGGGGGCGGGGGGCGGCGATAAACTGCTCGAGCATATGCGCGATAGTGATGCCCGCCAAGGCAAAACCGCGCAGGGCGTCCACCGCATGTATGCGGGGGGTGTTATTTTGGTTGTGCATGGTCTCTCTGTCCTTGTTTTTCCCGTGAGACGCACTGCAGACGTAAATGGTTGCATACCCTGGGGGCTGACAACTGGCTTTTCTGCCTTCTGTGGGTTGGTTTTGACGGTCCAGCTACGGCGAAGTGCTATTTTGAGGTGCCGTTTTACTTGGAAGGCTTGCTCGGTAGACTTGGTAACGCAGAAGGCGCTGCGCCCCGAGCTAAGGCCGTATGTTGAACAAGAGCGTATTCATGTTTAATCGTGAATTTTATAGCGCTTGTCAGCTAAGATGCCCGCGCCTGAGGTGGCTTGATTAAAGATTCCGCGGGAATGCCCAGGCCTTCGTGTAGTTTCCAAATCATTTTTAGCGTCAGAGAGCGTTTATGGTTAAGAATCTCGTACACGCGATTGCTTTTGCCGATCATGGGCTCCAGGTCTTTGACGGTTAAACCTTTACGCTCCATTTCAAACTTGATGGCCGCAACGGGGTCGGGCAATTCCATAGGAAACTGCCTGGCCTCGTAGGCCTCAATAAGAGTCACCAATACGTCCAGCTTTTCACCTTCTGGTGTGTCGGGGGCCGACAACATTAGGCTTTCAATTTCGTTTAATGCCGCTCGGTAGTCGGCATCAGTTTTAATCGGTTTGATGTCCATTGTGATTACCTTTTGTTTCTACCGTTTAGGGCGATTAAATCGTTTGTAGGTCAATTGCGTCGTAGTGTGCATGAGTGCCGATAAAACGAATATATACGACTCGGTAGGCGTAATTGATCCAGACGACTAATCGGTACTTGTTGCCTGCAATATTGAATACCACCCGTCCATCTTTGAGGAGACTGGCATTACCAAATTCCTGCTTTATATCTGCCGGGCTACTCCAGTCAGCCGCTAGCGCATGCCGGCACCAAGCAAGCGTTGGCTCTTTGGCATCCATGCAGTCTGGGTTTTTTTCCCAAAAGACCTTGAGTGTGGAGAGGGCGATTATTCTCATAATTGCATCTTAGTCCCATTTTGGGACCTTGGCAACAAGAGCCATGCTTTACGTTAGATGTCTCTCGTTTTGTTATAGGCAAAAAGGGCAGCTTTGGGAGCTCATAACGGAATCCATGTGCGTTCAGCCCAGACTGCCTTCTCTGCCGCTTTGCGTTATTCACTTTGTCCCTGGCACCAACCCTTCGGGGTTAGTTCGAGCAGCTAGAGCCTGAGCGTTAATCCAGCGGGGGGAGTGTATGGCGCACGTCCGTGTGCGCCACCCTTCGGGCAGCCTCATCGGCTGTGCAAATCTGATCCGGTCAGATTTGTGAACCCCCGGGACTTTGCCAGTCCAACCCTCTCAACCCACAGCCAATAAAAAACCCCCAGATCTCTCGATCTGAGGGTTGTTTATTGGTGGAGGCGGGGGGAGTTGAACCCCCGTCCGCCGGCACTCCGCTCGCGGCTCTACATGCTTAGTTTCCGTTAATTGATTTAACTCATCTGCGACCCAACGGGCAGGGTGCAGCGAGCGAGTCCGCTTTAGGTTTCACTGTGCTGCCACGGGCGGAACAGTACAGCTATCCAGTTCTATCTGACAGTCTGCAACGCGGTACTGGCACCTTGTTACAGACCGCTAACGGCGTACCGTTAGAAGTGCTTCATCAACTGCTTACGCAGCTAATTGGGCACCGTAGTTGTCGTCGTTGGCAACTAATAAAATGCAGCTTTGGATTTACGTGATTCGCTACCCTCACGACATGCACCTTGAGTTTTGTCACCGGCGTCGAATCCAAATCGCCCCCAAACCTGGGTGCGGCTGGTGCCGCGAAAACTCGCTCTGTATGACAAGGCTGTGACAGCCAAGTTCCACAGGGCCGGCCATTGTAGGGGCGTGCCGAGTGGAGCACAAGCCCCCAGGCCGCTGGCCTTAGAGTTTGTCCAGGTTGAGCGCTTCGCCGTAGGCCTTGAGGTCATCGGTGCTGGCGCCACTGGCGCGCAGGGTGAACATGGCGCTGCCGTTGACGATCAGAATGATCTCGGGGTCGCCGCTCTGTTCGTTGAGTATGGCCTTTTGCCCCTGTACCTTGATCAGCTTGCCGCCGTTCATGGTAATCAGCGAGGGGTTGTTGAACATGCCCATCATGCTCTGCAGCAGTGGCGAGTCGGTGACGAGCTCAATATCCACGCTGGCGTCGCCCTTGGTGTAGTTGCGATTGGCGGTTATGCCGCCGCCCATCATCATGCCGCCGGCGCTTTGGCTCTCGGCTTCAGAGCCGGACCAGCCGCTGAGCGGTTTGGGGAACACGGCCTTGATGGCCTCGGCCTTTTGCTGGCGGATCAGGCCGGCGGCGTAGTCGAGCTGGCTGACGGCCTCGGACAGCTTGCCGTCTTTGTAGGCGGCCATGGCTTCATCGACGGCATCGGTGATGTCATCGGCCAGGGCGGGGGCGGCCAGTAGGCTGGCGCAGAGGGCTAGGGCGAAACGGGTTTGCTTCATCGTGAGTCTCCTTCTCCAAAAGCCTCATTATTGCCGCCCCGTGGGGCATTCTCAAGGTGGATTTTTGCCACCGGCACAATTATCCTGCCAACCAAGCGTGCAGGGATAACACTATAATGACCGTAGATTGCCACCCGGCCCTCGCCGGGGACCCGACCCCGCCCAACTGGGCCGAGTTAGAACTGGAGGCCACCTGGGCTGATGAGCTCAATCTGGCGCGTCCCACCGGCCTGTGGCGCTTTTTGCGCTCGGTACTGGGCAAGCCGAAAGCGGTACAAATTGACCGCAGCCACCCCATGATTCAGGGCATCCCCAAGTACGCCTTGCAGGAGTTTCACAACCTGCCCAATGGCAACTATTCCAGTCGCATTGCCCACGGATACATCACCGGGTTTGACCGCGCCATGCTCGGCACCATGGGCGCGGTGCGCGAAGCCATGGCCCGGCAGGTGGCCGGCGCGGGCGCGGTGCTTGATTTGGGTACCGCCGGCGGCAAGCTGGCCGCCGCCGTCTCTGGCGCCGGGGTAGAGGATGTGTGGGGGGCGGATGTCTCGCCCTATTTGCTCAAGCACGCGGCCAGCCGGCATCCGCAGGTGCGCTTTATTCAGGCGCCGGCCGAGTCGCTGCCGTTTGCCGCCGGGCGCTTTGGTGCGGTGGTGGTGAGTTTTCTCTTTCACGAGATGCCGCCCAAGTACATTCGCCAGGCGCTGGCGGAAATTCACCGGGTACTGCGCCCCGGAGGCCAGCTGCTCGTGGCCGAGCCCTCGGCATTGCAGCTGGCGCCCGTGGCGGGCAAACAGCTGCTCTCTGCCGAAGGCTGGCGCCACCTGTATTTTCGGGCGCTGGCCAAGCGGGCGCACGAGCCCTTTGTCATGGCCTGGCACCGGCTGGACAAGGCCGCGCTCTTTTCGGAGGCCGGCTTTGAGCTAAGCGACCACCAAGACCGTATCCCCATTAACCTTTATTCACTGAAAAAGCGTTCGGCCGCACCCGGCGATGTGGTAGCGTAGCCATTCACCTTCACAGGACGCTTGATAATGGAGCCGGTCGGCACCATATCGTCTCAGATCATCACAGAGGGACAGAGCATGAACATGTTATCCGGATTTAAAACCGCCGTAGCCGTGCTGACGGTCACCGCCAGCAGCTGGGCTGCGGCGGCCGACGAGCTGCTGCAAAACGCCATTGCCGGTGAGCACCGCACCGAGAACAGCGCCCGCGACGAGTATCGCCATCCGGGCGAAACCCTGGCCTTTTTTGGGATAGAGCCGGATATGACGGTGGTGGAAGTCTGGCCGGGCGGCGGTTGGTACACCGAGATCCTCGCTCCCTACCTGCGTAAAGAGGGCACTCTCTACGCGGCGCACTTTAACCCCGACACCGACATTGAATACTTCAAGCGCTCGCGGGAGGCCTACGGCAAAAAGCTCGCGGCCGCCCCGGCACTGTATGACGATGTCAAAATTTCGGTGTTTAACCCGCCGGATGAGTACGACATTGCCCCGGCCGGCAGCGCCGATATGGTGCTGACCTTCCGCAATGCGCATAACTGGTACATGCACGGCGGCGGCGAAGAGAAAGTCCTGTCGGCGTTTTCGGCGTTTTACCGCGCCCTCAAACCCGGCGGTGTGCTGGGTGTTGTGGATCATCGCCTGCCGGAAGATCGCCCCGATGATTATCAGGACCACAGTGGCTACATCAAAAAGAGTGTGTTGGTAGAAGCGGCGGAAAAAGCCGGCTTTGTCTTGGAGGCGGAGAGCGAGATTAACGCCAACCCGAAAGACACCGCCAACTACGAAAAAGGTGTCTGGACCTTGCCGCCATCACTGCGCCTGGGCGAGAAAAGCCGCGAGAAGTATCAGGCCATTGGTGAAAGTGACCGCATGACCCTGAAGTTTGTAAAACCCGAGTAAGCGGGTGTTGCTCAACGCCGGTTACGGCGTTGAGCAACGTGAGTGTCAACCCACGTCTTTAACGCCGCTTAATAGCGGCTGTGCTGCAAGCTGGCATCGTTTACCTCCAGGGTGACGCTGCCGGTGGCGCTGGTGTAGATATCGCCGCCGCCGTTTTCCAGAGTGCCGTCGGCGTTGGCGTCGCCGTAGTTGTCGCTCCAGTCGCAATGGCGATCAAACTTGTAGCGCTGATTGCTTTGCCCGTCCAAGCTCACCGTCAGGCTCCATACGTTGTTCCCGCCGAGTGCCATGGCCGTGCATCCCCAGCTGTTAAACGTGCCGCGCGCATAGAGCGTATTCCAGTTGCTGCTAAAGCCGCCCAGCGGTGTGAGTGAATAGCTCAGCTGCTGGTCATTTACCTGCAAGCGGTAGTGGCCGATGGCGCCGGTGAAAATGTCGTTGCCGGTTTGCTCCAGCACGCCGTCGCCGTTGTTATCGCCAAAGTTGTAGCTCCAGTCGCCGTACACATCCAGCTTAAAGCGTTGGTTGGCCTGGCCGTCCAAATACACGTCAGTCTGCCAGGTGTAATCGCTCACCAGGTTCATGGCAGTGGTGCCCCAGCCGTTGGCGGTGCCGCGAAAGTACAGTGACTCGAACACGCTGGCAGCGCCTGAATCGGTGGCGGTGATTTCAATGCTGGCCGTGTCGCTAGCGCCCTGGTTGTCGGTGACCGTGACGCTGTAACTGACGCTGCCGGCGCTTTGCGGTGTGACAGCAATATGGCTGTCTGTGGCGCCGGTGCTCCACAGGTAGGCGACAATGCTGCCGTCGCTGTCGCTCGAGCCCGTGGCATCGAGCGTGACGGTGGTACCCGTAGCCACTTGCGCCGCCGGCGCGGCGTTTAGCTGCGCCACAGGCGGCTGGTTGCTTGTGCCGGCCATGGCGCCGCCGTGTATGGCCGCAGCGGATTTGGCGGCCACTGTGAAGCTGGCGTTGCCGCTGCCGTCCACCTGAATCACCGCGCCGCTGCACTCGGCGCTGCCGGCCAGTATGTTGCAGTAATCGCCCGCTGGCAGTCCGGTGTAGAGCGTGTGGTTGACGCTGTGGTTTTCGTTGTTAATCAGTACAAAGCCTTTGTCGCCGCGGCCAAAGGCGATGGCGTTGGGGCTGAGTACGACGGCGTTGTCGAGGCTCCAGGCACCGGCGGTGTAGTTTCTAAACCCCACCATGTTGGCGATGTTGTCCCAGCGGTGCTGGCACACCCAACCCGTGGCGCTGCAGCCGCCGGGAGCGGGCGGGCCGGCGTCGGTATCGGTGAACTCGTAGCCGGACATTACCTTGGGGTAGCCGTAGGGGTAGGCGAGCATAAAGACATTGGCCAGGTTGTAGGTGGCGCCGTCTTTGTAGGTGAGGTTGCCGCCACCGCCGTGGCCGCGCTCGCGGTCGTGGTTGTCGATAAACACCAGCGCATCGGCCGAAGGCAGCAGGCCCCAACTTTCGCCCAGGCTCAGCAGGTGCTGGATTTGGCCATTAAAGTTGCCCGCTACTGCCGGGCCATAGCCCATTTCGGTTACCGGACCCATGTAAGTGTAGTTGGTTGGCTGAATGGCGGCGGCCTCGCCGGCGGCGCCGATGACTTCAAGAAACACCCAGGGGTTACCGGCGGCCTGCAGCACACCGGCAATGTCAGAAGGCGGCATGTGTTTGGCTGCATCGATGCGAAAGCCGTCCACGCCCATATCGCTCAGCCGTTTGATGTAGGCGCCGATGGTGTTGCGCACATAGGGCAGGCTGTGATCCAGATCCGGCATGCCGTAGAGCTCGCAGCTCCACACCGAATTGGCATCGCCGTAGTTGGTGTCGCAGCTCGGGTGAAAGTCTTGCGGGCTGAACTCGGGGTATTGGCGCGGCGACCAGGGTGTGCCGCCGATGCCGGTGGCGCCGCCGTCGAGGTTGTTGGCCATCTGGTTGACGACGATATCGGCGTAAATTTTTACCCCGGCGTTGTGGCAGCGGTTGATCATGCTCTGCAATTCGACCTCGGTGCCGCTGCGGCTGGTGAGGTTTTGGTAGGTAATGGGTTGATAGCGCGCCCACCACTGGGGGATGTTGACGTGTTCACTCGGCGGCGAGATTTGCACCGCATCAAATCCCTTGGGGCCGAGAAAGTTTTCGCACTCGTCGGCGATGTCGTTCCAGCGCCATTCAAACAAATGCACAAAAGCGGTGTTGGCGTTGGCGGCGTGGCTGGCGAGCAGCAGCGCGGCGCCACCGCTCAGCATTCGGGCGGATTGTGTTAACAGTTTCATCAGGTGTCTCCAGGTTCATTATGATTATGTCGCGCGGTTGCGCGGTCAGGCAGGTATGACACAGGTGAGAGGGCTCTCACGAACGGCGTGAAAACAGATGTTCTGCCGGCGCTTTATGGTTTTGTTGCGCCGGGTAAGACGCTAACGCCAAAGGGGTGAGAGGCAAAAGTTGCATACGTATGCAGGGCGGATGAATACGTATGCAAGTTGAAATGAGCGTCGCGAGGCGTGCGAAGGGCTAGCCGAGTTGCACGCGGGCGTGCTGGCGTTTCCACTGCTGTTGCTCAATCGCAAACAACACGTGTTCGGCGTGGGGACTGTCGGCGGCGATGTCCGGATGGAGAAAGTTCTCCTCGGTGTTGCGCATGCCCAGGCGCAGCATAACGGCGCGCGAGCGGTGGTTGTCGATGGGGGTAAAGGCCACCACCCGGGGCAGACCCAATACCGTAAAGGCAAATCGCAGCGCCTCTTCGGCCGCCTCGGTGGCAAAGCCCTGGCGCCAGTAGGGGCGCGCGAGGCGCCAGCCAATCTCGACACAGGGGCTAAAGGGCAGGGCATCGCTTGGCGTGTGCAGGCCGACAAAGCCGATAAATTCGCCGGTGGTTTTGAGCTCCACGGCCCAAAAGCCCCAGCCGCGGCTGGCGATCAGTTGGTGGCATTTGTCGGCGATCTGGCGGCTTTCGGCGGCGGTTAGGGGGGCTGGAAAATGAGCCATCACGTCGGTGTTGGCATTGAGTTCGGCAAAGGGCCGGTAATCACTGGCCTGCCACTGGCGCAACCTTAACCTCGGGGTGGTTAACTCGATGGTAGGCAGTTCGCCGTCGTTGCTCATCATATTATGCAGTGTTATTGAACAGTTCATCAGTTTTACCCTTCCTTACTGGTGCCATTCCCTGTAGTCCGTTAGCGTTTCAGTTTACACCCAAATGTGAGAGGAGGCTCGGCAAAAATGTGGAGACCCGCGCAAATCGGACTGCTTTTGCTGCTCAGTGCGGCGATCTGTCATGCCGAAACCGGTTTTGACGCCCGCCTAACCGGTTACGACTACCCCTATAGCGTCCACACGCACCGCTTTAGCTCCCAGCGCCAGACGCTGGAAATGGCCTATATGCACCTGCCCGCCAAAGGCGAGCGGCCGACGGTGCTCTTGCTCCACGGCAAAAACTTTGCGGCTGACTACTGGCAGGCAACCGCCGAATACCTGAGTGAAAAAGGCTATGGCGTACTGATGCCCGATCAGATTGGCTTTGGTAAATCCTCCAAGCCTGCGCACTACCAGTTTTCGTTTGAGGCGCTGGCGGCCAACACCCGCGCGCTCACCGACGCACTCGGGCTCAAACAGGTAGTGGTGATGGGCCACTCCATGGGCGGGATGCTGGCGGCGCGCTACGCGCTGCGCTACCCCGAGCAGGTCACACGCCTGGTAATGGTGAACCCCGTGGGGCTTGAGGATTATCTGCAGTATGTCGAGTACAAAGACCCGCAGTTTTTCTACGAGCAGGAACTTGAGAAAACCTTGGAGGGCGTGATCGCCTACCAAAAGAAAAACTACTACGACGGCCAGTGGAAACCCGAGTACGAGCAGCTGACGGATATTCACAAAGGCTGGATCGCCGGGCCCGACTGGCCGCAAGTGGCCTGGAACAATGCCCTGACCTACGACTTGATTTTTACCGGCGCGGTGGTCAATGAGTTTGAGCGCATCGCCGTGCCCACGCATTTGATTATCGGCACGCGCGACACCACAGGCCCAGGGCGCGGCTGGAAAAAGCCGGGCGTGGATTACACCCTCGGCCAGTACGATCAACTGGGTAAACGCGCCGCCCGGCGTATCCCCGATGCGCAGCTACACGAGCTGGAGGGGGTGGGCCACATGCCGCAGTTTGAAGCCTTTGAGCGCTATCGGCAGATACTGGACAAGATTTTTTAACGGGTTTTTATATCGCCCACTCAATGGGTTATACCGGCGCACTATGCTGGCCTAATTACACCAGCATAAAAACCGTTGCCGCCAGGGCCGCAGCCGTCAGGCGATTAAACCAGAGCAGATGCTTGCCCCGGTTGAGCCAGCCTTTCAGGCTCTGGCCGGCGGCGCTCCAGCTCGTCAGTATGGGCGCCGATAAAAACACAAAGGCCACCAGCAGCGCCAGCGTGCTGACGGGCGAGCTGTGCTCGGGCGTTTGCATCGCCAGCAGCGTCAGACACATCATCCACGCCTTGGGGTTCACCCATTGAAACGCTAAGCCCCGCCAAAACCCAAGCGGCGACAAGCGCGCTTGTCCGCCGCGTAACGCTTGATTGGCGCGTAGCAGCCGCACCACCAGATAGAGCAAAAAGCCCGCGCAGAGAAAGCGCAGAATCAGCAGCGCCTGAGGGTGTTGCTCCAGGACCGGTGAAAGGCCGCCGGCGAGCAGTGAGATCATCGACAGGCAACCGACAATAATGCCCGCTACCAGAGGCAGTGTGCGCTTTACGCCAAAGTGAACCCCAGAGGACATCAACAAAAAGTTATTGGGCCCGGGTGTGCCGACCATGACGGCAATAATGCCCATCTGGGCGATCAGTGTTTCCAGCATTTTTGTGCGCCTTGTTCTGCAGCTCGTCGAGTGCTCAGACTAAGGCGCAGAGGCGAGGCAATACAGATTCACAGCTGGCGTTTTGTGGCAGTACAGGTGTACCTGATAAAGCCTCTGTACCGGGATGGCGGGACACTTCTGTATCGCTATGAATTCGAAAGTGATATCGAAGGGCTGGAAACAAAACTGGTTTCCAGCAGGTGTATTCAATCAGCGTTAACAGCCTGCTAGTACCCGGCTTGTCCGCTCTGGTGTTTGCGGTAGGCGAGGGGCGTGACGCCCAATATCCGTTTGAAATGGCGAATAAAACTGCTGTGATCGTAAAAACCGCACTCGAGTGCGACCTCAGAAACGGGTGCATTGCCGCTGCGCAAATGTTCGCAGGCCACCAGGGTGCGCAGCCGGATAATGTACTCGCGCGGGCTGGCGCCAAAGGTATCGGCAAAGCGGCGTTCCAGCTGCCGCTGAGAAAAGCCGAACTGCCGGGCAATGTCGGGAATGCTCAGGCGTTCGGCGTAGTGGGCGCGAATGTGCTCCACCACTTTAAACACCGGCTGCTCGGGGTGATCGGACATGCGCTCGTAGCTTTGCACAATGCCGCACAGGCCCACCACCTCACCTGTGAGATCAAACAGTGGCACCTTGTGAGTGACGCACCACTCCGGCAGGCCCTCGCGGGTGGGGAATAATTCAATCAGGCCGTGCAGTGGGGCGCCGGTGCGAAAAACGGTGGCGTCGTCACGGCGAAATTTTTCCACCATATAGCGGGGGAAGAGGGAGTCGTCCCGGCGGCCGTAGAGTTCTTTTGCGCTGGCGCAGCCGCAGCGCTCGGCAAAGGCCTGATTGCCCGTGAGGATACGCCCGGAGCGGTCTTTGACGAAGTAGAGCACGCTCGGCATAAACTCAAAAATCCGCGCGGCAGAGTGGCGCGGGTCGAGCTGTGAGAGCCAGGCGTCCAGATCAGTCATGTCGAAATAATACAATTTTTTTACGACAAGGTACAAGCCACTACCCGGTAATGGCGCTAGCATGTGGCCAGCCATAAATATAATGAACCGGGAGTTGTAACATGCAATTTGGCGCCAGTACCTGGCTGTGGACATCCCCTTTTACCAGCGACCAGACGGCGTTGCTGGAAACCATCGCCCGCATGGGGTTTGATTTTGTCGAGTTGCCCGTGGAAGACCCGGCGCACATAGACGCTGCCCGGCTGCGCCCGGTGTTAAAGGATCTTGGGCTCGAAGCGGTTATCTGCACCGCCGTGGTGGGTGAGCGCGATCTGAGCACGCAAGACCCGCAGACGCTGGCAAGGGCGATGGACTATTTCAGCGCTTGCCTCGCCCTGGCCGAGGGCCTGGGTTCTCAAGTCCTGGCGGGGCCGCTCTACGCGCCCGTGGGCAAACCCAGGTTGGCGAGCGAAGCGCTGCGCCGCGGCGAATGGGAGCGCTCGGCCAGCAACCTTAACCGCCTGGCCGGTATAGCCGCCGAGCGCGGCGTAAAGCTCGGGCTCGAGCCGCTCAACCGCTTTGAAACCGACATGATCTGCACCGTTAGCGATGCCAGACGAATGCTCGCCGATGTCAATCACCCGCACCTGGGCATCGCCCTGGACAGCTTTCATATGAACATCGAGGAGGTGGACTTCTGCGCGGCCGTTAAGCAGGCCGGTGAGCAGTTGGTGCATGTGCAGGTGTCCGACAGCCACAGAGGCGTACCCGGCGAGGGGAACAGCGATTGGGCCGGCTTGCGCGAGGGCCTCGCGGCGGTGGGTTACGACGGCAAGGTATCCATTGAGAGTTTTTCCCCCGACGCCTCCAGTCTGGCCGAAGCCGTGTGTATCTGGCGCCGCTTTGCCAGCTCGCAAGACGAATTTGCCCGCAAGGGGTTGGAGTTTCTGCGCCGCTGGGCGGCGCCCGTTTAATAATCACGCAAAGCGTTTCCCCAGGAGGAGCCATGACAAACAAGACATTGCGCGTAGGATTAGTAGGGCTGGGTTTTGGTGCGGAATTTATTCCGATTTATCAGGCGCACCCCAACGCCGAAGTCGTTGCCCTGTGCCAGCGCAACGAGCAAAGCCTGAACGAGCTGGCGGACAAATTTGGCGTGAGCGCCGGCCGCTATACCTCTTACGAGCAGATGCTGGCCGATCCGAATGTGGACGCCATACACATCAACACGCCCATTGGCGATCACGCCAAGCACAGCATTATGGCGCTTGAAGCCGGCAAGCACGTCGCCTGTACCGTGCCCATGGCCACCAGTGTTGAAGATTGCGAACGCATCGTTAACGCCACCAAAAAAAGTGGCAAGGTCTATATGATGATGGAAACCGTGGTCTACAGCCGCGAGTACCTGTTTGTTAAAGAAATGTATGATCGCGGCGAGCTGGGTCGCATTCAGTTTTTGCAGGCGAGTCACCAGCAGGATATGGACGGCTGGCCCAGCTACTGGGAGGGTATGCCGCCCATGCACTACGCCACTCACTGTGTTGGCCCCGTGCTGGGTTTGCAGCGCAAGCTGGCAAGCCAAGTGCAATGTATTGGCTCGGGCAAAATACGCGATGAATTTGCCGGCATTTACGGCTCGCCCTTTGCCATTGAGTCCTGTCATATTCAAATGCAGGATTCGGACGTGGGCGCGCGTATTTACCGCTCGCTGTACGATACCGCCCGCCAGTACCGCGAGAGCTTTGACGTCTACGGCTCGGAAAAATCCTACGAGTGGCCGCTGGTGGAGGGCGAAGACCCGGTGATTCACACCCGCGGCAAGCCCGAGCCGGAAGCCCCCGAAAAAGTCAGCGTGCCGGACTACGCGCATCTGCTGCCCGAAGAAATCCGCGCGTTTACCGGCCACGGTGTCTATGACGAGGCCAACGAGCACCTGAGCTTTACCCAGGGCGGTGGCCACGGTGGCTCACACCCGCATTTGGTGCACAACTTTATTCGCGCCGTGCTGGAAAACTACAACGCCTACCCGAATGTCGTGGAGTCGGCCAATATCACTTGTGTCGGGATTTTAGCGCACGAGTCGGCACTGGCCGGTGGCGAGCTGAAGGCGATGCCCGCCTTTACTCTGGACCAATAGCATTGGTCAAACAATAATTAAAAAAGTGATAAAGATTATGAGACCAGACAACACAAAAAGGGCCCCCTGGGGCCCACGGTTTTTCGCAGTGGCCTTGGCCCTTGTGTGGCCGCTGCTAAACGCCTGCTCCAACTCCGAGCCAGAAGCGCCGAAGCCTGAGGCGCTGTTGAGTGAGCAAGAGGGCGTTATCCACCTGTTATTTATCGGCCACGATCAGCGCCGGGACAGTGGCGGGTATCATCTCTCGCACATCAATGCGCCACTGTTTAATCAGTCGCTCGGGCGCGAAAAAATCTTTATGGAGTATGTGGAAGACCTTGAGCGCTTAAGCGATCAGGGGCTGGCCGATGTCGATGCGGTCATGCTCTACGCCAATTATTCTGAGCTCTCTCCCGAGCGGGAGGCGGCCCTGCTGCGCTACGTGGAAAGCGGCGGCGCCTTTTTGCCGGTGCACAGTGCCAGTGCCTGCTTTGGTGAATCGGATGCTTTTGTCGATTTGGTGGGCGCCCGCTTTGCAAGCCATGGCGCTGGCGAGTTCACCGCGACCATTGTGCCCGGGCAGGAAGACCACCCGGTGATGCAGGGCTTTACGCCCTTTGAAACCTGGGATGAAACCTATGTGCACAGCGACCACAATGAAGACGAGCGCACGGTGCTTATGCAGCGCGAGCAAGAGCCCTGGAGCTGGACCCGCGAGCAGGGCGAGGGCCGCGTGTTCTACACCGCCTACGGTCACGATGAACGCACCTGGCGTCAGCCGGCGTTTCATCAATTGCTGATTAACGGCATTCTCTGGGCGGTGGGCGATGAAAAGCGCGAGGCCAATCGGGCGCTGGTGGCCACTTTGCCCGAGGGCGAGTATCGCGACGCACTGACCATTCCCAACTACCGTCGGGTGGAACCTGCGCCGCGGTTTCAGGAGGCATTCAGTGTCGCAGACTCTATGGCATTGACCATGGTGCCCGAGGGCTTTGAGTTACAACTGTTTGTCAGTGAGCCGGATATTGTCAATCCCGTGGCATTCACCTGGGATGAAAAAGGCCGGTTATTTGTGGTGGAGTCGGTGGATTACCCCAATGACCGGGTCGACAGCGGCGCGGGCAATGACCGCATCACCATGTGCGAAGACACCGACCTCGATGGCCGGGCGGATCGCTGCGAGGTCTTCGCCGATAACTTGAGTGTGCCAACCGGCATCATGGCCTACAACGGCGGCTTTATTGTTTCGCAAGCGCCGGATTTTCTGTTTTTAAAAGACACCACCGGCGATGGCAAAGCCGATCTGCGCGAAGTGCTTAATACCGGTTGGGGCACAAGGGACACTCACGCCGGGCCCTCAAATTTACAGTACGGGCACGACAACCACCTGTGGGGTTCGGTCGGTTACTCTGAGGCACCGGAAGATGAAAATGGCGAGTCGTTTCAAAACGGGCTCTACCGCATGAATCTCGATGGCAGCGAGATTGAGCCCGTGGCGCAGCTGAGCAACAACGCCTGGGGCCTGGCGTTTAACGAAGAATTTGAAGTGTTTGGCTCCACCGCCAACGGCGCTCCTGTGTGGCATGTGCCCCTGTGGCGCAGCTACGTTTACGGTCGCCACGAGGAAGTGTCCCCACAACTGGCGGCGCAGATTGAGGAGTTTGGTCAGATTTTTCCCGTGACCTACAACTATTTGCAGGTGGATAACATTGGCCGCTACACCGCAGGTTCCGGTTTGAATGTTTACACCGCGCGCGCTTTCCCCGAGCGCTTTTGGAATCGCGGCGCGTTTATCGGTGAGCCCACCGCGCATTTGCTCGGGCAGTTTGCGATTGAGCCGCTGGCCAATAGCGTTGGTTACCGGGCGAAGAACTTGGGGTCCATCATCGCCAGTAGCGATGAGTGGTTATCACCCGTGCACATGGAAGTAGGGCCGGATGGGCAACTTTGGGTGGCCGACTGGTACAACTTTATCATTCAGCACAATCCGCAGCCCTCTGAGGAGTCGGCCGGTTTTGACGCCGAGATGGGCAAGGGCAATGCGCACATTAATCCACTGCGCGATCGCAAGCGCGGGCGCATCTACCGCGTTGTGGCCAAGGATGCGCCAGCCTACCAGCCACTGGACTTGAGCAGTGCCGATACCGCGACTTTGGTTGAGACTTTGTCGAACGACAATATGTTCTGGCGCCTGACCGCTCAACGCAAGCTGGTGGCGCAGCAGCGGGCGGACGCCGTGCCGGCGCTGCAGGCACTGCTGACCGGTGCTCCCCGGCGCGATGCTCTGGGTCTGGACGTGGCCTCGATCCACGCGGTCTGGACGCTGCACGGCCTGGGGGCGTTTACCGCCACCTCCGGCGATGCACTGGAAGCGATTCAGGCCGCGCTCAAGCACCCATCAGGGGCCACGCGCAAAAACGCTGTTCAGGCGCTGGTGGACAATGCCACGCCGACCGATCTGGCGCTGGCGGCCGAGGCGATTAACGACACCGACCCGCGCGCTCGTCTATGGGCGCTACTGGCGCTGTCAGAGCTGCCGCCCTCAAAAAACGCCGGCGAGCAATTGCTGCGGTTGCGTACGCGCTTGTCGGTGGACGAGTGGTCGGCGCAGGCCTTTACCCTGGCGGCCTTGAATCACGGGGATTTTTATTGGCAGGCGATGAACAATGCCGATATTCTCGTTGACGGTGATTTGTTGCAGGGCTTTAAACGTCTGGAGCAAACGCCTGAGTACCTGGTCGCCAAGCGCGTGCTTGTGACAAACTCGGCGGACCTGAGCAACACCCTCACGCGTTGGCAAGGCCTGCCCTCCGGGCGATTGGGCCTGATGAGCCTGGCGGCATTGGATGTCTGGCGCGAAAGGGGAGCAGAGCCCAGCGCCGCGGAGCTTGACGCCCTTCAGACCCTCATCAACGACACTGATACTCAGACACAGATGGCGCTCAAGCTGCGCTCCTCGGGGTTGGCGCTGAGCTTTGAGCGAGTGAATGCGGATGCCTACGCCGAGTACCAGGCCAAGTACGTGTTTGAGCCGCAGATCTGGGGGTGGGGCAGTGCTTCCTGGGGTGAGTCGCTCTACGGCCAGCACTGCGCCGGGTGCCACGGTGGCAATGCCGTGGGTGATCGCGCCCAGGCGGCACCGCCTCTGGCGGGCATCGAGAATTGGTACGCGCAAACCCAGCTGCAGAAGTTTCATGCAGGGGTTCGCGGCACGCACTTTCGCGACCCCAATGGCATCTCCATGCGCGCGGCACTGGATTTTCTCAAAGCCGAGGCCCAGCCGAACAGCAACATTTCCAGTCTGGCCCGCTATCTTGAAGGTTTGGAGCGGGCCGAACAGCCGGCGACGATTGAGGGCAACGCCGAGTTGGGCAAACAGCACTACGCCGCCTGCGCTGCCTGCCACGGCCCTCAGGGCCAGGGCAATCGCGAGCTGGGGGCTCCGGCGCTCGCCGGTCAGGCCGACTGGTATTTGCTGACGCAACTGCAAAACTACCGCTCCGGCGCCCGCGGCGGCGACCCGCGCGACCCTGCCGGCCAGCAAATGGCCACCTTTGCCACTATGCTGCCTGATGAGCAAGCACTCAAAGATGTGGTGGCTTATATCCGCACGTTTGCTAGTGAGTGATCCGTACGCGCTTTAACGAACACCGCCGGGGCAGCAATGTCCCGGCGGTTTTGCTGAAGGCTGAACTGTCCCGGGGTTAGGGCGCCTTGACGGCCACAACCGATTCGCGTTTGACCAGGGTGGGTGTGTATTTAAAGGTCACACCGGGCTCGGGCACTTTACCACCGGCGTAGGCGAGAGCCAGGTCGGCTGCCTTGGAGGCCATCATTTCAATAGGGTAGTGCAAGGTGGTGAGCTTGGGCCGGCAGTACTTGGCCAAAAGCACATCGTCGTAACCCATAATCGACACGTCGGCCGGAATAGTTACCCCGTGATCCTGCAGCATGGTCATGGCGCCCGAGGCCATGGCGTCGTTGTAGGCGAGCACAGCGGTAAACTCGACGCCGCGGGCGAGCAGGTTGCGAATGGCGATCTCGCCACCTTCCTGATCCGGCGTACTGTATTCAATGTGGCTGTCGGGCAGCTCGATGCCCGCGTCGGCCAGCTCTTTTTGAATACCGGTTAAGCGCTGAAAGGGGTCGTCAATCTGGTATTTACTGCTCACCAAGGCAAATTTCTGATGACCTTGGCTCAGCATGTAGCGGGCCATGATCTGACCGCCAGCGACGTTATCCAGCCAGACGCAGCGGTGCCCAATTTCTTCGATATAGCGGTTGATCAGCACAAAGCCCGGCACCTGCGAGGCAAACTCCACCAGCGTCTTGTCGTCCAGGGCCTTGCTGTGCACCACCATGGCTTCGCAGCGGTGTTGCAGGAGAGTGTCAATGGCCTTGAGTTCAGTTTGTTTTTCAATGGAGCCGGCACTCATTAGAATTTGCACATTCTGTCGGCGCGCTACGGCATCAATACCGTGGGCAAGGGTGGCAAAGAAGGGATCCAGCAGCTCGGCGATCACCACGCCCAGCGAAGCGCTCTTGCGCGTCACCAGAGCGCGGGCGTTGGCGTTGGGGCGATAGCCCAGCTCTTCCATGACTTTTTTGACTCGTTCGCGGGTAGCATCGCCCACTTTGGGGCCGTTGTTGATCACTCTGGATACCGTTGCGAGCGAGACGCCGGCGACGTCCGCAATGTCTTTAATAGTGGCCATTTAACCTCGATTTTCCTATTGGGTGTAAACCTTTCCCCTCTATTTTATGAATTTTAGCGGACAATTTGTCCGGATGTAACCCTATTTTCCCGATAAAACTGGCCGTATTTGCATTTTCGATTCAGATCTTCCCTTTTTTAGGTAAAACGTATACCCTGTTCGAAAATCGAGTACCCATGAGGTGATACTGTGAAGGTTTTGGTTACTGGTGGGGCTGGCTACATTGGTTCCCACACTTGTCTAGAGTTGCTGGCCAGTGGGCATGACCTGGTCGTACTGGATAATTTCGTCAACAGCAAGCCCGAGGTGATCGGGCGGCTCGAGCAGCTCAGTGGGAGTGAAGTGCCTTGTGTGCGCGGCGATGTACGTGATCCTGAGGCGCTAGACCAAGTGTTTACCGCTCATCAATTTGGAGCGGTGATTCACTTTGCCGGACTCAAAGCGGTAGGTGAATCCAATGAAAAGCCACTGGAATACT
The DNA here is from genome assembly GCF_030518215.1 of Gilvimarinus algae. Taxonomy (GTDB): domain Bacteria; phylum Pseudomonadota; class Gammaproteobacteria; order Pseudomonadales; family Cellvibrionaceae; genus Gilvimarinus; species Gilvimarinus algae. Next base: position 311,798 of record NZ_JAULRT010000062.1, read on the forward strand.
ACGATGTAAACCTTTGCGGCAGCCGCGAATTGGTCTCAGCCATGGGCCGCCACGGCGTGAGTTGTTTGGTGTTCAGCTCCTCGGCAACCGTTTATGGCAACCCTGAGACGGTACCAATTCGAGAGGATTTTCCTTTGAATGCGACCAACCCCTATGGTCGCACCAAACTGATGGTCGAAACCCTGCTCACTGATGTGGCCGCCGCCAACAGCCTTTTGAGTGTGGTCGTCTTACGTTACTTCAACCCCGCTGGAGCCCATGAGAGTGGCTTGATTGGCGAGGATCCGAACGGTATTCCCAATAACCTGATGCCATTTATTGCTCAGGTGGCTATCGGCAAGCGTGAGAGCTTGTCGATATTTGGCGATGACTACCCAACGCGCGATGGCACAGGGGTTAGAGACTATATCCATGTGCTGGATCTGGCGGCCGGACATGTGGCGGCGCTGGAGAAACTGGCGGCCCGGCCCGGGGTGCACAGGTTTAACTTGGGCACTGGAAGAGGGTGTAGTGTGCTGGACATGGTCAGGGCTTTTGAGGCGGCTTCGGGGCGAACCATTGACTACCGGATTAAGCCGCGCCGGCCTGGTGATATCGCCGAGTGCTGGGCTGATACTACGAAGGCCGAGCGCGAGCTGAATTGGCGAGCGCAGCGCAGTATTGAGCAGATGACCGCTGACCTCTGGCGCTGGCAGTCGTTGAATCCCGAGGGCTATCGCTAACGCCGCAAAAAGTTAAATGGCGCAAAAGTGAAAACGTTTAACTTGCTGTCCCTGCAGGAAATGCAAGGTTGGTAAGCGTCGTGACTTATAGGCTGGTTATTGTGATACCAGTCATTGAATAGATTGATAAACAGTTACTGTTGTACAGGTTGTCCCCATGAGCGAATCTTTTGATCCGACAGAGCATCCCCACCGCCGCCGCAACCCTATGACGGGGGAGTGGATACTGGTGTCGCCTCACCGAGCTAAGCGTCCCTGGCAGGGACAGTCAGAGTCGGCCGATGACGGTGCGCGCCCCGCTTACGACGAGAGCTGCTATCTGTGCGCCGGTAATCAGCGGGTCAACGGCGAGTGTAATCCCGAATATCGCTCAACCTTTGTGTTCGACAACGACTTTGCGGCATTGCACGAGCAGGGTCCGGACTTTTGCAGTGATGATCCACTGTTCACCCTGGCGGCTGAGAGTGGCTGCAGCCGGGTGATTTGCTTTTCTCCGGATCATGGAAAAACGCTGCCCGAGCTGCCTGCGGAGCAGATCGAAGCGGTTATTCGTTGTTGGCAGGAGCAGTGCGCAGAGCTGTCGGCGCGCTATCAATGGGTACAGGTGTTTGAAAATAAGGGCGCGGTTATGGGGTGCTCCAACCCCCATCCGCACGGCCAGATATGGGCGCAAAATCAATTGCCCACACTGGTAGCGAAAAAATGCGAGCAATTTTCCCTTTATCACGCTCAGCATGCGAGCAACATGCTGAGTGACTATGTCGAGCGCGAGTTGGCACTTAATGAGCGGGTTGTATGTCTTAACGATCATTGGGTGGTGGTCGTACCTTACTGGGCGGCTTGGCCATTTGAGACACTGGTATTGCCGCGTGCGCCTTTGATGCGTATGACTGAGCTGGATGATGAGCAGCGCTACCGCTTGGCTGACATACTCAAAGAAACAACAACGCGTTACGATAATTTGTTTAATACTTCTTTTCCGTATTCTATGGGTTGGCACGGGGCGCCTTTTGATGGGCATGACCACCCCGAGTGGTTGCTGCACGCACATTTCTTCCCACCGTTACTGCGTAGCGCCACGGTGCGCAAGTTTATGGTGGGCTATGAAATGATGGCCGAAGCGCAGCGAGACATTACGCCGGAGCAGGCCGCAGAACGGCTACGCTCGCTGCCCAGCCTTCACTACAAAAGCAAACAATAAATCGATTTGGTGGTGTCATGCTGTTTAGTCACTTTGAAAAATATTTTCATCAACGCCATTCGGTGTCGGCGTTTGCGCCGGGCCGGGTTAATTTGATCGGTGAGCACACCGATTACAATCAAGGGTTTGTGTTTCCCGCCGCCATTAACTTTGGCACTCAAGTGTTGGCCGCTCCCCGGACAGACCGCCATGTGAATATTATCGCTCTGGATTTTGGCGGGGAGCGCAATAGCTTCACGTTAACAGGTGAAATTGGCTTTGATGAAAACTCTACGTGGAGTAACTACGTACGTGGGGTGCTTAAGGTGCTGCAAGAGACGGTGGGGCCAATTGAGGGTTTGGACCTTCTGGTCTCCGGTAATGTGCCGCGCGGCGCCGGCCTGAGTTCATCGGCATCGTTTGAAATTGCCTTGCTCAAAGCGGTGAACGACGTTTTCTCCCTGGGATTAAATGGCGTTGAGGCGGCGAGAATTGGCCAGCGTGCCGAGAACGAGTTTGTCGGTTGCTCCTGCGGCATTATGGATCAGTTAATCTCGGCGAATGGCCGAAAGGGTCACGCCATGCTGCTCGATTGCCGCACGCTGGAGGAAGCGCACACGCCCATATCGGCTGACCATCAGATTGTGATCATTAACTCCAATGTCGAGCGTGGTTTGGTCGACAGTGAGTACAATCTGCGCCGTCAGCAGTGCGAGGCCGCCGCACTAAAGCTCGGAGTGGCCTCGCTCAGAGAGGCTGATAATGACCTTCTGCAAAAGGGGAAGACCTCTCTTACGGACAAAGAGTTCCGCCGGGCCCGACATATCGTTACGGAAAACCAGCGTACCGTGCAAATGTACAGCGCCCTGCGTGAGAAAAACTACGATCTGGTCAGTACGCTGATGCGCGAGTCACACTTGTCCATGCGTGATGATTTTGAGATTACCGTCGAGCCGGTTGACTATCTGGTGGATCTTGTGCACTCAGTGATCGGCAATACCGGCGGCGTGCGCATGACCGGCGGCGGCTTTGGTGGCTGCATAGTTGCTCTTTGCCCAACAGTGCTGGTTGACGACGTCAAGCGTGTAGTGGCCGATAAGTATCAAGCAAAGACCGGTTTTGAAGAAAAGGTGTATATCTGTACCGCAGAAGACGGCGCGTTTTCCCGATAGGGCGGCGACCGAAAATACAATAATGTATAACAGCGAGAGCAAAGCGCAATGAATATTGAGACTCTGGATTTAGCCGTTTTTGTGGTCTACGTCGTGGCTCTGATTGGCATCGCCTGGTGGGTGTCGAGAGAAAAGTCGGGCCACGAAAAAAACACTAATGACTATTTTTTGGCGGGAAATAGCTTGCCTTGGTGGGCAATAGGCGCATCCTTGATTGCGGCTAATATTTCGGCCGAGCAGATCATTGGTATGTCCGGCTCGGGTTATCAAGTCGGATTAGCGATTGCCTCTTACGAATGGATGGCCGCTATCACCTTGATCCTGGTGGGAAAGTACTTTCTGCCGATTTTTCTGAAAAACAAAATATACACCATGCCCCAATTTTTGGAGCAGCGCTATGACCACCGGGTCCGAATTGTCATGGCGGTGTTCTGGCTGGGTGTCTATGTCTTCGTGAATCTGACGGCCGTGCTCTGGTTGGGAGCTCTTGCAATTAACACCATCGTCGGAGTGGATCTAATCTATGGCATGGTTTTTCTCGGAGTATTTTCCCTGGCGTACTCGCTTTACGGTGGCTTAAAAGCCGTTGCCATGACCGACATCATCCAAGTGGTATTGTTGGTATTGGGTGGTCTGTTTTTGTCTTACACGGCGCTGAATTTGATATCGGATAACGGTGGCGTCGTTCAGGGATTCATGACCCTTTCTTCAGAGCTTCCGGAAAAATTCGACATGATTCTCGCCAGGGAGAACGAGCACTACATGGATTTGCCCGGGATCTCGGTATTGATTGGTGGCTTATGGATAATGAATCTGTCTTACTGGGGCTTTAACCAATACATCATTCAGCGCACCTTGGCGGCAAAGAGTGTAACCGAGGCGCAAAAAGGGATTGTATTTGCAGCGTTTTTAAAATTGCTCATGCCTTTGATTGTGGTGTTGCCGGGTATTGCGGCAGTTCTGTTAGTACCGGATTTGGGCAAGCCCGATCAAGCCTATCCATCGCTGATGAATTTAATGCCTGTGGGCATTAAAGGCTTGATTTTTGCGGCCTTGGTGGCGGCGATAGTGTCTTCTCTGGCGTCTATGACCAACAGTGTATCGACAATTTTCACCATGGATATCTACGCTGGCAAGCAACCGGGCAAAAGTCAACAACACTATGTGCGCGTGGGAAGATTGATCAGCTTGGCAGCGTTGATTGTTGCCATGCTCGCTGCTAAACCTCTGCTTGGGCAGTTTGATCAGGCATTCCAATACATTCAAGAGTTTACCGGTTTTTTTACCCCGGGGATCGTGGTGCTGTTTGTATTGGGGATGTTCTGGTCGAAGACAACGGCTACTGGAGGCCTGGTGGCTGCAGTAGGTTCGGCCGTGCTCAGCCTCGCTTTTAAATTGCTTTGGCCTGAGTTGCCATTTATGGACAGAGTTGGACTTGTGTTTTTGCTCTGTGTGCTGGCGGCTGTTGTCGTGTCGCTACTTGGGAAGGGTGCAACGAAAGAGCAGGCGGTCAAGCTCGATGAAGTCGATTTTGCGACAACGGGCGGTTTCAACTTGGCCAGTCTGGCCGTCGTGCTGATTTTGATCGCCTTTTATACCGCATGGTGGTGAGTGCTCGAGAGGCAAAGGGAGGATAACTCTTTCCTTTTTTAGAACTATTTATTATTACGTTCTCGATAACGTTAAAAAGTTAACGTTTACCCATTAAAAAGGCTTGCGTTAACTGGCTAAGAGTATATAGTTAGGGATAACGTTTACCTACTGTTAAAAATGCCTCTTGGGGCATTTTTAAAATCTTAAAAAGGTAAACGTTTACCTTTTTTGGGTCTGGCCGATCTTGCTCGGATCGAGCCAGTAAATAATAAAAGAAGCTTTCTGATTTACGTCAGGTTAGGAGGGCAGTATGAAATATAAGTATAAGAAGCAGTTACTCAGCAGCGCCATCGCATCAGTGTTGATCGCTGGGGGCGCGCCGGTGGTCGCTCAGCAAAACAGTGAAAACACAGATGCTGATAATGAAGTCTTAACAGAAATTGTTGTGGTTCGAGGGTTGCGCAGCAGTCTAAATCAAGCCGCCGATATTAAACGTGACGCAGATCAGGTGGTTGAGGCCATTGTCGCTGAGGACATTGGCAAGTTCCCAGACAATACCGTAGCGGCCGCTTTGCAGCGTGTGCCTGGCATCCAAGTGGTGAACAACTTTAACAATGAAATTGTCAGCCCCCTGATTCGCGGTATTGGCGATATTGTGACCACATTGGATGGTCGCGAAATCTTTACCGGCGTGGGTCGTGGCTTTGCGTTCCAGGACTTGCCCGCCGAGGCGCTGTCAGGGGCCGAGGTTTACAAATCCAATTCTGCCAATCTGATTGAAGGTGGTATTGCCGGGGTCATCAATTTGACTCGCGTTAAGCCCCTGGCGTTTGATGAGGGTCTTACTGTCGCCACAAACCTGCGAGGCATGTATGGCGATGAAGTCGAAGAGCTCGGCTTGACTGGTGGTATTCTGGTGTCCAACCGTTTTGATACAGATGTCGGTGAAATGGGTATTTTGGTTGATGTGTCTTATTCGGATCAGGATTTTAATCGACCGATTTCGTTTAACTGTGACCCGCGCTCCGGCACCAACGGTCCTCAGGGTGCGGCGGGTGTCGTACTTCCGACGTGTGTGGGTGGCCTTACAGACACGGGTGAATATCAGCGTCCTCAGGCAAACCTCTACTACCAATGGCGCCCCACTGAAAATCTGGAAGTGTATGCCGATGCGCTCTACGCTGGTTATCGGGCTGAGTTTGCCACTCACTTTATTTTCTCTGACATCTTTGCGGCGCAAAGTGTCACTGGTGTGACGACCAATGGCGAGGAGTTTACCGCGCCGGTCAACGACGCCGGTTTCTACGATGCTAACTCCAGTGTTATTCAATCCCTACGCTTGGGGCAAACGGCTACCTTTAACAATGTGCCCGGTCTGACCTCCACGCAGGCAAAAACCGGTGAGACCGACCAGTATGTGTTTGGCGGCGGCGTGAAGTACACCTCTGATCGCTGGGATTTGAATGTGGACCTCTCCCGCGTGGAGTCAGAAAACGGCAATCGCAATACCATTGTTGATATTGGCAAGCAGATTGACGCGGTTAATATTATTGTCAACGATGACAGCCACGGTACTACGGTCATGCCCGGTTCGCCGTTGAGCACACCTGATGATTTCCGTCTGGCCAACAGTCTTTTTCAGGACTACAACCGAGCGGAATCTATTGCCAACGCGATCCGTTTAGACGGTAAGTACAAGCTCGAAGAGGGCTTTATTCAGGAGATTCAGTTCGGTGGGCGCATCATTGATCGTGATGCCAGTTTTTACTCGAATGCGCCGGGCGGCCCTGGAGCGCCAGGCGGTAATCGCGTGACTCTGGTGAGCGAGTCCGGCTTGCCAGATGATTTCTTGATTGAATCTCCAAATACTATTCCGGTTATTAATAACGGAGAGCACTGGTATACCCCCGACCCGGATTTTTTACGTGATAATACAGATGTGTTACGCGAGCTCTATGGCGCCGAGCCGGGCGATCCGGCCTGGGATCCCTCACGCAACTACGATGCCAGTGAAACCACCAGCTCTGTTTATCTGCAAGCTAAATACGGTTTGGAGTTTGATTCGGGTATTTTGCTCGACGGTCTTATCGGGGTTCGCTATAGCCACACTGACCGCAGCCTGAGCGGCACCGGCCGCGTCAATGGTGAGCTTACGCCGCAGACCCGCGATACGTCTGATGGCACCTTCCTGCCGAATGCATCGGCCCGCCTACAACTGACGGACGATCTGCAACTTCGCTTTACTTATGCAAAAACCCAGGCACAGCCCTTCTTTGGCGATCTCAATCCAGGGTTAACCTATGATGTGCCGTTGAACGCCAACATTCGCCCGACCGGCGGTGGCGGTAACCCCGATCTGGAGCCGCAAGAGTCGGATGCCTATGATGCCACTATCGAGTATTACTTCAGCGACTCCTCGTACATGTCGGCAGCGGTTTACTATCGCACGATTGAAGGGCGAGTAGCTGCGGGTACCGAGATTGAAGAAATTGACGGCATTGAATACAGCGTTACCCGTCCGCGCAATATTGGTGAGTCCAGTCTGCAAGGGGTAGAGTTGAGTGCCCAATGGTTCCTGGACTTTTTGCCCGAGGGCTTCGATGGTCTTGGCCTGACTGCAAACTATACCCTTGCCGATTCCTCCATTGATACCGAGGGCGATCCATTGGAAGGCGAGCCACTGCTGGGGGTATCAAAGCACGCTTACAACGTCGGTGTGCTCTATGAAAAGTACGGCATCACCGCGCGGGTCATGTACAACTGGCGCTCGTCATTCGATGACGGCTACTTTGGTGGCGGCCTGGTCACTCCAGATGACGGTGCGAAATTCAATACCGTTAAAGCCAACGGTCGCCTGGATTTGTCGATCGGTTATGACATTACGCCACAAGTTACCGTTAGCCTCGATGGTGTAAATGTCAATGGTGGTAAGTACTACAGCTACTTTGACACTGAGCTGTTCCCCCACGATATCAGAATTGACGATACATTCTGGGGAGCCAGTATCCGCGCTCGCTTTTAACGCGCATGGTTTGGCCGGGTGGGTGCAATGACTTGCCCGGCCTTTTTTACACCCAACAGTCAGAGTAAAGGCAAGATAATGCAGATAACATTTGCCAAACTGAGCCGAAGTGTCGCCACGCTACTACTGAGTACGTTGTTAATCTTTGGTTTGGTTGCCAAGGCCAGTGAGCCTCAACTGATCAGCTCGGACGATGCGCTCTACCCGCGCCTTGTGCAGCTCAACCATCAAGCCGATCCTGAAAATAACGGTGATATCATTGCCAGCGTCACCAGCTTTGCCGGTGGTCAGGGCCATGCGGATATCTTTGTGAGTCGGAATGAGGGCGAGAGCTTCGAGCGGCTCAGTCAAATTTACGATGAAGATTTTCTGACAGGATTGTGTTGCGGGGGGCTCTATGAGTTGCCCAGTGCCGTCAACGAGTTAGCAGCTGGCACCTTGCTTTGGGCCGGCTCCGTAGGGCAGGAAGCTGCAGACACTCCCATGCAGATGAAAATTTATCACAGCGTCGATCAAGGGCAGAGTTGGGACTACCTAAGCAACTGCGTCGATGCTCAGGCCCCTAAGCGGCAGGGCGGCATTTGGGAGGCCGAGTTTGTCATCGCAAAGACCGGCGAATTGGTGTGTTATTTCGCTGATGAGACGCCGCAGAATCACTCGCAAACACTCCGCTATACCAAGAGTTCAGATGGTATCAATTGGAGCGATCCGGTGAACGTGGTGGCCAGCACTAACCCAAATGATCGGCCAGGCATGCCGGAGGTCGTGCGCCTGGCAAGTGGTCAGTTCATGATGAGCTATGAGATTTGCGGTGGCCTGAATTGCGCCACCTACTATCGGTTGTCAGAAGATGGGCTGGACTGGGGGGATCCCACTGACCTCGGGCGAGCAGTAGAAACCCCGGATGGATTGACTTTCTGGGCAACCCCAACATTGGCTCTGGCGCCCAAGGCCAGTGGCGGCGAGCAGTTACTGCTGCAGGGGCATACGTTGGTTAAAGGTGGCGCAGACCAACCAGGCAATGGCGCAACGGTATTTATCAACTCCAGCGCAGACCCTGTTAATGGCGAATGGTATGCCTACGATGCTCCCACACCAGTGGACCTTCCCGCGGGAACCAGCGTTAACTATTGTGAAAACTATTCTTCACCACTGTTGCCTCTTTCTGGTGGGTTGAAATTACTGCAGTTGTCCTCTGATTTTGCCGATGACGGGGTGTGTCGAACCTGGTTTAACGTCGCGCCGCTTGGTGGCGTTCGGGCGCAGGTGGATGAGGTTCGAGGGAGTGCAGGGGAGACTCTGACGGGCACCGTACACCTCAGAGTCAGTGATGGCTTTGATGGCGACTATACGCTCGACTTGCAGGTCGAAGGGCTAGAGGGACGTGTCGAGCTTTCTCAGTCTCCGGTAACCTTGCTCAGTGATAGGGAGCAATCCGTAAGTTTTACTGTAATACCTGAAGCTCTGGTCCAGAGCCTGAGCCCGGCGGATATAACCCTAATGGCCGGCGCCCTGTTAGTGCCCTGGTTTTGCAGCATGTTGCTTGTGCGCAGCGGACGAATCAAATTGGCGGTGTGTGCCACTTTGGCTACAGTGGTTCTGATGTTGTCGAGCTGCGGTGGAGGCGGTGGCGGTAATGCAGCGCCAGGTGGCTCGGTCAACACGGTCACCACTCACTATCAAGGGGTCCTGCGGGTGAGCAGCGTCGATAATCCCGACGTTGAAACCCAGACACAGTTTACCGTCGTGGTGTCGCACCAAGAGTAAGAAGAATGCTTCCCTGCGTTAGAAGCCTGTAGACAATCAGCTAGGCTGGACCTGAAAACCGATGATTGATAACAAAGAGAATGCGTCTATGAGATATGTGATTTTGGCATTTTTCACCTGTATCGCCATGCTTGGCTGCAGTAACGAATCCAAGGTTAATGCTCCAACGACAACGGAGTCCGGTGCCGACTATCGACTCAGCAGTGGCGAGCGTCAGCGGTTGGACACTCCATCGCTGACATCCTACGCAGTAGAAGCAAAGGTTCGGTTGTCGGATGCGAATGCCAATGCGGGCTTGGCCTTTCATGCGCAAACCGGGGCAGAGAATTTTAAAGGTTTTTACACTGGGCTTGATGCTAAATCCCACACCGTATTTCTACTGAAGGGCAATAAAGAAATGGCGCGCCGCTCTGTTAGCGTTGAGCCGGGTGTGTGGTACTCGTTACGCCTAGAGGTTAGTGGCGATAACTATGTGCTGTACGTTAACGACAACCCGTTGGCCGAAAATCAGTTCCCCAAATACGACGCCGTTGATTCTACTTACACTAGTGGTGACTTAGCCCTGAGGGTTGCAAGTGGTAGCGCTGATTTTAAAGAGGTGAAGGTCACTGCATTTGAAAAATCAGTCCCCCAGATCAGTTACCAGAATCCCGTGCAGCCCGGCTGCGCTGATCCGGGCCTGATGAAACATGAGAGCCGCTACTATGCTTACTGTACCTACACGCCTGATTACCCCACGATGGTAAATGGTATTAGGCTTTATACCTCGGATGACCTGGTGAACTGGGAAGATCAGGGCTTTGTACTGAAAAACGAAGACTCCTGGGGTGAGTCGCGCTTTTGGGCTCCGGACATTGTGGCGCGCGACGGCGTTTTTTATCTCTATTATGCGGTGGACGAGCGGATCGCCGTAGCCACTTCAGAATCGCCACTGGGGCCATTCGTGCAGAGTGTGAAGGAGCCTATGGCCCCTGAATCCATAAAAATCGATGCCTATGTTTTTGAAGACGATGACGGCAAGCGCTACTTCTATTATGTGGGCTTTGATAATGGCAATCACATATGGGGTGCCGAACTTAATGATGATATGAAAACGATTAAGTCTGACACCGTCAAACTAATGATCAGCCCGGAAGAACCCTGGGAGACACACATGGCGAATGTGGCTGAAGGGGCGGAAATCATTAAACACAAAGGTGTTTATTATTTGACCTATTCAGGCAGCCACTTTGAGAGTCCACACTACTCCGTGGGTTATGCCACGGCCAGCCATCCACTGGGCCCTTGGTCGAAATATGAAAACAATCCGATCATGAAGTCCACCAGCTACGCTCACGGTACAGCGCATCACAGTCTGGTGAGATCACCCGATGACAGCGAGTTGTTTATCGTTTATCACCAGCACAACGATCTCTACACTACTGAGCCACGCCAGATGTCCATCGATCGGATGCAGTTTGTGCCTCAGGAAAATGGCCCGGATATACTCGAGGCCTGGGGGCCAACCGTGTCACCACAGCCAATGCCGAAGTAGGCTGAAGGTGCTTCGAGAACGGATAAGTAACAACACCGATAATGATAGAGGTGAGTCATGAAACGCATTGGAACCTTAATACTGGTTGCCGTAGGCATGTTAAGTGCCGGTTGGGCTTTGGCGGAGCAAGACAGTCGTATGAAAGTAGTGGTAGACGAATTTGGCAAACTGGCTGATGGCCGTAAAGTAGACCGGTACACCATTAAAAACAGCAGTGGTGCAAGTATTCAGCTGACGAATCTGGGTGCGATTATTGTATCGCTCAAGGTGCCGGATAGGACCGGAAAGCTAGACGATGTGGTGCTGGGTTTTGACGAGCCGGCGCCCTACCTAACCGATAGTCCCTACTTTGGGGCTGTGGTGGGCCGATACGCCAACCGCATTGACGAAGGTAGGTTCAGCCTGAACGGTAGAGAGTACGCCCTGGCAACCAATAATGACCAAAACCATCTGCATGGTGGCAATCTGGGTTTTGATAAGCTTTTATGGCAAGGTCAGGTGGTCGACACAGGTCGTGGCGCCGGCGTGCGTTTTTCGACCGTGTCGGCTGATGGAGATGAAGGTTACCCAGGGGAGTTGTTTGTCGCGGTTACTTACGTGTTTACCGATGACAATGCGTTGGAGATCAACTATCAAAGCTCGGCGGTTGACGACACCGTGGTGAATCTCTCCCAGCACAGCTACTTTAACCTTGCGGGGCAAGGTGATGGTTCAATCCTGGACCACACGTTACAGATTAACGCCGACTTTTATACGCCCGTGGACAGAACCCTGATCCCGACGGGTGAGATTCTCTCTGTCAAGAAAACCCCGTTTGATTTTACCCAACCCAAACCAATCGGTCGCGACATTAAAGCAAAGCACGAACAACTGAGTTTTGGCGGTGGTTACGATCACAACTGGGTGCTGCGCCGATCAGAATTTGAAGGGCAAATGCATCTGGCGGCCGTGTTAACCGATCCCGGCTCAGGCCGCAAGATGGAAGTTTTAACCGATCAGCCCGGTCTGCAGTTTTACTCCGGTAACTTTCTCGATGGCAGCGTAACAGGCAAAGAAGGCGTGGCCTATGCGTATCGCGGCGCGCTCGCTCTGGAGACTCAGCACTATCCTGACTCACCCAATCAGCCTCATTTCCCACGCACCACCTTGCGTGGCGGTGAGAGTTTCACCTCCAAAACCATCTACCGGTTCTCGGTGGCGAACTAATAGTGGGATCAATGGGTATGAGAGAACTTAATATGATTCGAACAGGCTACAGCACCTTGATGACATTGCTTTTCTTGGCCGTGCTTGCAGGTTGTGCAGCTTTGCCAGAGAAGCACCTTGGCATCGACGGGTCCAGTGATCAACGCTGGAGTCGGGAGAAAGCAAACGAATGGTACGACCAACTGCCTTGGTTGGTAGGCGTCAACTTCCTGCCGAGTACAGCAATCAATCAACTGGAAATGTGGCAAGAGAGCAGTTTTGATCCCGAAACTATTGATCGGGAGTTGGGCTGGGCGGCCGACTTTGGTGTGAATACGGTCAGAGTCTACCTTCACGATCTGGCTTGGGAGGCGGACTCGGAAGGCTTTTTGGAGCGGATTGACACCTTCCTGTCTATCGCCGATAAGCATGGTATCAAGCCCAACTTTGTCTTCTTTGATGACTGCTGGAATCCCACGGCTGAAATAGGTGAGCAGCCAGCACCGATACCGGGTGTACACAACTCGGGGTGGGTGCAAAGCCCGGTAGCATCAGTGAAAGATCAACCCGAAAACTGGGGCCGGCTGGAAACCTATGTAACGGGCGTTGTCAGTCGGTTTGCCAACGATGACCGCATACTCTATTGGGATGTGTATAACGAGCCGGGCAATACCGGGCGCGAGGAAAAATCCTTGCCGCTCTTGCAAAAAGCCTTCGCTTGGGTGCGTGCCGGAAATCCATCACAGCCAGTGACCGCTGGAATATGGAACTGGTCGGAAGGTTTTGAGCTGCTCAATGCCTACCAAAAAATGCATTCGGACATCATCACCTTCCACCAATACAACGATCTTGCAGCGATGGAGCGCAGCATCCATGAAATGCAGGGTATGGGCCGACCGGTGATTTGTACCGAGTGGATGGCCCGCACGAATAATTCTCTGGTAGAGAGCCATCTGCCTTTGCTGAAACAGGAGAAAGTAGGCGCCATCAACTGGGGCCTGGTTAGCGGCAAGAGCAATACGATTTTCCCCTGGGGCTCAGAGCCCGGCAGCCCGGAACCGGAGCTTTGGTTTCACGATCTGTTGCATCGGGATGGTTCGCCTTACAAACAAAGCGAAATCGACATTTTCAAAACGCTGACGGAGGACAACCCTACGTACTGATTCCCCATCGCTTAATCAATGCCAGGGGCAAACCGGTGCCAAGCAAACGCTTAAGCACCGGAGCACGCCCAGCGGTCTGGTCGACCTGAAAATAATGTCAATATGGAGACCCGCTATGAAATCTTCACTGTATACCTGTTTGTGGACAATTTTATTCTGCCTGTTTGTCACCCCGGGCGCCTTGGCCAATGAAGTCATGCTGGAAGATGTGGATTCCTTTTACCCGAGACTCATTCGTCTGGAGGCCAGCGGCGCCGCCAATGGTCGGCTGATCGCGAGTTTTGATGTGATCGGCGCGGGCCATATTTACCAGAGCACTGATGACGGTGAAAGCTGGTCGCAAATTGCTACCATCGACGAAAATCAGCTCGCTAATACCTGCTGCTCGGAACTGTACGAAGTGCCCCAAAACCTGGGGAGTACGGCGGCAGGTACATTGTTTTGGGTCGTGTCGGCACACAATGGCGCGGCACCGGCCAGTCGGGCTTTGAAAATTTATCAAAGTATGGACCATGGCTACACGTGGTCTTATCTCTCATCACCCGTAACCGGCAGTACCGGATTGTGGGAAGCTGAGTTTACGGTGGACCCTCAAGGGCGACTGGTTATGTACTACGCCACCGAGGAGCACAAGGGATCTGGCTACAATCAGTTGATCGCACATAAAGTGTCGACGGATGGCGGCGTAAGTTGGGGGGCTGAACAGATTGACATTGCCATCGCCGATACCATTCAGCGGCCGGGCATGCCGACCGTTATCCGTCTGCCAAACAATGACTACATCATGGTGTATGAGATTTGTGGAGCGACCTACAACTGCGACACGTTCTACCGTCACTCTTCGGATGCAGTCAGCTGGGGCAGTCCGGCGAACATTGGCACTCGCATTGAATCGGTGTCCGGTAATCATTTCTCTCACGCGCCTACGGTTACGTGGATTGATAATGGCACCGCCAACGGTGAACTGTTGGTTGCCGGACAGGTATTACGCGATGGTGCCGGCAATAACCTGGCGCGTAACGGCCGGGTGTACATGGTCAACAACAATAACGGAAACGGCTTGTGGGCCGAGCGCGAAGCACCTCTGGTGACCCCCAGTGATGGTACCAACCCCTGCTCCAACTACAGCACACAGTTTGTCGCTCGAAATGGCGGAACGGAAATCATCCAGTTAGCCAATCGGGATTGCCGAATGTTTGTTGGCATTGGCGAATTCAATGTGCCCTGGGCCAATGGTACTTACCGACTGACCGCCAAACACAGCGACAAAGTGCTCGACGTGGAAGGCTGTTCCACTGCCATTGGTGCCAATGTTCAGCAATGGCCCTGGAACGGAGCGGACTGCCAGCGCTGGGATCTGACGCATATTGACGATGGCTGGTACGAGATTCGCTCCCATCTGAGTGGCCAGGCCCTGGATATTGACGCCTGTGCGACGGGTAATGGTGGCAATGCCCAGCAATGGACGGCTAACAGTGCGAGCTGTCAGCAGTGGCGTATTGAACCGGTGGGAGAGGGTTTCTATCGGTTGGTTAATCGCAACAGTGGGCGTGTGCTGGATGTGGATGCCTGCTCAACCGCTGATGGTCAGAATGTGCAGCAGTGGGAATGGCTGGGCGGTGACTGCCAGCGCTGGAAGTTGGATTTGCTGTAGGCCGAAGCAACGTCCCTTTTACCCCCGGCATCGTGAGGGTTTTTCGAGGTGCCGGGGCTGAAATTCCCTGATCGTTTAACGAGATTTTGACGTATGAAAATAGCACACCGTTTAGTTACTGTTGCGACTTTCGCGACGCTGTTTATAGGGGCGGGCGCGCTGGCCCAGCAGCCGGATCCACCTGGGCAGGTGGAGAAAGGTGAAAAGCCCGTTCATGAGGCATACTTGTTCGCCCATATGACGCACGCCGACTACGGGCGTTTGTACTATTCGGTCAGTACCGATGGACTGCACTGGTACCGTTTGAACGAGGGTAAACGCGTGTTTCCGGAATATCAGGGGCACCCTGACATTACCCGCGGGCCGGATGGCACTTACTATATTGCCGGGAATACCTCGGACTCTTCGCCCGATATCAATATTTGGTCATCTCAAGACCTCATCCAGTGGACATTGCACAGCACTTACCGGCCCGAGCTAAAAGCAACGCCTGGTTATTCGCAGGCCCTGCAACGGATTGGTGCCCCCAAGCTGTTTTTTGATGAAGCGTCAAAGCAGTTTTTGATGACATGGCACACCCCGCATAAAGAAGGCACAAAGGAAGACCCGGAACGCTATTGGGCCAGCCAGCGAACGCTCTACGTTTTGTCCAAAGATTTAAAGCACTTTCAAGGGCCGCCCAAACGCTTGCTTGACTGGGATATGGGTACCATTGATGTCTTTATTCGCAAAGCTGAGGGAAGCTACTGGGCGGTGATCAAAGATGAGCGTTACCCGACTCTGGATTGGGTAACGGGTAAAACCATTCGCATTGCGCGCTCTGACAACCTGTTGGGGCCATACAAAGAGTTGAGCGACCCCATAAGCCCGAATTTTCGTGAAGCGCCCATGCTGATCCCCTCCCCCAACGGAGAGGTTTGGTATCTCTACTATGAGCAGTACCCGGGAGTGTCTTATGGCTTGTCTGTGGCCGACAGCTTAAGCGGGCCCTGGTATCAGATCTCGGGCTATACCTTTTTCTCTGACTGGGACAAATACGCTGTACCCGAAAAGCTGCGCCATGGAGCCATGATTACCATCAGCCGCCAAGAGTTTGACAAGCTGGTGGATGAATTTGGCATAGAAGATCGCTTTTCCAAACAATAGACAGTGGTGTACTCGATGAGCACAAAAAACCTTTGGTTGATACTGGCTGCACTGTCACTGACAAGTGTGCTGGTAAAGGCTGCTGACCCTGGTCAGGGTGCCGGCATGATGACTCGCTGGGGCGAGCAGGTAAATGCTGACAATGCCTGGCAGGAATATCCCCGCCCGCAGCTTAGGCGCGAGCAATGGCACAACCTCAATGGTCGTTGGGATTTGGCCATCGTCGATCGCAAAAGCGCCGAGCCGAAAAGCTGGGATCAGAAAATTCTGGTGCCTTTTTCAGTAGAAAGCCCTTTATCAGGTATTGGCGAGCGGGTTGAGGATTTGAGTGCTATCTGGTATCGCCGACACTTTGAGTATGCGCTTCAGGCCGGAAAACGACATTTGCTGCACTTTGAAGCTGTGGATTACGCAACGAAGGTGTGGGTCAACGATATCTTTGTGGGTGCCCATATGGGCGGCAATCTGCCGTTTAGCTTTGATGTTACTGACGCGCTGAAAAATGGCGACAACGAGGTCGTCGTGCGTGTGATTGACGACACCGACGCTGCTGATCGCTATCAACTCCGCGGTAAACAAACACGTAACAATCAGGGTATCTGGTACACGCCGGTATCGGGAATCTGGCAGACGGTGTGGTTGGAAAGCACGGGGTCCACCTACATTGAGAGTCTGCGCAACCAGGCAACCAATACCGGGGAACTGACGGTCAATGCCTCCATTGCCGGAGACAAGCAAGATACGCTGTTGGAAGTGACCATCTCAAAAAACGGCAAAAAGCTGGCGACAAAAGCCGGTTCAGGTAACCGCGTAGAGTTGGCGCTAGACAACCCCGAGCTCTGGTCGCCTCAGTCACCGGAGCTCTACGACCTAGAGCTGGTGCTTAAATCGGCCTCTGGAGACGTACTCGACCGTGCAGAGTCCTATGTGGGGTTTCGCTCCGTTGGGCGCATCGCCAATGAGCAGGGCAATGTGCAGTTTACCCTCAATGGTGAGCCGATATTTCACTGGGGGCCACTGGATCAGGGATGGTGGCCTGACGGCTTGCTGACGCCGCCCAGCGACGAAGCCGTAGTGTTTGAGATGAAGTATCTCAAGGCTTCGGGCTTCAATATGATCCGAAAGCATAAAAAGGTAGAACCGAGGCGCTACTACTATCACGCCGATCGGTTGGGCTTTTTGGTATGGCAGGATCAGGTATCCGGCGGCGCCGATACCGACGGCGGTAAACAGGAGTGGCCGGTATGGCACCATGTATCTCAGCCCTACGAGGACCGTATGCAGGGGGAGATTGACGCTCCCTGGCCTGCGTGGGCGCACAATCAGTACATGCGGGAGCTGACGGTGATGATCGACACTCTCTACAACCATCCGTCCATCGTAGTCTGGACGACCTTTAACGAGCGCTGGGGTCAGCACAACAGTTTGCAGGTGGGGCGCTTTGTGGAGTCTTACGATACCACCCGGCACCTCAATATTGCCAGTGGCGGCAACTTTTTCCCGGTGGGAGACATCGCCGATGCGCACCATTATCCCGAGCCCAAATTCTTAATGGACGCCGCCGAGTTTGACGGTTACATCAAGGTTATTGGCGAGTTTGGCGGCCACGGCTGGCCGGTGGAGGGGCACATATGGGCACCGGAGAGAGAAAAAATGATCTACGGCAATATGCCAGCGTCTCTGGGCGAGTACAAAGCGCGCTATGAGAATTCAATACGAGGTTTGGGTGACTACAAAAAGCGTGGTGTTGCCGCAGGTGTTTACACACAAACCACGGATGTTGAAACTGAGATCAATGGCCTGCTGACTTATGACCGCGCGGTAGAGAAAATCCCCGCTGGCGAGTTGCGTCAGCTGCACGAAAAATACGGTCTGACGACGCCGTAAGTCGTTACTCCTCATCATACCCGATGGTTTTCTACGGGGCTCTTTGCCGCTTTGGCCTTTGGTTAAAGCGGCTTTTTTCTACCGCTGATACCCTGTACCGTACTATCATCATTAGTTCTGCCCTGTACTGCTTTTTCTATGGCCGTCTGTATCGTGTCTCGGCGTTGCAGTGAGGTAAGTTAGGGGCTGATCACAGAGGAGGCGGGAGATGCTGTACCGGGAGCTGGCAAACAGGCTACAGGCATTGATTAGCGATGAGGTTTACCGGCCGGGCACGGCGCTGCCCGGTGTGCGGCGACTGAGCGCCCAGCACAAGGTGAGTGTGTCCACGGCTGTGAATGCCTGCCAGGAGCTGGAGCGGCGCGGGCTCCTGGAAGCTCGACCACGCTCCGGGTATTTTGTGCGCCCGCCCCAGGCCAAGCGCAAGCCGCCCAGGGTGCGCACGGTCAGTAAAAGTCCCCGCCCGGTTACCGGCCAGGAGCGGGTGTTGCAGCTCATCCAATCGGCCAATGATCGCAATATGGTGAATCTGGGCACTGCCATACCCGCACCCGATTTTTTGCCGATGCACGCCATTGAAAAGGCTTTTCGCCAGGTCTGGCGCGAGCAGCGTCGCCGCTGTATTGGTTATGAGTTTCCGCCCGGCGCGCCCGAGCTGCGCACGCATATTGCTCGGCATTTGGCGGGCTTGCAGTGCAACGTCAGTCCCGATCAGGTGCTGATTACCAACAGTTGTCAGGAATCCATCGCCATCGCCCTCAAGCAGATCACTCAGCCCGGCGATATTGTCGTGCTCGAATCGCCCACTTATTACGGTCTGCTGCAGGTGGTGGAATCGCTGGGCTTAAAGGCGCTGGAAATACCTACCGACCCGCAGGAGGGTATATCCCTTGGTGCTCTGGAGCTGGCACTGGAGAGCTGGCCGATTGCCGCTTGCGTACTGGTGCCGAGCTTTTCCAACCCGCTGGGAACCTGCCTGTCCGATGAGTGCAAACAAACCTTGCTGGGATTGCTGGAAAAATTTAACGTTCCGCTGGTGGAGGATGACATTTACGGTGAGTTGCCCTTTGCCGGCCCGCGTCCGCGTCCGATCAAAAGCTGGGATAAAAAAGGTTTGGTGTACTACTGCTCTTCGTCTTCCAAAACACTGGCGGCCGGTTTGCGGGTGGGGTGGATGGTGCCCGGTAAAAATATGCCGCGCGCTGAGTATTTGCAGTTTATCAATACGGTGTGCGTGAATACGCCCTCGCAATTGGCGATGGTGCAGATTCTGGAGAAGAGCCGCTACGAGCGGATGATGCGTTCGGCGAGAAGCGCACACGCCGCTTCGGTAGCGCGTATGGTCGATACCGTCACCCAGCTGTTTCCCACGGACACTCGTCTGAGCCGTCCCACCGGTGGCTTTGTGTTATGGGCTGAATTACCGGGCAAAGTCAACACCGCTGAGTTGATTGAGCCGGCCCTGGCTGCCGGCGTGAGCTTTGCTCCTGGCAGTTTGTTCTCGGCCAGTGGCAAATTCAGCAATTGCATGCGCCTAAACTGCGCGGTTCAGTGGGACGCGCGGGTTGAGCGAGGCCTAAAGACACTGGCGAAATTGGTGGGCAAGAGCGGAAAAAAGTAAACGGTTGAGGGGGCGCCGCCCCTCAACCCAGCAGCCGCTTTATTTTGCTTTCCAGCTTCAGCGGTTTGGTGACCGGGGCAAAGCGCCGCTGCGGCGTGCCGTCTCTGGCGATTAGAAACTTGGTGAAGTTCCACTTGATGTCATTACCCATTAAACCCGGGCAGACTTCTTTCAAATACTGGAACAGCGGGTGTGCATTTGGCCCGTTGACGTCGATTTTTTCGGTTATCAGAAAATCCACGCCGTAGTTGATCAGGCAGCCCTCACGGATTTCATCTGCGTCGCCGGGTTCCTGCTCGCCAAACTGGTTGCAGGGCAGACCAATCACTATCAACCCCTGGTCGCTGTAGCGCTCGTGCAGAAGCTGCAGCTCTTTGTACTGCGGGGTAAAACCGCATTTGCTCGCGGTATTGACCAGCAAGAGGACCTTGCCTTCAAAGGTGGCAAAGTCAACGGGGTCGCCCTGCAGACTGTGTATGTGAAAGGTGTGTATTTTGGCCATAGTGAAAGTCCTCAAGTGCCGAAAGCATAGCGATTTTGCTTGTCAGGCGCAAAGCGCTTAGCGATAAATACCCAGAGTAAACGCGAGGCGCTGAGCTTACCGGTTAAGCCAGATCTGACCGACAACCACCAGTAGTACGATCAGGCTCCAGCCACCGTAGAGCAGGACTTTGGTGGGTAGCTGAGCGGATTGGTTCATTCTAAAACCCAGCAGTATCAGGGAGGATATGGCCGCTTGCAGCGCCATTAGGCCGGCGGCTTTGCGGGCGCTGGTCATGGTGGGCTCAAGGCCAAATACGAGGGCGAGCAACCCGACTATGGCAAAGGTAAACAACAGCCAGCTGAAAATTTTAAGGTAGCGCAACATGCCGATAATTCCTCGCGTTTGTTGTGCTGAGGTTATCGCAGTCGCAGCGCGAGGCACAAGGTTTGACCACTGGCTATGACGTTTGGGTCACAGCCGGTGGTCGGTAACGGTTAGGGTTGTGTGGCGGTTACCGTAAACTCACCTTGCAACCCCGATGCTGAGTCCTTGGCAATCCAGAGGTTAAAGTCACCGGGTTCGGTGACCTTCTCCATGGCCTGGTTGTGAAACGCGAGCGCATCGGTGTGCAGGTTGAACTCCACGGTTTGGGATTCGCCGGGCTTGAGGCTGACGCGCTTAAAGCCTTTTAGCTCCCGCACTGGGCGGGTGCGGCTGCCGACAATGTCTTGCACGTAGAGCTGCACGATCTCGGTGGCGGCGACCTTACCGGTGTTTTTGACAGTGGCGCTGGCCTTGATTGTGCCGCCCAGAGGAACGGTCTTGGTGGCGATGGTTAAATCGCTGTAGCTGAACTCGCCGTAGGTGAGGCCAAAGCCAAAGGGAAACTCGGGCGTGTGACCATAATCCAGATGGTTAGCAGAGTTGCCGGGCGCGTGCTGAAAAACGCCCACTTCAATCTCACCAATGCGGGTGTAGTTGTCATCGGTGGGCGGACGTCCGGTGGCCATATGGTTGTAATACACGGGTATCTGGCCCTCGGCTTTGGGCCAGGTAAGCGGCAGGCGGCCGAGCGGTGAAACTTCACCGTAGAGCACGTCCACCAGTGCCGGGCCGGCCATGGTGCCGGGGTGCCAGGCCATCATCAGCGCCTGTGATTGTTCGCGTACATCGCCAAGCTCAATGGGCCTGCCGGCCAGCAGCACGGTCACCAAGGGCTTGCCGGTTTCGCTCAGGCGGCGGATCAATTGTTGCTGGGCGCCGGGCAGGGCGATGTCGCCGCGGCTGTGACCTTCACCGGATAAAATGGACTCCTCCCCACCGACATACACCACCACGTCGGCGTTTTGCGCCGCCTTTACCGCCTTATCAAAGTGGGCGGTGCGGGTATCGCGGCTGAACTCGAGCCCCGGCACATAGGTTATCAGGCTGTCGTTACCCAGGTAGGCTTGCAGCGCTGGCAGCAGCGGGTGGGAGTCTTTTTTATTGCCGTTGTAAATCCAGGTGCCCAGCTGCTCGTGGGGCGCGTTGGCCAGCGGGCCAATCAGGGCAACTTTGGTGTTTTTCTTGAGAGGCAGAAGTTGTTTGGCGTTTTTCAGCAGCACAAAACTTTCGCGCGCGGCGACTCGCGCGGCCTGCAAGTGTTCATCGCTCAAGACGATAGCGTCGCGGTTGCCGGCGGGGTAGGGGTTTTCCCAGAGGCCGAGGCGCATTTTAATACGCAGCATATGGCGAACCGCGGCGTCGAGTTTTTGCTCGCTGAACTTGCCCTCTTTGATCAGCGCCGGTAAATGCTGGCGGTAGGTATCGGTGTACATTTCAAAATCCACCCCGGCGTTGGCGGCGAGCTCAGCGGCGTGTTTGGCGTCGCGGGCAAAGCCGTGGGGGATCATTTCCATCACCGCGTTCCAATCGCTGACGACAAAACCATCAAAGCCCCATTCCTCGCGCAACAGCGTTTTTAACGCAAACTCGTTGGCGGTGGCTGGAATGTCGTTCAAGGTATTGTAGGAACTCATAATGGTCATCAGGCCCGCATCGATGGCGGCCTTGAACGGTGGCAGATAGACATCGCGCAATGTTGCCTCGGGAATGTAGGCGGCGTTGTAGTCCTTGCCCGCTTCGGCGGCGCCGTAGCCGACAAAGTGCTTGGCCGAGGCCGCCATGGCATCGGGCTGACTCGGGTCGTCGGTTTGAAAGCCGCGGGTCATAGCCACGCCCAGTACAGAGGCGAGATAGGGGTCTTCACCCAGTGTTTCGGCGATGCGGCCCCAGCGCGGATCGCGGGAGATGTCGATCATGGGGGCGAAGGTCCAGCGAATACCGTCGGCGGTGGCTTCGCGGGCAGCAATACGCGCGCCCTGTTCAATCAACTCGGGGTTCCAGCTGGCGGCTTGGCCCAGCGGAATCGGGAAAATGGTTTCGTAGCCGTGAATAACATCCTGACCAAAAATCAGGGGTATGCCGTGAGGACTTTCTTCTATAGCAATTTTCTGCAAGCTGGCAAAGGCGTTTTTGTCCACCGAAGAGAAGCTGACATTCAAAAAGCCGCCGACTTCACCATCGCGAATTTGCTGCTTGATATCTTCCAGTTGTTTGGCGTCGTACATGCCAAAATCACGCAGGGCGAGCTGGCCGACTTTTTCTTTGACGCTCATGGTGGGCAGCAATTGGTCAATGCGCGCTTCAATGGCTTGATTGTCCATTTGCGCCTGCACAGTGCCGGCACTTGCCAAAACCAAAGGCAGGCACAGGGATAACAGTTTTTTCATGGGGTGCTCCAAAAAAGCGGCGGCGCGAGGCCGCCGGCAAGAGGATGAATCGTTAGGGAGTTTGCAGTTCAATCCAGTTGAGATTCCAGCTGCCGCCAATGGCCTCGAGGCGCAGGGTGAAGTCACCGGCCGGTAGCGACACTTCGCCGCTCACGGTTTGCCAGGCTTGCCAGTCGCCGGTATCCGGCACCGCGATGGTTTCGACCAGCTCGCCATCAACCAGCACATTGAAGCCACTGGAGCCGCCGGCGCTGGCCAGGCGGAAACTGGCGGTGTAGGTGCCGGCGCTGTCGCTGGTGAGGAAATAATCGATCCAGTCACCGGCATCCAGATAGCCAATATTCTGACCGCCGCCGGTATCGCCAGTAGTTTCCAGTTCAATGCCGTTCATGGTGCTAAAGGCTTCGGCCTCAATGCGCCCCGGCACTTGGATGGCGACCAGATCTGTGGCGACCGTGGCGCTGGCGTAGCCCACGGCATCGCCGCGGTAGGCACTGACGCGGTAGTAGTAGGTCTGCTCGGCGGCCGCGGTGTCGGTATACCCTGTGCCGTCAACCTCAGCGATCATTGTGCCTAGATTGCCAGCCTGGGCGCTGCGGTAGACGCGGTAGCCGTCAATCTCTCCGCTGACAGCGTCCCAGCTCAGTTGCTGGCCACTTTGTGTCGGCATGAGCGCGAGGTTTTGCACGGTCGCGGGCAGCTCGAATAGCTCGGGTGAGGTGTCGCTGTTCATCCAGGTTTTCAAGTCTTCATGGACGTCGTAGTTCATGGTGCCGAAGGACGTAAACAGTTGCTCAATGGCGTCGAGCGGGGCGGTGTGAAAATCCAGTTGCGGTAGCGACTCGCCGGTAATGTCCACGCCGTCGGCGGGCGCTTCACTGACCAGGTAGATCTCGGCCCAGCTGCTGGCGCTGCTGTTGTCCTTGAAGACACCGTCCAGACGATAGGTCTCGCCACCTGTGAGGGTGATTTGCTGATAGAGGCCGCCGTTGCTTTCGCCGCTGCTGGACAATTGCAGGGCCGGGGCTTCGGCGCCGGCTGGCAAGAGCGAGGCATCGCTCTGGCTGGCATTCACGCTGATCGGCTCGCCCACCGTCCAGGTGTTCCAGCTGGCCGAGTCGCCAAAGCCGCCATTACTCAGCACGTCTGCGCCGCTGGTTTCATGTACCAGAGCGAGGTTGTCGAAAGTGACGTTCAGTGAGCCCTCGCAGCAGGCGCCGGTTTTGATCACAAAGTAAAAAGTCTGCTCTCCTTCGCCCGGCGCGGTAAAGCTGGGTGTGGCGGCGCCGCAGGCCGTGTCGAGATCGCTATCCCAGCCGGCGCAGGCCCAAGTGTCGGCCTTGGTGAGCAGGCCCAGGCCTTTTTCATTGGTGACCATGCCCCAGGTGCCGGCGCCCTGGCCGCCGGTGTTGGTGAGCACCTTATAAGACCAGTTGGTGGCCGCCCAGCCGTATTGGCCGTAGGTGTCGTAGGTGGCGCGGGTAATGCGCGCGCCCAGATCCAGCCCCTGGCCGGTCCAGGGTTGAAACTCGCCGATCAAAAACGGTGTGTCCAGAGCGGTGAGTCGCGTGTCCCACTCACACACGCCGGTGGTGCCGGTGGGGCCGCAGGTGAGCCAGTCGCGCTGTACCTGGTAGCCGATTTCGCCCCAGCCGAAAATGCCCGGGTAAAAGTGCATTTCAAAGGCGACGTTTTCCATGCCGCGGTCTTGTGGGTCGCCGTAGGCATCAATGCCGGCGCTGTGGCCCGGCAGAATAATGATGTGCTCTGAGTCGACCGCGCGCACTTTTTCATAGAGCGTGGTAATGGCCTCGGCCAGAGGCTCGGGGTCCGTGCCCCAGGGTTCGTTAAGCAAACCGTAAGCGGCCACGGTTTCATTGTCTTTGTAGCGCTCGGCGATTTGCTCCCAGAGCCAGATGGTGCGCTCCTGGTAATAGCTGGCCGGCTCGCCATTGCCGCCTTCCCAGTACCAGTTGCGTTCGGCGCAGCCCGAGTGATGCTCCCAGCCCTGGCTGCCGGCGGCACCGTGCAGATCCAAAATCACATAAATGTTGCGCTCGGCGGCTTCGGCCAGGGCACGGTCCAGATACACCCAGGCGTCGTCGCGCAGGGTGTAGGGGTTGTTTTCGTCTTCGATCAAATTCCAGACAAACGGCAGGCGCACCACATTCAGGCCAAACTCGGCCATTTGATCCCAGTCGCGCTCGGTGATCCAGTTGTCGCGGAACAGCTCCATCAATCGCTCGCGCTCGCCCTGGCCGAAACGCTCGTCCAGCACGCCCTCAAGGGTGCACTGATCGTTTACCGCCTCGGTGCTCTGGCCCATCATCCAGAACTCCTGCAGCAACCAGTTGCCGAGGTTGGTGCCTTTGAGGATAACGGGGTTGCCGCTGGCGTCCACCCACTGAGTGCCAGCGGTTTTGAGCATGGTCAAGCCTTCGCTTGTGGAGGACTGTGAGCTGGAGGATGAGCTAACCACTGAGCTTGATGAACTGCTGCTGGAGCTGCTGCCGGTGCTGTTATCAGAGCCGCTGCTGGATGAACCGCAGCCGGTTACCGTTATGCCGATGGCGGTTGCCAGGGTCAGCGTGGAGAAAAAAGAAAGGGTTTTCACGTGATGTCACCTCGTTGTTATTGTCGGGCCGGGCCTCTTGGCTGTGCATTGTGCGCAGTGCGTGGCCGGGAATCGTCTCGGTTTTGTGTCTGCCTGAAGGTGGGACGCTGTCCGCCCGAAAAAAGTGCTTCGCACCCGGCGCAGCCGGGGCGAAGCCAAGCGGTTCGGAGATCTGCGGTTCGTACCCGTTGTAGCAGCTCCAGTGGCTCCGAGAGCCGGGCAACAGACCTGACGCTGCTGCCCTGAGTGATGGGTGCCTGGGGCGGAGTGCGTAAAACCCCAAGACACCGCATCACATCATTGCGTTAAAAGTGGTAGTTCGCCCGTACGCCGTAAAAGCGCGGCATGGACACGGGCCCCTTGATCACACCGTCGCCACTGCCGCCCCAGTAAAACTCGGTCTCGTCGGTGGCGTTGTTGCAAAAGGCCTCTAGGCTCCAGTTGTCACCGGGCGCTGTGTATTTGATGCCGAGGTTGACGTTGGTAACGGCCTCGCGGGTATCGCTAAAGGCGTCCGGCGTGTCCGTGGCGTAGAGGTCCTCGTGCTTGTCGGTGTTGAAAATGGAGAAGTAAGCCTTGTCTTTCCAGCTCACGTTCACCCAGGGCAACAGGGTTGCGCCCGAGTCAAAATCAAAGGTATGGCTGTAGTTCAGGTTCAGGGAGTAGCGCGGTGAACTCGGCAGCTCATTGCCCTTGAGGTTGGTGGTCAGCTGGGTGTTTTCCGGGTTGACCGACTCGTCGTAGCTGATTTCAAACAGGTCCACAGTGGCGTAGGTCCACTGCTGGACAAAGTCGCTGACGATTTCGGTATCCAGATAGCTGACGTAGCCGTTTAAGCGGTCGTTGTTGGTGATCGCCCAGTCAAACTCGATTTCCAGGCCTTTGATTTCGGCTTTACCGATGTTGTCCGTCTGGAATACGGTGAAGGGATCGGCCGAAATTTCATCGGTCTGTTCGCCGGTCTCCGGGTCGCGCTCCCAGGAGTAGGTGACGAACAGTGGTTTCGCGGTGGCCACCTGCATGTCTTTGTAATCGCTGAAAAACGCGCTCACCGACAGGCGCAGGCTGTTGTCGAACAGATCGGACTTGATACCGGCCTCGTAGGTGATGACTTCTTCCGGGTCGTAGGTGTTTTCGTGTCTTTGCTTGACGATTCGGTCGCCGTTTTCATCCAGCGGGTACTCGGTGGTTTGCGGGTCCTGCTCATACTGGACCACCACATCACCGATGCCGCCGGACTTGGTGCCGTTGGCCACGTAAGCGAAGATCATGGTGTTGTCGCTCAGGTCGTAGTCGAGCCCCAGGCGGTAGTTGTTGTAGTCCCACTCGCCTTTAATGTCGTTGTCGGTGCTGACGGTGTAGATGTCCTTATTCCAGAAGTAATCCGTCGGTAGGTTGTTGTAGGCGGTGCGGTCCCAGCTTGGGAAGCAGCGGCCATCATTCAGCTCTGGCTCCAGCAGATTGGGGTTGGAATCGTTACAGGCCATGTTGTGCCCGCCTATGTCCTCTTTGGTGTCCTCGGTATAGCGATAACCCAAGGTCAGGTGCAGCTTGTCGGTAATGGAGTAGGTGCCCTGGGCAAAAGCGGCCTTGGAGGCGAGGGTGCGGTCGGACTGGTTCCAGTAGTCGGCGCTTGCCATGGAGTTCATCCAGCCACCTTGCATATCGTTGTTCTCCTCAAAGAAGAACAGGCCCGTGACCCACTGCAATGGCCCGTTGTCGGTGGATTGCAGCTGCAGCTCGTGGGAGTGGGACACAAAGGTCGCATCGCGGAAGAAAATCGACATGTCCCAGTCGGTGATGCCGCGGTCCTGGTCGGACATTTGCGTGCGTGTCTGCTTCGCCCAGCCGGCGTTGTAGACAAACGCCATGGAGTCGGTGAAATCCCATTGCAAGTTGGAGCGCACATTCTGGATGGTCAAATCCTGCATGCCCGGCACACTGACGTTGACGGTGTAGGAGTCGGCGCCTGGTCCGTAAATGCGGCTGCAGCCGTTGGAGCCGGGCACGGGTGTGGCCGAGGGGTTGCCCTGGGCATCCAGGTAGTTGCCCTCGTCATCGGTGCGCACGCGCAGCGCGGCCTTGTCGCAGTCGATGGTGTCGGTGGAGCCGGCGCTGTCATCCTGAAAGTGCTCGTAGGCCAGATGCCAGGAGAAATCGGCCGTTGGCTCCCACTGGGCGGCGAGGCGGAAGGCGTACTGATCGGAGTTGTTGTAGAAGTCGGACTCGTCGGCCTTGACCACTTCCTGCACGCCGTCGGCGCCGCCTTCCCACCAGCGGGCACGTTGCACCAGGTTTTTGTCCTCTTCACTGCCGGTGTACAAAGGCGCGTTTTGCACATCCTCGGGCAAGTAGCGAATGTCCCATTGATTGGGGTCGTAGTAGCCGTTGAGGTAGGAGTCGCGCTCTTCCACCATAAACGAGCCGCGCAGGGCAAAGGTGTCCGAGACCGGAATGTTCACCATGCCGCGCATTTGCCGGTGGTTGAAGTTGCCGAGCTCAATCCCGAGGCTGGCTTCAAACTCGTCCACTTGCGGGCGCTGGGTAATGATATTGACGTTACCCACGGTGGAGTTGCGGCCAAACAGCGTCCCCTGGGGACCGCGCTGCGCCTCAACCCGTGAGACGTCAAACATCAGCGCCATGGCCCCCTGGGGGCGGGGCGAGTAGATGCCGTCCAGGTGCAAGCCCACGGCCGGGTCGCCCAGCTCGGTAATGTTGGTGGAGCGCACACCGCGCATGGAAATTACCGGTGCGGACTGAGATGAATCGATGGTGATGTCCATGTTGGGCACCAGCTTGTCGATGTCCTTGACGTTGCTTAGCCCTTGCCGAGTCAGGACTTCTTCAGTCATGACGGTGATGGCGATGGGGGTGTCCATCAGGTTGGTCTCGCGCTTGGTGGCGGTGACCACAATCTCTTCCAGCACGGCTTTGGGTTTTTCGGTTTGGGGTTGCTCACTTTGTGCCCAGGCCTGGGTGGCCAGGCTGGTATTGGCCAGAGCAATCGCGAGTGCGAGCGGAGAGCGTAAAAGCTTATTCATGTTATGCCTCTTCTGTGTGTTTATTGTTATCGAGCCGCCAGGGTCTGTTCAGCGTCAGTGAACCGGCTCTCGGACCCTCAGGGGGCAACGGCTAGGTCGCCCGGGGCCAAGAATAGGTAGGGGGGCAGGCGCTGGCGTCCGGCTGCAGGCATTCGAACCTGAATCGGTCAAAACACAGGCGTTCGCCTGGGGTGGGTTTATTCGAACCTTAAATAGATGTTAATTCTCAGTAGGTTAGAGCTTTTGTTGTGGCTGGGCTTATCGTGGGGTACTTATGGTGATCAGCGATGCAAAGCCCGCTAGAGACCTTCGTGAGCTCACATTGGCAGTGAATGAGGGGAGGTGCTCATCGGGTCAGGCGCCGCCAGCGGAGCGTGGGGGCTGGAGTCGGTGAGCATTACACTTGGAGCTCGGCTGCTTTGGGCATTTAGTTGTGTTGGTAAAGCAGCCGCTTGGCGCGTGATCGGGGATGGCTCTCCTTGTGGATCACCGGTCGATGGAAACACGAGCCGGCCGGCGGGGCAAGAAGCACTTTCGCCACTGTGAAACTGGGACGTCACACTTTGCCTCGATAAAGTGTGACTTTGTGCTTTGAGGCGGCATACCGGCGCCAACTTATCATAGGGTTTTTATGACCATAACCTGATGGGTGGCTAAAGCATAAAAAAGCTGTGTTTGTCGCTGGACAGTTTGGGCTCAGTCAGTGGCAAACAGTCACTGCGCATTTGGTGAAAAAATGTGCAGCTCTTGCTGTTCATCAGCACAAAAACAGAGGGAGTGCACTGCAAGCATCGATAGGCTATCATCGCCAGCAAGCGGTCCACGAATGCTGACTGATAATAATTGACTGCGCGAAGCCCCGCCATGGATACCGTACTGTTTAATTTTCACGATTTGATTTTGATGATGACGGCACTGCAGTGCCTGTTCTTTGCTGTGCTCCTGGTGGCCACCAATACGCAGAAAATGCCCAGCACCTATTTTCTGGCGGCGTTTTTGCTGGCGCACGCGTTTATTCCGCTGCACGAGATGATGCTCTGGGGCGCCGAGTTTAAACTCACGGTGCGCGAGCACGCCCCTCAGTTGTATTTCTGGGGTGGCTTTGCCTATTACCTGGACGGCGCTTTACTCTATTTTTGCGTCAAATCCCTGCTGTTTCGCGATTTTCACTTCAAGCGGCTCGATGCACTACACCTGGTGCCCCTGCTGTTGTTTGCGCTGTTTATGTGGCTGAGTTTTTATCGCCTACCGGGCCTCGAGCGCCTGGCACTGATCAACTCCGAAGCGTTTGTCTACGGCGGCCCCTATGTGGTGGCTGAGCTCCTCAGCAAGGTTTTGCGCGTGGCGTATGCCCTGGCGTGCCTGTGGTTGATTGTCAGCTACAAAAAGCGCTTGCAGAGCACACACTCAAATATAGGCAAGGTGGATACCAACTGGGTGACCACACTGGTGGTGGGGTTTTTGATGGTCATGCTGGTAGAAGTCGTGCTGGCAGTGGCGAAAATCGTCAACCTCTACAACAGTTACGATTTAAGTGTGTTTTCTAACATTGGCCTCACAGGCTATTACACGGTATTTATTCTGGTTAACCTGCTGGCGTTTACCGGTATTCGCTACTTTGCCAGCTTCGAGAAAGTGCGCCAGCGCGAGGCGCCGAAAAAGCCGCTGGATGATCATTTTTTAAACCCCGAGGTGGCCGAGCAAATCGACGAGCGGATGCGTCGCGATAAGCCCTTCTTGCAACCGGACATTACCCTGGACCATCTGGCTGAAGAGCTGCAGGTGCCGGCACGGGATTTGTCGATGCTGATCAACCGCCATTTTGGCATTAATTTTTACGAGTTTATCAATCGTTACCGTATTGAAGAGGCCCAGCAGCGGCTGCTCTCACCCGAGAACAAAGACAAAACCATCACCGATATTTATCTGGATGTGGGCTTTAACAGCAAGTCGGTGTTTAACACCTTTTTTAAGAAAATGGTGGGGGTGACGCCCTCGCAGTTTCGCCGTGAAGGTGAACTGTAAAGGCCGCGCGCTGTTTGTTAACAAATATTGATGTCCGGTCCGGCCGCCGTCAAACGGGCGCCAGTGCTGGGGATGGGCGAGTTTAGTCACTGCGGCGGGGGATACCCTCAGCGAGAGTGATTGTCAGTGAAACCGGTTCGGTACTATCCTTCACCTTTTAACAATAATGCTCTGGAGTCACCATGATAAAAGCATCCACCTTTGTTCGGCGCCTGGTCTTGGCGCTTGTTACCACCTCGTTGTTGTTTGGTGCCGCGGTATCGACCGCTGCTGACAAAGCGTATAAAGGCATTTCCGTGCAGCTGTGGTCAGTGCGCGACAATGTCAGCGACGATGTGAAAGGCACTCTTAAGCAGCTATCGGGCCTGGGCTTCGACGCCGTCGAGCTGGCCGGTAACCTCGGCGAGTTCGGCCAGGACGCCGCCGGTTTTAAAGCTTACCTTGACTCCCTGGGCCTGAAAATCAGCGGCGCTCATGTGGGCTTTGATCAGCTCAGTGAGAGCAAATTCGACGAGACCGTCGCCTTCTACAAAACCCTCGGCGTTAAATGGTTAATCATTCCGGCCGACGGGCGCGCCTGGAGCGACGATGGCATTGAGGAAATCGTCACAGACCTCAACGCCATGGCCAAGCGGCTCAAGCCCCACGGTATGAAAATTGGCTACCACAACCACCAGGACGAATTTAACGCCTATAAAGACACCACTTACTGGGAGTACATGGCCGACAACACCACCGGCAATGTGGTGCTGCAGCTGGACATCAGCTGGGCTTACTTTGCCGGTAAAGACCCTGTGGCGTTGATCAAAAAGTATGAGTCGCGTGTGCGTACCGCGCACATTAAAGCCCAGGTGGCGCACTACAAAGACGTGATGCCCGAAATCGAGAAAGCCAAGCCTGCCGGCTGGGGCGATAAAATGGGAATGGTGTTCGCCCACCTGAACAAAGTCACCGCCGCTGATAACGGTTTGACCTCTATTGTTGGCCAAGACCTTGTGGACTGGCAAGCCGTGGTGGACCAGTTTGCCAAATCCCCCAAGCCTGCTTGGCTGGTGGTTGAGCAAGAGGTTTACCCCGAAGGCATGACGCCTCTGCAGGCCGTGGCAGCCTCTAAAAAGGGGCTTGAGAAGCTACTGTAGAAATCGTGTCAGCCAGTTCCATTACTCCCCGCCTGTTTCGCAGGTGGGGAGCCTGATTTTTTATGAGCCGGCTTCAACTCTAATTATCAAGCGGTTGTTGCAGACGGTTTTTGATATGGCTTATTTTATCTGGGTTTCGAATCAGGTAAATGGCTTCTACTTTCCCCCTGCGGCTTTCAAGACTGACCACCGTACGCACATCTTCGCTGTCCATCCATAAAAGGCCGGGGCGTGCGTTCACGCTCAGCATGCGAAACTTTGGTCCGATGCGACGCCACTTTTTAGCGAGGCCGCGCAGCAGGCGTGTGACTTTTTCTCGATTGTATATGGGCCTAAGTGCAGAGTTTACTTTGCCCCCACCGTCAGAGTACAAAATCACATCTTTAGCCAGCTCTCTGGCAAACCCCGACACGTCTTCGGTTTCTATCGCGTGAATAAATTTCTGCAGCAGAGATTCGTGGTTGTCGGTATTTTGAGCTTCCTTCGAACTGGCTTTCAGGCGGCTCTTGGCCCGGCTGTAAATCTGCCGGCAATTCACCTCGGTAACCGCAAGCGACTCAGCAATTTCTCTGTAACTCATATCGAATCCGCTGCGCAGAATATAGACCGCGCGCTCCGACGCCGTTAAGCGCTCAAGCATGATCATAAAGCCAATCGATAGCGAGTCGGCAAGCTGTACTTGTAGGTCGGGTTCGTTTGAGTGGCTGCTGGGGTCTGCGGACTGCTCAATCCAGGGGCCGGGGAGCCATGGCCCAATATACACCTCGCGCTGGCGCGAGGCTTTGCGGAACATGTCTGTGGCCCGGCGAATCGTCAAGGTTGTCAGCATGGCCTCCGGTAAATCCACTCGTTCCAGATTCATGGATTGCCATTGGATGTAGACCTCCTGAAGCACATCTTCGGCCTCATGAAAAGTGCCCAGCATCTGATAGGCAATAGCAAACAACCGCTCTTTTTGCGCGGTGAACAGCCTTAGGTGAGAGTGTTCACTGCAATGGTTATTGATCATCACCGGGAGTTGTCAGAGTGAGTGTCGGCTTGCCAGCCTCGAGCGCGAGATACGCTATCACAACCAAGGGGGTGGTGCTACTGATGTTCTCAATCGCTTTTACACTACCGCTTTTCACATGATGAAGATCACCAGCTTTTAGCAAAAACGCTTTTCCGTCAAGCCATAATCGGCCTTCGCCTTTTACTACATAGATGACCTCATCGCCTGGGTGAGTGTGCGAGGGTTCTGTGTAATTGGGTGCGAAGGTTACGGTTACTACCGACAGTCTTTCGGCATTTGTCATGGTCAAATCGAGATGCTGTTCGATGGACAAACCGCTTGTGTCGCTTGGCGCTTTTTTGTCGTGAGCTTTGGTGCTGACCGAAAAGCCAACGATAAATAGGATAAATAAAATAAATAGGATAGAAAAGCGCTTCATAGCGATGAACCCTCTAGTGGCTGAAACGAAAAACCCAGAGCTGCGAGCATTACCAGTGCCGTTAGGACATAACCACTGGTGGCGGCAATTCTTCCAGCCAAGGTGGCGTGGCTATGGGTGTTTGTGTGATTTAGCAGTACCTGTCGAAGTCCAAGACTGGCGTGTAGCGAAAATGCCAGGAGGGCAAAGGCGTAGTAGGGGATCAGAAATTGAAAGCCGTGGATTAACCCCTGCTCGCCGGTGGCAAATGCCCAGTCTGTTTCGCCACCACGAGCTCGTGTCATTAGCACCGCAATCAAATGCGCGCAAAAGAAGACACCCAAATAGCAGCCTGAAGCACTTTGCCAGCGTTTGTATTTGTCAGTGTCTCGGCGCAGATATCGCCCCGAGAGGTAAACGCCTGTTAATAAAAGAAGTGCGCAAACGATAAGAAGCACGGGTTCCACCCAGGGCGATTGGTACCAGCGCCGAAAGAAATCCTGGGCGATACCGTGGGTGTTGCTACTCCATAATGCAGTGAGGTGATTGGCCCAATGCAGCAGGAAAAAACCGCCGATAAACACAGTGGCGAGTACGCCATGGAAAACCCGCATGGCGGGCGATACAGCGGCTGCGGCCGGGCTGGCACTTAGTTGGGTGATGAGCCCAAGCAGAGCAGCAGTAACGGTAATCCACACGTAAGGGGCAGCGTTCAGCGAAGCGGTCATGTACGAGACAACGAACACCAAGGTGTTCAACGCCGGAAGCACCATCAGCAGGTGAGCCATGGCTCTCATTTTTGCACTTGCGGCATGATCGAGCCGGCGGTTGGCGAGAAGAAACGCACCGACGGGAAAGCAGGCGAAAACCGCCAGTGATGTTAGCGCGCAGAGGCTGATGGAGGCGAGTGTTGGCTCGGAAAAGGCTCTGGGTAGGGCGTGGCTGAAAAAGCCGATCAGGCTCGGGTAGAAAAAGCAATAGAAGGCCGAGCCTAGCCAAAAAAGTGTCTGGCGCGGAGAGGTAATAAGGGGATGATCTAGCGTTCTATCCATAAGCGGGTAAGACTCTCGGTTATCAGTTTGGGGGTTATTGTTAAGTCGAACCAGGAGTCGATTGTGTGACAGGCGAGGCAGCTTTTGATGCCAAGGGATAATCGTTAGGTAAGAACCGCTGAGGTTAGGCTGGACAGTGATGGGTCATTTGGGTGTCTGTTCAGTGCGACTCGCACCCTCGCATTACGCGGCTAAACCAGCGCCACCCGAGAAAAAAGGCCGCGCCCAGATAGGGAATGGCGCCGAGTACCCACATCAGTAGTCCGGCGAGTTGTTGATGCTCCAGCACTCTGTCGGCGCCGTACCAGCTGCGCTGGGAGAAGGTGAGCAGGGCGCCCAAAAAGCCGGTGTGCATCAGGGTGACAAGCAAAGCCAAAAGGGCTCGCCCGGTGTTGCGCTCCTGGCAGCGCAGCACGGCCCACCAAAAAACACCGGCCGTCAGCAGAAAGCACAGGTGCTCAAAAAAGTGCCACCAGAGGTTCTCCAGGGCGAGGACATAGAGGCTGGGCGTATGCCAGAGCCAGATGATCGCGCCGTGGATAGCCGTCGCCACCATGGGATAGGCGGCAAGGGCAAACAGCGGCGCGAAGACAAGTCGGCCGATG
Source organism: Gilvimarinus algae (assembly GCF_030518215.1). GTDB lineage: Bacteria > Pseudomonadota > Gammaproteobacteria > Pseudomonadales > Cellvibrionaceae > Gilvimarinus > Gilvimarinus algae. The sequence goes on from NZ_JAULRT010000062.1 coordinate 346,587, forward strand.
CGTGCGCTCAGTGCGTACCACTGCGGCAGTGGCCTGGCCATCACCCACAAAGGGGCGATGACAACCATCATCAGCATATGCTGCACCATGTGCGCCGCCTCATTGGTTTCTGCCCATTCATCCAGCGGGCCAAACAGCGTTAGCACACTGAGCGTACAGGCGCTGTGAAAGAGCCATGCCTGAGCGTTTGCGGGCGGGCGTCGTCGGCAGCCCAGTGCATAAGCCAACCACACAAAAACCAGCAGTGCGAAAGCAACCACTGTGGCAGAAGAGTCGGGCTCAGAGAAAGGGGTATGCGCCCATACCAGCGCTGGCCAACTCGCCAAGCCAATAACAACCGCTTTTATTACACGCACGGTATTAACACCAGAGCCGGTAAACCGGTCAGGAGTGTGGCGGTGCCAGCGACAAGGTAGGTGGCCACGGCGATGCGAGCTATAAATTGCCGCGTCGGTAGCGGTGCTTCGCTGGCGCCGCTTTGTGCGTGGCTTGCCACTTCTTTTCGTAAAGCCTTGTTGCCGCGCCAGGCCTGGTAAAACAAACTCAGGGCGACGGCAAAAGTTAGGGCCAGTAACGCCAGGTTCACAGTGTTTAGTGCGCCTGCATTCGCCGCCGGCGGCGGGGAATGAGTGCATACCACCGACAGCCCCGAGTAAATCACCACAAAATACAGCGCCCAGACAATCAGCCCCAGTGCCATTTGCAGCGGATGAAACGGCGACAGCATCAGGCGAGCTCCCACAGCGGCGGCAGTACAATCACCACGGCGTAGATAATCCAGAAAACACCGGCGGTGTACACCCACCAGCGTTCCACCACCACCGGCTCATAGGGCGCCATCTTGCCCACATAACCTTTGCGCACTCGCAGCGCTTGCAAAGCTGTGAGAATAACGGCGAGGCCGCTGTGCAGTAATTGGTACCAGAGCATCACGCTGATCACGGCGTCATGGGCGCTCGCCTGCGGTGTCAGCGGCGATGCACTTAAAGTGGCGACGAGCCCAATCAAATGAACCAGCCCCAGGGCGCTAATACCCCAAAGGTGTTGTTGCAAGTGATCGGTCAATTCACGGCGTAACCGGCGGACCACGCCCACAAACCAAATCACAGCGATCGTGAGCGGTACGCCTGTCAACATGAGCGCCAGCCAGTTAATTGGGTTGTGTTCGGGAAATTGCCAGGCAGGCGCCACGGTCCACAGATAAAACCAGCCGAACAGCAGCGATAAAAACAGCGAGCTGTTGGCGAGTAAGGTCACCATCATGCCCCAAAGCCCGGGTCCGTCGTGAGTGCGCGAGTGCAGCGGTGGATCGCCCTCTACCACTTCGGCATTGGGCGCGGCGCGCGGGTGGGCGCCGTTCTCCCACGACCAGCGCAGCAGCAGCGCCAGGCTTACCAGCGCCATGGCCAAAGCTACCCAGTAAAACTTGCACAGCAAACTGATACAGACACCGGCTGTGGCCAAGGCGCCGTAAAAGGGCAGCCAGCTGTTGCCCGGCAGGTGAACAATCTCGCGCACTTTGCCGGTCACCGGGTCGGAGCCCCAGGTTTCCCGCCGGCCGTGATCAATGGTGGCCAGATCGTGATGCCCTTGCTCGATGGTGGTTTGTAGATCCGGAGTGTCCCACAGCGGATGGCGGGTGGCGCACTCGGGCAAGGTGGCAAAGTTGTAGGCACTGGGCGGCAGTGAGGTGCTCCACTCCAGGGTATCGGCGCCCCAGGGGTTGCGCTTGGCGCGCTCGCCAAACCGAAAGTGCAAGAAGATGTCCAGCAGGCAGGTGGCGACACCGGCGGCCATAATAAAGCTACCCACCGAGGAGATTAAGTTGGGGATGTCCCAGCCGAGTCCAGCCTCATAGGTGTAGACGCGCCGGGGCATTCCCAGCAAGCCAGTGACGTGCATGACAATAAAGGTGAGGTTAAAACCGATAAACACCAACCAGAAACCCCAGCGCGCCCGAGAGCGATTGACCATGCGCCCGGAAAAATGTGGCAGCCAGTAGTAAATGCCCGCCATCAACGGAAACAGCATGCCGCCAACCAATACAAAGTGGAAATGAGCCACGACAAAATGCGTGTCGTGCACCTGCCAGTCAAAAGGCACCAGCGCCAGCATCACTCCGGTCAGCCCGCCGGCGACAAAAATAAATAAAAATCCCAGTGCCCAGAGCATGGGCGGTTCGTACACCGGGCGGCCGTTCCATATAGTCGCTAGCCAGGCGAACACCTGAATGGCCGTGGGTATGGCCACCATCATACTGGCGGCGGAAAAAAACGCCTGCGCCAGATGGGGAATACCCACGGTAAACATGTGGTGCACCCAGAGCCCAAAGCTGATAAAGCCGGTGGTGATAATCGCCAGCACTATCCAGCGGTAACCGGCTATGGGGCGCTTGCAAAAAATGGGAATAATGGTGGAAATAATTCCGGCTGCCGGCAGAAAAAGAATGTACACCTCCGGGTGACCAAACAGCCAGAACAGATGCTGCCAAAGAATCGGGTCACCACCGCTGGCAACGGTAAAAAAGGGCAGGCCGGCGGCGCGTTCCAGCTCCAGCAAAATGCTGCCGAGGATCAGCGGGGGAAAGCCAAACACAATCATCAACGCCATGGCCAGGATGTACCAGACAAACAGCGGCATATGTTGCAATGCCATACGCTGAGTGCGTGTGCGCATAATCGACACCACCAACTCAACGCCGGCCGAGACCGCCGATATTTCCACAAAGGTAATCCCCAACAGCCAAAAATCGGAACCCCTGCCGGGAGAAAACACCGAGCTGCTGAGCGGTGCGTACATAAACCAGCCGCTGGCCGGTGCTATTTCCAATACAAGGCTGAATGTGAGAATAATGCCGCCGAACAAATAGCACCAATAACCAAAGGCGCTCAGGCGCGGGAACACCAAATCACGCGCGCCGATCATTTTGGGAATCAGGTAAATCGCTAGCCCCTCCATCACCGGCACGGCAAACAAAAACATCATAATGGTGCCGTGCATGGTAAACACCTGGTTGTAGATCTCCGGGGTCAGAAGATCGTGCCCCGGCAGGGCCAACTGGGTGCGGATCAGCATGGCGAGCAAACCGCCGATTAAAAAGAAGACCCCGCCGGTGATCAAAAACCGCAGGCCGATGGTGGTGTGGTTGACAATCGTCAGTGCTAAAAGCCCGCGCGGGTTGCCCCACACTTTGTCAAACTGGTGATGAAAATCCTGGGCGGCTTGCGGGTCCTCGGTGCTCATTCGGTTAAGGTCTCCAGCCAGGCGGCGATGCGCTCACGCGCGCTCGGTGTGAGTGCACTCGTGGCGGCGCGTGTCTCGCTATCAAATCGCGGGTGAGGTGTTTGCAGCCACTGTTCAATGCTCGTACTGGTGTGGCGTTGATGGGGCAAGAGCATCAGTGGCCGGCTGGCAATGCCGCTCAAATCCGGCCCGCCGCTGCCGTTACTCACACCGCGTACCGAATGACACTGTGCACAGTGGGTGTGAAACGTCTGCACCGCCGGTTCGTGTTCGGCGGCCACGCGAATCGCTTGTTGTTGGCGCTGCTGCCAGGCGGCGAAATCGCTTTCGCTTAACACCTGCACCTGAAACACCATGTGCGCGTGGCCGGTGCCGCAAAACTCTGCGCACTGGCCGCGCATCAATCCGGTTTGCGAGGCCTGTAATCGCAGTGTGTTGACCCGACCGGGGATCAAGTCAATTTTACCGCCCAGGCGCGGGACCCAGAAGGCGTGAATCACATTGTCGGTGTGGCCGTGAATGGCAATCGGCGTATTCACCGGTATGGTCAACTGGCTGGCCGTGGTAATGCCAGCATCCGGGTAGGAAAACTCCCACCACCAGCGGTGGGCGTGCGCGTCGATGCGCAGGGGTGTTTTATCGCTGGGCAGGGTGATCAGGTACTGGCCCGCAGGAATGCCAGCCGCAAGTAGTATCGCAATGCTGATTAATGGCAGAATAAGCCCGCCGCCGATAATCCAGCGGCTGGTAATGCGCTCGGCGTCTTCGGCTTTGGCAGGCTCGCCCCGGCGTTGCATGGCATAGAGCCACAGCCCGGTCATCACGAGCAAAACCAGCGTGAAAAACGCAAACATGCCCCACCAGAGCCAGGCGATGATGTCGGCCGCCGGGCCGGCTGGTTCCAGCGCCGATTGCGGGCCGCTGCAACCGCCAATAAGGCCGAGGGTGCTCAGCCAGACGAGCGGGGTACACCAGCGCAATACTGCTTCACTAACCTTAGGGACATCTCTATGGCGCGATCGCCCATACCCAGCCGCACGGCCATTGCCGGTCATCCGATTCACCCGATGCTGATTCACTTTCCGGTGGCGGCGCTGATCGGCCTGGTGGCCACCGATGTGGCTTTTATCACCACCGCCGATGCATTCTGGGCCCGCGCCAGCTTGTGGCTTGCCGGTGTCGGTGCCGTGTGTGGTTGGGGCGCCGGTTTGATCGGCTTGATTGACCTGGTTTCGGTCGCGCAAATTCGCCGGTTGGTCACGGCCTGGAGTCACGCCTTGGCCGCGGTCATGGCGCTGTCGCTGGTGACGCTTAATTGGCTGCTCAGAGTGAGTGACATGCTCGGCGCGGTCAGCCCCTGGGGGGTGAGCCTGTCGGTGCTCACTGCCGCTTTGATTGCCCTGGTGGGTATTTTGGGTGGGCAACTGGTATATGAGCACGGTGTTGGTGTAGAAACTGAATCGGGCTCGTGAATACACAGTCTGCGGCGGCATATCACACCTCCGCCAGGGGTTTGGCGAGCACCAGCCAGAGAATAGCGGTAATCACGCTGGCGGTGAGTGCGCTTTGCAGGTAACACCAAAGGTGTGGTTTGCCGATTCGGCCCTGGCGGCACCGTACCATCAACAAACCCGTGAGTAGATGCAAGATCACTAGCGCGGTGACCAGCACCAACTTGAGGACCAGCCATTCATCCAAAATGCCGTAGAAGGTAAATACCAGGGTGCCGAGGATAATGGCAGCCAGCGCCACCGGAGTGGCCACGGTGGTATAGACCCAGAGGGGCAAATAGGGTTGGGTAGAGCGCGAGCGGCTGCCGCTGGCATGCTGCGAGACCAGCAACCCGGGTAAGTACAGCAGTGCTCCACACCAGCCAATGAGCGCGGCAATGTGAAGGGTTAATAACCAGGGCATGGTGATGAACTCCTTGAGTGAGCGCTAGTGTCGGTTGTTTGTTTTCAAAGCGCAAGGTCACCTGCATTGCTGCGGCCGCTAATGAGGAGGCTTTATCCTTTTGCGCGGTTTTGTATCGCTGCACGGGGGACCACGGTCAATAAGTAATAGACTCTGGTTCTGCAGATTGGCTTTTGGTATTGAGCTGTCTGGCTTTTGTCATTGGCAGGTTTGCCCCGTATCATAAACGCGATGACATTGGGAATGAGGACGGCTGTGAATGCACCGAAGCTGGCGGACTTACCTGCTGTGGAGCACTGTGTTTTTTGCGCTTTGGCTGTTGTTGGCGGGGCCGGGCGCCTGGCTGGCCGGGTTAATCGCATCGACTCTTGCGGCTGCCATTGCGGTTTGGGTGGGGTTAACCGTTCCGCCACTGCGCTGGCGCTGGCTGCCGTCTTTCTTGCTGTTTTTTACCGTTGAATTGCTGCTGGCCGGTTGGGATGTGGCACGCCGCGCTCTGCATCCGCGCCTGCCACTGGCGCCCGCCTGGGTGAGTTATCGTTTTCGCTCCACCAACCCCCGTGTGCACCTGATGCTGTCGGCGATTGTCGGCTTGCTGCCCGGAACACTTTCCTCTCACTGGGATACCGAGCAAATGGCGGTGCATGCGCTCGATGAGCACAGCGACTGGCAATCCACCATTGTCCGGCTCGAAGCGCTGCTGGACAAACTGATACGCCCATGAACCTGCTGATTGCGCTCTTGTTGCTGACCCTCATTCCCGGCCTCTGGCGGGTGTGGCACGGGCCGACAAAAACCGACCGATTGCTGGCCATGCAGCTGTTTGCCACCACCGGCACGGCAGCACTGCTGATGTTGTCCGCCAGCGGCGACCGGGATTCTCTCGTGGCGGTGGCACTGGTGTTGGCAGTGCTGGCGGCGGTAATGTCGGCGGCGCTGGTGCAACTGTTGCGCGGAGGCGGCAATGGCTGAATGGCTATGGTGGTTGAGCTGGCCGTTTCTGGTCGGCGGTGTGTTCTTCTTTATCGCCGGCAGCATCGGCATCCTGCGCTTTGACGATGCCTACAGCCGGCTTCACGCTCTTACCAAAGCCGACACCCTGGGCCTGGGCCTGGTGGTGCTTGGTCTTGGGTTGCAGCGCGGCGATGTCCGGCAGTTTGGCGTGATGCTGCTTATCTGGCTGCTGGTTATCGCCTCCGGCGCCACTGCCTGCCAACTGCTCGCGCGCTATGAGCGCGAGCAGGAAGACGCCCGGACGTCAGCCGATGACTGAGTGGCTGGTGGATAGCGGCTTGGGCTTAGCGCTGTTGCTGCTGGCGGCAGCCACACTCTATGCGCCGCGCCTGTACACCAGCGTGGTGTTTTTTATGGGCTTTGGCCTGCTTATGGCCATTGTCTGGGCGCGGTTGGGTGCCGCCGACCTGGCGCTGGCCGAGGCCGCCATAGGCGCTGGCCTGACCGGGGTCTTGTTAATGGGCGCGCTGCGCGAACACCCACCGCGCACCGAACGAGCGCCCCGGCCCCGCAGCCTGTTGTGGGCGGCGCTGCTACCGCTGGCGGTTTTACCCCTGCTGGTGGAAGCCATTTTGCCTCTCTCCGGTGGTGCCCAGCCGCTGCCGGCACAGGTGGATGCCCAGCTGGCCTATAGCGGCGTGTCCCACCCGGTGACGGCGGTGCTGCTCAACTTTCGCAGTTGGGACACCTTGCTGGAACTGCTGGTGGTGCTTTTCGCGCTCTTGGGCACCCGTCAGCTAGCGCTGAGCTCCCGCCACCCACATCCACCCTGGCCGCTGCTGCTTGCCTGGTGTCGCTGGCTGGCGCCGCTGGCGTTTCTGCTGGGGGCTTATCTGCTCTGGCGTGGCGCCAAGGCGCCGGGCGGCGCCTTTCAGGCCGGCGCCCTCTGGGCCTCAGCCATTGTGATGTTGCGGCTGAATGGGCTCTTGCCCACGGTCAGTTGGCGCGACTGGCGCTTGCGTTTACCAGCACTGTTGGGGGTTACGGTCTTCGTGCTCTTGGCGGTGGCGACCTGGCTCTGGGGTGCCGGCTGGCTGGTTTGGCCGCCTGGCGCCGCCAAGGCCTTGATTCTGCTGGTGGAGCTGGCGGCCAGCGTGGGTATCGCTATTACCCTAGCGCTGCTGGTGATGGGCGAGGACCGGGAGTTGCGCCCATGAGCCAGACACTTTTTTATCTGTTGGTCGGCGCGGGGCTCTGGCTGTTGGGGCTGCACGGCCTGCTGTGTTTGCGCCAGCCCCTGCGGCGTATTATGGCTGTCAACATCATGGGTAGTGGCGTGTTTATGGTGATGCTGGCGCTGGCGGTGCGACCCGACTCGCCGGACCCGGTATTGCAGGCACTGATTGTTACCGGGCTGGTGGTGGCGGCCAGCGCCACCGCCCTGGCCCTGCGGCTGGCCAGCGCCGACAGGGACCGGGCGCAGAAGACGGCGGAGGAGGGCGAGTGAACACCGCGCTTCTGAGCCTCTCTGCCCCCTTGCTGGCCGCCCTCTGGCTGCTGCTGACCCATCGTCGGCAGGCCCCGGTGGTGATAGTAGCGAGTCTGATCAGCCTGGTGGCGGCCGTCTTTAGTCTCTACCAGGTGATAGACGCGGGCGAGCAGTCTCTTGCGCTCGGTGGCTGGGAGAGCCCCCTGGGCATTCGCCTGCGGTTGATGCCCGTGAGCGCCATGCTGCTCACCTTCACTGCCCTTATTCATTCGCTGGTGGGGCTCTACGCCTGGCGCAGCCGCCACAGCCAGACCCGTCACACGGATTACTGGCCCTTGTCCTGCCTGTTGCACGCGGCGCTGGCGGCATTGTGGTTGTCCCACGATATTTTTAACTGGTACGTCACCCTGGAGTTACTGGGGCTGGTGGCCGTGGTCATGGTGTGCCTGGCCGGCCCCAAAGCCTACGGCGCGGCCCTGCGCTATCTGTTGTTGTCGCTGGCAGCCTCGCTCTGTTATTTGCTGGGCGTGGCACTTTTGTATGGGGTCTATGGGGTCTTGGATGTGAGCCTGCTGGCCGAGGCGGCGCGCGCCGACCCGAGCACGCGCACGGCGCTGATGTTGATGACGGTGGGGCTTATGCTCAAGGCGGCGCTCTGGCCGCTGCACCTGTGGTTGCCAGCCGCCCACAGCAGCGCCCCCACAGCGGTCAGTGCGCTGCTCTCGGCGCTGGTGGTCAAGGGCCCGCTGTTTATCCTGTGGCTGCTGTGGAGCCGGGTGGCTCCCGAAGAGCTCGGGCAGGCCGCCGGCCCATGGCTGGCGCTGGCGGGCGTGGGGGCGCTGCTGGTGGGGGGCTGGTCGGCGCTGCGAGCGCCGCTGATCAAGCTGATGGTGGCTTACTCCACGGTCGCCCAGCTGGGTTATGCCTTGCTGGCGCTGGGCCTGATGCTGCACTGGCGGGAATTGAGTCTGGATGCGGCCCTGTGGCTGTTTGTGCTGGCCCACGGCCTGGCCAAGGTCTCGATGTTTCTCGCGGCGGGGGAGATGCAATCCACCCTCGGCAGCCGCCGATTGGACAGCCTCAAGGGTGCGACCCAGACCATGCCGGTGGCCATGTTCGCTTTTGCCGTGGCCGGTGGCAGCTTGATTGGCCTGCCGCCCAGCGGCGGCTTTTTGGCCAAGTGGTTATTGCTCTTGCCGCTGCTGCAAAACCCCGCCCACTGGCCCTGGGCCCTGGGGGTGATGCTCGGCACCCTGATCAGCGCTGCCTATGTCTTCCGGGTGGTGGCCATCAGCTTTGACCGGGCGCGGCCCACCTCGCCGGATTTTAATCCCGACCGTTTTGCCCAGTGGCTGTCGCTGCTGCCGGCGCTGTTGGTATGGGGCATGGCCTTGATCAGTGAACAGCTGATTTTATGGCTCACGGGGGCGACCCTATGAGCCTGCTGTGGACGCCTTTTTTACCGCTCGCCATTGTGCTCAGCTCGCTGATCCCCGGGCTGCTGATTTTCACCCTGCGCGAAGAGCAGCAGCGCACACGGGTGGCGCTCAATCTGGTGGGGGTTGTGCTTAAACTGCTGCTGGTAGTGGTCATGCTGGCGGGTGTGGCCCAGGGGTTCACCTTTCGCTTTCAGGTACCCTTTTTGCCGGGGGTGCCCCTGATTTTGCAAGGCGATGCCCTGTCGCTGCAGTTTGTCAGCTTGTCCTCGCTCCTCTGGCTGGCCACCACCATTTACGCTATTGGCTACTTTCGCGGCTCGCCTTTGCAATCGCGCTTTTTTGGCTACTTCAGCCTGTGCGTCAGCGCTACCGTGGGGCTGGCACTGGCGGGCAACCTGGTGACATTTCTGCTGTTCTACGAGTTGCTGACGCTGGCCACCTTTCCGCTGGTGGTGCACAAGGGCACAGCCGCTGCGCTTGATGCCGGGCGACGCTACCTCGCCTACACCATGGGCGGCGGCACCCTAACATTAATGGGAGTGGCGCTGCTGCACAGCGTAGCGGCCACGCCCGATTTTACCGCCGGGGGTTATCTGGCGCCGCTGCTGGGTGAGGTGGATGTCAGCCTCACACTGGCTTTTGCGTTGCTGATTGCCGGGCTGGGTGTCAAGGCGGCACTGGTGCCCCTGCACGGCTGGCTGCCGCGAGCCATGGTGGCGCCGGCGCCAGTGAGTGCCCTGTTGCACGCCGTGGCCGTGGTCAAGGCCGGCGCCTTCGGCATTATCCGCGTGGTTTACGATGTCTATGGCGTGGAGACGGTGGCCGCCCTGGAGCTAACGCGCCCGCTGCTGTATCTGGCCGGTTTTACCATTGTCTATGGCTCGCTGATGGCATTGCGCCAGCGGGATATTAAAAAGCGCCTGGCCTTTTCCACCGTCAGCCAGGTGTCCTACATCACCTTGGGCGTTGCGCTACTGGGGCCGGTGGCGGCGGTGGGCGCGCTGGCTCACTTGGTCCACCAGGGGTTGATGAAAGTCACTTTATTTTACTGCGCCGGCAGCTTTGCCGAGACTTGCGGTGTACACCAGGTGCAGGAGATGGACGGCCTGGGCCGGCGTATGCCACTGACCATGGTCGCTTTTACCCTGGCGGCGCTTGGCATGATCGGGATACCGCCGCTGGCGGGATTTATCAGTAAATGGTACCTGGGCTGGGGCGCGCTGGCGGTGGATGAGCCCTGGGTGCTGGTGGTGCTTGTGGTCTCCGGCATACTCAACGCCGCCTATTTTTTGCCCATGATCTACCGAGGCTGGTTTGCCGCGAGCAAAACCGGCGAGTGCGCGCGCACCGAGGCGCCGGCCATGCTCTTGTGGCCCACGCTGTTTACCGCCGCGCTGGTGGTGCTGGTGGGCGTGTTCGCCGCCTTTGATTTGAGCCCCCTGGCCTGGGCCCAGTTGATTGTCGACCGGGAGTTTGGCCTATGAGTCTGTGGCTCTTTGTCCCTCTCGTTCCATTGCTGGCGGCCGTGATCTGTTTGCGCTGGCCGCGGCTGCGACTGCTGGTGGCACTCGCCCCCTTGCCGGCCCTGGCGCTGGCGCTCTGGCCGCCTGCGGCGGTGGATATTGGCTGGCTGTGGTTTACCAGCCGCTGGGGCGCGGAATCGCTGTTTGCCCGTTACCTTTTGGGTTTCACTGCACTGCTCTGGACGCTTGCAGGCTTGCAGGCAAGGCTGAACGAGTCGCTGCGTTCAAGGCGCTTCTGGCTGTTCTGGGCGCTGTCGCTCACTGGCAACCTCCTGCTGTTGATCGCCGTCGACGCCGCCAGCTTTTATGTAGGCTTTACCTTGATGAGTCTCGCCGCTTACGGGCTGATTATCGAGCAGGGCGGACCGGCGCCTCGGCAGGCTGGGCGGCTCTATCTGCAGTTGGCCATCCTCGGCGAAATGTTACTTTTTGCCGGACTCATGCTGCGCCTGCAGGAGACTGGCCAGGTGCTGCTGTTGAGCGAGTGGCTACAGATACCCACCGGCGCCTGGACCACGGCGCTTTTGCTGCTCGGCTTTGGGCTGAAAGCGGGTTTCTGGCCGCTGCATGTGTGGTTGCCACTGGCGCATCCGGCGGCGCCGGCTCCGGCCAGCGCGGTGCTCTCGGGGGCCATGATTAAGGCAGGCGTGTTGGGCGTGTGGCTTTTCATGCCCGCCAGCGGCGGCGCCCTCAGCCCGGCGTTTTGGCTGGCGCTGGGGCTGTTCAGTGCCTTTTACGGTGCGCTTTTGGGGATGGGGCAGCAACAGGCCAAAAAGGCGCTGGCCTATTCGTCCATCAGCCAGATGGGGTATTTGCTGGCCATTGTGGCGTTGGCCTGGCAGCAGCCGGACGCGCGCGCTGGCCTGGGTCTGCTTTTGGCTCTGTTTGCCCTGCATCACGCACTGGCGAAGGGCGCGCTGTTTATGGGCGCGGGCCTGGCGGCGCACCACCGTTTTCACGGCTGGCAGCAGCTGATGCTGTGGCTGCCGGCACTGGCGCTGGCGGGGTTGCCCCTGCTGAGCGGCGGCGCCGTTAAAACCCTGCTGAAAAAGGCGGTTTACGACAGCGATGTTTCCCATTGGCTATGGCTGTTTAGCCTCGGCTCTGTGGCTACGGCGCTGGTATTGGCGCGTGCCCTGTGGCTTATGAATCGTCAGAGCAGGGCGCATAGCCCTTTGCGGTTGAGCCGATCCTGGCCTTTGCTGGTGTTAGTGGTGTTGTCGCTGCTGGCTCCATGGTTGTTATCCTCTTTGCGCGCCGCCATGCTTGATCACTTTGAGCTCTCGGGGCTATGGGCTTTGCTCTGGCCTTTATTGGTTGCAGCGCTGATCGCGACCGCTGTGTGGCGCTGGCCCCCGCCGGAAAAGTACTGGCGTTTTCTGCAAGCCAGCCCCGCCCGGCGAGCCTCTTTAGGGGTAAAGCGCCTGTGGCAAATGCCGGCCAAGCCCGCCTCTCTACCCAAGCCGGGGAGCCCCGTTTGGCGCGGGTGGGAGCGGCGCTGCAATCGCCTCTGGCAACGGCAACCGCTGGGGCTTACGGTGGCTATGATGAGTGTGCTGTTGCTGCTTGGGTGGTTTTGGTGACTGGGTATTTTCGGTAGAGAGTCGGGCATGCTGGTTTCTCCGGCTGAGCCTAAGTTAGCACTCCTTGTTTTTTTGGTAACGAGAACCATTTGCAATAAATGCAGGGTTTGTGTAGATTACCGCACCTGTCTTTTCGGCCCCCGAGGCCTCCAGTGTGGAGATCGCCATGACCCTCTTTTCCCGCCGGGCGCTTGCCCTGGCCGTTGCCCTTTACAGCGGCGCAGCCTACGCCCAAAACGATAAGCCAGCCAACCAAAACGATACGAGTTCAGCCGAGCCCGAGCAGATAGAAACCCTGCTGGTCTACGGTGAGCCGGATACCACCAAAACCGCCACCAAACTCAACCTCTCGGTGTTTGAAACGCCGCAGATGGTCTCGGTGATTTCGCGCGCGCAAATCGACGACTTTGCCCTGCGCGAGGTGAACGCGCTGCTCAACTATGTACCGGGCGTGACCGTGGAGCAGGTGGAAACCGATCGCACTTACTACACCGCGCGCGGCTTTGACATTGTGAACTTTCAGTACGACGGCGTGGGTGTGCCTTTCTCCTACGGCCTGACTCAGGGCCACGACGATACCGCCATCTACGAGCAAGTGGAGGTGGTTAAGGGCGCGACGGGGCTGACCACCGGCCTCGCCAATCCCTCGGCGACCATTAACTATGTGCGCAAGCGCCCCACGGATGAGTTTCAAGCGTCTGTGTCCGCCGCCGGCGGCAGCTGGGATTATTACCGGCTCGATGGCGATGTATCCGGCACGATTGTCGATGACAAACTCAAGGGCCGATTGGTGGTGGCGCGGCAGGAGGGGGATTCTTACCTGGATCGCTACGCAAAAGAGCTCAGCATTTTTTACGGTGTGTTGAGCGGCAGTATTACCGACTCTACCCGTTGGAGCCTCGGTCACAGCATCAACGATAATCATAACGATGGAATGTCTTCCGGCGCCTTGCCGTTATTTTACAGCGATGGCTCGCTCACCGATTATGACGTCTCCACCAACACCGCCCCCGACTGGGCCTATCAGGACGTGACCCAGCATCGCAGCTTTGCCGAGCTGGAGCAGGATCTGGGCGAGCGCTGGATGCTAAAAGCCATTTTTACCCGCAATAAGCAGGAAAAAGAGTGGGAGAATTTTTATCTCTCCGGTGCGCCCGACCCGCTCACCGAAGAGGGCCTGGTGGGGGTGGCCAGCCGCTACGAAGCGCAAGACAAAGAAGACATTGTCGATCTGTTTGTCAGCGGCAGCTTTTCTCTGTTTGGCCGCGATCACGAGCTGGTGGCCGGCATCAATCTTGCCGATATTAAGCTCACCGGCCGCTCCATCTACTCCAGCGCCTGGGGTGGTTACGACGATCCGGTGGGCGGCAATTGGGCCGAAGGGGCAACCCCCTATCCGGCCATGGACATCGACAACCCCGAGTCCTCGTCTACCGACATCGACCAGACGCAAAACTCTTATTATGTGTCCACCCGCCTTAATCTCACTGACAAGCTGTCGCTGCTGCTGGGCGCGCGCAATGTGGACATTGAGCAAGAGGGTATCAGCTACTCGGCGCCGCAAAACGCCGAAGACGACGAGACCGTTCCCTACGCCGGCATTACCTACGAGGTGATCAACGGCACCATGCTCTACGCCAGCTACAGCGAAGTGTTTAAGGCGCAAACCTGGGTGGATGCCGATTTGGCGCCTCTGGGTCCGGTGCAGGGCGAGGGCACTGAGGTGGGGGTTAAGCAAGAGCTCTTCAACGGCGCAGCGGTACTCACCGCCGCCTGGTTCGAATCGCGCCAGGAAAACTTTGGCGAGTGGGTCACCCGCGACATTGAAACCGGGCTCAATATTTACCGGGGCGCCGAGTTTGAAAGCGACGGCTTTGAGTTGGAGCTTGCCGGTGAGCTGCTGACCGGCCTCAATATCAGCGCCGGTTACACCCAAGTGGACGTTACCGATGAAAACGGTAACGATACCCGCCGCTTTATTCCCGGCAAACAGTTCAAGCTGGCGACGGCCTACCAGGTGCCAGCGCTTAACGGCTTGCGCCTGGGTGGCGGCATCAACTGGCAGAGTGAGATTTACTACGCCGGCACCGAGGTGCAGGACAGCTACGCGCTGGTGGACCTCTTTGCCCAGTACGACCTCTCGGCCAATCTGACGCTCGGAGTGAACCTCAACAACCTCACCGATGAAAAGTACCGCCTCAGCCCCCAGTGGGGCCAGGCCAACTTCGGCGCACCGCGCAGCGTAGTCGGCTCGGTGACCTGGACGTACTAGTCCTCAGACAAACCTGCTTTATACCAGCCAGAGCCCCTTCAGGTTTTGCCTAAAGGGGCTTTTTTATGTCCAGGAACACTGAGTAAATCTGATAAATTCCGAGTTTAAGTGTCGCTTTGACTTTGCAGGCGCCGCTGTTATATTGGGTCGCTGGCTTGTATAGATCGCCACAATAGTAAATTGGTAATGATTTCCCAGTTCAATATAAGTGTCGCAGATAGTCAATAGCAATGCTCAGTGCCAAAAGAAAACCGCTCATTGACTGCTATTTTGTGGTAATAGGCCGGTGCAGCTAGTGATTTTTCAGGGGTAAAAAAAGAAGCGGGATGTTACGCCAGAGAAGAGTTCTCTGCATAGTGGGTTCTCTAAAATAGTGGCAAGGATTTCCTGGAAAATTCTCAAATATCCCAGCAATGGTGTGTTTAAGAGTTTCTAGGTTAGATTCGAATTTTCTAAATTCTTCTGAAACATTATTCTGAAATATCTGTAGATTAAATTATTTCGGTAAGAGCAGTCCTAAATTTGAAAGTGATTAACTTTTTCCTAAAGAGATGATGTTGACATATTTCCGGATTGAAAAATGGAATTTTTAGGGAAGTTTTTCCTGATTTTTAATCGTATCTATCGATGTATGGTTCGAGATTTAGGAAAAGTCAGGGCTCTTTTTGAATTCAGTACGAGGCACGCGTTTATCGAAGTTTTTCTTGGATAATTGTTTATAGTTAATTTTAGTCTTAGGTATTGGTTTTGTAAGCTAGAAAAAGAGATCTTATTAAAGGTGAATAATAAGTTGATTAAGAAAACACTTCTTGATGGCATAATTGATAGTGTTATTTCTGACTCTATTGTTTTAAAGAAAGGCCGCCTCATAAAGCTTGTGGGTGCAAAAAATTTCGACTATCGGGATGAAGTTGAGAGTTGCTCTGAAAAGTTAGCTTATTTGTATTCAAATGACATGGGTGTTTTTCATCACGTTATTGGTTTGTCCAGTACGGATATTTTGTATTGGAAGTTCGGTGATGACAAACAAGTATCTGTGGGAAATCATTCTGATCTATTTTTGCATGCAATTTATTGTGATGAACCTTATCTGTATTTAAGGGGGGTGTCTTCAGGAAAATGCTTCGAGTTTAATATGGAGAAAAGTGAAATTCGAGGTTTATGCGAAAAAAGATTTACGAACACGCCTGTCGTTGTTAACGATAAGCTTTTTGCCATGAGTGGCTCAGACAGTTTAGATTGTTACTCGCTGAGTGGTAGTCTGGTGTGGAGTTGCAATCTGGTTGAGCTGGTTAGAAAAAATACTCAGCTAACTGAAGGTTTAAATTTTAAGGTTAGTGAAAGAGTTCGAAGTGTTGAGTCGAAGATAATTTTTCATGTCGATCCGTATCGTTTATTTTGTGTTTCTTCTGAGGATGGACGTTACCTTTGGGATATTGATGATGTCGTGGATTTCAACTGGTGTGTTGGTCATGACAATTATATTTATTCTGTGCGTAACGGCATGTTAAAAACAATATCTTCCACAGACGGTTCGATTGTATCGGATAGAGAGATTGATTGTGATTGGATTCAATCTGAAAAGATTGGACTTAACTTGTTTCAGGTGAGTTATACGGATACTCATTTGATATGTGGGTTTTTAGGTCATGGTTTGTGCGCAATTAATTTGAAAACTGCAAAAGTCGACTGGCATGAATTTGATGGAATGACCTGCAATCGCAAGCCGATTATTAAAAATAATCGTATTTATGCCCAGATGAAAGGCGGTATTGAATTTGGGGGTGGTAGGGGACAGGAGTATGTGCTTGAAGGTGTTGGCGGGTACATGGATTGCCCAGACAACCGGTTTAATTTTATTTAAAAATGAGAGAGGTGGCCTGTGGCTTTCTCTGAATCTGAAACAACCGCTTTACTGGCGGTAAAAGGCGTTGGTCCGACCGTGCTCAAGCGTTTTGAAGAAATCGGTATTGATTCCTTCGCCAAGCTATCAGGCCACAATGCCAGAGACATTGCCGAGATGGTGGCGTCTATGCTGCAAACCACCTGCTGGAAAAATAGCCCCCAGGCGCTATCGGCGGTTGAGGCTGCGATTTTGCGGGCCAGGCAGGGGCTGTAGGCGAGAATAAAACGCAGCCTCTTTGGTGTGCATTAACCTGCAAGATAATAATGGACGGTGAATATGGATAATCTTGAGAACTCAAATGACACACAAACGCCGGATGATGAAGACAACCTCGCGAGCCGCTGGTACCGACTCTGGGCGGCGCTGATCGACGGGCTTATTGTCATGGTCTTTACCATGCCTGTGATGTACTTGACCGGCGGTTTTGAAGGCGCTTTAGAGGGTATTCAGCCCTCTTGGCAGTACACACTCTTGATGGGGCTTTTGGGTATTGTGGTCTTTGTCCTGATTAACGGCAAGCTGCTCGCCCAACGCGGTCAGACGATTGGCAAACGCGCACTGGGGATTAAAATTGTCACCTTGTCTGGTGAACTGCCCAGTGTGAAAAGCCATCTGTTAAAACGCTACGCCGTGTATTTTTTACTCGGTAATGTCCCGACGATTGGCCAGTTATTGTCCCTTGCCAATGTGTTGGCCATTTTTGGTGAGCAAAAGCGCTGCGGGCATGACTATGTGGCGGGTACCATGGTGGTTAACGTCTAACCGGTGAAAGGGCCTTCCTTCTGAAAAGGATGCAGCGAGATTGACTATGACTGACCACCTTGGCTCATGTTTGTGCGGAAGCGTGCGCTTTGCAGTGCAGGGCGATTTTGACCAATTTTATGTGTGCCATTGCCGCCACTGCCAAAAGGATACGGGCTCTGCTTACGCGGCAAACCTGTTTGCTCATTCGGCAGAGCTAAATTGGACTGCAGGGGAAGCGTACGTGACTTGTTACACGCTCCCAGGAACCCGCCACAGAAAGAGCTTTTGTCGGCAATGTGGCTCTGCCTTGCCCAGTACTCAGGATGGAGACTTGCTGGTAGTCCCGGCAGGTTGTTTGGATACCGAAATCACAAAGACTCCCGCAGCGCATATTTTTGTTGGCAGTAGAGCGAAATGGGAGAGCGGCTTAGAAGCAATCCCCGAGCATGAGGGGCTGCCTGAATAAGCGTTACTCCAGTCACTGATGGATTTGCTAGCTTGGATTTTGTACACGCGGTCAATCAAAGATCTACTCGGCGGACCTTACCATGACATCACCCCATAGTATTGAGAAACAGTTTGTCGTTATCAGCCCTGACAAGGTCGCCTCGGTTGAGCGCGCTGACACCACCTTGTACGAGCGCCTGGATGCAAATTATAGCGATTTTGTGGGGCATGAACTGGTGTCTTGCTATGAGTTTGATTCTGACTGGCCCAGCTGGGAGGTTCATCCGCACGGCGATGAGGTCGTCTTGCTGCTGTCGGGCGATGTTACGTTTGTGCTGCAAACCGATTCTGGTGAGCACTGTGTCAATTTGAATAAACAGGGCCAGTATGTCCTCGTCCCCAGAGGTGTTTGGCACACCGCTAGAACCAACACGGCCTCCAAATTGTTGTTTGTGACTCCAGGGCAAGGCACGCAGCACAGGGGTGTGTAGTGGTTGAAGAATGGCGCGTTTGACGCAGGCGCCATTGTTTTTATGGCGGTTTCATCCTAAGTGTATTCAGAGAAAATCAATATGAACCCAGTGGTCGTATCGGTATTGCTGTTGATTTGCAGTAATGTGTTTATGACATTTGCGTGGTATGCGCATTTAAAGGAGTTAAACAGTAAGCCGTGGTTGGTGGCTGCCCTGGTCAGTTGGGGGATTGCGCTGTTTGAATATATGTTTCAGGTGCCGGCCAACCGCATCGGCTACAGCGTGCTGAGTGTGGGGCAGTTAAAGATCATCCAAGAGGTGATCACGCTGTCGGTGTTTGTGCCTTTCACCTTGCTGTACCTGAAAGAGCCCTTGAAGCTGGATTATCTGTGGGCTGGCCTATGTCTGCTGGGGGCGGTATTCTTTATGTTCAGAGAAAAACTGGTGTAAGCGGGCCAGCATCGCCCGCTGTTTGGGTTTACGTTTTTTTGAGGGTAGGGCGCCAGCCGACCCTTGTTTGTACCGGCTGAGTTTTGAAGTAGATGCCAGGAAGCTTCATTCGTCACGGAGGAAAGTTATGCGGTGGTTGTGTTTATTTTCGGTTTTGTTTGTCTCTTACCCTGCCTGCGCCCAGCTGTATCAGTGGAAGGATGAGCACGGGCGCACCCACTACAGCGACAAACCACCGCCGGGCCAGGCCACTGAGGCCCCGGCCGCCGAGTCGGCGCCTGCACCCGAACCGGCCGCTGCGCCGATTCAGTCGCCGAGCTCGGTGCGCCAGCCGCTCAATGTTGACGACGTGGCCTACAGCCGGCCCGCCTACAGTGACGCCCTGGCGCTGCGGCATCTGTTTATCCAACGTGAATTCGCCGCGCTGAACGATGCTTTGGAGCTGCGCCTGCGCGAAGTGCAGAGCGACATTGTGCGTGAACTCACGCTGCGTGCGGCTTACGACATTTTCGCCGTGACCTCAGCTGAGACCGAAACCTTGCTCAATCAGTGGATTGAGGCCTTTCCGAAAAGTTATCAGCCCTATCTGGCCCGCGCCATCTACTACGAGCAGCGTGGCTGGAGTGAGCGCGGCGGCGCCTATGCCCACAGAACGCCCAGCGCCAATATCTCGCGGATGCGCAGCGCCTTTGACCTGGCCCAAAGGGATCTGCGCCAGGTGCTGGCACTCAATGAGCGGGCGCTGCCCGCCTACTGGGTACTGATTGACATGGCGCGCACGGAGGGTGACCGCAATGTGTCCAGGCAAGTGCTGTCCCGGGGGCTCAAGTTTTACCCCAACTCCTATGTCTTGCGCTGGTCTTACGTGCAGGGTCTTGAGCCGCGTTGGGGCGGATCGGAAGCGCTGGTGCAGGACTTTGTCGAGCTTGAGCCAAAAACCCTGAAGGCCAATCCGCGCCTGCAGGCCTTTAAAAACTACCCGATCTTCGACCAGGGGCTCGCGCACTATCGCAAAAAAGAGTACGAGGAGGCGTTGGCCTCGTTTGATGAGGCGCTTAAGGCCGGCGCACACCCCACCTATTCATATTATCGGGGCAGGAGTCTGTACAAGCTCGAGCGCTACCCGGAAGCCGTTAAGGCCCTAAGCCAGGCCATGGTGCTGCGCCCGGACATTGCCGGCCATTACTACTGGCGCTCCAGAGCGCTCTATTACGGCGGCTTTTATGCCGACGCCGTCGCCGATATCCAGCGCGCCTATGCGCTCGATAGCGAGGATGAATACATCGCGAATTTTCGCAAAACCCTGTTTGCCAGAACCACCAACGACTATGTAAAGGGCATGGACAAAAACTGGGCCCGCGAGGTGGTGAAAACCGAGCCCTCTAAATACGATGAGAATCAGCTGTTTATTCACGCCAAGGCCCAGCTGGCCCTGGGCATGAACGCCGAGGCCGAGCAAAGCCTGCTGCAGCTGATAGAGCTAAAGCCCAACGAGTACGAGTATTTTAAATGGCTGGACTTTGCTCTCTACCGCTTGGCCCGGCTGGAGGAGATAATCGCTCACTGGGACGACTTCCTGAGCCGCAACACCACCTCAGCCGACGCCGTGATGCAGCGCGGCATCACCTACTTCCAACTGGAAAACTATCCCGCCGCCATGGAAGACGCCGCGCGCGCCAGCGAGCTGGGCAGTGAACAGGGGCAGCACTTTTACCAGAAGCTCAAGGCGTTCACCGTTCGGCCTTCACCTACAGAGGGGGTATAAAGGGCGGCCCCCGGGCGAGCCCCGGAACTGATTGCAGGCCCGGGAGTCTTTAGCCGAGCTATCTGGCGTTTTGATAACGACTTGGCTTATCTTAACCCCTTGAATGACCCAGAAAGGAAATACGCATGAACGCCTCTTCGATCCTGAATCAGTTAATGAAACAAGCCGGCGGCCAGTCCTCCGGCAGCAGCGCCGGCGGCGGTATGGATGTGGGTAAGATGATGTCGGGGCTCTCTTCGCAGTTTTCGGGCGGCAAAGGCACCGGCGGCATCGACCTGAAAAGCCTCTTGGGTGGCGGCGCCCTGGGCCTGATGATCGGCTCCAAGCGCGGCCGCAAAATGGGCGGTAAAGCCATCAAATACGGCGCCCTGGCCGGCGTGGGTTTTCTCGCCTGGAAAGCCTACCAAAAGTACCAGGCCGACGGCGCCGCTGCCACCGCCCCCCAGGCCAGCGCCCAACAGGGCCAGCCACTGGAGCAGCTACAAGGCCAGGCTCAGGAACAGCGCGGCCTGGAAATTCTGCAGGCCATGATCATGGCCGCCCGGGCGGATGGACACATCGACGCCAATGAACGCGCCATGCTTACCCAGGAAATCGAAACCCTGGGCCCCGACGATGAACTCCACGCCTGGATTCAACAACAGTTCGACGCGCCCCTGGACGCCGACGCTCTCGCGCACAGCGCCGACTCCCCACAGGCCGGTCGCGAAATCTACCTGGTCAGCGCCATCATCGTCGACGAGCAAAACCCCATGGAGCGCGCCTGGCTGGATCAACTCGCCAAAGCCCTGGGCATTCCGCCCGACATGGCAAAAGAACTGGACCGCCAAGTGGAAGAACAGATCAAGGGCTAGCCAAGTAACCATACCCGACTCAGCCAAAAGCACCCGCCAGAGGGTGCTTTTATACCGGCAGTACACCCTGCAGCGGCGCGGCAGGCGTTGGCAGAAACCTGGTACACCTTTCGGTTTCCAAACAGCAGAAAAAGATTTATAGTTTAAAACGTAACCAGTTCGGAAGGTTAGATAACAAGACCGCTGCCCGCGCGATAATGCGCATGCGCGCTTTGCCTTCCTTCCCAAAAACTCAAAATTGACTAAATGGCTTATAGTTCAGACGTTTGGGCAGCCTTTCTGACGTCATTGCGATGGGTGATACTGTGCATGCGCACGATTTAAGTGTTAAGTGGGTTTATGAAATATAAAGCTCCAGTCGATACTCTCGAAGCACGGCTAATTCTACTCGCTTTGATGGGGCCGCCATTCGGGGCTTTGTATTTGGCTGCTGATGGAAAAATTGGTATATCTCTGATCGTTTTTACGTTTTGGTTTGCCGCCGCCGTACCTTTGATTCGGTGGCTTCACAAAGAACGACTCGTGCGCAAGCAATTCTCAATATTTATTGCGGTGGTTGCGTCCGCGTTTTACGGTATTGTGCTGTATGGCAGTATCACCACTTAACCAGGCGTACCGGTTTGCCGCCGCAAGCGTCGGCAGGGCGCTCGCAATCTCGCGCCTCTGTACGCGGCACTCTAATTACTATGGATAGAGACCAAATAGCCGAAAGCTTCATCTCTGCGATAAAGCGAGAGTTTCCTGACGTTCGAAAAAGAATAGATAAACAGATGAAAGCTTTAGAAATAGATCCTGAAGATAAAATGTATACCCAGATGTTTGAGTGTTTTTCCCAAGCAACAACTGATTCAATAAAGGAGAAAGATTCAGAAACTGCGTTGAGGCATTTGAATTACATGTCTGATAAGCTAAAACACGCTTCAGACGTAGAAAGGGAATATATAGATGTCTACTATACCGAATCACTAATGTGGGATATCAAGGATCAGAAGCTAAAAGCTTGGGGCTGGAAGCTATTTCCGGAAAATATCAAACAGCTCTACGAGAACATGTGGGGCAAACAATACTTATAGTAAGTCGTTCCTGTAAACATGCATTCCATCGGTCTTTTGTGGCGCCGCTTCACTATGCCAAAAAATTCAGCGTCCATTCCGGTCTTCTGAAACATGCGTTAGGTTTTGGACTATCACCCGCCAGGGCGGGCACATCAACCTAACGAGGATTCTGTTGTAACAAAAAGTCAAGAATCCTCACACACTGAAAGCACCATCGGTGCATTAACCATTTTCTGGCCGAGCCATCAACTGCTCATGCGAGTTAATCCCAAGAAAAGGCTGCGATCGGCAACAGCGCCAGCGACGAGCGGGTCAGGAAGTAAGCGCCGAAAGCCTTAGGTCAGCACCCAGCACGCGCACCAGCTCACCTCGATCATCGACAATAGGCACCGCCACCGTAAAACAAAACGCTTCAGTCGCTGCTGAGCGATAGACATCGGTGATGTGGGGCTGCTTGCTTTCCAGCACCGCCTTGAACCAATGGCGTTGCCGCCAGTCTTTGCCGCGCGCCTGAGTGCCGTCCAGGTGACTAAGGTCCTGAGCGAAGCAGTTGGCGGTCAGCTGCTTACCGTCACGTCCTACCAGGTAAAGCAGCTCAAACCGGTTATCCTGGGCCAGGGCCTGTTCCAGCTCTCGCTCCGCCTGAGCCTCTGAGCCGGCACACAGCGCGGACTCCTGCGCGAGGCGAACCACGGCTTGGCGCGCCTGCTTGTGCAGATCCAGGTGAAAGCCGCCGAGCCCTTCCAGCAAGTGATTACTCTGGTCATGAATCGCTGCGCTGGTTTCACCCATTTTCTCGGCGTTGCCCAGTAGTTCACCGGCAGCGTCGGCGACGGTGTGTACGTCGTTATTCATCGCTGACACCGCCGCACCGATTTGCTCGGTGCCAGAGGCAATGGAGCTGACGCGGGTGTCCAGATCATCCATGGCAGAACGCGCTTTGCTCAGCTCCGTGCGCATCTGTTCGACGCCTGCCTCACCGGCCGACACGGCTTGCTGCATCTGGCTGCCGGCACTGGTCAATTGGGTCATATCAGCGCGAAACTGCTGAACAATGTCGGATACCTGATTGGTGGATTCGGTCGCGTGTTGCGCCAGCCGTCGAACTTCCTCGGCTACCACTGCAAAGCCGGCACCATGCGCCCCGGCGCGCGCGGCCTCGATGGCGGCGTTGAGCGACAGCAGATTCGTCTGCTTGGAGATCTCGGCGATCACGCCGATTACGTTGGTCACCTCTTCGAGCTGCTCCTGCAGTTTACCGATCGCACCTTCCAGGTCCCTTTCACTGCGGTTGATAGCGCCGAAGTGGCCCAGTGTCTGATCGATACCGGTCTCGCATTGCCGAACCGAGCTGGCCACCTCCCGCGACAGTCGGGCCATATCGTTGGCCCCTGGAACAAGCTCGGAGGCGAGTGTCGTGGACACCTCTTTGCTGGTGCTGGCGATGGTGTCAGCCGCCTGACTCAACTCGCGCCCGGCGGTGGCGGTACTTTCTGCCATACGGCCCAGAATTGGGGCCTGCCCGGCGATGGTCACCGCCGCGGAAACGCTCTGCCCCAGCCGCTTCTGAAGCCGTTCCAGAAACACATCAAAGAGGCGGCTGGTGGGATCGGTTGCCTCAAGCCGCTGGGTCAGATCGCTGCCCTGTAGAATGTTCTGCAGTTCCCGCTCTGTTCGATCTCGCCCCCATGACTTTCCAAAGCTGCCCATCGCTTGGCTCTCCCGATTCGTGTGGTGGTCAGAAGGTGAAGCGAAGCAATTAAGGTGCCATAGACCGAGAGCCCCGCAACCGGGCCCGCCACAACAAAAATACGAAGAGAGAAAGCAGAAAAATGCGCCAACTTAGTGCGCCCGGCCCAAGTTTAGACCGGCGAGTAGACTCTAGTGAAGGACACTCACGCACAGAGCCCGAAATTCATTATTGTGCTGATTGCTACGACCTTGCGCCCGTTTTTCATAAGGTATCAAGGGGAACGCTGCGCCAGGCGCGGCTCAAAGGTAAAATTCCGATTGTTTTTCAGTGACTTAGTATTCAGTTGTATTGGCACCTAAAATCGAATACATTCAGAATTATAAAGACGCAGTCTTTCTTTCCCCGGACAAGGAGATGTCAAAAATCGCTAATTTCTCTTCTTTGTCATTGATCTACGGCAATTTCCTCACCAGCTTCCGAGGGGAGTTATACTGCCGTGGGGAATTTTACTTAGGCTTTTGAATTAGCTGTTATATTTCTTGGAAGCATAGATGAAGGTATTCATTAGTCATACAAGTGAAGACGCTCAAATAGCCAAAAATATTCGGAATTATTTGGCGCACAGAGATATTGATGTCTTTGATGATAAGACTGATATTTCAATGGGCTCAAACCTAGCTTCGTCAATTAATGAGGCTATTAGCTCCTCCGATGCTGTGCTGTTTGTCATATCAAAGAATACAGAAAAGAGCAGGTGGGTTCATCAAGAGATGTCCCTTGCACTCAACAATAAGCTGAAAGGAAAAGAAGTTAAGTTAATTCCAATTGTTGTTGAG
This sequence comes from Gilvimarinus algae, assembly GCF_030518215.1. GTDB lineage: Bacteria > Pseudomonadota > Gammaproteobacteria > Pseudomonadales > Cellvibrionaceae > Gilvimarinus > Gilvimarinus algae. The sequence continues at coordinate 371,227 of NZ_JAULRT010000062.1, forward strand.
AAAAACTCCGAAATCCCCTTTTTCCTAAAGGACTACCTGTATTTAGACATATCAAAAGGCCAGGATTTTGAATCCGGTATGTCAAAAATTGTGCAAAGCCTAGCTAGCGACAAGAAAACATCTATCCAACAAGACCTAGAAACAAAAGTCGAGAATATTGAAATTGAGAAGAAGCTACTCATGCTCAAAAGCCTTGAGCATGAGGAACATAAGAAGTTTCGTTCTCGACAAATGTTCTTTATCACGATGATAGCGACTTTGATTTCCTCCATCGCCGCATCTGTAGGTCTTCTTGGTTGGGTCGCAAAAATTGAATACTCCAATTTCGAATGGGTTCTCGCATTCCTTGTTGGAGCTGTAGCGTCAATGCTCGGCTCATTGCTGTATATGAGGAAGGAGCAGCCCCACAAGGATGAAGTTTTAAAAAAAATCGAAGAAATCCACGCTACTTTGAAAGATATGGAGGCTCGTCATGACAAGTAATGAAGAGCTTAATCCTGTTATCTTAGAAAGAGCGTCAGAACAACTTAGGCAAGAAAGAGAGACATTTGATCAAGCTAAGTCCCACGATCAATGGTGGTTTATTTTGCGACTAGCGATGGGGTTCTCCTCAATAGTTTTGCTTGTGGCGGTGATGGTTGTTTCGGTTTACATCCTGTTTAACAACAAAGAATTCCCAGAGGCGGTAGTGACGGCAGCTGGGGCAGCGTTGTTTGTAGATGTCTTGGGCATGTTGATTGGTGTATGGAAAATTGCTCTTAATCCCAAGACTGTGTCTAAGCTGCAGCCAACGACACAATCTTCAATTCCGGATGTAGCACCATGACAACGAAATATAACAATCGCAAGCACTCGGACCAATTTTCCGCTGCGCTACAAATTGCCCGGTGTTGCGGGCGTTAGGCAAATAAGGATCGGGAATGGTTTCAGATTCAGATAATGACAAGTGTGAAGTTTGCGCAGACCAGTTGGCCCAAACCATTCCATCAGGTGGATTTGATGGGATCCATCAAAATTGTCCAAGATGCGGTGATTTCAAGATTTCTGGTACTGCATGCTCACTAATACGCCAACCTCATGGAAAAGAGCGCCGCGCTAAACTGTCGGGCTGGGTTAGAGCCCAGAACAGAAATGGAACAGTACCAATGATTACTTCTGACACTTTGCAAAGAATTGCGGACTCGCCTCTTCCGTCAGTTGTTGAAAGAGCCTACGGCATATTGCTTGAGGCAGAGTCGGGTATGAAAGGGCTTGGCGAAAGCTTTAATATTCAAGAGCCGCGTTTCTTGGCTGCAACGTATTCGTCTGATAAGAATGACGTACACTTTCTGCTGAGTATGCTAAAAGATCAGCGGCTAGCTGAAGCCAAAACCTTAGCAGGCGGTTGTGAGATTCTTCCAGGGGGCTACATGAGGCTTGAAGAGCTGAAGGGCAAGACGTCAAGCTCTATCAAGGGCTTTGTAGCTATGTCATTTCAACCTGACCTGGACGAAATCTATTCAAATGGCTTTCAGCTTGCTCTTGTTAATTCTGGCTATGAGCCAACGAGAATGGACAAGATTGAACACATTAACCGGATCGACGATGAAATTATCAACCAAATAAATACTTCAAGATTTCTCGTAGCCGATTTTACGGGACATCGGGGCGGTGTTTATTTCGAGGCCGGTTACGCGATGGGGATTGGTCTCCCAATATTCTGGACATGCAGGAAGGATGAGATGTCCGGTCTTCATTTTGATATCCGTCAGTTCAACTGTATTGACTGGGAGACTGCAGAGGAATTAGCGCAAAGGCTTCAGTCTAGGGTTGAGTCCGTAATTGGCAAGGGGCCAAGATAAACTTATGCCTAACAAATTCTTGCAGTCGGACAAAAATGCATTGTCATGTACTTTTCTTGCGTAAAGCTGCGCCAGTGCATTTTTTTCGCAGAAGAAAAGCGTTATGTCTACAACCAGGAGTGAGTCAACCAGGTGGAAATCGGATCATTGATATATCAAATTGGTGACCTTGAGGCGGTGATTCGAGATCACATCAATACTCATCGTTATCAAGTCGATCTGCTCGAAGATTCGTCGAATTGGAATCAGATATGCAGCTCCCTTGATGTTATCGGTGACACGATATACGCAATAGGCTCGTATGGAGCTAGCGAATTCCCAGAGGACTCTGGGCTCCAATACATTTACACATACGGTTTGTTGCAGTCTCTTTTTTTGCAGCAAGACGCCCTGCGTCATTTGAGTGAGGCATTCAAAATTCGGCTAAACCCGTCGCCTACTCTGATGGAAATAAGAGGTATACGTAACGCGTCCATAGGGCACCCTACCAAGCAGAATCAGAAGGGCGAGCGTTACTACAACTATATATCCAGAATGTCGATGTCAAAACACGGCTTCGACCTACTGCGACATTCCGAACAAAGAAACTTCGATATGATCAATGTCAATATTCCAGTTATGGTGAAAAACCAACTAGCTGAAGTGATCTCGGGTTACACGGTAATCGCAGATAAACTTGTAGAGGCCGATAGAATGCACAAGAAAACTTTTAAGGGGTCACTACTGCGAGATGTATTCCCGTCGGCGATGGGTTACTTCTTCGAAAAAATCGGCCAAGGCATTTGGGCCTATTCCCCCGGTGACCGGGAGTTTGGACGATCTAATCTTCGGATGCTCAAAGAAACGTACGAAAAGTTCCAAGGCGCTCTGGAAGAAAGAAATGAGCTTAGCGAGTATACAAAATTCGATCTTGACCAATACCTACATGCAATCGAGCGACTAGAAGACTACTTTGCGGGAACCAGTGAATCAATGGGAGAGCCAGATGCTCGAATATACTGGTCATATCTTCGAAATGAGCACGCAGGCTTCGTGCAAATTGCTGAAGAAATTGACGAACAGTATCAACGATAGACATAACCAAGCGTTGCACCGGACAATCCGGTGAACGCGGCGCTAATAGGCATTCTCGATGGGCTTTATAGTCACAATATTAGGAGCAATGATAGTCGCCGCGTCTACCTGGCCACTTTCTCGTGTCTGGGTAAGGTTGCTTGTAACGGTGGCATCCGCCTATGGCATCGCTTGTCTAGCATATTGGCTACTATTCCTATTTGGTCCCAACGATCAGGCATCCAGCTGGCAGTGGCTCCTGATAAACACCTATTTCAAAGTTGGGGTCATTTTTGGCCTATTCGTTTTGGGAGTAATGCAAGTTATTAAAAGGCTAGGTGACAAGAATTATGCCCATTAAAAAGTCAAGGAAGAAATGGCGCTTCGCGCCGAGACTCGCTAACGCGGGCCCTGCTTGAGGCATTAATCCATGAAGATAGAAACCGTTGCCGACATCAAAAAACTGCCATCGGTTCTTGAGGTCGCTGAGGTTAGTGCGCGACTCATTGAGCTGGTTGACGCAATCCGCAAGACCGGGGTTCCTCCAATTGAAGGGGCTCAAGCAATAAACGATCTAATCTCCTACCAAGGCTATAGCGAAGAAGTAATAAGTCTCACAGCTTCAAAATTAGTCATCGAATGGACGAAGGAGACTTACGATAGCGAAGACAATGAACTTATCGAGTGGCATACAGCAAACGTTGTAAATATGACTCGGAGCGAGGCGGTCGAATTTTTTCGAAGACGAATGGAAGCAGACATAACGCATTTCGAGAGAAATGAAATAGAAGGGTGTCTAGCGGATATTGGCATTGAAACATAACCAAGCGCTGTTGTCGCCGCTCAAAAGATTTTCCATTACCTTAGAAACTGATTATTCTTGGGCGAATCCAATGCTGGTTGTTAATCACCCCGTAGACTATCACTGGAATAATTGAACCTCGATGACTTATCAGGGGAAGAGCTTCAATAGTAGTATTTTCAGGGGACTTCGATTCGTTAACTTACAGTTTATGAGCCAATCTGGGCGCAGTGTATGAACAAGGAGCTACCTGAACAACCACTTACCGAAGAAGAAAGTGACAATCTTATGTCTCTAATCTTGGAAATGGTTAACCATGAAGAGTATAAAGCCGCTCAGGTGGAGTTTCATCGCACGATTACCAAGATGCAAATGAAGCATGGGGAGCTTGCACAGCTAACAGCGATGAAAGCTGATTTTCTCGATACAGAAGATCCTATAGATCGAGTGAGGCTTTATCAGCGTTCTATAGAGCTTGCTCAGAGCCCTTTAGATATTTCAGTGCTTGTCCAGTCATCGGGTAGTATTGCAGAGATATACATAGAGGACCTGGCGGATCACCCTCAAGGCCTGAAGTGGTTAGGTATATATAAAGACTATATAAACCAATATGGTAATAAATACGCGATCGATGATCCGTCCGATTTAGAGGCGAATTTGAGACGGTTGAAGTTTTATGTGGTGTAAGTCTGATTTCGCTTCTCTCTGGGCGGTAAAGTGCCGAATGTGACGGAAGTTAATAGAAATTTCAAGTGCGAAGTGACAGGGACAGCTTACTTGTCCAATTTTTAGAGTTATTGAATTGAGTAAACTTTTTCATTAAATGTATTGTATGAATAAAAAAGAAAAGTTTCCTGCAAGGTTGCACGTCTTGATTTCGCGCGATAGCGAGCAGGCCATTATTATAAGAAGGGGGCCTTCTAAGGCAACTTGTATTCTATTGTGGAATAGGAAGAGGAACACATTTAAGGTATCCCAATGGCTGAAAGGTCGGATTTACGAAAGAAGGTCTGATATATCTCCATCGGGAGATCATTGGATTTATTTTGCGATGAACGGTAAGTGGGGTTCTGAGGCTAAGGGAGCCTGGACCGCTGTTGCTCGAACTCCTTGGCTTAAAGCGATATCGCTTTATGCAAAAGGAGACTGTTGGAATGGCGGTGGGCTTTTTTTGAACGATGGCTCTTTTTGGCTGAATGGCGACTGTTTCCATGAGGTACTTTTCACCTCAAATGAAGTCACGAAGGTAGACCAACATAGTCCTAAAGGACGTTATGGTGGGGAGTGCCCATCAGTGTATTACAACCGACTTCAAAGGGATGGGTGGACGCTAACAGATTTAGGTCAGAAAGCAAGTTTGGACTCCGAAACTATTTTTGAGAAATCGCTAGATCAACACTGGGTTCTACGTAAAATCTGTCATGAGCAGGTGGGCTCTGCCAAGGGTAAAGGTTGCTATTGGGACGAGCATGTACTCAATAGCGGAAATGGTGGGATGTTCTCAAAGCCAAATTGGGAGTGGGCAGAGTGGGTGGATGGATCAATTGTATATGCAGAAAGCGGTTGTCTTTACAGAGTGGTTATAATAGATCCTAACCAGTTCGGTGAACCAAAGCTACTGCATGATTTCAATGAGTATGAATTCGAAGATGTGGAAGCACCGTACTGAGAACAGCGCTGGCCTGATGCTAGATGTCTGGGCTCGGTTTTTTCTAATGAATCTTTCCGTCGTTCGAGGTAAATAAGCTGTTATTCTAGATTGAGATTCTGTATGACACTAGAAAGAAAGGTAGCAAAACTCTTTCGTTTAACGGATGAAACCTGGATGAAACACGCCAACCCCTGGAGCGTGTATACCCGCTATTCCGTTCTGCCCTTTATTGTTCTCGCCTTTTGGAGCCGGGTCTGGATCGGGTGGTGGTGTTTGGTTCCGGGTTTGGTCGCTATTCTGTGGATGTTCTTTAATCCGGTTTTGTTTAGTAAGCCTAAATCCACAAAGAACTGGGCTTCTAAATCCGTGCTGGGGGAGAGGGTGTATCTTAATCGGGACAACGTCAGAATTCCGGATATTCACATAACCCCGCTGTACACCATTCTCAACATTATTTCCTCCGTTGGGATGCTCTTATCCATTTGGGCGATTGTCTACTATTCAATCTGGGGTGCGATACTGGGAGTCGCTCTGGCCTATCTGGGCAAAAGCTGGTATCTGGATCGTATGGTGTGGCTGTACGAGTCAATGAAGTCGGAGAATGAAGACTACAAAAAATGGGAGTACTAAAGCATGGGTGTTAAACCACTCGACGAAAGACAATTTGAGCTTGGGTTTTAGGTGTTACCACATATGATCAACCACACCAAATTCCGCGCCCTGGTCAAACAGCTTTACGCCACAGTCAATGAGCTGGAGGCCATGTTCCCCGGGAGACACTTTACCCCGGATGGGCATATGGTCGGTAGCCTTGGGGAGTGTCTGGTGGCCGATGCTTACAACTTAGAGCTTAAAGCAGCCTCCAATAAAGGCTATGACGCTATCAGCGACAGCGGGGTGGAAGTCGAAATCAAAGCCACACAAGCCAACACCGTCGGCTTCAGAAGCCAACCCCAGCATACCATTGTGATTAAGATAGCGACCGATGGCACCTTCGAGGAAATCTACAACGGCCCCGGCGCCCTCATCTGGGAGCAATTTAACGGCAAGCGACTACCAAGCAATGGCCAGTTTCAAATTTCATTGAATAAGCTGCGTAAGCTGAATATGGCTGCGGATCCTTCAGACCGCGTGCCAAGAATCTCTCAGCAGGCAGAGTATATTGGCTGATATGGCAATAACAGAAAACTTGAATTTATCAAGGATGAAAAGTGAGCGACATAACTATCGACAATACCTTGCAGAAAGTTCTGAAGAAAATACTACTTATCATTATCGGGTCTGGTCTGGTAACCAATGCACTGTATTTATACGGCAAGGCTTATTATGAGGGTTATATCGGAAGTCTTGGATTTGAATACATACTTTTTCCCGTTAAGTGGGAAGAAACTCTACTTTGGGCGTACTTTGCAAGTATAGATATCGGTGTAAGCACAGTAGGTTTCTGGTCGAAGTTAACGGTTCCTATTTTATGCTTGGCTCTTATTATTTTCTATCTAGTAGCTCTGGCTTTAGTGAGTATTGGGTCTCAACGCTCAAAAAAAGTAAGGCCGTATAAGAAATATACTGGTTTTTCCCGATTTCTTGTTCGCTGCAGAAGAGCGAATCCTATAATTTTTAATACTATTTATTGGCCATTAAGCTGGCTGTTCATGAAACGTCAGTCCTTATGGGCTTTTATTTCCTCCTATGCTGTTTTAACATTCGTATCCGTTGTCGTAATGTTAATTTTTGTTTGGATATATTTCCCAGTCGCGGGAGTGAATCACGGTAAGAGTGTTGGCGAGAAACGACTTGCGCAATATGAGACAAATCTGTGCGCAGAACAAAATAGCTATTGGGAGAGATGTATTAGGTTAACTACGGACCATTTAGATGGTCACGATTTCCCCAAAAATATCTATGGCCGCATAGTTGCCAAAAATGAAAGCTTGGTTGGCGTAATCACTAGCGAAGGCCCCGTTACAATGACAATGCCATCATTGGTGTTCCATAGGGCTATTAAGAACGGCTGCTACAAGCGAGATTGCAACGGCGAAACTAGCGGGAAAAGGGAAGCGGCTCTACCACGTGGTATGATGACGTCAGATTGAACTCTGTCGGCACCTTAAAGAATAGTTCTACTAAGAAGTCGCGCCCTTTTCCCCATAGATCCAGCCGAGCGGAAGCCTGCTTTTTGAGGGTGCGCGCACAGGAAGTGCGCACAAGCATCGTCAGGCCATGGAAGGCCTGTCGATGCGGCCCTCAAAAACAGGCTGGAGAGAGGGAACCCCGCAGGGGCAGGGTCTCTGGGGCGCTCTCTTGGTAACTTCTGTAGCGTGACAGAAGTTACTCGCCCGCCCGGCGACAGAGGGCAACCAGCTAAGAAAATGGTTTTGCATCTCTGATGCAATCAAACACTCAAATACCTCTGCACCAACTCTTCATTCAACTCCTCCATCGCCCCGGTCGCTTCTACCTTGCCGCGCTCCATGATGTAAAAATGATCCGCGACTTTGCGGGCAAAAGGCAGCTTTTGCTCGACCAGCAAAACGGTGAGGCCGAACTCTTCATTTAGCCTGCGGATGACGTTGCCGATGTCGCGCACTACATTGGGCTGGATACCCTCGGTGGGTTCGTCTAGTATCAGCAGCTTGGGATCGAGCACAAGGGCGCGGCCGATGGCCAATTGCTGTTGCTGCCCACCGGAGAGGTCGCCGCCGCGGCGGTGCTTCATTTCTTTGAGTACGGGAAACAGCTCGTAAATCAGCGCCGGTATCTGCTTTTTGCCATCGCTGCGTGCGCCAAGGGAGATTTTCAGGTTTTCCTCTACCGTGAGCAGGGGGAAAATCTCGCGGCCCTGAGGTACATAGCCAATGCCGGTGCGGGCACGGGCCTCGGTAGAGGCTTTGCTGATGTCTTTGCCGTTAAAGACGATGCTGCCGTCTTTGATGGGCAGCAGGCCGGTCACGCATTTGAGCAGGGTGGTTTTGCCCACGCCGTTGCGACCGATCAGGCAGCCGCAGCTGCCCTCGGGCAAATCCAGCGTCAGGTTCCAGAGGATATGGCTCTGGCCGTAGTACTGATTAATGGTTTGTATGTTTAGCACGGGTTTGCTCCAATCTTGTCTGGCGAGCTGCGGCGCCTGCCGCAACGCCTTATTCGCCCAAATACACCTCGATCACTTTGGGATCGTTTTGTACCTGATCCATGGTGCCCTCGGCGAGCACGGACCCCTGATGCAGCACAGTCACCTGGCGGGCAATGGAGCGGACAAAGGCCATGTCGTGCTCCACCACAATCACTGAGTGTTTGCCCGCGAGCGAGGTCAGCAGCTCGGCGGTGCGCTCGGTTTCTTCGCCGGTCATACCCGCGACTGGCTCGTCCACCAGTAGCACCCGGGGGCTTTGCATCAACAGCATGCCGATTTCCAGCCACTGCTTTTGCCCATGGGAGAGGTTGCCGGCATCGTTGCTGCGCGAGCCCGCCAGGCCAACGGTGCCCAGCACCTCGTCAATGCGGTCGCGCTGCTCCCCGGTCAGTTCGCGGGTCAGGGTTTTCCAGAAGCGTTTGTCCCCGGCAGTGGCCAACTCCAGGTTTTCGTAGACGCTGAGCGCCTCAAAGACCGTGGGTTTTTGAAACTTGCGGCCGATACCGCCGCGGGCGATTTGGTGCTCGGACAGCTCCAGCAAATTGATTTGCTGGCCAAAATAAACGCTGCCTTCATCGGGTTTGGTCTTGCCGGTAATCACGTCCATCATGGTGGTTTTACCGGCGCCGTTGGGGCCGATAATGCAGCGCAGCTCGCCTTCATCCACATAGAGGTTGAGGTTGTTGAGCGCTTTAAAGCCATCGAAGCTGACGGTCACTCCCTCAACGTAGAGAATGGGGCCGTGACTGGTATCCAGCGGGTGCCCAAAGTTGGGGTCCTTTTGCGGCAGCGCTTTGGTGCTCCAGTTGCGTGCGTGTTTGAACGGGTTCATGGCGTGTCCTCCTCGCTCGCTTTGCTGGCTTTGCGGCGGGTAAAACGCCCGAGCAGGCCAACCAGCCCTTTGGGCAGTACCAGGGTCACCAGCACAAACAGCAGCCCCAGAGGGAAGAGCCAGGCCTCGGGGTAAAAAGTGGTAAAGATGGTTTTGCCGTAGTTGACACTAAAGGCACCGACAATCGCGCCGTAGAGCGTACCGCGACCGCCGGTGGCGACCCACACCACCAGCTCAATGGAGTTGAGCGGCGAGAATTCACCCGGGTTGATAATGCCCACCTGCGGCACGTAGAGCGCGCCGGCAATGCCGGCCAGCACTGCCGAGAAAACAAACAGCCAGAGCTTGTAGGACTCGACCTGATAGCCGGAAAAGCGCGTGCGCGATTCGGCATCGCGTATGGAGACAATCACCCGGCCCGCGCGGGAAGTGACAATGTAGCGGCAGGCCAGGTACGCCACCATCAGCGCTATGCCCGAGGCGAGAAACAAACCGATGCGGGTGGAGTCGGCGGTGATGGAAAAGCCGAGAATGTCTTTAAAATCGGTGAGGCCGTTGTTGCCGCCAAAGCCCATTTCATTGCGGAAAAACGCCAGCATCAACGCGTAGGTGAGCGCCTGGGTGATAATGGCAAAGTAAACACCGGTCACGCGCGAACGAAAGGCCAGCCAGCCGAACACCCAGGCCAGCAGCCCCGGCACCACGATAATCATGAGCGCGGCAAACCAGAACATATCAAAGCCGTGCCAGTACCAGGGCAGCTCCTGCCAGTTGAGAAACACCATAAAATCCGGCAGTAACGGATCGCCGTATTTGCCCCGGTCGCCAATCTGGCGCATCAGGTACATGCCCATGGCGTAACCGCCGAGCGCAAAGAAAGCGCCGTGGCCCAGCGAGAGAATACCGGCGTAGCCCCAGATGAGATCGAGCGCCAGTGCCAGCAAGGCGTAGCAGAGAAACTTGCCCAGCAGGGTGACGGTAAAGGTGGAAACGTGCAGCGGTGAGCTTTCGGGCACCGCCAGGTTTAAAATGGGCACCAGTATGCAGGTGAGGGCGAGAATCCCCAGCACCAGCATACCGCCCTTGTCACTTGTTAAGAGTCGTTGTGTCAACATAATGTTTGTCCAGATTCATACAGTCTCGTAGACGCTTCGCGCAGCGGCATCAGGATTGAGCGGGCGACACGCAAAACACTAGTCTGCCGCCGCCCGGCCTTTCTGCGGGAAGAGGCCCTTGGGTTTTTTCTGAATAAACAGAATCAGCAACACGAGAATCAGCACCTTGGCCAGAACCGCGCCGGCGTAAGGCTCGAGAAATTTATTGACGATACCGAGGCCCATGGCGCCGACCAGCGTGCCCCAGAGGTTGCCCACACCGCCAAAGACCACCACCATAAACGAGTCGATGATGTAGGCCTGACCCAGGTTGGGGCCAACGTTGGTCAACTGCGACAGCGCCACCCCGGCAATGCCGGCAATGCCCGAGCCCAGGCCAAAGGTGAGGGCGTCTACCCAGCTGGCGCGCACACCCACGGCGCGTGCCATGGGGCGGTTTTGCGATACGGCGCGCACCTTAAGGCCGAGCGAGGTTTTCTTGAGAATGGCCAGCAGGGCAAAAAACACCATCAGGCCAAACAGCAGGATGTACAGGCGGTTAAAGGTAATGGAAAAGGCCGGGTTGATTTGCAGCGAGCCGCTCATCCACTCCGGCAAGCTTACCGCGCGGTTCAGCGGCGAGAAAATGCTGCGCGCCGCCTGCTGCAAAATCAGGCTGATACCAAAGGTCGCCAGCAGGGTTTCCAGCGGCCGCCCGTAGAGAAACTGAATCACACCGCGCTCAATGGCAATGCCCACCAAACCAGCGACGACAAAGGCGGCGGGTATGGCCATAAACAAACTGTATTCAATCTGGTTGGGAAACACTTGCTGTATCACCCAAGTGGTGTAGGCGCCAATCATCATCAGCTCGCCGTGGGCCATGTTGATCACGCCCATGACCCCAAAGGTAATGGCAAGGCCAATGGCCGAGAGCAAAAACACCGAGCCCAGACTCAGGCCAAAAAAGACGTTTTCGCCCAGGCGAAACATTTTCAGCCGGCCTTCAATGGAGTCCAGCGCGCGCTGGGCCTCGATGCGTACGTCTTTATCCGAATCGTAGTCGGCCCGCTCCTGCAGGGGGCCGCGCACTTCGGGAATCAGCGAGCCACGCAACTGCTTGACGGCGGCCAGCCGCTCCGTGGCATTTTCGCTTTCTAGTTGGTAGAGGGCGATGGCGGTGTCCATGGCCTCGCGCACCCGGCTATTTTGCTCATCGCTTTTTAGCTCGTTCAGCAAGGTGGCGGTTTGCTCGTCGCCACCGTCGGTAATCAGCCGGGTGACGGCGCTGAGGCGCACCTCGTCATTCGGGTGGCTCAGGTTCAGTTGTGCCAGCAGGGTGTGTAGCTGACTGCGCAATTTGTTGTGAATGGGAATGCGCTTGAGGCGTCCGAGATCGGTGCCGGTGATGGGCTCGCTGGTTTGGGCGTCGAGAATCTGGTTGTCGGCGGTTTCAATCACTACGCGTTCGCTGTCGTCGCGGGTGACTTTGAGGTTGCCGTCCTGCAGGGCCTGCAGAATGTCGGCGCTGCGCTCATGCTTGAGCGCGGCAATGGCCGCTACGGTATCCACGCGTTTGCTCAGGCTGCCCTGAGCCACTTCGTTCACCAGCTGCTCAAAGGTGGCGCTGGCGGGTTCGCTTTGGGCGAGCACTGGCGTGCTCAATGCCACAAGCGTTGCTATGGCCAGTGCTGAGCACAGGCGCATCAATACTTGTAATCGTTCCATGGTCGTCGTCACTATCATGGTTTGAGGGTTGGGTGTTTTCCACGCTTGGAAAACAAGGGGTGGCGTAAGCCACCCCTTAGCTGCAGTGGTCGCGGCCGATGCTTACTCGGTTGCGCCAACGCATTTTTTGGTTTTGGTGTTGTAGTTACCGCACTTCAGACCGGGCCAGTCAGACTTAAGGTCTTTGGAGCCTTCCAGGTAGTCAGACCAGGCGTCGCCGGGGACCAGGCCATCGGTTTCCCAAACGGTGAGGAACTGACCGTCTTCCTGAATTTCACCAATCAGTACCGGCTTGGTGATGTGGTGGTTGGGCAGCATTTCGCTGGTGCCACCGGTCAGGTTGGGGACCTTAACGCCAACAATGGCATCGATCACGGCGTCGGCGTCGGTGGTGCCGGCTTTCTCAACCGCTTTGACCCACATGTTGAAGCCGATGTAATGCGCTTCCATCGGATCGTTGGTGACGCGCTTCTCGTCGCCGATAAACTCCAGCCACTTGTCGATAAAGGCGCTGTTCACATCGGTGTCGACGCTCATGAAGTAGTTCCAGGCGGCCATGTGACCCACCAGCGGTTTGGTGTCTATGCCCGAGAGCTCTTCTTCACCCACGGAGAAAGCGACCACTGGAATGTCTTCAGCCGACAGGCCCTGGTTGCCCAGCTCGCGGTAGAACGGCACGTTGGCGTCGCCGTTGATGGTGGAGACCACGGCAGTTTTCTTGCCTTGGCTACCAAAGCGCTTGATGTCGGCAACGATGTTCTGCCAATCGGAGTGACCGAAAGGCGTGTAGTTGATCATGATGTCCGCTTCGGCAACGCCTTTGGATTTGAGGTAGGCCTCAAGAATCTTGTTGGTGGTGCGCGGATAGACGTAGTCGGTACCGGCGAGTACCCAGCGCTTGACGTCCATTTCGTTCATCAGGTAATCAACGGCGGGAATCGCCTGCTGGTTGGGTGCCGCACCGGTGTAGAACACATTGCGCGAGGATTCTTCACCCTCGTACTGTACGGGGTAGAACAACAGACCGTTCAGCTCTTCCACCACTGGCAGTACGGATTTGCGCGATACCGAGGTCCAGCAACCGAAAATGGCGTCTACTTTTTCTTGCGACAGCAGCTCGCGGGTTTTTTCAGCAAACAGCGGCCAATTGGAGGCCGGGTCGACCACAACGGGCTCCAATTTCTTGCCCAACAAGCCACCTTTTTTGTTTTGCTCTTCAATCAGCATGAGCATGGTGTCTTTCAAAGTGGTCTCTGAAATGGCCATGGTGCCGGAAAGCGAGTGCAGAACGCCCACTTTAATGGTGTCTTCTTCTTGCGCGGATGCCGTTAGACTGGCCAAAGCCAGTGTACAGGCAGAGCCCAGTACCCCTATTTTTTTTGCGATGGATTTTAGCTTCATGGTTTAGTCTCCGTTGGTTTGAAGGTATGACTGCCTTTATGCTGACGAATCATTGTCTTAAAGAGTCCTTGTTTTTAGTCGGCCGCGCGGACAACTGTTGAGCAACCCATTTTGAGAAAACGCACCCTTGACTCACTGTTAAAGGGAAAAGTGGATCGACTCGACTTTTACCTCCTAGCGTTTCCCGGAACGTTTTAACGGTACTGCTTAACGGTACTGCTTAACGGTACTGCGTCGATGGTTAAACTGTCCGAACGGCCTACTGTCTTACTGCTCCCTGAATTTCTTCGTTAATTTATGGATGTTTTTGGAATGCCCCTGGCTTCATGAAGCATGTGTATTGTGATTTTGCGAACCTCAGCCTGACTTTCTTCAATGTGGGTTTTGATCAGCCTTTGAGCCTCGTCGGTGCGTCGTTTTATAATGCTTCGAAGGATTTTGGCGTGTTCTTGGTAAGTCGCTTCGATCCGGACAGCTTTGGTGAAGTCAATTTGCCGAATGATTCGCAGTCTTTCAGTGATGTTTTGATGAACATCCACCATTTCCCCATTGCCGCTTGCCTTGATCAAGTCGCAGTGAAACGTCTCGTCCATTAATCTCACCTTCGCTCCGTCGGTCAGGCGATCTTTGGCTGAAACCAGCCAGAAATCTTTTAAACTCTCCAGCCCGGATTGAACCTGCATCTCACACAGCTTTCGCACCGCTGCCTGCTCTAAAATAATTCTAAGCTCATAGAGCTGATCAAACTTGTGAAAGTCAAAAGGTTTGACCTGCCAGCCAGCCCTGAACAAAACCTCAACAAACCCTTCGCGCTGCAGGCGAGAGAGCGCCTCGCGTACGGGGGTTCTGCTCGCCTGCAAACGCTCCGCAACTTCATTTTCTGTAAACCTGTCTCCGGGCAGTAAAACAAAGTCAAAAATGTCTTGTTTCAAGGCCTGGTAGATGCGATCTGAAACGCTCTGTCGATCGGTTGCGGTGCTCACAAATTGCTCGTCTTGAATATCATCATGTATGCAAGATGTCTTGAGCAGGTTCTGTGCCAAGGATTGAAAAGTGCCGTGTAAGTCGCTAAGTGGTTCATACGTTTAAAGTTTTTCCTGGGCGTTAGTGGTTGTCAGCAGGGGCCTATAGCGGGGTTGCACCCAATTGATGCGCACCCCGGTGCAGTGCTTCAATTGGGGTCAGAGAGGCTCCAGTACCATAAGAATGTCACCGGCATTGACCGGCTTTCCGGCCGTGCAATGCACGGCGCTGATCTTCGCTTTGCGATCCGCTGCGACGGAAAACTCCATTTTCATTGCCTCCACAATCAACAGTGGTTGGTCCTGCTCGACCTCTTGCCCAGGCTCGACCAATAGCTTCCAGATGTTGCCGCTGATATCCGCGGTTATCGCATGGCCATCGATATCATCCGGGGCCGGCGCGGCTGAGGCGTTTAAGGCCGCTTCGACTTGTTTGGCTTCATCGTTTTTCCACAGCGCCACTTCTTGATCAAACGCTGTTTGTTGCTTCGCCTGGAACTCTTCAATGCTGGCGGCGTTATCTCGCAAAAATTGCTCGTGCTCAGCGATGTCAAACCACGTGTCTTCGATCTCGATATTCAGTCGTCCCTCGCGGAAGGCTTCACGCATTTGGGTCAGCTTGTCTTCGCTGACCGGGTAGTACCGAATTTGGTCAAAGAAGCGCAAAAACCACGGTTGGCCGTTTTGGAACATGGGGTGTTTTAAGTGTTTGTTCCAAATGGGCAAGGTGCGTCCCACCAGCTGATAACCGCCGGGTGAGTCCATGCCGTAGATGCACATATACACTCCACCAATGCCGACGGTGCCTTCGGCGGTGTAAGTGCGCGCGGGGTTGTATTTGGAGGTCAGTAGTCGGTGGCGCGGGTCAATGGGTACAGCGCAGGGCGCGCTCAGGTAAACATCCCCCAGGCCCAAAATCATGTAACTGGCGTTAAACAGTATCTCGCGCACCTCGGCGATTGAGTCCAAGCCGTTAATGCGCCGCATAAACTCGGTGTTGCTGGGTAGCCAGGGAGCCGTGTCGCGCACCGACTGACGGTACTTAGTCACGGCCTCTAAGGTGGCGGAGTCTTCAAACGCCATGGGTAAATGAATAACCCGGCTGGGAACGCGCATCTGATCGACCGGGGGTAAGCGGTGCTCAATGGCCAGCAGCTGCTCTACCAGATCGCGTTGGTGCAGTACGCGGCTGTCGTAATTGACCTGAAGCGAGCGCACGCCGGGAGACAGCTCAATGATGCCGTCAATGGGCTCGGCTTTTAACGCTTCCATCATGGCGTGCACGCGCAGACGAAAGCGCAGGTCCATCACCAGAGGGCCGTATTCCATCAGAAGGTATTTGTCGCCAGCCTGGCGGTATACCACTTCGGGGCGCCCCTCCGCTTCGGGCAGAGACGCGAGAATACAGGCGGACAAATCGTGATCGGGGGCGTGAATGGGAAAATCAGTGGCAGGCGCTGGTGCTGCCAATTGCTCAATTGATTTGTCCTGGGCATGTTCCAGGGCCAATGCAGAATCAAAGCTTAAGGCTTTAAAGCGCAGTTTATCGCCGGGTTTTACCTGGCCGACTTTCCACAGTTCGGCTTTTACGATGGTTACCGGGCAGACAAAGCCGCCCAGGCTGGGGCCGTCTTTGGTGAGGATAACGGGCATGTCGCCGGTAAAATTAATCGATCCCACCGCGTACTCGGTGTCGTGAATGTTGGATGGGTGCAGGCCGGCTTCGCCGCCGTCGCTGCGGGTCCAACTGGGTTTAGGACCGTTTAAGCGAATGCCCAGGCGGTTAGAGTTGTAGTGCACCTCCCAGGCAGTATCAAAGAAAGTGTCAATCGATTCCTGGGTAAAGAAGTCGGGTGCACCATGGGGGCCATAGATAACGCCGATTTCCCACTCTCGGGGGCCGTCATCGGTCTGTTGCGCGTAGGCGGGAATGAGCTCCGCCGGGCAGGGCGAGGGTGGGTGCGTGGGGGCGGCCGTAGTGCAGGCGGGCAGGCTTGGGTCTGAAATCCGCAGCATGTCGGCACCGCGTAGCACGCGACCGGCATGGCCGCCAAACTGACCCAGGGCAAATGTCGAGCGACTTCCCAGGTATTCGGGGACATCAATGCCGCCGCGCACAGCGATGTAGAGCCGGCAGCCACTGGTGGTTTTTCCGGTTTTTAGGGTTTGCCCTGCCTTCACGTTTACCGGTTGCCACTGCGCGAGTGGTTCGCCATCGAGCTCAGCCAGCACGCCGCCGCCTGTGAGGGCAATTACCGTGTCGGTGTGAAACTTTAACGTTGGGCCGACAATGGTGCACTCTATTCCTGCGGCACTGTCGTGGTTGCCGACAATCCGGTTGGCCAAGCGAAACGCGTAATCATCCATGGGGCCCGAGGGCGGTACGCCAATGCTCCAGTAGCCAGCGCGCCCCGGGTAATCCTGCACGCTGGTGTAGGTGCCCGGTTGCATCACCTCGATCACCGGCGCTCGATAGGCGAAGCTGGCAAGCTTATTGGTGGCCACATCGGCCTTGGCAAAGAAATCGGATGCGACAATCTGGCGGAGGTAATCGATGTTTGTGGCAATGCCGGCGATGCGGGTTTCACCTAAGGCCGCGCTTAACTTAGCAATGGCATCGGCACGGTCGTTTCCTTTGACGATGATTTTGGCAATCATCGGGTCGTAGTGAGGTGATACCTCGGTGCCGGTATCGACCCAGGTGTCCACCCGAGCCCAATCGGGGAAGTGCACATCGGTCAGGGTGCCTGGGGAGGGTTGGAAATCCCGCACGGCATCTTCGGCGTAGACCCGCACTTCAATGGCGGCGCCACTGGGTTCAATGGCTTGGCTTAAGTCCGGTGCCTGACCGGCGGCGGTGAGAATCATCCACTCGACCAGGTCCACGCCGGTGCAGGCTTCGGTAATGGGATGCTCCACTTGCAGACGGGTGTTGACCTCTAAAAAGTAAAAATCGTCGCGCGCTGGATCGTAAATGTATTCCACTGTGCCTGCCGAGCGGTATTGCACGGCTTCGCCAAGACTGACTGAGGCGGCCAGCAAGCGTTCGCGGGTGTCGGCGGGTAAGTTGGGTGCGGGGGTCTCTTCTACCACCTTTTGGTTACGCCTTTGCAGCGAGCAGTCGCGCTCGCCTAAAGCCAATACCTTGCCTTTGCCATCGCCAAAAATTTGTACCTCGACGTGGCGGGCGTTGTCGACAAAGCGTTCCAAAAAAACGCCGCTGTCACTAAAAAAATTTTGCCCCAAGCGTTTGACGCTTTCGTAGGCTTGTTCTAGCTCAGCCTCGCTGTCGCAACGGGTCAGTCCAATGCCGCCGCCCCCAGCGGTGCTTTTTAGCATGACCGGGTAGCCGATTTTGGCGGCCGATGTTTTTGCTTGCGCCAATGAATCCAGTAGCCCGGTGCCGGGAGTCAGTGGCACGCCTGCGCGCTCGGCAATGTCTCGCGAGGTGTGTTTTAAGCCAAACTGACGAATCTGATCGGGTGTCGGGCCACAAAAAGCGATGCCGGCCGCCTCGCACTGCTCGCAAAAGTCTGCGTTTTCCGAGAGAAAGCCGTAGCCCGGAATAATCGCCTGGGCACCGGTTTGTTGTGCGGCTTTGAGAATTTTGGCGGTGTCCAGATAGCTTTCTTGAGCGCTTTGCCCGCCCAGGGCGACGGCTTGGTCCGCGGCGCTGACGTGGGCGCTGTTGCGGTCCGCGTCGGAGTATACGGCTACGGACTTGATGCCCATGGCTTTTAATGTGCGGGCAATACGAACGGCAATCTCACCGCGGTTGGCTATAAGAACGGTGGTTAACATTGAAAACTCCGTGTTAGTGAATTCTTTACAGTGCAATGGAAAAAGGCTTAGCTGGCCCGACGCGCATTGATGTAAGCGCGCCAACCGCCGAACTCGGTAATGTCTTCGGCGTCTGTTGTGGCGAGGCTTTCACAGATAAAGCCCTTGACCTGACGGCCGTCGACCAGCGTGAGTGTGCCAATGCCTAAAGGCGCGGGTATGAGTGCGACGAAGGAGCCAAACTGATCAATGGGCATATCCCACAGTTCGACAATGATGGGTTTGCCATCCTGCGCTTTTACCAAACCCGGTTTGGGTGGTGTGGTTCCGGGCAGCGCGAACAGGCGGTAATCCCCACTGGTGTGAGTGGTCTCCACCAGGCGCGCCTGACGCTCGGTGAGCTGACTGTTCAGAGGCATGCCGGTTAAGTGAGCACCGACCACGGCCAGGCGAATGTGACCTTGAGGCGGTGTGTCAGGCGTTGTCGCAGTGGGTAGTGCCAAGCCAGTTGCGCCGCGCGTACCTTTTAGGCTTTGCTGCCAGCGCTTGCCAAATTCCCCGAGCGAGGTGTCTTGCCAGGCAGCGCCAATCAAAGTGATACCAAAGGGCAGGCCGTCGTCGCGCATACCGGCGGGCAGTGCCAGGGCGCTGCAGTCGGCCAAATTAACGAAATTGGTCCAGGTGCCCAACTGGCTGTTGACCGCGACTGGATCGGCCTCGACTTCGGCAATGGTGGGCAAGCGTGGCGCGGTCGGTACCAGCAGAGCGTCAACGGTGGCCATTGATTGCTGAATACTGCGCACGAGCTCGGCGCGTCGGTATTCGGCGCGGTAGGCGTCGGTTGCGCTAAAATTTTGCGCCTGGTCGATAATGCCGCGCACGACCGGGTTCATTTTATCGGCGTGCTCGTGCATAAATTCACCTACGGCGGCATGGCGCTCGGCCACCCAGGGTCCGCCATACAGTAGCTGAGCGAGGGTTTGCATGGCGCTAAAGTCCATCGGCACCAGTTCTACACCTTGCTGCTGCAACTGGTTTAGGGTTTTGCGCCAGGCTTTTTCTTGCTCTGCATCATCGAAGAAGGGCAGGTCGGTGGGAATGCCAAACCGCGGTTGGGTCGGCAACAGGCGCGCCGGGTAGGGTTGCTTGCGGCTGAAGCCGTCGGCCGGGTCAAAGCCTTCGATAATCCCGGCTACCGCTTCGGCGTCTTCTACGGTCAGGGCAAACACCGAGGTACAATCCAGACTTTTGCACGCCGGTACCACGCCGTTAATGCTAAAGCGCCCTTTGGTGGGTTTGAGACCGACAATATTGTTAAAGCCTGCCGGTACGCGGCCCGAACCCGCGGTGTCAGTGCCAATGCTAAAAGGCACCAGACCGCGCGCAACGGCCACCGCCGACCCCGAGCTCGAGCCGCCGGACACGTACTCTGGATTAAAACTGTTGGGGACGGCGCCGTAGGGAGAACGCGTCCCCACAAGCCCGGTGGCAAATTGATCCAGGTTTGTTTTGGCCAGCAAGATGGCTCCAGCTGCCTTGAGCCGGGCGACAAGAGTCGCATCTTTGTTGGCGGTGTAGGCAAAGGTCGGGCAGGCGGCGGTGGTGGGCAGGCCGGCCGCATCGATATTGTCTTTTAGTACAAAGGGTATGCCGTAAAGAGGTTGCTCGTCAGCGGTGGTGAGCTCATCAATCTGTTGCTGCAGTTCATCGCTGGAGAGTATATAAATCCAGGCGGGATCGTCAGGATCGAGAGCGCCCCGTAGCGCCTGGAGTGCATCGGCTGCATTGAGTGAATCCGTGTGATAGGCGCGCTGCCATTCGCCGATGGTCCAGCCTAGAGTGTTAGCCATTTATGCTCCTGTAAAAATACCATCTTGTATTCAAGATGGTATTCAGCAGGTTCTATGCCAGCGCAGGATTATTTTCTCAGATCGCGTTGCAGGCCTTTATGGGCTGATGTTTGGCGTCGACATACGGGATAGCTCTAAAGCGTGAGTTACAACAGCTATTGCCCTAAAACGGTTCTTTGTCAGCTTGGATGCGTTAATATTGGGCGTCGAGTTTTTCTGGTCCAGGGAGTGTTGATGAGAAATTGGTGGTCTGTTTACGCCGCTATGCCGGCCAATATCTGGGTGTTATTTTTTACCTTGGCATTGGTGATGACCGCTGTGCCCTTAATGGTATTGGTCAGCGGTTTGATTGGCGCCGAGCTGGCGCCTACGCCCAACTTGGCAACCTTGCCGCTGGCGTGCGTGGTGATTGGCACGGCGCTGATGACATTGCCTGCAGCCTTTGTGGTGCGCCTCAAGGGACGCCGCTTTGGCGGCTTTCTCGGTATCGCCTGCGCGTTTGCCGGAGCCTTGGCGGGCGTGGCGTCCACCGAGTTGGCGAGCTTTGGTTTTTTGTTGCTCGGTTCAGTGTTGATGGGTGTGGGCATGGCGTTCTTTCAGCAGTTCCGCTTTGCCGCCATTGAGAGCTTGCGCAATCCGGCCGATGCGGGTCCTGCGGTTTCATTGATTATGTTCAGTGGCATTGTCTCTGCGTTGATTGGCCCGGAGCTCGGCGTCTGGGGGCTTCAATGGCCGGGGTTTGCGAACTACAGTGGCTCGTTTGTGATACTCGCGGGGCTGGTACTCACCGCTGCGGTCGTTTACAGCCGCTTTAGCAATCCGTTAGGGACGCAGGGCGACGATGGTGGCAGCGTGAGGCCGCTGGGAGAGATTGTGTGCCAGCCTGTGTTTTTGGTGGCGGTGGCCGCGGCGGCCATTGGCTACGGCGTTATGAGCTTTTTAATGACGTCAACACCCATCAGTATGCACGTGCTCCACGGTCACGCCTTGGGCGAGGCCAAGTGGGTTATCCAGAGTCATTTGCTGGCGATGTTTATGCCCTCGCTGTTTTCCGGTGTGTTATTGCGGCTCTTCGGTGCCGGCAAATTAATGCTGGCTGGCTGCGCGTTGTATTTGGCAGTTTTGCTGATCGCCACGGCGGGGCATGAAGTGGTTCACTACTGGTGGGCGCTGGTATTGCTGGGTATCGGTTGGAATTTTCTGTTTTTGGCCGGCACCACGTTACTGCCAGCGGCCTATCGCGGTGCGGAGCGGTTTAAAACGCAGGCGGTGAATGATTTTTCCGTGTTTGCGATTCAGGCGGCGGCGTCTTTGTCGGCCGGCTGGGTGTTGTACCGCTTTGGCTGGGCGCTGCAAGTGTGGTCTTGCCTGGTGCCCGTGCTGGCGCTGCTGCTGGTGTCGGCGTTTTACGGCTGGAGCCGGTCCGGGCGCAGCGCCTGAGTGCGTTGCGGTTTAGCGCCGCGGCAGATTGGACAATACATCCTTAACGGCTGAGTCAATCAGCCGTTGGCGGTCATCGGGCTGATCGCTGGTGATCTTTTGCTGGTAAACCCCCTGCCAGATGGCCTGATTTTTTTCGCGGTCTACCACGTCAATATTCAGTGCGCCTGTGTAGGTGATGCGGGTGTTGCCGCCCTCGCGCTCCTGTGGCAGTGGGCCGTAGAGCGATGCCCATGAGTGGTAGTAGCCATAGCGGTCCGGGGTGATGGGGATGGCGTTGCTAAAAGACTCCAGTTGATTGTCCACCTCGGCGCGGTAGTTGATAAACAAGTCGCCGCCGCTGGCAACATGTTGGTAACCTTTTTTCTCTAGCGCTTCGATGATTGCCCGGTCGAATTGCTCGCGGTAACGGGCGGTAGCGTCATCGTAGAGCAAAAGTTCAGGTGTGTCGGTCAGCGAAAAGCTTTGATACTGACTAAAGTCAACGGCCTTATTGTAATGCGCCTGCACTTTGGGTGGAGGTGTGGTTTGGCAGGCGGCAAGGGCGAGCAAACCAAGAGCAGCGCAAAGCAGCGTAAAGTGGCGGCGAATGGCGAACATCATGATCTGAATCCAAAAAAGCGGGAAAGGTCAGGGCGCCAGGGCGGCGCCCGTCGGTTACTTGGCCTCGGCGCTAACGCGGGTGGGATAACGCTCGAAGATCTGGCGCACAGCGGTGTGAATTGCGGCGCGGGGGTTTTCCATGGCCTCTTCGCTCAACTTGCCCTCGGCAATGCCTTCCCAAATCAGCTGTTCTTCTGCGGCATCCACCACATCGATATTGAGCGTGCCGACTTTATAGTGGCGGGTTTCGGTGTCTGAGCCGTAGAGCGGAAAGCCCATGTACAGGCCCGAGCGATAGCCGTAGTAACCATAGGAGGCCGTCACTGAGGGAGTGGTGCGGACATCGGTGCGGTTTTCGGTATTGGAGAAAAAGTTCACCAGAAGGTCGGGGTTGGACTCGGAATAGGTGTAACCCAGCGCCTCCATTTCTTCACGCGCGGCGGCTTTAAAGTGCGAGGTCACCAGCGTGGAGTAACCGTTTTTATCCGTGCCTAGAGGGTCGACAAAACCAAAAGTTTGGTAGGCGCTGAAATCGGCCGAGCGGTCGTAATCACTGCGAATGGTCGGGCCGCTGGTGCAGCCTGCCAGCAGCACCAGGGCTGTAAGCAGTGCGAATAAGGGTGTTAACCGGTTGGAATTGGTCTTACCAGTGAAAAGCATCGTTGTCTCTCCCTGCGAGAATCAGCGGATTTTGTGTCCTCAGTATAACGGCAATTAAGGCTAATAGGGTTACTTTGCATCGATCCGCGCCCCGGGAATTTTTGTGCGACAATCTGTCGCAACACTTTCGGCGCACGCTTGCGTACAATCACCGACTTTGTCACAAAACACTGGGAGTTTGAGTATGGAAAACGCGGTAAAGCGGCTCAGCTATTTGGCAGCGGCGCTGCTGAGCACCGGCGCGGCGGCGCATGAATCATCAACTTTTTTGCCGGAGTCGCACGCGCCCGCCGGGGTGATGAGTGATCACACCCACGCCAAGGATGAGGTTATGACCGGCTACCGCTACATCTACTCAAGTTATAGCGGCCTCTACCACGGCTCGGATGAAGTAGGCGCCCATGATCTGGCCATGGCCGGCTACAGTATGATGCCTACCAGCATGACCATGGAAATGATCATGCTGGACATTATGTACGCGCCCACCGATCACCTGACTCTGATGCTGATGCCCATGTACATGCGAATGGACATGGATATGGCCGGCACCGGCATGAGTGGCCATGGAGGACATGGCGGCCATATGGACGGCATGATGGGCATGGACGATATGGGCGGCCATGACATGCACCACCACGGTAGTCACGGCACCTCCGGCTGGGGCGATACCAATATCAGCGCCCTGTACAACTGGACGCCTGCCTCAAACCATCAATTTATTACCACCCTTGGCATCAATGCCCCGACGGGCAAGGTGGACAAGAAAAACCATGACGGCACCTTTGTGCATTACGGAATGCAGCTCGGCTCTGGCACTTGGGATCTGACGCCCTCTGTCACCTACACCGGCCTTGCCGGGCGTATGAGCTGGGGCGCCCAGGCCAATGCAGTGATTCGCCTGGAAGACGAAAACGACTCGGGCTTTGCTTTTGGTGATAAGTACGGCGCGACGGCCTGGGCGGCGGTGCGACTAGTAGACTGGCTGAGCCTGTCGGCCCGTGTTGAGTGGTCCGATCAGGACGCCATTAGCGGTCACTACAATGGTCCGCACAATCACTCCAGCCCCTCGGATATTCAAGCCAACTACGGCGGCGAGTTTGTCGACGCGGGCATCGGTGTCAACACCGTGATCACCGGCGGCCAGTTTGCCGGTCTGCGCCTCGGCGCCGAATGGGTCACCCGCGTGGAAGAAGACTACAACGGTTATCAGCTGGGTTTGGATGATGGGGTGAATGTCAGTCTTTCTTACGCGTTTTAGGCGTTAAGGCCCGGCTGCCCGGGCCTTAACTTGTTAATAATTGTACCCGCGGGTTCTTTTTGAGTTCGCGGAATTTATACTGCTCACTCTCATGGATTCGTTAAAGAGGGTGATATTCGGTATGGTTGCCAGACGCTTTGCGGCGGCTTGCGCCGCTTCCATCGGTTTGATCTTGTCAGCTTGCGGCGGCTCTGGTTCGAGCTCGACCCCAGAGTCGACACAGAATCTAAGCAGTTCCTCCTCCAGCGCCAGCTCGGATGTAAGTATTTCCAGTTCGTCCTCGGTAGTTTCGTCTTCTAGCTCGCAGTCAACGAGCTCCAGCGTTGCTGTTGAGCAGCGCTTTGATATTGGTGTTGATGCCAATTCTGGCGGTAGGGTTACGCCGGTCTTTGCGACGGTCCTGGAGGGCGAATCGGCGGAATTTTCACTGTTGCCCGATGAGGGCTACGAGCTGGCGAGTGTGACCGGTTGTGATGGGGTGCTGACAGGCACTACCTATACCGTCGAATCGGCAACGCGCTCATGTACGGTGCAAGCTCGCTTTGCCGCTTTACCCCCGTTGCCGGAGGCTTTTCAATACAGTTATCAGTACACTGAAGACCGAAAAATCGAGTTTGTTTCTGGCCAGTCGACCCACGCAACCACGAAAAAATTGTACAGATAGACGCCTTCGGATATCGCGAGGTAATTGAAGAATTTACCGAGGGGTCTCAGGAAAAGTCCATTTCGGTGTTCTTACTTGATGCTGTCAATAACGAGTATCTGGTGCAGGCTTGCAATAGCGCCGGTTGTACAGACGGCGATCTCCAATGGCGCGAGCAATCGGCTTTGTCGGCGGTAAAGGTGAGTCAGTTCAGCTCTTATGGTGATAATCAAGAGTTTCTCGCACTCTCCGAAAATGGTGAGTTTGCTGCATTTTATGTCGAGCGCAATGCCGATGAGTGCGATATGTCCATAGATGTAATGAGGTACACCGACGATCAGTGGGTACTGTATCACTCGATTCCTATCGATGGTCAGAACTCAGTGATAAACGCCCACTTTAGCGCCGATAACAGCAAAATGCTGATACTGCTTGGGCCTTTGGCGTCCTGTAGTAAAGATGATGTGGAGTCGTCAATAGAAGATACGGTTGTTGTGCGTTATTTTGACTTGGATGCTAAAGAAGAAAAAACACCGATTCTTGTGGGCGATTTAGTCGGGGTCGATTATTGGGGACTTCGCGGTCAATCACGTTATTCGTCTGACGGTCGCTGGTTGACCATGACTTACCCCAATACAGTGGTCACTTTTCAGCTTGTTGATGATCAATGGGTGTTTGGAGGCAATATTCCTCCTCAAGATTCGTACACTCCCGTAGGTAATGCCGCACTCTCCCACGACGGCGAAAGACTTGTGGTTGCCTCGGCAGAGGATCTATCCGGTGGCAACGCCTCCTTGCAAAAAAATAATGGGGCTGTCTCTCATAGTTTCCCTCCACAGACATGTGAGCTTGATTATTGTTTTGGTGCGCTTCATATCTACGAGTTTATCAATGGAAGTTGGCAGCTTGAGGCTGAGTTGGGTGCCCGGGTGGTTGACCAGATAGATGCTGTGGATGGCACTGATCTGCAAGTAGAGGTTGATGCGAATGCTGAAAAGGTTGTTCTCTCAAGCTGGTATTCTCCTTTGGTACTAACGCACACAAAGGTGGATGGCCAATGGATCAGAAACGAGGACTACTATCTGCCAGAAAGACCTGATCGCCTCGCGCTCTCTGAAAATGGAGAACGGTTGATCTATTGCAGCGGGGAGTTTCACTACTTGTATTGGATCGAGGGGGTATGGTCGGAGATGCCCGCATCCGGTGACTTGCTTAGCAGCCGTCAATGTGAGTCGTTCGTTCAGTTTGGTGAAAATGAAGCGCTATATCTTGGCAGCTACCGCACCTCATACGGTGGCCAAACTGAGTATGGCTATGTTGAATACCTATATCAGTATTAAACTTCAGCCATGTATTGCAGTCTCAAAGGATCTGCGTGCAATTGCCTCATCGCAAGCTCTGCAAAAAGGTAAGAATGATTAACGCGGGGCAAATAAGGCGCACGTAAAAGGGCCAGACTTTCCAGAAAAGGGTCGCTTCAATTTCCGGGTGGCCCTTGCTCAGCTCGCCAAGCAAATGGTTGCGCTGTAAAACCCAGCCTGCGAATACGCACAGCGCAACGCCCAGCAGTGGCTGACCGTAGACGGTGCTGAGGGTGATGGCCAATTCAAACAGGGTCTCGAACTGCCAGATGATCAGCAAGCTGAGCGCGAAGATGCCGCCGCCGCACAGCCAGGCGGCCAAGGGACGTGCAAGTTGCCAGCGCTCGACGCTGACCGACACGGGCACTTCGAGCAGGGAGATCGCCGAGGTCAGCGCGGCGATGCTCATCAGCGCAAAGAACGCCAGCGCCAGCCAATCACCGGCGCTGCCCATGGAGGCAAACAAGGCCGGCAGCACCTGAAAGATAAGCCCGGGTCCGGCAATCAGGTCGCCCTCGGGCGTATACACCGTAACCCCCTGGTGCTGGGCCACGTAAATGGCCGGCAGGATCAGCAGACCGGCGGTAAAAGCAAAGCCCGTATCGAGCAGCGTCACCGAGGCGCCCATCTGCGGCAGGTTATCGCTGTCGCGTAAATAGGAGCCGTAGATCAGCATGGTGCCCACGCCGAGCGACAGGGAGAAAAAGGCCTGCCCCATGGCGCTAAGAATCAGCGCCGGATCGGTGATGCGGCTCAAATCGGGGATAAGGTAGGCGCTGAGCCCTGCCTTCGAGCCCGGCTGCAGGAGGACATAGACGATCAGCCCCAGCAAAATGGCAAACAGCAGCGGCATTAAGCGCGTGGACCAGGCCTCAATGCCTTTTTCTACGCCCTGGGCGATGATGACAATGGTGAGCATCGACATGCCGGCACACATCAAGGCATTGCGGCCAAAGCTGCCTCCCGCGAGCCATTCGCTGCTGCCAGCCTGGCCCAGCTGACGGGCGGCGGGGGCGAGAAACTCCGCCAGCATCCAGCCGGCGACTATGGCGTAGAAGCTGAGAATCACCACGGCCACACCCAGGGCACAGAGGCCGGTGATAAAACCGGCCCGGCGGGCCAGCGGCCTGTTCGACAAGCCCTCCAGCGCGGTGACGACATTGGCTCGGGCGTAACGGCCGATGGTGAGCTCCGCCATAAGCGCCGGGTAGGCGAGTAGAAAAGCCAGCAGCAGGTAGACCAGTAAAAAGGCCGCACCACCGTTGCTGGCCGCCTGAGTGGGAAAGCCCCAGATGTTGCCCAGGCCTACGGCCGAGCCGGCCGCGGCGAGCAGGAAACCGATTTTGCTGGAGAACTGTCCCCGGGGTTGCGTCATGGCATTTTTCTTATCTTGGTGTCTTGTTCCAGGTCGCATGGACCGCTCTATTGAGTGGCTTATTAAGCGGACCCGCCTCGCTTTCGGCCAGCAGCGCCCGCTGCGCCACTATTTACCCGGCAATTCTCATTGCCGGGTGTGTAGAATGGTTTAGTATAAAGCTCAAAGACTAGGCAGCAACAGGGAAACGCGTGTGAGCAGTGAGAAGGACAAAACCGTTATCAGCGATGGCCCGCACACGGCGGTGGGCCCGGCAACCCAGCGCATTGGCCACTACGAGGTCGTAGCCGAGCTCGGGCGCGGTGGCATGGGTACGGTGTACCGCGGGTATGAACCCTCGCTCAATCGCTATGTGGCCATCAAAGTCCTGGCGCCGCATCTGGCCGATGACGTGTCTCTGGTGGGCCGTTTTTCCCGCGAGGCCAAGAGTGTCGCGGCCCTCAACCATCCCAATGTGGTTCACATTTACTACACCGGCGAGCATGAGGGTTTGCCGTACTTTGTGATGGAATGCATTGAGGGTGAAACCTTAGCGGATCTGGTGCGCGCCCAGGGCTCACTGACGCCGCGGGCCGCCGCAGGATTCTTACTCCAGGCCGCGCAGGGACTGGCCGCCGCTCACGACCGGGGAATTATTCACCGGGACGTTAAACCCTCCAACCTGATGGTCGACGCAGCCGGCACCCTTAAGATTACCGACTTTGGCATTGCGCTGGCGCGGGACATTGGCGACAAGCTCACCACCACTGGCCAGTTCGTGGGCACGACCGGTTACGTGAGCCCAGAGGTGTTTCAGGGGCGCACGGTGGATTCGCGCTCGGATATCTTCAGCCTGGGCGTGGTGCTGTTTGAAATGCTGGCGGGGGTTAAGCCCTTTGACGATGACAGCCCCATGGGCCTGATGCTGAAAGTGGTGGAAAAGCCAGCTCCGGATGTCTGTGAGCTCAACCCCACTGTCGATGCGCCCCTGCAGCAGATTTTGCAGCGCATGATTGAGAAGAGCCCGGATGAGCGCTATCAAACCTGCCACGAGCTGGCGGCGGATTTAAAGCGCTATCTGGCCGGCGAACCTCTGGCCGCGCAGGCCTCAACAGCGGCGCCGGCCTCTGCCGCGCCGGCGCCCGAGCGCTCCAGGCGTCTATGGCCGGTGGCTCTGGTTTTATTGCTGATCGGTGCCGGAGCCTCGGCCTACTGGTGGCGCGCTCCCTTACTGGCGCTGGCTGGTGGCGAAACTGCCGACTCTGCTCCGAGCCTAGAGGTTTCAGACACCGAGGCACCGGACATCAAGGCCCCAGATATTGAGCCCCCAGACACTGAGGCGTCAGGCGTTGAGGCCCCTGGAGCACGGCAGGAGACCACTGCGGGCGGTGACCCATCGCCCATTGCCGCCGATCCGGCGATGCCCGCGCCGTCCCAAGCGCTCTTCGCCAATGAGCCAGGCGCAGCCGCTCCCGAAGACCGGCTGCCGGTGCCCGTCGACGAGCCAGGCTCTGGCCCTCAAATACCTGAGTCCGCCGGCCCTGGCGCCACTGCCGATATCGGTACACCAAAGCCGTTGAAGGCATCGATGTCCAAGTCTCTCACGGCCGCGCCGGTACTGGCCAAAGCCACTTCGCCAGCAGCAGTGCCCGTCGCCGATGCTCCCCTGAGCGGTGCCGTGATTGCCGTGCGGGGTGACCCGGCGCTCGCCGGTGCAGTGGATCAGCTGCTCAACCAAGCGATGCGCGATGAGGCACTCACAGTGATTGACCCGGCGTTTGTCGCCGGTGCCGGCGATGAGCTTCAGGCGCGTCAGCCGGATATCGCGCGCCTGCGCAGCGGGTTGATGCAGGCCGGGGGGCGCTATCTGGTGATTGCGACGGCCGAGCCAACCGATGCGGCGCCTTTGGATTACTTTGGCCAGCGAGACACGCTCTACACCGCCCAGCTGGAGCTGACCGGTTACGATCTGGTGCAGGGGAGTCTACTGGGGCGCTGGAGCGAACAGGTGCAGTACACCAACCTCAACGCACGCGACAAAGCCGAGCTGGCGGCCGCGCCGATGATCCGGTCTCTGATGGAGCGGTTGGCCGAGCCTTAGGCCTTAAGCTTGCTGAAACAACCGCTGTTTCTGGCGGTTCCAGTCGCGCTCCTTTTCGGTTTCACGCTTGTCGTGCAGCTGCTTGCCTTTACCGAGCGCCACTTCCACCTTGATCAGGTGTTGCTTCCAGTACATAGCTGTTGCTACCACGGTGTAGCCTTTTTGCTCGGCAGCTTGCTGTAAGCGGGCGAGTTCGCGGTCGTGCATCAATAGTTTGCGTGAGCGCATGGGCTCGGCGACAAAGTGGGTGGATACCGTCGGCAGGGGAGAGAACTGAGCGCCCACCAGCCAGGCCTCGCCGTTTTGGAAAATCACGTAGGTATCGGTCAGTTGGACCTTTCCGGCGCGCGCGCTTTTCACTTCCCAGCCAAGTAGGACAATACCCGCCTCCAGCTTGTCCTGCAGCTGGTAGTCGAATTTGGCTTTTTTGTTGAGGGCAATCGTGCTGCTGCCCGGTTTGCTCTTTTGCTTTTTCGCCATGGAATATCTGAATGGTCTGTCGGTTGCGCGGCCGTGCATTATAGCGGCTATAGGCCGCTGTGTCTGCGCCGCTCTTATGCTCGGGGTGCTATCCGGGTACAATCGGCATTTTGATCCAGGGCGTTGCCGCGTGCGGGGGCGCCACAAACCAGATAACCGGAGTGATGCGTGAAAAGAGCACAACAACACGCGATTTGGGGGCGCCGGGGGACGTTTATCCTGGCCGCTACCGGGTCTGCGGTAGGTCTTGGCAATATCTGGAAGTTCCCCTATATCACCGGTGAAAACGGCGGCGGGGCCTTTGTGCTGATGTACCTGCTGTGCATCTGCCTGATTGGTTTGCCGGTCATGGTGGCCGAGGTCATGCTCGGGCGCCGCGGTCGCGCCAACCCGGTGATGGCGATGGAACAGGTGGCCCGCGAGTCCGGAAATACCCGGCTCTGGTCGCTGATTGGCTGGTTTGGGGTGCTCGCCGGCTTTTTGATTTTGTCTTACTACAGTGTGATCGCCGGTTGGACTCTGGAGTACGTCACCACCGCGGCGCGTGGCGGCTTCGCCGGTTTCGACGGTGCATCGGCAAGTGCGGCCTTCAGCGAATTGCAAGGCGATGTCAGCACTCTGGTGCAGTGGCAAACGGCGTTTCTTGCCATGACCGCGCTGATCATCATGTTCGGTGTGACCCGCGGCCTGGAAACGGCGGTGCGCATTCTGATGCCGCTGCTGTTTGTGCTGTTGTTGGTCTTGCTTGGCTACGCCATCTACGCTGGGGATTTCGCCTCGGGCGCCAACTTTTTGTTCAGCTTTCGCATCAGTGACTTGTCGCTCGACGGCCTGTCGCTCGCGCTCGGACACGCGTTTTTTACGCTAAGCCTCGGCATGGGGGCCATTATGGCCTACGGCTCGTACATGCCGCACAACACTTCGATCATCAAAACCGTCGCCACAGTGGGCTTGCTCGACACCACGGTCGCACTGCTCGCCGGTATGGCGATTTTCCCCATTGTGTTTGCCACGCCGGGGGTGGAGCCCGAGGTAGGGCCGGGGCTGATGTTTGTCAGTCTGCCCATTGTGTTTGGCTCTATGCCGTTTGGTGCCGTCTTTGGCACTGTGTTTTTTCTGCTGGTCACCTTAGCGGCCTGGAGCTCAACGATCTCGCTGCTTGAACCGGCGGTGGCCTATCTGACTGAACGGTTTCGCTTTCACCGGGTGGCGGCCAACTTATTGATTGTGTTTTGTGCCTGGCTGTTGGGGTTGACCACGGTGTTTTCGCTCAATCGCTGGCAGGACTTTCAGCTGCTGCCAGGCATGACACCGTTTGACGTGAGCCTGTTTATGACCGAGCAGGTCTTGCTGCCGCTGGGCGCTCTGGCCATGGCCGTGTACGTCGGCTGGTTCATGAAGCGCCGGCCGCTCAGGCGTGAACTGAAGTTGGATTCTTCTCAGTGGTTCAGCCGTTGGTTCACGGTGCTGCGCTATGTGTCACCGGTGTTGATACTGGTGGTGTTTGTTTTGGGTATTGTCGGAAAGTTTGCGGGGTAAGTGTGTCGCACCGAATAGAGCGCTCGGCCGAGGTCGGTTTCAGCTGTGAGCAGATGTTTGAACTGGTCAATGATATTGAGGCCTATCCTGATTATATGGATGGCTGTCAAAAGGCCGAGATTTTAAAACGCGGGGACGACTGGCTCGAGGCGCGCCTGGCGCTTGGGTTGGGGGGCATTTCCCAAAGCTTCGTCACCCGTAACCAATTGGAGCGGCCTGAGCGCATGACCATGGAACTGGTGGATGGCCCGTTTCGCCGCTTTAGCGGCGAGTGGCGCTTTGAGACACTCGCGCCGGGCTGCCGGGTCACGCTAGAGCTGGATTTCAGTTTGAAAAATCCGCTGCTGGCCATGGCGGTGAACAAAATGTTTGAGCAGATTGCCGGCGCCCAGGTACGAGCTTTGTGCCGCCGCGCCGAGCAGGTCTATGGCTGAGAGTAAAGAACTATGGCAGATCTGGATTTGATTACCGTTGAGGTGGCCTACGCCTTGCCGGATAAACAAAAAATCATTGAAGTGCTGGTTGAGCCCGGCACCACCGCCTATCAGGCCGCCGAGCGCTCGGGTATTGTACGGCACTTTCCCGAAATTGAGCTGGAAACGGCCAAGATGGGAATTTTCGGCCAGGCTCTCGGCACCAAGGGGCTCAAGCCACCGCGCGAGCACGAGCTGCAAAGTGGCGACCGGGTGGAAATCTACCGCCCCCTGACGTCGGACCCAAAAGAAGTTCGCCGACGCCGGGCGGAAAAGAGCAAGGCCGAAAAAGACCAATAAGCGCTGCTGCTCGACGCCCTGCTATAGTGTTGGGATACTCTCGTTTACGGCTCTGGGATTGCTATGGAAGCCTTTAGGCCCGCTCGCTGGTTTACCTTACTGCCATGGTTGGCGGCCGTGGTGCTGAGTGTCTTTGTGTTGGCCATGTGGCGCAGTGATCTTGCGCGCTTGGCGGAGAATCGCGATCTCGCGCTGAAGCAGCAACAAGGTGAGTTGGCCGCTCGGGCTGCGCTGCTTAAAAGTGAGCTGGGCCGGCGCGCGGCAATGTTGCAGTCGCTCGTGCCGCTACTAAATGGGCCAGATTTATCGCTCGTTGCGCAATCAACCGATGTACTGCGCCCGCTGTGGCCCCAGGCGACCCTGTTAGCGGTGAGCCGCACTCAGGTGCCCGCGCGTTGGTCCGCAAAATCTTTATTAGGTCCTTCGAGCGCGTCTGTACTCGCTGAGTTACTGGAGTCAGAGCAACCGTGCAGCGCTGATGTGCTCGGTGCGCGTGATGAGATTTACTTGGCGCGTTCGCAGCCCGTTGATGGCGGTTGCCAGATGTGGCTTTTGCCCCTGTCGCCTCTGCTCGCTGAACTGACGGACGATACCCTGGCCTGGTCGGTGACCGCGCCGGGTACTTCTTTGCTTGGCGGAAGCCGCCAAGCCCAGGGAGCGTTGGAGCGGGTAGATAAACAGCCGGCAATCGGCCGGGCAAAAAGCCCAGAGCGTCTTTTTTTAACCGAGTCGCAGTCGCTCGGTGAGTACCCAGTGAAGATAGTACTGGCGCAAGAGATATCGCCCCACTCAATTCAAAGCCATCAACGCAAGCCGGTGTTTTGGCTGCTGCTGTGGGCCCTGAGCCTATTAATTATTGCTCTGCTGTGGTTGTGGTTCCGCTCTCGTATCGACGCTATGGCAAGGACTTTTCAGAGCAGCGTTGCCCAGGAGCGCGACCACTTGGCCGAGGCTACCCGACGCTTGCAAATGGCTCTGGAGAACAGCCAGAGTGGTTACTGGGACTGGGATCTACTAAGCGATACGGTTTACTACTCCGACCACTGGAAAAAAATGCTCGGCGTCGATCCGCAAGTCTCTATTCGCGACAGTGTGACTGAATGGACCCGGCGCGTGCACCCGGATGATCGTCAGTCCTGTCTGGATCAGCTCACAGCGCATCTCAAAGGGCATACCGGGATGTTCGAAAACGAGCATCGACTGCGTGACGAAAATGGCCACTATGTCTGGTTTCTGACCCGCGGACGTGTCACTGAGCGCGACGAGCAACACCGGGCACGGCAGATGATTGGGGTTTATACGCGCATTGATGAGCGCAAGCGAATCAATGAACTGGCACTGCGCCAGCAGCAGGCCCTGAGCCAACTCAACGAAATTGCCTCCTTGCCGGGTACCCAGGCCAATGAGATGCTTCGCCGCGGTCTGGCGCTGGGAGCGGAATATCTCGGTTTACCCTTGGCGATTATTAGTCAGATCGAGGGTGATGTGTATACGGTGCGTGTGCAGTTTTCGCCACCCGACACCTTGAGCGATGGGCAAGTTTTCAATTTGCCAGAGTGTTTCTGCGTTGAAACGCTAAAAGCCGGTGATGTGCTGGCGATTCACCATACCGCCGACTCCGAGCTGGCGACCCATCCGTGTTATCTCAGTACCAAACTGGAAACGTATATTGGCGCGCCTGTGTGGGTCAATGACGAAGTCTACGGCACGCTGAACTTTTCCTCGCCGCAGCAACGCCTTGAGCCCTTTACCGAGTCAGAGCGCAATTTCGTCAGAGTTATGGCCCGCTGGGTGGGTGCCACTCTTGAACGTTGGTATCAGGAGCGGGAAAATCGCGAGCTGACCCGAACCTTTACCAAATTGTCAGATTCCGTGCCCGGCTGCGTTTGTCAATTCCAGTTGAATCCGGATGGGTCCAGCTTTTTCCCTTACGCCAGTCAGGGAATCGTCGATGTCTATGGGGTGACGCCCGAGCAGGTGGCCGAGTCGGCGGATTTTGTGTTTAACCACATTCACCCCGATGATCTTGAGCGGGTCCGTCGGGGGATTGAAACTTCGGGCGCGCAATTGACCCTGTGGGCGGATTCATACCGGGTGAATCATCCGGATAAAGGGCTAATTTGGGTACGGGGCCAAACCAGCCCAGAGCAGCTTGCCGAGGGTGGTGTCATCTGGCACGGCTTTATTTGGGATGTTACCGAAGAGGTACATGCAGAGCAGGAACTGCGATTCTCTAATCGCTGGCGCAAGGCCATTCTCGATGCAGCCAGTGTCTCCTTTATTGCCGCGGATTGCGACGGCATGATCCGGACGTTTAACCGCGGTGCGGAGCAATTGCTCGGGTATACGGCCGCTGAAATTATCGACAAGCAAACACCGGCTATTTTCCATCTGCCCGAAGAAGTTAACGAGCGAGCCGAAGTGCTGACCCAGGAGTTGGGACGTCCGGTAGAAGCAGGTTTTGAGGCGTTTGTGGCCAAGGCGGTCGAAGGCCATGTGGATGAAAATGAGTGGACTTATGTGCGCAAGGATGGCTCCCGGGTCAAGGTTATACTCACTGTCACGGCCGTTCGCGACGAACGCGGCCGCTTAGAAGGTTATCTCGGAGTGGCCCGGGATATTAGTTTGCTGCGGGCGCAGGAAGAAAAAATTCGCGTGGCTTCTGAGCGCACCCAGACAATACTCGATAACGCCGCCGACGGCATTATTGCCATATCTGAAGATGGTTTAATTGAAACTTTTAATCAAGCTGCGGAGTCAATCTTCGGCTGGAAAGCGGATGACATTCTCGGTCAGTCGGTCAATGTTCTAATGCCGCCTGCTGAGGCGGCGCAGCACGATTTCTACTTGCATCGGTTTCGTACTGAGCGTGTTAATCGCATGCTGGGTGTGAGCCGTGAGCTGTACGGAGTGCGTAAAAATGGTGAGCAGTTCCCCATAGAAATTTCGCTGTCTGAAATTATTCAGGAAGGTCACTCCCTGTTTATTGCCATGGCCAGAGACATTACTGAGCGCAAACGGATTGATCGCATGAAAAGTGAGTTTATTGCGACGGTGAGCCATGAGTTAAGAACTCCGCTGACTGCGATCAGCGGTGCTCTGCGCCTGCTTGACAGCGGTACCCTGGGAAGTCTGCCAGAGCAGTGGGCCAAGCTTGTACACATTGCCTACGCCAATAGCAGCCGCTTGATACATTTGGTCAATGACCTGCTGGATATGGAAAAGCTGGTGGCGGGCAAGATGAATTTTGCGCTGCAATACCAACCGCTGTTGCCCCTGGTTCAGCGCTGTGTGGAAAGCAATAGATCACTGTGCAGTGAGCACAATGTTGAATTTGCTCTGGATGACAGCGCTCTAAAATTTCAGGCACAAGCGCGACCAGTGCTTGTTCAAGTGGATGGTCATCGATTCGAACAGGTGATGGCCAATCTGTTATCCAACGCTGCCAAGTTTACGCGCCGGGATGCGGAGGTTGTGATCAAACTTGAGTGGGAGTCCCGTTTGGCGCGCGTCACCGTCATTGACCGCGGCCCAGGTATACCGGCAGAGTTTCGCGAGCGTATCTTCCAAAAATTCTCACAGGCCGACAGCTCTAGCACTAAAGCGCAGCGCGGCACGGGGCTGGGGTTGGCCATCAGCAAAGAAATTGTCGAGCGCCTGGGTGGGCACATTGGTTTTGACTCGCGCGAGGGTGAGGGCTCCAGCTTTTTCTTTACTCTGCCGGCTTGCCTCGGGTCCCGCTTCGCGTTCGAGGGTTTACCCAACAAACCACGCGTTTTGCACGTCGAGGACGACGAGGCTATTTCTGGGCTGGTCGCTGCGCTGTTACAGGACAGTGTCGAGCTTGTACTTGCTGGCAGTCTGGAACAGGCCCGGCAGACCCTGAGTCAAGAGAGCTTTGATATTGTAATACTCGATGTTCTTCTGCCCGACGGCAACGGACTTGAGTTGGTCGACTTGCTCAATCATTCCGGTCATAGTCATATCGATATTCTGGCGATCTCTCAGGTGGCTTTGATGGCCGAACAGCGTCGCGGCATCAGCGCGGTTTTGGAGAAAAACGAGCATTTGCCGCAGACTCTGGTAGCATGGATGGATAGATGGCTGGATAGCCGATTGGATCACGAACAGGAATCACCATGAACACGAGTGGCCAGTTACAGTGCATACTTTACGTAGAGGATGAGCCGGACATCCGCGCCATTGCCGAGTTGGCGCTGGAGACTGTGGGGGGCTACACGCTTGTTAGCTGCTCCGGTGGGCACGAAGCGCTAGAGGCCGCTCAACGGCAACAGCCGGATTTGTTGCTGCTCGATGTTATGATGCCAGAGATGGACGGCCCGGAAACCCTGCGCCGCCTCCGGGAAATACCGCACATGCGGGAGGTGCCGGCTGTGTTTATGACGGCCAAGGTGCAGCCACAGGAGGTGGAGGAGTATCGCAACCTGGGGGCGGTGGATGTCATCGCCAAGCCCTTTGATCCACTGACACTGGCCGATCAGATATACCATATTTGGCAACAGGCCGGGCAGTAAACGATTCGAGAAGACGAGATCCAAACGTGAATCCCACCAAAAAAGCCCAGGTACTGGAAAAGCTGGAAAAGCTCAAACAGGAGTATCGGGCTCATTTGCCAGGCGAGTTGGATGCGATTCGCAGTGAGACTCAGTGTTTGGGTGAGTCACCATCGCAGACAAAATTGACTTCTCTACACCGTCGTCTGCACAAACTGGCCGGTTCTGCTGGCAGCTTTGGGTTGTCTGAGCTCAGTGCCCGAGCTCGGGCGCTTGAACTGATTTTACAGGACTGGATGGATGGCAAGCCCCCCGCGTACGCTGAGCGTCAGGCGCTGGCGGAGGATCTGAACAAGTTGGGAGCCAGCTCTCTGGTTACGCCAAAGGTCCACGCTCGCGGCAGCGGCCACACGGCAGTACACCCCGGTAAGCACCGCAATTTAGTCTATTTGATTGAAGATGATGCATCGGTGGCGCGGGAGCTGAGGCTCGCGCTGGATAACTTCGGTTATCAGGTGCGTCACTTTCCGAGACTGGACCTGGCCGAAGAGGCGATATTGGCCAAGCGCCCCGATTTTCTGATCGTCGATATCATGTTTGCTGAGGAAAACCGCCAGGGGCCTGAGAGCATCGCGCGCTTGCAGGCGCTTCACGAAGATCCACTGTCCGTCGTCTTTGTTTCCAGCCGTAATGACTTTGATGCCCATTTGGCAGCGGTGAGGGCTGGCGCGGTCGGCTATTTTGTGAAGCCCCTCGACATTCCCGAAGTGATTGATTGCCTGGAATCCCACCTGAACCTATACCAGGCCGCGCCTTACCGGGTATTGATCGTCGATGACGACGCGCTTTTGGCCGAGCGTTACAAGCTGGTGCTGGAAGGGGCGGGCATGCTGGTAGAGGCTGTCACCGATCCGCGCCTGGTGCTGGAAGCCATGAACGACTTCCATCCAGAAGTGGTCTTACTGGATTTGAATCTGCCGGGCTGTCGTGGTTATGAACTGGCGCAGCTGATTCGTCTCAACCCCGATTGGCTCAGAGTCGCTATTGCCTATTTGTCGTCCGAGCAGGATGAAATGCAACAGGTGCAGGCCATTCGCCATGGCGGCGAGGACTTTTTGACCAAGCCCATTTCCGATTTGCGCTTGGTCAGTGCCGTGAGCGTGCGGGCGGCTCGTTCGCGCCAGCTGAGCGATGCCATTGATCGGGATAGCCTCACTGGCTTACTGAAGCATGCCCGGATCAAGGAGCAAGTGAATATTGAGCTGGAGCGGGCGGCGCGCCAGGGCAAGCCAGTAAGTGTTGCGATGATCGATCTGGATCACTTCAAAGACGTTAACGACACCTACGGCCATGCGGTGGGCGATCGGGTGATTAGAGCCCTGTCGCAGCTGATGCGCCAGAGGCTGCGGAAAACCGACAGCATTGGTCGCTACGGAGGCGAGGAATTTGTGGCGATTTTACCCGATTGTGATCAGCAATCCGCTTGTGAACTGCTGAACGCGATTCGAGAGAGTTTCGCTGCGCTCAATTTCTCTGTGGGTGACAAGGTTTTTAGTGTCACTCTCAGTGCCGGCGTAGCAACCAGCTCGGGCGCCTGGAAAACCAATATGCTGGAAGCGGCCGACCAGGCCCTCTACCGGGCCAAAGATAGCGGCCGCAACCGGGTGGATGCGGCTGACAATAGCGCTGGCTGATACTCAGCTGTTGGTGGGCAGGGGCGTATCCGGTTCCTGCTCTGGATCTTCGGTTTGCTCGTCTTCGGCTTCGGGCAGGTTTTCGCCTTCAAAATGGGTAAAGGTGTCGCCGTCAAAATAAACGGTCAGCGTGCGCTTGAAAAAACGGCCATCGCCCATTTTCAGGCTGTAGTAGTAGTCCCAGCGGTCGTCGTTAAAAATGTCATTGATCAGCGGCGTGCCTAGCACAAAGCGCACCTGGCGCTTGTTCATGCCGGGCTCGAGCTGCGAAATCATCTCTTCAGTGATGATGTGGCCCTGCTGGATATTGATCTTGTGAACACCGGGGAACTGAAAATACTGACACCCCGCCAGCAAAAACAGACTGCACAACAATACCAGGGGCGTTTTGATTATTTTCATTACAGGGGTTCCACTTGCTAAAATGAATGGGCGATAATACCTGATCACCTTGAACACTGAGAAGAGTTTGGACGAAAAAATGGCCGACGAAAACCAGGAACTGCGCAAGGCGGGCCTCAAGGTTACCTTGCCCCGAGTCAAGATTCTGCAAATGCTGGAATCTTCCGAAGATCACCACATGAGCGCCGAAGACGTGTACAAGGCGCTGATGGAGGCCGGTGACGATGTGGGCCTGGCAACGGTTTACCGGGTGTTGACCCAGTTTGAAACCGCCGGTCTGGTCGTGCGCCACAATTTCGATGGTGGCCACTCAGTGTTTGAGATCGCGCGCGGTGAGCATCACGATCACATGGTGTGCTTGGACTCAGGCAAGGTTATTGAGTTCCACAACGAAGACATCGAAAAGCTGCAAAAGAAAATCGCCGAAGAGCATGGCTACACCCTCGAAGATCACTCGCTGGTGCTCTACGTCAAACCCAAAAAGTCCTGAGAGCACTCTCAGGGCACCTCCGGCGCGCTTAAAGCGCGCCTGCCCGCTCCAGCATTTGTTCGGCGTGGGCTCTGGACTCGGCGGTTAATTCGGCGCCACCGAGCATTCTTGCCAACTCCTCCACTTTGTCGTCCCCTTTGAGCTCCACCAGCGACGTTTGCGCGGCCTTACTCGTACTGGTTTTGACGACTCTCAAGTGCTGATGGCCTTTACTGGCGACCTGAGCTAGGTGCGTCACACAGAGAATTTGACCGCGAGAGGCGAGTTTTCGCAGTAATTGGCCGACGATGTCTGCGGTAGCGCCTCCGATACCCACATCCACTTCGTCGAAAACCAGACTGGCAATGGCGCTGTTCTGCGCCGCGACCACCTGAATCGCCAGGCTGACACGAGACAGCTCACCGCCCGAGGCAATCTTGCCCAGGGCGGCGGGCGGCTGGCCTGGGTTGGTGCTGATGAGCAGTTCCACGTCTTCGAGCCCCCAGGGTGCGGGGCGGGTGTCGCGCTCGGCCAGGTCCACGGTCAGGCGCGCGTGTTCCATGGCCAGCTGCTGCAAATGCTCATTCACTTGCCGGACGAGGCTTAGAGCGGCTTTTTTGCGGGCGTTGGTCAAGGTGCCGGCGAGCTTGCGATAGGCTTGCTCTAGCTCACGGACCTCCTGCTCCAGTGCGTCGAGCTGCTCATCGCCCCCGCCGAGCTCGGCAGCCTCCAGGGCAAGGCGCTGATGCAGCTCGGGCAGCTGTTCAGGGCCGATGCGGTGCTTGCGGGCAATGTCGTAGATCGCCGATAGGCGCTCGTCCACCTCGGCCAGTCGCTCCGGGTCCAGGGAAAAACTGTCGGAGAAGTGCTCGATACTGCGCAGGGCCTCGTCGATCTGGATTTGCGCCTCGCCCAGTAGCTGTTCGGCATCGCGCAGCAGCGCCGGCTTGTTCCCCAGGTTGCGCAGCACCTGCAGGGCTCGCTGGATGCCCGCCTGCAAGCCCTGTTCGTCGTCGCTGGCCAGTTCGGTCAGTTGGCCGCTGGCGGTAAGCAGGTTTTCGGCGTCGGCCAGGGTGCGCTGCTCGGCTTCCAGTTCGTCCAGTTCACCGGGCTTCAGGTCCAGCTGGTCAAGTTCTTCCACCTGATAGGCGATCAACTGATAGCGGGCGTTGAGCTCGTCCGCGTTACTTTTGAGTGCGTGTAAACGCTCTGCCTTGCTTTTCCAACGCTTAAAAGCCTGCTTGACCTCGCTGGCAAGGGCCAGATGGCCGGCGTACTCATCCAGCAGGCGGCGGTGATTGTCCTTGACCAGTAGCGACTGGTGCTCGTGCTGGCTGTGAATGTCCATCAGCATTTCGCCCAGAGTCTTGAGCTGGGCGAGAGTGGCGGGGTGGCCATTAATGTAGGCCTTGGAGCGGCCCTCGGCGGTGAGGGTGCGTCGCAACAGGCACTCGCTGGGCTGCTCCGGCTGTTCTAGGTCATGCTCCTCGAGCCATTCGCGGGCCTGCTCTATGAGGCTGAGATCAAAGGTGGCGCTGATATCGGCCCGCTTGGCGCCGCTGCGCACCCGCGTGGCATCGGCTCTGTCGCCCAGGGTTTGGCCGAGCGCCTCGAGCAGCACGGATTTACCGGCGCCGGTCTCGCCGGTGATCACCGTCATACCGCTTTTAAAGTCGAGATCCAGGCGTTCTACCAGGGTGAAGTTCTGAACACTCAGATGGGTCAGCATAGTGCGCACGGGTCCTTGACGACATTTTCTGGTTATTTATACAGTATTTTTGAGGCCTATCCAAGAGATTCTGCTTTCGCCCTTGAAAGCTCGCGGCCGGGCCCCATATCGGCGGGAGACATTCTCCAACCCGGATAATAGAGGCAGTAATAAGGTGACAGAGCAAGAGCACAACGATCAAGTGGATTCGCAAGTCAAGGAAACCGAGCAGGAGCAAGCGCCGGAGCAGGAGCCTGCTGCGGAGGTGGAGCTATCGAGCCTGCAGTCTCAGATCGAGGAGCTGACTCAGGCACTCGCCGGGGCGCGGGAGCAGACTCTGAGGGCTCAGGCCGAGACCCAGAACGCCCGCCGCCGTGCGGAGGCCGATGTGGAAAAAGCCCACAAGTTCGGTCAGGAGAAGCTGGTCGTGGATCTGCTGCCCGTGGTGGATAACCTCGAGCGGGCGCTGGTGAACATCAATGTCGAGGACGAGAGCTTTAAGGCGGTCGTCGAGGGCATTGAGCTGACGCTAAAGTCCTTCACCGATACCCTGACGCGGCATAACGTAGTGGCGGTAAACCCGGTGGGCGAGCCCTTTGATCCGCAGTTGCATCAGGCCATGACCATGGTGGAAAACCCGGATGTAGAGCCCAATACCGTGATTGACGTTTTCCAAAAGGGCTACACCTTGCACGGGCGCCTGGTGCGTCCGGCAATGGTGGTGGTTGCCAAAGGCTAAAACACCACAAAGCTTAGGGTTTTTGCGCAACAGGGCCTTGAAAAGCCGCAGGCGGGGCCCATATACGCACTAACGACTCGACACGCTGCCACGCAGCAATTCAATGAACATAGCGCTCGGCCGACGGACAGGTCGTTGCTTCGCCCCCT
Source organism: Gilvimarinus algae (assembly GCF_030518215.1). Classification (GTDB taxonomy): domain Bacteria; phylum Pseudomonadota; class Gammaproteobacteria; order Pseudomonadales; family Cellvibrionaceae; genus Gilvimarinus; species Gilvimarinus algae. Next base: position 413,298 of record NZ_JAULRT010000062.1, read on the forward strand.
GGGGCTCAGGCGATGTACGGCCAGCGACAGAGAAACTTCAGGAGACTGATTATGGGTAAAATTATTGGTATTGATTTGGGTACAACCAACTCATGCGTATCGGTACTCGAGGGCGATAAAGCCAAGGTGATAGAAAACTCCGAGGGCGATCGCACCACGCCGTCCATCGTTGCCTTTACCAACGACGATGAAATCCTGGTGGGCCAGAGTGCCAAGCGTCAGGCCGTCACCAACCCGCACAACACCATGTACGCGGTTAAGCGTTTGATCGGCCGCAAGTTCAAAGACGATGTTGTGCAAAAAGACATCAAGATGGTGCCTTATAAAATCGTTGAAGCCGATAACGGCGATGCCTGGGTGGAAGTGAAGGGCGACAAGAAAGCGCCGCCGCAAATCTCAGCCGAAGTGCTGAAGAAAATGAAGAAGACCGCCGAAGACTATCTCGGTGAAAAAGTCACCGAAGCGGTCATTACCGTCCCGGCTTACTTTAACGACTCTCAGCGCCAGGCCACCAAAGACGCGGGAAAAATTGCCGGTCTCGATGTAAAACGCATCATCAATGAGCCCACTGCCGCTGCGCTGGCCTATGGTATGGACCAGAAAAAAGGCGACCGTACCATTGCTGTCTACGATCTGGGCGGTGGTACTTTTGATATCTCCATCATCGAGATTGCCGATGTGGATGGCGAGCACCAGTTTGAAGTGCTTTCTACCAACGGCGATACCTTTTTGGGCGGTGAAGACTTTGACCTGCGCCTGATCGAGTATCTGGCCAGCGAATTCAAAAAAGAGCAGGGTATTGATTTGCACAACGATCCCCTGGCTCTGCAGCGCCTGAAAGAGGCGGCCGAGAAAGCCAAGATTGAGCTGTCTTCCAGCCAGCAGACCGAGGTGAACCTGCCTTATATCACCGCCGATAACACAGGCCCCAAGCACTTGGTGGTAAAACTGTCGCGCGCCAAGCTGGAGTCGCTGGTTGAAGAGCTGGTTACCCGTTCGCTTGAGCCTGTGAAAGTGGCCATTAAAGATGCAGGCGTGTCGGTGAACGACATCAGCGATGTGATCTTGGTGGGCGGTCAGACCCGTATGCCGATGGTGCAAAAAGCCGTAGCCGATTTCTTTGGCAAAGATCCGCGCAAAGACGTCAACCCTGATGAGGCCGTTGCCATGGGCGCTGCGATTCAAGGTGCGGTTTTGTCTGGCGATGTTAAAGACGTGCTGCTGTTGGATGTTACCCCGCTGACCCTGGGTATTGAAACTATGGGCGGCGTCGCTACACCGCTGATTGAGAAAAACACCACGATCCCGACGAAGAAATCGCAGGTCTTCTCGACCGCTGAAGATAACCAGACCGCGGTAACCATTCACGTGGTGCAGGGTGAGCGTAAGCAGGCGACGCAAAACAAATCGCTGGGCCGTTTTGACCTTGCCGATATCCCGCCGGCGCCGCGTGGAGTGCCGCAGGTGGAAGTGACCTTTGATATTGACGCCAACGGTATTTTGAACGTGAGCGCCAAAGACAAGGCCACCGGCAAAGAGCAGTCTATCGTGATCAAGGCGTCCTCCGGTCTGTCGGACGACGAAATCGAGAAGATGGTCAAAGACGCCGAGGCAAACGCCGAGGCCGATAAGAAATTCGAGCAACTGGTCACCACCCGCAACACGCTGGAAGGCCTGATTCACGCCACCCAGAAAACGCTGAAAGAAGCGGGCGATAAGGCCACTGATGAAGAGAAAGCGGCGATTGAATCGGCCGTGGCGGAAGCTGAAGAAGCGGTGAAGGGTGATGATGTGAGCGCGATGGAAGCTGCCACCACCAAGCTGACCGAAGCGTCGGGCTCTCTGGCGCAGAAGATGTACGCCGAGCAGCAGGCCTCTGCCGGAGCCGGTGAAAGTGCGTCTGACAACCAGAAAGACGCCGACGACGGTGTGGTAGACGCCGAGTTTGAAGAAGTGAAAGACGACGACAAGAAGTAAGCCGTCGTTCCCGGCCGGCCTGCCCGGCTTTCAAACAGTCGACAAATGCGGGCGGGGCCTTCCCTGGCCCGCTTTTGTTCATAGGGTAAACCGTAAGACCCTGGGCCGCTTTAGCTCTGAGGACATACAAACACATGGCAAAACGCGATTATTACGACGTACTGGGGGTGTCAAAAGACGCCTCGGCGCAGGATTTGAAAAAAGCCTACCGCCGGGTCGCCATGAAACACCACCCGGACCGCAACCCCGGCGACAAAGAAGCAGAGGACAAGTTTAAGGAGGCAAGTGAGGCCTACGAAGTTCTCGCCGACGAGCAAAAACGCGCCGCCTATGATCAATTTGGTCACGCGGGCGTGGATGGCAGTGCCGGAATGGGCGGCGGTGCTGGCGCCGGTGGGTTTGGTAACTTCAGCGATATCTTTGGCGATGTGTTTGGCGATATTTTCGGTGGCGCTGGCGGCCGTGGTCGTCGCGGCGGACCGGCCCGCGGTTCGGATCTGCGTTACACCCTGGATTTGTCTCTGGAAGACGCGGTACGCGGCGCACAGGTTCAGATTAAAGTGCCGACACTGGTGCACTGCGATACCTGTGACGGCTCGGGCGCCAAGCCCGGTAGCAAGCCTGTCAGCTGTTCGACCTGCGGCGGCATAGGTCAGGTGCGCATGCAGCAGGGCTTTTTCTCGGTTCAGCAAACCTGTCCCAGCTGTCACGGACGCGGCACCATTATTTCCGATCCCTGTGGCAGTTGTCACGGCCAGGGGCGCGTAGAAGAAACCAAAACCCTGTCGGTGAAAGTGCCGCCAGGCGTGGATACCGGTGATCGCATTCGCCTGTCCGGTGAGGGCGAGGCGGGGATGGAAGGCGGCCCGGCGGGCGATCTCTACGTGCAGATCAACGTCAAAGAACACAAGATTTTCACCCGCGACGGACGCGACCTGTACTGCGAGGTACCCATTGATTTTGTCCAGGCCTCTTTAGGCGGTGAGATTGAAGTGCCGACCCTGGACGGGCGCGTCAAACTCAAGGTGCCTGCTGAGACGCAAACCGGCAAGCTCTTTCGCCTGCGCGGTAAGGGCGTTACTCCTGTGCGTGGCGGCGCCGCTGGCGATTTGCTTTGCCGGGTAGTGTTGGAAACCCCAGTGAATCTGACCAACAAGCAAAAAGATTTGCTCAAGCAGTTTGCTGACACCATGAAAGAGGGCAAAAACTCGCCGCGTCAGAAAAGCTGGTTTGACGGCATGAAAAACTTTTTTGGTGATATGAAAATTTAGTCGTCTGTGTAGGAATAAAGCCCCGGTGTCGCAAAGGCGCCGGGGCTTTTTTATGCCCGGAATTTATGTCCGTGTGCCTTTTATCAGCAGCCATAAGGTAAACGTCAATTCGCCGATAAAAGATAGCACCAGTACCGGGAATACCAACCCGGAGAGCGCAGGCGCAAGCAAGAGAGTTACCGAGTTGAGTAAATAGGCGCAACCGGCCAGGGCCATAAGTACGCCGATGAACTTAGGAAATTCTGCTGAGTGAAACAGTAGCCAACCGTAGGCCAGACAGGCGAGCCCGAAGAAAATCAGGGCAATGCCAAAGCCGTAATCGTGCAGATGAATCCATTGCATGACCTCAGTCGCTACAGCCTTGACCTCGGCAGGGCTGGCGCTATCCAGCAGCAGGAGCGGCATAATCAAGGTGAGCTTATTGGCGCCAGCAATGGCGGTTTGAATCACATTGGCAATCAAAGCCATGCAGGCTAGGGTTCTATTCACCGGGCTCAGCAGGTGAAACAGGGCTATCATGACCACTATATCTAAAGAGTGCATTAGTAAATCGCCGGCAATCGAAAGACGCCAAGCCGATTGTTCAGCGAGCAAATTCGCTGCTGTGGCCGCGGCGTTGGTGTAGTCGATCAGAGGGCCGCGTAACAACAATTGCCCGGTTACGCCAAACACGATAATCAATAAATAGCAGGCACCGGCAAGGCGAGCGAGCTGCCGACGCTCTGTTGGACTTTGGCTATGGGGGGAAGGGGCGGCTTGCATCGTCTAGGTGCTCCCAAGGTTTCGAGCCAGTATGACGCTGAGAACGCTTGATAAGATGCACCGGGAAAGCCCTTGGCTGAATTCTCCGCTTGGCTCCAATCTATGTAAAGAAGTGCCAACTTCTGCCAAGTCTGATCCTTGGGGGGATGGGGTTTTCGGGGCAGCTTGCTATACTCCCGGAGTTTTCAGCGTGCTTGGCAATGCCCGCTAAACGCGTTACAGTAATTGCATATAAAAAGACAATTATATATAAAATTTATGAGAATGCCGTGCCCCTGTTATGCCATTGCGGTGCGGCCAGACCCAATGGAGACCCACAATGAAAATGATCAAAGGCCCCGCGCTGTTTCTGGCCCAGTTCGCTGGGGACGAAGCGCCGTTTAACTCTCTGGAAAATATCGCCAAATGGGCGGGCAGTCTCGGCTTCCGCGGCATTCAGATGCCCTCCTGGGACAAGCGCCTGTTTGATCTCGAGCGCGCCGCCGAGGATCTGGATTACTGCAAAGAGGTCACCGAGACCTTGGGCAAATACGGTCTTGAGCTGACCGAGCTGTCCACTCACCTGCAGGGTCAGTTGGTCGCTGTGCACCCTGCCTACGATGAAATGTTTGATATCTTTGCCCCCGAGCATCTGCACGGCAAGCCCGACGAGCGTCAGAAGTGGGCGGTGGATCAGCTTTACCTGGCGGCCAAGGCGAGCAAAAACTTTGGCCTGAAGGCCCACGCAACTTTCTCCGGCGCGCTTTTGTGGCCCTTTGTGTACCCCTGGCCGCAGCGCCCACAAGGGCTGGTGGAGACCGGTTTTGCGGAGCTGGCCAAGCGCTGGAAGCCGATCCTGGATGCCTTTGACGAGGTGGGTGTGGACGTGTGTTACGAGCTGCACCCCGGTGAGGACCTGCACGACGGTGTGACCTTCGAGCGCTTTTTGAAAGAAGTGGATAACCACCCGCGCGCTAACATTCTCTATGATCCCAGCCACTTTATTCTTCAGCAGCTGGATTACCTGGCGTTTATCGATCGCTATCACGATCGCATCAAAATGTTCCATGTCAAAGATGCCGAGTTCAACCCCACCGCCCAGCAGGGTGTCTATGGCGGTTACGAGGGTTGGGTAGAGCGCGCCGGTCGCTTCCGTTCGCTGGGCGATGGACAGGTGGACTTTAAGGGCATTTTCTCCAAGCTCACCCAGTACAACTACGACGGCTGGGCCGTGATCGAGTGGGAATGCTGCATGAAGCACCCCGAAGCCGGCGCCGAAGAGGGCTCGCGCTTTGTCTCCGAGCATATTATTCGCATCACCGAAAAAGCCTTTGATGACTTTGCCGGTGGCGAAGCCGACGAAGCCAGCAACCGCCGCATTCTCGGCTTGGGAGGCAAGTAATGGCTGCACCGCGTATTCGCTTAGGTATGGTCGGCGGGGGCCGCGGCGCGTTTATCGGCGCCGTGCACCGCATCGCCTCACGTATTGATGACAAGTACGAGCTGGTGGCTGGAGCGCTGTCGTCCAACCCGGAAAACGCCAAGCTCTCGGCCGAGGATTTACTGATCGCGCCGGATCGTGCCTACCACTCCTACGAAGAGATGTTCAAGGCCGAGGCCGCCCGCGAGGACGGTATTGAAGCAGTGGCGATTGTGACGCCCAACCACATGCACTTTCCGGTGGCCAAGGCCGCGCTTGAAGCGGGCATCAATGTGATTTGCGACAAGCCCGTGACGCGCACTCTGGAAGAGGCGCTGGAGCTTGAGCAGCTGGTGAAAAACACCGACGCCTTTTTTGCCCTGACGCACAATTACAGTGGTTACCCGCTGGTGCGCTACGCGCGCGAAATGGTCGCGCGTGGCGATCTGGGCAATATCCGTATTGTGCAGGTGGAATACCCGCAGGAGTGGTTGACCGAAGCTCAGGGCGATGACAATAAGCAGGCGTCCTGGCGCACTGATCCGGCGCGTTCCGGCGCCGCAGGTTGCCTGGGGGATATCGGCACTCACGCGTTTCAGCTGGCGCGCTTTATCAGTGGGCAAAAGGTGACTTCGGTGTGTGCTGATTTAACGGCGTTCGTGCCGGGCCGCCCGGTGGACGATAACGTCCACGTCATGATGCGCTTTGAAGGCGGCGCCAAGGGCATGCTCTGGACCAGCCAGGTGGCACCGGGCTGCGAAAACGGTTTGCGTATTCGCATCTACGGTGACAAAGCCGGTTTGTCCTGGGCGCAGGAAAACCCCAACGAAATGTGGTTTACCCCACTGGGTGCGCCTCAGCAGCGCATTACCCGCCGCGATGACTACTGGGACAGCGAATTTGCCGTGCGCGGTATCCGTATTCCCTTTGGCCACCCGGAGGGTTACCTCGAAGCGTTTGCCACCATCTACAAAGACGTGGCCGATGTCCTCCAGGCCAAACGTGAAGGGAAAACTGTGGATATCGAAAGCTGGATTCCCGGCATCGATACCGGGGTTGAAGGCCTCAAGTTTATTACAGCGGTCATTGCGTCGTCAGAGGCAGACAGTCGCTGGACCCCTTTGAGTTAAACCGTAATCAAGCCCCGCTCTGAAAGGGCGGGGCACTAACAATAATTAGAGGATAACCAGCTATGAATAATGCCGCACTGGATGCCAATGGGCTCCACCGTTCTCGCCTGTTTGCGGGTGCCTGTTTGGCGCTCTTTCCTACCGCTTTTTCCTTTGCCCTGGTAGGTGGGATACTGGGGCAGTTAAAGTCCGAGTTTATTCTCACTAATGCCGATGTGGGCACCATTGGTGGTGCCGTGCTCTGGGGTATGGCACTGTCGTTGATTGCCATTGCGCCTTTTTTGGAAAAGGTGGGTCTTAAATTCGCCGCAGTCGGCGCCTTTTTCGGTCATTTGATCGGGGTGACTTTACTGCTTGCCGCCTTCTTTTACGCTGGCAGCCCCTCGGGTTACTGGGTGCTGTTTTTGGGCGCTATTTCCCTAGGTATCGGTAATGGCCTTATCGAAGCGACGGGCAACCCTATGACGGCGGCTCTTTTCCCGGAGCGCAAAACCGTTAAGCTGAATCACTTCCACGCCTTTTTCCCCGGCGGTATGGTGGTAGGCTCTCTGCTGGGTTGGGCAATGTTCAAAATCGGCAGTGTGGGCGGCATTGATCTGGGTCATTGGACCGCGCATATTGCCATTATCTACATCCCTATTATTGGCTACGGCATTATGTTGCTGCCGTTAAAATTCCCCAAAACCGAGACGGCCGAAGCTGGTGTGCCGGTTAAGGAAATTCTGCTTTACATCATTACCCACCCGGTGGTGTTGCTGCTGATCGTGATTAAAATGATCACCCTGTCGCTTGAGCTTGGCCCCATGCGTTGGATTCCCGATGTACTCACCAATGCCGGCATGGACGGTATGTTGGTGTTTGCCTGGCTCACGGGTTTGATGGCGGTACTGCGCTTGTTTGCCGGTCCCGTGGTGGAGCGCTTGGCGCCGACGGGTATTTTGTTCTGTGCGGCACTGTTAACCGGTTCGGGCCTGATTTTGTTCTCGTTGTTTGAAACCGGCGCTTTCAAGTTAATGTTTGCCGCTACCGTATTCGCATTTGGTGTGGCCTTCTTCTTCCCCACTATGGTGGGTTTAATGAGCGAGCGTTTTCCCAAAGCCGGTTCTGTTGGAATTGTGTTAATGATCGGTATGGGTATGGCCGCCTCCGGTACTCTGCAGGGCCAGATGGGTGGCATCGCCGACCGCTATATGCCTGATGCCTTGGATCAGCAGCGCACAGTACAGATTCTGGAGCAGGTGGAAGATCGCTTCCCGGGCTACGTCGAGCAGGCCGAAGCAGCAGTTGGTGATCTCGATGCCATGGCGGCATTGGGGTACCGCACGCAGGATGCACAGACCGTTTATGAAAACAACGCCGCCGCTCTCGCCTATTACCGGGAAAACGGTGAATTGGATGGACCTCTGACCGGTAACGCCTTACGAGCCCTGACCTCTTCGGGTTTGCCGCAAGAGCAGGCGCTGATTGGTGAGGCGGGTGCCATACTGAGCCCTGCCGATAACTATGGCGGTCGTATGGCATTTCGCTGGGTAGCGCCCGTTGCCTTGATTGTGGCACTGTTTTTTGGACTGATGTTCCTGCGCGATCGCAAACAAGGTGGTTATCGAGCGGTTAAGCTAGGCTCAGAAAGCTCGAACAACAGCGCGGCTTAACGCTATAGCCTCTGAGTAGTAAATTAAAAAAGGGAGTGCAATCGCACTCCCTTTTTTATTTCAGTAAGAGATCGCGGCGACGGAGCAAGAGACTACAGAGAAGTAGAAAAAAGCCCCGTTTAATAAGCAGGGCTTTGCTGGCGACTACCTTCCTGCGCTTATCGCGTGCCGTAGACCACCATCGTTTTGCCTTTCACATCGACCAATCCCTGTTCTTCCAGCGTTTTCAAAACGCGCCCGACCATCTCTCGTGAGCAACCGACAATACGGCCAATCTCCTGACGTGTAATTTTGATTTGCATACCGTCGGGGTGGGTCATGGCGTCGGGCTCTTTGCACAAATCAAGAAGAGTGCGCGCGACGCGACCGGTGACATCCAGAAAAGCGAGATCGCCCACTTTGCGGGTGGTTTTGCGCAGGCGCCGTGCCATTTGCGTGCTCAGAGCAAAGAGAAATTCCGGGTGATCTTCGGCGACTTCCTGAAACTTTCCGTAGCTGATTTCCGCCACTTCACATTCAGATTTTGCGCGAACCCAGGCGCTGCGTGAATCCTGTGTGTCGAACAGACCCATCTCGCCGAAAAAATCGCCATCGTTCAGGTAGGCAACAATCATTTCCCGGCCTTCGTCGTCTTCAATCAGGACGGTGACAGAACCTTTGACGATGTAGTAAAGCGAATCGCTTTTATCGCCAGCGTAGATGATGGTGCTTTTGGCGGGGTAGCGGCGGCGATGACAATGACCTAAAAAATCATCGACGTTCTTAATGTGCGGTGTTAGTGAGACGGCGACCAAAGTGCGGCTCCTACCAGTATGTTGCGGAAAATTAAGGTGGCTCATTATGCCGTGATTTACCAAGGCTGCCAAATTACAAGCATTGAGCTTGCCATGTTTGTGACTCAGTTATTACAGTATAACCACAAGGCCAGCCGACGCCATGAATCATTAGTTGAATTCAACGACAAGTTCTGCCGGTTGCCGGATTGTGGTAGGCTTGGCGCCGCCGGCGGTGCCGCGCGTATCACACTGAAAAGAGGCGAGACAATGCAAGCGACAGTCAAGTGGGTGGATGGTGCACAGTTTCTGGGTGAATCTGGCAGCGGCCACAGCGTTGTAATGGACGGGCCAGCGGATCACGGCGGCCGTAACACCGGTATCCGGCCAATGGAAATGTTGCTCTTGGGCCTCGGCGGCTGCTCCAGCTTCGATGTGGTGAGTATTCTGCAGAAAACCCGTCAGCAGGTCACAGACTGCCGGGTAGAGATTACCGCCGAGCGCGCCGATGCTGTACCGGCTGTGTTCACCCGTATTCATCTACACTTTGTGGTCAGCGGTACTGAGCTCAAAGACAAGCAGGTTGCCCGTGCGGTAGAGTTATCAGCGACCAAATATTGCTCGGCCTCCATTATGTTGGAAGGGGCGGGTGTAAAAATTACACACGATTATGAGATTTCCGACAAGACGTAGCGGCAACTGCACCACTTGCAAGACAAGCGGAGTGGTTAAGGGGCTTTAAAGGTAGTAACTCGCTACGGTCATGGCTTTGGAGCTTAGGGTCATGACCGCCTTGACCGGCGCTGGGAAGCGCATGCCTCCGGCTTCCAGCGCAGAATGTGCGTGGCGGGCTTCATCTTCCAGCATTTGCATCACGATTACCCGGGATTTATTGTCGCCCGCCGGCAGGCTTTTCAGGTGCGACTCCAGGTGTTTGCACACCTGCTCTTCCGTGGCCGCGACAAAGCCCAGGCTCACCCGGTCACTGATCAGCCCTGCGGTGGCGCCGATCGCAAAGGAGGCGCTGTACCACAGCGGGTTGAGGTAACTGCTATGACTGCCCAGCTCATCCAGGCGCGTTTGGCACCAGCGCAGGTGATCCTCTTCCTCTTCGGCCGCTTCGCGCATTTGCTCGCGCACCTGCGGCAGCTTTGCAGTCAGTGCCTGGCCTTCATAAAGCGCCTGAGCGCAGACTTCGCCCGCGTGGTTAACTCGCATTAGGCCCGCTGCGTGGCGTCTTTCCCGGGCATCGAGCTCCGGCTCTTCGAGGTTGTCGCCAGGGGAGGGTCTGTGGCTCACCGGCCGGCTGCCAGCCATCGCCTGAAGGGTTTTATCCGCTTTGAGGATCAGCTGATCAATCAGTGAGTAGTGGCGTGTGCTCATAACATCTCCCAGGCTCGGTTCACTCGGTTGGAGCTGTGTTGCAATCGTTGCTGACAGTATACGCTAGTTGGTCGCAATGGCGCCGCGCGCCTCGACAATGGCTTTGAGCTCGCGGGAAAACGGTTCGGCCAACGCCCGATGGTCTTTGTGCAGCAGCGGCTGGGCGTAGACGGTACCGAGCTTGCCGTTATCGAACACCTGCCCGCTGAGGCTGGCTTTGCGGGCTGCCGCTCTGAACAGTAGCTGCGGGCCTATGCAGTGGGTCAGCCGGCCAAAAGCCAGCATGCGCAGGGCGGTCTGCTCGCTATTGACGGTAAAGGCCGCGGGGGCCTGGTCGGGGTAGAGGGTCTTGATTTTCTCCAGCCAGAAGCGGCTGGAATAGTTGCTGTCCACGTAGCAGATAACGTGCTTACTACTGGCCAGATCTTCCAGCGTTAAGGCTTTCTCTTCGCGGCTCCATACGTTGACAGAGCTTGAGCCAACCACCACGTTGACGGGCACCAGCTCTGCGGTCTCCTGTGGCTCCAGTGTCTCCACGGCGCGGGCGCACTCACCGTCGCTAACCCCGGATACGGCCTCGGCCAGGGAGCGCTTGGCTGGTTTATGGGTCATGCTGAACTGGTAGCCCAGCGCGGCAAAGGCGTCGCGGTAGTAGCTGTGCAGGCGCTGGATTTCTGGCAGATCCTGGGGCAGGGAGCAGGTAAAGTGGATGCCCTTTTCCTTCTCATCCTGGGCCAGCACCTGGCCGGGCAACCCCAGTAGCAGCACAAGTGGCAATATCAGCGCTCGGTAGTTCACCGCGAGATCCATGTCCGTAAAAAGGCGAAGTGTAGCCGGTATCGGCACGGCCTCCAAGGTCAGTTGCGCCTTTGCCGCAACACTGGCAGGATTGGCCAACCCATCGCAGAGGACAGCCAGTGCAGGATACATCCGATATCAATCAGATTATGGATGCGAGCATTCCGCTCGTGGTCATGGAAACCTTCGAGGAAAAAAAGGCCGAGGAGATGCTGCTCAATGTGGCGCGCACGCGGTTTGCCAAACTGGCCCGCTGGAGTATCACCGACGGCTTGAGCACGCTCACCTTTGGCCCGCAGCTCGCCCCCACCGAAACCAAATTCAATGAGCCGGTGGAGCTCTTGCGTCATATCAAGGCCTCACACGAGGCCTGCATTTATCTATTGTGCGATTTTCACCCGTATTTGACCGATCAGCCGGAGATTGTCCGGCTGATTAAGGACATCGCTCTCAACCACCTGGCGGTGCCAAACACATTGGTGTTTATCAGTCACCGTTTGCAGCTGCCCAAGGAGCTGTCGCGCTACGCCAGTGGCTTTTCCATGCCCCTGCCGAGCGACGACCGGATTTTGGATCTGGTGCGCGACGAGGCCAAGCGCTGGTCGCAAAAACACGGCGATACCCGCATCAAGACCGACAATGTCACCCTGAAAAAGCTGGTGGCCACTTTGCAGGGGCTCAGCGTCAGTGATGTGCGCCGGCTGGTGCGCTCGGCCATTTGGGACGACGGCGCCATATCGGCCGAGGATCTGCCGCGCATCAACCGCAGCAAGTTCCAGATGCTGGATCTTGAGGGTATTGTCAGCTTTGAAAACGAGGTGGACGATTTTGCCAATGTCGGCGGGCTGGCCAATCTCAAGCGCTGGCTCACCAATCGCCGTGAGGCGTTCGTGCAGGAGAACTCAACCCTGGACCGGCCCAAGGGCATATTGCTACTGGGGGTGCAGGGTGGTGGTAAATCGCTCGCCGCCAAAGCCGTGGCCGGCATGTGGGGGCTGGCACTGCTGCGCCTGGATATGGCGGCGCTCTACAACAAATACATCGGCGAGACCGAGCGCAATCTGCGCGAAGCCTTGCAGCTGGCCGATGCCATGTCTCCTTGCGTACTCTGGATGGATGAAATTGAAAAGGCCATGAGTCAGGACGGCGCCGATAACGGCACGGCCCAGCGTCTGCTCGGTACTCTGCTGACCTGGATGGCCGAGCGCCCAAGCCGGGTGTTTATTGTCGCTACCAGCAACGACATCAGCCGCTTGCCGCCGGAGCTGATTCGCAAGGGCCGACTGGATGAAATCTTCTTTGTCGATCTGCCCGATGCCGCAGTGCGTCAGGACATTTTTGCCATCCATTTGCGCAAGCGCGGTTATGAGCCGGCCCAGTTTGATCTTGAGGCTTTGGCCCGTGCGAGCGAGGGCTTTAACGGGGCGGAAATTGAGCAGGCTATTATCGCGTCTGTCTATCACGCCCAGGCCGAGGCTTTGGCCATGGACACCCCGCTCTTGTTGTCCGAGTGTTCGGCCACCAGTCCGCTGTCGGTGGTGATGGCTGAGCAAATCGCTCGCCTGCGCCAGTGGGCCAGCGAACGCACGGTGCCGGCATGAGCCGCCTCGCTGCGTGGGCTTTTTGGTCGAGGTTTTGCTGGGCGCTGATGTTACTGACACTGAGCGCCTGCTCCGATTCACCAAGGCTCGATTATCTGCCCGCCGATGCCCGCCTTTTGGCTTTTGGCGACAGCCTCACCCGCGGCACGGGCGCTGAGGTAGAGCAGAGCTATCCCGCGCACTTGTCCCGGCTGATTGATCGTCAGGTGATCAACGAGGGCATCCCCGGAGAAGTCTCGGCCGAGGGTTTAGCGCGCCTGCCCGGGGTGCTCGACCGGGTGCAGCCGGATTTACTGCTGCTCTGTCACGGGGGCAACGACATACTGCGCTCGCTGGACGAGGTGCAGCTTGCGCAAAACCTCCAGGCGATGATTGATCTGGCCCTTGCCAGGGGGATCGACGTTGTCTTGATCCCCGTGCCCAAGCGTTCGCTGCTGCTTCGGGCTGAGCCGCTCTATCGTCAACTCGCCGAGCGCAATCAGTTGCCACTGGCACCGGATATTGTCGCCGATGTGCTGGGCGAGGCCAGCTTGCGCTCGGATCGTATTCACCCCAATGGTGAAGGTTACGGCAAAATCGCCGCGGCGCTGGCCGAGCTTTTGGCCGAGCGCGGCGCTCTGTAGTCCTGAGCCTTTTGGCGCGCCATTCATTATTTTCGCCTATCTGTCGTACGCCAAAGGTGGGACTGTCGCACAGCAGACGTCGTAATTTGCCGCGCCAGACGCTGCAATGGGCTCGGTGACAACAGGAGAACACGGCATGAACGAGCCAACAGAAAAAACCAATGAATCCGACGCCCTGGGGCTGAGCGTTAGTTTGACCGAGGGTATAGAGTGCTTTTTTGATGTGGGCGAGCACATCATCCATGTCTGGGGCTCGGCCTGGAGCGGCCGGGAAACCGTGAGCGTGGACGGTCAGGTGGTCAGCGATACCCGCAATCTCACCCGACTCAGTGCGTGCCACAGGTTCGAGGTCGACGGTATCGCCTACCACGCCATTTTTAAAACTGAGTCCATACTGCGCGGCCATTACGCCGTCGAGCTCTATCGGGGCGAGCAGCTGATTGATACGGACAGTGGTTGCTACCCCGCTTTTAAAAGCCCTCTGCTCGCCGGACCCAAACGCTTGCTGCTGTGGCTGGTTGGCCTGTTTGCGGCGGGCTTTGTCTTTGGCATCCTCGGCGCCTGGATGGGCGGAGGTGGTGTATGAACCTGGACGGCAATTTGGTTCGCTACCAGCGCCAGGGCAGGGGATGGACGCAGCAGCAGTTGGCCGATGTCGCCGCACTTAGCCTGCGTACTGTGCAGCGGGTAGAAAATCAGGGTATAGGGTCCCACGAGACCGTCTCTTCGCTCTGCGCTGTTCTTACGCTTGAGCGCGAGCAGCTGCTGGCACCATCGCGCCGGCTTGAGCAGCAGCAGCGCCAGCAGTGGCGGGTGCTGGCGCTGATGGCGGCGGCCCTGCTGCTCGGGGTGGGTATCGGTGTGGCGGGGACGCTCGCGCTCTTTTAATGTAATGGCAAATTCGCTTGCAGCTTCGACCAATGTGTATTAGTGTATTAATACACATTGTGTGGGGCGGGCTGTATACCAACCCTTGAAGACCTCATTAAGCAAGAAGACACAAAAGCAACAAGGAGCACACATGCAATCCATTCCTTTGGCCGAGGGGCGGCCTGAAGAGCCCCAACAATCGCTGCCGCGAGCCGGGCGCGCTTCCGGTTGGCTGGCCGTTATGGCCCTGGTGTACCTGGTGGCCACCTTCGCCTACTTTATCTGTTTTGGTATTTACACCGCAGTGACGCAGCCGGGCTTGCCCCAGGGTGAGGTTGAAGCTTTGATCACCCAACACGGCCAGAGTCTGGATGGACTGGCCGGCATGTATATGGTGCAGTTTCTTTTCCTGATGCCGCTGATTCTGTTGATTTCCCACTTTAGCCAGCAGTCCTGGCGCGAAACCCTGGCGCTTAAGCCCGTCGCCCTGCGCACAATCGGTTTCTGGATGGCGATTTGGGCGCTCTATCAGGCGTTTGCCATTGCCCTACACCTGTGGGTGGATATCCCGGAAGACCCGTTTGTGCAAATGATGACCGGTTCGCGTCATTTACTGGTGTCACTGGTTGTGGTGCTACTGGCACCGGTACTGGAGGAGCTGGTGTTTCGCGGCTATCTCTTCAAAGCCTGGCGCCATAGCTGGCTCGGTTTTTCCGGTACCTTATTGCTGACCAGCCTGTTGTTTTTGCTGTTGCATGTCGGGCAGTACAACCCGCTGGTGCTGGGTCAGTTATTTGCCTTCGCGCTGATACTGGGTTTTGCCCGTGAGAAGACCGGCTCGTTGATCACCCCCTGGGTTTTGCATTTGGCGAACAACCTGTTTGCCACAGTGATGATCACTTACCTGGGGTTAGGAGCATGACAGCGCAGCAACCGTCTTTGATGTGCCCGGTGGAAGTGTCGAATTTGCAGCGCCAGCTCGATGGTCAGACTGTGCTCAATAACATTTCGTTAAACGTGCGCGGCGGTGATGTGGTCGGCCTGTTGGGAAAAAACGGCTCGGGTAAAACCACTTTGCTGGAAACCATGCTCGGGTTTGGTTTTCCCGCTTTTGGCGAGAGCTTGCTCTGGGGCGAAAGGGCCACCGAATTAAGCGGCGCGACCAAGCAGCGTGTCGGCTATGTACCGCAGCGCGATGAATTGCCGGGTGAGCTGACGCCCCAACAGCTGTTTAACTTGTACCGTCAGTTGCGTCCGCGCTGGAATCAGGCATTGGTCGAGCGGCTGATGCCCGAGTGGGAGCTGTCACAGACCAAGCGCATTCGCCGAATGTCCGAAGGGCAAAAGCAAAAGTTGGCTATTGTGCTCGCTGTGGCTCACAATCCGGATTTACTGGTACTGGATGAGCCTGTTGCCTCGCTCGACCCTATTGCCCGGCGGCAATTCTTTCAGCAGTTAATGGACTACGCCTGCCGCGACAACTGCGCGATTATTTTTTCATCGCACATTGTGTCGGACATGGAGCGCATTGTGAATCGGGTGTGGTGTCTGGAAAACGGCCAGCTTACCTGCGATAGCGAGCTTGACCAGCTCTACGAGAGTGTGGTGCGAATCGACTATTCCGGCCAGATCCCACAATCTCAGCTGGCCGAGCTTACAGGTCTTTTGCACAGCGAGACGAACCGCGCCGGCGGTCAGCTCGTATTGGCCGAGTGGACGCCGCAGCGAGCAAAAGAGCTAGAAGTACTCGGGCTTGTGGATATCCGCGTAAGTGCTCTGGGGCTCGAGGATATTTTCCTCTACTGGCACGGAGGCGCTCATGGTCGCTAATGTTAACGGCTATTTGGCTCTCGCCCGCTATTTGTTTGTGCCGCTCATGGCGTGGCGCATTCTTATTGTGGTCGCCACGGTGTTGACGCTTGCCGTGAGCGTTTATTTTCAATCCCGCGGCGCGGGTAATGCGATTCATACCGGCCTTGTGCTGATCGCTGTGAGCATCAGCCTGGGCGCCATGGTATTACCCGTTCGGATACGCGAGTTATTGGCATCGCGCGTATTTGTGTTGGCGGCGCCGAGCGCGCGTATGTTGATTGTGCTGAGTGCATTTGCCCTGGCGATGTGGGTGCTTCTGGTAACCGCCCTGGTCGTCAAGGGCGCCACCTTGGAGGGCTTGCGGATCGCGGCATTAGTGTGGGCGCTGGTCAGCATTGCAGCCGCTGCCGCCATTGTGTTTCCGGTAGCCTTTTTTATTGTCGGCTGGGCCGTTTTTTTTGCCCTGACCCGCGAACCTGTGCAGGCCGGTGTGACCATCGTTTACGCCGGCCTGCCGGATCTTGCGCTTTTTGCACTCGCTCTGACTATTGGCGCGTTGGCCTGGATCGGGTTGCATCGTGTGGCACTTGCCGGGCGTATCACGCGCAACGCCTTTTCAGTCAAAAACCTGAAAGGTCAGGGCAGTGGCCCGGCCTTTACCCTGTTTTCGCGTATTCGCTTAGGGTCGGGTGAGTTTGAGCGCTTTAGCAAAACCGCCTTGCTGTCTGCCCATCCCACGCTGGCTGTATTCTTGGCGACCTGTGCGGCCATAGTGGTATGTTTTTTAATTCTGGCGCTCTTGAGTCTAGGCGGTGATAAACCCTTTTCACCCTTGCCGAGTGACGAAAGTTTTGTCTCAAACGTGATCTATCTGTTTTTGTTTTCCTCCACCATGGTGGTGGTGATGGTTATGAATGTCGTGCGGCGGCTTCGCAGCCTGTGGTTGCTGCTCCCGGGTGACCGGAAGGCGTTGATCACGCATCTTGAGCGGGTGTTGTTGCGAATGATTCCAGTGGTGATCCTGCCTGTCTCTTTACTTTATTTGGGCCCGGTGTTTTTCGGTGAGCTGGCCTGGCAGAAAGTTGTTGAGGTGGTGGTGGTCAGCGCCGTGTTAACGGTGTTGTCAGGCTATTGGTTTTTATTCGTCTACGGCAGCGACAGTGTCTGGAGCGGCCTTGGCAGCTTGATATTGATACTGGTGTTCAGCGTGTTTGTTCTGTTTAGTGGTGCCAGCGAGGTTGCCCATCCCGCGCTATGGTGCGGGGTGATCGTGGGCTTGGCGCTCAGCCTCGTGCTGCGCCATAAAGTGCACCAGCGCTGGGCAAGGATGGATTTTACTGCCTTGCCTACCGGCTGGCCACTCTAGGGCCTGTTAACACTAATTGAGTACAGCCTGTTGCACCTAGAAATTCGCCAATTAAGGCGCGAGGAGAGAAGTTTGGTGGTTCCAAATGAACGACAAGCAAAGCTTACCGCATCCTGCTCTCGCGCCTCACCTGCATCCATGCAGGCGACGCCCAGTGGCGGATTTTTAGGTGCAACCCGAAGGGCTGGAGCCAGTTTTGCCTCCAGCGTTGTTGCCGAGACCCAAAGCACTCGCTGCGCTCATGGGGCCAGCTTTCGCTTATTTGGAATGACCAAACTTCGCTCACGGCGCCTAGCTGGAAACAAAACTGGCTTCCAGCAGGCGTATTCAATTAGTGTTAACAGGCCCTAGGAGTTACCGTGTTTATTCTAAATCCCGGTTCGGGCATTCCAATATACCGACAATTGGTGGAGCAAATCCGGCGGTTGGTGGCGGGTGGCCAATTGCAGCCCGGCGACTGCCTGCCCTCGGTGCGCGAGCTGGCCAGCACCCACGCCGTCAACCCCATGACCATCTCCAAAGCGTACAACCAATTGGAAGCGGAGGGTATACTCGTGCGCAGGCGCGGCCGCCCCATGGAGGTGGCCGCCAGACCAACTCAGGCGGATACGCCGGGGCAACTGCTGGAGCCGCAACTGGATGAACTGATACAGGCGGCCAGGCAGTTGGGGGTGGAGGTGGACACCTTGCCCGAATTACTGGATGACTACCTGCGACAATTGCGAAAGGAGAAATCGTCTTGACGCTCGCAAGAACACAGTGGCTGTACCGGGCGGGCGCGCTCGTCTGGGTGTCCGTTTTCAGCGGTTTATTGTTTACCGGTTGTGACACAGCCAACCAGAGTTCCACCACCGAAACGCGCCTGCAAGCCTGCGAGCGCGAGCCGGGCGATTCGCCACCGGCGGTTAGCGGCGCAGAATGCGGCCGCTTTTCGGTACCTCTGGATCACGCCCGCGCCGATTCTGAACATATAGACATCGCCGTTAAGCGCTGGCCGTCCATCAGCGCTGTGCCCGAGCCCGATCCGATTTTCATCATTGCCGGCGGCCCCGGGCAATCGGCCATTGAGGTCTCGGATACTCTGGTGCAGGCCTTTTTTAACTTGCGCAAAGAGCGCGACATTGTCTTTGTCGATCAGCGCGGTACGGGCCAATCGGCCCCTTTGTATTGTTTAGAAGAGCAACCGGTGTCTCTGGCCGAGCCCATGCTCGCCTCGCACGCAAAAGTGTTGGAGAGTTTACGCCAGTGCGCGAGCGAGCACGCCTCGAAGGCGCCTTTTATGACCACGCCCTACGCGGTGGCTGACCTGGAGTTCGTGCGTGAGGCACTTGGTTATTCGCGTATCAACCTCTGGGCGGGCTCCTACGGTACTCGGGTGGCACTGGCCTACATGGGGGCGCACCCATCGGTGATCCGCAGCGCTGTGCTCGATGGCCTGGCCCCTGTGTCCCTGGCGCTGCCCAAAACCATGGGCGCCAGTGCTAACCGTGCCTTGGCCGAGGTAGCGCAGCAGTGCACGAGCGAGCCCGCGTGTGCGAGCCGCTACGGCGATCCCGCTGACAATGCCCGGCGAGTTGCCGAGCGGTTGGCGCAGGCGCCGGTGCGCATGACCATCGACGATCCGCTCACTTCTGAGCCGCGCGAGATATTGCTGGACGCGGAAAAATTTGCCAGCCTGGTGCGTCTGACGCTCTACGACCGCATACTGTCGCGCTTGTTGCCGCACTTGTTGGCGCGTGCCGAGGCGGGCGATTTTAGCTTGTTGGCCTCGGCCGTCAGCCAATTTATGGCCGCCGACAATCAGCCACGCATTGCCATGGGTATGCACTTTAGCGTGATCTGCAGCGAGGACATGCGCGCGGCACCCGCGCTTGAGCCAGCGTCTTTTCTCGGGGTGGATCTGGCCGACACCATGATTCAGGTGTGCGAATTCTGGCCCAGCGGCGAGCTGCCCGACCATTACTTTACGCCGGTGGCGGCCGATGCGCCCACGCTCTTGCTCTCGGGTGAGCGAGATCCGGTCACCCCGCCCGAGTGGGGCGAGCGGGTAGCAGAGCACTTATCCCAGGCGACGCATCTGGTGGCAAGCGGCGCTCACCACGGCGTGACCGTGCAGGGCTGCGCCAGCAAACTGCTGACGGAGTTTGTCCGGCATACGACACTGGAAGCGTCGCAGGCCGAATGCATTGACACCATCATCCCCATGCAGCCCTACCTGCAGGCCCAACCGGCACAGAGCACGGAGGCCAGCGAGTGATTGAGATAGAACAGATCAGTAAAACCTTTGGCACACTCCAGGCGCTGGACAAGGTGTCCATGACCATAGGCAACGGTGAAATTGTCGGCCTGCTCGGTTTAAACGGCGCGGGCAAATCCACGCTCATGCGTTTAATTTACGGGCTGCTGAACCCGGACAGCGGCCAGATTCATATCGATGGCGTACACGTGCAAAAGCAGCCGGAAAAGGCGCGCTCGCTGCTCGGTGTATTACCGGATAACGCCGGCCTGTACAAACGCCTGACCGCCCGTGAAAACATTGCCTACTTTGCCCGCTTGCAAGGCATGAGCGAGTGGGATATTCAAGTCAACACCGATGAACTGATCGACATACTCGGTATGGAGTCCATTGCCGAGCGCCACGCCGATGGTTTTTCTCTCGGTGAGCGCATGAAAACCGCCCTGGCGCGCGCCATTGTCCATCGCCCTGGCCACATATTGCTGGATGAGCCCACCAACGGACTGGATGTGATTACCACCCGCGCGGTGCGCGCGCTCTTGCGCCAGCAAAAAGCCGAGGGGCGCTCGGTGCTGTTTTCCAGCCACTTGATGTACGAGGTAGAAAACCTCTGCGACCGGGTGTTGGTGATTGCAGGTGGCCGCCTGGTGGCAGGCGGCAGCGTGGAAGACGTTATTGCCGCTGCGGGCTGTGCGTCATTGGAAGACGCTTTTGTCAGCTTGTCGCAAAAGGAGGGCATCGCATGATCTGGAACAAACTCAGCGCCGTGTGGCGTAAAGAGCTGCGCGATGCCGTGCGCGATAAGCGCGCCATGAAGCTCGCGTTTTTGCCGCCGGTGTATATGGTGGTGTTTTTTGCCCTGGGCATCGGCCTTGCCATCCATTTTCAAAATCCGGAGGAGCGCGATATTGAGCTGGCCGTGGCCGGGCAGGATGAAGCATTGACGGCCTGGCTGGTGGAGAATCGCATCAGTATCAAGGAGGCGCCCAGCGACCCCTACGCCGCCATTGAGGCTGGCGAGCTGGACTACGCCCTGGTACTCGCCAGCGAGCCCGTGCCTCCAGGCAGCAAAGAGCCGCGCACCGCCACGCTGGTGTACAACGCCTCAAACCAAAAAGTGCACGGCGCCGTTGGCGAAGTGCGCAGTTTGCTTTACCGATATAACGCGGTGGAAGCGGCGGTGAATATTCTCGCCCGCGGGCTCAGTCCCAAGCTGGTGAATCCCATCGCTGTGCGCGAGGCGAATGTGGCCAGTGAGCAGCAAATGGGCGGTTTGATTCTCGGTGGTGTGCCGCTGCTGTTGCTGATGTGCGCCATGATGGGCAGTGTGGGGTTTGCTGCGGACATGACCGCCGGTGAGCGTGAACGAAAATCCCTGGAGTCTTTGCTACTCAATCCCGTGCCCTCGTTTGTGCTGATTGTGGGTAAATGGCTGGCAGCGGTGGCTCTGACGTTGGCGGTGATTTCGCTGTGTCAGCTTCTGTTGTTTATCGCGCTCTACTTTCTGCCGTTTAACGAAATCGGCTTGCGGGTGTCTGTGGGGCTGTACGCCATGGTGGGTATTTTTGTTGCGCTGGTACCGGTGGCTTTTATCGCAGCCGCCTTGCAACTGGCGCTCGGGATTCTCTCGCGCTCGTTTAAAGACGCACAGACCTATATGGGTTTTTTAATCATCTTGCCCATGGTGCCTTTCTTTGTGATTGTCACCAATCCCGGGCTCTATGAGTCCTGGCACCTTTGGGTGCCGTTGCTCGGCCATCAAACCGTGCTCAAAAATCTGCTGTTGGGTGAGGCCATACCGCTGATGGCCTACCCGGCATTCTGGCTCAGTGCGCTGCCGGTCAGCGCTTTGGCATTATGGTTGGCCGCGCGGCAAATTCGCCGCGCCAAGGTGATTTATGGATAAGCTTAAAAGACTTGTGTGGTGGCTATTGCTCGCCGCCTGCATATCAACAGCGGGCTGCTATTACCTGCAAACGGCCGATACGCCCATGGCCACTCGCTTCTACGAGCGCGCCAGTGGTTACTCGCCGAGCACTGCGGTGCCTAGCGAGCGCGCGCAGGATTTGCTGGTGCTTTTGCCGGGCATGGGCGATGGTATCGAGCGGTTTGAAAAGGAGGGTTTGATACGCCAGTTGGCGCAGGCGGATCTGCCGGTAGATGCCGTAGCGGTAAACGCGCACTTTGGCTATTACCGTTCGCGCCAACTGCTGGAGCGGTTGAGTGAAGATGTTTTGCAGCCGGCCAAAGCGCTGGGATATGAGCGTATCCACCTGGCCGGTGTGTCCCTGGGAGGCTTTGGCGGTCTGTTATACTGGCGCTATGGTGAGCAGCACCCGACGCTTGCTACAGACATCAGCAGCCTGCTCTTGCTCACGCCCTATGTGGGCGAGCCTGAGTATTACCAGCATCGCCTGAACGGCGGGCCAGCCCAGGCTGTCGGCGAGGAGAAAAACCTTTGGCCCTGGCTGGAGAGTCTGCCGGCAGGCGCCGGAGCCGACTGGTACCTCGGTATGGCCGAGAGCGACAAGTTTTACACGGCCAACCAAACCTTTGCCGCCTTTGTTCCGACAGAGCAGGTGGCCATCGTCGAGGGTGGCCACAATTGGGACTCCTGGCGCGCGCTCTGGCCACAATTACTTCAACACCTTAAACGCGAGCAATTTGCCTCGCCTGCGGAAAAGCCACGATGACAGAAAAGTTTGCACTCGAAGGCAGCGAATTTATTACCCTCAACAACCTGTTAAAAGTCGAGGGCTGGGTTGAAAGCGGCGCGGTTGCCAAGCAGGTGATCGACGCCGGCATGGTCAGCGTGGATGGCGCCATTGAAACTCGCAAGCGCTGCAAAATCATCGCCGGGCAGACGGTGTCTTTTAACGGCAACAGCATTTTAATTGTGGAGTAAGCCTGTGACTTTGCAGTGGTACCCAGGGCATATGCACAAAGCGCAAAAAGAAATGCGCGAAGTGCTGCCCAAGGTCGATATTGTGATTGAGGTGCTGGACGCGCGCATCCCCTTCAGCAGTGAAAACCCGATGATCGCCAGCATCCGGGGAGACAAGCCGGTGGTCAAAGTGCTCACCAAATCCGACCTGGCCGAACCGGACAACATTGCCCTGTGGCAAAACTACCTGGATGCTCAGCGCAACACCAAAACCCTCGCGGTTAGCACCCAGGAGCCTGCCCGCATTCACACCTTGCCGGATCTGTGTCGCAAACTCGCCCCCGAGAAAACCCGCGGCCTGAAAAAACTCAAAGCGATGATTTTGGGTATTCCCAATGTCGGTAAATCCACCTTGATCAACACCCTCGCCGGGCGCGCTGTGGCCAAAACCGGCAACGAGCCGGCGGTGACCAAACGCCAGCAAACTATCGATATTGACGAGCACTTTGTCCTATTGGACACACCGGGCATTCTCTGGCCCAAGCAGCAGGTCCACAATTGCAGCTATCGCCTGGCCTTCACCGGTGCCATCAAAGACACTGCCCTGGACTATGTAGACGTTGCTTTTTTCGGTGCCGATTACCTGCGCAAAGCCTATCCCGAGGCCCTGATTGAGCGCTACAACCTCAAAGAGCTGCCAGACTCCGAGCTCGAGGTGCTGGAGTTGATCGCCGCGCGCCGCGGCTGCCTGGGCGCCGGTGGGCGAGCGGATTTAAACAAAGTCTCGCAGTTGTTTGTCAACGATTTTCGTACTGGCAATCTGGGCCGCATCAGCCTGGAAACCCCGGAGGTGGTTGAGCGTGAAGTGGCCGAGGCCAAAGCCCTCGCCGAGAAAAAGGCGGAGCAAAAAGAGCTGGATAAGGCCGCCCGACGAAAAAGGCGGCGGAAAAACGCTTGAGTTTTGCGATTTCGAGTTGGGGTAAGGCCTAGTCTTGTGAAGTTAGTATGAAAGCTGCTATCCAAAGTGGAGTGGGACATTAAAAACGCTTTTGGTTCTAAGAGTTTAAGGCTGTTTAAACTCGTTCCTTACGGATTCATACGCTAAGAAGCGAGAGTCAGTGAGAGTCACCTGGTTATTATAGAAAGGAGCTTGAGTAATGAAACTTTCACACTACGACGGTGGATGCCAGTGCGGCGCTGTCAGCTATGAAGTAGACATGGATCTGGAAAATACCATTACTTGTAATTGTTCTCGCTGTCAGCGCATGGGTTTTGTGCTGGGGTTTGTACCTGCGGACCAGTTCAAGTTGACCTCTGGCGATGGGAGCTTAACGGAGTATCTTTTTAATAAAAACTCGATCCGTCACCTATGCTGCAGTGTCTGTGGTGTGGAGAGTTTTGCCTATGGAAATATGCCTGATGGTTCTTCGATGGTGGCTGTCAACGTCAACTGCCTAACAGGCGTGGACCCCAGAGCGCTGAAGAGCCAGCATGTCGATGGGAAGAGTTTTTAGTTGGACGGGCTTTAATATTTCATTTTTCCCTATGTCTACTGCAGTGGCGTAAAGGTGAGTCTAGACCGAGGCTGAACAAGCCTAAGAGGTCGTTAAGCGGGTAGACGCTGCCTGGAAAGCTATCTTTACTTAATCGGATTTGATTCCATGGGCGAGATCACATATCAAAGCTTTGCTCTCATCAACCCTGCCGACTTTTTGCCACTGCTAAACAGCTCTGTTACCAGAACTCATTTGATTGAACACCCGACGTTTGACGAGCGCGCGGTGCGGGAGTGGGTGAGCGGAAAATTGTCGGTGGACAATGCGCGTGGTTGCCGAGTTCGGGCGGTGGTGGTGGATGGTGAGTTGGCCGGTTGGTGCGGTATCCAATACGAGTCGGGCGCCTATGAGCTCGCCATAGTATTGGCGGAAAAGCATTGGGGCTTCGGCATAGCGGTATTTCGGGAGTTGATGGCTTGGGCTCGCGAGCTTGGCCACACAACTGTGTTGATTCACTTTTTACATACCCGCCGCGAATATCGGTTTTTACAAAAATTAGCCAAGGCTGTGTATCCAACGGAGATGTTGGGGAGTAAGTTCACTACTTACGAGCTGGCCGTTGACTAACGGCTTTTAACATCGAATACACCTGCCCGGCGGGTTCACAGTATCTCTATGCAAAATCTGGATAAACAAGTGGTCTCCCAGGCGCTGGCGTGGTTGCAATCCCAAGAGCCGGTTTGGCTGTGTACGGTGCTGGCGACTTTTGGCTCCTCGCCGCGCGAACCCGGATCGCTGTTTGTGGCCAGGGGCGATGGGCAGCACTTGGGGTCGCTCTCAGGTGGCTGTGTCGAAGAGGACTTTCTCGAGCAACTTTGCGCCGGACGTTTTGACAAGCCGGTAGAGCGCATTCGCTATGGCGCTGAGGGCAATATGGGCGGCAACCGCGTCACCTTACCCTGCGGCGGTAGCCTCAGCGTGCTAGTCGAGCGGCTGGCGCCGTCACCGGCCAATATCGAACACCTGCAAAGGGTATTGGCCACGCTGGATGGCCAAACCGTGAAAACGCGCCGGGTGATGCTCTCGCAGAAATCGGGTGGCGCCCAGTTGCTTGAAGATCAACGCCAGGGCGCCCGCGTGCACTTCGATCCGGCCGAGAACTTTGTGGACATTCGGGTGGGCCCGGTGTCGCGGCTGATTATCGCCGGGGTCTCCAGCGTTTCGGTTCTTTGCGCCGAATTTGCTTCGGCCATGGGCTTTGAGGTCATTGTCTGCGATCCGCGTGAGGAGGTCTGGACTCAGTTTGCGGTGCCTGGAGTGCGCATGGAAAAGGTGCTGCCCTCGGTGTATATCGCCGCGCCCGACGCTTGCCACCACGCCACTGCCATTGTCGGCTTAACTCACGACCCGCGCATCGATGATCTGGCGATGATCGAGGCGGTGCGCACTTCGGCGTTTTACATCGGTGTGATGGGCTCGCATAAAACCTCCAAGGCGCGCGCCGAGCGATTACAGCGTTCGGGCGGTTTATCCGCCGAGCAGGTGGCGCGGCTGCACATGCCCATTGGTTTGGCGCTCGGTAGTAAGACACCCGCAGAAATTGCCCTCGCGGTGATGGCGGATATTCTGCGGGTGCAGCGGGGTATCGCGCGCGATGCGCTGTGACTCGGATGGCGTTGTGGCGCTGGTCGTAGCGGCCGGCTATTCGCGCCGCTTCGGTAAGCAGGACAAGCGCGCCGCCCGGCTCGCCAATGGCAAGACGCTGCTTGCTGCTAGTCTTTCCTCCGTGGTTGACTGCTTCTCTCAATGGCGTTTGGTGCTGCGCGATGACGATCAGCCCAGCGCCCTCGGTCTGCCAGAAAACACCCCCGTGGTGGCTAGCGCGCGGGCGGCACAAGGGCAGGGCGCAAGTATGGGAGATGGCTTTGCGGCACTTTTGGCCGATGAGCAACTGAGCGAGTGTCACAGCGCTGCCGTGGTGCTCGGCGATATGCCTTTACTGAGCGTTAAGACGCTGCAGGCGTTGTGCGCCCAGGCCGGCCGCAGGGCCATAGTCCGGCCGATATACCTCGGCCAGCAGGGCCACCCGGTGCTTTTTGGTCGCGACTTTTGGGCCGAACTGGCCAGGCTCGATGGTGATAATGGCGCGCGGGCAGTGATAGAGCGTTACCGGGAGTACTACCGGGAAATCGCAGTGAGTGATGCCGGTGTGTGTACAGATGCGGATACGCCGGAAGATCTAAAGCTTCTTGGCTGGGATCACTGAGCGCGGCCCCGCAGCGGGGCCGCCAGGGTTTAGCTCAGATCTGTATTTTTGATGGGAATGTTGCGAATGCGCTTGCCGGTCGCGGCGAAAATGGCGTTGAGCACGGCCGGTGCCGCCACGGCAATGGTGGGTTCACCGACGCCGCCCCAGAAGCCGCCTGAGGGCATGGTAATCACTTCAACTTCGGGCATATCGCGCAACTGCATTACCTGGTAGGTGTGAAAGTTCTCCTGCTCGATACGCCCGTCCTTGACTGTGCATTCGCTGGAGAGCATGGGCGATAAGCCGTAGACAAAAGAGCCCGCCACCTGAGCCTCAATTTGCTGCGGGTTGATGGCGTAGCCCGGGTCGGTGGCGGCGACGATGCGGTGAATTTTCAACTTGCCGTCGGTTACCGAGACCTCGGCGGCGGCCGCCACGTAGCTGCCAAAACCTTTAACCTGGGCGATGCCCCGGTGGATGCCTTGGGCGGGCTTTTTGTCCCAACCGATGCCCTTGGCTGCCGCCTCCAGCACCGCCAGGTGTTTGGGGTGCTTGGCCATGAGCTTGCGGCGAAACGCCAGTGGGTCTTGCCCGGCGGCGTGGGCCAGCTCGTCGATAAAACACTCCAGGTACAGTGCGTTTTGGTTCAGGTTCACGCCGCGCCAAAAGCCCGGGCGGATGTGCGGGTTGACCATCACCTGATCCACCAGCAAGTTGGGCACACTGTAGCCGATGGCCATATCGCCCTCGGGGTCGAGCCCTTGGTACATTACCGGGTCGCCTTTCTCGCCAATGCCTTTGGGGTTCACATGAGCGAGAATAGACTGCCCCGCAATACGCATATGCAGGGCCTGCAGCTCGCCGTTTGCATCCATGGAGGCGCGCATGCGGCACTGGGTAACTGGGTGAAAATGGCCCTGAAGCATGTCCTCTTCGCGGGTCCAGAGCAGTTTGATAGGCGTATCGGGAAACGCCTTGGCCACCAGCGCCGCCTGGCGCACATAGTCGGTGGCCAGGCGGCGGCCAAAGCTGCCGCCGATGCGCATGGTGTGCACTTCGCACACCTCCTGCGGCAGCTCGGCGGCTTCGGCCAGCGCCGCCAGCGCCGACTCGGGTACCTGGGTGGCGCCCCACATTTCGCAGCCGTTTTTGCGCCAGCGCACCACCGCGCTCATGGTCTCCATGGGGGCGTGGTTCTGGTAGGGGTAGCTGTAGTCTGCCTCAATGACCTTCTCGGCCTTGGCCAGCGCGCTGGGCGCGTCGCCGACTTTGTTACCGACATAATCGGTTGTCGCGCTCAGCCCCTCGCGCAGCTTCTCGGCAATGCTGGCACTGGATACGCTGGCATTGGGGCCCAGGTTCCATTCAATGGGCAGGGCGTCCAGCGCCTTTTTGGCGCGCCAGAAGGTATCGGCGACCACGGCGACGGCGTTGTCGTCCAGTTGCACCACGTGCTTCACGCCGGGCATATCCTGCACGGCCTTGGCATCAAAGCTCTTGAGCGTGCCGCCATGTACCGGGCAGGCCTTGGGTACAGCGATGAGCATGCCGGGCAGGGTGAAGTCCGTGGTGTAGATCATGGAGCCGTCGACTTTCTCTTTGGTGTCCAGTCGCTTGACCGCCTTGCCGGCAATCTTCCACTCGGAGGGGTCTTTTAAAGTGATCTTTTCCGGTGGCGTAATGTCGTTGGCGGCCGTGGCTACCGCGCCGTAGGTGGTGGTTTTACCCGTGGGTTTGTGCGTAATCACGCCTTTATCCACCTGGCACTCACTGGCGGGAACTTGCCACTGGTTAGCCGCAGCCGCCACCAGCATATGGCGTGCGGCGGCGCCGCCCTGGCGCAGGTATTCATGGGAGCCGCGAATGGCGGTGGAGCCGCCGGTGGCCTGGCTTTTCCATACATTATCGCGCGCTTGGTTGGCACCGGGTTTAACCAGCTCAAAGTGGACTTTGTCCCAGTCGCACTCGAGCTCTTCGGCCACCAATTGAGCCAGGCCCGTGAGAGAGCCCTGGCCCATTTCAATGCGGGCGATGCGGATCAGCACGGTGTCATCGGGTTGCACCACCACCCAGGCGTTGACCTCGGGTGCGGCCGCTTCGCCGGCCAGTGCGCTTTTGGCAAAGGGAAACGAAAAGCCGAAAACAAAGGCGCCGGCGGCGATGCTGCTGCCCTTGAGAAAGCTGCGGCGCGATGGGTTGACCGGTTGTTCCAGGGTATCGGTATCAGGCGTTTGCATCGCGGCCTCCTTGATCGCCTGCAGCGGCGAGACGTTTGGCGGCGGTTTTAATGCCCTCAATTACCCGAGGGTAGGTGCCGCAGCGGCAGATGTTGGTGATTTCGCGGCGGATATCCTCGTCACTGGGGTTGGCGTTGCGCGCCAGCAGCGACGAGGCGGCCATGATCATGCCCGATTGGCAGTAGCCACATTGGGGTACGTCCAGCTCGGCCCAGACTTCCTGCACCGGGTGAAACTGTTGCACACCGAGGCCTTCAATGGTGGTGATTTTCTGGTCCTCGCGCACGGCGCTGACTGGCAGGACGCACGAGCGCTGGGCAACGCCGTCAATATGAACGGTGCAGGCCCCGCAGATGGACATGCCGCAGCCGTATTTGGTGCCGGTCATACCCAATTGTTCCCGGATGACCCACAGCAGTGGGGTATCCGCCTCTACCTCTACCTCTTTCGTTTCGCCATTGATATTGAGCTTCATGTGTATGGCTCTCCACGGTTGCTGGCTGTCTACGATTGTCGGATGTTTTGCTTTATTGGTTATACGGGCCGGGACTGGCTGATAGGTGCCAGGAGCGGCCTGAGAATCGGCCGGGTTTCGCCCCAAGGCTATAGTGTCTCAGTATAGCCTTGAGGATAAGTAGTGCGAGGCCGTTAATTTTTGCTAAGGCGCTGATTCGGCCGTTGCCGGCGTGGCTCTGAGGGGAATGGCGGGAGCCCACTGGTACCACTCTTTTCGAGGCGAGTCGTGCAAATCAAACACGGTGCCATCGCTGACGTCCTCGCCCGGTAAGTCAGGCGTGGCCAAGGCGATACCCCCGGCAATCAACGACTGCACCGAACCGGTTCTGAGCTGGGCGCCGGAGAACCAGCCAAAGTCAAAGTCGATGCCGGTGGCATTCCAGAAAACTGTGTTGGTTTTCACCAGCGGTGCGTAGTAAGGGTCGATGTGCAAGTAAATATTCACGTGCTTGGCATTGTCGGCCAGCTCAAAGCCCGTCACCTCGCCGATGGGAATTTCGCGGTAAAACACCGAGCGCCCCTCTTTGAGTGAGGCGAGTGAGGGCGCGCGCAGCGTCAAGCTCAGACCGTTGGCGCTGAGGTAGTCCTCCGGCGGTGTGTCGCGGCCGGTAAACTCGTAATGCATCTGCTCGCCACTGCCGGGTTCGAGGGCGATGTACTGGCCGAAAATCAGCGTGCCCAGGTTACTCGCACCTTTGAGGCTGATGTCGGGTTTGACCCGCCAGAATTGGGTGCCCTCTACCACCAGCCCACGTGCCGCCGGTTGCAGGGTGATGTGCGCGGTAACGCCGGGGGTGGGGTGGTTGAGGGTAATTTGCTCTACCGTGCCGATGGTGACGCCCAGGTAGCGCAAATCGGCGCCGGTGCGCAGGCCATCGCCGTCGGCAAAATGCACGGTAATGACGGGGCCTTTGTCCGTTGCCTCTTCGAGCGATGGGTGGAGTATATAGCGCGCCTCGTTGTCGGCCGCCGGCGCTCGCTTGGCCTCGTCCGTCAGGTGCAGGCCAATGCCGCCGCGCAGAATACTGGAGAGGGATTCGGTGTTGATGTTCACGCCGTTTAAATCGGCGCTGATGTCGATGCCGCTGTTTTGATAAAAGCGCGCCTCGCGGGTAATGAGGGGCGTGAACTTGGGTAGGATGTGCACGTCCATCACGACCTGTGAGTGGTCGTCGGTCAGGCGGTAATCCACCACCTTGCCGATGCTGACGTTGCGGTAATACACCTCGCTGGACCGGGTGATCCCTTCAAGTCCCTCGGCGGTCAGCTCAATGTACAGGCCCGGCTCGTCTTTGCTCGGTGCCGGTGGCTCCACCAGAGCGACAAACTCCTGCTGGGGCTCGCGCTCGCCTTCGCGGGAAAAGTCCATTTCAATGTGTGTGCCGGTGAGCAGGGTCGACAGCCCAGAGATACGCGACAGGGAAATCGTTGGCGTGGCCATCCAGAAAACCGTCGAGTCGTTGAGCTGCACATCGGCCAGAGGGTTGATGCTGGCGGTGGCGGTGATGCCGGTGTAGTCGGGCTTCATGTCCAGTTTGATGAGCTTACCGGCGGTCAAACCCTTGTAGCGTATCTCGGTGTGGTTGGCTTTGAGCCCCTCGGCGGTGGCAAATTCAATCGTGATTTCAATGCCGGTGTCCGCCTCGGCGTAAGAGGGATAGAGGGTAAAAGGGTGGTTGCTGCGCGCCGGATCACCGGGTGCTGTGCCCGGTGGTGTATCGAAGGAAACACCGCCGAGGATAATCGAGGCCAGCGAATCGGTGTTCACTTCAATGCTGTTGAGATCGCCGGTGATGGAGACGCCGCTGCTGTTCCAAAAGCGTGAATTCTCGCTCACCAGATCCGCGTATTCGGCTTCAATATGGCCCTGAAAAATGACTTCGCTGTTGTCGTCGCTCAAGGTGTAGTCGACAATTTCGCCCACCCGCAGCTTGCGGTAATGAATGGGCGAGCCCGCGTGCAGCGAGCCGACATCGGGTGCGGTGAGGCGTATTTTCAAATCGCCCTCGGCGGGCTCCGGCGGCGGTGGCTCGTCCAGCGCTTTAAATACATATTGGGTGCGTTGGCTCTGACCGGGGCGCATGGCAATGTAATTACCGGAAACCAGCGTGTCCAGCCCCTGCACGCCGCCCAAAGAGAGCTCGGGTTTGACCAGCCAGAACTGGGTGTCGTCGCGCAGTGCCGCCTCGGCCTGTTTGCTCAGGGTGATTTGCGCCGCCACGCTCTGCAAGTCGGGCTGTACGTTTAACTCACTGACGGTGCCGACTTTAATGCCTTTGTAACGCACTTCGGTCTTGCCGGCCTCTACGCCCTCACCGGTAGGAAACACCACCACAATGCTCACACCGGCCTCGGTAAAGTGCTTGTAGGCCAGCCAGCCGCCGAGCAGTACAGCGAACAGCGGCAGCAGCCACACAGCCGAAATGCCCCGGCGGCGGTTAACGCTGGCGGTGGGCAGGGCGTCGCTCACAGTGGGGTTGTTCTCACTCATGGTGTGGGTTCCTGAAGGTCCCAGATCAGCCTGGGGTCAAAACTTTCGGCGGCCAGTAGCGTCAGCACCACCACACCGGCAAAGGCGGAGGCGCCGATGTTGGCCTCGATACTGGCAAACTGGCCAAAGCTGACAAGGGTAACCAGTATGGAAATAACAAACAAATCCAGCATGGACCAGCGACCGATGAGGTCGATAAACCGGTACATGTTGGTGGCCTGGGCGGCGTTGATGGGCCGCCCGCGCTGCACGGTAAACAGCAAAAACATAATACCGACCAGCTTGAACACGGGCACGGCAATACTGGCGATAAACACCACTATGGCAATGGGCAGCATATCGTTGCGGGCCAGATCAATCACGCCGGCGAGGATCGTGCTGGGAATGGTGTTATCAATCTTGCGCACGGTCATAATTGGAAACACATTGGCCGGCACAAACACGATCAGCGCGGTCAGGGTAAACGCCCAGGCGCGCGACACCGAATAGGGGATGCGCGGGTGCAGGGGCGTGTGGCAGCGCGGACACAGGTAAGAGCCGTCTCCTGGGTGGCGCGCCAGCTTGCCGCACACATGGCAGCGGCACAGGCCGCGATCAATGGCCCGCACGGCGCGCCTCCCACAAATCCCAAAAGCGCTCGGTGTTAAAGCTCACCATGGCCACCGACAGCAATACCAGCATAAGCACAAAGCAGAAAAAGCCCGTGGTCAATTCAAAACTTCCCATATCTTTGAGTTTCACTACCGAGACAATTACCGCCAGCAAATACACATCCAGCATCACCCAGCTGGCCACTTGATGGTAGAGCTTGAGACCGCTGGCAATCCAGCTTGAGGGCAGATGCAGCTTCCACGCCAGACAAGTGCCGATGATCAAACTCAGCAGTACCAGTGGGGCCACCAGGGTGCACACCAATACCAGCGCGCCGACCCACCAAAAGCCGACATCAATCAAGTGCCAGGCGCCGCCGGCCAGGGTATAGGCATTGGGCCGGCCCAGCAGGCTAAACGCCATTTGCGGGTAGAGGTTGGCCGGTATGGCCAGGATCAGGGCAGCCAGTGCCAGTGCCAGAGGCCGAGTTGGATCGAACGGTTGGAAAGGGGCCTGGGCGGCGCCACAGCGCGGGCAGCGCGGGCGTGGTTGATCGTCCGGTATATCCAGCAGCTGATCGCATTCTAGGCAGGCCGATAAGTGCGTAGCAGGCGGGCAGACGCCATGACTTGCCGGTGTAAGTTCCGTTGCTTGCATAGTGAACCGGTCATCCCTCCAGGGCACCTGTGGTGGTAGGGCTGTGTGCTGTAGCTGAACAATGGTAAAAACGCGCGCACAAGCCTGCCAACGCTAAGGCTTTTACGCCCAAAACTCAAGCGCCGGCAACGAGCGACGCTTCGCTACTAATCCGGCAATAACGCAGATTGTCCTGGTCCATTTCACCGTCGCCATCCTCTGGGCGACTAGGCGGTAGTCTTCTTAATCGTGCATCGAACTATTATTCAGTCAGTGTTCAGCCGCGAGGGTCTACTCTGTCACTGTTGGGTTTTGCTGGAGATGGCTTATGAAATACGCATACGCACCGGTATTGTTGGGCATAGCGCTGCTGCTGGGTGGCTGTGGCGATGAAACGCACGTTCACACCAGCCCGCCGCCACCGCCGCCCCAGGGCATCAACGATTTTGCCATGATCGATAGCTTTGGCGTGGACAGTGGCTATTCGCCCAATGAAACCCTGGCGATAGACCCCTACGTTGACGCCGGGTTGTTTGAAATTTTTTGGCAGGCGCAGCGCGCCAAGCCCTATTCGTTCTACCTAAGCGTGAGCGACACGCCCTACATCGAAGACAGCATCACGTTATACGACGCTGCCTGCGGCCCCGGTGAGAGCTGCAACCTTGAAGGCTATGCCCTGTGCCAGTACAACACGGATTTTACCGCTTACTGCGAAGATGCCCCCGTGGTGGATCTCTACGAGCTGATCTACCAGGTTCCGCAAACGCTGTATTTTTTTGGCGAGGTGTGCGGTGTGAGCAAGTGTGAATATCGCCGGCTGGAAGTGGAAATGTACTAGGAATCCGTCGCTTGTCGTTGCAATAACGTATCAAATCAGCAAATACCCCCTATTTAGAGGTTAGTGGCACGCCTCCGAATGGGCTATGCTCCCCGCTCGACTCATGGATCAGGGAGCTAAGTTATGAGAACAATGATTGTGTTGCTAGCCGCTTTGTACGCAATGAACGTTATTGCTGAAGAGCCGGCGAATTTTCATGCAAATTTTCAGCAATCGTGCCGGAATCATCAGCAGGGCTTGGGGGCAACCGCCGCTGCAGCTGAGCAGCGATGCGGCTGTATGGCGCAGGTGCTGACGCAAGAAGCCAGTGCTGAGGAACAAGACGTATACCTGTCGGGTAATTTCACAGTGCTCAGCGCTGTGAAAGAAAGAAGCGCAGCGGCTTTGGAAAAGTGCGAGGCAGAGACCCCGGCCAAGGTGCTAAAAAGCGGATCGAATACCTTCAGCTTTGCGGTGTGCAAACACTGGTTAGGTACCACCTATCATGCATGCAAACGGACCATTACCGGAGGGCACGCCTGGTGTTTTGTCGGTAACGACAATTTAAACCCAGGCGATGTGTTGTGCAAAGATGCGCCGGAGGATAAAACCTGCACCAAAGATACCGTGCAGTTCGGTATTATCCCGACGCTTCTCCCCAAAGACATTTGCACCTTTCAGTAAACCCCCGCTGACCACTGCTGCCAGCGGCAATGGTCAGAACTCGATTTTAACACCGGCATAAAAGGAGCGGGGTTCGCCTGCCTGCAATATGCCATCGTTAATACTGGCGGCGTTTCTCACACTGAACAAGGACACATACTCCTCATCGGTGAGGTTTCTGGCATCGGCGTATACCTCCCACGACTGGCCACGAAAGCCGGCGCGCAGCCCGAGCAGGGTATAGCCATCGACACTGTAGGTGTTGCTGAAGTCGGCGTAGCGATCGTCAATCAGGTCAACTGTAGGACCGGCAAAAAAACCGCTGGCGTGACGGTAGATCAGCTCTGCTTTGATGGCGTAGCCGGGGGCTACCGGTAGGTCGTTGTTACCGTAAATCGGGTCGTCGTCAAAGCTAAACTCGTTGAGAGTGATATTGACCAGAGGCTCCAGCCGGTGCTCACCGCTGTCGCCCAGTGCAAAGCTTGCTCCCAACAGTGCTTCGACACCCGCGTGAATGGTGCTATCGACATTGGCCGACAAGCTGGTGCCGGGCGCATTGGGATCATCGACAGACAAAATCTCGTCATCCAGCTGGCCGTAGTAAACCGCAAGCTCCCAGTAAAGGCGATTATCCGCCCCCAGACTTGCGTCGCCCCGGCTCCCAAGCTCCAGCACTTCGCCTTGCATGGCCTTGAGCGCTTTGTCATCCGGGTTGGTATCGTCCTCCAGCTCATAGTTGGTAGGCGGCTCATAGAGGCTGCTGAGGTTGGCAAACAGCTCGGTGTTCTCGGTGAGTTGGTAGATAGCGCCCACCCGCGGGTTAATGCTGTCGTAATCGGCAGTGGGGTTGTAAAGCGCCCCGTTCATCACCGTGGTATTTCTGACTTCGCGGTTTGCCAGTACCCCCTGCACACCGTACACCAGTTTCCAGCTGGGGCTCAGTTGCCAGCGATCAACGACAAACAGCTCCAGGCTGTCGGCCTCGTTGTCGACACGCGTCATCAAGTCTTGTCTGTGGCCGGCCTCGTGGCTGTAGTTGCCGCCCTTGACCGTGGTTTGCCCGTAATCCAGGCCCAAAAGCAGATCATGGTCACCGGTGCGCAGGTTGTAGCGCACAGACGAGCCAAAGTTATTTTGGTCGGTATCAATCAGCAAGCTAAAGAATGGGCTGTAGACAATCGGGTGATAGAGGGCCTGCTCCTCATAGGAAAACCCCACCGTGAGGCTGGCATTTTCACTGAGATCCCAGATCGTCTTGTTGGCCGCCCGCCAGCTCTCTACATCGTATTGGTAGTGCCCCACTTGGGCGGCTGGTTGCGCTTGATAGGGGTCTTCATCAAACTGCGCGCGCGTGAGGGCGCCGGGCAACTCTTGATTGTTATCCACATAGGTGAGGTAGAACCGCGTCTGCAGCGCATCGCTGAGTTTCCAGCCGGCGTTGGCGTACAAGCTTTCGCGGTTCTGTTGCTGGTGCTCGCGAAAGCCATCCCACTGCTTAGCCTCAAGGGTGATCAGGCCATCGACGTCACCGGTCACGGCGCCAGCTGTCACCCGACCTTGCAGCTGGCCATGGCTGCCGCCGTTCAGGTAGACCTGCGATTTGGTGTCCCGTGCCGTGGGGCTGATCACATTGATCGCGCCGCCAAGGGTGCTGGCACCATAGGTCAGTGCATTGGCACCGCGAGCGATCACGGCGTAGCGTGTGCTCAATGGATCGATATTGCGGTTGTGGTTGTTGCCATCGGCCGCGGTAATGGGCAGGCCATCTTGCAGTAACTTGATGCCGTTGCCATCGTAGTTGGTGGCATCGAGGTTAGAGCCTCGGCTGGAGAAAAAGGTCGAGTCACCGGTCGAGCCGCTGGCGACCCAAAGGCCGGGCACATAGCGAAGCATATCGGCCATAGTGGTAACGTTGCGCTCGTACAGGTCGTCACTGTCAATCAGAGTTACCCCGCCGGGGTTCTGATCCCGCTCTTTTTCAAGCTCAAGCTTGTACTGTCTGCCTTCCACTAAAATGGTTTCAACAGTATTGGAGTCATTGTCAGCGGCCAGGGCGCTGAGAGGCAAAGAAAGACAGCTTACGGCAACAAATTGCTTGGGCCCGTGAAATCGCATGGGTAGAGTCCTGAGTTATGTTGATCTTTGTTGTGCGAGGCGGGCCGAACTTACTACATTCGATGGGGTTTCAGAATGCGACAGATTGTCACAGCCTTATAGGCTCAGTGACTATCTAAAGATAAGACACGCGCAGGCCCCGGGCGTGCCGGCATTGTGTGGAACCGCCCGCTTCGATGAGGTTGTGAGAGGAGTGCTAGCCCAAATCTTGGGTTTGCAGGCGCCTTTCTCGCGACTTGGCGCGATGAAATAAAAACCAGCTTCCCCAGAAAAACCCACACAGTCCAATGGCCGTGTAAATGGCGGGCATTGGATTTTGCAGGCTGCTGACCGAGCCGGAGTAGTTGGCAAGTGCTGAGTACGGCAAAATGCTGATAATCCACAACCCCAAAAACCGTAAAAATTTCATGCCCGTCAGTCCTGCCAAACACGCCGAAACTTCCGGTAGCATGGGTAACGCGCGCGACAGCAAGATCACCACCGGGCCGTGCCGCTGAAAGGTGTTTATCGCCTCAGACCGCTGCTGTGGTTCCTGCACCAAACGAAAAAGCAAAATGTTTCCGTACCGTTTGCTCGCCCAGTACCCGGCGCTGCCAGCCAACAGCAGCCCGGTAAACGAGGCTAAGGTGCCTGTGAGTGCTCCCAGAAAATACCCGGAAAGCATCATGACGGATAAGGTGGGTACGGCAATTACAATATCCGAAAACAGCAAAGCCACCACTAATGCGGCGAGCAGCCAGGGGTTAACGCTGCGAGCCGCTTCCAGCCAGCCTTGAATTTTCTCAAGGGTTAACACACCTGTCAGGGTCAATAACAAAAAGGTGCTGGCAAAAGCCAATGCAAGCACCATCATGACTTTCAGAAGTGGTTTCATCGTTGTGATTTCTTGTGGATTTTGTCTAGCCTGATTTAAGAATTCTACGGGCCAGGAAGGGCGCGATCGCGAATAATACGCGCAGGGCCTTAACCTTGCCAATGTTAACGGTAGCGCGGCCTTTGCCGATAGCATCCAATATGTCGCAGGCTGCGCGCTCGGCGCTGATTTTGCCACCGCCTCGGCCCTGGGTCATTGGAGTGTCCACCAGCGGTAAAAACACCTGCACAACACTCGCCCGAGTGCCCTCCAGCTGGTAACGCAAGCTTTGTGAAAAGCTGTTCATAGCCGCCTTGCTGGCGCAGTAAACCGCCGAGCCAGTTTTGGGTGCCAGAGCCAGGCCCGAGTTCATGTTAACGATCAGCCCGCCATGCCGGGCCTTTAATAGTGACGGTAGAAACAGGGCGGTTAGAGCACACACTGCGGTAAAGTTCAGGTTGACTTCTTGGCTGATGGATTCAAGGCTGAATGCTTTATCCAGTAGGGTGGCAGGGTACTGGACCGCCGCGTTGTTAATGAGAACATCAATACTCGGGTGCTCTTTCATGATCAGATCGACCACTGGTTCGTACTGGCTGGTATCGGCGAGGTCCGCCCCATAGGTGTGGACAGTGGCATAATCGGTGGCCAAGGCGTCGAGCCTCGGGCCTGGCCTGGCAATGACCACCAGTTGATTGTGAGGGGCCAGCAGCTTCACCAGCTGGTAGCCAATGCCGGATGTACCACCGCTGATAACAATCGTTTTGTTGTGCAGTATTGGTGCATTGGCGGTCATTTTGGGCTCGCTGCGTGGCATACTCAAATGTGCAGCCAGCCTAACCCATTCATACTCAACGGGCATTAACCCAGGTTAACAATGAATACTGACAATCACTTAGCGAAATTGCTGACAATGTATGGCCAGCAGCAGAGCTTTCAGCGTCATGAGTCTATATTTTGCCAAGGCGATGACGATGGCCATATTTATTTTGTTCAAACCGGGCTGCTCAAGGCCTACTACGTGTCCAGCGAGGGTAAAGAGAGTATCAAGTCGTTTGTTGCCGAGGGCAATATGATTGGCAGTTTGAACTCAGTGGTGAATCAGGCCGGTTGCTCGTTTAGTTTGGTGGCGTTGGAAGCCAGCCAACTGCTGCGCCTGCCATTCTCTCTTTTGGTCGACAAAGCGGCCCAATCCCACCCACTGGCGAATGACGTTATTCAGCAACTTCTGGCGCTCGCCATGAAAAAGGAGCAGCGAGAATTTGAGTTTCTGAGCCTCAGTGCGGAGCAGCGCTACCAACGTTTTTTGGCTCAGGCGCCACAATTAATTGACCGCATTACCCAAAGTGACATGGCGCGCTATTTGGGGGTTACGCCAGTGGCGTTAAGCCGCATCAAAAAACGTTGCGGATGAGCGTAAAATCTACAGTGTGTATCGATTTTTAACAGCATATTTCAAAGTAAGATCGTCTGTCCGGGATGCCACTACGTTTGGGAATATAAGCTCTTGTCCCTAGACGAGTCACCCGCTCTCCGGTGCATTCGCATGAAATCCAACTATTTTCTCAAGGTATTGGTACAAGAGAGCACAATGACGACTTTATGGCGATGCGAGTTGATGGGGAGACGCGCGTAACGCGTGGGGTAGTGCTCGCGGAGCATTCAGCAGCGCCTCGTCAGGAGACGCTGCTGGCGATTTTACTCTGACACCTGGCAGCGCCCGAACCACTTGCGACAAACCGACGCGTTATTGGCCATACAGATTCTGCCGTTGCTGGCAAAGACAAAACTCTCGGCCGGGCCGGTGATGTCGGTGTAACCGTCGTTGAACAGGCGGCAAGATACCGCGGCGCCGCTGCTCGCATGCGCCATACCAAACTGACTGCGGCAGTTGCCCCGACTGCTGCCATCGGGCACGCAGGCCTGGTTGGGCTGGGGGGCGTAGACGGCATCAGAGGCGGCTGTCGCATTGGCGCCTCCGGCGTTAAAGACCTTGAGATTTACAGCCTCGCCAGCACTGGTGGTGCAGCGGCCAAACCACTTGCGGCAATTGCCTTTGCCGGTGCCATCGGGCACGCAGGCAGCGCTGCCGCTGTTGAGGTAAATGGCATCACTGGCGGCGGTGATATTGCTGTAGCCATCATTGAACACTTTGCATTGCACCGTCTGCGCCGCGCCGACAGTAGCACTCGCCTGATAGAGGCTGCTGGTCCAGTTTTGGGAAAACTGCAGGTCGGTATTATCCGGGTGCTCGCTTTTCAGCGGCAGATCCATGTTGAGGTGGCTGGTGAGATAAATGGCGCGCTCCGTGGCGGGCAAAAATCCGCTGCCCGTTACGTGGCCGTCGCTAAAGCGTGCCGCCAAAAACGCCGGTGGTATGGTCTGGTACTCCATGGTAACGCGGATGGACTCGGGCGTGCCGCCAATAGCAGAGCGGGGAATCTGGTAGCGAATGGTATCGCTGCCGGCAAGCGCCGGATCACTGTAGTGCGCATCGCTGGCAATGGCACTGCCGACGGTCAGCGGGTCGCGTTGCGGTTCGGTGGCATAGGCGGCCGAACACTGTTTGAGGCCAAAAATACTTCTGCCGGCATCGGGGTTGGTGTCGCAGCCGAGCGTGCTGGGCAGGGTAAAGCCTTTGGGCAGAAGCCGGTTGTCTTTGGCATCGAAGAAGAGCGACAGTGTGCGCGACGTGAGCGTACCTGTATCGTCCACTGCCTGCACTTCGTAAATTTGCACCTGTGAGTTGCTGGTGATGAGCTGATGATGAGGCTGCAGCTTTTTCGGGTCGCCGCCGGTGACTTCGCTTGCCAACAAGTTGTAGGTGCCATCGCTGCCTTTGACGCAGGGGCCCTGGCAAATCGCACCGTAAGGGTTGGTTTGCCCGGATACCCAGACCACACTGCCTGCGTTATCGAGTACTTCAAACTTGAGAAACGCGCGGCGAAATCCCGCGCCCGAGGGGAATTTATGCCCGGTGTTGTTGGTGACGCTGAGATCCGCCGTGAGGTGTTGCTCATCCACGATAAGGCCGTCAATGGTAATTTCGGCGGCGGCCTGAGGGTCGGGGGTGGTGCTGTCTTTCTGCAAACCGTTACCGTTGGCCTGACTGGTGGCCTGTTGAATAATCGCCATTTGCCCGTTGAGCAAATAGTTTTGAATAAACGGCGCCTCTTTACCATTGGCGGCGACCCCTTCCGGAGGTACGGTATCGTCCACCGTGGCAACCCCCAGCACATCGGGGAATTGCACAAACATTTCCAACACTGGCAGATTGATACCCATCAGGCGGTGGCGGCGATAGTCCTTGGGTGACAGCCCCGGTGTGGACTGGGCCATGATCGCCGTGTGATCGCTCGGGTTGTCTGGGTCAGTCACCAGCGGCATATGGCACCCCTGGCAGGTATGCTCGTTGTCTTCTTCGCTGGCAAAGCTGCTGTTGATCCACTCCAGATAGGTGGCCTGTTCATAGCCGAGCGCCACACAGGGGTCGGTGACCGGGTTGCCGTATTTGCCGTTGGTGGCCGGGGCAAAACTGTCGCCGGTACAAGCCTCGGGCTTTTTGTAGTAAGGGTATTGGCTCGCATCGGGCAGAGGTGCGCCCGGCTTAAACGCCGTGGGAATCTCGGGCACGATGAGTACATGGCAGGTGCCACAGATCACCGACTGGCGCAGATAACTGAGACCGTCTTTCTGATTGTAAGCGTGGGCGATTTCCAGGTTGTCATCGTTTTTCATCGGCTGCGCATCGAGCGAGGCGAGCGTGTCCGGCGTGAGGACATTATCCATGTCGTAATCAAAGGTGGCGGTAAACTCGTACTCCAGCGGCACCGGGTTTTCGGTTTGCCGCTGGGCGACCTGGTATTTGTCTTTGGGGCCGTAGAACACTTCAAAGTCGGTGCCGCTCCACTGGCCGGCTTTACCTTCCGGGCCAATGCGGTGGCAGGTTTCGCAGGAGATGCCATCTCGCGCGAGAGAGCCGTATTTGGCATAAAGCGCCTGGTGCTCGGCGATGGGTTTGCCTTCAATGGGCTCACACACGCCGCTAAAGGGGTAGGGTTTGCCGCGCCCTTCACTGGGTAGGTAACCGGGAATGGTGGCGTAGAACAAATCGGTGCAGTAGGTTTGATCCATACCGTGGTCAAACTTGAGCTGGCGCTCGCCCATTTCACCGTGGCAGCTAAAGCACACATCCTGGATCACCGCCGGGTCGGCATAGGGGTGGCGGTTGGTTTCGGTTTCAATTTGCGCCTGCCAGATGGGGTCGCGTGTGGCCAGGCGCATGATGCTGGTATTCCAGTCGCCGTATTGCGACCAGTTGGCGAGCCAGACGTCGTGCTTTTCTTTGGAATAGGCCTCAGAGAAATAACTCATTTGTGGCAGGCCGCCGCCCTCTACAAACAGCGCACTGTCGTGGCAGGACTGGCAAAACTCGCCAGTGGAAAAGTCGTTTTCGCAGTAAATGGGGTAGCTGTCCGGCGAGTCGCAATTCTCGGTTTTGCCCTGAGTGAGTCGGGCGACCAATTCCAAAGAGGTGTCGCCGGCGCGCTGTGGCGGAAACCAGACCACATCCTGTTTTCCCAGCAAGGGGATCGCTTGCTCATCGGTTAAATAGGTTTTGTTAAAAAAGTCCACAAACCCTTGTGCCGCTGTCGAACCGTCGGCATGGGGAGTGCTGGGCGTGTCGCCCTGCTGAAACACTGGCTTGGGGATGGTTTCGCCGGTGTTGGTGTAACCGCTAGCCGCCGTCTGTGTCTTGGCGAGTTGGGCGTTGCTGGTGATTTGTGTGTCGGCGTTGGACGCCTCTTCGTCACCACTGCAGGCGGCGAGCGCGAGGCAAAAAATAAGGCAGTGAACAGGTTTCATAAGTATTCCCTTACGTTGCTGTGCGAGACGAATTGGTGTTTTGGGCAGAGCTGGCGCTGTGCGAACGGCGGCGGTGCCAGAAGTCGTGATCGGGCCAGCGCTTTTGCCCCTCGTAATAAAATCGGTGTTGCTTTTGATACAGCCGCCACTGTTGTTCTTGCGCGGTGGTGTAGTGCGTCAGTTGCGCGTGCTCGGCGCCTTGGCGGTTACATGACTCACTCAGTGCGTAATGCAGTCTTTGCCCTGCCTCACAGCCCGATTCCAGTGCCTTGCCAATGCCCTGAGATGACAAAGGGTCGTAAGCTTGCGCGGCATCGCCCACGGCCAGCCAGCCTGGCCCGGCAAAAGCCGACAGCCGCTCGCTGGCGGCATTGGCGCCGGTAATTTTGCCGCTGGCACTGTAGCCCAGTTGGCTCAGTTGCGCGGGCAAGTAGGAGCACTGGGCCAGCAGGGCCGCAAAGCCTTCGGCCGTCGCCGCTTGTTGAGCGCTGAGCAAATCGCGGTCGGTGTGAAACACCAGGCTGCGCTCCCAGGTGTCGCTGCCCGGCGTCTTGGGTGTGACATGGCTGTACCACCAACCCTGAGGGCAGGCCTCCAAACGCGTGAAGGCGTCGTCGTCCGCCGAGGTGGTGGTATAGCGCTGGCAAAAAGCGAACAACTGGTCGTGCGATTGACGCATGACGCCCAGCTTTTTGGCCAGCACCGACCGCCGGCCACTGGCGTCGACGAGATACCTCGCCGTGTGTTGGGTTTGCATTAACCTGCCTTGCAAAGTCAGGCACCAATGCTCGGCATCTTCAGAGTTGGTTGTGTTAGCTGAACGGCGCTCGCACTCCATAAGTCGTGTTCCGCGCAGCAAGTGCGCGCCTTCCTGCTGCGCTTTCACTAACAGTTGCTGATCAAAGCACTGACGGTCAATGCCCAGGCCGTGACCTTGGGGATTAAAGAAAAAATCGGCAAGGTCCGGCTCGGTGGAGCTCCAGCAACTGATGTTGCCGCGGGTTTTGGCCAGCCCCCAGACACTGAGCGTGTCTGTATTGAGCGCTCCAATCAAAGAACCGAGCAGAGACGCTGCCAGCGGGGGTAGTGACTCACCGGGTTTACGTCTGAGCGTGTTTTGTTTGTCGAGTATCAGCACTCGCCAGCCGCGCTGCGCCAGGGTAATCGCACAGGCCGCGCCCGCCGGACCCGCGCCAATAATCGCCACGTCCCAGTGCGC
Source organism: Gilvimarinus algae (assembly GCF_030518215.1). Classification (GTDB taxonomy): domain Bacteria; phylum Pseudomonadota; class Gammaproteobacteria; order Pseudomonadales; family Cellvibrionaceae; genus Gilvimarinus; species Gilvimarinus algae. The sequence continues at coordinate 456,583 of NZ_JAULRT010000062.1, forward strand.
TTTTTTGTGATTGCGTTGCATGGTCAGTAGCAGCTGGTGTTATCGGGCGGCGAGTCGAGCGCGGGGTCGCGTTCGTACTCCTGAAAAACCATCTCGCCGTTGTCTTCCAGCCAGCCGCCGGTGGCACTGTCTTTTTCGGGCAATACCATGCCGAGCTTGGGCCAGGCGTACACCATTTGGTTGTAGCCATCGCTGGAGGAGAGGGGTTTGCCCTGCGGTCCGTAACCGCGGAACCATTCCTTGTAAGTGCGCTCGCCAGAGGTTTTGTTGTATTGAAAAACAATGTCCGGGCGTTGTACCGGCCACCAGGCGGTATTGCAGGACCAGTAATCCCCCTGCCAGGGGCTGGACATATAGGCGGCCACCGAGCCGGGTTCGGTGCCGGCCTTGACCCGAAAGGCAGCGGCAAAGTTTTCCGGGTAGGCGATCAGGTAGGGGAATTCAATGCCGGGGTGAAAGCCCCCGCCAATGGTCGGTTCGAGCGCGGCGGCGTCCATGGCACCGGGCTGTTGGGGGAGCGGCAGGGTATCGAGCGGCTGCGGGGTGATGGGCTCGCCCACGTCAAAGTCGCCGTTGGCCCAGTCTTCCATGCGCTGCAATTGCCAGTCGGTCAGGCTCAGGTATTGGTTGGGCAAGTTATTGCCCAGCTGCTCGTTTTGCAGAGGTTTGCCGCCGGTGCCCCAGAGCTTGGGCATCTTATTGCCGCGCGCCGTGGGGCCGGTGCCAGCAGGTCGTGGCGGTGGTGCGGCCGCCGGTGGCGGTGCGGGTGGCAGAGTGTCAATCAAGCGCCCGCCCTCGGCGGTGCGCATGATGTTGTAGATTTGTTTGCGCGCCGCACTGCCGCCGCTGCCCGGGTCGGTAAACACGGCCATGTTCTGAGGGCTGAGTAAGTTACCCGCCTGGCGCGGCCCGTGGGCCATACCCTGAGTGCTCGGGTCCACACCGGCGGCCTCGGCGCTGACCCAACCATAGTTACAGGCGCGCGATAAAATCGGGTAGACGTCGCGGTAAAAGTTGGTTGGCAGACCCTTGTTCGGGTCGGCTTCGGGAAAGGCCTCATAGACCCGGTCCAGAATGGACACCACATGGTACATGTAGGGCGCGTACTTAGGCGGCGCGGTCACCACCCAGCCGCCGTTGAGGGCGTTGCGTGTGCCCTCGTCGCCAGAGTGAATAACCCCGTCGCGGGTGCTGAGAACGCTCCCGTCTTTAAAGGTGATGGTCGCGTCAATCTCACCACCGCAGGTGTCGTCCCACCAGCCGGGTACGTTGAAATAGGCAAACTGGTTGGTGAGTGGGTCTTCGCCGTTTTCCGGGCCATTGGGTGGGTTGTGCGATTCGCTGGGGTTGGAGAGCTCGACCTTGGGTGTGGTGACACAGTCGGCTTTGCCCGGCGCCGGCACAAACACCAGCCGCTGTTTGTCATCCAGGCGCAGCTGGCCGAGCTCAATGTTTTTGGCTTCGGTGTAGCTGACCTCCACCGGCTGCGACGGATCGGCCGGGGTGAAGTTGCAGTAACGCAAATAGCCGGGCAGGGTACCGCTGCTTACACCAGTAAACACATCGCCTGCCATAACCACTGGCTGGTGGGTAGTGGCGTTGATGGTACAGGGGCCAGGGTCGATAATCAGTTGATCGCGGTCGATGGGGGAGGCGGCATCGCCCTGTATTGAAGGATTGCGGTACTTGCTGGGGTCAAACAGATAAGCGCCCTGGAAAGCGTAGTTGGCGGCTTTCATATTGCGCACATGCACCCGCCAGCTGATGCTGGAAACCTCGGCCGAATCGCTGTTGAGCTCGGCGATCACATTGCCATTGGCATCGTAGCCGTAAATGCGATAGCGCTGCGCCTGGCGTTTCAAATTCATATTGCTGTCGCGATAGCTGCCCCCCTCCGGCCCCGGTCCGTTGCTGCCGCCTGGGTCTACCACCACGCCCAGTGCCTCTGGGCCAATAAAATACTCATCGCTGTTGCCAAGCCGGGCAATGCCAATGCCGGGGTGTATACGAATCTGCGTTATCTGATTGGCCATGATTGTTTTCCTTCTCCCTGTAACGAATACGGTGGCTGTGTCTGCACGCGCGGCGAGTTTATGGTTATGGCCGGGCGCTGATATTTATGCTTATCGGGCGACAATGTGGCGGCAGGGCAACGTCTTTGCGTGAACGCTAGACGCTGACACAACAGAAAAAGAGAAGGCCGCAAAGCGCTTTTGCGGTTGACCGGATTTTACTTGAGAATAAGACGCACTATCGTGCAGTGAAGTCCTCTGTTATCCATGGCACCTTCCCTTATCGGCCGACATACTGAACTGCTAGTGAGTATGGACGATTTGACGGAAATCACAAACGAAATTTTTGTGTCTATCCGATAAAGACAATCAACTGTGAATGCTGGGAGAATAGAAGCGCTATTCGCACGCTACTACTTTTTCTGTCTCATGCATTGAACAACTGCCGAATCTATAGAGGGTTTGTCGCCCAGGCATTCTTTTAGGGTCTTTTTGCTTTGTGATTCGCTATCCATCGCACGGATGCTCCCGACTTGTGCAACCCACCCATCGCTTGAATGCTTCTTATTACCTGATACGCCGGGCTTTTGTAGATAACGAGATGATAACTGAGGGGTGAGATTTTTTGACTGATGGTTTTGTTTGATTTTATCTGCCGCTTGTTTCAGTGAAAAAATAGCTCTGTCTTTATCCTCTATGACTCTTTGTAGATCAGCATTTTTAAGCTCAAGGTTTCTTAGCTCGCTCTTGATTGTGCGCAAGTTGATGGCAGTGAAAACAGCAAATATGATGGAACATATTGTGAGGCCGATAAGTATCAGCTTAACCGATGAGGATGTATGGTGAATAGGTAGGCGACCTATCAGCTCGTCATCCAGCAAGCTTGAGTTGATATTGTTCCAATCGTTTAGGCTCACTTTTTAGGCTCCTTCCTTTGGCCGGTTGCTGCGACAGCGGACTCATCTAAGACCTGCCAAAGCCGCGCCATCGAATCCTGAATCCGGTTTATATTCTGTTTAAACGATATCGTCTAACTTTTTAACCGCTGCCGAGTACCCTTGAGGCATTTTCTGTGCTTTTGTGGCACTCGTGTAAGAGGTTTTCTCCACCAATTTTGCCATGGCTTGATACCCAAAACCCTGATTAAAGGCAATGCCCCCAATGGGTTTCCAGCCTCGGTTGAGTAGGTCGCTGACTTTTTGCTCGAGTTCTTTAAATCCTTTTTCGCCTGTAATTACCCGGTATTCGTATTGCTTGATTGATTCCATTCCTTCTACTCCTGTTTGCTGACACGCCTGTGAACCAAGGTTCGATTTTCGCCTGACATGAGAGAAAAGCCAAGACGGCCTCTCGCTGGGGGCGAGGCTACGTGCCACTTGATGCTACAAATGACTTGGTCCAACGGGCTCCACTGTTCTACTTGCGTCCCTTATGGTATGTATGACTATAATACAAATTCCTGGGCCAGGGTTATGGCTCAGGCTATACCGATAACGACAATAGGAGAGCAACGATGAAAACCCGTCAGTTTCAAGGCTTTTGCCAAACGCTTGTGGCGCTGTGCTTTTGTGCCAGTGCGGTGGCCTGGGCGCAGGATGGAAAAATGTACCCCATAGAGGCACCTGAAGAACCTGGGGCCATTGCGCTGAACACCGGTGGCGTGGACAACCAGGAGGCCTCCGAGAGCTGGTTCCGCCAATGGGGCGACCCTATGGCGCGTAATATCACTAAGGCGACGCTCACGCCCGTGCTAGCCGACCCGGCCAAGGCCAATGGCACCTCGGTGATAGTGGCCCCCGGTGGCGGCTTTATGTGGCTGTCCATGGGCAATGAAGGCTGGGAGGTGGCAGAGGCGCTCGCCGCTCAGGGGATCAACGCTTTTGTACTCAAGTACCGCCTGCAGCCCACCGAGCCCTCGTTGGTGGATTTTGAAAAGCAAATGAATCAGCGCTTCGCCGATGCGGCCGAGTCCACTAACGAAGAGGGCACCGACACTCCGCCGGAGCGCCCGCGCTGGGATCTCTCTAACCAACTGGAGGATGTCGAGGCCGCTTATGACATGATTCTCGCGCGCAAGGACGAGTGGGGCGTAGACCCGGCTCGCATCGGCATGATCGGCTTTTCTGCCGGCGCGGGGCTGACCATGCACACCACTTTGAACTCCAAAAAAGTGGATTTGGCCTTTATCGGTCCGATTTACGGCGGAATGAATTCGGTTGACGTGCCCGAGGGTGCGCCGCCCATGTTCGCCGCTATTGCCGCCGATGATTTTCTGTTTCACGGTCAGTTCGGGTTGATTCAGTCCTGGTATGAAGCGGGCGTGCCCGTTGAGTTTCACCTCTACCAAAACGGCGGCCACGGCTTTGGTTTGGGCAACCCCGATCGCACCAGCAACAAGTGGTTTGATGCCTTTTTGAACTGGCTGGATGTCAACGGTTTTTTAAACGCTAAACAGTAGATTGTTCACAAGGGGCGCCGGAGAGGGCGTCCTTTTGTTTAGTGGTTCAATTATTGAGTTGTCTATTGGGCCAAGTGTCAAGTATTTAGCTTTGTGTTGATCGCTAGGTTATCCGCTCCTCTGAGTGCCAAAAGATTGTCTCTGTACACGGTTGATTGGCATCTGCTATAAATGGTTAAAAATACTATAAGTCAATAACAATAAGTCGCTGGAGTGCTTTGCATGCTTCGCTCGCTGTCCACCAAACTCATGGCTGCCATGACGGCCCTGATGCTCACCGTCGCCGCGCTCATTCTGATGGCCAGTTACTACGTCATATCTGCGCAGCAGCAAGCCGCTTTTGAAAAAGAAGTTCACAATACGGTCGAGCTGATCAACTCGTCACTGCTGGAGCCGGTGTTTGCCTACGATTTTCAGCAGATTGAGGCCATTGCCGAGTCTCTGGTTAACACCGCACTGATCGACCGGCTGGTGGTGACCGATCACCGGGGTAAGGCGTTGGCCAGTGCCGGCACCGCTGGCAGCCACAGCGAGCAGTTGCTGCGCACGGGCATTGAAATCCAGCGCGATGGCGATGTAATCGGCCAGTACGATGTAACCTTTTCGTCGCGCCAGGTTCAGACGGTGCTGAGCAATCAACTCACCATGGGGCTGGTGATTGTCGCCGCGCTGGTGCTGGCAGTGTTGATCACCCAGGCATTGCTTACGCGCCGTATTATCGTGCGCCCGTTAAATTTGATTTCCGATAACCTGGCGGCCATTGCCAAGGGCGGCGGCGATCTTACCCGGCGCTTACCCGCCGACAGTGGCGATGAAATCGCGCACCTGGCGGACAACTACAATCGCGTGATTGAGCAGATCGCCTCGATTATTCGCGGTGTGGTGGAGCTGACCCACACCTTTGATGGTCACGTCCGGCAAATGAGCGACGCCTCCGATGATACGGCCCGCTCTACAGAGCAACAAATGCGCGAGCTGGAACAGGCCTCGGCCGCGCTCAATCAACTGGCGGCCTCCGCCGAACAGGTGGCTCGCTCCTCGGGCGAGACCGCCGAGCGCACGCGCGATACCCAGGCAGCGTCCGATGAAGGCACCCAGGTGGTGGGCTCGTCACAAGCCAATATTCAGCGCTTGACCACCCAAATTGAAGCCACCGCACACAAAATCGACTCACTCAAAGCCAGCAGCCAGAACATTGGTAAAGTGGTTGAAGTGATTCGTGCCATCGCCGAGCAGACCAATTTGCTGGCACTGAATGCGGCCATTGAGGCCGCCCGCGCGGGCGAACAGGGCCGCGGGTTTGCGGTGGTCGCCGATGAGGTGCGCACTCTTGCCCAGCGCACCCAGAGCTCCACCGAGGAAATCGAAAATATTGTCTCCAAGCTGCAATCCGATGCCGACCAGGCACACGACGCCATGACGGAGAACACCCAGTGGGCCGAAGAGACGGTAGAAACCGGCAAGCGGGTAGAGGCGGTGTTAGCGAGTATTCAGGGCCATGTCACCACCATTAACGACATGAACCATCAGGTGGCCACGGCCGCCGAGGAGCAAAGCGCCGTGGCCAACGAGGTCAACCAGTTTATTACCGCGCTGTCCTCGCTCTCCGAAACCGTATCCAGCCATGCGCACACCATGCGCTCCAGCTCCTCCAAGCTGCTTGAAGAAAACAACGAGCTGCAAGAGCGGATGCACAAGTTTAAAATTTGAGAACCTGACATGCCTTTGTTTACACGCACTATTTCCAAGCTGCTGTCACCCCCGTGCCATTACCTCTTGGCAATGACCGCAGTGCTCGCATTCAGCGGACCGCTTTCGGCCTCGGCGCAAACACTGCTGCGGGTGAATCAAACCGAGCATCCGCTGGACGCCTACGCTGTCGGCGCCCTGCGAGTTGCCCTTGAGTACATGGAAGGTGACTACCAGCTGGACATCACCCAAGACCCAATCACCCAAACCCGGGCGATTGAGCGGTTGGAGTCCGATCAAATGGATGTAATGTGGTTGTCCTCCAACAAGCAGGTGGAAGAGCAGCTATTGCCTGTGCGCTTCCCGCTGCTGAAAGGCTTGCTCGGCTACCGGATTTTTATCATCAACCCCGAGAGCCAATCGCGTTTTAACCGTGTAGAAAGCTTTTCCGACTTGCAAGAATTGACCTTCGGCCAGGGCGCCGGTTGGCCGGATATTGAAATCTTGCAAAGCAATGATCTTGAGGTTATTACCACCAGCAAATACGACAACTTGTTTTACATGGTCGAGGGCGGGCGCTTCGATGCCTTCCCGCGTGGCGTGCTTGAGCCCTGGACCGAACTGGCCGCGCGTCCCGATCTGCCGCTCGCGGTTGAAGAGAATCTGGTGCTGGTGTATACCTTGCCGTTTTATCTCTTTGTCAGCCCCGACAAGCCCGAGCTGGCGCAAGCGCTGCACGAGGGGTTGGACAAGGCACTTGCCGATGGCCGGTTTGATCAATACTTCTACGGCACCGACATGATTGAAGACGCCTTGACCCGCTCCAACCTCAAAAGTCGGCAACCTTTTCCTCTGAAAAACCCGTCCCTGTCGGACCAAACACCGCTGGATCGCGAGGGGTATTGGCTGAGGTTGGAGGATCTTTGAGTTTTACCTCGTATTCACCCCGTTAGGTGCTGCCGAAGCTGGGTTTGGTGTTTTGGGATTGGATGGTTGAGGTGGGTGAGTTCTACAGACGCTACCGTCTCTGGCCTTTCAAGCAAGAGGTTGTCTTAACGGTCAGTAAACAAAGCTCTATTCAGCCTGCTAGGCTTCTAAGATGCGACTGCAGCCACTGTCCTCCTGCTTTGCCCGGCGAGCGATGCGCTGGTGTAGGCAGCCCATCCCCAGTTGAAGTCGCCCAAGGGCCGGGGCTCACTCTTATTCATTACGGCCAGTCCGCTTTTGCCTTGTGCAGCACCTCGGGCATCGCGCTAGTGCCTGCTGTGGGTGGTATAGATCCTGCTTAATTGATGTTCTTCAATGTAAATTGCTCTAAAACACGCCTTAGCAGCGCTAAGAGAGAAAAAATCACAATCTCAACGCGCTTTTGACAATTTGCCGGGCCAAGTTTGCGGGTGTTTTAGCGCAGTTCAACCAATCAAGTGAAAGGTGGATAGGCATGTTAATGAGTCGTTGGGTTTTCAGCTCCATGTTGGTCGTGGCTCTGGCGGGTTGTCAGTCGGTGTACTACGGGGCGATGGAGAAAGCGGGTGTTCACAAGCGCGATATTATGATTGATCGTGTGGAGTCGGTACAGGAGGCGCAAACCGATGCCAAAGAGCAGTTCGAGTCGGCCCTGGAGCAGTATCAATCGATTGTCACGATCGAAAATCAGGATCTGGTAGAGCGCTATGAAGAACTCAACGACGAATACGAAGACAGCAAAGCGGCCGCTGAAGCCGTGTCCGAGCGAATTAATTCGGTGGAAGACGTTTCTGAAGCGCTGTTCGATGAGTGGGAAGATGAAATTGATTTGTACAGCAATGCCAACCTAAAGCGACAAAGTGAGGCCAAGCTAAGTCAGACAAAAAAGCAATATGAAAAACTGATTAAAGCTATGCGCAGCGCGGAGGCGCGCATGGACCCTGTATTACAAGTGTTTCAAGATCAGGTATTGTTCCTGAAGCATAATCTGAACGCGCGCGCGATTGACTCGCTGCAGGGTGAACTGGGAAATGTAAATACCGAAGTCGCTCAGCTGATCAGAGAAATGGAAAAGTCCATTGCCGAGTCGGAAGCGTTTATTAGCAGCCTCAAGAATTAGTAGGGTAATGTTGCGCGGCGAAGCAGCTCACGAGTGCCGCTTGACGAGGCCGGCAAGCGCAAGGCGCGCTAATAGTTTGTCATTACCTGTCCGTGCTGAGCCCAGCCAGTAGGCGTTGTAGGAGTTTTTCATGAATCGACCCTCGCCCGATAAATTCTACTCCGAGCGGGCACCTATCGAGATCGGCCTGGTCATCATCGGCCGTATGGATCGTATTGATAAGCAGGCTATTCAAGCGGCGCGCGAACAGCTGCTCGTTTGGCTGCAATCACAGTTTCCCCAGTTTGCCTGGCGCATCAGCGCCGTTCAGCGTGAAGAGGTGCCGCTGAGCATTCGCCAGGAGCCCTCCGCGTTGTTGCGCGATGGCAGTGACTTGCGCGATGCCGAAGGCTGGGATTTTGCTATTTTGTTTACCGCCGCCGATTTAACGTGCCGGTACAAACCCTACTCAATCGCCGTTACTTCCAGCGCGCTGGACTTGGCAGTAGTGTCAACCAATCGAATTGATCCTCATGCGTTTGATGCGGAAGTGGATGAGCGCGAGCGCATTCACACAGTGGCGCAACGCTTAACCACGCTTTGCATTCGCTCTTTAGGCCACCTTAATGGTCTTGCTACTTCTGGCGAAGAAAGCAATTTTATGCAGATTCCCTCATCGCCTAAAGACTTGTCGCAGATGAGCGAGTTCGGCAGCGACCAGCACCGTGCGATTGAGCATAACCTGCATCAAATTGCTGATCCGCGTCTGGAAGAAACCCAGGCGGCGACCGAACTGTCGCCCTTTCGCTTTTACTTGCAGTCGGCCTACATCAACCGACACGAGATTTTTGACGCGGTAAGACACGCGCGCCCCTGGGAGTTTCCGCTGCGTTTGTTGCGCCTTACGGCTGCTGCGGTTTCAACGACCACGCTGCTAATGCTCACCGCAGAAACCTGGCACCTGGCTTCCAACCAGGCTATTGCCAAGCTTGCCATGCTCTTGGGGGTTGTATTGGTTGTGACCACCGCCTTGGTCGCCGTAAGACAGCGTTTGTTGATTCGCAGGCGTCGCTCGCTGATGAGAGAGCAAATTGTCATTACCAATTGTTCGGCGGTAGCGATCGTATTGATCGGCCTTGCCACCACGGCGGCCGCTCTCCTGGCGCTCAATCTTTCGGCAGGCTTCTTTCTGTACGCCCCTGATTTGGTAGCATCATGGGTTCAGTCGGCTGTTGTTGAGCCCGTTTCCACCACCTACTGGCAAGTGTCTTTATTCGTGACCACATTGGGTTTATTTATTGGTGCCTTAGGGGCCACTTTCGAACAACAGCACCACTTTCGCCATGTGGTGTTTGTGGATGAAGAAATATGATCGATGTGTTCGTTTCTTATTGCTGGTCGCAATGAGTGAACCGCGGCGGGGTTGCGTCCAACCCCGTATCTACAATCGACTCAAACCAAGAAGCCTCCGCAGGCGAGGGTTGGTCTATTTCCATCTTTGGATTTAACTGGTTGGATGCTAGGGGCGGGTGAATTCTAAAACGCTAGGGCGTTCTAGAACCCTGCGGGCTTCGCTGCGCTCGTTGCTCATTGCTGGTCGCAATGAGTGAACCGGGGCGGTTCTGTGGCTCACCCCGTACTACGGATATTAAAAACAAAGCCCCCGCAGGCGAGGCCTGCGGGGGCTTTGTTTTTAATATGGTAGCTAGGGGCGGACTTGAACCGCCGACCCCAGCATTATGAGTGCTGTGCTCTAACCAGCTGAGCTACCTAGCCATATCGAGGGCGCGTATTTTCGCCAGCTGGTGGGGTAAAGTCAAGGGTTAATGGTAAGAAAATCAGGCTATTATCGGGGGTGTTTGGGGTGGGCTTTGTGTGCGCCCGACTCCAGCATTATGAGAGCCTTGACTATTTCCTCAAAACAACACAAATCAAATAAAAACAATGGCTTAGCGCCTCAGTAGACCATGCTGGCCTAATAAAAACCTTTATTTATGGTACTCTGATAGTAGTTTTTATGTGCCACTGGTGGCAAAATCTATGTGCACCTCATATCGGAGATCGAAGGAATGAGTAAAGATAGAGATCGTACAGTTTTTCAGCGGCCCAATGGTACCTGGGTCAATAAACGGAATGATGCTGGCAAGGCTTCATCCGTCCACGCTACGCAAAAAGCGGCCGAGAGTTCTGCTAGGCAGATGCTTACTAATCAAGGTGGTGGTGAGTTAACCACTATGGGCCGTAATGGGAGAATACGCAGCAAAGATACTATCGGAGCTGGTAATGATCCTGTCCCTCCAAAAGATAAAGAGCATTAGTTCTATCTGGTGCTGCACTTTAAGTTTATAGATACCAAATCTTGATGATCAGCTCGATTTTTATAAGGCTGACACATTATTTGCTAATAACAAAAAAATTTTCAGAGTGTAATTTTAATATTTTTTAAGTATATGCTTTGATATTTGAAAGTTGGGGTAAGGATGCAATTAATCAATTTTTCAGTTGATAGAATAATTATTCATCAAGTTTTTCAGCGCGGTCCGGAAGGTGAAAAAATTAAGCCGTTACAAAGCCATGATTTCACCCGGTTCGATAATACAGCAATGGATGCGTTTAAGTCCCGTGTTAGAGATGCGCTTGGAGACGGCTCAAAAGCTGTTCAGATGGAAATTGTTGATGAAGACAAAAACGGTATGCCTGCTATAGTTAATGAAATAGTTGGCAAGGATGATGCTGATTTCGTTGTTTCTTCATATGATGTAGCTAAGAAGCTTACTGACGCTCAGAAAACTAGGGGTATACCCGGTGGCATTGTAGTTGTTTTTACTGGAACCCACGGCGCTCATAAACATAAATTTCTCGGGGTGATAAAGGCTGAAATATACAGCGCTTACGAAAAATTAATTGATAAGAAAACTAATGAAATATCTCTTAAATACGTAGAGGAAGTTCTTTTAACTCCGGGCACCAAGCTTTATAAAACGGCGGGATTTTTTGAGCGTGTAGGTTCTCTAAGTGATAGTGACGGCTTAAATAGTAAGTGGTCAGTTCTCATTTCTGATAATCAGATAAGTCAAACAGATGGCAAAGCCGCCGCTATGTATTTTTATTCTGATTTCCTTGGGTGTGGGTACCCAGAAACGAGTGCTAGAACTACTAAAAAATTCTATGATGCTGCTAGTGCTTTTATAAAGCAAATGAACGTTTCAGCCGAAAAAAAGATTGATTTGTATAACGCTCTAACTACCTATCTAAAGGTGAATACGTCTTCAGTTGTTTCTCCTCAAGAGTTTGGTTCTAGCTATTTTGATGTTGATACACAAGATGAGTTTATTGCTCATTTAAGTGAAAAAGGCCTTCCGCCTACATCTTTTACAAAGGATAATGCTCATATAGCCTCCAAGTTGAAAGTTAGGAAGGTTCAATTTTCTAAGAATGTTAAGATTATTGCGCCTTCTGACGTATTTAAGGATTTAGTCTCAATAGAAACTATTGAGGGTGATCTCGACGAATCTGGTGCCCCTAAAGTTTGGACTAGAATATTAGTTAAAGACCTTGTTGTGAATCAAGAATGAACGAAGTTGATTTCAAGGAAAAGTGGGATTTAGAAAAGCCTATTTATAAGGCTTGGGGTGACTTTGTTCTTGAGAATATCGAAAATGGAATTAGGGATTCTGGGGAGTCTCTGGATGTTTTTTTTAAAATCCCTCCTTCTGTTCGCTTAAAGTCCAATGAGTCTCTCGTTGATAAGGCGTTTTATCGTCCCGGTAAAAATTATTCTGACCCCTATAATGATATTGAGGATAAAGTCGGTGTCCGCTTTGTTGTCCTTCTTTTAGAGAATATAGATAAAATTTGTAAGTATATTGAAGGTTCGGCAAATTGGAGTTTTGATAAATGTAAGCATTTTAATTTGGATAGAGAAAGGGAGCCTTTACTTTTTACGTATCAGTCTGTTCATTATATTCTTCGGCCTGTAGATACTTTTAATTATGGTGGTGTAGAGGTTTTGCCCAATACGCCTTGTGAGGTTCAGGTGAGGACGTTGTTGCAGCATGCTCATGCTGAATTGACGCATGATGCAATATACAAATCAAAAAAGGCTGTTTTACCTGCAGTTCATAGGACTGTTGCTAAAAGTATGGCCCTTATTGAAACCACGGATGATTTTTTTACCGACGTTACGAAGAAGTTAAATGAAGGTCCTGTCGAACAGTTTTCTGTTCAGAGGTCGTTGGATGAAATATATATGTCGTTAACCCAAATAGAGCCTCTTAACCAGAAATCTTCACTTGCAATATTCGATTGTTTTGAGAAATTTGTAACTGAAGATTTGCCAAATGATATAGAAGATTTTATGAGTGAAAACTCTTTTCTTGTTGATAGTATTAAATCAAATTTTGACTCGGGTGGTCTCTACCGTCAGAGTGTTGTTCTTTTTGTTTATTACTTGCTTCGTAAGAGAAAGCAAAGACTCATGGCCGACTGGCCGTTTTCTATGGAGAAACTGGAGCCATTGGCTAATGACTTAGGTGTTAGTTTGTATTCCTAGTTAGCATCATATTGTATTGCTTTATGGTTTTTTTAAACCCCTCTTTTGATCTTTAATTTCCTCTCTTAGTATGCTGATAATTTTAGGCGCTTTAATCCCAATTTTTACCTGGCCTTTATCAACATCTGTTACCGTTAATTCCACCTTTCCTTGCTTTGTTTCTACGACAATGGTTTCGTCTATTGTTCTCGTGAATATCTCCATGATTTCATCCTTGATTGTTAGTTGGGTTAGGTTTACCAGCTTTTGTCTATTTCCCATCGAGTACATCTAATTACATCGTCGTCTATAACGCTATTGGGCTTAATGCATTCTTTTAGGCTTCTGTTTGGCTTGGGTATTGGGGTGTCTTTTAGCGCTACAATTTTGTCCTCTGACTGGTAATGTACCCAGTCTTCTCTCGCGCTTTTTCCCTTGGCTTTGTCCATAAGCCTTTGCCTTGATTGTTGTAATTTTAAATGCGTTTCTTCCCGCTCTATTCGTAAAGCCTCGTCCCTGCCGTATTTTTTTATTCGCTCGATCCGCTTGTCAAAGTGTTCGGTATCTACTTTTTGGCCGCCGAACTCCATGTCTTTTACAACATATTTTGCTTTTTCTTGGATTGCTATTGCCGTTATGTCTTGGGGGGAGAGCATGCGTGTTTCGCCTTCTTCGTTTTTAGCGCAAGCGATCAGCAATAGAGGTAGTATGATAGTAGCGGTAAGTTTTCCTTTCATGGTTGTTCTCCCTTCACGGCTGCTAAGACCTTAATTTATTCCCTTTCCAGCGTGTAGCTACCCTGGCCGCTATTACCCGGCCTTCCCGGTTGTCCCTAAGTCTTCCTGAGCTTGCTTTGTCATTGGGCTGATTTGCCCGGCTTCTGGCATTTCTTCTTCATAGGCTAGCCATAGCTTGTACTGTGGCCACGTTTTTCCAATAGCTTCGATTTCCTCATGCCGCACTTTCGCACGGCCAGAAAATAGGTTCGTTATCCGCGAATATGGTATGCCCGCTAGGCCTGCGAACTTTTCCCTAGTATGGCCTTCGGCTTCAATTATTAGCCTAATTCTATCAACCACTTCCATAGTCATTAACTAATTAAATTGTACTATGTAATACCAAATAACTACACTTACATAGTAATAGTTAGTTAGGTAAACCAAGTTTCATTGTGGCGTAACGAGGTTGAAAAGCCAAGCCAAATGAAAACCGACCAAAGGTGACACTATGGAAAAGGGATGCGTTTTTCTTCTGGACAATGGCCAGCCGTGGGTACTCCGCGCTTTCGCTACCGCACAAGGCTGGAGCTTCTCTGCCTCTCCCAATGATGGCTGCATAGCCTCCGTTCACATCGTCGATGATCGCCCCTGTTTCCCCGCTGTAGACGATGCCTGTTATGTCACTGCCTTTGGTATAGGTTCCGCTACCTTCATCGTCTCCCTGGCTGAATTCAAAAAGGCGCGCGCCTACGTACAGAAGTACGCTCAAGAGGTCGCAGCATGATCGCCCCTAATCAGCCTATCAACCTGTCCGTATTGCCCCCGGTAAGCTCACAAGAGCAGTTCGCTCAATGGCTGGGCATTACTCAAGATACCGTCCGGGGCTGGGTAGAAAACAACACCGTCCCCAACATCAAAATTGGCCGCCAGCGCTTCATCAACATCACACGCCTGGTCGAACAATTGCGCGAGGGTAAAACCATATTCAGCCGCGGGGACTACTCCGATGCTGATTAACCTCATTCATCATATATCCATGACTTGCAGTGCCCCCAGGGCACAAGGCCGCGTGAGCGGGGCCAGTGTGGGCGACAGTGACGCGCAAGCGCTCACGTCTGCTGTGCAGATCGTCCACACGGTAACTCTCGCACGAGTGGCCAAACAGAAAACCCTGTCCGCAGCCGTCCGCGCTGCTTTGCCCGGAAGCCTACCAGAGCTCCCATTAGCTCAACCCATACCCGGGCTTTTTTATTCAGAACACTTGCGCCAAAAGCCGGGGCGTGAGTTGAGAGGTAAACCGGCTGAACTCACCTAAAAGGTAACACTATGAACCAAGTACTGAACGTTGAACTCTACGGCGCCTCAATGGCTGACGTTGACGGCCGCCAATACGCCTCCCTCTACATCGGTCAAAAAGTCGAAGACGAAAAAGAGGAGGGCGCCAAGGGCATCGTCATTATGAAAATGCCGTGTGACCCCGATGTGTATCACGCCCTGAACGCCCCGAAATACCCGGCCCAGGTGCAAGCCCACGTTCGACTCAAAAAAGCCGCCGGCGGCAAGCTAGGCCAGCACTGCGTCAAGATCGCCCCGGCGCCGTCTGCTGCTCCTTCTGCCCCTAGCAAGTAATCGTTCGTTTAGTTTCTGTGGGGCCTTCAAATGACCAATTTACAGTGCTCGCAATGGAACATTCTCCCTGACGGCACAGTTCAATGCCTGGGCACTGTTACCGAATCAGCGGGCCTTCTCCCGCCGATAACCTTCGCTGAAGCTAACGTTTTACTAGGTGCAATTCTAGGCCTTTATGCCTTGATCTTTGTGATCGTTGCTAACGCGGATTCCCTAAAATCTTTTTTGAGGTAATACCTATGTCAACAGTCGTACAACTTCACTCTCGTTCTCGTCGCATCAAAGCTCTAGCAGCCGCTGCTGCCGCTGGACTCATGGTCGCAGGTTCAACTGCACTTGCACAGGTTGACCCAGCTGCTGTGGTTTCTTCTATCACTGCTGCAGATGCCGTTGTCATTGCAATCGGCTCTGCCGTCCTCGGTGTACTCGCCACTATCTTGGCCTTCAAGCTCGCAAAGCGCTTGATGTAAACCGCCGGAATTGAACACCGGGCTTCGGCCCGGTTTTTACTTTAAGGGTCTGCTAATGATTACTTGGGAATGGATTTACTTTTTCATTATGTTTACCGCATTCACCTTACTGTTCAGGGGTTTAGTCAAGTGAAGCGTTTTCTATTTTGTATTTTTTTACTTCCGCTTTTTTCATACGCTGAGCTTCAACCCGGCGAAGAGATTACTGTTCAAGCTCAAACCGTCAGCACAGGATACATCTCAACTGGTCAGGCATTCGATGATTGGATGGCCCAGTGCAGTCAGGACAGAACAGCGTGTTACCGCTACGCAGACCCTACTGAAGGCAACGAAGGTAAATGGCGCAAGGGGTATTGTGAGGCCACCTATACTCATTACCTCCATCCCGGCCAAGTTCTACAGCTCGTTTCCGGCCCTGACAGAAATCCCGATGCCTCCGGCTATCTGTGCACATATACACCTGAGAACGTCTGCGGCCCTCATGCTGGAGAACCTTTACAATCTAACCCACATCAATATTCCAACTGTCCCGGATTTCCTGCCCAGCTTTGTCAATTAGCCGTTGGTGAAACTGCAGAATTTTGCATCGCATCGCCGACAACTGTCGGTGAAGTACAAGGCGACTCCGCTTATATTGTCAATTACACATTTATCGCCCAAGTTTGTAATCCTCAAAATTTTCAAACCGAATTCGTGACTTACGCTGACTGTGATCACTCAAGCAGTTCTTCAGAAGGCTCTTCCTCTTCTTCGTCTGACGATAACGGCGAAGGCAGCTCATCAAGCGACAATCCCTCATCAGGTTCCTCATCGTCTAGTTCATCCTCTTCATCATCATCAAGCAGTATTCCGCCCGATATCGACGGTGACGGAATCGAAGACGGTGAAGACGACGATATGGACGGAGACGGCACACCAAACAGTGACGATGATGATATTGATGGCGATGGCATACCCAATGATGAAGACGGTTCACCAAACGGGGATGGTTACGGTGACTCCGGCGATGGTGAAGGTGACTGTGAAGGTGACGAGTGCGGTGAGGGTGAAGGCCCCGGCGGGGACTGTGACCCTGAAGTTGAAGAGTGTGGCTCTGGACTCGATAACGGTACATGTACAGAAGAAGAAGTCATAGCCCCCCAATGCGGCTCAAACGCTGATCCAATCCAATGCGCGATTCAAGAGCACACTTTCAACGTACGCTGTCAGGACAAGCTCTGGCGCGAAGACCTAGAAGGGGATGATGAATATAACGCTGGTGATTCACTTCTTGATGATCCACAGGACAACACCGCAAACGCCATTCAAGAGGAAGAAAATGATTTCACGGCTCACAATGACCTTGATGCTAGCGGCATGGGCGGCGGCGTTTGTCCTCCACCTACTGGTTTTTCTCTATTTGGTGTAACGCGAGAAATAACATGGCAGCCCATATGCGATCTCGCTGCCGATCTTCGCCCATTTATCATCGCTCTCGGCTACATCATCGCCGCTCTCGTTTTCTTTAGATCATTCACAGGAGGTTAATTATGCAAATGCCCTCTATCTTTTCACCCATTGCCGTATTTCTAGCCACCATTACTGGTCCATTGGTCGCTCGTGTAATGCTCGCTCTCGGCGTTGGTGTCATCAGTTACACCGGCATCGATGTAGCACTTACTGAACTGTTTGACCGCATCAATACGTCTTGGTCTGGTATACCCGCAAACGTTATTGCTATATGCGGCTTGGCCGGTATTGACGTTTTTATAACGCTCGTCGCCTCCGCTTACATGTCATCTATCACTTTCCGCTTAGTTTCCGGTGCTATTAAGCGAATCGGATTTATGAACGTCGAAACCGAGGCCTAATATGTTCACAATCGTTTCCGGCTTGCCTGGCGCAGGCAAGACTCTTCATACCATTGCTACCAATAAAAAGCACACCGGCAAGCGCCCTGTTTTTTATTACAACATCCCATTAAGTGAAGAGGGCGCAAAGATCCTCGGCTGGATTGAGCTCACAAAAGAACAGGTAATGACTTGGTACGATGAAATTCCCGCTAATGGGATTTTGATCGTAGATGAGGCTCAGCAGCTATGGCCCATCCGCCCAGCTTCGAAGCCTGTTCCGCGTTCACTATCTGAAATCGAGACTCACCGGCACAAAGGTGTTGATCTCATATTCATTACCCAGGACCCTACGCTTTTAGACTCTCATGCCCGCAAGCTTGCTAACGAGCATATACACTATGTGAGACCGTACGGCGCTAAATACGCTATTCGACACCACAGCGGTACAGGCGTTAAAGACGTTAAAAGCAAAGCCCAGCTAGACGCTACAACAAAATCCAGAATAGGGCAGCCGTCCGATATTTTCCCGCTTTACAAGTCCGCTGAAGTCCATACACACAAATTCAGACCGCCAAAGGTTTTGTTTATTATTCCTCTTCTGCTTATGCTCGTGGCCTATTCGATCTATTACGCTTTTTCCGCTATAACCGGTGGCTCATCCGCATCCCAGCAGACGACGCAGACTAACACCCAGCAAAACGGCCCGGCTTCGAAGTCACAGGTTGTCGACGAAGATTCTATGACCTGGCCACAGCTTTTAAAGCCTGAAATTCCCGGCCTTCCTTACACCGCTCCGTTATATCGTCAAAAAGCGATGCAGGTTGTTGAAGTTCCCCGTGTTGCGGGCTGTATGGAATTTGAAAATACATGCCATTGCTTCACCCAGCAGGGCAGCCGCATCAATGACGTTTCACAGCAAGTCTGTAGAAAGTGGCTCGTTAATCGCCCGTTTGATCACCTCGTTTACCAGAATCAGCAGCGAGAGGGCGGGCCGGATGAGTCGAGCGCGAGGCACGAGCGCCGATCAACCGGCACGCCTTCAACGCGCTACATATCAAGCCTCGATATTAAGGTTCCCTCTGAGCCCTACTAACGTCTCTGTAACACGTTAATAAAAAGGGGAGTGATACCCCACACAGAAACACAGCGAACCACAAAATAGTAATATTCAGGGTGATTCTATGAGATACGAAAATAAGCGCTGGCATCGTGAAGGGTCCGTTTTCATGATGGAAAACAAAACCGTTGACCTCTCCGGGCTCCGTTACCTGCACAGCGGTGTTGATACCGTAAAACAGTTGTATAACTGCCTGATCCGTCCTGACGTCCTGCAGGACTTACAGACCGCTTATGAGGGCTCTGATCAGTTCTTCACCGTTGGCGGTATAGACTGGCTGATTACCCGGTCCAGCAAGGCCAGCGGTTACCAGTTCATCCTCAAAAACCTAGATATTGGCTTCGTCGTCCTGCTTAAATCCTTCTACGCTGAGGCCGATCTGTCCGCCTCACACCTGAAAATCGAGGTCACCCCTCAGACCATCAGCGAGTACTCCCCGGAAGCGCTGACAGCCGAAATAGACCGCATTGCCGCCTTGTTCTGCGTCCAGCTGGTACACGCCGGAGTTTCCGTCCATATCGCCACTGACGTCAAAGGGCTGGTGATTCCGTCTGACTTTGAGGCTCGTCTAGTCGCCAAGGCTAAGCGCCAATACAAGTTCAACTCCATCAGCAACGCACAGATCGCCCTCAATGAAACCGCTGTTATCTATGGTTCTGGCCAGTCGTATACCTTCGGGTCTGCCGGTGCACTTCAATTCTGCGTCTATGACAAAACCGCTGAGGCCATTAAGAGCGACAAGATAGGGTTCTGGGAAGGGGTGTGGGGCAAAGTGCCCAGGGCGGACTTTGACGGCGATTTCAGCGAGGGTAACCCAATCTCTGAGTATGAGCAGGGCGATACCGTACACCGTATAGAGGCGCGTTTTCATCACTCTGTGATCAATCAATTCAGTTGGGGCACCAAAGACGCTGAGGGCCGCTCTGTCAGCATCAAAAACTATTCTGACCTCGTGCCACACCTGACCGCTCTCTGGCAGTACGCTCTGAACAATTTCCGACTCCAACACTCAACCAGCTACATAGACCCGCTCTGGCAGTCCCTCATTGAAGACGTGCAGTATTTCTGCCCTTCACCTGACTTGCTGTACAAACGAGCCCATAAGCCGCCTAGTGAGTGCTCACGGCGCAATGTCGCCTTCTGGTTAGGCAATCAGATCAAGCTCTATTCAAGAGGTCGTTTTAAACCTGAATACGTTGTCTCCCGTCTTCTGGAATCGGGTTTACAGGCTGACTTGGCTCATTACTTCAATGTGAAGCTGTACGGCGAATCAGAGGCCTTATATTCGGTCCTTCTCGAGTTCGTAAAAGACAAAATGCAAACCCATCTGCTGTCCGGTGTCGCTGCATGATCAGAAAGTTACCCGATGGCCGCTATGAACTCGATTTCTACCCGTTTGGCTCGTCAGGCCCTCGAATAAAGCGCATTCGGAAAACACGCAAAGAGTGCAAAGAGATTGAAACCGAGTTTCTTTCAAAGAAGCGTCAGTTATCAACGCCCGCCGATAACATGCGCCTCTCTGAATTCGTCCAGCTCTGGTACAACGTCCACGGCTGCACACTCAAGGACCACAAATACCGCCTGACCCGCACAATTAGGATAGTGGAGCGCCTCGGTGATCCCAGGGCAATAGACTTCACGGCCGCTGAGTTCGCGCACTACCGGGAACAAAGGTTAAAAGAAGTCTCTATAAACACCATCAATCACGAGACAAGGTATCTCCGGGCTGTGTACGCAGAGTTAATCCGGCTCGACCTGTTCACCGGTGACAACCCAATGTCTAAAATTCGTACCTTCAAGGTGGATGAACGGGAACTGAGTTACCTCACCAAAGTGCAGATAGCCCGACTCCTGGAAGAGTGCGATATATCGAGGAACAACCATACCGGCGCTGTCGCTCGACTATGCTTGGCTACTGGTGCTCGATGGAATGAAGCAAACCGTCTCATGTCGTCCCAGCTTCTCGAAGACAGGGTGGTCTACGCCGGCACCAAAAACGGCAGGGTGAGGGTCATACCCATACGCCCCAAGCTCTCGGCATACCTTCGCGGCTTAGCCTTTCCCCAGGGTAGATTATTCGATGATTGCTATGCCGCTTTCAGGCAAGCGGTTCAACGCTCGGAAATTATTTTACCCGATGGCCAGATGTCACACGTGCTTCGTCACACCTTTGCAAGTCACTTTATGATGAACGGCGGGGACATACTCGTACTGCAAAGATTGCTCGGTCACACGGACTTAAAAGTCACCATGAGATACGCCCATTTGTCACCACGGTATATGGATACAGTGCCGGATTTCTCGCCTCTGAATGGGGCTTTAATTTGAAGTTGGTAGGAAATTGGTAGGAAATAAAAAAGGGTCAGCAGGCGCTAACCTACCGACCCTTTCTAAATATGGTAGCTAGGGGCGGACTTGAACCGCCGACCCCAGCATTATGAGTGCTGTGCTCGGCAGAGGCGAAAAGGTCCATGCTATAGTGCTCTGCCCGTTCACAATTTAAGCATACTTTGGACGCAATGGCACAGATCATACGCATACTGTTTGTAGGTTTCACCCTGGCTTTGCTGGGTTGTTCACCGGATGGCCAGGTGGCGAGCGAGGCGGGGGCGGTGTCTTCCGCTGCCTCGTCGGCACCCGCCGAGCCGGCGCCACCGCCGGGTTTTCAGAACTACGTGGAAACCGGGGATTTGCCCGCCTTCCTCGAGCGCGGGGTGCTGCGGCTGCTGGCGCCTCGGCGCGAGTATCAGGGATTGCCGCGCTCGGGCATGCCCTCCGAGGGCTACCGCGAGTTGGCGGAGAAGTTCGCCCGCCTGAATAACCTGGAGCCCGAGTGGATTATCAAAGATTCGCTGGATGCCCTGATCCCGGCGTTGCTGGCGGGTGAGGGGGATCTGGTGGTCAACCATATGACCCGCACCGCCGAGCGGGCGGATAACGTCTTGTTTTCGCTGCCGATTTCCCGCGCCACTGAGCGGATTATCACGCCTGCGGCCGCGCCCTCGGTGGATTCTCTGGAGCAGCTGGCCGGTATGCGCCTGCTGGTGCCCAAGGGCTCCTCCTATGAGCAAACGCTGGCCGATGTGAAAGCCGAGCACCCGGATATCGATTTTACCGTGGTGGTGCGCCAGCTCGATGGCAACCCGGATACCCTGGTGGACTTGGTTACCAGCGGAGAGTACGACGCGACGGTGCTGGACGATGGCGTGGCGCAGACGCTCTCCCAGTACCGGGAGGACTTCACCGTGGGGCTGGCCGTTTCCGCCACCCGGCCCGTGGCCTGGGCCATGCGGCCGGGCAGTGAACATTTGCAAACACGCCTGAATGAGTTTCTGACCCGCTACGCCATTTACGCCTCCATGCGCGACTATCGCACCGACGATTTAAGTGGCATCAAAGAGCGCGGTGTGATCCGCATGATCACCCGCAACAACCCCACCAGCTATTTTATGTGGCGCGGCGAGTTGATGGGGTTTGAGTACGACCTGGTGAAAAAGTACGCCAGCGAGCAGAGCCTGCGCCTGGAGGTATTGGTCGCGCCGCCCAATGTGGACCCTATTGAATGGCTGCTCGCCGGTCGTGGTGATGTCATCGCCGCAGCCATGACGGTGACTCCGGAGCGCTCTGAGAGGGCGTCGTTTACCCGGTACTACAACAAAGTGGCCGAGCAGTTGGTGACCGGCGATGACCGGCCGCCCCTGGACACGCTTGAGGATTTAAACGGCCGCACGCTCGTTATCAACCCCCAGCACGCCTACTGGCAGACGGCGCAGGAGATTCGCGAGCTGGGCATTGATGTCACCGTCACCGCCCCTAACGATAACTTGTCCAGCAGCGAGATTTTGCTGGCGGTGGCCGAGGGCGGCTTTGATGCCACCATTGCCGACAGCCATTTGGTGAGCATCGAGCGCCAGTTTGCCACCAACCTTGTACCCGGTTACGGGTTTACCGAGCAGGATCACGCCTGGGCCGTGCGCCCGGACAATACCGAGCTGCTGGCCTCGCTGAATGAGTTTCTTAACCGCCACTATCGCGGCCTGTTTTTTAACGTGACCTACAACAAATATTTCAGAAACCCGGAGCGAATCGGCAAGTATCAGGGCGAGCGCCTGACCGTGAGCGATGGCCTTTCGCCCTATGACCATCTGGTCAAACCTCTGGGGCGCGAGTATCAGTTTGACTGGCAGTTGATTATCTCGCAAATGTATCAGGAGAGCCGCTTTGAGCCCGACGCCCGCTCCTTTGCCGGTGCTCAGGGCTTACTGCAGGTGTTGCCCAGCACCGCGAAAGAACTGGGCTATACCGTGCCCTTTGATGAGCTGTCGGGCATTGAGGCCGGCGTCAGTTACCTGGACTGGACGCGCGATCGCTTTGAGGACTACCTGCCGCTGGACGAGCGGTTGTGGTTTGCCCTCGCCGCCTACAACGCCGGTTTTGGCCATGTGCAGGACGCCCGTCGCCTGGCCCGGCAAAAAGGCTGGAACCCGGACGTCTGGTTTGGCAACGTCGAGCGGGCCATGCTGCTCTTGTCCCGGCGCGAGTACTACAGCAAAGCGCGCTTCGGTTATGTGCGCGGCACCGAGCCTGTGCAGTATGTCCGCAACATCCGCGACCGCTACCGGGGTTATCTGGCCTCGAAGAACAAGGTTAGGTAAAACGGTCAATGAGAGTATGACGTCGGCGGTTGGAGTCAGAGACCAAAAAGAAGAGCGTCAGACGTCCGACCTCAGACGTCTGACTTTTTATTACTTAAACATTAAACCGAAAGTGCACCACATCGCCGTCTTTGACGATATAGTCTTTACCTTCCAGGCGCCATTTGCCGGCGTCTTTTGCGCCTTGTTCGCCACCGAGCTCGACAAAGTCGTCGTAGCCGACAACTTCGGCGCGAATAAAGCCTTTTTCAAAGTCGGTGTGAATTTTACCGGCCGCTTGCGGCGCGGTGGCGCCCACAGGGATGGTCCAGGCGCGCACTTCTTTAACACCGGCGGTAAAGTAGGTGTGCAGGCCTAACAGCTCGTAGCCCGCGCGAATCACACGGTTTAGGCCGGGCTCGTCCATACCCAGCGCTTCTAAGAACTCGGCTTTCTCTTCGTCATCCAGCTCACTGATTTCAGCTTCGATTTTATTGCAGATAGGGACAACCACCGCGTTTTCTTCGGCGGCAATCGCGCGCACCGTATCTAAATGCGGGTTGTCTTCAAAGCCGTCTTCAGCAACGTTGGCAATGTACATGGTGGGCTTGAGTGTCATCAGACTCAGCTCGCGCAGCTGCTTTCGCTCGTCGTCGGTCAGCTCAAACGAGCGCAGTGGTTTGGCTTCATCAAGATGCGGTTGGATTTTTTCCAGCAGCGCTTTCATGGCAATGGCGTGCTTGTCTTGGCCTTTGGCCGCCTTGGCAAAACGCTGAATGGCTTTTTCCACGGTTTCCAGGTCCGCCAGGGCCAGCTCGGTGTTGATGACTTCGATGTCCGAGGCGGGGTTGATGTTGCCGTCCACGTGGATGACGTTTTCGTCTTCAAAGCAGCGCACTACGTGGGCAATGGCGTCGGTTTCACGAATATTGGCGAGGAATTTGTTGCCCAGGCCCTCGCCCTTGGAGGCTCCGGCGACCAGACCGGCGATATCGACAAACTCCATGGTGGTGGCGATGACCTTTTCCGGCTTGACGATCTCGGCCAGCTTGTCCTGACGCGGATCGGGTACGGCCACGACGCCGGCGTTGGGCTCGATGGTGCAAAAGGGGAAGTTCTCGGCGCCAATGCCCGCTTTGGTCAGCGCGTTAAACAGAGTGGATTTACCCACATTGGGGAGCCCGACGATACCGCAGTTAAAACCCATGACGATGTCTCTTTGCCTAGACGTGAACAGGAAATTGAGTGCAAAACGCTCAAAACGGCGGATTATACATGATTCGGCGCGCCGGTTGTGCGCTACGCCTGAGCTTGGAACTAGTGTCCTGTCCGAGAAGTTCGCATAATTTCAGCGCACCCTACAAGGTCTCTGGCTGTGTTGCGCGGACACTAGCGCTTAAACAGCCTCTCGGTGCGCTTTTTTGCGCGCCAGGCGAGGTTGAGCCCGCGTCTGGCTAGCTGGAAGGTACGGCTGTTGGTCAGGTTATCCAGCAGGTTTTGCAGCCGATGGTTGTCGCGGTACAGACGCGCCAGATGCTGATCGCGCCGCGCCAGCAGGGCTTGAATCTGTTGATAGTCTTGCTCGCTGAGCAGCTGACCGGGCCGGATGTGCTCCGGGAGAGGCCTTTCTATGTAGATGGTGGAGTGGCGGCCATGGTATTCAGCCGCTGGCCGGGTTTTCGTGTAAAAATACAGTGCCACGGATTTGCGTGTGTGCGGGTCGCTATCGCCGGCCGGCAGGCTAATGCGCTTGAAGCCGTGCCAGGAGTGGTCGTGGGTGGCGAAAATCACACAGCGGTTAAACAAAGGTGCCACTTCGGTAATGGCATTTTCGTGAGGGGGCAGGCGCGGGTCGGTATGGAACTCAATGGCCCCGCCCCAGTCCGCGGACCACTCGTGATTTAAATAGACGATGAGGTTGAGCCGGCGGTGGTGGCCGGTGACCGGGTGTCGATTGAAATCGACGTGGGGATCGAGATCCTGGCCGTGGCAGTTTTCATGCGTGCCACCGCCGAAATAGTCCGGGTCGTAGATCAAATCGTCGATGCCGGTGGCCTTGCTGACCCAGTCTAAAAACTCGCGCGATTTAATGAGCGTGTCCAGCTTTTGGTAGGTGGGGCCGATATCGCGAATGTTCGGGTAAGTGGCCTTGCGGCCTAGGGTGCCGTTTTCGTTTTTGGCCCGTTCATCGTCAAATGCGGGAAACTCGCTGAGCAGCGCTTCACAGAATGTCGGGTTAAAAAAGTTATCCACGACCAAATGCGAGAAGGGGCGAGCCTGCTGAAACGTCTCTGCCATTTGATCGTCAGCGGCCAAGGTAGTGTGGCTTAGGTAGTCCGACAGGGACATAGGGTTTACTCGTGTTATGGCTTTTGCGCTGAGTATACCTCAGCGCGTATGCAAATTCACAAAGCAGGTTTACCCCTGATAGGCCGTCAGCAGTGTTTGCAACGGGTGGGGCAGACGCTCGTCGAGCAGGCGCTTGACCTGGCTGCGGCAGGAGTATCCGGTGGCGGTCAGCTTGCCGCTGTTGTCGGCATTGGTGACCACGGCCTCCCAACTCATGGCAAAAATCTTTTTCGATGTGTCCACGTTGGCGCGCTCGTGACCGTAGGTGCCGGCCATGCCGCAGCAGCCGGTGTCCACCACGCTGAGGGTTTGCCCAAGGGCGCCGAACACGGTTTGCCAGTCTCTAATAGAGGCCGCCGCGTTGGTTTTTTCGGTGCAGTGGGCCAGGAGCTTGTAGTCGCTTTTGCCAAACAAGGCGGTGGAATCTGTGATGTCCTGTGCGGCGAGCCACTCCTGTATCAGTGCCACTGATGGGGCTTGTTCGCCCAGCAGCTTTTTGTACTCGCTGCGATACGCCAGGGTCATGGACGGCTCCAGGCCCACCAGCGGGATCTTGGTATCGGCCAGGGAGTTAAGCATACGGGCGTTATTGTTCGCGGCTTTAGCAAAGCCGCTCAAAAAACCGTGCACGTGCAGGGGCTTGCCGTTGGGTTTGAACGGCGCGAGCATGGGGTTAAACCCGAGAATCTTCAGCAGTTTAATGGCATCCAATACCAGCTGGGTTTCAAAGTAACTGGTAAAGGCATCCTGCACCAGAATGACGGTTTTGGCTTTTTGCTCTGCGTTTAGCGTGGCAATGTTTTCCGCGGTGGCGTAGCGGGCGCCAGCCTTTTGCAGCGCGGTGTCCAGATGAATGCCCGTGAGCAGGGGGCTGTCCACCATACCGGCGGTTTTGGCCAGGATTTTTTGCATAAACGCTGGCTTCATCAGGCCGTTATACAGCCAGGGCACCCGGGCCATGGTGGGCATCAGGTACTCCAGTGAACCGATAAAATAATCTTTTAATGGGCGCAAATAGCGGCTGTAGTAAAGCTCCAGAAACTTGGCGCGAAACTCGGGCACGTCGACTTTAATCGGGCACTGGCCGACGCAGGATTTGCACGCCAGGCAGCCTTGCATGGCGGTATTGACCTCGTGCGAAAAGTCATATTCACCGCGCTTTTTGTTAAAGGTGTTGAGCGCACGTGCGGGCAGGCCGGCTATAAACCAGCGCTTGCGCAGCTGCTGGGTTT
Organism: Gilvimarinus algae; assembly: GCF_030518215.1. GTDB lineage: Bacteria > Pseudomonadota > Gammaproteobacteria > Pseudomonadales > Cellvibrionaceae > Gilvimarinus > Gilvimarinus algae. Next base: position 483,320 of record NZ_JAULRT010000062.1, read on the forward strand.
CTTCCAGTGGGTTGACCTGCCGCTCGCTCAATTGTTTCAGCCACTCGCGCATCAAAGAGGCCCGACCTTTGGGCGAGTGAATGCGCTCGCGGGTGGCCTTCCACGAGGGGCACATGGCGTCGTTGGGGTTCCAGTTGTAGCACAGGCCGTTGCCGTTGCAGTGCATGCCTTCGCTGTAACCGTCCCAGACCTCGACGGGAATTTTGCGATCCTGCTGGCCGCGGGTGACGACGCCATCAATGGTCAGCAGTTGGGCGCTGTTATCGGGTGTGGCAATTTTCCCCGGGTTTAATTGATTGTAGGGGTCGAAGGCGGCTTTCACCTGCTGAATGCAGGGATAGAGCTCGCCGAAAAACTGCGGCGCGTACTCCGAGCGCACGCCTTTGCCGTGCTCACCCCAGAGCAGGCCGTGGTATTTTTGCGTGAGAGCCACCACCTGATCGGAGATTTGACGGATCAGTTTTTCCTGCTCGGGGTCTTTCATGTCGATGGCGGGGCGCACGTGCAAAACGCCGGCGTCCACATGGCCGAACATCCCGTATTGCAGCTTGTGACTGTCCAGCAGTTCACGAAACTCGGCGATAAAATCGGCCAGGTGCTCGGGCGGCACCGCGGTATCTTCTACAAAAGGAATCGGCCGCGCTTCGCCTTCGGCGTTGCCCAGCAGGCCAACGGCTTTTTTGCGCATGCCCCAGATTTTGTTGACCGATTCATGGCCCATGGCGATGGTGTAGCCGATGCGGCCGGTGGTCTCTTTGTCCGCTTCGCTCATGGCGTCCAGCGCGTCGGTCAGGCGCTTGATGCCCGCCTCCAACTCTTGCTGTGAGTCCGCGGTGTATTCCACAAGGTTAATACCTTTGATCTCCTGCCCCGGCACCGGCGGGAAAAAATCGCTGACGCTGTGCCAGACGATATCGTTCATGGCCAGGTTCAGGACTTTGGAGTCGACCGTTTCAATGGACGTGGGGCCGGCTTTCATCAGCTCTGTGGCATCGCGCAAGGCAGCATTAAAGTCGCGGTAGTTGACATTGACCAGCGCGGCGACTTTGGGAATGGGCAAAACGTTGAGCTTGGCCTCAGCGATAAACCCGAGTGTGCCCTCGCTGCCGCACAGCACGCTGTTTAAATCAAAGGCTTGGCTCTGGGTGCGCACATGAGCGAGGTCGTAGCCCGTGAGGCAGCGGTTGAGCTTGGGGAACTTGGCGTCGATGAGTGCGCGGTTTTCCCGCTCGATGTCGTCTACGGCGCAGTAGATGTCGCCGATACGCCCGGATTGCTCGCGGCGGCTCGCCAGCAGTTCGTCCGAGACGGGCTCAGAGTCGCACACGCTGCCATCCAGAAGCACAGTTTTCAAGGCCAGCACATGGTCGCGGGTTTTACCGTAGAGACAAGAGCCCTGGCCGGAGGCGTCGGTATTGATCATGCCGCCGATGGTGGCGCGGTTGCTGGTCGACAACTCGGGGGCGAAAAACAGTCCGTAGGGTTTGAGCGCGGCGTTCAGCTGATCTTTGACCACGCCGGTTTGCACGCGCACCCAGCGCTCGGATTCATTGATTTCCAGAATCTGGTTCATGTGGCGGGAGATGTCCACCACCAGGCCGTCTGTCAGCGACTGGCCGTTGGTGCCCGTGCCGCCGCCGCGCGGGCTGAGCACCACCTGGCGAAACTCATCGCGCTGCGAGAGCTTGGCAATCAGTACCAAATCGTCCATATGGCGCGGGTAGACGACGCCCTGGGGCAACACCTGGTAGATGGAGTTGTCCGTGGACAGCACGGTGCGGTTGGCGTAATCCGGGTTGAGGTCGCCGGCAAACCCTTGATCTTTAAGGGTTTCGATAAATTGCAGGTAAACCGACTGGACCGGTGATGTCTCGCGAATACGGGGGATCATAGAGCGTACAGACTGCTGGAAAGTTGAGGGTCTATTTTACTGGCTAACGGCGCTTTGAGCCAGTGTGGGTATGATACGTCAAGCGCCGGGTAATAGATGCACGATCAACTGCGGCCTGAGTGGGGCTTAGTCGGCCGCAGCGTTGCCCGGCGGAGCCGGGCAACAAGGAAGGGGGTCAGTCTTCGTAGGTGATGGTGATGTAACCATAGCGAAAGGCCGATGTGCCCTGGTATCCGCTCCAGGAGACGTGCTGCTCGCTGTACTGGCAGGCGCCCACCGGCTCATAGACAAACATATAACCACCCCAGCCGCCGTAGCTGGTGACAAATTCCCATTCGCAACCGGCGCGTTCTTGGAACATTTCATCGTAGGGCGTGGGAGCGGTTTGCGAGTAGTACTGAACTTCTGGGTATTCATAGGTCAGCGCGCTGGCTGAAAAACCCAAGAGTAACGCGCCCAAACCGGCGGTGAGTTTTACGTTTTTCATGGTGTTCTCCTTCGTTGGTATTGACTGAGAGCCGGACTCCAGCTCTCCTTTGGGCGTCCGCCCAAAGCCTTGTGCCTACTGATCCAGCAGGCTGGCGCTATCCTCGGCTCTGTCCAGATAAACCGTGGTAATGCCTGTGGTGGGGTCGGCCTGCGCGATGTAGTCGCCCACGGGGATCTTTGACGACTCGTCGTAAAACAGCGTCTCAAGTAGGTGGTTGACTGGGGCTTGATAGGCTCTCGGGGTAATCAGCTCAATGCGGCACTGCGAGGCACGGCACTCGTTGCTGACGATGGAGGGGGTTTCTTCAAGCGAACGAAGTGCTTGATTGATGGCGTTTTCCTGCTGGTAGGACCAGCCCATGTCGCGTTCTTGCTGTTCGAATTGGGCACTCAGTTGTCCCGTCATATCCCCGTTCGCTTGCCGGCGCAGGCGGGCGTAGTCTCGGGCTTTGCGTTGTAATTTTTCAGCTTGTAGCTGGGCCAGCTTTTGTTGCTGTTCTGTGTCGAGTGGTTCTGGCGGTTTTGCGGCGGCGGGCGCTTGTACGGCCTTGGTTGAGGCTGCCTCACCGCGCTGGTTGGTGGCCCGGGGGATTATCTTTTTAGGGGCGGCCGGTTGCTCTGGCTCGGACGTCAGAGAAGCGGTAGAGCGTATCTCGACGCTGGCGACCGGTTCTGCTGTTTTATCAAGCGCAGTGGCTGTTATCAGACCCAAAGAAAAACATACGAGTGCTGTGAGGATGAGCTTGGCGTCCATTTATCCATCCTTTGATTGGTTATTGGCTTCGGTGATGTAAACCGATGGACGCAGTGAAGCAGCCTCGGGTAGAGGCGTCGTCTCACTTTCGTTTGATCATGGAAATGGGAGTGCCACTTGAGTCATATCAGTAAGTGCAACTGCTCAAGTATCGAGTTCAGCGAGTTTTACAAGTGAACCCTGTCACATTGGATTGGGAATGCGTGGCGCTCTCGACAGATGACTGCCGAGGGTGTTTCGAGAATACTGGGGGATCAAAGGCACATAGGGGGCTAGAAAGTCGAGTACCTATGTCCTGGCTAACGGCGCTTTGAGTCAGTCTCTAGGATCATTGACCATGTGTAGACTGAAGTTCAGCCATCGATGTGGTAGTGAATTTTGAGCTCTTCCATGATGCGCGTTTCTTCGGGTTTGGGTGACGCGTGAATCGTCGACTGACTGATCCAATTTTGACCTAAGCTATCCTCAGAGTTGGCAGTCATTATAGTAAAACGTAAGGAATGGTTTGATGGAGCGAGTACTCTGTGAAACACCGGCTACAGGTCGTAAGGCCGTACGTATCGACCGATGGAAGTACGATTTTGTCGCCGAAGCTATTTTGTCTGCAGTACCCGACACTGAACCCGGTTTATTTTTTAAAGGCTTGCCGACGCAAGTGGCTAAATACCTGCCGGAAGACAAACCCATTGGTTCTGTGGGCTGGTACACCACAACAGTGAAGTTGAGTCTGGAGGTTAAAGGCAAGCTGCGGCGGTTGGCAGGTGTCTGGCCGCAGCGATTAGTGAAGGTGCTCTAATGGTTATTGCTGCCATTTGTTTTACGGGCAAGTAGGGCCGCATTAAACAAAAGGATAACGGCAATGACGCACTGAGCGACCGGGAAGATGCCGCTTTGCTGGGCTCTAAAGACTAGCATGCTTACCCCTGCAAGGGTCATGAGCAGTGCTAGTGCCAAGTATGGCCATTTTTTCTCTACAACTTTGTCATTACTCACTGCGTTTGATGCTCCTTGTGTTGTCCCGCTACCGTTAAAAAGCCTGCTGCAGCACCAGCAGAATCCACATGCCGACCAGGCAGACATTGCTGAGCAGGAAGACCCGCATGCGCCAGATGACTTTGTTGCGCGTTAGGTGAATGATCGCTTGCAGTGCGCGTAGGCCGACATACAGCCACGCCAATAGCAGCATGGTTGGGCCTGTCAGCCCGGTCACCATGGCGGCGAGGCAGGCGGCGTAAAACAGCGGCGGGATCTCCAGCAGGTTGTTGTAGCAGCGCTGGGTGAGCACCATGGCCTCGGGCAGTTGATCGGGCGGCAAGTGATAGGTTTTGAAGTATCCCAGGGGGACCTGATGCTGTTTAACGGCCCGGATTCTCGCCCTCAGCATGGTCAGGGCGACGGCAAAGGTCAGTAGGACCATGGCGGCCATGGGGTAGATCATATGGACCTCCGTGTTGATCAAAGTTTGATCGCCGGGCATTGGCACTGTAAATCGGCGTTAGGGACACTATAATAGCCCCCTTTGAAGGCCCGCAACCGGTATCTCTCCAGAGCGTGGGGGCCGGCGGAGAATTCCAGACCAACAGGACCGAAATACCTATGATCATCAAGCCAAAAGTACGCGGTTTTATCTGCATCAATGCCCACCCTCAAGGCTGTGCGGCTCATGTGCAAGAGCAAATTGACTACACCAAGGCCCAGGGCACCATTGAGGGAGGGCCAAAAAACGTGCTGGTGATTGGCTGCTCGACGGGTTATGGCCTGGCCTCGCGCATCACCGCGGCCTTTGGTAGCGGCGCCAAAACCCTCGGTTTGTGTTTTGAGAAACCGCCGACTGAAAAGAAAACAGCCTCGGCCGGCTACTACAACACCGCTGCCTTCCACGCAGCTGCGGAAAAGGAAGGCCTCTACGCCCGCAGCATCAATGGCGATGCCTTTAGTAACGAGATTAAAGCCCAGGCGATTGCCGCCATTAAAGAAGACTTGGGCAAGGTCGACCTGGTGGTCTATTCGCTGGCCTCACCACGGCGTACAGACCCCAACACCGGCGAAACCTACAACTCGGTGCTCAAGCCCATCGGCGAGGGGTACACGGCCAAGAACCTGAATACCGATACCATGAAAATCGGTGAGGTGACTGTCGAGCCGGCAACGGACGACGAGATCGCTCAAACCGTCAAGGTGATGGGCGGCGAAGATTGGGAAATGTGGCTGGACGCCCTGGCCGAGGCCGACGTACTGGCCGAAGGCGCGAAAACCGTGGCCTACACTTACCTTGGCGACAAGTTGACCTGGCCTATCTACGGCCGCGCCACCATCGGTAAGGCAAAAGAGGATCTGGATCGGGCTGCCGGTGCCATTAATCAGAACCTGTCTGACAAAGGTGTTAGCGCCAATGTTGCCGTGTTGAAAGCATTGGTCACTCAAGCCGCTGCTGCTATCCCGGTAATGCCTTTGTATATGTCCATCCTCTTTAAAGTGATGAAAGAAAAGGGCACTCACGAAGGTTGCATCGAGCAGTTGCAGCGCCTGTTTACCGAATGTTTGTACACTTCCAACCCACGTCTGGATGACGGCGGCCGCTTTAGAGTGGACGACAAAGAACTGGACCCGGCGACTCAGGCAGAGGTGGAGGCCATTTGGCCACAGGTGACCGAAGAGAACCTGATGGCGCTGACAGATTACAAAACCTATAACGCTAACTTCCTCAAGCTGTTTGGTTTTGGTTTTGACTCGGTGGACTACGACGCTGAAACCTCACCGCTGGTCGAGCACAATTTTTAATTGGCCTTGAGTGATGGGCATGGTAGGTCATTTACGCGCGCTGGTGAGTCTCTGCCTGTTTGTGGTGGTGACTCTGGTGATTGGTGTGCCGCTGATGAGTCTGTCGCTTGCCAAACTTGTGCTCTATCGCACATCGCTCAGACCTGTGCTCACGCGCTGGCTGGATAAAACCGCCAGCGCTTGGATTAGCTGCAACAATTTTCATCAGAAGGTGTTGTTGCCTACCCGGCTAAAGGTGGAGGGGCCGGAGACCTTTGCCCGGCGCCAGTGGTTTATGCTGATCGTCAATCATCAGAGCTGGGTCGATATCCTGGTGCTGATTCGGGTGCTAAACCGCAAGGTGCCATACTTCAAGTTTTTCTTGAAAACTTCGCTGTTTTGGATACCCATTATTGGTCTTGCCTGCTGGGCGCTGGATTTTCCGTTTATGCGCCGACACAGCAAAGAGCAAATCGAGCGGGACCCGGCCCTTGCCGGTCGCGACTTGGATACGACGCGCAAGCAGTGTGAGCGCTACAGCAATAAACCGGTGACTATCATCAGCTATGTCGAGGGCACGCGCTTTACGCCGGCCAAGCACGCGGCGCAGCAATCGCCCTACCAGCATTTGCTGATTCCCAAGGCCGGCGGCATGGCGTTTACTCTGGCTGCCATGTCCGGGCGCATCAACACGATTTTGGATGTGACCATTCACTATCCGGGCGGGCGGCCCAATTTCTGGGAGTATCTCGGTGGCAAGGTGAAGCGCATTGATGTTGTGGTGCAAGAGCGTCCGGTGACGGACGACTTAATTGGCGATTACGCTCGCGACCCGCAGTTTAAGGCACACTTTCAATCCTGGGTTAACGGGCTCTGGCAGGAAAAAGACGCACTGCTTGAGCGGTTGTCCGAACAGCGTTAGGCATATATGAATCGCACCCACTTTTCTCTCGGCCTGTTGCACCCGCGCTATTGGTTTTTTTGGCTGGGTGCTACAGCGTGGTTTTTACTGGCGCAGTTGCCGTTTCGCTGGCAGATGTGGTTGTCCAGGCGCCTGGCTCCTTTGTTGTTTTTGAACAAAAAGCGCATTGGCTACGCGCGGGAGAATTTAAAGCGTTGCTTTCCCGACATGAGCGAGACAGAGCGCGAAAGCTTGCTGAAAAAGAACGCCGAGTCCATGGCCGCGGCCGCCTTTGAAACCGGTATCGGCTGGTTTTGGCCCCAGTGGCGGCTGCGCAAACTGCACAGCATCACTGGCAAAGAGCACCTGGAGGAGGCCGAGCGCGACGGCGTGGGTGTATTGCTTTTAACCACCCATTTCAGCACTTTGGACATTGGCAGTGCGTTCTTGGGCTGCAATATTGAGTTTGACGGACTCTACCGGCCCCACAGCAACGCGGTTTATGATTATCTGCAGCGCAAGGGCCGCGAGTCCTACTGCAAAACCGGTCTTGCCATACCGCGTGACAGTGTGCGCACCATGATCGCCAGACTGCGCAAAGGCCGCGCGGTCTGGTACGCCCCCGACCGCGATCTCGGGGCCAAGAACAGTGTGTTTGTAAATTTTTTCGGCGTGCCCACTGCCATGATTACCGCCACCAGTAAAATTGTCGCACTGGGTAAGGCACGGGTGATTCCCTTTACTCAATACCGTCGTCCCGACGGCTCGGGCTACGATCTGATCATCCACCCGCCGTTTGCGGATTTTCCCAGTGACGATGAGGTGGCCGATACCCAGCGCATCGCCAGCTTTATGGAAGGGGAGATCGCCAAGTATCCCGAGCAGTATTTCTGGGCCCAGCCGCGTTTTAAAACCCGGCCCGAGGGCGAGGCCAGCTTCTACGAGTAGCGCTTGGGCTACTCGTTAACCGCGTCCATTGGCTCCACCGAATCCATAAAATGACGGGCGATAAAAATCGCCAACTCGCCAAACTCCCAAAACTCATCGGTTTTGCTGTTCATGCTGAGCGCTATTGTCATTTGATACTCGGGGATGATCATCAGCCAGCACTGGGCGCCGCGCGACACCCCGCCGTGATTGACGTTGGTGGCCATGTAATCGTCCCCTTCATGCAGCCGCCAGCCGAGGGCGTAATGTTGCGGGTTGAGCTCGCCGCTGTCGAGGCGCTGGGGCTGCCAGAAGCGCGCGCGAACATCAGTGGGAATAAATTCCGTATCCAGCCAGGCCGATCCGAGCTTTACCAAATCCGAGGGCGTCGAGACAAAGCCGCCGCCGGCGAGGCGGTGGCTCAGATCCACCTGGCGCCAGCGCTTGGCCCTATCGCCTTGCGTCCAGTAAAAGCGTGCCATGGGCTCGCGGTGCTCGCCGGGGTCGGCGCCGGTGGCGCTCATCTGCAAAGGTGTCAGTACCCGCTCCTGCAGCAACTGCTGATAGGGTGTGCCGGCGGCGCTTTGCATTACCGCGCTCAAGAGCACAGTGCTGTAGCTTGTGTACTGAAAATCGCTGCCCGGCTCGAACGCCAGCGGCGTGTCATCAAAGATATTCAGTGAATCCTCAACATCCTCGTAGTGGGTTTGTAGCGCCATGATGCGGTAGAGACCGTCCCACTCCGCTGTGTGCTTGTACTCCATCAGCCCAGCGGTATGAGAGGCCAGTTGCCGCGCCGTGATTTTATGCCACTGACGGTTGGGCAGCTCGGGCAAGTAGCGGGCAATCGGCGTGTCCAGATCGACGGTGCCATCGGCCACGAGCTGGGCCAGCGCGGTTATGGTCAGGGGCTTGGAGACGCTGCCAATGCGAAAGCGTGTTTGCGCCGTGGCCACCACTCGGTTCTCGATGTCCGCCCAACCCACCGCACCTGCCCAGACACGCTGGCCCTTAATGGCGACGGCCGCCGACAGCGCTGGTGCCTTTATAGCCTGGCGGTGTCGGCTCATCGCTTCCAGTGACCGCTCGGCGGCCTGCCGATAGTTGTCGTCATCCAGTGTGCTCGAGCTGGGCCCGTCGGCGGGTAGGGCCACAAAGCCCCAGGCCGGCATGGGGGCATCGCCTTTGTAGGCGAAAAACTGGTAGACCGGCCAGGCAAACCATAAGCAGACGCCCAGTGGTAACAGTGCGGCGAGGCTAATGGTAATAAGTCGTTTGTGTCGCATAGAGTCCTCCTGTGTGGGAGGACGATTGTGGTTGGCGCACCGGCGTCTGGCTCGCCGATTCCAAAAAAACTATGGCCGATTTTGAAATTGGCGGCGGTAGTCGCTGGGAGTGCAGGCAAAACGCGCTTTAAAGGCGCGGTTGAACGGGCCGATTGAGCCGTAGCCCAAGTCCAGGGCAAGGTTCGTGATAGGCGTGTCCTGGCTTTTCAGGCACTCGGCAGCGGCAGGCAGGCGATGGTGATTGAGAAAATCGGAAAAATTGCGATAGCCGAGCTCGCGATTGATCAGTTGGCGCAGCTGGTACTCCTGGCCACCGAGCTCACGGGCGAGCGAGGCAACGGTGAGGTTGGGCTGGGTGTAGCCGCCCTGTGCAAGAAACGCATCCAGCTTAAGCTGCAGTGGATTAGGTTGCCTGGCTGGCTCCTGGGCGGGTGCGCGAGCGGTGTTTGACAGCTCGTCGGCGTTTGACCGGCCAGGCCGCGGAAGCAAAGCAACCGACAGAGCACTGACGCCGATCAGTATCAGGGCCGCGTTTGACAGACCGAACAACCAGTGATGGCGGATAAACTCCGGCCCCAGCTCCACGCAGCCGAGGTACAGAAAAAAGGCGCTGGCAATGAGGGTAGCTTGCACCCTTAGGCTGCGTCTGGCATCAATGAGATCGTCACTCATGCCCTTCAGCAGGTGGACAATAACGTGGGCGACCAGGCCGATAGACAGCAGATGGTTCAGATCGTGAAACCAGCCGATACCCTGAAGAACGGCAAAATAGTAGATAAACCACAGGCCGTAGAGCAACAATGCGCCCTTGAGCAACTTCGGCCAGCGCGCCGGGGAAAAATCGTCGCGAAAATAGAGCATGGTAGCCAGCCACAGTGCGTAGGCCACGCTGTCGGTGAGCAGCAACAGCCAACCGCGCAGGGGGCCGTAGTGCGCATCGGCGATTGGAGCGGTAAGCAGCAGGTAACCGGCAGCGCACAAGGCGAGCCACGCAAGGGCCCGCTTTGCCGGGTACCAGGGGCGGTGCAAAAAGCCCAGGCTCAGCAGGAGGATTTGCCCGATGGCTGCCGCCCGCAGGCAGATGTCCAGCAGCTCGGCCGAGGGGTTAAGCATCCGGCCGGCTCCACAGGTAGGTGGTCACGCACAGAAAAATCACCGCACATATTGCTATTACTGGCCAGGGTGTTTGGGCCAGCCACATAATCATCAGGCTACCGATCAGCAGCAGGGGCGTGAGCCGCTTGGCATAGCGGGGCACGGCGCGTTTGTCGTGCCAGGCGGTGAGTATGGGGCCAAAGCGCGGGTGGCTGTAGAGCCACTGGTGCATTCGGGGCGAGCCCCGGGAAGCGGCCCAGGCGGCGACCAATAAAAAAGGCACCGTGGGCATTACGGGAAAGAACACCCCGATAAAACCCAGTAGAGCGCCGACCCAGGCGAGGATCAGCCACGGCAGCCGCAGCAGTAGCGTGGACTTGGGTTTGCTCGGCGGTGTCTGGTTCATTGGCCGCGGTAGGCTTCGGCCCCTTTATTGATGCCCTCAAAGGCGCGGATGCGCAGCGCCGCGCCCGGGTTTTCCTGCGCCGTGCGCACCGCGATGTGTTCGGCCAGGCATTCAACAGTGGTGTCGGTGTCGATCAGGTAGCACATGGCCTTGGGCAGACGCAGGGTAAATTCACCCTGATCTGAGGTATAGGCAAAATCGTAGTAATCGGCGCCGGCTATGTGCGGCTGGCCGATCAGGTCTTCCGCTGTACCTATGTAAATATCGCGCCAGCGCTCAGCCCAGGTGTGTTCCAGCTGGGGGGCTTTTACGCCGTCGCGCCAGATGTCGATGCGCGAGCGGTGGCCGTGAGCGATGCGCTGACAGTTGCCCTTGTGCTTTTTCAGACCGTGGGAGTAGTGATAGAAAGCGCCGTCGATCTGCTCAGTGGAAAAGTCCAGATCGAGCTTATCCAGTGGTTGGTCAAAAGCGTTCAGTAGCTGGGTTTCACACCATCGGGCGATGGACTCAGTGGTCAAAATGTCGGTATCGACCAGGGCGATGGCCTGGCGGGGGCAGGTGATTTCGATGCTTTCGCCGCTTTTTAGCCACCAGGTGAGTGCCAGGGTGTCGCCGGTTTGGCTGAGGTTGAGCTGCTCGGAGAGCGCCGGCACGGCCAAGCGGTGATCCAGCTCGGTATCCAGCCATTGGCGGGCCACTTTTTTGACCTTGCCAAAGTCGCACACCATGCTCTCGTCATTGAGGGCGCCGTGCAGGCGAATATTGGCCAGCCAGGTTTCGCCGACGATGCCGCGTTCGGGGTCGAGATAGCTAAAATCTACGTTGGTCAGGTTGTCGACGAATAAAAGCATAAGTGAACACAGTCAAGATGGCGCTAGATGGCAGGGCCAATATGATAACAGCTAGAGCGGTGATTCTCATTAGGCCTAACGGCGGTTGTGAATTTGTGCCAGACTTACTCTGCTGACTCGCGCTATCAACTCGCGTGCGGGAAAACACACATGGACAGGGAGGGTAAGTGGCATGGGTTTACTGAACGAAACCGCTATTGTCTGGGGCGCTCTACCTCTAGCGCTGATTCTCTGGGCGCTACCTCTGTTGGACGTTACCTATTCACGCCGTGTGACGGGCGGGGAAAAACTCGCATGGCTCGCCGCCTGCGCGGTGATGAGTTGGCTAGCCTGGATCGTGTTTTTCCTGGCCGCGCCGGTCACACGCCCAGACGCCCGCTGATGCTCGGCATGCGGGCGCCGGATTCGCGGCGGTTATCCCAGCGCTTTAAGGGCGCCTTCGTAGTCGGGCTCTTCAGCCACTTCGCTTACCAGCTGTGAGTAGCTCACTTCACCGGACTCATCAATAACGACCACGGCGCGGGCGGTAACGCCAGCCAGCGGGCCGTCGACCAGTTTCACGCCATAAGAGTCGGCAAAATCTGAACGGAACGCTGAACCTGTGACCACCTTGTCCAGGCCTTCGGCGCCGCAAAAGCGTGCCTGGGCGAAGGGCAGGTCGTGTGACACACAGACAACGGTTGTGTTGTCCAGGCCGCTGGCTTTCTCGTTAAACGTGCGTACCGATTGGGCGCAGGTAGGGGTGTCGACGCTCGGGAAGATGTTCAGGACCACCTTTTGTCCTTTCAGGTCGCTGAGTTTCAGCTCGCTCAGGTCCGACTTGACCAGTGTAAAATCAGGCGCCTTAGCACCGCTTGCCGGCAGATCGCCGCTGGTGTGAATGGGATTGCCTTTCAAAGTCACCGTGGCCATAGTGGTCTCCTTTAGTGGGTGATTGAACTGGAGAACATGGTGTTGAGGTGGTGTGAAATCAAGGCCTTTAGGATAGTTGATGAAGAATAATTCGGGGTTTGTGATTCGCGCCCTCGCGGCGCTTGAACGCGCGGGCAATCGCTCGCCGCAACCGGTGGTGCTCTTTGCCTGGCTGATGCTCGCCATCGCGCTCGCCTCGGCACTGGCTCAGTGGCTCGGCTGGCAGGTGAATTTACCCGGCGCGGCGGCGCCGGTGGCCGCGCGCAGTCTATTATCTGCCGAGGGCATTCACTGGGCGCTGACCCATATGGTGGACAACTTTGTCGGATTTGCCCCGGTGGGAGCAGTGCTGGTGATCATGCTCGGTTTGGGTATCGCTGAACACTCGGGGCTATTGCGGGTGATTCTGATGCGGGTGGTGTTGGCGCTGCGCCGCCGCTTTTTGAGTTTTGCGGTGGTGCTGGCCGGTATTTTGTCCAACATCGCTTTTGACGTCGGTTATGTCTTGCTGATTCCTCTGGCCGGTCTGTTGTTCCAGACGGCGGGGCGGCCGGCACTGGCAGGGATTGCGGCGGGCTTTGCCGGTGTGTCAGCCGGTTACAGTGCCAATCTGGTGCTCGGTCCGGCCGATATCATTCTCGCCGGCCTGTCCAGCGAAGCGCTGCAGTTGGTGGCGCCTGGCGAGTCGGTAAGTGTGGCGGCTAACTATTATTTTGCTGCAGTTTCCACGCTGCTGTTGGCGCTCGCCGGGGCCTGGGTCACCGAGCGGGTAGTGGTCCCTTACCTCGGCGAGTTGGATACCGATGCGGCCGAGTTGCCCGAGCAGGACCGGGGCAGTCCGACAGGGCTCAAGGCGGTGGCCCTATGGACGCTGGCTTTTGCGCTGCTGGTCGCTGTGCTGGCGGTACCCGAAGGGGCGCCTCTGCGAGATGGCGAGGGCTCGGGGTTTGCGCTACAGGCCCTGGTGCCCTTGATCGCGATTTATGCGGGTATAGCCGGCTTAATCTACGGGCGTCTCAGCGGCCGCTTTCGGCAAAGGGGGGATGCCACGGCTGGCATGGAACAGGCCATGTCGGCCCTTGCCGGCTATTTGGTGCTGATGTTTTTCGCGGCTCAGGCGGTGGCGTGGTTTGGCTGGAGCCAGCTTGGGAGTCTGCTGGCGGCCACGGGGGCCGGGGCCCTGGCGGCCTTTGATGGTCAGGTGGTGGTGTTACTCATGGCCTTTATCCTGATCAGCGCGCTGATTAATCTGTTTGTCGGTAGCGCGTCGGCCAAGTGGGGCATACTCGCGCCCGTTTTTGTGCCTATGCTGTTGCTCTTGGGGGTTGCCCCCGAGCAAACTCAAATGGCCTACCGCATTGGCGACAGCGTGACCAATATTGTCACGCCCTTGATGCCGTATTTTGGTGTGGTGCTGGCCTTTGCTGCGCGCCACCGGCCGGGGATAGGTGTGGGCACTATGCTCGCCATGATGCTGCCTTATTCGCTGGTGTTTTTGCTCGTGTGGAGTGCGGCCTTCGCGCTCTGGCTTGGCTTAGGGCTACCCTTGGGGTTTTAGGCTCGGTGAATGCGCCTTGCAAAGCGCGGTCAACTTGCGGATAATGCGCGGCCTCGACAGACTGGCTCTGTCGCTGCAGTGGTGGCCCTGCCGGTCCCCCCGCAATGATCAGCCGTGAACTCCGCCAGGCCCGGAAGGGAGCAACGGTAGCGGTGATATCATGTGCCGGGGTGTGGCTGGTGGGGTCATCTCCAACTTTTCCCCAATCTTGCGCCGTCTGCCCAGCCGTGTTTATTTGCGGCCGGTACCGCTATAATCCGTGCATTTACACGCAATACTGAGGATGGCATGAGTTATCAGGTCCTGGCACGCAAGTGGCGCCCCCGTACGTTTCGCGACCTTGTCGGGCAGGAGCATGTTCTGCGGGCGCTGGTGAATGCGCTCGATCACGATCGCCTGCATCACGCCTATCTGTTTACCGGCACCCGCGGTGTGGGCAAAACCACCATCGCCCGTATTCTCGCCAAGTGTTTAAACTGCGAAGTGGGCGTTAGTTCCACGCCCTGTGGCCAATGCGCGGCCTGTGTGGAAATTGCCGAAAACCGCTTTGTCGATTTGATTGAGGTGGACGCGGCCAGCCGCACCAAGGTGGAAGATACCCGCGAGCTTTTGGAAAACGTCCAGTACGCGCCGACTCGCGGCCGCTACAAGGTGTACCTGATCGATGAGGTGCACATGCTTTCCAGCCACTCGTTCAATGCGCTGCTGAAAACCCTCGAAGAGCCACCGCCACACGTTAAGTTCTTGCTGGCCACGACCGACCCCCAGCGGCTGCCGGTGACCATTCTGTCGCGCTGTTTGCAGTTTAACCTCAAGAACATGACCCCTGAGCTGGTTACCGGCCACTTGCAGCATGTGCTGGAAACCGAAATGGTGCCCTTTGAGCAGAGCGCGCTCTGGCAGCTTGGCCGCGCGGCCGATGGCAGTATGCGCGATGCTCTGAGCCTCACGGACCAGGCCATTGCTTTTGGCTCCGGCAAGGTCACAGAAGCCGACGTGCGCACCATGCTCGGTACGATTGACCGCAGCGCTGTCTACGATATTTTGCGCTCGCTTGCCGCCGGCGACGGCAAGGCGGTGCTGGCAGCCGTGGCGCAAATGGCCGAGCACGCGCCGGATTTTGCCAGTGCACTGGCCGACCTGTTGTCGATTTTGCACCGGGTCGCCATTGGCCAGGCCCTGCCGGAAGCGGTGGACAACAGTCACGGCGATCGCGAACAGATTCTCGCTCTGGCCAGCCAGTTGCCGCCTGAGGATGTGCAGCTGTTTTACCAAACCGGGCTGCTCGGACGGCGGGATCTACCCCTGGCGCCCGAGCCCCGCGCTGGCTTCGAAATGGTGTTGCTGCGCATGCTTGCCTTCCGCCCGCAGGGCGTCACCGATATTCCTGTACGCAAGCTGGCTGCGCCAGCTCCGGGGGAGGCCAGTCCCGTCGCCCAGACGCCACAACCCGAAGCCCAAAGCCAGGCCCAGGCCTCCGGTGCACCTCTGGACGCCCCGGCGGATAATGAATCGTCTTACGATGCCCCGGCCAGTTCCGCCGACGAGGCGCCACAGGCTCAACCCGCGCCAGAAGCGCCTGGGCCCGCAAGGCACGAAGCGCCGGTACCTGCCCAGGCCGACTCATCCCCCGTCTCAGCGCAAACACCTGGAACGATGGAAGAGCCGCCGCCCTGGGATGAAGAACCGGTACCGGATCACCTTGAATCGCAAGACTCAGGACCGCAAACACGGGCGTCCGAGCCCTTCGCTGAGCAAGCGCAGGCGATGCCCGCTGACGCAGCTCCGATTGCCGAAGCCGCTGCCACCGAAGCTCAAGCGCCGGCTTATTCGTCGTCCAATGATTCGGCGCCCGCCGCCCCTCACGCGCCCGAGCCCAATGAGCTTTCGCGTGATAGTGCTCCCGCTGCTGCGCCAGCACCTGCACCTGCACCTGCACCTGCACCGAAACCGGCTGTGGCGCGTATACCCTTGGAGCGAAGCGGCCCCGAGGCCTGGCCCCAGATTTTTCTCGGCCTCGATATTGGCGGTGTGGTGCAGAACATCGCCGCCAACTGCGAGTTGGTGGGCCGTCAGGGCAATGAACTGCACTTTATCTTGGATGAGCACAACAGCAGCCTTTACGGTGAAGGTCAACAACAGCGCCTGGCCGATGCGCTGGGCGATTACTACGGCGAGCCGGTCAGGGTCGTGATCACCCCAGGGGCGGTGCACACTGAAACCCCGGCCCAGATTGCCGCGCGCAAGCGCAGCGAGCGGCTGGAGCAGGCGGTTGAAGCGGTGAAGGCCGACCCCATAGTGCAGCAACTGATCGAACATTTTTCTGCCACCCTCGATGAGAGTTCCGTCGAGCCGGTGGACCATCACTGATTGCGAGGTAATACCATGATTAAAGGCATGGGCGACTTGATGAAACAAGCGCAGCAAATGCAAGAGCGTATGCAGCAAATGCAGGAAGAGCTGGCCAGCGCCGAGGTGGAGGGCCAGGCAGGCGCCGGGATGGTGAAAATCACCATGACCGGCCGTCACGACGTAAAGCGCGTGAGTATCGACGACAGTTTGATGAGTGAAGACAAAGAAATGCTGGAGGATCTGCTGGCCGCTGCCGTCAATGACGCTGTGCGCCGCGTCGAGGCCAACAGCAAGGAAAAAATGTCGGAAATGACCTCGGGCATGGGTATGCCTCCCGGCTTTAAAATGCCGTTTTAATCCAGTGCGAGCAGCTTTCTGATGTTCAGTCCTCTGATTGACGAGTTAATGTCCGCGCTTCGCTGCTTGCCGGGAGTGGGCCCGAAATCGGCGCAGCGAATGGCCATGCAACTGCTGGAACACGACCGCGAGGGCGCCAGCCGCCTGGCCGACTGTCTGAACCGCGCGGTCGAGGGGGTGGCCCGGTGTCGGCGCTGTCGCACCCTGACCGAGCAGGATTTGTGCGGTGTCTGCGCAAACGAGCGGCGTGACAGCAGCTTGTTGTGTATCGTCGAGACACCCGCGGATGTACTCGCTATTGAGCAGGCGGGCAGTTATCAGGGTAAGTATTTTGTTCTGCTCGGACATCTGTCGCCCATCGACGGAGTCGGCCCAGAGGACATTGGCGTGGACCAATTGCTGGCGCTGCTCGACAGCGAGCCTATCAGTGAGATTATTCTCGCCACCAACCCCACGGTGGAGGGCGAGGCCACAGCCTATTACATCAGCGAGCGCGCCCGCCGCGCCGGCGTGACTGTCTCGCGCATCGCCCATGGCGTCCCCCTGGGGGGGGAGCTGGAATACATCGACGGTGGCACACTGGCTCACGCCTTTTCCAGCCGCCGTACACTGTGACTGATCTTATGCCAATTGCGACACATCCCATTTGGGTGGACGATGAAGCCACCTTGAACCAACTTTGCCTGCGCTGGGCGAGCCAGGCGGCCATTGCCGTCGATACTGAGTTTATGCGCAGCGACACTTTCTACCCGATTGCCGGATTGATTCAGGTGGGCGATGGTCATGGCTGTTACCTGATAGATCCCTTGGCGATAGAGGATCTCAGCGCACTGGCCGAGTTGTGGCGCAACGAGCGAGTCACCAAGGTGCTGCACGCCTGCTCGGAAGATTTAGAGGTGTTTAATGCGCTCCTGGGCACTGTCCCTTCGCCGCTGTTTGACACCCAGATCGGCGCCGCTTTTGCCGGCTGGGGCTATTCACTGGGCTATGCCGCGCTGGTGCGCGAGCAGTTGGGGGTGGACATCCCCAAAGGTGAAACCCGCTCGGACTGGTTGGTGCGACCTTTGAGTAGCGCCCAAAAAGACTACGCCGCGCTCGATGTGGCGCATTTGCTGATTGTCTATGGCAAGCTGCTTAAAGCGTTAAAGGACAAATCGCGGTTGGAGTGGGTAAAAGCCGATTGCGCCGCGCTGGTGGAGGCGGCGAATGCTGCCCCTGAGCTGGACTCTGGCCACCTCAAAATCGGGCTCGGCTGGAAATTGTCGCCCCGAGGGGTAGAAGCACTTCAGCGCCTGTGTCGCTGGCGTGAAATCGAGGCGCGTGAGCGCGACATTCCGCGCAATCGTTTGCTGAAGGAGCAGCCGTTGTTTGAGATGGCCCAGCGCCTGCCCGCCGATTTTGGCGCCTTGCAGCGTATTGAGGGGATTCCCCGGCGCACACTGAAAGACGATGGTGAAACCCTGCTGGATATCGTGGCCAGCGCTCGGGCGGTGGCCGACGATGCGCTGCCCGCACGGCTCGACCCGCCCCTCGGCCGCGAGCATGGCCCTGCCATTAAGTCGATGAAAGCCTGGGTGCGTGAGCGCGCCGAGGAACTCGAGTTGCCGCCAGAGGTGCTGATACGCAAGAAAGAATATGAAAGCATTGTGCGCGCGGTGATTGCGGGCGAGGTGGTGTTGCCCGAGCGATTATTGGGCTGGCGCTACGGTGTGATTGGCGAGGGGCTTGAGCGGTTGGCCACCCAGGCGCTGGAGGAGCAACAATGAAGGTCATCTGCCAGATTTATCGCAGTACTCGCGACAGCGGTATGTACCTGTACTGCAAGAAAGAAGACGGCTTGAGCAAAGTGCCCGAGGCGCTGATGCAGCGTTTTGGCCGGCCGGAACCGGCAATGGTGCTGGCTCTGGATGAACAGCGCCGGCTGGCGCACGCCGATATCCAGAAAGTATTGCAGGCACTGGCTGAGCCCGGTTACTACTTACAAATGCCGCCGGCCGAGACCCTGGAGGCAGAAGCGGCGGCAGTGCGCGAACACAACGCCAAGCTGTCCTGATGGCCGAGCAGGTATTCTGGCAACGCAAGCGCCTTGAGGAGATGACGCCGCAGGAGTGGGAGTCATTGTGCGACGGTTGCGGTAAGTGTTGCCTGCACAAGCTTGAGGACGAGGACACCGGTGAGGTCTACTACACGGACGTGGCCTGCAAACTGCTCGATCAGGATACTTGCCGTTGTCGCGATTACGCCAATCGTCAGCAACAGGTACCGGATTGCCTGGTGTTGCAGCCAGCGGAGATCGAGCGTTTCCACTGGCTACCGGCCAGTTGTGCCTACCGTTTACTGGCCGAGGGCCAGCCGCTGCCGGATTGGCATCCGTTGGTCACTGGCGATCCGGGTTCGACCCTGGCGGCGGGCATATCGGTTGCCGGTTGCACCTTGGCAGAAGAAGCAGTTGATCCGGACGATCTCGAAGAGCGAATTATTTACTGGGTGAATTAAATGGATAAACAACTGATTGCCTGGAGCGTCTACCTGGCCGGCGGCGTCTTGCTGGGGCTTTTTGGCTGGCGTATTACCCGGGGGCTGTCGCGTTACTGGCGGCACTTTTTGCTGGTCTCTTATGCCGTGCTGGTGTTCACGCCCTTCAGTCTCAACCTCGCGGACAAACCCGATGCCTATGCGCCGGCACTGTTTATTGCAGTGTTAAATACCTTGTTTCAGGGAGCCGAGGCAGGCTTGGATGCGGCCGTCACCCTGGCGCTGATCTGGGTGGTGGCTCTGGTGATCTCGCTGGTCTACCTGCTGCTCACAGGCCGCCGGAAAAGACCCCCGGAGCCACCGGCTGGAGAAGCTCCCGCCGTGGATTAATGGCACTTTTATTCCACACTGCTATAAATGGATAGAAGATAACAGTAGGAGCGGTTATGGGATTGATGGCGAAAACTCTGGCAATGGTTCTGCTGCTGGTCGTGTCGCTGCCTTCAATGGGGCAGGGCGGTGAACCTGCCGATGTGCGCCTGGTGGTCGACATTTCGGGCAGTATGAAACAGACCGACCCCGAGAACTTGCGGGTGCCGGCCCTCGAGCTGCTGGTCAAGTTGCTTCCCGAATCGTCTCGTGCGGGTGTCTGGACCTTTGGTCAGCAAGTGAACATGCTGGTGCCCTACGACAGCGTGGACGAGCGCTGGAAAGAGCAGGCGCTGGGCGAGACGGGCAACATCAATTCCGTTGGTCTTTTTACCCACATCGGCAAGGCGCTCGAGCGCGCGACCGAGGTGCCACCCGGCGGCGAGCGAGCCGGCGTGGTCCTGCTGACGGACGGTAAAGTGGACATCGATAAAAGCGCCGCGCGCAACGCCCGCGAACGCGAGCGCATTCTCGCCGAGCTTTTGCCGCAACTCAAAGTGCGCGGCTTTACTCTGCACACCATTGCCCTGTCGGATGACGCCGACATTGACTTGCTGCAGCAGCTATCGGGCAGCACCGATGGCCGTCATGCCGTGGTGCGCAGTGCCGAAGAGCTGATGCAGGCCTATCTGCAGATTTTTGATCAGGCGGTTCCCGCCAAGCGCCTACCGCTCAAGGACAATCGATTCTTGGTGGATGACAGCGTCGAGGAATTCACCGCACTGATTTTTCGCGCCGCCGACGGTGAGCCCGCGCAACTCGTGGCGCCCTCTGGCAAGCGACTCTCCGCCAGGGATTATGGCGCCAACACCCGCTGGTACAGCGCCGACGGTTACGACTTGATCACTGTGCGTGAGCCCGAAGCCGGCCAGTGGCAAGTGATCGCCGAGCAGGCCCCGCAAAACCGGGTCACCGTGGTCAGCGATCTTGAACTTTTGGTGGAGCCCCTGCCGAATAATCTGGTGGCGGGTAAGTCGGTCACCTTAAATTTTGGGCTTTACGAAAAGGGCGAGCCGGTTGCCGATACGGATTTTCTCAGCCTGCTAACGGCCCGGGCGCGTATCTCTCAGGTGGGTTCGCCCGCTTCCTGGGCGATAGAGCTAATCGACGAAACACCGACCAAAGGTGTCTTTAGCGAGCCGCTACCGGCCTTTACCGAGCGCGGCGAGTATCTGATTTCGCTGGTGGTCGACGGCAAAACCTTTGCCCGCGAATACCAACACCGTCTGCGAGTGGGCTCGCTGTTTACTGTGGCCATGGACAAGCGCATTGACAGCAAGACCGTCAGCTACACCCTGAGCGTGGAGGCCGATTCACAGTTGATCAACAGCGCTCAGAGCGCGGTCGTTGCTCATGTTAAGCAGTCTACCGGCGATAGCGCCTTGCGCTCGTTAACGCAGACCGAGCCCGGCCACTGGACGCTGACTCTGGTGCCGGAATTACCGGGGCGCTATCTTATTGAGCTCAATGCCAGTGGTGAAGACGCGGCGGGCGCCAGTTTTGATGAGTCTCTGCCCAATCAATACTTCGATTATCCCGCCGAGGGAGACCCGGTGGTGACCGAGGCTGACCGTGAAATTGAACAGCTGGAGCAGGCCCTGGCCGATGAGCGCGCTGCACTGGCGAGGGAGCTAAACGGCGAGACGGAACCTGCGCCAGAACCTGAAGCAGAGCCTGAACCGCCGGCAGAAAAGGCACCTGAGCCAGCCCCTGAGCCCGAGGCCGAGCCGGAACAAAAGGCGGTTGATACGGGGCAGAGCAGCGGCATAAACTGGCTGCTGATTGCCGCGGTGGCGGCGGGCAATCTGGCATTGATCGGGTTGATTTATTGGGCTTACCGACGCTTTAGCAGCAAGGATGTGCAGAGCGAGCTGGATGAATTTGAGCAACAGCTCAAGCAAGCGGGCGAGTCCGAGGCGGCACAAGCGACAGCCTCTGACAGCGTGGCTCTGGATGACAGTGATCCCATGGCGGCGCTGGATGCCCTGGCCGAGCCGGGTATGGACGATGAAGCGCTGTTTCCGGTGGACGAGGATACCGCGAGTGACGATGATGATCTGCCGATGGACGATCTCGGCAGTGACGACGAGGACGATAAAAAGCCCTGATGCAACTGTATTTACCCCAGGTGGAGGCGTTTCCCGAGGCCACGCGCCTTTACCGTCACTGGGGAGAGCGGGTCAAATGCGGCAAGCGTGATCGCCTCTACTGCTTGCGCCAGGGGGAGCAAACACTGGGTATGGCCCGGGTGCTCGAACCGGACTCCGGCGTTTTTTTGTTGCGCAACTTAACGGTGGCGCCTGAGCGCAGAGGCCAATCGCTGGGGCGGGAATTGATGCGCCGCCTGTTGGCCGATCGCTCTGTTCAGCCGCTCCACTGCTATGCCCTGGGGCATCTTCAGAGGTTTTACGAGTCGCTCGGTTTTCAGTGTCTGCCATTGGATTCAGTGCCCGATGCCATCGCCGAACCCTTTGCACGCTACCAGGCTCGGGGCAAACCATTTGTACTCATGGGTGTGGATCTGCGGGAGAGAGTAGATGTGTGAACTACTGGGAATGTCGGCCAATGTTCCCACGGACCTTTGCTTTAGTTTTACCGGCCTTTTGCATCGTGGCGGTGGTACCGGCCCCCACCGCGATGGTTGGGGCGTTGTGTTCTATGAGGGCAAAGGTATCCGCGCTTTTCGCGACAGTGCGCCCAGTATCGACTCCGAAATTGCCCGTTTGGTCAGTCGCTTTCCCATGAAAAGCTGCATCGCCATTAGCCACATTCGCGAAGCCAATGTGGGCGCGGTCAATCTGGAGAACACACACCCCTTTGTTCGCGAGCTTTGGGGGCAAAACTGGACCTTCGCTCACAATGGCCAGCTGGAAAATTCCGCTGATTTGCCCCTTGGAGAATTCACTCCCGTCGGTACCACCGACAGTGAGCATGCCTTTTGCTGGTTACTGGCCAAAATAAAAAGCCGCTACGGCTCGGCCGATGGTCCCGCTAATGATCGGATCAATTACTGGCGCCAACTAAAGCGCTGGTGTGATCATCTTAAAGGTATGGGTGTGACTAATTTGTTGTTCAGTGAAGGGCGGTATTTATACGCTTATTGCTCAACCAAATTAGCCTGGATTACCCGCCGTGCACCTTTTGGAGAAGCCCGGTTAAGCGACGCTGAAATGACGGTTGATTTTGGCGAGCACACTACCTGCAATGATGTGGTTACCATAATCGCCACCCATCCTCTCACCGACAATGAAACATGGAAGCCGATGGAGTCGGGTCAATTTATAGTGTTTGATCAGGGGCAAGTAGCATTCAGCTTGAGTTAAGTTGATGAGAGCTACCTTAGTATTAGGTTTCGTTACCTGTCAGATTCTTAGATTTAAAAAGGGAGAGGTTATGTGCAAAAAAGGGTTTTTTCTGCTATTCGTAGTCACTGTGAGTGCTTGCGGTGGGGGTGGCCAGCAATACAGCGCTTCAAGCTCCTCCAGTGAGGCCAGCTCGTCAAGCTCAAGCAGTAGCAGTGAGGCTTTGGAGGTTTCAACAGAAACGACGGGTCAGGGGACCGTAACACCCTCTCAGATACAACTTGAGCCAGGAGCGGTTGCTGAATTTACCGTTCAACCTGACCCAGGCTATTCCGTCGAAAGTATTACCGGTTGTCCGGGGCAGCTGGAAGCCATGATTTTCACTGTGGGTGCTCTGCAAAGCTCTTGTGAGCTAAGCGTCACCTTTAGTATGAATGCGCTGGCCTCTCCGAGCTTGTCTGTGCAATATCAAACCAATAGACGATTGTTGTTTTCTTGGGAATCGACCGGGAACGCCTACTATAAGCTGATAGAAATAGACAGTTTGGGTGAGGAGCATATCGTTGACGAAAGAATTGACTTCGACAGAGATCGGCTTGTTAAAGATATCTTTATATTGGGCCAGCTGGGTTCAGCCTACCAATTGCTCAGCTGCACTGGTGAAGTATGTGCAGCTTCAGAACAAGTAGAGCCCGAGGGCGAAGCAGCCGCATCCGTACAAGTTTTGCAGCAAGATGAGAAAGACGGCTATTCCAAGAATGCGTTTGGACAGCATGCTCTCATTGGTGAGTCTAGCGGAAACATTTATGCGCCCTCTTATTACATAAACGAATCCTATATAGGCTATCTTCCTTCTGATTTAGTGATTTTCTCTGAGAGGGAAAGCAACGAGCTGCATTCGGTGCAGCGTATAGAAACTGCTTCTATTGATGGTTTGGCTATTGATTCTGCCGAAAAGAATATCTTTCTGGCGCTTGCTCCCAGTCTTAGTTCAGCGATTGGGGAATCCTACCTGTCTTGGTACAAGAGCGATGGCGATGAGTTTTTTCCGCCAGAGGCCCAGTTAAGTGATCTTAACAGGAGAATAAGAAGTATATCTGTCAGTGCAGACGGCGGCTTGCTGGCGCTGGGGGTCGACTCTTTCAGCGGTGATCTTAACGAGCTGCCAGAGGTCTGGCTTTACTCCGTTGGAGATGAATTGCCTTTTGTAACGTCGCTTGCTCCTGAGGTTTTGGATGCTCAAGATGAATTCGGAGCTTCAATCGCTATGTCAGCCAATGGTGATGTTTTGGTAGTCGGCGCGCCGGGAGAAGACAGTGCACGAATTGATGGGGAAATAAGTCCCCATGACAATTCGCAAAACCAAGCCGGTGCTGTGTATGTTTTTGAGCAAAATGGGGACATATGGAGTCAAACGGCCATGTTGAAGTCACCGAATCCCAGAGGTAGATGGTGGGATTGCTACATGGAAGATTGTGCCAAGCTCCACCGGCCAGATGATGCGAGTGGCGATTCATTTGGGGCTTCTGTTTCCGTTAGCGCTGATGGACGTCTGGTGGTGGTGGGCGCGCCTTTGGACGATCAAGGCAAAGGGAGCGTCCACATTTTTAGAGCCTCGTCAACGTGGGAGCATCAAGAGAGTTTGCAGCTGAATCATGCTGACAGTAAAAGTTGGATCTCTCCTACCGAGCACATGGGGGGAGACAATTTCGGTTACAGCGTGTCGATGAGTGGCGATGGGCAATACTTAGCCGTGGGGGCCCCTTATGAAGAGAGCGAGGCGACGGGGTTGCAAGGCAACTCTGCGGACAACTCCAGGCCAAATTCTGGTGCGGCGATGCTGTACAAGTTAGGCCCGGTTGGTGTTCAAAGCTCGACATATATAAAGTCGAACGACCCGGATAGTTTGTTTTTTGGCGTCTCTGTCGACATCTCTGAAGGAGGTGGTCGATCTATGGTGGTGTCTGACAGGGCAGGCGTGCACGTCTATTAGCTCTTTCGATCCAATTAAATTTGGTAATGGAGCCAATTTATGAATTTGATTTTCTGCGACGCCCTGAGACTTGCTAAGATTTCAACTAAATATTTTCAATGTAGTCAGGAGGCGACATGGACATAGATATTGGTATTGATCAATCGGATCGCAAGCAGTTGGCCGAGGGCTTGTCGCGCGTGTTGGCAGACACTTACACGCTCTATCTGAAGACCCATAACTTCCACTGGAACGTGACCGGCCCGATGTTTCAAACCTTGCATCTGATGTTTGAAACGCAGTACACCGAGCTGGCCGTTGCCGTTGATGACATCGCCGAGCGCATTCGCTCTCTCGGCTACCCGGCACCCGGCACTTACAAGCAGTACGTTGAGTTGTCTTCGATCAAAGAAGAGGAAGGTGTGCCCACCGCCAAAGAGATGATCGCCAGTTTGGTGGCAGGGCAGGAGTCTGTTGTCAAAACTGCACGCGCCCTCTATCCCGTGGTGGAAAAATCCAATGATGAAGCCACCGGAGATCTGTTGACCCAGCGAATTCAACTGCACGAGAAAACCGCCTGGATGCTGCGCTCGCTGCTCGAAGAGTAATTGTCCGATACGGCCCGCCGCAGCCACACTGGCTGCGGCGGGCCATTTTATTTTTAAGATCTGCAGGACAGGGTACAATAGCCGCCCCCTGTTTCTGGAGACGCTATGACCAGCCTGCCCCTCAATCTCGATCAACCGCTAGCGCAAGCAATGCTCATTGATGCCCAGCGCCTGCGCCGCAAGGCCCAGGATGTGCGCGAGCGCGAAAAGCAGGGCAAGCCAGTGGATCGCATTCTTGCCAAGTGGCACAGTGAGTGGGAGCAGTCCAGGGCCCGAGCTGAGGCTCGCCGGGGGCAAGTCCCCAGTGAGATCAACTACCCCGACAATCTCCCTGTCAGCGGCAAGCGCGATGACATCGCCGAGTTGATACGCGAGCATCAAGTGGTGGTCCTGGCCGGCGAAACCGGCTCAGGCAAGACCACCCAGTTACCCAAAATTTGTCTGCAATTGGGTCTGGGCGTGCGCGGCATGATCGGTCACACGCAGCCCCGGCGGATTGCGGCACAAACCGTAGCAGCCCGGGTGGCCGAGGAGTTGGGCTCACCGCTGGGCGGTTTGGTGGGCTACCAGGTTCGCTTTACCGAGCAGGCCACGGACCAAACCCTGATCAAGGTGATGACCGACGGTATTCTGCTGGCCGAAATCCAGCAAGACCCCTATCTCAACCGCTACGATACCTTGATCATCGATGAGGCCCACGAGCGCAGCCTAAACATCGACTTCCTGCTGGGTTACCTCAAGCAACTGCTGCCCAAGCGCCCCGATCTCAAGCTGATCATCACTTCGGCCACCATTGATGTCGAGCGCTTTTCCCGTCACTTCAACGGTGCTCCGGTGATTGAAGTGTCGGGCCGCACTTACCCCGTGGACGTCTGGTACCGCCCGCCGGTGGACAGCGACAGCGAAGACAGCGATAGCTATCAGGCCATTATCGAAGCCATCGAAGAAATCGACCTGTACGAGCGTAAGTCGGCCAAAACGCGAGGCGGGGACATTTTGGTCTTTTTAAGTGGCGAGCGTGAGATTCGCGAGGCGGCCAAACGTTTACGCTTGGCTGAGCTGCGCCACTACGAGGTCTTGCCGTTTTACGCGCGGCTGAGCCTTGCTGAGCAAAATCGGGTGTTCAGTGCGCATAAGGGGCGGCGCATTGTTCTGGCGACCAACGTGGCCGAAACGTCAATCACTGTGCCCGGCATTCGCTATGTGATTGATACCGGCGTTGCGCGCATCAGCCGCTACAGCGTGCGTACTAAGGTTCAGCGCTTGCCCATTGAGCCAATCTCCCAGGCGAGTGCCAATCAGCGCAAAGGCCGCTGCGGCCGGGTGAGCGATGGCATCTGTGTGCGCCTTTACAGTGAAGAGGATTATCTCGGTCGCCCCGAATTTACCGATGCGGAAATTCTGCGTACCAACTTGGCGGCGGTGATTTTGCAGATGTTGCAGCTGCGCATTGGCGATATCAACGAATTTCCCTTTGTCGATCCGCCAGATTCCCGGCTGATCAACGATGGTTTTAAGCTCTTGCAGGAGTTGCACGCGGTGGATAAACGCCACCGCCTTACCGGCGATGGTCGCCGCCTGGCGCAGCTGTCTGTGGATCCCACCTTAGGGCGCATGCTGCTTGCCGCCAACGACCTGGGCGCGCTGGAAGAGGTATTGATTATTGTCAGTGCTCTCTCGGTGCAAGACCCGCGCGAGCGACCCGCGGAAAAGCAGCAGGCCGCCGATCAGATGCACAAGCGTTTTGCCGATGAGCACTCGGACTTTATCGCCTATGTGAACCTCTGGCATTTCCACGAAAGCAAACGTCAGGAGTTGACGCAAAACCAGTTGCGCAAACTCTGCAAAAAGGAGTTTCTGTCGTTTTTACGCCTGCGCGAATGGCGGGATATTCATCGGCAGCTAAAACTTATCTGCAAAAAGCTCAACCTGAGTTTTAACACACAGCCTGCTGGCTACGACCAGATTCATCAGGCTATGGTGGCCGGCTTGCTCGGCAACGTGGGCTTTCACAATGAAGGGCGCGAGTACCTCGGCGCGCGTAACCGCAAGTTCGCGATATTCCCGGGTTCATCGCAACAAAAAAGGCGGCCCAAATGGCTGGTAGCGGCGCAATTGTTGGAAACCTCGCAGTTGTTTGCCCACGATGTGGCCAAGGTCGAGCCCGAGTGGTTGCTGCAGGCGGCGAAGCATCTGGTCAAGCGCCATCACTTTGAGCCCCACTATGATCCGCGCTCGGGGCAGGTCAAGGCGTTTGAAAAAGTGAGTCTCTACGGCCTGACCCTGGTGGAAAAGCAGCGGGTTAATTACAGCCAGATCAACCCACAAGAGTGTCGCGAAGTCTTTATTCGCGCCGCCCTGGTCGAGGGACGTTATCTCAAGCGCGGGCAGAAACCGCCGGCTTTTTACCGCCACAACCAGGATCTGGTGGCAGAACTGGAAGCGCTGGAGGCCAAGTCCCGGCGCCGGGACATTCTCGCTGAAGACGAAGTCATCTACGAGTTTTACAACGAGCGCATCCCCGCCGAGGTGATTAACCGCACCGGCTTCGAGGCCTGGCGCAAAGAGGCGGAGCTCACGCAACCGGAGCTGTTGAAAATTCCGCGCGAGCGGCTAATGCAGCGCGCCGTTGCCGATATCAGTGAAGCGCAGTTTCCCGATACCCTGCAGTGGCAGGGCATCAGCTATCCACTGAGTTACCATTTTGAGCCGGGGCACCCGGACGACGGCGTCAGCGTCAATGTGCCGGTGAGCTTGCTGCAAGAGTTGCCCGAGTACCGCCTGCAGTGGCTGGTGCCGGGTATGCTGAGGGATAAATGCATTGATTTGCTGAAGAGCCTGCCCAAGGCTGTGCGCAAACACTTCGTCCCCGTGCCGGATGTGGTGGACAAAGCCCTGGCGGCCATGTCGCCGGATAATGTACCCCTGACCGAGGCTCTTGGCCATCAGCTCAAGCGCCAAACTCTGGTGGTTGTTAGAGACGAGGATTGGGCGCAGGCCCGCGTGGAAGACTTTTTCCGCTTTAATATTAAAGTGGTGGATGATCGCGGTAAGACCATTGCCGCTAGCCGTGATCTTGCCGAACTGCGCGAGCGCTACCGGGAGACGGTACAGAGCAATATTCGCGATGCGGCCGATGATATTACTCGCGAGGGCATCACCCGCTGGGATCAGGCCCTGCCCGAGACGATTGAGCTCAAGCGTAAGGGCCTGTCCATTCGCGCTTATCCCGCTTTGGTCGATAAACGGGACTCGGCGGCCATGGAGGTGCTGGACGATCCGCGCCAGGCGCATGATCAGTCGCTGGCTGGAGTCTCCCGGTTGCTGCTGCTCGAATGCCGGGACACCGTTAAATACCTTGGGAAAGAGCTGCTAAAAGGCAAGGAGCTCGGGTTGTCGGTGGTGCAGGTTGGCAAACGCGATGCGGTGGTTGACGACCTGTGCCTGGCGGCGGCCTGCCAGCTGGCCATGGCCGATGGTGCGATTCCGCGCGACGAGCAGGCGTTTGATGCCGCGCTGGCACGGGTGAAACCCGACTTGGTGGAGCGTGCTCAGGCCCTTGAGGGTATTTTGGTGAAGGCCCTGGCGCAGGTGGTGAGTATCAAGAAAGCCCTCAAGCAAAGCAAGAACGCCCTGACGATCGCTCTGGCGGCTGGGGATATCAACCATCAACTGGATCGCTTGTTTTACCCCAAAATGGTTTTCCTTACGCCCTACGAGTGGTTTTGCGAGTATCCGCGCTACCTTGAGGCCATTACCCTCCGCCTGGAAAAGGCGGCCCTGAACCCGCAGAAAGACCGGATGCTGATGGCGGAGCTGGAGCCATTGGAACAGCGGTTGACGGACTATCTGAGCAGCCATGGCGAGTATCAGCTGCGCGAGAATCCGGCGCTGGCCCGCTATCGCTGGGCGTTGGAGGAGCTGCGAGTATCGCTCTTCGCTCAGACCCTGAAAACGCGGTTTCCCGTTTCGGTGAAACGGCTCAACAAGCTCTGGAGCGAGGAAGTGGGGGCATAATCGGCGCTCGGTAAGCAAAGAGTAAGGGGTTTTGCGAGCTGGGTGTAACAAATCGTAAAACAGATACTCTATAGTGGGAGCGCGGTGTATCCATAAGGCTCGCTGCGCATCATCAATGAAACAAATGGAGATGGTCCGATGAATAAGAACTTTAAATCCCCCCTCGCGGCTGCCGTTGGCGCAGCTTTTCTGGCTGGTGCCGCCATGGCGCCGGTAGCCACTGCCGCTGAAAATCCGTTTGCGGCCGAATCTCTCGGTTCAGGCTACAAACTTGCCGCGCACGATGGTGAAGGCAAGTGCGGCGAAGGCAAGTGCGGTGAGCACAAAGCCGAAAAGGAAGGAAAATGCGGCGAGGGCAAATGCGGCGAGAAAAAAGCGGCCAAAGAAGGTAAATGCGGCGAAGGTAAGTGCGGCGAGAAAAAAGCCGACAAGGAAGGTAAGTGTGGCGAAGGCAAATGCGGCGGCGAAAAAGCAGACAAGGAAGGCAAGTGCGGCAGCAAGTCAGATAAAGAAGGCGCTTGCGGCCACTGATGGATAAGCATCGCTTTGCGATAGCCGGTGCGGGTTTGGGCCTGCGCCGGAGCCTTCTGGCCCCTTTGGCGGATGTCTCCACCAATGAGGTCCAGTTTCTGGAGGTGGCTCCAGAGAATTGGATTGGTGTGGGCGGCCGTCTAGGGCGCCAGTTTCGTGCCTACACGGAGCGTTTTCCGTTTGTGTGCCACGGTTTGTCTTTATCCATTGGTTCGCGTGATCCGCTGAATATTGATCTGCTCAAGGCAGTCAAAGGTTTTATGCGCGATCACGGGGTTATTGGTTACTCTGAGCATCTGAGTTACTGTAGCGACGATGGCCAATTGTATGACCTGCTGCCGATTCCGTTTACTGAAGACGCCGCCCGGCGTGTGGCTGAGCGCATTGTCCGAGCCCAGGATATTCTCGGCCAGCGCATCGCCATCGAAAATGCCTCCTATTACTGCGCCCCAGGCGCGCAGATGAGCGAGAGCGAATTTATTAATGCGGTGGTGGAAGAGGCCGATTGCAGCTTGCTGCTGGACATCAATAACATCATCGTTAACAGCGTAAACCATGGCTACGACGCCGAGACGTTTCTGCGCTCGATGCCTTTGGAGCGCGTGGCCTACGCGCATATTGCCGGCCATTATCATGAGGCCGAGGATCTGCGCGTTGATACCCACGGTGCGCCCGTCGAGGCGCCGGCCTGGAAGCTTCTCGAGCGCTTTTATGCCCTGGCCGGGCCAGTGCCGACTTTGCTGGAGCGCGACTTTAACCTTCCGCCGGTACCCGAGTTATTGGGTGAGGTGGCGCAAATTCGAGAGCGCCAAGTGCGTTGCGACGCCGGTGCCTCTGGCCGTCGTGCGCACGCGGAGTCGTCAGTATGACAATGGGTGAGTCCGAGCGCTTGCAAGAGGCGCTTTCCCGTCATTTGCGCCACCCCGGCGTTCATCCTGCACCCGCGGGTATTGAAGACAGACGCCTGGCCATATACCGCGACCTGATTTACAACAACATCGAGGGATTCATCGCCGGGGGGTTCCCCGTGCTGCGCGAAATTCTCGACGATGACCGCTGGCACGCTCTGGTCAGGGATTTTGTCTCTACCCATCGAAGTCAAAGTCCGTATTTTCTCGAAATCAGCCAGGAATTTCTGGCCTACCTGCAAAATGAGCGTCAAGGTTCGCCCGACGACCCGCCATTTCTGCTTGAGTTGGCGCATTACGAGTGGGTGGAGCTGGCCCTAGATGTAGCCGAGGGCGAGTTACCTGCCGCCAGACAAGCTCAGGATCTGCTGGGCGGGCGAGTGCAGGTGTCCCCTTTACTGTGGTGTTTGAGCTATCGCTATCCGGTGCATCGCCTCGGCCCGGATTTTCAGCCCATGGAACCTCCCCCGGAGCCTACCTTCTTGTTGGTCTATCGCAACCGCGCCGAACAGGTAGAGTTTATGCTCTCCAATAATGTCACTGTGCGATTGATCAAGATCCTGCAAGCTGGCACTGAATCCGGTGAGTCGGCGCTGCGCCAATTGGCTCAAGAGATGGAGCACCCCGACCCGGCACAACTGATTGAACACGGCGCCGGCCTATTAGAAGAGTTGAGCGCCAGAGACATTCTCTGGGCCGAGTGAGCAGCAAACCCGCCAGTTTCATCTATAGTTACTGTGAAACAACCTATTGTGCGCCAGATGCGTTTTTTTGGTGCTTTTCTCCGGGTCTGTAACATAAATGAAATATATTCCTCGCACTATACGCGCCGTTTGTCATATAACTGTCACTAAAAATTCATCACCTTGACATTTAACTGTCATGAGTGGGCGGAGGCGATTCAATGAAAAAATCGGTTTTGAGCACGGCTTTCCTTGTGGTCATGGCGGCACAATCCGCCAATGCGGTTACCCTGTATGGCAAGGCCAATGTGGCACTGCAGCAAGTCGACGAAGCAGGGGACAGCGAGATCGAGCTGATCAGCAACTCCTCGCGCATCGGCCTGATGGGCGACGGCGCGGTCTCTGACAATGTGTTGGTTCTTTACCGCTTCGAATACGAAACCAGCGTTGACGATGGGGAAAACAGCGGTCAGACTCTGACCCAACGCAACATCTATCTCGGTGTGCAGACCCAGTACGGCACACTGATGGGCGGTGTGTTCGATACCCCCCTGAAAACGGCGGCCTCTCCTGTTGACCTGTTCAACGACCTGGAAGGGGATATTCGCAATATCTTTGCCGGTGAGATCCGTGCCAAAAATATCGTCCAGTACGTCACGCCCAAGTCCTTTGGCGCGGTGACGGGCAAGATCGCCTACATTACCAAGGAGGTAGATGGTATTGACGGGGTGTCGGCCTCTATCGCCTATTCAGATGGGCCGATTTATCTGGCCGCCGCCATGGATCAGGATGTGGAGGACAATGTCGCCAATACGGACACCTACCGTGTTATCGGCGCCTATACTCTTGGCGACTTACAGATCGGCGGCGCCTATGAAAAGTACGATAACGAGCAGGGTGATGGTGACGGTTACTTTGCCTCTGTTCAGTGGGACATTACCGACCAGTGGGTGTTTAAGACTCAGTATGGCCAGTCGGATATCAAGGTAGAGGGGCGCGAGAGCTTCAGTATCGGGGGAGACTATAAGTTCACCAAGGCCATCAAGGCGTTTGGCTACTTTACCCAAAATGAGGATGATCTGGTCCGGGATGACGACTACCTGGGTGTCGGTATGGAAATCAAGTTTTGATGATGCATAGAGCCCTTATCCGTATCGCTTTGGCTGCGTCAGCGACGATCGTCTTTCCCGGCGCTTTGGCGCAACAGGAGTGTGAGCCGGCTGTGGACATGATTGAAAGCAACGACGCGGTCAATCGCATCAGTGAATGTGACTATAGTGATGAGGGTATTAATGGCTGGTTGTCGGGACTCGGTGAGCGCAAGCCCACTGATTCCGCGGCGGCCGCGTCTTCCTCCGCCAGCGCTTCAGGGGCCGAGGGCGGTGAGTTCGAGTTGAGCAGCGCGCCTGTGGCCGAGCCGCTGGCGCTCCTGCAAGCCCGCTTTGCGTTAATCAGCAAGGCGGCGCAGCGCTGTGAGCAGGGCGCCGCCATTGTAAAGCTTGAGCGTTACCGCCCGCTGGAGGGGGGTAAACTGCGTCTGGAAATGCGGTTTCAGTGTCAGGACTGAGACCGGCATTGTGTCGCCTGGGTTGTTTCGCTAGAATATGAACAATCGTTCAGCGGCGGGTGGCGCAGGCCTAGAGGTTAGGCACAGACTTCCCATCGAGTGACCGACGTTGCCGAGGCTTTCGGCTTGCGCGGTCAATCCCCATCGGCATGCGGGTTCGTGTGTCGAGAGCTGCTCTTCATCTGCGGATATTACAGGAATGTACCCGTGAATTCATTGCACCGAATTTTATTGTTGCTGGCGCTTGCTGGCGCTCCCGTCTTTGCTCACGCCTCCGATGCGCAAGATCCTTGGGAGGAGTTTAACCGCGCTATGTTCGCGTTTAACGATGCGGCCGATACCTTCGTGATCCGGCCCGTGGCCAAGGGCTACAGCACAGTCACCCCGGCGCCCGTGCGCCGCGGCGTCAGTAATGTGTTTAACAATCTTCTCGAAGTGCGCAATGTCTTTAACGATGTTTTGCAGGGAAAGTTCGCCCAGGCGGGCAAGGACAGCGGACGCTTTTTGGTGAACAGCACGCTCGGCGTTGTCGGGCTGTTTGATGTGGCTACCCACATGGGCATGCCCAGGGGGGAGGGTGAGGATTTTGGTCAGACTCTCGCGGTCTGGGGTGTGCCCGATGGACCCTATTTGGTGCTGCCGGTATTTGGGCCGCGCACCTTGCGCGACGCAGCGGGCACCCCGGTGGATTGGGTCACCGACCCGAAAACCTACATTGGTCATACCCGTACCAGCTATGAAGTGAAGGTGGCCGAGCTGGTGGATACCCGGGCTGGTCTGCTCGCGCTGGAGCAGGATATCGGCTCTGACAAGTACACCCTCTATCGCGACATCTACCTGCAACGCCGGGAATATCTGATTAAAGATGGCGAGGTAGAGGACTCCTTCGGCAGCGACGTCGACGATTTTGAGGACTTCTGAACTTAGTCGATCACTTCGATAATCTGCATGCCAGTGGCGAAACGCTCGCCTTGAGGCAGGACCCTCACCACTTTGACCACCGCCCGCAGTTGAGGGCTGTGGCCATGATTGGAGGCGATGTTGATTTCCCACTCGCTGTCTTGTGCCAGCTCGTCGTCCAGCTCCAGCTGCATGCCACCGCCGCTCAGTTCGCGGCAGATCCCTTTGTAGGTGCCCCCATCGCCGGTGAGAGTGGCTTCCAGCGGGGTTTCAATTTTCATGCGGATAAAATCGCGTTTCTCGTCAAAGGGTTTGCCGGATAGGCTCATCGTTTACTCCTTCGGGTGGGTCGCTGCGATTGTTGTTATGCGCCTTAAGATTAGCAGCGAAAAGCGTGTAAGACCACTGTCTGTGTAAGGCGGCGGGGACGCTTGCGTGTGACGCTATAAGGGAGTACTGTAATGCGCCATTACGCTGGCCGGTTCGGGCCGGCGGGCACCAGTTGGGTTCAACGGGTAGAGTAATGACCGATACCAGCCGCACGCTATTGATCATCGATGACGATAAACCGGTGCGCCACAGTATCGCTGCTTTTCTGGAAGACAGCGGCTTTCAGGTGGTCGAGGCGGCGGATGGGCCCACCGGGCTTGCCCTCTACGCCGAGCGAGACATTGACTTGGTGATCACCGATCTGCGCATGCCCTCTATGGACGGTTTGACCGTTCTCAAAAATCTCCACGATATCTCAGCCGACACGCCCGTTATTGTCATTTCCGGTGCCGGTGTGATGAGCGATGTGGTTTCGGCGCTGCGCCTTGGGGCCAGTGACTACCTGATTAAACCTATTGTGGATATGGAAGTGCTGGTGCACTCGGTGGAAAAGGCGCTGGAGCGCCGCGACCTCTTGGCGCAGAACAAAAAATACCGGGAAAAGCTCGAGCGGGCCAATAAGGGCTTGCGGGAAAATTTGCGAGTGCTGGAGCGCGATCAGGTGGCCGGCCGACAGGTGCAAAGACGACTTCTTCCACATCCTCAGACTACGGCTGAGGGCTACAGTGTCGCTCATCATATTGCGCCCTCGCTCTACCTCAGCGGCGATTTTGTCGACTATGCTCATATTGGCCGTCGCTATCTAGCGTTTTATCTGGCGGATGTGTCCGGTCATGGGGCTTCCTCGGCGTTTGTGACCATTTGGTTGAAACACTTGGTGAGCCGGATGGTGCGTGAGGAGGGGCTGTTTGGCGATGAGGCGTCTTTTCAGACCGGGGCCAGCAGTATGCTGGCGGACATCAATCGCGAGTTGAACGAAACCAGCCTGAATCATCACCTCACGTTTTTTGTGGGCGTCATCGATACCCAGACACACGAAATGCGCTATGTGGTGGCGGGGCACCTGCCAATGCCGCTGCTGGTGACTGAGGGTAAGGCTGAGTTTTTACAGGGCAGTGGCAAGCCAGTGGGGATTTTTAAAAACGCCAGTTGGCAGGTCCACTCGTTGACGTTGCCTGAGCAGTTTTCGCTGGTTTGCTTTTCCGATGGAGTTTTGGAAATTCTACCGGCGGCAAGTCTCAAGGAAAAAGAGGCCTATTTACTGGAATTAATGGCGCAAAAGGCGCAAAATCTAGAAACCGTATGCAACGCCCTGGCGATTAAAGATGTCAGCGAAACACCCGACGATATCGCCATTTTGACCATTACCCGAGGTTATTGACAATGCGACCTGGCCAGATTCTGGTTGCCGATCACGATGGTGTGTTTGTGATTAAGATGGTGGGTGATGTGCGCTTGACCCTGTGCATTTCATTTGATCAGTTTATTGACAACATGTTTGGTCGGGAGGGGTTTGCCGGCGTCCTGTTTGACCTGTCTGACGCCGAGGCCATCGACAGCACGACCCTAGGGTTGATGGCAAAAATTTCCATCCTCGGGGAGGAGCGCGACGGTTCGCGGCCGATCATTCTCTCCACCAATGAAAGCATTAACCGCATTCTTGAAACCATGGGGTTTGCCGACATTTTTACCATAGTCAGCGAGCTGGATTCACCGGTTGAGGCGACAGAGCCTCTCCCCGAAGGCGAACAACCGGATGACGAAGAGGTGGTGAAAGGCAAGGTCATTGAGGCTCACCGCATTCTAATGGGGCTCAACCGCGACAATGAAAAAACCTTTACCAACCTCGTCAATATGCTAGAGGGCGATCAATAGGCGCTCAGTCTTGCGCCTGTTCCCTGGCCTGATTGCGCGCCACCAAAAAATCCGTGTGCGACAGATACACCAAATCAGCCACTCTGCGGATAAGGTGCTCCTCGTATTTATCCAGATCCCCGTCGGCCAGAGCAATTTGCCACATGGACTTGATCAGTACGAACTTCTCTTCCCGTGAGCAATGATCATTCACCCTTTGAGTAAACTGAAAGAGCGAGGTCGCATCCTGTTGCCTGGATTCGGCCTGTTGCTGCAGCTCGTTGACTTCCTCGGCAGAGAGTCCGTAAACCTCTGAGAGAATGGATTTGAACGCGGCAAGCTCGGCACCGTCAAACACCCGGTCGGCCGCGGCTACCTCCATCAACAAAGCGGCGGCGGCTAGGTGCTTTTCGTCGTCGGAGAGCGCTTCTTGATCGCCGCCTGCCTCAGACAGGCGGCTTTCGAAAAAACGGGCAATGCGATTAAGCATTGGCCAGCTCTTTCAGCAGGTCTTCCAATTTTACCTGATCCTTCGCGAAGTTACGGATACCCTCGGCCAGCTTTTCGGTGGCCATGGCATCGTCGTTCAGGCCAAAGCGGAACTGGCTTTCATTTTCCAGCAGCTTGTCGATGGCAGAACCGGTGTTGTTCGGTGACAGGACTCGCTCAAGAGAGCCGGTGTCTTCGTCCAGCTCTTTGAGCAGCTGCGGGCTGATGGTCAGGCGGTCGCAGCCAGCCAGTGCTTCAATTTCGCCGGTGTTGCGGAAGCTGGCGCCCATAACAACTGTTTCGTAGTTGTGCTGTTTGTAGTAGTTGTAGATGTGGCGCACGGACTGAACGCCAGGATCGGTTTCCGCGGTGTAATCTTCGCCGGTGGCGTTTTTATACCAATCGAGGATACGGCCGACAAACGGCGAGATCAAAAAGACGCCCGCATCGGCGCAGGCCGCCGCCTGACCAAAGCCGAACAGCAGCGTCAGGTTACAGTTAATGCCTTCTTTTTCCAGCTGCTCTGCGGCTCGGATGCCTTCCCAGGTAGAGGCCAGTTTGATCAGCACTCTGGATTTGTCGATGCCGTTTTGCTGATACAGATCGATCAGGTGGTGAGCCTTGTCGATGCTGGCGGCCGAATCAAAGCTCAAGCGCGCGTCCACTTCGGTCGAGATGCGGCCGGGCACGAGTTTGAGGATTTCGCAGCCGATAGCAACGGCCAGGTGGTCGCAGGCGTACTTGAGTTGCTGATCGCTGCTGCCGCCTTCTTTTTTGGCAGCGCTGATACACGCATCGAGCAGAGATTTGTAACCGGGCAGCTGGGCCGCTTTGAGCAGCAGCGACGGGTTGGTGGTGGCGTCCTGCGGCTTGTAGAGTTTGATGGCTTCGATATCGCCGGTGTCGGCAACCACGTCGGTCATCTGCTTGAGTTGTTCGAGTTTGGTACTCACAATTTGGCTCCTAAACGTATTGTCAAAAGTGCGAAGTTGACGCTAGCGGCACCCCGATTGCTCTCGTGGAGCTTGTAGTTGTGGTAGCCGCCCAGACGGATCCCAGGCGGTGGACTTGCGGGCGCGTGAGTGGCCGTTCGCGGACAACCACTCCCCAAAACCTCAGAGGCGCTATTGTAAACGCTATTGCGGGTCGGGCAAAGCGCGGGCCTCGCCGCCGAGCTGACTGAGGGCTTTTTCCAGCACCTCAATACCCGCACCTTTCTTGTGGGCATTTTCGCTGATCTCGCGCCGAAACCGCCGGGCGCCGGGTAGTCCCTGATACAGCCCGAGGATGTGCCGCGTCAACTGGTTCAACTTGGTACCTTTGGACAGTTCCCGTTCGCAGTAATTCATAAACTGCGCCATGACCTGAGCTCGGCTCGGTGGTGGCGCCGGGTCGCCATAGAGCGTCTGGTCGACGGTCGCCAGCAGATAGGGGTTGGCGTAGATCTCCCGCCCGAGCATAACGCCGTCGACCTCATCGAGCAGGCGCTGACACTGCTCCATGGTCACAATGCCGCCGTTGACAATGATCTCCAGCTCCGGCCTTTCGCGCTTGAGTCTGGCGACAAGGGTGTAGTCAAGCGGTGGAATGTCGCGGTTTTCTTTTGGGCTCAACCCCTGCAGCCAGGCCTTACGGGCATGCACAATAAACGTGCGGCAGCCGCTTTCGGCAACGGTATCGACAAAGCGCATCAGACCGTCGTAATCGTCCATGTCGTCTATGCCAATGCGGTGTTTGATGGTCACCGGGAGGTCCACGCGCTCGCTCATGGCGCTCATGCAGTCTCTTACCAACTCGGGTTCAGCCATGAGGCAGGCGCCAATTCTCCCGCTCTGCACGCGGTCCGAGGGGCAGCCGCAGTTGAGATTGACCTCGTTGTAGCCCCACTGCTGAGCAAATTGGGCGCAGCGCGCCAGCGCCTGTGGGTCAGAGCCGCCCAATTGCAGCGCTACGGGCTGCTCGGCCGGGTCAAACGCCAAAAAGCGCTCCCGGTCACCGTAAATCAGCGCGCCGGTGGTGACCATCTCGGTGTAGAGCACAGCCCGCTGACTCAACAGTCGCCAGAAATAGCGGCAGTGCCTGTCCGACCAGTCCATCATCGGGGCACAGGTGAAACGGCGGTTGAGTTCGGGACGTGCAGACATGGTGTTCTCGTGGCTGGTTTCGGGCCCGGGCATTTTACCCGTTTCCGGTGAGCTTGGACAAAGGGCGTTGCAGAGCTTTTGTACGCGGTGCCCTTAATGCGCAGTTTGGCTTTCAAGGGTGTATCAAAATACACAACATCAACCGTTATTCGTGCTTTGTGTCACCATGCATTACTTGGCGCTGCATCCAATCAACAAAAGCGTGCGTAGTACCCCACATTTCTCACTGGGCAGAAACTCAACCATCATCTCAGCCTGTGTATAATATCGCTCAGACATATTATCGACTCATAAGGGGATGTGATGAAAACCTTATACTTAAGTGCCGCTGCGCTGCTGTTCAGTGCAGGTATTGCCCACGCTCAGGATGAGGCAGAAGAGACGCCGCCATGGGTGGTATCTGCCGAGCTGGGCGCGATCAATACCACGGGTAATACCGAAACAACCTCGGTCAACGGCAAGCTGGACATTACCCAGAATCTTACTCACTGGAAAAATCAGTACATCGCCAGCGTGCTCTATAAAGAGGACATGGTAGAGAACGACGATGGCAGCGAAGACAAAGAGACAACGGCGGAGAAGTATTTTGTCTCGGCGAAAAGCGCTTATTTGCTCTCCGGGGAGCACGGGAATCTGTTTGTCTTCGGCTCGCACACGCATGATGAGTTTGGTGCGTATCGCAAGTACACGACCTTGTCAGCCGGTTACGGAAATCGGCTGATTGACCGTAAGAAGTTAACGCTCGATGCGGAAATCGGCCCGGGTTATTTCTGGGGCGACAAGGTCGAAGATGAAGAAAACGATATCATCGTCAAGGAAGAAGGTTTTATGGTGCGCGGCGCCGCAGAGCTTAAGTGGCTGATCACAAGCAACGCGACCTTTAATCAAAAGTTCGGCGTGGAAGCGGCGGATGATAACACTCGCTACCAGAGCGATACGTCACTGAGTACCAAAATCAGTGACCGTATGCAGATGAAAGTCGGTTATGCTGTCAGCCACGATACCGATGTCGCTGACGATAAGGAAAACACCGACACCACCACCTACATCAATCTGGTTTACAACTTTTGAGTCAAGTGCCCACCGGCCAACGCCTGTTTCACTTAGAGTGAACAGACCTCTCGCGCCTTGCCATAGGCTGGGCGCGAGGTGCACGCCTGCTGCCAGCGGTTGACCGCCTTGAATTCATCGAGTTGGAGCGGCTCGCTGGCCTGGTAAAAACCTCCCAGGCACTCCACCCAGGGCACTATGGCCATATCCGCGATGCTGTAACTTTCGCCCAGCATATACTCGTGGCGTTCAAGGTGATGCTCAAGCACGCCTAATAAGCGTCGAGTTTCATCGGTGTAGCGCTTGAGCGGATAGGGATGGTCGCACTTGTCGCGGGCGTATTTGAAAAAGTGCCCAAACTGCCCGAACATGGGGCCGATGTGCCCTACCTGAAAATAGAGCCACTGATCACAGGCACTTTTGCCTGCCCGGTCCAGCGGGATAAATTCGCCGGTTTTGTCAGCCAGATAGCGCAAAATGGCACCTGACTCCATCAAGCTGATGGGGTGGTCATCGGGGCCATTGGGGTCGATCAGGGCGGGAATTTTGCTGTTGGGGTTTATAACTTTAAAAGCTTCGCTAAACTGATCGCCTTCGAGTATGTTGATGGTGTGTGGCTCGTAGGCGAGATGCATTTCCTCAAGTGCCAGAGCCACCTTGATGCCGTTGGGCGTGTTCATGGAGTAAAGCTGGATGTGTGAGGGGTGGCTGGCAGGCCAGCGCTCCCTAACCAGGTGCAGCTGCATAGGGGCCTCCGGGGCAGTCCGTTTGCGGTCAATCCGCAGTGAGAGAGATAAATGACTTTAACACATTGTGACGACAGCGGTGCCGCCCGCATGGTGGATGTCTCGGACAAGCCGGTAAGCCAGCGAGAGGCCCGTGCCCGCGCCTATGTTGCCATGTCGGCAGTAACCCTTGAGGCGGTGGCTGAGAACCGTATGAAAAAAGGCGATGTACTGGCTACCGCGCGCATTGCCGGCATCCAGGCGGCGAAAAAGTGCAGTGACCTTATTCCCTTGTGCCACCCGCTGGCGCTGTCGAAAGTAGAGATCAACTTCGAGCTTCAGCCATCATCGGGTAGAATCCGCATCGAGAGTTACTGCAAGCTGGCCGGCCAAACCGGCGTAGAGATGGAGGCACTGACGGCGGCCAGCGTCGCGGCACTGACGATTATCGATATGTGTAAAGCCATGGATATGGCCATGGAGGTGACACAGCTCTGCCTGCTGGAAAAAAGTGGCGGCAGGCGTGGGCATTACCAGCGAGGCGACGATGATTAAACTGGTGTTTTTTGCCCGTCTGCGAGAAACCCTGGGCTGCGATGCGCTGACGCTGGATCTGGACAAGCCCGCCACCGCGGCCGAGGTGATCGAACGATTGAAAGTGCGCGAACCTCACTGGCGCCAAGCACTGGACGATACCCGCTTGTTGATGGCGCTCAACCAGCAGATGATAAAACCCGATGCTGAAGTTCGCCCGGGCGATGAGCTGGCGCTGTTTCCACCGGTCACTGGGGGCTAGCGGTGACTGGCCAAGTGCAGGTGCAGACAGGGGATTTTGATGTGGGCGAGCAATACCGTGCCCTGCTCGCATCGGGCGCCGACTCGGGTGGCTTGGCCCTGTTTATTGGCCGGGTACGCGCCGATGAGGGCGCCGACCCGGTGGTGGCTTTGGAGCTCGAGCATTACCCTGCCATGACCGAGCGCTCGTTGCAGGCGCTGGTGGGCCAGGCGCAGGAGCGTTGGGCGCTCGATCAGGTGAGTGTGGTGCACCGGGTAGGGCGGTTGAGTGTCGGTGACCAAATTGTCTTTGTCGGAGTCGCTGCTGCGCACCGGCGTGAGGCCTTTGCGGCGGCGCAGTTTTTGATGGATAAGCTCAAAACCACCGCACCTTTTTGGAAAAAAGAGTTTCGGCGCAGTGGCGCCAGCGCCTGGGTGGAGGCGAAAGCGAGCGACGAGGCCGCGGCCAGCTATTGGGCTTAAGGTCAGTGCACTATCTGGGGCGTAGGGGCTGATCTGGTTGCTGGGCTATCAACGCGCCGCTACACGGAGCCTAGCGCCCAGAGGGGCGCTGCCTCAATGTGCGGCCTCTGCGCGTGTCTCAGCCCCCAAGCTCAGAGGCGCTATTCTTCGATGGCCTCATCAACGGCGTCGGCGGTTTTGCGTCCCGCCTCTTTGGTTTTTTCCCAGCCCTCGCGCCCCAGATCCTTGGCGGTATCCACGCCTTCGCGGGTCACCTCTTTGGTTTTCTCCCAGCCCTCTTCGGCCGCATCGCCGGCGTCATCGGCCATGTCGGCGGCCTTGTCTTTCAGTTCGCGCGCTTTTTCACCGGCCGCCTTGGCGGCTTCCTGTGCGGTTTGCTTGGCGCTCTCAAGCGTTTGCTCGGCGGATTGCTCCAGTTTGGATTCTTCGCCCTCGGGGCTGCAGGCGGTAATGCTTGTCAGCAACGCCAGCGCTGGCAGTAGCAGAGATTTTGTCATGGTCGGTCCCTATATCGGTTGTCAGGGCGCTCTGGTTATCTTGAGGCCTGCGAAAGTGTAAAAGAGTTTTAGCGTCTGTGGTAGCGGGCATGGATGCGGGGGCAGGTCAAGTTGGTTACAATGGTGGCTTGTGTGAAGCGCTTCCCGATCGGAACAGATCATGTCATTTGAGCAGTTTGAAACCTGGTCGCTCTATCTGGGCGTTGGCGGCCTGATCGCCTTTATGGTGTTTATCGTCTGGGACCTTGCAAAAAAGTCCAAAGCCGGGCGATTCGGGACCTTCATCCTGTTTCTGGCGTTGGGGTTGGGGCTTCTCGGGTTTATCATCAAGACGCTCTTGGTCGAGGTTATCGACAAATAAAGAGCCTCTGCGGACAATAACCTATGTTTGATTTGTTTACGCCCACCTCCAAAGTGCAAAAAGACCGCCAGGTCATTCACGACACAGATGCTCGGGTGGCCAAATATAGTCGGCGTGGCCTAGTGCTCAATTTTCTCGTCTTTGCCTTGAGCTTGGCCTTTGGCGACTTTTTTTACCGCGAAACCAATCTTGCCATTGTCCTGGTGACGGGGCTTTTGCTCGTGACCTTGCTGCGCAGTTACTACTTGTTCCGCTTTGAGGCGCTCTACGCCCGAGCGCCCAAGCGCTGGCGCACTCAATATTTTCTCGCGTCGTTTTTTGGGGCCGTCTGGTGGAGCGTTATTCTGGTCAGTCTGACCTGGGTACTGGGCATGCGCGAAGAAACCTTGGTGATGTGGCTCTACACCGTGGTGTTTTACTCTTCGGTGGCGAATGTGTTTGCTCCTTATATCCGCTTTTTGAAGATTTACCTATTTATAGGCATGATTCCGGCCGCCTTAACGGCCATGCTGCTCGGCACCATTGACGGTTACCTCTACGCGGCAATCATGGTGCTGTTCTACATGATGCTGGTGCACCAGGCGCGGGTGACCGGCGTGGGGTACTGGGAGCGCCTGGAGGCCAACCATGTATTGCACGAGCGCGCCAGGGGGCTCGAGAATGAGCAAAAAAGCTCCCGCGCAGCCATCGAGCTGAAAAACGAGTTT
Source organism: Gilvimarinus algae (assembly GCF_030518215.1). Lineage (GTDB taxonomy): Bacteria > Pseudomonadota > Gammaproteobacteria > Pseudomonadales > Cellvibrionaceae > Gilvimarinus > Gilvimarinus algae. Next base: position 526,665 of record NZ_JAULRT010000062.1, read on the forward strand.
TTGGTGAATCTGGGGCATGAATTTCGCGCCTCGCTCAATGATATTCTCGGCACCTTGTCACTGGTGGACGATGCTGAGTTGTCGGATCGCCAGCGCGACTTGTTGAGTATGGCCAGCAAGGCCGGCGAGCGGCAGTTGGACTTGGTGAACAACGTGGTGGACTTCTCCAAAATCACCACTAAGTCATTGGAGCTGGATGAATCGGTGTTTGATCTGCGCCGTCTGGTGGCTAAGCTGGTGCGGGATTTTTCCCTCGAAGCGCACCAGCAGGGGGTCGAGCTTAACTATCTGATGGACTCTGACTTGCCGGCGCGCGTGAGGGGTGATGCTGCGCGCCTGCGCCAAATTGTTGCCACCTTGCTGGGTCACTCGCTCAAGTTTTCAGTCACCGGTAACGTATTTGTCGAGGTGACTTACAACACCAGTCAAGGTGAAAACGGTGAGTTGCAGATCGTAATCAGCGACAGCCACTACCATCGCACCGACGAGGCCAAGGCTGAAGTGGACGAGTCGCGGCTGCAAGAGGCCGAGCAGACCGGCCGGGTAGGTATTGGTTTATCCATCAGCAAGGGGCTTGCAGAGTGTATGGAGGGGAGCGTTCATTTGCTGAAAACCCCCTCAGGCGGCAACCGTGCGGTTATCAACGTGCACTTGCAGACTATCAGTCATCACGGTAAATCCTTAGGCGCCGACCAGCGTTTGCGCGGCAAGCGCCTGCTGTTAGTGGACTTGCCGGACCGGGTGGCGCTGGATTTGGTGGACGAGCTGGGCAATTGGGGTGTCCAGGCGCAGACAGTCTATGGCTACGAGCAGGCGGTGGATCGAGTGGCTGATTGCGCAAGCAGTGGCGAGCCGGTAGATCTTGTGCTGATTTATAACCGTTTGAACAGTTTCAATGCGCTGGCGCTGTCCAAGGAGTTGGCGGGCGCTGAGACCACCGCCGATCTCAAGCAGGTGATTGCCATGAGTGTGCTTCAGCGCGATACCGAAGAGGTCCACCAGCACTTGTCGCGCTTCGAGCAAGTGAGTTGCCTGGAAAAGCCGATTATGTACAAGCAGCTCTACGATGCTTTGTGCCAGCGGCTTCTCACTCAGGTGCCCGCAGACCCCGAGCCCCCGGCCTCTAGGGCCGAGCCTGTGGCTCCGGTGGCAGACGGCCCAGGCATTCAGCGAGTGCTGGTGGTGGAGGATCACCGGGTCAATCAGATGGTCGCCTCGGGAATGCTGAAAAAGCTTGGTTGTTACGTGCAGTTGGTGAGTTCTGGGCCCGAGGCTGTGGCTATTTTGGAAAAAGAGCGTTTTGACTTAGTGTTGCTTGACAGCGAGCTTCCCGATGGCTCGGGAGTGGCCGCCGTGCAAAAAATCCGTGAGCAGGAAAAAGCCGCAAACAGCCGCCGCCGTGTGCCAGTGATTGCAATGATACCGGAGCTCAATGAGGAGCAGGTCAGTGCTTTGTTTTCAGCCGGTTTCGACGATCAGCTCAGCAAACCCCTGCGCTACGATGCTCTGGAGGGGAGGCTGCAGCGCTGGCTGGGCGTCGCCAGCGCCGGTTAGTGTCCCGCCAGGGCCAAGTCAGTGGCGCCGCTTTACGTGCTCGCTTTAAAACTGGCCCAAATGGGGCAGTGATCTGAGGGCTTTTCCATACCGCGCAGTTCATAATCGATACCTGCATCGACGCACTGGGGCGCCAGTGCCTGACTGGCAAGGATCAGGTCAATCCGCAGGCCTCGTTTGGGCTCTCTTTCAAAACCGCGGGAGCGATAATCAAACCAGCTAAAGGTGTCCTTGTCTTCGGGGTGCAGTTGTCGGTAGGTGTCAACCAGCCCCCAACCCAGTAAATGATCCAACCACTCGCGCTCCTCGGGAAGAAAGCTGCATTTGCCAGTGCGCAACCAGCGTTTGCGGTTATCTTCGCCAATGCCAATATCATCGTCGCGGTGGGAGACATTGACATCGCCCATCAACAGCAGAGGCTCGGTGGCGTTGTGCTGGGTTTGCAGCAGCTGATTCAGGTCGGCGTAGTACTTTTCTTTCGCCGGAAATTTAACCGGGTGGTCGCGACTCTCACCTTGCGGGAAATAGCCATTGTAGACACGGATGGGGCCAAAATCCGGTACCTCAAAGGTTCCGCCGATAAAGCGGCGTTGTGACTGCTCGGTATCACCGGGGAAACCCTTAAGCGTTTCTACAAACGGGTGACGGGACATCAGCGCCACCCCATAGTGTGTCTTCTGCCCGTGGAAGGCGACGTGATAGCCCATAGCTTCCACATCGGCCAGGGGGAACTGGTCGTCGGCGACCTTGGTTTCCTGCAGACCAATAAAATCGGGATTGTATTTATCGACAATCGCCTGCAATTGATGCAGGCGCGAGCGTATGCTGTTGATGTTAAACGATATGGCTTTCATGACAAGTCTGGTTGTTGTGGGGTTGTGGAGGGGCCGGTGGCTAGCCACCGGCGGAGTCTCAGAAGTTGGCAACCTTGGGAGCTTCATCACTTTGGGTGCCGCGAATAAAATCCATAAGAATAAAACCGGCTTCCGTCAGAAATGGGTCTTTCTCTGGCTCAATTTTATCTGGGCCCGTGTCCATGGCCTGCTCTTCAGGGTCGGCCTCGACACTGCTCTGCTCGCTGTCAATGTCTTCAAAACTCTCGTAAACGGCGAGGCCCTTGGCTTTGCGGCGCTTGTTCTCAAGTGACAGAAGCTGTTGTTCAAAGCCCGCCTTCTCGCTCAGGCGGGTCTTCTCGCTGAGCGAAATTCGGTCTTTGCTTGAGTTCTCCTCCACCAGGGTCTGCTGCTCGGTGAGGAAAATGAAATCTGGATCGGATTTCACCCTATCGCGATGAGTTTGCTCAATCGCTGGCAGCAGTTTGGCGATGTCAAAGTAGCGGTCGTGTTTGACCGCGTGAATGTTGTCCCAGGGCAGGGCGTAATCGTAACTACTTTCGCCGACCTCACTTGGGTCGATTAGCTCTGGCAGCTCGATATCGGGCAGCACGCCACGGTGTTGGGTGCTGTCCCCGGAGACGCGGTAGAACTTGGATTCGGTAATCTTCAGCTGTCCGTACTTCAGAGGTTGCAGCGACTGCACCGAGCCTTTGCCGAAGGACTGGCTGCCGACAATAATACCGCGGCCGTAGTCCTGAATGGCGCCAGCAAAAATTTCAGAGGCCGAGGCACTGAGTCTGTTGATCAGTACGACGATGGGGCCGCGGAACACCGCCTTGGAGTGAGAGCGGTAGTTGCGCGAAATGAGTTGATTGGTTTGGCGAATCTGTACCACCGGGCCCTGGTCGATAAACAGGTCGGTCAGCGACGTGGCCTCGTGCAGAGAGCCGCCGCCGTTGTTGCGAAGATCGACAATGATGCCATCCACGTTTTCCGCTGCCAGCTCGCCGAGTAGCTTAAACACATCCCGCGTGGTGCTTTTGTAGTTGGGGTCGCGTTTGCGGTAGGCCTCGAAGTCCATGTAAAAGGTTGGGATGTCGATCACGCCAATTTTATAGCTGTTCTCGCTCTCATCGGTCAGCTCGAATACGGCTTTTTGAGCCGCTTGTTCTTCCAGTTTTACCTTGTCGCGCTTGATGCTCACGATGTGGGTCGTGCTGCCGGCGGCGGCCTTGGCAGGCAGTACCTCAAGACGCACTATGCTGTCTTTTTTGCCGCGAATTAGATCGACCACTTCGTCCAGTCGCCAGCCCACCACATCAGCGATTTCACCATCAGTGCCCTGGCCGACACCGACGATGCGATCGGCCGGTTTGAGCTGACCCTGCTTGTCTGCTGGGCCAGCGGGAATCAGGCGGACAACTTTGGTGTATTCGTCCTCGCTTTGCAGCATGGCACCAATACCTTCGAGCGACAGCGACATGTTGATGTTGAAGTTTTCCAGCATGCGCGGTGACAAATAATTGGTGTGGGGGTCGTAGAGCATGGTGAAGGCGTTGATGACGGCATTGAAGGCGTCTTCACCGGTTTGTTGGCTCATGCGCCGCGATTGGTTACTGTAACGCTTGACGAGCAACTCGCGGGCCTCATCAACTGGCTTTCCCGCGAGTTTCAGATTGAGTACATCGGCCTTCACGCGTTTGCGCCAGAGCTCTTTGGCGGCCGCCTCATCGGCTGGCCAGCTGGCCTTGTCCCTATCTACCAACAAGCTTTCCTCGGTGTCAAAATCAAAGGTGTGCTCTTTGTTTTCCAGCAGGGCAACGGCGGTATCCATGCGGGCGATAAACCGCTCGCGATAGAGTTTGTAAATGTCAAAGGCCGGCTTCAACTCTCCTTTCTGGAAGTCATCATCGAATTGATTGCGATGCTTATTGAACTGCTCAATATCGGCCTGAATAAAGTAGCTTTTCCCTGGGTCGAGGGTTTTCAGGTAGTTATCGAGAAATTTCTGCGACAGTTCGTCGTTGATGTCCTGATCCCGGTAATGGTGCTCGTGCAGAGCACTGACAATGTCTGCAGTGGTCTTTTTCTGTTCGGCGGTGATCTCCAGTGGTTCGGGCTGCAGAGCCTGAGCCAGTTGCGAGAGCAGAAGCAGAAAACAAAACGCCAGGGAAAAGTTCACACCTGAATGCAGGCGGGGCAGGGGGTTGGATTTTTCCAGCATAGGTAACTCTTGGCTCCGGGTGTACTACTGAGGTGGCTTAAGGCGGGAGGTTCGGCTCCAGCGCCCGTGTCACCGTTATACGGACTCTTGGCTCATTTCAGACTAAGGCCCCGATAGGCCTAAGACAGCAACATAGCATTATTTGTTCGCCTAGCCCAGCAAGGCTCCCGGGTAAATAAGTGTTGATCGGGTTAAAGGCCGGTAAATACCCCCGCTGAATCAGTCTCGACTACGCAATATTTGCACTATTTTGGCGCTTTGCCCTTTGGGGGCCGGCTCCAGAGCACTCACTCGAGCGGCCAATTCCCGAGTGGTTCGCAGGTGGCGCACGAACCGGCGGCAGTTATGACACAGGGCCAAATGCAGCCGTATTTGCCATTTGAGCGATTTGGGCCCTGAGCCGTCCAGATATTCACTGGCCAGTTGGGCGAGTTCGCGACACTTCAACATTGGCCGGTCTCCTGATAGCGATCGATCACTTGCATCAAACTCAGGCGTGCCCGATGAACCAACACCCGGGCGTTGGCGCTGGAGATATCCAGTAGCTGGCAAATCTCCTCAAAGCTTCTCTGCTCTAAGTCGCGAAGCACAAAAGCGGCCTTTTGTGCAGGCGGAAGCAGAGCCAGTGTTTTGTTGATGCATCGGTGCAGTTGCGTTTGTTCCAGCAGAGCCTCGGGGCTGTCGAGGTGCCAGTGCGCTGGCGCGTTGGCCCAGTGGCCGTCGGCGCGAAACTTCATGCCCTCCAGGCCGTCGGTTTCGCCTGGCAGAGCGTCCAGTGACTGCTGGCGGGATTCGCGTTTCGCCCGGTTTTTCGCTTCGTTGCTGACGATGCGCAACAGCCAGGTTTTCAGGCTGGCGCGGCCTTCGAACTTGGACAGGGCGCGGTGGGCAGAAACCCAGGCTTCCTGTACCACTTCCTCTGCCAGTGAGGAGCCGGCAATGCCAGTGGCGACGGTGAGCATCACGCTGTAGTGGCGCTCGATAAGGCGGATATAGGCCTGGTCATCCCCGGCCAGGGCTGCCTCGATCAGTGCGGCCTCTTCGGTGTCGGTGTTGTCAGTATCCGTCAAAGGCTGTACTCGCGTTCTAGTGTTACGCCCCTGAAGCGGGGAAGTATCGAGAAAGGGGATGGCCGGCGGCCGGTGCCTGAACAGGGCGCAATATATCATTGTTAGCGGCTCTTTGAGGCGAGGCGGCTGAATGCGTAGCGGACGATCCAATAATCTGCGCTAAGATACCGCCCTGGGCCCCAGACCAGCAGGGCCAGTAACATAATTAAATAGGTAGCGGCGAACTCGATGCCATTATTAAGCACCACGAAGGAGCCGCTTGAGGTGAGCCAGTCGTAGTGACCGTGTTCGCGCAGTATATCCCGCGCGCGCTCCAGTTTAATGGCTGCCTGCTCGACCCGCTCGGTGGCAAAAGGGGCGCCCGGGTCGGCGATGGCCTGCCAGCCATAGTCCCGGTGCACCGTGCCGATGGCGACGAGCATGGTGATAATCAGCGGTATGACTGTCGCCCGGGTAAACAGGCCAAGCGCCAGCAGTATCGCGCCGCCGAGCTCGGCGGCAGTGGCAAGCGCCGCCATCAACCAAGGCAGCGGCAATCCCAGTCCCCAGTCGCTGTTGCCAAACCAGGCCACGGTATCGCTGAAGTGACTTAGCTTCTGTGTACCTGCCATCCAGAATATCGGCACGAGGTAGACTCTTAAGGCGAGCCCGGCAAAGACGTCGAGCTTCTGCAGCGCGGCGACAGCCGAGCGATACTGGTGGAACAAGGTGCTGAGCATAGGGGGCTACCTTTTGGAGTCGCTTGGGTTACTGATTCCGAGGCCCATTGAGCGCCGGCTTTTGACTAAAGAGGCTCAAAAAGGCATTTCGTTACAGTGGCGGTGGTTTAGCCGCGCCACTTTTTATATACTGGCCCGCTTTTAACGGCGCCACGAGCGCAAACACACAAGTGGCCTTTGGTAGGGGTCACCACTGAGAAGGATAGACAATGCCTGTTATTACCCTCCCCGACGGTTCAAAGCGCGAGTTTCCCCAGCCGGTTACCCTGCTGCAAGTGGCTGAAGACATAGGTCCGGGCCTTGCCAAGGCCACAGTCTGCGGTCGCATTAACGGTCGCCTGGTGGATGCCTGCGAACTCATTGAGCAAGATGCCGAGATTACGCTGATTACCGGCCGCGATGACGAGGGTTTGGAAGTGATTCGTCACTCCTTTGCGCACCTGGTCGGCCATGCCATCAAGCAGCTGTTTCCCGAGGCCAAAATGGCCATTGGCCCTGTGATTGATGATGGTTTTTACTACGACATTGATTACGAACGCCCGCTGACACCGGAAGATCTGGAGGCGATCGAAGCGCGCATCGGCGAGCTGATCAAGAAAGATTACGACGTGATCAAACAGATGACCCCCATCGCCCAGGCGCGTACCGTCTTTGCCGAGCGTGGAGAGGATTACAAGGTTGAGCTGGTGGATGGCCTGATCGCCGAAGGCGAGCAGGCAGTGGGCCTTTACCACCACGAAGAGTACGTGGACATGTGCCGCGGCCCCCACGTGCCCAATACCCGGGTGATGCGCCACTTTAAACTGATGCGTGTGTCAGGCGCCTACTGGCGCGGCGATGCCAGTAACAAGCAGTTGCAGCGCATTTACGGCACCGCCTGGAACGACAAGAAAGAACTGAAGGCCTATTTGCGCCGCTTGGAAGAGGCGGAGAAGCGCGATCACCGCAAGCTGGCGAAGAAGTTCGACCTTTTCCACATGCAGGAAGAGGCGCCGGGCATGGTGTTCTGGCACCCTAAGGGTTGGTCGGTCTATACCACCATTGAACAGTACATGCGCCAGGTGCAGCGCGACAACGGCTATCAGGAAATCAAAACCCCTCAGGTGGTGGATTTGAGCCTGTGGCAAAAATCCGGTCATGCCGACAAGTTCGGCGATGACATGTTTATGCTCAAATCCGAAGACCGTGAATTTGCGGTCAAGCCCATGAACTGCCCCTGCCACGTGCAGGTGTTTAACCAGGGGCTGCGCAGCTACCGCGATCTGCCGCTTCGTTTGGCGGAGTTTGGCTCCTGCCACCGCAACGAGGCTTCAGGCTCTTTGCACGGTATTATGCGGGTGCGCGGCTTTACCCAGGATGATGCGCATATCTTCTGTACCGAGGCGGCCATTCAGGAAGAGGTGTCAGCGTTTACTGACCTGCTGTACAAGGTCTACGCTGACTTTGGTTTCAATGAGGTGATTATTCGCCTGTCGACTCGTCCCGAGCAGCGCGTCGGCGATGACGCGGTCTGGGACAAGGCGGAAAAAGCCTTGTCCGACGCGCTTGATGCCAAAGAGCTCGACTGGAAGCTCTTACCGGGTGAGGGGGCGTTTTACGGACCGAAAATCGAGTTCTCCCTGAAAGATTGCCTGGGTCGGGTATGGCAGTGTGGCACCATTCAGGTGGACTTCTCCATGCCTGGACGCCTGGATGCCCAGTATGTGGCCGAAGATGGCTCGCGACAGGTGCCGGTTATGCTGCATCGCGCGATTCTGGGTTCGTTTGAGCGTTTTATCGGTATTTTGATCGAAAACTACGAGGGCGCTTTCCCCACTTGGTTGGCGCCGGTGCAGGTGGTGGTGGCCAATATTACCGACAATCAGGCCGAATACGTGCAAAAAATCGAAAAAACCCTCTCAGAACGTGGGTTTAGGGCGGTTTCGGACTTGAGAAACGAGAAGATCGGCTTTAAAATCCGCGAGCACACCATTCAGCGGGTTCCCTACTTGATCGTCGTGGGTGACAAAGAGGTGGAATCCGGCCAGGTAGCCGTGCGTACGCGCGACGGTAACGACCTGGGTGTAATGAGTCTGGAAGCCTTTACCGACCTGTTGGCAGCGGATGTTGCTAACCGTAGTCGGGTATTGGCGTCTGACTCGCAAGATTAATTGACAGGAGAAAGATACTATCAAAAGAGATAACGCTAAAGGCAAATCCAAGAAAGCCCGTATTAACGATCAAATTGAAGCGGATGAAGTCCGGCTGATCGGAGCCGACGGGGATCAGGTGGGAGTCGTCTCTCTCACAGAAGCCCTGAAAGTGGCTCAGGACGCCGATTTGGATCTGGTTGAAATAGCGCCTGATAGTACACCCATAGTTTGTAAGGTTATGGACTATGGCAAACACCTGTTTGAGATTAAGAAGACCAAGGCCGCTGCCAAGAAAAAACAGAAGCAGCAGCAGGTCAAGGAAATGAAGTTTCGTCCAGGGACGGAAGAGGGAGACTATAAGGTCAAACTACGCAACCTTATGCGTTTCCTCGAAAATGGGGACAAGGCCAAGGTGTCATTGCGATACCGCGGCCGGGAAATGGCTCACCAGGAGCTCGGGATGGAAATGATGCAGCGCATCGAAGTTGATCTTGAGGAACTGGCCACAGTTGAGCAGCGACCGAAAATGGAAGGTCGTCAGCTGATTATGGTGCTGGCCCCGAAAAAGAGATAGTAGCCGGGCTTTTAGCTGCCTTTGGTTACTGAATATTATCCATTGCAAATGCGGAGTTTTATCTCATGGCAACAAAAGCTAAAGTACACTCTGGCGCCGCCAAGCGCTTTAAAAAGACGGCCTCTGGTTATAAGCACAAGCACGCTAACAAGAGCCACATCCTCACCAAAATGACCACCAAGCGCAAGCGCCAGCTGCGCGGTACCAGCACGCTCAACGCCGCTGATACCCCGCTGGTAGATCGTATGCTTCGCGCCAAGTAATTGGTTCATTGAGAATTTAAGAGGAGTTTATTATGGCCCGTGTAAAACGTGGTGTAGAGGCGCGTCGTCGTCACAAGAAAGTTTTAAAAGCTGCAAAAGGTTACTACGGCGCTCGTTCGCGCGTATTTCGTGTTGCTAAGCAGGCGGTCATTAAGGCCGGCCAGTACGCGTACCGCGACCGTCGTGTCAACAAGCGCAATTTCCGCGCTCTTTGGATTACCCGTATTAACGCTCAGTCCCGTGCAGAGGGCATGACTTACAGCCAGCTGATTGCTGGTTTGAAGAAAGCCAACATCGCACTGGACCGTCGTGTTCTGGCGGATCTCGCCGTATACGACAAAGCGGCCTTTGCTGCCGTTGTTGCTCAGGCAAAATCAGCTCTGGCTGCTTAATCGCCGCAATGACGCAGGCGGGCTCGCTGCCCGTGCAATGACGCGATAAAGGGGAGGGCTGATCTTGGCCTCCCCTTTTTTATTGCCGGAATAACGTGGTTTGCCCTTGCAAACCTAACGCAACAACAATTGGATACTGCGATGGAAAATCTCGCCGCGCTCACCGAAGAGGCGCTCAAGCTGGTAGACAGTGCTGACGATCTGGCCGCCCTGGACAAGGTCCGGGTGGAATATCTTGGCAAGAAGGGGCTGATCAGTGCCCAGGCCAAAATGCTGGGTAAGCTCTCGCCCGAGGAGCGCCCTGCAGCCGGGGCGAAAATCAACGAGGCCAAGCAACAGGTACAGCTGCGCCTCGATGAGGTCAAGGCGCGTCTCGAGCGCCAGGCGATTGAGGCCAAGCTGGCGCAGGAGACCATTGATGTCACGCTGCCGGGGCGTGCCCGCGACACCGGTGGCCTGCACCCTGTGACCCGCACATTGGAGCGCATTGCTGAGATTTTTGCCCAGGTGGGCTACGAGGTGGCCGAGGGGCCCGAAATCGAAGACGACCATCACAACTTTGAGGCGCTGAATATTCCTGCGCATCACCCCGCGCGCGCCATGCACGATACCTTTTACGTCGAGGATAAGCACTTTGCTACGACGGGCAGCAGCTATGTGCTGCGCACACACACCTCGCCGGTGCAGGTGCGGGTGATGGAAACCAACCAGCCGCCCATACGTATTATTTGTCCGGGGCGGGTGTACCGCTGTGACTCGGATCTGACTCACACCCCGATGTTTCATCAGGTGGAAGGCTTGGTGGTGGACAAAAACATCAGCTTTGCCGATCTCAAGGGCACGGTGGATCAGTTTCTCAAGTCGTTTTTCGAGGTGGATGCGCCTGTGCGTTTCCGCCCGTCTTACTTTCCGTTTACCGAACCTTCGGCGGAAGTGGACATCGGCTGCACTCAGTGCCATGGCAAAGGGTGCCGGGTGTGCAAGTACACCGGTTGGATCGAGATCATGGGCTGCGGCATGGTGCACCCCAATGTGTTCAGCGCGTCGGGCATCGACCCGGAGGTCTATACCGGGTTTGCCTTCGGTATTGGCGTCGAGCGGATGGCCATGTTGCGTTACGGTGTCAACGATCTGCGCCTGTTCTTTGAGAATGATTTGAAATTTCTGCAGCAGTTTTAAGCGCAGGCTACCGACCAACAGCACGAAAACCGAACAGGCTAAGAGATTGGATTATGAAAGTAAGTGAATCCTGGTTGCGCGAATGGATCAACCCAGACATCAGCACCCACGAGGTGATAGATCAGCTCACCATGGCGGGCATTGAGGTGGACGCAGCCGAACCGGTTGCTGGCGCGTTTAGCGGTGTGGTGGTGGGGCAGATCGTCAGCATTGCGCCACACCCGGATGCGGATAAGCTGCGTGTGTGTCAGGTGGCCGGTCACCCGGATGGTGCTGAGGTTCAAGTGGTCTGCGGTGCGCCCAATGCACGGGCAGGGCTGAAAGTTCCCTTTGCGACCGTAGGCGCCCAGCTGCCCGGCGACTTTAAAATAAAAAAAGCCAAGCTGCGCGGTGTCGAATCCTTTGGCATGCTCTGCGCTCAGACTGAGCTTGAGGCCGGCGATGACGACGACGGTTTGTGGGAGCTGGTCGAGGACGCACCAGTGGGGACGGACTTGCGTGAGTATCTCAATCTCGATGACACCGTGATCGAAGTGGACATTACACCCAACAGGGGCGATTGCCTGAGCGTTCGGGGGTTGGCGCGCGAGCTGGGTGTTATCAACCGCCTGCCGGTAACCCAGGTGCAGGCCCCGCAGGTCCCAGCGGTCATTGACGATACCTTGCCGGTAACCCTGGAGGCGGGAGAGGCCTGTTCGCGCTACCTGGGTCGTATCATTCGCGGCGTGGCCGTCGATGCCCCAAGCCCCCTGTGGCTGCAGGAAAAGCTGCGCCGCGCCGGCCTTCGCTCCATCGATGCGATTGTCGATGTTACCAATTATGTGTTGCTAGAGCTCGGCCAGCCCATGCACGCTTTTGACTTGGCAAAAATCGACGGCGCGGTGCGCGTGCGTGAGGCCCGCGTCGGTGAGCGCCTGACGCTCTTGGATGAGCAGGACATCGAATTGTCCCCAGGGACATTGATAATTGCCGATAATCGCGGTCCTCTAGCGGTAGCCGGTATCATGGGTGGGCTGGCAAGCTCGGTAACGGCCCAAACTCGCGATATTTTCCTGGAGAGCGCCTTTTTTAATCCCTTGGCGATTGCCGGTCGCGCCCGCAGCTATGGACTGCATACGGATTCATCGCACCGCTTTGAGCGCGGTGTCGATTACGAGCTGGCGCGCACGGCCATCGAGCGCGCCACAGGCTTGCTGCTGGAGATCGTCGGCGGGCAGCCCGGCCCGGTAATTGAGCAAGTCAACGAGCATTTGCCCCAGCCCGCGGCCATCGAGCTGCGCGAGGAGCGCATCGCCAGTGGTCTGGATATTCAGATGGACGCGGCCACCGTTGAGGATATCCTCGGCCGCCTCGGCTTTACCGAGACGGCCACAAGTGCCGGGCAGTGGCGTTTCGCCGCCCCCAGCTGGCGCTTTGACTGCAGTATCGAGGCCGATCTTCTCGAAGAGCTGGCGCGCATTTACGGCTACAATCGCTTGCCGACCAAAGTGCCCGGTCAGAGTATGGATATCAAACCCCATACCGAGTCCCGCCTGAAACTTGGTGCTTTGCGCCGTCATCTGATTTCCAGAGGTTATCAGGAGGTCGTGACCTACAGCTTTATCGACCCGAAGCTCTGTGCTCAGTTTGAGCCGCAGATCGACCCAGTGGTGCTGCAAAACCCGATCAGCGCCGATATGGGCGTGATGCGCACCAGCCTCCTGCCCGGGCTGGTGAGCACTCTGCGCTATAACCTCAACCGGCAGCAGCAGCGCGTTCGATTGTTTGAGTCGGGTCAGAAGTTCGTGCCCGGTAGTGGGGGGGTGGCCCAGGAGCCAACGCTCGCAGGCCTAGTCTACGGTCCCGTGGCGGAGGAGAGCTGGGCCAACGAGAGCCGGGCAGCAGACTTCTTTGATCTCAAAGGCGACATTGAGGCCCTGCTGGGGCTGACGGGGCAGGCCGCGCGGTTTGACTTCCAGGCGGCGACGCATCCAGCCCTGCACCCCGGTCAAACAGCGCAGTTGCTGTTTGAGGGCGAGCGACTCGGCGTGCTGGGCGCTCTGCACCCACAGTTGCAGGACGATCTGGATCTGCCCGAAGGTGTTTTCGCCTTCGAGTTGTCGCTTAAGTCTCTGCTCAGCGCCCGGGTGCCAGCCTTTACCCCCCTGTCGCGTTTCCCGGCTGTAAGGCGTGACTTGGCGCTCCTGGTCGGGCGTGATTTGCCCGTGTCCGAGCTGCTGGCCAGCATCAAAAATGTGGCGGGAGAGCATTTGTCAGACTTAAAGGTATTTGACCTTTATATGGGCAAAGGCATTGATCCGCATAGAAAAAGTGTGGCTTTGGGCTTGACCTTTCAGCATCCTTCCCGCACTCTTAACGATGAGGAAATCAACGGGTTCATCGAGCGTGTGATGGACCATGTGACCCAAACCTACGGTGCAACCCTGAGATAGGCGGGAAACCTATGCCCAACGGCGCGCTGACAAAAGCGGACTTGGCAGAAAAACTCTACGAAGAGCTGGGCCTGAACAAGCGCGAGGCCAAGGAGCTGGTCGAACTGTTTTTTGAAGAAATCCGCCGCTCGCTGGAGTGCAATGAGCAGGTCAAGCTATCCGGCTTCGGCAACTTTGATCTGCGCGATAAAAGCCAACGCCCCGGTCGCAATCCCAAGACCGGGGAAGAAATCCCCATCAGTGCACGTCGGGTTGTTACCTTCAGACCGGGACAAAAACTGAAGGCCCGAGTAGAGACCTATGCTGGAACCAAGTCATAACGACGAACTGCCGGTTATACCCGGCAAGCGCTATTTCACCATTGGTGAGGTGAGCGAGCTCTGTGCGGTAAAACCGCACGTGCTGCGTTACTGGGAGCAGGAATTCCCCCAGCTCAAGCCGGTCAAACGTCGCGGTAATCGCCGCTACTACCAGCGCCAGGACGTACTGACCATTCGTCAGATACGCTCGCTGCTCTACGATCAGGGCTTTACCATTGGTGGTGCTCGTCAGCAAATGAGCGGTGAAACCGCTCAGCAGGATGCCAGCCAGTTCAGCCAGCTGGTCAGCCAGATGATTTCGGAGCTTGAGCAGGTGCTCGATGTTCTGAAAACCTGAGCTTCTCGTAAGTTATTGAAAACTAAGGCAGCTATTGCGTATTGCAATCTGCCAGAATTCGGGTATTATGCCCACCTCGTTTGGCGAGCCGAGCTCATCAAACGCACGAAAATACCTCTGTCGGAACGTAGCGCAGCCTGGTAGCGCACCACACTGGGGGTGTGGTGGTCGTGGGTTCGAATCCCGCCGTTCCGACCATTTTCCCTTTAATTTTCATCAGCTTGCCACTTCTTGGGTGGATCATTTCATCCCCTAGCTTGAATTTCTTCCGTCCGCCCCAACGTCTTCAGTTCTTGCCCCGTGAGTGGTGGCAGTACCGGCATAAGATGCTACTATGTGCACCTGATTTTGAGTGGAGAAGCGCAGCGCGCTCGACAATAACAACGAGGTATTTACGTGACCAAACAGTTAATGATTTACGACAACATCCAGCCGGTAACCAGTGATAAGCATCGCAACTTGGCGGTAAAGGTAACATCCCACGACTTTGCCGGTGAGCTCACCTCCGTGCCCCTGCTGGCGACTGAGATTCCTTTTGCCTCAGCTGAATTCCCAGTGATTTTCTCTGCCCCTAATCAGGATGGCGAGCACACACCACTGGCGGTTGTCGGTGTGCAGCAGGGCGAAAACCTGATGCTCAATGACGAGGGGATTTTTGATACCCGTTACGTGCCTGCATTTATTCGTCGCTATCCGTTCGTGTTTGCCGGCGACAAAGACAGCCAGAATCTGACTCTGTGCATCGATGAAGACAGCAAGGCGCTGGTTGCTGATGGCAGTGAAGGCCAGCGTTTGTTTGACGATAACGGCGAGCAGACTGAATACCTGAAAGAAATCCTGAAGTTTTTGCAGGACTACCAGTATCGCGCTGAGATGACCAAGGTTTTCTGCAGCAAGCTGAAGGAATTGGATCTGTTAGAGCCGATGCAGGCGAATATTGAGTTTCGCAATAACGCGGGCAACAACATGAGCATCAAGGGCTTTTACACAGTGAAGCGTGAAAAGCTCAAGGCGCTGACCGATGAGCAGGTGACCGATCTGTTTAAGCGCGACGGGCTAGAGCTGATTTACGCTCACCTCAACTCTCTGGGAAATCTCAATACCTTGGTTGAGCGCAAAAACGCCAAATTTGGTGATGCGCCGAAAGCGGCCAACGGCTAATAGACTGCTGTACAGTCCCTTCGAATGAGCCGGCTCACAGGAGCCGGCTTTTTTGCCGGGTTACCCGTCTGTGTACACCATCAAAGTATCCATCCTGGCGCTATGGACAATGTCGTCTGCCGTCGTGCCAAACAGCCTTTTCAGCCCTCGAGAGCCGTGACTGCCAATAACCACCAAATCGCTTGGTAGCTTTTGGGCCAGTGCGTGAATCTCCGGTGCTGGGTCTCCAAAGACAATGTGCAAGTGCTCTGAATTGAGCCCATAGGCGTCGCTGAGCTCGCGCAAAGCCGGAAAGACCCGCTGGCGAATTTGTGCCTCGTTCATGGCGTGATTGCGACCGGTGAGATCACCCAGCCCCGTCACCGGATGCTCCTCAACGTGAACCACATGAATATTCCGGGCGCTGGTCAGGCTTAAGGCTTTTTCCAGTAACTGCCGAGCCTGATGGTCATCGCCCAGAGCGACTGCTACTAGGATGCGCGTGTAGGATGCCATGGTTTACCACTCCTCTTTTGCCTAAAGTCTGGACCGGCACTCGTCAAATCACAACAGTCTGCCAGGAAACCGCTGAAAATCGACTGTGCTCGGCATTTGGGTGGCTGGCGGCGCTCGGATGTGCATTGATTTTCGCCTAAACCCTGTGCTCTGTGCTCCGGCGGCGCCCTACCTGCCTTCGTTAGTGAGCTCGTCAGAGATTCCCCAGGGCCTGGTGCCCCTGAGCTGGACAGCGGCGGAATTATCAACCACGCTCAATGAACCAGCTTTCCATTGTGGCGTACATAAGGCCATTGGCAAATGAGCGAGCAGGAGGTGTAAAGCACATGCAAGCGGGCGAGGTGTTGGGGCAGCGGCTTCAGGGGAAATCCATTTTGTTGACAGGGGCAACCGGCTTTGTCGGCTCGGCGCTGGTGCCGCAGTTGCTAGAGAGGGGCCTCAAAGTCACAGTCTTCACTCGCCGACCTAAGGTGGCGAGGGCACAGTTTGGCGAGCGGGTGGAAGTGCTGACCGACCTGATGCAGCTATCGCCCGCGGGCTATTACGGCGTTGTCAATCTGGCCGGTGCTCCGATTATGGCAGGGCGCTGGAGTCGCTCGCGGCGTGAGTTGTTGCTGCAAAGCCGTGTTGGGACCACCTCGGCCCTCCTTGAGCACTTGCGCAGTCTGGCCGTGTTCCCTGAGGTGGTGATCAGCGGCAGTGCCATCGGATTTTACGGTGATACGGGTGAGGCGCCCGCCACTGAGGCGACCCCTTCTGGCAGTGGCTTCGCTCCACAGCTGTGCCGGGAATGGGAAGCCGAGGCGCGAGGTTTTGAGCACGCTGGCGCACGCTTGTGCCTGTTGCGCACGGGAATCGTTCTAGGGCAGGGCGGCGGCGCCCTGGCGCAGATGCTGCCAGCGTTTCGCTTGGGCCTTGGTGGACCTATTGGTCAGGGGCAACAGTGGATGAGCTGGATTCACCGGCAGGACTTGATACATTTGATCATTTGGCTATTGGTCGATCATACAATCGAGGGGCCGGTTAACGGCACCGCTCCAGAGCCTGTGCGTAACGCCGACTTTACCCGCACCTTGGCCGAAGCTCTGGGGCGTCCCTGTTGGTTGCACATGCCAGCCTGGGTTCTTAAGGCGGCACTGGGTCAGGCGGCCGAGGAGCTCTTGCTCGCGAGCAATAGGGTTTTGCCACAAAAAGCCTCGAGTCACGCCTTTGGCTTTTCTTATCCCGAGCTGGCCGGAGCGCTCGATAATATTGTGAAAAAAAAATAATACCCGCACCTTGAATTATCTACGGCAGACCTTAAATAAGGGTTGTGCCGGCTCTATTGAGGGGTACGCAACCCGCCCGATCCGATGGATGGGCACTAGTTTTTATATTGCTCAAAATTGAGGATATTGCTATGCGTAATTTTGATTTTTCTCCACTGTATCGTTCTTCCATTGGCTTTGATCGAGTCGCCAGTTTGCTCGACTCCCTGTCGCGTACAGAGCAGAGCCAACCCAGTTATCCGCCCTACAACATCGAGTTGACCGGCGAAGATCACTACCGAATTTCTATGGCCGTGGCTGGTTTTGATCGCAGCGAATTAACCATTGAAGTGAACCAGAACCACCTGACGGTTGCCGGCCAGAAAGCCGCAGACGATGACTCGCGCACCTACCTGCACCGAGGGATTGCCGCGCGCAATTTTGAGCGCCGGTTCCAGTTAGCGGATCATGTGCGTGTGGATGCCGCCAACATTGAAAATGGCTTGCTGCACATTGATCTCGTGCGGGAAGTGCCCGAGTCGGTAAAGCCGCGCACAATTGAAATTGGCAACGCAACAGCTCAGCCGCGTGTCGAGCAGAAGTCGTCTGAAAATGCCGACAAAGACAGCTCTCAAGCGGCCTAGCCTTGCTGCCCTCCCTTTAACCCCCAAGCTTTTGTGCCGGCATACGCCGGCACTTTTTTGTTGAGTATGGACAAAATTGCCTGCCCATTGTGTGGCCGCGAGGGGGCTATCCCCTTTTATCGGGATCGCAGACGTGAGTACTGCCGCTGTCGCCAATGCCAGTTGGTGTTTGTGCCACCTTCTTTCTATTTAAGTGCCGTGGATGAAAAGGCCGAATACGACCTGCATGAAAACACGGTCGAAGACTCCGGTTATCGGCGCTTTTTGCAGCGCGCACTATCGCCACTGTTACCGAAGTTGCGGCCGGGGATGACCGGGCTGGATTTTGGTTGTGGCCCTGCTCCCGCGCTACAAGCAATGCTTTGCGAGCAGGGATTTGACGTGAGCGTGTACGATGTTTTCTACGCGCCCGAGTCCGCTGCCCTTGCAAGGACTTACGATTTTATTACGGCCACCGAAGTGGTCGAGCATCTGCATGATCCTGCGAGTGAGTTGGAGCGTCTTTGGCGGCAGTTGCGCTCTGGCGGTTGGCTCCTGTTGATGACTAAGCGGGTGCTAGACGTTGAGGCTTTTGCCAGCTGGCATTATAAAAACGATCCTACGCATGTGTGCTTTTTCAGTGAGGCGACCTTTGCCTGGTTGGCAAACCGGTGGTGCGCCACTTTGGAAATCGCAGGCGCAGATGTGGTGTTGCTGGGCAAAGCTTAGTGGCGTTCCAAACGCTCTGTGGCAGTTGGAAAGGCGTCAACTGGTTCGAAAGAGTTTGGCCCTGACGGTTGAGCGATAATCACTGGGTGTGGTGTCGAGCTGGCTCTTAAACAATTCAGTGAAATAGGTGGTGTCCTGATAACCCGTGCGCTCGGCGATTTCCGCAATGGACAAGTTGCTGGTTTTCAAAAGATCCTTCGCGGTATTGATGCGGGTGCGGCGCAAGTACGCCAAAGGTGTGCTACCGGTGGCGCTTTTGAAGCGGCGGTTTAGGGTGCGGGTACTCATATCAAAGCGCTTGGCCAGAGTGCTCATAGTAATGTTTCTGGCGTAGTTGTCCCTGAGCCACATTTGTACCTGGACGATTTGCTCATCCGGGTGCGGGTGATCGGCGTCTTCATAGTAGGCCATGCTTTCGTAGGAGCGGCGTATTTCGTGAGAAAAGTGGCGCTCGACGTGTGAGGCAAGCGAGCGATCCAAAAACCTGCCAATAAAATGCACGGTCAGGTCAGCAAGCGAGTTGACACTCGCCGCGCAATAGACGCGCCCGGCCTGGGTGATAAAGTGTTGGCGCTTTAAATCCACATTGGGATAATCCTTTTGAAACTGGTCAAAGTAATGCCAGTGGGTTGTCGCTACCCGGCCGTCCAGAAGTCCGGCCTCGGCCATAAAGCAGCAGCCCGTGCTCACGGCGCAAAGAATGGCACCCTGCTGGTGGCACTCTCGCAGCCACTGGATCAGCGGTTGCGAACGTTGCAGTGTCGGGCGCGGGTTTCGCCAAAGCGCCGGAAGGTAAATGATATCGCTGTCCCTGGCCTGCTCCAGGCTGAGCTCCGGCTGCCAAGTGAATCCATGCGGCCCTTGTGGCACCGCAGCATCGATAGACGCGGTTCTAATCTCTAGGCGGGGCGATGCTTTTTTGTCTCTGCGGGCACTGGCGAGCGAGGCGGTGTGCAGCATCTCCATGGGCAGCACGGTGCCTGTGGCCAGCATGTTGTCAGTGAGGATAAAGGTGATCTTCGTGGTTTCCATGGCTATCGCGAGGGTGAAGCGTGTGATGGCCAGAATACCATAGGTTTTGTCTTAAATGTCCCTGACGGTTGCCGCGCCATGGCTCTACACTCTCAGACCTTCGATCACGTCCCCCGAGTTAAACAGCTGGAGAGCAAGATGTCCCGATTGCCCGTTATTGTTGGTTTTGGCGGTTACAACGCCGCGGGGCGCAGTTCGGGGCATCACGCCTTTCGGCGCATGGTTATCGAAAGCCTGCCTGCCAAAGAGCGCCAGGAAACTCTGGCCGCGCTCGGCGTAATGATGGGGATCATCCGCTTTCAGGAAGGGCAGTGGCGCGATGAAACCGGCGAAAGCCTAAGTCTTGCAGCTATTGAGACGCGCCACGGTCAAGCCATACTGGATGGCAGTCTGATTCGTCGCATAGACACCTCTTTTTTTGACGTGGATTCTGCCGCCTGGCAGAAATCGGCGAGTCTGGGCGGTGAGACTGAGACCCAGACGTTTATCCTCAAGGCGCGCGACTTGCCAGAACCTGTGCCCGCCAATTGGCAGGTGACAGAGCTTGAGGGGCGCAAGGTCAAAGTCGAGGTCACCGGCCCCGTGGAGGTAAAGCTCGATAGCTACCGGGACATCCCGGTGAAATCTGCCGGGCAACTGCCGGCGGGGTTTGACCCGGCTCAGTTGTACAACGCGCGCTTTCATCCCCGCGCCTTGCAGCTGGCGGTGATCGCCGCCTCGGATGCGGTGCGCTCTTTGGGTATTGCCTGGGAGGCCGTGGCGGCCAGTGTCAAGCCGGACGAGGTGGGCGTTTACGCCAGCAACGTCATGAGTCAGATGGATGAAGACGGCTTTGGCGGTCTCCTGCAGGCGCGCCTGCGGGGCGGGCGGGTCACCACCAAGCAGTGCCCGCTTGGTCTCAACAGTATGCCGGCGGATTTCGTCAACGCTTATATCTTGGGCAGTGTAGGGCATACGGGGGCGATAGCCGGTGCCTGCGCGTCTTTTCTTTACAACCTGCGCTCGGCGCTGGAGGACATCACCAGTGGCCGCTGCCGTGTGGCGGTGGTGGGTAACGCCGAGGCGCCCATAACCCAAGAAATAATCGATGGCTACGCCACCATGGGCGCTTTGGCCAGCGAAGACAAACTGAAAAAAATCGATGGCAGCGATAGCACCGATCCGCGTCGCTCCAGCCGGCCGTTTGGTGATAACTGCGGGTTTACCATCGCCGAATCCGGCCAGTATGTCGTGCTGATGGACGATGCGCTGGCGCTGGAGTTGGGGGCGGATATTCACGGGGCGGTGAACGATGTGTTCATCAACGCCGATGGCTTTAAAAAATCTATCTCGGCTCCAGGGCCGGGCAATCACATTACCTTTGCCAAGGCTGTGGCCTCGGCGCGCGCTATTGTTGGCGATGAGGTCATCCGCCGGCGCTCTATGATTCATGCGCACGGCTCCAGCACGCCGCAGAATCGGGTGACAGAGTCGCAGATATTCGACCAGATTGGCGCTTACTTCGGTATTGAAAGCTGGCCTGTTGCGGCCATTAAGGCCTATGTGGGCCACTCCTTGTCGCCTGCCAGTGCCGATCAGTTGATTGCCAGCCTGGGCACTTTTAAGTACGGCATAGTGCCGGGCATCAAGACCATTGACCGGGTGGCGGAGGATGTCTTCAGCGATCGCTTGCATATTCCCGTCACCGATTACACCCCCCAAGAGCCCATAGATGTGGCCTTTTTGAACTCCAAAGGCTTTGGTGGCAACAATGCCACTGCCAGTGTGCTCTCGCCGCGGGTGGTCGAGGCCATGCTTGAAAAGCGCTATGGCGGTGCGGTATACGCCCGCTACGCGGCCAAGCGCGAGGCGACCCGGGCGGCGGCGCAGGCCTATGACGAAGCGGCAGCGAGAGGCGAGTTTGCGACCATTTATCAGTTTGGCGAGGGCCTTATCGATGAAAGTCAGATACGCCTGGAAAACGGCGAGCTGCGTCTGCCGGGCTTTGCTCAAAGCATTAATCTCGATTTGCCCAACCGCTTTGAGGATATGGTCTAGCCGGATCTGCACAAAACTCGCGCAGCAAAGCTATACAAACCCAGATCTTTCCCTTAGAATACGGCGCCTTTCGCAACCGGATAGAGTCCGGTCGCTTGCAACAGTTAATCGCGGGCAGGCGCAGCCTGTCCGCACAACCACAGGAAAGTATCAATGGTAACTATTCGTCTGTCACGTGGTGGTTCTAAGAAGCGTCCTTTTTACCACCTGACCGTAACCGACAGCCGCAGTGCACGTAACGGCCGCTTTATCGAGCGTGTGGGCTTTTTCAACCCCATCGCCCGCGGTCAGGAAGAGCGCCTGCGCGTGGATCAAGAGCGTGTAAACTACTGGGTTGGCCAGGGCGCGCAGTTGAGTGAGCGCGTTGCCAAGCTGGTTAAAGAAGCCGCTTAATCGCTGCTTGCCCGATGTCGGCGGGATCTTCCAATCTGGTAGATGTTGGGCGCATAAGCGCGGTGTTTGGCGTAAAGGGCTGGGTCAAAGTTCAGTCGTTTACCGAGCCGGCGGAAAACCTGTTTGACTACGCCCCCTGGTGGTTAAAAACCGCTCACGGGGTAAAAACAGTCGAAATAGACGAGGCAAAGCCCCACGGTAAGGGCTTTGTCGCCCATCTGAAAGGGGTGGATGACCGCGACTTGGCGGCCAGCTATGCGGGCCTAACCATCGCGGTTGAACGGAATTTGCTGCCCGAGCTTGAGACCGGTGAATTTTACTGGCACCAGCTCCAGGGTTTGAGCGTAATTAGCCGCTTTGAGAGTGGTGAGTATCGTCTGGGGCGAGTGGCCCGCCTGCTGGAAACCGGAGCCAACGATGTGTTGGTGGTGGCAGCCGATGCGGACAGCGTGGATGAGCGCGAGCGCCTGATTCCCTATGTGCCGGAGCAGTATGTGGTCGATATCGACCTGGCAGCGGGCACCATGATCGTGGATTGGGATCCGGAATTCTGACCACAGGGTAACCCAGGAGCCAGTGTGAGCGCTGATTTAAGCGGACATTCACCGCTGAAAATAGCCGTGGTTACGCTCTTCCCGGAAATGTTTCAGGCGGTGCGTGACAGTGGCATTACCGCGCGCGCTGTGAAAGAGGGGCGTGTTGCTATCGAGTGCTGGAATCCGCGAGATTTCACCACTGACAAGCATCGCACGGTCGACGACCGCCCTTACGGTGGTGGCCCGGGAATGTTGATGAAAGTCCAGCCTCTGGCCGATGCGGTGGCAAGTGCTAAGGCCTGGACGGGCGAGGCCCGAGTGATTTACCTGTCGCCACAGGGGCGGGTTTTCCATCAGGCCGCCGCCAGAGATATGGCCCTCGGCGGCAACCTGATATTGCTTGCCGGGCGCTATGAAGGCATAGACGAGCGCCTGATTGAGGCGGTCGTGGATGAAGAGTGGTCCATTGGCGATTATGTCTTGTCCGGCGGTGAGTTGCCGGCCATGGTGCTGATGGATGCGGTGATACGGCTTTTGCCTGGTGCGCTGGGCGACAAGCAGTCGGCGGTAGAGGACTCTTTTACCGATGGCTTGCTGGATCACCCACACTATACGCGCCCAGAGGCGCTCGAAGGTGTGGCGGTTCCCGACGTCTTGCTCTCGGGAGATCATGAAAAAATTCGGCGCTGGCGCCTGAAACAGGCGTTGGGGCGGACCTGGCTGAGAAGGCCAGATTTGTTGCAACAAAAAGACTTAACCGAGGAGCAGCAGGTGCTGCTGACGGACTTTCGTCGGGACCTTAATGACTCACTCTAGCTGTGAAGCTACAGACTCTCAGGAGAAACGAGATGACCAACAAAATCATTCAAGAGCTCGAAAACGAACAGCTCAAAAAAGACGTACCTGATTTTTCCCCAGGCGACACCGTTGTGGTGCAGGTAAAAGTGACCGAGGGTAACCGCGAGCGTCTTCAGGCGTACGAAGGTGTGGTAATCGCCAAGCGTAACCGTGGACTTAACTCTGCTTTTACCGTGCGTAAGATTTCTCACGGTGTTGGTGTAGAGCGTACCTTCCAGACTCACAGCCGCCAGGTGGACAGCATTGCTGTTAAGCGTCGCGGTGATGTGCGTCAGGCCAAGCTTTACTACCTGCGTGATCTGACCGGTAAGGCGGCTCGCATCAAGGAAAAGCTGGGCGCCTAATCGCGTTTGGCAAGACAAAAAGCCGGTGCAGCACGCTGCACCGGCTTTTTTTGTTTTTGCCAACCGAGCTCTGAGATGCCCATAATGAACCTCAAAGGGCTCGGACGACAATGACAGCGCCACATCACATACAAATTCAATCCTATCTTGACAGTCTCTGGCTGGAAAAGGGGCTCTCCGCTCATACCCGAGACAGCTATGGCCGCGACCTCAAGGCTTTTGGCCGTTGGCTCGAGGAGAGGGGCACCTGTGAACTCAACGCCGTTGAGCAAGAGCAGGTTATGGCCTATCTCGCCTGGCGTCACTCCCAGCACTATTCAAGCCGGTCCACGGCCAGGCTGCTCTCCTGCCTGCGCGGTTACTATCGGTATCAGATCCGCGAGGGCAAGCTGACGGCGGACCCTATAGCCGCCATTGATAACCCCAAGCTGCCACGCGCACTGCCCAAACTTTTGACCGAGGCGGATGTCGAAGCTTTGCTTGGCGCACCCGATACTGATGATGCGATTGGCCTGCGGGATCGGGCGATGCTTGAGTTGCTCTACGCCTGCGGCCTGCGGGTGTCTGAGTTAACGGGTCTAACCCTGGCCATGTTGAATTTGCGCCAGGGCGTGGTTCGGGTTGTGGGCAAAGGCAGTAAGGAGCGGTTGGTGCCGCTGGGGGAGGAGGCGAGTCACTGGCTCAATCGTTATTTGCAGGGTGGGCGAGCGCAATTGCTGGGTAATAAGCCCGTGGATACACTCTTTCCCAGTACCCGTGGCGGCCAGATGACGCGTCAGACCTTTTGGCACAGAATAAAGCACTGGGCCCGGGTGGCGGGGATCGAAAAGCCGCTTTCGCCCCATACGCTGCGCCACGCCTTTGCCACCCACCTGCTGAATCACGGCGCCGACTTGCGGGTGGTTCAGCTGTTGCTGGGACACAGTGATTTGTCGACCACGCAGATCTACACCCATGTAGCTCAGGCCAGAATGCAGTCTCTGCACCGCCAGCACCATCCGCGTGGCTGAGGCTTTAACCTTATCTTGTGTTAAACTGCGTGGCCTTAATTGGCTATCGCCGGAATGAAAGAGACGTAGTTATGATTTTGACCGCTGTTCGCTCCTGCCTGCTCTGCCTTGCCTTCTGGGCTGTTACCGCCGGTGCGCAGGACGCTGCTGAAACCGAGTCCTCGCCCAGTGCGGTACAAACGCCTGAGCAAACCATCACCGCCAAGCTCAATAAAATCACCGGCGGCGCCCCTCTGGGTGATATTCGCCCCTCGGTGATTGACGGTTTGTACAATGTGCAGATCATCGGTGGGCCGGCCGTGATGATTACCGGTGACGGTCAGCACGTGATTATGGGTGACATGTACGAGGTAACGGACGGCGGTTTGGCCCCCATTCAGGACCCCTACTTGCTCAATGCTCGCAAGGACTTTGTTGCCAGCCTGAAAGAGGGTGATACCATCAATTTTGCCCCCGAGGGTGAAACCAAGCACGTCGCCTATGTATTTACTGACGTGGATTGCGGCTATTGCCGTCGGCTCCACACTCAAATGCACAGCTACCGCGAGCGCGGCGAGAAAAAGCCCGGCTACAACGATTTGGGTATTGAAATTCGCTATCTCGCCTTTCCGCGCGCCGGTGCGAACAGCCCCTCAGCGGCCAAACTCGAAAGCGCTTGGTGTGCGAAGGACCCGGTAGCGGCCCTGGACAAGCTTAAGAACCTTGAGCAAGTCGAGCCTGCTACTTGCGACAGCGCCCCGATTGAACACCAGTACGTAAAAGGTGGCGAGCTCGGGGTGAACGCAACACCGACGATTCTCTTGCCCGATGGCCGCCTTTTTGTCGGCTTTCAGTCACCGGATCGCTTGCTGGAAAGCATCGAACAGGGCCAGTAAACTGCCCGGAGTCTGCCAGCCCCTGCGCTATGCTAGGCGCCTGTTAGGCTCCGGAAACCCCAAAAGGCACCCCTAATTGACAGCAACCTTCCGCCTGAGTAAGGTTGCCGTCTTTTCTATATACAGACTCCATAAGAGGAATCAATGTTGAAACCGGTCAGAATAGGTATCTGCGGTCTGGGCACCGTAGGCAGTGGCACCGTCAATGTTCTCGCGCGCAACCAGCGCGTCATTAACGCCCGCGCCGGTAGTGACATTATTGTGGAGCAGGTGGGTGCCCGGCGTGACAATCCGCAGGTGGATATGACGGCGCTGAATGTTACCCGCGATATTTTCGAGGTGGCCAGCAACCCGAACGTGGATGTGGTGGTCGAACTGATCGGCGGCATCACCGTGGCGCGCGAGCTGATTCTCAAGGCCATTGCCAATGGCAAGCATATTGTAACGGCCAATAAAGCGCTGATTGCCGAGCACGGCAACGAAATTTTTGCTGCCGCCGATGCCGCCGGTGTGACCGTGGCGTTTGAGGCGGCCGTGGCTGGTGGTATTCCCATTATCAAGTCGATTCGCGAGGGGCTGTCGGCTAACCGAATCGAGTGGCTGGCCGGAATCATTAATGGTACGGGCAACTTTATCCTCACTGAAATGCGCGACAAAGGCCGCGCGTTTGAAGACGTTTTGGCGGAAGCGCAGGAGCTCGGTTACGCCGAGGCCGATCCGACCTTTGACGTCGAGGGGATAGACGCGGCCCACAAGTTGGTAATTCTCGCCTCCATGTGCTTTGGTATTCCACTGCAGTTCGACAAAGTCTTTACCGAGGGTATCAGCAAGATCGAGCCTGTGGATGTGGCCTACGCCGATGAGCTGGGCTATCGTATCAAGCACTTGGGCATTGCCCGTAGGGTGGCCGATGGCATCGAGCTGCGGGTGCACCCGACCTTGATCCCCGAGCGCCGTCAATTGGCGAATGTCGATGGGGTCATGAACGCGATTATGATCAAAGGCGATGCCGTAGGGCCGACCATGTACTACGGCGCTGGTGCCGGTGCCGAGCCCACGGCCTCCTCGGTGATTGCCGATATCGTCGATGTTGCCCGCACTCTGACCGCAGACCCCGAGCATCGCGTTCCCTACCTGGGCTTTCACCAAAGCAGCCTGGTCGACAGCGCTATTTTGCCGATCGAGGACATTGAAACGGCGTATTACCTGCGTATGTCGGCGCTGGATAAGCCCGGTGTTTTATCTCAGGTGGCGACGATTCTCAGCGACTCCGGCATCAGTATTGAAGCACTGATTCAGAAAGAGGCGGATGAAGACGAAGAGATTGTCCCCCTGATTTTGCTGACCAACCGCGCGGTTGAAAAAGATCTGGCAGCGGCCATCAGTAAAATTGAAGCGCTGAGCTCTATTACCGGGCCCATTACCCGTATCCGTTTAGAGCCGTTAAAATAATCGGGCGCCTAGCGCCCCTTCCATGATTGCATTCAGGTTATCGACGTGAAATACATCAGCACCCGCGGCCAGGCGCCGTCACTGTCCTTTGAAGAAGTGGTTTTGACTGGCCTTGCCTCTGATGGCGGCCTCTATGTGCCGGAAACTCTGCCGCAGTTTTCCCACGAAGAAATCGCCAGCTGGGCTGGCCTGTCCTATCAGGAGCTGGCGTTTAAGGTGATGTCGCCTTTTGTCGCCGGTGAAATTCCCGATGCGGATTTGCGCCGGCTGATTGACGATGCCTACGCCGGTTTTCGTCACGAGGCGATAGCGCCGCTGGTACAGACCGGTCACAACGAGTGGATTCTCGAGCTGTTTCAGGGGCCAACCCTGGCGTTTAAAGACTTTGCGTTGCAGTTTCTCGGTCACTTGCTCGATTACATTTTGAAAAAGCGCGATCAAAAAGTCGTGGTCATGGGAGCTACCTCGGGTGATACCGGCTCGGCCGCTATCGAGGGTTGCCGGCGCTGCGAGAATATCGATATTTTTATTCTTCACCCACACAATCGGGTATCCAACGTGCAGCGTCGCCAGATGACAACAGTGCTGGAAGGCAATGTGCACAATATCGCGCTCGACGGTAACTTTGACGACTGCCAGAACATGGTCAAAGCCAGTTTTGCCGATCAGTCCTTTTTGCCGCAAGGGCGCCAGCTGGTAGCGGTTAACTCCATCAACTGGGCGCGTATTATGGCTCAGATCGTTTATTATTTTTATGCCTCATTGGCGCTTGGCGGCCCGGCGCGCCCGGTGTCTTTCTCCGTGCCGACCGGTAATTTCGGTGATATTTTTGCCGGCTACCTGGCATCGCGCATGGGCCTGCCAATTGATCAGCTGGTGATCGCCACCAACAGCAACGATATTTTGCACCGCGCTATCAGCAGTAACGATCACAGTAAGCACGAGCTGCAGCATACCTTGTCGCCGAGCATGGACATCATGGTATCCAGTAACTTTGAGCGCATGCTGTTTGACCTCTACGATCGCGACGGTGCGGCCATTGCCGCCTTGATGGAGGAGTTTAAGTCAGGCGCCATGCACTTGAGCGAAGGAGCGCTGACCCGAGCGCGCGAGCTGTTTGCAAGCCACAAAGTGGATGACGCGCGAATGCTTGAAGTCATTCGCGATGTGTTTGAAAAAACCGAGTATCTGCTGGACCCTCATACTGCTATCGGGGTAGAGGCCGCCCGAGCTACCCGTCGTAATCGGGATCTGCCTATGGTCTGCCTGGCGACGGCGCACCCGGCCAAGTTCCCCGAGGCCGTGCGCCAAGCCGGCCAGGAAACCGATCCTCAGTTGCCTCATCATATGGCTGATCTTTTCCAACGAGAAGAGCGCTATGAAGTCCTGCCCAACGATACCGAGACCGTGCATAAATTTATGCGTGAGCATTTGGCTTGCTGATGTGCGAGCCTGAGGGTCGATATCGCCCCTCAGGCTCGCGTAAATTTTTTGCACAAGGCACACTGTGAGTTTGTCTTGTACGCCGGCCCTCAGACCTCAGTCGACCGACGAGTTCTCCCCATGCAGAAAACCATAAAACGCCGTCCCCTTCCCGCCCACCGGTTGGTGGATACCGGTTTGCCGGCGTTGCTGGAAAGACTCTATGCCGCCCGGGGCATCGATAGCCCAGAGCAACTGGAGCTGACGCTCAAGCGGCTGCTAAAGCCCGGCATGAAAGGGCTTGATGAGGCGGCCGAGCTACTTGCCGATGCAGTAGTCGCTCAGGCGCGGATTTTGATTGTCGGCGATTTTGACGCTGACGGCGCCACCAGCTCGTCTCTGGCGGTATTGGCACTTAAGGCCATGGGGGCGCAGCATGTGGATTTTCTGGTGCCGAACCGATTCGAATATGGTTACGGCTTGACACCGGAAATTGTATTGGTTGCGGCCGAGCGCGAACCCGATGTCATCGTTACAGTGGACAATGGTATCTCCAGTGTTGAGGGTGTGAGGGCCGCGCAGGCGCTCGGTATGGCCGTGGTGGTAACCGACCATCACCTGGCCGGCTCAGTGTTGCCTAAGGCGGAGGCCATCGTTAATCCCAATCAGCCGGGCTGCGACTTCCCCAGTAAAAACCTTGCGGGTGTCGGCGTTATTTTCTACGTTATGAACGCCCTAAAGAAGGTGCTTTCGACCATGGGCTGGTTTACCGAGGTGGGGGTCGAAGAGCCCAATATGGCTCAGTACCTCGATCTGGTGGCTCTGGGTACGGTGGCCGATGTGGTGCCGTTGGACAGCAATAATCGCATTTTGGTCGAGCAGGGTATTCGCCGTATTCGTGCCGGTGTCGCCCGCCCGGGTATTTTGGCCTTGCTGGAGGTATCCGGTCGGCAGCGTGAGCGGCTCGTGGCCAGTGATCTTGGCTTTGCACTGGGCCCGCGCCTCAATGCCGCGGGCCGGCTTGATGACATGAGCATTGGTATTCGCTGCCTGCTAGCCGATGACTACCCGCAGGCGAGGGAGTTGGCCGCCGAGCTGGACGGATTTAACCGCGACAGGCGTGCCATTGAAAGCGGAATGCAGCGCGAGGCGATGGACATGCTGGACAAGCTCAGTGTCGACGAGGCCAATCCGCTGCCCTGGGGGCTCTGCCTGTACGATGCCAGTTGGCATCAGGGGGTGATCGGTATTCTCGCCTCGCGCATTAAAGACCGCTTTCACCGCCCGGTGATTGTGTTTGCCGACGCCGCTGAAGGTGAGATCAAAGGTTCGGCGCGTTCTATTCCGGGGCTGCACATTCGCGACGTCCTGGATGCGGTCGCCACGGCGCACCCCGGTTTATTGCAAAAGTTTGGCGGTCACGCCATGGCCGCCGGGATGAGTCTCCAGGCGCAAGATTATGCAGCGTTTTGTGAAGCGTTTGACCAGGAGGTGAAACGTCAACTCCGCGAAGAGGATTTGCAGGTTGTACTGCTTAGTGACGGCGAGCTTCGCGCCGAGGAGTTTCAGCTGGAACTGGCACGCCAGTTGCGCGAAGCCGGCCCCTGGGGACAGCACTTCCCAGAGCCATTATTCGACGGTGAATTTTACCTGGTGCAGCAGCGGATTGTCGGCGACAAGCATTTAAAGCTGGTGTTGGCACAGGACCCGTCGCGCCGGCAGTTGATTGACGCCATTGCCTTTAACGTTGACCTGGCGGTGTGGCCCTGCCAGACGGCCGAAAAAGTGCGCGCTGCGTTTAAGCTGGACGTGAACGAGTTTCGCGGGCACGAATCGCTGCAGCTGATGATCGATTACTTGGAGCCACTCTGAGCGAGCATGGGCTCAAGCACCCGCCAGACGTTGTCGAGTAAGATCGGTTGCGCTTCTGCCTTGGGGTGAATACCGTCGTTT
The DNA here is from genome assembly GCF_030518215.1 of Gilvimarinus algae. Lineage (GTDB taxonomy): Bacteria > Pseudomonadota > Gammaproteobacteria > Pseudomonadales > Cellvibrionaceae > Gilvimarinus > Gilvimarinus algae. The sequence goes on from NZ_JAULRT010000062.1 coordinate 556,864, forward strand.
TGCATCAGGTTGTTATCCAGGGCCACTCCTTCCAATAAAAAGGGCACCAACGCCAGCTCGTACTCATCCGCGAGAGCGGGAAACACATCGCTAAATGCGTCGGCGTAACGCGCCCCATAATTGGGGGGTATCTGTATGCCCACCAGCAGCACCTGAGCCTCATGCGACTTGGCCGTTTCGATCATAGCAGCGAGATTCGATTGCATGATTTTGATGGGCTGGCCTCGCAGACCATCGTTGCCGCCGAGCTCGAGAATTACAAGGGTGGGGGAGTGGGTGGTCAGCAGCTTTTCCAGCCGTGCGCGGCCGCCTGTGGTCGTCTCACCACTGACACTGGCATTAATGACACGCTGTTCGTAGCCCTGATCGCGCAATTTTTCTTGCAATAAATTGGCCCAGCCCTGCTCAAGATCGATACCGTAACCGGCACTCAAGCTGTCGCCCATCACCAGAATGCGGCCCGGCTCGGCCATCGCTTGCAGCGCAAAAAGCAGCGCCAGCATGCATCCATTTACCAAAATTAAACGTCTTAAGCTATTAAGCATTGTAGAATCCAGTGAAATTCAAACCGTTTACAGACCCGCCTATCCAGGGAGACTCCATGGCTTATATGCTCCAGGCCGCCCAGTTGGGAAAAACAGTTACGACCGCCGCCGGTGATCTTACCATTCTCAAAGACATTAATCTCAGCGTTGCCAAAGGGGAGAGCCTGGCGATTACGGGGGCCTCGGGTTCTGGTAAATCCACGCTTCTCGGACTGCTCGCGGGTCTGGATGTTCCCACCACCGGCCGGGTTGAACTTGCCGGCATCAATCTAGGTGAGCTGGACGAAGAGGGGCGTGCGCGCGTGCGTGCTGAGCATGTTGGCTTTGTGTTCCAGTCGTTTCAGCTGCTGCCTGGGTTGACGGCACTGGAAAACGTAATGCTGCCGCTTGAGCTGGTCGGCGATGCCAAAGCGCGCCAGCGCGCCAGCGAATACCTGGAGCGGGTGGGGCTGGCGGCTCGCCTCGGACATTATCCGCCGCAGCTTTCCGGCGGAGAGCAGCAGCGCGTTGCCATTGCCAGAGCCTTTGCCTGTGAGCCGGACATCCTGTTTGCCGATGAGCCCACCGGCAACCTCGACAGCAGCACTGGCCATACGATTAATGATTTGTTGTTCGGCCTGAACGAGGAGGCCGGCACTACGCTGGTGCTGATTACCCATGAAGAGCGGTTGGCCAATCGCTGTGCCCGCCAGTTACAGCTCGCGGGTGGGGAGTTGATGATAGCCAGCGCCGAGGCTATTGCCTGATGTTGGCCTGGCGATTGTTGTGGCGTAATTGGCGCAGTGGCGAAATCAAATTACTGTCCGTCGCGTTGGCGCTGGCGGTTACTGTGGTCAGTGCGATTGCTCTGTTCACTGACCGGCTTGAGGGCACGTTACTCGAGCAGAGTAACTCCCTGCTCGGTGCGGATCGACTGGTCACCAGTAATCAACCTCACAGACGCGAATGGGCCGATGAGGCCAGGCGGCGCGATCTTGCACAAACTCGCGTGGTGCACTTTGCCTCCATGGTGTTTGCCGGCGATGAAATGCACCTGGCATCGGTTAAGGCCGTTGCTGAGGGGTATCCGCTGCGCGGTTACATCGATACCAGCCAAACGCCCTTTGCGCTTGAGCCCGAGCTGATCGAGCGTGCCCAGGGAATTCCAGCGGCCGGAGAGGTCTGGGTGGATTCGCGACTCTTGCCTCTGCTGCACATAGAGCTTGGAGATACGCTGCAAGTGGGGGAGGGGCGTCTTAGGGCTACCCGTGTGATTACCAGTGAACCCGATGGCAGTGGCCCCTTCAGTGTCATGGGTGCCCGTATTCTGATGAATTGGGCCGATCTGGAGCGCACCCGGGTAATTCAGCCGGGCAGTCGGGTGGAGTATCAGTGGTTGTTGGCTGGCGAGGAGGCGCAAGTCTCTGAGTTTATGCAGTGGCTGGAGCCCAAGCTCTCCGAGCATGAAGAAGTCATGGACATTGAAAACGCGCAACGCCGCTTGCAGGGCACCTTGCTGTCCGGGCGACGCTTTTTGGTGCTGGCTGCGGTGATGGGTGTGCTTCTGGCCGGCGTTGCCATCGCCCTAGCGGCACGCCAGTTCGCCGACCGCCACATTAATCAGGTGGCGCTTTTGAAAAGCCTGGGCACCTCGGCCGGGCGTATTCGTGGTCTTTATCTAGCTCAGCTGCTGATTCTCGCCGCCCTGGCATCGTTGCTCGGCCTGGCATTGGGAGCACTCTTGCAGGAGGTGATTGCCCGAGTGGTGCTCAAGCTTTACCAGATCGAGATGGCGCCCAGTGGCCTGATACCGATTGCGCTGAGCCTTCTGAGCGGGCCTTTGGCGCTTGTGGGCTTTGCGCTGCCAAGTCTTTGGTTTTTGCCGGGTGTGCCGCCGATTAAAGTGTTGCGCCAGGAAATGGTCATACCGCGCGGAGCCTTTGTCTGGCAAGTGATTCTGGCGTGCGCGGTTTTGATTCTCTTGGTCGGTGTGTTCGGGCGCGATCTGGTGCTCGGTTTGACGGTACTGGCGGCCCTTGCGGTTGTTGGCAGTCTCGCCAGTGCATTGGCTCTGGGGCTTTTGGCCACCAGCCGGCGCGCCGGTGCTCAAGCCGGTAGCCGCTGGCGTTTGGCGCTGGCCAGTATCCAGCGTCGCCGCGGTGCCAGTGTTTTACAGGTGGTAGTCTTCGCTACAGCCATTATGCTGTTGTTGAGCCTAACCATTGTGCGAACGTCGCTTATTGAGGAGTGGCAGGTTAAGGTGCCGGACAACGCGCCCAACCATTTTCTCCTCAACATTGCGCCGTCGCAGGTTGAGGATTTCAGAGCGCTGTTGACCGCCGACTCGCTGAAAGTAGAGCAGCTCTACCCAATGGTGCGCGGGCGGCTGACGCACATAAACGATGAACCCAAACCCGAAGATACCCTGAACAGAGAAGCCTCTTTGACCTGGACCGCTGAGCTCGCCGAGGATAATCAAGTGGTGGCTGGTAAGTGGTGGGGCGAGTGGCAGCGCGGCGAGGCAGACCTGCCGGGTGTGTCGGTGGAGCAGGAGGTGGCCGAGCGCTTGGGCATAGCTTTGGGAGACCGCCTGAGCTTTTCGATCGGGGGGCTAGCCGCCGAGGCTGAGGTGGCAAGCTTTCGCACCTTGGAGTGGGAATCCCTGCAACCGAATTTTTACTTTATCTTCGAGCCCGGTGCACTCGATGATTATGCGCCCATGTACATGACGAGCGTATATTTGCCCGCGGAGAAAAAGCGTTTTATCAACACCTTGCTGACGCGTTACCCGACCGTTGTGGTCATTGAACTCGACAGAATCATCAACCAGATCCGGACGATTATTTCTCAGGTCAGCGATGGCGTGGGTCTGGTACTGGCCATGGTGCTGCTGGGTGGCTGCCTGGTATTGATCGCGGCGGTGACCGGCAGTATCGATGCGCGCAAACAAGAGGCAGGCCTGTTGCGTGCGCTCGGTGCCCCTCGCCGCCTTATGGTGGGAGGCATCTGGATTGAATTTGCCCTGCTGGGCGGTTGTGCTGGCGTGATTGCAGTGATGGCCTCGGAGGCGTTGTTGCTGGGTTTGCAAGTGTTCGTGTTTGAAGTGCCTGTGCAGCCTCACTATCTGTATTGGCTTCTGACGCCCGCGGTAAGCGCAGTGTTCGTTGGTGTTCTAGGCGCAATTAGCTGTCGCCATGCGGTGACCACACCGCCAGCGATTGTCCTGCGCGAGGCTCAGTAGCGGTGTGAGATTGATAGGCGTAGTTGTGGCTGGCCGACGGTTGATGTAGAGGGTTTGGGTGAGTCGCGAACGAATACCTTCAGCATCGCCTTCGCTGCGATCTTTTCAATGTCACAGCCTCTGTTGGATGTCATGACATCCAACACTAGCTATTCTTTGTGAGGATGGGTGTGCTTACGCCCTCAGGTGTTTTCTAACATTCACTCGTTTTGGGCCCGAGCACGTGCCCATCATAAAGGTGTGCGTGGTTTCTCGTAAACCGTATATCAGCTCTGAAAATTTCCAGGTCCCAGTCTTAGCGCTAAAAACACGCAGTTGAATTGGGTTGGGTTATGCTTTAGGCACCGTGTATATTGGTTTGAATTGGAGAGCGCTTCACCGATTATGAAACATTCTCGCTTTGCGGAAGAACTGTATCAGAAACTTACCAACGAAGAAGACGCGCGGGTCTGTAAGGCCATTGAAGAGCGCGCCTGTCGCGAGGTGCCTGGTAATTTTTTGTTGATGATTCTGAGTCACTTCCTGACCAAGTGTGGCGATACCCTCACCAATCCCAAAATTGTCATGCCCTGGGTGTTTCAGGCGGTGGCTGCGCCTGTGGCATTTATCGGTTTTTTGGTGCCCATTCGTGAGTCGGGCTCGCTGTTACCACAGCTGATGATCGCAGCGTTTGTGCGCGGGCGTGCCCTTAGAAAGTGGATCTGGGTATTGGGCAGTGTCTTGCAAGCAGGTGCTGTTTTAGCGATGGCTGGTACGGTGCTGACTCTTTCTGGTGCTCTGGCCGGCTGGACGCTGTTGGTACTACTGGTGGTGTTTTCGCTGGCGCGTGGTCTTTGTTCTGTGGCATCGAAGGATGTGCTCGGTAAGACCATTCCCAAGACGCGGCGCGGTCAGATTAACGGCTGGTCGGCGAGTGCAGCGGGATTGGTGACCGTAGTCTTTGCAGTATGGTTGTTTTTGCAGCGCGATCGGATTGAGTTCGGCCCTAGTGACTGTGCCCTTTTACTGGCGGTAGCTGGGGCTTTCTGGTTGCTTGCAGCGGTGGTGTACGCCATGATTCGGGAGTTTCCCGGCGCCACCAGCGGCGGGGCCAACGCTTTGGCAACAGCGTTTGGCTCACTTGGGCTGTTGGTTAAGGACAAACCCTTTCGCCGCTTTGTCATTACCCGGGCCATGCTCTTGTGTTCTGCTCTGACAGCTCCATACATCGTCGCCCTGGCCCAGCAGGAAGTGGGGACTGAGGCTTACATGCTGGGGTTGTTCTTATTGGCCTCAGGAGCTGCAAGCTTAATTTCAGCACCGGCATGGGGGCGCTTTGCAGATCGTTCCAGTCGTCTGGTCATTATGTTTGGTGCTGCCATGACAGCCAGTGTTGCGGCGAGCGTCGCCTTGGCTTTTTGGATGATGCCGGCAGTGCTGGCATTACCCTGGATGTTGCCGCTGGCCTACTTTTTTCTCGCATTGGCTCACCAAGGTGTGAGAGTCGGACGCAAGACCTATGTGGTGGATTTGGCCGAAGGCGATCAGCGCACCGACTACGTGGCCGTGAGCAACAGCGTTATCGGTGTGGTTTTACTGCTGCTCGGGGGTTCGGGCTGGATCGCCAGTGTGTTTGACATCGCCACGGCTATTGCGTTTTTGTCGACGCTGGGGGCGATGGGTGCATGGCTTGCCCGCTCTTTGCCAGAGGTTCAGTCTCGCCCCTGATCTCGCTGATGTGATAGCGGGGCCGGGCTTTGACTTCCTGGTAGAGCTTGGCCAGGTACTCACCGATAACACCGAGGCTCAGCAATTGCACGCTGCCGATAAACAACAGTGGTAGCAGAATAGAGGCCCAACCGGGAATGGCGTTGTCGGTGAAAAAACGTGTTATCAGGACCCACGCAATCAGCAGCATCGAAAGGGCGCTGGCGGTAATACCCAGCAGCGTAATGGCTCGCAGTGGCGCGGTGGAGAAGCTGGAAATGCCGTTCCAGGCCAGTGACAACATCTTGCGCAGCGGGTATTTGCTTTCACCGGCGAGCCGGCTCTGTCGGTCGTACTCGATAATGCTGGAGGTAAAGCCCACCTCGCGGACAATGCCGCGCAAAAACAACTGACTCTCACGATACTCCAGCAGCGCATTGAGCGCGCGCCGGGACATTAGGCGAAAATCAGCGTGGTTGAACACCAGATCCACACCCATGCGCCGCATCAGATAGTAATAGCCCTCGGCGGTAAAACGCTTAAAAAACGTGTCTGTTTTGCGTGCAGCCCGCACGCCGTAGACTACGTCTGAGCCTTTGTGAAACTCATCGACCATGCGTTCGATGTTGCTCGGATCGTCTTGCAGGTCGGCATCGATACTGACCACCATATCCTCAACCGTTGTCTCAAGTCCGGCGATTAGAGCGTTCTGGTGACCCCGGTTGCGCGAGAGTTTTATACCGACGACCTTTCCGCTGCTTGCGAGACTGGCCTGGTCGATTTGCTCCCAGGTGTTGTCGCGACTGCCATCGTCCACCAGATAGAGCTTGGATGTGTTGGAAATTTTTCCCTTCTCGATAAGTTCATCGAGAGTTGCCAGCAAAACCGGAAGGCTCTGCGGCAGCATGTCTTGCTCGTTGTAGCAGGGGACTACAATTGCCAAAGTTGCCGTTGCCATATGCGTTACCGATAGATCCAGAATTTGTGTAGTAGAAAATTACTTACCAAGGTGACCGCTGTGGCCAGCATTTGCGCCAGCACATAGTGGGGCATTAGCATATCCGCCAGGTAAAAAACCGCGGTGTTGAGCCCCAGGCCAATCGCGACCGTAACGGCAAATCGCAATGCCGACTCGCTGTGCTTTTGCGTCGCCTGAAAGGTGAAGTAGTAGTTGGCCAGGTAATTAAACACCGCCGATAAAGTAAAGGCAGCGGCGGATGCGGCCACGTTGGGCAAAATAGTCAGCTCTACCAGAAGGATCAGTAACAGATACTGCAAGACTGTTGCCGCGCCACCGACGAGCAGGAAGCGTCCGAACTGCAAGCGATACAGCCGGTGCAACCATTGTCCAACAGACGTGGTGCGCCCGTTGGTGGTTTTGGCAGAAGTCTCTGACACTGTGAAGTTCCCAAATGGCCCCTATTGCTGGACGGCGTTAAGGGGCACTGGTTATAGTTATAGCGTGCGATGCACGTTGCGTTTTATAACATTTAACCGGCGAGAGTGTAAGGCGCCGTTCACTGGAATACGAGGTACTTATGTCAGAGGAAAAGCTCGATCATCTCATTACCCGGTTACACGATTTGTTTGGTAATGACGAAGTGAGCCCGGCGCAACAGCGGTTAATGGCAGAGTTGGAGCGGCACACTCATGCGGCGGGTACGGCCGAAAGTCCAGACCCGCGACCGGTGGATACGCTTGAGGCTATGCTTGAGGATTTTGAAGAGGAGCACCCTCAGGTATCTGCGGTGCTCGGGGAGATCATCAACGCCCTGAGAAACATGGGCATGTAAACGCGACGATTGCCGCCTTGACGCGCGCCGCTTAGGCCCAGCCCACTGCGGCGCGGGCGCGCTCAATGTAGATATACTCCGCCCTGCCTGTAGCGGGGTGGCAGGCATGGCGCAAATGATGGTGATCCAGAGTCGAGCCCATGTACTCCCAGCACTGGCCGCCATTAATACACAGGTGATCCCCGCCGTTGATCTTATACAGCGAAAGTTCGTCCCACATTCTGGCCCATTCGGGGTGTGATACGTCCAGATATTCCATCGTTAGCATTGATCCAGTCTACTTATCCTCAAGTTATTTTCAACATTTCACTTTGTTTGTCAACTATAGCTCATAAACTGTTGATTTATATTATTTTTATGTGAGTTTGTATAGCTTTTATCGGCCGAAGAAAGTTATCTAATTGCGCATTTTAAAGAGAATTGTTCCCAGCTTCTGGCGACTTGATCGCAAAAAGCGTCAAAATGCCTGCTTGACCTTCACCTTACTGGAAGGTTTAGTATCCGGGTAAATGCTGATCGGGAGTTCGAAAATGAAAATCGGTGAAGCCGCCGAGGCCACGGGTCTGAGCCCCAAATCCATTCGCTACTACGAGTCTCTGGGACTCGTGTGCAGTGAGCGCCAGGAAAATGGCTACCGCTATTACAGTCCGGCGAATATCCGGCAACTGACCCTGGTGTCGCGCGCCCGCAAAGTGGGCTTTTCTCTCGAGGAGTGTCGCGAACTGCTGTTGCTGCAAAGTGATACCCGCCGGCACAGCGCCGCTGTAAAACGGGCGGTGGAGCACAAAATCGAGCAGTTGGATGAGCAGCTGAGCCATCTCAAGGCCATGCGCCAGACGCTGACCGAACTGGCTGTCCGCTGTCGCGGTGATGAGGCGCCCGAATGTGCCATTTTGCAAGGTTTAACCCGCGAGGATTCGGGAATGACCTTTACCCTTCTGGAGGACCATCATGAGTGAGCCGTGCCATAAAGACCCGGAACCCACACCGGCGCACAGCTGCTGTGCCCCCGCTGGCAACTTCAAGGGTAAGACGCGCCCGGACATCCTCCTATGGGGCTCGTTGATCGGTTGCGTGACTCTTTATCTGGCCTATTTTACTGGCGCGGTGGCGGAAGGCTGGTTGATGCACATGGCGCACGCCGTGTTTGAGCTGCTCAATACCATGTGGTGGGGGGTTGCCCTGGGGATTGTGTTTGTCGGGCTGCTCCATTTTGTGCCGCAGACATTGGTGGTTTCTCTGCTCGGCCGTGGAGGTTCATTGTCTGGTATTTTGCGGGCCACGGCGGCCGGCGTACTGCTTGATTTGTGCAGCCACGGCATTTTAATGGTGGGCATGAAGCTCTACCAAAAGGGCGCGAGCCTTGGCCAGGTAATGGCTTTCTTGATTGCCAGCCCCTGGAATTCGCTGTCGCTAACGCTGATTATGATTGCCTTGATCGGGGTACCCTGGACCCTCGCCTTTATTCTTTTGTCCATGGTGATTGCCGTGATCGCCGGATTGATTTTTGATCGGGCCGTCGCTGCACGACGCCTGGCCGACAACCCATACGGGCAGGACACTGACAGCGAGGCCCAACCCATCGCCCCCCAGCTTAAATCGCTGCTGGCGGATATTACCCTAAGGCCGCGAGCACTGGCGGCGGTGGGTCGCGAGGGGCTCAAGGGATCGCGCATGGTGATTCGCTGGTTGCTCTTCGGGGTGTTACTGGCCGCGGCCATTCGTGCGCTGGTACCCGCTGACGCCTTCGCCGACTGGTTCGGTCCGACCCTGCTGGGCTTATTGCTGACGACCGTCGCCGCTGCGATTATCGAGGTCTGTTCTGAGGGCTCAACCCCCATCGCCGCCGACTTGATGAATCGTGCCAAAGCCCCGGGCAACAGCTTCCTGTTTCTAATGGCCGGAGTGGCCACGGACTACACTGAGATTATGGTGATCAAAGACACCATGAAGTCCTGGAAGACCGCTCTGTTTCTGCCGTTGATTGTTCTGCCACAGGTGATTGTGGTGGCCTGGATACTCAATTTCTTCGCGCCCTGAACCCAGCCTGGCTTCAGTCGCCGACGGTAGTGTGCAGGCCGTTTGTAAGGTAGAATGCGCCGCTTTTGTACACCATTTGCGAGCACCCATGGAAATCAATCCGCACCTGACAGCCCTTAAAGACCTCAAGGCGCGCACCGACGTGCTTAGGGGGTATCTTTGACTACGATGCCAAGAAAGAGCGCCTGACAGAAGTCGAGCTCGAGCTCGGCGAACCTGACGTCTGGAACAACCCCGAGCGCGCCCAGGCTCTGGGCAAAGAGCGGTCGTCCCTCGAGGCCGTGGTAAAGACCATCGATGATCTGGACAGCGGCGTCAGTGACCTGACCGAGCTGCTGGAAATGGCCAAAGAGGAGAACGACGAGGACAGCCTGAATGATGTGATCGAAGAGATCACGGGGCTGGATGATCAGTTGCAGCTGCTGGAATTCCGTCGTATGTTCTCCGGCGAAATGGACGAAAACAGCGCCTACCTGGATATCCAGGCCGGCTCTGGTGGCACCGAGGCGCAGGATTGGGCCGAAATGGTGCTTCGTATGTATTTGCGCTGGGGCGAGGCCAAGGGCTTCAAGGCGACGCTGGAAGAGGCATCGGCGGGCGAGGTGGCTGGCATTAAAAGCGCTACCATTCGCTTTGAGGGCGAGTACGCCTTTGGCTGGCTGCGCACAGAAACCGGCGTTCACCGCCTGGTGCGCAAATCGCCGTTCGACTCGGGCAACCGGCGCCATACGTCTTTTTGCTCGGTGTTTGTGTCACCGGAAATTGACGACGACATTGAGATTGATATTAACCCGGCCGACGTGCGCACCGATACCTACCGTGCCTCGGGCGCCGGTGGCCAGCACATTAACAAGACCGATTCGGCTGTGCGTTTGACCCATGAGCCTACCAATACGGTTGTGCAGTGTCAGAGCGAGCGCTCGCAGCACTCCAACCGCGATAAAGCCTGGAAAATGCTGCGCGCCAAACTCTACGAGTTGGAAGTGCAAAAGCGCAACGCAGATAAGCAGGCTCTGGAAGACACCAAATCCGATATCGGCTGGGGCAGTCAAATCCGCTCCTACGTGCTGGATGATCAGCGCATCAAGGATTTGCGCACCGGTGTGCAAACCAGCAACTGCCAGAGCGTACTGGACGGGTCGCTGGATCAATTTATTGAAGCGAGCCTAAAGGCTGGACTCTAATCGAGATAAGTGACCCGCTATGACTGACGAGCAACTAAACGCACAGGAAGAAAACAAGCTGATCGCCGAGCGCCGCGCCAAGCTTGCGAGCATTCGCGAGCGCGGCAACGCCTTTCCCAACGACTTTCGCCGCACCGACGTCAGCGTTGATTTGCTGGCCGACTTTGGTGACAAGAGCAAAGAAGAGCTCGAGGCGCTGGACCATCAGGTCAGTGTCGCCGGACGCATTATGGCCAAGCGCGGTCCCTTTATGCTGATTCAGGACGGTGAGGGCAGCATTCAGTTTTACGCCTCAAAGGAGGTGCAAAACGCGATTAAAGACAGCGATGGCCAGTGGGATATTGGCGATATCGTCGGCGGTTCAGGGCCGCTGCACAAATCCGGCAAGGGTGATCTGTATGTGAACCTGAGCGAGTGGAAGCTGCTGACCAAATCCCTGCGGCCGCTGCCGGAAAAATATCACGGTCTGGCCGATCAGGAGCTGCGTTATCGTCAGCGCTACGTGGACTTGATCGTCAATCCCGAGGTGCGCAACACCTTCCGCCTGCGTTCAAAGTGCATCAGTTTTATTCGCAACTACCTGGACGGCCAGGGCTTTATGGAAGTGGAAACACCCATGCTGCAGGTGATCCCGGGCGGTGCCAGTGCGCGACCCTTTGTAACGCACCACAACGCGCTGGACATCGATATGTACCTGCGTATAGCGCCTGAGCTTTATCTCAAGCGCCTGGTGGTTGGCGGCTTCGAGCGAGTTTATGAAATCAACCGCAACTTCCGCAACGAGGGTTTGTCGACACGTCACAACCCTGAGTTCACCATGCTCGAGTTCTATCAGGCCTATGCCGATTATAACGACTTGATGGACCACACCGAAAACATGCTGCGCGGCATGTGCGAAAGCGTGGTAGGCAGCACCACCGTCCATTATCAGGGCAGTGAGTATGATTTTGCCAAGCCCTTCGCCCGTATCAGCGTCTTCGATTCGATTTTGCGGTACAACCCTGAACTTAATGCAGAGGATATTGCCGATCTTGAATCGGCCCGCAAGGTCGCGGAAAAGTTGCACATTCCGCTGAAAGACAGTTATGGGCTTGGCAAGGTGCAGATTGAGATTTTTGAAGCGACGGTGGAAGAAAAGCTCGATCAACCCACCTTTATCACCGAGTACCCCACGGAAGTCTCGCCACTGGCCCGGCGCAAAGACGACAATCCCTTTGTCACCGAGCGCTTTGAGTTTTTTGTCGGTGGCCGCGAAGTGGCCAATGGCTTCTCCGAGCTCAATGACGCCGAAGACCAAGCCGAGCGTTTTCGCGCACAGGTGGCCGAGAAGGATGCTGGCGATGATGAGGCCATGCACTATGACGCCGATTATGTTCGCGCCCTGGAATACGGCTTGCCGCCTACCGCGGGCGAGGGTATTGGCATCGACCGCCTGGTGATGCTCTTTGCCGATGCGCCGTCCATTCGCGACGTCTTGCTTTTTCCTCACATGCGCCCGGAGTAATCCGTGGCGCTGGGGGCAAGTGTTTACAAGGTCAATCTCAATCTGTCGGACACCGACCGGCATGTTTATCTGGATACCCGGCTGACGCTGGCCCGCCACCCCTCGGAAACCGAAGAGCGGATGATGGTGCGCCTGCTTGCGTGGTGTCTGCACGCGCACGATGATTTACTTTTCGGTAAAGGCCTGTCTACCGAGGATGAGCCCGATGTCTGGCAAGTTGATCCCTCCGGCGATATCCTCGAGTGGATTGAGGTGGGTCAACCGAGCTTGGATCGGCTTAAAAAAGCCCGCTCGCGATCCCGCCGGCAGTTTGTCTATAGTACCGGCCGCGGGCGTGATCAGTGGTGGCCGAGTGTGGCCAAAGAGTGCAATGCTATGGCCTCTCTCAGCGTGCGACATTTGGACGCTGACGAGGTGGCGGCGCTAGCCGATTTGGCCGAAAGGAACATGTCACTTTCCGTCTACATCAGCGAGGGGAGCGCGCTTTTCACAAGCGCTGATAAATCCCTTACCATTACCCCCCAACAGTAATTAACAAGGCGAGACAAGGCTATGAACATTGTCGATATTACTGCCGAAAATGCGCAACAGTATGTGATTGACGAGTCGTTTAAGCGGCTGGTTGTGGTGCAGTTTTGGTCGGGCCGCAGCGAGGGCTGCAAAGCTCTGATGCCCGTGCTTGAAACCATTGCCGGTGAATACCCGGGTGATTTGCTACTGGCCAAAATTAACACGGACCAGCAGCAAATGCTGGTGGCTCAGTTTGGTATTCAAAGCCTGCCGACGGTAATGATCATCAAAGACGGTCAGCCGGTGGACGGCTTTAGTGGCGTTCAGCCGGAGCCGCAAATCCGCGAGCTGCTGGAACCCTACCTGCCCAAAGCCTGGGAGGCCGACGTACTGGCCGCTAAGGCCTGGATGGATGAGGCCAACTACGCCGAGGCCCTCCCACTGCTGCGCCAGGCGCACGAAGTGTCCAATCAATTGCCCATGATTACCTGCCTGCTGGCGCTGTGTTATGCCGAAATGGGCCGGGTGGAAGAGGCTGAGGGCCTGCTGGCGACGGTAAAAATGGCCGATCAGGATGCCGTCTACCACCAGGCCCTTTCGGTGGTGGAGTTGAAAAAGCAGGCCGCCGACTCGCCCGAGCTGGAAAAGCTGCAGGCCGAGTACGCGGCCAATCCGGATAATTTGCAAGCCGCCTACGCTCTGGCGCTGCAAATGAACGAAGAGGGTCAGCACAAAAACGCCCTCGAGCTGTTGCTGGATATTTTCAAGCGCGATCGGGGCTTTAATGACGGCGCTGCCCGCAAAGCCATTACCGATATTCTCGCCGCCCTTGGCAAGGGTGATCCGCTGGCGGTTGAGTATCAGCGCAAGCTTTTTACCTTGCTCTACTGATGCGCCGCCCAATAGCACTTATGTGCCTGGCGCCGTTTGTAATGAGCGCCTGCACGCCTGAGCCGGAGTCCTCCGCGGGCATTACCCCGCCCGATTACTTGTCCATGGCGCAGGGGCAGGTTGTCCTCGAGCGGGACCAACTGAAAGTCACACTAACGCCGGGTGTCGGCGGGCGTATCGCGTCAGTGGTGTTCGCGGGCAAAGAAAGATTGATGACTGCCCAGGGGGCTGCCAACAGCAACAGCTGGGGCAATGTGCTCTGGACCAGCCCCCAGAGTGAGTGGGGGTGGCCGCCGCCAGCGGCGCTCGACTCGGAACCCTACCGCACGCAGCTCACAGAGCAGGGGGTTACCCTGGTTGGGGATGCAGACCCCGGGCTCAAGGTCGCGGCGAGCAAAAGCTACTCGCTGGGCAACACGGAAAACACTCTGGTTATCGACTACCAAATTCGCAACACCGGTGAAGAGACGGTGACACTGGCGCCCTGGGAAATTACCCGTTTACCCGCCGAGGGGCTGATCTTTTTCCCCAAAGGTGAAACGCCTTATACCACTGGTAATTTTTCCGGGCTGCCGTTTGCGGAAGCCGACGGCATCAGTTGGTATGAGTACCAGCGGGCCGATCTTACCGCCGAGCACCATAAGGTGATGACCGATGGCGAAGAGGGGTGGCTGGCCTATCAGTCTGATGATTATCTGTTCGTGAAGGTCTTTGAGAATGTACCGGCTGAACTCATGGCCCCCGGAGAAGGGGAAATTGAGTTTTATGCCAATGGCGCAGGGACCTATATAGAGCTAGAACAGCAGGGCTATCTGACAACCCTGATGCCCGGTGAGTCGCTCAGTTGGGAAGTCTTGTGGGTCTTCGCCACAGTGCCGGAAGATCTGGTTGGCGAGCACGGTGTGCTGGCTCAGCGCGCCCGGCAACTGGCCGGAGGCGCGCTGGCGCAGGCGGACTGATCAGTCCGCTTTGGCGTAGAGGTTAGCGTACTTCACGCCGTAAAACAGGATGTAGCCGTAGCACAGGGCCGGCAGCAGGAACGACAGCTGAATGCCAATGGTATCGGCCAGTACCCCCTGCAGCAGAGGCACAATAGCGCCGCCGACAATCGCGACACACAAAAGCCCTGAGCCCTGACTGGTCAGGCTGCCAAGCTTGTGCAGTGCCATGCTGAAAATGGTGGGAAACATAATCGAGTTGCACAAGCCCACGGCGATAATCGCCCACATGGCCAGTTTGCCGTCAAAGAACACCGCCGCCAACACCAGCGCAATGGCCGCTACGCAGTTAAAGGCCAGCACCTTGCCGGGCTGGACATGGCGCATGACCACAAAGCCGATAAACCGGCCGATCATGGCACCACCCCAATAAAAACTCACGTAGGCTGCGGCTTCGTGCTCCTTCATGCCAGCGATGTTTTCCTCGCCAAAGAAGTTCACCAAAAAGCTGCCAATGGCTACCTCGCCGCCCACGTACATGAAAATACCCAGGGCGCCAAGGATCAGATGGGGCTGCTTGAAAATAGAGCCTTTTTCACCCATATGCGCGGCATCTGACAGGTCGGCCGGGTCATTGTCGTGGGAGATTTGAGGCAGCTTCGCCAGTTTGAAAAACACCGCCAGAGCGATCAGCGAGCCGGCCAGCACCAGGTAGGGCATCTGCACGGCGGCGGCTTCTTTGGCTTTCATGGCCGCCACTTCCATTTCTGACAGGCTTTCGTGGTCGAGCACTTCGCCGGCGGCAGCGAGAATCAATAAGCCGCCAAGCGCCGGCGCGATGGTGGTGCCCAGCGAGTTAAAAGCCTGGGTCAGGTTCAATCGGCTCGAGGCGGTGCGTGCGGGCCCAAGCACCGTAACATAGGGGTTGGCCGCCACTTGCAGCACAGTGATGCCTGCCGCCAGGATAAAAAACGCGATCAGAAACACGGTGTAGGTGCTCATTGAAGCGGGGTAGAACAGGAAACAACCAAACCCGGCAATGACCAGACCGGTAACGGCGCCGTTCTGGTAGCCTATTTTCTTAATCAGCGATCCCGCGGGCAGAGATACCACCGCGTAAGCGAAGAAGAAGCAAAATTGCACCATCATCGCTTGGGTGTAGGTCAGGGTATAAACGTTTTTCAGGTGGGGAATCAGCACATCGTTCATGGCCGTCAGTAGGCCCCACATGAAGAACAAAATCGTGATAATAATCAGCGGGCCCGTGTAGTTTTCATCGGTATCGGTCGTTTGAGCGACACCAGCGCCGGTCGGAGCAGTTGCCATAGTTACACCTCGTAGGAAGAATCTGTTATGTCACCGCACTGGATGCGTGCCTTGCGGTTTGTTTGTTGTGTCAGGTGTGCCTTGTTGTTATGAGCCCTGGAGCGGACCTCTATTTAGCGCGGCTACTATAAAGCAAACTGACAGCGCTGTCAGCATAGCGCGCCGCCGCCGTTCCGGTTTTCAGGTAGAATGCCTTCTTTTTGCGCAGGAAGGACTCAGTGGCCAAGGCAACCATTGACGACGTCGCCGCTCTTGCCGGCGTCTCTATGAAAACCGTCTCGCGGGTAGTGAACAAAGAGCCCAATGTGCGAGCCAGCACCCGGGACAAGGTGCAGGCGGCCATTGCCGAGCTGGAGTATCGCCCCAGTCAGTCGGCCCGCTCGCTGGCAGCCAACCGCTCCTATGTGCTGGGGCTGCTCTACGATAACCCCAGCGCCAACTACGTGATTGATGTTCAGGAGGGGGCGCTCGAAACCTGCCGCCGCGCCGGTTACGACTTGCTCATTCACCCCTGTCGTCACGACGAGCCCAGTCTGGCCAGTGAAGTATTGTCGCTGGTGCGCCAGAGTCGGGTTGACGGGCTGATTCTGACGCCGCCGTTGTCTGATATTGCCGAGTTGGTCGAAGGGCTGGTGGCCGCCCAGGTGCCCTTTGTCCGGCTTTCGCCTACCGAGAACAAGCAGGCCTGCCCCTATGTGCAAACCAACGATCAGGAGGCGGCCTATGATATGACCTGCCAGTTGATCGAGCTCGGCCATGAGCGTATTGGTTTTATCGCCGGGCACCCGGACCACAAAGCGGTTGCAGAACGCTTCAAAGGCTACAGGGCTGCCTTGAAAGAGAGTCGGATCAAGCTGGATAAATCTCTTGTGGTGCAGGGCTACAACTCGTTTGAATCCGGTCGCGCGGGTGCCGCTCAACTCCTGGCGCTTGAGTCCAGGCCCACGGCGATTTTCGCCAGTAACGATGATATGGCCGCGGGCGTGATTATCGAGGCGCATCATCGGGGTATTGCCATCCCGCGCGAGCTGTCGGTAGCCGGCTTTGACGATACCCCCGTGGCTCACCAGATTTTCCCCTCTCTTACCACCGTCAGCCAGCCCATTGCCGATATGGCCAGTAAGGCCACGGAACTGCTGATCAAGCAGCTCAAGGGAAAAGCCGTGCAAATGCCGGCGGCGATTATGAGCTGTCGGATTCTGGTGCGCGAAAGCACTGGCAAGCTGGGCAAGTAATCTCAGCGCTTTTCCGGCAAGTGTGAACTTGTTTGGGCTCCATTCCGGTTGGTTTTTTGCCCACTGAGGTGGCCGCTAACCATCGATTGACGCAGCCACGGTGGTACTGCTACAAAGTGCCCGTTGCAGTGTTTTCTGCTGCTACTTTTCCTAGGTTGCTAGTACAAGGTGTCTATGATCTACGCTCTTTTGGCTGTGGTATTGGGGCTGGCGCTATTGGTGTGGAGCGCTGATCGCTTTGTCGACGGCGCTGCCGCTACCGCGCGCCACTTTGGTATGCCGGCGCTGTTGATTGGCATGGTGGTGGTGGGCTTTGGGACTTCCGCGCCCGAAATGGTGGTTTCAGCATTGGCGGCAGGGCAGGGTAACCCTGGCCTCGCGCTCGGCAACGCCTATGGTTCCAACATCACCAATATTGCGTTGATTCTTGGGTTGACCGCGCTGATCAGCCCGATTGTTGTGCACTCGCAGGTGCTGCGCAAAGAGTTGCCCATTTTGCTCGCGGTGACGGTGCTGGCGGCCTGGCAATTAACGGACGGTGATATTGATCGGGTCGACGCGCTGGTGCTTCTCGGCGTGTTTGTGGTGGTCATGGCCTGGACTATTTGGCAGGGCATGAAAAAGGCCAGCGACCCGCTCGGCGTGGAAATGGGGCAGGAGCTTGAGGCAAACGCCCTGCCCATCAAGCGTGCCGTCTTTTGGTTGGTGGCGGGTTTAGTGCTGCTGATCATCAGCTCGCGGATTCTGGTTTGGGGTGCGGTGTCGCTCGCGCAAAGCTTCGGCGTCAGCGACTTGATCATCGGCCTGACGGTGGTGGCAGTGGGCACGTCGCTGCCGGAGCTGGCATCGTCCATTCTCGCCATCCGCAAGGGCGAGCACGATCTCGCGCTGGGTAATGTACTTGGATCTAATTTGTTTAATACGTTGGCTGTGGTGGGTATAGCCGGTGTCATTCACCCCTTGGAGGTAGGGCCAGAGGTGCTTAGTCGCGACATGCTGGTTATGGCGGGTTTGACGGCCTCACTGTTTGTATTGGGCTATGGCTTTCGCAGGCAAGGTCGGATTAACCGCTTCGAAGGGGCGTTTTTACTGGCGTGTTATCTCGGTTACACCGCGTATCTGATTGCCGCTACCTTTGGCGGTTAGTAGTCCGACCTGTAAAGAGGCTTTGCCGGAGGCTCAAAGAAGGTATAGGTTTGGTGCGTCTGTTGCCGCGCGAACTGTCGCGCCAGTGCGGTCCCCGGTTTTATGCTTGCCGGGTAACTTGTTACCGAGCTAATCGTTGCCGGGCCCAGCCGCTTGCTCAGTCGCACCGAAAAGCCGCTCGAAAACACCGTCGAGCGCTTGTTGGTCAGGCTCGAACTCAATGTGCGACCGGGCTCTTGCCAAAGCGCGTCGCGCTGCTGCCAAGGCGGCGTGATGAAAGTGTGTATCTATCGCGGCCAGTGCGCCTAAGGATTTTTGCAGGCGAATTTGCACTTCAAGCATGGTTGCCCCGTCGCGTGCGATGGGGCTGAAAAAATCGATAAACAGCTCTTCTAGTTCAACGCGCGGCACCCAAACCCGCGGGTAAGGAATCTCGTAGTCGCTGACATCCTCGGGTGTGACTTTCCAGGCGCTTATCAAGCGCACGCCGCGGCCCAGCACTTCAATAGCCGTGCCGGGATCGTTAATGCCCGGAGAGAGCGCACGCGAGGCAATTTCAGCCATGACCAAGAGCCCGAACCGTGGGTCCTGATCAAAAGATCGGGTATCCCCCAGGGTAATCGCGTTGTGCAGTGGTTTGAACTCATCGTCAGAGCTCTGGACGCTGCTATAGAGCAAGGCTCTGTGGGGGTGAACAAAAGAACCCGGCAGGCAGGCAATGTACAGTTGAGCCTTTCGCTCATCCGCCCACTGATTGAGAGCTTGAACGTCGATATGTTGGATATAGCCCGTGGCCGAGCTGTAAATTGCCTGACAGCCTTCGGGTATGTCGTCCAGGCTGTCGAGCCTTTGTCCGTCCAGCCAGGGGTGTTCACTGCGCCTGACGATAGCCGCCATGGCCGCGCTCTCGACCCGGTCAGCTATCTCGCTAAAACGGCTCAGCCTGGCCAGGTGATTAATCCAGAGTAAAATGGTACCGACAATCAACACCACCACGGCGATGGTGACGACGAACAGTATCACGCGCCCTTCGTCGCCATAGACGCCGGTGCTGAGCGCAATGATGCCGACTAACGAGTAGACAAACGAGCCGACAAACGTCGCCAAGGCGTTCTGCGTGGTCGTATCTTCTATGAGCAGACGTGTAGCCCGTGGGGTAAGGCTGTTGGCGGCACTGCTGTGGGCCGTCACCATCACGCTTAGGGAAAAAGTCGTCACCGCAAGCATGCTGGAGGCGAGAATTGACAGAATTTTATCGACCGCTTCGGACCCGATGAGCCCTGAAAGAGAGGCGGGGATAAACCCCTTGAGCGCAATAGCGATCAGCGCCGTGGCCACGGCGAGAATGGCAAAGGCCAGAGTACGCATCCAAAGGGCGCGGCTCAACTGCAGGAGTTTCCATCCGAACTTGGTGAGCATAAGGTGTGCTTCCTGGATTATTCGCTATCGGCTCTGCGCCTGGGTCTCCATACTCCGAGCTCAGGGGCGAGGTGCGATTCAACTTGTGCCAGCGCTGGGGTATGATGTTCGGGCTTCGCGGTCAAGCAAAGCGCTGCGTGAATACTGGCACAATGCCTGTTTAATGGAAAGGAAAGACGTATGATAAATCGCCCTATGTTTCTACTGCCTGGCTTGCTGACCGTTGTGAGTATGGGCGCAAGTGCAGAACCGCTGGAGTTGGAAAGCCGCTTTGATTCCAGTGAGGTCGATTGGGTAATGCAGCCAGGCAGCGCCACGGTGTCCGGCACAGCCTCTATTCGTCTGGAAACTGGTGAGCAGAAAGGTTGTGGCGGCTTTCATGTAGAGCTCCTGCCGGCGGCCGATTACGCCAACGAGCGAATTTTTCGAACTTACGGCAATAACGATCAGGGACAAATCTTGATGTCTCAAGATCCGCCGAGCTTTACCCCCGACGCCAAGGCCTATCATGAGCTCAACCTAAGCGCCCCGTGTAACGAAGACAACCGGTTTGAGTTTTTGCAAGTGCCGGCTGGGGACTATTATGCGATAGGGTTTATTATTTGGTCCGAAGGTGACACGAAAAAAGGCGGCGGAGTGATGAAGCGAATTCGTGTGACTGAGGGCGAAAGCCTCGTTGTGGATATTTAACGGCATTCAATGGTCGCTGTGTCAGAACGAGCCATTGGCCCTAAGGCGATGACCCCTCCTTCTGCGGCAGTTCGAATTCTTCTGCTATAAAAACCTTAACACTTGATGAACTCTATCAGCATTCGTTATGCCCGGTGTCTCATCGGGCATAGCGAATGGACCTTTGGTTAGACTCTCTGTAACGCTTTCTCCAGATCGGCGGTCTTGCGTCTGGCGAGCGCCAGATTGGCGGATTTTTTGTCCAGGACCAAATAGATAAACAGGCCCTCGTTCGAGGTGCTGGGCCGTATGATGTGTAGCTGGGTGTCCAGGGTGATCAGTATGTCCTCGATGCCGCCGTCGATGCCCAGACTTTTCATGGTTTTCAGTTTCGCTTTGACCACTTCACTGTTGCCGGCTGCCGCCAACTCCAGATCGACGCCGGCGCCGTCGGAGGCCAGCAGCATGCCGGTGGTGTAGTCCACAATAGCGCATCCAAGCGCTCCGTCAATTTCCATTAACCCTTTTTTAATATCATCAAGATTGCTCATTGGCTTCTCCTTCTATGAACAAGTATTGCCTATACCGAGGCAATGGCGGAATCGGGTGTTAACTCATGAATCTCGTTGGCCAGTCGCGTGATCAAAAGGCGCAGGCTGGCAATGTTCAGCGACTGTTGCGCAGACATCACTAGCACGTAGTTTTTTCCCTGCAGCTCAAGATCGACGAAGGCGACGTTGCCCTGCTGCGCTTCGATAAAAGTAACCTTAAAGCGCTTACCCAGAATCTGTTGAGCCACCGCGTTACTGACAGAGTGAAGTGTGCTGGCCGCGGCGGACAAGCTGTCTTCTTCAATATTGTGGTTGGCCCGGTTGAGGGTGTATACCGGAAAACCGTCGGTGGTCGACAGAGAAATGACTTCAACCGCTTCGTTCTCCGCGTACTTTTCGCAGAGGGCTTTAATAGGCTTATGCAGGGTTTTATCAAATGACATCTCTGTGTGCCTCCATCGGGTCGTGCACGGTGTCTTGCAGCGAGTCGAACAATTGCAACAACAGCAGAGAGGACTCCACCTCTCTCGGGTCAAGGCAGACAATCGGTGCTGTCACACCATTTTGTTCAAGGGCGTAGTGTAAAATATCAACGAACAGGTCAATTTGATCTTCGTCCGCAGCGAGGTCGCTGTGGGTCAGCCCAATTACCAGGGGCAACTGGTTTTTCATCGGGTCAAAATGATTCAGCACATCATTCAGGGCGCTGACGTTGAGCTCATCGTTGTATTTCACTAGAACCAATAGCCCCCATAAGCCCTGCTTGACCATATCCCAGAGCAGCTGAAAGCGCTTTTGTCCGGGTAGACCATAAAGGCCGAGCGCAATGTCGCTGTCCAGGCTTAGCCTGCCGTAATCGATACCGACAGTGGTGTATTCTTTGCCAATATCCACACTGGATTTTGCCTCTGTCACAAAAGGGGAGATCTCGCTGATGGTGTGCACCAGTTGTGTCTTCCCCGCCCCGACTTCGCCGACAATGGCGAGTTTGTGATAAATCCTACTCATGACCGGCGATTCCTTTGGCCCTGTGGTTGCTGATAAAACTGCGCAATGCCTGGCTGAATCGACCCCTGGCGGGAGCCGGAGCCTTGTTTTCCCGCTGTGAGCTCAATATGCGTAGATTGTCCGGCTCGGCCACGGCGATCACCTCTAGGGCTCTGGCCTGCTGTAATCGATGAAGCAGCTCTGTCAATTCCTGCTCATGAGCAAAGAGGTTAAGGGAAACCAGCCGCTGGTAGGGAACGTGCTTTTTAATCAGTAACGGACAAAGCTTCATAAGTGCGGCGTCGAGTCTTAGCTGAGTTGGGCGCGGCCAGGAAGGCATGGACAGTACCGTGTCGCGAAAAGGAGCGCTTTGCTCATGACTGTCGATTTGTTGCTTGCTGGTCGGCGCGCTGGTCTCCCCCATGTTAAAGAGCTTGTGATAGCGAATAGAGTCAATAGCGCCCGACAGGTTCAATCCGCCTTTTAACAGGTTTTCTATCTTTTTCAGGTGTTGTGCATGGGCGTCACAATTCTCGCTGAGCAGCTTTATCGACCAGCGACTGAACGCGGGCTTTTCGATGTGCTCGTTAACGATAATGGAGACATCCGAGATTCTTGGGTCCCTGTTGATTCTGTAGATGACTTTTGCCAGCTCATTGGCTTCGCCTTCAGCCACTTGCAGCAGGATGTTTTTGAAGACTAGAAAGACGCCAACAATATCGTGCTCTTTGTTGTACACCCGCGCGGTGTCAAAGGTGTTGAAAACCTGCTCGGAGTAGCGATTATTATTGTCTGGCCCGTCGATGGAGCTTAAGCAGGCGATGCGTTTGAGCAAGGTGAAATTCCCTCTTCGTAGTCGGTGGCAGGTTCGATATAAGAAAAGCTTTTAAACACGTTGTGAAATCAAGCTTAGTTGAACTTATGGTTGGCGCAAATTCGCGATTATTCTAATTTATCATTAGAAACGGTCTTTCTCTAACCCGAGCGATTTCCGTGACGGATTGCTGGCGAAAAAGTAAAAATACAGTTTTCTGATCGTAAAATAGCAGTAAAATCGGCGCAGTTTTTTTCGCGTAAACTTGCTTTCTAAATTTTAGTGCCAAAGGGTTGTGCGAGGCTGGAGCGTTTAAGGCGAAGCGTTTGGAGAGGTGAGTGTAAGCGGATAACAACAAAAGCGCGATTGAGAGTTGGGGTTTGGGCGCCACTCACTGTGTAGTGACGCCTCAGATCCTTAGGATTAGGATTGCAGGGCCGGAGTGGTATCCACCAGCCAGGCGGCTGTGCCAATCAGAGCCGCTTTGTCGTTGGTGACCATATGCACCGGAATGTCCTCCACGTAACCGCGCATAACGCCCTTGTGCAGATAGCGTTTGATAAAGTCGGTCTGTGGCAAGTAGTGAGCGATCTTGGGAACAATGCCTCCGCCCAAATAAATGCCGCCAAGCGCGCCCCAGCTTAGGGCTTTGTCGCCCGCGACGCTGCCGAGTATATTGCAAAAAGCTTGCAGCGCTTGTTCGCACAATGCGTCCTGATGTTTCATGCCGCGTTCGCTGACATCGGCCGGTTGTAAATCCTCGGCGTCTTTACCTTCAATCGCGGCCAGTGCCTTGTATATAGAAACCAGACCCTGACCCGAAAGCAGATGCTCAATGGAGACATGATCAAAGCGCTTGCGCAGTTCTTGCAAAATGGCAATTTCGGTATCTGTCGTCGGTGCAAAGCTGCAGTGACCGCCTTCGGTGGGGATAATCTTCCAGGCTTTATTGACAGGTGCCAGCAGTGCCGCGCCAAAACCCGTGCCCGGCCCCATGACACCGATGGGCGCGTAGGGGTTGGCCTCGGTGTTGTACAAAGTGGTGATGTCTTCTTTTTGCAGGTGAGGGGCGGCGTAGGCGAGTGCGGAATAATCGTTGATGACGTCCAGCGCCTGCATGTTCAGCTCGTCGCGCAGGCGCGAGATGGAGAATTCCCAATTGAGGTTGGTGACTTTGACGTGCCCGTCCTGAATGGGACCGGCGATGGCCAAACAAGCAAACTTGGGCATGCTAATGCCGGCTTGTTTGACATAGTCACGGATCATATCGGCGAGGGTGGGGTAGTCGGCACTTCGCAGGCTGATCTGCTGCTCGGCGTTATAGCCTTTGCCGTGAGAGCAGGCGTTGACCAGACCGAAGCGTCCGTTGGTGCCGCCGATATCAGCTACCAGAATAATGCTCATACTTGTTGTTCTCCTCGCGCTGGCTTGATGCGTTGACCGGCCACCAGCTTACCGGTATTGCCCGGTCCTGCCCAGTGTCCGCCATGTTATCGATACAAAATGCGCCGCAGTCTAGTTTGAATTGACAGCGCTGTCAATAATGGTGTAGTTTGCGCCGCAATTCGCTATGCTACGGCAAGCCGAACGATAACGACACGAGGCCTGCAAAAGGCCCACAAAACCCTGACACATAATCTCTGGAGGTAGCTGTGCCCTGGCCCAAAGTCACCAGTGTGGTGAAACCCGATGCGAATCTGGAAAAACGGATTGATGACCTTCTCGCGCAGATGAGCGTGGCTGAGAAAGTTGGCCAGATGATTCAGCCCGAGATCAAACAAGTGACGCCGCAGGACATCAAGGACTACCACATAGGTTCTGTGCT
The DNA here is from genome assembly GCF_030518215.1 of Gilvimarinus algae. Taxonomy (GTDB): domain Bacteria; phylum Pseudomonadota; class Gammaproteobacteria; order Pseudomonadales; family Cellvibrionaceae; genus Gilvimarinus; species Gilvimarinus algae. The sequence continues at coordinate 581,147 of NZ_JAULRT010000062.1, forward strand.
AAACGGTGGCGGGTCGGTGCCGGATAACAATCGCTATGCCAAAGCCGCCGATTGGGTGGCGCTGGCCGACCGTTTTTTTGAGGCCGCCGCCGATGGCTCAGACGGCAAAGTCTATATTCCGATTATGTGGGGCACTGATGCTGTGCACGGCGTGGGTAATGTCGTTGGCGCGACTCTCTTTCCGCACAACATCGCGCTGGGCGCGACGGACAATCCCGAACTGATTCGTCAAATCGGCGAGGTCACCGCCCGTGAGATCGCGGCGATTGGTATCGATTGGGACTTCTCTCCCACCGTGGCCGTTGCCCGCGATGATCGCTGGGGCCGCACCTATGAATCCTACGCCGAAGACCCTGAATTGGTGCGCGCCTATGCCGGCAAAATGGTGGAGGGCTTGCAAGGGGCGGGCGACACTAGTGACTTTTTAAATCAGACGCATGTCATTGCTACCGCCAAGCACTTTATTGGCGACGGCGGCACCATTAACGGTATTGACCGTGGCGATTGCATTGATGACGAACAGACGCTCTGTGATATTCACGGGGCAGGTTACATCAGTGCTATTGAGGCGGGCGTGCAAAGTGTGATGGCTTCGTTTAACAGCTGGCACGGTGAGAAGTTGCACGGACATCAGCATCTGCTAACCACCGTGCTCAAGGACACCATGGGCTTTGATGGCCTGGTGGTGGGTGACTGGAACGGTCACGGGTTTATTGAGGGCGCTAGCGTGTTGGATTGCCCCCACGCGATTAACGCCGGTCTCGACATTTTTATGGTGCCTGACCCGGATTGGAAAACCCTGTTCACGAACACCGTTGAGCAAATCAACTCCGGTGTGATTCCCATGGCGCGCGCCGACGACGCTGTGCGCCGCATTTTGCGGGTTAAGCTGCGCGCCGGGTTGTTCGAGCGTGACAAGCCCTCATGTCGACCGCTTGCGGGTCGCGACGAGCTAATCGGTGCGCCAGAGCACCGCGCCGTCGCCCGCCAGGCGGTGCGCGAATCGCTTGTATTGCTGAAAAACAAAAACAACCTCCTGCCGCTCAGTCCTTCGCAGCGAGTGCTGGTGGCCGGTGACGGGGCCGAGAATTTGTCCAAGCAGGCCGGCGGCTGGTCGGTTACATGGCAGGGCACGGGAACCAGCCGCCGGGACTTCCCAGGCGCCTCCTCGGTGCTGGACGGTATTCGCGACGCTGTCGGTGCAGCCGGAGGCGAGCTTGAATTCAGTGAAGATGGAAGCTATCAGCAAAAGCCGGACGTTGCCATCGTTGTTTGGGGTGAGGCGCCCTACGCCGAGATGCAAGGCGATGTGCAGAATCTGCTCTATAAAGAGTCCGCTGGGCGCGATTGGGCGCTGCTGCAACGACTCAGGGCGGAGGGAATACCGGTGGTGTCGCTGTTTATTACCGGGCGTCCCCTGTGGGTAAACCGAGAGCTCAACGCCTCTGATGCCTTTGTGGTGATTTGGCAGCCAGGCAGTGAGGGCGCAGGTGTGGGCGATGTGATTTTTACCGCAGCCGACGGCTCGGTGCCGCACCCGATAAAAGGCAAGTTGACCTTCTCCTGGCCGCGCGACCCGGATCAAGTGCCACTCAACCTGGGCGATGCCGACTATGAGCCGCTCTTCGCCTATGGTTATGGCTTGCGCTATGGCGAGGTGGATACCCTGGGCGATGACCTACCTGAGGCCTACGATGCGCGCTTCGAGGCCAGTGACGCCATGCCAATATTCAACCGCCGACCCATAGAGCCCTTTGGCATTGTGCTTGAGGGCTGTCGTAATGACCGCGTCACCATGACTGGTAACAGTGCTCAAACCACCAGTATCAGTGTTACTGCTGTGGATCGCGAGGTTCAGGAGGATGCCCGTCGCGCCGTCTGGAACGGTGCGGGGGAAGGGCTTGTCGCTCTCACCACCCGCGATCGTCAGGTGATGGTGGACTACTTGGAGAACAACGGCGCTCTTTTGTTTGACGTTAAGGTGGATCGTGCCCCGAGCGCCGCTGTGATTTTGCGCCTTGGCTGCGGCCCCAACAGCAACTCTGACCTGGAGATTACCGATACTCTGACCAATTTGACCGGCCAGGGCTGGGCAAGGGTCACCGTGCCGCTTAGGTTATTCCCCGATGTGGGCTCGGATTTTGGTCTGGTCTTACCGCCGGAGGAGTTCTTTTACCGTATTCTGGAGCCGTTTACCCTGGTAACAAGCGGCGAGCTGGATTTGCGCTTTTCCTATGTGGAAGTCAAAAAGGCAGCAGCGGGCGAGGGTATAGAGGTGAGCGCCTGCTAACTCCTTAGGCTTTCGGCTCACCGGATCGCCCGGTGGGCTTGATTACGCCGGCCAAATGAATACCATAGGCCCGCTCACAGCCAGTGAGTCTGGCATGCAACTTCTGGCGCAGGCAGGCGTCTAAGGCGCGTTACGGATCCCACCCGGGACTGCGGCAAAGAATCCGAACAACGGTCAGACGCAGTACAAGCGAACATACTATGGTAAAAGTCCGCCAAGACCACCCCATCGCCGAAGATGGCAGTGTCGACATTGATGCGTGGCTGCAGCGCCTGGAAGGCATAGAGCAGCAAACGTCTCCTACCCTTGCTGAACTCAAGCGCGCCTGCGAGCTTTGTCAGAGCGTGGATGTTCTGCCAAGTGTGGCACAACACCGCTGGGGCGAAGGCAGCAGTTGCTTTCGTATTGGCCTGGAAATGGCCGAAATTCTCGCCGACTTGCAGCTCGATCAGGAAACTCTGGTCGCGGCCATCCTCTACCGCACGGTGCGCGAAGAAAAAGTCCCGCTGGAAGACGTCGAGGCCCAGTTCGGTGAAACCGTCGCCAAGCTGATCAAGGGGGTGCTGCGTATGGCGGCGATCAGCTACCAGCGCAGCGAGTCGGAAGAGCGTGTCTTTGGTCGTCAGTCGGAGGAGCAGGCCGAGAATATCCGCAAGATGCTGGTAGCCATGGTCGATGATGTGCGAGTGGCCCTGATCAAGTTGGCCGAGCGCACCTGCGCGATTCGGGCGGTAAAAACCGCATCGCCTGCGCGCCGCCGGCAGGTGGCACGCGAGGTTTCCGATGTCTATGCGCCGCTCGCCCATCGTCTGGGTATTGGTCATATCAAATGGGAGCTGGAGGATCTATCGTTCCGCTATCTGGAGCCCACGGATTACAAGCGCATTGCCTCTTTGCTGGATGAACGACGCATTGCCCGCCAGGAATACATCGATAACGTCTTGGCGCTGTTGCGTGAAGAGCTGCAAAGCGCGAGTATCGATGGTGAAGTCGCGGGCCGTGCCAAGCATATTTACAGCATCTGGCGAAAGATGCGGCGCAAGGGTATTGGCTTTTCCCAAGTCTATGACATTCGCGCGGTGCGCATTCTGGTGCCGAGCGTGCGCGATTGCTACACGGTGCTGGGCATCGTCCATAGTCTTTGGCGCAACATCCCTCACGAGTTTGACGATTACATCGCCTCGCCCAAGGAAAACGGCTACCGCTCACTACACACTGCGGTCATCGGCCCGGAAAACAAGGTGCTGGAAATTCAGGTGCGCACTTACGCCATGCACGAAGAGGCCGAGCTGGGCGTCTGCGCCCATTGGCGCTACAAGGGCACGGATACCGATGCCTCGCAGGATGGCTACGAGCAAAAAATTGCCTGGCTGCGGCAAGTGCTTGAATGGCACGATGAGCTGGGCGGCAACAGCGAACAGTTGCAGGAGGATTTCAAATCCTTTGATCAGGATCGCATCTACGTCTTTACCCCCGAAGGCCATGTGGTGGATTTGCCCAAAACCGCTACGCCACTGGACTTCGCATACCGTATTCACACCGATGTGGGCCACCGCTGCCGGGGGGCAAAAGTCAACGGCCGAATAGTGCCGCTCAACTACCACCTCAACACCGCGGATCAAGTGGAAATTCTTACCGGTAAGCGCGAGGCGCCCAGTCGCGATTGGCTGTCGCCGGCTCTGGGTTATGTGAACACCGCCCGTGCCCGTGCCAAGGTTCAGCACTGGTTTAAAGTGCAGGCTCGCGATGACAATATTGCCGAAGGACAGGCACTGCTTGATCGCGAATTTAAACGTTTAGCGCTGCTGGATCTGGATTTTGAGGAACTGGCCAAAAAGCTCAACATGCAGTCGCTGGATGATCTCTACGCGGCAGTGGGTGCCAGTGATATTGGCGTCGGTCAGGTGCTCAATGCCGCGCAACGGCTGATTGACAAAAAACACCCGAAAGAGCCAGTCATACCCTTTAAAGCGCGTTCGCCCAAAACGAAAAAGGAATCCGACGTTTACATCGAAGGCGTGGGTAATTTATTAACGCAAATCGCCAGCTGTTGTAACCCGGTGCCCGGTGATGCCATCACCGGTTACATTACCCTCGGGCGCGGGGTGTCTATTCATCGCGCCGACTGCAGCAACGTTTTGCAATTGCAGTCGGATGAACCCGAGCGCATCATCAAGGTGGATTGGGGCGCGGCTCCGCAAAGCAGTTATTCGGTGGATGTCATTATCGAGGCCTATGACCGCTCGGGGCTGTTGCGCGACATTACCTCATTACTCGACAACGAACGCATTAACATCAGTGCCATGCAGACCTTGTCGGACAAGCGCAAAAATACTGTGGATATGCAGATCACCGTTGAAATCCGCGGCTTTGATGAGCTCAGCCGTGTACTGACGCGCCTGAATCAGCTGCCCAACATTGCCTCGGCAAGAAGGAAGTTATAGCGTGCAAAGTCGAGGACCGGCGGGGTGTTTTTTGTGGCTCGAGTGAGTTTACAATGCGCTAACCGCCTATTCTAAGGACGCTTATGGCATCGCCAACCTACAGCCTGGACGATTTGATTTACCTGATGCAGCGCCTGCGGGATCCGCAAGACGGCTGCCCGTGGGACTTGCAGCAAACCTACCAGAGCATTGTTCCCTCTACTATTGAAGAGGCCTACGAGGTCGCCGATGCCATTGAACGTGGCGACCTAGATCATCTGAGCGAAGAACTGGGTGACTTGCTGTTTCAGGTGATTTTTTACAGCCAGTTTGGCGCGGAGCAAAAGCGCTTTGACTTTCATCAGGTGGTGGATACTTTGGTGGCCAAGCTGGTGCGTCGCCATCCTCATGTTTTCCCCAACGCCAATCTCTACGAGCGCTACGGTGATCAGCCTGCCGATGAAGCCGCCATTAAGCAGCGCTGGGAAGACATTAAACAGGAAGAGCGCGCCGCCAAAGGCTCCAGAGGCACGCTGGACGATATACCGCTCAATCTCCCGGCGCTTACCCGCGCCGCGAAACTGCAAAAGCGCGCCGCGCGCACGGGTTTTGATTGGGATGATGTCCAAGGCCCCATCGCCAAAGTGCGCGAGGAATTGCAGGAGGTCGAGCAGGCGCTGGCGAGCGGTGATATGAGCGCAGTGGAGGCCGAGCTCGGTGATCTTTTATTTGCGGTGGTGAATATCAGCCGCTACCTTAAGCAGGACCCGGAGGGTTCACTACGCCGCGCAAACCATAAATTTGAGCGCCGCTTTCGCTATATTGAAGCGAATGCGACCGATGCATTGAATAAACTCTCTCTTCAGCAAATGGACCAACTCTGGGATCAGGCCAAGCGTGAGGGCCTTTGAGCTCAAACCGCTCGCAAGCGTTAGGCAAGGTAAAGGCCGTTGTTTTCATCAGTGCAATTTGTTTAAGGTAGCCTAAAACCATAATCACCCAAAGGCTGCCGCTATGCGCAAACGGACTCGTCCCTCTCATCTACTCCCCAGTTTGTTTGCTGCGCTTTTGTCGTTAGTCGCCTGCTCGGGCGGCGGTCAGTCGACGGCACCTATTGCCGACAATCCCGCCAGCCGGGCATCGTCCAGCGCGTCTTCCGTGAGCAGCGTCGGCGCCTCTTCTTTACCGTCGTTGAATTTCATCGCACCCGATGACCCGGCCATTCGCTACACCGGGCGGGTGGCCGTCACTCCAGAGGCTGCCAGCTACGACTGGGCCAATACGCAAATTGAATTTCGCACCAACGCGGCGGCGGTAACGCTGCTACTGGACGACGGGCTGAATGATTACAATGTGTTTGTAGGTGGTGAGCTTCACTCTAAGGTGTCAACGGCCTCCGGTCAGGGCGACTATCCTCTCAGTCTGGGCGAGGGGGAGCACCGGGTTTTGCTCACCAAGCGCACGGGTCCTAACTTTGGCGCGGGGCGCTTTCTAGGGCTTCAGCTGTCCAGTGACGGCGAGCTCTTACCCTTGCCGCCGGCGCCGGAGCGAAAGCTAGAGTTTATTGGCGATTCCTACACCGTAGGCTATGGCAATGAAGGGCCGGGGCTTGACTGCGGTGGCGTACTGCGCCCCTATGAAAACAGTTACCTCTCATACGCGCCCATTGCCGCTCGAGCCTTGGGCGCGCAAAGCCATTCCATTGCGATATCCGGTTTTGGGGCCGTGCGTAATTACGGCGATGAAGATTCCACCAGTGCGACGCCAATGCCGTTTTACTACGGCAGAACGCTGATGGCCCGCGATGATCTGCCTTGGGGGTTCAGCGCCTGGCGCCCTGACGCCGTGGTGATCAAACTGGGTACCAACGATCACAGCACGCCGCCCATGCCGGAGGCCAGCGTGTTTATCCAGGCTGTGCAGGATTTAATTGGCCAAGTGACCTCGGCTTACGGCGAGTTACCCATCGTCCTTTTGGCCGATAGCTCCCTACCGCAAGTGGTGGAGCGGTTACAGGCGGCAGCCCACGAGCAGGCGCAAATGGGTAACCCGCACGTGCATTTCGTCCAGGTCTCCCATCCACCCCAGTCCCAGCTCGGGTGCGACTGGCACCCGCTGGTGGCCGGGCATCAGGCCATGGCCAATCAGTTGGCTGAGGCGCTCAGGCCTATTATGCAGTGGTAGTCAGGCCTGCCCTGACTCCTTAAAGTGCTCTGCCATAAGCTCCAGAAATCGCGCTAAGCGTGGAGGCATAAAGCGGCGTTCAGGGTAGAGGGCATAGAGGGTCATCTTGGGTTTTCGGGTTTTAGCCAGAATTTCAACCAGCTCGCCAGTATCGAGAGCGTTTTGGCAAATAAAACTCGGAATAAACCCAATGCCCTCTCCGAGCTTGATGATCTCCAGCAAAAAGACAGAACTGTTGGCTTTGAGTTGACCGCTTATGGCAATGCCTTGTCCACCGACCGGCCAGAGATTTTTGTCACGAAAGTAGGTGTATTCAAAGCAGTTATGTTTTTTTAGATCGCTGGCGCGTCTAATGGGATCGTGCGAGGCGAGGTATGCCGCTGAGGCGCAAATACGGTAATCAAAATGCGTGAGCACGCGGCCCACGTAAGGGGAATCAAAACTGCGGCTGGCCACTCTCAGGCCCACATCGAAATTGTGTTGAATCAAATCCAGTGATTCGTCCGAAAGCTGGATGTCCAGTTCTATATCCGGGTATTGCTGCATAAACGCGCTGATGGCAGGCCGCAAGGCCGTTAGGCCGAGTGCCATGGGTGCATTGACTCTGAGTTTGCCTTTGGGAAGCTGCAGCTCATCTTGAATATGAAGCTCTGCCTCATCGACTTGTTGCAATATATTCCGGCAGCGTTGTAGATAGGCATCGCCCAGTGGGGTGAGCTGCAGTTGTCGCGTTGAACGCTGCAGCAGGCGAGCGCCCAAGGCGTCTTCAAGCTTGGCTATTTGTTTGCTTACCATGGATTTGGTCGTTCCGCATTGCTCGGCTACTTTGCTGAAGCTGCCAAGCTCGCTGACTTGAACCAGTAGCTGCATGGCTTTGAGCTTATCCATGGTATCCCCCAAGGAAACAGTAGGTATCAATTGTAGTTATATATTCGCTAAGTCGGCAAGTCTATAGTGGGCCCTGTCAACCAAGTTATCTTTACACAGGAAAGCTACTATGTATCAGTTGTACTATTCACCGGGAGCGTGTTCATTGGCCACTCAGGTGATTTTGCGTGAGCTGGGCCAGGATTTTTCCCTTATTAGCAAGGCCGAGATCGCCGACTATTCGCAAATCAACCCAGTGGGCGCTGTGCCCGCGTTAAAAACAGGGGATACTGTTGTTACCGAGGGCGCTGCGATTATTCTCTATCTATTGGAGCGCCATGCAAATCAGCTGCTGCCCACCGATGCGCAGGCTCGTGGTCGGGTGATTGAGGCCTTGATGTTTGCAAATGCCAGCATGCACCCGGCCTACAGCAAACTGTTTTTCCTGGCTGGTAGTTTGGAGGACTCCGAAACCAAAATGGCGCTGCTTTCAGCCGCGGCTCAGAAGGTTTCAGCGCTCTGGGAAGTAGTGGAAAGCCGGCTTGAAGTGCACGCCTACTTGGCCGGTGAGGTTCTGAGCCCGGCCGATATTTTGTTGGCCGTCTACGCCGCTTGGGGGGAATTCTTTCCTGTCCGCATTGAAATAGGCCGCAGGTCAAAGGCACTTATCGATTCGGTCAGAGCCATGCCCAGCTACCGGGCATCGGTAGCGGCCGAGCAGAGTAAGGTGGCCTGAGAATGTCTGCCAGTGATTCTGTGCAGATTGAACGCTTGGTCGAGGACTATTTTACGGGCTTGCATCGTGCCGATCGTGCGTTACTCGACACCGTGTTCGATGATCGGGCGCAGCTGCAGGCTCCGGGGATTCGCCGCACGAAAGCTGAGTGGCTGGAGCTCGTGGTCAGTCGCCCGGTGCCCGCCGAGCGTGGGGATGCCTTTGCTTACCGGTTGGAGGCCATTGATCTTTTCGGTGAGCAAGCGGTGGTCAGAGTCTATTGCCCGCTGCTCGGTCGTGAGTTTGTAGACTTTCTCAGCCTGCTGAAAGAGCAAGGGCGCTGGCGTATCGTCAATAAAATGTATGCGGATAAACCCTAAGGAGACAAAAGTGCCTTACGTGAATATAAAAGTGACTAATGAAGGGGTGAGCCCCGAACAAAAGCGTCGGCTGATTCGTGGGGTAACCCAATTGCTGGTGGATACCCTGAACAAAGACCCCAAAACCACTTTTGTGGTGATTGATGAAGTCAGTACCGATAACTGGGGTATCGGTTACAAGAGCGTTACCGAATTAAGAGCTTAGGGGTCGAGAACTTTTATCACAAGGAAGTGTCCGTAAAAGGGTTCATATTACTGATCAGGGAAGGTTTGCCATGCCCCTCTTTTTTCGTCTCTTACTCGTGTGCTTGTTGACGAGTATACTGTTCGCTTGCTCCTCCATGCCCGTCGGCTCTATGCTGAAAATGCGCTCTGTCGACCCCCTGACCATGGATGGACGTCAGTTAAAAATCGCGGTAATTCTTCCCAAACGTATCGACATCTCCCAGGCCCATGTAGTGATGCTGCTGGGTTTTGACGCTGTGGATGACCAATTGGATATTGCGGAAAACCTTGAGTTTTCAGCGGTCTCTGAACAGCGCTTACCCGCCGACTTTGTCTATTCCCTTCAGCCAGAAGAAAATTTGGTGGTGATGGAGCTGACCGACGAGCAGGCCCGGCGCCTGACTCAGATGCAAAAGCGCATTGCCGATAAAAAGGCTGAAGGTGTTGAAGGCAAGGGTGCCCTGGGTTTTAGCGTCAGTGGCTTTTGTCTCAAGGACACACCTGAGGGCGATTCATCGCTGATTGCCAATATTTACCTCCAGCTCGACACAACCCAGGAGTACATGCATTTGATTCGCGATTTGGACCTTACCGAGCAAGACATAGAGGCGGAGCAGGCCCTGTGTAAGAACTGGAAGGGTTATCAGGGCACTAACCAGTTGGCGTGCTCGCCCGCGTGGGTAAAAAGAGTGTCGGCTGCACTGCCGGTGACCGATGGCGCAGGCCATGGACCCGATCCAGGTTCTGTCGAATGGCAGGGCGCGCTGGAGTTTGCTTTGGGTCTTAGAGATGACCCCGATGTGCCGCCTCGCCAATCACAGCAATGGTGTGAGTATATTGCCGGTCATCTGGAGGCGCGGCAGTGATACTCTTTCGATCGCGATTGTTTTCTGGGGGAGTTGCGGGCGTTTTGTCCTGGTTTGCCGTTTCGGTTGCACAGGCAGACGAATCACTGGCTTTTTCGCAGCGACTGGCTGCCGCCGCTTTTGAGCGCACAGAGCACAGAGTCGTTTACGATGGCCGCTATATACCAATGGACTACCCCGGTGGCGATGTGCCTGCGGGTATCGGTGTCTGTACCGATGTCGTCATTCGTAGCTATCGCGCCCTCGGCATAGATTTACAAGAACGGGTGCATAAGGATATAACTGCCCACTTTAGTGCCTACCCCTCTCGCCGGATATGGGGTTTGACTGCGCCAGACAGTAACATTGATCATCGCCGGGTGCCGAACCTGCAAGCGTTCTTTGCGCGCCACGGTGAGGCGCTCGCAATAACCGATAGCGCGGGCGATTATCTGCCCGGCGATTTGGTCACCTGGATGTTGCCAGGCAATCTTCCACACATTGGTATTGTCAGCGATCGCACCACTGCGGCCGGCGTGCCTTTGGTGGTCCATAACATCGGTGCGGGTCCGCAGCTGGAGGATCGCTTGTTTGCTTACCCTATTAACGGGCACTATCGCTATCACTCCGACACACAATAACAAGCAAGGAGCCGGAAATGACACCAATAGCCCGAGCCGCGTGGCTTTTAATGATGTTTGCGGCACCGACTGCTATGGCCGAGAGCGTCGCCAACTGCGATCAACCCGTTGAGCTCTGCACTTTTGTGCTCTACAGCGAGCCGACCGGTGGTTATACCGTGAGCGGGGAAGCGCGCGCCAAACAGCGGTTTTCTCCTTTTTCGACCTTTAAGGTGGCCAGCTCGGCCATTACTTTGCAAACTGGTGTTGTTCGGGATTTAACACAGCCACTTAATTACAGCCGGGATGACTATCCGCCAGAGCCCTGGTGGCCAAGCTCCTGGCAGCGCACTCCCATGACGCTCCCACAGGCTTTTCAGCGCTCGGCGGTACCTGTCTACCGTACGCTGGTCTCGCAGATGGGGTCAGAGGCTATGACAAAATGGCTACAGGCCTTTGAGTATGGCAACCAGGATATCTCCTCAGGCCTGGATGACTTCTGGTTGAGCGGTTCTCTGCAAATTTCAGCCCTGGAGCAAGTCGCGTTTTTACGCCGCATCGCCAATGATGAGGTGGGGCTGGATGCGGAGGTGACTTCCCGTTTGTTGAAGGTGATGCAAGCCGAAAAAGCAGACCAATACACCCTCTATGCCAAGACCGGCGCTGGTTACTTGGCTGTGGACGAGACACTTGGCTGGTACGTCGGTTGGGTGGACAACGCCGAGGGCAGATACTATTTTGCTCTTAACGTATCCGGTAATACCGTTGCCGATATTCAAGCTCGTCGCGAGGCCTTGGCAAAGGCCTATTTACGTCAGGCCGGGTTGATCACCAATTGAGAATTCCCATGTCCGATAACACAGCGCCCCAAACCCTTCACCTGAAAGCCCTGGACGCTATTAGCCGGGGCGAATGGCACGTGGCCCATGAAACCGTCCAAGATGAGACGGATAGGTTATCGTGCTTGATACACGCCTACCTACACCGGCTAGAGGGCGATATGGGCAATGCTCGTTATTGGTATGGCCGCGCTGGAGAGCACATGCCGGCCAATACCCTGGCTCAGGAACTGGCGCGCCTACAAAAGGGGAAGAATGATAAGGGCTAGCCGAAAATTGAAAATGAATATCATTTTATGCCTGTGTATAGCGCTAACTAATAAAGCCCCTAGACATTATTAATATTTATCCGGGCAGCCATAGGCTAGACTGGCTATAGTGGGGTAATAGTGACGCATAAAATAGCTTTTTAGGCTGGCACAGAGCCCTCCCTGTGCCCTCGCGTGGTCAGCAACGAGAACTGCTTTGGATACCCGAGAAATACGTCCCGGCTTTTACGATAAAAGCAAGCGCAGCATCAAGATACCCGTGGGTGAACTGCGGGTAGGCATGTACGTGTCCAAGCTGGACCGGGATTGGCTCGAAACGCCGTTTTTGCTGCAGGGCTTTCTCTTAGAAAGTCAGGACGACGTCGATACCGTGGCCGAATACTGCCAACATGTCTGGATTGACGCCGTACAGCCAGAGTGGGTGCCGCCCGACGAACACGGTGTTATGGAGCCCAAAACTCGCAAGAAAACCACCTATATCAACAAAGTCTCCGCCCGGGATGAGCACGACCAGGCGCTGGGCGTTTTTCGCGAGGCGCGGCGGCTCACCAAAACCATTATCGACGATATCCGCCTCGGTGGTACCCTCAATACTGAGGAGGCCAAGTCGACGGTCAAATCCTGTGTCGACAGTATTTTGCGCAATCCAGATGCGCTGCTGTGGATGACCAAAATTCGCAACCAGGATAACTACACCGCCGAACATTGCCTTAACGTGTGCATTCTGGCCATTGCCTTTGGTCGGCACCTCGGCTTTAGTGAGGCCGAGCTGGAAAAGCTCGGCTTGTGTGGCTTGCTGCACGATGTGGGCAAAATGCGTGTGCCTCCCGAGGTGCTCAATAAGCCGGGCCCCTTGGATAAAAAGGAGTGGAACCAAATGCGCGCCCATGTGATTCACGGGCGTAACCTGTTGCTGTCGAGCCCCGGCATTACTCACGCTGCCGTCGACGTCGCCTACAGTCATCACGAACGAATGGACGGGCAGGGTTACCCGCGCAAATTACCCGCCTCGGGCATCTCTGAGTTTTCTCGTATTATTGCCTTGGTGGACGCCTACGATGCCATGACTGCCAAGCGTTGTTATGCACCGGCTATTCCCACTACGCAGGCGTTGAAAATCATCTACAAAGATCGCGGCACTCACTTTGATGAGCGCTTGGCGCTGGCGTTTATTAAGAGTGTTGGACTCTATCCGCCGGGTTCGCTGGTAGAACTTAAAAACGGGCTCGTCGGGCTGGTGCTGGAAGGCAATAAGCAATACCGTCACCTGCCAAAAGTCATTCTCTTGGCGCAGGGCGATGAGCCGCTGGAGCGCGAAAAAATTGTGGATCTTGCTCAGGTAGAAGCTGGAAAACTTGATAAGAGCTACTTAATTCGCGACACCCTGCCCGATGGAACTCACGGAATTTTTGTCCGCGATTATCGCGAAAAAGGGCTGGTGTTTAAGAGTTGATCGCTTTTGGGTATTCAGGGCTTGAGAATGGATAACAAGGAAAAGCTCCAAGTGCTAAAGCGCGCTGCGGCGGATGATCTTAGGTTTAATCAAACCGAAGAAAGCAGGCACTAAAGCGTTGGCTTGTCTCATAGCACCGTCAAAAACCTTCTATCCCGTTTTGTGTATTAGAGCTCGGTTTGCCGAATCAAGAAAGTAAACTCGACCTGGGGTTTCGGTTTGTAAATTTCCAGATCAAGTAAGAGGTCGGTCTAAGCGCACTGCAATTTCTTTAGGCGCCACTAGGTTATCGCTAAGCGGAATTGATTGAGTCTCGGGCTACCCATCGCAATTCGAGAATCGCTGCAAGCGCTCTAATCCACATACCCCTCAGTCACTTCCTCCACCCAATTCATAAACACTTTTAACCGCTGCGCCTGGTGTCGCCGGTTGGGGTAGACCATAGAGAGCGGCATGGGTTCGGCCGGAAAATCTTCGAGCACTTCTACGAGGACGCCCTCGTTAAGGTATGTCAGGACGCCCGCTCGGGGGGCCTGAATAATGCCCAACCCCGCCAAGCAGGCGCTGGTGTAGGCCATAATACTGTTGACCGTTAGGGCCACAGGTACCTGGCAGGTGCTATGGCGCTGCCCATCGAGGTACTCAAAGTCGCCCGTTTGGCTGCCGAGGGTTTGACTGTAATCGATCAGACGGTGGTTGGATAGTTCAGCGGGGTGCTCGGGTTTGCCCCAGCGTTCGATATAGCCGGGACTAACGCAATTAGCCATGCTCAAACGGCCCAGTGGTCGGGCAATCAGCCCCGAGCTGTGGACGTTGCCCACGCGCAACACGCAATCAAATCCCTCACGGATCAGGTCTACCTGCCGGTCGCTGCAGCTGAGCTCAAACTCGATGCCTGGGTAGTTGTCGAGAAAGTCCGGTAGTTTGGGCACAACCAAATTCCGGGCGAGACCGGTAGGCATGTCTACCCGCAAGCGTCCACTCACTGTGGCCGGGGTTTGCTGGAACATGGACTCCAGTTCATCCACATCGGCCAGTAAATCCCGGCAGCGCTCGTAATAGGCTTGTCCATCCGGCGTTAGGCTGACCCGGCGCGTGGTGCGCTGCAGAAGACGTGCACCCACCTGACTCTCCAGCTGGCTAACAGCTTGAGACACGCTGGCTTTGGGCAACCCCAGACTGTCGGCTGCGGCGGTAAAGCTAGCTTGTTCGGCCACGCGTACAAAAACAGTCATCGCATTAATACGGTCCATAATGCCCCAATTGTTCAAAAATTTTGAACAGTTTAACCAAAAAATACAGGTTTATCCTGATTTTTATGACCAATAAGCTAAGGGCGTGATTTACTCAACCTGGGAGAAACGAGATGACCAACAAGATTGCTTTGATTACTGGCGCAAGCCGCGGCTTGGGACGCAACATGGTTCTGCACCTGACGCGAATGGGCGTTGACACCGTCTTTACCTACCACACCGACGCTCAAGCCGCCCAAACACTGTGCGCCGAGGTGGAGGCTATGGGCGGTAAAACCCATGCGCTGGCGCTGGATGCCAGCGACATCGTGTCGTTTGAGCCCTTTGTCAAAGCGCTGCGTCAGGCGCTAGAGGTTAACTGGCGGCGCGACAGCTTTGATTATTTGGTCAACAACGCCGGTATTGGTATTAATGCACTGTTTGAGCAGACCACGGAGGAGCAGTTCGACCGGCTGATGAACATTCATGTCAAAGGGGTGTTTTTCTTAACGCAGGTTCTGTTACCTGTCATCGCCGACAGTGGGCGCATCGTGAATATCTCTTCGGGCCTGACCCGCTTTTGCTATCCCGGCTACGCTGCCTATGGTGCCATGAAAGGTGCTGTTGAAGTGCTGACGCGCTACCTTGCCAAAGAGCTGGGCCCCCGGGGCATTCGCGTTAATACCCTGGCGCCGGGTGCTATTGAAACCGACTTTGGCGGTGGTCATGTCAGAGACAATGCCGAGCTGAATCGCTTTATCGCCTCGCAAACCGCGCTCGGGCGTGCAGGTCAACCAGACGATATAGGTGGAGCTATCGCCGCTTTGCTGGCCGATGATAGCGGTTGGATCAACGCCCAACGTCTGGAAGTCTCTGGTGGCATGATGCTCTAGCTCGCGACTGCTTTCGCGAGGCTGTCAAACCTACACAGGGTTCTATAACATCGGCGGTAGAGAGTGCAACAAGGTATTTGTTGTCGCTAGCGTTTTTAAGGGAGATTTTGGTTTGGCGAAAGCCGCACGAAAGAAAGTTGTGCTTCAAGGCTATCTGCTGGTGCCAGAAGCGGAGTTGGCGGCCGTGCTTGTGGAATTGCCCCGGCATATTGCCCTTACCCTGGCCGAAGAAGGCTGCTCGGTATTTGTGGTTCAGCAAGATTCGGAAAATAGATGCAAATTTCACGTGTACGAAGAGTTTGTGGATAAGGCCGCTTTTGCGGTCCATCAAGCGCGGGTGCGTGATTCGCAGTGGGGTTTGGTGTCGGTCAACGCTGAGCGGCATTATCAGGTGATGGGACTGGAGTAGCTGAAGAAACTCTGGCTTAGAATGTGCTCTCTGTTAGGATCGCTCTGTTTTATGGATAAAAATATTGTAGACATTTTGCAAATGCACTCTGGTGAATTTCTCTGTCACTCTCTTGGCGTTGCGTGTGTTGAAAGGGAGGAGGGTTTTCAACACATCCTAATCGCACCTCAAGAGCCGGCTTGGGTCTCAGAGGTGCTGGAAATTAACGAATTCTTCGAAAATATTGGATCTGCGTTATTGTATTTCTGTCCGCAAAGTGAAGTTGCAGCTTTTTATTTGGCAAATCCCAAAGAGTGGCGCGAGCTGGAAGATGGCATGTTTGCTTGGATCGAAGTGCTTGATGATGACGAGAAGAGAGAGGTCCTTCCATCTTGGTTCGGACAGCATAAGGTTATTGGGGAGGTACCGGCGAGCGGAAACTACTTGCTCTGCGTAGAAAGTGGCGCTGAGTCAGGAGCGATATACATTTTTGACCACAATGGGCTCGAGTTTCATAAGCTGGTGGACAGTCTTCGGGAGTTTATCTTAACTGCGTTAGATCCGACCCCTCGTTTTCTCTCGTACATGGCCTCCTTTATGCGGTTCGTTACGCATGACAACTACGGCGATCAGTGGTGGATAAAGGAACTGAGACACAGCTGTGGAAAGGTGGTGTCTAAGGAGGTTTAAAGCTATTTTTTTGTGCTTTGAATCATAGAAAACGCGTCTGCGAAGCGCTCAGGCGATATACTCAATCCCTGTGATATAAAACACCTTATCCCCCTGTTCACTTTTGAGCACCACTTCATCGTCCACTTGCTTTTTCAGCATGGCGCGGGCGAGGGGGGAGTCCATGCTGATTTTGCCTTCGCCGACATTAAATTCATCGGGGCCGACGATGCGGTAGCGTGACTCCACACCGTCGTCGTCCTCAAGAGTGACCCAGGCGCCGAAGAACACCCGAGTTTGATCGTCCGGCAAGCGGTCGACGATGGTGAGCGCCTCGAGCCGTTTGGTAAGAAAGCGCACGCGTGAGTCGATTTCCCGCAGTCTTTTTTTGCCGTAGATATAGTCGCCGTTTTCCGAGCGGTCGCCGTTTTTCGCCGCCTCATGCACCACATCGGTGACTTTAGGGCGTTCCTCTTTCCACAGATAGCGTAGCTCGGCTCGGAGCGCTTCGGCACCTTCAGCGGTTATGTAGGCCGAGCTTTTCGGGCGCGGCGCTCGCCAGCGGCCCATCGCTTAGTGGGCCTGCCGTTCAAATTGCGTAAGGTAAAACGCAAGCTCTTCGCCAATGGCGGTTTGTATGGCTTCGGCGCTGCGAAAGCCGTGCCCTTCGTCGGCGAAGGTGACGTAGCGATTGGCAATGGCTTTTTCTTCCAGAGCGGCCACCATGGCCTCGGCTTGCGCCGGAGGAACGATTTTATCCTTTAGTCCCTGCAGAAAAATCACCGGGCAATTTAACCGGTTGATGTGATGGATGGGGGAGCGCTCGCGATAGAGCGCTTCGCTCTCGGGATAGGGGCCGATGAGGGAATCCAGGTAGCGCGATTCAAACTTGTGGGTGTCTTCGGCCAGAGCGGTTAAATCACCAATGCCGTAGAGGCTGGCGCCCACGGAAAAAGTATCGGTAAAGGTCAGCGCTGCCAGTACGGTGTAGCCGCCCGCGCTGGAGCCGCGAATGATCAACCGGTCTTGATCGGCCAGCCCCTCGTTTACCAAATACTCAGCCCCCGAGGCAACGTCGATGACATCGCTTACTCCCCAGTTGCCCTTGAGTCTGTCGCGGTACTTGCGGCCGTAGCCAGTGCTGCCGCGGTAGTTCACATCGAGCACGGCAAAGCCGCGGGAGCTCCAGAACTGCACTTTGTAGTTGAGCGAGCTGGAGGTGGCGCCGGTTGGCCCGCCGTGACACACCACCACTAATGGTGGCTTGTCACCCTCGGGGGCGCGAAACTCGGGGTTGGTGGGCGGGTAGTAAAAACCGTGGCAGGTTTCGCCATCGCTGGTGGCGTAGCTCACGGGCCAGGGCTCGGCGAGATAGGCTGGGTCCACATGGGCGGGCTGCGAGCGGCGCAGCTGCTGCATGGGCGGCGCGGCTTTGTGGCCAATGGACTGCCCGAGCAGGTGATACAGAATACTTGCCCGCTGGGCGTTGGCACCGAGAAAGACAACGTGCTCGTCATTGGCGGTGATGGCACTGATCTCGGTTAGTGGGCTGGTCAGTTCGCTGAAGCGGTAGCGCCCGTCGGTCTTTTGTCGGGTGACGAGCCCCAGTGACCAGGTGCCATCGCGGGTAAAGGTACAGATGATTTTATCGTCCGATAGAAACCCGTAGGTGGACATGCCAAACACCCATTGTGGGGTGGCAAATTCCGCTTCCTGGCGGGTGACCAGGCGGGCCCGCTCGCCGTCGGCGACATACAGGTTCCACCAGTTGCTTTTATCGCTGACGTAGTAGAGTTCGCCGCCGGGGCTCCAGCTCGGCTGAAAAACCGATTCCGTGTCTGAGCCGGCAATCACGCGGCTCTGGGTGATTTTTCCATCCTGATCCAGTTCGGCGAGTGACAGGTGGGTGCCGTCCCAGGGCATGTTTGGGTGGTTCCAGCTGAGCCACAGCAGTTGCTTGCCATCCGGGCTCAGGCGCGGGTTGCTGTAAAAGTCCGCGCCGCTGGCGAGTACCTCCACAGGTGCTTTGCCGGTGATGTCGATGGCAACCAGCTCACTCTTTTCTTCTCTGCCCTCGCGGGTGTGATCTTCGCGCACGGCAATCAAGCGTGAGCGTCGAATGTCCAGGCAAAAATCGGCGTAGCGGTAGCGCTCTTGTCCGGTGATGGGGGCGGGCGTCAGGGAGTGGCCCTGTTTCAGGGGAATGCGGTAGAGGCGCTCGTCGGCATCAAACACGGCGTAGACAGCATCATCGCTGGCGATATAGGCGCCGCCGCCGTATTCGTGGGCGCGGGTACGAACACTGACGCTGGCATCGAGCAGCTCGCGCGGTTCGCGGCCCAGCTCCTGGCGCATGAGCACATTGCGCCCGCCCTCATCGGGTCGCGATTCCAGCCAGTAAACCACATTGCCGCACAGCTGTGGCTCGGCGAGGCGCATGCTGTTGGCCGTTAAGGTCTCAGGGGTGATGGGCGATTGCCAGTGGCCATAAGGGGCGGTTTGCATAGAGTGTTGATCGCTCATAGGGCTCGCGTTGTCTGAATTGGGCTCCAAACACTAACGATTGTGGTGCGGCCGCGCAAGTGTTCGCTTGCCGGACTTTGGGGGCTGGGGTTTAATGCCCGCATGAGTGAGTCTCCTGTCAATACGCAATCCGAAGCGGCGACTTTGCCGGCCCTTCTGGCCCGCGAGCTTGCCGGCTTGGACCTAGCTGGTCGCTGGTTGGTGGGGCTGAGTGGCGGTGTCGACTCAGTGGTGCTTTTGCACGCGCTGCTTGCCACCGGCCCGACGCAACCGGTGGTGGCGGTGCATGTCAATCACGGCCTGTCCTCCTTGGCCGATGAGTGGGAGGCACACTGCCGTGCGCTTTGCCAGGCGTGGGGCGTAGCACTCGAGATCCGGCAGCTGCACTTGGGCGAGGGTGGCAGTGGTATAGAGGAGCGAGCCCGCCTGGCGCGTTACGGTGTTTTCCGCGAACTGATGCAGCCCGCTGACGCTCTGTTGTTAGGCCATCACCGGAGCGATCAAGCAGAAACCGTGTTGTTTCGTTTGATGCGTGGCGCCGGTGTACGTGGGCTCGCTGCTATGGCCAGTCATCGGCCTCTGGCCGGGGGCCGGTTGCTGCGCCCGCTGCTTTCACTCGGCCGCGAAGCCATAGAAGCCTACGCCAAGGCGCAGGGTCTGAGCTGGGTGGAGGACCACTCCAATACCGATACCGACTTCGACCGCAATTATTTGCGTCACAAGGTGCTGCCTTTGCTGGCGGCGCGCTGGCCAGAGGCCGAGCGTCAACTGGTGCGCACCGCGGAACACTGCCGCGAAGCCGATGCTTTGCTGGCCGATTTGGCCGCGCTGGATTTAAGCGCCTGCGACGAGCAGCCGGCGGCGCTCGGCTTTAGTGTTAAGCGTTCGGCGCTACAGGCGCTGACGCCCAAGCGCCAGCGTAATTTATTGCGCCACTGGTTGTTGCGGCGCTGCGGTCAATTGCCGGGGCATCAGGCTCTGGCCGATATCGACAGCCAGTTGCTGCGTGGCGACAGTCACAGCGCCTGCATTGGTTTGTCCTGGTGCCAGCTGCGGGTTTATGGCGGCCGTCTGTTTGCACTGGACCTGCAGCGCCAGTGGCAGCCGAGCGCCGTCGAGCCCACCTTGTATTGGGTGGATTTGGCCGAGCCTTTGCGCCTGCCCGGCGGCGATGCCTTGCAGTTTGGCCCGGCAAGGGTGGGGGCGGGCCTGGCCGAGCGCTTTTGCGCGAGTAGCGCTGAGGTTCGCTGGCGTAAGGGGGGAGAGCGCTGTCATCCGGCGGCTCGCGGGCACTCGCAAACCCTGAAAAAGCTGCTGCAGGAGTACGACCTGCCCACTTGGCTGCGCAGCCGCGTCCCTTTGCTTTATCTGGACGGTGAGTTGGCGGCGGTAGGGGATCTCTGGGTCTGCCGCGAGTTTGCCGCAGCGGTCGACGAGCCGGGTAGGCCATTGTGTTGGCAGCTGCCCTAAACTGGCCTTTGCGGCAAGTTTCGATTGAGCCTTGGGGGCCTTTCTGGTATTCTGGCGCCCCATCTTAAGAGCACTTCTTGAGCCACTGCTGCGGTACTTTTGCACCGCCGACAGCCACGGATGTGCGCCGAGTGAGTGGGGCTCCAAGTCTGCTCATTCTCCCCGATTTCTCTAACGCTTAAGCTCAACAAGGCTATACATGACGCGCTATATATTTGTTACCGGTGGTGTGGTTTCGTCGCTGGGCAAGGGCATTGCTTCGGCCTCTCTCGCGGCCATTTTGGAGTCTCGCGGTCTTGCGGTCACCATTATGAAGCTCGACCCTTACATCAACGTCGATCCCGGGACCATGAGCCCCTTCCAGCATGGCGAGGTGTTTGTCACTCAGGACGGCGCCGAGACCGACCTAGACCTCGGTCACTACGAGCGGTATATCCGCACCAAAATGACCCGCCGTAACAATTTCACCACAGGCCGCGTCTACGAGACAGTGCTGCGTAAAGAGCGCCGTGGCGACTATCTGGGTGGCACCGTCCAGGTGATTCCCCACATTACCGACGAGATTAAACGCAGAATTCTAGAGGGCGGCCGCGATGTGGATGTGGCGCTGGTGGAAATCGGCGGCACCGTGGGTGACATTGAGTCCCAGCCCTTTCTCGAGGCCGTGCGCCAGCTGAAAGTCGAACTGGGCCCGCAGCACGCCATGTTGGTGCACCTGACACTGGTGCCCTACATCGCCACCGCCGGCGAAACCAAAACCAAACCAACCCAGCACTCGGTGAAGGAGCTGCGCTCCATTGGTCTGCAGCCCGAGGTGTTGTTGTGTCGCTCGGAAGTGGCCATTGATGACGACTCGCGCCGCAAGATCGCACTTTTTACCAACGTGCCGGAAAAAGCCGTGGTACCCGTGCCCGATGCCAACACCATTTACGCCATACCGCGCATGCTGCACGAGTATGGTCTGGACCAGATTGTGGTGGATTACCTCAACCTTGAGTGCGGCCCGGCGGATTTGTCCGAGTGGGACGCGGTGGTCGATGGCAAACTCAATCCGGAGCAGGAAGTCACCATTGCGATGGTCGGCAAGTACATGGACCTGCTGGACGCCTACAAGTCACTCAACGAGGCGCTGACTCACGCCGGTATTCACACCCGCACCAAGGTGAATATTGACTACATCGATGCCGAACGCATCGAGGAAGAGGGCATCAGTGTGCTGCAAAACGCCGACGCCATCCTGGTGCCCGGCGGCTTTGGCAATCGCGGCGTAGAGGGCAAGCTTGCAGCGGTTCGTTACGCACGGGAAAACAAAGTGCCGTATCTTGGTATTTGCCTCGGTATGCAGTCGGTGGTGATTGAATTCGCGCGCAATGTCTTGGGCCTGAAAGACGCCAACAGCACCGAGTTTGACCGCCACTGTAAGGACCCAGTGATTGGCTTGATCACTGAATGGGTCACCGCTGACGGCGATGTGGAAAAGCGCGATGAGAAATCCGACCTCGGCGGCACCATGCGCCTGGGGGCGCAGGAGTGTCGTTTGGTCAAAGACTCCAAGGCCCGCGATATCTACGGCCAGGATGTGATCGTCGAGCGTCATCGCCACCGCTACGAAGTCAACAACAATTACGTAGATCAACTACAGCAAGCCGGTTTGAAAATCGGTGGCTGGTCCAGCGATGACACTCTGGTGGAGGTGGTGGAGATTTCAGATCACCCCTGGTTTGTGGCCTGTCAGTTCCACCCGGAGTTTACCTCCACGCCCCGTGATGGCCACCCGCTGTTTACCAGCTTTGTTGCCGCTGCCACCAAAGCACGCACGTAAAACTGTGCCCGGCGCTGCCGGGCGCCTCATACAAAGAGATACATTGAGTGAGCACTAAAACCGTAAGTGTCGATAACATCGATATTGCCAACCATCTGCCGTTTGTCCTGTTTGGCGGCATGAATGTGTTGGAGTCGCGCGATCTTGCCCTGCGCGTGGCCGAGGCCTATGTCCAGGTGACCGAAAAGCTCGGCATTCCCTATATTTTCAAAGCCTCTTTTGATAAAGCCAACCGCTCTTCCATTCACTCTTTCCGCGGCCCAGGCATGGAAGAGGGTATGAAGATTTTTCAGGAAATCAAAGACACCTTTAAAGTGCCGGTGATTACCGATGTGCATGAGATTGACCAGTGTGCGCCTGTGGCTGAGGTGGCGGATATTATCCAGTTACCGGCGTTTTTGGCCCGGCAAACCGATCTGGTGCGTGCTATGGCAGAAACCGGCAGCGTGATCAACATTAAAAAGCCACAGTTTCTGAGCCCCGGTCAGATGAAAAACATTTGCGAAAAGTTTCGCGAGTGCGGCAATGACAATCTGATTTTGTGCGACCGCGGCAGCAACTTTGGTTACGACAATTTAGTGGTGGATATGCTCGGCTTTTCCACCATGAGAGAGGTGAGTGGTGGGGCGCCGGTGATTTTTGATGTGACCCACGCGCTCCAGTGTCGCGACCCAATGGGTGCGGCCTCCGGCGGGCGTCGCCATCAGGTGGCAGAACTTGGCCGTGCCGGTATGGCCGTCGGCCTTGCAGGGCTTTTTCTCGAAGCGCACCCTGACCCGGATAACGCCCGCTGCGATGGCCCCAGTGCCCTGCCGCTGGATAAGCTCGAACCCTTTTTAACACAAATGAAAGCGATTGATGAGACAGTAAAGTCTTTTCCCGAGTTGGACATTCGCTGATTTTTCCCTGAATTTGAAACGACAATTGGAGCATTTACCCCAATGAGCAAGATAGCTGATATTAAAGCCTTTGAAGTTCTGGACAGCCGCGGTAACCCCACCGTCAGCGCTGAAGTGATTCTGGAATCCGGTGTGGTGGGCTCTGCCTGCGCTCCCTCTGGGGCCTCTACCGGCTCGCGCGAAGCGCTGGAGCTGCGAGATGGCGACAAGTCCCGCTACCTGGGCAAGGGCGTTCTGAAAGCCGTCGGTAATATTAACAACACCATCAAGCCCATCCTGGTGGGTATGGATGCGGCCGACCAGCGCGCGCTGGATAACGCCATGTTGGAGGCCGATGGCACCGAGAACAAATCAAAGCTGGGCGCCAATGCTATCCTGGCCGTCTCTTTGGCCGCTGCCAAAGCAGCCGCTGCCGACAAAAAAATCCCGCTGTACCAACACATTGCCGAAGTAAACGGCACGGCGGGTAAGTACAGCATGCCTGTACCGATGATGAATATTCTCAACGGTGGTGAGCACGCTGATAACAACGTGGATATTCAAGAATTTATGGTTCAGCCAGTAGGCGCCAAATCGTTCGCCGAAGCTTTGCAAGTGGGCGCTGAAATTTTCCATGCGCTTAAGAAAGTATTAAATGAAAAAGGTTTGAACACCGCGGTGGGTGACGAGGGCGGTTTTGCACCCAACCTGCCTTCTAATGAAGAAGCACTCTCAGTGATCGGTACTGCTGTGGCCAACGCTGGCTACAAGCTGGGCGAGGACGTTACCCTGGCTTTGGATTGCGCCGCCTCTGAGTTCTACAAAAACGGCGAGTACAACCTCTCCGGCGAAGGTAAAACCTTTAACTCGGAAGGCTTCAGTGACTACTTGGCTGATCTAACCGCCAAATACCCCATCATCTCTATCGAAGATGGACTGGATGAGAGCGACTGGGAAGGCTGGGCGTACCTCACCAAAGTGTTGGGCGATAAAATTCAATTGGTCGGTGATGACCTGTTCGTTACCAACACCAAGATTTTGAAAGAGGGCATCGAGAAAGGAATTGGCAACTCGATTCTGATCAAGTTCAACCAGATCGGCTCTCTGTCTGAAACACTGGACGCCATCAAAATGGCGCAGGATGCCGGCTACACCGCGGTTATTTCACACCGCTCAGGCGAAACCGAAGACACCACAATCGCCGACTTGGCTGTCGCCACTGCGGCGGGCCAGATCAAAACCGGTTCTCTGTGTCGCTCGGATCGCGTTGCCAAGTACAACCGCTTGCTGCGCATTGAAGCCGAGCTGGAAGGCAAGGCGCCATACAAAGGCCGCGCAGAATTTAAAGCCTAATAAGGCTCGCTGCACAAAAAGCCCCGCTAGCGGGGCTTTTTTATGGCTCAGATAAAATCAAGTTAAAGGTCTTATCGGCAATCAGCTCGCCGTCAATGGCAAGGGTAATGCGCCAGGGGCCAGCTTTGTTTTCCACCGGCGCCCAAATGGTGTCGCCGATAAAAAAATTCCAGTCGTTCTGGCGGATGTACTCTTCACCGGCAAAGGGCGCCAGCGGCTGGCCGTCTTCATCGGGAATCTTGGGGTGGTAAATGCAATACTGCAGTTTGCGGTTTTTTGCCTTTTTGATGGTGACGGTGTAGCCGAACTCAATGCCTAGTTCGCAGGGTATGTCGTGAGTGACCTTGATCAGCTCGGGCAGCTCTTTTGAGCCGTGTTCCCAAGGGGTGTAAATGCCCCAGTGGTTGATGCGGACTTCGGGTTTCTTCTTGGCCATGGTGTCGGGTGATTTGCAAGGGGCGGCCATTCTACCAGCGCTGTGCCTTCGCTTGTAGTCAGCCGCCAGGTGGTGCGCTAAACTGCCGACTATGAAATGGTTGCTGGCAATTCTTATCGCCGTCTTTGTGGGGCTGCAATACCGGCTTTGGGTCGGAGAAGGCAGTTATGCCCACAAAGTGCGGCTTGACGATGAAATTGTCCGGCAGGAGGCGGAAAACGACCGCCTGCGTGAACGCAACCGGGTGCTCGCGGTGGAGGTGGACGATCTGAAAAGCGGCCACGAGGTCATTGAGGAGCGCGCGCGCAGTGATATGGGCATGGTAAAAAAGGGTGAGACCTTTTTTATGACCCAAAAGCAACAGTGATCCCCGATGAACACACCCTCTTCGTTTTGGGCGGTGGTGCCCGCCGCCGGTATCGGCAGCCGCATGGCGGCCGCTCTCCCCAAGCAGTACCTGGAAATCGCCGGCAAGACCATTCTTGAGCACACCATTGAGCGCCTGCTCTCGGTCGAATCCATAGAAAGGGTGGTGGTTGCCCTACACCCTGAGGACGTTCACTGGAACAAACTCGGCTGCGCCTCGCACCCGCGAGTCTCCGCCGTTACCGGCGGCGCCGAACGCGCCCAATCGGTGGCCCTGGCACTGGAGTACATCAAAGGCTGCGCCGCGCAGGACGTTTGGGTGCTGGTTCACGATGCCGCCCGCCCCTGTGTGCGCATCGAGGACATTCAACGCCTGATGGCTGCGGGAGAAGGGGCGCTGCTGGCCGCGCCCATCAGCGATACGGTTAAGCGTGCCGAGAGAGCTCAGGTGATTGAAACGCTCGATCGCCAGCAGCTCTGGAGCGCCATGACCCCACAGATGTTTAGCCTTAACCAATTACACAGCGCCCTCACGAGCGCGGCCGCCAAGGGCCAGCCTGTGACCGATGAGGCCAGCGCCATTGAGTTTGTCGGCGGGCGTCCTCGGTTGGTTGAAGCCAGCCGCGACAACATTAAAGTGACCAGGCCGGAAGATCTGGCTCTGGCCGAAATGATACTGACACGGCAGCGGGAGGAGTAGCGCCATGCGAATAGGGCAGGGCTTTGATGTGCACGCCTTCGGGCCCGGCGACAAAGTGATCATTGGCGGTGTGGTGATCCCGCACAGTCAGTCACTGGTGGCGCACTCCGATGGCGATGTCTTGCTGCACGCCCTTTGCGACGCTCTGCTGGGCGCTTGCGGGCTGGGTGATATCGGCCACCATTTCCCCGACACCGACCCCCACTACAAGGGGGCCAACAGCCGGGAGCTTCTGCGTATGGTGTATCAAAAAGTGCGCGCAAGCGGGTGGCAGCTCGAAAACGCCGATATGACCATTATCGCTCAGGCACCGAAAATGGCGCCCTACATTCGTGCCATGGGCGAGGCTATCGCCAGCGATCTCCAGTGCGCAGAAGCGCGAATCAACGTAAAAGCCACCACCACCGAAAAGCTCGGTTTTACCGGTCGGGGTGAAGGTATTGCCGCTCAGGCGGTCGTCTTGCTCTCAAGCATCGGGTGATCCATTGACCAGTTTTGATCTGAACTTTCCCTGCGCCTTCGGCGCGCCAGTTGGTACCGCCGGTTTTCGGGTGGCCAACGAAGATTTTTTTGTGGATGAGGCGCTTGGGTTTGTGCCCGAGGGCGCCGGCGAGCATGTGCTGCTGCAACTGGAAAAAAACGGTGACAACACTCCCTGGCTGGCCCGCCAGATTGCGCGCCTTGCGGGTGTAGAGAGTCGCGATGTAGGTTATTGCGGCCTGAAAGACCGCCATGGTGTGACACGCCAGTGGTTCAGTGTCTACTTACCCAAAGGCGATGAGCCCGATTGGTCAGCGCTTAACAGCGATACCGTGACGCTGCTTCAGAGTGCTCGCCACCGGCAGAAGCTCAGGCGCGGTCAGCATCAGTGCAACCGTTTTCGTATCCGCCTGCGCGATATTGATGGCGAGCGTTCAGCGCTGGATGAGAAGCTGAGCCGCATCGCCGAGCGTGGTGTGCCCAATTACTTTGGCGAGCAGCGTTTTGGCCTGGACGGCGGCAACCTAGAGGCTGCCGAGCGCATGCTGGTTGCGGGTAGCAAAATTAAAAACCGGGAGAAGCGCTCTATGGTGCTCTCCGCCGCGCGCTCCTGGCTTTTTAATCAGGTATTGGCCGCGCGAGTCGTTCGGGGCGATTGGGCTCAACGTCTGCCCGGGGATCCCCTAGAGGGCGTCTACCCGAGCGGGCCCTTGTGGGGGCGTGGCCGCTCGCTGGCGAGCGATGATACCCGGCAGTTGGAGACTGAGGTGCTAAACACCTGGCAAAGCTGGTGTGAGCCGCTGGAGTTTACCGGCCTGACACAGCAGCGGCGCAGCTTGGTGAACGTGCCCGAAGCACTCAGTTGGGCGTATGACGGCGCCGATCTAGAGTTGCGTTTTTCTCTGACTACCGGTGCTTACGCAACCGCCCTGGTACGCGAGTTGGTCCACCCCAGATCCGGCACCTGAGCCCTGGGATTATGCTATAGTGGCCCGACAAAAAAGAGGGCCAGAGTCGTGATTTGGACGAACTTGGGCGCTAACAGGGGTGAACGGTGAGTAATTTAATTCTTGAAGGGGTGGGCATGACATCCCTGCGCACGCGCGAGCGACTGGTGCAGCGTCTGATGGAGCAGGGCGTCAGCGATTTTCGCGTACTGGATGTGATTCGCAACACCCCCCGCCACCTGTTTCTCGACGAGGCGCTTTCTCACCGCGCCTACGAAGATTCTGCCCTTCCCATCGGCTACGGCCAGACGCTGTCTCAACCGTATATTGTCGCCCGCATGACCGAGATTTTGCTCGGCGCCGCCGGCGGCCGCCTGAGCCGCGTGCTGGAAGTGGGCACCGGCTCAGGCTATCAAACTACGGTGCTGGCCCAGCTGGTCGATCAGGTGTACAGCGTTGAGCGCATCAAGCCTTTGCAGGACCGGGCGCGCGTGCGTTTGCGCGAGCTGGGCCTGCGTAACGTCCAACTTTCTCACGCCGATGGTGGCTTTGGCTGGCCGGAAAAAGGGCCTTTTGACGGCATTTTGAGCACGGCCGCGCCCCAGTATGTCCCCGAGGAGCTCAAGCACCAGCTCGCGCCCAATGGTGTGCTGGTGATTCCGGTGGGTGGGCAGCAACAGAGCCTGTATTTGATAGTTCGCGATGGTGACTCGGATAGCTTTCACACCCAGGAGCTTGAGCCTGTGCGTTTTGTCCCTCTGCTATCGGGTACGGCGCGCTGATGTTGAAACGCTGGTTGGACTCCTACGCACTGATTACCTTGAAAGGTATGGCCATGGGCGCGGCCGATGTCGTGCCCGGGGTCTCAGGCGGTACCATCGCCTTTATTACCGGTATCTACGAGCGTCTCCTGTTGGCGCTCAAGTCTTTCACGCCTAAGGCTCTGGTGATTCTCAAGCGCGAGGGGTTTGCGGCTTGCTGGCAGCATGTCGATGGCACCTTCCTGGTCTCGCTCTTCGCCGGTGTTTTGCTCAGCATTGCCGGCCTTTCCCATGGTATTGTCTACGCACTGGAAAACTACCCCTTGCAAGTGTGGGGCTTTTTCTGCGGCTTAATCCTGGCGGCGAGCGTCTACATCGCGCGCTCATTGGACCTCTTGCACAGCAAAACGCTATTGGCGATTGGGGCCGGTGTACTGGTCGCCCTGCTGGTGGCCGTACTCCGGCCAGTGGACGTGCCGGTCAATTCGGTGACGGTGTTTTTAGCCGGCGCTATCGCTATTTGTGCCATGATCCTGCCGGGTGTCTCCGGCAGTTTTTTGCTGCTGATTATGGGAATGTACCCGGTCATTATCCAGGCGGTAACGGAATTGAACCTGACTATTCTCAGTTTGTTCTTGGGTGGTTGCGTGCTCGGCTTAATGGCGTTTTCCCATGTACTTTACTGGCTGTTGCAGCGCTTTCGCCAAATAACCTTAGGTGTATTGACGGGTTTTTTAGCCGGCTCTTTGATTATTGTCTGGCCCTGGAAGCGGGTGGTTGAAACCCGTGTCGATCGTCATGGCGAAGTGGTGCCTGTGGTGCAGGAAAATGTGTGGCCCTGGGTGTACGAAGCTGCCAGTGGTAGCTCATCGCAGTGGCTGGAAGTCACCGCCATGGCAGTATTGGGAATTGTGTTGGTTCTTGTTCTCGAATACGTGGGTGGGCATGCGCAGAAACGCGACTTATAGTATAGGTGACCATATTTCCAGTGTGTCCGAAAGTGGCTTTTTTTCGGCATTATTTAAGATAATTTTTTAATAAACCCGGATCGTTAATCGCAAAAGTAAATAAGCTGTTTGAATTGGCGTGCCCTACAGTGGAGCACTGAATGTTGACCGGTTGGTTGAGCAGACATTGGCGTCGAATCGCACTGTTTGGAATATTGAACAGTGCTCTTCTGGTGGGTTGTGCGTCGGCGCCACCGGCGCGAGTAGCCGATCGCGAGCAGCCGCCCACGCGCAAAATTCAGGTGCATACTGTCTCCTCCAATGAAACCCTTTACAGTATCGCCTGGCGCTATGGTCTGGATTTCCGCGAACTGGCGCGACACAACGGCATAGGCCCCCCCTATACCATTTATGTATCCCAGCAGTTGCGGCTGGATGTGAACGATGCCTCGCGGCGCCGGCCACCGCCGGCCATCGCCTCCCGGACCCAAGCGCCTGCCGCGGCGCCTGTGAGCTCACCGACATCCGCGAGCCGAACTCCCAGCCGAAGCACACCGACAACCCCACCGGCGAGCTCATCAACCCGTTCTGAAAACAGAACACCTGCAAACAGCACCGCTGAACCCCCGCCGATGCTCAGTGGGCCGGTAAAATGGCGCTGGCCGGCGTCGGGTCCTGTGATTGCGGGGTTTAGTTCAGCGGGGGGCTTGAACAAGGGTATTGATATTGGCGGCAAATTGGGGGAGCCTGTGGTTGCAGCCGCGAGTGGGAATGTGGTTTACGCCGGTTCGGGGCTGCGAGGGTACGGCAAGCTGGTGATCGTCAAACACAACGAGACCTATCTGAGTGCCTATGCACACAACCGAGTGTTGATGGTACGTGAAGGCGAAAGTGTTAAAGCCGGTCAACAGATTGCCGAACTAGGTTCTAGCGGTACCGATAAAGAGAAATTGCATTTTGAGATAAGGCGCGATGGAAAGCCGGTGAACCCCTTAACGTTTTTGCCCAAACGTTAGTGTTAACCACAAAGTTTCTGAGCCACTGTCTTTAAAATGACACCTACAGGAAGTAGCTATACGGGTACCGTTTGAGTTGCTAACGGCCGGTAACACACTTACCGGATGGGATCCATAAGGGGGCCTGACCATGAGAGTAGAAAACAGGGAAACAAGCAGCAACCTTGACCGTGATGAATTTGTACTGGCCCAAGGCGTAGACGCTGAAGACAGCGAACTCGCCCTGGACGATAACCCCAAACCCTCCAAGACGCGCTCCGCGCGCAAACCTGCTGCATCCGGCCGGCTCCCCGGCGACAACAGCACCATGGATGCCACCCAGCTCTATTTAAACGAAATTGGTTTTTCGCCTCTGCTGAGCGCTGAAGAGGAAGTCTACTTCTCTCGCCGTGCGCGCAAAGGCTGCGAGGCCTCGCGCAAACGCATGATCGAAAGCAACTTGCGGCTGGTGGTAAAAATCTCTCGCCGCTACGTCAATCGTGGCCTGGCACTGTTGGATCTGATTGAAGAGGGCAACCTCGGCCTGATTCGCGCCGTGGAAAAATTTGATCCCGAGCGCGGGTTTCGCTTCTCTACCTATGCGACCTGGTGGATTCGTCAGACCATAGAGCGGGCCATCATGAATCAAACCCGCACGATTCGCCTGCCGATCCATGTGGTGAAAGAGCTCAACGTCTACTTGCGCGCGGCTCGCGAACTCACGCAAAAGCTGGATCATGAACCCACCGCTGAAGAAATCGCCACCATGCTGGATAAGCCGGTGGCCGATGTAGAGCGTATGCTTGGGCTCAATGAACGGGTGACCTCGGTGGATACCCCTATCGGCAATTCTTCTGACCGCACGGTGGTCGATACCATCGCTGATGCGCACGAATCCGACCCGGCGTCGCTGATGCAGGACGACGACATCAACGCCAGTCTGGACCACTGGTTAGACGATCTGAGTGAAAAACAGCGCGAAGTGCTGGCCCGCCGTTTTGGTCTGCGCGGTCACGAGGTGAGTACTCTGGAAGAGGTGGGCAAGGCGATAGGCCTCACCCGCGAGCGGGTGCGCCAGATTCAGGTGGAAGCGCTGCGTCGTCTGCGCGACATTCTGGAAAAGCAGGGCCTGAACAGCGAGTGCTTGTTTAATCCTTGAAGAGCGAATCGCAAGGCATAAAAAAACCGCGCACAAGCGCGGTTTTTTTATGGGCAAAACGTTGCTTTATCGCTCGAGGTATTGCAGCTTGCCCTCGACACCGTCCCACTGCTCGTGGTCTTCAGGTGCGTCTTTTTTCTCGGTGATATTCGGCCAGACTTCGGCCAGCTCTGCGTTCAACTCGAGGAATACCGCCTGCTCCTCGGGCAGCTCGTCTTCGGAGAAAATGGCATCCACCGGGCACTCTGGCTCGCACAGGGCGCAATCGATACACTCGTCCGGGTGAATCACCAGAAAATTGGGGCCTTCGTAAAAGCAGTCGACTGGGCAAACTTCGACACAGTCGGTGTGTTTACATTTAATGCAGTTTTCCCCAACTACAAACGTCATTGTGCAGACTCCACGGTTACCAGTGCTGAATAAAGGGGGGCATTTTACAGCGAGGCCGGGGTTAAGTCTATTCGAAAGCCGCCCTCAGGGGCACTCTCCGACGCCGGGCAGAGAGTGAAAATCATTATTATTTACAGGGACTTAAGGCGGTACAGGGCCTCAAGTGCCGCTCGGGGACTAAGGTTGTCCGGGTCGATATCTGCCAGGGCCTCCACGGCCGGGTGCGTGGCACTGTCAAATAAGCCGCCCTGCAGGGGTGCACTGGGCGCCGGAGCGACCGGGGCCAGGCTGTGGTGGTTACCGCTTTCCAGGTTGGCCAGTTGCTTTTCCGCACTGACGAGCACCGGCGCGGGAATACCTGCCAGGCGTGCGACCTGAATGCCATAACTCTTGCTCGCCGGTCCGTCCTGCACCTTATGCAGAAAGACAATACTGTCTTTGTGTTCAGTAGCGCTCAAATGCACATTGGCAATGCCCTCGATGCTCGCGGGCAGCTCGGTCAGCTCGAAGTAGTGTGTGGCAAACAGGGTAAAGGCCCTGACGGTTTCGGCCAGGTGCCGGGCGCAGGCCCAGGCCAGAGCCAGGCCGTCAAAGGTACTGGTGCCGCGGCCGATCTCATCCATCAATACCAGGCTGCTTGGGGTGGCGTTGTGTAGGATGTTGGCGGTTTCGGTCATTTCCACCATAAAGGTCGAGCGACCACCGGCGAGATCGTCAGACGATCCGATGCGGGTAAAAATCCGGTCTACCATGCCAATGGAAGCCGAGGCAGCCGGTACAAAGCTGCCCACATGCGCGAGCAGCACGATCAGGGCCGTCTGGCGCATGTAGGTCGATTTGCCACCCATGTTTGGCCCGGTGACGATCAGCATATGCCGCTCGCGGCTAAAGTGCAGATCGTTGGGGACAAAGGGGCCATCGAGCACTTGCTCGACCACCGGGTGACGGCCGCCTTCAATGATAATGCCGGGCTCGGGTGTCAGCGCCGGGCAGTTCAGCTCCAGCGTCACGGCGCGCTCGGCAAAGTTGCACAGCACATCCAGCTCGGAAACCGCGGCGGCCGAGTCCTGTAGTTCAATCAGCTGAGTATTCAGGGTTTCCAGCAGTGCTTCATAGAGCGCTTTTTCACGGGCGAGTGCGCGGCTTTTCGCGGACAGCGCCTTGTCTTCAAATTCTTTTAATTCCGGGGTGATAAAGCGCTCGGCATTTTTCAGTGTTTGGCGGCGAATATAATCCGCCGGTGCCTGGCTCGACTGAGCCCGGGTGAGTTCAATGTAGTAACCGTGTACTCGGTTGTAGCCCACTTTCAAGGTGTTGATGCCGGTGCGCTCGCGCTCGCGAGTCTCGAGATCCACCAGATACTGACCGGCGTTTTCGCTGATGCTGCGCAGCTCATCCAGTTCGGCGTCATAGCCCTCGGCGATAACACCCCCGTCGCGGATCACTACCGGCGGATTTTCGACGATCGCCTTGTCGAGCAGCTCCACCAGTTCGGGAAAGGTGCTGATGTGCTCTGCCAACTGTTGCAGACGCGGGCTTCGGCACTGCGCCAGGGCCGACTGCAATTCGGGGTAAGTGGCCAGTGAGAGAAACAGCCGGGACAGATCCCGTGGCCTTGACGAGCGCAGGGCGAGGCGGCCGAGAATGCGCTCCATATCGCCAATGCGCTTGAGTTTGTCCCGCACCGGCTCGAAGCGGTAGTTGTCAGCCAGTACACCGACGGCATCCTGGCGTGCTTGCAAGGTGGCCAGATCGCGCAGCGGCCGGTTTAGCCAGCGGCGCAACAAGCGAGAGCCCATGGCCGTCGCGGTTTTATTGAGTACCGCAAAGAGCGTATTGTCATCGCCGCCGGTCAGGTTGATGTCAATCTCAAGATTGCGGCGGGTGGCAGAATCCATGGCCACGGCTTCGTCGCGGTTTTCGTGAGCGAGGGTGCGCACATGGGGTAGGGCGGTGCGCTGGGTTTCGCGCGCGTAGCTCAGCAGGCACCCGGCAGCGGCAATGGCGGTTTGCAGGTGGTCGCAGCCAAAGCCGGACAAATCCTTGGTGCCAAACTGCTGGGTCAACAGCCGTTCGGCGGTCTCCAGCTCAAACTCCCAGGGGCCGCGGCGGCGCAAGCCCTTGCGGTTCTCCGTCAGTTCGGGCAGGTTCAGCTCATCGCTGATCAGCAATTCGGCCGGGCTCAGGCGTTGCAACTCGCTGGCCGCCGCCTCCAACCCATCCACCTGCAGCACCAAAAACCGACCGCTGGCCATATCCAAAGAGGCGATGCCAAAGGTTTCCTCGCGCCGGTGCAAGGCCACCAACAGATTGTCCCGCCGCTCATCCAGCAGTGCTTCATCGCTGACCGTGCCCGGCGTTACAACCCGCACCACCTTGCGCTCCACCGGCCCCTTGCTGGTGGCCGGATCGCCAATTTGCTCACAGATGGCCACCGACACACCGGCGCGCACCAGCCGCGCCAGATAACTCTCCGCCGCGTGATAGGGCACCCCCGCCATGGGAATCGGCTCCCCGGCAGACTTTCCACGCGCTGTCAGCGTGACGTCGAGCAGCTCCGCCGCCTTTTTGGCATCGTCAAAAAACAGCTCGTAAAAATCGCCCATCCGATAAAACACCAGCTCATTGGGATGCTCCGCCTTGATTTTGAGGTATTGCTGCATCATGGGGGTGTGCTGGTCTGCTCGTGCTGATAAGGCCATAAAGTCTTGTCTGAGTCGTTAAGAGGCTGGAAATGACCCATATTCTACGGCAATTTACTCTTAGCCTAAAGGCGGTGAAAGCCGGTGGCCGGGGGCAGATAGGGGAAAATGTGAGATCAATTACCCAGTCAAGTAACGTTCAGCTTGTCGTTGCAGACATCATGTTAAGCCGGTAAGTCTTATGGTAAACTGCTTCCTCAAACGGATGATCACTTGCTTTTGGACGTAGGGTGCTTCAGGGATAGCGACACATGGAAAGAATAGCTTTTATTGGACGACTTTTTTTCAAGAATGAAATTCCATTCACGCTCTATCGCGCCTTCTTTTTTGTTTTTATCTCTTTTCTGCCCGTATTTGCTTGGTCCAATCCTTTAACTGGCGCAGATTCGGGTTATTGTCCAGCAGGGCAGGTAAGCTCTACCTCTAGACCCCAGAGAGCACTGGATTATTCCTGTGCTATCACCTTCGCTTCACTTTCCGATGACCTCGATAGCTATCAGCTGATCGACTCTAGCTCCGGGACAAACCCGCCAGTCTCGGGCGGCTGGAAAATACCAGTAAGCAAATTCAGACAAGCGAGTTTTTTGCAGGGGAGGCGCTTGTTGGTTATCCAAGAATCTTTCAGAAGAAGTGCACTGTCGCGTATTTGTCAACTAAGCCGTGAAGCTGATCTGGATATCAGCGTGGCTGTTGGCAAAGGGTGGCCCCCAGAGATTCAAAGGGCGCTCTACCCGAGCCTTGAGCTTTCAGCGAATGAGCTTTTCCTGGAGTACCACTTGGGTGATCTTGACTTAG
Organism: Gilvimarinus algae; assembly: GCF_030518215.1. GTDB lineage: Bacteria > Pseudomonadota > Gammaproteobacteria > Pseudomonadales > Cellvibrionaceae > Gilvimarinus > Gilvimarinus algae. The sequence goes on from NZ_JAULRT010000062.1 coordinate 616,163, forward strand.
TGGCTTCATCCCCCGGTGTGTCACGCCAGTTGATGTCGATTGGCTTATCAAATCATCGGCTTCAGGACGGAATGACGTACCTAAAAGCCAGCAAAGGCGCCTTTTCAGCACCCATAGTAATAATAAGTGATCCATTTAATATGGAGCCAAAATCTGTTTCGAGAAAATCTGGTGCCTATAGTGTAGAGGGCGGAGTACAAGCTCTGGCAGCCTACAACATGGATGCAAAAAAAACACATCAAGGGCAATCGGGAAACCGTAATGATTTCAGTTGTGCGGTCCAGTAAGTGGTGCCTAATCGCGCTAATGGCCTCAATAGCAATATGTGCGGTCATTTTTGTCTTAGATACACGGCAGGATGATGATCCAGATTGGAGAGAGAAATCGCTACGTTTCAGCTTTTTGGTAGAGAATAAGACAACCGAATTTCTACCGAAAACAATGTTTAAATTTTTGGTGCCTTTGGAGATCGAAGGGCGCCAAGGCCTCATAGGTTTAGACTCTGATCAGTCTTTGGAAATAGAGGTTCAAGAAGGCAATGCCAGGTATGCCCGGGTTTTACTGCGAGAGTTTAAACCTTATGAAAAGCGCGTCGTTAAGGTGGATATCAAGGTGCGCCTTGCGAAGAGCCCCCCCCATTCGGCAGTGCCGTCTGATGAATACCTGAGCAATGAGAGCTATATAGAGGCCAGCCATCCACTTGTTAGATCGGTGGTAGCAAAAGAGGATTTTGTGGGGCCGCAGGAAATCTATTCATGGGTTTCGCAGCGCATTCAAAAAGACGCTTACACCCTTTTGCCAAAAGGCGCTGTCTGGGCATTGAGTCGGCTACATGGTGACTGTACAGAGCACATGTTTTCTTTTATGGCGCTTGCCAGAAATAGGGGTATTCCGGCTAGAGGAGCTGCCGGCTTAGTAAGCCGGAATCGGGTGCATAGGGTGTCTGGCAGCGATTTTCACAACTGGGCAGAGTACTACGGCGGCGATAGATGGCGTATAGCTGATACCTTTTCAGAGGTGTTTGACGAACACTACGAAAGCTATGTGCTGTTAAATTTTTATAAAGGTGAAATCGCCCCCTTCGTTCAAGCCGACGATGGCTTGGCGGTGCGGCTTTAAGAATCAAAAAGTATTTGGGAATAACAATGCATAAATGGACGACCTTTCTGTTGTGGCTGGTACTTGCCATCGCCCCTTTTCTATCGACGCCTCTTCTGGCTCAAGTAGTGATTACTGAGCCGCTGGAAATCGCCGCCTCTGACACTACCTATGATGGGCAGGATGTGACTGTTGATGGTGTGGAAGTAGTGATAGATGGCTATCATCAACTAGCCAGTTTGCGTCTTGTGAACGGGGCGGCGCTGACACACTCGGAGGAGAGCGGGATTGAACTGGATATTGAAACTGAGCTATATGTTGATGAAGCCAGCCGTATAGACGTCGAAGGCAAGGGCCTGCTGTCGAAAGAAACCGATGGTTGCTGTGTGACCGGAAGCCATGGTGGGCGAGGAGGTGTGTATGGCAATGCCCTATACAATGAAGAAGAGGGTGTCTACTACCCGAGTGAACCCTCTTCAGAGTATGGCAGTTACGCAACGCCCGAAACATTGGGCGAAGGAGCTAAAACGTATGGTCGCTACGGAAATGGGCAGCCTTACGCTACGAGGGGCGGCGGCAGAGTTAAAGTGTTTGCTCAGTCTATTGTTTTACAGGGTAGAGTGTCGGCCAATGGGGCGGCAATTCAAGACAATAATAAAACGCATGGGGCTGGAGGTTCTGTTTGGTTCGATGCTGATGAAATTATTTTGGGCTCATCTTCTCAAACGCATATCACTGCGAATGGAGGCGGGGCAGAAGGCGGTAGTGGAGGTGGCCGAGTTGCAATCCATTATAGCTCATTTGAATATACACTTGAAAATTTTTCCGTGTCAGGTGGTAATGAGTTCAATAATATTCCAAGTACGATGAGTGGCGGTGCTGGTACCGTATACCTCTACGATAAATCAAAGCAGCACGGTAAGCTGATTGTTAAAAATAACGTATGGGAGAAAGCGCCACATACGCGAGTCAGTCTTGAAAATGATGTTCATGAATTACTCGTCAGTGGCTCGGAAACCGCTTTAGAGGTCTTAGCCAGTGACTTTACTCTGAATGGAGTTCCTACAGTATCTGTAAGTTTGCTAGATCAAGGACGTCTAATCGTGCAAGGCGATCTTGTCTTCCCTGAGGCTTTGCAGTTGGAGCTGGAATTACCCGAAGCCCCAGAAGGAGAGTCCCTGACTTTTGATCTTGAAGAAGGCCACTTAGAGGTGTTTGGCGAGTTGGAGGTCAATGCACCGATCTCTTTCGGTGAGGTCTCTGCTAACCGCTTGGTGGTGAATAACACCTTTAGTTGGTTGTCCGCGACGATAAACCATTTAATATTAAATCATCCATTAGCGAGTGAAGTCCAAGATTCGGTTCTTTCCGTTAGTGAGTCAATTTCGGCAGACGAAAATTCGTTAGTAGTGAATGGTTTCCGTCTTTGGCTTGGTTTTGATGCCGATTTTGAAGCCTTGAGTGTCGTCAATGGAGGCATGATTAGCACGACCCCAGTTGACCGGGAAGCTGGAGAGAAATTTAAGACTCTCAACTTAGTGGCAAATACACTCTGGATTGACTCGGATAGCTCTATCTCTAGTGGAGACCGGGGGTTTTTGGAGAGATCCCCGGATGTTGGGCCATATGGTATAGACTGCTCCGATTATAAAGAGCCCATTTGCCCGGGGGTGGGTAATAATCAGTTACATAGTCAGGGGGGCGGAGCTATTCATTTATCCCTTGAGAGCTTGCAGATTGATGGAATAATTGACGCATCTTCTTCTTACGGCGGAGGTTCAATTTGGATAATAACCAAAGAAATTTCGTCTACGGTTGAAGATTCTAAAATTACAGCAAATAGCGTCTATGAAGGTTTTTCATCGGGGTCAGTGTCACTTCACTATGAAACAAACAGTGGGTTTGATTTCACGAACATTACTTCAAATAATAAGTCCATACGGAGTTATGCTGAGAAACTTCGGCCGGGCACGGTCTTTATTCTCAATACTGTTTCTGGTGAAAGTACTTTAAAGATCTCCGATGGCGGCACCAACGACCTATGGCCTTTTCCTGATATCGATTCAGATACCCAGCTAGTAGTAGAAGCCGCCAACTTTTCATATTCGGGAGATGTGCGGGGACAGGAGTGGGATCTGATTTCCGGTTCATTGGTCTCATTTACATCGGGTCAGAATCTGTCAAATTTTCACTCTTTCAACATTGTCGATTCAACGCTTAGGTTCGAGCAAGGATTGACCTTCCCAGAAGAGTCTCCCGTGTTGGGCAGTGGCGTATCCGTTGAGGTTCTAGGTCCGCCGGTTTTTGAGGGTGATAGCTTGCGAGTAGATGGGTTTGATTTGTCGCTGTCGGGTCATGTAGAGCTTGAAGATATTTCGGTGATTAATGGTGGCATTTTGTCCGCGTCAAAATTTGGGCTTGATGGACGCCTGTCCCTTGTGACAAACCGGCTACATATTGATGAGCAAAGTCGAATTGATGTTTCAGGGAAGGGTTTTCCCTGGAGTCAGGAAAATCTCGACAGTGGGGTAGGAGGCAGCCACGGCGGTGTAGGCGGGTACTATCTGAACTCTCGCGACGAGCGCTTTGACAGCCTTCCCGCCTCAGGTGACGAGTTTTGGCCAACAACGCCAGGCTGGGGGTCACGTGATAGCTACGGCGGCGGAGCCCTGTCAATAGAGGCGATGGTCGTCGAGCTGGGCGGCCAGATACTGGCAGATGGTTGGACCCGCCCCGGTTTGCCTTCAAATGCAAGGGGCGGCAGCGCCGGGGGATCAATACTTCTCAACGTGAACGAGCTGGCGGTATTGTCTGATCAGGCCCTGATTCGCGCGAGTGGTTCTCACGCAAGAGGTGGCGGTGGGGGCGGCGGGCGTATTGCAATATATTATTCTAGTTTAATGGAGAGCTTTCCGTTGTTACTGGAGGCTCAAGGCGGGGTCTCCGAGTTTTACAATGGGCAGTACTACTCCTACGGACACGGTGAAGACGGAACTGTATATCTCAAACAGAAAGAAACCGGACCCTACGTGACCTCAAGTAGCCTAAACGCGGTGAGCAAAGACGCCTTTCGGATAATTACCTTGGCGCTGAGTGAGCCTATAGATCCGGCTACTGTGACGGCAAACGATTTGACGCTTGAGAATATCGAGAGCGGTGTAGTCATGCACCCAGACCAACTGTTGCCGGATTCTGTGTCAGATCTTCGGGCCGAGTTTTCCCAAGACATCCCCGATGGCAGCTATTTTCTTACTCTGGCGCCTAGTATTGCCAACCTATCCGGCGTGCTACTTGATCAAAACCAAAACCAAATTGCCGGGCAAACCCCTGAAGATCACTATACTGAGCACTTTGTTGTCGATACTGTGGCCCCTGATGCGCCTGTGCTCGGCCCCTATCCAGACACCACGGGTAACCGCACCATTACGTTCTCGGGTAGTAAGGAAGCTGGAACGACGCTTTGGGTCAACAATGCGCCTGTCGATGGGTTTCGCGATGCTGAGGCTTGGCAGTATTCTGCAGAGCTTATTGAAGGTCAGAATTTCCTTTCCTTCTACTTGGTTGATGAAGCAGGCAATGAAAGCGGCCAAGTCGAAATCGCCGTTAACTACGATTCTTCCCTCGGTAGTACTATAGCCCCAGCACTTGTTGAAGAACTTTTGTGGATTCAAGGGGACGGTTCAAGGATTGTTGTGGATTGGAGTTCATACGATCCATTGGGTAATGAAAATGATATATCTGGATATCACGTTTACTATTCTGGAGCACCGTTTTCTTCCTACAATAGTGGTGTAAATGCGATATTTGTTCCAGCGAATAGCCAGTCTTTCGATATCTCCGGTTTGCCACCCTTTTCAACAGTCTATGTGGTTGTAGTTGCTATTGACACCCAAGGCTTAACTTCAGAATTTTATGAGTCTGTCCCTATAGACCTTGTGGATGAAGAATTACCAGGAAGAGCAAAAAATTTAACGGTGCTTCCTGATTATACAAGCCTTTTACTAACATGGACTCCGGCTTCCGATCCGTACGATAACTTGGACATCTACCAAGTCCTTGTTGGTGACGAAGTGTTTGTGGTGGACCCAACTGAAATTCAGGATGGCTTTTTTCATCTCGAAGTAAGCGGGCTGTGGCCAGCGTCTGCATATCCGGTAGAAGTTCGGGCTCTGAACCCCAGGGGCAATTACAGCGCGGCAGCAACAGACCCCGGCGCCACTCTACTTGGAAACCCTTCCGACGTTTCGATTTCAGATGATTACGTCCTAACCTGGTCAGCGTCCGGACCTAGGGAGTTGGTGAGTAGTTATAGAATCTATGCCGCCCCGCAAAGCTTTACTTCGGTATTGGGCATGGAACCTATTCGGATTGTGCCGTCAAGCGGTCCGACGCAGGCGGATTATTCTCTGCAGTTGAATCAACTGCCAGAGAATACTCTGCACTATTTTACGGTGGTGGCCGTGAATGTATCTGGTGGGAGTTCAGAGACTATATTTACCGACTCTGGGCTTTATCTGACAGACAATCTTGGGCCGACTATAGATTTTGCAGAACTTGTAAACAATGGCCACCACCACGATCTGAGCGCATTTCCGACGGTAGCGAAGAATTCGAGTCTTGTGGCCAGTTTTTCTGACAACACAGGTGTTTCTCATGTCGTGGTGTACTTGAATGATGCTATTCTTGGAAATTTTCCTTTGTCTACTTCCGAGATCCATTTGCCTGTTAATATACAGGCGCTAGCCGACGGAACTCACGTTATAGCTTTAGATGTGTATGACACGAGTGGTAATGTTTCAAGCGTAACCTACGAATTTTCCGTTGAGCTATCGCAGCCAGAAGCGCCATTGATTATCACCAGTTCGTCTAGCGTGACCAACAACAGTCGAATGCTTATCGAAGGGAAATCTGAGCCCTACGCGGATGTTCGTTTGGTGGTTAATGGGGCTGAGCAAACAGCTGCCGCTATCGCTGATCAGTCTGGGTATTTCTCCCAGTTTGCACAGCTTAGAGAGGGAGAGAATATTGTCCAGGCTGTTGCTAGTTTTTCCGGAAGAGGCCGTTGGAGTTTTCTCTCCGAAGGCGTCGTCGTTATCAAAGACACGTCAATACCTGATGCACCTAAAACACTCAAGAGCCTGTCAGTGAGCGGAGGTCGTGTTAAATTGTATTGGGGAAGCTCTGGCGGGCAAGTGGATGGCTATAATATCTATCGTGGGGCCTCCATTTTTTCTCAGCCCGAGGCAGCAGAAAAAATCAATGAAGAGGTGTTGACAGCCAGAGAATTTGAAGATGTCCTCATGGAGGATGGCACTTATTATTATGCGGTCTCGGCCCAGAATTCATTGGGTACTGAAAGCAGTCTTTCAAACATCGTAGAGGCAAGCGTAGACAGCACCGGCCCGGTCGCAAACTTGATAGAGTATGAATTTTACGGTCATCCCACCGGTGAGCCTTTCCGCTTTTCTCAGGGGCGGATTGATCTTCGAGTCCGTTTCAGTGAGCCTTTGCGCAATGATCCCTACCTGGCCTTTAGAGCCTCGGGCTCTCTGTTTCCTTTGGTCGTTGATTTAACCCGGGATTATCAAGATGACAGTCTCTACGTTGGCTCGGTAACCTTGGATGATCAAGTGTCCTCTGCGACTTACTACGCAGTGATGTCCGCTTATGATGCGGCGGGCAATCGCGGCACTCAAGTGGTTGAAGGCGGTGTCATAGAAATTGATGCTGCCGGGCCCGATGCTCTCTCTCTGGCGCTACTACCTGAAGAGCCTATTGACGTAGACGCTACACGGGAGGTTGAGCTTACGCTTACCGTTAGCGAGCCCACGGCGGGCGACCAATTGCCGCACCTAAAACCATATATTGACGGCGTACCACTGGCTGCCTACTCGGAGGGTATAGAGCTAACAAAAATGCCGGGCTCAAATGACTGGCATGGAAAAATCACCCTGACAGAGTCCGACTTTCCGTCAGATAGCACTGTCGCTTCACTGTCTTTTGTCTACCGCGCTGAAGATGCCTATGGCAATGCATCCTCCCGTATTCGCGGCAACTCCGTTTTTCAAATATATATGGGAGAGCTTCCGCCTGCAGGCATCCCGCAAGGCTTGGAGGCGCGCTCGAAGCCCGCGGGCGACGTGGGCCTTAAATGGAGAGAAGAGCCGGACGCATCAAACTATAGAATATATCGCCGCCCCTATGGGTCAACAGCGCTTGAAATCATCGGGACGGCTGACGGACTTACGTTTAACGACACGCCAAGTCAGGATGGGCGCTATGAGTATGCGGTTTCTTCACTTCGTTTTAAGAACGAACAGCATTCGGAGAGTGCCTTAACTGAGACGGTAGCGGTTTACTCTGATCGAATTCCGCCGCCTGACCCAACCGGGCTATCGCTCAACCTCACTGGTGCAGGTATTCTGGCCGCTTGGAATAGCGCGGGAGACCAGACCTCACAGCCGCACAGCGAGCAAATGCGTCACCGATTGTATCGTTTACGTGAAAGTGGTTCCCCGGTATCGGTTACCTCTGAGCTAACCCCCATCATAGATAACATTGTTGGTTTAATGGCTTTGGATGAGAAGCCATCCAATGATGAGCACAACTATTTTGTGACGGCTATTGACCACGCCGGAAACGAATCGCTCCCGAGCAATACGGAGTACCTGAATGTTGACCTTTTGCCAGTCAGTAACTTTGACATAGTGTTTTCTGCGCTGGGTGTGCCCACCCTGAGCTGGGAGCACTCTTCGAGTTCGGTGTCTTACTTCGCGCTGCACAGAACCGTCGATGATGTGGCAGTCGACCTTGGGGTCGTAACAAACCACCCAGGAAGCCATTCCTTTGTTGACCAACAGTTCCGTTATCAACCCGGCAGTGCCAGCCTAGACTACGCGGTCGTGGCGGTAGATGAAAACAGCGTGGCCAGCTTGGCGAATAAGGTTCGCGTGCCGTCATTATCCCTGTCGCCAGTTGACGATGAGGTACTTCTACAAAGGGGTGTGTTTAATACGTTGACATTCAAGGTGACAAACCTGGGCGATGAGCCTTTAACGGGCATTCAGCTATCGGTCACCATTGATGTCGGCGGTGAATTAAAAGAGCACTTTTCAGAAACTGTTTCTTTAGGCGGCGGTGAAACCAAACCTGTATCGGTGACAGTAGGTGGATACACCGCGCTGAACGACCAAGTAACGCTGGAAACCAAGCTCATTTATCAACTATCTGAACAGTCGACTGTTGCTTTTACCGAGACATTGGATGTACCTGTAGAGAACGCTTCGCTTCGCTATAATTTTACGGTGAATGAGCTTGTTCGCGGTGGTAGTGCCAAGGTTGCGTTTACGGTTGAGAATACGAGCTCCGCGCCAGTGGAGCTGCTAACGGCAAGAGCCGATGGCCAAGAGCCCTCTGAAGAGATCATCTTACGTATTGAGGATATAAGTGGCAACGTGCTCGCTGAGAAGCAACTGCAACAGTTCACCGGCGGTGTGCTCAACGTCGGTTCAGGCCATGTCGTAGCCCGCGTTCAGCCGGGGCAATCTTTTACTTCTGTGCCGGTTGACATTCCTATACCTGAGGCTGCCCCAGAGGATATAAAGCTCAGGCTTAATGTAAAAACATATCGCTTGAACACGGGAGGAAAAAATCCACTGTCCATTAGCGGGTCGGGCTTGGTTAAGCCGTATCGGTTGGCCGATGTCGCCTACACAGCGGTGGTGGATAGCGTATCGCCCGAGCAAGTCTACGGTAGCCAATCGGTGGTGGTTGCGGGTCGAGCGCTTTCCACAAACGAAGCTCCCCTGGCAAACGTGCCGGTGAAATTGGTGTTTTCCGTCCGTGGTTTTGAAGAGGAAGTAACGGTGTTTTCCGACGCTTCCGGCCATTTCTCATACGACTATGAGGGCGCGGGCTCCGCCGGAATTTATACGGTATCGGCATTACATCCGGACATCACCACACGCCCCGCTCATGGCAGTTTTACTATTGTCGGCGCCAGTGCCTGGCCAGAAGAGGCGCGTGTTTCTATTCCCAGAAACTACGAGCACACTATACCTCTGGAAATTACTGCAAGCCCGGGCGCAGTGCTTACCAATGTGAGGCTTCGCCTTCTTCCTCCGTTGGGTGAGGCGGCCCCGCAGCTCCCAGGCGGACTTTCGGTCAGTCACTACCCTCTGGAAGAAGTGGCCTCAGGCACAACCCAGTTCCTGAATTTGGAGATGTATGCCGATAACAGCGCTGCGGACACCGGCACCCTAAGGTTTGCCGTTGAGGCCGATAATTTCATCGGTCCTAACGCCATCGGCTACTTTTCTATACGGTATGCGTTGAGCGCCGCACGGCCAGCACTGGTGTCTGAGCCCTTTTATCTCGATACCGGTGTTACCCTGGGCTCTAACATTACCGAAACCCTAACGCTCACCAACATGGGCGCGCAGACACTTCACAATGCCCGTGTTACCGTGTCGGGCAAGGAGGGCGCTTCCTTGCCCGACTGGGTCACTTTGGTGTCTACCTCTGCCTTGGGTGAGATCACCTCGGGGGGCAAAAAGCAGGTTCAGATCAGCTTTGCCCCGCCCAGCAACGCATCCGTGGGTAACTACGAGTTCTACTTGACCGCCAGCGGCGACAATAGCGAGGAGCAGTCCTTTCCGCTGTTTGTAACGGTAACTGACGCCCGCACGGGGAACGCCTTCTTTCATGCGTCCGACATCTATACGGCGACACTGACTCCAGCCGGCGAGCTTATTGAGGGCTTGTCGGGTGCGAAAATATCCCTGCAAAATGAGCAGGTGTTGTTTGAAACCTTTGAGTTGTCCACGAATGAACTCGGTGAGGCCTTTTTCGAGGGCATACCTGCTGGCCGGTATCACTTTCGTGCCAGCGCCTTCGATCACGAGAGCACTTCCGGCCGGGTGTGGGTGAAGCCAGGGGTGACGGTCTCCGAGGACGTATTCTTGCAAAACTCTCTCATTAATGTGGAGTGGTCTGTTAATGAAATTACCATTGAGGATCGCTACGAAATCACCATCGAGGCCACCTTTGAAACCAATGTCCCGGCCGCCGTGGTATTGCTTGAGCCGCTAAGAATTAATCTGCCTGTCATGGAGAAGGGGCAGGTGTACCAGGGTGAGCTAACTCTGACCAACTACGGCTTGGTCAGGGCGATCAATGTTGCCCGCTCGGTAACTTTTCCTGAGCATGTGATGCAAATGGAGTTTTTACGCGAGGTTCCCTCAACGCTCGAGGCCGGTGAGCGGGTGGTCTTGCCCTACCGCATCGAGGCCGTTCGAGACTTTGATGTGGATGCCCAGGATCTCGCCTCGGGTGGCGGTTGCGGTAAGGTCGCAGGTGGCGTGAGCGTTAGTTATAACTACGAGTGTGCTAACGATTCTGTTGCCACCGGCAATGCCCAAACGAGCGTTGGCAGTAACTGGGGCAGTGGTTCTGGCTGTGGTGGCGGCAGTGATAGTGGCGTTGACAGCACCGGCGGTTTCTGGGGTACAGAGCGGCCTCGCGTAGACGATGTTGGCGATAGTGGCGACTATTACTGGTGCAAGAACGATACAGTTTGCGATGAAGACAATTGCGATAACACCTCGGCCAAATAGTGAAATGCCGACTTCACGTATTGAATGGAGTGAGAATGAACACAATATGGAACCCAAGCCGGCTGTATAAGGCTACGCTGGTATTGCTGCTCAGTTTGGCCACTACGGAGGTCTTGGCAAAAGCGGGTGTTACGTCTAACCAGGCGTCGCCACACTATTCCGAGGCTGAAAACCTGGAAACCTTTGAGGATATGCGCGTTAAGGTGCTGGGGGGCAGTGTACGTATGACTCGGCGCTGGACCGGGACTCAGTGGGTGTGGAATGCCCGTTGGAACGGCGTCAGCCACGGTGGCGGAACCTCCCTGGCGGCGGAGCTGGAGCAGCGTATCAACAACAATGAAATCTCGCCCGCGGATCTGCAAGAGCCTATTGAGCCGCCCGGCAGGCTGTTTCGCGCCTCGCAAGCCTATGTGATCAGCCATACCAGCGAGACCGAGACCGTTTACGAAAACCGGCTCAAGCGGTTTATCGCGCACACTGGTGAGGGGTACCACTGGTATGACTACCACGGTAACCATATTGACTACGATCGCTTTGGTCGCATGATCGCCTATAGGGACAAAAATGGCGTTCAGGTCACATTAAACAGAGACGTCAACGGCTACATTCAAAGTGTAGCCGACCACCACGGCAATACTGTAATTACCTACACTTGGGAAGCGGACCCTACACAGGTGCCCCGGCAAAATCTGCAGGGTGCCAGCTATCAGCCTCAGCGCCTAAAGCGGTTAACAGATTATACGGGGCGGTTTGTCGAGTATGAGTACAACGCCGATAGCCAGCTGCTGGCTCTGACGGATGTGCTTGGGCAAAAGTGGCAGTTTCACTATGGGGATAACGCGGTGCTCACTGGCATAACCGACCCGGACGAGCGCACCACCCACTACGACATCGACTTTCAGGGGCGCGTCATGTCCGTGATTGATAGTGATGGCAAGGGGGTTTACTACACCTATAACTACGATGAGAGTAAAAACCGCTACTACCGCTCCGAGGAGCACACCTCCGGCAAGGTGGTTGAGCTGTGGTTTGATCAAGTTGGCTTGTTGCTGTCAAAATCGGTCAATGGCGAGCAAGAGTTCAGTAACAGCGTGACGGCCTCAAACGGCAGCCTGGGTTCAGATTTCCTCGTCGAGTACTATGCGGCGCAGTTTTGGGAGAAATACCGCAACCAAACGCTTATAGAGCGCCATCTGGTCTCTTGCCGTGCCTATAACTCCAATAAGTGCGCGTGTCTCATTGACCCCAATGTGTCTTGTCCGCCACCGGAGGAGCCCGCGGAGCCTTCTTTGCCGGGAGACCTGGCCGAGAAAAAGGGCCTCTATATCAAATACCGCCTGAGTGAAGACGCCCGCGGCCGCAAAACCTACACTGAGTACGACCAGTGGGGCAACCGGACCAAAACCACTTATCCGGATGGCACCAGCGAGACGGCCACCTGGGATCATCGCTACAGCCAACCGCTGAGCCGCACCGACGAGCGGGGCACTATAACCTCCTATGAGTACGACAATACCGGCAACTTACTCACGCTGATTGAGGCGCAGGGCACGCCGGACCAGCGCACCACCCGCTACGCTTACGATGAATACGGCCAGCTTAGAGAGCTCACGACCGGCGAGTCCGCCGCCGGTAACACCGAGCTGGCCACCACCTACTATGACTACGACACCTACGGCAACCTCACCCAAATAACCGATCCCATGGGTCATATCACAACCTACTCGGATTACGATGCGCTGGGTAACGCCGGCATCATGAAAGACGGGCGCGCACATGCGCTCAATACCACTGACCAGTGGCTTTACGATTACGATGCAGCGGGTAATCTGTTAACCCTGACGATCCCCACTGGCGATCAGGAGCTGTATCGCTACAGCCCCGCTGGTGACCTGCGCTCGGTGACCAGTGCCGCCGGTGTCCACTACGACATAGACACCAACGCCCAATCATTGCCCATTTCACTAACCGATGCCAAAGATCAGGTGTCCCGCCTGGAGTACGATGGCCACTACCGCTTGTCTGGCGTGGTGGATGCCATGGGCCACAGCAACCGACTTGAGTACAATCACCGCGACCAGCCGGTTAAAGTGACGGACGGTGAGGGTAATGAGACCACGCTGGCGTACGAGAAAACCCAGCTGAAACACATTCTCTACCCCACCTTTAAAACCGAGCTGGACTATGACGCCCGCGAGCGGGTGCGCCAGCAAAACCACATCGCCAATGGTCAAAACCACTACGTGAAATTTGGTTACGATAAAGCGGGAAACCGCACCCGCCATACCGATGCCAAAAACCAAACCGAATCCTACGTGTACGATCGCCTCAACCGCATTGTCGCCATTAACGACGCCGAGGAAGGTGAAACCCTGTTTGCCTATGACGCGCGCGATAACTTACTCAGCGTTACCGACCCCGAAGGCCGGGTAACGGAGTTTCACTACAACTTGAACAATCAGCGCACCCAGGAGATCAAGCCCACAGGTTCCCGCCGCTACGAGTACGACGTCAACGGCAATCAAACCGCGCATATAACCCCAATGGGGGAAGTTACCCGCATGCAGTACGATGCCGCCAACCGTTTGGTGGCGAGCGAACTCTTTGCCAGCACTGAGCAAGCTCAACCGGTTAAGCGTGTCACCTACAACGTAGCGGGGCGCGACCGCTACACAGGCTACCAGCAAAGCCTGGGGACTGATGCCGCCAACCGCACCGCGGATATCATCGCCTTGTCGGGAAGCTATACCTACAACGGCCTGGGGCAGGTGACCAGCGTCACCGTTAATTTTGGCGCATTCAGTAAAAGCTACCAGTACACCTACTACCCCAATGGCCTGAAAAAAACGTACACCAACCCGGAGGGGGTTACTTACACCTACTACTACAACAAAAACAATCAGTTTGCCGCTTTGCACATTCCGGGCGCAGGGCAGATCAGCCACACCAATTTCCAGTGGATGCAGCCGCAAACCATCGTCTTCCCCGGCGGCGGCCAAGTGCAGCTCAGTTACGAGGACTTTCAGCGCGTGAAAGAGCGGGTACTGAAAAACCCCGAACAAGAGAATATGGCGCAAGCCGTCTACGACTATGATTTGGTCGGTGATATCGAAACCATTGATACCGAACACGGCCTGTACAGTTTTGGTTACGACAGCTTGTATCGGTTAACCGAGGCTGACTACCCTGTAGAGGTGGCGGCGAATGATGAAAGTTTTGGTTACGACGGTGTGGGCAACCGCACGTCTCACACCCTGGCGCCGGAGTCGGTGGATTCCGAACACATTGAGTCCACCTACAACGCACAAAACCAGCTGGTCCGCCAAACAAAAAATGGTGAGGTCACCACCTTTACCTATAACGACAATGGTCATACGGCCAGCAAAACCACGCCACAGGAGACAGTCGAGTACGTCTATAATCGTGAGGAACGGCTGATCGCCGTTAAGCGCGATGGCGTTGTGGTGGGCGAGTACGCCTATGACCTGCTCGGCCGGCGCATCAAAAAAACCGCGAATGGTAAGACTACCTGGTTTCTGTATACCGACGAAGGCCTCGCGGCGGAGTACGACGCCTCGGGCAACTTGGTCGCTGAGTACCAGTTTACTCCCTACAGCACCTGGATGACCGACCCGCTGATGCAGCGCCGAGGTGGGCAGGTGTATTACTACCAGAACGATCACTTGGGTACGCCCCAGCGCATGGTGGATACCACAGGGCAGGTGGTGTGGGAAGCTCGGTATGAGGCGTTTGGTAAGGCGACTCTCGTTACTGAACTTGTAGAGAATAATTTGAGGTTTCCTGGGCAGTATTTTGATGGGGAGACTGGGCTGCATCATAATTATCATAGATATTACATGACATCTATTGGTCGGTATTTAAGGGCTGATCCACTTGGAATGGCGGCAGGTCTTAATAATTATATTTATACAGATTCGTCTCCTTTAAGGTACTTTGATCCTCTTGGTTTGGATAAGTGGGATCTAAATGGTAGAGGCGATACAAGCGTTTGTGAATATTACGATGAACGTATGGAGGAAACGTGCGGAGACCTTCAGGATTATTACGAAACAGCAGGAAAAATATGTCGTGGGGATCGAATAGATGTGAATACTATTATGGATGCAGGTATAGGATCGGCTTGGGCTCTAGACTCAACCGATCTCTCTCAGAGCGAGATATATGATCAAATTAGAAGTGATTTAATTAGTGCTGATTCTAGATTAGTAGAAATTTATGGTAGCAATGCTATTACTGGAAACATGATAGATTCATACCATGATGAAGCGTTCGATAAAGCAGGTATTGGTTCGGGCTTTTATGGCGGAAATCTTTGGCCTCAAGGAGTTTTCCCAAACCCAGTACCTTTTGATGACGAGGGAAAGTCAAATCTTGATCCTAGAAACCTATTGCCATCGAATGATGAATGCTCATGCTGAAGGTTAATTATGTTCTATTTCTTTAAAATTATTTTTTGGCTTATTCTTTTGTTGTTTTATGCCCTTATTTCTGTTTTTGTTTTTTTGTCGCTTGGGGAGTCAGAGGTTTTGGTTGTCTTAAGACATGTGGTGTTTGTGTTGGGGTTTTTTCCATTACTTTCATGGTCTTTTTTTCTTCTTTTGAAGAATCCGATTTTTGACAAATCTATTTTTTTGTTTTGTATTTTTATATCATTTTTTCACTTCTTTGTGTTTGCGGTATCCTCTCATAACGATGGTTATACATATTGGTCTGTTCAGTTTCTTGAGGCGTTTATGGTTTTTGTTTTTTTTATCTTTAGATTCAGGAAAAAATTACAGATTCATAATAGGTGACAGATTTATTTTCCGTCACTTAACAAATAAAAGGTGACAGATTTATTTTCTATCGCTTGATTTTGTAGGGAAAAGGATAATAAAAGGTGACAGATTTATTTTCCACTGCTTAAACAATAAAAGGTGACAGATTTATTTTTCACCGCTTGATTTTGTAGGGAAAGTTGCGTTTCAGGGAGGAGGCGATATGCCGAGGCGGGCGAGGGTGATTGTGCCGGGTTTGCCGCATCATATAGTGCAGCGTGGTCATAACAGGGATGTGGTGTTTATTGAGGATCGGGATTATGAATACTATCTCGATAACTTAGCGGAGTGGAAAGCGTTTTTCGGTTTGCAGGTGTATAGCTATTGCCTGATGACCAATCATGTACATTTAATCGTTGGGGCGAATGACTGCCCTGGCGATATTGGCCGCTTGATGAAGCGGCTGGCGGGTAGGCAAACACGATTTGTCAATAAGATGGAGGGGCGTACCGGCTCCTTGTGGGAAAGTCGGTACAAAATTAGCCCTATTGAGACGGATGCCTATTTGTTGCAGTGCAGTCGTTATGTAGAGCTAAATCCCGTAAAGGCACGCATGGTGTCGCGGGCTGAGGACTACCGGTGGTCCAGTTATCGCGCCCGTATTGGGCTAGAACCTTGCGAGTGGTTGGATACATCGCCCGTATTTGAGGCCCTAGGTAAGAGTGTAAAGGCTCAAATAACGAATTACGCTGGTTTTGTGAATAAGGCGAAAGAAGCAAAGAGTGAAGAGGCGTTTATAAGGGGCGCGGTGGAGCGGAATCAGTTGACTGGCTCCCACGCTTTTATCGACGAGGTTGAAAGAAGAACGGGTGTTCGGGTGGAGTACAGAAGTCGAGGGCGGCCACCGAGCACGAGAGAATAAATCTGTCCCCCATTTAAAAGAAAAGCATGGTTGCATTATGACAGGACGTTTGGCGTTAAAATTAGTGGCTATGATCGCGTGGTTTTCATGCGTGGCCTCTCATACAGCGATTGCGCAGGAGGAGCTCTGCGCCGAAGTTAAAATTGAAATCAAACAGGAGCTGACCTTTGAGCGCCAGGGTTTTGAGGCTCTGATGCGTATAGAGAACTCGCTGGATACGGTGCCGATTGAGAATATCGACATTGAGGTTCTGTTTGAGGACGGGCTTGGCCAGCCGGTGGTAGCCACTTCCAATACCAGTGCAGGCAACGCCAGCTTTTTTATCCGCTTGGACGCTACCCGGGAGGTCAGTGACTTAACTGAGGGCCAGGCCGGCGCCGTCAGTGGGGGGCGCATTGCGCCCAACCAAATAGGCGAAATCCGTTGGCTGATTATTCCAACCGCCAACGCCGCCGGCAACTCGGCAAACGGCAAGCTGTTCTTTGTCGGTGCCCAATTGAGTTACCGCTACGGCGGTAAATCGGAAAGCCTGAAGGTGGCGCCCGACAGCATTGTGGTGAAACCCCAGCCGGCCCTGACCCTGGATTATTTTTTGACCCGTGAAGTTATTGCCGATGACGCCTTTACCACGTCCGTAGAGGCCCCCGAGCCTTATACCCTGGGCGTGCGGGTAGCCAACTCCGGCTACGGCTGGGCGGGCGATGTGCAGATTGAGTCGGCGCAGCCCACGATTGTCGAGAACGAACAGGGCTTGGCCATCGATTTCACCATTTTGGGCAGTTACGTCGGCAATGCACCGGCGGCGCCTACGCTTACGGCGGACTTTGGTGATATCGCTCCTCAGCAGGTCGCAATGGCCCGCTGGTTGATGCAAAGTAGCTTGTCGGGCGAATTTACAGCGTTTACGGCGAGCTTTACTCATGCCGATGAGTTAGGAGGTGAGCTAACCTCCTTATTGCAGGCCACCAGCGCCCGCTTTTTGCTGCGTGACGTGGTGGTAGACAGTATCGGGCGCGACGCGGTGCGGGATTTTCTGGCGTATAACGAGCACAACGAGCTGTTTGTGTACGAGTCTGAGAATACCGGTCTGCACGAATCGCTGTGCAGCAATTGCATGCCTGTCGAGGTGCAGCAAGGCGCGCTGCAAGCGGCTGGGCAGAGTCACCGGCTGCGCTATGAGGCGGTACCCGGTGTGACCTACACGAAGGTTGCCGACCCCTACCGTGGCGGGAAGACACTCTCTCGCGTTGTGCGATCCGATGGCAAGCTTCTCAACCCGCAAAATGCCTGGCTCTCCAAAGAGCGAGCGGAAGACAACCGCACATTTGATTATTTTGTTCACGTTTTCGATACGCAGAGCACCGGCGAGTATACCCTGCATTGGGGGGGCGATCCGATAGATGTGCCTCAACCCCCCGTACTGGGCTTTTTGCCCGATCGCGTGACCCATGAGCAGGGGCAGGTGGGGTTTATCGTGCGCGCCTCTGACCCGAACAACACTACGCCTATGCTCTCGGTAGAGCAGATGCCAGCCGGGGCGAGCTTCACCGATGCCGGCGATGGGACCGGCAGTTTTCAGTGGACACCGGCGATGGGT
The DNA here is from genome assembly GCF_030518215.1 of Gilvimarinus algae. Taxonomy (GTDB): domain Bacteria; phylum Pseudomonadota; class Gammaproteobacteria; order Pseudomonadales; family Cellvibrionaceae; genus Gilvimarinus; species Gilvimarinus algae. Next base: position 634,172 of record NZ_JAULRT010000062.1, read on the forward strand.
CAAAGCGGCGTTTATGCGCTGACGTTTCGCGCCAGCGATGGTGAGCTCAGCGCAAGCCAAAGCCTCACAATTCGTGTTCATCCGCACAATGATACCGACGGGGACGGTATGGATGATGATTGGGAAATGGAGCACTTTGGCACCTTGGATCGCGATGGCACCGGTGATTTTGACGGTGATGGCCGCTCAGACTTGCAAGAGTTTTTAGATGGCACTGAGCCCACGTTGGCGGAAGTTGTGCCGGGCGAGCCACAGGTTCTCTCGCCCGCGTTCAATGCCGAGGTTCTTGAGGGCGGGCAGGCCCCCTGGCTGACAGAATTGGTTGTAACCAACGGCGAACACAGTGATTTCATTGGCGCGGTAGTGGTGCTGTTTGAGGTTTATGGCGATGAAGCCATGACCGAGTTGCACGCGGCTGCCAGCGTGCCTGAGGGGCCCTTGACCACTTCGGTCCAACTGACGGAGCAGCATCTGGGCGATGGCGAGGCGTTTGCTGATAATACCCTGTATTACTGGCGCGCCCGTGCCGTCTCCCAGCAAAATCCGGGGTTCTCCAGTGCCTGGGTTGGCAGCCGCTATTTTATTAACGGCGCGAACGATGCGCCGGTTGCGCCGGCCATCAACAGCCCGGCCGATGGTGGCGAGGTGGACGGGCCGCAGGTCACCCTGAGTGTCGCTAACGGCTCTGACATCGACAGGGATTATCTGTACTACAGCTTTACACTCTACGCCGACACTAACCTGGATGAGCCTGTGGCCGAGCTGCTTGCCACTGAGGAGGGCGAGCAGGGCGTCACCCGCTGGACGGTACCCAAGCGGTTGAGTGGTGGCCAGGGCTATGTGTGGCGGGTGATAGTAGAAGACGAGCACGGCTTATCGGCCTCCTCGCCCTGGGCCTCTTTTACGCTGTCCGGCACCAGCGACAATCCGGCCCCTTTGCCGCCTGTGCCGCTGTCCCCGGCCGATGGCTCAGAAATCACGGCTTCTCTGACGCCCGTTGCTTTGCAGGTAACAAATGGTAGTGACCCGCAGAATCAACCGCTGAGCTACTGGTTTGAGCTGGATACGGTACCTAGTTTTGACAGCCCGGCAAAGGTTGCCTCTGGCGCGGTCAGCGAATCTGCAGAGGTCACGCATTGGGTAACACCGGATTTAGCGAATAACACCACCTATTACTGGAGGGTAAAAGCCGATAACGGTCAAAAGACCAGCGACTGGGTGGAAGCCGGGTTTTCGGTCAACGTCGAGGCGCACAACCGAGCGCCCGCTATACCCACTCTAAACGGTCCGCTTGACGGCGTAACACTCGACAGCGTCAGGCCCTATTTTGAGCTGAACCCGGTGCAAGACCCCGAAGGCTTAGAAGTGACCTATGAGTTTGAGCTGTACGCAGACGCTGCTCTGACCACTTTGGAATCGTCTCATGCTGCCGATGAACCTTATTGGCAGCTGGACTCATCACTCATTACCCGCGTGCCCTATTACTGGCGCTATCGCGCGTCAGACCCCGCCGGCAATACTCTTGGGTGGGCCGGGCCTTTTAGCTTTGTCATTGTCGCTGCGCAGCAGAACCAGCCGCCGACCTTTCAGTTTCTCAAGCCCAAAGGCAAAGTAAAGATACACACCGGTGCCAAGGTGCTGATCCAGTGGCAGGACTCAGACCCTGACAGCAGCGCGCAGATCAATCTTTATTACCGCAGAGGGGGGCACGAGCGTGTCTTGCTGGAGAGCGACTTACCGGAGGATGCGGACGGCGACCATGACAGCTTTACCTGGAAGCCCGGGCGATTAAGCCCCGGTAAATACTCGCTTGAAGCGGAAATCTTTGACGAAGATCACCGGATAGAAATTGGCCCATGGGGGCATATCATCGTCAAGCCCTGGACGTGTCAACGCAAGCCCTCCGCGCGCGAAGTGCAAAACGGAGAAAGCGACAAGCCCTGTGTTAATTAGCCCATGAGCTGATGGTTGATTGTATACAGGTGGCGAAGTTTTCAGTTTTTCTGTTTGCCAGTCAAAACGGGTATGGGCGTTGGTGCATCGTTCATTTCTGGTATGTATGTGGGTGGTGAAATTCTTGATTGTGAAGAATTATATTCGGGCGGTCGCTTTGTTAAACCGATTGCTAGAAATGTTCGAGCATATAAGTTTCTTTTTTAAATAGTGGCCTTAACAAGCTAAAGACAAAACAGCTCAGATTTTGGTATCTACTAATGAGAGTCGAGACGATTGTGTTTTTGTAGTGCGCGGCGGGCTGTATTGTGTCGATTCGCTTAAGTGAGATCAACAAAGAGGTGACGGATATATTATTCGTCACCTCTTTGCGGGTAATACTGTTGTCGAGTGAAAAGCATTTTTGGTTTGCCGGTATAAAAATAAATCTGTCCCCTTTTTTGTTTATCCATTTTTTCGATATAAGACCTTTCGGGTAAGATTACAAACCTAACGATTACTAAAGGAAACAAATGCGATTTTTGATCACCCTTCTGTTTATTAGTGTCAGGTGTTACTCAACTGATATATATGAAAGTCGAGTCAAAAATATTGATTATTTACAGCTAATCGAAAATCATATAGATGTGTCAATGCTAAGTGAGGGAAACAATTATTCGGTTTTCGTCAATTTTAAGAAAGGCATTCCATGTGAAGTTAATAACTGGTTAGGTTATGCTCTTTTGAACGAAAGAGCTAGTGTTGGACCGTACGAAATCTTTAGAAACGACAATATGTTTTTTATTCGATTAAGGAATGATTATAAAAAGAGAATATACATAGACTTGGTTTGCAAGCCTGGAAGTGATCTCGATATATATAGGGTGAATGTATTGCTTGAAGGTTGGAATAACTCTAATGTTACTTCATGGAAGGCTTGGAAGACCGCGCAAAAAAGGTGACAGATTTATTTTCCATCACTTAGTTTTGCACTTAGTTTTGGAGGGAAAAGATTGCGTTTCAGGGAGGAGGCGGTGTGCCGAGGGTGATTGTGCCGGGTTTATCGCTTCATAGAGTGCAGCGCGGTCATAGCAGGGAGGTGGCGTTTGTTGAGGATCGTGGCTATGAGCACCATCTCGATAATCTGGTCGAGTGGAAAGCGTTCTTTTATCTGCAGCAGTATAGCTATTGCTGGATGACCCAGCATGTATCTTTATCCTTTTCGGGGAAATGAAAGTAGGGTTTTGCTTTTCTCGCCATTTCATTTTTACGGGGACGGCGACCGTCGCAATGAGGGTTTATGCGCCAATCGCGGGCTGCTTAGGCAGACGCGTCTTTTGCCTCAAAAGGCTTGCGCTCGGTGGGGCGAGTGTCCTAAGTTACCGCTCGAACTTTCCTTTAGGCGGTGTCCCATGACCTCTGAATCCACAGATTTGACGTTACTGCATCTGGCGCAAGAGCTGGGGGCGCATTTGGCCGAGCGCGGCTGGACTGTGGCCACTGCCGAGTCCTGTACCGGCGGCGGCATTGCGGCAGCGATTACCGAGGTGCCCGGCAGTTCGGCCTGGTTTGGTACCGGGCTTGTAACCTACGCGAACGAGGCCAAAAGCCGGCTGCTGGGCGTCGAGCCGCCGCTGATCGAGCGCTTTGGCGCGGTGAGCCGCGAGGTGGTTGAGCAGATGGCGCTGGGGGCCAGGCGAGTTGCTGGGGCGGATCTGGCTGTTGCCGTGAGCGGCATAGCCGGGCCCGATGGCGGCACCCGCGACAAGCCGGTCGGCACGGTATGGCTCGCCTGGGCCGGGCCGGATGAGTCGGTGGTCTCTGAGTGCTATGTTTACCAGGGCGGGCGGGCGCAGGTGCGCCGTCAGGCCTGCGTGACGGCGCTACGTGAGCTGTTGAATCTGTGTAAGCACTGAATTGTCCCTCTTGCAGCCAGGCCAACAGTAAACTACTGTATAAATTCATAGTACTGTTTTCATATACAGGTTTTTCCTGTATGCTGGACGCATAAACCGGAGAACGCCCAGGGCGCCGGCATAAAAAATTGCATTTTTACGTTTTTCAGTTGAGGTGACATATGGACGCGAATAAAGAAAAGGCTTTGCAGGCGGCGCTGGGCCAAATTGAGCGCCAGTTTGGTAAAGGCACGGTCATGCGCATGGGCGACCGTGAGCAGGTGTCGGTACCGGCCATTTCCACCGGCTCGTTGGGGCTGGATGTGGCCCTGGGTGTGGGCGGCTTGCCGCGCGGCCGGGTGGTGGAAATCTACGGTCCAGAGTCCTCTGGTAAAACCACCTTGACCCTGCAGGTCATTGCTGAAGCCCAGCGCGCCGGTGGTACCTGCGCCTTTATCGATGCGGAGCACGCCCTCGACCCGATTTACGCCGAAAAGCTGGGCGTGAATGTGGATGATTTGATTATTTCTCAGCCCGATACCGGTGAGCAGGCGCTGGAAGTGTCCGACATGCTGGTGCGCTCTGGTGCGGTGGACGTTCTGGTCGTGGACTCAGTAGCGGCCCTGACCCCCAAGGCTGAAATTGAAGGTGAAATGGGCGACCATCACGTGGGCCTGCAGGCGCGCCTGATGTCCCAGGCGCTGCGCAAAATCACCGGTAATATCAAAAACGCCAACTGCCTGGTCATTTTTATCAACCAGATTCGGATGAAAATCGGTGTGATGTTCGGCAACCCCGAAACCACCACCGGCGGTAATGCCCTTAAGTTTTACGCGTCGGTGCGCCTGGATATCCGCCGCATTGGCTCGGTCAAAGAGGGCGAGGAAGTCATCGGCTCTGAGACCCGCGTGAAGGTGGTGAAAAACAAAGTGGCGCCGCCGTTTAAGCAAACCGAGTTTCAGATTCTCTACGGCCAAGGTATTAACCGCCTGGGCGAGGTAATCGACAGCGGCGTTAAGCTCGGCATGGTGGATAAAGCCGGCGCCTGGTACAGCTATAACGGTGACAAAATTGGCCAGGGCAAAAACAACGTTGTGAAGTTCCTGCAGGAAAACCCGGACATAGCCGAGGAGCTTGAAGCGCGGGTGCGGGCCGAGCTCTTGGGTGCGCCCGCACCGGCAGCCAAGGCCAAGGCTGAGGAAGAAGACGCCTGATTGGTGCCGCCATGGACGAGCAAGAGCAGCAACTGCGTGAGCGAGTGCGCAACAGCGCGCTCGCTTCACTGACCCGCCGGGAGCATTCCCGCACCGAGCTTGGCCGCAAACTGGCGTCCAAGCAGCACCCCCCTGAATTGATTGATGAAACCCTCCACTGGCTGGAAGAGCTGGGTTATGTGGACGATGAGCGCTTTGTTCAGGTGTTTATTCGCGCATCACTGGGCAGTGGCAAGGGGCCTGTGCGAATTTCTCACGAGCTGCGGCAAAAAGGCATTGCCAGTGGCCATATTGAATCCGCACTCGCGCAGGCCGATGCCGACTGGTTCGAGCTGGCGCGCGAACTGCTACTGAAAAAGTATGGCGAGCCCGCCCGCGAGGGCAAAGAAAAAGCAAAACAGATCAGGTATCTGCAGTACCGGGGTTTTCAGCCCGACCATATTTTTTGTCTGTTTGATCGTTAGGTGCTTGCACGGCTGTCGCCGGTGCTGCAGCGCCCTCTGATTGGCGGTGCGGCCGCTGTTGCAGTGTTTGCCACAGCACCCAAATAAACGAGAGAGCGGCCCCGACGCTGGCACCGTATACGTGCGCAATGGAAAGCACGGGGCCGGCGATCAGCACTTCGGTGGCGCTATTGCCGCCGGGAATGATGCGCTCGTAACACAGCTTGATGATCAGGGCGAGAATGGTGGCCCAGCCCACGGGGTGATTTTTCGCGCACAGTGGCGCCAGACCGAACACAAGTAAGCCGTGTAAAACCCCCGAGAGCCCCACGTAATAATCCACACCCGGCTGCCAGATGTACAGCCCCACACTGATGCCCAGCGCGATGAATAGTGCTGCGGCACACCAGGCGAGTGGGCGGCGCTGGTCGCCGAGCCAGAATACAATCAGTCCGAGCCCGAGCAGGTTGAGTATGGCGTGGGTGAGGTTCAGGTGCGCCACGTGGGCCGTGAGCAACCGCCAAAGCTCCAGTTGGGTAAACGCGGCGGGGCGGTATTCAAGGACGGGGTTGACCAGCCCGGCGTACCAGCCGAGACCCAGGATGGCCGCGCTGACGCACAAGCCGGTGAGCACTGCAAATCCGCGCGACAACATGGTGACTTTGGCCTGTAAGCTGTTTGGAGTATCGGTGCCTGAGAGGGGCAGAACAGTATACCCACTATAACGAAAAGCGCCGGGCATTGTCACAGGGGCTTGAGCCGCACTCTGGCCGTAGACCATGGAGCCGCTAGCTGGCATAATCAGCGCCCAAATTTCATACACCTGCCCGGCGGCTTTGGCCGGGCATTTGCCGAGTCATCCCGGACATTTCAGAGGAACGCCATGCAACCATCGGTGAAACCGCAAAACCCCAACTTTTCCTCCGGCCCCTGCAGCAAGCGACCAGGCTACGACGTCAGTAAACTGGACACCTCCACTCTGGGCCGTTCGCACCGTTCATCCTTGGGCAAAGCGGCCCTCGGACGCGCCTGCGAGCAAACCAAAGCATTGCTGGGCCTGCCTGAGGATTACCGCGTGGGCATAGTGCCGGGCTCGGACACCGGCGCGGTGGAGATGGCCATGTGGTCCCTACTGGGCCAGCGGCCGGTGGATGTGATGCAGTGGGAATCGTTTGGCAAGGGGTGGCTCACCGATGTCACCAAGCAGCTGAAACTGGATAACGTGACCGCTCTGGAAGCGGACTACGGTGAGCTGCCCGACCTGACCAAAGTGAATTTTGATCACGATGTCATTTTCACCTGGAACGGCACCACCTCAGGCGTTAAGGTGCCCAACGGCGACTGGATCCCCAGTGACCGTCAGGGGCTGACTATTTGCGATGCTACCTCGGCGGTGTTTGCCATGGAGCTGCCCTGGGAGAAGCTCGATGTGGTGACCTTTAGCTGGCAGAAAGTGCTGGGCGGCGAAGGGGCGCACGGTGTGCTGATCCTCGGTCCGCGTGCCGTTGAGCGTCTGGAGAGTTACGAGCCGCCGTGGCCGATGCCCAAGCTGTTTCGCATGACCAAAGGCGGCAAGCTGGAAGAGGGTATCTTCCAGGGCGCGACCATCAACACCCCCTCGATGCTCTGCGTGGCGGATTATCTGGATGCGCTGGACTGGGTGGAATCCATTGGCGGTGTACAGGAAACCATCAATCGCAGCGAAGCCAACCTCGAAGTGCTGGAAGGTTTTGTGGCCGAGAACGCCTGGATTGAATTCCTGGCCGGTGATAAGGCGTTGCGCTCCAACACCAGTGTCTGCTTTAAGCTTGACGCCACTCCCGATCAGGTAAAAGCCATGGTCAAGCTGCTCGACAGCGAAGGCGTTGCCTACGACATCGGCGCTTACCGCGATGCACCTCCGGGGCTGCGCATCTGGTGCGGTGCGACCGTTGAAACGGCAGACCTCAAGGCGCTGCTGCCCTGGCTGAGTTGGGCCTACGAACAAGTGACTGCCTGATTAAACCGGTCACCTCACTTTCATGTGACCGGCTGCAGCTCCCCTCTCAGGGCCTGCCGGCAGGTCCTGGGCAATCCCGACAGGAACACTGGAAAGATTCATGTATAAGATCAAAACCTACAACACCATTTCTGTAAAAGGTCTGAACCGCTTCGACCGCGCCAAGTACGAGGTCGCCAGCGACATCAATAACCCCGATGGCTATGTGCTGCGCAGTCACAAGCTGCACGATGAAGTGCTGCCCGAGTCGGTCAAGGCTGTGGCGCGTGCCGGTGCGGGCACCAACAATGTTCCGGTGGCCGAGTACACCAAAAAAGGGGTAGTGGTTTTCAACGCCCCAGGCGCTAACGCCAACGCGGTAAAAGAGCTGGTGCTCGCGGGTATGTTGCTTGGCTCGCGCGGTATTATCCCGGGCATGAACTGGGCGAACTCTCTCACCGACATGACCGATGCCGCCGAGATGAGCAAACTGATGGAAAAGCAAAAATCCCAGTTTGCTGGCAGTGAGCTGATCGGCAAAACCCTGGGTGTGGTGGGCCTGGGGGCTATCGGCTCGCTGGTGGCCGAAACCGCTCTGGCGCTCGGGATGAATGTGGTCGGCTACGACCCGGCACTGTCGGTTGAGGCGGCCTGGCGTCTGCCGAGCCAGGTTATGCGCGCTGAAAACCTGCAGGCGCTGCTCTCGCGCTGCGACTATGTCACCCTGCATGTCCCGGCCATTGAAGCGACTCAACACCTGATCAACGAAGAGTCTCTGAAGTCGGTGAAAGCCGGCGCTGTGCTTTTGAATTTTGCGCGCGAAGCCATCGTCGATGCCGAGGCCGTGGTCAAGAGCTTGGATGCCAAGCAGCTTCGCATGTACATCTGCGATTTCCCCGAGCCGAGTCTGCTCGGTCGCGACGACGTCTATGCCATGCCGCACATCGGTGCCAGCACGGCCGAGGCCGAGGAAAACTGCGCGATCATGGTGGCCGACCAATTGATGGATTACCTGGAAAACGGCAACATCAAAAACTCGGTCAATTTTCCGCAGGTCGCCATGGAGCGTGCCGCACAAGGCAGCGCTCGTATCACCTTCTGCAACGATAACGTCTCGGGTGTGCTCGGTCACGTGCTCTCGGTTCTGGCCGATCACGACGTCAACGTCATCGATATGGTCAATAAGAGCCGTGGCGATATCGCCTACAACATTATCGATGTCGAGCAGCCGCCCTCAGACGCTGTGGTGAGCGCGATTGAGTCGGTAGAGCATGTGATTGCTGTCAGGGTGATTTAACCTGCAGCTCGGGCGCGCCTGACGACCAGGTGCCCCGCGTTGATCCCGTTGGAGGTGCCAATGTACAAGTTTGTCTTTTTTGTGCCTGATAGCCATCTCGAAACGGTCAAAGAGGCCGTGTTTGCCGTCGGTGCCGGGCGTATCGGCGATTACGATCGCTGCTGTTGGCAGGTGGCGGGCAAGGGGCAGTTCAGACCTCTCGCGGGCGCTAACCCCTTTAGCGGAACCCATGGAGAACTCACCCGCGCCAGCGAGTGGCGCGTTGAAATGGTCTGCGCCGATGAGTGCATTAAGGCCGCTCGCGAGGCCCTGATTCAGGCCCACCCCTTTGAAGAGCCCGCCTACGACATCTGGCGTCTGGCCGATGTCTGAGGCGATTTACCGGCATATCGCCAGCCAGTTGTTTCCCGCCGAGCGCCATACGCCCGAGCCTCCCGCCCGAGGACAGGCCGCCGTGCTCATTGCGCTGATCGACAAGCCCGAAGGCCCCGATGTACTGCTCACCCTGCGCGCGCGCCATTTGAAAAATCACCCGGGCGAGGTGGCCTTTCCCGGCGGCAAGTGGGAGCGCGAGGATCACAACCTGGTGCGCACCGCACTGCGTGAGAGCTTTGAGGAAACGGGGCTACCCTCTGACAAGGTGCGTCTGCTGGGCCGCCTTGCCAACTACCAGACTCAAAAGGGCGTGGTGGTGACACCGGTGGTGGGAGTGATACCGCCGGGGCTGGCACTGACGCCCGACCCGTCCGAGTTGGACGACATTTTCTCGCTCCCGCTTGCCGAGCTGGCGGCCGGGCGCGCCCAGCGCTGGGACGAGTTTGAGCGCGCAGGCAAACGCTACCGCGTGCCCGTTTACCAGTGGCAGCAGCACACCATTTGGGGGCTGACGGCCGCCATGGCCTGCAAGTTGGCAAAGCTGGCGGCGCTGTAAGCATTCATGGCGCACTGGGCTATACTGCCTGTAAGCCATGTTGGTGTATCATCACAGGGCACCTCTAATAAATCACAACAACTGAGGGAGACGGCAGTATGACACTGGATTGCAATCGCACCATCGCCGAGGTTTTTGCCGATGCGTGCCGCGAGTTTGCTGACAGTCGGGCGTTTACCTGTTTGAACCACACGCTGAGTTTTCGCGATCTGGACCACCTGAGCGGCCGCTTCGCCGCCTATCTACAGCAGCATACCTCGCTCAAGCCCGGTGATCGCATCGCTGTACAGCTACCCAATGTGCTGCAGTACCCGGTCGTGGTGTTTGGTGCGTTTCGCGCCGGCCTGGTGGTGGTGAACACCAACCCCCTGTACACCGCCGCCGAACTCAAGCATCAGCTGACAGACTCGGGCGCAAAGGCTCTGGTGGTGCTGGCCAATGTCGCCAGCCATGCCGCCGAGGTGGTGCCCGATACCGACGTTGAAGAAGTGATCGTCACCGAGCTTGCCGATCTGCATCCGCCGCTTAAAGGCACGCTGATCAACTTGGTCGTCAAGTACGTGAAAAAAATGGTGCCCGAGTTTTCCTTTGACAACAGCACACCGCTGAAAAAGGCCCTGTCGATGGCAAAGCGCGAGTGGACACCCCACAGTGCGACCGCTGACGATGTCGCCGTGCTGCAATACACCGGCGGAACCACCGGTGTTGCCAAAGGTGCCATGTTGACCCACCGCAACCTGGTGGCAAACATGCTGCAAGTCAATCTGCACATGCAGGAGGTCTTTCGCAAAAATCAGGACGTGTTTGTTGCGCCCTTGCCGCTGTATCACATCTACGCCTACACCATTCACTGCATGTGCGCTTTTTCTCTGGGCAATGAAAACCTCTTGATTCCCAATCCGCGGGATATTCCCGGGTTTGTGAAAAGCCTAAAGGGCGTGCCCTTTAGTTGTTTTGTCGGGCTCAATACCCTGTTTAATGCCCTGTGCCGCAACGAGGATTTCAAGAAGCTGGATTTCTCTCATATGCGGCTGTCCTCTTCGGGTGGTATGGCCCTGACGCACGATGCGGCTAAGCGCTGGGAAGAGGTCACCGGAACCCCCGTGTGCGAGGGCTACGGGCTGACGGAAACCTCGCCGGTGGTGTGCATTAATCCTCGTCACGCTATCAAGCTTGGTACCGTGGGTTTGCCGCTGCCGCAAACCGAGGTGAAAACCATCGACGATAACGGTGCTGAGTTGCCCGCCGGCGAAGCCGGTGAGCTCTGTGTACGCGGCCCGCAGGTGATGAAAGGTTATTGGCAGCGCGCCGAGGCAACCGCGGAAATTCTCGGCGAGGACGGCTGGTTAAAAACCGGCGACATCGCCGTCATCGATGCCGAAGGCTATGTCAAAATCGTTGACCGCAAAAAAGATATGATCAACGTCTCGGGTTTTAAAGTGTTTCCCAACGAGGTGGAAGACGCTCTCACTGAGCACCCGGACATTGTCGAGGCGGCGGTGGTCGGCGTTGAAGATGAAGAGACCGGTGAACTGGTCAAGGCCTTTGTGGTATCGTCCAACCCGGCGCTAACCGAGCAAGAGGTTCGCCAGTTTGCCCGGCAGTCGCTCACCGCCTACAAGGTACCGCACAAAGTAGAGTTTCGCGATGAGCTGCCAAAAACCAATGTGGGCAAGGTGTTGCGGCGTAAACTCAAAGATTAGGGCGGTTAGAAGATAGCGTGTGACAAAAACCGCACTGATTCTCTCTGGTGGTGGCGCCCGCGCCGCCTATCAAGTAGGTGTTCTCCAGGCGCTGGCGGATATTTTGCCAGAGGGCGCGGAGAACCCTTTTCCTATTATCTGCGGCACGTCCGCCGGCGCCATCAATGCCATGGCGCTGGCGGCGCATCCTGGCAATTTTCGCCAGGCGGTCACTGATCTGGCCGGCATCTGGCAATCGTTGACCATCGACCAGGTGTATCGCCACGGTTGGCTGGATCTGACCAAAGGTCTGGCGCGCATTGGTTTGTCATTGTTTAACGAAGGGGTAGGGCGTCAGCGGCCTCTGTCATTGTTGGATAACGCCCCCCTGTGGGAACTGCTGGCGAGTAAAATCGAGTTTGCCAATGTGGCAAAGAATATCGAGGCAGGCCGGCTGCACGCCGTGAGTGTGACCGCCATGGGTTACACCTCGGGGCAGTCGGTCAGCTTTTTTCAGGGGCACAGTGACCTTACGTCTTGGCGGCGGTTTCGCCGCGCGGGGGTGCCGACGCAAATTCGCCTGGAGCATTTGCTGGCCTCTTCGGCCATCCCGACCATTTTCCCTACAGTGCGCATCCACCGCGAATACTTTGGCGATGGCGCTCTGCGTCAGTTGGCGCCAATGAGTCCGGCGTTGCACCTGGGCGCAGACGCGCTTTTTGTCATTGGCGTCAGTGGTAACCGCAACCCCAAGCACTGGGGTAAACGGGTACCAGTGCGTCATTCGCCGTCCATGGCGCAAATTGTTGGCCATTTGCTCAACAGCGCTTTTATCGACGCTTTGGAGAACGACATTGAGCATCTGGAGCGTTTGAATCGCCTGCTGGCGCTGATTCCCCCTGAAGTGCGTGAACAGGAGCAACTGGATTTACGCCCGGTACGCAATATGGTGGTGTCTCCCAGCAAAGCGGTGGACGTGATCGCCGGGCGCAAGGTGCGCTACTTGCCCCGCAGCGTGCGTTTTTTTCTGCGTGCTATTGGCGCTACCACCAAGGGGGGCGGTGCCACGGCGGCCAGTTACCTGTTGTTTGCCAACCCGTTTATTGCCGATTTGATTGAGCTTGGCTACCAGGACACCATGTGGGAGTCGGCGGCGATTGGGCAGTTTTTTATCCCACCTTGACCCGTATCAAATTGCCCGGGCGGCGCGAATCGTAAGCTACTCCAAAATCAGGAGTGCTTATGAACCAGTCAGTCATGCCTTTGCACAGCGCCGCCGAGTTGATTGATCGCTACGATCTGTCCGGCCCACGCTACACCTCTTACCCCACCGCGCCGCAAATGCGCGAGGACTTTGCCGAGGTTGAGCTACTCAATGCACTGGCCCGAAGTGTCAGATTACAGCGCCCGCTGTCGCTCTACTTTCACCTGCCTTTTTGCCAGAGCCTTTGTTACTACTGCGGCTGCAACAAAGTCGTGACCCAAAAACGCCAGCGGGTGCTCGCCTACCTGAGACGGCTGGAGCAGGAAATGGCCGACTACGCTGCCTTACTTGGCAGTCACCGTCCGGTGCGCCAGTTGCATTGGGGCGGCGGCACGCCCAGCTATTTGAGTGATGATGAGATGCACCTGCTGATGCAGATGACTCGCCGCCACTTTCACCTGGCCGATGACGACAGCGGTGATTTCTCTGTGGAAATCCATCCGGGCCAGACGGCGCCCTCGACCCTTGGTGTGTTGCGCGAGTTGGGTTTTAACCGGGTGAGCATGGGGGTGCAGGATTTTGACGAGAAGGTTCAAGCCGCGGTTAACCGCCACAACTCCCGGGCTCAGGTTGAGCAGTTGATGACGCAGTTGCGCCGGCACCAGTTCCGCTCCGTTAACATGGATCTGATTTACGGCCTGCCGCACCAGAGCGCCGAGTCTTTCGCCCATACTCTGGAGGTGGTGCAAGCGCTGCGCCCGGATCGTATCAGCTTGTTCAACTACGCTCATATGCCCGAGCGATTTAACAGTCAGCGGCTGATTCACACCGAGCACTTGCCCTCGCCAGCGCAAAAGCTCGAGATTTTCACTGAAGCACTGGACCGGTTAACTGACTCGGGTTACATCCATATTGGGATGGATCACTTTGCCTTGCCGGACGACGAGCTGGCTGTTGCCCAGCGCGAGGGAAGACTGCAGCGCAACTTTCAGGGGTACGTTGTCCACAACCATTGCGATTTGCTCGGCCTAGGTGTGTCGTCTATCAGCTCGGTGGGCGATGTGTATTGGCAGAACACTCGGCGCATCGACACCTACCAGCAACGTCTCGATCAAGGCAAGCTGGCTGTCGAGCGGGGTAAGACCTTGAGTCGGGATGATCAGATTCGCCGTTACGTCATCAGTGAACTCATTTGCCACTTTTCTTTGTCTTTTGCCGAGCTGCAGTACCGTTTTGGTATTGACCCGTTTATGTACTTTGCCCCGGAGCTGGCTGAACTCAACCGCCTAGCGAAAGATCGGTTGTTGACACTGGATAGCAAAGGCATAAGCGTTAGTGGCCATGGTCGCCTGTTGATTCGCCGAATTTGCATGGTGTTTGACACCTACCTGGCCGATTCGCAAGTGGTCTATTCGCGAGTTATTTGAGGCGAGAGGTTTTAATGGGCGATGAGGCCAGCCAGCGCTATTAACCCGATAATCATAATGGCCGGGCTAATGGGCCGGCTGACCGATAGGCCAGGACTCCAGCCGCAGAGACTGCTTATCGGCGCTCAGGCACCAGGCGTGGTCGTGCCAGTCGCCAAGGACGATACGCTCGCCCTGACCACTGCCTAGGGCAATGGAGTGGCGATCCGGCCGGTGGGTATGGCCATGAATCATCAGGTCTACTTGGTGCTCCAGCATCAGCTCGACTACCGCCTCGGGGGTCACATCCATAATGTCTTCGGGTTTGGAGCTGTTCATGGTTTTGCTCTTGGCGCGCAGGCCCGCGGCAAAGGCGCGCCGCGCCGCCAGTGGCTGAGCAAGAATTTGCGCTTGCCACTCGTTTGAGCGCAGCTGCTGTCGGAGGCCCATGTACTCGGCGTCGCGAGTGCAGAGGCTGTCACCGTGTAATAGCAGAGCGCGGCGGCCATAGAGGTCGATCACGCTCGGGTCTTGCAGCAAGGTGGCACCGGCGCGTTTGGCAAAGGCCTCGCCCAACAGAAAATCCCGATTGCCGTGCATCAGATACACGGCCGTACCTGAGTCAGACAGGCGGCGCAACTGATCGGCCACCGCCTGCCCGAGGGGTTCGTCATCGTCATCGCCGATCCAGACATCAAAGAAATCACCGAGGATATACAGCGCCTGCGCGTTCCGGGCTTTGCCTTCGAGCAGATCGTAGAAAACCTGCGTGGCTTCGGGCCTTGAGGCGTGCAGGTGCAGGTCGGAGATGAACAGTGAGGACATAATCAGCTCGCGACCGTGACCTTCTCAATCAGAACCGATTCGCGGGGCACGTCCTGGTGGAAACCTTTGCTGCCGGTGTCAACGGCTTTGATTTTTTCTACAACGTCCATGCCCTCGGTCACTTTACCGAACACGCAGTAACCCCAACCCTGAGCGTTTTTGCCAGAGTGGTTGAGAAAGTCGTTGTCCTTAACGTTAATAAAAAACTGTGCGGTGGCACTGTGCGGGTCGTTGGTGCGGGCCATGGCCAGGGTGCCAGCGGCGTTTTTCAGACCGTTGTCCGCTTCGTTTTCAATGGGGGCCCGGGTTTCTTTTTGCTCCATGTCTTCGGTCATGCCGCCGCCCTGAATCATAAAGCCGTCAATCACCCGGTGAAAAATAGTGCCGTCGTAGAAGCCATCTTCGGCGTACTGCTTAAAGTTGGCGGCGGTCTTGGGGGCCTTGTCAAAATCCAGTTCTACAGTGATATCGCCGTAGTTGGTGTGCAGGGTAATCATGGGCAATCCTCGGTTGTGCTTTGGCAAAAAGGCGTAATGATACGGTCAGGGGGTGAGTTTGGCCACCGCTGCTTTCAGGCCTTCAATTTCGATGGTTAATAAGTGATCAAAAGCCCGCTCTTGCGCCTCGGGGTGCGCGGCCGAGAAGGTATCGGGCCAGTGGCCGCAGTAAACCGCGCCTTCAATACTGCCGGTTTTCACCAACATGGTCAGCCCGTGAACTAACGACCAGGCACTGAGGGTCGCCACCGAGCTTTGATAGTCACCCGCCGGCAGGTCGTTGTCGCTAAACAGCTGCAAAATCGCGTTGCGCAGCAGGTCAACGCTATCGATACCCGCTTCAATGCACTCGGGCTTGATGCGCTCGCGCTCCGGTGCCCAGGAAAACAAGTTGTCGAACAGGTTAGGGTTTTCGGCGGCGAAGCTCATATAGGCGTGACCGAGCAGGCGCACTTTCATTTCGCCGCTGCTTTTAGGTTGCGCCTCAAGTGCCCGGGTCAGGTGTTCGGTGAGCAGGCGAAAACCCTGGGTGCGTAAATCGATCAGCAGGTCGGTTTTGTCGGCAAAGTGGCTGTAGACTGCTGTGGCGCTGACGCCCACGGTTTTGGCCAGCGCGCGCAGGCTGAGGTTGTCCAGCGTGTCGGTTTTCAGGTAGGCGAGGGCCGCATCGAGCAACGACTCGCGCAGGTTGCCGTGATGGTAGCGGTTTTTGGTCGGTGCCGGTTGAGCACCCGTTCCCGCTTTGGAGGAGTCTTTCGCCATAGCGCCTTCCAGCAAAAAGGGTCAGTTTACCAGATGCGGGCTGCCAGTGGCCCGCTGAGCCGGCAGGTGACCTGGCCATCCGCTACAGCCCCCAGCGCAGGGTCACCAGCAAGGTGTCGTTATAACGATAGGGATGAATCAGTGCTTGCGGGTCATGGCCGTCGTATTCGATGGCACTGATGCCAATACTGAACTCGTCAGAGACCGCCCAATCGGCGGACAATCGGATCAGCGAGCCTTGGTTACCGGTGATCATCGTGCCGAAGGCTTCTAGAGTCAGGCGTTCGTTGTAGAGGCTATAGCTGGCGCGCGCCGAAGCGCCCGGTTGCCAGCGTTTACCGGCTAAGCTCGAGTCCCAGTCGCTAATGTACAGCCAGCTTAGCTCGGCGGTCAGGGTCAAGTCGTTTATGCCGCTGTAGTCAGCGCCGAGCATGCCCCGCCATTGGTCGGTGCTGCGCCAAGGCGCCATAGGGTTGTCCTGGGCGACTTTGGTATTGTGGTGCCAGGCCTGTTCGCTGCGCAGCAGCAGATTGCCGCGTACCGCCTGCAGCCCTAAGCCCGCGACCTGCTGACGCCAGGGCTCGAGAAAGACCTGTGGCTGCGCGCCGGTGTTATCGACCTCGGCGGGCGCCAGCTCGTAGCTGGCCAGATCGGCCAGCATCAACTGGGTGTCCATCCCCTGCCAATGGTGGCGGTAGCGCAGGGCAAAGCCGGGGCTGGAATCCGGCTGTCGAATCAGCGCCGGGTCTTGCTCGGGCTCGCCGGTTCGAAGCGCCAAATAAGGGTCAAACTCGTCGTAGGCGGCGGGCAGCCGGTCCGGTAGCGGCTCAATCAGGGTGACCAGGTCCAGGCGGTTTTGCCAGCTGATTCGCACCGAGGCCACCGGCAGGCGCAGCTTTTCCAGGTCCTCCTGGCCGGGCCAGCGCTGGTCTCGCCTAGCCAGTACATCGGTGACCTTGAGCGATTCGGCTTCCCCCCAGGGCAGGGTTTGATAGCCGGCCTTCAGCCACCAGTCGCCGTTCTCCCAGGAGACAAAGCTGTCGGCTAATTCGAGCCGCCAGCGGCGTTGGTGGATTTGCTCATCGGTAAACTCGTAAGCCGACCAGAGTCCCGCACGCTCGAGATCCGGCAGCCAGTCATGCACCAGCGAGCCCGACAGCTGGGCTCGCCACTGGCCCTTGCGCCAGCCGAGTTCACCGAACAGCTGGGTCTCGGTGCGTGTGAGCGCCGCTTGGTCGCGGTTGACCGCCACAGCCGGGGTGTGCCAGCCGTAGCCGGTTTTTTGCTGCAGCCAGGCCCGGTGGCTCCAGGGGCTTTGCAGGTTCAGCTCGCTAGGTGCCCTGGTCTCCACACTTGAGAAAAAATCCTCTGCCTTGAGGGGTAAAGCCTCGGTGGCCGTCAGAGCGAAAAGGGTAATGCCGATCGGCTTCATTGAATACCACGCTGCATGCTCTGGGTGGTAAACAGGGTTTCGTCGGTGTGTTCGTTGTAGACCGTATTGCTGAATTGAAAGACACTGGCGTGCTCTTTTTCTTCTCCGCGCACGGTCACCATTTGCAAGCGCATGGGCGTCCAGATGTCGTCGATCAGCTCCAGCTGTGTCGCGCTGTAGTATTTCATGCGCCCGCCGCGTTCGAGCCAGATCTTTCCCTGCACCTGGACAAAGTTGTCTTTGCGTATCCATAGGTGGGATTTTTTATAGCCGGTTTCGCTGGAGACTTTGTCGGCGAACTCGGTTTTGGGTGTGGACTCGATCAGCCAGGCATCGGCGCCGTCCACGCTCGCATTGTTATCGAGCAGCTCGTAGTGGTACCAGTCGGTGTTGACGCCGTTAATGTCCGAGTAGGTAAAGTCGCTGCCCATAAACGAGCCTGACCGATCGCCAGCGGCCACCCGGCGCACTTGTTTGAGCGCGGGCAGATAGAGCCAGGAGTCATCGTCCCGGCCGTCTTCGTAGTCGTAGTTCATGTAGGTGGTGCCGGCCACATCCGTGGGCGACAGAAAAAAGGAAATGGACTTTTCCACCTCTTCATTTTCCAGGGTGTAAAGACGAATGTCGCGCACTCGCTCGCGGCCTTTGCGGTCAATCAGTATCAGTTGCGCATCCGAGCGTGAAGAATCGCCCGTGTAGCGTGTGTCCATTTTCTCGACGATGTCCCGCGCCGTTAATGTTTCAGCGTTAACCGGCGTGCTAAACGCGGCGAAAATCAATGCAGTGATGATCAGCGATTTCATGATGACAACTCCTCGGTGAGTGGTTCGCGAGCGGCAAGAGGGACTGTGCGCTTGCCGTCAATCCAGAACAGCAGTGCGGGCAAAAAGAGCAGGTCGCCCAGCAGTGCCAGCGCCATAATGGTGGCGGCGAACAGGCCGGTGTAAATGTAGGGAATAAACGACCCTAGCAGCATGACGCTAAAGCCGGTGACCAATACAATGGAGGTGAAGATCACCGCGCGACCCGACTCGTTCATAGCGCGGGCGACGGCCTCGTAGGTGGTGTGGCCGGCGCGCTTGGCGCTGAGGTAGCGGTTCATTACGTGGATGGCGTCATCCACGGCAATGCCCATGGTCATGGCGCCGACGATCATGGTGCCGAGGTTGAGCGGAATGCCTAATACAACCAGCAAAGCACCGGTTATAAGGATGGGCACGACGCTCGGTATCAGCGCAATCAGCCCGTATTTGACCGAGCGAAACAGCAAGATAAAGCTCAGGCCAATGATGCCCAGAGCAATGGCAAAGGAGCGGGACATGCCGTTGTTGATATAAATATCCTGAGCGTTGTACATGGCCAGTGAGCCGGTCAGCTGAACAGCCAGCTGCGGGTGCTGCTCGCGCAGATGTTGATCAATGGTATCGAGCAGCTGACGCGTGTCGCTCGCCGCCATATTGGTGACCGGCACGGCCAGGCGCAGATAGCGCTCGTAAAAGTCCTTGACGTCGGTGAGGTCTTCCTCGGGGCCGGTGTTGTCATAGAGCAAGAGAAACTGCGCGGCCATCTGCCGGTCTTCAGGCAGTTGATACCACTGGCGCTCATCGTAGTGCAGGGCTTGATTAATCTCTTTGTGAAAGTCCACCAATGAGTTAACGGCGCCGGTTTGCGGCAGCGCTTCTAGCCACTGCTGTAACTGATCCACTTCGCGCAAGAAGGCCGGGTCGTGAATACCGCCTTCGCTGCCGCTGTCGATCATGACATCGATGTTCTGCAGCCCGTTGTACTGCCGATCAAAATACACCAAGTCCTGCCGTGTCGGGTTGTCGGCTTTAAAATACGTAATAAAGTTCGAGTCAATTTCAAGTCGTGGCACCAGCACTAGACTGATTGTTAGCAGCGCTGCGCCGCTTAGCAGCAGGGGCTTTTGATAGCGACGCGTCAGCTCTGGCAGCCGGCGGGTCAGCCGCGCAATGAGTCCGCTGCTTACCGCCTGGCGCGTGCGCGCTGAGAAAGGCCTGATAAAACTCAGCACCGCAGGCAGCAAGGTCAGGGACACGGCAAAAAGCGTCATGGCACCAATGGCGCCGAGCCAGGCAAACTGCTTGACGGGCAGCAGCTCGGTGACTCCCAAAGCGAGAAAACCGGCTGCGGTGGTCAGCGCGGTGTAAAAAGCCGGAACCCACAAGTGAACGATGGTTTTTTCCGCGGCCGCTTGCGGCTCCAGCCCGTCGGCGCGGGCGTGATAAAACTCCACCAGCACGTGTATGGATATACCGATGCCGATAATAATCAGCGCCGGTACCAGTGCCGACTCCACTACCGAGTGCGGCCACACCATGGCGCCCTGAATGCCGGTGACATACATAATGCTGGTGCCAATGACGAGCCAGGGCAGGAGCATGGCGGCCAGCGAGCGAAAGCTGAAAAACAGAATCACAATCATCACCACCGCCATGGTGGGGTTGATCCAGCTTTGGTCACGTTTGGTGAGCACTTCAAACTGCTCATCAAACACAGGCTGGCCGCTCAGGCGCAGGTCAAAGCCGCGCTCGGCGTACTGCGCCTGTTCAAGGTGTTGGCGCAGTTGCGCCATGAGCGCCATTTTGTTCTCGTTGCTACCCACCTGATAGCGCAGGCGCGCGACCACTCTTGTGTGTTGCAGATCCTCGGTGAGCAGAGTCCCGAGCGCCATCGGCTGTTTGCGAATAATCTCTCTGGCAGCGGTTCGGCTGGCCGGGTCGTGAATGTCTTCGAGCAAATCATCGGTGGCCATCATGGCGCCTTCGGAGTGGGTGTACTCGTACTTGCTCAGCGAGCGCACCTGGGTGACTTGAGGCTGCTCTTCAAAAAAGCGCGTCAGCTCGTCGATGACGGCTAGGCTGGATTCAGAAAAGACGTCTTCTCCCGGGGGCGCGACAACGCCAACAGAGAGATACTCAATGTCGCC
Organism: Gilvimarinus algae; assembly: GCF_030518215.1. Taxonomy (GTDB): domain Bacteria; phylum Pseudomonadota; class Gammaproteobacteria; order Pseudomonadales; family Cellvibrionaceae; genus Gilvimarinus; species Gilvimarinus algae. Next base: position 654,620 of record NZ_JAULRT010000062.1, read on the forward strand.
AAAGCGCTCCAGCAACTGATTGAACGCTTTCAGGTTGGGGTCGCCTTCGACAAAAAAGCGTTCGTTGGCATTGTCGTAATACAAGTTGTCCATGGGAATGATGGACGCGCCCAGTGCGGCGAGGGCCAGGGCTATAACCAACCAGCGACCCCTGACCACAGCTGTAGCCCAGAGTTGAGTAAAACGGCGCACGTCGTGTACCTCCTTTTTCCTTGGGGCGATCACGATGGCGATCGCTTAACAGTGTAAAGTTATCACCATTAAGTTTACGGTGTAAAGTTATTTTGCGTGATCTTTTTGTGACGAAACAGTCGTGCTCGCGAGCGAGCCTGTGTAGACTTCGGCCAAACAAGCGCAGCGGCAGTGTGAAGCTTTCCGTTGTGGCAAGGTCAAGAGGGCGGGGGCATTACTGGTGGTAGAGCGCGGCAAGTTCATCACAATCGAGGGCACCGAAGGGGTCGGCAAAAGCACTAACCTGGCTTTTGTGCGGGACGTACTGGCCTCCTGGGGCGTAGATTTGCTGCTCACACGTGAGCCCGGCGGCACGCCGCTGGCGGAGGAAATTCGTGAACTCCTGCTCAGCCCTCGTGAGGAGCCGGTGAGCGCCAGCGCCGAATTGCTGCTGGTGTTCGCCGCACGGGCGCAGCACCTTGAGCGTGTAATTGAACCGGCACTTGCCCGCGGCGACTGGGTGCTCTGCGATCGTTTTACCGACGCGACCTACGCCTATCAGGGCGGTGGGCGTGGGCTGGACAGAAGCCTGATTGAATCGCTGGAGCAGCAGGTGCAGGGCGAGCTGCGCCCGGACCTGACGATTGTGCTGGATATCGAGCCCGAACTCGGTCTGGCCAGAGCGGCTGAGCGCGGCGATTTAGACCGGTTTGAACGCGAAGACATCGCCTTTTTCAACCGGGTGCGGGCGGCCTATGGTGAGCGGGCCAAACGCGCGCCCGAGCGCTATATCATCGTGGATGCTGGCCAGCCGTTAGACGAGGTACAACGCGAGTTGCGCCGTCAGCTTGAGGCGCTCAAATAAACGTCCGTTCCTCTAAAACGCCGCAGGGCAGGATACCGCCAAAGGCTCACCACTGATGGGGTGGGTAAACCCGATGGTTTCCGCGTGCAGCAGCAAGCGCTCGGCGTCCTGCCAGGGCGGCTCGGCGTAGAGCCCGTCGCCGATAATCGGGTGGCCTAGCGAGCTCATGTGTACCCGCAGTTGATGGGAGCGGCCGGTCACCGGGGTCAGTGCGACGCGCGTGCGCTGCATCTGCATCTCGCGCCCAATCACGCGGTAGCGGGTCAGCGCGGCTTTGCCGACGGCGTGGTCCACCATCTGCCGCGGCCGGTTCGGCCAGTCGCAGATCAGTGGTAAATTCACCTCACCTTCATCGGATGCCAGTAAGCCGCCCAGCACGGCTACGTATCGCTTGCTCACCTGGCGCTGCTCAAACTGACGGCCGATGTGCTTTAGCGCTTCGTAGCCTTGCGGCACGATCACCAAGCCCGACGTTGGCTGGTCCAGCCGGTGGACGATGCGACTGTTGGGGTAGGTGGGCAGGAGCCGGTTGATCAGGCAATCCTGCTTATCCGGGCCGCGGCCGGGCACGGTCAAAAGCCCCGGTGGCTTGTTGACGACCAGCAGATGTTCGTCCTGCCACAAAATAGCCACGCTGTGATCCTGCTCCGGCATAAGCGCCCCGTTACAAAAATTAAGCGGCGCATTATCGCAAATGCGGCGATGCCTTGGTAAGCTGCAACGCAAAAGGCAGTAGAAAGAGTCCATGAGCGATTTTCCCGCACTTCCCTATCCCTGGCAGCAAGGCATCTGGCAGAGCTTTTACCAGCAGCTGCAGGATGACCGTTTGCCTCACGCCATTATGCTGGCGGGTCCGGCGGGATTGGGCAAGCGTCACCTGGCGCGGGTGCTGGCGCAGTATGTGTTGTGTCAGTCACCGAGATCCGAGTCCGCTTGCGGGCGCTGCAAATCCTGCGAGCTGAACCGCGCCGCCACCCACCCCGATTGGTTGCAGGTGACACCTGAGGAGCCCGGCAAAGCGATTCGGGTGGACGATATTCGCGCGCTGGCCGAGGTCCAGGGCAAAACCGCGCAGCAGGGCGGTTACAAAGTCGTGACCTTACAGCCGGCCGAAGCGATGAACGTTAATGCGGCCAACGCCCTGCTGAAAACCCTGGAAGAACCCGCGGCGAAAACCCTGCTCTTGTTGGTGAGCGACGCCCCCAGTGCCGTCTTGCCCACCATCCGCAGCCGCTGCCAGATTCGCACCCTCGCCGTGCCGCCCGCCGAGCAAAGCCTGCACTGGCTCACACCCCTGGTTTCGGGTACGGATTACAATGCCCGGGAGCTACTGGCCATGGCCCGGGGGGCGCCGCTGGCCGCGCGTGATTTGATGCAGGGCGATGAGCTGGAAAAGCGCGCCCAGTGGCTGGCCGATGTGGCAAAGCTGACCCTGGGGCAGGTGGACGCCGTGGCCCTGGCGGGTGAGTGGCAGCGCGGCGATGTGGCGGCTCAGGTCAACTGGTTGCTGGGCTGGTTGCACGATCTGGCCTGCTGGCAGGTAGGCGCGCCCGTCACTCAATTTGAAGCGCTTGATCCGGCGTTTACCGGAGCGCTAAAAAACATATTGCCGGCGCTCTTGCACCGCTACCAGGAAAAACTGCTCAGCTGCAAACAGCGCCTCGCCAGTGGGGCCAACCCCAACAAACAGTTGCTGATTGAGGAACTGTTAATGGATTGGGGTGTATTACTGAAAGCCAGAGCCGCTTAATGGCGCAACCGGGAGTATCAATGACACACGTATTTCGACAGCCAGTGACTCGCTACTTGGCGGCCCTTGGTACCTTGCTGCTGGTGTGCGCAAGCGCACTGACTCTGGCCTCCGAGACGGACACTGCCGAGTCCGAAGAGGCGGCTTTTTATCAGTGGTTGGATGAGCTGCGTGCGCAGGCACGTGAGGCCGGCGTTAGCGAGCAGACACTGGAGCAAGCGTTTTCTGAGATAACGCCGCCGGTAAAGCGCATCATTAAAAATGACCGCTCCCAGGCCGAGGTGGTAGAAACCTACGATGGCTATTTGAGTCGCCGCTTGAGCGACTGGAAAGCCGACAAAGGCCGGGCGCTGATGGACAAGCACCGCGAACTGCTGGAACAGGTGGGCGAACGCTACGGCGTACAGCCTCGCTTTATTCTCGCCATTTGGGGCATGGAAACCAACTACGGCACTTTCCCTTTGAAAGAACCGGTGTTTAATGTCCTGGCCACGCTCGCGTATGACAAACGGCGCGGCGCTTACTTTCGCAAGGAGTTTCTGGCTGCACTGAAAATGCTCGATAGCGGTTTCCCGAGTTACGAGCAAATGAGAAGCTCATGGGCCGGCGCCATGGGGCAATCGCAGTTTATGCCCACCAGCTACTTGGCCTACGCTCAGGACCATGACGGCGACGGCAAAAAGGATATCTGGAACAACGAGGCGGATGTGTTCGCTTCTATCGCTTACTACTTTAGCGTGAGGGGCTGGCGCGACGACCAGACCTGGGGCCGCCCGGTGCGCCTGCCTAAAGGCGGTGAGCAGAGCCTGCCGGCCGAGCAGGCCGAGGGCCTGACGCCCGACGCCGATTGCAAGCGCTTTAAGAGTCTCGGCGTATGGCGCGATCTGCGCGATTGGCAAAAGCTCGGCGTGCGCCGCGACGATGGCTCGGATTTGCCCGATGTGGCGATCCCTGCGGCGCTGGTGCTGGCGGATAAGGGCGACAACCGTGGCTACATCGTCTACCGCAACTTCTGCACCATCATGAGCTTTAACCCGGCGTTTAAATACGCCCTGTCCATTGGCTTGCTGGCTGATGAGTTGGAGCGCTAATCACTGGACAGTCAATGGCTTATGGATTAGTGTTAAGCGACTAGTTAAAAGACGGACTCAACCCTATGCAAGCTCTTGGTGGCGCCCGCAACGGCATACTCTCGCTGACCATTAAGGACAAAGCCGTCCTCTATGCGGCCTATATGCCCTTTGTCCAAAACGGCGGCTTGTTCATCCCCACCAACAAAGCCTACAAGCTCGGGGATGAGGTGTTTATGCTGCTCAACCTCATGGACGAGCCCGAGAAGATCCCAGTGGCTGGCAAAGTCGTCTGGGTGACGCCCAAGGGCGCCCAAGGCAACCGGGCAGCGGGTATCGGTGTGCAGTTTACCGACGAAGACAACACCGCTGTCACCAAAATTGAAAACTACCTCGCGGGTTCGCTGGAGTCGGATCGCCCGACTCACACCATGTAACCCGCCTCTTCTCTTACGAACCAACGTGTTGGCAAAATTATGCTAGTGGATTCCCATTGCCATTTGGATCGCCTGAAACTTGAACCCTACGACGGCCAGCTCCAAGGCGCGATTGACGCCGCCCATGAGCGCGGCATTGGTCAGATGCTGTGCATCAGTATCAGCCTGGATAACGTGGAAACAGTGATTGATATTGCCCACCGCTACCCAAGCGTACTCGCCTCTGTGGGGGTGCACCCCTGCGATGTCAGTGCCGGCACTGCCAGCCGCGAGCAGCTTACCGAGTGGGCCGGTCGCCATAAGGTCGTTGCCATCGGCGAAACCGGACTGGATTACTATCATGAAACCGACTCCATTGAAGAGCAAAAAGCCAGCTTCGCTCTGCATCTTGAAGTGGCGGGGGAGGTGGGTTTGCCCGTCGTGGTACACACCCGCGATGCCCGCCAAGATACCCTGGCGCTCATCAAAGCGCACGGCAACCCTGAGCACGCCGGTGTGCTGCACTGCTTTACCGAAAGCTGGGAAATGGCCCAGGCGGCCATGGACATGAACTATTACATATCGCTGTCAGGCATTGTCACTTTTAAAAACGCCAAAGAGCTGCAAGAAGTTGCACGAAAGATGCCGCTGGAGCGCCTGCTGGTGGAAACCGACTCACCGTATCTGGCGCCGGTGCCCTATCGCGGCAAACCCAATGAGCCGAAAAACGTGCGCGAGGTGGCCCAGTTTGTCGCCGATAGTAAAGGCATTTCCTACGACGAGCTGGCCGAGATCACCACCGCCAATTTCTACCGCCTGTTCAGTCGGGCACAGCAGTACCGACCTGTATAACCATATCGAGACCGAGGAAGCCCAAGTGTCACTGGAAACCATGAAGCAACAAACCCGCACCATGCTGCAATTGCAAGATCAAATGAACAGCAAGGTGCACCCCGAGTGGCGCGCTCAGGGCAATGCCTGGTACCGGGCTATCTGGATCGAGTGCGGTGAGTTGATGGATCACTACGGCTGGAAATGGTGGAAACACCAGAGCCCCGATACCGAGCAAGTGGCCCTGGAGTTGGTGGATATCTGGCACTTTGGTTTGAGTATCCTGCTCGAATCCGGTGCCTCGGTGGACGAGATTGCCGAACAGGTCGCCAGTACCTTGAGCATCGCTACCGATGAACCGGATTTTCGCCTGGATGTTGAAGCGTTTACCGCCGCCACCCTGGCCGACAAGCAATTTCACCTGGCGCTGTTTGGTCGCATGATGGCGGGCGTCGATATGAGTTACTCAGAGCTGTATCGCCGCTACGTAGGCAAAAACGTCCTGAACTTTTTCCGCCAGGACAATGGCTATAAAGACGGCAGCTATCGCAAGCAGTGGTTTGATGGGCGCGAGGACAACGAGCACCTCGTGGAAGTGGTGGAAACCCTGGATGCCGGTGCGCCTGACTTCTCCAAGGCGGTCTACCGGGCCTTGGGAGAGCGCTACGCTAAATAGAGACGCTGCCAAGTGAAACTGGCACTGCTGCCAGGCCTGGATGGCTCTGGGGTCCTTTTTCAGCCCTTACTGAAGTGTCTTTCGGGGTTGGATGTGGAGGTGATTACGCTTCCAGACAGTGGTCCGCAAGACTATGATTTTCTCTCCGAGTATGTGGCTTCTCGGTTACCCGATAGAGACTTAGTGCTTTTGGCCGAGTCTTTCTCAGGAGCGCTGCTAGAGCGGCTGTTAGCAAACAAAGGCTGTCATCCTAGAGGGGTTGTCTTTGTCGCGTCTTTTTTGTCTTCTCCAGCGCCATGGCTGGTCTGGGTGGCGGCACGACTGCCGCTGAAGCTTCTTATTCGGCTTCCAATCGTTGCGCCTTTTGTTTGCAGAGCGTTGATCTTCGGAAAATTTGCCTCTGCAGACTTAACCCGACTGTTGTTCAAAGCACTGGAACGAACACAAAGCTCCGCTTTAAGGGCCAGGTTGAGACAGGTCGCCAGCTGCCAAGCGTCAAGTGCCGTTTTTCCTGTGGACGCTCTCTATATTCGCCCTGCAAACGATCGCCTTGTCAGTAATCGGCGGTGCGAATTCGAAAGAAAATTTCCTAGGTTAAAAACTATTGAGGTTGCTGGTCCACACTTTATTCTTCAGTCTCGCCCAGATATCTGTGCCGAGTATATCAGGCAGTGGGTAAGCCAGTTGAGTGAGAGTAGCGGGAGCTCGCAATAGCGCTTACTATTAGCAGGGTTACTTCCCGGAGGCGCTTCTATGGCTCAGATCATCCGCAGTGTTGACTGCGGCAATTCGCCCAAAAACCAAATAGTGGAAGATTTAGCGGTCGCTTTCGAAAGCGGTGACAGCGGGTCTTTGACGTCGGCGCTTGAGCAGGCGGCGCGCTGGAATAGCGCCGCGTTTGAGTTAGTCACTGCTGAAACGATTTTGGCAAGCGTGCGCGCACAGCCAAAGCCCGATGAGGTGTTTATCGATCGGGTGATGTCTCACGGGAAGGTGGGGGCAGTGAATGGGGTGAGCCGCCGGGGTGGGGCCGAGCGTCGCTTTTGCTACGTGTTCGCGTTTAGCTCAGTAAAGTGTCAGCGGTTGAGCCGTATTGAATCTTACTGAGGCCGCCGCCAGTGAAGACTGTGGTGGCCTTGCATTGGCCCGGTAGCGGTCACTGCCGGGCCAATGTATTGAGGGTCAATCGGCTGCCGATGCCTGGTTAAGCCGGTGCTTTTTCCAAATACGGATAGTCGGTATAGCCCTCTTCGCCGCCGCCGTAAAACAGCTCGGGCCGTGGCGGGTTGAGTTCAGCATCGCTGTGTAGTCGCTCGGGTAGATCCGGGTTGGCGATAAATGGGACACCAAAGGCCACGGCGTCTGCTTTGCTTTCCTCTAGCCAACGTGTTGCGCTGGCCTTATCGAACTTTTCGTTGGCGATGTACACGCCGCCAAATTGCTTTTTGAGCATTGGCCCCAGGCTGTCGTCGGCGGCGTGTTCGCGGGTGCAGATAAACGCCAGTTGGCGCTTACCAAGCTCGGTGGCGATGTAGCCAAAGGTTTCGGCGGGATTGGCGTCGCCCATGTCGTGACCATCGCCGCGGGGGGCAAGGTGCATACCCACGCGCCCGGCTGGCCAGACGCTGAGCACCGCATCGGTTATCTCAAGCATCAGCCGCGCGCGGTTTTCCAACGAGCCGCCGTAGGCGTCGGTGCGCTGGTTGGTGCTGCTTTGCAGGAACTGATCCAGCAGGTAGCCGTTAGCGCCGTGTATCTCAACGCCGTCAAAACCTGCGCGCTTGGCATTCTCCGCGCCTATACGAAACGCCTCGATCACACCGGCGATTTCTTCGGTTTTCAGCGCGCGGGGTGTTTCATAGTCTTTCATGGGGCGCACCAGGCTGACGTGGCCGTCGGGTTTGAGTGCGCTGGGTGCGACCGGCAGCTCCCCGCCGAGATAGATCGGATCGGAGATCCGCCCGACGTGCCACAGCTGCAGCAACATAGTGCCGCCCGCGGCGTGTACAGCCTGGGTTACCTGGCGCCAGCCCTCGACCTGTGCGTCGCTCCAGATTCCCGGGGTGTCGGGATAACCGACGCCCATGGGGGTGACAGAGGTGGCTTCGCTGATAATCAGCCCGGCGCTCGCGCGCTGGCAGTAGTACTCGGCCATCAGGGCATTGGGCACCCGGCCTTCGCTGGCGCGGCAGCGAGTCAGTGGCGCCATGATGACGCGGTTCTTCAGAGTCAGTTCTCCCATTTGCAGGGGGTCAAATAAGCTCGCCATGGTTACAGCTCCTGTGGGGATAAATAGGCTTGTATCGCTTGGGAAAAGGCTTCAATGGCCGCTTCATCGCGGCGGTAATAGTGCCACTGGCCGTGCTTTTGGCAGCGGATGAGTCCGGCTTTGCTCAGCGCCGCCAGGTGGGCCGAGGTCGAGGCGGCAGACAGCCCGCATTTTTGCTGTATTTGCCCGGCGCAGACGCCGAGCTCCAGTGGGTGCAGCTGCTCGGGAAAGTGAGTCTCGGGGGATTTTAGCCAACCGAGCATATCCCGTCGTAGCGGGTGGGCGAGGGCTTTGATGGCCTCGCTCAGCGATGCTGATGTCATGGTGTCTCTCTGTATTTCGTGAATTGGCTAATCATATTTCGTGAGTTGGCTAATCATATTTCGGAAAAATACGAAATACAAGTTCGTCGGCCGCCTGTTGCGGGTAAAGAAGGGTAAGAAGCCGAAATGCCGCTGAGGGTCTATTGCGGTTTGTTGAGGTGCGCTGGTGGGCATACGCCTTATATCGTGTTACTGATGATTCGCTTTTGTTAATGATAATAGTTGTTATTTGTGTTACTGTGCCGGCCTGATGTTGACCTACCCCTCTTTGGAGTACTTTCGTGAACTTTAAACGCCTCCCGCTCTGCACTGCTCTATTGCTTTGTTTTCAGTCTCAATGGAGTCTGGCTCAGGACACCGCCAGTGATACCGAATCGCAAAATCGCCAGGAAGGCTCTATTGAAGAAATGTTGGTAACCGGCAAATACAGTGTGCCCCAAACCCTTAATACCGCCACAGGTCTCGGCCTGACTCTGCAGGAAACACCGCAGTCGGTGTCGATTTTGACCTTTGAGCGCATGCAGGATCAGGACATCACCACGATTCTTGAGGCGGTTAATAACGCGGTGAGCGTGAGCTCGGAAGAAGTGGACAATGTGCGCAACAATTTCTACTCGCGCGGCTTTCGTATCGACAGCTACCAGATTGACGGCGTCCCCACTTCCTGGAGCCTCGGTGGTGACTCGGGAGAAACCGTGGCCGATACCGCGATTTACGAGCGCATTGAGTTTGTCCGCGGCGCTACCGGGTTGCTGACCGGGGTGGGAGATCCCTCGGCCTCTATTAACCTGGTGCGGAAAAAAGCCGACAGCCGCGAGTTAACCGGCTTTGTGGATTTTGCCGTGGGCAGTTGGGATGAGCGCCGGGTAACCGCCGATGTCGCCACCGCTCTGAACAAAAGCGGCAGTCTGCGCGGCCGTGTGGTGGGTCGTTACTTAGAGGGTGAGTCGCACGTTGATTACTACGAGGACGACAGAAACGTCTTTTACGGTGTTATTGAATCCGATCTGACGGACAACACGTTACTGCGCCTCGGTGCCAGCTACCAGCACAGTGACCCGAAAAGCACAGTGTGGGGCGCGCTGCCGACGTTCTTTTCCGACGGCAGCAAAACCGACTGGGACGTTTCTAAAACCACGGCCATGGACTGGAACCGCTGGGAGACCACCAACACCAACTACTTTGCCAGCATCAGCCATGAGTTTGCGAACGGCTGGGAGCTGAACGCCAACTACAACAAACTGCTGTACGAAAAAGACACCAAGCTGCTCTACGTCTATGGCTCCCTTGACAAGGAAACCGGCGAAGGGCTGAACGCCCAGCGCTATCGCAGCGATGGCGAGTCAGAACAGGACAGCATTGATGTTCAACTGAAAGGTGACTTCAGCCTGTTCAATCAGACCCACGATTTTGCCCTGGGCGCTTTGTACAGCGATCAGTCCGCCGATACCTTTACCCAGTTGCCCTTGGGGGGTGACATGAGCGGCGGCTACGACCGAGTGGATGTGGGTAACTTCTACGAATGGGGCAACCTGTACGAGCCCGAATGGTCCGACGAGCGCACCCAGTCCCAGGCAAGTGAAACCGAGCAGCGTGGCTACTACGGCGTTACCCGACTCTCTGTGACAGAAAAGTTGAAATTTATTGTCGGCGGCCGTGTGGCGACCTGGTTGCGCACCGGTTTTGACTGGAGCGGTAACGTCGATTATGGCAACCGAGACGAGTTTATCCCCTATGCCGGCGCGCTCTACGATGTCACAGACACCCATCGTGTTTACGCCAGCTACACCGAGATTTTTAAGCCGCAAAATAACCGCGATGCCAATGGCGAGTTTCTCGCGCCGTTGGTGGGCGAGAGTGCCGAAATCGGTTTAAAAAGCCGTTTCCTGGATGATCGACTGAACACCACCATCGCGGTGTTTGATATACGCCAGGATAACCTCGCACAGGTGGATACCGGCTTTGAGGGCACGCCCGAGCAGCGGACGGCTTACATTGCCGCTCAGGGCGCTGAGAGCACGGGCGTGGAAATTGAAGTGGTAGGGCAACCCATTGACGGCTGGAACATTAGTGCCGGCTATACCCAGTACGACATTGAAGACGCCACCGGTAATAACATCAACACCGATATACCCACCAAACTGTTTAAGGTGTTTACATCCTATGAGTTCGCAGGTGCCTTATCGGGTTTGACAATCGGCGGCGGTGCCAACTGGCAAAACGAGAGTTACTCGGAAGGGGAAAACCCGGCGGGTGATGATGATCGCTTTACACAAGAGGCCTATGTGCTGGTCAATGCCATGGCGCGCTACGCGTTTACCGACGCGCTGAGTGTGCAGTTTAACGCTGCCAATCTCACCGATGAAAAGTACTACTCGCAGGTGGGGCAGTTCAGTTCCTACCGCTATGGCACGCCGAGAAACTACACGCTGGGTCTGAACTACCGGTTTGACTAAAAGGCCTATAGCGGGCTACCGCCGTCAGCGGAGCGCGGAAGGCTGATTTATTACTTTGCAAACTCAGTGTTCTGTGCAGCGGCGGCACCCGAGCGGCTCTGTTGCGATGCTTTTCGAAGGCTCGCTCGTTAAGGGTCGAGCGCCCATTAGCGCGGTCACCACCGTGGCTGCGCTAATGAGCCCAGGGGTTAATCTCTTTTGTAGAGTGCCTCAATGGTGCTCGAGGCCAGGGCATTGGCATTGACCATATACCCGGCGAGCGCCCCCGAGGCGTTTTCCGGGATATCCAACGCCTTTGGCAGCGCGTAGACCGTAAACTGGTAGCGGTGAACGCCATGCCCTTGAGGTGGGCAGGCGCCGCCGAAACCTTTAATGCGGTAATCGTTGCTGACGTGCATGGCGCCCTCCGGCAGGCCCGAGCCGTCTGTGCTGCCTGCACCACGCGCCAGCTCAGTGGTTGAGGCGGGTAGGTTCACCAGCTGCCAGTGCCACCAGCCGCTGCCGGTGGGCGCGTCCGGGTCATAGGCAAACACCGCATAGGCTTCGGTGCCTTCGGGTGCTCCGCTCCAGCTCAGCTGTGGCGACAGGTTGTCGCCGTTGCAGCCAAAGCCTTCAAACTCAAAGGTCTTGCTCATCATTTCGCCATCGCTGATGTCGTCGCTGTGCAGGGTAAAGGTATCGGCCTGAACCTTGGCGCATAGCGCCAGCACCAGTGCGCTCAAGCCGTATGATAAACGCCGTTTCATGGTCACTCCTTATTGGGTTGGACGGTAGAACATCATACCGAAACCCGAATCAACGCACATAGCCACCACGCTCTTGGCGAGTGCGAGTGGCTCCTTGCGGGGCGCTTTTTCCGATAGCCAATGCTTATACGACTATAGGGCGACTACTGCTGGCGTAAGCGTTGTTATTTGTATTATTATAATTTAATAAATTCATCGCGGACTTTATTTGCCGATAACAATAGCTGTAGGAGATGACGATGTCCCCTTTCTTGACGCGCGCCCTGGGTGCGGTTTTATTCGCTTTGGCCGCCAGTTCTCAGGCCGATAACCCCATCATCAAAGAGCGTTTTAGTGCCGATCCAGCGGCGATTGTTCACGATGGCAAAGTCTATCTGTACGTCGGCCACGACCAGGCGGCACCCGATGGCGACTTCTTTGTGTTGCGCGAGTGGAACATCTACTCCTCTACAGACCTAGAGAACTGGACACTGGAAGGGGCTGTACCACGCAAGATTTTCGAATGGGCGGAGGCAGATTCGGCCTGGGCCGCACAGGCGGTGGAGCACGATGGCCGCTTTTACTGGTACACCACAGTGCGTATGCCGGTGCCGCCCAGCGGCGAGGGTTTGGGCGGTTATACCCTGGGTGTGGCGGTGTCGGACCATCCGGTGATCGGCTGGAAAGACGCTCTGGGCAAGCCGCTGCTGGACCCCAATGAGACCGAGCCCGCCCCCCATATGCTCGAGCATCAGCACAGCTGGGATGATATTGATCCCACGGTGTTTATCGACCACGACGGTCAGGCCTATCTGTATTGGGGCAACTCGCACCTGTACTACGCCAAACTGGCGGAGGACATGATTTCCTTTGACGGCGAGATTCACAGGGTAGAGATCGCCAACATGCCCGGCACCTTTACCGAGGCGCCCTGGCTGCACGAGAAAAACGGCCGCTATTATTTGACTTTTGCCATGAATTACCCCGAAGAGCTGGCCTACGCCATGAGCCATAGCCCCAAGGGACCCTGGGAGTTTAAGGGCAAGCTGATGGAGACGCTGGAAGACAGCGGTACCAGTCATCAGGCGATACTGGAGTATCAAGGCGGTGATTACTTTGTCTATCACACGGCCGCTTTGCCTACGGGCGGCAACTTCCGCCGTTCGGTGTCCATGGAGGCACTCGTATACAACGCCGATGGAACCATCCAACCGATCACGCCCACCGCCTCTGGTATTACTCACGCCGCTCAGGCGCTGCAGAGTCTGGCGGACACGGACGAGTACCTGCGCTACGGCGACCATAGCTCAGTGTCCATGGGTGCGCTGAGCGCCGCCGATCGCTGGCAGTTTCAATGGCATTTAGCGGCTCTGGTCGAGCTCGACAACGCCGTTTCTTTCCAGCCGGAAACTCGCATGGGCTACTACCTGAGCCATCAAGAGGGTGAGCTGAGCATTCAACGTCATAATGGCACCGACGCATTTGCCCAAAGTGCTACTTTCATCAAGGTCGACGGCCTGGCCGGGCAGGGCAGCTCCTACCGGCTGCTGAACGACAGCTCAACGTACCTGATGAGCAAAGGCGACGGCCTGACACTGGGCCAGCCCGGTTCCGCCGCCGAGCGCAAGGCCGCCAGCTTTCAGGCGATGCCGGTGGAGTAAAACCTTGCGGCAGGGCTGACGGCGCCATTCGAGTGGCCTGATGCCAGACCGGCTCCGGCGGTGAGCGGTGTCATATTTGATTTCCAGCGCGGTCTTGGGCGATAGCGCGTGATCGCCGACCACTGCCGGAGCCGTCATATCTTGGGCGTCTGATCTCAGGCGCTCTAGCCCAATAGATGAAATTTTTTCTCAATAGCCTATAATACCGGCCCGTCGATGGGCTGTGGGCAACCCCGCAATCCCGGCCGTTACCGAGTCTGGCGCTCACCGCGCGCCAGATAGTGGGTAGGCGCCGTGTTGCCAGCTTGCACCCCGATACTAACCCCATAACAGGCGGGCAGCGGCCATCCCGCGGCCACCTGCACACTACGGAGATCTATCGTGAAAGCACCCGTTCGAGTTACCGTCACCGGCGCCGCTGGTCAAATCAGCTACTCCTTGTTGTTCCGCATCGCCTCTGGCGCCATGCTGGGTGAAGACCAGCCCGTGATCCTGCAACTGCTGGAAATTACCCCGGCGCTGGAAGCACTCAAAGGTGTTGCCATGGAGCTGGATGACTGTGCTTTCCCGCTGCTCGCCGGCATGGTGTGCACCGATGATCCGAACGTCGCTTTTAAAGACACCGACTACGCCCTGCTGGTTGGCGCGCGTCCACGCGGCCCTGGCATGGAGCGCAAGGATTTGCTTTCCGCCAATGCCGAAATCTTCTCTGTGCAGGGCAAGGCCATCAATGACCACGCCTCTCGCGATGTGAAAGTGCTGGTGGTCGGCAACCCGGCCAACACCAACGCCCTGATCGCTCAGCGCAACGCGCCGGACATCAACCCCCGCCAGTTCACTGCCATGATGCGTTTGGACCACAACCGCGCGCTGACGCAACTGGCGCAGAAAACCGGCAAGACCATCGCCGATGTGAAAAATCTGGTGGTCTGGGGCAATCACTCAGCCACTCAATACCCGGATGTTCACAACGCCACCGTTGATGGCGCTGCTGCCATGAGCCTGATCGACCAGCCTTGGTACGAAAACGATTTTATCCCCACCGTACAACAGCGCGGCGCCGCCATTATTAAAGCGCGTGGTGCCTCTTCAGCCGCTTCGGCCGCCAATGCCGCTATCGACCATATGCGCGACTGGGCCCTGGGCAGTGCAGAGGGCGACTGGGTGAGCATGGGTATCTACAGCGATGGCAGTTACGGCATCGAAGAAGGACTGATTTACTCTTTCCCCTGCGTGTGCAAAAACGGGGATTGGGAAATCGTTCAGGGTGTCGAAACCAACGACTTCTCCAAGGCCCGTATGAAAGCCACTGAGCAAGAGTTGAAAGAAGAGCGCGACGCCGTGGCTCACCTGCTGCCCTAAGGGTTAGTGTGTGCCAAAGAAAACCCGCGTTTTTACGCGGGTTTTTTTATGTGTAGTCGATTTACCTTCATGCCTCGCCCTCCTATAATCGCCAATGACATAAATTTTTATATATAAAAAATAGGCGAATCACGATGAGGTACCGTTTCCGCTCTGGCATTGCAGCTCTTTGTGCTTATCTACTCATCACGGCCTTGTCTGGCTCCGCCTTGGCCGCTGCCGAGCCCGAGCCGGCTCGCACTGCACGCGTGATCCCGCTGGCTGACGACGCCTTCGCCGGCAGCTCGGTGAATATGGTGGCCGGGGCCCAGTCCTTGTACACCGACAGCGTGCATCAATACGCCGGCTTTTATAACGCCAAGGGGCAGCTCGTGTTGGCCAAGCGCCGTCTGGGGGAGGATCGCTGGCAGCGCGAGATCACGGCGTTCACCGGTAACGTCAATGACGCCCATAACAGCATAAGCCTGATCGCCGATGGTAAGGGTTACCTGCATCTTGCCTGGGATCAGCACAACAACCCGCTTAATTACGCCGTCAGTGACTCGCCGGGCTCGCTAACGCTCAGGCGCGCCGATATGCTCGGGCGCAAAGAATCGAGCGTGACTTACCCACAATTTCTGCGTCTGCCCGAGGGGGACCTGTTGTTGTCCTACCGCGACGGGGGCTCAGGTAGAGGTGATTTGGTGCTTAACCGTTTCAGCGTCGCGTCGGGGCGTTGGGTGCGCGTGCAGGACAACCTGATCAGTGGCGAGGGCGAGCGCAGCGCCTACTGGGACCTGACCCTAGACGGCCAGGGTGGTTTGCACCTGGCCTGGACGTGGCGCGAAACGCCGGATGTGGCGACCAATCACGACCTGCTCTATGCCTACTCGCCCGATGGAGGCGAGCGCTGGCAAAAGAGCAGTGGTGACACCTACACCTTGCCCATTACCGCCCAGAGCGCGGAGGTGGCGAGGGCCGTGGCCCAAAACACCAATTTGATGAACCCACCGCGAATCGCCACCGATCGTGAGGGAAAAGCGTATTTGGTTTCATACTGGTCACCCGAAAAGGATCAGCCGCCGGCCTTTCACTTGGTATACCAGGACGATGGCGCTTGGCGGACTTTGCGAGGGCCGGGCGCGGGGGAACATTTTACCCTGTCAGGGTGGGGCACCAAGCGGCCTCCACTCTCCCGGGCGAGCCTGTTGATTGAGTACGACTGGGAAAAAAGCTGGGCGCACATTATCTACCGGGACGATACCGCAGGCGGGCGTGTTTTGATGGGCACCGCGGAAGACTTAACCCGCCCTGAGTGGCGCATGCGTTATCTGACCGACACCTCTGTGGGCGCCTGGGAGCCAAACATCGACCCGGCTCAATGGGCTAGGCTGAAGCAGGCCCAGCTGTTGTTGCAGCCGGTGCGACAAATCGATGGCGATGACTCAACGGGCGCGGGCAGCGAGGCTGCGCCCATTGAGCTACTGATGTTTAAGCCCGACTGGGAGTCTCATCAGTCCCGCGAGGCGGCCGGCGATACGATGCAAGTAAAGCGCCAGCAGACAAGACCCATTGACCCGGCGCAGGTCAAGGCGCTCGCGAAACAGGTGGCTGATTGGCAGTGGGCCAACATGCCTGATGGCTGGCATTATCACCCCCAAGGGTGGGGCGTTTGCCCGTTGTATGTCGGTATGCTGGACATGGATCCCTTTCTGCCTGCGGGTAACTTGAAAGCCAGGCTGCTTGAGCGTGGCCGCGAGCTAGCATTTGCCCCGCGCGATAACAATCCCTTTGATGCCGACGATTACTGTGTTTCTCAGGCGTGGCTTCGCCTATATCAGGACGAGGGTGACGAGGCGATGCTCAGCCCCAGCAAAAATTGGCTGGATAGAATTTTGCGAAACCCGCCCACCCACTCGCTAGATTGGGGCTACCCTCATAGCCGCCACCGTTGGAGTTGGAGTGATTCGCTGTTTATGGGTCCTATGGCGTGGATCTTACTATGGGAAGTGACGGGCGATGAAAAATACCTGAGCTTTATGAACCGCGAGTGGTGGGCCACCACCGAGCGCTTGTATCGCCCGGACATCGGCCTGTACTTTCGCGACGAATCTTATCTGGATGTGCGTGAACAAAATGGCAAAACCGTGCACTGGTCGCGTGGCACTTCCTGGGTGATTGCCGGTTTGGCGCAGATGCTGGAGCATTTGCCGCAAGATTATCCGGAGTATCAGCGATATAAAGTGCTGTTTCAGGAAATGGCCGCAGCGTTTCTTCAGGCCCAGCAAGCGGACGGGCTATGGCGCCCGGGTCTGCTCGACCCGCAAACGCACAACGCCCGCGAAACTAGCGGCAGTGCCTTTATCGCATTTGCCTTTGCCTCGGGCATTAATCAAGAAGTGTTGCCAGCTGAAACCTATAGGCCGGCGGTACAGAAAACCTGGGCGGCTTTATCGCAAAGCGTTCAGCCAAACGGCAAGCTCACTCAGGTGCAGCCGGTGGGGGCAGGACCCCACGGCTTTGACCCGGACAATGCCGCGCCATTTGCCAGTGGGGCACTGTTGATGTTGGCCAGCGAGCTGATGCGTCTGGCTGATTAGCGATCGGTGGTGGGTTTGTCCGAGTAGTGCACCTGACCGTGTTCATCGGTGTAGCGGTAGACGGTGCCGGTCTCACCTTCGGTAACGGAGGCATCGGCGCCTTTTTGGATTTCCTTGATGGTGATTTGGTTGTCGGCATTAAAGGCGGCGATTGAGCCTGTGCCATCAACAAAAATAATTTCGGCCAGTTCGTTGAGCTTGGGATTGGCGAGCAGCGGGAGTTTGTTCTCGGCCTGCATCTGGGCTCGGAACTCGGGATCGTTGACGATGGATTGCACCCGTGGGTCGTTTTTCATGAGCTGCACGCGCTGCCACCCCAGGGTGATTTTTTTCGCGGTCTCGCGGGCGCTGTCTTTGCTGTCGACACCCAGGCCCGAGGCCTCGAGCAGGTGCTTCATATCCTGGTTTTCCATCAGCCGACGAAACTCCGGCACTTTCATCAGCTCGTCGACGTCGCCCTCTTTCATCAGTCGCTGAGCGCGATTGTCGTTGAGCAGTTTTTGCAGGTCGGGATTATTGCTAACCCGGGTCACGCGATCCACGCTGTCTACCGGGTCGGCGATAAACGCTTCGCCCAGTTTCACACTGCTGCGGTCGGCGCCGCTCAGCGACATAATCGCACCGGCGGATTTGCTCACGGCCAGCTTGGCCGCCTTACCCACTGGGTCGCTTTTGGCGGGCGCGGTGGGCTCGTTGTTTTCAGCCTTAAGGTCTTTGGCCGAGTTGTACACATCCAAGGTATACACCAGCAGCAAGCCGACAAAGGCGCCCACCAGAGCGCCCACCAGCAGTCCGGCAATGCGCGAGCCTGCGCCGGGATTCTTGTCGTTGCCGGGGGTGAGCTTGGCCAGAATCCAGAAAATCAGGCGGATACCGATCATGACCACGATAAAGACCGCGATGCCCCCGGTGATGTAGGCGGCAATGCCGTCGATGGGGGTGTGCATTTTGACCTGCGCGGCGGCGGGTTTGCTGAAGTAAAAAGCCGCGCCATAGGCGCCGACAAAACTGACGGTGCGCGCCAGTGACCCCCAAAACCCGTTAAAATAACCGCGAATAGCAAAAAAAGCGGTAATGACCAAAAATACAATTGCGTAAACGCCCATCTTGTCGTCCTGTTGCTGATTTATTGTGAGCCGCCAGGTTGAGATCATATAACACAGACTCTTTGGGTGCCACGCTATCGGGGGAACTCCTTTGACCAATTTACCTAAAGCACCGGCATCTTCGGCTACAGGAACACTGGGCTGGCAGTATGAGTGCCTGATTCCGGGGCGCCACTGATGTATCTGTGCCCCGTCTGTAAAGCGCCGCTCGCGCAAAAGAGTGGCGGGCTTGGCTGCGAGCAGGGCCATAGCTTCGATCGCTCGCGCAAAGGATATGTGAACCTGCTCTTGTCGCATCGGATGAAATCCCGCCAGCCTGGCGACAGTAAAGAGATGATCGAGGCGCGCAGCGCCTTTCTCTCGGCCGGGTACTATCGACCGTTGGTGGAGGCACTGGCCGCCGTGTGCCAGAGATATGACGTTGGCCATTTGCTCGACGCCGGCTGTGGCGAGGGCTACTACGCCAGCGAACTGGCCCGCCGCGGCGTTAACGTGGCCGGAACGGATATCTCCAAAGCGGGGATTGTGGCCGCCTGCCGGCGCGATAAAAACCCCGCCTGGTGTATCGCCAGCATCAGCGACTTGCCCTATGAGACTGGCTACTTTGACGCCGTCCTTTCGGTGTTTTCGCTGGTCGATGAGGCGCAGTTTATCCGGGTGCTCAAGCCCGGCGGTATTGTGATTTTCGTGGGCCCGGGTGAGGATCACCTGCCGGCGCTGCGCGCGGGTTTGTACGAGTCTGTGCGCCCCTACAAAAGCGACAAGCCCGATCGCTACTTTACCCGGTTGCAGGACATTGAGCGGCAAACGCTGCGTTTTCCTCTGGCGCTTGAAGAGCGCTCAGCCATTGAGCAGCTGCTGAAAATGACGCCGCACTATTGGAACACCAACCTCACTCAGCACGAGAGGCTGTTTGCTCAGGCGCCACTGACCGATACGGCCGACATGCAAATACGGGTATACCGACGCGACTCCGATCCCGTCACGCCCTCCGATCTTAGCCTGTGATGGCGAAGCCTTTCGGCTACACTCTATAACGCATTGGCGGCCGCCTCAATCGGCGTGCGGCTTACCTTTCTTCCTCTGGGTGTTATGGCGGGGGACTTCAAGGTTTAACGGCGGCAGCAAACGGGACGCACTGACGCAGCCCGAGTGCAGGAGGCGAGTATGCAAGCGCGGTTTTGTCAGGTGGTGGTTCTTTGGTTATCGGCGTGCCTGTCGGCGGTTTGTCAGGCGGTCGAGTGGCCCCAGCAGATTGAGGCGAAAGAGGGCACCATTGTGGTGTACCAGCCGCAGCCAGAGCGGCTCGCGGGCAACTTACTCACCGGTCGGGCGGCGATGTCGTTGGAGCTGAAAACCCAGAGCGAGCCGGTGTTTGGCGCTTTTTGGTTTTCGGCCAGGCTGGATGTTAATTCCGATTCGGGTCAAGCGCTGGTGAGAGACATCAAAGTTACCCGCGTGACCTGGCCCGACTCCTCTGAGACCGATGAGGCTCGATTTACCGAGGTGGTGGAAACGTCCCTGCCGCAAACCGGGTTTGTGATCGCAACCGAGGCGTTAAGCGCCAGTCTGCAGGGCGCGGAGCTTGAGCGCAAAAGTCTCGATGCCATCAAAAACGAGCCGCCCGCCATTGAGTTTCGCGAACACCTCGCCGTGCTTTTACTCTACGATGGCGAGCCGCGGTTTTTCGCGGTGGACGACACGCCCTATGAGCGCGCGCTCAATACGCCCTTTGCCGTTGTGCGACGCAAGGGAAGCCAGAGTTACTACCTGACCAGCGGCGATTTTTGGTACAGCGCCGGGCAACCACTGGGGCCCTGGAAGCCTATTAATGCGCCGCCAAAGGATTTGGTCGCCCTGATACCCCAATCCGCTGACAATGCCGCGGTGAATGCGCCTACACCTGGCGAGGCGCCCGACGTCGTCGCGACCACCCAACCCACGGAGCTGGTGGTGAGTGATGGTAAGCCGCGCTGGAAAAGCCTCGATGGCGGTGAGCTGCTTTATGTCGAGAACACCGAAACGCCCTGGATTCGTGATGTTCAGGCCGGCACCATGTATCTGTTGTTGTCCGGGCGCTGGTTTCGCGCCAAGCAGGCCTCGGGCCCCTGGGTCTTTGTGCGTGCCGATCAGCTGCCAGAGAGCTTTCACAATATTGCGCCTGACTCGGACATCGGTGGGGTCCGTACCTCGGTAGCCGGCACCGAAGAGGCTCAGGACGCGGTACTGGACGCTCAGGTGCCGGAGACGGCCGCGATCAAGCGAAGTGAGGACTCTTTTAAGGCCGAGTACGACGGCGAACCGCAGTTTGAAGCGATTCCCGGCACCGAGGTGGCCTAGGCAGTCAATACCGGATCTCAGGTGTTGAAAATAGCGGGGCACTACTACGCCGTAGACAATGGCGTTTGGTTTGAGTCGGCATCGGCCAAAGGCCCCTGGGCCGTCGCCGACAAGGTGCCCAGCGATAAGATACAGCAAATACCGCCGAGCTCACCGGTCTACAACACCACCCATGTTCACGTGTATGAGTCCACACCCGAGGTCGTTTACGTTGGCTACACGCCGGGTTACCTTTGGTCCTTCCCCTACTACGGCGTGCCGGTGTACGGCACTGGCTGGTACTACCCGCCGTACTGGGGCAGTTACTATTATCCTCGTCCACCAACCTGGGGCTTTCACGTCGGTTATAACCCCTGGACGGGCTGGAACTTCGGCGTCAGCTGGAGCAATGGTTTTTTCAGCATGGGTGCCAGTTGGCACGGTGGCTGGAGTGGGCCCTATCACCCGGGTGTGTGTTGCAATGGTTGGTACGGCGGAGGCTACCATCGCCCGCCGGTGGTGATTAACACGGGCGATATCAATATTGGCAACAACATTAACATTGGTAACCGCGCGACGGTTCAGAATAAATTGGGCAATAGCACCCGCTTGGGCAGCGGGCGCGCCAGTCTCTATCATCAGCCCGCCAATCGCGCACGCAACGCCAGTCCAGCGCAGGCGCGCGGCCAACTAAAAATGGCGCGGCCGGCGCCTACGCGCGCCAATAACGTGTTTGCCGATCGCAGCGGCAATGTGGCCCGGCGGGTGGATGACCAGTGGCAAGTGCGCAACAAGGGGCAGTGGAGCACAGAGCACAGCACGCTCAAACCCTTGCCGAACCAGACGCACGACAGGGCGACCCAATTTCATCAGTCCCACCCCGATTACCAACTGCCCGAGCGAACCTCCTCGGCCAATCGCGGTCAGATGCACGGTTCCGGTGGCATGCACTCGTTTGATCGCTCGGGGTTGAATCGCGATTTTCACTCGCGCCAGCGCGGCATGCAGCGCTCTATGCCCAGAGGCGGCGGTATGCGCTTTCAGCGCTAGTATTTTTAATGAATTTAGTAAGGGAGTTCGTTGTGAAAGTGTCTGCTGTTACCTTGCGCCGGGTGTTGTGCGTGTTTGTTCTGTTGGCATGCGTCGGCTGTGGCACGGTCAATACCACCTTGCGTGGCGATCACTATGTGTCGTCTTCGCTGCGCAAGCATGAGAGTGCCTGCGGCAGCCTGCCGCGCGTTTATAGCGGTGTCGGTTATGACCTGTGCCGGCTCAATGCCGCCGCGCCCAATGATCTGGTATGGCCGGTGTTTTTGTTGCCGGTGATGGCCGTGGATTTGGTGTTGTCCGGTGCGGCGGATACCCTGGTGCTGCCATACACAGCGGTGCGCCAGTACCGCGATGGTTCCATAACGCTCTAGCAGCAACTGTGTTCAGATCGGGAGAGCCATATAAGCCCATCGCGATTTAGAACACAGTTGCTGCTAGCCACACATAAGTAGTGTAAAGCCGTGTTGTGACTGCGCTGGGTGTATCGTTAAATAAGTGAACGTGATGAACGATCTGCTCAATAGGAGGCCGTAAAAGATTATGCGACTGCCAAATCCGGGACTCGGGACTTTCCGCTTAAAAGACGAGGCTGTGATCGAATCGGTGTGTTCAGCGCTGGAGCTGGGTTATCGCCATATCGATACTGCCACCCTTTATGATAACGAGCAGGCGGTAGGGCGCGCGATTGTACAAAGCGGCATCGGCCGGGCAGAGCTGTTTGTCACGACCAAGGTCTGGTTTGACTCTCTGGCCGGCGAGGGCGTTGTGGACTCTCTGCAGGCAAGTCTTGAGCGACTCGGTCTGGACTATGTGGATCTCGCGCTGATTCATTGGCCCTCGCCGGGCGACGAAGTGCCTATGGCTCATTATATCGCGGCGCTCAACGACGCCCGTGAGCGGGGCTTGACTCGTCATATTGGCATTTCCAACTTTACCATAGCGCAGGTGGATGAGGCTCTGGCGGCGCCCGGTGGCGAGCACATGGTCACCAATCAGATTGAGGTGCACCCATTTCTGGCCAATCGCGCTCTGGTAGAGCACTGCCAGCGCCGAGGCCTGACCGTTACCGGCTATATGCCGCTGGCCGTGGGGAAGGTAATGGACGATCCCGTGTTGCAGGATATTGCCAGGGCGCATCAGGCAACACCGGCGCAGGTTGCTCTGGCTTGGGTGGTGAGCAAAAACATCGTGGTTATTCCATCGTCAACAAAACCCGCCCATCAAAAAGCCAACTTGCAGGCCATGGATTTAGTGTTAAGCGAGCAAGAGTATCAACGTATTGATGCACTCGATCGCGGCGAGCGCATCGCCAATCCGGATTTCGCCCCCCAGTGGGATGCCTGATGAGACTTCCGCAGACCATCCCTATTTGTTATTCTCTGCGGCCTTGTTCGCTTTTACAGGCTGCCTGAAATAAAACCATGCTGCGTGCACTGATTGTTGTTTTAGCCTTGACCGTCGTTGCCCAGGCAACCTTGGCGGCAGCCGACGCGCATATTTTGCATCAGGTGTCCGGTGAGCTTGAGCACCATCATCAAGTGTCACCCCACGACGGACCCAGCGAAGACGGTGGCGCCGATCACGGTTGTCAGCACTGCTGTCACGGCCACAGCGTAAAAGGTGTCTCGGCGGTGGGCTTGGTGTTTGTGCTGCATCATGGCAAACCGCTGAGCGCGATTACCGCAGACCACACCGGCTTGTCGATCGCGCCCGATTCTCCCCCTCCCATTTCCTGACATTTCCAGAAATCAACACTAACGAAAGTCCGGCGACTGTGTCGCGGGGCGATCCTTCACGTTTACGCGGGATGTCAGATTATGTTTTACAAGGTTCAACCGGGCCACTGGCGCGGTGTCTTTTTTTGCCTGAGTGTTTTTCTTTGGGCCCCCTTTGCCTTATCCAGCGATGAGCATGGTGCTCACGCACACGACGATCACGACCATGACGAACACGCAGCGCAAGGCGTGCGTTTAACCGACGACGCTTTGCAGCGTTTTGGCGTGCAGCTCGCCGAGGCGTCGCCCGGTCGTATTCGCCCAGTGGTAAAGCTGCCGGGCCAGATTCATTTAAACGAAGAGGCGGTGGCACACATTACGCCGCGCTTTCCAGCCAAAGTGTTGGAGGTACTGGCGCGCACCGGCGATAAGGTCAACGCCGGGCAGGTGTTGGCAAGAGCCGAAAGCTCGGAAACCCTCGCGCGCTTTGAACTCAAGTCACTGATCAGAGGGCAGGTGATCGAGCGGCACATTACCCTGGGCGAGCACTTACAACCCAGCGACAACGCCTTTGTGGTTGCCGATCTTTCGACGCTTTGGCTCGATATTGCGCTCTACCCTCAGCAGTGGCGCGCCGTGCAAATTGGTCAAACGGTGAGCGTGCAGGGGGTCGATGGCGCAGAGACCGTGGAGGCGCACATTGGCTACATCGCGCCCACCATCAACGAGCAGACACGCACCGGTCTCGCTCGTGTGTTTTTGGACAATCGCGAGGGGCGTTGGAAACCTGGCATGTTTGTCGAGGCCAGTCTCCGCCTTGGGGACTACCCCGAGTCAGTGGTGGTGCCCCTGACTGCGGTGATTGATCTGGAAGGTGAGCCGGTGGTTTTTGTCGCCGACAAAGGGCAATGGCGTCCTCAGCCGGTTCAGCTGGGGCGCAAAGACTCCCGGCAAGTTGCGATTGTCCAAGGCCTTAGCGCCGGGCAGCGCTATGTCAGCGACGGCGGGTTTGTGCTGAAAGCACAGTTGCAAAAGTCGGAATTCGAATCCGGCCACAACCACTAAAGGAGACAGCTGTGCAAAAAGTGATTGATATGGCGATTGCCAATCGCCTGCTGATTGGCGTGGTCTTCTTGGCCGTTTTGCTTGCCGGCGCCTTGTCCTATCGCACGCTGGCGGTGGATGCCTATCCGGATATTTCCCCGGCACTGGTACAGCTATTTGTGGAAACCGAGGGCCTGGCGCCCGAAGAGGTGGAAAAGTACGTGACCTATCCGCTCGAGACGAGCATGAGTGGTTTGCCAGAGTTGGAGTCGGTGCGCTCGGTGTCCAATTTTGGGTTGTCCGTACTCAACTTGTATTTTGCCGAGGGTACTGACATTTACTTCGCCCGTCAGCTTGTCAGTGAGCGGCTACAGAGTGCCCGTGAGGCCATTGCCGAGGGCTATGGTGAGCCGGTAATGGGGCCAGTGAGCACAGGGCTGGGGCAGGTATTGTTCTACGTACTGGAAGATACAACAGGGCAATACACCTCAACGCAGTTGCGCACCTGGCAGGACTGGCTGGTGAAACGCAATCTTGAAACCCTGAAAGGCGTTGCCGAAGTCTTGTCTATCGGCGGGCACGTTAAACAGTATCAAGTGCTGATTGACCCTCTCGCTCTGGAGCGTTACGACGTCAGCTTACCTCTGCTCAAGCAGGTGATTGAAAACAACAGTGCCAATGTCGGTGCGCAGTTTATCGTGCGCAACGGTGAGGAGTACGCCATTCGTTCGGTGGGTTTGGCCACAGACGCGGAGGCCATAAAGCGGGTGGTGATTAAGCACGAGGGCGGCACGCCGGTTTACCTGGAGCAGCTGGGTCGCGTGGAAATCGGCGGTGCGATTCGTCGCGGAGTAACCAGTAAAAACGGCGCCGGGGAAGTCGTGGTGGGTATGGTGTTAAAGCTGATTGGCGCCAACACATCGGACGTTATTCAGCGGGTTAAGAGCGAGCTTGCTAGCCTGAACCAGCGCCTGCCCGAGGGGTTAGAAGTGCGCCCTTACTATGATCAGGCACAGCTGGTTAGCGCCGCCTTGGACACGGTGAGCTCTGCTTTGTTGCAGGGTGTGGGATTGGTCACTCTGGTGCTTTTTGTGTTTATGGGAGGCTACCGGGCAAGCTCGGTGGTGGCATTGTCTATTCCTTTTTCTGTAGCCTTTGCCCTTGTGGCGATGAATTTTTTTGGCATTACCGCCAATCTGATGTCGCTCGGTGGCCTGGCGATTGCCATAGGGTTGATGGTGGACGGTGCCGTTGTCGTGGTAGAAAACATCGACAGACGCTTGCGAGCCGATCCCGAGCCACCCAAGCTTGCGCTGATTGCCCAGGCGGCGGGAGAGGTAGCGCGCCCCATCGTCTTCGCGATTGCGATTATTATACTCGTGTTTTTGCCGCTGTTTAGTTTACAGGGCGTGGAGGGAACGACCTTCCGCCCCTTGGCTCAAACCGTCGCGCTCGCGATGCTGGGTTCTCTGTTTTACGCTTTATTGGTGGCGCCGGTTTTGGCCGGCGTGCTCATGAGAGCAAAACGAATCGCAGGTAGGGCTAAGGCCGGTGAAAGCTCAGAGCCAAGTTGGCTAATGCGCGGCTTTTTACGTGTTTACACACCATTGTTGAACCGCGCCCTAAAGCACTGGCGGTTGGTGGGCCTTGCCGCCGTGTTGCTTCTTGCGCTGGGAGCTATCATAGCGCCACGCCTGGGTTCAGAGTTTGTGCCGCGGCTCAACGAAGGCGACTTATTGATTCGCGCCACCATGGCACCGACCATTTCGCTCGACGGGGCGCAGCAACTGATCGGTGAGTTTGAACGGCAGTTGCTTCGCGAGTTTGAGGAGGTCGAACAAGTGGTTTCACGCATCGGCCGTGGTGAAGTGGGTGCTCACGCCGATCCGGTCAATAACGCCGAAATTTTTGTCGCACTGAAACCTCAGGGCCAGTGGCGGGCGGCTTCCTCCCTCGATGGTTTGTATCGGGCCATGAGTGAACGATTCGCGGATTTTCCCGGCGTCAAATTTACGTTTACCCAACCCATTGCGGCGGCCGTGGATGAGCTGCTAACCGGCACTAAGGCCGAGCTGGCGCTCAAGCTCTATGGCGACGATTTGACCTACCTCGCCGATAAGGCGGCCGAACTTGAAGCGGTGTTGCGTCAGGTGCCGGGGGCGAGCGATGTCCAGCGCGATCAGCTCAGCGGCAGCGGGCAGCTGCAGATTACGCTTAAGCGCGATGCCATTGCCCGCTACGGCTTTAATGTCAGCGAGGTCCAGCAGGCGCTGCAAATTGGGGTCGGTGGTGCACGCGCCGGAGAGGTCTTTGAGGGCGTGCAGCGCTTTGATATTTATCTGCGACTGCAAGAGCCCTACCGCCACAGCGCCGAGGCCATTGCAGCCCTGCGCCTGACGAGCCCCGGCGGCGCCAAGGTCACACTGGAGCAGTTGGCACAGATCGAGGAGGTCACCGGGCCGCGCCAGATCACGCGGGAAAACAATCAGCGCTTTGTGACCGTACAGGCTAATGTGCGCGATCGGGACATCGGCTCGTTTGTCGCTGAGGCCAACCGAGCGATTGATCAAGCCGTGAGCCTCGAGCCGGGCTATGTGTTGCGTTGGGGTGGGCAATTTGAGTTGCAGCAAAAAGCCAATGCCCGACTTGCGCTGGTGATCCCACTGACTCTGGCGCTGGTAACTCTCATGATTTACCTCAATTTCCGCTCATTTATCAGCACCGCGCTGATTATGTTGACCTTACCCCTGGCCTTGGTGGGTGGTGTGGTGGCGCTCTGGCTGGCGGGCCTCAGTGTATCTGTACCGGCTTCGGTGGGTTTTATCGCGCTGTTTGGCATCGCCTTGGAAAATGCGCTGGTTCTGGTCTCGGCGATCAATCTGTTGCGCGAGCGCGGCTGGGCCCTTGCCGAGGCCTGCCGCGAGGCGGCCTGTGCCCGCCTGCGACCGGTGCTGATGACGGCGGTCACTTCAGGACTGGGTTTGCTGCCGCTGCTTTTTGCTACAGGCACGGGCAGTGAGGTGCAAAAGCCGCTGGCGACGGTGGTTGTTGGTGGTTTGGTCAGCGCCACCTTGGTGACGCTGCTTATCGTGCCCGCGTTCTATCATTGGTTTTGTGGTGTAAAAAAAGGGTAATGGCATTGGAATCCGTGTTTCAGGCATTGCTACAATAAGGCTTATGGTATTGGGGAGTTCGGTATGGCGGTAAACAAATCCAACCAAGGGCTTTTGCTGTTCTGGCTAACCCGGCGCCAGCGCTTTGCGCTGGGCACCCTAAAAATCAAAGAGATCGTGCCCTTCACCGAACTGACCCACATGCCTGAACCTCACCCGGCGGTGCTGGGTGCGGCCAATATTCGCGGTACCACCATGCCAGTGGTGGACCTGGCCGCTGCGGTAGGTAGCACACCGCTGACGGATGAGGAGCGCCAGTCCGGTTACATCATTATCACCGATTGTCAGCGCAAAACCATCGGCTTTTTGGTACGGGCGCTGGATCGTATCGTCGAGTGCAGCTGGCGAGACATAGAGCCGCCCCCCAGAAGCCTCGGGCGCAACGCCAGTGTGACCGGGGTGACGCGTGTGGATGATCAGCTGGTGCAACTGGTGGATGTGGAGCTGATTTTTGCCAACATCTATGGCCGCGAACCGGTGAAGGCCAAGGGCGAGCTGGAGTCCGAGCAGATGGCCGTGCTACGCAGCCTGAATATCCTGCTGGTGGATGACTCATCGGTGGCACGCAAGCAGCTCTCCGACGCGCTCAATAATCTTGGCATTGAGTACCGAATTACTGCCAACGGGCAAAAGGCGCTGGATATCATGCGCGAGCAAGCCGCTGGTGGCCATCCCATTGATCTTCTGGTGAGCGATATTGAAATGCCGGGGCTCGATGGCTACGAGCTGGCCTTTGCCATTCGCGACAACCCAACGTTGGCGCGTGCCTATATTATCCTGCACACGTCGATTTCCAGTGAAATCAGCGTCAGCCAGGCCCATCAAGTCGGTGCCAACGAAGCCTTGACCAAGTTCGATGTGGACGAGCTGATCCAGGCCATGCTGCGTGGCGCCGAGCATCGGTCGACATAATCCCCCGGTTCCTTCTGAACGATAATTTCTAGCCAGCCTGCGTTTGATTGGGTAGACTTTGCGCTCTGCGCGGCGCTGCCGACCGCTTTTCACTTAGGATAAGGATGTTAGCCGCTATGGACGCCTCCCGATTTTTCTCCCTGTTGTTAATCCTGTGCATGACGCTTAGCGCTCAGGCCGAGAGCGAGCAAGTGCAAGCTGCCATGTCCATTGACCGTGCGGTGCAGTTATATGGCGCTTTGCCCCGCACCAGCAAAATGCGAGTATCTCCTAATGGCAAGCTGATTGCTTTTCTAAAGAGCACCACCGACAGCAGTTCAGTTTTGGTGTATTCCCTCGAGGAAAAAAAAGTGGTCTCGGGTGCAAATGTCAGTGAAATCCGGCCACATCAAATCTACTTTATGGACGATGATCACTTGATCTTGGTGGCGTCCGAGCACCGCCGCGTCATGGGTTTTCGCGGCAGGTTTGATGTGAGTACAGCCTTTGCCTTGAACACTAAAAGCGGGGATATTAATCAGCTATTGCGCCCTGGCGAGGGCATTTATGCTGGTCAAACTGGCCTAGGGGGTGTGGTAGGCACATCGGAAAACAATCGCTACATTTACATGCCGGCGTTTGTAGCGGAAAGCGCCACTGATCTGAGCCCTGATTTCTCACTGATGCGTGTGAAAGTGTCCTCTCCGCGCAGGCCCAAGCAGTGGGTCAAGGGCGATAAGGACACCATTGATTATTTTATGGACGGCGAGGGCAATGTGGTGGCCCAGGAGCAGTTTGAAAATCACAACAACAGGCACCTGATAAAAGTACCCGCTGAGCGTGGTTGGAAAACAATATTTTCGCAAAATACGGTGATTAAGGATGTCGAGTTTGTCGGCCTCACCCCGAATTACCAGTCACTGGTGATGATCAATGAAAATCCCGCTACCGGGCGCATTGGCTATTTCACCGTGTCGCTGGCTGATGGCGAAGTGTCGCAGCGGCCTCTGGGGCGCGAGGATGCGGATGTGGACCACGTGCTTATGGACATTAACCGGGTCGTGCACGGTTTGGTGTACGCCGGTTTTACGCCGGACTATGAATTATTTGACGCAAGCCGTCAGTCCAGAGTTGAAGCGATAATCAAGCAGTTTCCCAATGAAATGGTCAGCCTGATAGATTGGTCCCCGGATTGGAGGCACCTTGTGTTTAAAGTAGAGGGACTCTCCAGTGCCGGCAGTTTTTACCTTGCCAGCGAGGGAGGCGAGCCCCGCTTCCTGGCCAATGCTTATCCAGATATTTCGCCCGAGATCATCCAGCCAACAGCGGTTTATGCCTTTCAAGCGTCGGATGGTATGACCATACCGACCTTGCTCACGCTGTCTCTGAGTCAAGCCGAAAACCCGCAAAGAATGGCCACTGTGATTCTGCCTCACGGCGGGCCTGCGAGTTACGATCGCAAGGGTTTTGACTGGTTGGCTCAGGCCCTGGCAGCGCGTGGCTATCTTGTATTGCAGCCCCAATTTCGCGGCTCTACCGGTTTTGGCGTAGAGCACTATCTTGCAGGCCAAGGTCAGTGGGGGCGAAAAATGCAAGATGATCTAACCGAGGCGGTGCATTATTTTGCCAAGGGTGGGTTGGTGGACCCAGAGCGGGTCTGCATTCTGGGCGCCAGCTATGGAGGGTACGCCGCTCTTGCCGGTGTCGCGTTTACCCCGGAACTCTATGCGTGCGCCGTATCAATCAATGGTGTCGCGGATGTCAAACGTATGCTAAAGGACGAGCGTTCTGCTCGCGGTAAAGATCATTGGGTGGTGGCATATTTTGAGCAATCGGCCGTCGCAAAAGATTATTCGGATGACGACTTAAGGGCGATTTCTCCTTACTACGCCGCCGACAAAGTCCAGGCGCCGGTGCTGCTGATTCATGGTGAAGAGGACGAAGTTGTGCCCATTCACCACTCCATTGAAATGGAGGACGCGCTCAGTGACGCTGACAAACTCGTGCGTTTTGTTACGCTTAAAAATGAAAACCACTATTTGATGGAGGGCGCGACCCGGCAACAGGCCTTGCATGAGATACTGCGTTTTATTGAACCCTATCTTGCGGAATAAAAAATGCCCGGCTTTTGGCCGGGCATCTTTTTGGGCATTCTGTTATGGCTATTGTCTACTGGGCACCGTTGAATTAACGGGCAGTGTATTTCAAAGTAACAAAGTGACCTTCTTGCAGGTCTTCTACGCTGGCACCTGAGTGCAGACCGGAAACGGCTACGGTTTCTGGCAGCTCAATAACGCGCGGGGCACCGCCATCTACAGGGCGGATCAGGGCGAGGTTTTGCTCGCGGTTAATCTCCAGGATTTCGCCTTTAACCAGGTTCACTGGTTTTTCTTTCTTAATGGTTTTGACTTTCAGGGTGACGTGCTGACCGGGTTCAACGGCGGTCATGTCGCGCAATTTGCGACCGTTTACGTCCACCTTAGGAGTGCCGGTAAAGGCGTAGGTGAATGCTTCACCGGCATTGTCGATCACGGTTACGCTGTTGGTTTCGTAATCCACGGATTCGACAATACCTTCAATTTTTTTATCCGCAGCGCCAACATGGCCAGCGGCAACCAGAGTCAGGCCAGCGATTACCGTGGCCAGTTTCGAGCGAGAAGAAAGAGTAAACATAAGCCTATACCTCTAACAAAAAGTGCCAATTCAAGGGAGCCTTGTGGGCGGTCTTGCTTTCCCTTATCCAGTTCAACAAGCGGTTCGTGCTTGCTTGAAGCCTATTCTACGGATTTAGGTTACAGGTGTGTTACTTAAGGTTACGTATTTTAAGAATATTTTATTATTTTAGAATTAATTGTACTTCTTTTATTCTATAAGTGAATAAAAATGCAACTTTTCTGTGCCTTGCCAGAATTTTTTGGCTGTTCTGGTGCATTTTTTGTCACTATGGGTAACAGTAAAGTGGTGCAGGCTTAGTGTAGGTTGCACCATTACGGGGCTGGAGTGCATGCGCGTAAGTCTTTGATTTGTCAGCGTTCACCCTGCTGATGAAAATATTTACCTTTTTTGTGTTTTTATTGTGTTTGTCATTAACTAGCATTGAGCGCAAGCAGGCCGCCTGCAGCACCGCTTGAGTGCGACGCCGGCGCAGCAACACAGAAAAACATTGAGAGGGTAGAAAAATGATAAAAGCACTATGGATTACTTTGTTTGCTGCTGGCCTTGCCGCTTGCGGCAGCTCCGGTGGCTCGGGGACGTCGTCGGCCTCGTCGGTGGTATCGAGCTCGCCGAGCAGTGAGTCGCGCTCGAGCGCCTCGCAGTCTTCGGTGAGCTCCACGCCGGTAACCGACGAGTGTCCCCAAGGGCGGCATATAGTGGGCTACTTCCCGGACTGGCAGGGCGAGGTTGCCGACGTTCAATTTTCCTATCTAACACACATCAATTATTCCTTTTTACTGCCGAACGCCGACGGCGGGCTGCAACCGCTTGGGGTGGCCGGTGAAAACAGGTTGATGGCACTGGTGAGCATGGCGCGGCCCGCCGGGGTTAAGGTGGGGATTGCTCTGGGCGGCTGGAATGATGGTGACGACAGCGCCTTTGTGGCGCTGGCGCAAGAGGCACAAACACGCACCCGGTTTGTTCAGGCGGTAACGGATTTTGTCGTCGAGTACGAGCTTGATGGTGTCGATATGGACTGGGAATACCCAAGCAGCGACGAGGAAGCGGCGAATTACCTGTTGCTGATGCAACAAATGCGCGAGAGCCTGGACGCCTTACCCGGTGAACATTTTCTCACGGCAGCCGTGGTGGGGGCAGGGGACTGGGCCGGTCGCTACATTCTTCCCGAGGTTTTTGAGATAGTCGATTTTCTCAACCTGATGGCCTACGACAATACCAGTGAGCCTCACCACTCCAGCTTCAATTATGCCATTGCCGCACTCGACTATTGGTCAGCTCGCGGTTTGACCCGCGAGAAAACTGTTCTTGGCGTGCCCTTTTACGGGCGTCCAAGTTACACGGCATATCGGCAGTATGTCGCTAACAGTCTGGACAACGCCTGTGTGAGCGAAGTCGGTAACGATTTTTACAATGGCATCATCAGTGTTCGCGAGAAGGCGCAGCTGGTCCAAAGCCGCACCTGCGGGATAATGATGTGGGAACTGACTCAGGACACCACTGATGACACGTCCTTATTGCGTGCTATGTGGGAAGTGGTAGAGGGTGAGCCGGCGAGCTATTTCTGTCCTGAGTCCTGATCGGTTGCTATGGGGTTCGTCAGGCGGATATCGCTAACGATCGTGCGAGTCTGCCGGCTGGGGCAGGGCGTTCAGCTGCGCCGCCTCCTCCGCGCGTAGCGTGAGCACCTCGACCCCATGGGCGGTGACCAGTAGGGTGTGCTCCCACTGAGCCGACAGGGATTTGTCTTTGGTCACTACGGTCCACTGGTCTTTCAACGTTCGGGTTTTGGCGCTGCCCTGATTGATCATGGGTTCTATGGTAAAGGTCATGCCTTCGCGCAGCACCAGGCCATCGCCGGGACTGCCGTAGTGCAGGATATTCGGCGCCTCGTGCATCTGCTGGCCGATGCCGTGGCCGCAATAATCGCGCACCACACTGAATCCATGGCGCCGGGCGTGGCTGGCAATCGCATGGCCTATATCGCCCAGGGTGTTGCCGGGCCTGACGGCGCCAATACCCTGCCACAGCGCTTGATAGGTCTCATCCACCAACTGCCGTGCAAGGGGCGTCACCTCTCCTAAGGTGTACATTTTGCTGGAGTCGGCAATGTAACCGTCTTTCTCCAGCGTGATGTCAATATTAACAATGTCCCCGGCTTTCAGCGGCTTGTCGGTGGGAAAGCCGTGGCAAACGACATGGTTGGGAGAGGCGTTCAACACATAGGGGTAGCCGTATTGGCCGAGGCTTGCTGGGCGGGCCTTGAGCGTTTCGCGGATGTAGTTGTCCACCCACTGGTTGATCGCCATGGTGCTGATGCCGGGCTTGACCATGGCGTCCAGAGCCTGAAAAACCTGAGCCAGCAGGCGGCCGGCATGGCGCATTTTGTCGATGGCCTCCGGCGTTTTGATGACAACCTCAGTCAAGGTTGCGCGCCTCTTTTAAGGCGTGATGGATCAGCTCTTCAAAACACAAAGTCCGGTTAAGCTCAGCCATGCGGCCCACCTTCATCCAGAACTCTGCCTGGGCATTAATAGAGCGTTCCATAACCTGGCTCGCCAGGCGTAGCTCGTCGTGTAGTTCGTCGGAAATTTTTACGATACCCATAGAAGCCTGTCGTTGGATGCACGTGAAAAGTAGAGCCTTTGAGGCTTGCGATCACTCGGAGTGATCGTAGGTGGTGTCGCGGCGCAGCAGCCAGTAGGTAATGCCAAGTGCCAATGTGGTGGCCGCTATGCCCAGCAAATACATAGGGGTCAGTGCGTCAAAGTCCAGCACAATCACCTTGCGCGCTATCGCCATCAATGCCGTGGCTACCACCAGTTGTACCGGGAACACATTGGTGCCCAGATAAAGACGGATGTTGATAAAAATTTCGACCGCGATCAGCACGGCCATAAAAGCGCCAAAGGTGTAAAAAATATCGTTGATGTTCAGCAGCAGGACGGGGGCGGTAATCAGGCGCTCGTAAATGATGTACACCACGTCAACCACACCCCAGAGGATGACGAGCACCATTAAAAACGCCAGAACGCGAATCGCGAACCGTATCACGTGATGGAGCGTGCGAAAGTAAGTATCCGGGAAATCAACCGGCAGCTCCTGGTGTAACTCGTGGCGCTTCTCAGTGGTTTCGGAGCGGGGTTGCGGCTTGTCGGTCATCATGGGTGCCTGGGTTGAAAGGTGGTTGATGCGAAGTGCTGCGGCACTTCGTGCCCGGTTACTGGCTTTGATATATGATCTGTTACGAATCATATACTTTTGGCGTGGTTGCGGCAAGCGAGAGTTTTGATTGCATAGGCTCGATTCGGGTAGCACAATAGGCACCTGTCCGAGCCGGGCAGCTGGTCAATGATTAACCACAACGGTACCGATGTTCTTCACTCCCGAGCGTCAGGAATTCTTCAAGCCGCTAACGAGTAAATACCGGGAGCAGGTGGCCCAGTGCCTGAGCCTGCTGTACCGCAGGCTCTACGGCTCAAATGCCGATTACGGCCACTCCCTGTCGCGCGAGCAGCTACTGGAAATACTGGAAGAGGCACTGGCCCGCACGCCGCTCGCAGCTTTGGCAGCGGATGACGATGACGCGCCCCAGCGCTTTAAGTCCCACCGAGAGCAGGCGCTCTGGGTGCTGAAGCAGCTGCTCGAATGCGGCTGGCTGGAAAAGCAGGTGGACACCGCCACCTTGCAGTCGACCTATCCCTTTACGCGCCTCGGGCGGCTATTTACCCAGCCGTTGGTTGAGTCGGACAGTGCGCGCATCCGAACCCGCCATCGCAACACCCGCAATACCCTAAACGCGTTGGAGGCTTTTTATCATCGCGGTGAAATTCACGATCTGCTGGATGCCTACGAATACTCGGAGCGGATTGTCACCGACTTTACCGATGTCATCGCCGAGCTTGAGGAGCGCAAGCGCGAGCTGGTGCGGGAGGTGGAATCTCAGCAACTGGTGCAGCAGGCCACGGATCAGTTTTTTGAGTTTATGGAGAAGCGTTTTCAGCCGGATGTGGCGGTGCGTCTGTCGGCCGACAGCGTGGAAAAGCACCGCGATCAAATTGGTCGGGTAATCGCCAAGATTCGTCGCCGACCAAAAGACGATAAGGCCCAGATCGAAAAACAGCTGCGGCGGGTTATCCCCGAGCTGGCCCGACCCGACCAGTCCGTGCTCTGGAGCATTCTCGATACCATCGAGAGGCGAATGGGCAATGCCGCCGATATTATGCTGCCCGCTTTGCGCCGCGCGCTGCACAGTTTTACCAAGCGCGCCGACATTATTATTCGCCAGCTCAGCTATCTGAACAGCCAAAGCGAAAATGACTTGGTGGGCATTTGCCAATCGCTGAGCGAGCAGGACGATGCTGTTGTGGCTCAGCATCTGCAGCGAGCCGCCGAGCACATGGCCGGTATGCGCGTGCAGCTTATTGACCCGGCGCAGCTGCGCCTGCAAGAGCGTAAGCGCGCCTCGGTGGTCAGGACGGCTGTGACCGAGCAGCCACCGCTGGATGCCGAGGCCGAGCGCGAGTTGATGATTCAGCAAGTGCTCGACCAGGCCTTCGCTCTGGATAATAGCGGCCTGCGACAATACGTCGAAAAAGCCCTGCGCGATGGACGCCAGGTTTCTACAAGGCACTTGCCCGTGGATACCGCCCGTGACCTCCTGGCCATGGCCCATATTACCGAAGTAGCCTCTTACAACAATCTGTCCGGCGGCTGTCGATTTCTGGTCGAGCCGACCGGGCAAAGCCTGCGCCTTGATTATTTTCACTGCGCCGATGAATTTTTAATCTCGCTTCGCGAAGAAACCGAATGAGCCAATTTGACGACTTTTTAAACGATGCCTTGAGCTCGGCGAACGTGACACGCAATGAGTTTTCCGAGCTTGTGATTCGCCTGCTGGATTACGGGGTATTGAACCGGGATGAAAACCAGACCGAGGCCCAGCTCTACGATCGCTATTTGCAATGTGCTTCGCTGGTTGAGCAATACCTCGGGGTGCTCGGTGTGCGTATCCAGCACGACCGACAGTTCGCGTTTGTGCGTATTTATCCGCCGGGCGCCGAAGTCCCAGGTATTGCCGACGACGATAGCGGCCCGTTTAACACGGGCTTTCGTGTGCGTCCGAGTCAGCAGGAGGTTGCGGTGATTCTGGTGCTGCGCGCCGAATACCAGAAAAGTCTGCGCGAAGGGCAGGTGGACGAAAAAGGCCGGGCTATGCTGTCGCTGGAGGGCTTGGCAATCGCCATGAATAACCTGCTGAAGCGTGGCCTTCCCGAAGGGCTTGGCGAGCGCAAGCAGTTGTTTCGTCGGCTCAAGCAGTTGCGCCTGATTCAATACCACCTCGAAGATGAGCTCGATTCTGACGAGAGCTGGCTCAGTATCCAGCCATCAATTACCAGCTTTGTCAGTGACGATGTACTGCAGGCTCTGGCAACCGGTGATACCGAGCCGGCAGCAGCCGATGAGCCGGAGGGCGCCTGATGTTTTTAAAACGCGGTATCTTTGTTAACTGGGGCAATATTCCCCAGCTGGAATTTGAGTTTGGTCCTATTAATCTGTTTTCCGGCGGTAACGGCTCGGGCAAAACGACCGCGGCGGATGCCATTCAAACCCTCATGACGGCGGCCTACGAAAACCTGTTTAATTACAACCCAGGGCAGGATGAAACCACGCAGCGTGGACGTGGTGGCAAGCAGGTTCGTACTCTGGCCTCCTATGTACTGGGCTGCGACGACGGCAGCTACGCCCGCCCCTGGGCGGTGGATGGCTATGTGGCGGGCATTTTTCACCCCACGCAAGGTGAGAGCGGCGAGCCTTTTACCGCGGTCATGTGCGTGCGTGCGCGCCTCGACAGCGCCGGTGCCCAAAAGCAGGCGCGGCTAGACGAACTGCTGTTTCTGGTGATACCCGGCGAGCAGTTAAGCCTGTCCCATTTCGTGAAAAGCTATTCCGACGGCAAGCACGTCGTGCCCATCACCGACATTGTCACCTTGCTGAAAAAGCAGTACGGCAGCGCCTTGGTTGAGCAGTACGACAAAAAAGGCGCGTATTTACGCCGCCTGTATGGCGCTCTGCGCGGTCGGCGCGATGCAGTGTCCGACCGTGAAGCCAAGCACGCGGCCCGCACCTTTGCCAATTTTATGGCCTACAAACCGGTGAAGAGCATTACCGAGTTTGTCGCCAGAGAAATACTTGAGCCGCGGGATCTTGGCGATGCCATTCGCAATGTGTCGGACTTGATGAAAACCATTCATCAGATGGAGTCTGACACGCGTGCCATTCGCGAGGCGATTGGCACGCTTGAAGGGGCTCGCGAGAGTGCCGATCGCTACGTGACTACCTGGGCGGAGCGCCAGTTGGCCGAATACAGTGAGGCAACCCGGCTGTCGAAAGTCAATCAGCGTGGCTATTTGGCCGCCAAGACCGAGCAAAAAAATCTGCAGGATGCGCTGCAAAGCAACGAGCTGGCCCAGCGGGAGAGTGAAGAGCGACGTCGTCATACCCACGAGGCACAAGTGGCGCTGGAGGCCAAGCGCCAGGGCATCGGCGCTCTGAAAACCAAAGACGAACTCGAACAGAGCATCGCCGGGCATACTCGCGAACTGGCGGCCAAGGCGAGGCCGGTGCATGAGCAGAGCCTGCAATTGCAACGCAACGTGCAGGCAAGCGGCGCACTGCTGCAACAGCTGACGCAGAGCTCACTGGGCGCCAGTATTCCCGCCCTGGACAGCAAGGCGCTGCGCCAGTTGGGGCAAAAGGTCACTGCCACGGCCGAGCAGGTGGACATCGATCTGGGGCAGCTGGTCAACAAAGACTGGGTAGGCATAGAACGATTGGAAAACGATGTCGCCCAGATCAAAGCCGCTGAACAGGTGCATTTGCAGTGGGCAGAGCAGTGGCACAGCAAGGAGCAAGCAGCATCGGCCGTCAGTCTTCGTGATCAGCTGGCCCAACACTTGTCGCAGGCCGATCGGCGGCGACAGGATTTAAACGGTAAGCTCAAGCAAAAACAAAAAGATATCGCCCTTTTGCAGAGCCACAAGGTGAGTTACCCGCCGTATGTTGAAGCGGCGCTGCAGGCTATTGGCCAGGCGGTGCCCGGCGCTGATCCCTGTGTGCTCTGTGATTATGTGGATGTACTTGACGCGCACTGGCAAATGGCTATTGAAGGTTATTTGGGCGGTGCGCGCTTCTCCATTGTCGTTGAGCCGGAGTACGAGGCGGAGGCCATGCGAATCGTGCGCGCACTGCCTGGTGGCCGACGCAACAAGGCGAGGGTGATTCAGGGTGAAAAGGCCAGACGCGATGCAGAGCGTTTGAACCTGCCCGCCGGTTCGATCATTGGAGTGATGGGGTTTAGTCATAAAACGGCGGAGTACTACCTCAAGGCGTCTTACGGCAACGTATTGCGCGTTGAGGATGCCGAGGCCTTACGCACAACGGCCCGCGGCATTACCCCTGATGGGCTTGGTAGCGGCAACTACAGTATGTGGCGCTGTGACCTGGATGACGCCGAGCTGGTGTTCGGTCAAAGCGCCCGAGAGCGCGCGCGCAAGGCCAAAGAGCTCGAATGCGAGCAGTTGCTACAAGAGGCCAATGACGCCGAGCAGCACTATCAGCAGCTGGCCCGCATTCAAGAACTGGTAGATGCCATTAAGCCGGTTTACTGCGGCGACGCCATCGCCGCCATGATGGAGTGCCACCGTGCAATTCAAAAAGCGGAGACGGCACTTGCGCAGCTCGATCTGAGTGACTTTCACGAGCTGGAAGCCGAGTTGGCCCAACTTAAGCAAGCTTACCTTGATGAGGAGCAGCGTCACCGCGCTCTGGTTGAAGAGGCCGGCAAGTTCAAAGAGCGCGAGCGCACCATTAGTCGCCAAGTCACGCAATTGGCGGATGCCCAAGATGCCTTGGCCGAGGCCCAGGATGACGCTGAACAGGCGGTTTATCTGATGGCGGATCACTACCCGGAGTTGGACGTGGACGTGGACGTGGCCATTGAGCAGGCCACCAACCGCGCCGATCAAGCTGCTGATCACTTTACCTTTGCCGATGACATAGCATCGTTGAAGTCGCAGCTTGAAAGCATCGAGCGTCAACTGCACACCGCTATTTTGCACCATAACCAGCACTGCCATCGGCAGGATGCGATTGTCTATGATACGGGCATTGGTGAGGCTCATGGTATTGAGTGTTTCCGCCGCATACTGGCCATGGGGAAAGAGGTGGCCAGTCTGTACAACCGGCTTAAGAATAATGTGCTGGTCGATAAGCATGAACAGCTAGCGGAGCTACGAGACAGCTTTAACACCGCTTTTGTCACGAACCTGTGTCACTCCATTTACCAGGCAATTAAGGACGGCGAGCGGGTTCTTAAAGATCTGAATAAAGAGCTGGAACATCACCGCTTTGGCGCCGACCGTGAGCGCTTTTACTTCGGGTACGAGTGGGTGCCCGAGTTTCGCGATTACTGGCGCTTTTTTAACGAGGTGATTGAAGTGCCCAACCTGGGGGATGGCACCAGTTTGTTTGACGCACAATTGTCGTCCAAAGCCTGTGTGGTCAGAGACAAAATGCTCTCAATGCTGCTGGACAAGGACGAGCAAGTGGCGCTCAGGGAACTGACGCGCATCAGCGACTACCGTAACTACCGCTATTATGAAATCTACAAAGAGCCGGAAGGCAAGGCTGCCATCGCCCTGAGTCAGTACGGCACGGGGTCTGGTGGTCAGCTGGAGACCCCGGCTTATATTATCCGTTCTGCGGCTGTGACCTCAGCGTTTCGCTTTAACGATGGCGACAGTCATTTGCGCATGGTGCTGGTGGATGAGGCTTTCTCTAAAATGGATGAGAATCGCTCGCGAGAGGTGATTCACTATTTGACGGACACCCTGGGGCTGCAACTGCTGTTTATTATGCCAAGCAGCAAATCCGGCCCCTTTATGGATTTGATCAGTAATCAGTTTGTCTTTAGCAAATGCCCCACGGCCCAACCGGTTGGCGAACTGAATACCCGGGTTCTGGTGGATCGTAAGGCCTGCAATCAGGAAAAGATTCGCAAGCTTTGGGACAATCACCGAAAAACCGTGCGTCACCAGGCGATGCTGGATTTTATGGAAGACATTGTTTGATGAGTCATCGTCAGTCCGCGCCTCAATGGTTGAGCGAGGAGCCGCTGATTCTGCGGTTGCTCAACAGTTTTATCGACAAGCTCGAGCGCGGTGTCCGGCCCCAACTGAGAGTCAGCGCCAAAACCACGCCGGAGCTGTACGATTTTGAGGAGGATGTGGATTATTTGTGGGCGCTGCTCGACAGTCTGGATAAAGATCACCATCTGATTACGATCAAGAAAAGCCGAGTCAAGCCCTACCAGCCAACCTATGAAGGCGCACAGCTTTTATTTTTACCGGAACGGGAGGAGCAAGTCCGCCAATGGCTTGAGCGGCCCGCGATTGATCCCTATGCGTTGGTGTGGCAACACGAGCTGGAGAAGTTATCGGTTTTGCCGCCTGCCGCTCAGGGGCTTGCCCAGACCATTGTCCGCATCCCCGAGCTCGGCGCCGAAAAAACACTGCGCGGCTTTTTGCGCATAGACGAGGTTTTGCGCAAACCCATGACCCTCCGCGCGCTTTCGGCACGTTGTTTTCAGGGTGACTCAAAAGTGCTTGAGCGCTACGAGCCTTTGGTGCGTCAGTTGTACCCCGATCTTGCCTCTCACATTCTCCCGCGCCCATTGCTCTTGGCGGTGTACTTGCCGCAATCTTTTCAAAAGCTGCTGTTTGTCGAGAACCAAGACAGTTTTCTGGCACTCGCCCAGCGTCGCCCCCCTACAACGGCCTTGATTTACAGTGCTGGCTTTCGTGGCAGTGCGCTGCGCATGCGCGAGCC
Organism: Gilvimarinus algae; assembly: GCF_030518215.1. Taxonomy (GTDB): domain Bacteria; phylum Pseudomonadota; class Gammaproteobacteria; order Pseudomonadales; family Cellvibrionaceae; genus Gilvimarinus; species Gilvimarinus algae. Next base: position 695,633 of record NZ_JAULRT010000062.1, read on the forward strand.
CGAGCAGGTCGTTTTTAGTTACCTCGATGCGACCGCTCCATCGTGCGTTGATTTTGAGCGCTTCTGGTTCAGCGATCGGCAAGATCGGTTGGTCCACTTTTGGGGGGATCTGGACTACGCCGCCATGGGCATACTCAAGGCCGTGCGCCAGTCCTTTACCGAGGCCAGTGCGTGGCTGCCCGGTTACGACCCCATGCTTGAGCAGTTGCGAGCGGGGGAGGGCCATAGCAGCACGAGCGCCAATAAAGGGCTACAAAAAGACCCGGGCCTGACGGGTTGCCAATGGGCAGACGACTGTCTTCTTCCCGCCATTCGTCAGACCAATGCTTTTGTTGACCAAGAGTTTGTCGACATTCCTCCGCTACGCCTGAACGGGTAAAACGACACTGCCGGGTATAACCTAAGCGCCTTGCTCGCGGACAGGGCCATAGCCTTTTGTTGATCTCAACGTCTTCTGGTTTAAGTTTTGTAAGCGCCTTACCTTTACCGGTGCCGCAATTATCCTTGCCTAATTTCTCAGTTCGATCCTGCCATTGATTCCGCCTCACCTTTGCTGGTCGTGGCGCCGACAATTTGTTCAATCTTTGATCGCCATTGTGGTATTTACTAACATTTTCTAATGAAAAATATTGTATTTAATCCCTAATCGGTATAGCCTGATATTTAGTAACACTAACTATAAGTGTAAATGATAGTAAATAACAAGGCGGTCGGGCGCCCTCAGCTCATCGCTAAATCAAACACGAGTGGGAGGTAGAATTCGTGAACCGTATTAGTTTTAAGCGCCATGCTCTGGCATCATCCATCGCACTGGTATCGGCCTTACCGGCTATTGCGCAGGAAAACAACCCAACCCAAACCATGGAGCCTCTCGAAGAGGTACGCGTTGTTGGTTTGGCGGCAAGCCAAGCGCGCAACTTGGATGAAAAGCGCATGAACGTGGGCGTCAGCGATACCATCACCGCCGAAGACATTGGCAAGCTGCCCGATACCACCATTGCTGACACCCTTCAGCGCATTCCCGGGGTACAGATTCGCCGCTCTGCAGGCGAGGGCTCTACCATCAACGTGCGCGGGATGCCGCAGGTGACCGCCTTGCTCAATGGCGAGCAATTTCTCAGCGCCGGCTCGATCACTACGGTACAACCCGATTTTACCGATGTTCCCTCGCCGCTGATCTCCGGCATTACGGTTCATAAGTCGCAGACCGCCTCGCTGTTGGCTGGTGGCATTTCCGGTACTCTGGATCTGACCACCGTTCGTCCGCTGGATTTGGATCAGGGTTGGACCTTTTCCGGCAACGCCGAGCTGGCCCAGGGCAGCGAATCAAAAGGCGATGACGGCAGATTATCAGGCTTCGCTGGTTTTAACGGTGAAGACTTTGGCGTTGTATTGACCGCGACCTACGATCAGAAAACTCTGGCAAATTACCGCAACGGCACGATTTTGAATGGCATGGAGTTGATCGGTGAAGACATTCGCGATCAGCGTGATTTCAATAACGACGGCGATAACAACGACACCTTTTTGGGACAGCGCTTTTACGGTGTGATGGACCGGGAAACCGAGCGTGATCGCTACGGTTTGAGTGCCAGCTTTCAAGCCAACCTAACGGACAGCCTGGAGTTTATCGGTGATGTGTTCTACACCGATATGGAAGACGCCGATCGCAAACAAGGCATGATGGTCGATAGCACCCGCGGCAACAACTGGGCCTACTCAGATAACTTTCAGCAGCGTCTCGATGGACCGCTGGGTGGCTCAATCTACACCATCAATACAGGCTCTCTGCTGGTCAACCGAGTAAGCTCCTACTCAGAATCACTGACCAACGATCGTCAGTCCACCAACGCCAACCTTGAGCTGAATTACGAGAACGGCGGCCCCTGGAAGGGATCACTGCGTTATCTACACGGTGATGCCGAGCGCGGACACACCGAAAACGTGGCCCACGGCTATGTCACCAGCGGTGCGCAGCACGGTTTGATGCGCAATGACGGCTCAGGCGCTGAACCGGTTAACCCCAACGGCTATGGGCCGGACCCAATTGACGTCGCCTTTGATCGCACCGGCGAATACATTTCTCTCGGCTTTGAAGAAGGTTTCGGCTCGGACATAAACCGCTATAACCTGGTGTCCACCTATTCGGAAAACAACTTTACCGAAGAGGCAACCCTGGATGTGCTGCGCCTGGACGGGGAGTACGATTTCTCGGGCTCACACCTGCGCTCTGTAGAGTTTGGTGTGCGCAGCGGTCAGCGCGACGTGACACGCGATACCTATATTCTGGTCGCACCTTTCACCACAGGTGATTATTCCGCCGATGTCATGTGGAAAGACTCGGGCGCTTCGCTGGGCGATACCAATGGCGATGGCGTCAACAGTGTCGCCGGCGGCGATCTGACCATCGGTAACCTCAATTATTACGCCGACATGCCCGAAGGCTGGGTGAATGAGGTCAGCGACTTTGGACCCGGCAGCATCGACGGCACTTTCTATTTTGTGAACCCAGAGGTGATGGACGACAATTTTGCTTTCCAGGAAGCACTCTACCCGGGCAACAAAGCTCTGACCATGCCGTCGCGCTCCTACACCGTGGATGAGCAAACCTATACGGCGTATCTGCAGGTCAATTTGGAGGGTGAAATTGGCGGCATGACCTATAACGGTAATATTGGTGGTCGCTATATTGAAACCGAGTTGGATATTCTGCAAAACATCATCGGTTCAGAGCGGCCCTGTTCGCTGTGTACCGCCGCTGACAAGATTGGTGAAGAAATCATTTCACGCAGCTACGATGATTTCTTGCCCTCGGTAAACTTTGCGCTGGATCTGACAGACGATCTGATTTTGCGTGCAGCTTACTCGAAAAACATGACCAGCCTGGATATCGATGACCTGGCCGGTGGCCTCAGTGTCGGCCGCTCGCGCGCCGGCGAGGTGCTGGGCGAGCAACTGGGTGTGAGCCCGGATCTGATGGTGGCGATTAACGGTACCCAGAACGGTAACCCACAGTTGGAACCCTGGCGCTCTGATAACTACGATCTCTCGCTTGAGTGGTATTTCAGCAACAGTGGCCTCTTGAGCGTGGCCGGTTTCTACATGGATATAGAGTCGTTTATCGAGCAAGGTGAAATCACCATGGGTCTGCCGGATGCCGATGGTGTTGTACGCCGCGAGCTTCCCGTTACCACCAACATCAACGGTGAGGGCGGCAGCATCAAAGGGGTTGAGCTTGCCTACCAACAGGCCTTTGACTTCCTGCCTGGCATCTGGGGTGGACTGGGTGCCAGCCTGAACTTTACCTACGCGCCCAGCGACAGCTCCAACGTGGATGTCTACGGCGAAACTCTGCCGATTCAGGACAACTCGGAGAAATCCGGTAACGCTGTGCTCTGGTACGACGATTACGGTTGGCAGTTCCGTATTGCTGCAAACTACCGTAGCGACCGGCTGGATCGCCTCGGTATGGGCATGGGTGAGGGTGTTATCCCCATCTGGACTGACTCAACAGTGTACGTGGATGTGTCGGCCAGCTACGACATCAACGATTACGTGAGCGTCTACGTTCAGGGCAGCAACGTCACCGATGAATTTGAAGACCAGTACGCCCAGTGGGATGACTACGTCATCACACAAAACGTCTTTGAAAGCCGCTGGGCGGCGGGGGTTCGTGCCCGCTTTTAAATGATTTGTTGTATCGCTTTACTGCTATTGCACGGAGCACACCACTGAGCTTTCGTTGCTAGATCCCATGGCAGTATCCTCTTGACCCCGGTATCGAAGATGCCGGGGTCTTTTTTATGCGCGGATTGTCAGCCGTGCAAGGTTGTGCAAAGTCTGCCACCAGGAAGAGGTCAGATGGCTGCAATCCGCTACACTGGAAGAGTCTGCTGACTGTCCCTTTGTGCGCTGTCTTACCATGCAAGAGCCTGCTACCACTATCCCATTTTCTCTGGTCGTAACCCTCGCGGCGGCCATGATGCTGGGGCCGTTTTCTCTGGATACCTACCTGCCGGCGTTTCCTGCTATCGCCGATGATCTGGGCGTTTCGTCCCAAGCCGTGGCCGTCAGTGTTTCTGTGTATATATTTGCGCTCGCCGCCGGTCAGTTGGTGGGTGGTCCGCTCTCTGACAGGGTAGGGCGCAAACAGGTACTGCTGGCGGGTTTGGTGATTTTCGCCGCCGCCAGTGCGCTCTTGGCCACATTACACACCTTGCCGCACTTTTTGGCGGCCCGTGCACTGCAGGCGGTGGGCGCCGGGTGGGTGCTGGTATCGGTACCGGCCATGGTGCGCGATCGCATCAGTGGTCAGGAGGCGGCAAAGCTTTTTTCACTGCTGGGGTTGGTATTGGTGGTTGCCCCCGCCATCGCCCCTAGCATTGGCAGCTTACTGCTGAAAATCGGTCCCTGGATGGGCATCTTTATCTTTATGGCAGTGTATGCGCTGATTATGATCCCGGTGCTGATCAAGGTGGTATTCAGTGAGCCTGTACAGCACCGGGCTCAGGAGCGTCCCAGGGGCCGTTTTCTCAGCCCCTATCTGACTGTGTTCAGGACCCGCCAGGCGCTACCGTATCTGGCCTGGCAGATCGGTGCCTTCTCCGTCATGATGGTGTTTATCACCCACGGTTCTTTTATTTACCAGGACCACTTCGGTCAGTCCGCCGATGGCTTCGCTCTGATGTTCGGCGCCAATATTGTCGCCATGTTTTGTTGCAACCTGATCAATCGCGCCCTATTGGCCCGCTGTGTCAGCTCGCTGCGCGTTTTGCAGCTGGCCACTGGTCTACAGGGCTTGGGCCTGTTCATGCTTTTATTGGCCGCGCTGTTGCAGTGGCCGGTATGGGCCTTTCTCCCGGCGATGATGCTTACCGTGGGTGCCCATGGCGCGCTCTCGCCCAACCTGCACGCCTGCTATATGGAACATTTCCCGCAAAACAGTGCCACCGCCGCGGCGTTGTTGGGGGCTTGTCAGTTTGGCGGCGCCGGTGTATTGAGCGCCTTGTCAGGCCTACTGCCACATACGTTGCCGGCCGTGATTCTGGCCATGGTGTGCTGTGGCCTGATCGCCCAGGGGTTTATGTGGCGCTCGTTAGTGACGAACCGGCCGCTATAAACGGTCTTCTAACGCCTCGCAGTAAATGGGAGGCGGCTTATTGAACATGTAACGACCGATTAAATACCTACGGTTGTTAACAATTATTAGATGGTAAAGAGCATCGCTGTTTCCGCCAATGTATTTTGAAAGAACACCTTGGATCTTTAGATAAACGTCAGGTGTGACAATGGTCTCCGCTGTTTCATTTATCGGCGTTGAAGAAACACCGACATACTCTTCACATATGTAGCCATCTAGATCACTTGTTTTTAACAGTTTGACGAGTGAGTGATCAGGTATGTCTTTGACGCCGAAAACGGCTAGGTTATCTTTCCCAGTGTCTTCAATTAAATTTTTCCAGTTAAGGTGTGTAATTTCTGTGCAATTTTGGTAGGAAACCAGATTCGATGAGAGCCCTCTTTGACATATGGATTCAATGCTTTTTGAAGCTGTAAATTGAGCCGGAAATGCCAGGATAAGGAAAATTTTTAGCCTGTCATTAATCCCCATCCTTTTCGCCTACCTGTTCTATTGAGATATTGACGTAGAAATAGCGACCGTGCCGGATCACATCTCCCCGGCGGTAAGAGTGGTTATCCTCCCAGGGCTCCATTTGCTGAAACGTTGTAGCACTGCTTGTGGCAGTGACTAATGAGCTGAGAAGTAAAAGGCTAAGCAATACGATTTTATACATTGCGTCCTCCATGACGATTTGACGGTTGGCAAAGACGTCCCGCCAGAGGGCGAGAGTGAACGGAGGGCTAACGGACGGATTGGGGCAGGGCGACAATCCATGTCGGTCGGCTATCTACTTGTCTTGTGGCAGGTCTAGTTGATGTGACAGTAAGATGGCAGCTTGTCCGCAAAAACTGTGATGCTCGTCTCATTTTGTTGCAAAGTGTTTTTATATTTACAATGAAACCGGTTTCATATAGCATCATGGCCGACAATCCGATAACAAAGATAAAGGGTAGCGGTATGCTTTTTAGGTCGATGACTTCTCTCACGCTAACGGCGGCAATTTTGGTTGGCTGCGGTGGTGGTTCGGGCGGAGGCGGCACAGGGCCGGTAACCTCCAGTGCCAGCAGTGAGTCAAGCGCACAGAGTTCGGTGGGAAGTTCATCCTCGAGTAGCAGCCAGTCTTCCAGTGCTCAATCTTCGGCGTCCAGCAGTCTCTCGTCTTCTGTGGCGGCCCTTGAGTTGTGCGGCGTAACGGCCCCTGCGACCATGCCCACTGACATTGACGCTCTGCCTTCGGCAAAGTGTATTGCCGTGGACCAGTTTGGCTATTTACCTGAGGCGTCAAAGATCGCTGTGGTGCGTAATCCGGTGGAGGGCTTTGATGCCGATTTGAGCTTTACCCCCGGCAGCAGCTATTCAGTGGTGAACACGGCAAATAATGAGGTGGTATTTACCGGCGCGCCCACAGCCTGGAAAGACGGTGCAGTGAACACCACCAGCGGTGATCAAATCTGGTGGTTTGATTTCAGTGCGCTGACCGAGCCCGGCAGCTATGTAGTGGTGGATGCTGAGAATAAACTTCGCTCCCCGGAGTTTGCTATCGCGGAGAATCTCTACCGGCCTATTTTGATTGAGGCGGTGCGCACCTTTTATTACCAGCGCGCCGGCTTTGCCAAGCAAACACCTTTTGCAGATGCCGGCTGGGCGGATACGGCCAGCCACCTCGGTGAAGGGCAGGATACTCAAGCGCGGCTATTCAGCGCCACGGGCGATGCGAGTACCGAGCGAGACCTGAGCGGCGGCTGGTATGACGCCGGCGACTACAACAAATACAGCAATTGGCACGCGGGCTATCTGGTGAGCCTGATGCACATTTACCAAAACCGCCCCTCGGTTTGGACGGATGATTTTAACCTGCCAGAGTCGGGCAACGGGGTGCCGGATCTGGTGGATGAAATAAGATGGGGTATGGATTGGCTGATAAAAATGCAGGAGGACAATGGCTCGGTCTTGTCGGTTATGGGCCTCGGGCACGCCAGTCCACCGTCAGCCGCCACTGCGCCCAGCGTCTACGGGCCCGCGACTACCAGTGCCAGCTTGTCTGCCGCGGCGGCGTTTGCCTTCGGCGCTGAGTTTTTTAGTCAATTTGACGAGACGTTTGACGATTACGCACAAAGCTTGCGCCAGCGCGCCGAAAGTGCCTGGAGTTGGGCTGATGCCAATCCATACGTTACCTTTTACAACGCTGCTAACGGCGTAGCCGCAGGCGAGCAGGAAGTTGACGTTAATGGCCGGGCCGAGAAAAAACTCATCGCGGCTGTCCACCTGTTTTCACTGACCGGGGAGTCCGAGTATCGCGATTTTGTCGATGCCCATACCCCCAATGTTGGTTGGGTAGGCCCTTGGAACGAGCCGCTGCTGAATGCGCTCTTACACTACGCGAAGCTTCCCGGTGCCACCGCCAATGTGGCCAGTGGGATTACCACCGGCTATGTTCAGGCCATGCAAAGCGATGAAAATTGGGCGGCGGTTGACAACCAAACTGACGCTTACCGCGCCTATCTGGGCGACGGTAATTTCACCTGGGGCAGCAGTCGCACCATGGCGGTCAAGGCAGCGACTTTTTACCACTTCAATACTTATGGGCTGGGTGGGAGAAGTACCCGCACTGTGGATGACGCGGCCCTCGGCTACCTCAATTACCTGCACGGCACCAACCCCATGGGGAAAGTCTATCTATCCAATATGAGCGAGTTTGGCGCTGAAGACTCAGTGGACAGCTTTTATCACAGCTGGTTTAGCGACGGCAGCGCCAATTGGGACTCGGCCAGCGCCTCCAGCTATGGCCCAGCGCCTGGTTTTGTCGTCGGTGGCCCCAACCCGCAATACAATTGGGATAGCTGTTGCCCTGACAGTTGCGGCGCTACCGACAACAACAACCGCTGCGGTATGGCGCCGCCTTCGCCGCCGCACAATCAGCCGCCGATGAAATCTTATCTCGACTTTAACACCAGCTGGCCCCTTAACTCTTGGGAGGTAACCGAAAACTCCAATGGGTATCAGGTGGCCTATATTCGCCTGTTGTCCAAATTTGTCGAGTGAGCAGCAAACAGGAACTGTCAATTTACAGCAGGGAGGATAAATGAATTTTAAGTCAGTGGGTTTTCTCGCCCTATTTTTAGCGGCGCCAGTGTTTGCAGGCAAGGTCGCTAACGATGACCTCTTTGACATCTACCGTTTGGCCGAAGATGGAGAGTATCAAGAGGCGCTTGCGGCTCATCAGGATTTTTTTGAGCAATCGCGTTCATCACCCGACATGGGTGCGGTGCGTCTGTCCTATGCGCTTAGCCACTGGGCGGATCTTGGGCGGGTTTACCCGCCGGCACAGCAGGCGCTTGTCGAGTTGGCCGAAACGCTAAAAGAGGATTTATTGACGGGTGACGCTGAGTTCGTGACCATGATGGAGTACTCATCCGTCAATCGTGTATTGGATGCTCGCACGGCGACGGCTGAACTGTTCAAGCAACTGAGCCAGCGCTACCCGGAACAGGCGAAAAGCTACTATTTCGCGGTAAGGGACGATTTGATCGCTGCGGGCGAGTACGAGCTGATTGGTAAGTACCTCGGTGACCCTATTCTCGCTTTCGAGGATATTCGCCATAGCCGGGAGCAAACCCTCAGCAGTATTCGCCAGGGAGACTACCCATTGACACCTGATGACGCGGACAACCGATACGATTCTGAGCTGAACACGCTCCTGAATATCACGCGTTACTTGAAAATGGACGAGCAAACGAAAGAAATAGAGCGGCGCGACGCGGCTTACAGAGGGAGCGGGAGACTCTCTGAATAACCCCGGGGCTTGTTCGGCCTGCTACGACCATTCACTGAATCAGGCTTTTGAAGCGGTGGTGAGCCTTACCTGCGGTGAATGGCAGGGGGCTTGAGCGTTTAGGTCAGGCCCCATTTCCAAATACGCAGTGCCAAGCGCTGTATCGCAACGACAATAGCGCTTGGCACATTTGAATAAACCTTAAAACCGGTACTTTATTCCCGCACTCAGCTGTTTAAGCTTTTCATCTTCTGTCTCGTAGTAAGTGCCTTCCAGCGTCATCGACAACTTGGGATGAAACCGGTACTCCAACCCTAGGCCGTAGAGCAGGTCTTCCCCCTTGCTGCTATCGGGCTCCAGGATGTCAGAATCGCTGCCAGTCGTGGAGAACTCTAGGTTGGTTTCCCACTGGTAGTAGCCAAGCTCTGCGTAGACTTTGAACGTCTCGCTCACCGGCAGCCCGAACAGCAACGAGGCCTCTATCCCCTCTGCTGAAACCGACGCACTGTGCAATTGCAGGTCCAGCCGGTCAGGAACGGATGCGTTGAGGTCGCCCCTTGCCTTGAATTCACCAAAATCGACATAGCCCGCCTGCAGCGCGATATAGTCAGTAAATTCATAACCGAGGTTCAGAGCGTAGCCCGTCGCGTCACTCTGATCTCCGCTGCTCCCGGATGATCGACTGATATTGGCGCTGCCGTACCACTGACCAAAGGCGGCCTGAGAGCAAAGCGAAAGGCCGATAATGGCCATGGTGGTACTGCGGATAAACTGCTTACGCATCAAAGAGTCCTTTTTATGTGTAAATAAACCGCGCAAGCCGATCTGCCGGCTCGCGAGAGGCGCGCACTCTATACAAAGGGGCGCGTGATGGCGTTCCAGTTCGCCATATTGCCCAAAGTGGTACGGCACACTTGGCTTGGTGAGCGAAGTGTTACCGCGGATGCAGGTTTGCAGGTGGTTGTCTTGGTTAATCGTTAACCGAAAAGGTGCCTTGGTGGTAACAGCAGAAAGTAGCTTTTCTAAACCGCCTTTCGTGGGTATGATCTGGTGTGTATATAAGCGCCAGGTAGAGCGGTACAACGGTGAGTTTTGGGGGCATGGATGGGTAATACAAAAGATCAAATATTGGTCAGCTGGGTCGGCAGCTATAACCTAAAGTCTCCGAGCCGGATGCAGGCAGCCTGTGCCTATCCCATCAGTATCGTTCGCTATGAGTGTTTTGCAATTAGAATGGAGTAAGCGTCCCTCGGAGTAAAAAATGCTTTGCCCAGTAGACAACCCCAAACAACTGGAAACAAAACTCGATAAGCTGGGCCGCGTGCGTCTGTCGAAAAGCTTTTTTATGCGCGATATGTTGTACTCAACCATCGCGCAGGCTTATGGCTTGGTGAATATACCTGACCACCCAGAAGTGGCGATTGAGGCGGGCAAAGGACTATGCGAAAACCTTCTTGAGCCGATGCAGCAACAACTTGGCCCCATTGCTATTCGCTCGGCCTACCGAAGCCCGGCGGTGAATGAGTTGGGCAATAGAGAGGGGCTCAACTGTGCGAGTAACGAGAAAAACTATGCCCACCATATTTGGGATTACAAAGACGCCGATGGCTATTTAGGCGCTACCGCCACCGTGGTCGTGCCCAGCTTTATTGATTACTTCGAGACAACGGGCGACTGGACGGCACTTGCCTGGTGGATTCACGACCACTTACCTAACTACGCAAGCCTATATTTCTTCCCCAAATACGCGGCCTTTAATATCCGCTGGAGCGAAAACCCTAACACCACGCAGTCAATTAAAAGCTACGTCACCAACCCACATACCGGCGATAAAAAAGCTTTGGTTCAAAACGGCGACGTCCAGCGGGACTTCAATCGTGAGCACGTGTATCGTCCCTGGCTGGACAGTCGTAATCGGTAAGGAAAAGGGTTGCTTTTTTAGCCTACCACTGAAATGCCACTTTGACGAAGATGCCGCTGGTGTTGTTATCGATATAGCTGTCGTCGTCTGAGGTGACGCCGCTGTACACCGAGCCGCCGAGTACCCATGAGCGCTCGGTGAAGCCGTTGAAGTAGAAGTTATAGGTTCCGGCTAAGCCGTGATAGATCACGGCCTCATCACGGTTTTCGTCCATGGAGACGGTTCCGGCAAACAGGCCGAGCGCGTGTTTGTCACTGGCTACTAATCTCTCCCAACCGATGCCGTAACCCACCTCGCCGCCGACGGCGCTGGAGTAGCCCAGTAGTGCGACTGAGGCATAGTACTTTGACTTGCCATGGTTCAGTGCGTACTTCACCCCGGCAACGCCGGCGTGATCGGTGCCGAGTCCTACGGAGAAGTTGTTGTTGTCTGCGCCATGGCTGAAAGCGGCGAGGCAAAGCGTCAGTGCGGGTATAAGTGCTTTCATAAAGTCCCTTTCGTCGCAAGAGGTATTGTTGCCATTGCGCCTGAATGGTCGGTTGCCACTCAGGCGCTGTTATAGAGCTCTGGTTTTTAAGAACGTTCGCTTAACGTTTACTCTGTGCGGTATGGCGTGTTTGCCGCGGAATAAACGTCAAGCGGTAGATTTAGCTCCGGTATTCATCCATGGTGGGGCAGGAACAAATCAGGTTGCGGTCCCCATAGACATTGTCGATACGGTTCACCGAGGGCCAGACTTTATGCTGTTTTAGCCAGGCGGCGGGGCGGCTGGCTTGTTCTCGGGTGTAGGGGCGTTGCCAGTCGCCGTCGAGTACATCGTCCTGAGTGTGGGGGGCGTTGTGTAAGGCGCTGGTTTGGTAGTCGACTTCACCGCTTTCGATCTGCGCAATTTCTTTGCGAATGGTGAGCATGGCCTCGATAAAGCGGTCGAGTTCTTCCTGGCTTTCGGACTCGGTGGGTTCAATCATTAGGGTGCCGGGCACCGGAAAGGACATGGTGGGGGCGTGAAAGCCAAAGTCCATCAGGCGCTTGGCGATGTCTTCTTCGGTCACGCCGCTGGCTTCTTTCAGGGGGCGCAAATCCAATAGACACTCGTGAGCGACAAAGCCCTCAGAGCCTTTGTACAAAATGGGGTAGTGGTCGCCGAGCTTTTTCGCCACGTAATTGGCGTTGAGTATGGCCATGTGGGTTGCGAGTGCCATGCCTTCGCGGCCCATCATTTTGATGTACATCCAGCTGATGGGCAGGATGCTGGCCGAGCCCCAGGGTGCGGCGGAAATGGTGCCGTTCGCCACATCGGTTTCGGGAACAGGCTGTACCGGGTGCGCGGGCAAAAAAGGTTTTAGGTGTTCCGCCACGCCAATGGGCCCCATGCCGGGGCCGCCACCACCGTGGGGAATGCAAAAGGTTTTGTGCAGGTTAAGGTGGGAGACATCGCCACCAAATTTCCCTGGCGCGGCGACGCCAACCAGCGCGTTCATGTTGGCGCCATCAATATATACCTGTCCGCCGACATTGTGTACGGCGGCGCACAGTTCGGTGATGCCTTCTTCAAACACGCCGTGGGTAGACGGGTAGGTCACCATAATGCAGGCGATGCGGCTGGTGTACTCGCTGATTTTTGCGTTCAAATCGGCGAGGTCGACGTTGCCTTTGCTGTCGCAGTTCACGACCACGACTTTCATGCCCACCATTTGCGCTGAGGCGGGGTTAGTGCCGTGGGCCGAGGCGGGAATCAGGCAGATGTCGCGCTCGAACTCGCCTTTGCTTTCAAAGTATTTTTTAATCGCGACCAAGCCCGCGTACTCACCCTGACTGCCGGCGTTGGGTTGCAGGCTGACGGCGTCGTAGCCGGTGCAGGCCTCGAGCATTTGCTCCAGCTGTTCAAACAACACCGCATAGCCTTGCGCTTGCTCGATGGGGGCGAAGGGGTGCAGCTTGCCAAACTCCGGCCAGGTGACGGGGATCATCTCGGCGGTGGCGTTGAGCTTCATGGTGCAGGAGCCGAGCGGAATCATGGAGTGATTCAGGGCGATGTCGCGGCTCTCAAGCTGCTTGAGGTAACGCAGCATTTCTGTCTCGGACTGGTAAGTATTGAACACCGGGTGCGTGAGTACGGCGTCGGTGCGGCGCTGTTCGCTTGGCAGGCCAGCGGGTAGGGCGCCTTCGGCCAGCTGGGCATCCAGCTGGCTCAGTTGTAGCCCGTGATCTCCGGCGCAGAAAACGTTCAGTAGCTGATTGACCTCGGCCTCAGTGGTGGTTTCATCGAGGCTGATGCCGAGGCAATCTTCGCCAACGAGGCGCAGGTTGAGCTGGTTGGCGAGAGCGGTATGGTAAAGAGGTTTTTGTGCTTCGCCGACTTTGACACACAGGGTGTCAAAGTAGCGCTCGTGTGCCAAGCTAAAGCCGCGCTCTGTGAGCCCGGCGGCGAGGGTGTCTGTTAGGCGCGCGACCCGTTCGGCGATGCGTTTTAGCCCTCCTGGGCCGTGATAAATCGCGTAGAAGACGCTCATTACGGCGAGTAACACTTGCGAGGTACAGATGTTGGAGTTGGCCTTCTCGCGGCGGATGTGCTGCTCGCGGGTCTGCATGGCCATGCGCAGTGCGGTTTTGCCGCGGCTATCGATGGACACGCCGATGATCCGCCCGGGGGCGTTGCGTTTAAAAGCTTCACGGAAGGCAAAGAAAGCGGCGTGGGGGCCACCAAAGCCTATGGGCACACCGAAGCGCTGGTTGGTGCCAATCACCACATCGGCGCCCATTTCGCCGGGCGACTTGAGCAGCATCAGGGCCAGCAGGTCTGAGGCGACGGTCACCAGTTTATTCTGCTCGTGAGCGGCGCTGATAATATCCGTTAAGTCCCGCACTTCGCCCGTGGTGCCCGGGTATTGCAGCAGGGCGCCGAAACACTCGGTGTTGGCCAGTGCCTCGGGCTCATCCACAACCACTTCAAAGCCGAAGTGCTCAGCTCGGGTTTTGACCACGGCGATGGTCTGCGGATGGGTGTCGGCGGCGACAAAAAAAGTGTCGGAGCGGTTTTTCTTGTTTTGACGCTTGCACATGGCCATGGCCTCGGCGGCGGCCGTGCCTTCATCGAGCATGGAGGCATTGGCCAGCTCCATACCGGTCAGGTCAATGATCATCTGCTGGAAGTTGAGCAGCCCTTCCAGGCGGCCCTGGGCAATCTCCGGCTGGTAGGGGGTGTAGGCGGTGTACCAGCCGGGGTTTTCCAGCACATTGCGCAAAATCACATGGGGTACATGGGTGTCGTAGTAACCCATACCGATAAAGCTCTTGTGCAGCTTGTTTTTACCTGCAATGGCTTTTAATTCGGCCAGGGCTTCTACCTCGGACTTTGCCGTCTCCAGAGCCAGTGGCTCACCCAGGCGAATTTTCGCCGGTACGGTTTTCTCGATCAGACTGTCGATGCTGCTGAGCCCCAGGCTGTTGAGCATGGCGGTGCACTGGGCGGCGTCCGGGCCGGTGTGGCGCTGGATAAAGGCGTCGTGATGGGCCAGCTCGGCCAGAGGGGCACGGCGAAAATCCTGGGTCATAGAGAATCTCTTGTCTGGAAATCAGTGTCGGGAAATGCCGCCCGGATACGGGCGTTTACACCACGCTGGGCGGTGCCGGTAAAGGGGCGCAATAGTAGCAATTGGTGGGCTTTTGAGCAATTGAGAATCCGCGCCTTTGGCCGATAAACTCTTGGCCTCTATTGCTATTGGGGCGTGTTGACACTAATCTGATCGCCCGGTGGCGGGGCCACACACGGTCAGGTCTTTATCAAAGTGGCGAGTTGAGGGCTGGCACCCATTTTCCGCTCGCCCCTACGTTCAGACCGCTGAGGATTAATAAGTCGTTTCCAATAGAATAAAAGGCGATATCACAGCGTATAATGCAGAACGTCAGCAATTACACATTTCTATATTAGGTTCTTTTGGCGCAGTGAATGGAAATACCCGGCTATAAGATCATTGACACCTTGGGCGAGGGCGGTATGGCGACCGTTTACCTCGCCATTCAGGAGAGCTTTGAGCGCGAGGTGGCGCTCAAGGTCATGTCCCAGCAGCTCTCCAAGGACCCGAGCTTTGGTGAGCGCTTCATCCGTGAGGCGCGCATTGTCTCGCGCCTGATGCACCCGAATATTGTCACCGTCTACGACGTGGGTGTGCACAATGGCAACCACTATTTGTCCATGGAGTATATCCCCGGTGAGGATCTCAAAGATCACCGCTATACCCTGGCACTGGACCAGTCGCTGCAGGTGGTGCGGGACGTGGCCAAGGCGCTGGACTACGCCGGACGCAAGGGCTACATCCACCGCGACGTAAAGCCCGAGAACATCATGATCCACGCCGAGGACGGCCGCGCGGTGCTGATGGATTTTGGCATTGCGCGCGCCTCAGACGTGGCCTCGGGTATGACCCAAACGGGCACCACCATGGGCACCCCCCACTATATGAGCCCGGAGCAGGCCAAAGGGGCCAAGGTGGATCCGCGCAGCGACATCTACAGCTTGGGTGTGGTGCTGTTTCAATTAATTTGCGGTTATGTCCCCTTTGATGCGGATTCGGCGGTGGCGGTGGGCATTATGCATGTGTCCGATCCCGTGCCCCAGTTACCGGAGCATCTGGCGGTTTTCCAGCCGATCATCAATCGCGCGCTGGCGAAAAAGCGCGACGAGCGCTACCAGAATGGCGGTGAGCTGATTGCCGACCTGGATGCCATACCCGCCAGCAAAATTGACGAGATCAAGGCGGCCATCGCCGCTCTGCCCAAGGTGGACGAGGTGGATGAGTCCGCCGCCACCGTGGTGTCAGCTCAGGTGGCCAATACCCGCGTGGATACTGAGGAAGTCGCGCGTGCCACCCGCAGTGCCAAAGTGGATGACGACCAGTTGGGAGGTGCCGATAGCTTTCGCGTCAGCTCTGAAGACAGCATAGGCTACGCGGCCTCCGAGCGAACGCCCAAAAGTGGCACTGGGAAGGCTTGGTTGCTGGGTTTGGTGGTGCTTCTCGCCGGCGGCGGTTGGTACGCCTGGCAATGGCTAGAGTCTGAGGCGCCTGCCGAGCGCTTACCCGAGCGTGAATTGACGCAGGCTCCGGCGATCCGCTCGGCCAGCAGCGCCTCAATGTCGAGCGCATCGAGCGCTTCAGTCATGGCTACCGAGCAAGAGGCCGCTGCGGTAGCCGGGCAGCAGGCGGCCGCCTCGGACATCATGACGCAGGCTGAGGCCTTGCGCATGGACTACGCCGAGGACGCCAGCATTGCCCCCGAGTTAGCGGCGCTGTATCGCAAGATGCAGGGCAATGCCGAGTTGGGTGAGCAGCAAGCCGGCGAGCTGGGCTTGCAAGAGCTGGCCGACTCTCTGGACGAGCGTATTGAAAAGGCACTGGCACAGGGGCAAGTGGACGAGGCGAAGCGCCTTGCTGCCATCCGGGCAGAGACCTATGCCGACGCCGGTCGCGACGAGGCCCTGGCGGCCACTATCGCCGAACGTGAAGCGCAGCTGTGGCTCGACGAGGCACTGACCCGCGCCGCCGAATACCTCGCGGCTGATGCCCTCAGTTCTCCCGCCGGCGCCAATGCGCTGGACACCTACGAGCAGGTGCTTGAGCGCTATCCAGGCAATACCGATGCCCAGGCGGGGCTGGCCCAGGTGGTACAGCGCTACGAAGCTCTGGCGCAGGCGCAATTGGATAACGGCGACTACACCCGAGCTGCCAGCCTGGTGGAACGCGGCCTGGGCGTTGACCCTGACAACCAGACACTGAAGGCGATGCAGACCCGGCTGGCGCAGCACACCGCTGAGCTCGAACGTCAGCGTCAGGCGCGTGAAGCGCTAGTGGCTAAGGCCGATGCCCAGTTGGCGGCGGACAAGTTGATTGCCCCCAAAGGCGATAACGCTTATGAAACCTACTCCGGTCTCGCCGAGCGCGAGCCGGGTAGTGATGTGGCTGCGCAGGGCCTGGCAAAGGTCGAACAGTCTTTGCTCGGTCGCATTGACAGTATGATTCGCGCCGGTGCCCTCGATGAAGCTTCCCTGCAGTTGGCCAGTGCCCGCGACCGTTTCCCTCAGTCTCAGGCACTGCTGACCCGGCGCTTGCAGCTCGATCAGCTCGCCGAGGCGCAAAGGCCGTCGGTCTCGCGTCTGGAAGTCTCTGCCAGCCCCATGGAGACGCTCGGTCAGCCGCAGCCGGACGAGCTTGCGCCCGACAGGATAATTTATCTCGGTTTTGAGTACCGCAATTTCGACAGCGAGGCGAGTGTTATTCAGGCGCTGCTGATGGATGGCTCTCGCAGTGTGCAAATTGCCCAGGTGCCGGTGATTGTCACCAGCCGAGAGGGCACCAAGTTTTTCCGCATCGAGCGCCCGGTGGCCGGGTTTGGCAAGGGCGGTTATCACGTCGACTTGCAGCTCGGCGATCAGCGCCTGGCGAGCGTATCCTTTAAAGTGGGTGAGTGATTGGCTTTGGCCGATACCACCCCGAGAAACTTGCTACACTTACTCTGTTTGGCAGTCCCTTTAAACAAGACTCGGGTGACGAATGTGATGAGCCTTAAATCCATGGGTGGCCTTGTGCTGGCGGTTGTGTTGCTGAGCGCTTGCCAGACCCAGCCCAACGTTAAAAAAATGCAGGATGAAAACCAACAGCTGCAGGCAGAGCTGGAACAGGCCCGCGCGAAGATAGCGTCGCTGCAGAGCCAGGAGCAACAGCTACAGGCACAGATTAACGAGCTCAACCGGGTGATGGCTGTTCTCGACACCGAAAAAACCGTCAGGGTGCAGGAGTCTTCCGAGCTGCGCGGGCAGGTGCGCCGCTTTGTCCAGAAAGAGATCGACGAATTTAAAGAGTTTATGGTTCAGAGCGACTTGCTGGACTATGTCGGCGGTGAACTGGTACAGCGCAGTAAGGTGGATAATGAACCGATGCTATTGGTGGATATGGCCAACCCCATGCCCGGTGATGGCACTCTCACTGGTGTAAGCGCCCATTTCATCAAGCCCGGCACTTTCACCGTGCAGGTGATGCGCCCGGTGGGTGATCAGTTGCTGGTGATTTGGCAAAGCGGCGTCTTGCAGGCGAGCCAGTCGGGCGTGGCGCGGGTAAATTTTCCGGTGAGTGTGGGGGTAGAAAAGGGCGATTTGGTGGGTTACTTCTTTAAAGAGCCCGGTGTGGTTAGCTTTGATGAAGGCACAGGCAACACGCTCTACACCGACGACCCGGTGGGCCTTGGCCAATCGGTTAAAGTTCGCTCGCTGGACGGCAGCCGCGACAAGCGTGCCTACTCGGTGGGGGTATACGGCCTGCTCAATTAGTGTTAGCAGGCCCTAGGCCCTGACTGATTTTGGGGTGCTCAGCTCGGTGGAGCACGCGGGTTGTTTTAGTCGCTATAACGCAAAAGGGCCGGGTAGTATCCGGCCCTTTTGCTTTTTGGCTGTCGAGTAACGCGCGGTTATTCGCCGCCGTCCATTTTCGATTGCAGGTAATTCTGAATACCCACTTTCTCGATCAGTGACAGCTGAGTTTCCAGCCAGTCCACATGCTCTTCTTCGGACTCCAGGATATGCTTTAGTAGATCCCGGCTGACGTAGTCCTGCACTTTCTCGCAATAGGCCATGCCCTCACGCAGATCGGGTATGGCTTTCATCTCGACCTTGAGATCGGACTCAAGCATCTCTTTGGTGTTCTCGCCAATCAGCAGCTTGCCCAAATCCTGCAGGTTGGGCAGGCCTTCGAGGAACAGAATACGCTCCACCAGCATGTCGGCGTGCTTCATTTCGTCAATGGACTCGTGGTACTCGTGGTCAGCCAGCTCTTTCAGGCCCCAGTCTTTGTACATGCGAGCGTGAAGAAAGTACTGGTTGATGGCAACCAGCTCATTGCCCAGCACTTTGTTGAGAATTTCGATAACTTTGGGATCGCCTTTCATGACCAACTCCTTACCTTGCGCGGTATGCACCGTGAATCAATCGGCGTAAGTGTGGGCCTGAAAGTGCGTCATGTCAAGCGTAAGTGCTTGATGTGAAAGGACTTTTAAACGATTAAGAAAGTTGTTCTCATTGCGTTTTGCGCCTGAGTTACTTTGCCAGGTTCAGGCGACAGCGTAAAACTGGGGCAGGCCGCCGATTTGAGGAATTTCCTGCAGCGTTTCATCCAGAATCTCGCGGGTCAGACTCGCGCACTTGCCGCACTGGCTGGCAACGCCGAGACTTTTGCGCAGTTTGCCCAGACTGTGGGCGCCATCGTGCACCGCGGCCTGGATTTGGCGATCGGTAATACCTTTGCAGAGACAAACGTACATGGTGGCAGGGCGATCTCATGTTAAGCCTTTGTGACAATGAGATAGTATTGGTAATGAGAATCCATGTCAATAATTTGTGAGAATAATTGTTGTTTGTGGTCCCACAAAAAGGCATAAGCCGGTGGTTGTCCGCTTGCCGCTTTTAGCGACACATTCCGCAACCTGCTAAAAATGCAATCGGAGTCATATAAAAAATCAATGTGACGGGAGAAACAGAGGGTGTAAGATAGTGGCTCTCTATCAGGGGGCAAGTGCCTGATTGTTAAAGCTTTGTCACATTCCCTAGCAGATCAGGGTTGTTTTTACCCAGAGCAACCCCACCTTTGCGGGGAGTTCAATTCTCAGTCCGTTAACTTAGGAGATTAAGACATGGGCGTATTAGTTGGAAAACAAGTACCGGATTTTACTGCAGCGGCTGTATTGGGCAACGGCGAGATCGTTGACGAGTACAAGCTGTCCGAAGCCATTAAAGGCAAAAAAGCGGTGATCTTTTTCTACCCGCTGGACTTCACCTTTGTATGCCCGTCTGAGCTGATTGCTTTTGACAACCGTTTTGACGCTTTCCAAAAGCGCGGTGTGGAAGTGATTGCCGTTTCCATCGACTCTCAGTTTACCCACAGCGCCTGGCGCAACACTCCGGTGAACGAGGGTGGTATTGGTCAGGTGAAATACACTATGGTTGCCGACACCAAGCACGAGATCTGCCAAGCGTTTGACGTTGAAGCCGACGCCGGTGTCGCTTACCGCGGTTCTTTCCTGATCGATGAAGACGGTGTTGTCCAGCACCAAGTGGTCAACAACCTGCCGCTGGGCCGCAACGTCGATGAGATGCTGCGTATGGTCGATGCCCTGGCGTTCCACCAGGAGCACGGTGAAGTTTGCCCGGCTGGCTGGCAGGAAGGTGACAAGGGTATGGACGCCTCTGCCAAGGGTGTTGCCTCTTACCTGGCCGAGAACTCTGGCAAGCTGTAAGACGCTTACCTGTAGTTGCCAAAAACCCGGCCCTCTGGCCGGGTTTTTTATATCTGCGCGACCTTGGTGGCAGCCACATGGCCGTTATAGCAAAGTTCAGAGAAAAGCTGGAAAAACAGGGCTAACCTATAAGAAAATAGCCTAAGAAAACGATTGCGTCGATCGAGCTTTAGCCTTTAAATGCGCGCCGATTTGATTCCAGTGTCCCTGGTATCTACGGTTTTAGGGGTGATTTGCTCTGGCGGATCGCCCCTTCTTTTTTACCGCGAACACTTGCCTTGGAGGCTGCCATGTCCATGAATGAATTTAACGGTGTCACCCAGTTGGCGGATTTCTATTCGTCTGAGACGTTTACCCGCATTAAGAACTTTGCCGACCAGCGTGAGACCCCATTCGTGGTGATTGACCTGCCGACCATTTCCGGCGCCTACGATGAGCTGGTGGGGCATTTTGACTACGCGGATATTTACTACGCGGTAAAAGCCAACCCTGCCGAGGCGATCCTTAAGTTATTGCGCGATCGCGGTGCCAACTTTGACATTGCCTCGCGCTACGAGCTGGACAAGGTCATGGGTCTGGACGTCGATGCCTCGCGTATCAGTTACGGCAACACCATCAAGAAAGCGCGCGATATCCGCTATTTTTACGAGCGCGGCGTGCGCCTGTTCGCCACCGATTCGGAGTCCGACCTGCAGACCATCGCCCGTGAAGCGCCCGGCTCGCAAGTGTACGTGCGCGTGCTGACCGACGGCTCGCAAACCGCCGATTGGCCTTTGTCGCGCAAGTTTGGCTGTGAAACCGAGATGGCCGTCGAGCTTTTGACAGAGGCCCGCGAACTTGGGCTCGAGCCCTATGGTGTATCTTTTCATGTGGGCTCACAACAGCGTGAAATCGGCAGCTGGGACGCCGCCTTGGCCAAGGTCAAGGTGATCTTTGACCGCCTGCGCGACGAGCAGGGCATTGAGCTGAAGATGATCAACATGGGCGGTGGCTTTCCGGCCAATTACATCAGTCGCACCAATGATCTGGCGACCTACGCCGAAGAGATCACCCGCTTTTTGCAAGAGGATTTTGGCGAGGAGTTTCCCCGCATCATTCTCGAGCCCGGCCGCTCACTGATTGCCAATGCCGGTATTCTGGTCAGTGAAGTGGTGCTGATTTCGCGCAAATCCCGCACCGCCTTGCATCGCTGGGTCTTTACCGATGTGGGTAAGTTTTCCGGCCTGATCGAAACGCTGGACGAGTCCATCAAGTACCCGGTGTATACGGAAAAAACCGGGGAACTGGAAGGTTCGGTGCTGGCGGGGCCAACTTGCGACAGCGCCGATATCATGTACGAGAACTTCAAGTACCCACTGCCGTTGACCCTGGAGCCAGGCGACAGGCTCTACTGGCTCTCCACCGGTGCCTACACCACCAGCTACAGTGCGGTGGAGTTTAACGGCTTTCCGCCGTTGGCCGAGTACTGCATCGGCGAGTAATCGGTGGTACATTGCCTCGCTTGCAAAAGGAGAAATCTGTGAGCGAGGCAAAACCCATTCAGCTCGAGCCCGGCTGGCTTCACGAGTTACAAGGCGAGTTCGACAAGCCCCATATGCAGGCGCTTAAAGCGTTTCTGCAAGCGGAAAAACAGGCGGGCAAAGAAATCTACCCGCCGTCCCCCCTGATGTTCAACGCTTTTAACAGCACGCCTTTTGCGCGGGTCAAAGTGGTGATCCTGGGGCAGGACCCCTACCACGGACCGGGTCAGGCACACGGGCTGTGTTTTTCGGTACCTGAGGGTGTGCCGCCACCGCCTTCTTTGCAAAACATGTTTAAGGAAATTGAGCGCGATCTCGGATTGGCGCGTCCCGCCCACGGCTGTCTGCAGCGCTGGGCAGAGCAGGGCGTTTTGTTGCTGAATGCGACCTTGAGCGTAGAGCGTGGTCGAGCCGGATCCCATCAAAACCGCGGCTGGGAAGCGTTTACCGATGCGGCTATAGACGCACTCAATCGCGACCGCGAAGGGCTGATCTTTTTACTCTGGGGTAGCTATGCGCAGAAAAAGGGTCGGTTGATCGATACCCGCCGGCATTTGGTTCTCACGTCGCCGCACCCCTCACCCCTGTCGGCGCATCGGGGTTTCATCGGCAATGGCCACTTTGGCAAGGCGAACGAGTATTTGCGCCGTCGGGGTGTGGAGCCCATAGACTGGCGAGTTTAGACGCGCTGGATGTCGGCTTATAAAAAAAGCAGCCCAAAGGCTGCTTTTTTTATGGTGCGCTTAGGCCACTTTACTGAAGCAGGGTCATGGCCGCTTCCATATCGGCCGATAGGTCTTCGGCCTCGGCCATCTGCATGTCCGGGTCCATGCCCAGGCGCGCGAAGGCGCTCACTTGGTGATAGTCCACCTGCCCCAGCGCAGAGTTGGTGCCCAGGTAGCTCTGAAGCATGGCGACGGTGACAATATCGACGTAATCGGCTTCGGCCACCTGGCGGTCAAACTTCATATGTTGTGAGGGAATGTGGGCCAGCTCGGCGGGAAAGTCCCAGGCCTTGAGAATCAGATCGCCGATCGGTCCCTGCAGCTGGTTGATCACAGTATCGAGCGTCAGGCTGTCTTTGAGGAGAGAGGGGTGCTCTTCGGCGTAGGTAAGAATCGGCAGAACCCCGATCTTGTGAATCAGTCCGGCTAGGGTGGCTTGGTCCGGCCGCAAGCGCGTGTAGTGGCGGCAGAGCACGTGGCTGATACCGGCAATTTCACTGGAGCGGGTCCAGACATCGCGCAAGCGCTTATCCACCAAGTCGGACGTGGCCTGAAACATCTGCTGCATCGCGAGGCCAGTCGCGATATTGCAGGTGTATTCGATCCCCAGGCGCATGACGGCGGTTTTTAAATCTTCAATGGCTTTGTTGGCCCGCAGTAGAGGGCTGTTGGCCACCCGCACGATGCGCGCCGACAGGGCAGCGTCGTTGCCAATGACCGCCGTCAGTTGGTCCATGTTGGCATCCGGGTCCTCTGCCACCTCTCTTACGCGCAGCGCCGCCTCTGGCAGTGTCGGCAGGACCAGCTTGTCGGATTTGATGGCGGAGATGATGTCCTGGCGGACGGTATCTACTACTTGACTCATTGGCAGTCCCGTTGGTTTTCTTGTCAGGTGTTATTGTCTGCTGTGGGCAGCGCATAGGGCAAGCTCAATCGCTCGACTGGCGTGCCCTCGGGGCCGAGTGGCGGCGCGGCGCTCTCCTTCTCGGGCAGCACGGCCAAGGCTTCGGCCCGGCCTTTGGCTGCCCAGGCCAGCTGCACCAGCTCGGCGCAGGCTTTGCCTTCGGCGTCGGCAAGCGTGGTGCCCGGTGTCGGCAACTCGCTGGCGTCAAAGCCAATACGATACAGATGCTTTTTCAGCTTGCCCTTGTAGTGTAGACGGGCGACGATCTCCTGGCCCGTGTAACAGCCTTTTTTAAAACTGACGGCGCCGGTCAATTGATAGTTAAGGTCCTGAGGAGTGAAACGCTCACTGGTAGCGGCGATCACTTTGCCGGCCCCGGCGCGAATATCCTCCAGCTGCCAGTGTCCGCTGCCCGCCAGCTGGCAGGCTTCGGCCAGGGAGAGCCAGAGTTTTTGCGCCTTGTCGGCGGCCACCCAGAGCTCATAACGCTCTTCCTCGTGCTTCAGGGCAATCACAGACTCAGAGGCGAGAGCCTCGCCGGGTTGCTGCGGGTCGAGTCCGGTCTGCTGGGCGACGAGTGCACCGGCATCCGGCCCTTGCAAGCCCATCAGCCGCCAGTCTTCGCTCACCGCGCTTAGCGTGACCTTAGAGAAGACTGCGTATTTGCCCAAAGACTGGTGCAGGGTTTCCAGTAAATCGGCGCTGGTGCGCAGCAAAAGCGTGTCGGGATTGGCGGCTGCGCAAGCAAAGCTGGCGATGATTCGCCCTTTGAGGTTGCACTGCGCGCCGGGCAGCCAGCGGCCTTTTTCTAGCTCGCGTAAATCGCAGGTCACCTGGCCCTGTAGAAATTTGCGGGCATCGGGGCCCTGAACCTGCAGCAGAGCCTCTTGACCGATAGCGGTCAACCAGGTGCTGGTGGTGCACGGCGGCGCCGGGTCGCCGGCAAACAGCACGCTGCCGTCGGTTAGCAGGCGTGCGCCTTGAGCTTCAAGAAACTCCAGCCAGTTACTCATAGGTGCCTCGCGTAGGGCAAAAGCGCCATGGTAAGCCCCCGCGCCTTTGCAAATAAAGGGGCGTCAGAGAGTTTTACTGTGTCAGCAAAAATTCGATCAGGGCCTTTTGGGCATGCAGGCGGTTTTCCGCCTCTTGCCAAACCGCAGAGTCCGGACCGTCAAGCATTTCGGCGCTGACTTCTTTGCCCCGATAGGCCGGCAAGCAGTGCATAAAAAGAGCGTCTTTGGCCGCGTGGCTCATCAGCTCGGCATTGACCTGGTAACTGGAGAAAACACGCTCGCGCTCTTTTTTCTCGTCTTCCTGGCCCATGGACGCCCAGGTGTCAGTCACCACCAGGTCGGCGCCGGCAACGGCTTGCTCTGGTGTGCTGCACAGCTTTACCCGATCGGTGTAGCCGTCAAGGCGCGTGGCTTCGGGGGCAAAGCCCTCCGGACAGGCGATGCGCAACTCGAAATCGCACAGCGCCGATGCGTTGATATAGGAGTTGCACATGTTGTTGCCGTCGCCGACCCAGGCCACGGTGCGACCCTGCAGCGAGCCTCTGAGCTCGACAAACGTCTGGATATCGGCCAGTAATTGGCAGGGGTGGTAGTCGTCGGTCAGGGCGTTGATCACCGGCACACGAGAGTACTCGGCAAAGCGTTCAATAATGTCGTGGCCGAAGGTGCGGATCATGACGATGTCCACCATGCGCGAGAGCACACGGGCCGAGTCTTCAATGGGTTCGCCGCGGCCGAGTTGGGTGTCGCGCGGTGACAGAAACAGGGCGTGACCGCCGAGCTGTGCCATGCCGGTCTCAAAAGACACACGTGTACGGGTGGAGGATTTTTCAAAAATCATCCCCATCACCTTGCGCTCCAGCAAGGGCTTGGCGCGGCCTTCGTACAGCTCTTTTTTCATCGCAATGGCGCGGTCGATGATCGCTTTGAGCTCGTCTTTGCTGATGTCGTTCAGCGTGAGAAAGTGCCGCACTTTTTTGCGTTGCTCTGGTGCTCTAGCTGCAACCATAGTTTTGCCTATTCAATCATTCAGTAATCGGTTCAAATTCTTCCACGAGCGACACAACGCCGTTGATCAGTTCGTTGGTCTCTTCGATGGTCATGATAAACGTCGGTAGCAGGCGAATGGTGTTGCCGGCGGTGACGTTGATCAGCAAGCCTTTCTCGCGGGCTTTACCCACCAGCTCCAGGCAGGGGTTTTCAAGCTCGATACCGATCATCAGACCGTGGCCGCGAATATCCACCACCTTGTCGTTGTCGGCGAGTTTGTCTTTAAGTGCGTTGAGCATTTGCTCGCCGCGCTCGGCAATCTGGGCGAGCAAGTTGCCGCCCAAGAGGGTGTCAACCACCGCCTCGGCGGCGTGGCAGGCCAGGGGGTTGCCGCCAAAAGTGGAGCCGTGATTGCCTGGGCCAAAAACGCTGGCGGCTTTGCCACGTGCCAGGCAGGCGCCAATCGGCACACCATTGCCGAGCCCCTTCGCGGTAGTGACCACATCGGGCAATATGTCCGTGTGTTGGTAGGCAAAGTATTTGCCGGTGCGGCCGTTGCCCGTTTGAATTTCATCGAGCATCAGCAGCCATTCGTGGCGATCACACAGCGCCCGTAGCTTCGCCAGATAGTCGCTGTCGGGCACGCGCACGCCGCCTTCGCCCTGAACGGGCTCCACCAGCACAGCGACAATGTTCTTGTGTTCGGCCGCGAGCACTTCGATAGCGGCGATGTCGTTGTAAAGGGCACGCACAAAACCCGGCAGCAGAGGCTCAAAACCTTGCTGAACTTTGGTGTTGCCGGTGGCGGTTAGGGTTGCCATAGTGCGCCCGTGAAACGCACTTTTCATGACCACGATGGTCGGTGTGTCTATGCCTTTGTCGTTGCCGTACTTGCGAGCCAGTTTAATGGCGGCTTCATTGGCTTCGGCGCCCGAGTTGGAGAAAAACACATTGTCCATCTGCGCAGCGGTGCAGAGTTTATTGGCCAGTGATTTCTGAGCCGGGATGTTGTAAAGGTTGGATACGTGCAGTAATTGATCCGCCTGCTCGGCAATAGCGCGGCTGACGGCGGCGTGGGCGTGACCGAGCCCGCACACAGCGATGCCGCTGATGCCGTCGAGGTAACTCTTGCCAGCATCGTCCCACACTCGGCTGCCCGCGCCCCGGGTAAGCGTGAGAGCCCGGTCGCCGTATGTGTTCATCAACGTTGACATTGTCTTTCTCCAAAAACAGTGTCACCCGAGCCTGGGCGCTGCCGACTCTGGGTGAGAAAATTCAGGGGATCGTTCTGGTTTGCAGCGCCTTGTTGGGCGCGGAACTGTACAAAAACCAAGCCGCCGATAGTATCTCGATTCCGCACACTTGGCAAATACCCGGGTGGGCGTGTGAAGGCCGGGCGGGGCAATGGTAAACTCGCGCTTTTGCGCGGTGACCGGACTATGAACGCGATTGAGCTCAGTGTGTTTGCCAGCCGTATGGCCGCCATCTGCGACGAGATGGGGGCCGTGCTCAAGTGCGCGGCTTTTTCCCCCAATATCAAGGATCGGTTGGATTTTTCCTGCGCGTTGTTTGATCGGCATGGCCAGCTCGCGGCACAGGCCGCCCATATCCCTGTGCATTTGGGCAGCATGGCCTACGCCATGGCCGACATCGTCGGCGAGATAGAGTGGCGGCCGGGGGATATGGTGGTACTCAACGATCCCTATCTCGGTGGCACGCACCTGCCGGATGTGACGGTCATCGCGCCGGTGTTTGTCGCTCAAACACTTGTTGGCTTTGTAGCCAATCGTGCACACCACGCTAATATCGGTGCTGACAGTCCCGGCTCTATGCCTATCTCCCGCTCTTTGGAAGAAGAGGGCGTAGTCATCGCCCCGACACTGTTGGTGAAACATGGGCAACCGGTAGAGGCCGTATTGAGAAAACTCTGCGGCACCGACACTAACGCCAATCATACCATCGCTGCACGCGGCGACTTTGCGGCTCAAATCAGCGCTTGCCGGCTGGGCGCCGAACGACTGGCGGCGCGCATAGAGAGCTTGGGGGCCAGCGCCTATGGGCTGGCGCTGGACTCGCTGAACGATTACGCCGAGCGGCTGGCGCGCGAGGCGCTCAGGGCTATACCCGATGGCGACTACTCGTTTACCGACTTTATGGATGACGACGGGCTGGGTCTCGAGGATATTCCCATCGCCGTCAGCCTCAGCGTCAGAGACGGGCAGGTAGTCGCGGACTTTTCCGGCACCGCGCGCCAAGTGCCAGGTAATATCAACTGCCCTTTATCGGTGGCGGCGGCCTCGGTTTTCTATGTATTGCGCTGCCTGATGCCGGAGCATACGCCGGCTTGCGCCGGCAGTTTTCGGCCCATCCAGCTGAGCGCTCCAGCCGGTTCTATGGTCAATGCCCGGCGCCCTGCCGCAGTGGCAGCGGGCAATGTGGAAACCTCTACGCGTATGGTCGACGCGCTGCTCGGTGCTCTGGCCTCGGCCCTCCCCGAGCGCATACCGGCGGCCAGCTCGGGGTCGATGAACAACTTGGCCATGGGCGCGGCAGCTACAGCGGCGCGCGGGCGCTGGGACTATTACGAAACCAACGGTGGGGGTATGGGGGCCGGACGCAACGGCGGGGGCCTCTCGGGTGTGCAGACGCATATGACCAATACGCTCAACACCCCCATTGAAAGCCTGGAGACTCACTACCCTCTACGCATAACGCGCTATGCCTTGCGCCGAGGCAGCGGAGGGGCGGGAGAGCGCTGCGGTGGGGATGGGCTGATTCGTGAGTATGAGTTTCTGGCGCCGGCGCAAGTCACCCTGCTCACCGAGCGGCGGCGCCACGCGCCCTGGCCGCTGGCCGGCGCAGAGCCGGGCCTGCGGGGAGAGAATCTGCTAAATGGTGATCCACTGCCGGCCAAAGTATCCCTGCACGTCGAGACGGGGGACCGCTTGACCCTAGCGACCGCAGGCGGCGGTGGATGGGGCCGGCCCCAACCCCAACGCAAGGATTGAGCGCGCCGCCTATGCCAGAAGCGTTACCTGACTTGCCCCTCAGTAACTTGCACAGTGCGTTTATGAACGCTCTCGGTGCCGGCAGTCTGTTGCTAGAGGCGGAGCCCGGTGCAGGAAAATCCACACTCGCGCCGCTTTGGGCACTTGATTGGGCGCGCGAGCGCGGCCAAGTCTGGCTGATTCAGCCTCGGGTGCTCCCGGCTGTGACCCTTGCGCACCGGCTGGCCAAGCTGTTGGATGAGCCGGTGGGCCAGTCCGTGGGCTATCAGGTGCCTTTTGATCGGCGCGCAGGCGCGAGCACCCGTTTGCTGGTGATGACTCCCGGGATTTTGCTCCAGCGCCTGTTGGCTGAGCCGGAAATGGGCGGTGTAGCGGTGGTGATGCTCGATGAAATTCACGAGCGTTCGGTCAACCAGGACACCGCCTGGGCATTGCTGCAAGAAGCCGCCGTGCTTAACGAAAATTTGCAGCTGGTGCTGATGTCGGCAACCCCCGATGAAGCTTTGCGCCGCCAGGTCGATCAGTCACTCTACAGTCCCGGGCGCTGTTTCGCCGTCAGTGTGGATTACTGCCCGTCCCGCGAGCTGCGCGCCCGCCCCGAGCCTATCGCTGAGCAACTACTCAGGGCGTTAAAGCAGGCGCCGCACTGGCAGGAGCAGACGGTGCTGGTGTTTCTGCCGGGTTGGCGCGAGATTGAGGCGTGCCGCGAGGCATTGAACCGGGAATGGGGCAATCTCGCGGTTTTCTGCCTGCACAGCCGGGTTGAGCGCGCCGAGCAGATGGCGGCCCTCGATCCCGCCCGCGGCCGTCGGGTGATTCTGGCCACCAATATTGCCGAGACCTCACTGACTATCGCCGATGTGACACTGGTGGTGGATTCCGGGCTGACGCGCGAGCCCGAGTACGAGCAGCGCACGGGGGTTACTCGATTGCGTACCCGGCGTATCAGTGCCGCCAGCGCCGAGCAGCGCCGAGGCCGCGCGGGGCGTGTGCAGGCAGGGCACTGCCTGCGTCTGTGGTCGGCATCTGAACCCCTGGCGCCTCAGGCTCTACCGGAAATACGCCGCACCGACTATTTGCCCATGGCTCTGCGTTTGGCGCATTGGGGAACGCCCAGTGAACACTTGCCCTGGCTGGAGGCGCCGGGGACGCTGGCTCTGTCTCATGCGCGGGCCCACCTTCGCCGCTGGCAGCTGCTGGATGAGCAAAATGCGATCACCCCGGCAGGACGCAAAGTCGCGCAGCTCGGCACCCATCCGCGTGTTGCCGCGCTCTTGTTGCACGGGCGCGATTACCTGATCGCCTCGCCCTGGCTATTGAGTCTGGCGCTGGCGCTGCACTTTGATCTGGCCGCCGAGGCGGATCTGGCGAGCTGGTTGTCTCTGGCGTGCGACACCTACCGACGAGAAAAGTCCTGGCGCCTACAGGCGCAGCGCTGGTGCCAGTGCCTTGCCGTGGAACTGTCGCCCGCGGCTTGCGATGATGCTGTCCCCGCGCCCCTGGCGGATAAGCTGGCTGAGGTGTTTGCCGACCGAATCGGGGTTTGCAGCGCCACTGGCCGTTACCGGCTCAATTCGGGTATCAGTGTTGAGATGGCTTGCCAGGCCGACTGGGCATTGGTGCTGCAGATTTCGGCCCGCGGTCAGGGGCACGGCGGTGTGGGGTTGCCAGTCAATTTGACCGAGGCGCGCAGGCGTGCGCTGGCCGAGAGTGAGGTTTCACTGGAGCAAGTCGGGCAGGGGCAGCGGCGGCGCTGGGTGCAGGTCACTCGCTATCGCATGGGCGGTGCAGTTGTCGATGAAAACAGGCGCAGCCTCGATGACGAGGAAGTACCCGCGGCGGTCATGGCGCATATTCGTCAGCAGGGTTTGACGCAGTTAAGCTGGAGCCGCTCGGCGCTGGCCCTACTGGTACGAGCGAGGCTTGCCCATCAACATGAGCTCCTGGCTATGCCGGCGCTGGACTTGGTGTCCCTGGCCGGCGCATTTGAAGACAATTTGTTGGCCTTCTTACACGCTGAGTCGGATGTGCAGTGCTTGCCGCTGCAGCAGGCGCTGGCCTTTTATATCGGTTATGACTTGATGGGGGAGCTCGATCGGTGGCTGCCCGATAGCCTGGTGCTACCCAGCGGACGCAGAATTGCCGTGGATTATTTGGGTGCGCATCCCGTCGCCGCTTTGGTGGCCGGCGAGCAGGTGCCAGCCCCCGTGGTGTCAGCCAAGTTGCAGGAGTTTTTTGGTGTCGACGCCTTTACCCTGCCGGCCAAGGGTGTTCCCCTGGCCCTGCAATTGTTGTCCCCGGCCGGGCGGCCGCTGGCGATAACCCGTGATCTTGGCTACTTCTGGCGGGAGGTGTACCCCGAGGTGCGCCGCGAGGTGCGTGGACGCTATGCCAAACACCCCTGGCCGGAAGACCCTCTGGATCACGCCGCGACCGGGCTGACCAAAAAACGTTTACACGATTGACGGAAGAGTTTGATGAATGTGGTTAAACGATGCACGGTATTGGTTGCATGGGTGCTAATGGCCAGTGTTTTGCCTGCGAAGGGGCAGAGTCTCGGTGCGATAGACGAGACGGTGATTGTAACGGCCAACCGTGAACCGCAGCCCTGGCGTCTCTCATCCGGCGCGGTGGATGTGGTATCCGAGACTGCGCAATTGCCTGGTTTTCGCTTTGACAGTGCAGAGCTCCTCGCCGGTCTCCCGGGTGTCCAGGCGGACTCGCGCTCCAATTTCGCTCAGGATACTCGCATCAGCTTGCGTGGTTTTGGCGCCCGCTCGGCCTTCGGGGTGAGGGGCATCAACATGCGAGTGGACGAGATCCCCCTGACCATGCCGGATGGGCAGAGCCAGACCTCCAGTATCGCGCTGGATACTGTGGCCAGTGCCGAAGTGTTACGCGGACCTCTCGCCGTGCTCTATGGTAACGGGGCCGGAGGGGTCATTGCCTTTCGCACCGAGGCGCCGAAGAGCTCGCGCTTGGGGCTGCTGGCCAGCGCCGGAGATGCCCGGCAGCGCCGCTACCGCGTGCGCGGCGAGTGGGCCGGTGAGCGGGCGGCGGCGCGGGTCCAGGCCAGTCAATTTACGACCGACGGCTTTCGTGATCACTCCAGTGCCGAGCGCAATCAGTTTACCGGCCAGTGGTTTTATCGCAGCGATACCGGCATGGCGCTGGTTGCCCGCGCCGATATCAGCCGCGATCCGCACACCGAAGATCCGCAGGGCCTGACCTACGAGCAGTGGTTGGCGGACGATACTCAGGTGCACCCGGTGGCCGAGCGGTTTGATCCGCGCAAATCCATTGATCATCGCCAGGTCTCTGTCAGTGCGTCTCAACCGACCGCTTGGGGCAGTTGGCAACTTGCCGGTTGGGCGGGTGAGAGGAGCATTGAGCAGTTTCTGAGTTTTCCCGGTGACGGGGAAAACGACAACGGCGCCGTGATCGATTTAGCTCGGGATTTTTCCGGCATCAACGGGCGCCTCTCCCGGCATTTTGGTTCCTTGGAGTGGTCAGCGGGCTTCGAGCTGGCGCAAATGCAGGACAGACGCCTGGGACTGGTCAACGATTTGGGCGAGCGTGGAGCACTCAAGCGCGATGAGCTCGGGGAGGTGAGCAACCGGGATGTTTACACGGGTCTTGCCTGGCAGCCCTTACCCGCTTGGCGCTTTCAGGCCGGGGCGCGCTTTAACAGTGTGCTTTTTGATGTGCGTGACGATTACATCACTGATACAAACCCGGATGACTCCGGCCGCCGGGAGTACTCTGAGCCGTCCTACGCGCTTGGCGCGAGCTATGGTAAGGGCGACTGGCGGCTCTATGCCAGTGCAGGGGAGGGGTTTGAGACCCCGACGCTCACAGAGCTGGCGTATCGCAACGAAGGGACCGGGCTCAATCTTGAGCTCGATAGCTCACGTAACCGCCAGGCTGAACTTGGCTGGCGCTCGGAGACTGAGGCGCTGGTGGCCAGCGTGACGGGATTTGTGGTCGCAAGCCGCGATGAGTTGGTCGTCGATCAATCCGAGGGTGGGCGCACGACCTACCGCAATGGTGCCGAGACCCGGCGGGAGGGGCTCGAGGTCCTGCTCGATTGGTCGCTGCACGAGCAGTGGAACTGGCGCCTGGGCGCCACCCTATTAAAGGCGCGATATACCGCTGGTCCCTACAGGGGTAACCGACTGCCGGGAGTCGCCCAGGAAACACTCTATAGTAAGCTGGATTGGTCGGTGGCGGGTGAGCGCCTGATGCTCACACTGGCGACACAGTATCGCGGCGATATCGCCAGTGGAGACGATAATCTGGAGGTCGTGCCGGGTGCCTTAACCTGGGATCTGGCGGCTCAGTCCCGTTACCGCTGGGGTGCCACCGGCCTATCCCTTTGGGCGAAGTTGGTCAACGTGACTGATAAAAAGTATGTTGGTTCGGTGATCGTCAATCAGAGCCGGGGTCGCACCATCGAGCCGGCTCCGGGCCGTCAAATCAATGTCGGGATAGAACTGATCCGCCAATGGTAACGCTGTCACAAGCCTGGCTTTAGCGACAAGGTGGTTCGAGGGCGGAGGTGATGGGTAAAAAAGCGCAAATTTTGAGCGAAAGTGGCAATTTCTTGCGTTTATAGAGTCCCAATTGTCAGCTTTATGGGTTATCATGACCCAACTGTCTGATGGGATTGATCCGCGCCGAGGGTGTTAATGTTCAATCCACCCTCCAAGACAGGTTGTCATTCCGGTGACAACCGCAGGGAATGCTGGCGACGAGTGATTTGGATCAGGTGCCGCGGTGCGGTAGAATAGAATACCTGAGTAAGCCGCTAGGTTATTCTGGTTTCTTATTCGACTCACCCCAGGCCGCTTCGGAGTGTTTACAGTCCGAGCGGTTGATCTGAAGCTACAGAGGTACGCAGTGTCTATGGACGTGATGGAAACCATCAAACAGCAGATTTCGGAGAACCCGGTCATTTTGTATATGAAGGGCTCTCCAAACGCCCCGCAATGCGGGTTTTCCCAGCGCACATCGCAGGCCGTGATGAGCTGCGGGAAACGATTTGCTTACGTGGATGTTCTGGCCAACCCAGAGATTCGCGAAGGCCTCAAGCAGTACGCCAATTGGCCGACTTATCCTCAGTTGTGGGTGGGCGGCGAGCTGGTAGGCGGTTGCGATATTGTGACCGAGATGTACGAGAATGGCGAGCTCAAGACGTTGATTGAGTCCGCTGTTCCCGCCGATTCTTCTGATTGATTCATGCTCCTGTTGGGGCGGCTCCCTTCACCGGGCGCTGCCCATTTCTTTTTCTGGGGTCCCGCTTTTTTACTTACCCGTATAGAGACCAGGCATAGAGCGCCAGCAAAATCAGTGAAACGCCGCTGAAAACCATCAGCGCGAGTCCGAGTTTTCGGTGTGGTCTTTCAACCACTTCTACTTCGCCGTCGCTTTTCAACCAGTGGGCCATCCAGGCTGCGTTCTTTGATTTCAGCAGTCGAATCTCCATTTCTTTTAGTTCCCGAATTTTCGCTTCGTACTCCTGCCTTTGGGCACCGCTAGCCTGTTCGCGAAGCTGGTAGAGCTGATCGAGCTTTGTGGTCAGTGCGGCATGGTTTTTATCCAGCCGGGCGCTCAGTTCCGTCAATCGCTTATCAGCTTTGTGAGTCACAGTAGCTTCTCTTGTCGTGGGTAGGCGTTAGCAACCCTAGCAGATAGCGCAGGCGTGTGGCTAGCACCACAACCGGGTGCAGCTCCTGCTATAATCGCGGCCATTTAAAGCGGTGTCGAGATGTCGACCGCTGGGACGAAGAAGGCAGGCAATGGCAAGTCGCAAGCAAAAGGTAAAACGCCCGTTAACTGGCTTTTGGCATCCGCGTTATTGGGGTACCTGGTGCGCCCTGGGTGTGTTTGTGTTGGTGGCCCATCTTCCCCTGTCGTTTACCCGGCGTCTCGGTGTTTTGCTGGGATCGTTGTTTTATCGCTACGCGAGCTCGCGCCGCAGAATCACCGAGGTGAATGTGGCCCTGTGCTTTCCTGAGCTGTCGGAAGCCGAGCGTCAGGAGCGGGTAAAGCACATTCTGCGCAACGTGGGGCTGAGCTTTATCGAAACGGCCGTTGCCTTATGGGCGCCCGAGCGCAAGTTTAAGGGCCTGTATACTCTTAAAGGGGTAGAGATTCTGCAGCGCCTTGAAGCTGAAGGGCGAGGCGTCCTGTTGCTCGGCGGTCACTACACCACCTTGGATATGGCGGGGCGGATCATGGGGCTGAATATTCAGTGCGATATGATCTATCGGGTGGACCGCAATCCTCTTCTTGCCGAGGCCATGGCCCGGGCGCGCGAGAGCTATTCGGGCAGTGCGATTCCCAGAGATGATGTTCGCCAACTGGTCAGAAATTTGCGCCGCGGTCATCGTATTTGGTATGCGCCGGACCAAGACTATGGTGTTGCCAATACGGTTTTTGCGCCGTTTTTTGGTATTGCTGCTGCTACCGTAACGGCAACGGCGCGCATGGCGCAAATGGGTCGCGCCGCGGTGGTGCCCTTCGAGCATTACCGCGACGAGCAGGGTATTTATCACGTGCAAATCAAAGAGCCCTTGGCGAATTTCCCCAGCGGAGATGACGAGACGGATGCCGCTCGCGCCAACGCTGTGGTCGAATCGGTGGTGCGCCGCTACCCCGAGCAGTACCTTTGGGTGCACCGGCGCTTTAAAACCCGGCCCGAGGGGGAGATTTCCCCCTATCCACCGAGAAAGAGGAAAGCACGTTAATAGCCGCAGGCCCCGGCGCTGGTTTGTTCTGCCGAAGTGATAGTTTTGCGGCGCTGTGAATTGACGCCCTTAACCGGGTACACTTAATGCGGTTCGTCGTTCGTTTGGGAGTGCGAAGCATGCTGAGAATGTTTGATATCCAGGGCGCCAAGTTGCGGGATCAGAATGTCGACCCTGACAATGTGCGATCCGCCATGAGTTCGGCCGTCTGGATTGATGCTCATGAGCCCACGGACGAAGAGCGCGAGCAGCTCAATACCTTTTTGCGGGCTGAGTTGCCGGAGTCTGACGATGTGGAGGAAATTGAATTCTCCGCCCGGTATTTTCTCGATTCGGCCGGCATACACGTCCACTCCTTGTTTCTCTCGCCCACAGAGGGTCGCCACAGCACAACCACCGTGGCTTTTATTCTGCAGGACAAGCGTTTGTTAACCCTGCGCGACGGTGAGCTGGCCGATTTTCGGCTGTTGCGTATGCGCGCCCGGCGCGGTCAGGTTCAGGCCCACTCGCCGCAAGACTTGCTGATTACCATGTTCGAGCAAAAGGTGGAGAATCTGGCCGATGTGCTGGAAGACATACACCGCAAGCTTGAGGATGTCAGCCATACCGTGCTGGAAGATGACGACGCGGATCTGGAGGATGCCATCGATCGGCTGGCGAAACTGGAGGACAGTAACGGTAAAATCCGCTTGTGTCTGATGGATACTCAACGTTCCATTTCCTTTTTGCAGCGCCATTTGCGCGAACACTTTGAGTTGCAGGAGACCGCCCGGGAAATTAAGCGTGATGTGGATACGCTTATGTCGCACACTGCCTTTTTGTTCGACAAAATTAACTTTTTGATGGACTCCACCCAAGGTTTTATCAACATTGAGCAGAACCAGATCATCAAGACCTTCTCCATTGCGGCAGTGATTTTCCTGCCGCCGACCGTGGTGGCCAGTTTTTACGGGATGAATTTTGAGTTTATTCCCGGTTTGCACTGGGAGTGGGGTTATCTGACGGGCACCCTGGTTATGGTCATTTCGGCTATTGCACCGCTTTGGTATTTCAAACGTAAAGACTGGTTGTAACGTTTGAAAACCGGAGGGACAAATGTCCGATGTACTGATTGCCGGCGCTGGCAGTACCCTGGCGCTGGCGCTGGCTGAACACTTCCAAAAGGCCGGCCACCGAGTGATAGGTGTGGGCAGAACCGCTACCGGTGCCGGCCCCTATGACCTGACGTTTTCCAGCGATTATTCCGAAACATCCCTGGCTGAGGTGGCCCTGCGGTGCCGTCGGGCCGGGGTGCGCCCGAACCTGATTCTGTGTTGCGTGGGGGTGTTGCACGATGATCTGGTGATCCCCGAGAAGCGGCTGGCGGATATTCAAAGCCAGCATCTGGCGCATTACTTTGCGGTTAACAGCATTCTCCCGGTGCTAATACTCAAGCACCTGGTGCCACTGCTGAACCGCGAGGCGGCGGTCAAGGTGGCGTTTCTCAGCGCCAAAGTGGGGAGTATTGGCGATAACCGTCTGGGCGGTTGGTATGGTTACCGAGCCAGTAAGGCGGCCTTAAATATGCTTATCCGCACGGCCGCGATTGAACTGGCGCGCCGCCACCGGGAGGTCTGCGTGGTCGCTCTGCATCCGGGGACAACGCACTCGCCCCTGTCTGAGCCCTTTACTGACCGAATTCCCAAGGGGCGCAT
This sequence comes from Gilvimarinus algae, assembly GCF_030518215.1. Lineage (GTDB taxonomy): Bacteria > Pseudomonadota > Gammaproteobacteria > Pseudomonadales > Cellvibrionaceae > Gilvimarinus > Gilvimarinus algae. Next base: position 732,330 of record NZ_JAULRT010000062.1, read on the forward strand.
TTACGCGCCGCAGCAGTCGGCCGAGCGCCTGGCTCGGGTGATCGAAGGGCTTACGCCGGAGGATAACGGCCAGTTCTTCCACTGGGATGGCACTCGTCTGCCCTGGTAAAACAGTGCCAGGGGCTGCATTTTCTGCTAATATCGCCGGTTTTTCCGTTCTGGAGTGACTGATCCTATGAATCTTGCTGACAGAGTTCTTGCTGTTAACAACGATCTTCCCATTCGCACCGAATTGCCGGTTCACAGCGGTAAAGTGCGTTCTGTCTACTGGCTGACGCCGGCCGATAGTCGCCGGCTGATTGCCGAGAAAGGCTACGATGTGGCCGCCGATGCGCCGCTGGCAATTATGGTCATCAGTGACCGTATCTCGGCGTTTGACTGCATTTGGCACGGCGAGGGCGGTATGAATGGGGTGCCCGGCAAGGGCGCTGCTTTGAATGCGATATCCAACCACTGGTTTCGACTTTTCCGGGAAAAGGGGCTGGCTGACAGCCATATTCTGGATATTCCGCACCCGCTGGTGTGGATTGTCCAGAAAGCGCGCCCGGTCATGATTGAGGCGATCTGTCGCCAGTACATTACCGGCTCCATGTGGCGCGCCTACACCAAGGGCGAGCGGGAGTTTTGCGGTATTGAAATACCAGACGGCCTGGAGAAAGACCAGAAGCTGCCTGAACTTTTGATCACCCCGTCAACCAAAGGCATCCTTAAGGGCATTCCCGGAGTGCCGGAAGTGGATGACGTCAATATCACCCGAGCGGATATCGAGGCCAATTTCGCTGCCTTTAACTTCCAGAATAAGGCGGACATCGATCTGTACGAAAAGCTGCTGAAAGAGGGCTTTGATGTGATCAGTGACGAGCTGGCCAAGCTCGACCAAATTTTTGTCGATACCAAGTTCGAGTTCGGTTATGTGACTGACGCCGCTGGTAACGACAAATTGATTTATATGGACGAGGTCGGCACGCCGGATTCGTCGCGTATCTGGGATGGCCCGAGCTATCGCGACGGCGAGGTCGTGGAAAAGTCCAAAGAAGAGTTTCGGCAGTTGCTGCTCAGCCACTTCGATGACCCGGACGTGTTGCTCAACAAGGATCGCATGGAAGAACGCAAGGCGCTGGCGCGCGACAATGCGTTGCCCGAGTCTGTATTGATGCAGGTTTCGCAAACCTACCGTGGTATCGCTGAGAAAATCACAGGTGAAGCCGTTGAGCTGTCGGACAACCCTAAGCAGGAAATCATTGATATTCTGCGTAACGACTACGGGCTGGTTGATTGATTGTCTGGGAGGCGGTGCCTGAGTCCTAAGGCTCAGGTATCCCACTCCCAGCGCAGGGGTTCACCGAACTCGTCGTAGATGATTTTTTTACGCGGTTTGCGGTTTGGACTGCGCACTTCACGAAGTGGCGGCTGGGGGCGGCGGCGCTGCTCAATCGCGGCGATGACCTCCGTCACTGGCGTGCGGGTATCGGGCTCGGCTTTTTTGTCGAATACGTGGGGCATGGGGTTGCGGGTGTCTTCACGCCCCGACAGCCCACGAGGTACCTGATTGACCTTGCCGCCCCGAGCTTCGTACTCGCGTATCTGTGCCTCCAGTTCCTGGCGCTGCTCCTTTTTGGATTTGACCGGTTTCATCTGTGGGCCCGTTGCCGTGGCAGTGACAAAGCCAACTAGAATAGCACTCGACGGCCCCAGGGTGAAGGCTGCTTGGTAGAGACTTATGAGTGACGCGAGCGTCAAGATAACCGAGATTTTTTATTCGCTGCAGGGCGAGTCGACCACCGTTGGCTTGCCTACCGTGTTTGTGCGCCTGACAGGCTGTCCCTTGCGTTGCGGCTATTGTGACAGCGAGTACGCCTTTTACGGCGGGGAGCGTATGTCGCTTGAACTGGTGCTGGAAAAAGTGGCCGCTTACCGCCCGCGCTATGTCTGTGTCACCGGTGGCGAGCCCCTGGCTCAGCGCGATACGCCCCGATTGCTGCGTGCGTTGTGCGATGCCGGCTATCAGGTGTCCCTTGAAACCAGTGGCGCCATGACGCTGGAGCAGGTCGACCCACGGGTGATTAAAGTCATGGACTTGAAAACGCCCGGCTCCGGAGAGTCGCAGCGCAACCTATGGGAAAACCTGGCCCTGCTCGGCGAAGCCGATCAAATCAAGTTTGTGATCTGCTCGCGTGAGGACTACCAGTGGGCCAAACTTAAAATCGACGAGCACCGGCTGGCCGAGCGAGTGGGCGATGTGCTCATCTCCCCGAGCTACGGGCAGATCCGCCCGCGGGATCTCGCTGACTGGGTGGTGGCGGATAACCTGCCGGTGCGCTTTCAGCTGCAGTTGCACAAATTGCTGTGGGACGATACCCCGGGCCATTAAAAGAGGACGAATCATGAGTCAGAAAAAAGCCGTGGTACTGGTCTCTGGAGGTTTGGATTCGACCACCGCGTTGGCCATTGCCCGTGCTGAGGGTTACCAGTGCTACACCATTAGCTTTGATTACGGCCAGCGGATGAGGGCCGAGTTGCATGCCGCCGAGCGCGCGGCGATTGCGCTTGGCAGCGTCGACCATAAAGTGATACGCCTGGATCTCGGTTCAATTGGCGGCTCGGCGCTCACCGATCAGGGCATTGCGGTACCCGAAGAGGAAACTCAGGGGGTGCCGGTGACCTATGTGCCGGCGCGCAACACGGTCTTTCTTTCGATTGCCCTCGGTTGGGCCGAGGTGTTGGGTGCGGATGACATTTTTATCGGCGTGAACGCTGTGGATTATTCGGGGTACCCCGATTGTCGGCCGGAGTACATCGCGGCCTATGAAAAAATGGCCAATTTGGCTACGCGCGCGGGCACGCAAGGGCATCGCCTGAAAATACGCACGCCGCTGATTGACATGACCAAAGCGCAGATTGTCCAGCGGGGTTTGGAGTTGGGCGTGGATTACAGCCTGACAGTTTCCTGTTACCAGGCCGATGACGAGGGTTTGGCGTGCGGGCGCTGCGACAGTTGCAGACTGCGTCGCGTGGGCTTCGAGCAAGCGGGAGTGAAGGATCCAACGCGGTATCGCTAGCAGCGGTAAGTGTTTGATCAATTGCCATTTATTACTGATTAATTGCAAAAAAGCGCTTGTTTTTTCTGACTAAATCATTATTATGTGCGCCTCTGATTTGGGAGCCCAAGACCACCGGCAGGCCGTTTGCCTGAGCGGGTTTTGGCAGAGATTGCTCTCAGTCGTCGGGTCGTTAGCTCAGTTGGTAGAGCAGTTGGCTTTTAACCAATTGGTCACTGGTTCGACCCATTCGCCGGGAGCGAATGGGAGTGCCGCGAAAGCGGCAGGGCGAAGCCCCCGAGCGCAGGATGCGCAAGGCTAATCCAGTACGACAGGAAGAGAGTGCGCTTTAGCGCGGCAATCTACAATCAGTTTATGGGTCGTTAGCTCAGTTGGTAGAGCAGTTGGCTTTTAACCAATTGGTCACTGGTTCGAATCCAGTACGACCCACCATACAAAAAGGCGCCAGGAAGTCTCCTGGCGCCTTTTTCTTTGGCTAGAAAAACATCAGCGAAGGAACCCTTGCACTCCTATCTGTCTGATTCCCTATCGGTTTTCGTCAGTATGGTAGAATGGCGTCAGAGAAAAGCGCCGCCCGAACACGGCCTGGCGCCAACCGTGGTATTCAAATTATGTCCAGCGAAGTGATTGAACATTCAGGGGCCGAGCCGCTGGCCTCTGACCGTCAAGTGGTCAAGCAGCACCTTGAGGGCATTGGCACGCACAGTGAACTGTCAGCCGAGCAAAGAGCTGAGTACATCACTAAAATCAAGGCCTTACTGGTGCGGCATAACGCTGTGCTGGTGGCCCACTACTATACCGACCCGGTGATTCAGGAGCTGGCCGAGCAAACCGGTGGCTGTGTGGCCGATTCACTGGAAATGGCACGCTTTGGCAAAGAGCACCCCGCCACGACCCTGGTGGTTGCCGGTGTAAAGTTTATGGGTGAAACGGCCAAGATCCTCACACCGCATAAACGCGTACTTATGCCGACGCTGGAGGCAACCTGTTCACTGGATATCGGCTGTCCTGCCGATGAGTTTTCTGCCTTTTGCGACGCGCACCCCGACCGTACTGTGGTGGTCTACGCCAATACCTCGGCGGCGGTGAAAGCACGGGCCGACTGGGTGGTTACCTCCAGTATTGCCCTGGATGTAGTGGATTATCTCGATAAGCGCGGCGAGAAAATCCTCTGGGCGCCTGACAAGCACCTTGGCAGCTATGTGCAAAAACAAACTGGCGCGGATGTCTTGCTGTGGGATGGCGCCTGCATCGTTCACGAGGAGTTCAAAGCCCGTGGCGTTGAAGATCTGAAAGCCTTGTATCCCGGCGCGGCGGTTTTGGTGCACCCGGAGTCGCCTCAGGCTGTGGTGGAGCTGGCTGATGTGGTGGGTTCCACGTCGCAGCTGATTAAGGCTGCCGAAACTCTGCCCAATCGTGAGTTTATCGTCGCCACGGATCAGGGTATTTTCTTTAAAATGCAGCAGCGCTGCCCCGACAAGACCTTTCACATCGCCCCCACGGCCGGTAGTGGGGCGAGCTGTCGCAGCTGCGCCAATTGCCCTTGGATGGCGATGAATGCGCTGGACAATTTAGCGGAGGTCTTTGAGCGCGACGACAACGAGATTTTTGTCGACGCGGCCTTGGCCGAGCAAGCCATGCGGCCTCTTCGCCGCATGCTTGACTTTAAAAAGAGCTGAGAGGCGCTTGTCTCGCTTCCCGGCGGTGCGTAACATGTCGCCAGATTTTGCGAATTGCCGATAACCCGCTGCAGCGGGTGTCGCAGGCGCTGTCGGCGACGGCTGAATCCCTGATTGGAGAGAGTATGATTCAAGGCAGTATGGTTGCCCTGGTAACCCCGATGAATGCCGATAATTCACTGGACTGGGCCGGTTTGGCGCGGTTGGTTGACTGGCATCTGGAAAAGGGCACTCACGGGATTGTCGCGGTGGGCACCACTGGTGAGTCCGCCACCTTGGATGTGGATGAGCATCTCGCGGTCATCAAGCGCGTCGTGGATCAGGTCAACGGGAAAGTCCCCGTGATTGCCGGCACTGGCGCCAACTCCACGTCCGAAGCCGTCGAATTGACTCAGGGCGCCAAAGAGGCGGGGGCCGATGCCTGTCTGCTGGTGGCACCTTATTACAACAAACCCACCCAGCGCGGCATGTACTTGCACCATGAGCACATCGCCAAAGCTGTCGATATTCCCCAGATTCTCTACAACGTCCCCGGTCGAACTGCGGTTGACCTGTTGCCGGAAACGGTACTGGAGCTGGCAAAATTGCCAAATATCATCGGTATCAAAGAAGCCACTGGTGACATGGCCAGGGCTAAGGCGATCATTGATGGCGCCCCCGATGGTTTCAAAGTTATCTCGGGCGACGACGAAACAGCGGTTGAATTGATGCTTCTCGGCGGTCATGGGGATATTTCTGTGACGGCGAATGTCATACCCGACAAGCTGGCGCAGATGTGCGAGTTTGCCATTGCCGGTGACGCAGAGCAGGCTCGGGCTATCAACGATTCGCTGATGTCGCTGCATCGGGCGCTGTTCCTCGAGGCAAATCCGATTCCGGTCAAGTGGGCGCTGGCGCAAATGGGGGTAATCGACACTGGCATACGCTTGCCGATGACGACCCTGTCCGAGGTGTATCACGAGCAAGTGCGCACAGCACTGCGCGATGCCGGATTGATTCAAGCGAGTTAAGAACCTCTTATGATAAAAACAATAGCCCTGCGGGGCCTGCTGTTACTAATGGTGGCTCAGATCGTCGGCTGCGGCGTTTTCTGGGGAGACGAGGCCTACTTTCGCAACCGCGAGGCCGACTACCAGAAAGCCGACAAAATAGAGCCGCTCAAAGTGCCCGAGGGCATGAGTGATCAGAGCCTTGGCAAACTCTACCCCATACCGCCTATCAAAGAGAGCGAGTTTGACGACCAGGCAGGCGAGCAGCAGTCCGAAGTGCCGCGCCCCTTGCCGCTGGCAACCAATCTGATGCAGGAAAACGTAAAGATTCAGCGGCTGGGCGATGAGCGCTGGATTTTGATGAACGTTTCTCCCGGTGAAGTGTGGCCCCGGGTGCGCAGTTTTCTCAATGACAATAACGTCGATGTTGCCAGTGCCGATATTGGCCGCGGCATCATCGAAAGCCACTGGCTGCAGTTCAAGACTGACCTGAGCACCACAGACCGCTATCGGGTGCAAATTGATCAGGGCGTTCAGCCAGAGACGAGTGAAATCCATATTGTGCACCAGTCGGTGCCGGGCTCAGAGCCGGGCGGTGATCTTCCCTGGCCGATGCAGTCTTCCTCAGCTGAGCGTGAGTCCTGGCTGTTGGACGAGCTGGCAGCGGCGCTGGCCCGCGATGAGACTATAGGCGGCACTTCACTGCTGGCACAAGCCATCGGCGGCGAGGCCAAGTCGGCGTTGGTGGTGGAAGAAAAAGAGCCAGTCATGAAGATTCGCCTCAACGAGGCGAGGGCCAAGGCGACCCTCTTTCATTCGATGAAAGAAGACGGTTTTGCTGTCTACGACAGTGCTCCCGACGACGGTGTCTACTATTTGGCTTACGAGCCTCTGGAGCCGGAAGACGACGGTTGGTTCAGTGGCTGGTTTGAGAGCGATCGCAAGGCCGTACATACCAGCCCCTACACGTTGGCCCAGCTATTGACAGTGGTGCCGCAAGGCGATGAGTTTGAACGTGCGCCTCTGTCGAACCGCAAAAACGAGAAAACCTTTTCCGATGCGCCCGGTTATCTGCTGTTCATTAAGGGCGAGTCCGGCGACTACACGGTGCACTTGCGCGATCCTTACGGTAAGCGCCTGGATCCGCGCAAGGCTCGCGAACTCTTGACCTTGCTGCGCACTAATCTGATTTAACGCCTGATCACGAGCGGAGCCCGGTGCGCTGGCTCCGAACCGGAGGGGGACATTTGCGTATTGCCTCACTGGGCAGCGGCAGCCAGGGTAATGCCACCTTGCTTGAGTGGCGCGGCGGTGCGCTGCTGATCGACTGCGGTTTCAGTGTCAAAGAAGCACTGGCTCGCCTCGAGCGCCTGGGGTACAGCGCGGGCGAGCTGAGTGCGGTTCTGGTAACCCATGAGCACTCCGATCATATCAAGGGAGTTGCCGCACTGGCGCGCCGCTTTACTTTGCCGGTGTACATGACCCCAGGCACCTATCACAGCCGAAACCACGGTATGCTTCCCCATCTCCAGCTGATTGAGGGCTATCAGCCTTTTGCCATTGGCGATCTTAAGGTCGAGCCCGTGGCTGTGCCTCACGATGCCCGCGAACCCGCCCAGTTTGTCTTTGAGGCCGATGGTTTGCGGGTCGGTGTGCTGACCGATCTCGGCAGTATTTCACCGCATGTTGAGCAAAGTTACCAAGGGTGCGATGCGCTGGTGTTAGAGGCCAATCACGATCCGCGTATGCTCGCCGGCGGACCTTACCCGCCGTCTTTAAAGCAGAGGGTCGGGGGCCCCTGGGGACACCTGAGTAACCAGCAGGCGGCCGGCTTTCTCAAGAGGCTGGATACCGCCCGGCTGCAACATCTGGTGATCGCCCATATCAGCCAGAAAAACAACACCTTGGAGCTGGCACGCGAGGCGATTGAGCCGGTTTCGGCGGAAGTCGCCAACGTCATTTATGCCTGTCAGAACGAGGGATTTGGCTGGCTGGATGTCAGTGTGCTTGGCGTCGAAAGTGCTTTGGCGTGAAACTATTTGCTATAGTGAGATACACAACACGATGGGAGCGAGACTCCCACAGCCTATAGAGGAGCCTTGGCTGCAATGGAACGTCGTCAGCACGAACGCACCAGTCGCAGTATCCGCGTCGAAATGACCCATCCGGGCATCGGCACCATCGTCGGCTTTACCACCGATATCTCCGACGGTGGTGCCCAGGTCGTCATTGACAACCAGCCCAACCCGCCAGTCGGCACCGTTGTCGATGTGCTGTTCCGCAAAGTGGTGGGGCCTATCAACTCAGAGCCTGTCAAAATGCGAGTGGTCCGCCAGTTTCGCAACATAGTGGGTCTGACCTTTGCTGTCTGATAGCTACTGACAATGCTCTGGCAAGCTTGTCTTGCCCCGGTTTTCGTCAATGGAAGTTTCGAGTTGCAGCAGGTCGGCACACCCGGCTGCCGGGTTCCCGGCAAGATTAAGATCCGTCAGATTGATCAAGTTCAGTAGCGGCGCCGTATTTTCAATAGCGTTGTTTTCGAGAATCAGTGTGCGCAGTTTACCCAGGTTGGCGACTGCGGTGATGTCGGTAATCTTGTTATCGGACAAGTCCAGCTCAGTCAGGGCGTAGAATTTTTGTAGCCCCGCCAGGGTCTCGATACCCGCGTGCGTGCAACGCAGGCGGGTGAGCTCTGCCACCTGGGTAACTTTGTGATCTTTGATGGTTTGCGCCAGACAGACATCCAGATTGCGATCCTCTACGGCATAGTCGCTTAAGAGGGGCTTGGGGGTATACACAACGCGGTCGTTGACGGAAACATCGTAGCCCTTGCAGCCGATTAAAAGGCAGGTAAGAAAGGTCCAGGGAGCTATTTTCATGAGGTGCGGTCTCAGTGCCGGGAGGCCTGACAGTCGCAATAAGTGTCAGGCTGAATTCAGTTTCGGTTAAGCCATTTCCTGTAATTTGTGACAGCAGGCGAAACACTTTGCCGCTCAATGGTATAGCATTACGGGCCGAGAATCATTGGCCAGTTGTCAGGAGTCAATATGAAACAGTTTGTTGCCATTTTTACTTTAGTTGCTTTAAGCGGTTGTGCGACCACCGATCCCTACACGGGTGAGAAGAAAACGTCCAATGCCACCACCGGCGCGGTGATCGGTGCCGTTGCCGGTGCAGCGGTTGGCGTTGCCTCGTCCAGCAAAAAAGATCGTGGCAAGGGCGCCCTCACCGGTGCCGTGGCGGGTGGCGCCATTGGCGGCGGTGTAGGGCATTATATGGATCGCCAGGAAACCGAGCTACGCAATAAATTGCAGGGCAGTGGTGTCCAGGTACGTCGCGAAGGCAATACCATTTCGCTGATTATGCCGGGCAACATCACCTTTGAAACCGACCAATACAGAATCCGCCCCGAGTTCCATGATGTGTTGGATTCAGTGGCACTGGTATTGGCAGAATACAAAGAAACCAACGTCAATATTGCCGGACATACCGACTCCACCGGCGCTGACAGTTACAACCAGCTTCTCAGCGAGCGCCGGGCCCAGAGCGTGCGCGATTATCTGGGCCAGCGCAAGGTCGATTATGGCCGTATGAACGCCGTTGGCTATGGCCCGCGCTACCCGGTTGCCAGCAATTCTTCCAGCGCCGGCCGGGCACAAAACCGCCGGGTGGAAATTGATCTGGTGCCGCGTTGATTCTGCTAAACTGGGCGGTTTTAAGCCGCCCCTGATTGCCCGGGCGGGCGATATTAGGCAGGACAATCGCTTTATGACTCCGCCCGTTGTTATTTGTAATCATCCCGAGCAGCGCTCAGCCGGCGCTCGGCTGGCGAGCGTTATGGGGGCCTCTCTTCTGTTTGACGTCAGCCCGGCTGATCTGGCCGAGCCTGAATTCGCCCTGCTGTTTGAGGCAACTGGCCTCAGTTTGATGGCCACAGGCCCCAAGGCCCCAGGCGCCGTGCGCGCCGATTTTGTCTCTGGTGCGGTCAATCACCGGCGACAGTTTGGCGGTGGCAAGGGTCAGATGATTGCCAAGGCTGTAGGGGTGCAGGCCCGCGTTAAACCCCTGGTGCTGGATGCGACGGCCGGACTTGGTCGCGATGCCTTTGTGCTGGCAACGCTCGGCTGCCAGGTTCGTCTCTTTGAGCGCTCACCTGCGGTATTTGCGCTCTTAGCCGATGGTCTGGACAGGGCCAGGCAGGCGCAGGACCCAGCAGTTGTCGCTATTGTGGCGCGCATGCAGCTCCTTGAGGTTGATTCCCGCCTGAGCATGGCAAGCGCTGAACACTCTGTCGATGTGGTGTATCTGGACCCTATGTTCCCCCAGCGGCAGAAGTCGGCCGAAGTGAAAAAGGAAATGAAAGCTTTTCACAGTTTGGTGGGGGCAGACGCTGACGCCGACGAGCTGCTGGCGAGTGCGCTGGTGGCCGCCCGCTACCGGGTGGTGGTCAAGAGGCCGCGCAAGGCACCCGATTTGGCCAATAGGGCGCCGAGCTACAGGCTCGAGGGAAAAACCAGCCGTTATGATATTTACACTCTGAAAAAACTTCCCGACAGCTTGAACGATACTCAGGAGTAAGGCCGTCGGCTTTACTCAGGCTTCTTCCAAAAACGCAACAGCCGGGCCAGTAGCATGCGCGCCTGGGCGAGTAGGGCAAGGCCGAAGCCAAGCCCCACCAACACTAGGCCAGCCAGGGTTACCCACTCTTGCGCAAGCGAGGGGGTCAGCACTTTGGCCGCCAGGTAAACCACCAACATGCCGCAAAAAAAAATGGCGGCGCCCAAGCGGAATTTTTTGAAGCTCTGCTCTAGAGGCTCCTGGCTTAGGTGTTCCAGTCGGTGCTTGAATGACATGGGTTTATTCGTTCTCTCACAGGGGGCCGTTGACGGCCATGGGTAAACTGTTAGCCTGAAAAAAGCGCTTGCCTTGCTGGCTGGCCGGCGGTATAAGCACGGCTGTCCAAGCCGAGGAGCGTTCAGTGAGACTGCCACAGATCGATCAACACCCACCAGACTCTACCGTTGCCGAGTCCGTGCTCGATCAGTTGGCCGATGCGCTTGTAAGCGAGGGCTACGCGGTCGTTGATGATCTGTTTGACCCGCTGCTGATACAGAGCCTGCGCACCGAGTTTGACCGCCCGGATTGCCAATTTAAGACCGCCGGTATCGGCCGCGACCAAGCCTTTACCGTAGCCAGAGACATTCGCGGAGACCGAATTTGCTGGCTAGAGGGGCAGTCTCTGGCGGCTACACGCTTTCTTGGCATCATGGGCCAGATTCAGATCGGACTCAACCAGAGATTGTTTATGGGGCTGTTTGACTATGAAAGTCATTTGGCTTTCTATCCCGTAGGCACTTTTTACAAAAAGCACCTGGACGCCTTCAAGGGTCGCTCGAACCGGGTGCTCTCCACCGTTCTCTACCTCAATACCCAGTGGGATTGCTACGCCGGTGGTGAGCTTGTGCTCTACACTAGGGCAGATGATGCGGTTTTGCAGCGGGTAGTGCCCCTTGCAGGGCGCCTGGTGGTGTTTCTCAGCGAGGATTTTCCGCACGAGGTCTTGCCCGCGACGCGGGAGCGATACAGTATCGCCGGCTGGTTCCGTGTCAACACCAATACCGCCGGCGTGGTTGACCCACCGGAATAGAATTCTCGTTTGGGGGATGTAATTGCGCTTCGATCTGGCCTGACTTATGCTGGAGCTTGAGAACGATCATCGCCAGAGGGAGAGTTCATGCAGATTGATTGGCGCGACTACGACAGTGGTGAATTTTACGACGAACTGATCAGCTCTCCGGGTCACCCGCGCAAAGTGTCCCGACAGCTGGCCAAGTACCTCGCCAGTTTGACCGGCGATGACATCGCCGAGCGCAAGCTCTCCGCCGAGCTTGCAATCAAGACCATGGGTATTTCCTTCACGGTCTACTCCGAGGCCGGCAATATTGACCGGGCGTGGCCCTTCGATATTATCCCGCGGGTTATTGCCCAGCGCGAATGGCTTCACACGGAAAAAGGGCTGATCCAACGCCTACAGGCGCTCAACTGCTTTATCAACGATATCTACAACGACCAAAAAATCGTTAGGGATAAAGTGCTGCCAGCGGAGTTGCTGGCAGACTCGGTAAACTTTCGCCCGGAATGTGTCGGCATGAAGCCCGCGTTTGGTGTCTGGGCTCATATTTGCGGCAGTGATCTGATTCGCGATAAAGACGGGCGCTTCTATGTGCTGGAGGACAATCTGCGGGTGCCCTCTGGCGTCTCCTACATGCTGGAAAATCGCAAAGTCACCAAGCGAATTTTCCCTGAGCTGTTTGAAAACCATAACATCCTGCCGGTTACCGAGTACCCGAATCAACTGTTCGACACTCTCGCCGCTATCTCACCGAGACCCTTAGAATTTCCGGAAGTGGTGGTGCTAACTCCGGGAATTTATAACTCCGCCTACTTTGAGCATTCCTATCTCGCCCAGCAGATGGGGGTAGAGCTGGTGGAGGGCAGCGATCTGGTGGTGGAAGACGATCATGTGTTTATGCGTACCATTGGCGGGCTGGCGCCGGTGGATGTGATCTACCGGCGCATTGATGATCTGTTTCTCGATCCGCAAATGTTTAACCCGGACTCGGTGCTTGGTGTCCCAGGTTTAATGCGCGCCTGGCTCAAAGGCAATGTCGCGATCGCTAATGCACCAGGTGCTGGAGTGGCCGACGACAAAGTCATCTATACCTTTGTCCCGCAAATGATCAAATACTACCTCGGGGAAGACCCCATACTGCCCAATGTGCCCAGTTATCTGTGTATCGACAAAAAGCAGCGCGATCACGTATTGGCCAACCTGGACAAGCTGGTGGTTAAACCCGCCAACGAATCCGGCGGTTACGGAATGCTGATCGGACCGCAGGCAAGCAAAAAAGAGCGCGAAGAATTCGCGGCCCGAATCAAGGCAGCACCGCGCAACTATATGGCGCAACCGCTTATTTCATTGTCGACAACGCCCATTATTGGTACCAAGAACGCCGAGCCCAGGCATATCGACTTGCGGCCTTTTGTTTTGCAGGGGCGCACCAGTTCTGTTACCGCAGGCGGCTTGACGCGCGTGGCTATGCGCAAAGGGTCTTACGTGGTTAACTCGTCGCAAGGCGGCGGTAGTCAGGATACCTGGGTCGTGGTAGAGGAGGGCAAATAATGCTGTCTCGTGTTGCGGAGCGAATTTACTGGATGAGCCGCTATATGGAGCGGTGCGAAAATGCCGCCCGGTTGATCAATGTCAACACCAAGCTGCTGCTCGACTTGCCGAGGGGGGTCAGCGTCGGCTGGGGCACTTTGGTGGACATCAGTGGCGGTGGCGATTTCTTTCAAAAAGACACTGACAACGCCGATGAGCGCGCTGTCATGCGGTTTATGCTGGCCGATACCAATAACCCCTGTTCTTTGATCAGCGCTATCACCTATGCGCGGGAAAATGCGCGGATTACGCGCGAGGTGATGCCCTCAGAAATTTACGAGTTGATCAACGATTTGTACTGGTATCTGAAAGAAAACCTTGCCAGAGGGACTGCCCGTCGGGAGCGACATATTTTGTTGGAGGCGGTGATCAGTCGTGTCCAGCAGTTTACCGGCATGTTGGCAGGTTGCATGAGCCAGAACGATGCCTACAGCTTTATTCGCCTGGGGCGCAATCTTGAGCGCGCCGATATGACCTCGCGCATTGTCGATGTGGGGGCGAGCCGTATTTTGCCGCGCGCTTATGAAGACAACAGCAGTAATGAGCCCTATGCCAATATTTTGTGGATGAGTGTGTTGCGCTCGCTCAGCGGTTATCAAATGTATCGCCAACATGTGCTCGATCGCGTCAATGCCGAGGATGTGGTGATGTACCTGTTTCAGGATCCGCTGTTTCCGCGGGCGGTCGAGCACTGCCTGGGCGAGTTGGCCGATTGCGTGGCCCGCCTGCCCAATAATGATGAGGTGCTCCGTGTGCTCGCCAGTGTCCGGCGGCAGCTGAAGACCGCCGACTTTACCGTGCTGATCGACGATGGATTGCACGACTATATCGATAACGTGCAAGCGGAGATCGCCTCCATTCACCAAGTCGTCGCTGCTACTTGGTTTTTGCCTGAGGTGCAGGTTGCCTCGTGAGGGATTTTCACTGTCAGTGCGGGGCCCGGGTTTTCTTTCACAATAGTCGCTGTTTGAACTGTGGACTCAGCCTTGGTTTTGACCCTCAGCGTCTTCAAATGCGGTCGCTTCGAGTCGAGGGCGCCTGGCGAGTGGATGACAGTGATGGTAAGCGGTTTCGCTACTGTCGCAACCAGCGCGACTATGGGGCCTGCAATTGGCTGTTGCCGGAAGGGGAGCACAAGCCTTACTGCATCTCCTGCCGTTTGAACCGTACGGTGCCGGATCTGAGCGGTGCTGAGAACATTGGCCGCTGGATCAAGCTGGAGGAGGCCAAGCGCCACCTGCTCTATTCGCTCTTGTCTCTTGGCTTGGCTTTGACCCCAGCCAATAATCGCGGCGTGAATCTGGCGTTTGCGTTTTTAGAGGATGCCCGCACTAATCCTGATATGGCTGAGAGTTTTATTGCCACTGGTCACAAAAGTGGATTGATTACCATCAATCTTGCTGAGGCTGATGACCTCTACCGTGAACGAGTGCGTGAAGAATTGGGTGAGCATTACCGCACCATACTCGGCCATTTTCGTCATGAAATTGGCCACTACTACTACGAAATTCTGGTGGCGGACAGCCAGTGGCGGGAATCCTTTGAAACCTTGTTCGGCGATCCACAAACCGATTACGGTGAGGCGTTGAATCGCTACTATGCACTGTCCCCGAGCGCCGATTGGCACAAGGCTTACATCAGTAACTATGCCCAGGCCCACCCGCTGGAAGACTGGGCGGAAACCTGGGCCCACTACCTGCATATTGTTGACACCCTGGAGACGGCGACAACCTTCGGCTTGATCAGCCGCGATGCTGAGCCGGGTGATATGGACGCGATTTTGTCTGAGTGGCTGGAGCTATCGGTGGGCCTGAATGCCTTGAATCGCAGTATGGGCCTGGCCGATGCCTACCCTTTTGTCATCACGCCGGCGGTTCGAGACAAGCTCAACCTTGTTCATCGTGTGATACGGAATCTGACCAGTTGAGAGAGGGCAGGCGGTCGAAGGCCTCAATCAGGTATTTGTCCCAGGCTTTTTTCAGCGCGCGCAAATAGTCGTCGTCATCGTCGAAGCGAAAACGGGTCAGCGCGAAGCTGTCGGCCGGGTAAATACCAAGTTCGATGGGCGGCCCCACGGTGAGATTACTGCGCATGGTGGAGTCCATGGACACCAGGGCGCAGCGTGCCGCATTTTCCAAGGTGGTACCTGCCGAGAGGATGCGATCGAGAATCGGCTTGCCGTATTTGCTCTCGCCAATTTGCAGGTAGGGAGTGTCCTTGGAGGTGGTGATATGGTTGCCTTGGGGATAGACCATCGCGAGGCGGGGTTTGTCGCCCGCCACCTGGCCACCGATGATAAAGCTAGCCTCAAAGCTGGTACCGCCGTTGGGGCCACCCACGCTGACGTGCTTGTCCTGCTCCTGTCGGCTGATTTCACCCAAGTAGCTGGCAGCCTCGGCAATATCAGGCAGGGTCTTTAGGCTGGTGGCTGCGTTGTCGCGGATATCACGCTTGATCTGCGATACCACCGCCTGGGTGGTCGCCAGGTTACCCGCCGAAAGAACGATGAAATCGCGCTCGCCGCGGACGCTGTAATGGTACATCTTGCCGTAGGTGCTGACTTGGTCCACTCCGGCATTGGTGCGGGAGTCGGAGCAGAACACCAAACCGGCGTCCATGGTGATGGCAACGCAATAGGTCATAGAGGGTACAGCTGAACCTTAAAATGGTGGCTTAGAGTAAGTTCGAACGTCCGGCGCGTCAAGCGCAGCTCGAAGAAATAGGCGACAGCCGGGTTTGGGCTGCCGACCCGCTCCCGCTCTAGGCCCCACAGGGCAAGGGGCTGGAAGCGAGAGTCGGGGTTTATGCAGCGAAACCGCTTGATGATGCCTGTTTTTAGCCAGCTCGACGCAAGACGAGTGCTCTATAACGGCTCTGGGCGCGAGCTCCCGGCCGATCGTAGTGAAGCTTCCCCGCCAGTCTTCGGCGCCTGCTATTCACCAGCGGCGGCTAAAGACCCTACGGCGGCCGCTGGCTGGCATGGCGCCGTACGCCATGTGCTAAGGTGGCCGCTAGTTTGGTCACCGGGCCCGCGAGCTGGGGGGCGGGCGATCAACATCGGTGAGCTTGCCAGGGGAAGCACTGGGCCCGGCAGTTGAGAGAGGCCGGCCGGACACCCTATCTCTTTCACGCCGACGGCCTGGTCGCACTGCGCTCCTCGGTTCGAGAGTTTCTCTGTCGCAAGGCGCTGCACCATGGGGGTACCCACCACCCAAGCACTGAGGCAAGATGGGGCCTTGCCTCAGAGACCTGTTAACAGGCCCAAACACGGCGCTTGCGCCACCTACCTCAAAGAGATTGTATGTTCAGCGTCGACATCACACCCAAATATGTGTTTTCCATGGACGATCCCACACACCCATTCAGCCGCCTGGCGGTGAAGCCTTTTGAGCTAGAGGGGCAACAGTGGCCGAGCGTTGAGCACTACTTTCAGGCCATGCAGCTGGCCAGTGCCAGTGAGCGGGATCGGGTTCGGCAATTGGCCGCCCCTGAGGACGCCAGAAGGGCGGGCAAAGGCTGGTTTAAAAAGCGGCGCAAGGACTGGAGGCAATTGCGCCCCACGCTGATGACTCGCGCGCTCTATATCCAAATGCGCACCTATCCGGAGCGGGCGAAAGCCCTACTGGAAACCGGCGATCTGTTGTTGGTCGAAGACAGCCAGTACGACTACTTCTGGGGCTGTGGCCGGGATAAGCGCGGCACCAACACTTACGGAAAAATTCTGATGGAAATCCGGCGAAAGCTGGCGGATATTGACGCCTCGCCCGAGACAGAGTAATGGTTGCTTAGTTGACGCTATTCACCGGGCGCGCTAAAGCGCGCGCCGAAACAAATCCACACTCAAACGATAGCAGTTCAAGGCGAGCTCTGGATCATAGCGCTCGCCCTCATCGCGCATAAAGGCGTGTTGGCCATTGAATTCGTGCCAGCTGAACAGGCAGTTAGCCTCGCGCAGATGGCGGTTGATCAAGGCGCGATCCTCGTCGGGGACGTGCGGGTCCTGGCGGCCCCAAATCATCAACAGCTCGCCTTTGACATCGCCGGCGCGTGCCAGAGTTTGATCACTTGGCGCTGCGGGCAGTGTGTTGGAGTGTAAATCCGTGGCGTAGAGGCAAGCGGCCGCGCCGATCCTGGGGTTCAGCGCTGCCCGGAAGGCCAGGTGGCCGCCGATACAGACACCCATGGCCCCCACCCGGCCGCTGCAATAGGGCGCTGCTTGGACGAAATCGATCATTGCCTGGGTATCGGCATCGTGGTCGACCAGTGGTTTGGTAAATTTATCCCGGTTGCCTTTGTCTTTGCCCTGATCGTCATAAGCTAGCACCGTACCTATGGGGTTCAGCTCGTGAAAAACTTCCGGCACCAGCACAACAAAGCCGTGTCCGGCCAGCATAGCGGCCGAACGGGCAATGGGCGCGGTTTGCTGGAAAATTTCCGAATAGAAGATCACCGTGGCGTAACTGCCCTCGGCTGCCGGGCGGTAGATATAGGTGCGCATCGGACCTTTTGCCGTGGCCAGATCAATCTGCTCTTGCTGAATAATCATTCGATTTTCTCGTGTGGTGGAAGGGGATGACGCGCCACAGACGCACGAACAGCCAGAGGCTGATGCTCCATAGCAAAAGCCAAAGGCTCAGAAGAATAATGGCGATAAAGCCAAACAGGTCGGGCGCTTTCATCAGGGTGGTCATCAGTGAGTCCTGGTAATAAAAAAACCAGGGGTGCTCAGGGGGGAAAACCCACGTATGTAGGGTGTAGAACACGCGCTTAGGCCCAATGACAAACACCGCGGCTATCAGCAAACTCAGCGCGCCGACTACGCCTGTCAGTACTCGCAAGGGCCTCGGCAGTGGGCCCCGACGCCAGAGTAATGCCCCCATCGTTAGTGCCGTGAGCCCGAGCGAAAACCAGCCTAGCGTATAGACTCCGTTGATCAATCTGGCTACGTCTTGCAAGTGGACCACTTCCGGTTCGCGCAGCAGTGTCTGGGTTTTGCCGCCGTCAGGGGCAAATCGGATATCGGCGAGAGCTTCGGGTTTGTGATGTATGGCGTCGTTAATTTGACCAAACAAGCTCAGATGCGCTTGCTTGTCAGTGTCGGCAAAGCCTCGGCGATAGCGATTTTGAGGACCAAACTCTTCGATGTGCCGGTCTATATTCAGCAATTCATAAGCCTGAGGGTAGGCGAAGTCTACCTGGGCCAAAAGGTGCCAGGCGAGAAAGCCGCAACTGAGAAACTGGCCGATAAAAAACGCGGGCCATAGCAGGTATCGGGCGTGCACAGCGGGCTCCTTGTGACAACAACTGCTCGATCATAGCAATGCCCCGATGGGTGTCAACCGCGGGACGTGCTCCTCGGATAGGAGAAACAAACCAGAACGGCCGCCAAGAAAGTACCGAGCGCGCTGTTGCCAAAGAGCGCGGGCAGGCTAGTGCCGCGATCGATGAGCGCGCCAAACAACACGGGCGAGGCGGCGGTAGAGAAGACCATAAACGCGGTCATTAACGAGCGGATCGAGCCGAGTTTGCCTGTGCCATAAACCTCAGCCCAGAGCGCGCCGATAATCGGGCTGGCTACGCCAATGGACGCGCCAAGCAGCGCCATAAACACTGGCGCTATCCAGTAGCCGTCCAGGTACGCGAGAACAGCCAGGGCGCCGATCAGCGGGGCGAGCATAAACGGCAGCAGTTTGCGAGCGCTGAACCAGTCCACCAAAACGCCGGCGAAAATCGAGCTCAGCCAGTGAGCAATGCCATAGACCACAAAACAGCTGGCCAGCCAGAGAGGGTCCCAGACTTTTTGCTCGAGGATAAAACCCTGCTGGATAAAAATTCCGGTTACCAAAAACGGTGCCGCGAGTACCGCCGGCAGCGCCAGCCAAAAGCGGTAATCGGTGAGCATATCGCGGCGCCCTTTGCTGATGGCCCCGGGTGCCTGAGCCGCCCCAGGTGTTGCCGCGGTATTGTGCGGTGAGCGGCGCAGCAGCCAGAGGCTGAGGGGCAGGTAGATAAGAGGCACGGTCACGGCGAGAATCATCCAGCTGCCGCGCCAGCCAATCAGCCCAATCAACGCCACAGCAATCAGCGGCAGCAGTATTTCTCCGACGGGCACGCCACTGGCTGACAGGCTCAATGCCTTGCCGCGGTGGTTATCAAAATAACGCGCCATGGTGGTTTGCGCCGCGTGGGGCAGGAGCCCTTGGCCGCACAGGCGCAACAGATAAAAGCCCAAGAGCAAGACAGCCGGGTGGATGCTCAGGGCCATCAGCAGGCAGGCGAGTGTCAGCCCAGCACCTACTGCCGCGGTAAAGCGCTCGAGCGGCCAGCGATCCACCAGCGCGCCCAGGGCAACAATGGTCAGAGCGCTCGCCAGGGTTGCGGCGGAGTAGAGGCTGCCATAGGCCGCTGCGCTTAAGCCGAGGGAAGCTTGAATGCTGGTGCCGTACCAGCTGATAAAAAATGACTGGCCAAAGTTGCCCCAGAAAATACTGATAAAACCAAACCCGAGCAGAGCCCAGTTTTGCCGAATAAAGTGAGTGTACTGTTTCAAGGAAGTCCTGCTTAGGCGAGAGGTGCGCGCAAAAGGTATAGTATAACAGTGGTGGTGATTGGCGGAAACGTGGCGCGCAGTCGCCTATACTGAAAGCGAAGTGACTGACAGTTACAGACGTGGCAATAATGAAAATAACAAAGTGGTGGGTAGGAATCATCTGTTGGCTGTGCCTAGCCGCACTTGCCAATGGTGCGCAGATTTTGACTGTGCCGTCCTACGACTCGGATAAGATCGATCACGACAGTTATTATTTTACCCGGCTGCTGACATTGGCATTGGACAAAACCCGCCCTGAATTTGGCGATTACGAGTTGCGCCAACCCGAAGTGGTCATGGTGGATGACCGGCTCAAGGCGGCACTGGTGCAGGGCGGTGTGGATCTGCTCTGGCATACATCGGTGAGCCTGGAGGACGCTCGTCTTCAGGCGGTGCCCGTCTCTCTGTTAGGGGAACTCAGTCAGTATCGTTTACTGCTGATTCGCAGCGGCGAACAGCAGCGGTTTTCCTCTATCAGCTCGCTCGCGCAGTTGCGTCAACTGACCGCCGGAGTGGGTGCCCAGTGGCCGGGAGTGCGGGTTCTTGAGAGCAACGAACTGCCCATGGTGACGGCCACTGGCTATCCACAATTGTTTCGCATGCTGGCTGCAGGGCGCTTTGACTATTTCCCGCGGGGCATCTACCAGATTATCTCTGAAGTGGGTATGTACCCAGAGCTCGATCTGGCCATCGAGAGTGACTTAATGCTGAGCTATCCCAACCACATTTACTTTTTTGTGCGCAAGGGGGACGATCGCATCGCCGAGCGAATTCTGCTCGGGCTTGAGCGGGCCCGCGCTGACGGGGAGGTGGACGCACTGATCGACAGTATTCCTAGATTCCGCTGGGCCCGGGAAGAGTTGCAGCGGGGCCAGCGGCGGGTGATTCCCTTGCAGTCTTCTCCTCAACCTGTAGCGCAATAGGTTTAGGTCAGCAGGTTCTCGAGCACTTTTTGATAGCACTGGGTCAGCAGCTCCAGATCCTGCGCGCTGATTCGCTCGTCCACCTTGTGGATAGTGGCATTGACCGGTCCAAGCTCAACCACCTGAGCGCCGGTTGGGGCGATAAAGCGTCCATCGGAGGTGCCGCCACTGGTGGACAGCTCAGGCAGAGTGCCCGTGGTCTCTTGCACAGCTTTGACCACCGCCTCTACCAGTGAGCCCTTGGCCGTGAGGAAGGGCTGGCCACTGAGCTTCCAGAGAATGTCGTACTTGAGCCGGTGGCGGGCGAAAATCGCCTCTGTGCGCTCGCGCAACTGCTGTTCAGTCACCTCGGTGGAAAAGCGGAAGTTGAACACCACATGGGCTTTGCCGGGTATGACATTGGTGGCCCCGGTTCCCGCCTGAATATTGGACACCTGAAAACTGGTCGCCGGGAAAAAGTCGTTACCCTGATCCCATTGTGTCGCTGCCAATTCAGCCAGAGCCGGGGCCAGGGCGTGTATCGGGTTATCGGCCAAGTGTGGGTAGGCCACATGCCCCTGCACCCCGTGCACAGTCAACTCAGCTCCCAGCGAACCCCGGCGGCCATTCTTAATCACATCCCCCAGTTTATTGGTGCTCGATGGCTCGCCGACAATACACCAGTCGATCGGCTCTCCCTGCGATTGCAGCCATTCAACGACTTTTACCGTGCCATTGTCGGCGGGGCCCTCTTCATCGCTGGTGATCAAAAAGCCAATACGGCCCGAGTGGTCGGGGTGTTGAGCGACGAATTGCTCGCAAGCGACCACCATGGCGGCAAGAGAGCCTTTCATGTCGGCGGCGCCGCGGCCACACAGCATGCCCTCGATAACCTGAGGTTCGAAAGGCGGGTGCTGCCACTGCGTTTCAGGCCCAGTGGGCACTACATCGGTATGGCCCGCGAACACAAGAATGGGGCCGGCATTGCCTCGCACCGCCCAGAAGTTATCAACCTCGCCAAACCGCAGATGTTCTACCCGAAAGCCAATGCGCTCCAGACGCTGGGTCATCAGTGCTTGGCAGCCGGCGTCTTCGGGAGTAACCGAGGCTCTGGCAATAAGGTCGCAAGCCAGAGAGAGTGTGGGGCTGCTGTTGGGGTCAGTCATGGTTTTTTACCTGAGTGCGTTGGGCGGGGTTACGGTGGCGGCGATTCTATCAAATACCGCCAGGCGGCGCGAAAGCCGGGCGCTGTGCATAGCATGGACCTTGCAAATAGGCTACACTTGCCCGCTTTGCAAGACGGTCGGTGCCGGCCTTGCGCCAGATGGTTTTCGCGATGTACACAGCCGGTGCATCCATGAGTTGAGACAGAATGTCAGATAGCATTAATCCTATAGAAATCAGTCATATACGAAACTTTTCCATTATCGCGCACATCGATCATGGCAAGTCCACTATTGCCGATCGCTTTATCCAGCTCTGCGGTGGTCTGACCGACCGCGAGATGGCCCAGCAGGTGCTCGACTCCATGGACATTGAGCGCGAGCGGGGCATCACCATCAAGGCTCAGAGTGTCACGCTCAAGTACAAGGCGCGCGATGGCGTCAACTACCAGCTGAATTTTATCGACACGCCCGGGCACGTGGACTTTTCCTACGAGGTCTCCCGCTCGCTGTCCGCCTGTGAGGGTGCCCTTTTGGTGGTTGATGCGGCTCAGGGCGTTGAGGCCCAGTCGGTAGCAAACTGTTACACCGCCATTGAGCAGGGTCTGGAAGTTATTCCGGTACTGAATAAAATGGACTTGCCCCAGGCAGAGCCCGATCGGGTCGCCCAGGAAATTGAAGATGTCATCGGCATTGACGCTACCGAAGCCGTGCGCTGCAGCGCGAAATCGGGGCTGGGTATCGAAGATGTGCTCGAAGAGTTGGTGCGCTTGGTGCCGCCGCCTGTGGGCGATATCAACGCGCCCTTGCAGGCGCTGATTATCGACTCCTGGTTTGATAACTACCTGGGGGTGGTCTCGCTGGTGCGGGTCAAACAGGGCACGCTGCGGGTGAAAGACAAAATTGTGACCAAGTCCATCGGCAAGGCCCACGTGGTGGATAACGTGGGTGTCTTTAACCCCAAACTGACTCAGCTCAAGGAGCTGCGTGCCGGTGAAGTGGGTTTTGTGGTTGCCGGAATCAAAGACATTCAAGGTGCACCTGTAGGCGATACGATTATCTCCAGTCAGTTCCCTGATACAGCGGCGTTACCCGGCTTTCAGAAAGTTAAGCCGCAGGTCTACGCCGGTATGTTCCCCGTCATCTCCGACGATTTTGAAAATTTCCGAGAGGCGCTGCAAAAGCTGACGCTGAACGACGCCTCGCTGTTTTTCGAACCTGAAAGTTCCGATGCGCTGGGATTTGGCTTTCGCTGCGGTTTTCTGGGTATGCTCCACATGGAAATTATTCAGGAGCGGCTAGAGCGGGAATACGACCTGGATTTGATTACCACGGCTCCGACGGTGGTGTACGAGGTGGTGACCACCAAAGGCGAGACCATCTACGTGGATAACCCTTCGTCCTTGCCAGAGCCCGGCCTGATCGAAGAGATGCGTGAGCCGATCGTCGAGGCCAATATTCTGGTGCCCCAGGAGCACCTTGGCGCTGTGATTACATTGTGTGTGGAAAAGCGTGGCGTTCAGCGCGACATGCACTACATGGGCTCGCAGGTGTCTGTGCGTTACGACATGCCCATGAACGAGGTGGTGCTGGACTTCTTCGACCGGCTCAAGTCGGTGAGCCGGGGCTTTGCGTCACTCGATTACAGCTTCTCCCGCTTTGAAGCGGCGAAGTTGGTACGCCTGGATGTGCTGATCAATGGCGACCGGGTCGATGCTCTGGCCCTGATTGTTCATCGCGACCACGCTCAGAGTATTGGCCGCAACCTGACCGAGAAAATGAAAGAGTTGATTCCCCGGCAGATGTTCGATGTGGCGATTCAGGCGGCTATTGGCGGCAGTATCATTGCCCGCACCACCGTTAAGGCGCTGCGCAAAAACGTTACGGCCAAGTGTTACGGTGGCGATGCTTCGCGTAAGAAAAAACTGCTGCAAAAGCAAAAAGAAGGTAAAAAGCGCATGAAACAGGTGGGCAATGTGGAAATTCCGCAATCCGCTTTCCTTGCCGTGCTTCAGGTGGACAACTAAACACAAGGCGTAGGCATGGGAAACATTAACCTGCCCCTGATTTTGACGATTGGGGTTTTTGTTACCGGACTCATCTGGTTATTTGATGCGCTGGTCTTGGCCGGTCCCCGGCGCCGGGCAGTGGCCAGTGCCAAAGCGCAGTTTGACGGTGTCGACCTCGGCGAGGAGCACAGCGAAAACCGCAAGCTTTATTTCCAGGCGGTCGCCGCAGCTGAGCGCGAGCCCGTGCTGGTCGAGTACAGCAAGTCTTTCTTTCCAGTGTTGCTGGTGGTGTTTGTGCTGCGCTCGTTTGTTGCCGAACCCTTTCAGATACCCTCGGGCTCTATGGAGCCGACCTTGGATATCGGTGATTTTATCCTGGTCAACAAATACACCTACGGTATACGCCTACCGGTGATCAACAAGAAAATTATTCCTATTAATGACCCCGAGCGCGGTGATGTGATGGTGTTTTTCCCGCCGCATCTGCCCGACACTTACTACATTAAGCGGGTAGTGGGGCTGCCCGGTGACGAGATTCGCTATGTTGATCACAGGCTCTATGTGAATGGAGAGCCTGTGCCAGAGACCTTGCAAGCCGTCTTGCCGCCGCAGGCGCCGCAATATCGCCTGACCGAGGAGCGCCTTGGCGAGCACGAGTTTACCGCCCGCAAGTATTTGCGCCCCGGTCAGTACAGCCGGCGAGGCGCCTGGCGTGTACCCGAGGGGCACTATTTTATGATGGGCGATAACCGCGATAACAGCTTTGACAGCCGTGGCTGGGATGATCCGTTTGTTCCCGAGGACCATATCGTTGGCAAAGCGGTGGCCGTCTGGATGCACTGGGACTCATTGTTCAGTCTGCCGAGCTTCGATCGGGCAGGGGCCATTGAGTAACCGGGTGCAACATCTATACTGATACCACTCTGATCAGAGCACTGAGGTGCTAAGGATTGCATTATGCGTACAGACTCTTCACAACGTGGGTTATCCTCTATTGGCTGGTTACTGGTGATTATCGTGGTGGTTTTTGCCTGTATGTGCGCTGCCAAACTCACCCCTGTGTATTTAGAAAACTATTACATAGTTAATGGGTTAAAAGCGCTTGCGGAAAACAATGAAGAGTCGCTAAAAAGGATGAGTCGAGCTGAGATAACTCGAAAACTCGAAAGCTACTTTTCAATTAACAGTGTGCGCAGTCCGGGCGCTAAAGAGCTTGAATTTATTCAAAACAGCAAGGGTATCGTCATTGTTAACCAATATGAAACCCGTGTTCCTCTGATCGCCAATATTGATGTTGTTATGAGCTTTCACAACGTGCTCGATAGCAGCAATCCCGATCAGTGTTGCGAACCGCCGCCCGAAGCGGAGAAGCCGTGAGCGAGATTTTAATGAAGCGGTTGCAGCGGCGTCTTGGGTATGAATTTGGACGCCCTGAAAGCCTTCAGCTTGCGCTCAGTCACCGCAGCGTAGGTGCCGACAATAACGAGCGTCTGGAGTTTCTTGGAGACTCCATTTTGAACTTTTTGATCGGCGAGGCACTGTTCGAGAAATTTGAAACCGCACGCGAGGGCCAGCTTAGCCGCTTGCGGGCGCAACTGGTCAAAGGTGACACCCTTGCGGAAATCGCCCGGGAATTCGAGCTGGGAGAGTGCCTTAAGCTCGGCGAGGGCGAGTTAAAAAGCGGTGGACAGAGGCGCGACTCGATTCTCGCCGATGCCGTGGAAGCGATTATCGGGGCGATTTATCTCGAGGCTGGGCTAGATACCTGCCGCGAGCGGGTGCTGCACTGGTACCGCGAGCGGCTTGCGAGCTTGACGCTGGATACTCCGGCCAAAGATGCCAAGACGCGTTTGCAGGAGTATCTGCAGTCGCGCCGCGAGCCGCTGCCGGAATACCGTGTGGCGGAGGTTGAAGGTGAGGCACACGCGCAGGTGTTTACTGTGGAGTGCCATGTGAGCTTGTTACCCACTCCTGAGCGAGCCCGCGCCAGCAGCCGACGAGTGGCAGAGAAAAAATCGGCCGCGCAGGTGCTCAAGCGCCTGGGTGTGGCGTAAGCGGGAGTAGAAAATGTCAGAACAGGTGAGTCGTTGCGGATTTGTGGCCATTGTCGGCCGGCCGAACGTGGGTAAATCCACACTGCTGAATCATATGCTCGGCCAGAAAGTCAGCATCACCTCCCGCAAGCCCCAGACCACCCGCAACAATGTGACCGGAATCAAAACCGAAGGGCGAGATCAAATTGTCTTCGTTGACACCCCTGGTCTGCACAAGCACGAGCCAAGAGCTATTAATCGCTATATGAACCGCGCGGCTGGCTCGGCCATGAAAGACGTGGATCTGGTTATTTTTGTGGTGGACCGTCTCGCCTGGACCGAAGAGGACGAGATGGTCGCCCGTCAGCTTGAACAAGCCGGCTCTCCGGTGATTCTGGCGGTGAACAAGGTCGATAAGATCGACGACAAAAATGCGCTCCTGCCGCATTTACAGTCACTTTCGGCGCGTCTGGGTGCCGATGAGATTATTCCCCTGTCGGCCCTGCGCGGTATTAATCTGGACAGGTTGCAAGACATAATCCTCAACTATCTGCCTGAAGGGCCGCACTTTTACGATGATGATCAGTTCACCGATCGCTCGGCGAGATTTATGGTGGCCGAGATTATCCGGGAAAAAATCACCCGGCAGCTCGGTGACGAATTGCCGCACCAAATGGCGGTGGAGATCGAAGAGTACAAGCACGACGGTAAAACCCTGCACATCGGCGCCTTGATTTTGGTGGAGCGCGACGGCCAAAAGCGGATTTTGATTGGCAATCAGGGCGATCGCATCAAGCAGATTGGTCAGCAGGCGCGCCTTGATATAGAAGCTTTGCTGGACGGCAAGGTCATGTTGCGACTCTGGGTCAAGGTAAAGTCAGGCTGGTCCGATGACGAACGGGCTCTGCGCAGCCTTGGTTATGACGACCTGTAATTGCCCGCGGCTGCGCCATGATTCAGCGACTCGAGTTACAGCCGGCCTATGTGATACACGCCAAACCCTACCGTGATACCAGCTTTATCGTTCGCTTTTTGACCCCAGATGCGGGTGTTGTTGCCGGCATCGCCCGAGGCCAGCGGCAAAAAAAAAGTTCGCAGCGCGCTTTGCTTAACCCCTTTATCCCGCTACTGATATCGCTGCAAGGAAAGCGCGATTTAAAGCTCGTCACTCATCTTGAAGCCTCGGGCGTGCGCCCCCAGCTATTGGGCCCATCGCTGTTTTCCGGGCTCTACTTGAATGAGTTGCTGGTGCGCCTTTTGCCTGAGGCCGACCCCCATCCCTCTGTCTACTCTGACTACTGCAACGCCCTTGAGGGGTTATCCGGCGGCGCAGTTGTTGAAGATGTGTTGCGCCACTTTGAAACTCGCCTGCTGGCCGAGCTCGGTTATGCCATCAGCTGGCGCGAAGAAGCCGGTTCGGATTCCCCCATTCGTCCTGATGCCTACTACCGGCTCGACTGCGAAGCCGGTTTTGTTCCCGTGGGCCTTGAGGCGCATGATTCCTTGTACTGCGGCGAGCAGATATTGGCTGTCGCCTCCGACGCCGCGCCTACTCCGCAAAGTCGACGCTTGGCGAAACGTGTGAACCGGGCGTTGTTGCAACCGCTGCTGGGCAGCCGACCTCTACAGTCGCGCGCGCTGTTCAAGTCTCCCTAAACATTTTCGGGCGCGGATTGCACAGCCTCGGCAAAGGCCTGGTCGATATCTGCTCGTTCAGCCCAAGCAAAAAGCTCATCGATAGCGCGGTTCAGGCTTTCTAGTATGGGCACGACAGATTCTGTTTGATCCGCTTGCAGGGCTTTATCCAGCAAGCCTGCCAGAGCCCGTAGATAGGGTACGCCGCAGTAGCAGCTGCTGCCATAAAGTTTATGAATGGGCTCGCGCAGCTCGCTCCAGTTTTGATCGGCGGCAAGCCCGTTGATGCGCTTTTGCTCTGCGGGTAGCGAATCAATCAACATCACCAACATGTCCCTTGCAAGGTCGACCTTTTGATTGGCCAGCGCAAGGCACTGGCTGATGTTAACCGGTCCGCTAGAGGCATGAACGCGTTGTGACGGGGTGGGCTCGGCGGGAGCTTGAGGTGCATATACAATGGCGTCCTGAGGGGTGTCTTTGCGTTTCGTCCAGCGATCGAGCATATGCGCCAGCTGCTCTTCGGTGACGGGCTTGCGAATGCAATCGTCCATGCCGGCAATCAGCAGGTCTGTTTTATGCTCAGTCATTGAGTGCGCGGTTAAAGCAACGATTGGGGTGCGTTTGCCCTCTTCAATTTCGAGCTGACGCAGATGGCCCGTGGTTTCCATGCCGTCCATTCCCGGCATTTGAATGTCCATAAAAACAATATCAAAACGATTTTGCTGAAACAGGGCAATGGCTTCATCGCCACTGTGTGCCTGGGTTACCTCAACATTGAGGTCGCGCAGGAACTCGGTGGTCAGCTGCAGGTTCGCTTCATTGTCATCCACCAACAGGACATGGCGCTCTGGGATGCTGCTGGCTAAAGGTTCCGGTTGCTCGCCGGTGGATAAGTCCACGCCGAGGCTGTCGCTGATGGCGTCGAGCAAGTGCTCATAGGTAATCGGCTTTTGCACGAAGGCAATTGTGCGACTGTTGGTGTGTTGTTCAAACATTTGCCGGTGGGCGGGCATACAGCAAACAATCACCTTGCAGGAAAATTCAAGCTCCAGCTGCTCGGCGAGGTTGCCGAGCAGTGCCGGTGGTAGCTTGCGTTCGTCGGGCGAGACGTCGAGAATCATCAGGTGGTAGGGAAAGCCCGCCGCCTGCTCCTTGCGCAGAGTGGGAAAAATATCGTGAATAGAATTGATCCACAGGGTCAAGGCTTGCCAGCAGTCGGCCAGGCTTTCGAGCTGGCGATACCCAAGCTCGCTGTCGCTGCAAATCAGTACCCGTTTGCCGCGCAGGCAGTTTTGCTCCGGTGCAGCGTAGTTGGGGTCGACACCAAGTTTGGCGGTAAACCAAAAGGTTGCGCCTTTTTCCGGTTCGCTGCGCACGCCAACGCTGCCGTGCATGCGATCCACCAACCCCTTGCAGATTGCCAAGCCAAGCCCGGTACCCCCGTACTCCCTGGATATGGATGCGTCAGCCTGGGCAAAGGCGGAAAACAGTTGTGCTTGCTGCTCTTGGGTTAGGCCGATACCCTCATCGGTAACCGCGACTTTGATGGTTATTTGGTTTTCCTCGAAATGCTCCAGGGTAATATCGATGCTGATGGTGCCGCGTTGACTGAACTTGATCGCATTGCCGAGTAAGTTGGAAATGATCTGCGTAAACCGCAGCGGGTCTCCCATCAGTTGCGGCGGAATGCTGTTGTCGATGACGGTGACTATCTGCAGGTTTTTCTCCAGTGCCTCGAAGGCCAGGGTGTCGACTGCCGACTCCACCACCTGACGCAGCGGCAGGGGGACATAATCGAGCACCAGTTTGCCCGACTCGATTTTGGAAAAATCCAGAATGTCGTTGATGATAGTCAGCAGGTTTTGCGCAGAGTCGTGAATGGTTTGCAGGTAACCGCGCTGCTTATCTTCCAGTGGCGTTTTTAGTGCCAGGTTGGTAAAGCCGATAATGCCATTCAAGGGTGTGCGGATCTCGTGGCTGGTGTTGGCGAGAAACTCCGACTTGATCTGGCTTGCGGCCAGCGCCTCTTTGCGCGCCATGTCCAGCTCAATATTTTGCACCTCAATGGTTTCCAGAGTCTCCCGCAGATCCTCCATGGATTGATCGATATGCAGTTGCATATCGTGCTGCGCCTGCTCCTGAGAGTCCGCCATGGTGTTGACCGCCTCGGCGAGCTTTTCAAACTCATAGGCGAACTGTCCTTTCACTCGGCTTTCGAGCTGGCCTTTGCTCAGCTGGTCGATAACAGTGCCGATCAGGTGCAAAGGATCGGTGATATTGGCGTGCAGCTTGACCGCCAGATAACCGGCCAGCAGCAGGCAGGCGGTGGTGGCGAGCACGACAATGAGCAACATCTGATAAACGGTTACCCAGTAGGGCGACAACACCAGCTCTATCTCAAGCCAGCCCAACGGCTTCTCGCCCTGACCATTCACGATAGGGTAGGCGAAGCGGGTCGAGTGCTCAGTCCGTGCTACCCGCGCGGCGCCATTGACCGGGCCGGCATCGGCGAGTGTCGGTTGAAACCGCGGCCCGGTGTGATGATTCTCGTTGTTGATCTCGTCAAAGACGTGTACCGCCCTTACCAGCGGTTCCTCCAGCGTGGACTTGATCAATTGCTGCAGCAGCTCAGGGCTGTCGCTACGCATGGCGATGTGCGCCAGATGCGCGGTTTTTTCGGCGAGCGTGCGCCCGCGCTGGTCAACAAAACTGTCGAGCTTGGTGATGTACAGAAACGTCAGGGTCGCGGACAACAGCAGGGTGATGCTGATGGCGGGCAGCAAGATAAGACGCCAGACTTCGGTTTTGACACTGCTTGTTTTCATGGGTTGTTATGATCAGCGATGGTCATGAGGCCCGAGTGGGTGGATACCCTACACTGGCTTGTAATGCCAGTAAATGTATGGGTCGTCTTGTGCTTGCGCCGCTGACTGTCCTGCGCGCGCTTATATTCTCATCGCGACCTTCAAATTAGGGTGAGCAGGGCCTAGAATAGTCGCCTTTTGCTGGCAGCTGCAAGCCTCACAGGGCGCGAACGGTAGGCGGATGTCTCCTTGCCCCGACTTGTGACGAACCTGTGCGTTATCAGCGGCGCTTGGCCAGGTAGGCTATCCAGCTAGGCCATGTGTACCCTGGTCGCTGCGGCCCATTGCGATGACAATTGCTTGCTACCCCTCAAAGCTCAGAGGTCCCTATGGATTTTCCAACCATTGAAGCCTGCGTAGGCAATACGCCTTTGGTCCGTGTGCAACGCCTGCTGCCCGCAGGCAGCAGCAATACGCTGTTATTAAAGCTCGAGGGCAATAATCCGGCAGGCTCGGTCAAAGACCGCCCGGCGCTGTCCATGATCAGCCGGGCCGAGCAGCGCGGCGACATTCGCCCAGGCGATGCGCTCATCGAAGCCACCAGTGGCAATACTGGGATTGCTCTGGCAATGGTGGCGGCGATCAAGGGGTATCCGCTGACCCTCATCATGCCCGATAACAGCACCGAAGAGCGCAAAGCCTCTATGGCGGCTTATGGGGCCAAGCTTATTTTGGTGAGCAAAGAGCAGGGCATGGAGGGCGCCCGCGACTTAGCCCTGAGGATGCAGGCCGAAGGCAAGGGCAAGGTTCTGGATCAGTTTGGCAACCTGGACAACCCAGAAGCTCACTACACGGGCACAGGGCCTGAAATCTGGCGTCAAACCCAGGGGCGTTTGACGCATTTTGTCAGCTCCATGGGGACCACAGGTACCATCATGGGCTGCTCACGCTACTTTAAAGAGCAAAACCCCGAGGTCCAGGTGATTGGTCTGCAGCCTGAAGACGGTGCCAGCATCCCGGGTATCCGCCGTTGGCCGCAGGCGTACCTGCCGGCGATTTACGATGAGCAGCGGGTGGACCGTATCGTCAGTATGTCCCAGGCGCGCGCCGAGCACACCATGCGCGAGCTCGCCCGGCGTGAGGGAGTGTTCTGCGGGGTCTCCTCCGGTGGCGCTGTGGCGGCGGCACTGGAGATGGCCGAAACACTGGAGAACGCGGTGATTGTCGCCATTGTGTGTGACCGTGGTGATCGCTACCTTTCATCCGGTTTGTTCAATACTCACTCATGAAATCGCGTCGCGGTAAACCGCGCTCTCGTCCGGCAACAAGGCCCTCTGCCGACCCCATTGAGCTGAGCGTTCACGGGACCATCCACGACGGCCGTGGCCTTGCCCATCACGGCGGCAAGGCTGTGTTTGTCAGCGGCGCTCTCGAAGGCGAAACAGTTCTGGCCAAGCTGGTTAACGAGCAATCGCGCTTTTGCGAGGCGCGCACGCTGGAGGTTATCGAACCCTCATCCCAACGCGTGGCGGCGCCCTGCGTGCATTTTGGACGCTGTGGTGGCTGCCAGCTGCAGCACATGGCAGAGCAGACTCAGCATGCGGTTAAGCAGGCCGGGCTTTTGGATCAATTGCGCCGCCGTGCGCTGGAGCTCCCGGCGCCACTTTTGCCTCCTCTGACCGGCGAGCCTTGGGGGTATCGTTCGCGTGCGCGTCTAGGGGTTCAATTTGATAAAACGGGCAGGGTTAGCCTCGGCTTTCGTCAGGCGCGCGACAAGGTGCTGGTCGATCTGCAGCAGTGCCCGGTGCTGGCACCGCCTTTGGCGGCGCTATTGGCGCCTTTGCGGGCATGGCTGCAAGAGCAGGTGCTAACACCGGTCACTCACGTGGATTTTATTCAAGCTGAAGCTTTGACCGCCCTGGTTATCCGCCATACCCAGGCACTTCCAGCCAGTGCCCTGAAAACCCTGACCGAGTGGTCTCATGCGCAGGGTGCGACTGTTTGGTTGCAGCCGGCCAAGGATCCCATGCAGCTGCTGAATTTGGCGGGTGAACCTGTCGATCCGCGCCTTCGCTATCGCGTGGCAGACGGCGCGTTGAGCCTTAGTTTTCACCCGAGCGACTTTACCCAGATCAACCCGGCGATCAATCGCGCCATGATCGATCAGGCCCTTGAGCTGTTGGCCCCACAGCCTCACGAGCACCTGCTTGATTTGTTTTGCGGTATCGGCAATTTTTCCCTGCCAATGGCGCGTTTGGCGGGGCGCGTGAGCGGCGTCGAGGCAGTCGAGGCCATGGTGGCCCGCGGCCGGGAAAATGCGGCCTATAACGGGCTTGGCAATCTTTCGTTTTTCGCCTGTGACCTGACCCGCGAGCCAATGGGCCGTTTGCTCGGCAGAACCGGCCAGATTGATACCTTGCTGCTCGACCCACCACGCGCCGGTGCGCGGGAGATTTGTGAGCAGCTTGGTGGTATCAAGAGTGTCGGGCGCATCCTCTATGTCTCCTGCGACAGTGCCACATTTGTCCGCGATACCGGTATTCTTACCCAGCAGGGCTACCGCCTGACGCAGCTAGGTACCATGGAAATGTTTCCCCAAACGTCTCACCTTGAAATCATGGCGCTGTTTACACGCCAATAAAAGCCGGTATGATCAGGCCAGAGAAATAAGGACGATACCTGCGCATGTACCATCAGTACTTTGGCCTGAGCGAGCCGGCGTTTTCCATCGCCGTCAATCCGCGCTACCTGTATATGAGCGACCAGCACAAAGAGGCGTTGGCGCATCTACTCTACGGGGTCGGTGGCGGAGGCTTTGTGCTATTGACCGGTGAGGTCGGCACGGGGAAGACCACCATCATCCGCTCCCTGCTTGAGCAGTTGCCGGAGAACACGGACATCGCCATGGTGTTCAATCCCATGGCGGAAGTGCCCGAAATGCTCGAAGTGATCTGCGATGAATTACATGTGGACTACGACCGCAACCGAACCAGTGTCAAGGCATTGACCGATGCGCTCTACCAATATCTTCTCGACAACCATCGTCGCGGCAGAAACACCGTGCTACTTATTGATGAGGCGCAGCTGCTCTCGCCCGAGGCGCTGGAGCAGATTCGGCTGCTGACTAACCTTGAGACCAACACCCAAAAATTACTGCAAATCATTCTGGTGGGCCAGCCGGAACTCAATCGGCTCTTGTCGCAGCCGCGTCTGCGCCAATTGGCCCAGCGCATCACCGCGCGCTTTCACCTAAACCCCCTGACGCTCGCCGAGACGCGTGCCTACATTGCCCATCGTCTGCAAGTGGCAGGGCTCACTGGCGATCGCAACCCGTTTCCGCCGGCCATTGTGCGCAAGATACACAAGTTTAGCGGCGGTATTCCCAGACGCATCAACATCCTTTGTGAGCGTGCTCTGGTGGGGCTCTACGGGCACAACAAACACAAAGTTGACAGCAGTATCTTTCGTCTTGCAAAGAAAGAGGTGGTCGGCAGTTTGCGAGAACCCGGCGCTCGCCGGACGCCGCCTGGGTGGGTTCTGGTGTTGGTCCCGGCGTTGCTACTGATCATTCTCGCCGCAGTGCTCTGGCCCCAGAGTCAGCGCGAACCGGCGTCGGTGCCACAGGCGCCTGTGGCCGACATCGCCGCCGAGCCGCAGGTGGCGCCTGAGGCGGACGTGGCGCCAGCGGTAAAAGCCTATGTGATTCAACGGCTGCCGGTGGCACAAACGCTGCTGCTGCGTGAGTTCGGCTTGCCTGAGAATAACGCCGGTTGCTGGCAGGGCCGCGGCAGTGACCTGCAGTGCGAGACCGAGCGTCTCGACACCTGGGAGTCACTGACGCAGCTGAATCGCCCGGTGGTGCTGACACTGACCACGGAGGAGCGCTTTACCGCCTATACCGTGCTTGTTGCGCTGGCGGGCAATCGCGCGCAAGTGCTCGACGAGAGTGGCGAACGGATTGAGGTGCCGCTCAAAGAGCTGGGCCCCCAATGGACGGGTCGGGTTGTCTACGCCTGGCATCGCCCGCCCGGATATTTTGGCCCCATCGGTGAGGGCGATCGCGGTCCGGCGGTAAACTGGCTGGCAAGTCAATTTGTCACCATTGATGGTCAGAACTCGCCCCTGACCGATGATCGCTACAACCGCGCGCTGGCTGAGCGGGTGAAAATTTTCCAGCGCCGCGCCGGGCTTGAGGTCGATGGTATTCTCGGCCAGAAAACCATTTTGCGTCTCAATGAAATGCTCGGGCTGGACCCGACGCTCCAGTGGCAGGAGCAGCCCTGATGTCATTGTTACTGGATGCCCTGAGAAAAGCGGATCGCGAGCGCAGCAATCAGCACCAGCCTGCGGGTATCGGGCCGTCAGTGACGGGCCAGACGAAGAGTGCAGCGGCGCCTTGGTTATTGCTGGGCCTGGCCGCACTGGTGTTGGCGTTGATCGCCCTGGTGATTTGGCTGCTGCTTGAGCGCGATCTGCCCGAGCCGGTGCCGCCTGCGGTGTCCACGGTTGTTACTGGTGGTGAAAGCGGCAGTACAGGGGTCGATAGCCTGCCGAGCAAGGGTGTGGCGCCAGCGCCGGTTGCTTTCAAGCCCGCTGATACTGCACCTGGCGCCGATGCTCCCGCCGAGACCGAGCAAACCCAAGCACCCGCGGAGCCGAGTATGATCGGTGAGGCCTATCCGCCAGTGGCTGTGAGTGCCGAGACTCAGGGCGCGTCAGAGTCGGTGCAAAGTGAGATAGCAGACGCGTCTTCCGCTTCTTCCACTTCGAGTAAACAGAGCTCGACAGGTGATGAAGTGGCGCAGCTCTATCAGCGTGCGCCTCAGACGCCTGAAAATGCCGGTGCAGCTGAAACCGCGAGCCGGGCAGCGGAGTCTGCAAGCGGCGGCCAGCGCCTTGAGGATTTTCCCGCAGTGGGGGGGATACGGGATTTGCCCCTGGCGGTGCAAAATGCTATTCCCTCGCTCATGTACGCGCTGCACGATTATCAAGCCGGAGGCAGTAGCCGCGTGGTGTTAAACGGTCAGGCCTGGGGCGAGGGCGACCGCTTGCCCGGTCAGCTGACGATTGAGGTGATCACTGAGGATGGCGTGGTCATGCGCCACGGGGATCACCACTTTAAGCTGGAGGCCCTGTCGAGTTGGGTGAATATGTAGCTAGCGCCGGCCGATGGGGCGTGCAGGGTTGCCGGCGACGATGGTCATCGGCTCCACGTTGCGGGTGACCACACTGTTCATACCGGCGATAGAGCCGTCGCCCATGATCACGCCATCGGTAACACCGCAGTGACTGCCCAACCAGACATCCCGCCCGAGCTCAATCCCCCGAGAGCTGACCGGCTGCTTGCGAATCAGCCGCCCGGGGTCAAGGCCGTGGTTAAACGCGTAGAGGTGGGCGTAGGCTGCCAGCCTGCAATCGTCGCCAATGCGCACGCCGGCCCCGCCGCCGTCGATCGACACATGGTGATTAATCGACACCCGCTCGCCAATGCGCGCAGGCCCGTGTATAACCGCATCAGCCGCCACATAGCTGTAATCGCCAATGATCACTTCGCGGCCGGGCTCGGCAAAAATGTGCGCCCCTGGTGCGATAAACACCTGTCGCCCGAGGCTGACGGTTTCGCATTCTTGCAGTGCTTGTTGGATCTCGGCTTGCCAAGGGGCGGCCCATTCGAGGTGTTTAGCTTTCAGGCGGTAAAACAGCCAGGGCATATAGCTGAGCCGTTGTTTGTGCTGGGCGGTGTAGTCAGGCATATCGACGTGCGGTCTGAAAAGAGCACAGTCTACACCAATCCTCACCGCTAGTTTTTGAAGGGATGAATGAGCATCGGACAGCCTGAGCGAGCTGTTCTATTCACCGCAAAGGAAAGCTACAGGCACAAGAGGGAAAACTAGAGGGAAAGAAGGTGTCCGCCGCTCGTTGCGCCATGAGAATCAGTGGTAGGATCACCGTAACACGCAGAACCAGGGCGTGGTTAAACAGTCGGTGGAGCATCGAGTGGACGCTCTCAGGTTGCCTCGGCGTTCTCGGCGCAGTCCCTGTGCTCAAATGAACGTGTCAGGCGTTTCCCGTTTTTACGTTCCGGTTGTTGCAGTAGCTCCTGAAGTGGCTTGCTCCGTCCTGTGGAGAGATTTCCCTTACACTTCAGCGGCGCTGATGGCGAACGGACACCTGGAATCAGTCTAGCACTTTGGCGATTTGAAACTACTGCCTGTTTAGTTTTTCTCGGTCTTAGCCGTTTTTTTTATACCAGCTTGCGTAATAACTATGTACAAACTTCTCTGGCAGTCTGACGCGGCCCTGGTGGTCCACAAATTCGCTGGCGTTGATTTTCACAATCACCAAGGCGAAGCGGGTCTGTTCACTGCGGTCAAGTGCGGTGAAGGGCTCGACAGTCTCTACCCTGTGCACCGGCTCGATAAAATGACCTCGGGCCTGGTGGTGATGGCGAAAACCGCTGAGGCCAATCGACAACTGTGTGACCAATTCGCCAGCGCTCAGGTAGAAAAATTCTATCTGGCGGTTTCTGCCAAAAAGCCCGCGAAAAAACAAGGCGGTATCATCGGCGATATGGTAAGCGCTCGTCGCGGCGCCTGGCGTTTGACGAAAACACGCGACAATCCGGCGAAGACGGCTTTTTTCTCCACGGCTCTGATACCGGGGCACCGCCTGTTTATGGTCAAACCTTTTACTGGTCGAACCCACCAGATACGGGTGGCGCTGAAAAGCGTTGGCGCCCCCATCCTGGGCGATACCCTCTATGGTGGCGCACCGGCCGATCGCGCCTATCTGCACGCTTACGAGTTGTCATTTACGCTAGCGGGTCAGCGCGAGCGCTTTCGGGCGTTACCCGAGACGGGCGAGCTGTTTGACGGTGACGCCTTTGCGACGGCCCTGGCGCGCCTCGACCCCGCTGCCTTGCAGTGGCCCCGGCTGTGAGTCAGCGAGCGGCGCTATGGGGCGCGGGTGTTTTGCTTGGTACACTGGTTGCGGTGCTTTTTCTCGCATTGCCCCGGTTTTCCGGGGAGGCAAAGCTTGAACAAAAGCCGCCGGCGCCAACCTATCGATTGGTGTGGTTGCCTTGCCGGGATACGGGCGACGTTTTGCCCGATGTGGATTGTGCGAGGCTGTTGACCTCTGGAGACACCTTTGAGCTTGATGTGGCGGTCTTGCGTTACACCGAGTCAGACAAGCAGGCCTCGCCGCTGGTTTATCTGCAGGGCGGGCCGGGTTTGCGCCTGGAAATGGATAAAGCTGCCTTGGTCTCTTGGGGCCACTTTCGCGATTACGCCGGGCTAAAGCGCGACCTGATACTGATCAACCGGCGCGGCACCGGCCCCCGCGCCCCGTGGCAGTGCCCGGCTTACGAATCCCTGGGCCGCGAGTTGCTGGAAGCCGACTTAACGTTAGCGCAGGAGTGGGCCCACGGTCGGAAGGCTCTGGACGATTGCCTGGCGGAGCTTGCGGGCTTTAACCCGCAGGCTCTGGGTACGCAACACAGTGTGCAGGATATCAAAGCCCTGGTATCGCTTTTGGGGCTGGATGCCTGGCATCTGCTCGGTGTGTCCTACGGCACTCGTCTAGGCCTGGCCCTGGCCGATGCTCCCGGGCTTCAATCCATCGTGCTCGATTCTGTCTACCCACCCGCAGAGGGGGGAGTGGCCGTCTGGCCGCAGACGCTTGCGGGCGCACTGGAGCAGTTCGCTGCTGCCTGCGCCAGCGAGTCCTCGTGTGCCGAGCAGTGGCATAGCCGTTTCCCTGATTTAGCGCTCGACAAAGACAGCTTCTTATCGCAATTGTACGATCTGCTCGACGAATTGGCCCGCATGCCCATGCGCGTCGATGTCAGGGTTGAGGGATTGCCTAAACGAGTTCTGGTGAACGATCACCGCTTTCTCGCGGCGGTTTTTGCGGCGAGTTATCATCACAGGCGTTGGTCGGCACTGGTGGCCGCGCTGGCCGATGGCCGGGCTCGCGAGCGCAAGGCAGTGGCGGCCCTGATGGACACTTTTGTTCAACAGGCGCTGTCGGATTCGGTCAATACCCTGACATTTTTGGCCGTGGACTGTCGAGACAATCCCGTGGGGCAGGAGGCTGCCTACAATCGGCAAGTGGCTCGCTACCCCGAGCTCGCCGCTTATACACAGACACTCTGGCGCGATCAGATCTGCCATCAGTGGCCGGCGGCCGAGCCGCCGGTGTTGCCGGACTTATCGCACAGTAGAGCGAGAGTTATGCTGCTCAGCGGTGAGTTTGATCCGATTACCCCACCTCAATGGTCGGCCAGCCTGCAGCGCGTTTATCCTCAGATACACCGCTCAGAGTTTCCGGCGACGGGTCACCATATTCTCGGTGCCAGGCCCTGCGCCTTGGCGCAGCTGGAGGATTTTATCAGTGCCCGGCGCGAGCGCATTGCGTCCTGCGCCGAATGAGAGAGACTTATTCGTAGAGGCACAGGTAGGCGGTGTCTGACTCGACCTTAACGCCGAATTTCTGGTTGGCTTCCACCTCAAAGGTCTCGCCCGCGCTGTAGGTCACCCATTCATCGGAGCCTGGCAGCTTAACCGTCAGTGCGCCGCTAATCACACTCATATACTCTTTTTGTCTGGTGCCAAACTCGTAGTCGCCGGGGGCCATCACACCGACGGTGGCGGGCAGCTTTTCACCCTTGAAGGCGATGGAGGCAACTTTGCCTTCAAAGTAGTTGTTGACGTTGAACATGGTCAATTCCTTTAGGGTTGGACATCTGGTGGTTGGCCGTGGATCTGTGAAAAACGGTTCTTTGGTCCACGAAAAAGGGCCGCACACTTCTGTGCGGCCCTTTTAATATGGCTCCGCCTGCTGGGCTCGAACCAGCGACCCAATGATTAACAGTCATTTGCTCTACCGACTGAGCTAAGGCGGATCGATGACTTCCTCGCTGGAAGTGGTGCGCATCTTATAGAGCCTCCATGGCGAGGTCAACCCCCTTTAGGGAAAAAATACCAGAATTCAAAGCCTTTGGGTATTTTCTCCCCAGTTTGCATTATTTCTAAGCAATTCAACGGCATAGCGCTGGGCCAATTCGTCAATAACGAGTGGCGTGGCTATAATCACGGCATGAACGATAAGCCAGCTTTCACCCCGTTAGGGGCCAATAAGGCGCCCGCCAACCCCATCTTGCCTGTGGTGCGTGAGCTGCTGTTTGAGCCTGGACAGTGTTACAGCGAGCATGCCTTGATCAAGATTCTGGTGGCCAGGGGGCTTTTACCCGAGGACTTTGCGGCCTGCCCCAAACAGTTGTTTCAAGCGCATTTTGCCCTGTTTAACGCGCTCTACCAGCTGCGTGATGAGCTGGGCCAAGAGGGTTTGGCGCTGGATATTGGCCTGCTGGAGGTGCGCGTTTACCGCGTGGCCGAGGCGGTGGGGCAGGCGATGGGTAGCGGCCGGGAGTCGAAACTCAGGGCTTATTACCTCGACTGGCAACACTTTGAACAGGCGACGGATGAGAGCGTCGGCCAGTTGCTGGACGATTTTTGGCGCACGCTCGGGCAGCGACCGGTGGCTGACAGCGATAGGCGTGAGGCCCTTGAGGTCATGGCGCTCAGCGAGCCAGTCAGCTATAGCGAGCTCAAACAGCGCTATCGTCGCCTGGCTATGGAGTCGCACCCCGATCGCGGCGGCGACACCGCCAAGCTGCAGCAGATTAACTGGGCGATGTCGGTGCTGGAGCAGTCGGTGGAGCGCCGCTGATGCAGGTGTACAGCGGGTTTGATGAATTTGGTCAGCGCTGTGAGGTGCGCCGCGCCGGCGCCAGCGTCCGGTTGTACACCGAGGGTATTTTTCACAGCCAGTACCATCCTCTGCGTCTGCTGGAGGGCAATTTATGGGACCTGTTGTGGCTGCCAGTATTGGCCCTGCCGTTTGAGCGGGTACGCCGGGTATTGGTGCTCGGGGTGGGCGGTGGGGCCGTGATTCGCAAACTCCACGCTCTCTATCCCGGGG
Organism: Gilvimarinus algae; assembly: GCF_030518215.1. Classification (GTDB taxonomy): domain Bacteria; phylum Pseudomonadota; class Gammaproteobacteria; order Pseudomonadales; family Cellvibrionaceae; genus Gilvimarinus; species Gilvimarinus algae. The sequence goes on from NZ_JAULRT010000062.1 coordinate 772,398, forward strand.
CTTTGATCATCGGGGTGGACATCAGTCGCCGACACCTGGCCATTGCCCGGCGCTACTTCGGCGTCCGGGCGCAAAATACGCCGCTGTATTGCGCCGATGCTCTGGCTTTTGTCCGCCACTACCGTGGTCCCGTGTTTGATGTGATTGTGGACGATTTATTCAGCGGAGTGGCCGGAGAGCCCTCACGGGTCGTCGAGCTGAACGATCGCTGGTATCGTCAGCTCGCTCGCCTCTTGCACACGCAGGGTTTACTGGTTGCCAATTTTGCCGAGCAGGCCGAGGTTTTTTCCTGTGCGCCTTGCGCCGGTGCCGGCCGATTTGATTTTGCCAGCCGCTGGGTCTGGCAGCATCGTCTCTACGATAACGCCATAGGCGCATTTTACGGCTCGACGGTCAGTGATAAAGCGACAAGGGTGAAGCGCGCCCTTGCCGCAAGAGGCGAATCCTGGCCGGACTCACTGAGTCTGAGACAGTTGTAGCACTTTAAACTGGCGGTTGTTGGCGAGTGTGCGGACAGATTTAAAAAGGGGCCTGGCTTTTTCTTCTGCGGGAATAAACGCATTCACCACAAAGAAGGCGCTGCCGTTTTTGCGCAGGTGGCGTGCCGCGCTGGTGAGAAAGCGCCCGGTCAGATCCTCGCTCAAGGCGAAGCCCTGATGAAAGGGCGGGTTGCATAAAATGGTGTCGAACTCGCCCTGGACTTCTCTTCCCGCATCACTGGCGATAACGCTTGCGCTCAGTCCCAGGCGTTCGGCATTGGCCTTGGCGGCGAGCAGGGCGGCGGCGTTGTTATCGGTAAGTGCCAGGGTGCTCGGCGCTTTTTCGGCGAGCTCCCGGGCGGCGGCAAAGGCGAGGTAGCCGTAGCCGCAACCGAGATCGAGCAGCGATTCGGTTATCCAGGGGCGTGGTTGAGCTTTGAGTGTTGCAAGTAAAAAGGCGCTGCCGGCATCCACTTTTTGCCAGCCGAACACACCCGGTTTGCTCAGATAGGTTGCGTCGCTGTTCAGCGGGCGGAGCTGATGGTAGTTCTGATCATCCAGTTTGACGCTATTGCTGCTCTGCTTGGGCAAGCTGGCCACATAGGCCAGGCCATTTTTGCGCGTGGCTTTGGTCGTTCCCAGGCAGGCTGCCGCCTTTTCCAGCAGCGTTTTGGCACCTTCGTTTTTTAGCCCGGCAATGTGCAGCACGCCGCCTGGGCGCAACACCCGCGCGGCGGTGTTCATCAGGTGATGGACCACCGGCTTTTCTTTTGACAGCCGGTAGAACACTGTCTCCACCGATGCCTCGGGGATAGTTTCGGCATCAAAGTCATTGAAGCTGACCTGGCAGCCGGCTGCCCGCATTCGCTGGGCGATGTCATAGCGATTGCAGAGATAGCGGTGGTTTTCAGTCGCCGGCAACTGTTGCTCAAAACCGTAAAAATGCTCGTCGCACAGCCACAGGCTGTCACCCTTTGGACTTGCCTGCTGCAAAAGCCACTGCAGGGCCGGGTCGGTGCTCATCATTGTGGTTGATTTCCCCGCTCGATTTCTTCAGCCGTGAGTGCCCGGTACTCGCCGGGTTGCAGGTTTTCATCCAGTTCAATGCCGGCCACAGCGTCTCTGTGCAAGGCGGTTACCTTGTGGCTACAGGCGGCAAACATGCGTTTGACCTGATGGTACTTGCCTTCGCTGATCGCCAGCTGAGCTCGGTGTGTGTCTATCACCGAAAGCTCAGCCGGGCGACAGGCGTGGCGCTCGCCGTGCAGGGCAATGCCTTCGGCGAACCGCTCCGCCAGGCTCGCGTGTAGTGGATCTTCGGTGGTGACCGTGTAACGTTTTTGTTTGTCGTGTTGCGGCGAGGTGATTCGGTGGTTCCACTGGCCGTCATCGGTGAGTAACACCAGACCGGTGGTGTCAATGTCGAGACGGCCAGCGATCTGCAATGCCCGTGTGTCCAGATCTTTCAGGCAGTCAAAAACGGTCGGGTGCTCGGCGTCGGAATTGGCGCAGACAACACCGGCGGGTTTATGCAGCATATAGTAGCGCGGGCCGGGCAGCTGCAGCGTTTGACCATCGAGGGTGACCGAGTCGGTTAACGCAATGTGAGTTGCGCCTTTGCGCTCAATCAGGCCGTTGCAGGCAATGGCGCCGGCTTTCAAACGATGCTTGACGTCAGCGCGGCTGAGGCCCGTTGCGTGGGCGATAAACTTATCCAGCCGCATGAGATTGCTCTGCAAGCCATTGACGGGGCAGGGCGGCTTGCCAGCCGAGCGCTTCAATGACGCTGGCAAAGCGTCCGGTCAGCGGTGCGTTAATGGTCAGGGGCGAGCGGCGGACCGGGTGACTCAGCGTCAGTTGTACCGCCGCCAGGAGTAACCTGTCGGCACCGAAACGCCGGGCAAAGAAATGATTGTGGATGCTCTTGCCGTGTTTGGCGTCCCCGATGATTGGATGGCCGATGTGTTTCAGATGACGGCGCAGCTGATGTTTGCGCCCTGTTAACGGCTGGCAACTGACCAGAGAATAGCGGCTGCTGGGGTAGCGATCCACGGCTTCGGGCAACTCAACCTGAGCCAGGGTATGTACCTCGGTTATGGCCGATTGCAGCGGCGCGTGGCTTTTATCCGCATCGCCATAGTCGTCGCGCTTGTAGCGCAGGGCATGATCGATACGGGCGCTCGCCGGGGCGTGACCGCGGACAATGGCCAGATACTGTTTTTGCACCAAGCCCGCTTCCCACTGCTCGTTCAGCGCCCGCGCCGTGTCGGGGGACAGGGCAAACAACAACACCCCCGAAGTGGGCTTGTCCAGCCTGTGGGCCGGGTAGACGCGCTGGCCAATCTGGTCGCGCAGTAGCTGAATGGCAAATCGCGTTTCGTGCTTGTCGATAGGACTGCGGTGAACCAGCAGACCGCTGGGCTTATTGATGGCGATCAGCTGCTCGTCCTGAAAGACAATGTCTAGTGGCTTATCCGCGCGGGCATTCGCGTATTGCCCCGTGAGTGTGGCGCTGTTCATTCAGTAGCGCGACAAGCTGTTGGTGTGTTCGGGCAGGTTGTCGCTGGTGCAGGTAAATCCCCACGCCTGCTGCTGACGTACCAGCTGCTTTGCCTTGCTTTCGCAAAAACCTTCCTGGTTGTCGGCGCGCCAGAGAACGTCGCTGTCCTCATTGTCCTTTTGGTAGCGCACCTCGCACGGCACGGCTTGCTCCGGCACTAGGTAAGCGACCTCAATCACCCGGCGGCTGTCGCTCAGGGTGCAGACGTAGTGGTAGTTGGTGTCGGCGGCCGCGGCTTCGCAGAGCAACCCGGCTGCCAGGGCAATCTTAAGACGATCCATGGTCTTGCTGTTCTCGCAATGGGCCATTAAGCAGCGGCAATAGACTTCTCACCGGAGTCGACCGTTTGGTAAATCAGGGTGTTGATGGTCATGGGGCCGACGCCGCCGGGTACCGGCGTGTAGGCGGCGACTCTATCTACCAGCGGCGCCAGCTCGATATCGCCAACACCACCCGGGTGGTAACCGGCGTCGACCACGACCGCGCCGTCTTTAATCCACTCGGCTTTGATAAATTCTGGTCGACCGACCGCGCCGACCACGATGTCGGCCTGTTGGATGTGCGCCTCAAGGTTCTCGGTGCGAGAATGGCAAATGGTGACCGTGGCATTGGCGCCGAGCAGCATCATTGCCATGGGTTTACCCAGAATCGGACTGCGGCCTACCACCACCGCGTGCTTGCCCGACAGTTCAATATTGTAGGCTTCAAGCAGACGCATAATGCCCTTGGGCGTGGCGCAGCCGTAGGCGCTCTCGCCCATGCTCATGCGGCCAAAGCCGAGGCAGGTTACGCCATCGACATCTTTTTCGAGGGCGATGGCATCAAAACACAGACGCTCGTCGATCTGCTCGGGCACTGGGTGCTGCAGCAATATGCCATGGACATTGGGGTTGGCGTTAAGCTCTTCAATTTTTGCCAGCAGCTGCTCGGTGGTGGTGGCAGCGGGCAGTTCCACTTTTACCGACTCCATACCAATGCGCTCGCAGGCGTTGCCCTTCATGCGCACATAAGTGGCGGAGGCCGGGTCATCGCCCACCAAAATGGTGGCCAAAATGGGTGTCTGTCCGCCACTGCCGGCCTTGATGGCCTCGACGCGGGCAGAGAGTTCCTGTTCGGTTTTGGCGGCAAGTGCCTTGCCATCGAGTACAAGTGCGGACATGGGATGTGAGTACCTTTTTTAAAGAAAAATCCAGGCTGGTGACTGATGATTATTTTCCCACAGCCGATGCCCGCTCGCCAACCGCAAAAGCGACTGATCTATTGTGTACTGAAGGCGCGACAGCAGACGTAACACATAAGGTAGATGCAGGGCGGGCGGGATAAAAAATGGGGTGGCTGAGGGGACTCGAACCCCCGGCGACTGGAATCACAATCCAGGGCTCTACCAACTGAGCTACAGCCACCATTGCGGTGTGTGTCCCTGTCGGGCGGGACATTCAACAGATGTTGGGCGATACAGAAGCGTACAACCCATCTTGAAACGCTGCCTGATCCCGAGCGGGAGCCAGATGGCACGCCCGGCAGGACTCGAACCTGCGACCATCCGCTTAGAAGGCGGATGCTCTATCCAGCTGAGCTACGGGCGCATTGCTGGAATACTGAACCTGACAGGTTCGGTAGATGGTCGGAGTGGAGGGATTCGAACCCCCGACATTCTGCTCCCAAAGCAGACGCGCTACCAGGCTGCGCTACACTCCGTCCGTTACGTGGTACCCACGTTTCAAGAGGTGCGCATAATACCGATGCCCCGTGCCTTCGTCAACGAAAAAACCGCGGTTGCAGAAAGTTTGTCGAACCATCGTCTAAACGCAACCCAAACGGCCTAAACACTCGTCAATTTGGCCAGTAGCTGCACACCATGTGTTGTCCGCGGGCGCCGGGAATGTGCGCTGGGCTTGTGTCCGTGGGTGGGGGTCGTCAAAATAGCGCCCTTGTCTGTACTGGAGGTTCTATGCACAACACCGATCTGGCGCTGGCCATGAAACAGGGTATGCGGCGCCTGGCCTCAGGCGTCAGCGTTTTGTCCACCCGGGTGGATAGCGACGAGCGCTTTGCCATGACGGTCTCTTCGGTGACTTCGGTTTCCGATAATCCGCCGTCTCTGCTGGTTTGCATCAACAAGCAAATATCTCTGCAGGGGCATCTGGAGGCCGAGGGCTGTACCTTTGCGGTGAATGTGCTGGGCAGTGATCAACAGCAGGTTTCCAATGTTTGCGCCGGTTTCGAACCGGTGCACGACCGCTTTAGCGTGGGAAACTGGCTCGAGGGCCCGGATGCCATTCCCTACCTGACCGACTCGGAGGCGGTGTTCTTTTGCAAGACCGACAAGGTGGTGACCTACGGCACCCATCATATTGTCATCGGACGCATTGACGATGTACTGGTCAGCGAGCGACACAGTAATCCACTTTTGTACCACAATGGTGGTTACGGGGAATTGCACCGAGGGTAACTCTTGCGTTGAAATTAATGCCATTCTGGCTTCTTGGCACACCTCTGAAATCGCGACGACATTGGGGCAGTGCATCGGCTTGCGATTATTCCGCAGATGACACTTTCTTGTCATTTTTATGCTTGATTTGTGAAAGTTTTGTGTCTACGGCAAGTTTGCGGTTAAGGAGCACTAACTTTTTATGCACATCCGTGGCGCGCCCCGGCCCGAGATGAGGCAATACCGGCGAAAATGCCGCTAAAACACTGGTGCCATACCTTAAGTTATTGATATTTAAGTATTTATTTGGCAAGGTTAAATATTGTTCAATTTGTAGGTCGGCCAGTATTTACGGGGCTCCGGGTGATTTTCCCAAAAATAATCCACCAAGTTATCCACAGATTTTGTGGAAAAACTGGCTAATAGTCATTTGTGCAGTTTCGTTACAGTTTTCTTGGTTACGTAACATTCAGGTGGGGCGATTTTTTGCTCGAATCGAATGATCTAAGCGCATGTTGGTTAAATAAAAGTTTTATATATAAACCTTAGTCTGCAGCGGCAGTCTCAATTCCGGTTTTTGATCTGGAGAGTATCAATTAGATGGACAGTAAAATTCAGGTGGCAGTGCTCGGTGGCGGCAGTTTTGGCACGGCAATCGCCAATATCATCGCCGTCAACGGTCATCGCACCTTTTTGTGGATGCGCGATGGGCAAAACGCCGAACAGTGTCAGAGCAGCCGGGAAAACAGCAAGTATCTGCCAGGCTACCAACTGACCCAGTCTTTGCAGATAACGGCCGACCTGGCCGAGGCCGTCGCTGGTACCGACCTGGTTTTTGTCTCCATACCCAGCCACTCGTTTCGCCAGGTAACGCGGCAGGTGAGGACATTGCTGAAGCCCGATGCCATCGTGGTCAGTACGGCCAAAGGTATTGAGCCGGTGGGCTTTACCCTGATGAGTCAGATACTTGAGCAAGAGCTTCCCGAGCACGACATCGGGGTGCTCAGTGGGCCCAATTTTGCCAAGGAGATTGTCGCCGCCCAGCATACCGGAACCGTCATCGCCAGCGAGAGCGAGCGGGTGTTTGATTGCGTACAGCGCACTCTGCGCTCCGAGACCTTTCGGGTCTACGCCAATACCGACCGCGGTGGCGTCGAGCTCGGCGGTGCCCTGAAAAACATCTACGCGATTATCTGCGGTATGGCGGCGGCGCTGGGGGCCGGGAAGAACACTCAAGCGATGCTGCTAACGCGCTCGCTGGCCGAGATGGGACGCTTTGCTGGTGTCATGGGTGCCAACCCCATGACCTTTCTGGGCCTGGCCGGTGTGGGTGACTTGATTCTCACCTGCACGTCTGACTTGAGCCGCAACTACCGGGTCGGGTACTCTTTGGGGCAGGGACAGCCGCTCGATGAAGTCGTGTCGGGGCTTGGCCAAGTGGCCGAAGGCGTAAACACACTGCGCCAGGTAAAGCAAAAGGCCGATGATATGGGCGTTTACATGCCCTTGGTCAGTGGTTTGTACAGTGTACTATTTGAGCGTCGGGCCATTGCAGATGTTGTGCGTGAACTGATGTTGGGTGAACAAAGTTACGATGTGGAATACATAGGACAATCTCATGGACAATGAAAAACTGAAATCCAACTTGCTGTCTGCCGATCACTGGATGCGTCTGGTGTTTATGCTTCTGTTTTCGGTCATCTTGTACGTGGCCGGAATTGTCATGTCGATTCTGGTGATAGTGCAGTTTATCTTTGCGCTGATCACCGGCAAGGACAATCCCAACTTGCGTCAGCTGGGCGACTCTCTGTCGCAGTTTATCTACGCTGCACTGCGTTTTCTGACCTACAACACCGACGAAAAGCCGTTTCCTTTTGCCGATTGGCCCAAGCCTGCGCCTATTGTCGAGGAGCCCGAGGTGAAAGACGAGCCGCCGGTGGCCAAAGCCGAGCCTGCCCCAACCCCTGCGGAAGTCGTTGTCGACCCGGCATCAGAGTCGGACATGGACTCAGATCCGAAAGAACCAAAGTAGTGGCTTGAGTGTGAAGCTTTTTGTACTAAGGCACGGGCGCGCCGAGCCTCACCGCACGGATGACGCCAGCCGCGCTCTGCTTGATTCCGGCAGGGCTGATGTCCGCGCCATTGTCAGTCGGCAGGCGCCTCTTATGGGGCGCCCGCTTATCTGGTCGAGCCCCTATGTGCGGGCCCGGCAAACGGCCGAAATCGCCGCCGACGTCCTCGGTTTGCGTGGCCATACGATTTTCACCACCGAGAACCTTGTGCCCGAGGCACGCCTGAGCGCGCTGGTTGAAGAGATCTACCGGGCCGATGTGCCCTCTTTACTGCTAGCCAGCCATCAGCCCCTGGTCAGCGCTTTGCTCGATCACCTGTGTGGCCCGAGTGAGGCGCACGCTATGGAAACCTCGGCGCTCGCCTGCGTTAGTCTGGACGTCGTCGCGGCCGATCTTGGCCGGCTCGAGTGGCTGCTCGCCCCCTGAGCCCGGCAGCAGGCTACACTGTCACAGCGATTTTTGAATGGGCAGGGTTCTGATATGTCAACACCTCGCGAAATCTCTTTTGATATAGACGGTCTGCATTTTGCCGCCCAACAATGGGGCGATGAATCTGGCAAACCGGTACTGGCACTGCATGGCTGGCTGGACAACAGTGCGAGTTTTGCCAGGCTCGCCCCCAAGTTGCACGGCCTTAACCTGGTGGCTCTGGATATGGCCGGCCACGGTCAGAGTTGCCACCGCCCAGGTACCGCTCCTTACAATATATGGGAGGACGTGGCCGAAGTGCTGGCCATTGCCGATGCGCTCAACTGGCCGCGTTTTTCCCTTCTCGGGCACTCGCGCGGCGCTATCGTCGCCGCCATGGTGGGCAGTGCCTTTGCCGAGCGCATTGAGCGATTGGCGCTGATTGAAGGACTTTTCCCCGAGCCGATTGCCTCGTCCGATGCGCCCCGCCAATTGGCCAAGTCCATTATCGAGACCCGGCAGTTGGCAAAAAAACCACTGCGCTTGTTTGCCGATATTGACGCGGCTGTGAGCGCACGGACCAAAGGTATGTTTCCCCTGAGCGAGCAGGCCGCCCGCGCGCTTACCGAGCGCGGGGTACGCCAGCTTGAGGGTGGTTATCAATGGAGCACTGATCAGCGATTGCTGGCGCCGTCTTCTTTTAAGTTAACCAAGGGCCAGATACACGCGTTTATCTCCACAATAAGCTCGCCCACCCGTGTTATTCTCGCCGATCAGGGGATGCCCAAGCTGTTCCCGGGTTTCGCCGAGGCGGCCCGCGGTTATCCCAACCTGGAGTTGTGCGAACTTGCCGGTGGGCATCATTTGCATATGGAAGATCAAGTCGATGAGGTGGCCGCGCGCGTCAATGAGTTTTTTCGGTAAAGGTCTGATAGCGGTTTTGGTGCTTTGCGGTGTGCTCGGGGCCCAGGCGCGCGATACTCAAAACCCGCCCTTAGTGCTCGATGATTTTCCCGGCGCCCGCTTGGTGTTTTCCTCGCGAGAAAACACCAACGATTATGTGCTCGCCCTGGGTAACTACAAAAAAGTCCGCGGGCTCTGGCGGGTAGATGAGCAGCGCTTGAGTGGCGAGCTTATTCGCAAAACCTATCAATTGCCGGACAACCACTCAGCGCTGGATGGTTACCGATTCTTTGTCGATCAGCTGCAAAAATACCCTCTGCGCGAGCTTTATACCTGCGAAGCGCGCGAGTGCGGTGACTCTAACAGCTGGGCCATTAATCACTTTAATATTCTGCAGCTCTACGGGCTTGACCAGTACCAATACTTTGGCACCTATGAGCTTACCGCTCCCGAACACGCTGGCGTCTACGTGACGCTTTACAGTGTTTTGCGTGGCAATAAGCGGGTTTATGTGCAGCTCGAGATACTGCTCAGCGACAGTGCCAGCCGCTATCAGGTGGCCAGTAATCCGGCGACGCTGGTGCGCCAGTTAACCCGCGATGGTTTTACCGTCTTTGCCGGGCTTCGCTACGCAGGGCAGGGCCAAACCCTGTCGCTGGCTCCGAGCCACGTTAAAGCCCTTGCCGATGCCCTTGCACGTGAGTCTCAGCTCAAGGTGGCACTGGTGGGACACAACTACGAGCGCCAGCCGCTGGCAACACAGCGTCAGGTCTCGCTCGGTTACGCCGAATTGTTGCAAAAGGCGCTGGTGGAACAGGGTGTCTCTGCTGACAGGTTAGAGGTGGTCGGCCTCGGTGCCTTGGCGCCGGCCGGGCGGGGCGATGCGGAGGCCCGCCTGGATGTGGTGCTGCTACGCACAGAAAGCGCCCCATAGCACGCAAGCGTTTGTAACCGCTTGCGTGAGGCTAGATGGGCCCCGGTGGCTGTGTATTAGCGCAGCAGAGACAGAAATTCGGTGCGGGTGGCCTGGTTGGAGCGGAAGCTACCGAGCATGGCCGAGGTCTTCATCGCCGAGTTTTGCTTTTCCACGCCGCGCATCATCATGCACATGTGCTTGGCTTCAATAATGACCCCAACACCTGAGGCGCCGGTTATCTCCTGAACAGACTCGGCGATCTGCAGCGTCAGTTGCTCCTGGATTTGCAGGCGGCGGGCGTACATGTCGACAATACGGGCGATTTTTGACAAGCCCAGCACGTGCCCGGTGGGGATGTAGGCGACGTGGGCCTTACCGATAAACGGCAGCATATGGTGTTCGCACATAGAGTATAGCTCTATGTCCTTGACCATGATCATCTCGCTCGAATCCGACGGAAAGAGTGCACCGTTGACCACTTCGTCCAGCGACTGGTGATAGCCCTTGGTCAAGAACTGGAACGCCTTGGCGGCCCGTTTGGGCGTGTCTTTCAGGCCTGGGCGCTCCAGATCCTCGCCAATACCCTCGATGATTTTGGCAAAATACTCTTGCATGCGTGTGTTCCTGTGTCATCAGGGCGGCGGCCCGATGCTTGCCCCTGTGCCAATATTAGCCGTTTGTGAAAGGGCGGCAACATTACGGCAAGCCGCCCCCGAGGTAAAGACCTCAGGGGCATTTATACGCCTTTGCGGTACAATGCGTTCATTTTCGCAAGCGGGGTGATTGTGCAGCACTATCAACGGGCGCAGTTGTGCGCAGAATTGACAAGCATCAGGGACTTTATTCGCTTCGGCGCCAGTCGCTTCAATCAGGCGCAGCTGTATTTTGGTCACGGCACCGATAATGCCTGGGACGAGGCGGTTCAGCTGGTGCTTAGCGCTGTGCACCTGACGGGCTTTACTCATCCCGGCGTGCTCGATGCGCGTCTGACCCAGCCGGAAAAAGAGCGGGTGCTCGACAGCTTTGATCAGCGCATTGAGCAGCGCATTCCCGCCGCCTATATCACCCGGCACGCTCGCTTTTGCGATCTCGACTTCTACGTGGATGAGCGTGTGCTGGTGCCCCGCTCGCCCATCGCCGAGCTTATTGAGCAGGGTTTCGCGCCCTGGCTCAGTGAGGAGCCCGAGTATGTGCTGGATTTGTGCACCGGCAGCGGCTGTATTGGGATTGCCTGTGCCTACCGGTTCCCGGAAGCGCAGGTGGCCTTGAGTGACATCAGTGCTGATGCGCTGGAGGTGGCCCGGCGCAACATTGCCGATCACGATCTGGGGGAGCGGGTCATGGCCTACGAGTCGGATCTGTTCGCCGGGCTCGCCGGTCAGTGCTTTGACCTGATTGTTTCTAACCCCCCTTATGTGGACGCCGAGGATCTTGCCCAGATGCCGGCTGAGTACAGGGCCGAGCCGGAAATAGGCCTGGGCTCGGGCGCCGATGGTCTGGCGTTTACCCGGCAATTGCTGGCCGAGGCTGCCAATCACCTGAACGACGGTGGCCTGCTGGTGGTCGAGGTGGGAAACAGCGCCGGGGCGCTGGTGGAGTCCTACCCGCAGCTGCCGTTCACCTGGGTGGAGTTTGCGCGCGGTGGCCACGGGGTCTTCATCCTGACTCGCGAGCAGTTGGCAGGCGCTTGATTCGCCAGGGTGAGATACCGGCAAAATGGGCGTATAATCGCGTCCTTTTGACAGATTGAGTAAGGCGCAGAGGCTATGTCCGGCAACAGTTTTGGAAAACTTTTCACCGTTACCACGTTTGGCGAAAGTCACGGCCTTGCCCTGGGTTGTATCGTCGATGGCTGCCCGCCTGGACTGGCGCTGACCGAGGAAGACATTCAGGCCGATTTGGATCGCCGCAAGCCGGGGCAATCGCGTTTTACCACTCAGCGCCGCGAAGCCGATCAGGTGAAAATTCTCTCCGGGGTGTTTGAAGGTAAAACCACCGGCACACCGATTGGCCTTTTGATTGAGAACACCGACCAGCGCTCTAAAGACTACTCCAACATCAAGGATCAGTTTCGACCCGCCCACGCCGATTACAGCTACATGCAGAAATACGGGGTTCGCGACTACCGCGGCGGTGGCCGATCTTCGGCCCGCGAGACCGCCATGCGCGTCGCGGCAGGGGCGATCGCGAAAAAGTACCTGAAGGAATTTTTCGGGGTTGAGGTGCGTGGTTACCTCTCGCAGCTCGGGCCCATTGCGATTGAGTCGGTGGATTGGGATGAGATCGCCAATAACCCGTTTTTTTGTCCCGATGCCAGTAAAGTGCCGGCTATGGAAGAGTACATGAAGGCCCTCGGCAAAGAGGGAAACTCCATCGGCGCCAAGATCACCGTGGTGGCTTCCGATGTGGCGCCGGGCCTGGGAGAGCCGGTGTTTGATCGACTGGACGCGGACATCGCCCATGCGCTGATGAGCATCAATGCTGTCAAGGGGGTGGAGATTGGTGCGGGTTTTGACTGTGTGGCACAGAAGGGCACCGAGCACCGCGATGAAATCCTGCCCGAGGGTTTTGCCTCCAACAACGCCGGCGGCGTACTCGGTGGTATTTCCACCGGTCAGGATATTGTCGCGCACATCGCGTTAAAGCCTACTTCAAGCTTGCGTATCCCGGGGCGCAGTCTCGATGTGCACGGCAACGAGGTGGAGGTGGTCACCACCGGGCGCCACGATCCCTGTGTTGGTATCCGCGCGACGCCCATTGCCGAGGCCATGCTGGCGCTGGTGTTAATGGATCACACCCTGCGCCAGCGCGGTCAGAACGGCGGTGTTCAGCATTCGATTCCGGTGATTCCGAAGGGGCACTAGCCGCAGGGCCATGCAATGCGCGATCTGACAGTCACTCTCGTTCAAAGCGACATTGTCAGCGACAATCCGGCTGCCAATCTGGACAACTTGGCTACGCTAGCCGCCCAAGCAGAGCCTTCTGATTTACTGGTTTTGCCCGAGGTCTTTACTACGGGCTTTCACCCCAAAGCGCGCCAGCACGCAGAGATGGCTCAGGGGCCCGTGCACCAATGGCTGAGTTCACTCAGCGCCCGTTTGAACGCAGTGGTGACCGGCTCGGTGGTCATGCACGAGGCGGGGCGCTATACCAATCGCCTGCTTTGGGCCGCGCCGGAAGGGCAGCCTCTTCACTACGATAAGCGCCACTTGTTTCGCATGGCCGGCGAACACCAGCGCTATGCCCCGGGCGAGCGCCGGGTCATTGCCGAGCTTGAGGGCTGGCGCTTCTTATTGCAGGTTTGCTACGACCTGCGCTTTCCCGTGTTCAGCCGCAATCGCGGCGACTATGACGCGATTGTCTGTGTCGCCAACTGGCCAGCTGCCCGCCACGACCATTGGTGCGCCCTGCTCAAAGCCCGAGCCATTGAAAACCTCTGCTACGTGATCGGCGTGAATCGGGTAGGGCGAGATGCCTATGGCCAAGATTACGCTGGCGGCAGTGTGGTGATCTCGCCCAAGGGTGAGCTACTGGCCGATGCCGGCGACATTGAACAAGTTGTGAGTACACGCTTGAGTGCGCAGGCACTGCTAATCTACAGAGAACAATTCCCCGCCCACCTGGACGCCGACTCATTTACCCTGCATGAGGTCAGGCCCGCCGACGGCGATTAGTCCGTAGCCCGGCGACTCGACGCCAACGCAGAACCCAACGACAATCTGAAAAACAAAGACCAGCCCGCGACAGGAGTGACGAGTGAAACGAATAATGTCCATGCTAGCCATCATGCTCTGCTTACCGGTTTGGGCGGCAGAGCGGCCGACCCATGTGTTTATGGCCGGCGACTCCACCATGTCCATTAAAGAGGTCAAGGACTACCCGGAAACGGGTTGGGGGGTGCCTTTTAGTATTTTCTTCGATGAAACCGTCGTTGTGGACAACCGCGCAAAGAACGGTCGCAGCAGCCGCACCTTTATCGAAGAAGGTCGTTGGCAGGCCATTGTGGATGAGTTGCATAAGGGCGACTATGTGATTATTCAGTTCGGCCACAATGACCAGTCAAAACAGAAAAAAGATCGCTACACACCGCCTGCTGACTATCGGAGTAACCTCGAGCGTTTTATCACGCAAACTCGCCAGGCCGGCGCCGAGCCCATATTGATGACGCCGGTCACCCGGCGCTACTTTAGCGAGGAGGGGGTAATAGAGCCCACTCATGGTGTCTACCCGGATGTGGTGCGCGAACTGGCCAAAGCGCAAAAGGTCACGTTTATTGATATGGAAAAGGTCACTCGCGAGTACTTCACCGACATGGGAGACACTCAGTCACGCTTGCGCTTTATGCACATAGCGCCGCAGCTGCACCCCAACTACCCGATAGGTGTCTCGGATGATACCCACTTTACCCACTTGGGTGCCCGCGAAGTGGCTCAGCTGGTGCTCGCTGAGCTCAAGGCCCTTGAGCATCCGCTGGCGGGGCGCTTGCGAGTGCCCGATCCAAAGCACTTAAAGCCTTGAGCCTGTTACAAACTCTTACAAAAAGTCGGCGTAAAATCGTGGATTTGCAACCAGCAACCTTCTTATAGTGTTGGGGTTACTTTTCAGACTGGGTGAGTTCTTTGACGACGATTTATCAGCGATTAATGGCGGTGTTGGCAGGATGCCTGTTTTCGGTATCTTGCCTCGCGCAGGCTGATCAAGCCTATTGCGACTCGCACCCGGATGACTGCATGGCGGTGGGCCAGTGGCAGTTTTCTGTGGGCCTGGGCCTGGGAGGGCGCACCAACCCGCTGGTTGATGGCGACACCATACCGATTGTGCTCCTGCCCCAGGTGAGCTACTACGGTGAGCGCTTCTTTCTCGATACCACCTCCATTGGTTTCACCCTCCTGGAAAGTCGCCGGCACATGCTCAATGTGGTGGCGACCCTTGGACTCGACCAAATGTACTTTAACGATTTGAGTCTGGGCAATTTTGTGATCGAGGGCACTGGGGGTAGTTTCAATGCCGGAGGGCTTATTACCTCGGGTGCTGAAAATAACGACGGCGAATCGCTGGAGGTCAGAGTGCGGGACGAGACGACCACGCCCAATACCACCGATCGCGACGGCCCCAATGAGTTTTTCCACAAGACACTGGTGTCCGAAAACACCCCGCCGACTTACAGCCTCACGCTGGACGATATTGGCAAACGGCGCATGGCCGGCTTGGCGGGTGTCGAGTACAGCCTGTTTTTAGGTCAGACCGTTTTTAGTGTTCAGGCACTGCAGGATTTCACCGGGGTACACGAGGGGCAGGAGGTACGCGCCGGGGTCGATTACCGCACTTTTCATGGAATGAATCAGTTTACCTTGGCCGGCGGTATGGTCTGGCAGTCCGAAGAGGTAGTGGACTACTATTACGGCCTGGACGCCTCGGACGTGGGCAGTTTCCGCTCGCTGTATTATCAAGGCGAGGCGACGGCTACGCCCTATGTGCGCTTTGACTGGGTCAGACCGATTACCAAGAGCTGGACCTTCCAGGCCACCTTGCATCAAAAATGGTTTGGCAGCGGCATCAGTGACAGCCCACTACTGGAGAAAGACACCTCGACCACGGTGTTTGTCGGAGGGGTCTACCATTTTTAACGCGCGTTTACGGATAGCCGCGGCACTGTTTATGGGCAGTGCCAGTTGGGGGCAGGGAGCGGTTGCGGATGAGGCGGCCGATGTTGAGCTGATTGTCCACCCAAGCCTTTGCATACTCGAGCGCGGCGAGAGTCTGTGCCGAGATCAGGTAGAAGTGTCCTGGCGCGCCGGACAGCGCTATACCGTCTGCCTTTATGAACTCGGTGAGCCGGATCCGTTGCACTGCTGGGAGCAAAGCCGCTCTGGCGCACATACCTCGCTGCTCGAAGCGGCGGATGATGTACACTTTCAATTGATCGAAATGGCGGATCAGCGGGTTCTGGCCAGCCACGCCTTTGAGGTGGTGGCCGATGCTCAACGTTACCGCCGTCGCCGTCGTAACCCTTGGAGTTTTTTCTGATGAGCGTTGTGCTCCTGGCCGAAGATGATGAGCGCCTGGCGGCGCTGGTAAAAGACTACCTCGAGGCAAATCAGTTTACTGTGGTGGTGGAGTCTTACGGGCTCAACGTTCCGCGTCAGGTTCAGAGCCTGCAGCCCGACATTCTGATTTTGGATTTGAACCTGCCGGGCAAGGACGGCATTGCCATCTGCAAAGAAGTGCGCCCGTTGTATGAAGGGCCCATCTTGATGCTCACCGCGCGCGATGGCGACGCCGACCAGATTCTCGGTTTTGATGTGGGAGCCGATGACTATGTCGTCAAGCCAGCGGAGCCGCGGGTGTTGCTGGCACGCATCCACGCGCTGCTGCGACGTGCCAATCGTGAGCCTGTGGAAAATGGCGACGTGCAGGTCGGTGGTTTGCAGATCCGCGCCGCCTCGCGTGAGGTGGTGTTGGACGAGATCCCTGTGGCGTTATCGAGCCATGAATATGACTTACTGCTGACACTTGCGCGCCAGGCCGGCAAGGTGCTTAGCCGGGAATATTTGTTTACCACCATTTGCAACCGGCCCTACGATGGCCTGGACCGAACCGTCGATGTGCGAGTCTCGCATTTGCGCAAAAAGCTCGGTGACAACAGCGATAACCCGACCCGCATTAAAACCATTTGGGGGAGAGGTTACATGCTGGTGGCCGATGCCTGGTAAGCATGGGAGCCTGCCTTGTTAAAACGGGCGTTTTTCACTCTCTATTTGGTGGTGGTGTTGGCCATACTGGTGGCCGGCTGGGGGTTGGATCGCCTCTACCAGAGTGCGCAGGAGGCGGAGGCGGCCGACCCGCTCAATCGCGCTTTTTTTGCGTTGCTGGCGCAAAACGCCGAGTCTCTGTCAGAGGCCGCATACGCCGAGCGGCTCCGCCAGCAGCTTGCCGTTCTGGGTCTCAATGGCAGTGTCTACCGAGTCGAGGACTTTGCCGACTCTTCACTGTCTGAACAGCTGCTGGCCGGCGAGCCTGTCATGCTCAATGTGGGTGAGGGGCGTGAGGTCTACGACCGACTCGAAGGCTCGAACCTGGTTTTGCGCATCCAACTCCCCCCCGCCGATCAAAGCCATTGGTACGACGTCTACCTGGCGGTGTTTTACCTGATTCTCGCCGTGGTCATTTACCTTTGGGTCTGGCCACTGGTGCGCGATCTGCGCTCCCTTGAGCAGCAGGCGCGGCGCTTTGGCCGCTCCGGCGCGACGGGCAACCGGGTGAGTCTGAGTGTGCGTTCGCCAGTGTACATACTGTCGGCCGAGTTCAATCGCATGCAACAGCGCATTGATGAGTTATTGGCCAGCTACCGCGAAATGACCTACGCCGTGTCTCACGAACTGAGAACGCCCTTGGCGCGTATGAAGTTTGCGCTTGAGTTGGCGCAAACGAGCCGGGATCCGCAGGCGGTGGCGCGTCAACTCGACAGTGTGCGCAGCGATGTGGCGGACATGGATTCGCTGATCAATCAGCTGCTCAGTTACGCCGGTTTTGAGGCGCAGACCCAACACCTATCGCTGCAGGCCGGTTCGCCTGGCGCCCTTGCCGCCATGGTCAGTGACATGGCATCGCGACTGCAAGAGCGACGGCCCGATTTGCAGTTCGATATCAATGATCAGCTAGCCGAAGTGGCCGTGGCCTGCGAGTGGAATTTGTTTGAGCGGGTGCTACAGAATCTTCTGGGCAATGCGGCGCGCTACGCTGACCGGACGATTTTGGTGGAGCTCATAGCAGAACCCGGCCACTACTGTGTGGCAGTGGAAGACGATGGGCCAGGTATCGACGCCGCCGATCGCGAGCGGGTGTTCGATTCGTTTATCCGCCTAAAACAGCTGCCGGGAAAAGACACCAAGGGCTTTGGTCTGGGGCTTGCCATCGTCAAGCGCATTATGGGTTGGCATGGTGGCAAGGTGGCGGCAGTATCTCCCAAACGGTTGGGCGGTGCGAGGTTCGAGTGCCGCTGGCCCATTGCGGGACCCAGCGGCGATGATGCCAGTCGAGAGGCTTCTCAGGCTCGGAGTTCAGAACTGCGCGGCGAAGGCGGCGTAGGGCCCTGATAAATCCGTATCCGCCCCAAATCCCTTATCGAGATCGAGCGTAAACTCGCGGTAACCTACTTCAAAACCCACATCGAGCACGGCATCGAACAGGTAGCGCAATTTCACGGTGTAGTCGCTGATGGTGTAATCATCGTACTCGGTGTAATTGAGCTCAGCGCCAGCGGACCAGCCGGTAAACGGCAGCTCGGCTTCGGCCAGCAAATAGCCCATAGGTATGCCGTCATCCAGTTCGATTTTCTGGTCACCGGCGACTGAGTCGAAGGCGATCGCACCATCGAACAGTCGCACAGACAGGCCCAAATCCAGGTTGACCCAGTTATCGAGCAGCTCGTAGTAAGCGGTGGCATCGACATGGGACAAGTCAATGCGCGATTGGGCGAGCTGTTGGTTGGCCAGGGTTTCGCTGCGCTCGGCGCTGATGTCTGTGTAGCTTAGACGCGCGTTGGGCACCAGGGGGATGGGGTGCTCGACGTACAAATGGAAAAACTGACCATCTTCTTCTGAGAAGCCGAGCGTCGAGGCAGAAACGCCGCCAAGTTCACCGTCGAAGTCGGCGCGCCAGAGTCCGGCGTCACCCTTTACGCCGATCACGTCGGCCAGTAGGGTGGGAGAAAGAAAGGCAGAGCAGAGTGCGAGGATTACAGCAGGTTTTTTCATTCCATCATCCAGGGTCTGTGAAATCTCGGCCGATCATAGCATTCATCAGCGGCCGGCTAAACTGCTCTGGGTCAGGGTGTGCAGAAACATTTTGCTGGCATTGCTCTGACTGCGGCCCCGGTGATAAACCGCGCCCAGCGAGCGCTCCAGGGTGTCGATCTCAAGGTCGAGGCGGGTGAGGGAGTCATCGACCATAGGCTCGGGTAAAACGCCCCAGCCGAGTCCTACGGACACCATCATTTTGATGGTGTCCAGATGGTTGGTCACCATATTGATGGTCAGCGGTAAACGCTCGGCTTCAAACAGCTGCTGAATCAATCTCGTGGTATAGGTACCCGCATCCGGCAGGATCGCCTGGAAGGTGGTCAAATCTTTCAGGCTCTTGGCACTTCCGGCGAGCGGATGACTCGGCGCGGCCACAAAACACAACTCGTCGCGCCAGATGGGAAGGGCCTGCAGCGCTTTGGGGCGCTCGTCGGGCAGAGTGATTACCCCCAGATCAAAGTCCCCTCGCTCAACTGCTTCCAGGGCTTTTTCCGAATCGAGAAAGTGCAAATCCAGGGACACCTCGGGATGCGCCCGGGAAAACTGGCCGAGCACTGGCGGCAGGCGGTGCAGGCCGATGTGATGGCTGGTGGCGATGCTCAATCTGCCCGAAACGGTGCCACTGAGGTCTCCGATGGCGCGTTCAGCTTCGCCGATGGCCTGGACAATCGCCCGTGCCCGCGGTAGCAGAACTCTGCCGGCCTGGCTCAAGCTGATGTGCTTGCCCAGGCGATCGAACAGGCGGGTTCCAAGCTGCTCCTCCAGCAGCGCCATGCGCTTGCTCACAGCCGGTTGCGTCAGGTGCAAGCGCTCGGCGGCGGCAGAGAATGAGCCGGTTTCGGCAATAATGATAAAAGTGCTGAGTTGTAGGGAATCCATGGCCTGATTCTATGTAGTCCACATAGGAATGTAAAATATAAAAAATATGAATTTGTTTTATTGATTGCTGGGCGATACCATAACCCCGTAATGAAAACTGCCTGAAACTGGCAAAGGCGCCAATCGAGCGCTCCAGGGGTAAAGGTTGTTGACCGCCTTGGGTGCGGCAACGGCCGACGTGATTAGCCAAACCGCTAGAGGACACCATGGCCGCAAGAACACTTTATGACAAGCTCTGGGATGCCCACCTTGTGCAGCAGCGCGAGGACGGCTCGGCATTGATATACATCGATCGCCATATCGTTCACGAAGTCACTTCTCCCCAGGCGTTTGAGGGGCTTCGCCTGGCCGGGCGCAAACCTTGGCGCGTGGATTCTGTGCTGGCGACGCCGGATCACAATGTCCCGACAACGGTGAAAGAGCGCGCCTCTGGTGTGGCGGGTATTGAAGATCCGGTGTCTCTGATTCAGGTCAAAACCCTGGACGACAACTGCGACGAGTTCGGTATTGTCGAGTACAAAATCAATGACCGTCGCCAGGGCATCGTACATGTGGTGGGGCCGGAGTCCGGGGCCTGTCTGCCCGGTATGACCATTGTCTGCGGCGACTCGCACACTGCGACCAACGGCGCCCTGGGCGCCCTGGCGCACGGTATTGGTACCAGTGAGGTCGAGCATGTGCTCGCGACCCAGTGCCTGGTGGCCAAGAAAATGAAAAACATGCTGGTCGAGGTGACCGGCCGTTTGGGCGAAGGCGTCACGGCAAAGGATGTGGTTCTGGCCATCATCGGAAAAATTGGTACGGCCGGCGGTACCGGTTATGCCATTGAGTTTGCCGGCGAGGTGTTTCGTGCCATGAGTATGGAAGGGCGCATGACCGTCTGCAATATGGCCATCGAGGCTGGCGCGCGCGCGGGCATGGTGGCGGTGGATGACACCACCATTGACTATGTGAAAGGGCGCCTCTATGCGCCTCAAGGTGAGCTTTGGGACAGAGCCGTCGAGGCGTGGCGTGATTTAACCTCCGACGAGGGCGCCCACTTCGATACCGTGGTGACCTTAAAAGGCGAGGACATTTTGCCGCAAGTGAGCTGGGGCACATCGCCGGAAATGGTGGTGGGGGTGAACGATTGTGTGCCCGAGCCTGCGCTTGAGGTCGATGCTGTCAAACGTGAGGGCATGGAGCGCGCACTCGAGTATATGGGGCTCAAGGCCGGTCAACCCATCGGCGACATTAAACTCGACCGGGTGTTTATCGGCTCGTGCACCAACTCGCGCATCGAGGACATTCGCGCGGCAGCGGCGGTGGTAAAAGGCCGCAAAAAAGCCGAGAGCGTTAAGCAGGCGATGGTGGTGCCCGGTTCAGGGCTGGTTAAAGCTCAGGCCGAGGCTGAGGGACTGGATAAAATTTTTATCGAAGCGGGTTTTGAGTGGCGTGAGCCGGGCTGTTCTATGTGCCTGGCCATGAACGCCGATAAACTGGGTGCGGGTGAGCACTGTGCCTCGACGTCCAATCGCAACTTTGAAGGGCGCCAGGGCTACGGCGGCCGCACGCATTTGGTCAGTCCTGCCATGGCGGCGGCGGCGGGTATTGCCGGCCATTTTGTCGATGTTCGTGAGTTTGTGCGCTGAGGAGACTGCCATGAAAAGCTTTACCAAGATAACCGGCACAGTCGCGCCTATGGATCGCGCCAATGTCGATACCGATATGATTATTCCGAAACAGTTTTTAAAGTCCATCAAGCGCACGGGCTTTGGCAAAAACTTGTTTGATGAGTTGCGCTACCTGGATGAAGGTAAACCGGATCAGGATTGTACCGGCAGACCCTTAAATCCGGACTTTCCGCTGAATCAGGCGCGTTATCAGGGCGCCAGTGTTTTGCTGGCGCGTAAGAACTTTGGGTGTGGCTCATCGCGCGAACACGCGCCATGGGCGCTCGATGATTACGGTTTTCGCTGTGTGATCGCCCCGAGTTTCGCCGATATTTTTTACAACAACTGTTTTAAGAATGGCCTCCTGCCGCTGGTGCTGGAAGAGGCGGTTGTCGAGCAGCTGTTTGCCGAAATGTACGCAAGCGAAGGCTATCAGTTGACCGTGGATTTGCAGCGCCAGCAGGTAGAAACGCCCTCCGGGCAGGTGTTTGCTTTCGACATTGATGAGTTTCGCAAACACTGTCTGATCAACGGTCTCGACGACATCGGCTTGACCCTCGAGCAGGCAGACGCCATCCGGGCTTACGAGTCCGAGCGCCGCCAGTCAGCGCCCTGGTTGTTTGACGCGGTAAAACCCTAATAGTGTGCGGTGCTGATAAAGCGCCAATAAGAGAACAGGAGTGAGTGTGTCCAGAAATATTATGATTTTGCCGGGCGACGGGATCGGCCCTGAAATTGTGCGCGAAGCTTGCCGGGTGTTGGAGGCGGTCAATGATTCATTTGACCTGAAGCTGAATTTTGTCGACGAACTGATTGGTGGCGCGTCCATTGATGTGTATGGTGAGCCACTCACCGATGCCGCGGTGGAACGTGCCCGCGAATGCGATGCGATTTTGCTGGGTGCCGTGGGCGGCCCCAAGTGGGATACCATCGACCGCGCCATCCGCCCGGAACGGGGGCTGTTAAAAATCCGCTCATCTCTTGAGCTCTACGCCAATCTGCGCCCGGCGCTGCTGTATCCGCAACTGGTGGATGCATCGAGCCTGAAGCCTGAAGTGGTCTCCGGCCTCGACATTCTTATCGTTCGTGAGCTGACCGGCGGCATTTATTTTGGCGAGCCACGCGGGATTCGCACTCTGGAGAACGGCGAGCGCGAAGGCTATAACACCTATAAATACAGCGAGAGTGAAATCGAGCGTATCGGCCGAACGGCGTTTGAAATGGCGCGCAAGCGCAACAAGAAAGTGTGCTCGGTGGATAAGGCCAATGTGCTTGAGGCTACGATTCTCTGGCGCGAAGTGATGGACCGTCTGGCGCCGGAGTATCCGGATGTCGCCCTGTCACATATGTACGTCGACAATGCCGCCATGCAGCTGGTGCGTGCGCCCAAGCAGTTTGATGTTCTGGTCACCGGCAATATGTTTGGCGATATATTGTCCGATGCCGCGGCCATGCTCACCGGTTCCATCGGCATGTTGCCCTCCGCGTCCTTGAACAAACACGGGCGGGGTATGTACGAGCCCTGCCATGGCAGTGCGCCGGA
Source organism: Gilvimarinus algae (assembly GCF_030518215.1). Taxonomy (GTDB): domain Bacteria; phylum Pseudomonadota; class Gammaproteobacteria; order Pseudomonadales; family Cellvibrionaceae; genus Gilvimarinus; species Gilvimarinus algae. The sequence goes on from NZ_JAULRT010000062.1 coordinate 795,042, forward strand.
TATTGCCGGGCAGGGGATTGCAAACCCCTTGGCAACCATACTTTCGGCCTCAATGATGCTGCGCTACTCGCTGGGCGAGACTGCTGCCGCTGACGCCATTGAGACGGCGGTCGGCGAGGTTTTGGATCAGGGTTTACGCACCGCCGACATCTACACGTCGGGCACCGAAAAGGTGGGTACGGTCCAGATGGGCGATGCGGTTTTGGCGGCGCTTTAAGGCATACGGATGCACTTGGGCCCATTGGCTCGATTTGCAGCCCAGGGGGATTTCCGGCAAGATAAAAAGGCCTATGCGGCGCTCAAAAGGCGCCCGAAGAGGCTTTAATTCATTCAAACCAGAGAGTTAAACAATGAAAGTAGGTTTTGTAGGTTGGCGCGGAATGGTTGGCTCCGTACTCATGGAGCGCATGCAGGCCGAAAATGATTTCGACGGCATAGAGCCGGTATTTTTTACCACCTCCAATATTGGTGGCGAAGCCCCCAAGGTGGCCGAGGGGCTGCCGCCGCTGAAAGACGCCTACGCGATTGATGAGCTCAAACAACTGGATGCGATTATTTCTTGTCAGGGCGGTGACTACACCAAAGGAGTGTTCGCCGACCTGCGCAGTGCCGGCTGGAATGGCTACTGGATTGACGCGGCCTCCAGCCTGCGCATGGATAAGGATGCGATCATTGTTCTCGATCCGGTGAATCTCAGCGTGATTAAAGACGGTCTCGCCCGGGGTGTTAAAAACTACATCGGTGGTAACTGCACGGTGAGCTTGATGTTGATGGGCCTCGGTGGCCTGTTCGCCAATAACCTGGTGGAGTGGGCCAGCTCCATGACCTACCAGGCCGCATCGGGCGCCGGTGCTCGCAACATGCGCGAGTTAATTGAGCAAATGGGCAGTATTCGCGACGCCGTGTCGAGCGAGCTGTCCGATCCAGCATCGGCTATTTTGGATATCGACCGCAAGGTGGCCGAGACCATGCGCTCTGGCGATTTCCCGGTGGAGAACTTTGGTGCGCCTCTGGCCGGCAGTGTGCTGCCGTTTATCGACAGCCAGCTCGACAGTGGGCAGAGCCGTGAAGAGTGGAAGGCGCAGGCCGAGACCAACAAAATTCTCGGTAACGAAGGGGCGCCCATCCCGCTGGACGGCACCTGTGTGCGTATCGGTGCCATGCGCTGTCACGCCCAGGCTCTGACTATTAAACTGAAAAAGAATGTGCCGCTGGATGAGATTGAGCAGATGATTGCCGGTCACAACGACTGGGTGAAGGTGGTGCCCAACGACAAGCCTTCTACGCTGCGCGATCTGACACCCACGGCGGTCACCGGTACCCTGGGTATTCCGGTGGGGCGTCTGCGCAAGCTGAGCATGGGGGGCGAGTACCTCAATGCCTTTACCGTCGGTGATCAGCTGCTGTGGGGTGCGGCCGAGCCGCTGCGCCGGATGCTGCGCGTGCTGCGCGAGTCCTGATTGGCAGTGACCACGAGGCCCCGGTTCGTCCACCGAACCGGGGCTTTGTTGTATGTGAGCGGCGCATATTCTCGCATTTTTGTGGAGAAGGCCCTGTTTTCATCAAAAAAGCGGTGTTAAGCAAGGGCTAGGTCTGGCATAAGTATTGATAAAAAGCTATTTATAATGAATACTTACAGTCGATTGTGAAGAATTATTCGAGGTTTTGGGGCCTCTCAACAACAATTTTGGCTGGCCACTTCTGATTGAGTGGCTGACAGGATGTCGTAGGGCCGGGCTGTCGGATGGCCGGGGGAGACAATAAAAGGAAAGTGCTATGCATCTTCGTAAGCTGGTTTTACTGCTTGGGGTTCTATCGCTTGTCGTGTCGCGCTCGGTGCTGGCACTGGGGCTTGGCGATATAACGCTTAACTCATCTCTCAATCAGCCACTGGATGCGCACATCAGGTTGCTGGATGTCGGGGATCTGGGAGCAGACCAGATCGTTGTCAAACTCGGCTCTCAGGAAGACTTTGACCGCGTAGGTCTCGAGCGCTCTTTCTTCTATTCCCAGTTACGTTTTAACGTGATTACCGACTCGGCCAAGGGGCCTTTTATCGCGGTCACCAGTCGCGATCCTGTGCGTGAACCCTTTTTGAGCTTTATCGTGGAGGTGCGCTGGACCAGTGGTCGCCTGCTGCGTGAATACACCGTTCTGTTGGACTTGCCAACCTTTGCTGAAGACGGCGCTCAGCCCGTGCAGGCCACGGCAACCCCCGTCCGTTCCAGCACAACACCGGTAAAGAGTGAGCCGGTACGGCCAGCGCAGGAGCCCGGCGCCGTATCGGCACAAACCTCCGGCGGCGGTGAACAATACGGGCCCGTGAAAGCCAATGACACGCTTTGGGAGATAGCCCGCGATTATCGCCCCGGACGTGTTTCTATTCAGCAAACCATGCTGGCGATTCAGCGCGCCAACCCCGAGGCGTTTATCAATAACAACATCAACCTGCTGCGTAAAGGGCAGGTTTTGCGCATTCCTTCAGAGCAGGAAATTCGCTCCGTCACTACCCGCCAGGCCATCAGTGAGGTGGCGCAGCAGAACCGTGAGTGGTCCGGCAACGCCATGGGGGCTCAGTTGGATGCCTCTGGTCGTGGCGGCAGTGTCAATCGCTCCTCTGAGGGTGTCAGCGGCCGGGTCAAGCTGGCTGCACCGGGCACTACCGGTGATTCCGGCTCTGCGCAAGGTGGCGGCTATGGTAGTAGCAATGGCGGGGCGACCGCCCGCGAGTTGGCCGAAGCCGAAGAGGAGCTTGAGCGCACTAAAAGCGAAAACAGTGATTTGCGCTCGCGTGTGAGCGACCTTGAAGGTCAAATTGAAACCATGGAGCGGTTGCTGGAAGTGAGTAACGAGCAGCTGCGCGCCCTTGAGTTGGCCGCCAATGACCCCGAGGCCACAGCGGCTGACGGCGGTACGGATTCGGCACAACAAGACAGCCAGTCTGAAACAGGCGAGCAAGCGCCGGCTAGCCCGACCGCCGATGCAGAGACTGATCCGGTTGCCGAGGAAACCCAGGAGGCAGCCGAAGAGCCCGAGCCTGCTGAGCCGGCACGCGAAGTAAACCGGGTTGTGCGTTCGGCGCCAGAGCCGACCTTGATGGACAAGGTCATGGACAACATTCTCTGGATTGCCCTGGCCGTTATTGGTTTGATTGTTGCCGTATTTGTCGCCTTGCGCAGACGCAGTGGTTCACAAGAGCAGGAAGAATTCACTTCTGAGTTTGATGGTGATGTTTTTGCCGAGCCCGAGACCGACGACGCCAAAGAGGAAGAGGACACCACCGCGCTGGATCTGGATGACGACTTTGAGTCCGAGTTTGCCGACGCCGATGAAGGTCCTGCCGAGGCGGAAACCGGTGACGTGGTCAGCGAGGCGGATATTTACATTGCCTATGGTAAGTACGATCAGGCCGAGGAGATGCTCCTAAAAGGGTTGGAGAAGGAGCCCGGCTCCATGGCCATTAAGCTCAAACTGCTTGAGCTTTACGCCGAGAGCGGTGACCTGAGCGCCTTTGATGAACGCTATGGAGATGTCCTGGCAAGCGGTGACGAGAGCGCTATTGCGCGTGCTCGCGACCTGCGTGCGCAGTTCAGCGACGCGCCTGAATACGTTGCTGCCGCTGGTGCTGCAGCGGCCGCTGCCACGGTAGCAACTCAAAATCGTGCGCAGGATGACGAGGTATTTGAACTCGACCTAGAGCCCGCCTCTCAAGCGGACGATGAAGACTTTACTCTGGAGCTGGACGACGGTGGAGACGAGCTGACACTGGACGATCTGGATATCGAACCCGAGAGCTCGCAGCAATCCAATGACGCTGATGATGAGCTGACGCTTGAAGATGACTTTGATTTCGATTTGAGCGATGACGACGAATCGACGGAGTCCAGTGCGGCCACCGATGAAGTGGATCTTGAGGGTTCGCACTCGCGCTATGACCTCTCGTTTGATGAGCGCGCCGACAGTGGCGGCGAGGACGACGAACTGCTCGATTTCGACCTGGAGTTTGATGACGAAGAAACAGCGCCCAAAGCCGATGAGCCGAGTACCAGTGCCGACGACGAACTGTCCCTCGACGATCTCTCTTTGACTTTGGATGAGCCCGAAACCGCTGAGGCGCCCACTCTCGAACTCGAGCCGGAAAAAACCGACGAATCTTCTGAAGACGATTTTGATTTTGACCTCGAGTCTCTGGATGAGGCGCCGAGCGCTGAGAAAGATAAGGCGGAAGATGCCGGTGAAGTGGCCCTGAATGATGAGGCGCCTCTGCTGGATGAAGATCTCGATTTCAGCTTTGAAGAATCCACTGGCGAGGACGACGAACCAGAACTGGAAACCGCTTACTCAGAGCCGGAGCCCTACGCGCCCTCTGCAGCGCCATCCGGAGCTGACGAAGAGCCGGAGCCGCCCACGCTCGACCTAGCGGAAGACGATGCAGACGATTTCGATCTCGATCAGGCGATGGGCGATCTGGATCTGGAAGCACTGGATCGCGAAATGGCTGATTTGGACGCTCCGGAGCCCGAGCCTTTGGCTCAGCCCGAAAACGAGGCGCCACAGGCTAAGCCGCAATCCGACGCCGGTGCTGACGCCTTTGATGTCTCCGAAGACGATGCCTTTGATCAAGCGCTTGAGGGGGTAGATGACTCTCTGGAACTGGACGATCTTCCCTCGCCCGAATCAGTCAACGAGCCCGGCGATGATGACGAGGATCTGGACTTTTTGGCTGATGCCGACGAAGTCGCCACCAAGCTCGATCTCGCCCGTGCTTATATCGACATGGGCGATATGGACGGCGCGCGTGATATTTTGTCAGAGGTTACTGAAGAAGGTAACGAGCAGCAGCGTCAGGACGCCCAGGCTCTGCTGGAAAAAGTCGACAGCTAGCCGCTGCTTGTCTATCAAGGGCCTTGCGTGCGTCAGCGCGCAGGGCCTTTTTATTATTTGTCTGTCTATAGCGGAATACCAATTTGAGCTTTGAGTACACTCGCAACTGCGAAGTTTTAGCGGATACGCCCTGGCCGTCAGCCATGCGCCGGGTGGCCCTGGCTGTGGAGTACAGCGGCAGTGGGTTTCGCGGCTTTCAGGTGCAGCCTAGAGGCATCAGCACGGTACAGGGCGCGCTGCATAAGGCCCTGTCAGCGGTTGCCGATGAGCCGATTACCCTGGTGTGCGCCGGCCGCACCGATGCCGGCGTGCATGCCACCAATCAGATCGTCCATTTTGACACTCTGGCCGTCAGGCCCGAGAGAGCCTGGGTCAGAGGGGTCAGACCTCATTTGCCCGATGGTGTTGGCGTGCGCTGGGCACGTGAGGTTAAACCGCAGTTTCACGCGCGCTTCAGCGCCCGCTCGAGAGCCTACCGCTACCTCTTGACTGACGCCAGCGCTCGCCCGGCGCTGCTGCACGATCAGGTGACCTGGTCGCGCCGCGCCCTGAATGTCGAGGCGATGCGTGAGGCGGCCCAGGCGCTGGTCGGTGAGCACGACTTTACCTCTTATCGCGCGGTGCAATGCCAGGCTCGGTCACCCGTGCGCACCATAGAACACTTACATCTGGTGCGCCGCGGCGACCTGATTGTACTCGAGGTGAAAGCCAACGCCTTTTTGCACCATATGGTGCGCAACATCGTTGGCGTACTCATGGCCATAGGTGCTGGCGAAAAGCCTGTTGACTGGGCGGGTGAGGTGCTGCGGGCGCGAGATCGCCGCACGGGCGGCATGACGGCACCGCCTTTTGGTTTGTATCTCGTGGAAGTGGATTACGAGTCCGAGTTTGACCTGCCCAGGGCGCTGCCCGGCCCATTGTTCTTTCCCCAGCCAGTGGGCGCCTTGGGCGATTCTGACTCAGCGGTAAATTTCTGCTAAGATTCGCCCTCTCAAATTCAATAGACAGGGTAATCCCTTTGGCTGAGGTGCGCGTAAAAATCTGTGGTATGACCAGCGTCGCGCAGGCCGAGCAGGCGGTAGCAGCGGGCGCGGACGCTATTGGGCTGGTGTTTTATGAGAAGAGCCCGCGCCACGTGAACCTCGCCCTTGCGGCCGATATCGCCAGCGCCTGTGGCCCATTTGTGACGGTAGTGGGGCTGTTTGTCGATACGCCGCGCGAGCAACTGGATGCCATATTGCGAGCGGTTCCCCTTCACCTGCTGCAGTTCCACGGCAATGAGCCGGCCGAGATGTGCGAGGCCTACGGACGTCCCTACATGAAGGCGCTCAGAATGCGTCCGGAAATGGATGTGAATGGGGCACTTGTCCAATACCCCACGGCGGCAGGAGTGCTCCTGGATGCCTACCGGCCCGGTGTGCCCGGCGGCACGGGGGAGACCTTTGACTGGGAACGCTTCCCTGAAACAAGCCCGCGCCCTCTGGTCTTGGCCGGCGGCCTGACGCCCGACAATGTGGCAGAAGCTGTGGCGGTCACCCGCTGCTATGGTGTCGATGTCAGCGGCGGCGTCGAGTCCTCGCCAGGGGTTAAAGACCCGGCGCTGGTTGAGCAATTTATTACTAATGCCAAACGTGGCTAAGCCTTAAGTGAGTTGACCTGTGAATGATGTAAACAAGCAAACCGTGGATTACAGTGCTTTTCCCGATGAGCGCGGTCACTTCGGCCAGTTCGGTGGTCGTTTCGTGTCTGAGACATTGATCTACGCGCTGGATGAGTTGCAAGAAATTTATGCCGGCCTCAAGGATAACCCCGAGTTCCAGGCCGAGTTTGATCGTGATCTGGCCCACTATGTCGGCCGGCCGTCGCCGCTGTATCACGCCGAGCGCTGGAGCCGAGAGCTTGGCGGTGCGCAGATTTATCTTAAGCGCGAAGACCTCAACCACACCGGTGCTCACAAGGTGAACAACACCATCGGCCAGGCGCTCTTGGCGAAAATGACCGGTAAGAGCCGCGTGATTGCTGAGACCGGTGCCGGTCAGCACGGTGTGGCAACGGCCACTGTCGCTGCCAGACTGGGCCTCAAATGTCAGGTGTATATGGGCGCTGAAGATGTGCGCCGCCAGGCACTTAACGTCTATCGGATGAAGTTGCTCGGCGCCGAGGTGATTCCTGTCACCTCCGGCTCAAAAACCCTGAAAGATGCTATGAATGAAGCGCTACGCGACTGGTCCACCAACGTAGACGATACTTTTTATATTATCGGCACTGTTGCCGGCCCGCATCCCTATCCGCAGCTGGTGCGCGACTTCCAGGCGGTTATCGGCCGCGAAGCCCGGGCCCAGTGTCTGGAGAGGACCGGCAAGCTGCCTGACGCCCTGGTGGCCTGTGTGGGCGGAGGTTCCAACGCCATCGGCTTGTTTCACCCGTTTTTGCGCGATGAGTCGGTTGCCATGTACGGCGTTGAAGCCGGTGGTGACGGTGTTGATACGGGTCGCCATGCCGCACCATTGAATGACGGTATCCCTGGGGTCTTGCACGGCAACCGCACCTATTTGATGGAAGACGAGAACGGTCAGATTATCGAGACTCACTCGGTATCCGCGGGCCTCGACTACCCAGGCGTAGGCCCGGAACACGCCTGGCTCAAGGACCTCGGCCGGGTGAAATACGTGGCGATCAACGATGCCGAAGCTCTGGCGGCGTTTCGCAAGACAACGCGCACCGAGGGTATCATGCCCGCCCTTGAGAGCAGTCACGCTCTGGCCTACGCCGAAAAACTGGCACCGACCATGGATAAAGAGCAAATTATTATCGTCAATTTGTCCGGTCGGGGCGACAAAGACATTTTAACCGTTGCCGATATTGACGGCATTACGGTCTGACCGGGTGATGGAAAAGAATCAATGAGTCGAATCAGTCAGCAGTTTGAGCAGTTATCCAGCGCCGGTCGCAAAGCCTTGGTGGCCTACATTGTCAATGGCGATCCCGTGCGCGAAGCCACTTTGCCCACCATGCACAAAATGGTAGAGGCGGGCGTGGACATTATTGAATTGGGTGTGCCTTTTTCCGACCCTATGGCCGAGGGGCCTGTTATCCAGAAGGGCCACGAGCGAGCGTTGGTCCACCGTGTCAGCCTGACCGACACCATTGCCATGGTGGCTGAATTTCGCAAAACCAACCAGCACACGCCAGTGTTGTTAATGGGCTACGCCAACCCGGTCGAGCGCATGGGCTACGCCAGTTTCGCCGAGCGTGCGGCCAGCGCCGGAGTGGATGGTTTGCTCACGGTCGACCTGCCTCCCGAGGAGTTGGAAGGCCTCAAGCAAGAGCTGGCCAGCCGCGATATGGACAATATCTTTTTGTTGGCGCCCACCACCCGGGTAGAGCGGGCCCGCGAGATCGCCGCGCACGCCAGCGGGTTTTTGTACTATGTGTCACTCAAAGGGGTGACCGGGGCAGGGCACCTGGATATCGAGTCGGTCAAGCGCAAGCTGGACGAGTTCGGCAAGCTTACTGACCTGCCGATGTGCGTGGGTTTTGGCATCAAAGATGCCGCCAGCGCCAGCGCTGTGGCCAAGTTAGCCGATGGTGTGGTCATCGGCAGTGTGTTGGTTGATGCCATGGGCAAGATGGCTGGTCGCCCGGCGGGCGAGGTGGCCGATGCCGTAGGTGCTATTATCAGTGATATCCGCCAGGCGTTGGATAATCTGTAATTGGGGTAAGGTCGCCGCGCGCGGCTCACTAGATCGAGAGAGAGAACAATGAGTTGGCTTGAAAAACTGGTTCCCAGTGTTGTCCGCGCCGAAGGTAAAAAAGGCGCCAGCAAAGTGCCTGAGGGCCTTTGGAAGAAATGCGTGAAATGTTCTGCCGTGCTCTACCGGCCGGAGCTTGAGCGCAACTTGGATGTCTGTCCGAAGTGCGATCATCACATGCGTATCGGTGCGCGCCGTCGCCTGGATATTTTTCTCGATGAAACCGGCCGGCAGGAAATCGCTGCCGAGGTGGAGCCCATCGATCGTCTCAAGTTTAAAGACGTCAAAAAGTACAAGGACCGCCTGAGCAGTGCGCAGAAGTCCACTGGAGAGAAAGACGCCATCGTCGCTATGAAGGGTGAACTGAAAGGTATGCCGGTGGTGGCTGTGGCGTTTGAGTTTGCCTTTCACGGTGGCTCTATGGGCTATGTTGTGGGTGAGCGCTTTACCCGCGCGGCGAAAATCGCGCTGGAGGAAAACATCCCGCTGGTGTGCTTTCCCGCAACCGGTGGTGCTCGCATGCAGGAGGCTCTGATTTCTCTGATGCAAATGGCCAAAACCTCGGCGGTTATTGAAAAACTCAAGGGGCAGGGCACACCTTATTTTTCCATCATGACCGATCCGGTCTACGGTGGCGTTTCCGCTTCTCTGGCTCTGCTCGGGGATATCAACGCCGCCGAACCCGGCGCGAGGGCGGGTTTTGCCGGCCCGGCCATTATCGAGCAGACCATTCGCCAGAAACTGCCCAAAGGCTTCCAGCGCGCTGAGTTTTTGCTTGAACACGGCGCTATCGATATGATCATTCACCGCAGTGATATTCGCGATAAAGTGGCCGGCCTAATCGCCAAATTCACCCGGCGTGCGGAAGTGTCCTGACCACCTCAGTGAATCGTCAAAACCTTTGTGAATGGCTCGCTTGGTTAGAGCGGGCCCATCCCAGCGAAATTGACCTCGGTCTCGAGCGTATCCGCCAGGTGGCGGACAGACTCTCACTCGGCTCGGATGCCCGCGTTCTTACAGTCGCCGGCACCAATGGCAAAGGCTCGTGTGTGACCTTTGCCTCGGCGCTTATTCAAGGTAGTGGGCGCAAGGTCGGCACTTATACCTCTCCCCACATTCTCCACTACTGTGAACGGGTACGCATCGACGGTGTACCAGTGAGCGAGGCGCAGATGTGTGAGGCTTTCACCGCAGTGGATGAAGCCAGAGGAGAGGTGTCTCTCACTTACTTTGAGTTCGGTACCCTGGCGGCGCTCTGGCTGTTCGCGCGGCATCAGGTAGATGTGATGGTGCTCGAGGTGGGCCTGGGCGGACGATTGGACGCGGTCAATATCATTGATGCGGATGTGGCTGTGATCACCAGTATAGCGATCGATCACGAGGTCTGGCTTGGCTCTGATCGCGAAGCCATTGGCCGGGAGAAAGCCGGCATCGCCCGCAGCGGGCGCCCGCTGATTTGCGCAGACCGGGAGCCGCCCGAGTCCGTCCTGAGTGCTGCCCGTCACCTGGGCGCGCCTGTCGAGCGAATCGGTGTGGATTTTGAAATTACCGAGCAAGCCTCCGGCTACATGTTTTGCCGGGGCGATCGGCGCGTGAACTTGCCATCGTTGCACCTGCCCGCTGCCAGCGTCGCCGCCGCCATAGTCGCAGTAGAGACATTAGGCATTGCCATTGATGAGCTGGCACTGGTGCGCCTGGCGAATCAGACGCAGCTGCCTGGGCGCATGCAGCGTCTGCGCTCTGGGCGGGTAAGCTATATGTTGGATGTGGCTCATAATCCGGCCGCCACAGAGTATCTGGCAGCCAAACTCAGGGTTCAGCGACCGGCAGGTCGACTTCACTGTGTCTTTGCCGTAATGGCGGATAAGGACATCGACGGCGTCTTGGCGCCGCTGACACCGCTAGTGGATACTTGGTATCTGGCGCAGCTGAGCGATGTTCCGCGAGCCGCAGCGCCCGAAGCGCTGGCCGACAGATTGGCGAATGCCAAGGCCAATGTGGTGCAAGTCGGCTCAATGGCAACTTGCCTCGCCCAGGCGGCAGCTGTTGCCGGCGACGATGATCTGGTGCTGGTGTGCGGCTCGTTTTTTACCGTATCGGCGGCCCTGGCGCTATTGATCCCGGACGGCAGCTAACGGACTTGGTATCATGGCCCTTTCCCCATAACACTGGGCGCTGGAGGACAGGTGAACGACGGGTTAAAACAACGGTTGATTGGTGCCTTGGTGCTGACGGGCATCGCGGTGATCTTTCTCCCCGGCTTTTTTAAAGAGCAGCAGCTGCATCAGGTAGATACCCGCAGTCAGATTCCTCCACGACCCGAAACCCGGCCGATTGTGATCGAGGCTCCCCGGCCTGTGCAGGACAATCAGCTTCCTGAGGATCCGGACACGCTGTTTATGCCCGAGAGCGACCAGCCGGTAGCCGATGATTTGGCGCAGCTGGAGCAGTCCTACGCCACTAGCAGCAGTGCGCTGTCATCTGACGAGTCCCGGGAGGCGGTCTCGTCCTCTTCCTCTTCCGAGGTGATGGCCTCGTCCAGTGAGATGCTGGCCGCCTCTTCAGCCCCTGATTCCGACCCGCTGGCCACACCCGAAGCCTGGGTGGTCCAGGTGGCGAGCTTACGTTCGGCTGAATCGGCGCAGCAGCTGCGTAAAAAGCTGCAGGAGCGAGGTTACAAAGCCTATGTGCGCCTGGCCCAGACCTCGCAGGGACAGGTGAGTCGGGTGTTTATCGGCCCAAAAATCGATAAAGCCCTGGCGGAAGCCGTCAAAGCCGAAATCGACCCGGCGTTCAAGGTTAATTCACTGGTATTGAAGTTCGCTCCTTGAGTGCCCACTCGCCCCTCAGCGATGGTCAGGGTATGCCCGGCAGCCTGGCTCTGTTAGAATCTGCGCCTTCTCAAGTCCCGGAGTTATCCTGCGCATGAATTGGGCAGACTGGACCATTGTCGGCATACTGTCTGTATCCTGCTTGATCAGTATCAAGCGTGGTTTTGTCAAGGAAGCTCTCTCTCTGGCGGTGTGGATTGCCGCTTTTGTGATCGCGCTGATATTCGGCGATCGTCTCGCCACCCTCATGACCGGTCTGATCGACACGCCCTCGCTGCGCGCTATTGCGGCTTTTGCCATACTCTTCGCAGCGACGCTCGTGGTGGGCGCCATGGTGAATTACTTGATTGGCGAGCTGGTCCGCATGACGGGGCTATCGGGCACGGATCGGTTGTTTGGCATGGTGTTCGGCTTGGTCAGAGGCGCTATTTTGGTGATGGCTCTGGTCATATTGATGCCTTCGGTGATTCCTGTCGACAATGATGTATGGTGGCGCGAATCGGCACTCATTCCCCGTTTTCTGGTCTTTGAACACTGGGCCAGAGAGACAAGCGCCGAGGTGAGCGCCTGGGTGATGTCTCTTTTTGCGGAGCATTCGTGAACCCGGGCCCTTTTGATCATTGATGTGGGCTCGACGTGAACGGCTCCTGAGTTATTAACTGGTACACAACGTTAATTCGTTAGCAACAAAGGTGAGGCAACTATGTGCGGTATTGTTGGCATTGTCGGTAAGCGCGACGTCAATACTCAGTTATACGATGCGCTGACTATCCTCCAGCACCGTGGCCAGGATGCCGCCGGTATTGTCACATGCCAGGGTGGCAAACTCGCCCAGCAAAAAGCCAACGGCCTGGTGCGCGATGTTTTCCGCACCCGCCATATGCAGCGCTTGGTGGGTAATGTGGGCATTGGCCATGTGCGTTACCCTACCGCAGGCAGCTCTGGCCCTGCACTGGCTCAGCCTTTTTACGTCAACTCGCCGTATGGTATTGCGCTGGCGCACAACGGTAACCTCGTCAATGCCGATGAGCTGAGTGAAGAGCTGTTTAAAACCGACTTGCGGCACGTCAATACCGACTCAGACTCCGAAGTGCTGCTCAACGTCTTTGCCCACGAATTGCAGCTGCAGGGTAAGTTGGTGCCGGCTGAAGAGGACGTTTTTGCGGCCGTTGAAGGCGTACACAAGCGGGTCAGCGGTGGCTACGCCGTGGTGGCGCTTATCGCTCGCTACGGCATTGTGGCCTTTCGCGACCCCAACGGTATCCGCCCCCTCGTGTACGGCAAGCGGGAGACGGAGAAGGGCGAAGAGTACATGGTCGCCTCCGAAAGTGTTGCGCTGGATGTTCTGGGTTTCGATCTGATTGGCGATGTTGCCCCCGGCGAGGCCATTTACATTACCTTTGATGGTCAGTTGCATCGCAAACAGTGTGCGGCGAATACTCGCCTCACGCCGTGTATTTTTGAACATGTGTATTTCGCCCGCCCGGATTCCATCATGGATGGGGTGTCCGTTTACAAAGCGCGGCTGCGTCAGGGTGAAAAGCTGGCCGAGCAGATTTTGCGCGAGCGCCCCGATCACGATATCGACGTGGTCGTCCCGATCCCCGATAGCTCGCGAGTGGCAGGGCAGGCGCTGGCCTATAAAATCGGTGTTAAATTTCGCGAAGGGCTGATTAAAAACCGCTACATCGGCCGCACTTTTATCATGCCGGGCCAGCAGATGCGGAAAAAGTCCGTGCGTCAGAAGCTCAACGCCATCGAACTGGAGTTTCGCGGGAAAAATGTGCTCCTGGTCGATGATTCCATTGTCCGCGGCACCACATGCCAGCAGATAATCCAGATGGCGCGCGAGGCGGGTGCGGCCAAAGTCTACTTTGCCTCGGCCGCACCGGCTGTCGTCTATCCGAATGTGTACGGCATTGATATGCCAACCACAAAAGAACTGATTGCCCACGGTCGCAGCCACGATGAGGTCTGCCGTGAAATCGGCGCCGACTGGTTGGTCTATCAGGACCTTGACGATCTAAAAGCGGCCTCTGCCGAGGGCGGCAGTGGAGTGACGGAGTTTGACTGCGCGGTGTTTGACGGCGAGTATATTACCGGTGACGTGGATAAGGCTTATTTGGAAAAACTCGAAGCCTCGCGTCACGAGGGGAAAGCCAAAAAGAAAAAAGAGCTGCGGGCCAAGGAGGAAGAAAGTCCCATCGGCTTGCACAATGACACTGAAGATATGCATATCCACTGACGGGATGAAGCAATGACGGACAAGATTGACCGGCAAGAGGCATTGGCGCACGCCGGTATCGACACTCTGGCGGTGAGGGCCGGCCAGGTTCGCAGCGCCGAGGGCGAGCACAGCGAAGCGCTCTACCTTACCTCCAGCTATGTGTTTGAAAGTGCCGCTGAGGCGGCCGCGAGATTCGGTGGCGATCAACCGGGCAATGTCTATTCGCGCTACACCAATCCCACAGTGCGCACCTTGGAAGAACGTATTGCTGCTATGGAGGGCTGCGAACGCGCCGTGGCGACGGCCTCGGGTATGTCCGCTATTTTGTCCACTTGTATGGCTCTGCTGAAGGCGGGCGATCATATTGTCTGTTCACGCAGTGTGTTCGGCACCACTAGCGTGCTGTTTACCAAGTACATGGCGCGCTTTGGGGTCGACACCCGCTTTGTCGACCCCACCGACTATGACCAATGGCGTGGTGCGTTTACCGAGAAGACCCGTCTGGTGTTTGTCGAGACGCCGTCTAATCCACTGTGCGATGTGGTGGACTTGGCCCAATTGGCCGAGATAACACACAGCCGCGGTGCGCTGCTGGTAGTAGACAACTGTTTCTGCACACCCGCCCTGCAAAAGCCGGTACTGTTCGGCGCGGATCTGGTGATTCACTCGGCGACCAAATACATCGACGGTCAAGGGCGCTGCCTCGGTGGCTTGGTGGCCGGCGCCGCCGAGCATATTGACGAGGTACTGGCTTTTATCCGCAGCGCCGGCCCCACCATGAGTGCGTTTAATGCCTGGGTGTTTCTCAAGGGGCTGGAAACCTTGCGGTTGCGCATGGATGCTCACAGCGCCAGCGCCCTGACCCTGGCGCACTGGCTGCAGGCGCAGCCCGCTGTGGAGAAAGTCTTCTATGCCGGTTTGCCGGATCATCCGGGGCATGAGCTCGCCAGGGCGCAACAGCGCGCTTTTGGTGGGGTCCTGTCGTTTCGGGTAAAGGGCGGTCGCGAGGCAGCCTGGCAGGTAATCGACAGCACGCGTATTGTCTCCCTCACGGCCAACCTTGGGGACGCCAAAACCACAATCGTGCATCCGGCGACCACCACCCATGGCCGACTGAGCGATGAGCAAAAAGCGGCAGCCGGTATCAGCGATAACCTGATTCGCGTGGCGGTGGGGCTCGAGGATGTGCAGGACATTCAGGCTGATCTCGAGCGCGGCTTGAGCAGTCTCTGAGTGGACAAGCTTATTTTAACGGTGCGGTGATTCATGCGGGCGAGTATTGAAGAGATTGTTCACGAAGTTGGCAAGGTGTTGCTGGGCAAGGAGAGCGAAATCAAGTTGGCACTGGCTTGCCTGTTCGCTGACGGACACCTGCTGATTGAAGACTTACCCGGCATGGGAAAGACAACACTGGGTCATGCCCTGGCGCGCGTGGTGGGGCTGCAGTATCAACGGGTGCAGTTTACCAGCGATATGCTGCCAGCGGATATTGTCGGCGTGTCGGTGTTTGAGGCAGCGGCCAGCAAGTTCAGTTTTCACCCGGGCCCGGTGTTTACCCAGGTGTTGTTGGCCGATGAGATCAACCGCACCACACCAAAAACCCAGAGCGCACTGCTCGAGGCTATGGAAGAGTACCAAGTTACCGTCGATGGCCAGAGCCGGGCTTTGCCCGAGCCATTTTTTGTCATCGCCACGCAAAACCCCCAGTCGCAAATGGGGACTTTTCCTTTGCCCGAGTCGCAGCTTGACCGCTTTCTGATGCGCATCAGTCTCGGCTACCCGGACCCGGCCGCCGAGTTGGAGCTGTTTAAAGGTGGCGACTCGCGCCGCCATATTGCCAGCCTCAGAGTACTGCTGTCAGCCGAGGGTTTGGTGGACATTAAATCTGCCGTGGGCACGGTCAAGGCCTCGGACACGCTGATCGGTTATCTGCAGCGGCTGGTTCATGCCACCCGACACGACAGTCAATTCAATTATGGCTTATCCCCTCGTGGCGCTTTGGCGCTCTTGCACGGCGCCAAGGCCTGGGCCTATATGCAAGACCGCGATTACGTGGTCCCCGAAGACATTCAGGCCGTGCTGCCGGCGGTGGTGACGCACAGAGTCACGGCCGCTGGCAGCGGCGCCAGCGCAGGTGGCTCGATTGATCAGTTGCTGCAAAGTGTGGACATTCTCTCGCCCCACTGAAGCGCCGTTTCCTCTCTGGTGAAGACCTGCCCACTCGACAAGCTGCTGTTTGCAAGCTATAGAAGAGTAAAGGCGTTTTAATAAGCGTCGACTGTGGCCGTTAGAGCCAGTGGCGGAACTATGGCAGCGACATTTTTCGGGCAGTATCTGCAAATCAAAGGCATTGTCGGGCGTGATCAGCTGCGCGCGGCTTTAAGCTATCAGTTGCAACGCAACAAGTCTTTGGGGCAGCTCGCAGTGGAATCGGGGTTACTCAATACATCGCAGAGTTCACAGATCAATCTGCGCCAACGCGACACAGACCTGATGTTTGGCGAGCTGGCCGAAACTTTGGGGTGGTTGAGCGCTGAGGACGTCGAAACCCTGCTTGAGCGTCAGCGGCTAGAGCATATGACTCTCGGTCAGGCGTTGGTTGAGTCCGGCTGCCTCTCGGAGGCCAAGTTGCAGGATTTGCTGGCTGACTACCACTACTGGAATACCCGCAATCAACGCGAATGCAATCGTCGAGTGGCGGAGAGTTCACTGGCGCCTCAGGTCGATGGGTTTACCTATTTGCTTGGGCGTCAGTTGCAGCGCGTTTTTGGGCTGCGCTCGCAGCCGAGTTATGTTCTCGCTAAGCGCCCTCTGGCCCTGCCAGAGTGGTCCTGGAGGCTTGGGCGGGAGAGCGCTGTCGCCCTGGTGGGGGTTGAGCCGGCGCCTTCGTTTATGCAAACCCTTGCCGAGCGACAAAGCCTGGTTCGCGCCATGGAGTTGGTGGGCCAGGGCCGCTATCACTCAATTTATTCTGCTGATATAAACGCAGAGGATTTCTTCAACCGTCTGCTGTTAGAGCTCGCTGACGACAGTCAGCTTGAAGTCTTAGGGCGCGAGGCCAAGCTTGGTGGGCCGGCTAAAGAGAGTTTATGTGTGGGTTATTCGGTTGAAGGGGAGCCCCTGCAGGTGTATTTCTGTGCGGCTTGAACAATAAGCCCGGCCTTATGGTAACCTCTTAGCTGATCTTTTGGCGGGCGGTTGTGTTGTGAGTGAACCGATTAAATACCGGTTGGAGTCCTTCTTTTGGCGCTGGGCGCAGCGGCGCTCGCCGAGAGCCTCAGCCGTCACCCTTCGTCACCGCTCCATCTATGTATTGCCGAGCAAAGCTGGCTTGGGTTTTTTTCTGGCGATGCTGCTGCTGTGGCTGCTCGGCACTAACTATCAGAACAACCTGATCCTGGCCGTTAGCTTTATGCTGATCGCTCTGTTTTTGGTGGCGATCTTACACGCGTTTCGCAATCTCGCCGGCTTGCGTGTGGAGGGCTTGCCGGCAGAGCCGGGGTTTGTCGGCGAGCGGGTGGAGCTGGCTGTCGAGCTAACACCGGCACGGGGCTGCCGGGCGGACAATCTGCTACTGGCTCTTGCTCCCGAGCTGGAAGTGCGCGCCGATGTGGCCCAGGGCAAGCGTCAATTGGTGCACTTGCCGCTGCGCGCCGAAAAGCGCGGTTGGCTGCGCCCGCCGCGCCTACTCATCAAAAGCTACTATCCGCTGGGTATTACCCGAGTCTGGTCCTGGGTCCACCTGGAGGCCAGAGTTCTGGTGTATCCGAAACCTTTGCCAGCCAGCTTGATCAGCGCGTCGGGTGGCGGTGAGCTGGGGGATGAGGGGCAAAGGTTAAAAGCTGAGGATGACTTTATCGGCTTTAGCCAGTATCAGCCGGGCGCCTCCATGGCGCAGGTGGCCTGGAAGCTTTACGCACGGGGTGCCGGTTTGCACCTGAAGCAATACGGCGGAGCCGAGCAAGAAAGCCTCTGGCTCGATTTTGACGCCGTTCAGGGCGATGTCGAGCAACGTCTGTCCGGTCTGTGCTTTCTGGCACTCAAGTGGCACCGTCAGGGCAGGGACTATGGTTTGAAGCTGCCCTCAGGAACCTTAAATCCGGCCACGGGTGATGAGCACCTGCATCGAGTGCTGAAAGCCCTGGCGCTCTACAACCTGCCGGAGACTGACTAGTGCGCGGCCCGGCGTCCATTTCTTCGAGTGCACTGAAGTGGCTGCTGCTGTCCCAGCTGCTGGTATTGCTGCCGCTCACGCCTCATTTGCCCCTGTGGCTGGTGGTCATCGCCGGGGCGATGATGCTCTGGCGCTGGCAGCTGCATCGGGGGCGTTGGTTTTACCCGGGGCGATGGCAGCGAGCCCTTTTGGCGGTGGTGGTCAGCGGTTTGCTGTTTGCCAACTTTCGCGGCAGCTTTGGTGTGGAAACTATGCTGTCGCTCTTGGTGGCCGGCTTTGTGCTAAAGCTCACCGAGCTGCGCAGCCGCAGCGACGTCTATCTACTCTGCTTTTTGACCTACTTTGTTATCGGCACCCAGCTGCTGTTTCTGACGGGGTTTCTCGGTGCGCTCTACAGTTTTTGCTGTCTTGCAGCGATAACCGGCACCTTGGTGATGACCAATGCCAGCGCCGGCGGCCAAGGGGATTATCGCCCCTGGCGGACACTGGGTGGGCTAATGCTGCAGGCGCTGCCTGTGATGCTGGTGTTGTTTTTGGTGGTGCCCCGTATGGGCTCACTCTGGACTGTGCCACTGAACAAATCCGCCGGGGTGACCGGCGTCAGTGACACCATGTCCCCCGGGGATTTCTCCAATCTTCTGCAATCGGACGAACCGGCTTTTCGAGTAACCTTCAATGGTGATTTGCCCACCGCCGGTGAGCGCTATTGGCGGGCACTGGTGCTGGACCATTTCGATGGGCGGGAGTGGGGGCAGGGGCTTTTTCAGGGGGTGAATGCGGGCCGGCGCAGTGCCTGGGATCAATGGCATGAAGAGCTTGAACCGCTCGGCAGGCAACTCAGTTACGAGATTATGCTTGAGCCGACGGCAAAGCATTGGCTTTATACCCTGGCCATACCACAGAGCTTTGATGATGATATTTACGTCAGCCGCGGCTTTACCTTGTTTCAGAGAAAGCCGGTGTTTCAGCGCAAACAGTATTCGGTGGTCTCCGCGCTCGAGTATCGCGCACAATCGTCGGGTTTGGACGATAGGGAAAGACGCAGCGCACTCGCGTTACCGGATGGCTACAATCCCCTGACTCGTCGATTGGCTGCCGAGTGGGCAGAACAAGAGGGCAGCCCCGAGGCTCTGATTCAGCGCTTTTTGCAGTTTGTGCAACGCCGATTTCACTACACTTTGCAGCCCCCTGTGTTGGGCGAGCATAGCGTGGATGAGTTCCTCTGGGAGACGCAAACCGGCTTTTGTGAGCACTTTGCCGGCAGTTTTGTTTTTTTCATGCGCGCCGCCGGTGTCCCCGCCAGGGTGGTGGTGGGGTACCAGGGAGGGCAGGTCAATCCCCACGAGGGCTATTTGACAGTGCGCCAGCTTGATGCCCACGCCTGGACAGAAGTCTGGCTTGAGGGCCAAGGTTGGCGGCGCATTGACCCCACCGCCGCGGTCGCACCTCAGAGGATTGATCGCGGTGTTGAGTATTCTCTCAGTGAGCAGGATTCGGCGCTTTTGGGCAACGCACTGTCCCGGCGTTTTGCCCTGCTGGCCAGAGCGCAACTGCAGTGGGATGCCTTTAACTATCGCTGGCACCGTTGGGTGATGGAGTACGATCAAGTCCAGCAGCAGGCTTTTTTCCAGCGCCTTCTCGGTAGTGCTGTGCCCTGGAAGGTGGTAACGGCGACTCTCGCTGCGCTGGCGCTGATTATCGGCATCATTTTGCTCTGGCTGCTGTGGCGTCGCCGCCCTGAGGTATTGCCCGCCGAGCAAAGGCTCTATCAGCGCTTTTGTCGCAAGTTGGCCAAAGCCGGTTACCCACGCGGCACGGGGGAGAGCCCTTCAAACTATGCCCGCCGTGTGGCCACTGCTCGGCCCGAGCACGCTAGCCAGCTGTGGCGCGTAGCGATCTTGTTTGAGCAAGTGGCTTACGCCGGGAATCCACGCGCTTTGCCCGAATTCAAGCGCTTGGTCCGCCGCCTCCAGCTCCGCTCAGGTCGCTGAACACAGCCTGGTCTCCTATTACGAGAATTCTCTGTGCGCACCGCACACTTCTTTCGTTACTCCTCGATCGCCTATTAATCACTCTGTTGGTGCGCTGTTAGCTTGGGTCGCACCAAAATGGATCTGATGAAGTTTTTCTGTTCAAAAGTGGTGCATGGATTTGTTCATTAATTGTGCACAATATCGCTAAGCCTATGATATTTATGAACTAATTTAGTGGGCACAAAACGTGCATATTTGTGCGCCACGCACAGACCTAAAGCATAGATAAAAAAGTGCGCTCTGACGTCATTTATTTGCCTGATTTCTGTGCACACATTGTTTACAGCCAATGACAGGGCGCCACTGCTCTGTACCGCGAGTTTGAGGAGATACCATGAGTGTTCGACCCGGAACCCTATTTCGATTCACCAGCGCCCTGGCGCTGCTGGCGCTAAGTCCACTGGTCTTAGCCCAGGATTTGGATGGCGGCAATACGGCCTGGATTCTGACGGCCACCGCGCTGGTGCTGTTTATGACCCTGCCTGGACTGTCCCTTTTCTATGGGGGGCTGGTACGCAGTAAAAATATTCTTTCGGTGCTGATGCAGTGTTTTGCGATCGCTTGCATCGCCTCGCTGCTATGGCTTGTGGCCGGTTACAGTTTGAGCTTTGGCGAGGGCAGTGCGTACATTGGTGATCTGAGTCGGGTGCTCTTTTCCGGTATGGGCAAAGATAGCTTGTCCGGGGATATTCCCGAATCACTTTTTGCTCTGTTCCAAATGACTTTTGCGATTATCACGCCGGCGCTCATTGTCGGGGCCTTCGCTGAGAGAATGAAGTTCTCCTCCATGCTGATTTTCTCCGCTCTCTGGTTGCTGGCTGTCTATGTGCCGGTTTGCCATTGGGTATGGGGTGGCGGCTTCCTCGGTCAGTGGGGCTTGCTGGATTTCGCCGGTGGTACCGTGGTGCACATTACTGCTGGTGTGGCAGCGCTGGTCGCCGCGCTTGTGCTGGGTAAGCGCGATGGTTTTGAAACCGTCGCCATGCCGCCACACAATATGACCATGACCGTCACTGGTGCCGGTATGCTTTGGGTGGGCTGGTTTGGCTTCAACGGCGGCAGTGCTTTGGCCGCCAATGGTGATGCGGCGATGGCCATGTTGGTCACGCATATCTCGGCCGCCGCCGGGTCCCTGGCCTGGATGACCATTGAGTGGATCAAGTTTAGAAAGCCCAGTGTTCTCGGTATTGTGACCGGCATGGTGGCCGGCTTGGGTACTATTACGCCGGCTTCGGGTTTTGTCGGCCCCGGCGGGGCGCTGGTGATTGGTTTGAGCGCCGGTATTATTTGTTTTTACATGACTCAGATGATGAAACGCGTCTGGAAAATAGATGACTCTCTGGATGTCTTTCCCGTGCACGGTGTGGGCGGCATCCTAGGCACCTTATTGGCCGGGGTGTTTGCCTCGCCGAATCTCGGGGTCTTCAGTGGTCACGGGTTCTCGGATGCTGTCAGTGGCATGGGCGGGCAAGTCTGGGTCCAGTTTCTCGGTGTGGTGATAACCTTTGGTTACACCGCGATTATTACGTATGTGTTGCTGAAGCTCACAGGCGTACTCACTTCTGGTCTCAGAGTGTCCCGCGAAGAAGAGCTGGTGGGTCTGGACATTACCATGCACGAAGAAGAGGGCTACAAGCTCTAGGATTGCTCAGATGAGAAGCCCGCGCCAGCGGGCTTTTTTAATGGCGCCGAAAGGCAATTAAAGCCGCGGTAACGGCGACATTTAGCGATTCCACGCCATTGTTCATGGGTATTTTTACCCATCGGTCACACTGCGTCTCCACGGTTTTGCTCACGCCTTTGGTTTCATTGCCCAGCACAAAAACCTGTTTGCCGTGCGGGCAATCGCCGAGTGTCCGTTGTGCGTGGGATGACAAGCCGACAACCGCGTAACCCCGTTGTTTGAATCGCCCCAGTGCGTCTTCCAGTGAGCCGGAGATGCGGATGATGGGGGCACGAAACACCGTTCCGGCGCTCGCCTTAATCACCAGAGGATCAATCTGGGCACAGCCCTTGGCGGGCAGCAAAATGCCAGAGATATTGCCTGCGCAGGCTGAGCGGATAATCATCCCGAGATTTTGCGGGTTGGTAATACCATCGAGTGCAAGCAGGTCGCTTTGTGGTTGATCAGCGCTGTCGAGAAACTGATCGAAGGTGGTAAAGCCGGGACAGATCAGATCAACGGCAACGCCTTGGTCCTGCTTGCTGTTCTTGGAAATGCGGGAAAGGGCTGAGCGCGAGTGATGACAGATCTCGGCGCCATGTTGGCTGGCGAGCTGGTGAATCTCCGTTAAAATCCCAGCGGGTTTGTTGCTCTCGGCCACGTGCAGTCTGTGCACTCGGATTCCGCTCAGTTGCAGGGCTTCGAGCACCGGTTTGCGACCGTAAATGGTCAGTAGGGTGTCGTAAAACTGCTTCTTTGCCAGGTAGGCTTCGCTATCGCCCCGGTTCATGGTGTGGGTGTGCTCCTCGCCAGTTGCGGCAGCGAGAATACGCTACTTTGCCCTGAGATAACAGTCCTCGTCATTGTCCAGTAGAGCGGCGAGCACGTCGCGGCGGGTAATGAGTCCCACCAGCTTACCATCGCTGATGACGGGGTAATTTTTCGGCTTGTGGCGAATCATCACTTGAGCGATTTCGACAATCGAGTTACCCGGCTCAAAACTGACGACCTCTGTTTGCATAACATTGGACACCACCGGCGGGTCCTCGCAGTAGAACGCTCCCTGCAGGATTTCTTTGATGCAGTCCTGCTCGGAGACAAAGCCGATGACCTGACGATGCTCGTCGATAACCGGCGCTCCGGTAACGCCTGCGGCGAGTAGCTTGTGAACCACCTGCAGCAGATTGGTATCCCTGTTAAAGGCCACCGGGTCGGTCTGCATATAGTCGCGCACGAGGATTGAATGCATGGGAACACTCCTATAGGCAAAGGTGTTAACCCAAGTGTAGTCCAGCCTTAGCGCGACTGCTGGCAGATGGCAAGATAGGCCTGGATGGCGGCGGGCATTCCCAGGCGCAGGGCATCTACCGTCAGCGCGTGGCCGATGGAGACCTCGGCAATCGCGGGAATCGTTAAAAAGTCGCTCAGGTTGTCCAGGTTGAGGTCGTGCCCGGCGTTGACACCGAGACCAGAGGATACGGCTTGCTCGGCTGCCCGTCGGTATTGGCTGAGCAGCGTTTCCCCCTGGGCTGTGCCGTGTTGAAGGGCGTAGGGCCCCGTGTAGAGCTCAATCCGATCGACGCCCAGCTCGCCGGCAAGGCGAATTTGCACTGGGTCCGGATCCATAAACAGGCTGATACGAACGCCCATCGCCTGCAGTTTGGCAACAATAGGGGCGAGTGCATCGCTGGCACTCGTCAGATCAAAACCGTGGTCGGAGGTGAGCTGGTCGTTGCTGTCCGGCACCAGCGTACATTGGTCGGGCTGTGTTTGCTCGACCAGTGCCATCAGGCCTGGGTAGTCGCCGTGTGCCTTGGCGAAAGGGTTACCTTCAATGTTAAATTCCCTCTTCGGTGTGCGTTTGACCAGCTCGGCTAGATTTCGCACATCGCCGGAGCGGATGTGGCGTTGATCGGGTCTCGGATGGACGGTCAGTCCCGCGGCACCTTGGTCGAGGCAGAGTTGTCCAAACTCCAAAACATCGGGAAAGTTGCCCTCGCGTGAATTGCGAATCAGGGCAATTTTGTTCAAGTTAACGCTAAGCGCTGTGCTCACTCGGCAATCATCCCCTTGAGCTTGGAGGTGGGTTTACTCTGTTCCATATGTTTGCCTCGGCTGGCCTTGAGAATGCGCACCGCGGCGTTGGGCGCGTCGGGGTAGGCACGGAAGACACCGCGCGGCTCGGCGACAATCGCCTCGACCACAGACTCGCCTTCTATGACCTTGCCGAAGACGGCGTAACCAGGTTTGTTCTCGTTGCCATCGAGCGATTCGTTGTGATTAAGGTTGATAAAGAACTGGCTGGTGGCACTGTCGATGGCATTGGTTCGCGCCATAGACAGGGTGAGGTAGAGGTTTTTCAGACCATTGTCCGACTCGTTCTTGATGGGTTCGGCCGTTTCCTTGCGTTTGAAGTCAAACGTAAAGCCACCGCCTTGCACCACAAACCCGGGGATTACCCGGTGAAAAATCGTGCCGTCATAAAAGCCACTGTCCACATAGTGTAGAAAATTGGCGACTGTGATGGGCGCCTCTTTGGGGTAGAGCTCCACAAGCATCGTGCCGAGATCGGTTTTCAGTGTGACGTAATTTTCGCTTTTTCCGGCTTGTGCGGCGAGGCTCGCACTGCTTGCAAAGACCAGAACAAGCACGGCGCTCAAGCGATAAAGCCATTGGGTAAAGACAGAGTTCATAGTTGATGTTAGCCCCATTCAGATCGGCGCTTGCGCCGTCCCAGTGATTGTAAAAGAAGAGAGACGATGACGCCGGCAATCAGTATGCCAGCGCCAAAAATCCACTCGCGGTAGCGGCTGTTGTTGGTCAGACGCGCGTTTTCTGTCTTCAGCACTTCGGCGCGAGTTTGGAGTAGCTGGTAGTTTTCATTGAGTTTTTTGTACTGCTCGTTGAGTGCGACAGCGTTGGCTGACAGCTTGCGCAAGTTTGCGTAGGCCTCTTGGGTTTGCGAGAGTTGTTCTCGTATTTCGGCAAGCTCCTCGCTCATCGCGCGGTTTTCCTGATCCAGGCGCTCATTGGTTTCCAGCAATTCACTCTGGTCGCCGTCGAGCTGGCTCATTTTTTCTTGCAGGCGGCGTAACTTAATTGCTGCAGTGGGTTCGTCGAGCAGATACTGAGAGCGAATCCAGCCCTCCAATCCGTCATCGGTCCGCACCAGCGACCAGGGCGTGTCACTGTCATCGGTGTCGGTGCGAATCAACTCCAGCTCAGTGCCGCTCAGCAATCCGCGATGGACGATTCGATACTGGTTGCCCATGCCACTGCGAAGCGGCACGCGCAATTCGTCGGCAATATAACGAGCCTCGGCAAACACCCATTGTGAGGCCAACAGACTGACCGCTATGAGTGCACAGCGAATGACTTTTGCTGATCGGGTTAAGTGACGCACAAAAAGTACCTTTTTATCATCGGGGTGATCGGGGTCGGGCCAGACAATGCCAGACAACGATTGTAGCGTAAAGACGCCTGCTTCCCTGTCAACCCTGTCACGCTAGTGGTCCATGCGGCTCAAACTAAAAAGCGTCGTGGCATGGGCCTTCAAGGCAACACTTTCTTAAAAGGTTTCACCGTGACGCGCTCATAGACCCCGGCCGACACGTAGGGGTCGGCATCGGCCCAGCTTTGCGCTTGCGCAAGTGAGTCAAATTCGGCCACTACCAATGAGCCGGTAAAACCGGCCTGACCCGGGTCATTGGCGTCTACAGCCGGGTGGGGGCCCGCCAGGATCAGGCGACCCTGATCGCGCAGCTGGTTCAGCCGCGCGAGGTGATCTGGTCTGGCCTTGGCGCGCAGGGGCAGGCTGTCGGTGACGTCTTCACTGATAATGGCATACAACATAACGGCTATTCTCTCAATGCGCGTTGATAACGTCTTCAAAATCCAGCTCAGTGAGCTGGCGAATCCGCCGAAACAAGTACAGTAGGGCGACCACCATCACCATAGTTGCCGGCAGGGCAATCACTGGAAAACTAAGGGCAGTCATTTTACCGAGCTCGGCATTAAACTGCGCTGTACCCGGAGGGCTTTGCAGTAGCCACTTGGCGAGTACGTAGTTCAAAAAAGAGGAGAGAAAGAACGAGCCGGCCACCATAAACGAGGCGTTGCGCAGGGCACGGTCAAAAGCGCTTTGGTTGTTGGTGCTGCTGAGCCGCTCGGCGATCAGATCGGTCTTGAGCACCTTGTCGTTGTAAAGAAAGGTGCGCACCAGAGGAAAGCGTGTTTTCATTGAAGCCAGTGTAGCCAGGCCGATCAGCCCCGGGATGGCCGCTTCCTTGATCGCAATGTATTCGGGGTCCAGCTCCAGCAGGCTGATGCCCCCCGTCAGTAGAATACTGATGGCGCCGAGCGCGGAAAACGCATTGAATTCTCGCCGGGTAATAAAATCCTTGAGCCCGTAGATCAGGGGAAAGGCCAGGGCGACGACCAGCGCAGCGGTGGTACCGAGGTATTCATCGGCACTGAGTTTGGTCAAAATCAGCGTTGGAATAACGATATTAAGGAGCAGGTTTGCCAACAGGCTCTCGCGTTTTGCCGGTTTAGCTGAGGAGCTGGGGCCTTGCTGATCGGCAGTGGAGGTGGGTGCAGAGGCGGTATTGTCGGGTTTATCGGTTGCCGTATCGGTCATTGTGCGTAGCGACTGCCTGATCGGTATAGTGTGGAGGGGCGACTTGATAAGCCCCGAAAAGGCGCAATTATAAGCCACAACCGCTTTCGGCGGCAAAAGATGAAGACCAGAGAAAATGAGGTGAAGGGTTGAAGGTCGATTTGCACATGCACAGCCATTGTTCCGATGGGGTCCTGTCGCCCACCGAGCTGATGGAACGCGCGTTTGCGCAGGGCGTGCAGCTGCTGGCATTAACGGATCACGATACCTTGGCCGGGGTTGAAGAGGCCCGTGAACGGGCCCAGTCGCTGGGGATGCAGCTGGTCAGCGGTATCGAGTTTTCGACCCGCTGGGGCAGCATGGGTATTCATATCGTCGGGCTCGGTTTGGCGCTTGAACGGCCGGCGCTGCACGCCACCGTAGCCGCACAGCGCCGTGCTCGCGCTGAGCGCAACGAGGAGATTGGCCGGCGGCTGGAAAAAATAGGCGTGGTCGACGCCTACGAGCGTGCCCGCGAGTTGGCGGGGGAAGTCGAGCCCGGCAGGCCGCATTTTGCGGAGTTGTTGGTGCGTGACGGCAAGGTGGTCGATAGCGCGCGCGCCTTTAAAAAGTACCTCGGTTCGGGCAAGCTCGGCGACGTGCGCCAGCAGTGGCCTCCGATGGCCGATATCGTAGCGGCAATTCGGGCGGCGGATGGCGTGGCGGTGCTTGCGCACCCGGCCAAATACGCCCTGACCCGCACCAAACTGCGTGCGCTGATGAGTGACTTCGCGGCCGCAGGTGGTCAAGCGGTTGAGATAATCAGTGGTCAGCAGGCCTCAGGTATTGCCGAGAACCTCGCCTCTTTGGCCAGGGAGTTTGAGCTGGAAGCCTCGGTGGGCAGCGATTTTCATCGGCCGGGTCACCCTTGGCAGGAACTTGGCTGCCCCGGGGCCTTGCCCGCCTCGGTAACGCCGGTTTGGCACCGCTGGGCGCCTGGATAAGATGGTTTGTAACCGGGACGGGTGAAACCTATAATGGCCGTTTCGGGCCGCGAGGCCCCACAGCCTGCGATAAAGGAAGCTAAAGTGGCGCAGTTCTTTCAAATACATCCCGAAAACCCGCAGCCGCGTCTGATTTCCCAAGCCGTGGATATCATCCGCCGGGGCGGCATTGTCGTCTATCCTACTGATTCGGCCTATGCTCTTGGTTGTCACATTGGCGATAAAATGGCTCTGGATCGGATTCGTCTGATGCGGCGCCTGGATAAAGACCACAACTTTACCCTGATGTGCCGAGACCTGTCGGAGATTGCCACCTACGCCCGGGTCGACAATCAGGTGTTTCGCTTGCTGAAAACCCATACACCCGGCCCCTATACCTTTATTCTCGAGGGTACCTCCGAAGTGCCGCGCCGCTTGCGTCATCCCAAGCGAAAAACCATCGGCCTTCGGATTCCCGATAACCGGATTGCTCTGGCACTGCTTGAAGAGCTGAACGAGCCTTTGATGAGCAGCACGCTCTTGCTGCCGGGCGATGAGTATCCCTTGACCGATCCCTACGATATTCGCGACCTGCTGGAACATCAGGTGGAGCTCGTCATTGATGGGGGGTTTTGCGGCCTGGAGCCCACCACCGTCGTCGGATTAACCGAGGGCGTGCCCGAGTTGCGGCGCCAGGGCAAGGGTGATTTTTCAGTGCTGCTGGCGGGTTAGCTTCTCGTGCCTATGAAAGCTCACTATAATGCCGCCTTTTGTCCGCTTCTGAGTGCGGCCAAGGGCGTGCGATCTACCGTGCGCAGCAGGGGAAACAGGTGACCAATCCCATGACAGAGCCGCAACAACCAGACTCGTCAGAGAACGGGCAGGACGCTGCCGAGCCGCAGGCCCATCTTGAGCGAGAGGCGCACCCTGAGCAGGGGGAGATGCCTTTTGCCATAGTGCAGGGCAAGGCTTATACCCAGTTGCCCAAAGATTTGTACATTCCACCGGATGCGCTTGAGGTCTTTCTTGAGGCCTTTGAGGGTCCGCTGGATTTGCTGCTCTATCTGATCCGCCGGCAGAATTTGGACATCCTCGATGTCGATGTGTCTGAAATAACCGCCCAGTACATGGCGTATGTGGAGCTGATGGACGCGGCTCACTTTGAGCTGGCGGCGGAGTATCTGGTCATGGCGGCTATGCTGGCGGAGATTAAATCCCGTATGCTGCTGCCGCGTTCGGTGGAAGAAGAGGAAGAGGGCGAGGACCCGCGTGCCTCGCTGATCCGTCGCCTGCAGGAGTACGAGCGCTTCAAACTCGCCGCCGAAGACATAGACGAGCTGCCCCGTGTTGGTCGCGATGTTCACCAGGGCCGAGCCGAGGCACCGGATCGCAACCTCACCCGCCCCGAACCCGAGGTAGAGCTGCAGGAAATCCTCTTGGCGCTGTCTGAAGTCTTGCGCCGCGCGGATATGTTTGAAAGTCACCACGTGGAAATGGAGCGGCTCTCCACCCGCGAGCGCATGGCCCAGGTGCTTGATCGGCTCGCGGGGAAAACTTTTGTGCCTTTTGTCAGCCTTTTTACCGTACAAGAGGGGCGCCTCGGTGTGGTCGTGACCTTTTTGGCAGTAATGGAGTTGATCAAAGAGTCTCTGGTGGAAATCGTGCAGAGCGAATCTTTTGGCCCGATCCATGTAAAGGCAAAAACACAGTAATTATGGATATCAAACAACTACAAGCCATTGTTGAGGGCGCGCTTCTGGCCGCCGGTGAACCGCTTTCGCTAAAGCGGTTGGAAACGCTCTTTGATGAGGGGGAGGCGCCGGAAAAAGAACAGTTTATGGCCGCGTTGGAGGCCATTGGCGAACAGTGCGCAGGTCGCGGTTTTGAGCTGAAAGAAGTCGCCAGTGGCTGGCGCCTGCAGGTGCGTGAAGAAATGGCGCCCTGGGTGAATCGTCTGTGGGAGGAAAAACCGCAAAAGTACTCGCGGGCGCTACTGGAGACACTGGCTTTGATTGCCTATCGTCAACCCATCACCCGCGGCGATATTGAAGAGATCCGCGGTGTGGCGGTCAGCTCGCACATTATCAAGACCCTGGCCGAGCGCGAGTGGATCAAGGTGGTTGGTCAGCGCGATGTGCCAGGGCGCCCGTCGCTCTATGCCACCACGCGCCAGTTTCTCGATTACTTTAATCTCAAGAGCCTGGACCAACTGCCCACCCTGAGCGAGATTCGCGATATTGACGAAATCAACGCCGCGCTCGATCTTGACGGAGGTCAGGGGGGCGCAGAGGATGAGGGTGAAGATCGCCTCGGCGAGCCGGCCCAGCCCGGCGAGATGGACGATACCGCTTATGAGCACGATGACGATGCCGAGGTGGCAGAGGTTTCATCCGAATCAGACGAATACGAATCAGACGAAGCACCGGCCGATGCCGGTGACGAAGTGCCCTCGGCGGAAGACCCGGCCGATACTGAACAGCGGAGCGCCTGACGGCGATACTATGGTGAAAAAGAATGCGCCCGAGCAGGGCGAACAGCCGGTCCCGGTGGCCGGCGATGAAAAGCTCCAGAAAGTTCTGGCGCGGGCTGGCTGCGGATCGCGGCGGGAAATGGAGCGCGCCATTGTTGCCGGCGAGGTGCAGGTAAACGACCGCACCGCCACTTTGGGTGATCGTGTCACCGACTCCGATAAAATCGTGTTTCGCGGCAAGAGCATCAAGAACAAAAGCGTGCGCAGCAAGCGCCGTGTGATTCTCTACAATAAGCCCGAGGGTGAGATCTGTTCGCGCCAGGACCCGGAGGGGCGGCGCACAGTTTTCGATGCCTTGCCGAGTTCGGGCGAGCGCTGGATCTCAGTGGGCCGGCTGGATTTCAACACCAGTGGCCTGCTGTTGTTTACCAACGACGGTGATCTTGCCAATAAGTTGATGCATCCCTCCTCGGTGATCGACCGTGAATACCTGGTGCGTATTCAGGGTGAGGTGGACGATGCCATGAAAAAGCGTCTGCTCGAAGGTGTATTGCTCGACGATGGGGTCGCTCGCTTTACCGATATTGTCGATGGTGCTGGCGAGTCGCGTAACCGCTGGTTCTACTGCGTGGTCATGGAGGGGCGCAATCGCGAGGTTCGCAGGCTCTGGGAGTCTCAGGGCGTGCGGGTGAGCCGGCTCAAGCGAGTGCGCTACGGCAATATTTTTATTCCCTCACATGTGCGGGTCGGTCAGTGGCTTGAGCTCAATAACCGTGAGATTGCCGACTTGTGTCTTACTGCGGGTCTCGAGCCTGAGCGGGTCAAGCCTGACGCACCGGATACCCACAAGCAGCGCGAGCGGCACGAGCGCAAGCTCAGGGCCGGTCGCAACAAGCGTCCCGCCCGCCCGGCCAAGCCCAAGTCATAAATTTGTGGTGCGGGATTTTTGCCCGCTCTTTGCGATATTTGCTGTGGCGCAACTGGTTAGCAGGGATCTCTACTGGGTGACCGCTTTTAAGGTATGCGCTGGCGCTTCGCAGCAGGAGCGGTTGCGCCCGGCGCGCTTGGCGCTGTAAAGCGCCCGATCGGCGCGCTCAACCAATGCGGTCAGTGGCTCCGCGGGGTCGACACAGGCGCTGACACCAATGCTGGCTGTGGGCGCAATGGCTGTGTCGGCGTGGCGAATCTTCAGTTTTTCGATGGCGCGGCGCAGCCTCTCTGCGGTAATCAAGGCGCCAGCCGCGCCCGTGGCGCTCAAGAGCAGGGCAAACTCCTCCCCCCCGTAGCGGAACGTCATATCGGTGCTGCGACTGACCTGTTCAATGGTTTTGGCGACCTTGGCAATGACCTGGTCGCCGCAGCCGTGGCCGAAGCGATCGTTTACCTGTTTAAAGTGGTCAATGTCGACCATCAGCAGAGCAAAGGGTTTGCCATTGCGCTGCAGCAGTTGGTGCTCGCGCTCGAGAGCTTTTTCCATGGCAGCGCGATTTCCCACCCTTGTCAGCGGATCCACCAGCGCCATTTGCATGGCTTGGCGGTACTGCTGGGCATTGCGTAGCGGAAAGGCGAGAGACGCCAGTAGCGTTTCCAGCGACTTCTGTTCATCGTCGCTGAACCGAGTTTTACGGAAAAAGGTCACACTGCCCAGGTCGGCGTCCGGTAAGGTCATATTGTAGAGACAGCGATGAACCGCTCTATGCCCCAGTTTGAATTTGCCGCAACTCTCGCTCTCATAGGATAGGCCGTTGTAGTCCACCAGCTGTCGTGAGTAGCGGAAAAACAGTGATAAGAGTTCACCGGTGTCCAAAGTGGTTTGCAGGGCATGGGCCAGCCGAGTGCGCACATCGAGTAGGGCGGAGGTGGCCAGGGGGTCACTGAACAGCCCCCCGTTCAGGGCTTCGGCGCTGCTGGTCTGGGACAGATCTCGCATAATCTCGCTACTCTTCTCGGGGCGGCCAACCATTGGCGCGCCGCAACGCCTCAGGCGTTAATCGTGGTTCGTACCGAGTGCTTAAGCGATTTCTGTGCCAGGAAGATTTTCTCGGGTAAAGTCTTTTAAAATCAGAGCTTTAGGTGTTGGTCGTAGCTTCTGTTATAAGCTTGGTGTCAAGCCGATGACTCTTTTTTCCGTCTCGGGCGGTAAACTCTTGCCGCCAGTCAAAAAAGTGTCAGCTTGCTAGAGCGGGCAGGGTAATACTCACACTGAGACCGCCACCGGGGCGATTGTGAGCGCTAATTTGTCCGCCGTGAAGGGCAACCGTGCGCTGGGCGATCGCAAGACCGAGGCCATAGCCCCCACTCTCGCGGTCGCGAGCCTGATCCGTACGATAGAAAGGCTGAAAAATATCCGCCAGTTGATTCTCCGGTACGCCGGGGCCGGTATCGTCGACGACGATGCGCAGAACGGCGTCGTCGCGGCTAACATGCGTGGTGATTTCACCGCCGTTTGGTGTGTACCGCAAAGCGTTGCGCAATACATTGTCAAAGACGCCGTAGAGCATATTGCCGTGCGTGGCGACCAGGGCTTCGCTCAGGGGGTTGTCCAGCCTGAGGCTCACGCTTTGGCGCTCGGCCTCGCTCTCAAGACTTTCCTGCAAGGCGTTGAGCAGGGCTGTCAGATCCATGGTGTCATCCAGCGCCCAGCCGCCATCGTCAAGAACGGGCAGCGCCAGAATGTCGGAGATCACGTCGTTGAGGTAGTCGGCGGCCTGTTTTATCCGGTCCAGCTCTTTGTCTACAACCCCCTGGCTACGCTGTTGCGCTAACGCCAGCGCTACCTGCAGCCGTGCCAGCGGCGTGCGCAGCTCGTGCGAGACGTCTTTGATCAGACGCTTTTGTTCGGCCATCGCCTTTTCCAGCCGCTCGGTCATGTGGTCGAAGTCGTGGGCGAGGGAGGCGATCTCATCGTGGCGCTTATCAAAGCGCTGGCTGATGCGCACGCTCAAATCCCCTTTGGCGATGGAGCGGGTTGCTTTTTGGAGGGTGGACAGCCCGCGGGCCAAGTGACGGGCGAGAAAAAAACAGGCCGTGCCGCTGACCAAAATTGAAGTGAGAATCAGTGGCCAGATATTGTTGATAAACAGCTGCCAGACAATATCGCCGGATTTTTTCTCGCCCTTGCTCGCCGAGAGCGTAAAAATTTTCACGCCTTTGCCGTCATTGAGGGTGACGTGCCGACCCCAGGTTTTCTCGTCTTCGACAATGACCTTGTCAAAGGGGTGGCTGGGATTGAGCTTGTGAACAAGGTGCTGAACGCCCGGTGGCAGGGGGCGGCCCAGCAAATCGTGGTTATTGGAATCGACGATATAAAAATGGCGTATCGACCATTCGGGCATGCTCCGCATGTCCGCCAGTACCTGGGCCGAGTTGCGGTTGATGGCCGAGCCCACCATTTGATAGAGAAACCGGAGGCCGGGCTCGTACTCGCGATCGTCCCGCAGCCTTTGCAGGTTATTGTCCGGATTGATGTCGCGCCAGTGCACGGACACGACTGAGGTGACGATGATGATCGCGGTAATGCACCAGAAGGTCAGGAAGACCCTGAGGTAAAGCCGGGTCATTTGGCCGCGGGCGCCTCGCTGGCACGGGTTAGCATGTAGCCTGCGCCACGCACGTTAATGATCTGGTCCTTGCTGGCGCCAGCGGCGGCGAGCTTTTTGCGGATGTTGCTGACGTGCACATCGATGCTGCGGTCGTAGGGGGTGAGTTTGCGGCCCAGCGCCTGTTCGGTCAGGTCATCCTTACTGATCACTTGCCCGGCCTGGCGTACCAGCAGTTCCAGCACACTGAATTCGGTTCCGGTCAGCGGCAGCTGGGTTTGGTCCCAGTAGGCCGAGCGGCTGCCAAGCTGCAGTACCAGATGGTCCACCTGCAAGGTGTCGGCCTCGGGTTGAATCCTCTGGCTGGCGGCTGTGCGACGCAGCACCGCTCTGAGTCGGGCGACGAGTTCACGGGGATCGCAGGGCTTGGGCAGGTAATCGTCGGCTCCGATCTCCAAGCCGATTACCCGATCAATGGTATCGCCCTTGGCGGTCAGCATGATAACCGGGGTCTCCTGCTGACCCAGCTCGGCGCTCTGGCGCAGCTTTTTTAAGACATCAAAGCCGCTGTGTCTGGGTAGCATAACGTCGAGGATCATGGCGGTGTACTGGTTCTCCCGCGCCATCTCCAGAGCCTGGCTGCCGTCGTAGGCAACGGATACCGAAAAGCCCTCGGCGTTCAGGTACTCTTGCAGTAGCTCTGACAGTTCCCTGTCGTCGTCGATAAGTAAAATGTCAGCCATGTCGACCTCTGCTATTGATTCCGGTGGAGCCTGTTCCGCCGCGCTCTGCGCCGGGCAAGTTTGCATGAGCCTGACGCCTGTGTCATTGCCCGCGTTCGGCGGTTAACCTT
The DNA here is from genome assembly GCF_030518215.1 of Gilvimarinus algae. Taxonomy (GTDB): domain Bacteria; phylum Pseudomonadota; class Gammaproteobacteria; order Pseudomonadales; family Cellvibrionaceae; genus Gilvimarinus; species Gilvimarinus algae. Next base: position 829,048 of record NZ_JAULRT010000062.1, read on the forward strand.
TCTTAACCTGGCGGGCCGCGTCTCGCTGCCCTTGCGTGTCTTGGTCTTTGCTGGGAAAATCCGCGACCTGAGATCGCACCCATCAACCCTAAAGGTAAGTTTGCAGTGGCCATTATCGGGCTTTTTTTTGGCAGTGACGAGGGCAATACCGAACAGGTCGCCCTGCGTATTCAAAAACGTCTCGGCGCGGACGTGGTTCAGTTGCACGATATAGCCGATGTCACGCAACTGGAGTTTACCCAGTACGAGCGTATTATTCTCGGTATTCCCACCTGGGATTTTGGCCAGATACAGTCGGATTGGGAAGAGTTTTGGGACGATCTGGCGGAGGTGGACTTCTCCGGTAAGACGGTAGCGCTATTTGGCTTGGGCGATCAGTTCGGCTACGGCGACTATTTTCTCGATGCCATGGGCATGTTGCACGATGTGATCGACGCCACTGGCCCGCAGCGCATCGGCTACTGGCCCTTGGAGGGCTATGAGTTCGAGGCCTCCAAGGCCGAGCGCGACGGCGAGTTTGTTGGCCTGGCTATTGATGAGGATCAGCAGGAGCATTTGACCGCCGAGCGGCTGGATCGCTGGTGTGAGCAGATTCATCGCGAGTTCGGCCTGGATACCCCACTGTCTCTTGGTGATTGATTCAGCGGGCAGCGGTACTCGCCGGGTCAATAGGGCACTTCGGCGACAAACACGGCTCTGATGGGGCCGGGGTAACCCTCAATGGTTTTGCCCGGATCGCTCGGGTCGAGAAAGTTGGCCAGCGAGTGGTAGCGCATCCAGTCGGTGGTGCGCTGTTCTTCAATGGTGGTGGGGCAGATATCCACTCCCCGGGGGTTGACCAGCCCACACTTTCGCATCCAGCCGAGCAGGGTGGGGGCACTCGGTAAAAACCACACGTTGTTCATCATGGCGTAGCGCCCCGAGGGCACCAGCACCTGGCCATCCTCTCCTTCGATAATCAGGGTTTCCAGCACTAGCTGTCCGCCGGGGCGCAGGGTGTCTTTGAGCTCGCGCAAGTGATCCATGGGGGATCGCCGGTGATAGAAAACCCCCATGGAAAAAGTGGTGTCGAAGGCTTTGAGCTCAGCGGGCAGCTGCTCAATGCCCAGTGGCAGCACATCGATCGGCTGTTCACCCAGCATTTTTTTGATAGCGGCAAACTGGACAACAAAACGCGGTGACGGGTCTATGCCGACCACCCGGGCGGCGCCATCGCCCAGCATGCGCCAGCCGTGGTAACCGTTGCCGCAGCCTACATCCAGCACCAGGCGACGGTGCAGCGGCGCTATGGCATCGCGCAGCCTCTCCCATTTCCAATCAGAGCGCCACTCCGTGTCGATGTGAATCCCGTGCAGATAATAGGGCCCCTTGCGCCAGGGGATCAGGCGTTCGAGTGCTGCTTTGAGTCGCGCGCACGTGGGTTCGTCAATGTCGCTGTCGACGCGCACCTCGGTGCCTAATTCCAGTCGCTCGGGGGCGATATCGGGCAGCGCGTGGAGCGCATCCAACCAGTCGGGCAGGTCACCGTAGCGGGTGGTCGACAGGCCGCGGGCAATCTCCATCGGCAGTTGGTCGGCCCAGTCGGCAAGCTTTGGGTTGTCACGCAAGAAGTCGTACAGCGGTTGGTAATCAATCATTTAATGGCGATCATCGAGGCAAAGTTGAGACACTGAAACCAAACGTCCACACTGGCGAAACCCGCTGCCTTTAGGCGGTTTCGATGCTGCTCCAGTGACTCGGGGATAAGCACGTTGTCGATGGCGGTGCGTTTTTGCGCGATTTCGAGCTCACTGTAGCCATTGGCGCGCTTAAATTCGTGATGCAGCTCGGTCATCAGCGCCTGGTGGGGGGCGTCGGCAAAAGCGACCTTCTCGGACAGAATCAAAACACCACCCGGGTTCAGTCCTTCGGCAATGCGCTTGAGCAGCAGGTCCCGCTCCTCGATAGGGACAAATTGCAGGGTAAAGTTGAGTACCACCAGTGAAGCTCTGGCGATCTCCATATCCTGCAGCCGGGCCTGCACCAATTCGACGGGAACCTCCTGGCTGTCGGCATCCATAATTTGTCGGGCCCGGGCGATCATTGCCGGGGAGTTGTCCACTGCCACAATCCGGCAGTTGGCCGCGCGAATGCGGTGGCGCATGGCCAGGGTTGCCGCCCCCAGGGAGCAGCCCAGGTCGTAGCACTGGGAGTCGGCGGCGGCGTAGCGCTCAGCCAAGGTCCCGATCATGTTGAGGATCGTCGGGTAACCGGGCACTGATCGCTTGATCATATCGGGAAAAACATCCACGACCCGCTGATCAAAGCTAAAGCGGTCCACCTGGGCGAGGGGGTTGGCGTAGAGGTTGTCGCGCGAGTCGCTCATGCTGAAATTCTGCTGGGTAAAGGGCCCCGGCATTTTAGCGGCCTAATCCTCACCACTCAATGCCGGCTTGGTTGAGCGCTTTATTTCTGTCACAGAGATGTCACACTTCCTGCGGATAATTCCGCCATGCAGTCTTCACCCGCTTTACATATGCCCATTTCAAGGGAGGACGCTGTGGTGCAGCACCTCCAGAGTCACTTGCAAGATATCATCGACAAGCAGCAGCTGTACGCCGTCTTTCAGCCGGTCATCAACGTCATCAACTGCACGATTGTAGGCTATGAGGCGTTGATTCGTGGGCCCTCAGGGTCGGGGCTGGAGCGGCCGGATCAGCTGTTTGCCGCGGCCGCCGGTGCCGGGCAACTGGCGCGTCTGGAGTACGCCTGCCGCGAGGCCGCCTGCCTGAGTTTTATGGCGCAACAGCTGCCGGGCAAGTTGTTTTTGAACATGACGCCTCTGTCCTTTACCGACAGTCAGTATCGCGATGGGGTCACCATGGCAATACTCAGGCGGCTGAAGCTCGACCCCGAGCGCGTAGTGTTTGAGCTGACCGAGAAACAACCCATGGAGGAATACGAGCTGCTGAGCAGTGCCTGCGAGCACTTCCAGCGTCAGGGCTTTGCTGTGGCTATTGACGATCTCGGAGCCGGTTACGCCGGTCTGCGTATCTGGAGCGAACTCAATCCTGATTACGTCAAGATCGACCGCCACTTTGTCAGTGGCATTGAGCGCAGTGCGGTAAAGCGCGAGTTTGTGCGTTTTATGATGGACATCGCCCACCGCATCGGTAACAAAGTCATTGCCGAAGGCATAGAAACCGCCGACGAGTTCAAAACCTTGGTGTCCATGGGTATTGAGTACATGCAGGGCTACTACATTGCCAGGCCCTCAAGGGAGCCGACCTTGCAAATGCCCGAGCACGTCAATGAAGCGCGGGCAACGGCCATGCCGCTGTCTCGAGACACTTTTCATCACACATTGCGCGAAGTGACCGTGACCGAGCGCGGCATTACTCCCGAGATCAGTGCAGGCGAAGTGGTAAAAATGTTCCGCTCGGACGTGCGCCTCACCTGCTTGCCAGTCGTGACCGAAGATCAAAAACCTCTGGGTATGATCAGCCGCTCGGAGCTGCTCAATACCTTTTCCTGGCGCTACTCCTACGAATTGCACGCCAACAAGCCGATTTCCGGCTTTATCAGTGCGCGCACACTGATGATGGACATCAACAGCGATCTTAATTCTGCGGGACGACTGGTCACTGAGGATCCGGCGCAGAATTTGAGCGTTGATATTATCGTCTGTGAGCGGGATCGCTACGTGGGTGTGGCCAAAGTGCGCAATATCCTGCGCAGCATTGCCGATGAAAAACTCCGCGCGGCCCGACACTCCAACCCGTTAACGGCCTTGCCGGGCAATGTACCTCTCTATGAGTGGATTGACCGGTTGCTCTGTCAGCGTGCGGATTTTATCGTAGCCTATTGCGACATCAATCATTTCAAGCCTTTTAACGATGCCTTTGGGTACAGTTGTGGCGATGACGTGATCATTTTGTTGGGGCAGTTGCTGCGTCAGGTGGTGGACCCGGAGTTGGATTTTATCGGTCACGTGGGCGGCGATGATTTTGTCGTGGTCTTTAAAAGTCGCGACTGGCAGGCGCGCTGCGAACAGTTGCTTGAGCGTTTCTCCCAGTCTGTCGAGACCCAAATGCCTCCCGAACAGCTCGACTATTGGATTGAAGACCGTCACGGCCAGCGGCGCCGGTTCGGTCCGCTCACCATCGCCATCGGCTGTGTTCATCCGGATCCTGAGCAGTGCTTTACCCACCATCAAGTCGCTATGCTGCTGGCCGATGCCAAGCACCGTGCCAAGGCGCTTGGAGGGCAGCAGTTGTTTGTCTCGCGTCGGCGCTCTCCCGAGACGGCCTAGCTGGTTTCCAGCCTCCCACACTTAGGCTATGCTTGGGGCAACCCAAAGACGAGACGAGCCTATGAGCCCATCGGGATTTGCCAAAACCCGGGTGCTGGTTGTCGATGATTTTGACAACTTCCGAATGACCGTGATGCGCATGCTGCAGGAGTTTGGTGCCGAGCAGGTGGACACCGCATCGAGTGGCAGCGACGCCCTGCGTAAATGCCGCGCCGCTTTCTATGACTTGGTGCTGTGCGATTACAACCTGGGCCACGGCAAAAGTGGGCAGCAAGTGCTTGAGCAGTTGCGCCATGAAAAGTTGCTAAAGAACAGCGCGCTTTTTGTGCTTATTTCGGCCGAATCCAGTAAAAATATTGTTATGGCCGCCTATGACTATGAACCCGATGCCTACCTGACCAAGCCTATAACCGCCATGACACTGCAGCAGCGTCTGGAGCGGCTGTTCCGCCAGCGAGCGGAAATGAAACCCATCTATGACGCTCTGGACGAGGACAATATCAATGCGGCAATTGATCGTTGCCGCGGCCTGATTGATAGCAACAGCCGCTACCGGTCTCACTGTCAAAAGCTGTTGGGTCAGCTGTTGTTATCCAGCGGCAACTATGTGGCAGCGGAGGGACTGTACCGGCAAGTGTTAGACTCGCGTGAGCTGGACTGGGCTCAAGTGGGCCTAGCAGCCGCTAAGAAAGGCCAGAATGACTGGATGGCTGCGCAGCAATGGGTTGAGCAGGCGCTTGGTGTTAGCGATATGTGCATGCCAGCCTACGATTTACTGGCCAGTATCCAGCTAGAGAGAGGTGATTTTGCCGCTCAGCAGAAAACCTTGGAAAAAGCGGTGGATATTTCGCCACTGTCGGTGATCCGTCAGCAAAACCTCGGTGCGCTTGCCTTTCGCAATCAAGATATGGCGGTGGCAACTCAGGCTTACAAGAGCAGCGTTAAACTCGGTGAGCACTCCTGCTACGACACGCCGCAAGTGCATTTGCAATTTGTGCGCGCCTGCTCGGAGCTGAGCCGCCGCGACCCTGAGCAGGGCAAGGCCTACGCACGCGATGTGATGCGTGTGCTTGGCGAGTTTGAAAATCGCTTTGGCGGTGGCTTTGATAATCGCCTGTTGTTGCACTCGGCGGCCTGTGCCTTTAAAGCGGCCACGGGCGATGTGGCTGGTGCAAAGAGCCTGCTCGGGGATCTGCGCGAGCGCACTGAGGGCCAGACCGCCGCGCTTGAGGCGCGCATCGATTGGGTCAGCGCCTGCGATGCGATGGGGGAGCGTGAGCAACGCGATGAGTTGATCAAAGCCCTGTTGGATGAATTCAAAGGCGATCAACAGGCGCTCGAGAGCATTGACCGCGTACTTGAATCTCCGGTCAGCGATAAGAACCGCAAGCGGGTGGCCGACATCAACAAAAAGGGGATTGCCTGTTACGATTCCGCTGATTTTACAGGCGCCGTTGCCTGTTTTACCCAGGCTGCGGCGGAGTTTCCCAAGCATGTCGGTATCGAGCTGAATTTGTTGCAGGCACTACTCGGTTCATTGGAGGCGGAGCAGGGCGGTGCCGAACAACTGGATAAGGCCCTGGCGACCCGCGATCGGCTCGAGCAGCGCGTGCCGGTCGGGCATGCGCAAGCGTCTCGCTATGCGCAATTAAAAGCCAAGCTGGCCGAGCTTGCCCATCAATTTTCCAGCGACGGACAGTGACACTATGACAGAACAACATTTACCGGTTGATTTTTCCTTTGTGCTGGCTTCGAGTGTTCACGATATGAAAAACTCTGTCGGCATGCTCATGCAGACGCTGGAGCAAATTTCGGCGAGCCTGAGTCCGCAAGATCCGCAGCAGCGCGACCAGCTGGCCGTGCTTGGGTATGAGGCGGCCAGGATTAACGGCGAGCTGATCCAGCTTCTGGCGCTCTATCGCATGGAGAATAAGCGCATGCTGGTGCAGATCGACGAGCACTACCTTGATGAAATCATTAACGAGCAACTCGCGCGCAACGACATTCTTTTTCGCTCCCGTTCGATTGATGTCGAGGTGGATTGCCCGGAGGATGTGTGTTGGTATCTCGATGCTGAACTCCTGGGCAGTGTGGTGAATAACTTGCTGGTCAATGCTGCCCGCTATTGCAAGTCGCGCATCAAGATTGCCGCTGCCATCGTGAACGATGAGCTGCATCTGGTGATCGCGGATGACGGCAGGGGTTACCCCGACTTTATGCTCAAAGAGCCCATGGCGACATCGAACAGTGTTTCTTTCAGTCAGGGCAACACCAATCTCGGATTGCTGTTTGCCGGTGAGATCGCGCGTTTGCACCGCCGTGGTGAACAGGTCGGGCGGATTGAGCTGGCCAACCAGGGGGTGTTGCCGGGCGGCGAAATTCGCGTGATCCTGCCTTGAAAACTGGCTATCTCTGTTGCATTATCAAGGACTGATTAACGCGGGCAGATAGGGAACCGGTCAATGCTGAAAATCCGCTTCAAGAATAAAAAGTACAGCGCGGTATGGCTGGTAGAGCCCAGTGTCAGTATCGGTCGGGATCGGGCCAACGAGCTGGTGGTCAGCGCGCCCAATGTGGCGGATAAACACCTGACCATCGAGGTGGAGCACGAAAACCTTGAACTGGTTAACCTGGTGCCCGGCTCTGCGGTCGAGGTCAACGGCGAAGAAATCACCGATCGAAGAGTACTTAAACCCACCGACGTTATTTCCCTCTCCGGAGTCGAGCTGGAAATCATCGATCCTAAAGACGACTCCGCTCAGGCGCCTGCCGAACGTCAGCAAACCAACCCCCGTACCCCGAAGGCGACCGGCTGGGCCCTGAAAGCCAATCATACCGCCCTGGGCAATCGGGTTTATCCGCTCAAGCCCAGCAATGTCGTCGGCCGCTCCAGCGACTGCGACATCTCATTAGCGGCGGCTCACTTATCGCGCCGTCACGCGCAGCTTACAGTGATTGAAGGCGTGCTCTACGTGCGCGATCTGGGCTCGGCAAATGGCACCTTTCTCAACGGTAAGCAGATTACCGAGGCAAGGGTAAAACGAGGTGACGAGCTGCGATTTGATACCTTGAGCTTTGGCGTCATTGGCCCGGCCGACGACATGGCCAAAACCACCATACGCCCGTTGGATAAGGCCGCCAAGCCGGCGGCCCCGACCCGCCCACGCACTGCGCCCAAATCTTCACCGGTGGCCGGCGGCGATCCGGTTAAGCCGGCCGCGTCACAGCCGGAGCCGGCAGCAGACAAACCGCGCTATGGCACGGCCGGCTTGGCGGTGCTGGTGGTCCTGACGGTGATCGTGGTGGCTGCGCTCTATCTCACCCGGGGTTGATCGCCCCCAAGGCCACCTCGCGGCCCCTTATACGACTTGCGCCTGAGGTATTTTGCGGCTTAGGTCTCAATTGTCTATCAAAACCGTTAAGTTTTGCCGCAAGCGGCCGTTAACCCCAGGGAAAGCGATGCAACCCCGAGGCCCGCTATGCTTGGCAAAACCCTTACCGATCTGACATCCGTCCACTCTGCGCTGCGCAGTCAGGGTAATCCCGTGTCCATTAAGCCGCAGGAGTTGCTGCAGCAGCGAGCTGAGGCCAATATGCCCGGTGGCGCTGAGAAGCCGGCGGGCTTTAAGCCTCTGACCGCCGAGCAGGCGGCGGGCAATATTCTCGGTTTTATCGAGCGGCAGCTGGAGCGCGATCTCGCGGCCGGCGCCGATAAGGCCGCTTTGCAGTCGCGGCTGGAGGCGGGACTCGCTGGTTTTAAAAAGGGTTTTAACGAAGCCAAAGAGCAACTGGAAGCCCTCGGGCAGCTGAGCCCTGCTGTGGCGAAAGACATCGGCAAAACCTATGACTTGGTGACCGGTGGCGTGGAAGATTTGGCTGGCAAATTTGGTCTCTCGCAAAGCGACGAGCCCGTATGGTCCGCCCCGCCGCCCGGCTCTGCCATCAATGCGCGCTACGAGTACGCTTCTGCCCAGAGCTTTAACTTTGAAGTTCGCACCCGCGAGGGTGATGTGATAACCATCGAGGCGGCCTCCAGTCGCGGCGACAGTGCTTCCTGGTATCAGAATGACAGCGGCGCTGGCTTTGCCCAGGCGTCGGTGTCGAGCAGTGAATACCGGATCTCGGTCGAGGGCGACATCAACGACGAGGAGCGCGCTGCTCTGGACTCCCTGCTGGGGCAGGTGAATCAGCTCGCCGACGAATTTTTCACCGGCGATCTGGAGACGGCGTTCAACAACGCCTTGTCACTCGGTTATGACAAAGAGCAGATCAGCGGTTTTGCCCTGAACCTCACTCGGGTGGAAATACAGCGAGCCAGCGTGGCTTACCGGCCCGAGACCGGCGCTCAGGACTTGGCAGGTAGCCTGGCGCCTGTGGGCCATTTTATTCGGGATCTGCAGGACTCTCTGGCAACGGCCAGTCAGTTCGCCGAACCGAACAGCCTGCTGCAGTCGATGATTGAGGCCATGTACGCCGATGATCAGCGCCCGGGCAACAGTGACGGCCGGCGATTTGTCGACTTTGTCAGCCGTTTGCTTGAGACACCGCTGGTCTCGGGCGCTGCTACTGACGAACCTGAAGCTAACCCCGCTGCTCCGGATACCGGCGCCTAGGTTCTAGCCATTGAGAGGTGCTTGCTGGGCATCCCAGAAGGTGCGGTAAAATGGTAGGCTTGCGATATTAGCCTTTTCGAGGCGATGGTCGGCGGAGTCCCAATGCTACAGCTTACCTTTTATACCACTGCAGGCTGCCACCTGTGTGAACAGGCGAAGGCCATGATTGCCGAGTTGCCTGAGCCGGTGCGCCTGGTCGAATTTGATATTGCTTGTGATGACAGGATGATAGAGCGCTATGGATTGCGTATACCTCTACTAAAAACCCCTGCGGGTGAGGAGTTGGGCTGGCCCTTCACGGCCGAGCAGGTGCTCAGCTTGCTCAGCGACCGGGTAGAGTGCTGATCTCGGCGCGAATAGCGTGCTGAGTATCGTCGACCCACTCGAGTGTTGTTAAATACAGTGACGAGAGGACGCCCGGGTCGATGTTCTGTTGTGCCAGAAACGTCCAGTCGATAGCGTTCCAGTCACCGTGATCATAGGCGATCGCCGCCTGCAAAAACTTTCCCTCTTCTCCTTCAAAGCGCAACAGGGCGGCCATTAACGAGTCGCTTAACTGAATGCCGTTAAGGACCTTCTCCAGAGGTGCGTCCATAAAGGCATCGAGCATGGAGAGCAGGCCCACGGTAAAGAAAGAGTCGCACTGGTTGGCAGGCCGCGTGTGTGCGGCCATAAGCTCACACAGTTTGGCGCGGGTGAGCGCTTTGACGGAGAGCTCGGCGGGCTTGTCACCGAGTTTGGCCATGGCGAGCAAGCCAATCCAGTTTTTGATGATTTTCAAACCCAACAGGGTCAGTGCCTGGCGCAGCGACTCGATGGTTCGCGGCAGGCCAAAAGCGGCGGAGTTAACCAGGCGCAGGAGTTTGTAGCTCAACACTGGGTCGCGGGAGATGACGTCTTCCACTTCGCTAAACACCACTTCCCGGTCGTTGAGTTTGGCCAGTAGCTGCAGAACGGCTTGCTTGCTTTCACTTAGTCGTTGCCCTGTCAGGACTTTAGGCTTTTCGAGAAAATAGCCTTGAAACAGGTCGCACCCCAGCTCGCGGCAGTGCTCCAGCATGTCAAAGGTTTCGATTTTTTCGGCGAGTACCTGTAGTCCCAGATGTTTTAACTTGTGAATATGCTCGTTTAGCTGCTGGGTGTTGAGTGCCAACACATCGAGTTTGACGATATCGGCGTAGGGCAAAAGCTGTTCGGACTGAGCTGTCCATTCAAAGTCGTCGAGGGCTATGGCAAAACCCTGTTCCCGCAGGGATTTCAGCCGATGCAGAAGTCGTGCATCCACATATTCGCCCTCCAACACTTCGATCACCAGTTGCGAGGTGTCAAAGGGCAGGTTGGCCTCCATCAGGGCGCCGGTAAAATTCACAAACGCCTTGTGTTCACCCACGACTTTCTCAATGGATAGCTCGGTAAAGGTGTTGAGCAAAACCTGAGAGCTGGCAATATTGCCGTCGGTCACTTTGGCCCGGTTATCGCCATCGGTGCGATAGAGCAGCTCGTAGGCCACTACTGCCATGTCGCGATTAAAAATAGGCTGGCGCGCCAGCAGTGGATACTCGTCAGACATTCCCGCGCTCAAAGTATGTTATCTCACCAGCACTGTTCTTGCCGGAGCTTGGTTCTCTGATTGTAGGATAAATTGCCTCTTGGCGGGAAAATTTTCTTTTACCTTCGTCGCCCTGCTCGCCCGGGTGATGTATTCTTAGAGGGCGGGGCGCAAGGGCCCGGCACAGTGATTTTGTGGGGTGATTATGTCTCGTATTCTCGACAGCGTTGATCAGCGCACCAATTTGGTGGGTGAGAATCGTCTTGAGCTGCTTATCTTCAAGCTGCGCGGAGAGCAGCGTTTCGCCATCAATGTCTTCAAGGTGCAGGAAGTTGTCAAATTGCCTGCCCTGCGTCCAGTACCCCACAGTCATCCGCACGTCTGCGGTGTGGCCCATTTGCGCGGCAAAACCGTGCCGGTGATTGATCTCGGGCGCGCTATAGGCGTCGGCCCCACACCCAAGGACGCAGAGTCCAACCTGATAGTCGCCGAGTACAACCGCTCGGTGCAGGCCTTTCTGATCGGCTCAGTGGATCGCATTGTGAATCTCAACTGGGAAGCGATCTTACCGCCACCCAAAGGGGCGGGCAGGGCGCACTACCTCACAGCCATTACCCATCAGGACGACGACATTGTCGAAATTCTGGATGTCGAGCGAGTACTCGCCGATATCATCCCCTACAACACAAGGGTTTCCGAGCAGGTTCTCAATGTCAGTCTGGCTGATCAGGCCCGCGCTCGAGGCCTAAAGGCGTTGGTGGCGGAGGACTCGCCTACGGCCGTCAATCAGGTTCGCGAGACTCTGCGCGATTTGGGCATAGACGTTGTAGCCGTGCAGGATGGGTTGCAGGCGCTACGCAAACTTAAAGCGCTTGCAGCCAGTGGCGCAGATGTGACTCAGGATTTTGTTATGCTGATTACTGATGCGGAAATGCCCGAGATGGATGGCTATCGTTTGACAGCTGAAATCCGCGCCGATGCTGCGCTCAAAGATCTGCACATCATCATGCACACCTCTTTGAGCGGCAGCTTTAACAGCGCCATGGTGGAGAAGGTGGGTTGCGATGCGTTTCTGTCCAAGTTCGCCCCCGACGAGCTGGCGCGGGTGGTGCAAAAGCGCCTGGAGGCGTATCTGGCGGAGCAAACCGCTCGCCGATAGCCTCAGGCACTATGACTAGCATGCTAGGGGTTTTTCAACAGTCTGCTAGAGCGATTTGCCCGCTTCCCCTTTGGTGATGAACGGCTTTTTGTCGCCGAGGCGGTAGCCGTAGATCACTGAGTAGGCCAGTACATTCTGCACGTAGCCGCGTGTCTCCCGATAGGGAATGGTCTCAATCCAAATGTCGAAGGGCAGCTGAGCGCTCTTGTCTTTATTCAGCCACTGCTTTACGCGGTTGGGGCCGGCATTGTAGGCCGCAGCAGCGAGAATCCGATTGCCATCAAACTGGTTTAACAGCTGGCCGAGATAGCGCCCGCCCAGCGCGATATTGGTTTCGGGTTTGAGCAAATCGTAGGTCGAAAAGCTCATGCCCGAGCGGCTCGCTGTTTGGCGCGCCGTAGATGGGAGCAGCTGCATTAGCCCCAGGGCGCCTGCTGAGGAGCGGGCATCCGGGGTGAAGGCGCTTTCCTGCCGGGCAATCGCAAACAGCAGATGCGGTGCGATGGCCGTGTCTTTGGCGGTGGTCTGGACCTGCTCGTGGTAGGCGAGCGGGAAACGGGTCTCGAGGTCGTCCCAGTAGCTGGCCTGGATCATGGCCTGAATACCGTTTCTGTGCCAACCCCAGCTTTCGGCCAGCTTGCCGGCAGCCATGACTTCGGCCTCATTCATATCGCGCGTGGTGTGATACCACTCCCTTCGCGCATTGAGGTTCTCGCCAATAATAAACAGCTCTTTTGCGCGCACCACACCGGGATTGTCAGAAACCATCAGGCTGACATCGGCCGCAACATCCACAGGCTTATCCACCAGCTCGTAATCTTGCTGCAAGCGGTCGGCCGAGAGAAAGCCATAAAAAGAGCGGGTTTTGGCCACCTCGGTATAGAGCTCAAGGGCTTGTTCGGTGCCATCGCTGCCGGCAGTTTGCTCCAGGGCGCGGGCATTCCAGTAGCGCCAGCGCTCGGAGTTCTGCTCTTCGGCTGGCAGCTGGGCTATCCACTTGGAGACTCGCGCCCAGTCCTGCTTGCGCAGGGCATCGCGTACCAGCCACTCGGTCACATCCTCTGAGCTCAGCGCCGGCGTGGCGGCGAGTAGGGCCTCGGTTTGTTCGGTGTAGCCCTGGCGCAGCAGGCGCACGGCAATGTAGCGCTGGGTGTCGAGGCGGGCGCTGTCGTCGAACAATTGTTGGGCGTCGTAGCGGTGCCACAAGTCGATGGCTTGGCTGGCATCGCGCAGGGCCAAACGCTGCAGGCCGTGTAAAATGATTTGCTGCATCTTGTCGCTCTGGCCGGAGAACCGGCTCATGTTTGCCAGGGCCCGCGGGGTGCGATCTACTTCATAATACAGGTCGGCCAGAGCGCGAACCTCAGGCGACATTTGTTTTGAAATGTAGCGCGCCAAAGAGCGTTGCCGCGCCTCCATGGTCTTGGCAAATCGCTGCCAGGCAATGTCGTCGGTCAGGCGTTCAGCGTCCATCCAGGCGGCAAACAGCGGATCACAGGCTTTGGGCTGCGAGCGATCCACGTTCCACAGCTCGCCAACCTCGTCGAGCGCGCTCTGGTCGCCGGTGTTCAGCCTTGCACGCAGGGCAAAGCACTCGAGCTCGGTAGAGCTGTTATCCGGGTTGTAATAGGTCAGTACGTCTTCCCAGCGCCGCTGCTCGGCGAGCTTTTCGACCCATTGACGTTCGAGCTTTTCGGCGAGATAGGAGCCGGGGTAATCCCGCAAAAAACGGTCAATATCCGTCTCCGGCATTTGCGCCAGGCGCCGAACAATGTAGCGGTATTCCAAATAGGGCTTGAGCGGGTAGTGTTCAAGCTGCGTGAGCAACTTGCGATACTCACCGTAGTGGCTTTGGCTCAGGGCTTTTTGCGCCTGGCCGTAGAGTTTGCGTTGTTCGGTCTTGTCGGCAATGGCGCTCGGAGCTGCACGGCTTTCAGCCGCCGCAGCCGAGCCTGAAAAAAAGGCGAGAGCAAGCCCCAGTGCGAGGGTGCCTGTGAGAGCGCCCGGCGTGAAAGTCCTTGGGCGGGGTTGGCGTCCAGGGTTGAAAAGCCGCATGGGATACCTCTTTGGCTTGGCTGCATCAACGACCGTTAAGATGCCAGAGTGAGGCGCTGTGGCGTCCTCAGGATTCTGTCATGGTTCATCTTATAATTTTGGGCGGCATGTGGGCCGAACGCTTTGGCCAGATGCAAGCTTACTTCTGCTTTTCCTGGCTGAGTTCAGTGCGCTATCTGCCGCGAGTATTTACAGGTATCATGCTGCCACTTTTTACCGGGCAAATGCAACTTTTTTTGCCTTATTACGCACTTTAGAAAAAACGCATAACGCGCTGATTTTTCGCTATATAAAGAGTGCATTTTGGGAAACAGATAGGGTTTTATGGCGTTAATTACGGTGGACAAGGCCGAGCTCAACTACGGCCTGCAGGTACTTCTGGACAAGGTGGATTTTACCCTCGAAAAAGGCCAGCGCTGGTGCTTGATTGGGCGCAATGGGGCGGGTAAATCGAGCTTCCTCAAGGTGATTGGCGGCGAAGTGACGCTCGATGGCGGCTCAGTTAACGTCGATCGCGGTGTGCGCATTGCCAGGTTGGCGCAGGATTTACCTGATGCCGACGAAAAACAGGTCTTTGACGTGGTCGCCTCTGGCCTGCCGAAGGTGGGGGAACTATTGAGCCGCTACTACCACCTGACCTCGCAGGGCGAGGCCGAGCACAGCCACGACTGGGTAGAACAGCTCTCCGCGGTGCAGTCGCAACTCGAAGCCAATGACGGCTGGGATCTGCAGCAGCGGGTTGAGACAGTGCTCAGCCGATTGCGTCTCGACGGTCGGGTGCGCATGTCGTCGCTCTCCGGTGGTTGGCGCCGCCGTGTGTCCCTGGCTCAGGCGCTGGTGATCGAGCCCGATGTCCTCTTGCTGGATGAGCCCACCAACCACCTCGATGTGGGCGCTATCGAGTGGTTGGAAGCCGAGCTAAAGGCTTTTGACGGCGCTATTTTGTTTATCACCCACGACCGGGCCCTGCTGCAGTCGGTCGCCACCCACATCGCCGAGCTCGATCGCGGTCACCTTCGCTCCTGGAGCGGCGATTACCGCAGTTATCTGGAATACCGCGAGCGCGCTCTGGCCGAGGAGGCCAGGCACAATGAGCTGTTTGATAAAAAGCTCGCTCAGGAAGAGGTCTGGATTCGCCAGGGCATCAAGGCTCGCCGCACCCGCAACGAGGGGCGTGTCAGGGCTCTTAAAGCCATGCGTGAAGAGCACAGTGCGCGGAGAGTGCAGCAGGGCACGGCTACCTTTGATCTGGCCGAGGCAGGTTTGTCCGGCAAGCTGGTAGCAGAGCTCGACAATGTCAGTTTCGCCTACGCCGGCAAGCCGATTATCCGCGAGTTTTCCTCGCGCATTCTGCGCGGCGACCGGATTGGTCTGGTGGGGCCCAATGGCGCAGGGAAGAGCACCTTGCTGCGGCTGATACTCGGTGAACTTGCACCGGACTCGGGTAAGGTCAAGCTCGGCACCAACCTGACGGTGGCCTACTTTGACCAACTGCGAGATCAACTGGATTTGAATAAAAGCGCCGTCGACAACGTCTCTGAAGGCCGCGATACCATCGAGATAGGTGGCAAGTCCAAGCACATTATTTCTTATCTCAGCGACTTTCTGTTTTCCGGCGAGCGGGCCCGCACCCCGGTGCGGGCCCTGTCCGGTGGCGAGCGCAACCGGGTTTTACTGGCCAAGCTATTCAGCAAAACGGCCAACATTCTGGTGCTCGACGAACCGACCAACGACTTGGATGTCGAGACCCTGGAGTTACTGGAAGAGGTGTTGGATCAATTTAAAGGCACTGTGTTATTGGTCAGCCACGACCGGGCCTTCTTGAACAATCTTGTGACCAGCGTGATCGCTTTTGAAGGCGGCGGCACGGTCCGTGAGTATGTAGGCGGTTATGATGACTGGTTGCGTCAGGGCGGTCAGTGGGTTGAGCCCCAGGCCCCCGAGGCGGTTCCCGGTGATTTGCCCGGCGAGGCGCAAAACGATAGCGAAAATGCGCCCGCCTCGGCTTCGGTAAAGCCGGCAAAAAAGAAGCTCTCGTATAAGCTTCAGCGCGAGTTTGATGCATTGCCGGCGAAAATAGAGGCGCTCGAGGGGGAACTCGACGTCCTCCAGGCAAAAGCCGGTGATCCCAATTTTTATGCCGGCGACGCCGATGCCATTGATGAGCATCTTCAGGCCTTGGCGGCCGTTCAGCAGGAGCTGGACGCCTGTTTTGAGCGCTGGGCCGAGCTCGAGGAAATGGGCGGCTGAGGCTTAGGCCTCTTTGCGCTTGACCCGAATGGCGAGCACATCGCAGCCGGCGCCGTGCAGCACACTGTTGGAGGTCGAGCCGAGCAGCAGGGCAAAGCCCTTGCGCCCGTGGCTGCCCACGGCGATCAGATCGGCGCCGATCTGGCTGGCCAAATGGTGCAACTCGGTCGCCGGTTGCCCCACCAGCACATGCTCCTGTTCCACCTGGCAGTCGGCGTTTTTAATCAGTCGCAACAGTTCCTGTTCGGCCTTGATTTGCAACTGATCCTGAACCTCGGACAAATCGATGGGCATGTCCCCGCCGTAGGCGAATGTCAGCGGCTCGATGACGTGGGCAATGGTCAGCTTCGCGCCACAGACGCGGGCGATGGCCGCAGCTTTTTGCAAAATTTCCGGGCATTCCTCGGTAAGGTCCAGTCCGACCAGTATGTGATGGTATGCGTCCATAGCAATTGCTCCGCCTTGGTTCTAGAGGCCGTGTTGAGTAGGTTGATTGTGCGTGCAGTAAATAAACCCACTCAAAGGGCCTAAACTATGGATGATTTTTTCAGCTTTCGCTATAGGTATAGCAGATGAGTGCAGTGGTTGTCATAGTGGTGCTTCTGGTGGTGGCGATGATTGTCGGCCCGCTGGCGATGATGCGTCCGACCCCCGCGCAGAAACGCCGGGACAGCTTGCGCCTGGCCGCCCGCGAGCTCGGCTTGGGGGTTGGTTTTAAGCGCCTGCCGGCTCGTGCCACCGATACGGCGGAGCCAGAATCGGTGCCCGTATATAGCTTGCAGGTCAAAGGCGGCTCGCACTGGCTGCTGGTACGTACCGATTACGCCCATGAAATGCACTTGCTGCAATGGTGGCAGCCGGTCGGCGCGCCGGCGCCAGAGGCGGTAACCGCTTACCTGCGAGAATCTCTGCCCAAGCTCCCCTCGGATGTGGCTGCCCTCGGGGGGCAGTCCTCACAGCTGCAAGTGTTCTGGAAAGAGCGTGGCGATGCCGAAGTGGTGGCGAGCATTGCCGAGTTTCTGCGTGGCCTGGCGCAGGCTCAGGGCTCACCGCCGGTGGTGGAGGCTCGGTAGCCGGCAGCGGCAGGGTCCGGCTCGTCAGGCTCCGATGCCGCTAGGTCGTATTCGGCGAACAAGTCCCTGTCGATAAACGCTCTTTCGTGGCGAACAATGCCGCTTAACTGGCGTACCATTTCCAGGCGCCGCGGATCGGGGTTGCGCGAGCCCTGCAGCAGGTCCTGAGCCTTTTGAAAGTAATTCAGGGCGCTGATGAGCCTTTCGGCGGCCCGCGCTTCGTAGCCTGCGGCAATCAGTGAAAGAACGCTGATTTGCAGGCGCGCCCAATCGATCTGCTGAATCAGCTCCTGGGCCTGGTCGTTCGCTAAAACCTCGCTGGCGAGGCGCTGGTGAATAAAGCGCGAGGCCTGGGCGAGCGCGCTTTGCAATTGGTGAATTTCCGAGTCGCTGTGGCAAAGGCGGTTCACCTGACGCTGAACATTGCCGGTGTTGAGTTGTTGCTGGCGCGTGTTGGCCAGTTCAAGGCGCGCCTGCAGCGGCGCTTTATTGTGCCGCTCCAGGTCGCACAAATCCTGGGTGATGGCGATGATTTCCTGGTTCAGCTGGCGCGCCACGCCCAGACCCTCGACCGCGCGCAGGCTCGCCTCCAGTGCGTCTTCCACCGTTTCCAACTTGCCATAGAGGCGCTGTTGTTGCCTGGCCAGCTGGCGCAACTGGCGCTGGCGCAAGTTGACGGCATTGACGATCACCAGGGCCGTCAGAGTGACAAGAATCAGGGTAATGACGATGGGAGTGGGCATCGGCAAAAAAATCTGTGTTGGGGCACACCGGGCCATGGGCCGGATTTCCAGGCTGCGCCCTGAATTTGTCCTGGTGTTAAAAAGTTCAATAAAATCATGCGGCTAAGAGGTGATTGCAGACTTGACCGAAACCGCTAAAGTCACTCTCCTCATGGCGCATAATCTAGCATTATCCCGAGTAAAAAGAGAAGCTGTGATTTAACTCGCGCTTGACCGGGGCGCATACAGGACTTATATATGCCCCCCTCGCGGTGTTCCTTGTGCTTGTCGCACGGGTGACTACCGCCTAGGCTTTTAGACAAAAGCGGATACTGACCGACCTGAAAGAAGGATTATCGAGCGCGTATGGGTAAATCTCTGGTTATTGTAGAGTCGCCAGCCAAGGCCAAGACGATTAACAAGTATCTCGGCCGAGACTATATCGTCAAATCCAGCGTTGGCCACATTCGCGACCTGCCCACCAGTGGCAGCGGCAAAAAGGTCGACCCCAAAGAAAGAGCCAAGCAGGCGGCCAAGACCCGCAAGATGTCCCCCGAGGACAAGGCCAAGTACAAAGAACAAAAAGCCCATCAGCAGCTAATCAACCGTATGGGCATCGACCCCGAACACGATTGGGAGGCCCACTACGAAATATTGCCCGGTAAAGAAAAAGTCGTCAGTGAACTAAAGCAGCTGGCCGAAAAAGCCGACACCGTCTATCTGGCAACGGACTTGGACCGCGAGGGGGAAGCCATTGCTTGGCACCTGCGCGAGGCCATTGGTGGCGATGAAGACCGGTTTCGTCGGGTGGTGTTCAACGAAATCACCAAAACCGCGATTCAAAATGCTTTTGAGCGCCCAGGGCCCATTGATATTGATCGGGTCAACGCTCAGCAGGCCCGCCGGTTTCTCGATCGCGTGGTGGGCTATATGGTCTCTCCGCTGCTGTGGGAAAAAATTGCCCGTGGTCTGTCAGCCGGTCGGGTGCAATCGGTCGCTGCCAAGCTGGTGGTCGAGCGCGAGCGGGAAATTCGAGCGTTCATCCCAGAGGAATACTGGAATATCTTCGCCGACCTGGCCGCAAGCGGTGGCGAGAAGGTTCGCTTTGAAGTCAAAAAGCACGCTGGCAACGCGTTCAAGCCTACCAGCGAAGCGCAGGCCATGGCGGCCGTAGCGGCCTTAAAAGAAGCGAGTTACGAGGTTACCGCCCGCGAGGACAAACCCACTCAGTCCAAGCCCTCTGCGCCTTTTATAACTTCCACCTTGCAGCAGGCGGCGAGCACGCGGCTTGGCTTTGGCGTGAAGAAAACCATGATGCTCGCCCAGCGTCTCTATGAAGCGGGCTACATTACCTATATGCGTACCGACTCGACCAACCTGAGTCGGGAAGCGGTAGCCAGCTGCCGAGACTATATTAAAGACCAGTACGGTGACCGCTACTTGCCGAAAGAGCCTCAGGTGTACTCCAGTAAAAGCGGCGCCCAAGAGGCTCACGAAGCCATCCGCCCCTCAAGCGTCACTGTGCTAACCGCGCACCTGAATGGCATGGAGCGCGATGCCGAGCGGCTTTACGCCTTGATTTGGGCGCAGTTTGTCGCCTGCCAGATGAGCCCGGCCGAATACACCAGCACCAACATTACCGTCGCCGCTGGGGACTACGAGCTTCGCACCCGCGGCCGGGTCATCCGCTTCGATGGTTTTACTAAGGTGCTGCCACAAATCAGTAAAAAAGAAGAAGACGTGGTCTTGCCCGAGGTCAAAGTGGGGCAACTTTTGCCTCTGCAAAAGCTCGACCCTTCGCAGCATTTCACCAAACCACCAGCGCGCTTTAGCGAGGCGAGTCTGGTAAAAGAGCTGGAAAAGCGCGGTATCGGTCGGCCTTCTACTTACGCCTCGATTATCTCCACGATCCAGGATCGCGGTTACGTGCGCTTGGAAAACCGGCGTTTTTACGCCGAAAAAATGGGCGATATCGTCACCGAAAGGCTGAACGAAAGCTTTGAAGATTTAATGGATTACAGTTTTACCGCGAACATGGAGCAGTCTCTGGATGTGGTGGCCGAAGGCGGCAAAAACTGGCGGGAACTACTCGACGAATTCTACTCGGGGTTCGTGAACAAGCTTAAGCAGGCGCAGAGTAAAGAGCGCGGCGGCATGCGCGCAAACGATCCGACCAATACCGATATCGAGTGCGATAAATGCAGCCGCCCGATGCAGATTCGCACCGGTTCAACGGGGGTGTTTCTTGGCTGCTCGGGCTATGCTTTGCCGCCCAAAGAGCGCTGCAAAAATACCATGAACCTCGTCTCCGGTGACGAGGCGATTGATGTCGAGGCAGACGAAGAGGCCGAATCGCGTCAACTGCGCTCCAAACGTCGCTGCAAACTCTGCAACAGCGCCATGGACAATTATCTACTGGATGAAAAGCGCAAGCTGCACATTTGTGGCAACAACCCAGATTGTCCCGGTTACGAAGTAGAGCTCGGGACATTTAAGCTCAAAGGTTACGAAGGCCCGACCCTCGAGTGCGACAAATGCGGCAGCGAAATGCAGCTCAAGACCGGCCGCTTTGGCAAGTACTTTGGCTGCACCAACGACGAGTGCAAAAACACTCGCAAACTGCTCCGTAACGGCGAAGCCGCGCCTCCGAAAATGGACCCAGTGCCCATGCCGGAGCTGCAGTGCCAGAAAGTGGACGACACATACGTGCTGCGCGACGGCGCCTCGGGCCTGTTTTTGGCGGCCAGCGGCTTCCCCAAAAATCGGGAAACCCGCGCGCCCCTGGTGGCTGAGCTGTTGCCGCACAAATCGGAAATCGATCCCAAGTACCGGTTCCTGTTTTCCGCGCCCACCGAAGACCCGGACGGCGTGGCGACGGTGGTGCGCTTTAGCCGTAAAACCAAGGAGCAGTACGTACAGTCTGAGGTGGATGGCAAGGCAACCGGCTGGAAAGCGTTTTACACCGGTGGTAAATGGGTGGCAAACAAGTAGACCCTTATGTCGGCATCGATTGTCTCTTTGGTGAACCAGCGTCTGAGCTGCGCCAGGCTGCTGTTGCAAGACCGTAACAGCGCCAGAAACCCCGTGCATGGCAAAGCCCTGGAAGACGCCTGTGTTTTTCACTTGTGCTGTGCGTATCGCCACTATGTGCGCGAGCTGGCTGGTTACTACGGGGTCAAGTTCATTGCCGGCATAGACAACGAGCGCGCCGCTGCCAAGGCGTTGGCGCAGCTCGACAAACATCCGGCGGAAATCCAGGAGTTGTGTCACTTACGTGAGCAGCCTGGCAGCTGGCTGAGCCGCTTGCTTGCCCACTATGAGCTCTGCTGGGTTCTGCCAGCGCCGCCACCTTTGGACAACGTCATAGCCCTCACGGATCTCGATCGCGTGCCGAGCGATCCATTAACGCCGGAGCAGATTGCCGAGGCCTGCGAACACATGCAGGCGATCATCGAGCGGCACAGAGAATCCAGCGTCGAGTGTTGATTCGCCGTCACCTGGGCGCTCTTGTCTGGGCGTGCCCTGAGAAGGGTTACGGATTTAATCAGCGCGCAATTAGTGTTAGAATAGGTCTCTTTTGCAGCAAATACAGTGCCTGATGGCTCGCTCAGGTGGAGATTCTATGTCAGCCTCTTTGTACGAAATTGTCGAACTGGCCAATGGTGATGTGGTCCTGCAGCGCGCCGACGAAGAGGGCGAGCCCCTGTTGTGTATCCGTTTTTCCTCTGAGTCCCTGTCGTTTATGCGCGATGGCAAGTTCGATATTGCCAAGGCCATGATCGAGGCGGGTATGGAGGCAGCGGGTGATCTGGCCGATGCTGATCCCGATCCCGAGGAAATGGCCGCTTCCGAGCCGCCCGAGGGCGAAGAGCTGTTCCACGAAGGTCAAACCGAGCTCTACAACAAGCGCACTCTTCACTAGGGCTTATGGCGCCTGCTTTTTTAGCTAGCGCTCGCGCAGCAGAACGCCCTGACACCCCCCCAAGACGGCCGCACGTTCCAGTTGACCCAATTCGCGTTTGCCAAGCTTTCCCGGGCTGGCAATGACCGTGTGGCTATTGCCCAGAGCCAAAGCGTCCCAGCTGACCCACAACTGTTTCTCATCTTCTTTGCAGTGCACCAGGCGGAGCCTGGTGGTATCCACCCCAAATCGCTGCAGTAGCTCGCTCGGCAGGGGCTCGCGGGTGATCCAGGTAAGCCAGCGGCCATCTTGCTGACGGCTCAGATGAGCGATCATTGGCATAATCATGTCCCAAGAGTGGCGTGCCCCCTGGGTCAGTACCAGTTCGGTTAGCCCGCTGTCAGCGCTTTCGCGGGGTTGTGCAGTAGATAGATTACTCACGGCGAATCACTCCTACACTCAAGCCTTCAATGGAAAAGTCCTGATCGCGCAGGTCCACGCGGATCACTTCAAAGTCCGGATTCTCAGGCCACAGCTCTACCTGGGCACGGTTGCCTTCGCGTTTAAACCGTTTCACGGTCACTTCATTCTCAATGCGAGCCACGACAATCTGGCCGTTGTGCACCTGATCTGTGCGGTGCACGGCGAGCAAATCGCCGTCGAGAATACCGGCGTCGCGCATGCTCATACCGTTAACGCTGAGCAGGTAATGTGCTTCTGGCTTGAAGAAATTCGGCGGGATATTGCAGTAATCCTCAATGTGCTCCTGCGCGAGGATGGGGCTACCCGCAGCGACACGGCCGACAATCGGCAGACCCTCCTGGCCCTCGGGCAGGCGAATGCCGCGCGAGGCACCGGGAATCAGCTCGATGGCGCCTTTGCGTGCCAGCGCTTTGATGTGCTCTTCAGCGGCATTGGCCGACTTGTAGCCGAGCATGCGGGCGATTTCCGCCCGAGTCGGCGGATAGCCGGTTTCTTCGGCGTAGCTCTTGATCAGCTCGAGTACCTGCTGTTGCCTGGCGGTCAGGTTTTGCATGGTGAGTCCCTTAAGTCTGTCGGCCATTGAGCCTGTGTGGTTATACAGTATCTGTGATTATATACAGTTGTTTGCCGTGTGCAAGTGCTTTTCAAAGTCTCGCCAGAAGTGTCGTTTAACTCTATGAATTTTCGATAAAAAATACTGATGCTTAAGCCGTTTCTGCCACTGCGTGTACGGCTTGGTTTATACTGCCTGCCCGGTTTGCCCAGATAAGCGAGAGGTTATGGAAGCGCTGATAGAGTGGATTAAGCAGCTGGCCGCCGATGAGCGGCTTTGGTTGCTGCAGGTGTTTATTATTGTCTTTGTCACCCTGCTGCTGGCCGCCTTTGCCCGGCATATTCTCAGTGTGTTGATGAAACACGCCCACAAAACCCGCAACCGCTGGGACGACACCCTGGTGGAGTCGGCGCTGTCGCCGGTGCGCTGGCTTATCTGGTTGGTGGGTCTGTGCTGGGCGGCGCAGATTGCCCGCGACGTGACTGAGGACTCCATGCTCCAGTACGCCGATACCGTCTTGCGCATCGGCGTCATCGTCTTGCTGACCTGGTTTTTGGTGCGCCTCGTTAAGTACGGCGAGCGCAACTTCCTCGAGCCCGATGAAGGCAAACCTGCCGACCCGACCACCGTCATGGCGGTGGGAAAGCTGCTGCGCATCGCCATTGTCATAACCGCCGTGCTCGTGCTGTTACAGTCGCTCGGTTACAGCATCTCCGGGGTGCTGGCTTTTGGCGGTATTGGAGGTATCGCAGTGGGGTTTGCCGCCAAGGACCTACTGGCCAATTTCTTCGGCGGCCTTATGGTGTATATGGACAGGCCCTTCAAGGTTGGCGACTGGGTGCGCTCACCGGATAAGAACATTGAGGGTACCGTGGAGGAAATTGGCCTGCGCCTGACGCGGATTCGCACTTTCGATAAACGTCCCCTGTACGTGCCCAACCAGACGTTTACCCAAATTTCCGTCGAGAACCCCTCGCGGATGCTCAACCGGCGTATCTACGAGACCATCGGTATCCGCTACGACGATGCGGGCAAAATGGCCGCCATTGTTGCCGATGTCCGCAAGATGCTGCAGGAGCATGAAGAGATAGACGCCTCGCAGACGCTGATCGTCAACTTTAATGAGTTTGCCAATTCATCCCTCAACTTTTTCGTTTACGCCTTTACCAAGACCATCAATTGGATTCACTACCACGAGGTAAAGCAGGACGTGCTTTTGCAGATCATCGCTATCATTGAGTCCCACGATGCCGAGTGCGCCTTTCCCACGCGTACCTTGCATCTGGTCAATGACGCCTCGCCGGTGGAGGAGGGCGCGTGAGCCAATTAGAGGACGACTGCCTGTTTACCCAGGCCGAAATTGAGCGTGCGCTGGATGCCATGGCGGAGCAAATTAACCAGCACTTCAGCGCGCTCGCAGAGCCTCTGGTGGTGCTGGTCATTATGAAAGGTGCGCTGGTCACCGCCGGCGCACTGTTGCCGAGGCTCAAGCCGCGCCTGCTGCTCGACTATGTGCACGCAAGCCGCTATCGCGACAACAAGGCCGGGGTCGATTTGCACTGGAGCCATAAACCCAGCGCCGATTTGACCGGCCGCACGGTGTTGCTGGTGGACGACATTCTCGATGAGGGCGTCACTCTCAAGGCCATTCGCGATTATTGCCTGACTCAGGGGGCGAGCCGGGTGGGCAGTGCCGTGCTGGTGAAAAAACGCCGCGCCCAGCCGAGTCTTATGGAGGCGGACTTTGTCGCCCTCGAAGTGCCGGACCGCTTTGTCTACGGCTTCGGCATGGACAACAACGAGCTTGGCCGCAACGCACCGGGCATCTACGCACTCGCCGACTAAACCATTCCATAGAGCGGTGGCTGGGCATTGCCGCCCCGGTGCCGCAAAAGTCACATTCTGCCGCGAATCCACCGCCTATTGGCGCCTAATTGTGGACAATTGGCGGTCAATACAGTAAAAATTGCACTGATGGCTGTGGGGGCCATCCTCCTTCGGGAGTGGCTGTATATAAAAATAATGAGGTTAGGAGTATGTCTGAGCGTTTATCTGGCACCGTCAAGTGGTTCAACAACGCCCGCGGTTACGGGTTTATCACCCGTGGAGAGGGCAGTGAAGATGTGTTTGTTCACTACCGCAATATTCGAGGCGAGGGCTACCGCTCGCTGTCAGAAGGTCAATCTGTAGAATTTGCGGTGCAGCAGGGCGATAAAGGCCTGCAGGCCGACGATGTGGTGCAGTTATAGATCACCAGCATAGGGCGCCGCAGGCGCCCGCGGTTTACTGCAGTAAGCTGGCACTGCCCGCGGGGTTTTCCCGAGGTGTATTGTCCGCCTCTGGCTGTTCCGGTGGCGGCAGTTTGTAGGGTGTGATTTTGATCAGCAATCCCAGGCGTGGGTGATCCAGGTGGTGCAGCTCCGAGCTGCGCATCCGCCGGCGCTGTTGCAGGGTGACGATGCGCGTTGGTAAATAGGGCGCGGCGAGAAAATCCGGTAAGAGCTCGTCCGTCTCAGTGCCCTGCCAGCCCGTCATGTTCTGCACAGCCGGGTCGTTCGCGCCAAAGCCGTCACCGCCAAATCCATCATCGCCGTACTGCGTGCTGACATTGTCGCCGGCCTGGGCTTGTTCCAGGCGTTTGAGCGGATTCTCCGGCAGTGGTGGCCACTGGCTGCGAATCTGGCCCGCATTGATCTGAAATTCGCTGAACCACAAATCGCTGATCAGGTGCAGGTAGCGGGACACATTTATGTTGACGCTGCCCTCCAGTTCGCGGTGCTCGCCATAGCTCTCGCCGCCCTCGATCAGCACCCAGGGCGCATTCTTTTCACTCACCACATTTTGCCGCCAGGCCTCGTGAAACAGCACGCGGTAGCCAGGCTGGGCCTGAATTCTCTGCCTAACGGCGTTCAGGCCGCGCGCCGTCTCTGGCAGCCGATAAAACGCCGAGCGGGCGAGATCCACCGGCGCCACCTCCAGCGGTTCGTCCGCCGGCGTATCCGAGGCCAGTTCTCCGGTGGCCGATTGATTGTCTAACCCCGTTGCGCTGCCCACCGCATTTTGCGCTTCAGCTTGCTCCAGGGCGCGTTGGCGGCGCTTTTCGTACTCTTCGTTCGGGTCGCGCAGGTGGTTCCAGTTGAGCGGGTAGTCCAGCACGATGTCTTGTGGCCAGACCTCCGGGCTCGCGTCCAGCGGCCGGGCGTAGACCATCATTTCGATTTGATACCAGCCCTCGTGGCCCTCGTTCTGGGCCTGGGCTTTACCGACGAGCAGGGCCGCCATTGCCAAAAGAGCTGTCAGTGGTCGTTTTTGTAGTGCAGCCATGGGTGTTCGAGTTCCTCGCGAGCCAGACGCGCAGTCTAGCCTTAATTGATCGGTTGGGGCTATGGCGTTTGCAGCGTCTCCAATAAATCGGTCATCCGCTGCAGGCGATCCTCGGCCTCGGGCATGGGGATTTTAAAGCTCAAGCCGCTGGCGCCTGCCAGAGAGAAAACCCCGGGCTGGCCCTGCACCATTTGTACAATCTTCAGCGGGTCCACCGATGTCTGGGCGCCAAACTCCAGTTTGCCGCCATTGGCCGAGGCCTCCAGTTTGACCACGCCCAGTGTGGCGGCGGTCAGCTTGATACCGGTCACCCGCAACAGGTTTTTCGCCGGTTCGGGCAAAAGGCCAAAGCGGTCGATCATCTCAACTTGCAGCTCGCGCAGCGCCTCGGGGGTTTCAGCGCCGGCAATGCGCTTGTAGAGCACCAGTCGGGCGTGGACATCGGGCAGGTAGCTATCGGGAATCAGCGCGGGCACCCGCAAGTTAACGTCAATGTTGTCGTCCAGCGGGTGGTCGATATTGGGCTCCTTGCCCGAGCGCAGTGCTTTGACGGCGCGGTCGAGCATGTCCATGTACATGGAAAAGCCCACGGTCTGAATCTGGCCCGACTGCTCATCACCGAGCAGCTCGCCAGCACCGCGAATTTCCATATCGTGGGTGGCGAGGGTAAAGCCCGCTCCCAGATCTTCGGCGCTGGCAATGGCCTCCAGGCGCTTGACGGCGTCGGGGGTCATGGCGCGCGGCTCGGGGGTTAGCAGGTAGGCGTAGGCCTGGTGGTGGGAGCGACCCACGCGACCGCGCAGCTGGTGCAGCTGCGCCAGGCCAAACTTGTCGGCGCGGTGAATGATAATCGTGTTGGCGCTCGGGATATCGATACCGGTTTCGATGATCGTGGAGCAGACCATGACGTTAAAGCGCTTGTGATAGAAGTCAGACATGACTTTTTCCAGCTCCCGCTCGCGCATCTGCCCATGGCCGATACCGATGCGCGCCTCGGGCACCAGCTCTTGCAGGGCGCGGGCGGTGCGTTCGATGCTTTTGACCTCGTTGTGCAGGTAGTACACCTGTCCGCCGCGCAGTATCTCGCGCAGGATCGCCTCTTTGATTACGGCGTTGTCGTGCTGGCGCACAAAGGTTTTGACCGACAGGCGCCTCGCCGGGGGCGTGGCAATGATGGACAAATCGCGAATGCCCGCCATGGACATGTTCAGGGTGCGCGGGATGGGCGTGGCGGTGAGCGTGAGGATATCGATTTCGGCTCGCAGCTTTTTCAATTGATCTTTCTGGCGCACGCCAAAGCGGTGTTCTTCATCGATGATCAACAGGCCGAGGTCTTTGTACTGAATGTCCGGCTGGATCAACTTATGGGTGCCCACGACGATGTCAATTTTGCCCTCTGCGAGCCGCTCCTTGACGGTCTCGACTTCCTTGTTGGTGCGAAAACGCGACATCACCTCAATCACAAACGGCCAGCTGGCGAAGCGATCTTTCAAGCTCTCAAAATGCTGTTGGGCGAGCAGGGTGGTGGGGGCGAGTATGGCCACCTGCTTGCCCGCGTGGGCGGCGATAAAAGCCGCGCGCATGGCCACTTCGGTTTTGCCAAAGCCCACATCGCCACACACCAGCCGGTCCATGGGCTGAGGGGCCAGCATATCGCGCATCACCGCTTCAATCGCCAGCTGTTGGTCGGGCGTCTCTTCAAAGGGGAAGCCGGCGGCAAAGCTCAGGTAATCGGACTTTGGGTCGTCAAAGGCCAGGCCTTTGCGCGCCGCCCGGCGAGCGTAAATGTCCAAAAGCTCGGCGGCGGTGTCGCGCACCTGCTCAGCCGCTTTGCGCTTGGCGCGACCCCACTGTTCCGAGCCGAGCTTGTGCAACGGTGCCACTGACTCGTCGGCGCCGCTGTAGCGGCTGATCAGGTGCAGGCTGGTGACCGGCACGTAGAGCTTGGCCTCGTCGGCGTATTCGAGCATCAGAAATTCGTTGGCTTCGCCCTCGACGCTGATGGTCTCGAGCCCCCGATAGCGTCCCACGCCGTGATCGATATGCACCACCGGCGCGCCGATTTTCAGCTCGGTGAGGTTTTTGACCACATTGTCGGCGTTTTCCTGGCTCTGGCGCCGGCGCCGCGTCTGTTGGACCCGCTCGCCAAACAGCTGGCTCTCGGTAATCAGGGCAATGTCGGGTTCCCGGCAGATCAGGCCCTGGTCGATAGCGCCCAGGGCAATGGCCAGCCTGTCCTGCGACTCGATAAAGCTATCCCAGTTGGGCACCTCCCGGGGCTGCACACGGATGCGCCCCAGCAGCTCCAGCAGGGTTTCCCGCCGCCCGGCGGACTCGGTGCAAAACAGCACTCGGCCGTCAAAACTCATTAAAAAGGCTTCCAGGGCGGTAAGGGGGTGTTCAGCCTGGGCGCGCACCGGCAGTGATGGCGGGGGCTCGCAGCTGAAGTTGCCGCTGTTGTGCGCTGTTTCGACCTCGCCACTGTGCAAGGCGGTGCGGCTCATTTGCTTTAGCCCGGCAAACAGCTGCTCTTCGCGCAGGTAAATTTCCTCCGGGCGCAGCAGCGGGCGGGTCGGGTCTACTCCGCGCGATTCATAGCGCGCTGTCAGCTCTGCGAGAAAGTGCTGGGTTGCGCCCTGAATATCGCCCAGGGTGTAGGCCAGGGTGTTCTCGGGCAAATAGTCAAAGAGGGTGTCGCAGTGATCGAAAAACAGTGGCAGATAGTACTCAATGCCGGGGGGTGCGATGGCGTCGCTCACATCCCTATAAATCGAGCAGGCGCTGGGGTCCACGTCAAAGCGCTGGTGCCAGCGCTGTTTAAAGGCGCTGATGGATGCCTTGTCCAGCGGGAACTCCCGTGCCGGCAGCAGCTCGAGGGACTCGATCTTGTCCTCGGTCAGCTGGGTGTCCGGGTCAAAGGTGCGCAGGGTGTCCACTTCATCGTCAAACAGGTCGATGCGCAGTGGGCGCTCGCTGCCCATGGGGAAAATATCAATCAGTGCGCCGCGCACGGCGTACTCTCCGTGTTCGTACACGGTGTCCACCGTGCGGTAGCCCGCCTGGGTCAGGTTGGAGCGCAGGGTGTCCAGGTCCAGAGTGTCGCCGACCTTGAGAAGCAGGCTGCCGCCGAGCAGATAGCCCTTGGGCATCAGCCGCTGCAGCAAGCTGGTCACCGGCACGACCAACAGAGCCCGCTTGACCGAGGGCAGTTGGTAGAGCGTGCGCAGCCTTTGAGAGATAATATCCTGGTGTGGCGAAATGCTGTCGTAGGGCAGGGTTTCCCAGTCGGCCAGGTGCAGAATATCCAGCTCGGGCGGGGCGAAAAATCGCAGTTCGCTCTCCAGGCGCTGGGCGCTGGCAGTGTCGCTGGTAACGACTAAACTTAGGCCCTGGTGGCTTTGCGCGGCCTTGGCCAGTGCCAGGGCGCAGGCGCTGCCCGCAAGCTTGCCCCATTGGCGGCGTTCACCGGCTTTGGGGGCCAGGGTAGGGCGGAAGGGGTCGAAATGGCTCATAGGTGTTCTGGCTGACCGTAGCTGGTGAGTCGAGTGGGTGCCGATCGGGTCTCGGCGCCATCAGGGGCGGGATTGTACCCGTGTTTGTCCGCGGTCTGTAGTCGCAGTGGCCCGGCCGGTCCGGCGGTGGCGGTAAAAATGTGTTGCGCCACTGGCCTTTGGCGGCAGCGGTCTTTATAATTGCCGCGATTTTTTGGCTGGTGGAACGCTTTGCGTCTGAAAACCATCCCCACTGGGTGCGGTTTCGGTCCGATATGCCTCAAAGCTGCGGCTCTCCTTGCTCTTTTTATGATTCCCATGCGTGTGGGATGCCTGAAACATCAGCGAAAAACGATTGATCAAGCTTCAACGTAATAGAAGCAGCTGGCACAGCGCCAGCGCAGCGACACTGCGGCTCCAACAAGCCGTGCAACTTATTAATCCAACGAGTGATTAGGCAGAGACGTATGATAAAGATTCGTCGGGGATTGGATTTACCTATATCCGGTGCGCCCGAGCAGACTATCGTCGATGGGCCGGCGGCCCGCTCTGTGGCAGTCATCGGCCCAGATTACCACGGCATGAAGCCGACCATGGCCGTAGCCGTAGGCGACAAAGTCAAGCTCGGACAACTTCTGTTTACCGATAAAAAAACCGAAGGGGTTCGTTACACCGCTCCCGCAGCCGGCACAGTCGCGGCAATTAATCGCGGTGAGCGCCGGATGCTACAGTCTGTAGTGATCGATGTAGAAGGTGATGAGAGCGAAAGCTTCAAAGCCTACAGCGACGCCGAGCTACAGAACCTGGCAGCGGACGCTGTGCGCGATCAGCTCAATGAGTCTGGGCTGTGGGTCAGCCTGCGCACCCGCCCTTACAGCAAAGTGCCAGCACTGGATGCTAAGCCTCACTCGATTTTTGTGACTGCGCTGGATACCAATCCGCTGGCTGCCGACCCCCAAGTGATCCTCAAAGATCAAGGCGCTGCCTTTAAAGCTGGCCTCAAGGTGCTGAGCCGCCTGACCGAAGGCAAGGTGTTTGTCTGCAAGGCGCCGGGCGCGGATATCCCCGCTGAGGCAGGCGGTCAGATTGAAGTTCACGAGTTTGGTGGCGTGCACCCGGCGGGCAATGCCGGCACGCACATCCACCACCTGGACCCCGTCAACGCCACCAAATTTGTCTGGACCGTCAATTACCAAGACGTGGTAGCTATCGGCATTCTGTTTACCGAAGGCCGTATTGAAACCTCCCGCGTCATTTCCCTGGCCGGCCCGCAGGTGGAAACACCGCGCCTGGTGCGCACCCGCGTCGGTGCCAACCTGGATGAGCTGACCGCTGGCGCCCTGGTGGGTGAGCACAACCGCGTGATTTCCGGTTCGGTATTCGGTGGGCGCACCGCTCGCGGCGCCTATGCCTACCTCGGCCGTTACCACAACCAAGTCAGTGTGCTCAAAGAGGGCGATGACCGCCCCTTCCTGCATTACCTGCGCCCCGGGAACAACTTCTTCTCGGTGTTTAACATCTATCTGTCCAAGCTGATGCCGTCCAAGCGTTTTGCCTTTACCACCACGACCATGGGCAGTGAACGCGCCATGGTGCCGGTCGGCGCTTACGAAAAAATCATGCCGCTGGATATTCTGCCCACGCAGCTTTTGCGCTCGCTGATCGTCGGCGACACCGAAACGGCTCAGCAGCTGGGTTGTCTCGAGCTCGATGAGGAAGATCTGGCTCTGTGTACGTTTGTCTGCCCGGGTAAGTACGAGTACGGCCCGATCTTGCGCGACAACCTCACCCGTATCGAGCTGGAGGGTTAAGGCATGAAAGCATTGCGTAATTATCTCGACAAAATCGAGCCGCATTTTCACAAAGGCGGCAGACTGGAAAAGTGGTATTCGCTGTTCGAAGCGATTGATACCGGTCTTTTCCGTCCGGCCAATGTCACCAAAACCACCAGCCATGTGCGCGACGGCCTCGACCTCAAGCGCATCATGATTACTGTGTGGATTTGTACTTTTCCCGCCATGTTTTTCGGCATGTACAACGTCGGCCACCAGGCCAACACCATTCTTGCTGAAATGGGCACCGGCGCCGGTGAGGGCTGGCGCATTGCGCTGATCAGCGCCATCGCAGGTTTCGACCCCAACAGCATTTGGGATTGCCTGGTTCACGGCGCAGCCTACTTCCTGCCGATTTACGCGGTGGTGTTTATTGTCGGCGGCTTCTGGGAAGTGCTCTTTGCCTCGGTGCGCGGTCACGAAGTCAACGAAGGTTTCTTTGTCACTTCCGTGCTCTTCGCCCTCATCTGTCCGCCGGACCTGCCGCTGCTCTACGCCGCGCTGGGTATCAGCTTTGGTGTGGTGCTGGGTAAAGAGGTCTTTGGCGGTACCGGCAAAAACTTCCTGAACCCGGCACTGACCGGCCGCGCTTTCCTGTTCTTTGCCTACCCGGCCAGCATGTCCGGCGATACCGTCTGGACCACTGTCGATGGCTATACAGGCGCGACCGCGCTGTCGGTAGCCGCCCAGGGTGGTATGGACGCGCTCAACAGCCAGTTCACCTGGCTGGATGCCTTCCTCGGCAACATCCAGGGCAGCATCGGTGAAACTTCCACCCTCGCCATCTTTATTGGCGGTGCGGTCCTGCTGGTGATGGGCATTGCCTCCTGGCGCATTGTGCTGGGTGTGATGCTGGGCATGATCGCCACCACCGTACTGCTGAACGTGACCGGCGATGCCTCGTCCAACCCGGCGATGGCGGTGCCCTGGTACTGGCATATGGTGATCGGCGGCTTTGCCTTCGGCATGATCTTTATGGCCACTGACCCCGTGTCCGCGTCCATGACCGACACCGGTAAATACTGGTTCGGTGCCCTGATTGGCTTTATGGTAGTCATCATCCGTGTAGTGAACCCGGCCTTCCCCGAAGGCATGATGCTGGCAATTTTGTTTGCCAACCTGTTCGCCCCGCTGATCGACTATTTTGTGGTTCAAGCAAACATCAAGCGGAGGTTGGCGCGTGGCTAGTAACGATTCCATCAAAAAGACACTCACAGTCACCATAATGCTGTGTATTGTCTGCTCGGTGGTGGTTTCTACCGCTGCCGTGTACCTGCGCCCTGTGCAGGAAGTTAACAAGTCGCTGGACTTTAAACGCAACATTCTCGCCGCCGCCGGTTTGCTTGAGCAGACCGCAGGCAGAAAAGTCGAAGACGTGTTCAATGAGCGGGTCACCACCCGCGCGGTGGATTTCTCGACTGGCACTTTCACCGACCAGGTGGACCCGGCCAAGTACGAGCAGCGCGCAGCGGCCAAGGACCCGTCGCGTTCAACGGACCTGAGCGCCGATGAAGACATCGCCAAGATCGGCCGTCGCGAAGAAGTCGGTCTGGTGTACATGATCGAGGGCGATAACGGCCTTGAGACCATCGTTCTGCCGGTACGCGGCTACGGTCTCTGGTCAACGCTCTACGGCTTTTTGGCGCTCGACTCCGACCTCAACACCGTTAAAGGCCTCGGCTTTTACGAGCACGGCGAAACCCCCGGGCTCGGCGGCGAGGTGGATAACCCCAACTGGAAAGCCATCTGGGAAGGCAAGAAAGCCTACGACGAAGACGGCGACGCCGAGCTGACGGTGGTCAAGGGCGCAGTTGGCCCCGACACCCGCGATGCCGAGCACAAAGTGGATGGCCTCTCGGGCGCCACGCTGACCAGTCGCGGTGTTGCCAACCTGGTGCAGTTCTGGCTGGGTGAGGACGGCTATAAACCATTTTTGACCAACCTCAAGAAGGGGGAGGCCTGATACCATGAAAATCAAAGAGTTGTTATTCGCACCGATTTTCTCCAACAACCCGATCGCCCTGCAGATTCTCGGTATCTGCTCGGCGCTGGCGGTGACCAGCAGCCTGAAAGTGACCGTGGTGATGTGTATCGCCCTGACCACCGTAACGGCGTTTTCCAACCTGTTCGTCTCGCTGGTGCGCAACCACGCGCCGGGCAATATCCGAATCATCGTGCAGATGACCATTATTGCCTCGCTGGTGATCGTGGTGGATCAGATCCTCAAGGCCTACGCCTACGAGATCAGCAAGCAGCTGTCGGTGTTCGTCGGTTTGATCATCACCAACTGTATCGTGATGGGTCGCGCCGAAGCCTTCGCCATGAAAAACCCGCCGCTGCCGAGCTTTTTCGACGGTGTCGGCAACGGCCTTGGCTACAGTGCCATTTTGCTGGGCCTGGCGTTTATTCGTGAGCTGTTTGGAACGGGCAGCCTATACGGCGTGCAGCTTCTGCCGCTGGCCACCGAAGGCGGCTGGTACACGCCCAACGGTCTGCTGTTGCTGCCGCCCAGTGCCTTCTTCCTGATCGGTCTGTTTATCTGGGGCATCCGCACCTGGAAAAAAGACCAGGTGGAAGCACCGGATTACAAGATGGCACCTAACACCAAGCCGCAAGCGAAGGAGGCCTGATCGTGGAAGCCTATATCAGCCTGTTTGTTCGGTCGATTTTTATCGACAATATGGCCCTGGCGTTCTTCCTGGGCATGTGTACCTTTCTCGCCATTTCCAAAAAAATCGGCGCGGCCTTCGGCTTGGGTATTGCGGTGGTGGTGGTGCAAACCATCACGGTGCCGGTCAATAACCTGCTGTACACCTACGTGCTGGCCGACGGCGCCCTGGCCTGGGCCGGCTTGCCGGATACCGACCTGAGCTTTTTGGGTCTGATCACCTACATCGGCGTGATCGCCGCTCTGGTGCAGATTCTGGAAATGGTCTTGGATAAATACGTTCCCGCGCTCTACAACGCGCTGGGTGTGTTTTTGCCGCTGATCACAGTGAACTGCGCCATTCTGGGTGGCTCACTGTTTATGGTGGAGCGCGATTACAACTTTGCCGAGAGTGTGGTCTTTGGCGCAGGCTCCGGTGTGGGCTGGGCGCTGGCCATTACCGCACTGGCCGGTATTCGCGAGAAGATGAAATACTCCGACGTGCCGGAAGGTTTGCGCGGCCTGGGTATTACCTTCATCACCGTCGGCCTGATGTCGCTGGGCTTTATGTCCTTCGGCGGTATTGATCTGTAATCAGCGAGGAATCACATGAACGAGATTATTCTGGGTGTCGTGATGTTCACCGTCATTGTGCTGGCGCTGGTATTCGTGATCCTGAGCGCCCGTGCAAAATTGGTGGCATCCGGTGACGTCACCATTGAAATCAACGGCGAGAAATCGCTGACTGTACCGGCCGGCGGCAAGCTGCTGCAGACCCTCTCCGGTGCCGGCCTGTTTCTGCCCTCCGCCTGTGGCGGTGGTGGTACCTGTGCGCAGTGCCGCTGCGTGGTGAACGAGGGGGGCGGCTCTATGCTGCCCACCGAAGAGAGCCACTTCACCAAGCGCGAGGCCAACGAGGGCTGGCGCCTGTCGTGTCAGACGCCGGTCAAGCAGGACATGAAGGTCGAAGTCCCCGAAGACGTCTTTGGTGTTAAGCAGTGGGAGTGTACCGTTGAGTCCAACCCCAATGTGGCCACCTTTATTAAAGAGCTGACCCTGAAGCTGCCCGAAGGCGAAAACGTCGACTTCCGCGCGGGTGGCTATGTGCAGCTGGAATGTCCTCCCTACGAAATCAATTTTGCCGATTTCGATATCGAGGAAAAATTCCGCGCCGACTGGGAGCGTTTTGGCTTTTTCAACCTCAAGGCGAAAAGCAACGAAACCGTGCAGCGCGCCTACTCCATGGCCAACTACCCGGAAGAGAAGGGCATTGTTAAGTTCAATATCCGTATTGCTACACCGCCTCCGGGTTCCAAGGATATTCAGCCGGGCATTATGTCCACCTACGTGTTTAACCTGAAGCCGGGCGACAAGATCACCGTTTACGGACCCTTCGGTGAGTTCTTCGCCAAGGACACCGATGCCGAAATGGTGTTTGTCGGTGGTGGTGCCGGTATGGCGCCTATGCGCTCGCACATCTTCGATCAGCTTAAGCGTTTGAACACCAACCGCAAAATGTCTTTCTGGTACGGTGCGCGCTCGTTGAAAGAGCTCTTCTATCAGGACGAGTACGACATGCTCGCCAAGGAGAACGAGAACTTCGACTGGTACGTGGCCATGTCCGATCCTCAGCCCGAGGACAACTGGACCGGCCTGACCGGCTTTATCCACAACGTACTTTACGAGCAGTACCTCAAGGACCACCCGGCCCCGGAAGACTGTGAGTACTATATGTGTGGGCCGCCGATGATGAACGCCGCCGTCATCAAGCTGTTGCACGACCTGGGTGTTGAAGACGAAAACATTATGCTGGATGACTTTGGTGGTTAAACCGGTCATGATGTTTGCCCATAAAGCAATAACAAAAACGAGGCTGGCACTGCTGGCCTCGTTTTTGTTTATTGGTGCCTTACTGGCCGCCTGCGATACCGGCACGGTTGAGCGCGATCACCTCAAACTCACCGGCCGCACCATGGGCACCAGTTACCACATTACCCTGGTGTCGGCAGACAAGGAGCCCTTGGAGGTCGATGCCGAGGCGCTGCAAGGCGACATCGACAAAGCGCTGCAGCTGATCAACCAGCTGATGTCCACCTACATCGACGATTCAGAGCTGATGCGCTTTAACCGCGCCCCGGTGGATGAATGGGTGACGCTCTCGGCGCCGCTGATGGAGGTGCTGCAAATCAGCCAGCGCATCTCGGTTGCCTCCGATGGCGCCTTTGATATCACCGTCGGCCCGCTGGTCAACCTGTGGGGCTTTGGCCCCGAGATGCGCCCTGAGCGGGTACCGAGCGAGGCCGAGCTGGCCGAGGCGCGCGACAACACGGGCTTTGGTCATGTCCAGCTCAACACCACCCGCGCCCGGCGCACCGCGCCTGTGCAGGTGGACCTGTCGGCCGTGGCCAAGGGCTACGGGGTGGACTGGATTGCCGATCTCTTGGTCGAGCGTGGTTTTGCCAATTTTATGGTGGAGATTGGCGGTGAAGTCAGAGCCGCCGGGCTCAGCCCGCGCGCCACACCCTGGCGCATTGCCATAGAGCAACCAGAGCTTATCGGCGGCGGCGTGCGCTTTGCGCTGGAGCTGCAGGATAAGGCCGTGGCCACCTCCGGCGACTATCGCAACTACTATGAAATGGCTGGCGTGCGCTACTCGCACACCATTGACCCGGTGACGGCCAAGCCGATCACCCACAATCTCGCCTCGGTGACGGTGGTGGCCGACACCGCCGCTCACGCCGACGCCTGGGCCACGGCGCTGAACGTGCTGGGCCCCGAGCGGGGGATGGCGCTGGCCAATGCCGAGCAACTGGCGGTTTATATGATTGTCAAAGACGGCGAGGGCTTTCGCGATCTGCACTCGCAGGCCTTCGCACCTTTTGCACCCTGAAGCACTGAGAGGTAAGTTATGGCGATGTTTATAGTGGCGCTTTGCGTCATGTTGCTGGTGGTGGCCGGTATGGCCGTAGGGGTCATCTTTGGTCGCAAGCCGCTCACCGGCTCCTGCGGCGGCGTCGGCCAGGCGCTGGGTGAGAAAGACTACACCTGCGAGCTGTGCGGCGGCGACGAGCAAAAGTGCGAGAGCTTGAAAAACGGCGAGCCTCAGGAAAAAACGGATCTCGCCGTAGACGCAGCCGCCAAGCGGTAAACAAGCGCAAATCAGTGGGTGTCGAGACAAGGGGATAGCGAGTGACAAATTTCACCTATGATGTACTGATTATTGGTTCCGGCCCCGCCGGTGAAAGTGCGGCCATGGCCTCGGCCAAGGCCGGCAAGCGGGTGGCCGTGGTCGAGGGCAGGGCACTGGTGGGCGGCAACTGCGCCCACAAGGGCACCATCCCGTCCAAGTCCCTGCGCCATATGGTCAAGCAGATTATTCAGTTTAAAACCGGCAACCTGTTTCGCGAGACGGGCGAATCCTGGCGCATGACCTACCCGCGGGTACTGGCCTCGGCCAACGCGGTGATTCCCAAGCAGGTGGAGTTGCACACGGACTTTTACGTGCGCAACCGCGTCAAGCTCTACTCCGGTTTTGCCCGCTTTCTCGATGCCAACACCATTGCCATTAATCTGCTCGAGGGCTCGCGCGAAGAGGTGGTCACCGCTGACAAAATCATTATCGCCACCGGCTCGCGCCCCTATCGCCCGGCAGACATCGATTTTGACCACGCCCGTATCTACGACTCCGACACCATTTTGGAAATGGCCCACACGCCGCGCCACTTGATTATCTACGGCGCCGGGGTGATCGGCTGCGAGTACGCCTCGATTTTCTCGGGCCTGGGCGTGAAAGTGGATTTGATCAACAGCCGCGATCGGCTTTTGTCCTTCCTCGACGATGAAATCTCCGACGCGCTCAGCTACCACCTGCGCGACAACGGTGTGCGCGTGCGCCACAGCGAGATGTACGACAAAATCGAGGCCAGCGACCGGGGCGTGACCGTGTATTTGAAATCCGGTAAACGCCTGACGGCGGACGCGATTCTCTGGTGCAACGGCCGCAGCGGCAACACCGACCAGCTCAACCTGGAGGCCATTGGCCTGGAGCCCGATCATCGCGGCAACCTGGCGGTGAACGATCAGTACCAAACGGATGTGGCGAACGTCTACGCCGTGGGCGATGTGGTGGGCTGGCCGAGCCTCGCCAGCGCCTCCTTTGATCAGGGCCGCGCCCTGGCGGCGGTGATTCTCGGCAAACCCTATAAAGAAGTGGCCAGCGTGCCCACGGGCATTTATACCCTGCCGGAGATCAGCTCGGTGGGCAAAACCGAGCGCGAGCTGACCGAGGCCAAGGTGCCCTACGAGGTGGGCCGCTGCCTGTTTAAAAACACCGCCCGCGGCCAGATCAGTGGTGAAGATGTGGGTATGCTCAAGCTGCTCTTCCATGTGGATACCGGGGAGATTCTCGGGGTTCACTGCTTTGGCGCCGAGGCGGCGGAGATTGTCCACATCGGCCAGGCGATTATGTCCCAGCCGGGGGAGGGGAATAACATTAACTTTTTCCTCAATACCACCTTTAACTATCCGACCATGGCGGAGGCGTATCGTCTGGCGGCCTTGGATGGGACGAATCGGATTAATCGGCGGTAGGAGTTTTGGGGGCGGCCCTTTGGGGCCGTTTTTGGTTTTGGGGGTTGTGGTTCAGCCCTTTTGGCTGTTTTTCAGTTTTGCTGGCCCTCTGTCGCCGGGCGGGCGAAGTACTTTTCTGCTTGTCCAGAAAAGTACTCAAAAGAGGACACCCCGGTTCGCGGCCCTTCGGGTTCCCTCTCTCCAGTCTATTTTAGCGGGCCGTATCGACGCGCCATCCCTGGCGCGGCGATACTTGCGCACGCTTCCCTGCGTGCTTACCCC
Source organism: Gilvimarinus algae (assembly GCF_030518215.1). Taxonomy (GTDB): domain Bacteria; phylum Pseudomonadota; class Gammaproteobacteria; order Pseudomonadales; family Cellvibrionaceae; genus Gilvimarinus; species Gilvimarinus algae. The sequence goes on from NZ_JAULRT010000062.1 coordinate 867,842, forward strand.
CTAAAATAGCCCTCCGTTCGGCTCGCTCTCAGGGGGTTAAGGTGTGCCACCCTGCGAGAAAAGTCATTTAGTTAGCCTATCCTGGGGTCCTTCTCGGTGCCAAATTTTGGCCTTTTCAGAAAGTCAATTGTGTATTGCCAACTGGCGCAAATGGTGGCACTCTTTTCCTCAAGTGTTTTAGCGGGTTTGCCGGGCTTTTTAAGCGGGGGCGAATCAGCGGTAGCCAGTGGGAAGGTGAGATCAAACAGCATCTGGAGTAGGGTGCGGCACTTCCCTTCTGTTTATATCGCTTTCCCGGTAAAACTTAGAAAAATCAGTTAGTTGCACCAGATCTGTTTTGCGTAAGCGAATCGAGTCGCGCAGAGTAAACAGCCTGAGTCTTTCTTTTCCGCGGCAAGCAGTTGTTGATAAACACTGATTTTCTTTTGAAATCAGGAGCCTACGGCGACTTTTTTATCTCGATTCCAGGGGGATTATATTGCCGCGGGGAATTTTATTTAGGCTTTTGAATTAGCTGTTAGGCACTACATATAAAATGGATTCAACATGTTCGAAAAAAATAGAAAATACACTGCCTTTTTAAACAACAAGGATGTAACTCTTACTTCGGAAGAATTGAAAAAGTTCAGCGATTTCTATCTCGAAGATTGCTCATTGAAGAACAGGATCAGTGAGCTATTCTGGCTGGACTTGTATATTTATGAGAACGAGTTCGGGATATTTCCAAAAGAAATAATTGATGAGTTAATTTCCCTAGAAAATGGAGACGAAAGAAGCTTCACTAAGCCTCCATCTATGTTCAATAGAGAGCCTTTAAAAGGTTTATGGCATAAGCATTATTTTTCTGCGCACTTCACCCCTCAAAATATAATGAATGAACTGAGAGGAAGTAGACTATCGGGAATAGTCGATGAAGCACTATCGCCAGAAAAGTCAGATCACATAACAAAGGATATGATAAATGATCTACTCTATAACGCTCTTGAGAAACCATTAGAAGAACGCTCAGAAAGGAAGAAAATTACTGGCGAATGGATTATCTATGCTATCCATAACGATGAGAACTACTATCTGTGTCTATGCACTCATAATGCAGGTGACCAGAGTATTTTCGAAAGAATTTTTGACTGCGGCCTCAAAGATTTTGAATTCCTTAAAAATCAAGAGCCTTTTTCATCACGCGCCTAACAAGCGACTGTGGTTCAACCCGTAGCTAAAAATAATTAATACGCCCACTCCTGACCATCGCGAATCATGGCATTTATGATGGTCAAAAACTTTCTCATCGCTGCGGTCAACGCCACTTTCTTATGTTTACCCTGC
>NZ_JAULRT010000003.1 GCF_030518215.1 Gilvimarinus algae
AAAGCGGACCTTAAGCCAGGGGACCAGGTCGCGGTCCAGTTCAATCACATGCAGGGTCTCGGCGCGCTCGGCCAGAGGCTCGGGGGGGGGGCCCGGCCCCGGGGCGCCGTGCACCCCAAATTCCCCCGCCCGCGGGGGCGCGCGGCCGGGAATCAGGCGAAATATTGCGTGGGCGACCCCCAAAAAATTCCCCAGATGGCCCGCTCTCCGCACCCGCGGGGGGGGTAAATCCGGGTGGAAACCGCCCGGGGCCCGGGCGCCCCCCCCGAGCCTCTGGCCGAGCGCGCCGAGACCCTGCATGTGATTGAACTGGACCG
>NZ_JAULRT010000007.1 GCF_030518215.1 Gilvimarinus algae
CTCATAGGTGTTCTGATCGGCCAGCGAATAATAGATGGTTTTGCCGTCGCGGCGGGTTGTGACCAGACCCTCTTCGCGCAGGCGGGCCAGCATCTGGCTGACGGCGGCCTGTCGAATTTCCAACAGCGTTTCCAGCTCGCCCACTGATTTTTCACCCGAGCCCAGATGACACAGGATCATCAACCGGCCTTCATGGGCCAGAGTTTTCAAATAGGCCGCGGCATCCTGGGCGCTGCGGGCCATTTCAGAGGGCGGGGCGGGGGGCGATTGCATATTCAAGTCGTCTAATCCTGCGCTGTTTCACACTTTCCTAACACGCTCGGATAAAAAGGACGAGAGGACCCGCCCAATCCATTGGCTACGTTGAATATGTGTCTGTGGGCCGCCGTTGGCAAGCCCGCCGCGTTCGCGCGCTATGCAATGGCGCGGTTTCGCCGGTGATTTGCCGCGAAAACCGCCCCG
>NZ_JAULRT010000009.1 GCF_030518215.1 Gilvimarinus algae
CGTGCGCGGTAGCTACCGGGGCTCTGCCCGGTCCATTTCTTGAACGCCCGGTGGAACGCGCTGGGCTCCTGAAAGCCGGCCTGCTCGGCGATCTCGGCAATGCTCAGCACGCCTTCGCGCAAGCGCTCGAAAGCCATCGCCCGGCGTACCTCGTCCTTGATCTGCTGGTAGGAGCGCCCCTCGCGCTCCAACTGCCGGCGGAAGGTGCTGGCACTGATACCCTGCTGCTGTGCCAGCGACGCCAACGTGGGCCACTGCCCATAGCCACGCGCCCGTAAATGCCGGTACACCTCGGCCACCAGGCCGTTCTGGTTGCGAAAGCGAATGACCAGCCCC
>NZ_JAULRT010000035.1 GCF_030518215.1 Gilvimarinus algae
TCGGCAATAAATGTAAGTTTCTGGTTCATAGGCGTTGTCTCTTTCCAAGGCATAGGCACCTCCACATGGCAGTGCCTATCAGTTTAAAAACTGTTACCTATGTATGTAGACAAAGGTGTAACCTATGAATGGGTACGTACACCCCGGTTCACGGCCCGTCGGGCTCCCTCCTTCCGGCCAATTTTTGAGGGCCGTATCGACGCGCCTCGGCCCAGGCCGCCCTCTCTTGCTGTGCAATTCACCTTGTCCCTTGCGCGGCGATACTTGCGTGAGCGTCCTGCTCACTTACCCACAAAAATAGGCCTCCATTCGGCTCGTTCTCAGGGGAAATGGGTGCCGGACTCTAGCTTCTTTTTCTTTCTCGAGAAAATTGGGGCACGATGATTTTTCCATTTATTTTCATCTCCCCCACTTATGCGTATGAATTGTAAGGCCTGCCCCTCATCTACGTTAGATGATCACGGCCTGGGCATTTCCAACAAGCTCGTGGTCAAACTATAAAAATCAGCACCCATCTTGCCCACACTATCAAGCTTCCCTTGATTGATTTTCATGCCCTCCAGGATAGAGTCATCTATATAGATGTGAGATACGTTCATAAGCACAACACTACCACCCGAAGGAAGACTGCTAATTCTAAGCACTTCACGAAGGTTGCATTCGTATCTAACAGGAGCTTCTTTCACAGACAACGGCTTTACAGAATGGCTCATACAATACTCAATATCTGCGAATTCAAATTCACTCTGGCTTGCCGGAAGCGACGCGCAAGATAGATTCATTTTCTCGAGTAACTTTTCATTAACCACATGAATCACACACTCCTTCGTTTCTAATATATTCGCCAATGTATTCTTATCTCCACCTTCCATAGGGTTTACCTGAGAAAACCACAGTACAGGTGGGCTACAGCTTGCAACATTGAAAAATGAATACGGGGCAATGTTAGCGACTCCATTCTTACTTAATGTGCTAATCCACGCTATTGGTCTCGGTGTGACTCCTCCAACAAGAAAGCGATATATTTCCTGGGAGCTAAGTGATTCGACATCAAAAAACATATTTTAAGTACCAAATTCAAAGAATTACTACGATCTCACTTCGAAAATAATATTCCCCACTAAAACCGGACACTGGTTGAAGCGCACATATGCGAATATTGATCTTCATAGGCTCTTGGAGTCTTGTAGCCCTGCGAGCTTTATCTTCAGTGGCTGTGTTTGTTAGCCATTTTGGACTTCAGCCAGAATCTTTTTCTGGGTCAAATCAAGATCCTTAAGACTAGCTGGCTTGGCTCTCTCCGGATTTAGCTCGTTCCCGGAGTATACAGGGACCAAGTGAACATGGGCATGATCGACACCGAAGCCCTCAACAGCTATGCCAACTTTCGGCGCGCCAAACGCGTTCTTCAACCCACGGCGAAGATGTTTTACAGCTTGCCATAACTCGTGATAGCGCTCATCAGTTAGCTCATCAATATCCGGCACCTGCTCGTAGGGAATGACAAGTAGGTGGCCGGGGTTAATCGGGCAAATATCAAGAATGGCTATGATGCGATTCGAGTTCCAAACCACATGAGCCTATTCTTCCATCCGAATAATTTTAGTGAAAATGGAATCCATAATATTGGCTAACGCTTAAGCTCATCCGCACTTCACGCAGACCGCCTGAAGCGGCAGCCTAAGGTGGACTGGGTCAACTGCGGGCGCGGCGCATTGTTAGGCGGCATTACCTGACTGATCTCAGACAACGATTATCTTCTTTGTAATCTGGACGCCTAAACTGCCGAATTGCTTTTGCGTTATAAGCCTCAACCTTTGACAGCGGAATCCCGCGCCCTTCTCGGCTAGAGACAAGTTCGACGATTCTTTCGAAAACCTCACTGGAGAGCGAGAACATACCGTCACTTGATTGTATCCAGTGATCCCCTATATAAACTGTGCTTTCTCCAGATCGACTCAGCATCCTCAACTCATACATCGGGCTGGACAAACCAACCTCATCTTCCTTCGCCCCGCTAAGGCCATCCGCAATCAGCGCGCGCAGCTCGTAGAACGCACAAAAATGTGCGTAGACAATTCCCTCCGATTCGTTGAGCACGACTATCCTTTGGGCAGTTGAGGCCTCGTCAATGCTGTTCGACCTTGCCGTGCCCACAGCCAAATAGAGAAGTATCGAGATCATTATCAGGGATAGATGCTTCATTCATCACCTCTTCAGTACCAATACGCATCCGTAGAGTCTAAACGTACAGCCTCGCTAAGTCGGGTTGCCGTGATATGTGTCTATCGCATATTCGTACTTTTCTTAAGTCAATTTGGTAACTTGGCCGTCTAACGCCCGCATTTTAGGCTGGGTTAGAGCGCAGCAGCCACAACGTAAAGCCGTCGCCCTGATGGCGTTTTTTTAGGCATTTTTTCGAGTTTAGAATCACCGAAAAGTTAATTTGTTCACTAACTTACAGCCCATTCGGCAGCAATCTTCCCCACTTCAGCAAGCACAGCTTCATGCCTCGCCTCTACCTTTTCTGTGTATTCACCGCTGTCAAAATACGCTGCAATGATAATTGGGTTCTTGCCGGGCGGAAAAGTGATAGCGACGTCATTGCACTTGTTGGTCGTCCCCTCGTCGCGCCCAGTACCAGTCTTGTTCCCAGTACGCCATTCAATGGGGAGGCCGGCTCGTAGCCGCCTCGCACCGGTGGTTGTATTTCGCGTCCACCCCAGAAGTCGTTCGCGCGAATTGTTTCTTAAAATATCGCCCGTCAGAATTCCGCTGACAAGTTGTGCATAAGCGAGAGGTGAGGTGGTGTCGCGTGTATCGGCGGAGAGAACCAAACCAAGATCCGGCTCATAGCGATCAAGGCGGGTCACCGTATCGCCCATTTCCCGGAACTTCACGGTGACCGCTTTCGGGCCACCTAGGCGCTTAACCAAAAGATTGGCGGCAACACCATCACTCATTTCTTGAGCCGCCTGCGCCAGAGTGGCGATACTCAGACCGCCCTTGCCGAGATTTTTACGGGTAACTGGCGCCCAAGGAAGAAGATCTGTTTCTGAATACTGCAATATCTCCTCTAGGTTCAAGCGCCCGTTGTCTGATTCGCGCAGACATACGGCAACCATTGCTAGTTTGAATGTTGAGCACATAGCAAAGCGTTCCTCGATGCGGTTGCCGCTGATTTCGCCTGTGACTGTGTCAAGAAAACAAACGCCGAGGCGCGCGTGACCCACTTCTAAAGCCCGAAGCCGCTCGGCAGCATCGAAGCGACGCTTAGCGGGTTTTGCCGCAGCAGGCACGGACAGCAGTGAGCTAACCGCTATAGATGTAATCAAAAAGTCACGTCTTTTTAGCATCGCTTGATCCTATTTTGGCTAATTATTTTCCATGCTATCTGGGGAACTTGGAGCGCTAACGTCGCCAACATTCGCGACTTTTTTGTGAAGGCAAAGCCGTAGCGAAAAAGTTGTCGCAATGCTTGGCCTTGTTATTTGCGGGCACGGAATATAAAGCACTTCTGAGAATACGAAGAAGCTGCATTAACCCGTGAACGGAACTGGAGGAAACGCGGAACGAAGAGAGTATTGATGACTCTTTCTTTACCTTAAGACTAAGTGCCTGTCCCCTGATGCAAACCACGGACTTGCACAGTGGCAGGCACTTAGTCTTAAGGTCTAAAACAGAGTAATAGGCTGTCAATTCCATTTCCAATATTTTTTCCGAATGTCGATTAGCACACTTATACTGTTTTTATATACAGCATTATTAAATTCTTGTGCTAAGCTTACTTTACCCACCGCGTTTCATCTGGCAAATAACCTTTGTATATCGCGCATGCGCAATATCAATCCTTGAAAATGCCTCAGGAATATAGCGCAAGCTTTTGACTTTTCAGCTATTTAATCGGTATTTAAGTTCTGGGAAGGGGAAGCAAAGCGTGCGTGCGCATTATCTCGCGCACGGCGGTCTTGTTATCTAACCTTCCGATCTGGTTAAGCGTTTGACTATAAACGTTTTTTTGTATATTGAAAACTGTAAAGCGTGCGCGCCCATCGGGCAAAGCGCGCGCCTTGAGCCACGCCATCTTAATATACCTGTACAAACACTCAGTTCAAAAATGATATCTTATGCGCCAGAAGGGCCATTTATTAAGCGAAGTAAAAGACGTCCGTGATGGTGCACAGCGCTTAGCCATTGGACAAAAGAATGATCGATAGCGTTAAATTCAAAGCAGCGAACATTTTCTTTCGCTGAAAACCCAACAATACAGGATTCAGTGTATGACGACATTATCGGGCGGCCTTGTACACCAAGTACCCGCAGACTTGGCCGACGCCCTAACCGAGTCAGAACACACCAGAGACCTTTGGGAAAGCCTGACACCTATTGGCCGGAATGAGTTTATCTGCTGGATAGAAGACGCCAAGCAGGAGAAGACTCGGGTAAAGCGTATTCACCGCGCCATGGAAGAGCTGCTTGAAGGAAAGAAAAGGCCGTGCTGCTGGCCTGGCTGCATTCACCGCACCGACAAAAAGCCTGGCAAATGGCAACAGGATGTATTGATCGACAAAAAGCCCAGAAAATAAAAGATGACTCATATGGAAGATGAGACTGGCGGATGACCATCAGCTCAAGCCTTGGCAAGCGAGCAATCGCAACCTCCCCTAGGCGGAATTTAACATCGATGAACTATGGCGCATTAAAGGCAACTGTCCCGCTCAGGAGGCGTATAAGAAACTCGGTGTTGTCGCATCAAACCTGGAAAGAATGTTTACCCAACTGACAGGCAATCGATTGTACGAATGTCTCTACGCCAAAACTCCCTAGCCAATTACAAAGGCAGAAGGTAATTTCTGCCGGCGCATTCATTGTGAAAAGCGGCTCTTAATTGGAAGCATCCACCACAACCCCCACCATCAAGAAACGTTAATTCACCTTTTCGCGTTTATGAAAACGTATTCAATGCCTCCGCATCCCTCGTCCGCTGTGGCAAACTGAGTCTATTATCAGAGCACACCAATAATAACCGGAGAGACTCATGCAACCGACTTTTCGCCGCACGGCCCTGGCGGCCTTGCTGGCCGCAGGCCCACTGCTGAGCGCCTGCCAGCCAGAGCAACCCTCTGACCAAACTCAGGTGACCAGCCCCTCGATGACGGGTGAGATGATCGCCTTTCGCTCGGTGCTGGACGACAAGCCGCGCGTATTAACACTGCGCCTCGGCGATGACTTAAGTGCCGCTTACGATACCGCGGCCGGTACGCTGTACAAGGTATGGGACGGCCAGGTGGCGTTTTCCGGCGCGGTCTACGATCAAAAGCACGGGCCGCAACCGGCAACGCCGGGGCGCGATTACCTGCGCAGTGAAACCGCTAAATGGCAAGGCGGCATCCGCTATCTCGGCCACCGTTTAAATGGCGATACGCCGGTACTGCTCTACGGCAATGACACCCTCAGCATTGAAGAAACCCCGAGTTATGAGTGGCAGGGCGAGACGGCGGTATTCACCCGCCGCTTTCACGTGAAAGGCGGCAGCGCGGCGCTGAGCGCTCTTGAGCTGCCGGAGCAATACAACGTGAGCGGCAGCGGCGCGATCAGTGGCGATACCCTGACGCTGAACGAGGGCGAGACGACGCTGACGCTCCACTACCCGCCGCTGCCCGAGCAGCGCGACGCCGAGCCTGAGGCCGCCGCTCTGCACCCCGGTGAAGCGCAAATCGCAGGCAGCGACTGCGCGGCCTGCCACAACGCTGAGGTGAAAACCGTCGGCCCGTCTTACCAGGCCATTGCCCAGCGCTACGCCAATGAGGCCGATGCCGCCGCCATGCTCGCGCAAAAAATCATTGATGGCGGCGCGGGTAACTGGGGCCAGGTGCCCATGTCGCCGCACCCGAATCTGGCGCAGGAAGATGCTTCGGCCATGGCCGAGTATATTCTTTCACTAAAACCCGCCGCCCCGGCAGCGGCCACCGGTGAAGGCCCCATGGCGCAACCGGCGGTGGCGGTGAACCTGAAAGACGAAACGCCCCTGCTGGATGAGAACACCCCGGGCGCGCTGTTTTACCTGCATTACTTTTCCGGCGACCAGCCCAATGTTGAGGTGCTGCGCACCACACCGCCGGCGCTGGGCGCACTCAGTAGGCAAATTCATTTGCCCAGCATTGATGCCTTTGAGCCGATCAAAGAGCGCTTCGCCTATCAGGTGAAAACGAATTTAAAACTGGATAAACCCCTGACCACCACCTTGCGGCTGGTGAGCGACGACGGCTCCTATTTGTACCTGAACGGCGAGCTGGCCATTAACCACTGGGGCTTTCACGGCCCCGACCCCAAGGATACCGAGATCTCCCTCGAAGCTGGGCTACACCCGCTGGAGATTATTTTCTTCCAGGGCACCTCGGGTGCGGCGCTGTCACTGCAATGGAAAAATCCGCAAACCGGCGAGTTTGAACTGGTGCCCGAGTCCATGCTGCTGGCCACCCCCAATGACGTGCGAACCGTAGAACCCGTAGTCACCGACCCGGACATTGTGAAAACCGTGCCGGGGGATCAGCGCGAAGTGGCCGGTGTTCATCCCTCGTTTGATGTGCACCAGGCGCGCCCCGAGGCCTTTGAGCCCATGGTGGGCGGGCTGGACTTTTTGCCCGACGGCCGGCTGGTGGTTTCCACCTGGGACCCGGAGGGCTCGGTGTACATTGTCTCCAACTGGGAGGCGCCCGCCGAACAGATTGAGGTCAAGCGCATTGCCCGCGGCCTGGCCGAACCGCTCGGTGTAAAAGTGGTGGACGGCGACATTTACGTGCTGCAAAAACAGGAGCTGACCCGGCTGGTGGATTTGAACGGCGATGAAATCATCGACGAGTACCGCCTGCTCGCCAACGACTGGTCGGCAACAGCCAACTTTCACGAGTTTGCCTTTGGCCTGGAGTACCGGGACGGGTATTTTTACGGTGCCCTGGCCACCGCGATTTTACCGGGCGGCGCCAGCGCCGATCCGCAGGCACCGGATCGCGGCCACGCGTTTAAAGTGCACAAAGACACGGGCGAGGTCAGCATGGTGGCCTCGGGCCTGCGCACCCCCAACGGCATTGGCTTTGGCATTGACGGCGAACTGTTTATCGCCGATAACCAGGGCGACTGGCTGCCCTCCAGCAAAATCATTGAGCTGACCGAGGGCGCCTGGTACGGCTCGCGCTCGGTGGATTTTGAGGGCACCGCCAACCTAACCGAAACCCTGCCGGTGGTCTGGCTACCGCAGGATGAAATTGGCAACTCACCGGCCGAGCCGGCGCCGCTGAACATCGGCCCTTATCAAAACCAGATGATTCACGGCGAGGTCACCCACGGTGGTATCAAGCGGGTGTTTGCCGAGCGCATTAACGGCCGCCTGCAGGGCGCGGTGTTTCGTTTTACCCAGGGGCTGGAAGCCGGTGTCAATCGCCTGGAATGGGCGCCGGATGGCTCGCTGATCGTGGGCGGTGTGGGCAACCCGGGTAACTGGGCCCACGCCGGCGGCAAGTGGTACGGCCTGCAGCGGCTGAGCTACAACGGCGAAACCACCTTTGAAATGCTCAGCGTCAGCGCCCGCAGCGACGGCTTTGAAATCACCTTTACGGAGCCTGTGAAAGCGGGGCAGAACATTACCGCCGAAGACTTTGAAATTGTTCAGTGGCGCTATGAACCCACCGGCGAATACGGCGGCCCCAAGCTCGATAAAGGTCCGCTTGAGGTGGAGACCTTTTCGCTCTCGCCCGATCGCACGCGCGCCCAGTTTAAGCTGGCCGGGCTCAAAGAAAATCACATGGTGTATTTTCGTATCAAGCGTCCCTTTGTCAGCGCCAGCGACCAGGAGCTGTGGACCACCGAGGCCTGGTACACCCTCAATGCCCTGCCCACCGATAAGCCGGTGAGCATTAATGAAGACTACTCGGTGAGCCACAATGCCCTGACGCCGGCGGAACAGGCAGACGGCTGGCAACTGTTGTTTGACGGCGAAAGCCTGGCGGGGCTTCGCAACTACAACTTTGACAATAATAGCCTGGGCGAGCGTTGGGTGGTGGATGAAGGCACCCTGCACCTGCAGGGCCGCAACCCCGATGAGGACGGCTGGACCACGCCCGGCGGTGGCGATGTGGTGATTACCCCCGAGGCGGTAGAGAATTTTGAGCTGCGCCTGGAGTGGAAAGTCGCCGACAAAGGCAACAGCGGGATTATCTACAACGTCAAAGAAAAGCCCGAACTTGAGCACGCCTATTTAAGCGGGCCCGAGTATCAGCTGCTGGATAACCCCGGCCACCCGGACGGCAAGATTGAAAAGCACCGCGCCGGCGATTTGTACGACCTGATCAAAGCCAAGTTTGTCACCGTCTTGCCGGCGGGTGAGTGGAATCGCACGCGTCTGGTGGTGAACAACGGCCATGTCGAGCACTGGCTCAACGGCTACCGGCTGGTGAGCACTGAAATGTTCACCCCCGAGTGGGATGCGCTGGTCGCCGCCAGTAAATTCGGGGACTGGAACAGCTTTGCGAAAACACCGGGCGGGCAAATTGTATTGCAGGACCACGGCGACAAAGTCTGGTTTCGCAACATCAAACTCAAAACCCTGCCACAGTAAGCCAAAAGCGTCTGGCTCACCCTCTACCCATGAAACGTCCCGGAAGGTGTCTTCCGGGACGTTTATTCCGCCAAAATCGACAATTGCTCTCTTTACAGGTTCGGGCGCTAGACAAAGTGCTACCTGATTGGCGCACTATCCGCTAGGCTAATCTGACAGCGAACAGCATAGGGATTGAGCATGCGGCTACCCACCTTTTATGGAATCGGCGCCCTGGCGCTGGCAACGGCCAGTTACTCGCCGGCCAGCTGGGCCATCAACGACCTGTTTATCGACCCGGAAGACGGCATGCTCGATGCGAGCGCCTACCTGAGCCAAAAAATGCTCGGGTTTCTGCCGGTGCCTATGGTCATTACCGAGCCGGCCGTGGGAAACGGGTTGGGTGTGTTCGGGGTGTTCTTTCACGAGTCAGAGGCGCAGAAAAGCGGCACCAAGACCGTTGGCGTTATCCCCGAAAACATCACCATTGCCGGCGGCTTTGGCACAGAAAACGGTAGTAAGTTTGGCGGCTTGGGCCATATGGGCTTCTGGCGCAACGACACCGTCCGTTACAAAGGCGGGCTGGGTTACCCGGATATGAATCTGGATTTCTACCGAATTGGCAATCAACCGCTGAGCGAACCCGTGCAGTTAAACGTCAGCGGCCCGGCCGTGCTGCAGAAGCTCTCGTTCAGGCTCGGCCAGAGCGCCTGGTTTATCGGCGCCTACCAAACCTACCAGAAAATGAAAACGCGCCTCGCCAATGAGGTGGACATCACCCGCCTGCCGAGCGATGAATTAAACGAGCATTTGGAGCAGTTTATACAGAACCGCTTTAACATCAGCGAAACCACCTCGGGCCTGGGGCTGGTGCTGGAGTACGACTCGCGCGACAACCCCATGAATCCCGAAGCGGGCTTTAACTACCGCGCCCGCGCCGTCAGTTTTGACGATGCCATCGGCAGCGACCTGGAGTTTACCCAGTACCAGCTCACCGGCCTCAACTACTGGATTCTCAGCGACACCTTTAACCTCGGGCTAAGGCTCGATTACCAGGGCGTTGAGCCGCGCGGCGGCAAGCCGCTGCCACCCTACGCCCTGCCCGGCGTCAATCTGCGGGGCATTGCCAAGGCCCGCTATCAGGACCAGCAGGTCGCCATCACCGAACTGGAGGCCACCTATAAAATTACGCCCCGGTGGCACGTTAAAGGCTTTACCGGCGCCGGTTTTACCGCGCCGTCGTGGAGCGAGCTGACCGACTCAGCCGAGCAAGTAGAGAGCTACGGCGCGGGTTTGCGCTACCTGCTGGCGCGGCGCTACGGCTTTACCATGGGGCTGGATGTCGCCCGCGGCCCGGAAGAAACCGCCTACTACATTCAGGCCGGCTCGAACTGGTAATGGCCGTGGGTAAAACAGACCATTTGGGCACCTTGGTGCAGTGGAACGACGAGCGCGGTTTTGGCTTTCTCGACCCGGGCACCGGCCCGCGCGTCTTTGCGCATATTGGTGAGTTCAAGGCTGCCGGGCGTCCGCGCACGGGCCAGCGCTATCGCTACACCCGCGAGGTAACCGGCGAGGGCAAGATCCGCGCGGCCAACATTCGCGCCACTGGCTTTCAGCTGCCCCGAGCCTGGTTCGCCGGCTTGATCTGCCTGAGCGCCATCGCGGCTGTGTTCAGCCTGGCCGAAGCCGCTCTTGCCAACGCCTACAGCGGTTGGTGGTATCTGACGGTAAGCGGCCTGAGCTTTGCCATCTTTGCTCTGGATAAGTACAAAGCCACCCGCGACTACTCGCGTATCAGCGAAGCGCAGCTACTGCTGTTGACCTTGGCGGGCGGCTGGCCCGGCGCGCTCTTGGCGCGTCATCTGTTTCGCCATAAAACCCGCAAACAACCCTTCCGCACCCTTTTCTGGTTGTGCGTTATTGCCAACACGGCACTCTTTTCGCTGTTGTTTACCCTCCCCGGCGAACAGCTGCTTAACGATCTGCTGGCCCACCTGGCAAACAGCACCTAAATAATCCCCAACACTGGCCGATACCGCCTTATACCCAAGAAGATTTCAATAAGGATCGCCAGAATGACAACAAACCTTTTCAGGAGCCTGGCCGCGCTCGCCCTGGGCGCCATGCTCGCGGGCTGCGAAATCATAGAGTGCCGTATCTGCGGCGCCGGTGAGCGCGTGGTTTACACCGAGGTAGAGCCGGTCACCATCACTGTCACTGGCTACGGCGCCCTGGACCCGGCGCTGGCGGCCAACCTGGCACAGCAGAAACTCATGGCCCTGCGCGCCTCGGAAGTGGAGGCCTACCGGAGCCTCGCCGAGCGCGTCAAAGGCGTAGAGATTTCGGCCAACTCGCAAGTGAGCGACTTCTTGACCGACGCCGACCGCATGAGCGCTTTGGTGGATGCCTACGTACTCAGGCGCTCGCGCATCAGCTCCCAGGGCTATAACGCCGAGGGCTACTACGAGACCACCCTGTCGCTGACCCTCAACGAGCACTTTTTGCGCGAGCCGGTACAGACCATGGAAGCCTATGTCTACAAACCGGCGCGGGACAAATACCACACGGACCACCGCGAGGTCGTCCGCACGCATTCCACCACCGAAGTCCACTACGACACCGGCGTTCATACACACTGAGCCCAGAGGTGAGCCCTATGAACTGGTCAAAGATCGCAACACTACTCGCCACCGCCGCACTGATGAGTGCGGCCGGGCTGGCCAGCGCCGCCACCGTGATTGCCGAGGGTAAAAGCGCCCTGGGCGACGACCTGTCCGGCGCGCGCCAGCAAGCCATTGCCGATGCTGCGCGCACCGCGCTCCTGCAAGCCGGGGTAAAGGTAAACAGCTCAACGCTGGTGGTGAACGCCACCGAGGTGGACGATCAGATTCATGTCAGTACCAATGGCCATATCGATGCCATAGAAGTGATTGATGAGCGCAAGCGCGAGGGCATCTACAGCGTGACCATTCGGGCGCAGATCAACCCCGAGAGCGCGGCCCAGTGCCCCGCCCACCGCTATCAAAAATCCATGCTGGTCACTGCCTTTCATATGCAGCGCCCGGCCAGCACCCGGGTGGGTGAGCTCAACAACGCAGAGGGCGCCCTGGCGCTCACCATGGCCGAGCGCCTCTACCCGGAGTACAACCTGCAGGTCCAGAGTCAACCCGAGCTGGTGCTTGCCAGCGACACGCGCCTGTTGAGCAACCACTACGAGCTGTTTAACGCCGTGCAGCAGGTGGCCAGCCAGTACCAGACCCAGTACGTGATGACCGGCTACATCGAAGACATGTCCATGGTCGATGCCCACGGCTACTACCGCAGCAATTCCCTGGGCCGCGCCTCCAACCGTGTGGCCAGTGCGGTGAAGGGCTGGGTGGGCGCCGAGGGCGGTGACATACGCGAGCGGCACTTTCGCTTTCGCCTGATGCTGCACGACGGGGTCACCGGCTCGCGAATCTTCGACAAATCCTATGCCACCCAGGGACTGTGGACGGCCGATTACACGGCGCGTACCGGCTTTGCCACGCCCGAGTTCTGGCAGACCGACTACGGCCATAAAGCCAGCAAGCTGATCGACGAGGCGGTGGCCGACATCGGCCAGAAGGCTCTGTGCCAGCCCTTTATGGCCCCTTTGAAAATTTCCGCCCGCGATCGCAGCGTCTATGTGCTGGCCGGGGCCAATAACGGGGTCAATGTGGGTGACAGCTTCAGCGTCTACGCCGAGGGCGAAGCGCCCTTTGCCAATATACCCGCCTACGGCACCATGGCCCTGGCACCCACCGCTTACAAAAAGCTCGACGCCACCCAGGTGACCCTGAACATCACCCAGACTTATCCGGGCTACAGCATCGGCACCTTTGACGCCCCCCTGCAGCCGCACTTGCGGTATCTGGCCGTCGCCGATTGACCCCTGCCAGCAATCATTCACCCGGCAAGGAAGATTGTCGGGTGAAGCGACGCTCTGACATACAGCGAACTTCTCGGACTGGACACTAGTGCAGTATCATGCGCGCTTTTGCGGGCAAGACGCGCCGCCCACTGAGGTTTCCCTGCCGGTATGCAAAACTACGACTGTGTGATTATCGGCGCCGGCGCCGCCGGTTTGATGTGCGCCGCCACCGCCGGGCAGCGCGGCCGCAAAGTGGTGGTGCTTGATCACGCTAACAAAGTCGGCAAAAAAATTCTAATGTCCGGCGGCGGGCGCTGCAACTTCACCAACTATGAAATAGAACCCGGCAACTACCTGTCGGCCAACCCGCACTTTTGCAAATCGGCACTGTCGCGCTACACCCAGTGGGATTTTATTGCTCTGGTGGAAAAGCACGGTCTGGCCTATCACGAAAAAACCCTCGGCCAGCTGTTTTGCGATCACAAAGCCAAAGACCTGCTGAATATTTTACTGGCCGAATGCGAGAGCGCCGGCGCCGAGATTCGCACCCACTGCGACATACTGAGTATTGAACGCCATCCGGACACCGGCCTCTACACACTGACCACCGGCCTCGGTGTTTATCAATGCCAATCCCTGGTGGTGGCCACCGGCGGGCTGTCCATTCCCACCATGGGCGCCACGGGCTTTGGCTACGACATCGCCAAACAATTCGGCCTGAAAGTCACCCGGCGCGACGCCGCGCTGGTGCCTTTTACGTTTAAGGGCCCGTGGCTGGCACTGGCACAATCGCTCGCCGGTGTTGCCCTGGCCGCGCGCGTTACCTGTAACGGCCAGAGCTTTGCCGAGGCCTTGCTGTTTACCCACAAGGGCATCAGCGGGCCCGCCGCACTGCAAATATCCAATTACTGGTACCCCGGCGACAGCATCAGCGTGGATTGGCTACCACAGCTTAAGATCGACGAGCAGCTGGCGCGCTGGCGATCCGCCGCCAGCAAAGCGCAGCCGGTCACACTGTTAGCGGAGCATTTGCCCAAACGCTTTATCACCGCCTGGCTCGATCACTTTGGGTTGGCGCACCTGAAAGAAAAGCCCCTGGCAGACTGGCGCAATGAGGACATCGGCCAAGTGGCCGATACGCTGCACCGCTGGCCTATGCAACCGACCGGCACAGAGGGCTACCGCACCGCTGAGGTCACCCGCGGCGGTATCGACACCGATGGTGTCTCCTCAAAAACCTTTGAAGCGAAAAACACACCGGGGCTGTATTTTATCGGCGAGGTACTGGACGTGACTGGCTGGCTTGGGGGGTACAACTTTCAGTGGGCCTGGGCCAGTGGGTATTGCGCCGGAGAATATGTATAGTAGCCTCCGATAAATAACGGGTAACTCTAAGAGGTAGGCCTTGGCCAACGACACTTCCAACCTGCGCTGGCTTGCACAGCTCGCCAAGCGTTTGATTCAGGCCACACCGGTGCGCTCGGCCCTTGCCACCGGCGCCACCTTGGTCAGCCAGGGCGCCCTGATGGTGGGCATGCTCCTGCCCATCAAGGTGATTATGCTGCTGGGCATGGATGCTGTGCCGAGCTATATGCCAGCGCCGCTGGAGCAGATGGCTTTGAACACGCTTATATTGTTGCTCAGTGGCCTCGCGGTGGTGTTCTACGGCATCTACAGCCTGGGAGAACGAGTGGCCAATATCGCCGTTGACTCATCGGCTGCGGATATGGTCCGTCAGGCGGGCAAGGTGGTGCTCTTTGAAAATCAAAATCACATGGCCGCCAACGGCTACAAAAAAGTGGTTAACTCCCTGGCAGGCATTTTATTTGCCTTGGCGGTTCTGGCGCTGCTCGGTCTCATTTACCCCGAGCTGAGCTTGGCGCTGATCGTCTTTACCCTGCTCTGTATTCCTTTTGCCCATGGAAAATACCGGCAGAGCATCAAGCAGGCCAACCCGCAACTGTTTAACCAGACGCTGAACCATCTGGGCAATATCAGCTTTTTGCTGACTTTTGCAGTGGCGATTGTCGATCACCTCTACTCGGTGGCGCCCTCGGTGCTGTTTATTATCGTCGCCCTGATTCTCTCACGGCAGGCCTCATCAAAAATCGCCACCAGCATGATGGATTTGGCCGAAGTGCTGCGCCTTAGAGACAAACTCTCCGCCCTGTTTTTTCAGGAACATTTGCTGAGCATACCGCCGGCCACCGACAGCTCCGGTATCTGGGCCGAACTTTCGCCGCAAGAGCTGCCCCACTGGGTGAGTGAAGTGATTCAGCAGGCCGGCCACACAAACCTGAACGCCGATAACCTGCGCATCGACTGGCTGCAGTCAACCATTCCCAATGTGTTTGTGTTCAGAGCCAGCGACCTGGCCAGTGAGGATGCCTGGATCATTAAAATCTACGACACCAGCCGCACCTCCCTGGCGCTGCATGAGACCAGCTTGCTGAGCTCGCCCAATGCCGCCGCCCTGCCGGCACCGAGATTGGTGCACAGCACGGTGCTCAATGGCTACCAGGTGCATCTTTTGGCGCTGCCCAAGGCGGCCACCGCGATGGAGGACCGGCTGAAGCTCGGCTATGGCATCAACCAGATTGGTATCGCTTTGTGTTTCTGGACACCGCCACAAGAGCTCGTCACCGCCTACTGCCGCTCCCGCCCGCTGCTCTGGCAAAAACTGCAAAACGACTTTCTGGACACACTCACGATTACCGCCAACACCGAGCAGCGCCAGTTGATTGCAAAGCTCAACCGCGCTCTGCCGGAGATACGCACGTTGCTGTCCAAGCTGCCTTTGGTGATCACCAACCCGTCGCTCAACTACCACACGATCGTGCAGATGAGTGAGCACACGTTTCTCGCGCTCCAGTGGGGGCAGTGGGGGCTGGATGTGCTGGGGTCAAACTTCCCGCCCAACGACGGCGGCATCAAAAACGTGTGTCGGGCCGTAGAGAAGCTTCACGAGGATAAGCCCGAGGTTAATCTCAGTGCAGCCAAGCTCGCCTGCTGGCTGGCCGGTATCGAGGGCTGCCAAAGCGGGCAGCGCTTTCTCGACGCCCTGGATATGCTGCCGGGCATCGAGACCTGCCTGGAGGAGTTAGGGCTGATCGACTCCTCTAGGCCCGAATCAAATCCACCGGCACAGACTTAAAGGCGGGGGTTTTACTGCGTGGATCATGATCGGTGCCAATCAGGACATTGGCCTCGGGGTAATAGGCCATCAGACTGCCGGCGGGCAGGTCAAACGGATAGACCTTTAAACCCTCCATGATCCCGTGGGCCGAGCGCAGCGTCGCCTTGTCACCTTTCGCCAGATTCAAGCGCTGGCAGTCCGCATAGGGCACCAGCACGCACCAGCGCTCTTCGGTGCCGCGATAGCTGTCCGACTCTTCATAGATGATCGAGTTAAACTGACCCTCGCTGCGGATACTCGCCAGGGTGTAGGGGTAGCGGGCGTCGGAGGCTTGGCGTCTTGCCGCGTAAGCCTGAAACCTTGCCTTGCCGCTCGCGCGGGCAAATTCGGGGCGATGCAGGAGCCGCCTGGCAACGGTAAATTCCCCGCCCTCAGCATCGATGGCCGCCAGCTCCGCCATGCCCGGCACGCTCTCGGCAATGGCTTGGCGCACGGCCTTGTGGGACTTAAAACGGGCAAAATCCACAGGGGCATCGGTCAACAGGCGACTGCCCAGCTCGGCCAGAATGGCCACTTCGGAGCGCACATTCCCCAGGCGATAGACGCCGCCATCGCTCAGGCGCACATAGTTGAACATGGACTCCTGAGTGGTTGGCTGCGGCTCCTCGTCACGGGCAGCCAACGGCAGTATCAGAGCCTCGCTGTTTTCCATGCCCATCACATGACCGCGGTTGAGCGTGGTGGTCAGGTAGAGCTTGAAGCCCACGGCATCCAGCGCGCGGCGGGCAAAGTCAGAGTCGGGTGTGGCCGAAAAGAGGTTGCCGCCCATCAGCAAGGCCGCATCCATCTCGCCGCGCTCGGCGGCGTTCAGGCAGGCGAGGGTATCCATGCCCTTGGCGCGGGGCAACGACCTGCCCATTTGCGTTTCCAGCGCCTGGAGAACATCATCGGCCAATACGGGTTTTACCCCGATGGTGCCAATGCCTTGCACATTGCTGTGACCGCGCAGTGGCAAAAGGCCGGCGCCCGGCTTGCCCACCATGCCGCGCAGCAGAGCCAGGTTGGCAATGGCCTCCACATTCTCCACCCCGTTTAAGTGGTGGGTGATGCCCATGCCCCAGGCAAACACCGTATTCTCGGAACGGGCGTAGTCGGCAGCCAGCGCCTCAATGTCGCCCTGCGAAATCAAGCAAGCGGCGGTGATTTCTTCCCAACCAAGACTCCCAATATCGGCGATGTAGGCTTCAAAACCCTCGGTGTGCTCGGCGATAAACGCATCATCAATAGCGCCGCTGGCCAGCAGCGCCTTGCCGATCCCCTTGAGCAGCGCCAGATCCGAGCCTATGGCCGGCTGCAGATAGCGCGAGGCAATCCAGGTGCCGCCCTTGAGCATGGAGCTGGCGCTTTTGGGCACGGCAAAGCGCACCAGGCCGGGCTCTTTTGCCGGGTTAATCACAATCACCTGGCCGCCGCGGTCGCGGCAGTTTTTCAGCTGATGGACAAAGCGCGGGTGGTTCGAGGCCGGATTGGCGCCTATCACAAAAATGGTGTCCGCCAGCGCCAGATCGTCCAGGCCAATAGTGGCTGTGCCTGTGCCGATGACGTTGGTCAGCCCGACGCCGGTGGCCTGGTGGCAGTAGTAAGAGCAGTTATTGACGTTATTGGTGCCGAACAGGCGCGCCAGCAATTGCAGAACAAAACCCGCCTCGTTGGAGGAGCGGCCGGAGGAGTAAAAAAAACTGCGCTCGGGCGCGGTGGCGGCGAAGCGTTTAACCGCCAGATGGATCGCCTCATCCCAGCCCATCACTTGGTAGCGATCACTGCCGGCGGGTTTGTACAGGGGCGTATTCAGACGGCCCAGGTGTTCAAGCTCGTGGGCGCTCAGCTCGTTAAACTCGGCCAGGGTATGGTCAAACAGCGCCTCGGGTATAGGCGGCTGGATGTCGGTAGATTGCGCCTGGATGCTTTTGTTGCACACCGAGGGGAATTCATCCAACTCATTGGTCATGCCGCCGCGCTGTCCGCCCATACCCAGCCCACAGGCTTTGCAGGCGTTGCGGCTTTTCAGGGCTTTGGCAGAATTGAGCAAGCCGATGCGGTGCAGGGTTTTGAGGGTATAGAGCACTTTTTTCGGACCGCCGCCAACAATGTTAACGGTGCCATGCTCGGCGTCGGTGTTGGTGTTGGTGTTGGTGTTGGTGTCGGCTTTTGAATCGATCATCGTCTATACCTGCAAACAATTGCCCCAGCTAGGGCCTGCTAACACTCATTGAATCCGCCTGCTGGAAGCCAGTTTTGCTTTTAGCCAAGCGCCGTGAGCGAAGTTTGGTCATTCCAAAAAAGCGAAAGCGCGCCCCATGAGGGCAGCGAGTGTTTTAGGTCTCGGCAACAACGCTGGGGGTAAACTGGCTCCAGCCCTTCGGGTTGCGCCTAAAAATTCGCCACTGGGCGTCGCCTGCATGGATGCAGGTGAGGCGCGAGAGCAGGAGGCGTTAAGCTTTGCTCGTCGTTCATTTGGAATCACCAAACTACTCTCCTCGCGCCTTGTTTGGCAATTTTTTAGGCGCAACAGGCTGTATTCAATGAATGCAACAGACCCTAAAACGAGCACCCGGCACTTGCAATACGTCAGTTAACCTACAAGGGTTGCAGCCTGCTTAGTGCGGCATGGGACTGGGCTGCCAATCGGTCAGGTTGTAGTGGGCGAGGATATCGTGCAGCTCGCCGCTTTGACGCAGGCGGCGCGTCTGTTCGGACAGGATGCGGGCGTATTTGTCAGAGTTCTCCCGCGCACTGGAAAAGGCGATATAAATTTTGCTGAATTCGTCGGTGTTTTCCACCAGGCCGGCGAGCACCAGGGCATTTTCTTCACCGCTTTGTCTGAGCGCGTAACGCATGACCTGCTCATCTTCAAGCAGGGCATCCAGACGGCCGCGTTTGAGCATACTGATACCGCGGCTGAGCGGTTCATCGCCAAACAGCAAGGTGACGCCCGCAGCGTTGTCTGGGTGGTTCAGATAGCGCTCAACAGCAGGGCCGTAGCTGTAGCCGCCCGTGGCGCCAAGGCGCACTTGCTTGAGAGAATCGACCCCCGCGTACTGCCAGGCGCGGCCTTGCAAGGCCCAAATGCCGTTGCGCATTCTCGCCTGCTCGATATCCGGGAAGACAAAACCGCGCGCTTCAATCACCGAGGCGCCGATCACGGCATCGTAGCTGCCATGAGCCGTGGCCTGCAGGGCGCGCAGCCAGGGCAGGGTGAGATAGACTACTTCAATGCCCTCGGCGGCAAAGGCGCGCTGGGCAATCTCCACCATAAATCCGGGGCGCTCCGCAGCCGGATCGCAGTTATAGGGGCACCACTGATCCGCCACCAGGGTGATGGTCTCGGCGCGAACACAAGCGGTCAACAGCAAAACGCCAAGAACGGCTGACCCATTGGTTCGAATCCATCCCAAGATCGCGAGAAACACGTTGCTCAAGCTGGCCCTCCTTGTGCGAAATTGTTAATCCAGCGCCGCTCGTTATAGCACAATGCTATTGTAGAGTTCACTATTTGCTCGGCTTTGAGTGCGGGAACTAATCCCGCTACTCGCCGTCTCGATGGTATCCGATGTTCAACGATTCAGAGGTATGAACCCTATGAAGAAAATTCTGTTCGCGCTTTCTGCACTGGCGCTGTTTAGCTGCCACCAACTGGCCTTTGGCGCTGCCATGCCGGAGTTTCCCTACATCACAGTGACCGGCGAGGCCGAGATGGAGGTTGCGCCCAATACGGTCACTGTCGACTTTCAGGTGATGGAGTTTCACAAGGACGCCGCCCAGGCCATGGATACCGTGGCCGAGCGCGGCAAGGCGGTGATCGAGCTGGCCAAGGCGCAGGGGCTTACCCACGAGGATATTGAATCCTACGCGGTGGACAAACAGGTACGGCGCGACCGCCAGCACATGGGCGGCACCATGGAGATCATCGGCTACGAGGTCACGCAGCGCTTTCGCTTTGAAATAGACGGGCTCGACAGCTATCAGGCGATCATTACCGAGCTGCTGCGCATGCCCAACACCTCAGGCATAAACGCCAGCTTTGATGTGCTCGAGCGCGAATCATTGATGCGCGAGCTGACCGCGCAGGCCGGCCGCGATGCCCGCAGCCGCGCCGAGAATCTGGCCTCCGGCTTGGACGTGAAGATCAAGTCAGTGTACGCCATTTCCGAAGATCAGGGCTTTGAAAACCCCATGGCCAAGTTTGGTGTGCAGGAGCAGGCGTTTGGACGGGTCAGTGCAGCCGATGCGGGCCCCGCCTTTGACCTCTTTGCCCCTCAGACCATTACCCTGAATAAACGCATCAGCGTGATCTTTAAAATCACGCCTTAAACCATATCTGCTGCGTACGGCGCAAAGCCGTGCGCAGCGTCTGCTTCATTAGCCTCTTCCGCTAGCCGCTCACCGAATTGACTGCTATGTTCTCATTAGGTGCACACGCACCGACCCACCGGGAACGACGGTTTATGATTAAAACACTGCGTGAGGATTTCCGGCTGGCGATGGCCATCTTGCTGTCGAGCTGCGCGATTCTCGCCATTGCGCCGCTGGCCATTGTCCGCGCACTTACCGGCGAGTGGCTGCTAGCCGCACTGGATACGGCCATTGTGCTGGGCATGGGGCTGATTCTCTACACCACCTTGCGCCGCGGGCGCTCGACGGCGGCCAACCTTGCCAGCGCCGGCTTTTACACCCTGGCGGCCCTGGGCATGACCTACCTCAACCCCCAGCCGATGATCTACTGGGTGTACCCGGTT
Organism: Gilvimarinus algae; assembly: GCF_030518215.1. GTDB lineage: Bacteria > Pseudomonadota > Gammaproteobacteria > Pseudomonadales > Cellvibrionaceae > Gilvimarinus > Gilvimarinus algae. Next base: position 20,421 of record NZ_JAULRT010000035.1, read on the forward strand.
GCGGTGGCCAATTTTTTTGTTCTGTCTCTGCGTCAGGCCATCGCCATCAATGTGCTGATTATGCTGGCGCTCACCCCGCTTGCCGGCCACTTTGCCCAGCAGCTGGAGTTTGTGGATATGCTGGTTTCATTGGCCCTGGTCTGTGCCTTTGCCGGGGTTTTTTCCTGGAAAACCGAAGACCAACGCCAGCAACTGGAAAACCTTGCCCACATCGATCCGCTCACCGGCATCGGTAACCGGCGCAAACTGTTTTCCAGTCTCGATTCGCAAAAAGGCAAGTTGCAGCAAAGCTCAAACGCGGCGGTGTTGCTGATGGACATCGACCACTTTAAAGCGATTAACGACCAGCTCGGTCACGAGGCTGGAGACAACACACTGCAAACACTCACGGTATTACTACAGGGGCGGCTGCGCGCTGGCAGTGACGAGGTGTTTCGCTACGGTGGCGAAGAGTTTCTGATCCTGCTGAACAACACTGACCTCCAAGGCGCCTGCAACGTGGCGGAGCACTTGCGGCTGACCATCGAAGAACAGCTGGAGGTAACCGCATCCTTTGGCTGCGCTGCCTACCAGCACGGCGAAAGTTGGGATGAGTGGATTGCCAGGGCCGACCAAGCGCTCTATGAGGCCAAGCGTGCAGGCCGCAACTGTGTGCGGCCAGCGTTCAACACCACTGGGTAAATCAGAAGTGTTCCGCGTGAAAGCGCAGATGCTCTTCAATAAAAGTGGCGATAAAAAAGTAGCTGTGGTCGTAGCCCGGCTGCATACGCAGATCCAGTGGGTAACCGCTGCTCTGGGCGGCTTGTTGCAGCGCCTGGGGCATCAGCTGGTCCGTGAGAAAATTATCGCTCTCGCCCTGATCCACCAACACCGGTATCTTCCCGCCGCGCGCCATAAGCACACTGGCGTCGTGCTCCTGCCAAGCGTCTTTATCGTCGCCGAGATAAGCGCCAAAGGCTTTTTGCCCCCAGGGGCAATTCACCGGATTGCTGATTGGACTAAACGCTGAAATAGAGCTGTAGCGGCCAGGGTTTTTCAAGCCGATGGTGAGCGCGCCGTGCCCCCCCATGGAGTGACCACTGATCGCCCTTTGCCCGGTCACCGGGAAGTACTGCTCAATCAGCGATGGCAGTTCACTGACGATGTAGTCGTACATCTGATAGTGCCGCGCCCAGGGCTCTTCGGTGGCGTTCACGTAAAAGCCCGCGCCCAACCCTAAATCGTAAGCGCCATTTTCATCGTCTGCCACACCCTCGCCGCGCGGGCTGGTGTCCGGTGCCACCAGCGCCACCCCCAACTCGGCGGCAATGCGCTGGGCACCGGCTTTTTGCATAAAGTTCTCGTCGGTGCAGGTCAGGCCCGAGAGCCAGTAAACCACAGGCACGCTCTTGCCTTCCGAGACCACCGGCGGCAGGTAAACCGCAAACTGCATTTTGCAGTTCAGCAGATCGGACTCGTGTGCGTAGCGCTTGTGCCAGCCGCCGAAACACTTGTTGCTGCTGACCGATTCAATGCTCATGCCGACTCCTGTTGAAAGTGAATCACGCTGCGGATGCTCTCGCCTGAGTGCATTAAATCAAAGGCCTTGTTGATGTCGTCGAGACCCATGGTGTGGGTGATAAAATCATCCAGTTTGAACTTGCCTGCCAGGTAATCCTCGACAATGCCCGGCAGTTGCGAGCGGCCTTTCACACCGCCAAAGGCCGTGCCGCGCCAGACCCGGCCGGTGACCAACTGGAAGGGACGGGTGCTGATTTCCTGGCCCGAGCCGGCCACACCAATAATCACAGATTCTCCCCAGCCTTTGTGACAGCACTCCAGCGCCGAACGCATGACATTGACATTGCCGATGCACTCGAAGGAATAGTCAACACCGCCATCGGTGAGTTCGACAATCACTTCCTGAATGGGTTTGTCGTAGTCTTGGGGGTTGATGCAGTCGGTCGCGCCCAGCTTTTTCGCCAGCTCAAATTTGCGCTCGTTAATGTCGATCGCAAGAATTCGCCCGGCGCCGGCCATGGTGGCACCGATGATCGCCGACAGGCCAATACCGCCGAGGCCAAAAATCGCCACTGTGGCCCCCTCTTCTACCTTCGCGGTATTGAGCACCGCGCCCATACCGGTGGTAACGCCGCAACCGAGCAGGCACACCTCTTCCAGTGGCGCGGACTTGTTGACCTTGGCCAGAGCAATCTCCGGCAGCACGGTGTACTCCGAAAACGTGGAGCAGCCCATGTAGTGATAGATTGGCTGGCCGTCTTTGTAGAAACGGGTGGTGCCATCGGGCATCAGGCCTTTGCCTTGGGTTTCGCGAATTTGCTGGCAGAGGTTGGTTTTACCCGAGAGACAAAACTTACACTCGCCGCACTCGGGCGTGTAGAGCGGAATCACATGGTCACCCACCTGAACACTGGTGACCCCTTCGCCCACTTGCTCGACAATGCCGCCGCCCTCGTGCCCGAGAATGGCCGGCCAGTTGCCCTCCGGATCGTCGCCCGAAAGGGTGAAGGCATCGGTATGGCAGACACCGCTGGCCACCACCCGCACCAACACTTCGCCGGCCTGGGGCGGCATCACATCCACCACTTCAATACTCAGGGGTTTGCCGGGGCCCCAGGCCACGGCTGCTCGGGATTTGATCATGACGGACTCCATTGCTGTTCATTCGACAGCGGCCATTGTAATTATCACCCCAGGGTTAATAATATGGCTCCAAGGTAAAACATTTTTTCATACAGGTAACAATATGGTGGACTGGGAGGGCATTAACGAGTTTGTCGCCGTGAGCGAGACCGGCAGCTTTACCGCCGCCGCCCACCGGCTGGGCTTGTCTATTGCGCACGTCAGCCGCCGTATCAAGGCCCGCGAAAGCCGCATGAATACGCGCCTGCTGCACCGCACCACCCGCAAGGTCACGCTAACCGAAGAGGGGCAGATGTTTTACCAGCACTGCCGCCAGATTCTCGATGCCCTGGCGAGCGCTGAAAACACCCTGGCCGATTTGCAGGCCAGCCCCTCGGGTATCTTGCGCATTACCGCTCCGGTGTCCTTTGGGGAAAAATACATCGCGCCTTTGATCAATGACTTTGCCCTGCAGCATCCGAGACTGACGCTCGACCTGCGCCTCAATAACCGCCGCCTGGATTTGATGGACGAGGGCCTTGATCTGGCGATTCGCCTTGGGCCACTGGAGGACAGCCGACTGATTGCCCGGCAGCTGGCCGAGAGAATCCCCATCGTCTGCGCCGCCCCGAGCTACCTCGCCCATTTCGGCCAACCCCACACCCTGGGCGAGCTGAGCCACCACAATTGCCTGCTCGGCACCTTGGACTACTGGCGTTTCCGCGAGGGCGAGAAATCGCGCACCATTCGCGTCCACGGCAGTTTGCGCTGTAACAATGGCCCCAGCTTGCTCGACGCCGCCCGCAAGGGTCTGGGCTTGGTTCAGCTGCCCGATTACTATGTGCGCGACGACATCGCCGAGCGCCGCCTGATTCCGGTACTGGAAGCCTACACACCCGAGCGCGAAGGTATCTGGGCGCTCTACCCGCCGACCCGCCGACTCTCCCCCAAGGTTCGCCTGCTGGTGCATCATCTGGAAGAGCAGCTGCCCCGCGCCTGCACGCAGTGACGTCTCGGGGCCGAAGGCTGACCACCTATTGCAGCGATATTGCACCGAAATGTTGCAAAATGAATGAATCCTAAAAGAAATGCCGCTTTTCCCGATAACTCTTTGGCATCGTAATAAACCTGGCGAAAAACTCACCTATACTCAGGGGTGATGAACGCCTGCAGACGGGAAACCCGCCATGTTCCGAACCCTCAAAGCCAAACTCCTCGGCGTTATTGCCGCCGCTTTTATCCTCTTGCTGGCGGTACTGGTCACCCAGCTGACCCTCAAGCTCGGCGACATGAAAGATCAACTGGTGGGGCAAACCCAATCCACCATGGAATCGGAAGTCCTGGGCCGGCTCGAGAGCGAGGCGGCCAGCCTTGGCCATGAAGTATCCGGCTACCTCAACAGTCTTTTCAGGGTCTCCAATGGCCTGGCGCAATCGCTGGCCTGGAGCGCGGGCAGCGAAGCGGCGCGTCTGAGCCGCACACAAGTCAATGAACTGATCCGCACTACACTCGCCAGCCACAAAGACATCAGCGCCCTCTACGCCCAGTTTGAAGCGGGCGCCTACGACGGCGCCGACCAGAGCCTGTTGGGGACCGAAGCCATTCACACCGTGGCCAACTCCGGCGCTCTGGAAATCTACTGGGTGCGCAACAGCAGCGGGCAGCTCGAGCAGGAGCGGGTGGAGGACTCCACCGAAAAGTATCTGGACGAGCGCGGCGAGTTCGGTCAGCGTGAGGCCGAGTGGTTTCTCTGCTCAAAGGACAAAAAAGCCCCCTGTATTCTCGAGCCCTACTTTTATGAAATCCGCGAGGGTTACAGCGAGCTGATGACCAGCCTCACCAGCCCCATTGTCACCAATGGCGAGTTTCGCGGAGTGGTGGGCATTGACGTCAACTTGCCGGTGATTCAAAAGCTGATCGACAACTTGCAAAGCGAGCTCTACCACGGCCGCAGCCGCGTCACCTTGCTCAGCGACATCGGCCTGATTGTCGGCTCCAGCGAATACACCGGCGAACTGACCCGCCCGCTGAAAGAGGCCCGCGACACCTACGGCGGACAACTGACCTCTTTGCACGAGCGCAGCGACCGCACCTGGCTCAACGGTGGTGTTTATTTCGTGGCCTACCCCATGACCATTGAAGCGTCCAACACCACCTGGTCGCTACTGCTGGAGCTGCCGGAAGAAGTGGTGCTGGCATCGACCAGTGCGCTGACGCAAACCGTGGACGACAACATCGCCACCATGCTGCGTACCGAGATCATCACCGCACTGGTGGCGACGATTGCGGTGATGTTTGTTTTGCTGCTGCTGGTGCAATCCATCGTCCGCCCGATTCGCCAGTTGGACGAGCGGGTTCACAATCTCGCCAGCCGCGATGGAGATTTGAGCAAGGGAATTGAAATACACACCCACGCGGAGTTGATGTCGCTGAGCGAGGGCTTTAATGACTTTATCGCCAAGTTGCGTCATATGGTGATCGAGCTCAAGCACATAGGCACCAATGCGCGCGAGTCCGCCGCCACTATCAAATCCGTCAACGCCCGCGCCGCCCAGGCGACCTCCGAACAACAGCGGGAAATTGACAGTGTGGTGACCGCCACCAACGAGATGTCGCAAACCGCCGCCAGCGTCTCGCAGCTGGCCGCGCAGGTATCAGACAATGCCACCAGCTCTCTCGATACCGTGATTCAATCGCGCGAGGCACTGTCCGGCTCAGTGCAACAAGTCGGCAAGCTCACCGAGGAAATGCTGGAGGCGAGCAATAGCATTCGCGAGGTGGCAACGCGTACCGAAGACATTAACCGGATTCTAGATGTCATTCGCGCCATTGCCGAGCAAACCAACCTGCTCGCGCTCAATGCCGCCATCGAAGCGGCCCGCGCCGGAGAACAGGGTCGGGGGTTTGCCGTGGTGGCGGACGAAGTGCGCAATCTTGCCAGCAAAACCCAAAACAGCACCGATGAGATCAACGAATTGATCTCAAGCCTGAAAGCGGGTGTCGATCGCTCGGTGGCGGTGATTGCCAGCAGCACCGAAAAAGCCGAAGACACCAAACTCAATACTCAATCCTCTTTTGAGTCTCTGTCGACGGTGGTGTCCGATGTCAATGCGATTGCCGATAACATCACCCAGGTCGCCACTGCCGCCGAAGAGCAAAGTGCCGTGAGCGAAGAGATTAGCCGCAACCTGACCATCATCGGCGATGCCGCCAGCCGCCTGGCGGATATGGCCCACGAGTCGGATGCCGCCGGTCTGGAGCTGGAAAATATTATGCTGCGGCTGGACGAGCAACTCGCCTCGCTGAAGACCTGACGCACAAACCGATGGTCCTGAATCGAAGAATGAATTAGCCGTTACTACGGATTGAGCGGCTGCAACTGCTGGTGGCGCCTGTGCGAGTGCGTTTTCAGCGCATGGCGATGCTCACGCAGCGCCCTGGCGAGCGAGGTAGAGGTGGCGGCCGACAGATAGATACGGCTTTCAGCCTGGATCACCAGAGCGTGATACTGCCGGCTCAAGGCGTCGTTAACGCTATAGACGTGCCGCCAGTGATCCTGCCAAGTCGCCAGAGCACGCAAAAATTGCCGGCTGGGTCTATGCGCCTGCCAGCGCAGGCGACGGTACTGCATGGGCTCTGTCTGCCAAAACCGGTGAAAAAGCGTTACCAGATACCGGCCCAGTGCATAGCAGAGCGCCAAGAGCACGAGCGCCGCCACCACTAACGCCGCCCATTGCCAGCGGCTCAAAGGCGGACGCGCAACATTGAGCGTTTTTCCCGGCACACTGACCTCGACTATTTGCTCAGTGCTGTTTTGATAATAGCGCAAGGTAAGCTCAGGCAGTTGCCACTGACCCGGCGCCAGCACGCGAATGCTTTGTTGCTCGCTGCGCCGCCCGCCGAGTGCTAAATCGCTACCGACCATATCATCTTTGACGACCGGACTTTGCAGATAGGTTTTCAGTGCGTCATTATCGATGTCCGTGAGAAGCGGCGGGATAAACAGTGCCGACGTACCCGACACAGTCACGGTGATAGTCCGCGCAATATGGTCACCCACCTGCACGGTTTCAGGCATATCAAAGGTCTGCTCAATGTCGATGTTATCGGCAATAATCAGCGGGTCGAGCGCTCTCGCGGCGGCCGGCACCTGCGCCCTTAGCGTGACGGGCTCAGAGGTTACGCGTTCGGTTGCAGGCTTTCCGTTTTCATCCGGGTAGTGAACCGTCAGCCCGGGAATCTCTACTTGGTAGAGGCCCTCAACCATTGGCACCAGCGTGTATTCCTTGCCCACCCCCGTCCAGGTTTCGCCATTAATGGAACGCGATGTCGGATAAGTGCTCTTTTCGGTTTGCACATTGATCAAGTTGAGCCCTTCGATCGGGTCAAAGTACACCGGCTTGGTAAACCAGCTAGGTACCAGCACCGTCACATCAATCACGACCGCCCGCCCCACCTCGACCGGCTCTTGCGGCGCCACCACTTCAACCTTGGGGGCGGCGCTTAGCGCCACCGGGCAGACAAGCAGCCAGGCCAGACAGCCGAGCGCGCGAACAGGCAGCCAGCGGGTCATGGGCTTTGCTCCTGATGGGCGGCCTCGTTGGAAAATTTGGCGGAGAGAAAGTCGCTCATATCCGAATTCACACTCCGCATCCACTGCTCTTTCGCATCCACCGACAAATTGTCACCTACCTGATAGTCCAGCGTCTTGGTATTGTCGTCGACGTGTTTTACGGTGCGGTCATCGACTTCGAGCGAGACGCTTTGCTCGGCATCAATGTTTCCACCTTCGGCAATCAGTAGCTTCATGATCTGCTCGGCAATGGCTTGGTTGCGGGCAGCCTTTTCATACCCCGGCTCTTGCGCCAGCACCTGCTCATAGGCGGCAATGGCCTGAGGATACTGATGCGCCTTTAACAGGGCATTGGCGCGGTTGTACATGGCATCCAGAGTACCAACCGTGGCAAACACCTGTGCCGCCAGCTCGTACTTGCCGTTCTCGTACAGTGCCGTACCGCGCCACATGGGGTCGACAAACAGCTCTGCAGAGCGATCAAGCTGATTGTTTTTAAAGGCCATCCAGCCCTGTTGATCCGCGGTAAAAAACCAGTCCACCGCATCGGCCCGGGCAGAGGGGGTGGGCGCAAGCAGCGCGGCTGCGCACACCAGCAGGCACACACCCGAAACGGACGCCCGTTGCTTTTTACCTTCGGCGGTGGTGAAACCTTTTCTGAACCATAGCGCCACCAAAACAAGCGCTGGCCAGCAAAAGTACCACCCCATATCCCGGTAGGGTGCATCGGTGTTGCCCTGCAAAGCCTGGCGCCGCTGCTGACTGGCAGCGCGATCGATGGCGACGATATCCTGATTGCCGAGGGCGACTTTTTGCGTCTGCATCTGCGCGAGCTCGCCGGCGATGGTTTCGTTGAGTTTGAGTGACAAAGCCTGACCTGCACTGTCTGTGACAAAGTCGCCTGCCCCAGATACGATCATACCGCCCTCCGGCGTAGCGAACTGCCACCAGATAAAAGGCAAACTTTGCGATTTAAGCTTAATCACCTCTGAGGCTCGAATATCGTCGGCCAGCACCACCACACTGCCACCACCGGCGCGCTCAAGCTCCTGCTGCGCCAGCGCGAGCGCATCGGCCGCATCGTCGGCCAAGACACTATTACCCGGCATAACGCCCGGCACAAGCGCTTCAATAAAAGGGAGAAAAACGCGATGGTCTTCGGTCATGGGCAAGACTTTATGACTCGTGCTGGCATAGGCAATCAACGCCGTTTTGGCGCCGGCGCGAAAGCTCAGCAAATCGCGAATTTTTTGCTTCGCCAGCTCCAGACGACTCGGCTGAAAATCGTTGGCGAGCATACTCTCGCTGACCTTTAGCACCAGCACGATCGGTGCTTTCGCGCCCCGGTCGCTCATCTCGCGCTCCCACGCCGGGCCCGCCGCCGCCAGCGCCAGCAAGCAACCGACTGCCAGCACCAGATCGACAGGCTTGAACTTGTCCGCCAGACGCTGGCGCGGTGTCAGCGCTGCCACCAAATGCGGCGCGATGGCGCTTTGCAGATGTTGGCGCTTACCCAGTCGGCGGCGCACACACCAATAGCTCAGTACCAGTACCGGCAGAGACAGTAACCACTCGGGCCGCAGAAAGTGAAGTTCAAACATAGCGCCTCCCGAGCAGAGAGCGAGCGGCGCGCAGCGCCATGGCTAACACCACCAAGACAAGCGCCACAACCAAAAGCCCCGGCACCAGCGAGGTTTCGGCGCGCACCACGGGCTTTTGCAGTTGGCTCGCGGCAACCTGATCAATTTGCGCGTAGACTTTTTCCAACGTTTGACTGTCTTCGGCCGAATAGAACTCGCCGCCGGTGATCTCGGCAATATCACGCAGTGTTTTAAAATCGACGCGGTACTGGCCTTCGCCGTTTTCATCACCTATACCGATGGTGAAAATTCTCAACGCTTCATCGGCGGCGATGTGGGCCGCATTTTTGGGTGACATACGCGAGCCGGTATCCGCGCCATCGGTCAGTAAAATCAGCAGGCGGCTTTCCACCTTGGACGACTCAAAGTGCTGTATCGCCAGGCCAATCGCATCGCCAATCGCGGTATGGGGCCCGGCCATGGACACTGACATATCATCCAGGATTTGCTCGGCGCTGGCCAAATCCTGAGTAAAGGGCACCTGCAGATAGGCGCGCGTGCCAAAGACAATCAGGCCGATGCGATCCTGCTGGCGCTCACGAATGTATTGCGAGACCACCTGCTTAACCGCTTCCAAGCGGGCAATTTTGTTGCCGCTGCTGTCGGGAAAATCAGGCTCTTCCATGGAGCCCGACAGATCAATCGCCAGCATAATGTCGCGGCTGACAATATCCTCGATGACCGGCTCGCCCAGCTTCACAGGCTTAGCCACAGCGACCACCAGTGCCAGCCAGACCAACGCAGCCAAGAGCACATCCATAAGTGGCTTAGCATAGATCTGACTGCCCGACCCCACACGGGCACCCGAGGCCTGCGCCGCCAGGGAAAAGAACGGAATCCTGATGGCCAGGGTGCGCTGGCGCAACGCCGGCAGCGCCCAAAAAATCAAAAGCGGTAGGGGTAGCAGGGCGAGCAACCAGAGGTGTTTAAAGACGATCATGCCGCCACCTTGTAATGCGTCAACCAGTACTTGGCATCGCGGCGCAATTGCTCGCGATCAAACGCGTCCGTCAAAAAGTAGAAGTCGTGGAACTGCACTTTGTTCGCGACGCAATTATTCAGATAATCACACCATTGCTGCCCGGTCAGTGAGGCCACTTGCTGCCTTGGCACCTGGGTCATAAGACAGCGTTTGAGAATGGCGCTCACCTGCAACGGGTTGTAGTCGGGCGGCAGAGCGTCAATTTCAAGTATCGCGTAGTGACGAAAGCGGTTTTTGTGCCGCCGGTAAAGCCAGAACGTCAACGCCGCCAGCACGGGGACCAGCACCGCCGCCACCACTAGCCACCAGCCGGGGCCCTGGGGCATCATGGACACAGGCTCGGGGTCCGCCAGCGGCTCCATTAACTCGTACAGCTGATAGACCTCCAGGCCCTGCAAGTCGTTATTGTCCATCAGCGCCTCCGCACCGCCAGGGCCTCGGCAATTTGATCAAAGGTATCGCGTTCAGTGGTGAGCCGCATCACCGTTAGCGGCAATCGCTGCTGCCACTCATCCAAAGTGGCAAGGCGCTGGGAAAACGCCTGCTGCAAACGCGCATGGGTTTTATCGCTGCGGGTATCGATGGTCATTTGCGACTGGCCATCGCTGACCACCATTTGTAAGTCTTTGGGTAGGGTCTGGGCCAGCGGATCCTGAACCGCGACCAGAATGACATCATTGTGAGCGCACAGCTGACCCAGGTGCTGCTCGGTGGCGTCGTCAACGGCGTCGAAATCGCTGATCACCACCACCAGGTGATCGTGGCCCACTTGCTCGGTGGCCGCCTTTAGCGGCCGGTTCAGATGCATGGATGTGGCCGGGCTCTCAAGATCACAGTGCAACGCTAAGTTGTACTGTGAGATGCAGCGCACCACCTGCTCCAACAGTTGTGGGCGTTTGCTCGGCCGGAAGGCTTTTACCTCGGTATCGTTAAAGACCACCGCACCGACACGGTCGCCGCGGGCAAAAATCCCATAGGCACACAAAGCGGCTGCTTCGCTGGCGGTGACCGATTTCATGTTTCTGCGCGAGCCGAAAAACATGCTCATACGCTGATCGACAATCAGCAGTGCCGAGCGGTCCTTTTCCTCGGCGTACACCCGCACATGGGGGCGCCCCATGCGCGCCGTCACCCGCCAGTCGATAGCGCGAATGTCATCGCCAACGCGGTAGTCCCGCAGCTCTTCAAAGTTTAAACCGCGCCCGCGCATCCGCGAACCGTGGCGCCCGGCCAGCAAACTTTTACTGCGCTGACGCGGCAAAAAGCTCAGCTGCCGCGCTTTTCTCTGTAGACTTTTTAAATAGGAAAAGTCGGTATGAATGCGCGGATCGAGGGGCGAATCAAGCGCCGTGGGCTTGGCCATGATCAACTCCTATGGCAGCGCCACCAGCTGGATGATTTTTTCAATCACCCCATCGGCATCGAGCCCCGCTCCTTGCGCCTGATAGCTCAGTGCCAGACGGTGACGCATCACATCTTTGGCAATCGCGCGGATGTCTTCGGGCAGGACTTGATCGCGGCCGTTGAGCCAAGCATAGGTGCGCGAGCATTTATCCAGCGCAATAGACGCCCGAGGGGAAACGCCTATTTCAATCCACTGCGCCAAATCACTGCTGTAGTTAGCCGGCGTTCGGGTGGCATAGACCAAGTCCGCCATATAGCGAGCCATGGCAGGGTCAACACCGATCTGCGCAATTTCGGTGCGCGCCTGAAAGATCACACTCTGCTCGGTGAGGCTGTGCTCGCCGGAAGGCTTATCGGTATGGGCCGCCTGCTCTTCAGCGCGCACCAATTCGATAACGCTGACCTCGTCTTCGACGCTTGGGTAATCGATGGTGACCTTCATCAAAAAGCGATCGAGCTGCGCCTCGGGCAGTGGGTAGGTACCCTCTTGCTCAACCGGATTTTGCGTGGCGAGCACCATAAACAAGGGCTCCATTTTGTGGCTTTTACCTGCCACTGTGATCTGCCGCTCTTCCATGGCCTCCAGCAAGGCCGATTGAACCTTGGCCGGCGCCCGGTTGATTTCATCCGCCAGGACAATGTTGGCAAAGATAGGGCCGGGATCGAAGTGAAACTCGCCGCCACTTGGCGTCTGGTGAAAAACCTCTGAGCCGGTAATGTCAGAGGGCAAAAGATCGGGGGTAAACTGCACGCGACTGAAACGGCTCACGAGATTGCCGGCCAGGGCTTTTATGGCGCGGGTTTTTGCAAGCCCCGGCAAGCCCTCAATCAGCAGGTTGCCGTTGGCCAGCAGGCCAATCAGCAATCGATCAACCACCGCCTCCTGACCGATAATACTGGCGGCCACACGAGCCTTAAGCGCCATCACCTCTTCCAATGTGTTCATACGGGGCTCCGTTAATGTGCTTCCCCACCAGCACTGTCAATTAGGACTCAGTCGGCAGCGGTCTGGCGTTCGAGTTGTTTGATCATCTGTTCAATCTGGGCGTTGCCCGGGACCAGCTCGCCAAGTCGTTTGGCGTAAAACAATGCGCGCTCGTCGTCACCGCTGGCCTGATAGCTCTGCGATAAACTGTAGCTTATATCCGGGTCATTAGGCGAGAGTGCGTAGGCCTTTTGCAACTGCGACAGCGCCTGATCCATTTTCCCTAGATCCTGCAGCAGCAGCGCATAGGTGTAAATAAAGCGGCTGTTCGGCGGCGCTCCCTGTGCGGCTTTTTGCAGGTGCACAAGCGCCGCCTCCTTGTCGCCGCTACGAACAAAGCTCATGGCCTTGGCGTAATGCGCACTGTCGGCATTGGGGTTAATCGCCAGAGCCTTATCCAGCACGCCGCGCGCCTTGGCTTCATCGCCGCGCAGCCGGTACAAATCCGCCAGATTCACATAGGCGGGAATAAACACCGGCTCGATGTCTATGGCTTTCTGGTAGTGCTTCTCGGCGTTTTTTAAACGCCCCAGTTGCTGCTCGAGGTTACCGAGGTTGGTGTGGGAAAAACCTCGGTCCGCCTGATACCGCTGCCCATCGCGGTACTCCTGCAGCGCATTTTTTAATCTTGCCTTGTCGCTATCGGCGAGGCTGGTCTCCGGTGGCTGTACCAACATGCGCGCCAGGGCGCGGCCGGCCTCTGCGCGTATCGGCTTGTGCGGATCATCCAACAAGCTCTCCAATAAACGCCACTGATCCGGCACTGGATAAACAGACGCGGCAGTGATTGCCCCCTGGCGCTTGAGCGGATCGTCATCGCGCAGGGCGCGGGCAATGGCAACCACCGCATTGCGCCCCGGCGTCCGATCCATTCGGTAGAGCGCTGAGGCGCGAATAATATCCGGGTAATTCATGTCCTGCGCAATTTTGGTCAGCTCCTGGCCCACAGTGCCAAGGTCTTGCCCGGTGTCCGCGCCGTGAAAAGCACTGGCAAAATGCTCTCGGCCAAGGTACTGACTGTCAGGGTGCCACTGCCGCATTTGCTGCTCGGCCCAAGCCGGGGTTTTATCGGTATGGCAGCCATTACAGGCGTTGGGTACACCGAGGCTCTGCGTCAAGTCAGGGCGCGGGACTTTAAAGGCGTGATCGCGCCGATCGTCAACCTGCATGTAGGTGGTCGCTGGCATATGACAATCGACACAAAAGCTGCCGGCACCCGAGAGTTTGTGGCCGTGATGCGCTGGCGCATCATAGCGCTCGCTCTGGTGGCATTGCGTGCACACCTGATTACCCGGCAACTTGAGCTGGCCGGAGTGGGGGTTGTGACAGTTAGTACAGGTCACCCCCGCCTCGTGCATTTTGCTCTGCAGGAAAGACCCCCAGACATAGTCTTCATCCCAGATCTGGCCATCGGCGTGATACAGCTCGGCCGTAATCAGTGCCGGCTGAAAGGTGTGCTGGAAATCGTCCGGCGCGCCGCGATCTTCCAGCTGAGTACGTCTGGCATGACAGCCGGCGCAGACTTCAATTTGCCGGCTGGGCTTAAGCTCAGCAATGCTGCGCATCAACCCCTGGTCATCCTGAAGAAACAGCGGGGTCTTTGCGCCGATAAACGTCTTGTAGCCCTTGTTCGGCACGCTTTTGTCACCCCCCGCCCATTGCAGATGCGCACCGCTGTCACCGTGACAGGCCGCGCAGCTGACGTTAATCGCCGAATACTGCGACTGGTAACTATGACTCTCGCTGTCAAAGCCCTTGCGGAAATCGGTAGAGTGACAGTCGGCGCACATATGGTTCCAGTTCTGCCCCATTTGCGACCAGTGAAACTCATCCGTAGGGCCCTGCTCTGGGTGCAACACAAACCAACGCTGACCACCAGCGGCTTTCTCTCGTGAGTCCCAAGCGAAGGGGAAAAACTGAAACTTTCCTGGCGACATCTCAAACATGTATTGCTGCAGAGGGTGATAACCGAAACTGTGGGTCACCCGGTACTCGGTCGGCTTTCCATCTAGATCAGGCATAGTAATAAAGAGCGCCTGGTCACGGCGAGCAAAGGTTGCTTCAGCGTCCTGATACGGCAGAGCTTGCTGGTTGAAATTGCCCAATACGGAATCGGCTGTCGCAACGCCCATTGCATGAAAATGGTGCGACTGCTGCCAATCGTTTACCTGAACTTGATGGCAACTGGCGCATTGTTCAGCTTCAGCCCAGGCTCCAGGCCCTGTGCCCATTAATAACAGCAGACTCACCACCGCCAGTGAACACAGCCTGCCAACTCCATTTTTCTTCACAGCCACTCCCACACAACACCGCTGCCGACAATATTCCAACTAAAACTACACGAGGAGGAAACAAGGATAGATGCGTCATGGTATACCGCTTTGAACGCATTTCCTAGCAATCGAGATCACTGCTCTTTGGGAAAATACGGGGCTTTTCTCGTCTCAATAAAGAGACCAAACGACATTAAGCCTCTCCCAAATATGACAATATCGTCATCTTCACTTTCATTTAGAAATAAAAATAAAATCTATAAGCCTAAAAAGAAACAAAAATGTCGCATTAATTTCCATTAAAAAAAATAGCTTCTTCCCGGTGGTCTTTTTTACCTTAATAAATAGATAAACCCCTCTCCTTTGATTAGTATTAATCAGGTTTGCGCAGCACTTCTGCCTGCAGACTATTCAAGACACCATCAGATCTCGGCAGCCACCGACATCCCCACTGATGTTACTAGAAGGAGTTAGACCGTGTTCACTTTGAAATCCAGCTGGAAAAAACTCGTTGCGCTCTCGGCGTTGGCCGTCATTGCAACCAGCGTTCACGCCGCTGACAAACCCAATATTCTTGTTATCTGGGGCGACGACATTGGCGTGCACAATGTCAGTGCTTACAACCACGGCGTTATGGGTTATCAGACCCCCAACATTGATCGTATCGCCAAAGAGGGCGCGATGTTCACCGACGCCTATGCCCAGCAATCCTGTACCGCCGGTCGAGCGTCCTTTATTCTCGGGCAGCATCCGTTCCGCACAGGCCTGTTAACCATTGGTATGCCCGGCTCAGACCACGGCATTCCCGACTGGACGCCAACCATCGGCGATATTCTTAAAGAACAGGGATACACCACCGGCCAGTTCGGTAAAAACCACCTGGGTGACCGCGACAAGCACCTGCCCACCAACCACGGTTTTGACGAGTTCTTCGGTAACCTCTACCACCTTAACGCGGAAGAAGAGCCTGAGGGCTACTACTACCCGAAAGATCCCGAGTTTCGTAAAAAATTCGGCCCTCGCGGCGTTCTGCATGCCACGGCGGACGGGAAAATTGAAGATACTGGCCCGCTGACTAAAAAGCGTATGGAAACCGCAGACGAAGAATTCCTATCTGCCGCCATTGATTTTATTGAGCGAGCCGTCAAACAGGACAAGCCCTTCTTTGTCTGGATGAATACCACTCGTATGCATGTGTGGACTCACCTGAAGAAAGAATCGGTTGGCACGACGGGTATTGGGCTCTACCCAGACGGGATGGTTGAGCACGACAAATCGGTTGGTGTACTTCTCGATAAACTCGACGAGCTGAATATCGCCGACAATACCATCGTTATGTACTCAACCGACAACGGCGCTGAAACCATTAGCTGGCCCGATGGCGGCACCACGCCCTTCCACGGCGAGAAAGGCACCACCTGGGAGGGCGGACACCGGATTCCGTTGGTGGTTCGCTGGCCCGGCGTGATTGAACCCGGCCAAAAAATCAACGATATTATTTCCCACGAAGACTGGATGCCCACCTTTGCTGCCGCCGCTGGCGAACCAGACTTGGTAAGCAAACTGAAAAAAGGGTATCGCGCTAATGGTAAGAAGTGGAAAATCCATCCGGACGGCTACAACTTTATGCCTTACTTTAAAGGTGAAGCCGAAGCGCCACGCAAAGAGATTTTTTACTTTGGCGCTACCGGTGAGCTCAACGCCGTTCGCTATCAGGACTGGAAGGTTCACTTTGCGACACTGAAAGGTGGTATCAACACGGCTACCCGGGAAACTCCCGCCTGGCCGCTGGTGATTAACCTGCGCGCTGATCCCTATCAAAAAGGTGCCCTGGAATCTGCCATGTATCTGAAGTGGTACGCCGAAAACACCATGTGGATTTTCGTTCCCATTCAGCAGCAAGTGAGCAAATTCCTGGCCACTATTCCAGAGTATCCTTTCCAGCCCGGGTCGAGCTTGTCCATGAGCGACATTAGCTATAAAACCTTCGCTCAAAAGGACGCAATGCAACGGCTTAAGGATCTCGAAGCCTCGCTACCTCGCAACTAAGATAAAAGCGTTCAAGCGTTAGAGCGCCTGCCCCTCTTAAATGCCCCGGAACTACGCCGGGGCATTTTTTATCTCAACACCCGCGAAGGCCTCTCTATGACAGCGTTTGAAATGTCTTACCTCACAAGCGAAGAGCTGGACCGAATGTGGGATATTATTCAGTTCTGGGTCAGCATTACCTTTGGCTTGATCGCCATGTCTCACATTGCCCGGCGCCACCTGAATGTGCTATTGGTCGGAGCCGTAAGTATTCTTTATTTGTTGTTCTCCCTGTTTATTTTTCGCGTTATCTACTTCAACCTCAAAATTCTGCAGGGGCATCTACTTGACCTACAGCAAAGAGGGCCTGCTACTCTCAACAATGCGCAGCGGCATTTTCTTGAGTACTTTCCCTCCAAGATTGAGATTGGCCTGGGGGTAGGTTTCGCGTTCTTCGGACTGCTGACCTGCGTGTTGTTGTTCCTCTGGCACAACACCTATGAGCAGAATAAACGTTTTCTGCACATGGAAGATCTCAAGCCGGAGTAATCTTTTGGTATTTCCCACAAAGGTGACCAACCATCCCTTGAAGGCGAAACCCAAAACCACAAGGCCATCTCGCACAGATGGCCTTGCGATTGGAAAAGCTAAGAAACGACACCCACTAACCGCAGTTCAGGCACGCCTGAGCGAGTGCGCTAACGCGGATACAACAAGACAAAATTCAGCCGAAAGCCAAATCCTTCGGGGCCGGATTCGGGGCTATCGGCCCAGTAGCGAATACCGCCACCGTACTGAATCATTTGCCCGCCAATTTTGCCGATTTTATTCACCATAAAATTAATCGGCATGGTTGTTTCATCCGTTTCCCAATCGTAAGTAGTCTCGCTATTGACCGTATAGCTGACGCCTGTGCTGGTGCTGTAGCTTAAAAACGGCTGCAGGAAAGTCGAGCTTATATCGGCTCGGTCAGAATCGCCGGCAACACTTTCAATATGATTGGCCAGGGCACCGTAGGTCCAGTGACCGGTCTGCTTCAGCGCAACGGCCGTCGGGCCGATCCCCCACTTTTCTGCACTGAGTAAATCATCCGACCCTGTCGGTAGCAGCGCGACCGGGCCTGCCCCCCAAATCCAACCACTGGCCGTTGGGGCTTTAGGCGAGAAAAACACGCTCTGCACCACATCACCAATGCCCGACTGACTGCCGGCACCCGGGAAAATATCCTGTTGATCGACCACCGGCAGTATCGTGCGTGAGATGAGGTTCCAATCGTCGTTTAGGTCAACGGGAATGACCGGCTGAATGTTCAGGGTAACGCGATCGCCAGCATCCTCAGGACCAATGTCGGTGTCATAATTCAGCTGAAAGGGCACACTGATTAAGGCCGCTACCGGGTTGCTGAGTTTTTTTGCCAGCTCGGCAGCGCTTGGCTCATCTTGCGCGTGCACCAGATTACCCGCGAGCAGAAGCGGCGAGCACACCGCTATCCATTGAGTTGTCTTACGCATAACCCTCTCCATCACACTTGTTGGTCCAATCAGTTAGTAGGGCGACAGGCGGAGTAAATTACACGACCCGCCTGCTGTATCAGGGCTTCATCGCCTTTTGTCCAGTAAGTCAGCTCGCCATCGCTGTATTTCTCACCCGAGGCTGAGCGCACCCGGGATAGGCGATGCGCGGTGTGAGTTTGAGCATCGGACAACCAGAGCTCGTCTTGGGCAAGTTTGACCCGCATATCATCGGCGCGGTATTCGCCCGCAAACACCGTGAAAACTTCGCCGCCGGCACAGCGATATTGCTGCTTCGATACACCGTTCACCGACGCCGGCTCATCCAGGCATTCGGGCCGCTCGTAGCTTGCACGGGCTTTGCGGGTACAGGCGGCAAGGCTTGCGCCTTGTGCGCGAGTGCAGGTATTGCAACCATCAAAAAAGTGACGGCAGGAGGCGGGAATCATTGCCTGCCAGCTGTTGGCATCATAGCGCGATGAGTCAGGTGGGCTGGCGCAGGCGAGCAAACACAAAGAGGCAAGAAAAGCTGCTGTGGCTTTTAGCCGGCGGGGCAAAACACGGTACAGCTCCTCACGATGTCGGACATTCAGCACGTCACAAATCCCTCTTGACTGCGAGCTTGTCACGCCATCATAGCCTATTGCTGAACGCCCCCCAAGCCACTCAGCAAAACATGGGATAATTGCGCCATTACCGGCGGATTTAACGTTATACTCAGAAAAAACACACTCTTTAGTCAGTATGCCCGAATGACCATGGCCACCAAGATGCCCGCAAAATGGTGGGTGCTTTGCGCGTTCACTGTGCTGTTTGCCGCAATGGCGCACTCTGCAAGCGCC
Organism: Gilvimarinus algae; assembly: GCF_030518215.1. Classification (GTDB taxonomy): domain Bacteria; phylum Pseudomonadota; class Gammaproteobacteria; order Pseudomonadales; family Cellvibrionaceae; genus Gilvimarinus; species Gilvimarinus algae. The sequence continues at coordinate 39,281 of NZ_JAULRT010000035.1, forward strand.
CAGCCGTTGTGGGCAAACGATGCGCACATCTTCATCAGCGACAAGCCGCATTCGCTTAGCGAGATTATCGCGAGTGACGGCTGGCGCCCCTTTACCCGCGAGGACGTCAATCAGGGGATTAGCGACGCACACTACTGGCTCAAATTCACTTTGATCAATGACGAAGCCAAGCCAATTTTTCGTATTCTCAGTGCGGAAATCAGCTACCTGGATCAAATGACTGTCTATTGGCGCGCGAGTGACTCGGATGCCTTAGAGGAGCACCACTTTAGCGACCGGCAAAACTTTGACTCCCGTGCGCTGTTCTATCGCACGCTCGCCACACCTCTGACGGTGCCGCCGATGGGCTCGCTTGACGTCTACCTGCACGCGCACCAGAGTAAACCCGACTCGGTAAGCTTGCGCTTTTTGCTGGAAGCCCCGCCGGATTTTGGCGCCCGCCAACAAATGGAGTATTTGTGGTTTGGGGTCTTCTACGGCGCCCTGGCCATTATGATCATCATGGCACTGGTGTTTGCCGTATCCCTCAGACAGCGCAACGCGCTCTACTACGCGCTCTTCTTGCTTTGTTCGCTGGTGTTCTGGCTGATGCTCAACGGGCTAGGCTACCAGTACCTCTGGCCGCACGCGGTCTGGTGGCACAACGAGGGGTTCCACCTGGTCTACCTGGCCTTTGTGGTGTCGGCGCTGCAATTCAGTAAGCACTTTTTGCAGCTTGTGAGGCTCGCACCGCGGCTCCATACGTTAATCAACGTTTTACAGCTGCTCGCACTGGCTGGGGTTGCCTTGCGAATCGCCGGGCTCTATCTGCCGGTACTGGTGCTCTCCTATACGCTGCTCGCGGCCCTGGCCTTGCTGATTCCCCTCGCCAGTGCCATCGCCTGGCGCCGCGGGCTGGACTACGCTCTGTGGAGCCTGCTCGCCTGGCTCATCTACGCCCTGGGACTGCTGGCAAGCCTGATCAGCGCCGCCACCAGCATCGCCAGCTGGGGCATGGCACCGCTGATTACTGTCCAGGCGGCCTGCCTGCTGGAAACACTATTCTTAATGATCGGCCTTTCCAAGTGGCTGGTTCAGCTGGAGCTGGATCACCAGCGCGCCATCACCCTCGCCCACGAGGACCCGCTCACGGGGCTCGGTAACCGGCGGCGCCTGCAGAGCGCCTTTGAACAGATTTTGCTCACCATGCCCCAGGACAAGCGGCCCACCTACCTGATCATGATCGATTTGGACTACTTCAAGGCCATCAACGACACCTACGGCCACGACGCCGGCGATCAGGTGCTGGAGGAGGTAGGCGCGCTGCTGCGCAAAGTCTGCCGCGATGAGGATGTAACCACACGCTTTGGCGGCGAAGAATTTGCGGTGCTTGTACGCGCCCCCGACCAGGACACCGCCGCACACATTGCCGAGCGAATCCGCGCCGAATTTGCCGACACCCCCACGCAATACCGCAACCAGAGCATTCCCCACACCTTGAGCTGCGGCATTGCCGAGGTGCTCAACGAGCACTGGCAGCCGAGTGTGCAGGAAATGATGCGGCGGGCCGACGAGGCCCTGTATCAGGCTAAGGCTGCCGGTCGCAATCAGGTTCATTTGTACAGTGACCAGACAGCTGATAGTCCTACGGACATTAACCACTGAGTTTGCTAAGGCTAGTGTCCTGTCCGAGAAGTTCACTTAATTTCAGAGCGCCGTTGTGGTGCTAGGACAAGGCGCGTGCCGCCGCCAATAGTGGTTCTATTGGCAAGGTGCGCAACACCGTACTAGTGCCACACCGGCGCTCCCGCAGGGCGCGCCCTACAAGGGCTCTGACTGTGTTGCCTACAGGGATGCAGGTAAGGCGCGAGTGCAGGAGGCGGTAAGCTTTGCGTTTCTTGCAAAGGGCTACGGCCATTCGCTGCGAACCGCGCCTTGCCAGAGCCCTTGTAGGGCACGCTGAAAATATGCGAACTTCTCGGACAGGACACTCGATTCGCACATACTGGCTGCTATTTCGCTATAATAACCGCCAAAGCCCTCACAATAACGACAAGCCATAAGCCGTTCCTATGGAAGCCTATATCTTTAATTTCCACGATGTCGTGCTGTTTATGACGATCATCGAATGCATCATGCTCGCGCTTTTCCAGTGGGCACTGCCAACGGGTCGTCACCTGTCCAGTACCATGCTGATCGGCTTTTTGCTGACCACCAGCGTGCAGAGTATCTGTGTGCTGCTACTGTGGAACGATATGGTCCACACGGCGGATTTCTTCGACCTCAAGGTGGTGCCCTATCTGCTGCTGGCGGCCACCCTGGGCAAGGGGCCACTGCTGTATTTTTACGTCGCCTCGCTGACCGAGCAGGAGTTCAGCCTCAAGCGCCTGCACGCACTGCATTTGTTGCCGATACTGATCAGTTGGGTGCTGCTACTTTTGATGGGCATCGACAGTGACGCCATGCGTTGGCGCGGCGAGGGGCAAACCGAGCTGTCATTGTCCACGGTGAACTTTCTCTGGCATTGCTCGAAAATCGTGCCCTTTCTTTACGGTATTGCCTCGGTGATTCTGGTGTACCGCTACTACACCTCGCTGAAAGATCAGTATTCATCCTTCTCTACCAGCGAGCCCGGCTGGCTCACCGCCCTGGCTTTGGGTTTCGCCTTCTACTGGGTGCTCTCACTGTTTGTCCACATCAGCGCGCAGTTTATCTCGGAGGAAATGTCCAACTATCTGGGCATCGCGGAAAACTATGTGGTGTTCGTGCTCATCAACGCCCTCTTTGCATACAGCGCCGCCTACGCTCATCGCGTACTGACCACCAAGCCGGTGGCCACCAAAGAGGTGATGGCTGAGCAGCCCGACGAAACAGCCATCGACAAAGTGCGCAACGGCATGGAAGAACAAAAGCTGTACCTGGAGCACAACCTCAATATCGAAGAGTTTTCCAACCGAATCGATCTGCCGGTACGGGATGTGTCCGGCGTGATCAACAAACACTTCGGCACCAACTTTTTCGAGTTTATGAATTCCTACCGGGTGGAGGAAGCCAAGCGCCTGCTCGCCGATCCGGGCAGCAACGACTTGACGATTTTGGACATTCTTTTGCAGGCGGGCTTTAACAGCAAATCGGCGTTTCACCGCTTCTTCAAGCGACTGGTGGGTATCTCACCGTCGGAGTTTCGCAAGCAGGCGGCCCAGCAAAGCAAGACCGCCTGATCGCTCAGGGGCCCTGGTAGTGAACGTTGTCCACTTGCAAATGAACATTGGCCTGTGACTCCCAAGGCGGGAGGATCACGAAGGGGGTGTTCACACGGGACAGGTCCAGCCCCCCGGCAACCAAATTATTCACCGGTACGCTGACACTCTCCCACTCGCCCACGCCCACCATACCGACGGGAATATTGCCGGAGGAGCAGGGATTGTTACAGTCGGCCTTGATGATCAGCTCGGAGGCACTGGCGTAGTCCAGCACTTTGACATCAAAGTTCAGGGTGCCGCCGGCAAAAGCTGACATATCCTTGGTGCTGGTGGCCTGAATAAACGCCAGGCCGCTGCCGCCGGTATCACCAAACTGTACATCCAGTACCTGGCCCCTTTCGGCTTCGTCGCTGTCGATAATGCTGGCAGTCACCTGGCCCGCGGCGGTCTCGTAGATCCCGAGGCCAAAATCCCAGTTCACATCAATGGCATCGTCAAACACGGTATGGGGCGGTTCTATCACCGGCGACTGACCCGCGAGAATGGCCTGCGGGCCGCAATCGCCCGCGCATTCCAGGGCAATATTGTTCAGCAGAATATCCGCAGCGCCACCGGAGACTTCCAGCACAAAGGCGTTGGTGACTTTGGCAAAATCCACTTGGCCGGCTTCAATATTATTCGGCTGCAGGCTGCGCAGCGGCACGGCGATGCGGGTCCACTCACCAACCGGCGGATCAATTTCCGCGTAGCTGACATTGGGCCAGCCACTGTCGAGCTTCACAAGCAGCTCGGCGCTCTCGGCTTTACTCTGCACGAAGATATCAAAGGCCAATTGGCCGGTATTGACCATGGAGGACAGGTTCAAGCCGCCGTCCACCCCGCTGACACCAGCCATGCTATCGGTCGTCAAGAAGATGTTGGCCACACCAAAAAACTGGGCGTGCCAAAGCGTATTGCCATCTTGCATAAAGGCCGGGTCCGCCACCAGGTTGCCGGGGGTGGCCTGATAAAAAGCCGGGGTCAGTGTGTGCTGCAGCTCGCCCTCTGGGCCCTGCAGCGTCAGGCTGGCCGCTCCATCGCTGTACAGCGAATCGCTCTGCAAGGCAGGCGCAGGCACACCATCGAGCGGCTCGACGTCATCGCTGAGGTTATCGGAGCAACCCTTGCCGGCCTCTACGTCGAGAGCGCACTGATACACGCGCACATACTCCACCTCCAGCGTTTGCGGAAACACGGTGCTAGTATCGGGGTTGCCCGGCCAGTTGCCGCCCACGGCGAGATTCATAATCAGGTGAAAAGCCCGATCAAAAGGCGCTGCGCCCTCACCGATTTTGTAACCCTCGCCGTTACCGGCATCGTAGTAGTTGTACCAGCCATCGGAGGTCTGGGTGGCGTAGTGCACATCGTCCACAAACCAGTGAATAGCACCTTCACTCCACTCCACCGCGTAGGTATGGAATGTCTCCCAAACGTTCTCAGTAGGTGTATAGGAGGTGCCGGTGAATTTGTTACCGGGCCATTCGGCGCCGTAGTGCAAAGTGCCATGCACCTGGTTTTCACCAGCGGCATTGTTATTAACGGCCTCGAGAATATCGATCTCGCCGCTGCGCGGCCAGCCACCGTAGACGCTCTCGGTGGGCAACATCCAGAAGGCGGGCCATATACCCTGGCCTTGAGGCAGCTTGGCCCGCATTTCCATACGGCCGTAGGTGAAGTCACCTTTGTTTTTACTGCGCAGCCGCGCCGAGGTGTAATCGCGCTGTGCGGAGGTGTCATTGGGGTCGTAGCTCGGGTCGTCGTCCCAAGTGTTGGGGCCGGCAAAGCTCTCTTCGCGGGCCACTATGTGCAGGCGCCCGTCGGCCACATAGGCGTTGTCTTCGCGGTCGGTATAGCACTGCAGCTCGTTGTTGCCACCGCCGGTGCAATTGACCTCAAAGCTCCACTTTTCGCTATCAATGCTATCGCCGTCAAACTCATCGGACCAAATCAGCTCCCAGTTTTCATTAAGCGCTACTGAACTGCTGCTGGAGCTGACACTGGAGGAGGATGAGCTGGAACTGCTGGAAGAGGAGGAGGGAGAAGAATCGCTATCGCTGCCACCGCAACCGGACAGCGCGGCGACGGCCAGCACAAGCAGGCCTTGGGTATATCTGGTCATGGTTCTTACCTCAATTATTATATGAACCCCGGAGAACATCAGGAATGGACTGTCGCTATTATTATCGCGGTGAAAAAATCCCCTCCCTTGCGGGAGGGGCCAATCACATAATTAAGGAGAGTCAGTTAAATATTTGCATATTCGCCAGACTCATACAGGCGGCCACCTGACCTGCCACCTGTAGCGTGGGAGTAACCCGGAGAACCGGTTGCCCTTACACCCACAGCATAGAGTGTGGCCTGCTGTTTTGCCGCTTTCGTCCCAGTTCTTGAAATCCCTTAAGATGGGAGCTTTGCCCGACCCACGCCAGCACTGGCCTGCAAACAACCCTGTCCGTTAAGGCCTTTTTGCAGAAGAACCACTTTCCCGTGCTCGCGAAGTGGGACTCACGCCGCGATTGGCTAGCGCACCAACAAAAACGGCGCCCGCAGGCGCCGTTGATTCAGTGGAACTATGAGCCGCTAGAGCGATTCGATAAAGCGCAGCAGGTTGTTGCGCGCCCCACTGGAGAGACCATCGTAAGCCTGCTTGGAGGCCAGGGCCTCGCCGCCGTGCCAGCGAATCGCCTCGTCGATGGTACGCGCGCGCCCATCGTGCAGGAAGTTCGCATCTGGCGTGCAGTACTCGTAGCCATCCAGGCCAAAGGCATCCCAACCGCGGCCACCGGCCACACCACCGGTGACACAGGCAGACAGCCCTACGCCCCACAGAGGTGCGGTGCGCCACTCGCTGCCGCTGGCCTCGCCTTCACCGAGGTTGTCGGCCAGACCGGGACCCATATCGTGCAATAGCATATCGGTATAGGGGCGAATGGTCTGATCGCGCAGCTCCGCCAGCGGGTGGTACTGACTGGTCTGATGCGTGGGCGTATGACAGTCGGCACAACCAATCTGGCTGAAGGTTTGCTCGCCCGCCAACACGGCCGGATCGTTGTAATCACGCTGCGGACGCACACCCAGCAGTGAGACGTATTTCACCAGATGGTCCACTTCACTGTCCGCAATCTCGGCGCCCGAGGGGCCGCAATCGGTTTGCTGGGGACCGCAATCCGGGTTGGGCATGGCGTTGGTCATTACACCCATATCGGTGTTAAACGCCTGCACCACCTGATGCTTCACACTGGCAGTCGCTGCTTTGTAGCCAAAGCGCCCCAGACGCGTTGCGCCGGTTTCCGGATCGGTCACACGGTTCGCACGACCGGAGATACCATCGCCATCGGCGTCGTTGGGATCTTCCAGCGCGAGAATGGCGGCCTCGGGAATGGCTTCAAGCAAGCCGATACCATTGAGGTTGGGCGCCAGACGCGCGGAGAAAGTCTCGGGCGTGCCGGTTGCAAAGGTGTAGTTGGGCGAGCGCAGACCGTTGGCTTCGCTCCAGAAGTCGATCGCAACGCTGCCTTCACCGATCACACCACCGGAGTTCGCCGGCTGCAGAACGCGACCGCGCAGCGGATCCGGGTTGCCATTGGCATCGCCAATTTTGAACACCCAGCGATCCAGATTCTCACCATTGGGGGCGACCGGGGCACGACCATTGCGCTCGTGACAGCCCGAGCAGCGCTCATTGATGTAGTGCGTACTCGACTTGCCCACCATGGGTCCGAAGATCCCGTTTTCGGGATTCTCGTCGTGAGAACCATCGACAAAGGAGGTGTGGTGCACCCGGCGACCAAGCACAAACGGCTGGCCGTTCTCGTAACCGAGGTTGGTCGCCATTTGCTGGAAGTGACCATCGGGTTCGGCGGTCATCTGCACGTGCAGGGTGGTATCACCACCCATGCGGGCTTTTTCCGGTACCGGGATAGAATCGCGCTGCAGATAGTTGCCCGACTGGAAGGCCACCTTATCGGTCACATCCCAGGGCACCATGCCCTGCCCGACGATGTACAGGTAGGTGGTGCCGTAGTAATTGGCACGACCACGCGGTACCGAGCCGTCGAGGAACTGGCTGATCTCAAACTCCAGCTTATCGCCCACCTGAATCGGACGACCTTCACGGCAGTTCCAGCTCTCTTCTTTCCAGTAGTTCACATTGTCGTTGGTTTGCATCACACCGTTGCCGCAGTACTGCGCCAGGGTATTCAGGCCCTCGTACCACCAGCGGTTTTCCGCCTCGGTGTCTGAGAGCTTGAACTCAGTGCGCACGTTCATGCGAATGGTGTCGCCGCCTTTGGCCACATAGTCGATGATCTCGATGGCCGCGGTACGGTCTTCCCAGTAAAAGGTCAGATAGTGATCGTAGGCCTGGAAGTGGTTTTCCTTGGCGTGACGATCGCGGGCACGATCGGCAAAGCGCGTCACCAGCGCATCGCCGCGGTCGTACTGAATGACCGGCTCCAAAGCGGTGTTTTCATCGTACAAAGGCACCACATTGGCTCCGGGCGGAACACTGACCGGGCAGCCATTGCCGTCCACGTTCGTGCCTGGTGCAGTGCCCGGGCACTGATCCTGCGCATCGCTGACACCGTCGCCATCACTGTCGGTCGGGGTCGGATCAGGATCCGGGTTAGAGCCGCCACCCAAGGTATAGCTGGCCCAGGGAGAGTCCACGGCGCCGCCCAGATTAGCGTTCCAGTAAGTGAAGCTGTACTCCACCACATCGCCACTGCTCAGGCCGCTGACGCTATAGGTGTTGCGGCCGGCATTTTGCAGCATGGCCACATTCACCTGGCCGCCGCCATTGACGGTGTAGTGGAGGTCCGCCCAGTCACTGGTGTTCAGGTAGAACTCAACACTACCGGCGCCGGTTTCGGTCACGCCATAGCTGCCGTCATTGTTGCTGATAAGCGCACAGCCGTTGGCGTCCACCTGGGCACCGGCGGCAGTGCCGGGGCACTGATCGAGATTATCGCTTACGCCATCGCCGTCACTGTCGCCAAACACCTGACAGCCATTGGCATCGACGTTCGCGCCTGCAGGCGTGTTGGGGCAGGCATCGGCACCGTCGCTGACACCGTCGTTATCGCCGTCCAGCACTACCGGGCAACCGTTGCCATCCACCTGGGTGCCACCTGCGGTACCGGGGCACTGATCCTGGCCATCGGCCACGCCATCCCCGTCGCTGTCGGACACACCGGTTGTGGGTGAGAGTGCCAACCAGTTGATGTTGAAGGGTACACTGTCGGCGTTCAGGCGGATGGTCGCGGTGCCGTTACCCACGGTAAGAGTACCCAGGTTCCGGGTCGTCCAGCTCTGCCAACCGCCAGTATCACCAACGGCTGCCGTGCCTGTACTGGCCCCGCCAGCGGTCACGCTGATGCTGCCGCCAGCGCCCTGTGAGGCCACTCGGGCGGTGACATCGTAGGTGCCGGCCGCCAGCTCAGCGCTGAACTCGAGCCACTCACCGGGCGCCGTCCAGCCGACGTTGTAGCCGCCACCGGTGTCGGTGGTCGCCTCGATGTCCACATCGTCACTGCGGTAGGCACTGCCGTCGTTGCCGGCGGTGGTGTCGTAGTAGTTGATGTAGTCCTCAGCCTGCAACTGTACGCCACCGGTGGCGCAGCCAGCGCTATTGACACTGCTGCCAGCGGCGGTCGCGGGGCAGAGGTCACTGGCATCGCCAATACCGTCGCCGTCAGTGTCGACGACCACTCGCTCGAGGCCGATCCAGTTGAGATTGAAACCCGCGGCATCCACGTTGACACGCACAGCAGCATTGCCCGCTGCGACATCGAGGGTACCGAGGCTGACGCTGGTCCAGCTCTGCCAGCCGCCGGTGCTATTGACCGGTGCACTGGCGGTGTAAGCGCCGTTGATGCCAACACTTAAAGCGCCGCCACCGTCTTGCGAGGCCACCCGAGCGGTGATCTCGTAGGTTCCGGCCGCCAGATCCGCCGAATACTCCAGCCACTCGCCGGCGGCTGTCCAGCCGACGTTGTAACCGCCATCGGTATCGGTGGTCGCCTCAATATCCACGTTATCAGAGCGGTAGGCGCCGCCACTGTTACCGGCGTCGGCGTCGGAGTAGCTCTCGTAGTCCTCAGCCTGCAGGCGCACACTGTTGGTGGCGCAGCCCAAGGCATTAACACTTGTACCTGCCGGGGTGTTGGGGCAGGCGTCGTTGGCATCGAGCACACCGTCGTTGTCGGAGTCGGTGGGTGTGCTGACCGCGCAGCCATTGCTATCCACGCTGGTGCCGGCAGGCGTGTTGGGGCAGGCGTCGTTCTGATTGGGCACGCCGTCGCCATCGTCGTCCGCCGCATCACCACCACCTTCGTAAACGATGTCATCAATGGCGAGGGAGAAGTTGGCAGAGGGTGTGCCATCGTCGCCGTTGAGGATCACAAAGGGGTATGAGAGCGATTGCATGGCTACCAGCGAACCGCGAAGGTCGGCCACGGGAATGGTAACCGTGCCCCAATCGCCGTTGCGCACCAGACCATACTTGCTCTCTCCGGCCGGGAAGTTAATGTAATGCTCGTTGGTGTAGGTATCGGTAATGCCCACTTTAAAGGAAACATTGGCCGGCACCTTGATGCGGAACTTGAGCTGACCGTCTTCAAAGTTGCTTAGGTTTACCGCTTGGCGCGCCTGGATACCGCCGCCAAACCACTGGCCTGGCGCTGTGTAGTCCCAGCTGATGACATTGCCGCCCTCTGCGGGCGCTTCATTGCCACCGACCAGAGAGCCAGTGCTCCAGATATAGACGTCTGAGCTGGAGCCAGCTTCCAGTTTGTTGCTGGTGGGCGTGTTGTCGGTAAAGACACCAAAGGTGCCCACTTCAGGCTGGGAGCTGTTGCCGAGGATCACCTCGCCCTGGCCGTCATACTCGTAGACGCGTACATAGTCGATGTACATTTTTGCCGGTAAAGGCGCAGTCACCTGGCTGTTTTGCAGCGCATCGGTAAAGTTACCGCCCACGGCCAGGTTCATCAGCAGGTAGAAAGGCGCGCGGAACTCTTCGGACTCTTCAGTGATGCCGATAGGCGCGTCGTACATATCGTACTCAACACCGTTATCCACCGCGGTAAAGCGCAGGGAATCTTCCGTCCAGTACAGGCGGTAAGTAATAAAGCGGTCGTTCATGGGGGTTGAGGAAACGTAGGCGTTATCCGTCTCCCAGGCCGACATGGCCGCACAGGTTGGGTTGCCCTCAACGCAGGCACCCTCAGCGTAAAAGATGGCATTACCACCGACAAAGTTATTGACGCTGGTGCCCGGGTAGAGCTTGTCAATCTCTTCCTGCCGGTGCCCCATCTCCATCATATCGATCTCGCCCTTGGCAGGCCAGCTGGCGGTGCTGGTGCCCAGCAGCCAGAAAGCCGGCCACAGGCCCGTATCGAGGTTGGGGACGCGTATGCGGGTTTCGATCATACCGTACTGCACGGCCACCGCGTTCTGGCTATCCAGCTTGCCCGAAGTAAAGGCGCTGCCGCCGACGTTTTCGGCGCGGGCCTCAAACACCAGAGCCGAGTTACCCGGCTCACCGGGTACCGCTTCGATGGAAACATTGTCGCCCTGGTAGTATTCCAGCTCCTGGTTACCCCAACCGCACAGGTTCGGGCCCAACTGGCAACCATTGCCTTCAATGACGTTCCAATGCTCGGTATTGAGTGAATTAAAGTTGTCTTCCCACAGCAGTTGGCCGACTTGCTGGGCGTGGGAAGGTACGGCTGTTACGGCTGCACTGAATGCGGCAATACCTATCAGCGTGTGCCGACCAGTATGACGCGATTTGCGCGTTAACATAGCTCTACTCCAGGGTTGATTATTTTTAAAGTTCCCTTGGGATATCGGGTTGCGCCTCCACCATCGTGGGCGCGATTGCGTTTCCTTATGCACAAACACAGGGCGTACTCTGGACTCACTTATGACGCTTTATGGGGAGCAAATCCGCCACCCGCACCTGCTTTGAGCATTACAAGCTAGCGCTTACGCCTTGAGAATTCGTCACCTTTTCGCGAAAGGCGCAATCTGTGACCGACATTTTTACCGTACTTGGCTGCAGGCCAGACAGCGCGTGGCCTGCGAAGCAGCAGAAATAGATGCCAATTAGCGAAAGTCACACCTTCCCACCTTGCTATTTGAGTCAAAAAAACTGGGATAACAGAAGTGGAACACGCAAAAAATGGGTTGGCCGCCAAACCTTTGGCGGATGCTCAATCACTGTGCATATTCTCCCGGCGGTATTCAGTAGGGGACTGCCCGACCATACGGTTGAAAAAACGGTGGAAAGAGGACTTATTGTTAAAGCCCGAGGCAAGCAATATATCGAGGATGGTCATTCTTGCACTCTTGGGATCAGCCAAAAGCTGTTTGGCATGTTCCACTCGATGGTGATTGATGAACTCGAAAAAGCGGGTCCCCAATTCCCGATTGATAGCTTGCGAGACCAGGCGCGGTGGCACACCGACACGCTCGGAAAACTGGTCGATATTAATACTCGGTTGCAAATGCAACTTATGCACATCTATGCCGGTTCTGATGGCCTGGAGCACATCCTCCGAAACCAGCGGCAAGTCGGGGGCGTCTTCCTCGGCATTGTCGTCGTCGCCAAGACTCCAGGTGTAAGCCAAGTTGTAGAAAATCAGGCCGTTCATCAATAAAAACCGAATAAAATTGTGTGAAGTTCCTACACGATCGGCGACCGGCCCACCCACAGTATCGGCCACAAAAATCACCAAAAACGACCAGGCCCAACTCACCAAAAAGCAAATGCTCAGCACCGCCAACCATGTCATTTCCGAAGAAGGCAGAGATGACAAGCGCTGCTTTGCCCGGCGCATATGCTGATTGAGCGCAACCACAGACCAAAGCGCATAGCCCACCGAAACCAAACTCGACAGATACCAGATGTTGCTGGCCAACCGGTCGGGGGCGGTTTCATCAAAGCGCGATTGTAAATCGGCAGAGCTCACACCGACCCACCAAGCCAAGACCACTGCCACCACGGCAGGCAAGGCATGACACCAATGCCACCACCCTCTGGGAGATGAACCACGAAGCAAAGAGGAGACATACAGATAAAACAAAGGACCGCGGGCAAAATGGCTAAAAGTAAAGGTGAGGGCCAACAATCGCTCCCTTGGCCAGCCACTGACCGGGAACGCCGGATTCCACATAATCAGATTAGTAAGCATATCAATGGCCACCACCAGCAGAAACAACGCCAACCAGCCATTAGCGCTTTTGTTCGCGCCGGTCAACACCGAGCGGTAGGCAGCCAAGAGTAAGACTTCGAAAATGGTGATGATCAAAAACAGATCATGCAGGTTAAAAATTCGATCTTCCACCTATGCATCTCTTTATTATTAATAAGGCATATTGAAACCATCCGTGAGCATCCAGCCAACCGGTGCCGGAGAAAAGCGCCCTGCCTTTTCTATTGTAATTAAACGGGTCGCAAGCAAATGCCTACAGGCTCACACGCTTTCGCGAAGGCAGCGTCCGGCTTGCAACACTGACGACCAGACCAGCTTTTTCCGCCGCAATACCCGGCATCGGATAAAAACTAATACCAAATCCATGGCGATCAGTCTCGCCACCAAAAATTCACCAGTACGTTGACAGAGCCCAGCGCCTCAACGTTGTGCCACCAATTGGTTGGAATGTAAATTACATCGCCCGGCCGCAAGGTCGCGCACTGGGCATTGCGTAAGGCCCGCTCGAAACGCGGAAAGGCTTTGAGATTCGGCGCCTGCAGATCCACAAGGCTCACTACGCGTCCAGCGGGTGTAAGATCTGGTGGCCCTAGATAAAGATTTTCCTCTTCATCCGGGGGAAACAGGACAAACTTTCTACTTCCTGCCGCCACACAGGCAAGATTCTCAGAATCGTCATTGTGAGTGGCCACCACGGAGGCATTGCCAAACCAGATACTGGGAGCGACGGAGGAAGGCAGCACCCGCATGGGCGTTTCTACTTCCAGGCCCGGCAAATACTCTTCTATTTTTTTTGAACCCACATAAAAAGTCGGCGGATTGGGCTTGTCACTCAGCGCCTCGAGTATTTTAAGGGCCTCGGCGAGATCGCCGTTTAACCGATCAAAGTTAAAGCCGCTTAAGTCCGGCTTATAGAACAGTCTCCCGCCTTGGGACGAGGGGGCGATCATCGCCTGAAATGGGTGACCAACATCAAACGAGCGAAGATAGTCCGCCAGCGCTGGCAAGCCTGAAGCGGCCTTTTTAACCAACGTCCAGTCGGACACCATACCGCGGATAACCGCCGGCTGATTATCCCTTTGAAGACTTTTGACATCGTCCAGTGCGTCAAGCTCTGCAATGGGGTTCATGCTTAGCCTTTTGCGGTCACCATTCGTCTGGCCAGATTACTGACCGCACCAATAGAGTGAAGATGAGCGTAGGTCCAGCCGAGCCACCCTTTGTGGTACCAATCGACGATTTCTTCCTCGGTCAGCGCACTATGAAACTCGTTAGTGTCGACAACGAAAAAGTCGTCCAGCTTAAGGCTGGAACCTTTCATTTTTACTTCAACGTCGGATCTTACCAGCAGGCCTTTCACCTTTAGTGCAAAGGTATACTCGAGGGTCATACGGTGCATGGTTTCGAGCTGATTTAAATACTGCAGTATGCCCTGAAGAAATTCTGAAGGATTACCCGCATCATCGAACAGTCGATCACCTTCTGTCTCGGAAAAATGGGGCGCCGACTCATCGATCATCACCACACTTTTATCCTCTGCCAGCGCAAAAGGATAGCGTTTGACAAATTCCGGGACGTAAAACCCCTGCCACGACTGTCCCAGCTGATGGCCACCCGAAGTCAGGGACAAGAGCGCAACTGGCAGGAAACTACTGCCCGACTCGGTGAACATCACAGGATAATCACGGCTGGCTGGGAAAAATTCGTTGCCAGACAGTGGAACCGCGTTTACGCCTGAGGCATAGCCATACCCCTGCTGCGCATTAAACCGCAGCGCCTGATGCTTATCCCGCGCCAGAGGCGCGGGTTTGTTATAAAAAAGTAACTCTGCCATTATTCTTTATCCTAATCTGCGAGCGTTTATGCCCGGGTAAACTCAACTTGTTTCAAAATCAATAAATACATTGGCGGTCAGCCGGCCACGCGCCGGATCACTACAGACATCCCGTTGCTGCGACACCAAACCGCTGTGAAGTAAGCGGCCGGGATACATCACCAGCCGATTGCATCGGTAATCAACTTTTTCGTAGCACTGGAACTGACGCGACGACTCGCCCATATAACCGGGCTGCGGAAATCCCTTTACGGCCATAAAAGACAATACGGACTGTTGATACAATTCCCTTTTCTCTGTCGAAATCGCCTCGAATCCGGTAGGCAAATGTCGAAAAAATCCAGTTCCTCCGAATTCGCCCTCGTTCAGGTAGTGCAAAACGGCGTAGTAATGCCGCTTGGTGGTATCAAAATGAGGCAGCCTCTGCATCACCGACAGCTCACTCTCATTGGTCGTCAGTAAGGAGAAGTAAGCCATGGAAACCTCCGGGCGACGCGCTTGCGGAATAGAAAACTCACTTCTCAACAACGGCTCGCAAAAGGCGAGCACGTGATGGACATAATCATCCGGCAGGCAAGCCCGAAGACCTGGGTAGCTGGTCTTACCATCCGGTCTGTAATCGAGATTGCCGCATGCGACTTTCTGTATGTCGGCAAGGCTGTCAGAAAAATCGTCAACAACCAGAATTTTGGCATCATCTGATCCGATACCATAGACTTTCACATTAGCCGAGGGCTTGCTTGCCAGCACGTGTCACACCACAGTCGATTTACAGTAATACTCGATAAACTCATGATGCTCGGGTAAGCGCTCTACCTTTTGCTTTGTCGACATCAATGTGTCTTTTAAAAACTCACCCAGCGAATCGTCGGCCATAGTGTCGACCACGGGGTGATAGGCATCGGGCATTAGGCCCTGCCCCATCATCACCTGCACCCAGGACTCCTCGGCAAACAAATCTAGGTCCTTTTTAAAAATCTTTCCGGTTTCTTTGAACAGTTTAATGCGATGGCTTAGCGAATCCGGCACATCCATGGTGCGGCAATAGCGCCAAAAGTCACTGTCATCCCGATCCGTCACATGATAGTGCAAAATAATAAAGTCTCTGATGCTCTCAATCTCATCACGACACTGCTGGTTAAACTCATCCACTTGGCTTTGCTTTATGCCATTGGAAGGGAAAAGCTGAACAAGGCGGGTGATTGAGCGCTGAATCAAGTGAATGCTGGTTGACTCCAAAGGCTCCAGGAAACCACTGGAAAGACCAATGGCGACACAGTTTTTCTTCCAGTGGACTTTGCGCGAGCCGGTGGTGAATTTTATCACCCTCGGGTCGGTTAACAGCTTTCCATCCACATTCTCGGCAAGAAACGTTTTGGCATCCTCGTCAGACAAATAATCACTGGAGAAAACTAGCCCGTTGCCTGCACGGTTCTGCAAAGGGATTCGCCACTGCCAGCCAAAGGGCCTGGCAATAGAGCGTGTGTAGGGTAAGGGAGGCGCCGTTAGTTCTGTTTGCGCGGCAACAGCGCTGTTGCATGGCAGCCAGTGTGACCAGTCGTCGTAGCCGGTACCGAGCGCCTCACCAATCAAGAGTGCGCGAAAACCGGTACAATCCACGAACAGATCGCCCTCTACCGTCTCCCCTGACTCCAGAAGAATAGACTTTATAGAGCCATCATCTTGATCGAGATTAACTTTGGCGATGGTGCCCTCTTTGCGTACAGCGCCGTACTTTTCACTCACTTCGCGAAGAAATTTCGCGTACAAGCCGGCGTCCAAATGGTACGCATAGTTAACGCCGTTTTTAGGCACTACGGCAAATTTCTTCATTCTGGCCGCGAGGTGCTCGGCGCAGTAGTCACCGTATTGGGACACGTCAATACCGCGCTTTTTAGCTCCCACCCAGAAGTGATGAAACTCGGCCGCCCAGTTGCTCTTTCCCGCAAAACCAAACGAGTGTACGTAGTCTTTGCCTAAATCGTGCCAGCCCTCAAACGAGATACCCAGCTTGAAGGTGCCGTTGACCCGGGACAAGAACTCTTTTTCTCCCAAATCAAGAACTTTGTGAAAGTTGATAATGGGCGGAATCGTCGCCTCGCCGACCCCAACGGTGGGGATAGCATCGGACTCAACCAAGGTCAGCTCAACCCCCCGGCCCAAAGATTTGGAGATCAGGGCGGCAGCCATCCACCCCGCCGTTCCGCCACCGGCGATGACTACTTTCTTTATTCTTGTATTGTTCAAAACTCTCTCCCAACAATCTGCTTTACAGGATACTAGGGTCTGTTGAAAATGGACGCCAAATGGGCCCGGATTCTCTTTGCCAGACTGCGATGCGCCGGCGCCAGGACGCCGAGAACTTGAGGCGGAATATGCCGGTGATTGTCTTCCTGATAGTCAAAAATGTAGTGATTAAAAATATTTTTCCATATTTCGCGCTGCTCCTGCGGCAGGCCCCGTAAGCTCAACAGCGCATGGTGCAAAACATACTCTGGATTGCTCATATAATCGGGTTGACTCCGCCACCAGTAGTTCACCAACACATTCAGGTTTTCAAGTGCCCTTACGTGATGCCACCACATACCTGGAATAAACAGCGCATCCCCCGCGCCGAGCTCCACTACTCGCTTTTGCTGCTCCGCTATTTGGTATTTGGGAAATTTTTCCAAATCCGGATTGTCGATATCCACAAGGCTGATTGGCCGGCCTGAGGGCGTAACATCCAAGGGGCCAACGTATAGATTCTCCAGCTGATCGGGTGGAAACAAACTGAAGCGTCGCCGCCCCGCCACATTGCAGACAATATTGTTGGGGCAGTCATAGTGTGCAGACACCACGCTTTGATTGCCCAGCCAAACACTGACCAAAGGTTCCGAGACTCCTTCTAGCGTGAGTCGGTTATCCTCCTGAAAACCCGGCAACCACTCATCTACAAGCGTCGAGCCTATATAGTAAACAGGTGCCTCAGCAGCACCCCGACCCTGCTCAAGCAAACGCAAAACTTGTGACAGGTTTGCCTCTGAGCGTTTGAAATTAAAACCACTGTAGTTATCGTTATAAAATATTTTTCCCTGCGCCGAAGGATCACACTGGTAGTAAGTAACTGGCCGCCCCTGATAAAACCTTTCAAGGTATGCGCTCACCTGTGCGTCCGACTGCAAGCCAGCCTCAACTACGGGCCAGTGACTTACCAGCCCCCGAAGCAATACCGGCTCGCGTGACGAGAGCACCCAGTCAGGAATAACACCCGCGGTAGATGCGCTCACCGACTTTACTGTATTCATAACAAGCGCCTGAAGATCAAGCCTCCTGATAGTCGATGGCTTCGCGCTGACTCTTGAGCTTAATGAGCTTTTTCACATTGGCCAGAGAGGCCACCGCCATGTAAATAGGCAGCAGGTAACCGAGCTTGTTAAGCTCATCCAGAGCCTCGCCGCTCAAACCGGCAAGGACCTCCTCGTTAATGGTGTGAAAGCCGAGGAGCTGGGCTTGACGACCTGTTTCAAGCGTGATGTCAAAGGTCACGGGTTCGAGCAAGTTGTACTTGTTCAACACCTTATCAAAATTCTCGCCCTGCTCGCCCCACAAGTGAATGGTTTCGAGTGCCGAGGCCATATAATCCAGAAATTCGGTTTGTTCACCAAACTCCGAGAACAGGCTGCTACCATCGGTCTTGCTCACGCGAGGGCTGCTCATGTCGATATGCAGCACGCGAACGACACCGTCCTGCCCTTTCTGAAAGCCTATCTGAAAGGGTTGTCTTTGCATCATCAAAGGGATGTAACCCGCGTTCCAGCCGGCCTCTTCGAGAAACAGGTTTTCACCGTCCTCCAGGCCAAAAAGGGCGACAACAATAAACCGGTCGGAATCTCGGACTTTTTGAAACACAATGGGGTAATGTGGCTGAATATAGCGCAGCTCCAGAGGGAAGGTCTGCACCAGCATGACGTTGTCACCGAGCTCTTCGGCCCGGCGCGTAATGACTTTGACGTCCTTGTGATCAATCTTATTTACCAACTCTACACTGCTCATAGCATTCTACGCCTTTTGACTTGTACTCTTATCGGGCATGCAACAATGAGTATGACGCCAGACTCCACCAATATCCAGCCCGAAGGGCAGTTCTTGGCACTGTTTCTCTCTTAGCTGGACAGAGCCCGTCAGCTGACACCTGCCCACTCACTCAGCCTAACCGATATACGGCCAAGGACAAAAAAGCCGCTGATAAACAGCGGCTTTTTCATGCGCATAGCGCGCGTTACAAGACTACACTTTCGTTAGAAAGTGTAGCGAGCACCAATGTTGTAGCGTGGACCACTGGTGTACACGCCTTTGGTCAACAGGTCTGTACGCCCGAAGTTCCGACCATACTCATCCGTAACGTTGATGCCTTCCAGGAATATCGTGAAGTTCTCACTGATATCGTAGCTGGCATTCACGTCAATCTGACTATAGTCTTCGACGTAAGTCGGGTTAGCACCGGTACCATCGGCTGTGCCGGCCAGGAACTGGTCGCGCCAGTTGTAGCTAACACGCAGCTGGACACCGTTTTTCTCGTAGAAAGCGATGAAGTTGGCGGTATCGCTCAAGCCAGTCAATGCAAACTGTGCGTTGGCAATATCGTTGTCGTCAAAGCTGGTGTCAGACTCGGCGATAGTGTAGTTCGCCACCACACCAAAACCGGTATCCCAGAAGGTGTGCTGTACCGCGAACTCCCAACCATCGAAAGACGCGTTATCCTGGTTGACGAACTCGGTCACATTGAAGATCACGTTCGGATCGCCCGGCAGGCCGAGAACCCAGCTGGGGAACTTGGTGAAGTCAACACCAGGCTCACCTTCTTCAGTGTTATTGACGATGTAGTCACGAACCGCGCCAGTGCTCCACTGGTTGTTAGGATCAGCGGCAACAGCGGCGTCGCGACGGCTACCCTGAGACGGGTCCGGAGCATCGAACAGCTCTTCCGGCGTTACGGTAGAGCCGATGAAGTTCTCTACGTCTTTCTTGTAGTAACCCACAGACACGTAGCTGGCGTCACCGTAGTACCATTCCACCGACAGGTCGAAGTTATCCGACAGGATTGGCTTCAGGTCGATATTGCCGCGAGTCGCCGCACCACCGGCTGTGCCAGGGAACATAGACTGAGGCGCGATCGGACCACGACCTACAGACAGGGCGCTCATTTGGTTCCACAGCGGACGACCCAAGCTGCGGCCATAAGAAGCACGGACCACTACGTCGTCCAATACATCGACAGCGATATCCAGGCTCGGCAGGAAGTAGTCGTAGCCACCGACACCGTTCTCGACCGGATCTACCGAGTAATCATCGGCAGTCAGCAGGTACATCTCGTTACCGCCGATCCAGGCAACTTCACCGGTGAACTGATCTTCGATCGGCGTGGCGTAGGAGCGGGTTTCAGTGTCTTCCCAGCGCACACCCAAGGCAGCTCTGGTGCGCATACCGGCGATGTCGGTATCCATGTTGAGCTGGACCCAGGCACTGTTTGAATCTTCCTCAATGATGCGCACATCATCGGGAGTCGGGTTCATACAGTAATAGGTGCTACCGTTGGCGCAGTCGGAGAAACCACCGCCATCGTCCAGGTTGTCAGCGGCGTACTGAACCACTTTGTCAAAGTCGGCTACATAGCGGAAGCCCAGGAGGTTTTCGCTGTCGTGACCGCTGACATTGTCAAAGTAGCTGCCAATATCGTCCAGCGTGTAACCATCCATCGGCACATCGCCCGGATTACCCAGACCGCCCCAGGTATCGCGCTGGTTGTTGGCAAAGGTAGAGCGGTTGCTCTGCTCGATGCGAGATACACCGAAGTCCATATCGAACTGATCAGTGAACTCGAAATTACCTTTGAACTGGAACTGATCGATTTCGTGCACCATCCGCGCGTTGCGGAATGAGCTACCAGTGATCTGCAGGTCGCTCAGCTCAACGTCCTTGGAAACGCCCACGTTCAGTACGGGCAGATCTTGGCCCAGGTAAACGGCTGAAGAGTCACGCAGGAAAGCCGAAGTGGTAATAACGTTGCTGTTACCGTAAGGGCTGTCAGGCTTGGACTCTGCTTCCGAGGCGTGCGCATCGAACTCCAGGGTCAGGCGATCAGTGACAGTCCACTCGACGTTCAGGCCCAGAGAGTCATTTTCGTTAACGCTGGCATTGTAACCAGCACCAAAGGTGAGGTCAGCGCCGTTCAGGCCAAACTCTTCGTACATGAGCGGCGACTCAACCACGCCCGCACCGGCATCGGTCCAAGAGGTGCGACGGTTGGCACCGAAGTTAAACCAAGCACCCACATCGGAGAACTTGGAAGACTCCTCTTTCTTGGAGTAGGTGTAGTCCATGGTGGCTACGATGTCGTCGGTAGGCGCGTATTGCAGCACCAATTGGCCGTTGATACGGGTACGCTCGTACTCGTTAAAGCTGTAGCCGGTCTGCTGTGGCACTGCGTAGAGATCACCATCTTCCGGGCTCGGCGGATTGGTGTGGAAATCGGTGTCCTGCAGGTTAGTGATTGCACCCCAACCCTCAGCGCCTGCCTCAAAGTAGCGCCAACCGGTGCCCACTTCTGAATTGGCGTTGCCGCCTTCACGATCCTGATAGCTGAAAGACAGACCCACACCGAACTTGTCATCGGCGAAAGTGTTGCTGTACAGGCCAGAGATTTCAGGTGTCAGGCTCGGATCCGCTGCTGAATCGTCATAAACGCCCTTAACACCCACAGACAGCTGCTGACCGGGGTTTTCAAGCGGACGTGCGGTTTTAATGTTGATGGTCGCACCAACACCACCGGCCGGATTCTCAGCGCGTACGGTTTTGTACACTTCAACACCGCTGATACCTTCAGAGGCGATGTTTGAGAAGTCAAAAGAGCGAGAACCAGAGACGCTGGTGGCCTCAATGGTAGTGCCCGGCATTTGACGACCGTTCAGGGTAACCAGGTTGTAATCCGGACCAAAGCCACGCACGGTCACTTTGGAGCCTTCACCGTTGCTGCGGTTGATCGACACACCGGTGATACGCTGCAGAGATTCGGCGAGGTTGGAATCTGGGAATTTACCGATATCTTCAGCAGAGATCGCGTCTACAACACCCTGAGAGTCCCGCTTGATGTCCATCGAGCGCTCGAGACTGGCGCGGATACCAGTAACGACTACTTCTTCCAGCATATCCTCATCAGACTGGGCAAATGCCAGATTTCCCATTCCGGCCAGAGCTGTAGAGGCAACTGCGGAAGCGATGAGCCTGCGCTTAAAGTTCTGTTTTTTCATCATGGAGCTGATCCTCGAACCATTATTGTTATGTCTTTGAGCCGGCCAAACATCTGCACCGACCAAACCGACGCTAATATCTCGTCCGTGCCGTTAAACCGTCGTCCCACTTTGACGGTGATCGATAACATGGCGTGTCTCACTTTTCCCACCTGAAAGCGGGACTATTTTTTTTCTTTTAATTCAATGAGTTAAAGAAAAGCAGGCAGAAGCTGGCCCAGCAATTTTTTTCGTAAAAGCCAGCCAAAACACCCAACAAAATCATCATAATCGCGTCCAAAAAACGGGCAAACAGTTATGATAGCGCAACCAAATGCACCGCCAAGCGGCACAATTTTCCTCAAGGCTTGCGCCGCTTTCGCCGCGCAAAAGACCGGGTAAGATCCAAAAAAGGACACATGGATAAAATCTGATCAGACGCAGTCCAAGGCTCACGGGCCACTCAATGACCAAACCCGACTGCCGACATTCAGCTCCGGTTAATGACGGTTGCCTAGACTGGCATAAGGGCCTGTTAATATCGTCAGGCTCTTATGCAATTTGGAGGGCCTTGCCCCCGGAGGTTTACCATGGCGTCAATCAAACAATTTCTGTGCCTGACGGTGCTCTGCGCCCTGTCGCTCGGCTGCGCGGCCAATAGCACGCAGGCGCAAGGTGAGAGCGTCTCTCCCCAGCGCTTGCAGCAGCTGCTCGCCCCCATCGCACTCTACCCGGATACTGTGCTGACCCACATTCTTATTGCCGCCACCTACCCCCTCGAAGTGGTACAGGCCGACCGCTGGGCCCAACAAAACTCAGGACTTAAAGGCGAGAAAGCCGTTCAGGCCGCCGAGCACCAGCCTTGGGACCCCAGCGTCAAAGCACTAATCGCCTTCCCCGAACTGCTCTCGCGCATGAGTGAAGACTTACTTTGGACACAAGAGCTGGGCGAGGCTTTTCTCGCGGATGAGGGCGCAACACTGGACGCCGTTCAGACCTTGCGCCAACAGGCCTGGGATAACGGCGCCCTGAAAGATATGGAACATCAGGAAGTGGTCTACGAGGACCGCCAAATTGTCATTCAACCGGTCAGGCGCGAAGTGGTTTATGTACCTTACTACGACACCCGAGTGGTCTACGGCAGTTGGGCCTGGTCGGCCTATCCTCCGGTCTACTGGCCTCGTCCGCCGCGCTACAGCGGCGGCTTTTACTGGGGCTATCATGCACCGGTGGGCAACTGGTTTTACTTTAGCGGGTTTCACTGGAGCCATCGCACCGTAGTGATCAGTCAACACCGCCCTTACTACCACTACCACCACCACAGCTATGGTTATCGCCAGAGGGAGGTGGAGCGCTGGCGCCACAACCCTCACCATCGGCGCAATGTCCGCTATCAGACAGTGAACAGCCGCCAGCACTGGGATCATAACCAACCGAGCTATCATCGCAGCGAGCGCCGGCACGAGCAGGTCACAGAACAACTGCGGCATCACTCGAGCAGGCGCGACGCGGTATTTGGCCAGGATCAGCGGCGGGAAAACGTCAACCGCACGGTCAGGCCAGAGACGCAACCGCAACAAAGTGGGGCAGACCGGGCCACCTCCATCACTGAAAGACGCTCAAACATCAACACCACTCCGCGCAGCCGTGCCATCATGGAGCAGTCGCAAAACCAAAGACGGGTGCCGGAGGCCCGTGCGCCCGCTACAGAGCGAGCCACGCCGAGCCCAACACTACGCCCGAGCCGGCCAGAAGCCTCGGATATGCGCCGGCAGATTCAGCAAAGCCCGCGGAATATCAACCGCTCTGCCGGCCCCAGCCGCCATAGTGGCAGCCCGAGCAGCCGGCGCACAGTAGAGATGCGAGGCGGGCGGCACTGAGCGCCCGCTTGCCCGGCGCTCGGGCATAGCACCCAGTTTGAACTGGCTCATAAAACTGAGCCATTAAACACTCCTGTCACCGAAAGCTCTCTATAATCGCGCGCTCTACAGCCCTTCAAGGACGTTCGATTATGGCTAGCCGCACCCTCCGGTTTCTCTGCTTGCCCCTATTGTGCATGAGTACCGTCAGTCTCGCCGAAGACACTGAGCAATCCCCCATCGAGGAGACGGTAGTGCTCGGTGTTCGCAAGGCCAATTTTACCGAGATCACCGAGGACACCCAGAAGCTGGTGGACATGCCCGGCTCGCTGGGCGATCCGTTGGGCGCCATTACCGCTCTGCCTGGCGTAGTAACGCCGGCCGCCGGCGGGCCACCTGCGGTGCGCGGTTCCTCCCCGGATGACAACCGCTATTACATCGACGGTATGCCTGCAGGCTATATTTTTCACCAGTTCAATACGTCGATTTTTGACGAGAACGTCATCCAGGACTTCCAACTCTTCGCCGCCGGCTTCGGTGCTCAGTACTCACAGGCGACCGGCGCTATATTCGATGTGCGATTGCGCGATCCAGCCAGGCAACCGCTGAGCACCACAGTCAACCTGTCGCTCCTGCGGGCGGGCGTCTTTGTCGAAAGCGCGCTGTCCGATTCAGCCGCTTTTTACCTCTCGGCTCGGGTTGGCCTGATTCAGTTTTTCCTGCCGGAGGATGACGAGCCGGATGAAGACGGCATCCGCATCATCAGCGCTCCCGAGGACAGTGACTACCAGTTCAAAACCCAGTGGGACCTCAATGACAATCACAGTCTGAGCCTGACACTCGCCGGTGCGCAAGACTTCGCCGAAGCCGAATTTACGGATTTATCAGACTTTGTGCAGAAAAACCCCGATTATCAGGGCGATGCCATGATCAATCGCGAGTTTGACAGCCAGGGAATCAATTGGCTTTTTCAGGGCGACACCGGCCTTCAAGCCGGCATTACCCTCTCACACTACGCCGATCTGGAAGAGGTGGAGTGGGGCGATAACTATTACCTGGACCTCGAGCTCGACAGTCTTCAGGGCCGCGCCTGGATCAGTGCGCTGGTGGGAGATCACACACTGACACTCGGTAGTGAGTACAGCGAAAACGACTACCACTACAGCACGCGCATGATCCTTTTTGTCTGCACTGAGTTTGATGTCGACTGCGACGAGGACAGACGCGAATTGATCGAAGACGCGCGCGATATCGCTATTGCCGAAAGCAGTGTCTATTTGATAGACAACTGGCAGATAACGGAGAGTGTGAATCTCGAGCTCGGACTGCAGTACGCCGGCAACGACTACACCGACGAATACTTCACCAATCCGCGCGCGGCTCTCACCTGGGACATACTCCCCATTCTCAGCCTGATCAGTTCCGCCGGGCGCTACAATCGCACCCCCAACGTGGAATACCTGCTTCCCACCGTGGGTAACCCAGAGCTCGGCTCGCCACTGGCGGATCACTACACCTTCGGTTTTACCGGCGACATCAACGACCGCTGGAACTGGTCTCTGGAGGCTTACTACAAGGATTTGTCAGAGCTGCCACTGGCACTGGATGAGGATCAACCGGACACCGATCAGCTCTACAGCAACGACGTCACCGGTGAAGTACGCGGCCTGGAGCTGTTTATCAACCGCAATCTCACCGATCGCTGGTACGGCTGGATGTCGCTCAGCTACTCTGTCAGCGAGCGCACCAATACACGCTCGGGCGAAACGCGCGAGTATACGTTCGACACACCCATCGTCTTTAACCTGGTCGGCCACTACGCGCTCACACCAAAATGGGACCTGGGGTTTCGCTTTACGGCCAAAAGCGGCGAGGCCACCACAGAAATTATCGGTGTTCAGGAAAACCCCAACTTTCCGGGGCGCTACCTGCCCGTCTACGGGGAAGCCTACGCCGACCGCCTACCCACCTACACCCGGCTGGATATTCGGGCCGAGCGAGAGCTCACACTGTTTGGCAAAGACGCCAGTTTCTTTATTGATGTACTCAACGTGCTCAACGCCGACAACATCTCTGAGCGCCAGCTCGACTATGAGCAAGTCAACGCCACTGGCGAACTCTATATTGAAGACTCTGCCGAAATGGGTACGTTTGGCTCTGTAGGCGTTAAGGTGACTTTTTAAACTCACCCACTGCGCATCGCCAGCGGTAAAACTCGGCGGCACGGCTTAGCGGTCATGCTGATGGTTATTTACCACCATCGGGCCAGTGCCAGGCGGGCTCGTCGAGCAGACCCTGATCGACAACCTGCGTCTGGCCCAAGGATTTTTCCAGAGCAATACAGTGACAATGGGCGGACTGCTCCAGCGCGGCGATCAACCGCGACGCGTGGGAGACAACCCACACCTGGGTGCGCTCGGAGGCTTTAATGATCAGTCTTGCCAGCGCGGGCAATAAATCGGGATGCAAGCTGGTTTCAGGTTCGTTGAGTACCATCATCGGTGGCGGGCGCGGCGTGAGCAGAGCGGCAACCCAGAGCAAGTAGCGCAGGGTACCGTCAGAAAGCTCTAGCGCCGAGAGCGG
This sequence comes from Gilvimarinus algae, assembly GCF_030518215.1. Classification (GTDB taxonomy): domain Bacteria; phylum Pseudomonadota; class Gammaproteobacteria; order Pseudomonadales; family Cellvibrionaceae; genus Gilvimarinus; species Gilvimarinus algae. The sequence goes on from NZ_JAULRT010000035.1 coordinate 65,264, forward strand.
ACGCAGCAGCCCGTGCTGATGAAAACTCACGGTGAACAAGCCCTCGGCACTTTGAGCGACCCCCAGCCGCGCGCCCGGAAACGCATCACTGATTGCCGCCTGCAGCGCCTGACTATCCCCCACCTCCATAATGGTTTGCAGCGCCGCAGCCAAGTCTTGCCCGTCGTGACCGAGCACCGGGGTGCGAGTGCCCAACTGCGCCATCCTCGCGGGCGCTTGAGCATCGGTACGAAGGTGATCGTAAAAGCGCCAGGCGCGAATCCGATCGCGCATGCTCACCACCTCGGGGGTTCGCACCGGGTCGGCCACCTCGCTGAATACGCTGTCAAAGCTGGCGGCGTGCTGACTGATGACGTCCCACCCCCGTCCATCGCGGCATTTGATGACTCCACCGTCGCGCTCCAGCAGGGCCGCAGCCGGCCGGTACACGGGTCCCGCCCAGAGGGTCTCGCGCTTGATTTCTGGGTCGAGGGAAAACGCCGAGCTCGACGGCGTGGGCAAACCGAGGGAGATAGCGTAGCCAAAATCCTCGCCGGCAAAGCCGAGCCTGAGCCGGGTGCGCGCCTGCCGGGGCCCACCCTCTACCGGCACATCGCCGCTTTGCATGCGCCGGCTGATGTTTTCCGGGCCGGCCCAGAACGTGGAGTGCAGGCCACCTTCCTTTGCCAGAGCACTGACAACACCGCCTTGGGCGGTTTTAGCGAGCAACACAAGGGCTTTATAGAGGTTGGACTTGCCGCTGCCATTGGGCCCGGTAATCACATTCAGGCCACCCAGGGCGATAGTGACTTTGCGCAGCGAACGGTAGTTGCCAATAGCCAGCGTGTTGATCATGCAAAGTGCCCAAGCGTTTTTGGGCACCTTGCCACAGCGATCAACGCAAGTAAATGTCAGGGCTCAACCAGCACTGTACTGGTCTGGGCCTGCACAGCCAGGCGCTTAGCGCGCTCAGTGAGCAGTGTGTAACTGGCCTCTTGCACCGAAGAGACAAACGCCCACTCGGCGAGTATCCGCTCGTGGGTGATATCGAGCGTGAGAAGACCGCGATCGCCTGCGTTTAAATACTTTAGCCCCGCCACTAGATTGACAATACCCGCTTCGGTTTGGGCATAGGCCGCCTCGGGCACCCCCAAATACTCTTCCAGCCCCGGCGAGCTTACCGAGGAGGTGGCAAACTCAACCCCCACGGGATGACCATCGGCGTCGGCCAATTCATTGGCCCAGGCGTTGTGGGTATCCCCAGCCAGCACCACCAATCGGGCGTTGGCCTCCCGAGCCATGGACAACACCTGCTCGCGGGCGTGACCGTAGCCGTCCCAGGCATCCAGGTTGTAAGGGATGTTGGGAGCCTGCAGCAGCGCCATCACCGCTGGTGTCAGCCGCGATTGATTGGCCTGCAGATAGGCGAGCTCCTGCGTCGTCAGGGTCGGGTCGTTTTGCTGGGCGCGCCCGGCAAGTAGCGCCAAAGCACCCAGCTCGGCGTAATCTGGGATGCTCAATTGCTGGGTAGCAATGGCAAACGGCAGATACATCCGGCCCATCAAGACCTGTTGCCCGAGGATTTGCCAGGTGGCGCTCGAAGTTCCGATGGCGGCACTCAACCAGTCTCGCTGGCGCGCGCCGAGCAGCTCGCGAGTCGGATCATTGATAGCGCCAAACAGGCCGGGAAAATCGAAAGCGCCGGTTTGGGCATCAAAATAGTCGGTCACCACCAGCGGTTTGGCCCGAGCCTCGTTGCGGGTGTCCAGCATCAGTAAATTGACGAGGCTGCCCCACTCAAACTGACGGTAAATGCTTGAAGGCATGGCCAGCGAGTCGCTGTCGCCCGTGGTCTCGGGGCGAATCGGTAGCCATTCGAAGTAGGCCCGCAAGGCCGCCAGCTTGCGCTCGGCGAAATCCCCCTCGCCGTCGTTGTGATTTTCGGCGCCGCCGTCGTATGTGTCGTTGGCAATCTCGTGGTCATCCCATACCACCAAAAACGGCGCCGACGCGTGTGCTGCCTGCAAGTCCGGGTCGCTGCGGTACTGGGCATAACGGGTGCGGTAATCGTCCAGCGTCAGAATTTCGTGTGCCGGCTGCGACACGCGCCCCAGCTGCTCGGCCATCTGCGAGGCGTAGCCGTCGCGGCCGTACTCGTAAATATAATCACCAAGGTGCAGAACCAGATCTACATCTTGGCTGGCGAGGTGGTTGTAAACGTGAAAGAAACCGGCGGGGTAGTTTGAGCAGGACAACACGGCAAGGCGCAAACGCTCGCTGGTATGATCCGGCAGGGTGCGCGTACGCCCGGTGGCCGATGCGCTATTGGCCGTTCTGAAGCGGTAATAATAATGGGTATCGGGGCTCAGGCCGCGCACGTCCACTTTGATCGTAAAATCGCGGGACAAATGCGCATCCCCCGAGCCCTCGGCGATAATCTGGCGAAACGCCGCATTCTCGGAGACCTCCCAGCTCACCCGCACGGATTCGGCACTGGTGTCGGCGGGCGTCACCCGCGTCCATAAAATCACACTGTCGGCGAGCGGATCTCCCGAGGCCACACCGTGAGCAAAGCGACCCATTCCAAGTTCGTTGTCGTCACTATCACTGCCACAGCCGGTCAGCGCCGAAGTGACATAGATGCCGCCAAGTCCAAACAAGCCAGCTCGGATAAAACCCCTTCTGGATACATCAGGCATTGAACATCCCCCACATGGTCAAAGCGACAAAGTATTGAGAACGGTGGTGACAGGGTGATGACACCCCCGGATTTACCGGCACACACAGCCGGCACTTGGAAGCACTAATGTAATCGGTTACAATTCTCGCAATAATAACAGGCTGAGAACCCCACACCATGACGCCGCACCGCCTTCTGCTCAGCTTTATCTTCTGCGTTTTCGCGACCGCCTGTGGCAGCAGCGGCGGTAAGTCATCCGGCACAGCCTTCACGACAGACGAGGCTTCCAGCCTATCCGGCAAAGATGCGTCATCCAGCCAAGCCTCCAGCACACCCGCTCCGAGCCCAGCGACAAGCGGCTTGATACCCAATGCCGCGAGTAATGGTTTACCGTACTGCCGATACGCTCAACCCGAGAGCGGCTGGGGCTGGGAAAACGGCCACAACTGCGTGGTATATCAGTCGCCGGCTGACCCCGGCGCGGGCGACTTTGATCACTGTAAGGTCGGCGCCGAGCAAATCCGTTATTGCGCCAGTGGCAGCAGTGGCCTGCGGTTTTTATCCGGTGAGTACTGTATCGCGCGCGATTTCTGCCCCGGCAACAGCCAGAAAACTCAGGCGCCTTTGTCCGACCGCCTTGTCACACCCGATGCCAGCGCCGAAGCCAAGGCGGTGTTCGACTACCTGCTCAGCCAGTGGGGCCAGGCGATGCTTGCCGGGCAAATGGACTTGACCTGGGCCGATGACGTTGACATGCAGCAGCGCGTTATTGATGCCACAGGCAAAGCACCGGCTCTCATGGGGTACGACTTTATGAACTACGGAGTCTACGCCAACGGCTCGGGCTTGACGCAGACGGAAGAGGCCATTGATTTTTGGAAGAGCGGTGGGCTGGTGACCTTCGCCTGGCACTGGCGCGACCCGTCCGGCGAGACCCACAATTTCTACTCCGCCCAGCAAGAAGCCAGCAAAAACACCGCTTTCCTTATTCCCGTTAAAAACGGCACACTGGATACAGACAGCACTGCCTTTGCCGCTATTGAAAACGACGTAGACTTAATTGCGATCGAGCTGCAAAAGCTGGAAAACGCCGGTGTACCCGTACTTTGGCGTCCACTTCACGAGGCCGCCGGCGGCTGGTTCTGGTGGGGCCGCTCACGCACCGATGGCGTGCCTGCGGCCTACGCGCAAACACTACTGTGGCGCTACCTTTTCGAGCGACTGACTCACTACCACGGCCTGAATAATCTCATATGGGTATGGAACGGACAAAACGCTATCTGGTATCCAGGTGACGATCTTGTGGATATTGTCAGTACCGACATCTACGACGGTGCGCGCAACTACGAGTCACAGCTCGCCCTGTACCAGCTCACCAACACCTTCGCACATCAGGAAAAAATGATCGCGCTGAGTGAAAACAGCAATATCCCCGATCCGGATACCATGCAAAATGACGGTGCCCATTGGCTGTGGTTTATGGTCTGGAACGATGGCACCTTAGACACGACGGGCGATCACCCCAACAACTTTTGGACGGGCGAGCACTACAACACTCAGGCGCATAAACGCCATGTGTATGAACATAATCGGGTGATCACGCTGGACGAACTACCCAGGTTCCAGTAAGGGTTCCCGAGTTTATTTAACTGGAAAAAGACAGAGTTTTAAAAGGGTCTCACCAAAAGGCTCTCCAGAGGATGGGCCGACCCGTCCCAGACGGGCACACCCAACAGTGACGACAGTGTCCTGGCATCAGACTGAATAACTTCCAGGTTTCCATGGTCCACCAAGAGTACGCGCTTTCTCTTTTTCAGAACCAAAATCAACTCGTAGCTAATAAAGGTACGAGCACTGCTGTCGTCCTGACTGGAGCAGCGCTCCGCCAAAATCTGCAGCGCCAGTACATCGTCAAAGCTGATCCGGTAATAATTCTTGCCGGGGAACAGTCGTTCAAAAAACGCGGGCATGGGCATATGCTTACGTGAGATCTGCCCCCGGGTAAGCTCTACCGTGGGTGCTGAATATATGTGTCGGAGGGAGAAAAGGCCAACTACAATAAGCACCAAAGCCACAGCGCCCCAAAACGCCACTGCCCCCCAAAGCGAGGTCAGATCCTCCGCCACGGCCAATCGGTAAAGCTGACGAACGAGCAATGCACTGCCCAAAAACAAAGGCGTATGCGCGAGAATTTTCAAAAACCATCCGGGCTCAAACCGATAATGACCAGGCCCGGATTTTTTTAGCGCATAGGTCATACCTGATGAGCCGCCCTCAGCCAGAGGCAGCCACCGCACATCCCGCGCCGCTTCATCATTAACGGTTGCGTAGATTTTATTGTAGTATTCATTCAGGGCTTCCCGGCGCTGCTGGCGGGCCCTGTTGATAAATTTTTTAAACATTGGGTCAATCCTTTTTATTGTCAGCAGCGGCTCAGGTAAATTCCGCACCCGTCCAGTTTAGTCACACCCGACACTATAGCCCGAAGCAAGCGCTTCCACCATGGCTACCAGCCTGATAGGCTATCAAAGCCGATTCACTCCATTTAGCTACGGACCTGTTGCGACCGCGCCGGAGAGACCGTTATGACCTTGCTATTGATCTACATTGCGCTGGCGCTGGGAGTTTCCTTTTTGTGTTCCGTCGCCGAGGCCGTACTACTCAGTGTTACTTCAGCCTACTCTTCGCTGCTCGAGCAGGGGGGTAAACGTTCTGGCAAGCTGCTGGGCCAACTGACAAAAGATGTAGAGCGACCACTGGCCGCCATCCTCACCCTGAACACCATCGCCCACACCATCGGCGCCGCAGGCGCGGGCGCTCAGGCGACGGTCGTTTTTGGCAGCGCCTATCTCGGCGCTTTCTCCGCAGTGCTCACTTTGCTGATTTTAGTGCTGTCGGAAATCATTCCGAAAACCCTGGGCGCTTACTACTGGCGAAGCCTGGCACCCATGACCGCCTACGGACTGCATTATCTTATCAAGCTGCTCTATCCCTTTATTCGCTTGTCGGAAATGCTTACGCGCCTGATCACGCGCGGCGAGCGGACGGGCGCAGGACTCGACCGGCAGGAGCTGGCGATAGCGGCGGATATCAGTAGCGCTGAAGGTCATCTGGATGAGAGTGAAAGCCTGGTGGTAAAGAACCTGCTGGCCCTGCGCCACACCATGATTCGCGAAGCGATGACACCACGCACTGTCCTGTTCAGCGAAAACCAAACGGACACCGTGAGCGATGTGCTGGGCCGCCATAAGACCATCCCCTTTTCGAGGATACCCATTTACGATCAAAACCCGGATGATATTACCGGCGTGGTGCTGTTAAGCGATTTGCTGCTGGCCCAGGCCCGCGGCGACACCGAGCAACCCGTCAGCGAATTTCGACGCGAGTTGCCAGCGCTGCTCGGCGCCATGCCTCTTACCCAAGCACTTGAAGAGTTTCTGCGCAAGAAAACCCATATGATTCTGGTCGTAACGGAATTTGGCGATGTTCAAGGCATTATTACCCTGGAGGATGTACTCGAAACACTGCTGGGGCGAGAGATCGTCGATGAAAACGACAAAACCCGGGACATGCAGGAGCTGGCCCGCCGGCACTGGCGGCGCCAGGCAAGCCGCAACGGCAGCGAAACGACCTCCGATGCTGATCCCGATTAAACCGGCCATCGCTCGACGGCCACCCCTACAAGAAACCCAGGCATAAAAAAGGCAAACCTAAAGTTTGCCTTTTAGAGCTAAGGGTGCAGCGCCGCTTAGATAGCGACAATGTTCTCAGCTTGGGGGCCTTTTTGGCCTTGAGTCACGGTGAACTCAACACGCTGACCTTCGGCCAGAGTTTTGAATCCCGAACTGGCAATGGCGCTGAAGTGAGCGAACACGTCAGGACCTGACTGCTGCTCGATAAAGCCGAAACCTTTTGCTTCGTTGAACCACTTAACGGTTCCCTGGGTAGTTTTAGACATAACAATATCCTGAAAATTAACAATAAACGCCTTCATTAAGGCTTGATAGCAAAAAAATGAGACGAATTTGCAAAACTGCAGGACGAGGTGTTACGAATAAACGTCGAAATGTAGGATGTAAATGAGTGGTCAATTTCTAGCTAGGCCTCACTATATAGAGTTTCTGAAGGCTTGTCTATCACTATTTTTCCGCATAGCGCAGAACCCGCCTCCGCCCAGTTTTGCAGTAAAAGCTGCCAGGACGGCACTTCAGGGTAAATTAGCGCTCCGACGGCACAAAGCCAATAATAACGCCAGCGCCAGTAGCGTCATCAAAGATACCGAGCCGCCACCGCCGTGGCCTTTGCGATAAGATACCTCAACACTCTTATCTTGCTTAATACGCTCTTCAAACGCCTGCAGTTCCTGGGTAAGGTTTTGGCTCATATCCACCATGGCCATCTCAAACCCCTCTTCTTTGATTTCGCGACTGACCTTATCCAACTCAACCAAGGTCGAGTTTTTGGCCAGCTCACTTACGCCAGGCGCACGCAACAACAGCTTACGAGTTTTCATATCGATTACGGCCGTATCTACAAAGGTGTTGACGCTATTTTGACTGCCCTTAACCACATACGAACCGACGATAGTCCAATACAACAGTGCGCTTTTGCGCCCCGATGAAATCGCTACCTGATCAAAAGACACCAGCGCAATGACATCTAAGCTGTAAAGACGGGATAATTGCTCCAGCCCATCAAACCCTTTACGTGAGCGCATGTAAGCTTCGGGGATAACGGTAATCTCATTCACGTAGGGTAAATGTGAGAACTCCGACTTCACCTGCTCAAGCAATTGTGTTTTCTTATTTTCAGGCAGGGTATCTCGATTCGAATACTTAGCAGGAACAAACGCTAACCCCACCCGTAAGGGCAGCTTTAGGTGTGGCGTTTGATCCTGCTCAATAGTCGGCACCTCATTACCCGGGTACAAAAAATCCACCAAGCTACTGGAGGTGCCGGAGCGATATTCATTTTTAACAAAACCACTGCAAGCGGTAACGAGAGCGGTAAATGTAAGGACTAAAAAAGACAGCGTTGCTTTTGACATGCTCATCCCTGATTGGTGTTTTTAATTAGTTTAGGTTTCAGAATCCTAATAAAATTGTAGTGTAGTGGTCAACCAACTCCGGACAACTTTTAGGTTCTTTATCCTTCGCTACCGGTGATAATCCACCACCGCCGAGGCAATCCCGTCCACCAGGTAAAACCCGGAAAACCAGTTTAAGTTCGCATCTTTCGAAGGGTTTTTGCCTTGCCCGGTAAGACTTGAGGGCCATGCGCGAAATTAAGTAATAGTTCGCTGCGCATCTAGAAATAGAACAAGCGACGCGTGTTATTGGTTCGATTTTATGTGGCGACAAGTCACACTTTCCAGCTGGATTCAGTGTCACAGCACGGAATGAGGAAATTCAAAAAAAACACCTAACCGGCAGACTGGCACACCTGAGCCCCCTGCGAATAAGCCGAACGGAGGTCGCTTTTTTGTGGGTAAACACGCATGGATGCTTGCGCAAGTATCGCCGCTCCAGGGAGGGTGCGTCGATACGGCCCTCAAAATCGACCGTAGGGAGGGAACCCCAAGGGCCATTCGCCGGGGTGGGCTGTTGATGTGAAGGGGTTCACGAATGCAGCGGGTGCAGGGATGCGCAGGAGCTGCCTTTTCGTTAGGTTTCTGTCTCCCAAACAAGAGAAAAGTAACTCGTCCGCGCGGCGAAACGCGCCTATAAAAAGTGAAATAACCATTTCACCTTAACCCAAAAGCAAAAAAGCGAGCCAAAGCTCGCCTTTTCAAACCGCGCAAAATAACAACAATTAGTCTTTCGCGCGCTCTTCCAAAATGGCAACCGCCGGAAGTTTTTTGCCTTCCACAAACTCGAGGAATGCACCGCCACCGGTGGACACGTAGCTGATTTTGTCGGCCAGGTTCCACTTGTCGATCGCGGCCAGAGTATCACCACCGCCCGCAACGGAGAATGCATCGCTCTCGGCGATGGCCCGCGAGATCACTTCAGTGCCTTTGGCAAAGGCGTCGAACTCAAACACACCGCAGGGACCATTCCAGAGAACTGTTTTGGCGTTTTTGATAATCTCGGCAACGCGTGCGGCCGTCTCCGGGCCGTAATCGATGATTTCTTCATCGGCCTGAATTTCACTCGCCGCTTTGACTTCGGTTTTACTGTCGTGGCTCCAGTCGCTAAAGCCGTCTTTGGTGGTGCGCACATCGGTGGCGAATACCACTTCGGTGGCCTCACGCAGGCGTTTGGCTTCGGGAATCAGGTCTTTTTCATAGAGCGAGTTGCCCACTTCATTGCCCGCCGAGGCAACAAAGGTGTTCGAGATGCCGCCGCCGACCACCAGCGTGTCGGCAATTTTCGACAGGGCATCGAGCACGCTCAGCTTGGACGATACTTTCGAGCCGCCCACAATCGCCACCAGTGGGCGAGCGGGGTTGTCCAGCGCTTTGCCCAGAGCGTCCAGCTCGCTGGCGAGCAGGGGTCCGGCGCAGGCTATGGGCGCGTACTTGGCGACTCCGTGCGTGGAGGCCTGTGCGCGGTGGGCCGTACCAAAGGCGTCCATGACAAACACATCGCACAGGGCGGCCATTTTTTTCGCGAGCGCGTCATCATCGGCTTTTTCACCCTGGTTAAAGCGCACGTTTTCCAATAACACGACATCGGCATCGCCCATGTCCACGCCGTCGACCCAGTCTTTAATCAGCGGTACATCGCGCCCGAGCTGCTTGCTTAGCTCAGCCGCGACGGGAGCGAGGGAGGCGGACTCATCGTAAGTGCCTTCTTCCGGGCGACCCAGATGTGACATGAGCATAACTTTCGCGCCTGCGTCCAGCGCCTGCTTGATGGTGGGCAAAGAGGCGTTAATACGCACTGTGCTGGTGATTCTGCCGTCTTCCAAAGGTACGTTAAGGTCCTGACGAATCAATACGCGTTTGCCCGAGAGGTCCTGATCACTCATCAGTTTTACGTTCATGTGTCGCTCCGTTGTATGCGCGATGCGCGGCTGTTCAGAAAATAGGGGTAGGAAGAAGAAAGCGCCGCCGGATGGCGGCGCTTGGTCGAGCGCTTAGTCCAGCAGCTCTTGGGCTGTGGCGACGATATTGTCTGCCGTAAAGCCAAAGTAGTTCATCAGGTCCGGGCCTTTGGCGGACTCGCCGAAGCTGTTCATACCGACGATACGGCCATCGATACCCACATACTTGTACCAGAAGTCCACGTGTGCCGCCTCTACCGCCACGCGGTTGGTGACATTCAGTGGCAAGACAGACTCGCGATAGGCCGCATCCTGCTGGTCGAAGACGCTGGTGCTCGGCATGGAAACCACACGCACTTTTTTCCCGGCAGCGCTGAGCTTTTCGCCGGCCTCGACGGTGACAGGCACTTCTGACCCAGTGGCAATCAAGATCAACTCGGGCTCACCGTCGCAGTCTTTGAGCACGTAACCACCCTTGGCGATATTAGCCACCTGCTCATCGGGGCGCTCTACCGGGTCGATACCCTGACGGCTGAACACCAGAGCGGCCGGGCCGTCTTTGCGCTCAATCGCCGCTTTCCAAGCCACGGCGGTTTCCGCCGCATCGCAGGGGCGCCATGTGTCCAGATTCGGTGTCAGGCGCAATGTGCCCAGCACCTCAATCGGCTGATGCGTAGGGCCGTCTTCACCCTGACCAATCGAGTCGTGGGTATAAACGAAAACGTTGCGCAGCTTCATCAGCGCCGACATGCGCACGGCATTGGCCGCGTACTGTTGGAACATCAGGAAGGTGCCGCCGTAGTTGATAAAGCCGCCGTGGGCGCTCAAGCCATTCATGATGGCGCTCATACCAAACTCGCGTACACCGTAGTAGATGTAGTTGCCGTCGGCGTTTTGCGCGGTAACAGGCTTGGAGCCCTGCCACATGGTCAGGTTGGAACCGGCCAAGTCGGCAGAACCACCCACCATTTCCGGCAGCAGCTTATTGTAGGCTGCGATGGTGCTTTGCGAGGCTTTGCGCGAGGCGACTTTCTCGGGGTTTTTGTGGCACTGCAGAATAAACTCTTCGGCCTTGGCGGCAAACTCAGCCGGCAAGTCGCCCTTGATCACACGGCGCTCGTACTCGGCCGCTTCTTGTGGGTAGGCGGCCTTGTAGGCTGCAAACTTGTCGTTCCAGCTTTTCTCGTTGGCGGCGCCTTGCTCTTTGGCATCCCAGCCCGCGTAGACGTCGGCGGGGATTTCGAAGGGTGCATGCTCCCACTTGAGAAACTCACGGGTGGCCGCCACTTCGTCATCACCCAGAGGGGCGCCGTGACAATCGTGGGTGCCCGACTTATTGGGCGAGCCAAAACCGATGGTGGTTTTGCAGCAAATCAGTGTCGGCTTTTGATCTTCGCCCTTGGCCGCTTCAATGGCCAGTTTGATGGCCTCAGGGTCGTGACCGTCCACATGGGGAATGACATGCCAGCCGTAGGCTTCAAAGCGCTTGGCGGTATCGTCGGTGAACCAGCCCTCAACATGACCGTCGATGGAAATGCCGTTGTCGTCCCAGAAGGCGACCAGCTTGCCCAGCCCCAGGGTGCCAGCGAGTGAGCAGCTCTCGTGTGAGATACCTTCCATCAGGCAGCCATCGCCCAAAAAGCAGTAGGTATAGTGGTCCACGATCTCATGGCCATCGCGGTTAAACTGGGCGGCCAGCATTTTCTCGCCCAGAGCCATACCCACGGCGGTGCTGATGCCCTGACCCAGTGGGCCGGTGGTAATTTCTACACCCGGCGTGTAGCCCAGCTCTGGGTGGCCCGGTGTTTTGGAGTGCAACTGACGGAAGTTTTTCAGCTCTTCCATGGGCAGATCGTAGCCACTCAGATGCAACAGGGAGTAAACCAACATGGAGCCGTGGCCATTGGACAGAACAAAGCGGTCGCGGTCACTCCAGTGAGGGTTCTGCGGGTTGTGCTTTAAAAAGTCATTCCACAGGACTTCGGCGATGTCCGCCATGCCCATAGGCGCACCTGGGTGGCCACTTTGGGCCTTCTGAACGGCATCCATGGCAAGTACACGGATGGCATTGGCAAGTTCTAAACGAGACGGCATAGGGGTCAAGGCTCCTTAAATAGTAGCTGTGATTAGGTTCAAAATGACCTCTAGCGGGCCTAAATCAATGGTTACGCAACCTTGTCTTGTGCGCGATACCGGGCTCTCTCCCCCCGAAGTACCGCAAAATTGGGGGCGCTATTGTCCCGCACCTCGCCCTTTCAGTAAAGGTACCCGGAGCAGAGCCGCGACCTATATCAAAATATTTTGATATAGGTCGCGGCTTGCGCTACTATAGCCTCCATGAATCAGCAGGTCACCACACTTTCTCAAAGCCCCCCCGAGCCGGGGCAAGCCGGCGAGCAGCTCGCCGGCTTGCTCAAAGCGGCCGCGGACCCCTTGCGCCTGCAAGTGCTCAAAGTTCTCGCCCAAAACTCCTACGGCGTTTCCGAGTTGGTGAGAATCTTTGACGTGCGCCAATCGGGCATGAGTCACCACTTGAAGTTGTTGACCAATGCCGGACTCACCACCACCCGGCGCGAGGGCAACTCCATCTTTTATCGCCGGGCGATTGTGGTGCCCGACGAGCCCTTGGCAGAGCTGCAGCGCGCGCTCTTTGCCAGTGTTGACCAGCTGGCGGCGGATACCGCTGTGAGCGCTCAGTGCGAGGCCATCACCCGCGAGCGAACGGAAACCTCCCAGCAGTTTTTCGCCGAGAACGCGCACAAGTTTCGCGCCCAGCAAGACTTGATTGCCAGCTACCCGGTGTACGGCGAGCAGGTCTCTCAGCTGCTGAACAATACTCCGCTCAAAAGCACCCACTTGGCCCTTGAGATCGGGCCGGGGCAAGGGGAGTTTCTACCCGTTATGGCCCGGCGCTTTGCCCATGTGGTAGCGCTCGACAGCGCCGCGCAGATGCTCGCCCACTCGCGCGCCGCGGCGGAAAAAGCCGGCCTGACGAACATTGAGTTTATCCACGGCGACACCTCCATTCTGAGCGAGCACAATGTGCTGGCCGACTGCGCCGTAATGAACATGGTGCTACACCATACGCCCTCGCCGGCGGATATCTTTAAAGACCTGAGCGCCGCACTCACTCCCGGTGGCGCCCTGGTGGTGACCGAGTTGTGCCGCCACGAACAGGACTGGGCACGGGACAACTGTGGCGATCTCTGGCAGGGCTTTGAGCCTTCCGATTTAACCCAGTGGGCGGCGGCGGCCGGCCTGGAAGACGGCCAGAGTATCTACATGGCGCTGCGCAACGGTTTCCAGATACAGCTACGACAATTTTTTAAACCTTCATACTGATTTCTTAACAGCAGGAGCCACTCTCTATGGCGGAATACGGACTCTTTACTTCCGAGTCGGTCTCGGAAGGCCACCCGGACAAACTCGCCGATCAAATCTCTGATGCGGTGCTCGATGCCATTCTGACCGACGATGCTGACGCCCGGGTCGCGGTGGAAACACTGGTGAAGACCGGCATGGCCGTCGTCGCCGGCGAGGTACGCACGTCCACCTATGTGGACCTGGAAGATCTGATTCGCCAAGTCATTCTGGACATCGGCTACAACAGCTCCGATGTAGGCTTCGACGGCGCCTCCTGCGCCGTACTCAACGCCATTGGCAAACAGTCCGCCGATATTGCGGTTGGCGTGGACGAAGCCGAAGACAAAGACCAGGGCGCCGGCGACCAGGGGCTGATGTTTGGCTACGCCTCCAATGAAACCGACGTGCTTATGCCCGCGCCCATTTACTTTTCTCATCGCTTGGTGGAAAAGCAGGCCGAGCTGCGCAAAAGCGGCAAGCTCGACTGGCTGCGCCCGGATGCCAAAAGCCAGGTGACCCTGCGTTACGAAAACGGCAAGCCGGTGGCCGTCGATGCGGTTGTACTGTCCACTCAGCACAACCCCGGAATCGCCCTTGCAGAGCTGCAAGAGGCCGTGCGCGAAGAAATTATCAAGCCGGTGCTGCCTGCCGAGTGGCTGCACGACAAAACGCTCTACCACATTAACCCGACAGGCCAGTTTATTATCGGCGGCCCGGTGGGCGACTGCGGCCTGACCGGCCGTAAAATCATCGTCGACACCTACGGCGGCATGGCTCGCCACGGCGGCGGCGCCTTCTCGGGCAAAGACCCGTCAAAAGTCGACCGCTCGGCGGCCTACGCTGGCCGCTATGTGGCGAAAAACATCGTCGCTGCCGGCCTGGCTGAGCGCTGCGAAATCCAGGTCTCCTACGCCATTGGTGTGGCCGAACCCACTTCGATTTCCGTCAACACCTTCGGCACTGGCAAGCTACCCGACACAGAAATTGTCAAACTGGTGCGCGAGCATTTTGACCTGCGCCCCAAAGGCCTGATTGCCATGCTCGACCTAAAACGCCCCATTTACCGAGCCACCGCTGCCTACGGTCACTTTGGCCGCGAGCTGCCAGAGTTCACCTGGGAAAAAACCGATAAAGCAGAATTGTTAAAAAAGTATTTGTGAGAAAACCAACGGCTGAGCACAGAAGGCAAGGACGCTAAACGCTCAGCAGTTGCCCACACCCATAAGACCAGAATGCCAAACATGCACGGGAGAACGATTGCGCTATCTGTTCCCCATAGACCGCCAACCGGAGAATGCAATGAACATCGCTACCAAGTTTACCGACTACAAAGTCGCGGCCAAGTCCGCCGAAGAATTCCAGCAGCTGGCTCAATGGGGTCGCCGCGAAATTGACATCGCCGAAGGCGAAATGCCGGCCCTGATGGCCCTGCGCACCAAGTACGCCGCCGAGCAACCTCTGGCCGGGGCGAAAATCATGGGCTGCATTCACATGACCATCCAGACCGCCGTGCTGATTGAAACCCTGATCGCACTGGGCGCCGAGGTACGCTGGTCGTCGTGCAATATTTTCTCCACTCAGGATCACGCCGCCGCCGCAATCGCCGCCGCCGGCATTCCGGTTTTTGCCTGGAAGGGCGAAACCGAAGAAGAGTTCTGGTGGTGCATTGAGCAAACCATCTTGAAAGATGGCGATGTCTGGGATGCCAATATTATTCTTGACGATGGCGGTGACCTGACGCAGATGGTCCATGAAAAATACCCCCAGCTGCTGGACAATATTCACGGCATCAGCGAAGAGACCACCACCGGGGTGCATCGCCTGCAGGACATGATGAAAAAAGGCACCTTGAAAGTGCCCGCCATCAATGTCAACGACGCGGTTACCAAAAGCAAAAACGACAACAAGTACGGCTGCCGCCACAGCCTTAACGATGCCATCAAGCGCGGCACCGACCACCTGCTGTCGGGTAAAAAAGCACTGGTGATCGGTTATGGCGATGTCGGCAAGGGTTCAGCGGCTTCGCTGCGCCAGGAAGGCATGATCGTCAAGATCACAGAGATCGACCCCATTTGTGCCATGCAGGCGTGCATGGACGGCTATGAAGTGGTATCGCCCTACAACAACGGCGTCAACACCGGCAAGCCCGAAGACATCAACACCGCCGTGCTGGGCACCACCGATCTGCTGGTCACCACCACCGGCAATATCAACGTATGCGACTCTGCCATGTTGCAGGCGCTGAAAAACGGCGCCGTCGTGTGCAATATCGGCCATTTTGACAACGAAATCGACACCGCCTTTATGCGCAAAAACTGGGAGTGGGAGGAGGTAAAACCTCAGGTTCACAAGGTCTACCGCGACCGCAAAACCGGCGACCACCTGCTGCTGTTGTCCGAAGGCCGCCTGGTTAACCTCGGCAACGCCACAGGTCACCCGTCGCGCATCATGGACGGCTCGTTTGCCAACCAAGTGCTGGCCCAAATGTACCTGTTTGAGCGCAAGTTTGCCGAGCTGCCCGCAGCCGATAAGCCCGACAGCATCTACGTTAAAGTGCTGCCCAAGCAACTGGACGAAGAAGTGGCCCGCCATATGGTGGAAGGTTTTGGCGGTGTGATCACCAAGCTGCGCAGCGAACAGGCCGACTACATTGGCGTTGCCGTCAATGGGCCCTTTAAGCCAGAAAGCTATAAGTATTGATCGGGAATCCAGCAAGATGAGTGAAGATTCTTTACGTTTGAGCTTTGAGTTTTTTCCGCCGAAAACCGAGGAGGGAAAGACCAAGCTCGCCGCCGTGCGCGACAAGCTGGCTGAGTTCGAGCCCGACTTTTTTTCGGTCACCTATGGCGCGGGCGGCTCCACCCGGGACAATACCAAAAATCTGGTAAAACAGTTTAATGGGCTGGACACGCCGGTGGCGCCACACCTGTCTTTCGGCGGAGATGAAGAGGACTCTATTAGGGCCCTTATCGGCGAGTATCAGGCCGCCGGCATTGAGCGAATCGTTGCGCTGCGCGGGGATATGCCTTCAGGGGTAGGCGGCTCTTACCAACTGGTCTACGCGAATGAGCTGGTCGCGTTTATTCGCAAGCACTATGGCGATGCTTTTGAGCTGGAAGTGGCGGCTTACCCGGAGATTCATCCCCAGGCAAAAAGTTACGAAGACGATGTGCGCTATTTAAAAGGAAAGTTCGACGCCGGGGCGGATAATGGCATCACCCAGTATTTTTACAACCCGGATGCCTACTTTTACTTTATGGACCGCTGCGCCAAGATTGGTATCGACAAGCCCATTTATCCGGGCATTATGCCGATTATTAACTATCGTAACCTGATGCGCTTTTCCGATAACTGTGGTGCTGACATACCCCGCTGGCTGCGCCGGCGGCTGGAGAGCTTCGAGCACGACCCGGAGGCGCTGCGCGACTTTGGTGAAGAGGTGGTGACTGAGCTGTGCGAAACCCTGCTCGAAGGTGGCGCGCCCGGGCTGCATTTCTACACTATGAATCAGGCCGAGCCAGTCTCGTCCATAGTTCGTAATCTGGGACTGGATCAACTTTAGTTCGGGAGACAACACCATGAAACACATTCTGACTGCTCTTTTTACCCTGACCGCGCTGGGTGCCTGCACCTGGGTGGACCTCGAGCCAGACGCCCAGAGCGTCGCCGTGGCCCGCACTCAGGACATCGCCGAGTGCGAGTCCATCAGTCATGTCACAGCCAGCGTGATGGACGGCGTTGGTTTTATCGACCGCAGTGAAAAGAAGGTTAAAGAAGAGCTGGCCACCATTGCTCGCAATGAAGCGGCCAGACTGGGCGGCGACACAGTGGTGCCGGCTTCCAGCATCACCGATGGCAAGCAGCACTTTAGCGTTTACCGCTGTCGATAGGCCGCAGTACGAATGCGCAGCTGTAACGTTTCCGTCATATACTGGGTATAGGTTGAGGACTTTTGTTTGAACGTTCATCACCGAGGTAGCCAAGTGTCCGAGCAGTTTTTCAATAGGGAACTCAGCCTGCTGGAGTTTAACCGGCGGGTTCTGTACCAGTCCTATAACCGGTCACTACCGCTCTTTGAAAGGTTGCGCTTTCTCTGCATCTTCTCAACCAACCAGGACGAGTTTTTTGAGGTTCGGGTGGGCGGCCTGGTGCAGATGCTGGAAGTCGGTATCAGCGCCATCCCCCCCGACGGCCTGACCCACGGCGACAATCTGGCAGCCATCAGCCAGATCTCCCACCAACTGGTGAACGAGCAATACAGCATTTTCAACAAAGAGCTGTTGCCGCTGCTGAACGAACATCAGATTCATATCCTGCGCCGCGATGAATGGAATACGGATCAGGTGCAGTATCTCCATCAGTACTTTGAAACGGAGGTTCTGCCGCTGCTGAGCCCTATTGGGCTGGACCCCGCCCACCCCTTTCCGCGGATCATGAACAAATCGCTTAACTTTATCGTCAAGCTCGACGGCAAGGATGCATTTGGCCGCAACTCCGGCCGGGCCATTGTTCAGGTGCCCCGTTCGCTGCCCAATATGATTGAGCTGCCGGAAGGACTGGCGCAAAGTGGCCGGGAATTTGTGTTTATGTCGTCCATCATTCATCACTTTATGGGCGAGATTTTCGTCGGTATGTCTGTGCTCGACTGCTTTCAGTTTAGGCTGACACGCAACTCGGATATTTTTCTGGATGAAGAAGAGACCGATGACCTGCTGCGCGCCATGCAGGGTGAGCTGGTGTACCGCCAGTACGGCGACGAAGTCAGACTTGAGCTGACCGGCACCTGTCCGCCGGACATTGAAGACTTTCTTCTTGAGCGCTGTGAAATCCATCGGCGGGACATTTACAAGGTAGATGGTCCTGTCAACCTCAACCGACTGTCCGATCTGTTCGATCTGGTGGATGACCCGTCACTGGTTTTCCAGCCTTTTGTGCAATCCATGCCCAAACTGCCCAAGCGCACCGACAACTACTTTGACGCGCTAAAGAAAAACGATATTCTGCTGCACCATCCCTTTGACTCCTTCCAGGCGGTGGTGGACTTTCTGCGCGAAGCTGCCGTCGACCCACACGTGCTGGCCATCAAACAGACTCTCTATCGCACAGGCTCCAACTCTCCGGTTGTGGATGCGTTAGTGGCGGCGGCCAAGGCCGGCAAGGAAGTCACCGCTATTGTAGAGTTGCGCGCGCGCTTTGATGAAGAGCAGAACGTTGCCCTCGCCGAGCGCTTGCAGCGCTACGGCATTCATGTGATCTACGGCGTCGTTGGCTACAAAACGCACTCTAAAATGCTGCTGGTGGCTCGTCGCGAGGAGAAAAAACTCGCTTACTATGTGCACTTGGGCACAGGCAACTACCACCCCAAGACTACCAAGCTCTACACCGATTATGGTCTGATGACCTCTGACCAGGCCATATGCGCCGATGTCTATCGCATTTTTATTCAGCTTTCCAGCATGGGCAAAGCGTCTAAGATGAGCGAACTGATGTACGCCCCCTTCACCCTCCACAAGGGCATGTTGAAGCACATTCAGCAGGAGACCGACAACGCTCGCAAAGGCATACCGGCCCGCATTATTGCCAAGATGAATTCGCTTTACGAAGAGCAGCTGGTGCTCGCTCTCTACGAGGCCTCCAACGCCGGCGTTCAGGTCGATTTAATCGTGCGCGGTGTGTGTCAGTTACGCCCCGGCATTACCGGGCAATCGGAGAACATTCAGGTGCGCTCGATCGTCGGTCGTTTTCTCGAGCACACCCGGGTGTTTTATTTTGAAAATGCCGGCAGTCCGCAAGTGTTCTGCTCCAGTGCCGACTGGATGATCCGCAACATGTTCCACCGGGTCGAGACCTGTTTCCCCATCAAAGCTAAGAAGATCCGCGAACAGATCATCAGCGACTTAAAACTCTACCTCGCTGACAACACCCATGCGTGGATTCTGCAAAGCGACGGCAGCTACGTGCACGTGCAGCCACAAGAGGGGCAAAAGCCTATCGACGCCCAAGCAGAGCTGTTGTCCCAGTGGGTGGCGAACGCTTAGCGTTAACATACACCAAGCAATGCCTAGTGTGAGCAAAGGTTTAATCGTTGCTCGAGTGCCCTTGATTAATCACTAATTCATACCCGGCGCTTTGCTGAAAGCGGGCTTCCGATTCCAGGTCGGCAAAGGTCAGCGGGTTGGCATCAAGCCACTGCTGAGGGATGGACAGGCTCAGTTTTTTCTTCTTCGCGCTCAAGCTGAGCCCCTCGGGCATGGAGTGGCGGCGGGTACGATTAAAAATATGTGCCAGGCGCAGTAAAATGGCGATCGGAATCAGGTTAGTGCCAGCCTCGGTAAAGTGCTTGGTGCGCAAGCTTTTTCGGTGGCAGCGCGCCAGCGCCGCCAGTTGCGCTTGTTCGGCGCGCGAGCAGCCGGCAATATCGACATTCTGCACAATATAAGCGCTGTGCTTGTGGTAATCGCTGTGGGATATGTCCAGGCCCACGGGGTAGAGAAAAGCACCCCAGCGCAGCAACTTAGCGGCATCATGCACGTCCAGCGACCAGCTTTCTGCCACCTGCTCCAATAGCATCTGCGCAGTTTGCGCCACACGCTCGGCTTTGGCGGTATTCACATGAAAGCGCTCGGCCAGGGCGCGCACGCTGCTCTCGCGAATATCGTGGTTTTCCAAACGCCCTTTGAGATCAAACAGCAGGCCTTCGCGCAAGGCCCAATCGGCAGCCACCATGGACTCGATATTCAGGTTTTCAAACAGCGCTGCCAGTACAATCACGCCACCCAGAAATACTGGCTGGCGATCGTCTGAAACGCCATTGAGGCTCAGATCCGTGGCGCCGTGCTTGGCGTAGAGGTCAATAATTTTCTCCATAGACTTGAGAGTGATCTCGCCATTGCTCCAACCGGCCTCAAGGCAGACATTGGCCACCGCCTTGATGGTGCCCGAGGCGCCCAGCACTTCCTCCCAGGGGCGATCGCTGTATTCATCCGCAACGGGTGAAATTTCTTGCCCAGCGGCAATACGGGCTTTTTTAATGGCTTTTTCGGTGACCTTGCCATCGGCGAAAAACCGTTTGGTCATGGCCACGCAGCCCATGCTCAAACTCTCCTTGACCCTCGGTTCCATACCCTGCCCGAGGATTACCTCGGTGCTACCACCGCCAATATCGGCCACCAGGCGCGAGCGTCCGTCCGGCGCAATGCAATGGGCCACGCCCAAATAGATCAACCGGGCCTCTTCTTCACCCGAAATAATCTCCACCGGGTGGCCGAGCTTGGCCCGGGCCAGTTTTAGAAATTCACGGGAGTTATTGATCGAGCGAAGCGTTTTGGTACCAACCGCCCGTACGCTGCCCGAGGGGAAATTTCTCAGTCTCTCGCCAAAGCGCTCGAGGCAAGCCAGGGCCCGGTCGCGCACTTCCGGATTAAGGCTGCCGTCCTCCTCCAATCCCCAGCCCATGCGCACCGGCTCGCGCAGTCTGTCGAGCAGGGTCAGCTGGTGATTTTCCCAACGCGCGATGATGAGATGAAAACTGTTGGAGCCGAGATCAATAGCCGCTATGTGCCCACCCTCGTTGGGCAGAATACGCGAAAGGTTGAACATGGTGTGGCAGCCCGCCTGTTATCAAAGACTTATAGCCTGAATACTATACGCTTGAGACGACGAAAATAAAGGCCGAAAACAAAAAGGCCTGCTCGACGGCAGGCCCTGGTAACACAAGTGTCAAAAACGGATCAGTTTTCGCTCGCAGTAGCAGCTGCCTCACCGTTTTGCTGCTGTTGCTTTTGCGCCGAGTTCACAGCCTGGGCGAAAACCGCGTCAAAATTGATCGGTGGCAACATCAGTGCGGCAAAAGTGCCTCGCGACAAAACGCTGTCGATCACTTCCCGCGCATACGGGAAAAGAATATTGGGGCAGTTGGCATTAATTAACTGTGCCATCTGCTGGTTACTCATACCGGTAATGGAAAACACACCGGCCTGCTTAACCTCGATCAAAAAAACCACCCGATCATTGAGCTTCGCGGTGACGGTCAGCAGCAAAACCACCTCATGGTGATTGTCGTCTATCCGGCTTACCTGTACGTTGAGTTCTTGCTCAACACCGGGAGGCTGCTGTTGGTTGAAAGCCTCCAGACCCATGGGCGTCTCAAACGACAGATCTTTCAGGTAGATGCGCTTGATCGAAAATGAGGGATTGGCTTTTTCTTCGCCATTGGTCTGAGCCTGTGGCTCTTGGGTGTTTTCTTCTGACATAACAGTATCTCTAATATGTATGGTTATGATTTCATCAACCAGCGAGCAAGGCGTCCAGCTCGCCGCGTTTGTCCAGGGTCCAGAGGTCGGTAAAACCGCCTACGTGACGCTCGCCGATCCAGATTTGCGGCACTGTATGGCGTCCGCTGTCAGCCATCATTTTCTGCCGCAGATGTGGCTGGCGGTCCACCCGAATTTCGTCAACCTCCACCCCTTTAGCCGCCAGCAGGCGCTTGGCGCTCACGCAGTAGGGGCAGATGGCCGTGGTGTACATCAGGACTTTAGCCACAGGCTTGCCTATTTTTTCACCAGCGGCAGGCTCTGATTGCGCCACTCAGAGATACCTCCGGACAGACGGCGCACATCAAACCCCTTGTTGCCCAGCTGTCGACCGGCACTGCCGGCGTGCTGGCCCATTTTGTCGACCACAATCAGGACTTTGTCCCGGTATTTCTCCAGGCTATCCATCTGCTCGGCCAACTTGCCATGGGGAATATTGATCGCATCCACCATATGGCCTGACTTGAATTCAGACGCATCGCGCACATCAAGCCAAATGGCCGCGTCGGTGTTGATCAAGGCCGTAGCCTCCGATGTGGTGACTGGTCGCCCGTTTTTCAACCGCTCGCGCCAAGCGTATACGTAAATCAGCACCACCAGAATGCCTACCAGCATCCACTCCTGACTGAGAAACCTAAAAAAATCGTCCACCCGGCTACCTTTTCTACTCTACTATGGCTTTTTTGACAGGGCGCCGCACCGCGCCACAGAGGGCGGAAGTATACACCACAGGCTCTTTTATCGACAGGCGCCGCGGGCTATGTCAGGCATAGGGAAATCTCACTGCCGCCAACGTAGAGAAGTCGGGCATTAACCGGTAGAATAAGTCCTTTACACGTTCCTGTTCCCCCAGACATACAAGCGACTTTTCTATGACTGCCAAGAAAAAACCCATGGTTTTGCTGGTGCTCGACGGCTTCGGCTACTCCGAGCAGACCGAACACAATGCCATCTACAGTGCCAATACCCCCCATTGGGATGAATATTGGAGCCAGTGCCCCAAAAGCCTGATTGGCACCTCGGGCATGGCGGTGGGCTTGCCCGAGGGGCAGATGGGCAACAGCGAAGTGGGGCACATGACCCTCGGTGCCGGCCGGGTGGTCTATCAAAGTTTTACCCGTATCAATAAAGCCATTGAAGACGGCGAGTTCGCCAGCAACCCGGCCTACGCTGCCGCCCTCGACAAGGCCAAAGACAGCGGCAAAGCGGTTCACATCATCGGCCTGCTGTCCCCGGGCGGGGTGCACAGCCACGAGAACCATATCTTTGCCATGATCAGAGCGGCGGCCGAACGCGGCGCCGAAGAGATATACCTGCACGCCTTTCTCGACGGCCGCGATACTGCCCCGCGTAGCGCACAGGCCTCTCTGCAAAAAGCTCAGGATCTGTTTGCCGAGATTGGAGTAGGCCGGGTAGCCAGCATCTGCGGGCGCTACTTTGCCATGGACCGCGACAACCGCTGGGATCGTGTTGAGCAGAGCTACAATGTCATGGTCACAGGCGATGCTGAATACGATGCCGAAACGGCCGTTGACGGGCTGAAAGCGGCCTACGAGCGCGACGAAAACGACGAATTCGTCAAAGCCACAGTGATTGTCGGTGAGGGCGAAGAAGCCGCCACCATCAACGATGGCGATTCCGTCATCTTTATGAATTTCCGCCCGGACCGCGCCCGCCAAATCACCCGCGCGCTGGTCGAGACCGACTTTGACGGCTTCGAGCGCAAGCTAATGCCTCAGCTGGCAGATTTCGTCATGACCACTGAGTACGCGGCGGACATCAAGACCAGCTGCGCCTTCCCGCCCCAGGCCTTGACCAACTCCTTTGGTGAATACCTGGCAAAACTCGGCAAAACTCAGCTGCGTATTGCCGAGACGGAAAAGTACGCTCATGTGACTTTCTTTTTTAACGGTGGCCAGGAGGCCGTATTCGACGGCGAAGACCGCATTCTCGTGCCCTCTCCCGACGTCGCCACCTATGACCTCAAGCCGGAAATGAGCGCCCCCGAGGTCACTGACAAACTGGTCGAGGCCATTGAGTCAGGTAAATACGACGCCATTATTTGTAACTACGCCAACGGCGACATGGTGGGCCACTCGGGCGTCTTCGATGCCGCAGTCGCCGCCGTCGAGGCAGTTGACACTTGCATCGGCCGCGTTGTCGAGGCCAGCCGCAAAGTCGGTGGCGAAGTCTTGATCACCGCTGACCACGGCAACTGTGAAGAGATGTTTGACCCGGAGTCGGGCCAGGTAAGCACCCAGCACTCCACCCTGCCGGTGCCGCTGGTATACGTCAGTGAACGCCAGGGCAGCATTGCCGAAGGCGGCTCACTGGCCGATGTAGCGCCCACTATGCTGCACCTGATGGGACTGGAACAGCCGGAGGAAATGTCCGGTCGCAACCTTATTAGCCTGACATCCTGACACAAGGGGCGCCGCAGCGCTCCCGCCTCCTCATGTTCAAGCGCGTTCACAGTAAAAGTATCGGCCAATACCTACTCGGCGCCATCTCCATGGCGCTGCTGCTCACGACGCTGTCAGCCAATGGCGCGGACGACGCGGCCGAATACCAAAAGAAACTTGAGGCGCTCAGGGAAAACATCGAAAAGCTGAAAAGCGAGCTGGATAGCGTTAAGTCTCAGCGCGGCCAACTGCAGCAGGAATTGGAGGCCTCCGAGAGTGAAATCGGCGAGCTGGAAGACAAGGTCGACACGCTCAATGAAAAAATCGAACAGCAGGACGAAGAACTGCAGAGTCTTCAGCAACAGCAACGCCAGCTCGATCGCGAGCGCAACGCTCAGCGCCAGCAGATCGCAGCGCAAATTCAAAGCGCTTATCGCGCAGGCCCTCAAAGCCCACTGAAGATGCTTCTGGGGCAGGATTCGCCCGAGCGCATCACGCGCCTGAACAAGTACCATGACTACCTTCTCGCAGCGCGCAACGAAAAGCTGAAACACTATCGCACAACGCTCAGTCAACTCGATGCTCTGGAGCCGCAATTGGTCAGCGCGCGCCAGACGCTCAACCAACGCCGGCAGGACTTATCCCTGCGCCAGCGCGAACTGATCAAACAACAGGAAAAGCGCAGCAGCACGCTGGAAAAGCTGGCCGCTGTTATTGCCAGTAAAGATGCTCAGCTCGCCGCCGAGCGCGAAGACAGCCAGCGCCTGGGAGCGCTGCTGGCAGAGATGAGTGCCACCCTGGGCAGCACCAACCCTCCGGGAACCCGCTTCAGCCGCCTGCAGGGAAAGTTACCCTGGCCCACCGAGGGCCAGGTGCGTCACCGCTATGGCAGTAGCCGGGTAGGCAATCAGCTCAGCTGGGAGGGCGTGATGATTCAGGCACAGGCGGGGACTCCGGTGATCGCCGTGCACGCAGGCCAGGTTATCTTTGCCGAATACCTTAGAGGGCAGGGGCTGTTGATCATTGTCGATCACGGCGAGGGTTATATGAGCCTCTACGCTCATAATCAAACCCTGCTTAAACGGCCAGGGGACAGGGTAGACGCCGGTGACATCATCGCCCGGGTGGGCAACAGCGGCGGCCAGAGCTACTCTGGCCTGTACTTTGAAATCCGCCACGAAGGCCGGCCGACAAACCCTGGACCATGGTTAGCGCGCGCCTAGTGTGCCGGACAGGACACTGGCACCATCAAAAAAGGGTTACACTGCGCTCCTAACGACGCGCACCATGCAGGAGAACAACATGCGCTTTGCTTTGTTATTCGCACATATTGCGGCATTGGCCTGCCTGATCAGCTTCCAGGCAGTGGCCGAGACAGATCCGGCTCAAGAGCTCCCCGACGTCGAGGGGGCTCAAGGACTGCTGCCGTTGGAGGATCTGCGTACCTTTACCCGTGTCTATGACCACATTCGTTCGAGTTACGTGGAAGAGCTCAGCGACTCAGAACTACTGGAGTACGCTATTAAGGGCATGATGGCGGAGCTCGATCCGCACTCCGCTTACCTGGACGCTGAATCCTTTGAAGACTTGCAGGTCAACACCTCCGGCGAATTTGGTGGCCTGGGCATTGAAGTGGGGATGGAAAACGGTTTCGTGAAAGTGGTGTCTCCCATCGATGACACCCCCGCGCAAAAAGCCGGTATTGAAGCCGGCGATTTGATCATCCGCCTGGGAGACCAGCCGGTGAAGGGCATGACCCTGAACGAGGCCGTCACCATCATGCGCGGCCCCAAGGGCAGTGATTTGACGCTCACCATCGTCCGCGAGGGTATCGACCAACCCTTTGACGTCGTTGTTACCCGCGACATTATCAAGGTGCGCAGCGTACGCACAAAAATGCTCGACGATGATTATCTCTACCTGCGCATCGCTACCTTTCAGGTCAACACCGGCCGCGATCTACGCGAAAAACTGGAAGATACGCTGAGTGAACGCCCCAACATCAAAGGCGTCATTCTCGATCTGCGCAACAACCCCGGCGGCGTACTCCAGGCCTCTGTCGATGTGGCAGACACTTTTCTCGATGGCGGTCTCGTGGTTTACACCGAAGGGCGCATAGACAGCAGCCACAGCCGCTACAACGCCAATCCGGGCGATAGCACCGCCGGCCTGCCGCTGGTGGTACTG
Source organism: Gilvimarinus algae (assembly GCF_030518215.1). Lineage (GTDB taxonomy): Bacteria > Pseudomonadota > Gammaproteobacteria > Pseudomonadales > Cellvibrionaceae > Gilvimarinus > Gilvimarinus algae. Next base: position 91,174 of record NZ_JAULRT010000035.1, read on the forward strand.
ATCAACGACGGCTCAGCCTCGGCGTCGGAAATTGTCGCCGGCGCCCTGCAGGATCAAAAGCGTGCGGTCATTATGGGCACCCGCAGCTTTGGCAAAGGCTCAGTGCAAACCGTGGTGCCGATTACCGAAAGGCGGGCCATCAAGCTCACCACTGCCCGCTACTACACTCCCGGCGGGCGCTCCATCCAGGCACAGGGCATTGAGCCGGATGTCATCGTCGAGCGAGCTAAGGTGACCGCCGTCAAGCCCGCCCTGCGCACCACCGAAGCCGACTTGGCAGGCCATTTGAACAACGGCAATGGCGGTGAGGAGATGGGCAGCAAGGCACGCAAGGAACGTCGCAGCGACAGTGCGGCGCTGCTGACCAATGACAATCAGCTGCACGAAGCTCTGAATCTGCTCAAGGGCCTTAGCATCTTCCGCCAGCAGCATCTCGCCGAGGCCACCACCGAGACCCTCGGGGAGCCCTGAGGCGTGCCAAGGCGACTGCTGTGCGTTGCACTGCTGTGCCTGAGCCTTGGCGCTCAGGCAAAATCCAGCGCCAAGCTCGCCATTATTATCGACGATATCGGCTACAACCTGACTCAGGGTAAGCGCTCTGCCATGTTGCAGGGCGCCTACACGCTGGCGATTCTCCCAAGCACCCCTCATGGCCCCACACTGGCAAGACTCGGGCGCGACTCCGGCAAGGAGCTGATACTGCACACCCCCATGGCCAATATCGCCGGCCTGCCATTAGGGCCCGGTGGACTGGAAAATGGCATGAGCCGCGCCGACACCCTGGCGGTACTGCGCGCCAGCCTGGACGAACTGCCGGGCATTACCGGCCTCAACAACCACACAGGCAGCGCCTTGACCACCCAGGCGCGTCCCATGGGCTGGGTGATGGGCGAGGCCGCCAGGCGCAAGCTGTTTTTTATCGACAGCCGCACCACCGCATCCAGCCTGGCTTTAGACGTCGCGCAGGCCTATGGCCTGAAAAGCGCCAAGCGCGATGTGTTTCTCGATCACTCGCGCAAGCCGGCCGATATTCGCCATCAGCTCGAGCGCGCCATTCGCATCGCAAAGCGCGAGGGCCAGGCCATTGCTATAGGCCACCCTTACCCAGAGACACTTGAGCTGCTGGAGCAGGCCGCCGACTGGTTTGAGCTCGAGGGCATAGAACTGGTGCCCGCCTCTGAAGTGGCCAGTCACAGCCCACCCTCCTCGTCTTTTTGTCCCGCCCCTCCGCAAATGCTGCGAAGCCTGCTCATCGCCGCGGTCCCTCCACGGCTACACCGGTGGTGGAGCCCGCTTCAGCTCATAGAAAACGGTTATCAGGCCCTTTTCTCAGTATATAAAGACGATATAAACAATCCGGGATGATGGGCGTATAATCTCACAGAGGTGTTCGTATAAGGTTTGGCAGCCAACGAGGCTACGCGTCTTTGCGAACCACTGAGCCATAAAAATTGTTACTATTAAAAAGGCTAGGATCTGCGCGACTGTCGCGCCCCGGTTTTCGCGATGACAATAGGCGGCACCGGCGTCAGGGACCTCTAATACTTAAGGTGGAGACTATGAGTCAGAACAGAGAAGGCGAGCAGGGCAACGTCCCCCACAGAAGTGGTCGCTTTGTGGAAAAATCCGGTTACTGGTACTACCAGACACGCGAGGGCGTGGACATCGGCCCTTTTGATTCCCGGGCCGACGCCGAAGTTGGCGTTGGTGAGTTTATAGATTTTATTTGCGCCTCAGCGCCCGAGGCGGCAAAGATTATTGAACGCTACCGCGCAGCTTGATCGTCACCCACTAAGCTGTTTTGTCTGAAGCCTTTGTCCTAACCATGGCACGCCTCACCCCTGGCGTGCCTGGGGCCAGAGGCTGATCATCCCCCTCTCAATAAAATTCTTGACCCTTTCCGAATAGGCCTGTTATCGTTAACATTAACGATAAAAAGGCGTCATGATAGTATCGAGCCGCCTCCCGTTCACCCAAATGCAAACGAGCGTATGAGACCAGGCCCAATCAACAACCCCATCCTACCCGGCTTCAACCCGGATCCCTCCATTGTCAGAGTGGGCGATGACTTCTACATTGCCACCTCGACCTTCGAGTGGTACCCGGGAGTACAGATCCACCATTCCAGAGATCTTATTCACTGGCGTCTGGCCAGCCGGCCGCTAAACCGGCCGACCTTGCTGGACATGACCGGCGAGCCCGACTCCTGCGGGGTTTGGGCGCCTTGCCTGACATACGCCGATGGCAAATTCTGGCTGATTTACACCGACGTTAAGCGCTTCGACGGTAATTTCAAAGACACTCATAATTACCTGACCACTTGCGAGACGATCGATGGCAGCTGGACCGACCCCGTTTACCTGAACAGCAGCGGCTTCGATCCCTCGCTGTTTCACGACGATGACGGTCGCAAATGGCTCCTCAATATGATCTGGGATCACCGACCTGAGCGCACCTTCTTTGGCGGTATTGCGCTGCAGGAATACGACCCAGAAGCAAAAGCGCTGTTGGGCAAACCAGTCAACATCTTTAAGGGCTCGGAGCTGGGCTTCACCGAGGGACCACACCTGTACAAACGCAACGGTTACTACTATCTACTGACCGCCGAAGGGGGCACTGGCTACACCCATGCGATGACCATGGCCCGTTCAAGATCTATCACCGGCCCTTTTGAGCTGGACCCAGCTGGACACTTTGTATCAGCCAAAGACAACCCGGAACTGAGCCTGCAACGCTGTGGCCACGGCGACTGGGTGGAGACACCGAGCGGTGAATTCTACGCGGTACATCTTTGCTCGCGCCCCTTGGCTCATGACAACCGCTTCAGCCCGCTTGGCCGGGAAACAGCGCTTCAGAAAGTTTTCTGGAACCAAGACGACTGGCTGCGATTGGACAATGATCAGCAATTGCCGCAGGCTCAGGTCTCACCTCCCAAACTGAAACTACACCCCTGGCCAAACCAGCGCACGCACTTTTATTTCACCGAATCCGCACTGCCAGAGGTGTTTCAGTGGCTGCGTACACCCTACCCGGAAAAACTGTTCAGCCTGAGCGACAGACCCGGTCACCTGCGCCTGTATGGGCGCGAATCTCTCGGCAGCCTCTACCACTCGTCCTTGGTGGCCATGCGCCAAACCACTCTGAGCTACTGCGCCCAAACCTGCGTCGAGTTCGCCCCCGAATCTTTCCAGCAAATGGCTGGACTCGTGTGCTACTACAACTCGCAAAAATTTCACTACCTCTATCTCAGTGGCGATGACAGCGGTCAACGTCACCTGAGCATCATGTCCTGCCTGGCTGAACTCTCACTGACCGCCCATTTCCCACTGGATCCAATACTTTTACCCACAACAGGAACGGTGCATCTACGCGCGCAGGTCACTCGCGACACATTGATCTTTAGCTACAGCCTGGATGCGCAGCAGTGGCGGGAGCTCCCGGTTGCCCTGGACTACCGCCTACTATCGTGCGAAGCCGGCAAAGGCGAGGGCGCCAGTTTTACCGGCACTTTTGTCGGCATGGCATGTCAGGACTTGACTGGATCGAAGCTAAGTGCCGATTTCAGTCACTTTTTGTACGACGACACCACCCGAGGGAGTAATACATGATACGAGCGACAATTATAACAGCCCTCCTGTTCTTGCTGCCGGCTTCCGGCACAACAGCGGCGGCTCTGGAGGATGGCATCTGGGTAATGGTCGGGCAAAACCTGCGCGCCACCAGAGCCTACTACTACGACCAGCGTATCCCACAGCCGGCGGGTTACTCCGATTACATTTCCTACGATGTCGGCGCCGCTTACGCAGACAATGCGCCCGATGCCCCTAAAAAATATCTGGGCAACGACGCACTACTCAGCTCGACTAACTGGGGCTCTGGCAAACAGTGTGTAGATTGCCTTTTACGCGAAGATAATTTCAAGCCCTCCGTCATCAACATTGGTATGTATCTCGCGGGCCCGGCAAACAAAAAAGGAGAGCTGTGCCGGGCCGAACCCCATTGTAACCTGAACAAAATCGCCAGAGGCGACTACGATCACCTGCTAACAGAGCTCGCACTTTGGCTGAATCGCATTGATGCGCAGGTACTGCTTCGCATCGGCTACGAATTTGACGGCGCCTGGAATAACTACGATCCGACTCAGTACAAGAAGGCCTTCAAGCATATCCACCGCTACTTGCATCATGAGGGCGTTGACAACGTCGATTACGTCTTTCACTCAGCAGGCTACGCGAGCCGAGACACTCTCATAGCTTATTTTCCCGAACCGGATGAAAGCAGCGAGCGTTACGTCGACTGGATTGGCTATTCGTACTTCAACCTCGACCCAAACGCGCCCGGCAAACACGAACTGGCTCTCGCCCGTGAACTGGGCGTCAAAGCGTTTATCGGCGAAGCGGCTCCGCACTCCGGTGACTGCGCCGATCAGATAGACATTGCCACAGAACCGGCGCAAGCGATCGAATGGATCGATCAGTTTTTTGTGCATATAGAGAAAAACCGAGATGTAATCGGAGCCATCGCCTACATCAATGCCGACTGGTCCGACGTCAGCTATTCGCCCATGTGGACTGAGCAAAGTGATCAGGGTTGCAATGGCTATTTCTCCCAGTCCAATTCACGACTGAACGATAACCACGCCGTCGCGCAACACTGGAGCAAAAAGATAAGCCAGCCCGGCTTCATTAACAGACAGCCTTAATAGGTACAGCCATGAACACCCAAGAACTGGCCAAGAATTTCTGGCGCGACGGATACCTTGTGCTGGAGGATTTTTTCTCCGCACAACTAATGGACGAGTATCAGGAGCTGATTTTAGATCACTTTGGTGCCAGTCCGGATTTTTTACACACCGATGAATTCCTGCAAAAATCCGCTACTGAGGTCATACCCTGGTTTCCGCAACAAGAGGGGCGGCACCAGTTCGATACCGTCGAGCAGGATACCCGTCTAACGACGTTGACCGACGCTATTTTGGGCGAGGGCTGGTACCCGCTTTACTGCATGACCATGTTTTCCCGTCAGGGCACCAAAGGCCAAGCTTGGCACCAGGATTGTGACCCGCAACAAAACGCCGATAAATTCAACGTCAACCGGCTGATTTATACCGAGGATATTCGCGAGTCTATCGGCGGTCAGACACTGGTTATCCCGGGTTCCCATAGACGCGGCACCATTACAATTGGCGAAGTGGACGAGGACTTCCCCGACCAAGTGACCCTGACACCATGCAAGGGAACTCTGGTATTGCTGCACGGGCATACTTGGCACCGAGTGCGGCCGGTGGTGGGCGGCTATCGGGTATCAACCAACTATCGCTGCTGCCCCAAAGGCACACCGGAGGAGATTACCGATATTTGCGTTTACCGCAACATGCGCTATCAGTTTGCCACCAGCTCGATTGTCGAAGACAGACTGGCTGGCGAGGTATAACATCCTTAACAGAGCTTATAATAATGACTCACTCTCTCTACGCGTTTAGGCTAGCCGTCATTGTTTCCCTCGGCGGATTTCTCTTTGGCTTTGATGCCTCCGTGATCTCAGGCGCGATCAATTTTATCGGTGCGGATTTCAACCTCACCGACTGGCAGCTGGGCCTAGTGGTCGGCGCGCCAACCCTTGGCGGCATAATCGCCGGCGCCAGCTCGGGGCCGCTGAGTGACCGCTTTGGTCGCAAACCCATTTTACTCCTGATCGCCATCCTTTACGCCATCTCGGCAGCATTTTCAGCGCTGGCACCTGATTATTTCAGTATTTCTCTAGCCCGGTTTATTGGCGGCCTGGGCTTCGGCGCGCTGAGCCTCGCGCCTATTTACATCGCCGAAATCTCACCCCCGGCAGTGCGCGGGCGCATGGTGTCGATCAATCAACTGAACATTGTCATCGGCTTTTCAGCCGCTTATTTTGCCAACTATGCACTTTTGCAAATAGCAAACTCCGGCAGCGAATGGAGTCAAACGCTGGGCATTGATCAATACACCTGGCGCTGGATGCTTGGCATTGAAGCGGTGCCGGCGGTACTCTACGTTTTTATGCTGACGCTGATACCCGAAAGTCCTCGCTGGCTGGTACTCAACAGCAAGTCTAATCAAGCGCAAAGTGTTATCAGCCGGCTGCAGCCGGGCTGCGATCCAGTACAGGAGATCGCGGCGATCAACGCCACCCATCACACCCGGTTTGAGCCCTTCCTTACCCGGCTCAAACAATTGTTTAAACCCAGCGTCAGGCTGGCGCTTGTTGTCGGCCTAGTGATTGGCGTAGCTCAGCAGATTACCGGCGTCAATGCTATTTACTTTTACGCGCCAACGATTTTTGAGCAAAGCGGAATCGGCACCAATGCCGCCTTCGCCCAAGCGATCTGGGTAGGCATTACCAATGTCCTTTTTACCATTGTCGCGATGGTGTTGATTGAGCGTCTTGGCCGGCGCCCGCTGCTGCTTATCGGTCTTACCGGGGTGATTCTCAGTATGTTGGTTTGCACTTATGGCTTTAAACAGGCCAGCTATGTCATCGACGATGTAGCCGCCATTGAAATCGACAGCGTTGAAGTCAAACAAAGGCTTGTGCCTCTCGAGGGTCTTATTTATAGCACCGATGTCGCCTTTAAAAATGCACTGCGAGAGCATCTTTCTGAGAGTGAGTTACGTAGTTTACAGGGTCAGATCATTGCCGCCGCGACCAACATGAATCCCTATTGGATATTGCTGGGGATTTTGGGGTTTGTCGCCTCTTTTGCGGTATCTCTCGGACCCGTCATGTGGGTCCTGTTGTCGGAGATCTTTCCCAACCACTTGCGCGGAATCGGTATGGCGTTTGTCGGCATGATCAATAGCGCTGTCAGCTATGCCGTTCAGGTTGTCTTCCCCTGGGAGCTGTCAACCATCGGTGCGGCCTACACCTTTCTCGCTTATGGGGGCTTTGCCCTGGCAGGCCTTATACTGGTGTACTGGTTGCTGCCGGAAACCAAAGGCAAGACGCTTGAAGAACTGGAGCAGACCTTCAAACGATGAAAAAGATTCGATGGGGCATTCTCAGCACAGGACGTATCGCCAATCAATTCGCGGCCGACTTCTGTGCGGTACGCGGCGCCAGTGTGCACGCTGTCGCTGGTCGCCAGCTAGCAGCCGCCGAGCAGTTCGCCCACAGGCACCAAATACCCAATGCCTACCAGGGCTACGAGGCACTTTTCAGCGACCCAAACATCCACGCTATTTATATTGGCTCTCCACACTCGCTGCACTTCGAACATGCTAAGCGAGCACTCGAAGCGGGCAAAGCAGTCCTGTGCGAAAAGCCTTTAACCATTAATTTCGACGAGTGCTCTCGCCTGCAAAAAATAGCAGCCGACAATAACGCCTATTTAATGGAGGCTATGTGGACTTATTTTTTGCCGGCCATAAAAAAAGCACTGGCGTGGGTAGCGGATGGCCGCATCGGAAAGATCAAACACATCAAAGCGGATTTTGGTTACCCACAACGCCCCTACGACGCCTCCAGGCGCGAATACGACAAATCACTCGCCGGCGGCTGCCTGCTGGAAATGGGCGTGTATCCGGTGGCCATTGCCTGGCTGTTCCTGCGCCAGGACCCGGAGTCCATTCAGGTATCCAGCCGTTTGGCACCCAATGGGGTAGAGGACGACCTCAGCTGGATAGCCAAGTATCGAGATTGCACCGCGACGCTAGGCACCTCGTTTCGCTGCAAACTGCAAAATTGGGCCTACATTATTGGCGATGAGGGCTACATTGCCATACCCGATTTTTGGCGGGCGCGGGAATGCTCCTTCTATGTGCTGGATGAGCGGGTGGAACGATTTATCGACAACCGCCAAACGCAAGGGCTGTGTTTCGAAGCCCAGGCGGTCACGGATGACCTGCTGCAAAAGAAAACCTCACCCTCGCAGGTCACCGCCGAGGATAGCTTGGCCTTTGCCCGACATATGGATTGGATTAGGGCCCAGTTTTAAGCCCCTCGCGTTACAACCGGACTTCGATGCCCTGCTCGCGCAAATAGGCTTTGGCTTCGGGCACCGTGTACTCGCCAAAGTGGAAGATGCTGGCAGCTAGCACCGCATCGGCCCGCCCCTGGGTAATACCATCGGCCAGGTGCTGCAAATTGCCCACCCCGCCCGAGGCAATAACCGGAACCGGCACAGCATCGCTAATAGCGCGGGTCAGCGCTAGGTCAAAACCGTTTTTCGTACCGTCTCTGTCCATGCTGGTCAGCAGGATTTCACCGGCCCCATAGTCGCTCATGCGCGCAGCCCACTCGACGGCATCAATGCCGGTGGGGTTGCGACCTCCGTGGGTAAAGATTTCCCAGCGCAGAGGCTCGCCTTCGCCACTGACTTGCTTGGCATCAATAGCGACGACAATGCACTGAGCGCCAAAGCGATCCGACGCCGCCTTGACGAAATCCGGATTGTGTACGGCCGCTGAGTTAATGCCCACTTTGTCGGCACCGGCGTTTAACATGCGGCGGATATCATCGTTGCTGCGGATACCGCCGCCCACTGTCAGCGGAATAAAAACTTCGGCGGCGATGCGCTCTACCGTGTGTACCGTGGTATCGCGCTGCTGGTGGCTGGCGGTAATATCGAGGAAAGTGATCTCATCGGCGCCGGCCTCGTTATAGCGCTTGGCAATTTCCACCGGGTCGCCGGCATCGCGAATATCGACAAACTGCACGCCTTTGACAACGCGGCCATTGTCCACATCCAGGCAGGGAATAATGCGCTTAGCCAATGCCATGGTTAGGCCACACCGTCGCAGTAGGCCTGAGCCTCAGCCACATCGAGAGTGCCCTCGTAAATGGCCCGGCCGGTAATGGCGCCGCAGATACCTTGCCCGCTTTGGGCCTGCAGAGCGCGAATGTCTTTCATGTTGGTGATGCCGCCCGAGGCAATCACGGGAATACTGGAGGCTTGTGCCATGGCGACCGTGGCCTCGACATTGACGCCCTGCATCATGCCATCGCGGGCAATATCGGTGTAGACAATGGAGCTGACACCATCGGCCTCAAAGCGCCGCGCCAGATCCGTCGCCTTGATGTCCGACACCTCGGCCCAGCCGTCGGTAGCAACCCAGCCATCTTTGGCATCGAGACCAACAATGATATGGCCGGGAAATTCGCGGCACATCTGGGTCACGAACTCCGGCTCTTTCACGGCTTTGGTACCGATAATCACGAATTCAACGCCGGCCTGAAGATAGTGCTCGATGGTCTCGGCCGAGCGAATGCCACCGCCAATCTGGATCGGCAGCTTGGGGTAGGCGCGGGCAATGGCGGTTACCACTTCGCCGTTAACCGGTGCGCCGGCGAAAGCGCCGTTCAAGTCCACCAGGTGTAAGCGGCGACAGCCGGCGTCCACCCACTGGGTGGCTACGGCCACAGGGTCATCGGAAAACACCGTGGAATCGTCCATCAGGCCCTGGCGCAAACGCACGCACTGGCCGTCTTTCAAATCGATGGCAGGAATAATCAGCATGTAAAACTCTCTTTGTTAAACGATCAGCGCTGACCGTTCCAGCGAACAAAATTGTGCAGTAACTGCAGCCCTGCGGTATGGCTCTTTTCCGGGTGAAACTGCACAGCAAATAAGTTATCCCGCCCAAGCGCTGCCGCAAAGCGCACGCCGTAGTCGCAGCGGCCCATCACCTCGGCGCCGGTATCCTCTACGTAGAAACTGTGCACAAAATAAAAGCGACTCAATTGATCAATACCGGCCCACAGCGGGTGCTCCGTTTGCTCCACCTGGTTCCAGCCCATATGCGGCACCTTGAGCGGCTCGCCATTGCTACCGGTAAGCTCATGACCGAAAAAACGCACTTCGCCGGGAAACAAATCGATGCAGTCAGTGCCGCCACTCTCCTGGCTGTGCGTCAGCAGCGCCTGCATGCCCACGCAAATACCCAAGACCGGTTTACCCGAGGCGACCTGCTCGCGCAACAGCTTATCGAAACCCAGCCGGCGAATTTCGCCCATGCAATCGCCAATAGCCCCGACACCGGGGAAAATCACCCGCTCGGCCGCGGCTACTTCAGCCGGATCGCTGGTCACTGTTACTCGCTGGTCGCACACTTTGCCCAGCGCACTGGCCACCGAGTGCAGATTGCCCATGCCATAGTCGATGACCGCTACTGTCTCTGCCATGGATTACAGACTGCCCTTGGTCGAGGGGGTGATCCCAGCCATGCGCGGGTCTTCTTCCAGCGCCAGGCGCAGGGCGCGACCGAAGGCCTTAAACACCGTTTCAATCTGATGGTGAGCGTTCTCGCCGCGCAGATTGTCGATGTGCAAGGTCACCTGGGCGTGGTTGACGAAGCCCTGAAAAAACTCCCAGAACAGTTCGGTATCAAACTGGCCGATTCGCTTTTGGGTAAAAGGTATCTGCATAATCAGCCCGGGACGCCCGGAGAAGTCGATCACCACGCGGGACAGGGCTTCATCCAGCGGTACGTAGGCGTGCCCGTAGCGCCGAATCCCTTTTTTATCTCCGACGGCGCGGGCAATTGCCTGGCCGATGGTGATGCCGATATCTTCCACGGAGTGGTGATCGTCGATGTGGGTGTCGCCCTGACAGGTCACTTTGAGATCAATCATGCCATGGCGGGCGATCTGATCCATCATGTGCTCTAAAAAGGGCACTCCGGTGTCAAACTCACCACAACCAGTACCATCGAGATCCAACTCAACACTGATTTGGGTCTCCAGGGTATCCCGGCTAACTTGCGCTTTGCGCTCTGACATGATGTTCTCCGACTAACAGCCCGGGGGCAAAGGGCGAATTATAAAGGTTTGGCACAAGGCAGTGCCAGTAGGAAGGACCGGCGGGGCTAATGCACTCGATGGGGATCGAGCTGGATGGCCTCGATGCGCCGGCCCAGCATAATCACCCGGCCGGAGTAACGATCTTCACCGGTTGAGGTGAACTCGAAGTAAAAGGCACGCCATAGGCTGAGCGCCCCCGAGCTGTTGCGCTTGAACCACAGCCGGCGCAAATAGACGCTCTGATCGAGCATTTGCACGTCCATTTCCCGGCAGTGACGCACAGCGGCGGCAAAGGCCAGATCCTTGGTTTGCAGCGCCCGCCACCAGTAATAACCGATGGCAATGAGCGCAAAACACCAGATAACAACAGTCAAATCAGACAAGGGGTCTACCTTTACACAACACAAAAGCGCCCCTGGCCGCCAGAGCGACCAAGGGCGAGATATACCGGAAGAGCGCTCTGAGCGCCCGGCGAAGGCGACGGCCTTCGCGCTATTATACGGCTATACGGCGGTAACGTTTTCCGCCTGAGGGCCTTTCTGCCCCTGAACCACTTCAAAGGTCACGTTCTGACCTTCAAGCAGGGTTCTGCGGCCACTGCCATTGATTGCCCGGAAATGGACAAACACATCCGGGCCACCTTCACGCTCGATGAAACCATAACCTTTTGCATCGTTAAACCATTTAACGACACCAGAGACCAATTGATCAGACATAACGCCCTCTTGCTTCCTTACGCCGACAAACTCGGCTTACTTACCACCCCGCGCTGGCAGATTGTCGAAAACGTGCCACCAGACACGAGACCTACGAATTCACGATCGATCAAAGGCGCTTGTCAACTTTGGTCGAACACAATCCCCGGCCATCAAAGTTCAGCAATCCCACCGAACCTGATCAAAATTAAATCACTTGGCTATGGCGAGTTCAAGCAGCGAACGCACAGTTTCACGGGCTTGTCACCTCAAGCCGGCGGCTCGCGCTCACTTATGGGGCGCCGGCAGTAGGTTTCGTGCAAAATCAGCGCAATCACGACCACGGCGAAGCCGCCCAGCATGGCGGGGCGTTTTACCAGCTCCAACGCCAACCCCTCTTTGGCAAGCTGATAGCAGGCCAGTCCCCAGGCGGCCGCTGCGAAGTAGCCCCAACGGCGGCGGCGAAGCACCAGCACGGCAATCACCAGCGTAATCACGGCAGCAAATACCGTCGGTATTGTCAGCTCTGCAGCCAGAAACCCGGCAGCGGCGATCAGCCATAGCAGCAAAAGTGCATTAAAAAAATGTGCCACCATGGCCATTTTCCCGGTTTTTTCCGAAAGTTTCATTACAGCGATAGCCCCATGGCCTCTTTGGCCAACACAGTTTTCAGGGCCGGCAGGTTATTAACCGCCGACATGCCGCGGTTGCGCAATAAAAGCGCCGGTAGCGACCGGGCACCAAACAGCCGTTTGAATCCCTCCATGGTCGCCATCATGGTCAGATTATGTCCCATTCGCTCGCGCTCATAACGCCGCAGCGTAGCGACATCCTCCAAGGGGACTTGCCGCTGCCTTGCGCGCGCCAGCTCGCGGGCAAGACTGACAACGTCCAGAAACCCGAGGTTTACCCCCTGACCTGCCAGCGGGTGAATGCTGTGGGCCGCATCGCCCAGCAGGGCAAACCCCGGTCGGACATACGCCCGGGCATGGCGCTGATAGAGCGCCAGGGGGTAGCGCTCGGCGACCCACTCGACGGCGCCCAAGCGATGCTCGAAGGCCGCCGCCAGACGCTCGGCGAAAACGCCCTCATCCAGCGCCATCAGCTCATCGGCGAGAGCCTGATCCGCCGACCAGACGATGGAGCAATGCCGCGGCGTGCTGTCACAGTCACTCTCGCGTAAGGGCAGAAAAGCCAGGGGGCCGGACTGCATAAACCTCTGGCGCGCGGCAAAACCGTGGGAAAGCTCGGTCCGGACACTGGTGACTATGGCCGTTTGCCCGTAAGACCACTCGCGCACGGCGAGCCCCGCCCAGTCCCGCAGGCGCGAGCGCGACCCGTCGGCGGCCAGGGTGACAGGTGCGCGCAGCGCGAGACCACCCTCCAGCGCCACGCCGCCTACATGGCTGCCAAGGCTCAGCAAAGCACTCGCCTCGGCCTCGTAGCGAATCACCCCGCTGCGCTCAAGCTCGCGGGTCAGGTAGCGGACAATGAGCCTGTTTTCGACAATATACCCCAGCGCCTCAGCGCCGAGCGCGACGCTGTCAAAATCGATAGAACCACTGCCTTCGCCATCCCACACGTGCATATGCTGGTAAGGGCAGACTCGCTCGGTCACAAGGGCGTCCCAGACGTTCAGCTCTTCCAGTAAAGCGCGGGAAGCCTGAGTCAGGGCGACTACACGGGGATCAAAGAGCGCCTCAGCGGGCGCCTGCTCAAGGGGCGCCACCAGCGCCACCCGATACTCAGGGCAGGCCCGCTTGATCTTAAGGGCGCCAGCCAGACCTACCATGCCCGCGCCGACCACAATCACATCGACCTGCTGCTCAGCCATAGGACGCTTCCGCCACCCCCATCATTTGCCGGCCAAAGGCGGCGCTTGCCCCCGGCACCAGCTCAAGGCTCAAAAGCCCAAGGTGGCGCAGAGTGACAGCGCTCCAGCCTTTATGCGTGAATAATTGCACCATTCGGTGGGTCAGCTCACTCGTCAGTCGCTGATCGGCCCGACGCTGCTGACAATAAGCTTCAAGACCAGACAGACACCCCGGGTCCACTGAGCCACTCAGGCTTTTCGCCAGTATCTGGGCGTCGCGCAGTGAGAGGTTAAACCCCTGGCCGGCCACGGGATGCAGAGAGTGCGCGGCATTACCCACCAGCACTAGGCGCGAGCGCACCTGCTCGCGGGCCTCACGGCGAACCAAAGGATAGGCGTGGCGTTCACTAACCGCCCTCAGACGGCCGAGCCGGTGACCAAAGCGCCGCTGCAGGTGGCCGAGAAACGCCTCCGGCGAGCCGGCGCAAAGCCCAGCCGCGAGTTCTGGGGGCAGCGTCCAGACCAGTGCCGACTCGTGGGGATCGGCAAGCGGCAGCAAAGCCATAGGTCCGGTGTCGGTAAAGCGCTCGTAGGCCGTCTGCTGGTGGGGAAGACTCGAGCGGATATTGGCAATGACAGCGCACTGCTGGTAGTCGGACTGTTCGACGCCGATGCCCAAGCGCTCGCGTAGGGGCGAGTCCGCCCCATCGGCCACCACCACAAGGCGAGCGCTGATGAGCTCGCCAGAGGCCAGCTCTAGCTGTGCCGCCTCTGCACCAAAGCGCAGCAGCGCCACTGAATCCTGTAAAACGTCAATTCCCGCACAGGCGTCCAGAGCGCCCAGCAGAGCCCGTCCCAGCGCGTCATTGCGCACGACATAGCCAAGGGCGGCCCTGCCAAAATCGCTGGCACTGAGTACTTGCCCGGGCAGGTAGCCGCGATCCGATACATGCACTCGTGTAATCGGCGCCGCCGCTTCTAACGGCGCGCGTAACCCCAGCGTCTCAAGGCAATCCATGCTGCCCGCCGACAGCGCTGTGGAGCGGGCATCGAAACTCGGCCGGCTCTGCTCCGGTGCACCGGAGCGCGGATCAATCAAGGCAATACGCCAGTGCGGGTTATGTCTTAGACACAGGAGCGCCACCGAGGCGCCCACCATGCCGCCACCGGCAATCGCCAGATCATACTCCGCCACTGTCAGCCTCCACGAGCCTTAGCGGCGCGGGCCATCAGCGCCTCAATCTCGCTGACGGTTTTAGGGACGGCCGCGGTCAACACCTCGCAGCCAGCCTTGGTGATGAGGACGTCGTCTTCAATGCGGATGCCAATGCCTCGCCACTTCTTGGCCACGGTGTCATCGTCCGGCGCCACATAAATTCCAGGCTCAACGGTCATGACCATACCGGGCTCAAGCACGCGCCAGGCGCCGCCGACTTTGTAGTCACCCACATCGTGCACGTCCATTCCGAGCCAGTGGCCGATGCGGTGCATGTAAAAGCGGCGATAGGCGCCCTCTTCAATCAAGGCCTCCAGCTCACCGGCAAGCAGACCGAGCTCCAGTAAACCCTCGGTGATCACGCGCACCGATGCCTCGTGGGGTTCGTTCCAGTGAGCACCGGGCTTTAGCGTCTCCATGGCGGCGTCCTGCGCCTTTAGGACAATGTCGTAGAGGGTCCGCTGCTCCTCACTGAAAGTGCCGCTGACCGGAAAGGTGCGAGTGATATCCGCCGCGTAGTACTCCAGCTCACAGCCCGCATCAATCAGCACCAGTTCGCCGGCTTTTAACGGCGCGCTATTATCGATGTAATGCAAAATGCAGCCGTTTTTGCCACCGCCGACAATAGAACTGTAGGCCGGAGAACGAGCCCCAGCCATGGCAAACTCGTGCAGAATTTCGGCCTCCAGCTGGTACTCCATGACTCCGGGGCGGCAAAACTCCATCGCCCGCACATGCGCGCGCGCTGAAATTTCCCCGGCCTCTTTCATGACCCGGATTTCCGCAGCGCTTTTGAACAGCCGGTTGTCGTGCAAAAAGTGCGAGAGATCGAGAAACTCACCGGGCGGGGTGGCGCCGGAGCGCACCTTGGCGCGGATGGTATTCACCCAGTCCATAACCTGGCGATCAAACGCTGGATCTTTGCCCATGGCGTAGTAGACCCGCTCGCGGCCTTCCAGAAGGCCCGGCAGAATATCGTCGATATCGTCCACCGGGAAGGCGTCGTCGGCACCATAGTCGGCGCAGGCGCCTTCGGGCCCGGCTCGGTAACCATCCCAGATCTCGCGCTCGGGATCGCGGTCGCGACAAAAGATGACACACTCACCATGCTCGCGTCCGGGAATCAGCGCCAACACCGCCTCTGGCTCGGCAAAGCCTGTCAGGTAATAAAAGTCACTGTCTTGGCGGTAGGGGTACTCGGTGTCGCGCGAGCGGGTCCGCTCGGGAGCCGAGGGCACTATGGCAATGCTATCGGGCTCCATCACATCCATCAGCGCCTTGCGGCGCCGGGCAAATTCAGCTTTGGTAATTCTCATGGCTCACTCAGTGCAAAGTAGCGGAGGCGGTCGGTGCGGTGGCGGCGACTGAATCGGGATGGAAGCGCTGAAACAGTGTCAGGGCGGACATACGCACGTATTCAGAGACCTCGATAAAATCCGACTCGGCGCTGGCGGCATCGTTGTCATCCGACTCAATCTGCACAATTGCGGAAAAATCGCGCAGCGTGTCCGCCGTCTCGGAGGAGACCTGATCCTGCTCAGCCGCGCCCGAAGCGCCAAAGCCGCTGAGAAAACCGTGACACCACTGCGACAGCGCCTCTACCCGTTCGGCCATACCCTGTTCATCATCGGGCAGCAGGAGCACAAAGCTAAACCCTTCTCCCGAGAGTTGCTCGCGGGTAAGCTGCAAAAACTCCAGCAAAGCGTCGGTGGTCTCTGCGTCTGGCTCATCCGTCAGAGCCATGAAATCGTTCACCAGTCGCAACCAGTCGGCCTCATTCAAGGGGCTGCCGCAGAGCCTGCCGCAGAGCATGCCCTGCAATTCTGCCGGGCTGTTAAGCGCGTTAAGCGGTGCCAATCGATCATCCCAGTCGTCAAAGGGATTAGCGACTTTTTCTATTTCAGACATGCATTACTCTCCTAACCAAAGAACCATGCTAGCACACAGGCGCCACAAGCCCCGGCGCGCCCAAGGTCGAAAAATCAAAAACACCTTTGATATTCGGACACTGCGCACATAAACTAGAATTTACGTTAAGGCCGATTGACCCCCTGCAAACGGCGCAATATAGTAGCCTTTGAAACTCTATTGGTCACCTGCCCCATGTCTGATGAACTGATACATACGCTGGAAGCCAAACTGGACGAATTGATCCGCCAGTGCACCCGCCTGCAGCAGGACAATGCCGAGCTGAAAAAGCGCGAAAGCGAGTGGCAGCGCGAGCGGGTAAGACTGGTGGAAAAAAACGAGCTGGCGCGCTCGCGGGTAGAAGCGATGATCACCCGGCTGAAAAGCCTTGAATCGGAATAGGACGGGGGCACTGTGAGTAACGAAACGGTACACGTGAAAATACTGGATAAGGACTACCAGGTCGCCTGTCCGGCTGAAGAGCGCAGCGCCCTGATTCAATCGGCGCAAATTCTCGACGAGCGCATGCGCCTGATTAAAAACACGGGAGGCGTTATCGGTCTCGAGCGTATCGCTGTTATGGCCGCGCTCAACCTCAGTCACGAACTGCTGCAGGCGCAGAGCAATCACTCCGCCGTCGGCGGCGACAGTGCCACGCTGCAGAGAATGCAAGAAAAAATCGAGGCGCAGCTGGACCGGTTGTCATCACATTGATGTGGCCCGGCCTTTGGGGTCAAAGGGAAAACTGCGCTATACTGTGAATACACCCTGGGATGTACGCCAGTTGACTATGTCCTTGAGCCGATACTGCTGTACCCGGTAGCTCCTCGCCGGTGTTTGTGAGCAAGTCCGCACGACGGAAAGCCTAATAGCATCGCAGGAGCCACCCCTTGAACTTTAGGGTTCAAGGCCCAATCGACAGCGGCATTCTGGGGTTTTATTTTACCCGCCATGAGCCAACCTCCTCTTTCACGCTCCGACCTGCGCCGCCAGCTGCGACAAAAGCGCAGAGCCTTGTCCAGCGCGCAGCAAAAGCAGGCCTCCGAATCGCTCTGTCGTCACCTCAAGCACTTACCCCAACTGCGAGCAGCGAGGCACATAGCACTCTATTGGCCCGCCGACGGTGAGATCGATCCGCGCCCCATTGCCCGCTGGGCTTGGCAACGCGGTATTCGTTGCTACCTCCCGGTGCTTCACCCCTGGTCAAAACGCCGACTCTGGTTTACCGCCTTCACGGCCAAAACCCGCTTTCGGCGCAACCGCTTCGGCATTGCCGAGCCGATAAAGGTAGCCCGCGCCCCGCTGTCGCCCAAACACCTGGATGTGGTGCTACTGCCGCTGGTGGGCTTTGATCGTAGCGGCGGGCGCCTGGGTATGGGAGGGGGCTTTTACGACACCACCTTTGCATTCAGGCGTCATCAGCCAGGCTGGAACCGACCGAAGCTGCTCGGTGTAGCCCACCAGATCCAAGAGGTCGCGGGGCTGGCCCTGCAAAGCTGGGATGTTCCTGTAGACGGGGTAGTAACCGACGGCGGTTTGGTCGGCGGCAGGGGATTCAGGGGCTGTTTTAAGGCCCCTTAACCTTATCCGAGAAAGTACTGGTAGGCTTCGTTGTCGGTCTCTTCCCAGAAAGGGTAATTGATCTCGGCCAAAAACTTGCGCACCTGGGCGCGCTCTTTTTTCGGCACTTCCATACCCACCAACACTCGACCAAACGCAGAACCATGATTGCGGTAGTGAAACAGCGAGATGTTCCAACGGCCCGCCACCTGACTCAGGAAGTTCAGCAGGGCGCCGGGGCGCTCCGGGAACTCGAAACGGAAGACCATTTCATCTTTGACCTCGGCCGCGTGACCGCCGACCATATGACGAATGTGCAGCTTGGCCAGCTCGTTGTCTGTCATGTCCACCAGCTCATAGCCCTGCTCGCGCAAACTGCTCACCAGCTCGTCGCGATCCGAGGGGTCTGCGCTGACCTGCACGCCGACAAAAATACGGGCCTTGTCAGAGTCCGCGTAGCGGTAGTTAAACTCGGTGATATTACGTCTGCCCAGTGCCTGGCAAAATTCCCGATAAGCGCCCGGGCGCTCAGGAATGGTTACCGCCAAAACCGCCTCGCGCTTTTCGCCAATCTCGGTGCGTTCAGAGATATACCGCAAGCGGTCAAAATTGATGTTGGCGCCGCAGTCGATGGCGACCAGCGTTTGCCCAATGATGCCGTTTTCGGCCACGTATTTTTTCAGGCCAGCCACACTCACCGCCCCGGCAGGCTCGGCGATGGAACGGGTGTCCTCGAATATGTCTTTAATACCGGCGCAGATTTCATCGGTATTAACCGTAATCACACCGTCGATGGTTTTTTTCAGAACCCGGAAGGTCTCCTTGCCAATCTGAGCCACCGCAACGCCGTCGGCAAAAATACCCACCTGCGGCAGCCGCACGCGACGGTTTTTCTCCATGGCCGCAGCAAGACAGGCGGACTCCTCGGACTCCACCGCAAAAACTTTCACGCCCGGGCGCACGTATTTCACATAGGCAGCCACACCGGCGCAGAGGCCACCACCACCGACGGCGACAAAAATGGCATCAATGTGCTTAGGGTACTGGCGCAGAATTTCCATGGCCACGGTACCCTGACCGGCGATGACATCCGGGTCGTCAAACGGATGAATGTAGGTGTAACCCTTCTCCTCAATCAACTTTTGCGTATGCGCAGCGGCCTCGTCAAAGTTGTCGCCATGAAGCACCACCTTGGCGCCACGGGCGCGCACCGCATCCACTTTAATGGCCGGGGTGGTGCGCGGCATCACAATCACCGCGCGCACCCCCAGGTGCTGAGCACCGAGCGCCAACCCCTGGGCGTGATTGCCGGCCGAGGCAGCGATCACACCGCGGGCCCGCTCTTCCTCGGTCAACTGCAACAGCTTGTTGTAGGCACCGCGAATTTTAAAGGAGAAGACCGGCTGCAGGTCTTCGCGTTTAAGCAGCACATGATTGTTGGTGCGTTGCGACAACAGTCGCGCCTGATCCAGCGGCGTCTCTACCGCCAGGTCATAGATGCGGGCATTGAGAATTCGTTTTATGTAAGAGTCCGGCATAGCTCAGTCTTGCAAGGGAGTGTGAGGTTCGCAGCATGATAAACAATTTAAGGGTAGGTTACACCTGCGCCACGAGTACAGACACTGATAATTCGGACGCGACACCGTATAATGGTGCACAGATGACTTGCAGGAGCGGTTATGAATCAGGATCAACTCAAACAAGCGGTGGCGCGCGCCGCCATTGACTACATAGCACCCAAGCTGGAAAAAGACAGCATCCTGGGCATTGGCACGGGCTCAACGGCCAACTTTTTCATCGAGATGTTGGGCGATCTGAAAGACGACTTCGCCGGCGCCGTGGCCAGCTCCGATGCCTCGGCCAACAAGCTGCGAACCCTGGGCATTGAGGTGCTGGACCTCAACAGCGTTTCCGAGCTACTGGTCTATGTCGACGGTGCCGACGAATCCAACGCCCAGCTGGCGTTGATCAAAGGCGGGGGCGCGGCGCTGACCCGAGAGAAAATCGTCGCCGCCGTCGCCCGGGAATTTGTCTGCATTGCCGATGAGAGCAAGTGGGTGAAAGTGCTGGGCAGCTTTCCCCTGCCAGTGGAGGTCATTCCCATGGCCCGCTCCTACGTGGCGCGCGAGCTGGTCAAGCTCGGCGGCGACCCGGTCTATCGCGAAGGCGTCACTACCGATAACGGCAATGTGATTCTGGACGTGCACAACCTCGCCATTACGGACCCGAGAGACCTGGAGCTGAAAATCAACCAGATCACCGGTGTGGTGGCCAACGGCCTCTTTGCTCATCGCGGCGCCGACGTGCTGCTGCTGGGGCGAGCAGGTGGAGTAGAAATCCTCAAACCCAGTTTCTGACCAGCCTTAAGTCACAGACGTAAAAAAACCCGGCGCACGCCGGGTTTTTTTACGTCGAAAGCGCACCAAGATTTACTTGATTTTGCCTTCTTTGTAGATCACATGCTTGCGAGCAACGGGATCGAATTTTTTGATCTCCATTTTCTCGGGCATGTTGCGCTTGTTTTTGTCGGTCGTGTAGAAGTGACCGGTACCAGCAGTTGAGTTCAGACGGATCTTCTCGCGCATGACTTATCTCCTCAATTAAACTTTTTCACCGCGAGCACGAAGATCGGCCAGTACGGCTTCAATGCCGCGCTTGTCGATAACGCGCATACCCTTAGCAGAAACGCGCAGTTTCACAAAACGCTTTTCCGCCTCGACCCAAAAACGGTGGGTGTGCAAATTCGGCAAAAAACGACGCTTGGTGTGGTTTTTTGCGTGAGAAACATTGTTTCCAGTTACGGGACGCTTGCCGGTAACCTGACATACCTTAGACATGGTTTTGCCTCTTAACCAAATTTAATCGCGCTGCGCTGCCTCTATGCTTCAGCATTAGCAAAAGCAGCCCAGAGCAGGATTCATCGAGCAGCCTGTGTATCCAAATTACGGCCTGACAGCGGGGTCCGGTGCTCTGGACTCACCCTCGGGAACCCGGTTTTCGGGCGCCTCCCGGGAACCCGGCCGCGAAGAGCCGCGTTTTATACCAAAAGCGCCTTCCAATAGCAACGTTTCGTTGCTTTTTTAGCCAGAAAATACCGATATCCACCCCTGATCGGCTCACAGCAGGCCCCGCTCGGCAAAGGAAGTCACCTCGCCGTCACCGACAATCATGTGATCGAGCACACGCACCCCCACCAGATCCAGTGCAGCAATCAGACGCTCGGTAATGCGGCGGTCCGCCTGGCTGGGCTCAGCCACCCCCGATGGGTGATTGTGCGCCAGTATCACCGCCGCCGCGTTGCTCGACAACGCCAGCTTGACCACTTCTCTCGGGTAGACGCTGGCGCCATCCAGAGTCCCCATGAACAGCGGCACGTAGCGAATCAGGCGGTGCTGGTTATCGAGCAGTAAGAGCGCAAAAATTTCGCGCGTGCTGTGACGCAGCTGCGAGACCAGATACCGGCGCACCAAGTCGGGGCTGGTCAGAGCGTCGCCGACACTCAGTGTTTCGCTGAGGTGGCGCCGAGCCATTTCCAGCACCGCCTGCAGCTGCGCGTACTTGGCATCACCCAGGCCCTCGCCGCGGCAGAACGCCTCGTGGGAGGCCTCGAGTAAAGGCCGCAAGCCACCAAAACCCGCCAGCAGCTCGCGGGCGAGGTCCACAGCGGATTTACCGGCACAGCCAGTGCGCAGAAAAATGGCCAGCAACTCGGCGTCCGATAGCGCCCCCGGGCCGCGCTCGAGCAGTTTTTCCCGCGGGCGCTCCCCCACGGGCCACTGGGCAATCGACATGACGAACCTCCTTGTCAGCGTGACTAAGCCCTTATTCAAGCCCACCAGAGGGGTATTTTCAAACCACAATTTCGCGCCACGGAGGTGTTATCCGACGCCTGGAATGGTATCTTTACCCCCTAAGCAAGCACTTACCTTCAATGCGGCGAAACGTTTCATGTCCACTGTGCAAAACAAACGTATTCTGCTGGGTATTACCGGCGGCATAGCGGCCTACAAAGCGGCCGAGCTGGTGCGGGCACTGAAAGAGCGTGGCGCTGAGGTGCGCGTGGTGATGACCCGCGCCGCCTGTGAATTTATCACCCCGCTGACACTGCAGGCGCTCTCGGGCAACCCGGTGCACACCTCGCTGCTCGATACCGAAGCCGAAGCCGCTATGGGCCACATTGAACTGGCGCGCTGGGCCGACCGGGTACTGATCGCGCCGGCCAGTGCCGACTTTATCGCCCGCTTCGCCGGCGGCCTGGGGGACGACCTGCTGGCCACCCTCTGTCTGGCTACCCGTGCACCTATTGCCCTCGCCCCGGCCATGAATCAGGCCATGTGGGACGCGCTGGGCACGCGCCACAACATTGATTTGTTAAAAGACAGACGGGTGACCTTTTACGGGCCGGCCTCGGGAAGCCAAGCCTGTGGCGAAGTGGGACCCGGCAGAATGCTTGAAGCCATTGAGCTTGCCGAGCTGCTCGCCGGCAGCTTTGCCAGTGGCGCGCTCAGCGGCCGCCGGGTGGTGATTACCGCCGGCCCCACCCGAGAGGCGCTGGACCCGGTGCGCTACCTGAGTAATCACAGCTCCGGGAAGATGGGCTTCGCCCTGGCCGAAGCCGCCGCCGAGGCCGGCGCCAAAGTGGTGCTCATCAGCGGTCCCTGCGCCCTGCCAACGCCCGATAGAGTCGAGCGAATAGACGTTATCAGCGCCGATCAAATGCTCGCCGCCAGCCTTGAGGCAACCGGTAACTGCCACCTGTTTATTGCCGCCGCCGCCGTCTGCGACTACCGGCCGGCTCACCGCAGCGCTCAGAAATTGAAAAAGCACGGCGATGAAAGCCTGAAGCTGGAGCTGGTGCAAAACCCGGACATTGTGGCCACGGTAGCGGCTCAGAAAAAGCCCACCTATTGCGTGGCATTTGCCGCCGAGACCGAGCGGGTTCTAGACTATGCGAGAGCGAAACGTGCACGCAAAGGGGTAGAGTGCATTATCGCCAACGACGTCAGCGGCACCGATACTGGCTTTAACAGTGACGACAATGCCGTCACCCTGATCGACGAAGAGGGTGAAATCCTGCTCGACAAGCGCAGCAAAACCCAGTTGGCACGGGATCTGATTGCCCTACTGGCCACTAAGAGTGACTCCACCGAGAAAAGCAAGAACTCAAAGGACAACGGACAATGACCGACACACCGGCCAACAGCGCTGACAGTGAACAACAACCGAAAATGACCCGCGCCGAGCGGCGCGCACAAGACATTAAAAAGCAACTGCACGCCCGTCGTCACCGCATGCTGTTTTTGCTGGTGGGCATTACCTTGCTGATCAACGCCGGCGTGGGTTATTGGCTCTACGGTTCAATGGTCGAGGGTAAGCAGCGCCAGCGAGTGGCCGATGCGGCGGCCCACGCCGCCCAATCTACCGCCCAGAGTATTGCCACCGCACTGCATGAAAGGCAGGCCCTGGTAAAAGGCTGGGCACAAGACCCGGCCCTGGTGGCCGCTATGGAAGCCGGCGATGCCGAGACCTTGGCACAGATTACCGGTCAACGGATGGCAGAACATCCGGAGTTGCTCGCCCTGCGGGCCTTTGCCGCTGGAAAAGCGCAGATAGACCGGGAGCATCAAGCACCGCTGCGCTACGCCGAAATTGACTTGATCCGGCGCAGCACCCGCCGCCAGGAGACCCTCCCAGAGGCCGCCCCGATTGACGGCCAGTGGCAGCTACAGATTGCCAGTGCCGTGCCCCCCCAAGGCGAGGGGGATGCCCCCGGCAGCCTGCTCGCTACGTTCGACACCGACGCGCTGAAAAGCATGGTCACAGCCAACGAGCAAGACCGCGGCACCCTGATACTGCAACAGTCCTTCTCCAGCCACCGTCCCTACCCGTTGCACCGTCACGGCAGCGGCGATGCAGCGCCCCCCGCGGAAGCCAAAATTCCAGGCAGTTATTTGAGCGTTCATTTTACGCCCTCACAGAAATTGGTCGAGCAATCCGCCGAGCTGCCGGGTATGTGGCTGCTGGTGATCAGCCTGTGCGTCACTACCGGGCTCGCTCTGTCACTGGTGCTCTCGCGCTTGCTGGTGCGCAGTAAACCAGGGCCTACCGGCGAGGGGCTGACGCTGCCCCAGCAATATGTCGATACCCGCAGCGCGGATAAATCCAAGAGCGATGCGGCCACCGATCAAGAGGCGCCCCAGCCCAGTACCCTCTATCAGAACCAAGACATTCTCGACATCGAAGTCATCGAAGAGGACGCAGACATCCTCGGACTCGACAGCGCTGCACCGCGCAAGAAAGCGCCCAGCGCCCAGCCTGCCGTGCAGGACGGCCCGCACCTGCCGGATGAGATTTTTCGCTCCTACGACATTCGTGGCAAAGTCGGTGCTGCCCTGACACCGGATCTTGCCTATCAAATCGGTTTGGCGCTCGGCAGCGAGGTGCAAGACCAGGGCGAGACCAGCATTGTCGTGGCACGCGACGGCCGGAGCCACAGCCCGGAGCTGTGCCAACGGCTGGTAGACGGTTTGCTGGAATCGGGCTGCGATGTCATCAACATCGGCACGGTTCCCACCCCCGTTATGCACTTTGCCGTGTGCGAACTGGAGGACACCAACAGCGGTGTCATGGTTACTGCCAGCCACAACGGCGCTGAGTACAACGGCTTTAAGATGGTGATCGGCGGCCAGACCCTGGCCGACGGTTCTATACAAGATATCCGCTCGCGCATTGCCAGCGGCAAGTTTCTCGAAGGCGAGGGCAAGGAAACCCACGAAGACATCACCCCCGATTACATCGACCGCATCTTTTCCGATGTCGCTCTGGCCGGACAAATTCGTATCGTGATCGACGCCGGCAATGCCATTACCGGCGTGGTGGCACCGGCGCTGTTTGAGGAACTCGGTTGCGAGGTGATTCCGCTGCACTGCGAACTCGACGGCCGCTTCCCCAACCATCCGCCGGATCCGAGCCTTGTCGAGAACCTGCAAGACCTTATCGCCAAAGTCAAAGAGACCGAAGCCGACCTTGGCGTTGCCTTTGACGGCGACGGTGACCGTCTGGTGGTGGTGACGCCGGCGGGCAAGATCATCTGGCCGGACCACCTGCTGATGCTCTTTGCCAAGGACATTTTGTCGCGTAACCCAGGCGCCGACGTGCTCTTCGATGTGAAGTGCTCCAAGCAACTCAACCAGCTGATATCCAGTTACGGTGGGCGCCCCATCATGTGGAAAACCGGTCACTCGCACATGAAGCGCAAAATGGCCGAAACCGGTGCGCTACTCGGCGGTGAATACTCCGGCCATATCTTTATTAAGGAGCGCTGGTACGGATTCGATGACGGCCTGTATACTGCCGCCCGTCTTCTGGAGATCATCACCCTGCGCGATCAACCCATCGACGACGTGTTTGCCGCCTTCCCCATGCTGCCCAGCTCACCCGAAATTCGTGTGCCGGTGGCTGAGGCGGACAAGTTCAAACTGATCGAGCGACTGATTGCCGAGGGCGACTTTCAAAGCGGCAAGGCCACCACCATCGATGGCTTGCGGGTCGACTTTTCCAAAGGCTGGGGGTTGGTGCGCGCCTCCAACACGGCGGCTGAAATCACCCTGCGCTTTGAGGCCGAATCCGAAGAAACCCTCAACAAACTGCAACAGCTGTTTAAACGCGAGCTGTTGAAAATTGATAAAACCCTGAAGCTGGATTTTTAACTATGTCTCTCAATCGCGACGCTGCGATGAACATCGCCAAGGTGTTGACCGAGGCCTTGCCTTACATTCAACGCTTTACCGGAAAAACCATTGTGGTCAAGTTTGGCGGCAACGCCATGGTGGACGAAGAGCTGCAGAACAGCTTTGCCCGCGACATCGTCATGATGAAACTCGTGGGCATGAACCCCATTGTAGTTCACGGCGGCGGCCCGCAAATTGGTGACCTGTTGGCCAAGCTCAACATCGACTCCAAATTTGTCGGCGGCATGCGCGTCACCGACAGCAAAACCATGGACGTGGTGGAAATGGTGCTCGGCGGCACGGTGAACAAGCAGATCGTCAGCCTGATAAACCGCAACGGCGGCGAGGCTATTGGTGTTACCGGTAAAGACGGCCAGCTGATTCGCGCCAAAAAGCTTGAAGTCAAAGCGCAGACGCCAGAGGTCTCTACCTCGGAGATCATCGATATTGGCCATGTAGGCGAAGTGGCATCGATCAACAAAGCCGTTATCGACATGCTGCTCAACAGTGATTTTATTCCGGTGATCGCGCCCATCGGCGTCGGCAAGGACGGGGCCTCCTACAACATTAATGCTGACCTGGTGGCCGGCAAGATTGCCGAAGTCCTGCAGGCGGAAAAGCTGATGCTGCTGACCAATGTGGCCGGGCTCATGGACAAAGAGGGTAACATTCTCACCGGCCTCACCACCTCGCAAGTGGACGAGCTGATTGCCGACGGCACGATTTACGGCGGCATGCTGCCCAAAATCGGCTGCGCGCTGGATGCGGTCAAGTGCGGTGTGACCTCGGCCCATATTATCGACGGCCGTGTGTCCCACGCCGTGCTGCTGGAAATTTTCACCGACATTGGCGTGGGCACACTGATCACCAATAAGTCGAGCTGAATACACAATGGGCGAGAGCGCCGGGGGAATGAAAGGCCCTCGCCCTTAATGGAACACTCAGGCGCTCTCACGAGCGGACACCTGGGTCATAACACAGAGCAGAGCTTGCCCTATGAGTAAAACCCATCAGAAGGTATCGCGCCGCCAGCAAATTCTCGAAGCCCTTGCCCGTATGCTGGAAGCCAGCCCCGGGGCCCGCATCACGACCGCTGCTCTCGCCAGAGAAGTCGGCGTTTCCGAAGCGGCGCTCTATCGCCACTTTCCCAGCAAATCAAAAATGTTTGAAGGCTTGATTGAATTTATTGAAGAGACAATCTTCACCCGGATCAAGCTGATTTTAAGCGAGGAGCCAGGCGCGCTGGATCGCTGCGAGAAGATTCTCTACCTGCTACTGAGCTTTACCGAGCGCAATCCGGGAATTACCCGCCTGCTGACCGGCGATGCCCTGACCGGGGAAACCGAGCGCCTGCGCAATCGCATCGCCCAGCTGTTCGAGCGGGTTGAAACCCAGCTCAAACAAGTGATACGTGAAGCGGAGCTGCGTGAAGGGCTGCGCCCGAACCTGCCGCTATCGGCAGCGGCCAACCTGTTGATGAGTGTAGCGGACGGGCGGATCACTCAATTCGTCCGCAGCGAGTTCCGCCGACCACCGACCGAGTACTGGGCCGATCAATGGCCGGTGATTGCCGCGGGATTGATGCGCGAATCGACGCCGGTGGTTTAAGGGTCAGGATTTAATTTCGCGAAACCGCTCGATATCGCGATCGTACCTTGCGGCTCGTTGGTCAATTTCCTGCTCGCGGGCCCGAATCTGTTTGCGAATCTCCACCAGCTCGGCCTCCAACTGATGAATGTTGGTCTGCACGGCTTCGGAGACTTCCGTGCCATTGCGCTCCATGATACCGGCACGGCGCTGCTGGTCTTCAAGCTGCGCCGATACGCCGGACAAGTTCGCCTGCAAAATACTCAGATTGCCGCGCAGCTCCGTCAGCGCGCGTTTTTTCGCCGATTCAATATCCTTAACCGAGCTGAAGCGCCGCTTTAAGCGAGCATCCCACTCGGCCAGTTCGGCCTCGCGGCGCAACTGCTCCGCGTAGCGGACGGCATCCTCACCTTTGGGCGCGGGCGGCACTTCTTTCAAAACCCGGCCAGTGTCAGTGATGATCTCATATCCCCGGGCGGCGGCGGCCGGCGGAATGCTCTGGTCCACCACCAGATGACCACGGTCATTTTTGTAGCGGAACAGAGCATTGCTGTGCTCCGTTTCTTCCTCCTGCGCCCAAGCGCCACTGCAGAGCACCGCCAGAAGGCAAATCAGCATTCGCTTTGAAAACCGTGTCATCGGGTACTCCTATACGCCGTATTGGGAGCGATAGGCCTTGATAGCCTCCAGCCGCTCAGAACCGCCTTGCTGTTCAAGATAGCTGATAATATCCGCCAAGTTAATGATATTCACGACGGGAATTTTATATTCCCGCTCCACCTCCTGAATGGCCGACAGTTCACCGCGGCCGCGCTCTTGCCTGTCCAGGCCGATCATGACCGCAGCCGGCGTGGCCTCTACCGCCGCTAAAATCTCCATCACCTCACGCACGGCGGTACCCGCGGTGATAACATCATCGACGATCAGGGCGCGGCCTTTAAGCGGCGCGCCCACCAAGGTACCGCCCTCGCCATGATCCTTGGCCTCTTTGCGGTTAAAGCAATAGGGCACATCCATACCGTGATGCTCGGCCAGAGCCACGGCCGTAGCGCTGGCCAGCGGAATGCCTTTGTAGGCCGGGCCAAACACCAGGTCAAAGCTCACGCCGGCATCGACAATAGCCTGCGCATAAAAACGCCCGAGAGCCGCCAGCCCTGAGCCCGTTTGAAAAAAGCGCCCGGCGTTAAAGAAATAGGGGCTGATACGGCCGGACTTCAACGTAAACTCACCGAACAGCAGCGCCTCTTTGGCGATGGCAAGGTCGATAAAGTCGCGTTGATAATCTTTCATGAGGGCTGATCCTGTACTGTTTCGGGAAAATCAGGCTATTATAAGCGAGAGCAAGGCCGCAGTGACCGGAAAGCTCACACGGCCGCCCACCTGCCGGATTTTTAACCAACAACAATAAAAAAGGGTAAAAAATCCCACGCGGGCCTGGCAACTTCCGATAACCCATAACACATAGGCTTCCGGCTCGGGTATCATACACAGTCCGCAACTAAGGGGCTAACATGAGAGTTATCAGTCTTAGCGTCGATGGCATCTTTCAAGCGGCGCAGCGCGGCCTGTATGAATGGCTGGAGAATCAGGACGCGGACATTATCTGCCTGCAGGATTTGCGTGCGCTTGAGTACGAGCTGGACGACGACATCTTTCATCCCGAAGGCTATTTCGCGTATTTTTTTGACTCGGGAACACCGCATTACAACGGTGTGGCTATCTACACCCGCAAGCAACCCAAAGCGCTGATCTTTGGCCTCGGCTTTTCATCCGGTGTGGACATGGAAGGCCGTTACCTGCAAGTCGATTACGAACACATGAGCATCGGCTCACTGCTCGCCCCCAGTGCCAGCTCCGAAGTGGAATCTCAGGAAGTCAAAATCAAGTTCTTCGACGACCTGCAGGCGCACATGGACAAGATTACCCGCAAGCGCCGCGAGTACATTTTTTGCGGCAACTGGCAAATGGCGCACACACCGCGGGATGTCACCGACTCCGACGAGCTGCAGCACGAATCCGGCTTTTTGCCCCACGAACGTCAGTGGCTGAGCCAGCTGTTTAACCAGATCGGCTATGTCGACGCCTTCCGCCGCGCCATTCGCGATCCGGACGAATACAGCTGGTGGCCCAGCGGCAAAATCGGTACCGGCCCGGGCTGGCGCACCGACTTCCAGGTCGCCTCCAACGCCATCGGCCAGCGGGTCGAGTACGGAGCCATTTACAAAAATGGCCAGTTCTCCAGCCACCTGCCGGTAATCGTCGATTACGATATGGAGCTGTAACGCTCTGCACGCCAGGGTGAGCGGGCAACGCCGCTCACCCCCGGCCCTACGGTTTATCCTGCGGCCAGCGCCTCACGCTGCAAGTTATTCAACTCCCCAATGCCCTGCTTGGCCAGCCGCAGCATCTGTGCAAACTGATCTTCGCTAAACGGCTCAGCCTCCGCCGTCCCCTGAATTTCAATAATACCGCCGTCATCGGCCATGACCACATTCATATCCGTATCGGCGTTGGAATCTTCGGGATAATCCAGATCCAGCACCGGCACGCCCTGATAAATACCCACGGATACCGAAGCGATAGCGCGGATCAGCGGCTCGCCTTTGACCATCCCCTTGGCTTTCATCCAGCCAATGGCATCGGCCACCGCCACCCAGGCGCCGGTGATGGAGGCGGTACGGGTGCCGCCATCGGCCTGAATCACATCGCAGTCAATGTGCAGGGTGTTTTCCCCCAGCTGACCGAGATCCACCGCGGCGCGCAACGAGCGGCCGATCAGGCGCTGAATTTCGACGGTGCGGCCCCCTTGCTTGCCCCGCGCGGCCTCGCGGTTCATGCGTGAGCCGGTCGAGCGCGGCAACATGCCGTACTCAGCGGTCAGCCAGCCCTGTTCCTGGCCGCGCAAAAACGGTGGTACCCCCGGCACCACGCTGGCGGTGCAAATCACCTTGGTATCACCAAAGGCCACCAGCACCGAGCCCTCGGCGTGCTTGGTGAACTGGCGGGTGAGCGTAATAGGGCGTAACTGTTCTGGGAGTCGTCCGCTGGGGCGCTGCATACATCGGGTCCTGTTGCCTGGCAGCCACTTGCGTCGCTGCGGTGTGTGTTAATATCGGGCCTATGTTAACGTTTATCGTGCGCTCTGCACTACCGCCCCATCACAGGATACGCCATGCCTCGCAGTATGACCGGCTTTGCCCGGACCGAAAGCCAGCACACTGACTACACCTTAATCTGGGAGGTGCGCAGCGTTAACCACCGCTATCTGGAAATGTATTTGCGCCTGCCTGAAGAGTTTCGTGAAATCGAGACTGCCTTGCGCGAAATCACCCGCAACAAGCTGCAGCGCGGCAAGCTTGAGGCCAGCATTCATTTTCAGCCCGAACAATCCAGCGGCGGTAGCATCGGCCTGGACAGCGAGCGGCTAGCGCAACTGGCGGATGCCTGCAGCCGCATTGACGCGCAAATTCCCAACTGCGCCCCTATCAATCCGCTGGAGGTGCTGCGCTGGCCCGGGGTGCAGATCAGCGAAGAAATGAACCGCGAGGCCCTGCACGAGAACGCCCTCAAGCAATTTGAAACCACCCTCGACCAACTGATTGAGCATCGCGCCCGCGAAGGCGCCGAACTGGCCGGGTTTATCGAACAGCGGCTGGACGGCATCGCCGAGCAGGTGCGCCTGGTGCGCGAGCGCCTGCCCGAGATTCTGCAAACCCAGCGGCAGAAGCTGCAGGAAAAAATCGCGGCGCTCAGCGTTGAGCTGGACCCGGACCGCCTGGAACAAGAAATCGTCATGATGGCGCAAAAAGCGGATGTCGACGAAGAGCTGGACCGGCTGGATACGCACATTCAGGAAGTACGCCGCACGCTCAAACAAAAGAACTCCCTCGGTCGCCGGCTGGACTTTCTGATGCAGGAGCTCAACCGCGAGGCCAATACCCTGTCTTCAAAATCCGTGGTCAGCGAAACCACTCAAGCCGCCGTTGAACTCAAAGTCCTGATCGAGCAAATGCGCGAGCAGATTCAAAATATTGAGTAAAACCAAGTTTCTTGAGCCCGGACGCAGCCTATCGCTTGCGGACTTAGCGGCCTCGCCATGGATAAACCCCTATGATCTCAGCCGACACCCCGGCCAGCCGTCTGGCCACTCGCCTCGGGTTTCTCGTGGCCGGCTTCGGTATTGCCTGCTGGGCGCCCATGGTGCCTTTTATCAAGCACAAACTCGCCATTGATGAGAGCATCCTCGGGCTGCTCATTCTGTGTATTGGTGTGGGCTCGGTATGCGCCATGGTGCTTTCGGGCATTATCGCCGCGCGCATGGGCAGCCGCCCGGTGATTCTCGCCAGCGGCTTCTCATTGTTGCTTATTTTGCCGCTTCTGACCGTTATGGACAGCCCAATGACCATGGGTTTGGTCCTGCTGGCTTTTGGCGCGGCCCTGGGCTCGCTGGATGTGGTCATCAACCTGCACGCCGTTGAAGTGGAACAGGCCGCCGGCACCCATCTTATGTCGGGGTTTCACGCGCTTTTTAGCCTCGGCGGTTTTCTCGGCGCAGCGCTGATGACGGCGCTGCTCTCGCTCGGCAGCAACCTGCTTTTCGCCAGCCTCGCCTGCGCGCTTATCATGCTGGCGGCCATGGCAGTCGCAGCGCCACAACTGTTGCGCGATAAGCCTGCGGCAAGCGACACCCTATTTGTTTTCCCCAAAGGCATAGTGCTGCTTCTGGCCGCACTCACGGCCATCGCCTTTTTGATGGAGGGGGCCATTCTCGACTGGAGCGCCCTGCTGATTACCCAGCAGGGGCGAGTGAGCGAGGCGCGCGGCGGCCTGGGTTATATGCTCTTTGCCATCGCCATGGTGACTGGCCGCTTTAGCGGCGACAGTCTCGCTACCCGTTTGGGGGATCTCGCTCTGCTGCACTACAGCGGCTGGCTGGCGGTGCTCGGTTTTGTGGTCTTGCTTGCCAGCCCCTGGACCATAGTGGCGCTCAGCGGATTTTTACTCATTGGCCTCGGCGCCGCCAATATCGTCCCGGTGCTGTTTCGCCGCGCCGGCCGACAAAGCCTGATGCCCGCGGCGCTTGCCATCGCCGCCGTCACCACCACCGGCTACGCCGGCATACTGCTGGGGCCCGCGCTCATCGGCTTTGTCGCGCACTGGATAGGTCTGGCAACCTCCTTTTGGCTGCTGGCGGCCATGATGGTACTGATACCGCTTGGCGCAAAAGCGGCCACCAAACCCGCTGGAGCTTAGCGCCTTCTATTTTTATACGTAGATCGACGTATAGACTCCGGTGCGCCCGCTGCCTACCCTCGGCTCAATGACAATGCAGAGAGCCTCTATGAAAGTCGGCACCGTTCAATCCATTTGGCGCTACCCGGTGAAAGGCATGGCTGGCGAGCCGCTTTCGCGATGCTGGCTGGACGCAAACGGCCTGCAGGGTGACAGAACCTGGGCAGTACAGGACGTAAAACGCCGTGAAATTCAAAGCTGTAAGTTTCGCCCCGAACTGCTGCGCTGCCGCGCAGGCACCCTCGCCGATGGTGGTGTGAGCATCACTTTCCCCGGTGGTGAAACACTGCGAAGCGACGACCCAGAGGCCAGCGAGCGGGTCTCGCAACTGGTCGGTCACAACAGCCTATTGCAAGCGCGCAGGCCGGCCAGCGACAAAGACTTCTACCGCCGCTTTAAAAAAGACAATCACACCTGGCTGGAAGAGCTCAAAGCCACCTTTGAGCGCGAGCCAGGCGAACCCTTACCCGATCTCGACAACTTGCCAAAAGACATGCAGGAGTACGTGTCAGTGGTGGGCAGCTTCTTTCTCGTCTCGCCGCTGCACATTCTCACCACCGCCAGCCTCGCCCAGATGAAAGCGCTCAATCCCGGCAGTGACTGGCACCTGGAGCGCTTTCGCCCCAACATCGTCATCGATACCGATCCCGCCATCCAGGGCTTAGCCGAACAACACTGGCTCGACCACAAGATTCAAATTGGCAAAATCACCATCGACTGCAATGCCACCGCCCGGCGCTGCGGCGCCGTCATCCGCGAGCAAGGCGCCTTACCGCAGGATAAAAGCATTCTGCGCAACATCGTTCGCGAAGCCGACCAGAATTTGGGAATTTATGGAAATGCTCCAAAAGGTGGGGAAATCAAGGTAGGAGATGATGTGCTCTTGTTATCCTAACCCACACAAGAGCTCGCCGATAGCTTTGCTCATCGCAAACGAAGCACAAAACCGTATTGCGGACTTCATAGCAAACTTTTAAAACACCACCTTCAACAACCGCAGATCAAAAATCAGCACCGCATTGGGGCCGATTTTATTCCCCACGCCCTTTTTGCCCCAGGCCAGCTCGGGCGGGACGACGAACTCGTAGCGGGCGCCCTCTTGCATCAGCTGCAGGCCCTCGCGGATGCCGGGGATGGCTTCTTTCATGGTGAATTCGTCGGGCATGCCTTCTTTGTAGGTGTCGCCGATGATCTTACCGCCCACCAGCTGGATGCGCTGATTGACTTCAACGCTGTCGGCCTCGGTGGGGGTCAGGCCGCTGCCAGGCTCAATGACCCGATAGAGCAGGCCGCTGGCGGTTTGCTCTACGCCGTCTTTCTGGCGGTATTTGTCCATATAGTCCTCGCTGGCCTTGCGGTTCTGGCCGGAGGAGCCTTTATTGAGTTTGCTTTTTGCCATAACGGTTTTTCAGATGAAAAGCCGTTAGTTTACCACGCACTTATCGTTGGTTTTGATAGCACACGGGTGAGGCGACATCCTCGCAGTCTGCGCTGTCTTCGGCTTCCAGGGCGTCCAGCAGCGCGCGGCGCAGTATGGACAGGTGGGAGTTCTCTGGCTCGCGGCTGGCGGTGAGCAGGGTCAGGCGCCCGGCGCGGGCGGCGCGCATGAGCGGCAGCAGCGTTTGCGGCGCTTCGTCCAGCTGGTGGCGGTAGGCGTGGGCAAAGGCGTCCACGGTCAGCTCATCGCGGTGCCAGCACTGACGCAGGCCGGACGAGGGCGAAGCGTCTTTGTACCAGTCGTGAAGCGTGAGGTCTTCACGGCGCTGGCCGCGAGGCCAGAGCCGGTCCACCAGAATGCGGGTGCCGTCCGATGGATCGGCTTTTTGGTAAATACGTTTCAGGCAAATCTCATAGCTCATGCCTTGAGCTTAACGGAACACACTTACAATTCAATACCCTCCATCGCGTGGCGCTCGTCATCCAACACTTTTAGCGCCTGCTCGGGGGTAAGCTTGCTGGGCGCCGTCAGTAGCGATACGGCCACACCGGCCACCAGCGCCGAGAGCACGGCGGGGATCACCGGGTTGCCCCAGAAGTCCTTGTAGAAATTGACCACAACCAGCGAGGCTGCCGAAGCCGCCAGCAGCGACGCGATGGCTCCCGGGGCGTTGTAGCGCGGCCAGAAACGTCCGAGCAGGCCGCAGACAAACATGCCCGCCATCACGGTGGAGATCATGGTGGTGATGTAACCAATGATGTCGTTGGACAGCAGCGCAAACGCCAGAGCAATGGCGATAACCAACACCAGCGACAGGCGTGAGTAGTGAATCACCCGCTCGCGTGCAGGCATGCGCCCGGTCACCAGCACGAAAATATCCCTAAGCAGCACGGCCACACCGGCAATGGCATCAGAGCTGGCGCTGGACATGGTGGCCGACAGGCCGGCGATCAAGACCACGACACCAATAGCCAGCGGCAGCACTTCAACGGCCAGGAACGGGAAGGCAAAATTGCGGTTGTCCAGCTCCGGGTTGAGCGCATAGGCGCCCATACCGATAATGGCCGGCACGCAGGAAAACAGCAGGTAGAGGGAGCCGGAAATGTAAAACGATTTGCGCACCGCGCTGACATTGTGTGAGGAATAAATCCGCTGACGGAACGAGGGCGTTGCCAGCACACCGACGGCGATAACCATGGCCAAAGACAGCGCGTGCAAACCGCCAATGGATTCAATGGCCAGCAAGGACACATTCTCGGCCGGCTGCGCCGCCATTAGCTGGCTCCAGCCCCCGGCCGCATCCACTGCCAACACGGCCATAAGAATAAAACCGACAAACAAAATAATCGCCTGCAGGGTGTCCGTCCAGACCACGGCGTTGTAACCGCCAATCACCACGTAGATAGCAAAACTGATGGCGATAATCACTTTCGCCAACTGTAAATCGATGTCGGCAATCCAGGCGAGGTACAAGCCACCCCCGAGAATGTGCGCACCCAACCAGCCGATACTGGCAATAAAAATCAGCAGCGCGACGATGTTTTTAACCCAGCGGCTGGCGCCCACGTAGTAGGACAACTCTTCGCTCATGGTCATAAATTCCAGTTTGCGCACCGGCGCAAACCACCAGCCCAGCAAGAGTATGCCAATAGCGCCGCCCACACCGTAGAGCATGCCGCCCCAGCCGTTGGCGTAGCCGAAACCCACCGCCCCCATGGAAGAGCCCGTACCCACCATGGTGGCCACGGTTGTGCCTATGGTTAAAAACACCGGCAGGCCGCGCCCGGCCAGCAAAAAGTCTTCACCGCTTTTGTTGCCGCGGGAGACGTACCAACTCAGTACGATAAGAAACAGAATGTACAGGCCGAGAGCGGTGAGAAAAACAGATGCGTTCATAAAGCAATTCTATTGTTATAAAAAAACGCCGCCCGAAGGCGGCAAGACAAACGGGATTTATTCCGGCTTTTTGTAACAGACCACGCCGACTTCCACTTTGCAATCCACCACCAGGTCGCATACCGAGCAGATACGCGCCGGCGGGTGGGCGCCGAAGTTTTCTTTAAACACTTTATTAAACGACTGAAAGTAACGCGCATCGGTGAGGATCACGGTCAGGTGCACGATGTGCTCTTTGTCGTAGCCGGCGTTGCGCATGATTTTCAGGCAGTTATCAATCGCCAGTTGCGATTGCTCGACCACCGAACCCTCGACCACTTCGCCATCGAGCATGGGGGTTTGGCCCGAGACATACAACCAACCAGCCGCTTCGGCCGCCAGCGAAAAGGGCAGGTGCTGCCCGCCGGTACCCACACTGCCCTCAGCGCCATAACGTGTAATACTCACAATAACTCCTCCGATAGATAATTTTCGCCAGGCTCACTGGCGATACAAAAATTGTCCCGAGCGGCCAGTCACGTGAGTGCCGGGCTCGTAACTCAGTACGCCATTGACCCACACCTTTTCAACGCCCTTGGCAGCCTGCTTGGGGTTGGTGTAGTCGGCAGTGTCTTTAATGGTTTGAAAGTCAAACAACACGAGGTCAGCGCAGTAGCCGGGCTTGATCAGGCCGCGCTCGGCGAGGCGAAACTCGCTGGCCGACAGCCCTGTCATTTTGTGCACCGCCTGCGGCAAATCCAGCGCGCCCAGGTCGCGACAATAGTGCCCCAGCACCCGAGGGAAGGCGCCCCACAATCTCGGGTGCGGGTGCGGGTCGTTGGGCAAGCCATCGGAGCCAATCATGGATCGGGGGTAGCTCACGATATTGGTCACGTCTTGTTCGTCCATACAGTAATAGACGGCGCCGGCAGGCAACAGGCGTTTGGCTGCAGAGATCAGATCGGTATCCCAGTCGGCGGCGATAGCTTTGAGGTAGCGGCCGGCCTGATCGGGACTGCCCTGGGACCAGGTGATAAAAATCTCCGTTTCGTCGGTCACCTGTGCCAAATCCAGGGTGCTGGAACTGGCCGCGTAGGGGTAGCAGTCGCAAGCGACTTTTTGTGCGGCGTTGGCCTGTTCAATGTGGGTCAACAGTTCACCACTGCGGCCCCAATTGCCTTTGCCCGCACACTTGAGGTGAGAGATCACCAAAGGCACCTTGCCACTGCGGGCGGTTAAAAAAGCCTCGTTCATAGCCTCAAGCACCGCGTCAAACTCGGTGCGCAAGTGCGTGGTGTAGATCGCACCTTCGCGCCCGAGCTCTTTCACCAGCGCCATGACTTCTTCGGTACTGGAGCACTTGGCACTGCCGTAAGCGAGGCCCGAGCTCATACCCAGGGCGCCATCGCTGAGCGCGCCGCGTACATCCGCCATCATGGCTTCCAGCTCTGTGGCGGTGGCGGTGCGCTGCAGGTCATCCATATGGTTGTTGCGGATAGCGGTGTGTCCCACCAGTGCGCCCACATTCACACTTGGCTGTGCCTCAATGACTGCCTGGGCGTAGAGCGAGAAGCGCGGATAAGTGAAGGCCGTGCGGTTGCCAAGCAAATTAAGGGGGTCTGGCGGGTCGCCGGCCAAGGTGACCGGGCTGGCGCTGATGCCACAATTACCGACGATCACGGTGGTCACACCCTGGCTGATTTTAGCCAGCATGTCCGGGTCCTGAATGACGTTAAGGTCATCGTGGGTATGGACGTCGATAAAACCGGGGGAGAGGCAGAGGCCATCGCCATCCACATGGTGGCGCGCCTCAGCATCAATGAAATTGGCGACCTCGGCAATCTTGCCGTCAGCGATGGCCAGGTCCGCGACATAGGGCGCGGCGCCACTGCCGTCTATCACCAGCGCTTTGCGTATCAGGGTATCGAACAACTTAAACCTCTTTACGGTTGCCAGCGGCGAACCAGTAAACCCTGAAAAGCAAAACCTGTGGGGCGACCAGGCCCCGGACTAATCGCCCAGTGGCAGCCGATCCGCACCCTGCTTGTGATTGTCCAGAGTGTGCTTGATCCGCCGGAGTGTTTCCCGGCTTTTACGTTTGTGTCTTACAGCAAGCTCCATCACCAGTACATCGATCGCCGCCATCATGACGTAGCGCGAAGCGCTGGGTTTGAAGATGTAATCTGTCTCTATCGGCTCCATGGGAACCAGATAATCCGCCTCGCCCGCCAGTGGCGAGCCCTGGGGCGTAATGGCCACCACCAGCGCACCGTACTCCCGGGCGATTTCCGCCGCCTCCTGCACATCGGGGCTGTACCCCCCGGCCGACAGGCAGATCACCACGTCGTTGGCGTCTATGGCTGCGGCCGCCATGCGCATGAGCATGGGGTCCGAGTAGGCGGTAGCGGTAAAGCCCAGGCGAAAGAGCCGGTACTGACACTCCTGCGCCAAGACGGTGGAACCGCCGCCCACCCCAAAAATAATGATTTGCCTGGCCTCAGCCAGGGCGTCCACCGCCGGCTCGATGACCTCGTCGGTCACCAGCCTGGCGTTGTGGTCCAGTGCGGCCTTGACCGTTTCATAGACCGCGTGCAAACCGGCGGGCTCAGCCGGCACATCGGCGTAAAAGCGCTGCCCCACCGCCAGCGACTGCGCCAGGCGCAGCTTTAAATCCCTGACGTTTTTACAATCCACCGCCCGGGCAAAGCGGGTAATGGTGGCTTCACTTACCTCGGCGCGCAGCGCCAGTTCGCTGATACTGGCCTCCGAGGCAAAGGAAATATCCTCCAGAATCACTCTGGCAATTTTCTGCTCAGCATCGCGCAACTGGCCAAATAGGGCGTTAATGCGCGAGACAATATCCGGTTCGTGAGTCACAGCCTGGCTCCTTTTCATCTCATCGTGGCAGCCCGGGCTGAGTCAGCCAGGGAATTATAATTCATTTTGTTATATACTAACAGTTATTGACCAATGAAAACGTTATTTTCTATCATGTCGCTTGTGTCTGACCGGGCACAAAAACCCCTTTTTACGCCCAGGTGTAGCATGAATCAAAAGATCACACTGCCATCGGTAACCGCCACCAAGGGAGCGG
This sequence comes from Gilvimarinus algae, assembly GCF_030518215.1. Classification (GTDB taxonomy): domain Bacteria; phylum Pseudomonadota; class Gammaproteobacteria; order Pseudomonadales; family Cellvibrionaceae; genus Gilvimarinus; species Gilvimarinus algae. The sequence continues at coordinate 130,152 of NZ_JAULRT010000035.1, forward strand.
GTGACACAGCGGGCAAAGGCCTGAGTTTACTGCACGAATCCGTCAGCCTGCCAGCGGCGGTTGTCTACCGCTCGCGGCTCGACAACAATCTGAGCTGGATGCAGAGCTTTGCCGACAGCCAGGGGGTCAAACTCGCCCCCCACGGCAAAACCACCATGACCCCGCGGTTTTTTCAGCTGCAGCGCGAGGCTGGCGCTTGGGCCCAAACCCTGGCCAGTGCCCCCCAGGCCGTTGCGGCCGCCGAGGCCGGTATCGGCCGTATAATTATGGCCAACCAGCTGGTGGGCAAGCGCAATATGGCGCTGGTCAGCGGGCTCAAGGCCGAGTGGGGCACAGAGTTCCACTGCCTTGTGGACTCGGCCGAGAACATTCGCGCACTGGGGGACTACTTCGCAGCGGCCGGCCAAACCCTCAACCTGTTGATTGAAATCGGCGTGCCGGGGGGGCGCTGCGGCTGTCGCAGTGACGCCGAGGCCGAGGCGCTGTGCGCTATTATCGCCGAATACGACTCGCTGCGGCTCACCGGTATTGAAACCTACGAAGGGGTAATTGGCGGCCCCGAGGCGCCGGCCAAGATCCGTCGTCATCTGGAACAGGTACGCGATCTCACCCTCAAGCTCCATGCCCAGGGCCGCTTTGGCGGGCAGCGGGCCATTCTCACCGGCGCCGGCTCTGCTTGGTACGATCTGGTCGCCGAGGTGTTCGGCGGCGCCGACCAGAGCAAGGTCATCCCGGTGATCCGGCCGGGCTGCTACCTGATTCACGACAAAGGTATTTACCTGGAGGCTCAGCAGCAGGTGCGCGAGCGCCTCGGCGACAGCTGCGCCGTGCAGGGGGATTTACAATCCTCGCTGGAGGTTTGGGCCTATGTGCAGTCTATGCCCGAGCCTGGCCTCGCGATTTTAACGCTGGGCAAGCGCGATTGCGCCTTCGATGCCGGCCTGCCGCAACCGGCGCTGCACTTCCGCCCGGGCTCTGCCCGCCCGGTAAAGGCCCCAGCCGGGTGGGAGGTCTTTCACATCATGGATCAGCACAGTGCCATGCGCTTGCCTGAAGACGCCGATGTGAAGGTCGGCGATATGATTGCCCTGTCCACCTCACACCCGTGTCTGACCTTTGATAAGTGGCGGGAAATACACCTAATCGACGACGATTACACCATAATCGAGCAAGTTAACACCTGCTTTTAACTCCACAACTGGCTGTCGCTGTATATGATGTTACGATCTTTGATACTGGCGGGCGGGCTCTGCACCGCCCTGCTGACCCCCACCACCTTCGCCACCACATCCGAATCTCTCAACCTCCTGCCCTGGCCGCAATCGGTAGAGACCAGCGAGCAATATCTGACTCTAAAGGCTCTGCCGAGTGTTACCGTCAGCGGTGAGGACACGGAGCTGGTGAGGCAGGCGGGCGAGCGGTTTCTATCCCGCCTGCGCCAGCAAACCGGGCTGAAGGCCGGCGAATCATCACTGCCAATAAGCATCCGCGTTAGCGCCAAAGCCGAGCGCGCACTCGATACCGCCAGTGAAGCTTATACCCTGGCGGTCAGTAGCGAGGCCATTTCTCTAGACGCCGAGAGCTATCGCGGCGCACTGCACGGGCTGGAAACCCTGCTGCAATTGATCGGCATTCAGCACAAGGCTGAAAGCATCCGCCTGCCGGCACTGACAGTGACAGACTCACCCCGCTTTGCCTGGCGCGGCCTGCTGATTGACTCCGTGAGACACTTTTTCTCGCTTGAGACACTCAAGCGCCAGATAGACGGCATGGCCGCCGCCAAGCTCAACGTGTTCCACTGGCACCTGACCGACGATCAGGGTTGGCGCCTTGAGTCGCCCAGCTACCCCAAGCTGCACGAACAGGCCTCGGGCGGGCAGTATTACACCCGGGCGCAGGTGCGCGAGCTGATCGACTACGCGGCGGCGCGCGGCATTCACGTGCTCCCCGAGATCGATATGCCCGGCCATGCCAGTGCCATCGCCGTGGCCTACCCCGAGCTGATGTCCGCCCCGGGCCCCTACCAACCAGAAGACCGCTGGGGCGTGCACAAGCCGCTGCTGAACCCAGCCAACCCGGCGGTGTACGAGTTCGCAAGGGCCATACTGGGCGAAGTGGCCGAGCTGTTTCCCTTTCCCTATGTGCACATTGGTGGCGATGAAGTCGACCCCGAGCACTGGGAAACCAACCAAGAGATTCAGGCCTTTCGCGAAAAACAAAAACTGGCCGACAGCCACGCGTTGCACGCCTACTTTAACCAGCGCCTGGCCGAGATACTGACTCAGCTCGACCGCAAAATGATTGGCTGGGACGAGGTGCTGCACCCCGATTTACCCAAGGGCACAGTGGTGCAATCCTGGCAGGGCCCGGATGCCTTGGGGCGGGCGATCAATATGGGCTTTCCCGCGCTCTTATCGACCGGCTTCTACCTCGACCAACCGCAGTACGCCAGTTATCACTACCGTGTGCGCCTGTTACCCGAGCCGGTGAAACTGGACACCACCCCCGCTGACGACGAAAGTTGGAGCACCTGGCGCTTTAGCGCTCCGCGCAAACGCGGCAGCGATGTTGCCGGCACCCTTTCTGTCATTACTCATGACAAGACCAGTCGCGGTTTTATCGATTTTAAAAACAAGTCGCGTCAGGTGCTGTCCGATGTGCGTTACGACGGCCAACACCTGAGCTTTACAGTGGACAGCTGGATGGGCCCTATCAGCGCCGAACTTGACAGCCACAATCACACACTCAGCGGACAATTGCTGGTGGGCAACGCCCCATACCTATTAACGGGTGAGAAAATAGCCGGCAGCGAGCTTGCAGGAAGCCAACTGCCGGAGCCGGTAAAAAAAGATCTGGTCGATGCCAGCAAAGAACCTTTGCTGCTCGGCGGTGAGGCCGCGCTCTGGGCTGAAATTATCGATGAAAACAGCATCGATCTGCGCCTCTGGCCGCGAGGCTTTGTGGTCGCCGAAAGGCTCTGGTCCGCGGAGGAGCTGCGCGATGAAAAGGCCCTCTACGCGCGCCTGGATAATGTATCCGAGTGGTCGGCGGTGTCGGCGGGGCTTGAGCACTTTCAACAGCAGCGCGACGCACTGCAGAGTCGCTACCCCGATGTGGCGCTCGATTCACTGTTGCAGCTGAGCTCGGCCATGGAGCCGGCGCACTACTACCACCGCCACCACGAAAAATCCGAAAAAGAAACCTATTCGCGGCGCGACCCGCTGAATCGGTTTGTCGACAGTCTGCCCGCCGAGAGCCGCGCCAGCCAAGACTTTGTTGATCAGGTATCACAGTGGCTGGCACAGCCGGAAAACACAAGCGTGCAGCAGCGCCTCAACAAACAACTGCAGCAGTGGCAAGAAGCAGCGAAAGCGGTTGCCAAGGCCACGCAAGCGCCAGCACACCAGGAGCTACACCAGCTGGCTGACAACCTGAGCGAGGTCACCCGCTGGGGGCTCGCCGCCCTTGAGGCTCGCGCCAAGGGCAAGCCGTTGACGGTCGAACAGCGCAAAGAGGCGAACGCCGTTATCGATCGGGCACTGAACATTCAGTACGAGGTGATTGTGTCGGCGGCCTTTGGTGTCAAACAACTGCTTCATACACAACCCTAAATTCACGCTGCCTCGCTACGCGGCTTTGGAGAGAGCTTTTATGATACGTTTCAGTGTTCGCCCGCTTTTGTCGCTGGGCCTGTTGGCAGCGACTCTGCCCAGTTTGGCTCAGGCCGGGCAAGAACCTTACACCAGTGAAGACTGGGTAGCCGAAAACACCTTTACCACCGGGGTGGAAGGACCAGTGGTCGGGCCCGATGGCACTCTCTACGCCGTCAACTACGAGCGCGAAGGCACCATTGGTGCCGTGAGCGACAAAGGCCAGGCAAAGCTTTGGCTGGCGCTGCCCGAGGGCAGCACCGGCAATGCCTTGCGTTTAGGCCCGAACGGCCAAATGCTGGTGGCTGACTACACCGGGCACAATGTTTTAAGCATTGATACCGCTACCGGCGAGGTATCGGTCTTCGCCCACGAGGCGCGGATGAATCAGCCCAATGACATTGTTGTTGCGGACGACGGCACCGTCTACGCCAGCGACCCCAACTGGGCCGAGAGCAGAGGCAACCTCTGGAAGATCGATGCCAATGGCACAGTAACGCTCCTGGAGAGCGACATGGGCACCACCAACGGCATTGAGTTGTCACCGGATGGGCGCAAGCTTTATGTGAATGAAAGTGTACAGCGCACTGTGTGGGTCTACGATCGCAACGATGACGGCAGCGTGAGCAATAAAAAGCGCTTTTATCAATTCAGCGATCACGGTATGGATGGCATGAGCACCGACATCGAAGGCAACCTATACATTGCCCGCTACGGCGCAGGAACAATTGCCGTCTTGTCCCCGGCCGGCGAGCTGATTCGGCAAATCACACTCACCGGACAGCACCCCACCAATATTACCTTTGGCGGGGCCATGGGCACGCGTGCCTTCGTGACCATGCAAAAGCGCGGCAATATTGAATCCTTTATCAATGAGGTGCCGGGTTCAGACTGGCACAAAAGTCAGGCGCGACAATAAAAAGCAACGCCTGTTCACGCAGTTGCCGTTACCTAGCGAGGACAGGCGTTAGGTTTTTACCGGCCCTGTACTCTCGCGGATAATCAGGGTGTGATCGAGCACGATATTTTGAGCGACCATCGGCTCGCCACGCAGCTGTGGCAATAGCAATTCCATGCAAACCCGGCCGATATCGCTCATGGGCTGCGCGATGGTCGTCAGTGAAGGGTTGCAGTAGTTGGCGTAGGATATATTGTCAAAACCCAGCACGGAGATATCGTCAGGCACCCGGTAACCACTCTTGCAAAGAGTCGCGATGCACGCCATGGCCATTTCATCGCTGAACGCGAAAATCGCCGTTGGCGGCTGGGGCTGTTTCATCAAACGGCGGGTAGCCTGTTCGGACTTTTCCAGTCCGTAGTCACCCACATCAATGCACTGCTCATCAATGGCAAGACCTGCCTGGCGCAGTGCATCTTTGTAGCCAGCCAAGCGATCTTTCGTGCTGGGGGACTTCAAATTGCCGGCAATTACACCAATACGTGTGTGTCCAAGCGACAGCAAATATTCCACGCCATCGCGCGCCGCGGCGCGGTTATCAATGTTGACCTGAGGCAAACCATTGACGGGTACCAGCTCGCAAGCGTTGACCATAGGCGGCAGCTGATTGGCCAGCGGGATGGAGGGTTCCACATCAAAGGGCAGGCGAGGGCAGAACAGCAGTATGCCATCGGCCTGGCGCGAGCTGACCATGGCGGCAAAAGACCTCTCCCGGGTTTCCATTTCCTGAGTGTCGCCCAGCAGCAGAGAATAGCCATTTTCCAGCGCAATACTCTCCATGGCGCGAATCACAGGGTAATTAAAGGCACTGATGGCATCGGGAATAATGGCGACCAGCCTGTTGGTTTTGGCCTTACGCAGACTAACCCCGAGGCTGTTGGGGGTATACCCGGTGCGGTCAATCACCGCCTGTACCCGTTGGCGGCGCTCTTTGGAAACCAGCTCTGGATTACGAATCACACGCGACACAGTCGCCGGGGAAACTCCCGCTTCAATGGCGATTTCTCGAATGCCCGTCACGGGACCACCTCAGTATTGTTATCGTTAGAATCTTTGCAAGGATAATAACCAATCGGACCTTCGGGGTAAACCGAAGGCCTACAGCGCCGCCGCTCAGTGGGAGGGCAAAAAAAGAGGCAGGGTGCTAACGAATCAATCGCCAACACGCGCTGCCTAAGGCGAGAGCCCGAACCTCTCGCCAGCATTGCCCTATACGCACTGGTGAGGTCGGAGGCCCCATGTAGTCGGTCGTACCGCTCTATCTATTAACCCGGCAATTATAATTTTCAGGTTAATAGCGGCGCAGGATGCGCAGCCGAAGGCGAGCGCAAGCCCTGTAAAATCAAGGTTTCGCAAATTCCGCAGATTTTACGGGGCGACAATTAAGATGCTCAGGACGAGTATCTTAATTGCCAAGTTAATAGCCTTGCTGCAGAAGTGTTTGTGTATTGATCACGGCAGCTTTTGCAAACTTACCGCAGCGCCACCTCCGGGCGCCAGCTGCAGGCTTAGGGTATCCGCCGCGCCCACCTCCCGGTGGCTAATGTGATAGGCAGCGGGATTATTACGGTAGTGCGCATCCTTTGCATCGGCGTAGATGATCGCCCGGTAACGCTCGCCCTCGCTGAGAAAATCCAGAGGCAGCGTCAAGGTTCGCTCCGTCTCGTTGGTAATGGCGCCCAAATACCAGTCATCCCCCCCGCGTTCGCGCCGGGCAATCGCAATGGATTCGCCAATTTCACCGGCCAGCACCCGGGTCGTCTCCCAGTCCACCGGGACTTGCTTGATAAACTCAAAGGCGTCCGGGTGCCGCGCGTAATTTTGAGGCAGATCAGATGCCATCTGCACCGGCGAATAAACGACAACATAAAGCGCCAATTGCTTTGCCAAGGTTGTGTTCACCTGATTGTTCGGGCGGCTTGGCAGGGTCAACTCAAAAGCGCCTGGGGTAAAATCCATAGGACCGGAGAGCAAGCGTGTATAAGGCAAAATTACCGTGTGTTCAGGCGGATTACCGCCGTCGTCCGACCAGGCATCGTATTCCTGGCCACGGGCCACTTCACGGGATACCAGGTTCGGGTAGGTGCGGCGTTCGCCGGTATCTTTAACCGTTTCGTGCGCGACAACCATGACCTTGTGTTTCGCCGCCATTTTTGTCACGCGATCGGCATGACGCACAAAACGCTGACCGTGATGATAGTAGCCATTGGTCAAACGTTCTCCGGTTTCAACATAACCGGTTTTGACCGCCTTCATGCCATGATCGGCGAGAAACTGGTAGGCGTCTTCCAATTGACTCTCGTAATTGTCGACCGCCGCGCCGGTTTCATGATGACCAATAATGTAGACTCCCTTGTCTTTTGCATAGTGGGTAACTTCCTCCACATCGTAATCCGGGTAGGCTTGGGTAAAATTGAACTCAGCGCCCTGGCCGTTAAACCACTCACTGTCCCAACCAGTGTTCCAGCCCTCGACCAGCACACCGTCAAAGCCGTGCTTAGCCGCAAAATCGATGTATTTTTTGGCGTTTTCAGTGGTAGCGCCATGCTTGTCACCCTGGGACCAAGTGCCTTTTTCCAGGTGCAGCTCCCACCAAATACCCACGTACTTGCCTGGCTTTACCCAGGAAACATCGCCAAGGGCGTTGGGATCGTTCAGGTTGAGCGTTAAATAATTGGTAATCAGATCACCGGGTGCTTTCGCTACCTGCAGCGTACGCCAGGGAGTTGCAAAGGGTAAGTCCACCTGCGCCCGCACTTGAGTGTGCGGCGTCAGCGGAACCAGTTCGGCGGCCAGGGTGTGCGTACCGGTGCGCTTCAGGTTCATGGTGGAGTAATCGTGCAGAGCCGCCTCGTGCAACACCAGGTAGAGCCCCTTGCCAGTTTTGAACGTCACGGGGGTGTGTACAAGATCCATCTCTTCGACCGGTGTCTCGCGGTACAAATATTCGTATTGATTGCCCGCCTGCGCCGGAGTCCACCAGGCGGTGTGATTGCCTGCCAGAGAAAATTCGGTTAATTCCCGGGTAACCGACACCGATGATACACCGTCCGCAGCAGGCAACTCATAGCGGAAACCTAAGCCTTCATCGTAGAGCCGAAAAACAATATTGAGCTTTCGCTTAAGGCCCGACTCTTCATGTAGAGACACGAGAAGTTGATTATAGTGATTGCGAATGTAACGCTCTTCTCCCCAGGGCTGCTCCCAGGTTTGATCGAAACCGGTGCGCGACACACTTGCCAACGTCAAAGCTTTTGACAGTGGCGCCTGACCTTTAAAATCAAGCCCCAGCGCGGAATCAGCGATCACTTCGTCGCCGCGATAGCTCACCCGATACTGGGGATGCCCCTGATTATCGAGAAAAAATTGCAGTGTGATATCACCATTAGGGGACTGAGCCTGGATAATCTCAGAAGCTGTTACCGGATGAATGGTGAGCATAAGCAGCGCTCCCAAAAGCAAGATCGTTTTCATAGTTATTACGTCGTTGTTGTGGTGACTAAAAATTCCAGCGATGAGTCAGTGTAATTTTCCGCTTTTTGGCTTACTACGGCAGTTACGTTTCTCGGACCAAGAAAACGTTTCCAACCCTTTGAAAACGTTTTCTTGAGGCGTTTCCTATCTACATCAATTGCAAACAGCTCTCAATGTCGGCGGGGTGCTGTAACTCCCAGAATGTATCGTAGTGATTGTCGCGCCGCACTGACCGCAGAAATCCGCTACATACTCGTTTGGATAGCTCGTTGCCAAGCCTTGCCACGCTTGCTCACCAGAGTTGGGACAGTCGTAGGCCGATTGGACCACAAAGCTGGGGGACTGGCAGTCGCCCGAATTTTCATAGGGGGCATATACATTGATAGTACAGCTATTGACCTGGCCCGCCTTGATGGTTCGGTCCGCAACGACAGCACTGCCGTCTTTCGCCCTGTCCTGGCGTACCAATTGGCTAGGACCGGATTGCTGATACACCACCTCCCAAGTCACAGGAACATCTCCTGCCAAGGCAGAGCCGCAACACAAGACAAAAGCAGTAAACGTTAAAGCGCTACAATTTTTTACTCTGAACATAGCTATATCCTATTTTCCGGGGCTATTAGAAACACCCTTTTCCAATGGTCCCGCTCCTCAATGATTCAAGTCCCTCTGAAAAATTTTCACCTCAAAAAGTAGACAGTCGACACAAACGAGAATTTGTGAATTATCCCGCCAATTCGGCTATTCTTGTCATGTTGTACAGCGAGAAATTCTGGGCATAAAGGTATCTGGAAATTTTCATAAATTGTGATCTTTTATTGTCGTCATCGATTCTCGCAACCCGGTTAATATCGACACTGTAGAGTCCTTCCATTGTGACTTTTCTGCCGTCTTTATAGGTGACCTCCGCCTGAAGCTTTGAAACAAGATCCATAGCCAATACATTCTGTATGTAATCCTCAGTCTCTTCACGCCCTCTATAAATCTCTCCCAGAGCAGCCATAGCGTCATTGAGAGCTGTAGCATTTTCACCGAATATCGGCTCACCTTTACCCACCCCCGGCGAGTCAATATCCAAACCTATTACAGGGTCCGATTCCGGGGAGGACTCCACAGCCACCAAAGGCAGTCTTTGAATGCTCAAAGGAAGAGCCCCATCATCAACGCGCCCTCTACTCAAAAGGGTAGATTCTTCTGAGATGCCAAGAAGCACCGAGCATGAGAATTTACCCGTCTGCCCATCTTTCACCAGAACGATTGGGTAGTGAAACATCAGCGTAGAAAACTCGGAAATCACAACCGGAACCAGCCGACGGTGAAAATAGGCTTTTCGTGCTTCAGAAAAGTCGACCCGTAACTGTCTATGAGAATGCTCTTCCAGGATTTCTACGCTAGGCATTGTCGTCATATTCGTTGTAATCCGTGCTCATTTATGGCATTCAAAAGGGTCCGATTTTGCGGCAAAAACGCCAGAACTTTGTCGGTTTCTTTTCTGTACTGGTCAATTTTGGCTTGTATTTTCTCCAAGCGATTTTTTCCCGGATCATGGGTCGAGGTTTTAAAATTCATCCCATACATGACGAAGCAGTAACTTTCCAAGGGAAAGACATCCGCTCTACTCAGAAAATCCAGAACAGAAGGACTCTTCTCCTTCCATCTTTCAAGCTTGTCGATCAGACTTGCAGGAATTGAGCTTGCGCTCGTATTGTCTCGCCAGAAGGGGGTGTCTTTCCGGCTGGACAGGCAATAGTGAAGCTTTAAGAACTCGATAATCGAGTTCCAGCGATACTGGAAGATGTCGTTGAACTGCTTCTCGCAGCGCCAAAGCTCAGAGCGCCGCAATGGTAGTTTTTCGGCTATCCAGTAAGCTGATAGCTCGACAAGCAGTATTGAAGATGCTTCCAGTGGCTCGACGAAACCGGCGGATAAGCCCACTGCAACACAGTTTTTGACCCAAAACCGCTCCCTGTGGCCGGGCGTATACCGAATTGATTTAATTGGTAGATCCCTGGATTTTTCCCCAAGGTGCCGTCTGAGCACCTGCTCAGCGTCGCTATCGCTGCAATACCGGCTGGAGTAGACGTGACCAACTCCGCGCCGGCTTTGTAAACCGATATCCCATATCCAGCCAGATCCTGTCGCCGTTGACACCGTGTGACTGGCAATTGCTCCTGCTTGATCGTAAGGGCACTGAACCGCCAATGCTCGGTCACAGAAAAGCACTTCTGATCTGTCAGCAAAAGGAATATGGAAGTGCTTATCAATCAGCACACCACTGAAACCGGAACAATCGATATAGAAGTCTCCCGGCAGCTCAGTATTATCCTGCAGAATCAGAGAGGATATAGCGCCATCCTCCTCCGTACGAACGCCAGTTACATCACTGACTTTGTGAACAACGTTCAGCGTCTCAATGCAGTGTTTCTTAATAAATTCTGAGAACTTATGGGTATCCAAATGATAGGCGTAGTTGAGTACGCCTTGGTATTGCGGGGTGGTAATCGCTTTGGGCGCCAGCCCCGCTTCACATGCCGCCTCTTGGTAACAGGATGCCGTTGAATAGGATAGATCCTCAGTGTTTAAATCACAGCCTAACCAATGAATCAGTGAATTAAGAGGCGCAAAGTAGGCCGGCAGCATAAGCGGATGATAGTAAAAATCAGACTCCGAGCCATCGACCCAGCGATTAAAGCGCGCGCCTTGTTTGAAGGTTGCATCGCAAGCGCGTATAAAATCAGCTTCGCAAACACCCAAATCCTTAAGAGTCGTTCGCATAGACGGCCAGGTTCCCTCGCCGACCCCCACAGTGCCCACTGTGGGAGACTCCACTAGCGTAACGGTGAGATTCCGCCCTTGCTCTAAAGCACACTTGGCCGCGAGAATACCAGCTGTAATCCATCCGGCCGTGCCACCGCCGACTACTACTATGTTTTTTATACTATCGCTACGCATTTTTTCTTAAGAGCCAAGTTGGAGTTTCCCATGGACTGTCTTTTAGTCATGACAGCCCCACCTTGCAAAAGCGAGGGTCAGGCCAGTACGGGAGAAACTTTGGCACCGTTAACACGCGCCAAAGTTTCTCTGTCGCCTAGACGTCGAGGCTAGAAAGTGGCGCGAACCCCCACCGAGTAGCGCGGCCCGCTCTCTTCAGCCAATAGGAACTGGTTGGAGAACCGCCCGTGCCACTTGGTTTCCTCTCCGGTCAGATTGATGCCTTCCAGGAAAATCGAAACATTGTCTGTCAGGTTGTAGTTAGCGCTGATATCCAACTGACCATAACCCTCAACAAAAGTAGGTTCCGCCACCCCGCCTTGATCAAGCGATTGCAAGAACTCGTCCCGGTAGTTATAGGCAAGCCGTGCAGAATAGGTCTCATTTTCGTAGAACCCGACAATATTGTAGGAATCGCTTAACCCAACTAGGGCAAAGCCCTGATCAAACTTAGACCTGTCGTACTCCGCATTGGTATCGACAAACGTCGCGTTAGCCATCATGCCAAAGCCGCTGCCGCCAAACATATGCTGGACTGACAACTCATAGCCGTTCACATCAGCGGTTTCCACGTTTGACGGCTTGGTAACCGAAAACTCAATCACTTCGTCGTTGGGATCGACGATATCCGAGGGCGCGCCACCCGGCGGAATCAAGTTAATGCTTCCCGTTGCCGGGTCGGTAATCGGCTCGCCGTCTTCGCCGATAAAGGTCTGACCGCTGGTTGCATTGACGATGAAGTTGTCAACCTGCTTGTAGAAAACCCCGATCGAGGCGTAGCTTCCGGGAGCGTAGTACCACTCCAGAGAGAGGTCGATATTGTCAGACTCCAGCGGTTTCAGATCAGGGTTACCCGCCGTAACGGGATAAGGGCCATTCTGCTTAAGATCCCTGAACTCAAGGTTTGGCCGAAGCTCCTGCATGGATGGCCGTGTAATGGTCTTGGAATAGGCTGCGCGTGCGACCAACTCTTCCGTTAAATCAATTTTGAAGCTCACATTGGGCAAGAAGACGGCATAATCGGACTCAAGCTGCGTAGGCGTGACAGGGGATAGAACTTCATTCAGAACTTCTGCGCCCTCAGCCTCTACCCTAAGAATAGACGCCAGGTTACCGGTAATTGTAAGATCGGTTTTTTCGTATCGAAGGCCCGCTACCACGTCATAGGGAAGCCCGCCAAGATCACCGGCAAACTCCAGCTGCGTATAAAGCGCTAAAATGTCTTCTTCAACGTCGTAAGATTCCGAAGGGACTTCAGCCGTTGTGAAGGGGATACCAACATGGCCTTCATAAATTTCACGAAACTCATCATGATCAAATTCAAGCCACTGAGTCTGTATGTTGCCGCTACCGCTGACGCCGCTTAGAAAATCAGACCCGGCATCAAGCACCGATATTTGCGGCGGTGTAATTTCTGTCCAGAAATACTCGCCACCACAGAACATGCAGTTCAATGTGGCACCCGGACCGACATAAGCCCGCGGCTCGTTCTCAGCGACAATTGCCGCCTCTTGTTCGGTCAGCCCACGGCCGGTCGTAAACTGCTGTCGGTCTTTTGCACGACTTTTAAACGAAAGGCCAAAATCCGCCTTTATTAAACCCGAGGAATCGTTGGAATCAAACGCCCCGGCGATCTTCAGTTGATCGATGGTGTCATTGACTACACGGCCGTTGCGGATGGTAAAGCCAGGCCGCAGGTTGTCAGGATCAAGATAGTCACTGTTGGGAATGGTCAGCTGGCCATTTGCGTCGGGCTGATAAGGAACCGAACCCGTGCCTGACTCAAACCCGGAAATCGCCGGAATAAATCCATCACCCAAATCCCAGGTTAAACGATTACGATAGCCCATCGTCACTTGAGAATTACCGAAGCCCATAGGATCGTCGTACTCAGATTCAGAGCGATACGCATCTACAGAAAGGCTGAGGGTGTCGGTGATATTCCAACCTAGATTCAAACCGCCAACCAAAGTGTTGGATTTCCGGTTCTCTTTAATCGCATTGAACTCCGTCGCCTGAACAACGCCCTCACCCTCGCGCCGATCGGCGATAAAGTGAGTCACAGTGCCATTTTCATCAGCAACCACATCTCGCCAATCTGGCCGACTGCCGAACCAATGGACCAGCATATTCTGATCGCGCAAGAGCTCAAACTCGGAGTAGAGTACATCCGCTGTCAGGGTAAGGTCTTCCGTCGGAGCAAACTGCAGCACTAAATTGGCGTTGTCTCGGGTGCGCTTATCGCGCTGCACCTGAATAAAGTGGTTCTGCGGCAGGTATAGACGCCCCTCGGGGTTGGCATTGGAGCGAAGCTCTGACGCATCCGGGTATAGGTTTGACCCCGAATCGGCTTCCACCCGAGCCCAGTTGGCATTGGTAACACGGTTCACGGTGGATTTGCGCTCGAAATGATTGTAGGCGAAGAGTACGCCCAGAGTATCGTCTGCAAAATTACCACTATAGAGAATAGAGGCTTGCGGACTGCCCTCTTCGGCTAAAGTTTCGTAACTGTACTTGACGGTGCCGGCCACTTTGTTGCCAACATCAAAAGGACGGGGGGTTTGTAAGTCAATGACCGAACCAATACCACCAGAGTCCGTAAGAGCAGAGCCTGTTTTGTTGACCACGATAGAGCTGACCATCTCTGATGCCAGGGTATCAAACTCAAAGTCGCGGTTGATATTCTCTGAAGTCAGCTGACGACCGTTCAGTGTCACCACGTTAAAACCGGGACCAAAACCGCGAACGGTAACAAATTTACCCTCGCCGCCTTCGCGATTAATTGAAACCCCTGGAATTCGCTGCAAGGACTCCGCCAAGTTGGTATCGGGAAACTTACCAATGTCCTCTGCGTTAATGACATCCACGACGCCAGAAGCATCACGTTTTTCATCCATAGCCGAGGTCAAGGCTTGTCTTACACCCGTAACGATAACTTCTTCAAGCATTGATGCGCCTTGCGCTTGCTCGCCTTCCTGGGCAATGGCCAATTGCCCCACACCTGCCAGGGCACAGCCCGCTACGGCACTGGCCAGGAGATTTCGTTTGAATCGTGTATGAGATTTCATTGGCGGCTCCTCGTTATTATGTAGTCGCTGTTATTGTGATTGGATAAGACATTCGTAGGTCGCGCCGTACATGGACGGCTTAACTCTGCAACCTGACCTGCGAATACTTTCTGTCAGCGTTCAGTCACGCTGATCTTGTCGGCCGGTTTTATTTGTATGGCGGTACCGACTCGGCAATCCTAATGCGGCGCATTTAAGGGTGTCTATACAACGGAAGTGGGGACATACCTGAAAACGTTTTCAGGTACTGGAAAACGTTTTCAGACAGGCGGTTTCGGTCAAGCGCCGAGGGGTTTAAAGCGGGTATTTAACGAGCGAAAAAGAACAAATAGATCAGCAGAGCGTAGAGCGCGTACTGCAAGCTGTAGTACAAACGCGTGTTGTAGGCCTTCAGCTTTTTACCTAGGCGCCTCAATTGATACACATGCGCAAAACTGCGATTGAGCCAACCCACTTTATCACCCGGCAGGTTTTTCGTCGCCGTCGCCGACATGACCAACTGCGAGAAGGCCCGATTAAGCCAATCAACCGGCGCAAAAGTGACCGGCCGCTTTATATCCAGAAATAACACAATGCGATTGCAATCGGTTTTATTCTCGGCGTAGTGAATATAGGTTTCATCAAACATCACCGCTTCACCGTCGCGCCAGTGGTAGCGCTCGCCGTCCACGTCGATGTAACACTCTGGAACGTTAGGCGTTACCAGCCCCAGATGATAGCGCAGAGATCCGGCATAGGGGTCCCGATGCTTTACCAGGCGCGCTCCGGGGGGCAGCATGGCAAACATGGCCCCCTTGACACTGGGCAGCCCCGCCAGCAACTGCGTGGTTTTGGGACACAGACGCGCCGCCGAGGTGACGGGCTCGCCATACCAGCTCAAGTAGAAGCGCTTCCAACCTGTGCGAAAGAAAGAATTAAAGCCCAGATCGTCCAGCTGATCCGAGGCTTTGATCTCGCGGGTGCGATCAAGTGCCAATGCTTCATCGCGAATGAGCTGCCAGTTATCCTGTAAAACAGACAACTCGGAAAAGGTTGCAACGTCGATGTAGGGCTGACGCTTGACCGCCGAGAACGCATAGAACAGGCAGTTTAACGGTGCCATCAGGTTGGAATGATCGGTCAGTCGGCGTGTCAAACGCTCGTGACGAACCTTACCTCGCAGCTGTACATAACAGGCCGAAGCAACAAACAGAGCAAATATCAGCAGTCCCATGTAATACCTCTCCATGCTGGGAAAATGCCACGGGCGAACGCACGGCACTGGGCTCAGCGCAGAGCGAAGTCGCTTTTGGAATTATTTTTTGGGCGGGATAAATCGAAGGTTGTGACCGCCAGTCGGCGGGTAGCCATAAATTAGCTCAGCGGCATTGCGCACGCAAGCACCAGCGTATAAAAGAGTGTTAAGCCCCTCGCAAACCGGGTATGAGCTCGGAGCATCAATCCTCTGGCGCCATGCCCGAGACCATGGCGGAAAAGCCGCCGTCTTTTAACTTAGCGATTAACTCGGCCAGGGCCTCCACCTGTGAGCGCTGCAACTGGCCGTCCGTATCCGGCTCCAACCTGCCTTTGGTGATCATGGTGCGGACAAACGCCGGGCTGCATCCGAGCAATTCGGCAGCGTCATCTAAGCTTAGGGTATTTTGCATCTCACACTCGTGTCGGTTGGCTTGAAAGATGGCGCCGCCGGTGTTCGCCGGCGCCGGGCTTGTGCCATAATATCGGCTTTAGGCGCCGCGGCGCACACTGCAACGGATGACTCCATGAGCAAAGGCATACTCTACACTGTATCCGCCCCCTCTGGCGCCGGCAAAACCAGCTTGGTCAACGCCCTGGTCAGGTCCAACCCCGAAGTCTGCGTTTCGGTGTCACACACGACCCGCCCCATGCGCCCGGGCGAAGAAAACGGCGTTAACTACCACTTTATCAGTCATGAGCAGTTCGAGGCCATGCTGGCGCAAGGCGCCTTTCTCGAGCACGCCCGGGTGTTTGGCAACCTCTATGGCACCTCGCAGCATTGGGTAGAGCAAACGCTCAGAAGTGGCATGGATGTTATTCTGGAAATCGACTGGCAGGGCGCCGCCCAGGTGCGCAAACTCATGCCAGACACCGTCAGCCTGTTTATCCTGCCGCCTTCGCTGTCCTGCCTGCGCCAGCGGCTTACCGGCCGCGGCCAGGACGACAAAGCCGTGATTGAAGCGCGCATGAGCGAGGCCATTAATGAGATCTCCCACTATGTGGAGGCGGATTACATGATCATTAACGACGACTTTACTGTCGCCCTGGCGCAGTTTCAGGCGCTGATCACCAGCCAGCACCTGCGCCAGCAGGTGCAGTCGGAACGCCATGCGCCCCTGTTGGCAGAGCTGCTGTCCAAATAACCGCGATTGACACTTCCCCTGTTGGGCAATTTGTGTACAATATCGCCCCCGCTCGCGACCGCCCTCACTGGCTCTTATCGCCCCGGTAGCGCATAATAGCCCCAAAGGCTGCGATCATCGCGAGCACCCGATCACTCCTGAGTAACAACGGAAGACATATGGCACGTATTACTGTTGAAGATTGCCTCGACCACGTGGACAACCGCTTTGAACTGGTTATGGTGGGCAGCAAACGCGCTCGCCAGCTTGCGGTTGGCGGCAAAGACCCCCATGTACCGGAAGAGAATGACAAGCCCACGGTTATTGCCCTGCGCGAAATCGAAGAGGGCTTTATTGACGCCAGCATCCTGGCCGAGCGCGACGAACCGGCGCCCGCCCCGCAGCTGGAAGAGCACAATTTCGACCAGCAGATATAGGACCCGACAGATCGGAGGACGACGTTGTTAACCATTGAGGCACTGAGCCACCGGCTTTCGTCTTACTTGGAACCCCCTCAGATCGATCAGGTCAGGCGTGCCTATTACTACGCCGAACAGGCGCACGACGGCCAGAAGCGCCGCTCGGGTGAGGACTACATTACTCACCCTCTGGCCGTCGCCGATATCCTCACCAGCATGCACATGGACCATCAGAGCCTGATGGCGGCCATGCTGCACGACGTGATTGAAGACACCGGCATTCCCAAAAAAGCCATCGCCAAGCAATTTGGTGATCCGGTGGCTGAACTGGTTGACGGTGTCAGCAAGCTCACCCAGATTGAGTTTGAATCCCAAGCCGAAAAGCAAGCCGAAAACTTCCAGAAAATGGCCCTGGCCATGGCCAATGACCTGCGGGTCATCCTGGTCAAGCTCGCCGACCGGCTGCACAACATGCGCACCCTGGGCGCTATGCCGCCGCACAAGAAGCGTCGCATTGCCAAAGAGACCCTGGAAATCTACGCCCCCATTGCCCACCGGCTGGGCATGAACGACCTGCGCCTGGAGTTTGAAGACCGAGGCTTCTACGCTATGTACCCGCTGCGAGCCACTCGCATGCAGGCCGCCCTGAAAACCGCCCGCGGCAATCGCAAGGAGCTGGTGGAACAAATTCAGACCGCCATTGAAAAGCGCCTGGGTCGGGAGAGCGTCAATGCGGTGGTGATTGGCCGCGAAAAACACCTTTACAGCATCTACCAGAAGATGCGCCAGAAGAAGAAATTCTTTAAAGAGATTATGGACGTCTACGCCTTCCGCATTATTGTGGACAGCGTGGACGCCTGCTACCGCGCCCTGGGTGTGATTCACAATTTGTACAAACCCGTGGCCGGTGAATTCAAAGATTACATTGCCATCCCCAAGGCCAACGGTTACCAGTCACTGCACACGGTTCTGGTGGGCATGCACGGTGTGCCGATAGAGGTGCAAATTCGCACCAAAGAAATGGACGAGATGGCCAATACCGGCATCGCCGCCCACTTTCTCTACAAATCCAACAGCGACGACGCCCTGAGCAGCAGCCACAACCGCGCGCGCCAATGGGTGCAAGGCCTACTGGAAATGCAGCGTCGGGCCGGCGACTCGCTGGAGTTTATCGAGAACGTCAAAATTGATCTCTTCCCGGACGAGGTCTATGTCTTCACACCCAAAGGCCGCATCGTCGAGCTACCCCACGGCGCGACCGCAGTGGATTTTGCCTATGCGGTGCACACCGACATCGGCAACACCTGTGTGGCCTGCCGCATCAATGGCCGCTTAGCGCCGCTTTCCCAGCCGCTGCAAAGCGGCCAGAAGGTGACGATCATTACCGCGCCCGGAGCCCAACCCAATCCCAATTGGCTCAACTTTACCATCTCTGGTAAAGCGCGCAGCGCCATACGCCACTACCTGAAAAACCAGCGCCATCACCACTCAGTTGCCTTGGGCAAAAAAATGCTCGGCCGGGCACTGGCGGACATCGACCTTGACGTGGACAACCTCAGCGACGAGCACAAAGACAAGCTGCAAAAGTCCACCGGCGCGGCCTCCATGGAAGCACTGTTCGAGGACATTGGCCTGGGTAACCGCATCGCCTACGCCGTGGCAAAACTGCTGCAACCGGACGCCGACATCAAGCCCCGCGGCGGCAGCATCTATTCGCCACTGACCATCGACAGCTCAGATGGCGTGCTGATTACCTTTGCCAAGTGCTGCCGGCCCATTCCCGGAGATCCCATTATCGGCCACATCAGTTCCGGCAAAGGCCTGGTCATTCATCAGGAAACCTGCCACAACCTGGCCGAAATCCGCCACAACCCCGAAAAAATCAGCCACGTCAACTGGGCGCCGACCGTCTCGGGGGAGTTTTTGGTAGACATTCGGGCAGAGGTAGAATCCGAGCGCGGCATTATCGCCACCCTGGCCACCCGCGTTACCGAACAGGGCGGCAATATCGAACACATACACGTCAACGAACGCGACGCTCACAACAGCGTTATCAACCTGTGTATCGGCGTGCAGAATCGTATCCACCTGGCCAATATCATGCGGCGCATCCGCAACCTGAGCTTTGTCATTCGCATCCACAGAGCGAAGAATTAGCCAGCCGTAGTAAGCTTCTCCCTCCTAGCACAAAGACCATAAATCGCTTTTTGACACAGAGCCCTGAAAGGCAATCTGACGCGAACAAAACGCTGGCATATTGGCAGGCGTTATGGAAATATGGGACATACATCACAAAACCTCACCGCCATAGACGGAGATTTTATGACTGCTACCAACCGAAAAGTAAGGATTCTACTGGCCTCACTCTCCCTGCTCGTGCTCGCGCCCTTTACCGTTGCACAAGGAGTAGGCAGCGGCGGCTTCGAGGCCGCTGCCTTACCTGCGACCAGCACAATAGGCCTCTCTGTCGCCGTTATAATTCTGTCTATTGCCGCTTTTTGTGTGCTGCGCAAACGCAACTTCGCAGCGGCACTGGTGGGCCCGACCCTGGTACTGGCCGGCGCCACGGCAATAGTGGCCAGCCCAGAGTTACGGGCGCAAATGGGCCTGCAGCAGTTTACCAACCCCAATGGCGAATACATCAGCGTCGAATCGCAGTTTGCGGCAGGCATACCGGTTTTTGAATTCACCAACGTCTCAGGTCAGCCCCTAAAAATTGTCCGTGTACAGGAAGCCAGCCCCCAGGCTTGCCTGGATTTTGTCCTGGCCCCAGGCAAGCCCCAAACTGAAGCCCTAAAAGGTGATATGCGTCTGCAAGACGCGGGGTTTCCCGACTGCATGGTCGGCGAGACACTTGAGAACGGTGCCACCTGCCGGGTCGACTTTTATCTGTTCTGCACGGGGTATACTTGATAACGACATTGGTGCAGAAGCCGCTAGGATTTGCCCATTACTTCGCCACCTCAGGCCAATCAAACTCTTAAGAAATTTGCCCGTCTCCAATAAATCGGGGGTGGGCCTTTCAGCTATAGACTTTTTAGCGCTCTAAACGCCAGGCTCTGGCGCCGGGACATTTCCACCGCAATGCCCGAGCGTAGTCGGGCCTCAATATTACCGTTTACCGCCGTCTCAATGTCGAGAATATGATCGAGATTGACAATAAACTGGCGACTGGCGCGAAAGAAGTATTGCTCCGGCAATCGGGCTTCCAACTGATTGAGTGAGCGCCGAATCAAGGGTTTGTGGCCGTCAAAATACACGCGGCTGTAGTTGCCGATGGATTCAAACGCCGATATGTCCTGCAAGCGCACAAACCAGCAGCGCTCGTCTTCCCTGAGAAAGACCTTTTCAGACAAGGCCAAAGGCGCCGCGGCATCCGGCTGCTCGCGCTCAAGGTTCAGTTTGCTTAACGCTTGAGACAAGCGGGCCGGGTCTACGGGCTTGAGCAGGTAATCAAGAGCGCTCGCCTCAAAAGCGCGCAGGGCGTACTGGTCGTAGGCGGTAACAAAAATCACCTCCGGGCCGGGACCGAGCTCCTCTAGCAGCTCAAAACCGTTCTTGCCGGGCATTTGAATATCGAGAAATAACAACTCCGGCGCGAGCGCCTGAATCTGCTCAAGGGCTTGATGAGCGTTCTCAGCCTCACCAACAATTTCAATCTGCGGGTGCTGGGCCAACAGAGACCGGAGCTCGTTGCGGGCGAGGCGCTCATCATCAACAATGAGTGCTCTCACGCTCGCTCCACCCGTATCACCGCCTCCACCCGCTGCTCGTCTGCCTGTCTGAGCTCGACGCCCGAGCGCTCGCCAAAAGCCATATGCAACCTCTCCCGGGTGTTTTTTAACCCTAAACCATTGCCGTCTCCGGGCGCTAAGCGCCCGGGGTTTTCAATATGGATCACTAGTGCCCGCTCCTCGCGGCGCGCCCTGATGCTGAGCATGCCGCCCGCCGGGTGCTGGCTGATACCGTGCTTGATGGCGTTTTCTACCAAAGTCTGCAGGCTCATGGGCAGTACCGGCTCTTGCAGCAGATCGGCGGCAATATCAATCTGATATTCCAGGCGCTGCTCAAAGCGCACTTTTTCAATTGCCAGGTAGGCTTGAACGCTTTCAAGCTCCTGCCCAAGAGAGACCGTGGCCGATTGCGGATCGCTCAAGGCGTGGCGCAAAAGGCCAGCCAATTGCGTCACCATTTCCCGGGCACGCGCAGGGTTTTCGTTGATCATAGCACGCACGCTGTTGAGCGAATTGAATAAGAAATGCGGGTTCATTTGCCATTTTAAATTTTGCAGCTGGGACTCTTTTAGCGAGAGTTCCAGCTTGAGCTTTTCCATGGCTTCGCGCTTGCGCGCTAGCAACATTTTGCTGGCGAAGTACACCATGCTCCACAAACTGAGGGCAACAAAATAGTAGTAGTACCAGAAAACAGCTGCAGGCTTGCTCATGCTATCCCAGTCGTAGAGTTTGAGCATCCCCATGTGTAAAACAAATACAATCAGCGCCTCCCACAAGGCGGTCGCTATCGCCACACAGATCAACGCGCGGGCAATCAACAGTGCCATGCGCTCTAGCTTAAACCAGCGGGTGCGGTAGCACTGACGCAACAAATGCGAACAGAGAAAACCCGCCGCCCCGATAAAGCCGCCGTTAAAGACCACGGCCATATCAAACGGCAGATACATGGCCGAAAAAAGCACGTGCATCGCGGAAAAAAACAGCCAGCCAATCAGTTGCAGGGCGTAGTACAGCCGGCTGTCAATGTGCGCTCTCATAGGCATGTATTGCTTCGTGTCTCTTTGGTTAATGTAAAAAGCCGTCCACTTTTTCCATTGTCCACTGCGGATCGTCGAGCATAATAAAGTGCCGGGCCTGTTCATGCATAACGATCTCAACCTCCGGCAAATGCTCGTACTGCATACTAAACTGCGCCTTTACTGAATCGATGGTACCACCAAAGTTTTTTGCCGAGTACCAACTGCCGAGCACCAATGTCGGCACCTCTATGCGCGCCAGATCATCGCGCAGGTCGGTGGTGAACATGGTGTACATGGACTGCGCCGTCATCGCCGGGTCCGACGCCACACCCCAGCCGGTGATTCTGCGTGCATCCTCTTCAGAGGTAACAAGTCCCGGTACACTGCCTTGGTAATACTGGCGGCGCCCCTCAACCGAGGCACTGGCAATGCCTTGCGTTTGCTGGCGGGCCAAGGGCTCCATGGACGCCTCGGTCGCTGCGGGGTTGAAGATCAAAGGGAAGAACGGCAGGCTATCCACAATCACAAGTTTACCCACAGACTTCGGCGCATCACTGGCCACCCAGAGCGACAAAAAGCCGCCGAGGCTGTGTCCCACCAGCACGGGTTTGTTCAGTTGCTTGTCTTTGAGGTAGGCCATGAGTCCATTCTTTACTGCCTCAAGGGACGGCTCCGCGGTCATTGGCTCGCCGGCAAACCCCTTGAGGGTCAGTGTGTGGGTTTGATAGCGGCCTCGGTAATGCGCCTCCACCTCGGCCCAGACCTCGCCAGGGGTATTCAAACCCGGAATCAATACCATGGGCGGCCCCTCACCCCGCACCTCGGCGACAAACCCATAGTCCTCTGCCTGGCTGCTTGCCGCGATGCAGATCGCCAAGCCAAGAGTGAGCATTACGGTCATTTTTAAACCTTTCATGGAGAAACTCCTTCGCTGTGAATGACATCAACAGCCTAAGAGCAACTCGCTGTAGTAAGGGTGAAAAAGGGATCAGCGGCGCGAGCACGCCATAAGCGGTATGCGTGTGATCAACGGCGCGCGACTTGGCCGAGAGAAACTCCGGGTTTATACTCGGTGGTTTTTTCATCGACGGATTTATCATGCCCAACAAAGCAGTCATACACACCGACAAGGCGCCCCAGGCGATAGGCACCTACTCTCAGGCCGTTAAAGTCAACGGCACGGTTTATCTTTCCGGTCAGATCCCGCTGGATCCGGACACCATGGAAATGGTCACCGGGGGCTTTGCCGCCGAGGCCGATCAGGTTTTTAAGAACTTGGCGGCGGTCTGCGAAGAAGCGGGCGGCAGTTTGAAAGACATCGTCAAGCTCAATATTTACCTGACCGACCTTGGCAACTTTCCCGTCGTTAACGAAGTCATGGCGCGTTACTTCAACGAGCCCTATCCCGCGCGCGCCGCTATTGGCATTAGCCAGCTGCCCAAGGGCGCTCAGGTTGAGGCCGACGGCATTATGGTGACCGCTGGATAAGCTCGGCAAACCCCTCCGTAAAACTCTCATAACGTAGTCGATAACCGGTAGAGAGCATTCGCCGGTTGTCGATGCGCTTATTCAAATCACCGTCCGCATCGCCAGGCGGCGGCTCTGCCACCCCCAGTGCCCCAGCCAGCCAGCGCACCACCTGTGCCTTGGTCGGCGATTCACCGTCGCTGACCAGGTATAGTGGCGCCACTGGTCCGACCTCGGTCAACAGGTAAGCGATAAATCCTGCGGCATCCTCTGCGTGAATCCGGTTGGTATAGGCTTGGCTGGCGCGCGCCCGAGCGCTTCTGACGCTGTCGAGCAAACGGTCGCGCCCCGGCCCGTAGATACCGGCCAGGCGCAGCACCGTCAGCGGGAGACCGGCATCGGCTAGCAGCGCCTCGGCCTCAAGAATACGCCGGCCGTTAAATTTGCTGGGCAGAGCCTCTGCCTGCTCATCAATCCATTCGCCGTGGTTTTGTCCATACACTGAGGTACTGCTCACCATGACCACCTTCTTCGGTGCGGGACTCGCCGCCAATGCCTGCACCAGCGCCCGACAAGGCGCCAGATAGCCGCGCTCATACCCCTCATCGGTGCGCGCTGTGGGCGTCGGGGTCATAACGATGTAGTCGTAGCCGCTCGCCAGTATTTGTTGCAATGCCGAGGCATCTGCCGCATCGGCACTGACGTAGGTTAAGCCCTCGTGAGGCGTATGAGGCGGGTGTCGCCTGAGGCCGGTGACCTGCACTGAGCTATCGTTGAGATGATGGGCCAGACGGCGACCCAGGTCACCACAGCCGATTACTAATAGTTTTTCGCTATCCATTTTGCTAGATTGTTACCTTTCATAAACTCGAGACGCTGCTTTCCATGACTCTGACAGAATTGCGCTACATCGTCACCCTCGCCCAGGAACAGCACTTTGGCCGCGCCGCCGAGCGCTGCTTTGTCAGCCAGCCAACGCTGAGTATTGCCGTAAAAAAGCTGGAAGAAGAGCTGGGTGTGGCGCTGTTTGAGCGCTCCAAGTCGCGAGTGTCCGCCACGCCTCTGGGAGAGAAGATCGTCGCTCAGGCAAACCTGGTGCTCGAGCAAACCGCCGCCATCAAGGACATTGCCAACGAGGGTAAGGATCAACTGTCGAGCCCGCTAAGCATCGGTGCGATTTTTACCATTGGCCCCTATCTTTTGCCTTACTTTATCCCAGAGCTGCAAAAAGAGGCCAGCGCCATGCCCCTGTACGTGGAGGAGGGCTATACGGCGACCTTGCGCACCAAGCTGCGCAAGGGCGAGCTCGATGTGATTATCGTCGCCCTGCCATTCACCGAGGCCGATGTGGTCACCCAGCCGCTCTACGAAGAGCCTTTTGTAGTGCTGATGCGCAAGGATCATCCGCTGGCCGCATCCAAGGCCATTGATCCGGCCGCCCTAGATGAAGAGGAAGTACTGCTGCTCGGGGAGGGCCACTGCTTCCGCGACCAGGTGCTGGAAACTTGCCCCAATCTTAAGCCCTCCATTGAAGGGAGCAACGGCAAGGTGCGCACCGCCGCCGAAGGCAGCTCACTGGAAACCCTGCGCCACATGGTGGCCTCGGGTCTGGGCATCACTATATTGCCGGTCTCCGCCGCCAGTATGACCGGCTACAGCGAGGACGTTCTGGTCACCCGGCCCTTTTCCGGCCACGGCCCCAAACGCACAGTCGCACTCGCCTGGCGCGCGAGCTTCCCGCGCTTCAAAGCCGTGGATGCGCTGAGGGGAGCCATACGCCGCTGTCAGCACGACAACCCGTTGATCTCACTGATTCGCTGATCCTGTGCCGCCCGCGAGCCTGCCCCTCGCCACCCGCCCGATAACCACCCTCAAGGGCGTGGGGCCGGCGCTCGCCGAAAAACTCGCCCGTCTCGGCATTCTCACCGTGCAGCAGCTGCTCTTCCACCTGCCGAGCCGCTATCTTGACCGCACTCGGGTACAGCCCATTGGCGGCCTGCAGCCGGGCGTCAGTGCGGTGATTGAAGCTGATATACGGGCCGCCGACGTGGTCTACGGACGGCGCCGCTCGCTGGTGTGCCGCGTGCAAGACACCACCGGCACCCTAACCCTGCGATTTTTCCACTTTTCGGCCGCGCAGAAGCAGCGGCTCAGCGCTGGCAGCCGCGTGCGCTGTTTTGGCGAGGCGCGGCGCGGCGGCTCGGGGCTGGAGATGATCCATCCGGAATACGAGTATCTGGATGGCGATTCGGTCAAACCACTGGCTGGGACTCTCACCCCCCATTACCCGACAACCGATGGTTTGACTCAGCCGCGACTGCGAACGTTGATGAGCGAGGCGTTAACGCTTTTGAGCGTTCAACCCATCGACGAGCTCTTACCGGCGCAGGTGCGCCAGTCGCTCGATCAAATTCCGCTGGCCGAGGCGCTAAAACTTCTGCACCAGCCGCCGGCCGATGTGAATCTGCAGCAGCTCGCCGAGGGGGTTCACCCTTTTCAGCAGCGCCTGGCTTTTGAAGAGCTGCTCGCCCACCAGTTGAGCATGCTGCAATTTCGCCAGCGCATAAGACGCCAGCGCGCACCGACTTTGCAGCGTGACAACCGATTGAGCGAGCGCTTTTTGCAACAGCTGGCCTTCGAGTTAACCGCTGCTCAAGCGCGCGTCGATGGCGAAATTGCCACCGACCTCGCACGCCCCGAGCCCATGCTTCGGCTGGTTCAGGGCGATGTAGGTTCGGGCAAGACCGTCGTTGCGGCGCTGGCGGCGCTCAACGCGGTCGCCGCCGGCAAGCAGGTCGCCGTCATGGCGCCTACGGAAATTCTCGCGGAACAACACCGCATCAACTTCAGCGACTGGCTGGCGCCCCTGGGCGTCGCAACCTGCTTTCTCAGCGGCCGGCTGAAAGCGCGGGAAAAGCGCGAGGCGCTCGCCGCCATCGCCTCGGGTGAAGCTCAGGTAGTAATCGGCACTCACGCGCTGTTTCAGCCGGAGGTGGCCTTTGACGATTTGGCTCTGGCGATCATTGACGAGCAGCACCGCTTTGGTGTGCACCAGCGCCTGGCATTGGGGGAGAAGGCGAGGTCCGGCTTCACCCCGCACCAATTGATCATGACTGCCACCCCCATACCGCGCACTCTGGCCATGAGTGCCTATGCCGATCTGGACTGCTCGGTCATTGACGAGTTACCGCCGGGGCGCACCCCCGTCGCTACCGCCGTGGTCTCGGACCAGCGGCGCGAAGAGGTCGTGGAGCGGGTCAGGGCGGCCTGTGCCCAGGGTCGTCAGGCCTACTGGGTGTGCACGCTGATTGAAGAGTCGGAGGCGCTGGAAGCCCAGGCGGCCGAAGCAACGGCGCAACTGCTCAGCGAACAACTGCCGGGGCTAAATGTGGCCTTGGTTCACGGGCGGCTCAAGAACGCCGAGAAAGAGGCGGTTATGACGGCCTTCAAAACCGGGGAGGCCGACCTGCTGGTGGCCACCACAGTGATCGAGGTGGGCGTCGATGTGCCCAACGCCAGCCTGATGATCATTGAAAACCCCGAGCGCCTCGGCTTGTCGCAACTTCATCAGCTGCGCGGCCGGGTAGGGCGTGGCGCCTCGGCGAGCCACTGCGTGTTGCTCTATGGCTCTCCCCTGTCCAACCACAGTAAACAGCGGCTGCGGGTCATGCGCGAGAGTACCGATGGTTTTTACATCGCCGAGCAAGACCTTGAGCTGCGCGGTCCGGGTGAGGTGTTGGGCACCCGCCAGACCGGACAAATGGAGTTTCGCATCGCTGAGCTGGCTCGCGATGCCCACCTGCTACCCAGCGTGCGACGGGCCGCCGAGTACATGCTCTCACACCATAAAGAGCACTCGGCAGCGGTGGTTGAACGCTGGCTGGGCGGACGCGAACGCTACCTTGGCGCATGAGACGACGTTTATCTGAAAAACATGCACTCGGTCACATCCCGCGTAGAATTGACGCCTATAAAACACTATATTTACTGCTACTCTGCATAAGGGTCCGTCCGGTTTGCTTCTACACTTTCTATAGGATGGAAAGAAAAAACGACGGCCCGCGCAGAGCCCGCAAGATCACAGGAGACACACAGTGCCAGTACCCACCAGCGTAGAAACGCTGCTCAGCAGCCAGAATATTCACTATGACATCGCCGCCACGCCCCTGGGCAGTGATGACCGCTTGGTATGGCACGACCAACATTTGCGCAACGTCGGCGCCGCCCGCTCCATACTTTTACAAGACGAGATCGGCCGCGTGCAGGTCGTGATTGCCGCCAACAGCCTGCTGGACGTGGCGGCCGTCAATCGCCACCTCAACCGGGACTTGCGCGCCGCCGGCGAGCAGGAGCTCAAACAGTTCTGCGAAGCCAATCAGTTTCACTCGGTGCCGGCCCTGCCTCAGGTGGCAGGGTTGCTGACGCTGGTAGACAACCAGCTGCTGGAAAAAGACGACCTGCTGCTCGACTCGGGCGATGAAGAACAACTGATTCGCGTGCACGGCACGGAGTTTCAGCAGACCTTAAAAGATGCCATTGTCTGCGAGATATCCGTACCACTTGAGCCGCTGGAAACAGACCCAGGCAGCGCCGAGGACACCGCCCAAATCGAGGGCGCTATTCGCAACTTCACCCAACTTCGCATCAAGCAGCGGCTGGAAGAAACCCTGGAACTGCCGCCACTGTCGGATACCGCGCAGCGCATCATCAAGCTTCGGGTGGACCCCAATGCCGACATCTCCGACCTGGCACAAATCGTCGAAACAGACCCCAGCCTCGCGGCCCAGGTGGTCAGCTGGGCGGCGTCGCCCTATTACTCGGCACCGGGCAAAATCAAGTCTATCCACGACGCCATCGTTCGCGTACTGGGCTTTGATATGGTCCTCAACCTGGCACTGGGGCTAGCGCTCGGCAAAACCATCTCAATGCCCAAAAGTGGCCCCTGTGGCGAGCTGCCCTACTGGCAGCAAGCGGTGTATATGGCAGCCACCATTGAGGGGCTGGTAACCGCCATCCCCCGCGATTACCGCCCGAGCTTTGGCATGGCCTACCTGACAGGATTACTGCACAATTTCGGCGTCTTGATCATGGCAGAGGTCTTCCCGCCCCACTACGAGCAGTACTGCAAGCTCTGCGAAGCCAACCCACACACCACACCCCAGGCTATCGAGCGCCACATTCTCGGCGTTAACCGCGATCAGATTGCCGGCACACTGATGGAGCTCTGGTCCATGCCCGAAGAGGTGGTGGTGGGGCTGCGCCATCAGCAAAACCCCGCTTATCGCGGTGAGCACGCCATCTACGCCAAGCTGATTTACGTGGCCAAAGCGCTACTGCGCCAGCACGGCATAGGCCTGGGCCCAAAAGAAGCCGTGCCCGACGCCCTATTCGACGAGCTGCACCTGAAGCGGGACAAGGCGGAAGCGACCATAGCCAATATTATCGAATCAACCGACGAGCTGGAGCACATCGCCAACGCGCTCAACCCCGGCTGAAGGGGACTTTGATGGTAAATACCCAGTAAACCCGGCCAAGGCCGGGTTTATTTTTTATGAGCGGCGGATGTTAATCTGCGGCGAAGCGCTCACGATCAAGCAGAGATTCACTGTTGGCCACCACCGTAGTGACCGCTGCATCACCTGTGATGTTCACAGACGTACGCAGCATATCCAGTAGCCGGTCAACACCGATGATCAGGGCTATCCCCTCTTCAATCGGCAATCCCGCCTGCTGCAACACCATGGTCAGAGTCACCATACCCACACCGGGCACACCAGCGGTGCCAATGGAGGCCAGAGTGGCCGTCAATACCACCATGAGATAACCCGTAACACCCACATCAATACCATAGGCCTGGGCGATAAACACCGTCGCCACCCCCTGCATAATCGAGGTGCCGTCCATATTCACCGTCGCCCCCAGCGGCAAGGTAAAAGAGGCGACCTTATTATCCACCCCCAGCTTGTCTTTCACCGTACTCAGGGTAAAAGGCAGTGTGGCATTGCTGGACGCCGTGCTGAAACCGAACACCTGTACGGGGTACATTTTGCGAAAGAAGACAAAAGGATTCAGACCGGCAAACACCTTCAGCAACCCCGGATACACCACCAGGCACTGCAGCAGCAAAACGCCGATAACGGTAAAAAAGTAAAAGAGCAAATCTTCGAAGACCGCAAACCCCATAGTGGCAAAGAGTTTGGCCAGCAGGCAGAAAACACCGTAGGGCGCCAACTGAACCAACATCATGATCATTTTCATGACCACCTGGTTGAGGTTCTCAAAGAAATCCACCATGGGCCGGGCGCTGTCGCCACTGCGCGCAATGGCAATACCGAGCAAGACCGAGAAGATGATCACCTGCAACATATTGCCCTCGGCCATGGCCTTGACAGGATTGTCGGGAAAAATATTGACCAGTGTCTCCTTCACCGACAGGCCAACATCCACATCGGTACCCACGGGAGCCTTAAGCCCCAACTCAGAGCCCGGCCCAAGCAGGCTGGCCACGCCGATCGCCAGGGTGATGGCGATGGCGGTGGTCATTAAGTAAAGACCGATGGTTTTTATCGCCAGAGATCCCATTCTGGTGTGATTGCCCAAGGTGGCCGTACCGCAGACCAGCGAGACAAATACCAGTGGCACCACCAGTAGCTTGAGTGAGGCGACAAAAATGGTGCCCACCGCATCAAACACCCCCTGAACCAGAAAAACCTGAATCCAGCCGCTTGGGCTATCGCTGCTCATTAGGTTGAGCACCAGCCCCAGGGCGATACCCAGCACCATCGCGAGCAAAATACGCTTAGTCAGAGTCACAGTGCACCTCCGGCCAGGACAGCCTGGCGCAAAGCGGTGGCCGGGCGAAACCGGATGCCACGGCTGGCTGCCACTTCAATTCTCTGCCCTGTGCGCGGGTGATGCTGCCAGCGCGCACGGCGCTCGGTGACAACAAATGAACCCAGCCGCGCGAGCGTCAGGGAACCGCCGCGGCCCAGCGCTAAGGTCACCTGGGCTGTGAACTCTTCGATCACCGTATCGGCCTCGGCGAGGCTCAGGCCTGCCTGCTGAGCCACCAAAGCCACCAGCTCGGGTTTACGCATCTTGTTATACCTGTTGTTAACGCTTGGCAGCGGCCATTAAACCAAGGGCGCCGGAACGGGTAAAGCCGCGCAGTGCGCAATCGGCCCTTTCCCAAGGCGTCGGGCCTGTTAAAATGCGTCCAGCGTATACCCCGTCGGACAGAGGTTTTTTTGCCACCAGCTACCGCCACACCCATTCACTCCCCTTTTCTCAGGCGCGGATATGGCCTATGGCGCCCGGCCAATAAGGCTCAGGCGCTGCCCGGGCCTCTGAGAGGCTGGCTGCTCGACCCGGGCTCGCTGACGGCCAAACTGCGCCAGCTGAGCGGAGGACACCTGAGTGTACAGATTTTGCGGCAGGCTTGGGGCAGACCCCAATTAAGCGAAGCCCGTGAGTTGGGCGTGCCCACCTCACGCCGCTGCCTAATTCGCGAAGTGGTGCTGCGCGGCCCGGCCAATGAGGCCTGGGTGTTCGCCCGCAGCCTGTTTCCCGCCTCCAGCCTGACCGGCGAACTGCGTCATTTGCGGCAGCTGGATAATCGCCCCCTGGGAGGGTATCTTTTCAGCCATCCGGATTTGGGGCGCTCGCCCATGGCCATTGCCGAATTGGCATCGCCCTCTGTGGTGCCCGCAAAGTTGCAGAAGGGGCAAACCCTGTGGGGACGTCGCTCGGTCTTCACCCTGAAGGGCAAGCCACTGCTGGTCAGTGAAATTTTTTTGCCGACGTTTGCGCCCAACGACCAAGGACACTAACCGCTATGGCACAGCAGATCCCTGAAAAGCTTAAGCTCTACGCGCAGCTCACCCGCCTCAACCGGCCCATCGGCTGGCTCTTGGTACTCTGGCCCACGCTCTGGGGGCTATGGCTGGCCTCTGAGGGAGTGCCGAGGCTGGACCTTTTGCTGATCTACGCACTGGGCGCCATAGTGATGCGCTCGGCAGGCTGCGTGATCAACGACTACGCCGATCGCCACTTTGATGGTCACGTCAAGCGCACTCAAGACCGGCCGCTGGCCACAGGCAAAATCCACGTCAGCGAGGCCTGGGCTGTGTTTGCCACGCTGATTTTCCTGGCGTTTATTCTGGTGTTGCTCACCAACACTCTGACCTTGCTGCTGTCCCTTGGCGGGCTTGCCCTCGCCTGCAGCTACCCGTTTATGAAACGCTACACCCACCTGCCGCAGGTGGTGTTGGGAGCCGCTTTTGCCTGGGGTATTCCCATGGCGTTTGCCAGCGTGCGCAACGAGGTGCCGGCTGAGGCCTGGCTGATTTACTTTACGGTGCTACTCTGGACCGTGGTCTACGACACCTTCTACGCCATGGTCGACAGGGACGATGACGTGCGAATCGGCATCAAGTCCACCGCCGTGCTCTTTGGCGATCAGGACCGAGTCATCACCGCCACCTTACAAATACTCGTGGTCTTCGGTTTGGTAATGATAGGCCAGCGCTTCGAGCTCAACAGCGGCTATTACCTAGGCGTCGCGGTTGCGGCGGGGCTGTTCATTTACCAGCAACGGCTGATTCGGTATCGCCAACGAGGCCCGTGTTTTTCGGCATTCTTAAACAACAACTGGGTCGGTGTTGCGGTCTTTGCCGGGATCATCGTAGGAACGATCCAGCTCGGGTGACTGGCGCACACACGGAGAAATTCGGCGCCGAACTGTCATAAATATGCAACAATTAATACATTAAATACGCTTGCACGGGAGGAGCCCGGCGCGAGGTTTGCACCCATCCTCCACGCCACTGTGCCTTGCGCACCCCTCTTACTCCGATTTTCCGCACAATTGATGGATCACAGGCAGGCAATATGACAAGTCGCACCATCCTCATCGTTGACGACGAATCCGCCATTCGCGACATGCTGCGCATAGCGCTGGAAATGGCCGAGTACCGGTGTCTGGAAGCGAGCAACGCTCAAGATGCTCACGGCTTGATCATCGATGAAAAGCCCGACTTGATCCTGCTGGACTGGATGATGCCCGGCACCAGTGGCATCGAGCTGGCCCGCCGTTTGAAGCGCGATGAAGTCACCGCCAACATCCCGATCATCATGCTGACCGCCAAAGGCGAGGAAGACAACAAAATTCAAGGACTGGAGGTCGGCGCCGACGACTACATCACCAAGCCATTTTCTCCACGGGAACTAGTGGCGCGCCTGAAAGCGGTGCTGCGCCGGGCAGACCCTCAGTCGTCCAGCCAGCCCATCAAGGTGCAGGGCCTGTGCCTGGACCCGGCGAGCCACCGCGTGACCATCAACGACCGCGAGGTGGATATGGGCCCGACCGAATTCCGCCTGTTGCAGTTCTTCCTGACCCATCAGGAGCGCGCCTACACCCGAAGCCAATTGTTGGATCATGTCTGGGGTGGTAACGTTTATGTTGAAGAGCGCACCGTGGATGTTCATATTCGTCGACTGCGCAAAGCGCTGACGGTGGATCAACACGAGAATCTGGTGCAGACGGTGCGCGGCACCGGCTACCGCTTTTCTACCAAGGCCAGCTAAACTTAGCCTTGAGTCTGCGCAGCCGCACAGACTCCGGATTTCACTGGCCCCAAGGGTTCGATTTTGCTGCAGGGATTTCACGCCGAGTTAAAGCGTTTGGTAGTGGTGCTGACCATTGCCGTGGTCATTGGCCTTCTCATCGATCAACTCGCCTGGACGCTGATTCTGTTCGGTGCCTGGTATATCGGCTGGAATTTGTGGCAGATGCTGCGCCTGAACATTTGGCTGCAGGGCAAGCGCAAAAGCCAGCCCCCGGAGTCCTCCGGTCTGTGGGGCGAAGTCTTCGATGCGATCTACCACTTGCAGCGCCGCCAGAAACGCGAGAAAAAGAATCTGCAGGCGGTCATCAACCGTGTGCAGGAGACTACTTCCGCACTCAAGGACGGCGTCATCCTGCTGGACTGGCGCGGCCATCTGGACTGGTGGAACCCGGCCGCTCAGCGCTTGCTGGGGTTTTACAATTCCGACCAGGGCCAGTCGGTCATCAATTTCGTGCGCCACCCACGATTTGTCGACTACTTTGAAGCTGGCGACTATGTCGAGCCGCTGGATATCCCCTCACCGCGCTTCCCGGACAAACGGCTGCAGTTTCAAATTACCCGCTTCGGTAAGAACGAGCGCCTGATTGTGGTGCGCGACATCACTCAGATCTACCATCTGGAGCAGATGCGCAAGGACTTCGTTGCCAACGTCTCCCACGAGCTGCGCACCCCGCTGACGGTGATCAGCGGCTATCTGGAAACCATGGCGGACAACAACACCATACCCACCTGGGAAAAGCCGCTTGAGCAGATGCAGCAGCAATCCAAGCGTATGTCGCTGTTAATCAACGATTTAATCATGCTCTCCAAGCTCGAGACCGCCGATACCGGCTTTAATCAAAAACGCCTGCCACTCGTCCCTTTGCTGCAAAGCATCAAATCTGAGGCCATGGTGCTGGCCAGCGAAAAGCAGCAGACCATCACCCTCGACTGCGCGCCGGAGATCAGCGTCATCGGCAACGAGAAAGAATTGCACAGCGCCTTTTCCAACCTAGTGATCAATGCCGTCAAGTACACGCCCGAGGGGGGCAAGATTGCCATGCGCCTCTGGCGCAGCGGACCCCATGTGTACTTTTCGGTCACAGACAACGGCGTGGGCTTCGAGGCCAAACACATCCCCCACCTGACCGAGCGCTTCTACCGGGTCGACGCCAGCCGCAACAGTAAAACCGGCGGCACCGGCCTCGGCCTCGCCATCGTCAAGCACGTGCTGCTGCGCCACGACGCCGAACTGCAAATCAACTCGGAAGTGGGCAAGGGCAGCGTGTTCACTTGCATCTTTCCGGCAAACGACGGCCGCACTGGCCTGAGGCCAGCGGACAAGTAGACACACACGAGGTACACTAGGGGCTCAAGCGCGAGAGTAGAGTGTCTATGAGCTTCAAGGGTTTAATCCTGTCACTGCTGTTTCTGTCATCCATCGCCCGGGCCGAGACTGGCACCTTCACCGTCAAGGGGCGTTTTCTGTACGACAGCTGCAATGCCCCTGTGGTGCTTATGGGCCCAAACCGCATGGTCTACTGGCTCGATCGCACAGGCCTGTCCAGTTTTAGCGAAATTGCCAAAACCGGCTCCAATACGGTCCGTATCGTCTGGACCACCGAGGGTAAGCCCGAAGAGCTGGACACGGTTCTGAAAAACGCCCGCCGCTTTGAATTAATTCCCATTATTGAGTTGCACGATGCCACCGGCGACTGGTCCAAACTCAAGCAGCTGGTGGATTATTGGACGCGACCCGACATTGCCGCCACCATCGAAAAGCACCAGCGCTACACCATTGTTAATATCGGCAACGAGGTCGGCGACAAGGTGGCGCTGGAAGACTATGTCAAAGGCTACAGCCGAGCGATTACCCGCATGCGCGAAGCCGGTTACCAGACGCCACTGATGATCGATGCGCCCGGCTGGGGCAAAGACATAGACACGTTGCAGGCCGCTGGACCGGCACTGATAGCGGCTGACCCCAAACACAATATTCTGTTGTCAGTGCATATGTGGTGGCCTGCCATGTGGGGCTACACCCCGGAGCGAATACGCGCGGAAATTGAAGAGTCGGTCGAGGCGGGTCTGCCGCTGGTGATAGGCGAGTTCGGTAATCGCTGGGACGATACCGAGGGCGGCGCCATTGCCTATCGCGAGATCATCAAAACTGCCTTGGAACACAAGATTGGCTTTTTGCCTTGGTCCTGGGGACCAGGGAACAAGCCACAAAAGCATCTGGACATGAGCGAAGACGGCTCTGCCGCCGGCCTCACAGGCTGGGGTAGGGAGGTTATGCTGGACGAGTCCTATTCCATCGCCAACAATGCGGTGAAACCAGACTGGCAATGCCTTCTCGGCGCTGTCGAGTGAGCGCAGAGCGGACCGAACGAGTATTTTATGTCACTACCGGAAAATGAGCTGAGACCCGAAAAGCGTCGCAATGTCCTCAGACGCAGCTATGATAAGGTGCGGCAAAAATACACTCGCAAAATTCGCGACAAAGCCATTGAGCGGGCGAAGACGCGCATCTATCTGCACGGCAGAAAGCCCGAAGACTACGACGCCGAGATCTTAGAAACCATCGTTAAGGAAGAAGAAGACAAGATCATCAGCGAATACAAATCCCGCGGCATGGTGGCCCTGGTGGCGGCCCTCGGCCTAAGTTTGTTCCCGTAAGGTCTAACCGTGTTTCGTTTTCTTGCCAAATCGGCCCTCGCCACCGTCATCTGGAAGCGCTATCACCGGCCCATAGTCGCGACCTTATCGCTGCTCCTGGGGTATTTTTTGGTCTCGATGGTTCACGGCGACTATGTCGACTACAGTCGAGGCGCCGGCGATACCGCCCACCTCTGGCTGTCGTATCTCATTAAATGGCTGGCCTTGCTTGGCCTGACGCTGTTGTACTACATCTACATGCGAAGGGTGCTTGCACCCGCCGCTAAAACCGCGCCTCAAGCCAAGGCGCAGCGGCGGGAAAAGGCATCCACGCCACCCCCAGAGCAGACCGAACAAGCCACCGAGCAGCAAGACCCCTTTGCCCAGATACGCCGCAAAGACAAACTGACAAGCCGCGCCGATCTGGCCCTCA
Source organism: Gilvimarinus algae (assembly GCF_030518215.1). Lineage (GTDB taxonomy): Bacteria > Pseudomonadota > Gammaproteobacteria > Pseudomonadales > Cellvibrionaceae > Gilvimarinus > Gilvimarinus algae. The sequence continues at coordinate 165,985 of NZ_JAULRT010000035.1, forward strand.
ATAAGCACCGCCAACCTTAAGGACGCCCCATGGGACTCGCCCTGCCACGCCTTTGCCTGGCCCTGTTACTCATACCTCTAAGTGCTCTCGCCACCGATCGCCAAGCGCTGGAAAATGCCCGCGCCAGAGCGCTGTTTGAACGCGTTTTTGAAGAGCAGGTCTCTCTCAGCCCCATGTATCAAACCCATCTAGGGCGAAAAACCCACTACGGTGAGTGGGACGATATCAGCCCCGCCGCCGAAGAGCTGGAGCAGCGGCTCTACGCCGATCAGCTGCGCCGGGTCGAAGCACTGGATGCGGAATTGCTATCGGAAGAGAACCGCCTGAACCAGGCACTGCTCGCACGCGAACTACGCCAAAACCAGGCGCATTATCGCTGGCGCGATCACAGCTACCCGGTCAATCAGATGTTCGGCCTACACGCCGGTATCGCCTCGTTTCTGATCAACTCGCACCGCGTAGACAATCCGGCCGATGCCGAGGCCTACATCCAGCGGCTGCGCGGGGTCTCCGATCTGATCACCCAACTTATCGACAACCTGGAGCGCCGGGCGCAAAAGGGAGTTCTCGCTCCGGCCTTCGTCTACCCCTATGTCATCAGCGACAGCCGCAACCTGATTCAGGGGGCGCCTTTCACTCGGGAGGGCATAAGCCCGCTGATGGCAGATTTCACCCACAAGGTCTCCGCGCTTGAGCTGACCCCTGCTGAGCAGAAAAAGCTAGAGCACAGAGCCGCAGAGGCACTGCGAACAGAGCTGGAACCCGCCTACCAGACCCTGATCAGCAAGCTAGAGCAGTTGGCCTTGCGCGCCGACAACCGCGCCGGGGTCTGGAAGCTACCAAATGGCAACGCCTATTACCAGGCTCGCCTGCAAGCCATGACCACCACAGAGATGAGCGCCGAAGAAGTTCACCAGTTCGGTTTGAGTGAGGTTGCGCGTATCCACGATGAGATGCGCAACCTTATCGCCAACATTGGCTTTGAGGGCTCATTGGCCGCGTTTTTCGGTCACATCAAAGACGATCCAGCACTCTACTACCCGGATACCACTGCGGGGCGCAAGCGGTATTTGCAGGACACCCGCGAGATTATCGATGGCATGCGTCAGGCGCTGCCGCAGCTGTTTGGTCATTTGCCCGAGGCCGATCTGCACGTCAAAGCGGTCGAGCCCTTTCGAGAAAAATCCGCCGGCAAGGCGTTTTACCAAGCGCCCGCCGAGGACGGCTCCCGCCCCGGTATTTACTACGTCAACCTCCACGACCTCTCCGCCATGCCGCGCTACCAGATGGAAGCCTTGGCCTACCACGAGGCGCTGCCAGGTCACCACATGCAAATCGCTATTGCCCAGGAAATGGACGAGCTGCCCGCCTTTCGCCGCCACGGCCATTACACCGCCTACATTGAGGGTTGGGGGCTCTACGCCGAGCGGGTTCCCAAAGAGCTCGGTTTTTACCGGGACCCCTATTCGGACTTCGGGCGGCTGAGCTTTGAGCTCTGGCGCGCTATACGCCTGGTGGTGGATACCGGCATCCACCACTACCGCTGGAGCCGGGATGAGGCCATCACCTACTTTATCGATAACTCCCCCATGAACCAAGCGGATGCAACCCGGGAAGTGGAGCGCTACATCGTTATGCCCGGTCAAGCGACCAGCTACAAGATCGGACTGGAAAAAATCCTCCGACTGCGCGAGAAAGCGCGCGCGGAACTCGGAGGGAGATTTAAACTCAGAGAGTTCCACGACCAGGTGCTCTCCAGCGGCGCACTGCCTCTGGACATACTGGAACAATCCATTGACGACTGGATAGCATCGAAATAGACACTGCGAAAATGCTAGAATGCCAAGCTCGATAACCGCTAAAACGTATTTTCTTTTATGATCAATTCGCGATTACTGACCAAAATTGTATGTTTCTTGACTATTAGCCTCGCCTGCAGCCCGGCGTCTGCAAGCCTCAAGCAAATGGGCCTGGACTACCGCAGCCTGCTTTCGAATCATGTCATGCTGAGCGATATTAAAAAGCGTTGCGCTGACATTCAGATGCCTGAAGTAGCGAGTAAACCTTCTGTCGAAATCATGATGCAGCAAAAAGTTGGCATTGAAGCTTTCGCTAACTTAATGATAAACATCCAGAGGTCTGATTTAGAAGCCAGCGCACTGGCGACCATAGAAAAGCTTTTTACGCAGATTGACGGATGCGAAGACCCAAGACTTCAGGCAGCTCTGGGGCGCATCGCTGCGGTTCACTCAGAAGCATACCAACGACTAAAAGCAGAGCCCGCCCTGGTGAAACCCCAGAACGTGCCTGTCCCGATGCGCCGCAACTGAGTTGCGCTCGACGTTAAAACATTATTCGAAAAACGAAGCCTCCGGGTCATTAAGCCCGTGTGCTAAGCGGGCAAAACACCTTCTCGCGCCATCCGCAAAAACAAGCGCGCACCCCAGGCTGGGAATTAGCCAAATGCTGGCAGTCCGCCATTTGAGCCGACTCTTTGCCTGAACGCCTTTTCAATGACACCTAGAATCTCGCTAAGCGGCGCCACTCTTTGCAAGTCAGCTTAGTAAAACTACCCGGAAGCGGCACCCACAGGGCTGGTTGTCAACTGGAAAACCCGCAGTACCGCGCTATAGTTGAAGGGTCTACCCTTGGAAGTGGAGGTGCCGATATGCCCAGTCCAATATATCGCTTCGCGATCGCCTGTATGATTTTTTCAGGCTCACTGCTCGCCAAGGCCGCTCCCGTAGAGGGTCAATGGATGACTGTAGACGACAAAGATGGCACCAAAAAAAGCATTGTCGAGCTACGCGTCACGGAGGAGGGCAGCCTTGAAGGAAGGATCCTGACTCTGCTGCAAGAAAAGAGCAAAGGCAAAACCTGCGAAAAGTGCCCGGGTGAGTTTAGAGACAAACCACTGGAAGGCCTGAGGTTTATGTGGGGTCTAACTCAAGAAGAAACCGGACAGTGGACCGAGGGACAAATTCTGGACCCGAAATCCGGCAAAGTCTATAAGGCGAAAGTGAGCTTAAGTGACGATGGGCAGACTCTGACGGTTCGCGGCTTTATCGGCTTTTCCCTTTTTGGTCGCAGCCAGGTCTGGCAGCGTCATGATGCCCTTTAAAACAACGCGCACTATACAAAACTTGGGCAGAGCTGCACCGCCTGCCTCATGAACTCCTTCGTGAATTCAGCGTGATGAGAAACCGCTGAAACTAACTTACAAAAACACCCAGCTAATGGCAAAGCCGGCGGTCACATTGTGTTCGGTTTCGACCAAGGGGCTATCGAGAAAATTCGTGCCCTGAATGTTGGAGTATCGCGCGTAAAAGGCGTACCAATAGTCCGAGAACCGACGACTCAAAGCAAGCTGACCGTTAAAGCCATTGTAACCGCTGGAAGCCTCAAAGGCAGGCCGCTCTGGCAGAGCGTATTGAGGTTTTACGGTGTAGTAGTAGTCGTGATACTTGCCGCTGGCAAAAACGGGGCCGGTGCGCAGCGTCCAGCGCCATCCTCCTTTAAAGGCCCTGCGATAAACCAGAGAAGGCGCACTCACCAAGCCGATATAATCCGGCGAGCCATCACCCAGAGCGATAACTGCTCGCAAGGGTATGGTCACCGACAAACCGTCGGAGAAACTTTCGCCCGTGAGATTGATATTAAATGCCGGCCCTGCTTCAAGGGTTGAGGTCAGCTCCGGCATGCCTTCGCGCAGGGAGTTTTTATCGCTGTCCGGCGTGACCGATAGTGCCATGCTGGCGTTCAACTCAAACCGTTCTGTTCGCAAAAAATCCCCGCGCACACCATCGCGGTCCGTACGAAACACCGGCCCACGGTAAACCACATAGGGAATGGGTGCGATATAGTCACGGTAGCTCTCAGAGCCTTTATAATCCGGCGAGACAATTCCGCCAACACCTATACCAGCCTCCCACCGTTTTTCAGTGGGCGGCTCAGCGAAAACCATACTCGATAACACGCCAGCGAGGACACAACAATAGCGAAGGGTTTTCATCAGTGCAGGGTATCCTCACCGAACATCTCGCGGACATCGGACGTATCAAAACGGTAGTGTTGATTGCAAAACTGGCAGTCAATATCGATCGCACCCTGCTCCACCAATAACTGCTCGACCTCCTCTCTGCCAAGAGACTGCAAAGCGGCCAGGCTGCGCTCGCGCGAGCAGCTGCAGGAAAAGCGCAGCTGCGCCGGACTGAAAAGACGGACCGATTGCTCATGGAAGAGCCTGTACAACAGCTGACTGTGCTCAACGCCCAAAAGTTCGTCTCGAGTCAGTGTGTCGGCCAGGGCAACAGCGGTCTGCCATTGATCGCGATTGACTTCGACACTGTCAGCGACCTGCAGGGGCAATGCCTGAAGCAGCAAACCGGCGGCGGCCTGGTCATTTGCCTCCAACCAAAAGCGGGTCTCGAGCTGCTCGGATTGACGGAAATAGTGCTCAAGGCAACCGGCCAGCGTCGGGGCGTCCAGAGGCACCACGCCCTGGTAGCGCTCACCCTGAGCCGGGTCGAGAGTAATCGCCAAAACGCCCTTACCCAGTAGCTGCACAAGAGAGAGATTGTCTTGATCAATTTCAACTCCGGGGCGGGGACGGACAATGGCGCGCACCTCGTTGTGATGCGTGCACTCGGCCATAATCAGCGCCAAATCACCTTCGCCACGCGCCTGCAATGTGATCACACCGTCAAACTTCAAGGTGCTGGAGAGCAGGGCAACGGCTGCCACAAACTCTCCTAGCAGTTGCTGAACCGCCACCGGGTAGTCATTGTGCTGCAGTACTTCGCGGTAACTGGTGGTTAAAGTTACCAGTTCACCGCGGATATCACATTGGTCAAAGATAAAGCGATGCAACAAATCTGTGCTGATCATAAAACCTCAAGTCAGTTGGACGCGACACCCGAGCAATGCTTCTCGACGTAGGCTTCCATTTCTGCCTGACGTTCCTGGCGTTCGCGCTCGGAAACATCCACCATTTCTCCGTTTTCATCGATAAATTGAACGGGGCCACTCACTGCACGCAAGTACTCGCGCGCCTTACGGCAGTGCTCTTTCAATGCTTGCTCCCTCTCAGAAGCCTGGCGCTGCTCGGCCGGGCTCGGCTCCAGTGGCTCATCTGGAAATACGTGCCGCAAAGCCTCGCGCTCCTCGTGGCTATCGTCGATGTTGACGGGCTTAAGCTTGTCGTCAATCACCTCGGCATCTTTGGCCGAGTTGTCCGCGGGCTGCCTATCGCTGTAATGCACCTTACCGTTGGCGTCTGTCCAGCGGTACAGTTCTGCACTTGCCCCCGCACTCAGCAATAACACCAGGGCACCAATTACTCCGGAATACGTCATTATGCTCTCCTTTGCTTAATCCTGTTGGTCATCCATATCGCGTTTAAAACGGTGAATTTGACGACGTTGCTTTTTGGTTGGTCGCTGCTCACTGATGATAAAGCTGCCCAAGCCCGCCTTGCGCTCCAAAGCGCGTTTTTCTCGCAGCGCTATGCTGCCATCGGTCTCACGATAGAGCCTTTGGGCCTCCGGAGCACCACGGCGCTGGTCGGACAGGGCGATCACCTCAACCGTTTTATCGTCCCATCCCTGGCGAATCGTCAGCATCACACCCGTTCCAATTTCGCGACTGGGCTTGATTTTCTGACCGTCAACCGCGATTTTACCACCCTCAATGGCCTGTTTGGCGATACTGCGGGTTTTGAAAAAGCGCGCCGCCCACAGCCACTTATCGATTCGAACTTTTTCCATACGATCAGGAACTCACCGGCGGCGGCATAATCTCACTGAAATGCTCTATGGCCGGATAGCCTTCAACGCGTCGTTCGATCTGGCTGTCGGGCTGATGAATGGCCAACAGGTGCGCGATGCCATAGTCCCTGGCCGAATCGAGCACGCGCAGAGTGTCATCGATAAACAAGGTGCGATCAGCATCGAATGCTTCGCGCTCGGACAGGGCCTGCCAAAACTCCTGGGCTTCTTTGGGATGGAGGAACTCATGGGACGACACGATCAAGTCCATGCGCCGATCAATTTGAGTAACATCAAACTTGAGAGACATGCTCTGCGGATGGGCATTGGTCACGAGCATGACCTGTTTGCCATGGTCCCGCAGCCGGTCGAGAAAATCCTCCACATGAGGCCGGATCTGGATCTTGTGCTTTATTTCTTCCTTGAGCGCGCGGATATCGAGTTTCAGGGTCTCTGACCAAAACTCCAGGCAGTACCACTGCAAGCTGCCCTGGCGGGAGGCTATCTGGCCCGCCAGCTCTTCTCGCACCAGATCAAACGGGCGCCCGTGGATCTCGGCGTAGCGCTCTGGCAGGTGTTGCACCCAGAAATAATTGTCAAAGTGCAAATCAAGCAGGGTACCGTCCATATCCAGCATGACGGTGTCTATCGCCTGCCAGTCGATCATACATCACCTCCGAGCGCCCGGGCGGTTGTCTCATTTCACAGTTCCTTGATTTTATCACTTTCCTTAAGCCCAGACACAATTTCGATCTGAATGCCGTCAGAGAGTCCAGTGGTCACTTCTCGACGCTCAAACTGCTGAGGCCCCGTCTGCACCTCCACATAGTGTTTATCGTTTTCAATTATCAGGTTACCCTCATTGATAGCGATAACCGCTTCACGCTTGTCCAGCACAATGTCCGCATTAGCGCTGTAGTTGGCCCGGAGGAACAGCTGTTCACGCAAGTCGACCGCTGCACGAATCTGAAATTTAATCGTTCCCTGATCCTGCACGCCTTTGGGCGAGATGTATTCCAGCACCGCGGAGAAGGGCTCCCCTTCTAAAGCCCCAACGTCCAGCAGCAACTCCATCCCCTCTCGGATTTTCCCCACCTCGGCCTCATCCACCATACCCTCAAAAATCATGTCATTCATATCCGCCAGGGTTGCTACCGTGGTGCCGGAGCCAAAGGTACTGGATTCAACGATAAACGCCCCCTCTTTGTTCGGCACGTCGAGGATCATGCCGTCGCTGGTGGCCCGGATGACATTGGACACCAGATCGGACTTTTTGGTGGCCCCTTCTTTAATCAGCAACAGGTTGTTCTCCGCCGAGTTCACTCTTTCGCGCTTGAGCTCGTAATCAAGCTGAAATCTATTGTATTCAGACGCTGAGATTAGCTTTTCCTGCATAAGGTTTTTTTGCCGCTCGAGTTCCTGCTCGGCATTTGCCAGGCTGATCCGCGCACTCTCTAACTGGGACTCGGCATTATTCAGGGCAATCATATTTGGTGCCAGAGAAATTCTGGCGATTACATCACCTTTTTCTACCGTGTCGCCGGCGATCACAAACAGCTGATCAACCACACCGGAAACCTGCGAAGTGACATTGACTTCCTTTCTGGGAATCACCTTTCCGGTAGCCACCGTCTTTTTCACAATATCGGTGACATAGGGTGAAACCACCTCAAACACCTCGGGCTTTTCCCTGGATTTATTAAACAAAAAGACCCCAGTGCCAACAAACACAGCAAGCACGATAAGCGAAAGAAAAATTAAAAAGACTTTTTTCATAGTGATTTCCAGTTTCTGTTATTCGTCCTGCAAAGCGACAATGGGATCTACCTTGGCCGCTTTGCTCGCCGGCAGCAAAGAGGCCAGCAACCCCGAGACAATCAATACCCCCACCGCAATCAAAGCGGTAGAAAAATCCACTTCGGGCCGGCGAAACATATCTGAGCCACCAGTGGCCTCGAGCCCCATAGAGACAAGCTCCAACAAGAGCACGCCAACCACCAGCCCACAGTAGCCCGCCACCGCGGTAATCAACACCGACTCCTGAACAATCAAGCTGACAATGGATGCCGGCGTAGCACCCAGCGCTTTGCGCACGCCTATTTCGCGCGTGCGCTCTTTGACCACGATCAGCATGATATTACCCACACCAATGGCGCCAGCCATGATCGTACCTACGGCCACCAGCCAGCTGAAAAAGCTGATACCGGTAAACAGGCCCTGAATTTTGTCGTACTCTTTTTGCAGATTGAAGCTCCCCAATACACCCTGATCGTCCGGGTGAATGCGTTTGCGCTCTTTCAAAAAGGCTTTTACGTCCTCCTCAGCCTTTGCTGCATGCACGCCCTCGGCCGGCAGAATAAACAAACTACCCAGCCAACCGACTTGGTTGAACGCGTACCTCAGGGTGTCGTTAGGCACGTAAATTTTTTCCTCTTCCTGAGTGGTGTTTCCCTGCGACAACGATTTAAAGGTTCCTATCACCTGAAAACTGATGCCATTGATAGTGATATTTTCGCCAATCACAGGCGAGTCTGGCTCAAACAATTGCTCTTTGACGCGCGAGCCAATAACGGCCACCTTGCGTCTTTCATCGGTATCAATTTTATTCAGGTAGCGGCCGTCAGTGACTTTCAGTGAGTGCATGAGCGCCATACCCTCGTGCGACCCCTGCACAAAGAAAGTACCATTATTATCTTTGTATACCGTATAAGGCGGCGTTCCGTTCCAGATGCCGACGCTGTTCTGCCCGCGCACATAAGCGGCACTCTCAACGTTTTGCAGCACTGCCTCTACATCTTCTGGCAATAGGGTGACGCGCCGGCCAATGCTCATGCCTTTATACGGGATCTGCGTTTCTCCCGCCGACCAAATCCACACACCATTAGGCACTTTGGGGAAGCCATCCATGACCCCATTTTCAAGCCCCTTGCCCGCACCGAGTAGAATTGAGAGCATAAAGATGCCCCAGAAAACCCCGAAGGCCGTCAGCGCTGTACGCAACTTGTGTTGACTCAGCGTGATGAATATTTCTCGCCACTTGTCGCCGTCAATCAGCTGCATCACTCCGCCCTCATCGCTTCTACGGGCGGAATTTTGGCCGCCCGCATGGCTGGCATAAATCCGGCCAGCGCCCCTACAGCCACCAAAAGAGTAAGCGCGGTTACCGCTACCGAAAAATTCACTTCGGGACGTTTAAAAAACTCCATTTCGGCGCCGCTAACTTGTATGCCGTAGGCCATCAGCTCCACCAGAGCCACCCCAAGCACCAAGCCTGCATAACCGGCAATACTGGTTACCAATATGGATTCCAACAAGAGTGTGCTGACAATGGAAAAGGGGGTAGCTCCCAGCGCCTTGCGGATACCGATTTCGCGGGTTCGCTCCTTAACGGTAATGATCATGATATTGCTGATGCCGACAATGCCGGCCATTAAAGTGCCGAGTCCGACAAACCAAATAAAGGCATTGATGGCCACAAACAAGCCTTTCACCATTTTCGCGGGCTCGGCGAAGTTAAACGACTGAATGGCCCGCCGGTCATCGGGCGAGACGCCATGACGCTTTTTCAGCAGCGCGATAATATCCTGCTCCAATGCAAAGCCATCAACACCGTCTTTGGGCCGAGCCCATATGACGTGCACTTGATTACCGCGACCAAACGTCTTGGTAAAGGTACTGTAGGGTACATACAGCCTTTCAGAATCCCTGCCATTGTTGTTGCGATCGTGAAAAACCCCAATAACGGTGAGATTGATGTTGTTCACCTGAATCATTTTTCCCACCGGATTGGCATCGGCGCCAAAGAGCCGATCCCGTACTGCAGTGCCAATCACAGCAACCTTACGTGTCTGGTGGTCATCGAGCAGGTTGATTGAGCGCCCGCTGGGAATCGGCACCTGATCGCGAATCTGGAAATACTTGTCGTCGATACCGAAGACATCAAAAAAGCCGGTCTTCTGCTCGTAGGTAACCGTGCCTTCACCCATCGAGTTGGCGCCGGTCACAAAGCGCACACCATCAAGCTGTTGGCGAATCGCCGCTATGTCGTCATCGGTATAGGCAATACGTCGACCCAGCCCATGCCCCTTGTAAGCAACGGCCGTGGTGCCGCTCCAGACAATAATGGTGTCCAACGCATTATCGGCAAAGCTGTCGAGCACACCATTTTGCATACCTCTGCCCGCACCGAGCAGCAGTATCAACATAAAGATGCCCCAGAACACCCCAAAGGCCGTGAGCGCCGTACGCAGTTTATTCTGGCGCAGGGTGTAGAGAATTTCCTGCAGGCCGTCAATCATGGCCAAAGGCCTCAGGCGTCGCCGCTTCAGTCACCGCATCCACAACTTGTCCGTCGCGCAAGACGATGCAGCGCTCGGTTTGGTTGGCGATATCCTGCTCATGGGTGACGATAACAATGGTGTTGCCGAGGCTGTGGACATGCTTCATAACAGCCATGACTTCAGCTGTGGTGCGGCTATCTAGCGCACCCGTGGGCTCATCGGCAAGAATCACTTTGGGCCGGGTAACCAGCGCACGCGCCATGGCGACTCGTTGTTTTTGCCCACCTGAAAGCTGGTTGGGCATATGGTCAGCCCGATCACCCAACCCCATCATTTCCAGGTATTCGGCGGCCCGGCGATTGCGCTCGCGCCGGCCGATTTTTTGGTAATAGAGCGGCAAAGCCACATTCTCAAGCGCCGATTTAAACGGCAATAAATTAAACGACTGAAAGACAAAGCCGATAAACTCGTTGCGCAGTAGCGCCGCCTGACGCTCTTTCAGGTGCTTGATTTCACGGCCTGCAAGGCGGTAAACCCCCTCGTCATGAGAATCCAACACACCGAGTATATTGAGCAGCGTCGACTTACCCGAGCCTGACGACCCCATAATCGATACCAACTCCCCCTCACGGATATGCAGATTGACCCCTTTGAGCACGTGCAAGCGCTGATCGCCTGTCTGATAGGACTTGTGAACATTCTCTAGCCTGATCATGGCCGGTCTTTCCTGTTGTCTCTTATATGATGTCGCGCACTGGGACGCTGCCGGCGGTCATAAAGTTGCATCGGCGTGTGATACTATTTCGCATCAACGGTGTCCGAGCACAGCGGATTGCGGAGCCGTCACCTAAGCCAACGGAGCCAGACCCCAGCCCATGCCTGAAAAGCCCAGCATCCTCAAGCGCGCCACCGTCGCCAAGAGCCGACTCTTTCGTGCCGATGAATTACACCTCCAGTTCAGCAACGGCGAAGAGCGCATCTACGAAAAACTCTGCAGCGGCGGCCCGGGTGCGGTATTGATGGTCCCGATACTCGATGATTCAACCGTGCTTATGGTACGCGAATACGCGGGCGGACTGGAGGACTACCACCTGGCCCTGCCCAAGGGCGCCATCGACCGTGGCGAAACCCCGGAACAAGCGGCCAACCGCGAGCTGAAAGAGGAGGTCGGCTATGGCGCAGCCTCGATTCACTGGCTGAAAAAAATCTATCTCTCGCCAGCGTATATGGAGCACCGCATTGATGTGCTGATCATGCGCGACCTCTACCCCGAAAGACTACCGGGTGACGAGCCCGAGCCTATTGAGGTTGTCCCCTGCGATATCAATAACCTGCTCGAACTGGTAATGCGCGAGGAGGTGGTGGAGGGACGAACCATCGCAGCTCTATTTATGGCAAAAGCCTGGCTGGCGCAAAACGCCTCAAAGGCGATATAACGCAAGCTTAGGCCAGTTAAATTCACTACCGCAAATTCGTCTAACGCAACCAAGGCACCCGTGCTAAGCTCAACGCTTAGACCATAATTCTTATTCACCTGACAGAACTTTGTTCGCGACACAACGGAAGGTTGCTATGGCACAGGCACGGCCGCACGCGCGGGACAACTTTGGCATCTCCATCAACATTACCCACACTGGCCGCCTGCGTCGCCAGCTGATCTCGGAAATTACCGGCCTCGAGCGCCAGGTGCACGAGCTCAAATTACAGGGCAAAGCGGTGGATTTTTCTCTGATGGCTTCCTACAAGGAGCTGATCACCAGCCGTAAAAAAATGCTCAAGCAGCTGCCCAGCTCCTGGTGCTGGTAAGCCTTAGTCTCAGCAGGCCCTATTACCACTGCGCGAGGGGCAGCACCTGCACCAGCTCGCCGGGCGAGATGCTTGCGCCTGCAGGTATGCACACCAGGCACTCAGCCCACACCACTGACGAGAGGGCGCCGGAACTCTGCTGCGGGTAGAGTTCTACTCGCCCATCGCTGACGCGAGCTCTGGCATACTCATCGCGCCGCCCTGCTCTAGGCCAATGGAAAGCCGCCGGTAACTGACGGTACTCCAACTCGCTCACCCGCTGCCCGCCAAGTGCCTGCAGCAAGGGCCGCACCAACAGTTGAAAAGCCACATACGCCGAGACCGGATTGCCGGGTAAACCCACCAGAGGCACTGAGCCCACCCGACCAAAGGCCAATGGCTTGCCCGGCTTCATGGCAATTTTCCACAAGCTCAATTCCCCAAGCGCCTGCACTGCCGCTTTGACATGGTCCTCATCACCCACCGAGACACCGCCGGTGGTAACAATCAGATCCGCCCCCTCGGCCGCCCGGCTCAGCATTTGCCGCGTCTGCGCGGCATCGTCCGCGACCCGATCCTGCGACACCACCTGACACCCGCACTGGCTGAGCAAGGCGGCGAGCATGGGTCGGTTGGAATTGTAGATTTGCCCGGGTTTGAGCTCCGCTCCCGGCTCGACCAGCTCGCTGCCGGTGGACAACAAAGCCACCTTAATGGGCTGATAGACAGATACGCGGTCACGGTTAATCGAGGCGAGCAGCCCCAAATCCTGCGGCCGCAACCTGTGACCGGCGGACAGCACCCGACTGTGCCGGGCAATATCCTGGCCCCGCGGGCGGATGTTGTCGCCGGGACGAGCCGCTGCCCGAAGCTCAATCACATCGCCGGTTCGCTCGACCTCTTCCTGAATCACTACTGCATCGGCCCCGGGGGGCAACTCGGCGCCGGTGAGAATCCGCGCCGCGCTACCCACTGCCAGGGGCGCGGGCAGGGTACCGGCCGCCACCGTTTGGCTAACCGGCAGGATCACACCTAAGAGGGCCTCTTGTGCGCGCACTGCGTAACCGTCCATGGCGCTGTTGTCGGCTGGCGGGACGTCAATGCCCGAGACAATATCCTCGGCCAGCACTCTGCCGAGCGCCTGCTCCAGAGGCACAGACTCCACCACCCCTCCGCGCCGCGCGAGGCCCTCGGCAATGATTGTTTGGCGCGCCTGTTCGACACTGAGCAGCTGGTTGGTCACGCTCTTGCTTCCGTCACACCAGTTGGCCAACAAAATTACACGGCCTATGACGCGCATCCAGCTGTTCTGCGATGATCGTCCAGGCCGTTTTACAGGCGCCCGTGGAGCCGGGCAGACAAAATATCAAGGTTCGGTTGGCCAGCCCCGCCGTGGCCCGGGACTGGATCGTGGACGAGCCAATTTCTTCATAGGAAATCTGGCGGAACAGCTCCCCAAAACCCACCACCGTCTTGTCAAAGAGTGGCTCCACCGCCTCGACCGTGGAATCGCGGCCAGCGAACCCAGTCCCCCCGGTGATGACGATAACCTGGCAGGCTGTATCGGCTATCCAATGGGAAACGCGCGCCCGAATCTGGTAGATGTCGTCTTTCACCAGCGCCCGATCAAACAGGCGGTGTCCAACGTGCGTCAGCAGCTCCACCAGAGCCTGCCCGGAGGTGTCTGTGGCGGCTGTGCGGGTATCGGATACCGTCAGCACACTGATACTCAGCGGAATAAATTCACTCGTTGCGCTCATTTTGGGCTCTTAGCGGATACTGAAATTGGGCGACCAAGAAAACGTATTAACCACCGGTCGCGTTCATAAACCGGACAATCTGCGGCTCATCGGCACTGAGGTCAAAGGTGTGCTCCCTGGGCTTGATAGCCACCGCCTCGCGTATGGCCTGCTGCAGATAACGGTCATCGGCGTGATTGCGCAGCACCTGCCGCAAATCCCGGCTGTGTTCCTGACCCAGGCACAGCAACAAGCGGCCGGTGGCCGTGAGTCTCACACGATTGCAGCTGGCGCAAAAGTTCTGACTGTGCGGGGAAATAAAACCGATGCGCGAATCGTAGCCCGGACTGCTCCAATAGCGCGCGGGCCCGCCCGATTGCGCTGCGCTGGCGACCAGCGTAAATTCACCCGCAATCTGTTCTCTGAGCTCGGCACTGGAGACAAACTCCGCCGCCCGACCGTGACTGTCGATTTTCCCGAGGGGCATCTCTTCAATAAAACTGATGTCCAGACCGCGCTCAAGCGCAAAGCGCACTAAATCCTTTGCCTCGTCGGCATTGCGATGCTTGAGTGCCACACAGTTAATTTTTATCCGCGCAAAGCCGGCTTGCTGGGCCGCTTGAATACCATCGAGCACCTTTCGCAAATCGCCAAAACGCGTAAGAGCGCGGAAGCGCTCAGCGTTTAACGTATCGAGACTAATATTAAGACGGTCGAGCCCCGCCTGCTTTAGAGGCGCAGCAAACTGATCGAGCCGCGTACCATTGGTCGTCATGCACAGCTCATCAATGCCCTCCAGTGCCGCCAGTTTTTCTACTAGGGTCACAATACCCTGGCGCACTAGCGGCTCACCACCGGTCAGGCGAATTTTGTTCACGCCAAGGCCGGCAAACACCCTCGCTGTGCGGACGAACTCCTCAATGCTCAACACCTCTGAGCGCGGTAAAAAGGTCATCTCTTCCGCCATGCAATAGACACAGCGAAGGTCACAGCGATCCGTCACCGACATGCGCAAGTAGCGGACCGTCCGATCAAATGGGTCCACCAGCGGTCCGGACACCTTCTCTTCAGCCTGCAAGGGCATAGCAACCTCGTAGCTCATCGATAGCACTCTCTAGCAAGACACCGTGCTAGCAAGACACCTTCCAACTTACCAGTTTAACAGCACTCGCCCACATTCTCAGGGGTTTCACAGCCACCGCACAGAGACTACCGCCCCAAGAGCGCCCAAACTGGTGCACCAAGTTGGGCTTATAGGGTCGAGACAGCCTCAATTTGCACCACTTTGGACACACCAAAGTCAGCACCAATATCCCGACAATGGTGCATATGACGGTGCGCGCCGCCCCATTGTGAATCAGAGTCGGCATTTGAATTTTCTCTGTCCATTAAAACGTGTAAATCATAACGCACTGTTTTTTATTGGGAAAATTCGCATTCCAAGCCATTTTTTGGCGACTGGCACCGTCCTTGCTCTTACCCAAGTCAAGCAACCAGCCTTCTGTGGGCTGGCCTGATAACCGCAAACGAGATTGCACCATGCACAACTTCAGCACACACAAGCCCGCGACGGTCGTCTCCCTGGCGCCGCAAACGCGTCCGACCCAAGGCAAAGTCTGGCTGGTGGGCGCCGGCCCAGGCGACGCCGAGCTGTTGACGATCAAAGCCCTGCGGGCCATAGAAAGTGCCGATGTGATTTTCTTTGACCAACTTGTGAGTCAGGAAATCCGTGAGCTCTTTCCCCGGGGCGTGCCCAGCATCTACGTGGGCAAGGTGAAGAACTGTCACAGCGTGGCCCAGACCGATCTCAATCAAATGTTGGTGGATCACGCCCAACGCGGCTTGACCGTTTGTCGCGTGAAAGGTGGCGACCCCTTTGTCTTCGGTCGCGGCGGTGAAGAGCTGTTGCAGCTGCGCCAGGCAGGCTGCGATGCCGAGGTAATCCCGGGTATTACGGCGGCCTCAGGCTGCTCAACCTCGGCGGATATACCGCTGACCCACCGCGGTGTTTCGCAGGGCTGCACGCTGGTGACCGGTCACGGCGAGAGAGAGCTGAACCTCAGCTGGAGCGCTCTCGCCCAGCTCAACCACACACTGGTGTTTTATATGGGTGTCAGCCGCGCTGAATTAATCAGCGAACAACTCATCCGTGCGGGAATGGCCATCACCACGCCTGCTGCCATCATTGAGAACGGCTGCCGTGACAACCAGCGCGTTATCAGCACAGAGCTCAGCTCACTGCAACAGGCTGTCGAGGAACACAAGGTGCAGTCACCCGCACTGATCATGGTGGGCGAGGTCGTCAATCTCGCGCAACAACTCAAAGCCATAGAACCGCAACTATCAGCAACAGGCCAGTATCAGAGCCTGAGCGCCTAACCGAATTAGCCAGAGGTATTCGCCATGAGTAAACAACGCGTCATCGTCGTCGGTAACGGCATGGTTGGTCACAAGTTTATTGACAATGTCATCAACAGCGACAGCGCCGACAAATACGAAATCTTAACGTTTTCAGAAGAGCCCAGGCTGGCTTACGATCGGGTGAAGCTGTCGAGCTATTTTTCCGGTTCCACCGTAGACGACCTGATGCTCACGAGCGAAGAGCACTATCAAAGCGCGGGCGTGGTCTACACATTGAACGACAAAGTTGTGGATTTAGACCACGACAACAAAACCGTGAAGCTGGCCTCGGGTAAAGTCGAGCGCTATGACAAACTCGTTCTGGCAACCGGCTCCTACCCATTTGTGCCGCCCATTCCCGGCAAAGATCAGCCTCACTGCCTGGTGTATCGCACCATTGAGGATCTCGAGGCAATTACCGCCTCTGCCCAGGAAAGTAAAGTGGGCGTGGTAGTCGGTGGCGGACTTCTGGGCCTGGAAGCGGCCAATGCACTGAAAAACTTGGGGCTGGAAACTCACGTGGTGGAGTTCGCACCACGTCTGATGGCGGTACAGCTCGATGAAGGCGGCGGTAACCTTCTGCGCCGGAAAGTTGAAGCGCTGGATGTGAATGTCCACACCGAAAAGAACACCAAAAATATTACCGCCGGGGAAAAGCATCGCTACCGTATGGAGTTTGCCGACGGCAGCTATTTAGAGACCGACATGATTCTCTTCTCCGCCGGTATTCGCCCGCAGGACGAGCTGGCTCGAAATTGCGGCATTGATGTTGGCGAGCGCGGTGGCATTATTATCGATAACTACTGCCGTACTTCGATAGAAGACATCTACGCCATTGGTGAATGCGCTTTGTGGGACAGTAAGATTTTTGGCCTGGTAGCGCCCGGGTACCAAATGGCGAAAGTCGCCCTCTCTCACATAGACGGCGGCCCCGAGGAGTTTACCGGTGCCGATATGAGCACCAAACTCAAACTGCTGGGCGTTGACGTTGCCAGCGTGGGCGATGCCCACGCACGCACCCCCGGTGCGCAAACCTACACCTACGAAGACGGCGTAAATGAAGTCTACAAGCGCCTGATCGTCAGTGAGGATCGTAAGAAACTTCTCGGCGCCGTACTGGTGGGCGATGTAGAAGCCTATGGCACTTTGCAGCAGATGTGTGTCAACAGCATGGATTTGCCCGGCTCGCCCGAGCAATTGATACTGCCGCAATCCGACGGTAGCGCCAGCGCCGCCATGGGCGTTGACGCACTGCCCGACACCGCACAGCTATGCTCTTGCCTAGACGTCACCAAGGGCGATATCGTCAATGCCGTGCAAGGCGGTTGCTGCAACATGGGCGATATTAAATCGACCACGGGCGCATCCACCGGTTGTGGCGGCTGCGCCGCCCTGGTGAAAAGCGTCATGGATAAAGAGTTGGCCAACCTCGGCGTGGAGGTGAACAACCATATTTGCGAACACTTTGAGTACTCGCGCGCTGAACTCGCCGATATCATTCGGGTAAAGAAAATCGAATCCTTTGACGAGCTACTGGACAGTCACGGCAAAGGCCTTGGCTGTGACATCTGCAAACCAGCGGTGGGATCCATTCTCGCCTCTTACTGGAATGATTATGTGCTCGAAGAAAAGCACATGGGCTTGCAGGACACCAACGATATTTACCTTGGCAACATGCAAAAAGACGGCACTTACTCCATCGTGCCCCGAGTGGCCGGCGGTGAAATCACCCCCGACAAATTGATTGTCCTGGGTGAAGTCGCCAAGGAGTTTAACCTTTACACCAAAATCACTGGCGGCCAGCGGATCGATTTATTCGGTGCCCAACTGCACGAGCTTCCGGTTATCTGGAAAAAGCTCGTGGATGCCGGCTTTGAAACTGGGCACGCCTATGGCAAGTCTGTGCGCACGGTGAAGTCTTGCGTAGGCAGCACCTGGTGCCGCTATGGTGTACAGGACAGCGTGGGCATGGCCATTGCCATTGAGAACCGCTACAAAGGTTTACGCTCGCCCCACAAACTCAAGTTTGCCGTATCGGGCTGCACCCGCGAGTGCGCCGAGGCACAATCGAAAGACATCGGGGTTATTGCCACGGAGAATGGCTGGAACCTCTACGTTTGTGGTAACGGCGGCATGCGTCCGCGTCACGCCGACTTGTTCGCCACAGATCTCGACGACGAAACCCTGGTGAAGTACATCGATCGTGTATTGATGTTTTATATTCGCACAGCCGACCGTCTGCAGCGTACCTCGGTATGGCTGGAAAATCTGGAAGGCGGCCTGGACTATCTCCGTGAAGTCGTCATTGATGACAAGCTGAACATCGCCCAGGAACTGGAAAATGAAATGACCAGCAACATCGGCAAGTACCAATGCGAGTGGAAAACCACCATTGAGAATCCGGAAAAACTCAAGCGCTTTCGCCACTTTATCAACAGCGAAGAGACCGACGCGAACTTGGCCTATGTGGTCGAGCGCGAGCAGCGTCGCCCGGCGAACGAGCAAGAGCGCAAAGACCAGATTCCCGCCATGGAAATCACGACCAATTAACTCTGCGCTGGAAATTGCCGGGTTAATAGCGGCGCTGGAACGCGCCGCCAAAGATCATAAATTCAAGTGCGCCCTTGCAATCCTTGGCGCGCAAAACCGCCTACTTTTAAGGGCGACACACCAGCACATCGAGACGATCTGCGGTGTACCAGGACAATCACAGGAGACACGCTCATGAACGCCCATGCCGCAAGCAGCGAAGAAACCATTCAGTGGACCCCCGTCTGCGATAAGCAGGCACTGACTGCCGACACCGGCGTGTGTGCCTTGATTAAAGGCCGCCAGATCGCCCTTTTCTACTCAGGCAAACTGGATGAAGTCTTTGCAGTCGATAACTTTGATCCGATCGGCAAAGCCAATGTATTGTCGCGAGGCATTATCGGCTCGCAAGGTGAGCGCATCTGTGTCGCTTCGCCTCTGTACAAGCAGCACTTCGACCTGAAAACCGGCGAGTGTCTGGAGGAGCCGGAACATCGGCTCACCGCCTACGCGGTAAAAATCGACAACGGCAAAGTCTACGTCGCGGTCTAACCGCGCCTTCTCGATCATCGATCACAAGGAAACACACCTCGCCGGCCGCTGCCAGCGCCCCGACAGTTTCTTCCCCCGATAGCTTCATGATATCGGACTTCGGGATAGCCATTGGCTATCCCTTTTTTTTCCCGCTTAATCACCACCTCCATCACTGCCGCCTAAATCCTGGTGATCAAACACATCCAGCGCCGAGCGGCTGGTGTTGCCACTGCGCCTTTCGGCGAGCGCAAAGACCAGCCAAAACAAGAACGCAATCACAAAAAGCAGGACGCACAGTGGCATAAACAGGTTAAAGAACCCGTTTTGCGAACGTACATCGGTCAGAAACCAGCAAACCACCATACCGGCGAGAATGACCCCGAGAGATTTCATAATCCTTACCCTTAGCGCATCTGGGCTCTATTTTGAAACCGCAGGCGATCTTTGTACACCGCCGGCCATCCGCGATACGCGCTCACCGGTCGGAAATAGAGCGCTGCCCAAGGTAGAAATAAGACGGCAGTCTAGCCTATTATTGTGGCTACAAGAGGGGCCGCTTGGTCCCGACAACACAGATAAGAGGGAGTTGACTATGTACCGTCATGTTTGGGGAAAGCTGTGGCTTTTGGCAGCAGTGTTGATTGCGGCGCCACTGGCCTGGTCCGCACCGCGTATCGCGGTGATGGATTTTGAAAACAAAAGCCAGCACGGCGGCTGGCAAGTCGGACGCGGCGCAGCGGACATGCTCACCACCGAGCTGGTCAAAGGCACCGACTACGATATTTTTGAGCGCGACCGCCTCAACAGCATTATCCAGGAGCAAAACCTCGGCAGCTCGGGCCGGGTAGACCCGGCAACCGCGGCCAAAATCGGTAAAATCATCGGCGTTGAATACATCGTTACCGGTGCTGTCACCGAGTATGGCCAGAGCAACGCCGGGGGCGGGGGCGGCGGCGTACATGTGGGCAAGAAGGGCTACCACGCGACCGTGGATGTTCGCATCATTGACGTCAACACGTCCCGCATTCTCTTTGCCGATACCGGCAGTGCCTCCAAGTCATCCATGAACGTCCGGGTATTCGGCTTTGGCGGCGGCGAGAGCTGGAATGAAAAAAGCGCCACAGAAGCCCTGCGCGGCGCCATCGACGAGCTGGTGGGCAAACTGGCCAGCGCCGACCTGAAAGCCTCAGGCAGTGGTGGCTCGGCGACCAGCTCCGAGCCGGTTTTGCTGGCCGACGTGACTGGCAAAAATGTCATTCTCAACGCCGGCAGCAGCGCCGGCCTGACCAGCGGCCAAACACTAACCGTTAAGCGCAAAGGGCGTGAGATCAAAGACCCGGCCACAGGCGCCGTGCTCAAGGTCACCTACGAGACCTTGGGTAAGATCAAACTGACCAATGTTGAGTCTGCCTACGCCGAGGGCAATGTTGTCAGCGGCAGCGGCTTTAAAGTCGGGGATCTCGCCGAACCCTGACGGACAGGATTCGACCGCCATTAAAGGGCCGCCGAGCGGCCCTTTTTTATGTCGACCTCATGCTACAATCGGCGCCTTTTGGGGGCCCAAGGCAATGATAAAAGGCGTTATTTTTGACCACGACGGAACCCTGGTCGATTCCGAGCGTAAACACTACGGACTCTGGGTCGATTTACTGGCAGAGTTTGGCGTCGAGTTTCCCGAAGAGGAATACAAGGCCCACCTGGCCGGTGTTCCCACCCATTTCAACGCCGAGTACCTCGTCCAACGGTACAACTTACCCATCAGCGCTGAAACACTGTTCAACAAACGTGAAAATGCCACTCGGGCGAGCCTGGGCCTAACCGCCTGCCCCCTGATTCCCGGTGCCCGCGAGTGCGTTGAATGGGTAGTTGCCCGCGGACTGCAAACCGCCATTGCCACGGGTGCTTCACTCGCAGAAGTAAAACCCACACTGGAGCAGCACGAATTGGGGCGCTACTTCGCCATCGTCGCCAGTCGCGACCAGGTGGCAAGGGCCAAGCCGGCACCGGATGTCTATCAATACGCCCTCGATCAACTCGGTCTTAACGCCGATGAATGTATCGCTATAGAAGACAGCGCCACCGGGCTCACCTCGGCACTGGCCTGCGGCCTTGAGTGCATTGTCGTTGAAAACGACTACTCGAAAGGCCACGACTTTACCGGGGCCGCCGCTGTCTTCGAGGACATGAGTGCCGCGCAGCGCTGGCTGGACACACGCATTTTGTAAACCTCACAGCTTTTTGCAAGCCGTGCACCGCCAAACCAGCCCAACCCCTTAAAAACCGCAATTCACAAGCAGGACCAATAATTGCAGTAGCCCTTGTGACAATCACTGTCGACGAGAGGAGGTAATTATGTCTAAGTCAGTGAAAGGCAAACAGGTCGCCATTTTGGCTACCGATGGTTTTGAAGAGTCTGAACTTACCTCGCCGCGCGAAGCATTAAAAGCGGCGGGAGTCGAGGTGGATATTGTGTCCCTCAAAAGCGGCAAAATCACCAGTTGGGCCAAAACCAACTGGGGTAAGGAATACCCGGTGGATAAAACCCTGGAAGAGGCCAGCAGCGAAGATTACGACATGCTGGTCCTGCCCGGTGGTTTATTCAACCCCGATACCCTGCGCAGTAACGACGACGCCCTGGATTTTACCCGCGAATTCTTTGAGCAGCACAAGCCGGTGGCAGCCATTTGTCACGCCCCTTGGGTGCTGATCAGCGCTGGTGTCATCGGCGGGCGCGATCTTACGTCCTACCACACGGTTAAAGATGATGTGGTCAATGCCGGGGGCACTTGGCACGATCAGGCCGTCGTATGCGACAGCGGCTTGGTCACTAGCCGTAGTCCAGACGACCTTGAGGCCTTTAACAGTAAACTGCTGGAAGAGCTGGCCGAAGGCAAGCACAGTCGCCAAGTAGCCTAATCATTCACCGACTCTGCGCCCGCTGACGCGGGCGCTATTACAGGAAACAACACATGGACCTCATTCGCGTACTGCTTTCTATTTTGTTGCCGCCGGTAGGCGTATTTTTGCAAGTGGGCTTTGGCCTCCACTTTTGGCTCAATATCCTGCTGACCTTGTGCGGGTATATTCCGGGCATCGTCCACGCCGTGTGGATTATCGCGAAAAAGTAAAGCCTGCCAAAGGCGTAGAGGGCGCTGCGCGCGATACTGGTCAAGCCTCGCCGTATAGTAGGTAAGATCGAGTTCGAGGTCGTTCGCCTCGTCGAGCGCTCGCTCCTGCCACTTTACCGCCTGCGTGAAGTCACCACGTTCGGCGGCAATGGCAGCTTTGACCTCCAGCACCGTCAGCTTGTCGTGGTAATCCTTATCCACCCGCTCAAGATAGCTTTGAGCCGCCTCCAGATCGCGATCCGCCGGAGCTTGCGCAGTAGCGAGATAAAGCGCATAACGCAGCTGCGCGGCGGGCAGTGAAGCGGCGGCCTGCTGCAGCCAGTGCAAGCCTTTGGTTGCATCCCGCTCGAAGAAAGCGCCCGCTAAATACTCAATCGCCAGGGTGTATTTGGCATCGGCACTGCCCAGCATAGCGGCTCGGTACAACCACCCCGCGCTTTTAAACGTGCTCTTTTCACAGTAGCGCCCCTGAAGCGTGTTCAATCCCAAAAAATAGGCGGCCGAAGCGTTACCCTGGCTTGCGGATTTTTCAAACCACTCGTTGGCATTATCGCTCAGCGCCTCAATTTTCTCAGGTTGGCGCTTGCGGCTTTCCATACCCTGAGCTAACGATTCAGCCGCTCCCAATGCATAGGCGTATTGAAACTGTTTCTCGGCATCGCCCGTCTCGGCCAGGGAGCGCTGTTCACTGAAAAATTCATTCAACTTATCCTCCCTGAAAGAAGTGCCTGCGATTTGAAACACTAAACGGTTGCGAATGCCGGTGGTCGGCACTGCCTTGCCATCCACCCTCCTGGGATTGTACCGCCACTGGCGCACCGCCTTGAGCGCCGCATCACCAAGCCCCGCATAAGACGAATACAAAATGACATGCTCTCGAGTGGAGCCGTCTTCGGCAATGGTAAAAGACACATCGACCCAGCCGGTCTCTCCGCGTCGCAATGCACTAGCCGGATACTCGGGGGCCACTTTACGCAAAGGGCTGAAAGCCTCGCTGTGTGCATCAGACACCGAAAGCTCAGGGGACAGACTGCGACTTATTCCCTCCTGTGAATAGCGCTCGAAAAACTGCTCGCGCACCGCCAAGGCTTGCGTTTTCTGCTCTTGGTTCAGCCGCGCAAAAATTTTCTCTGAAATAGCATTGACCTCACCCTGCCTACCCTCTTCGTAGAGGGCAAACCAGCCGTAGCTGGTCACCAGATTTTTCTCGACGTGCTCACCGCGAAAATACATGGCACCCAGATTGTACTGAGCGTCCTTGTCGCCGTAAGACGCCGCTAACAAAAATTCTTTGTAGGCTTTTTCGAACTGACCCTGATCGTAGTATCTAGCGCCCAGGGCAAAATCGCCATAACTGAAACGGCTCAATAACGCGAGCAGTAACAGCGCGATAAAGCTAAGGGGTTTCATGCGTACTACCTCCTTGCGGGTCATACTCCATTCGCATCAGGTTTGCTTCACCAACAGCAACGGCAAGGCTCAACTCAGAGGGCAGGCGATAGATAGTGGCTTGCAGCCTATGCTGATTAACCGCAATGTCTACCACACCCTTGTTCCACTGCAGCGCGATGTCCAACGGTTGGGCAATGCTTTCGTCGATATGGACTTTCTGAAAACGCGTATCCCCGGGCGCAAATTGATACGATAGGCGCACTTCAAAACCGGTGTCGCAATTCATATCGCTGATCACCAGCGTTAACAGCGGCGCACTTTGAGAGCCGGACGCCCTAAACTCCCATTGGGTCGAGGATTGTGCTGCAGGCCGCAGCAGGGCATCTACGCTGCCGGAGCGCGTGTAGGTTTTCAATTGCCATGGCGGCGAGCTGGAAGTTAAAGCAACATCGGACTGTACCACTCGGCTTGGCTGCGCACAGCCCGCCAGAGTAAATATCAGGAGGGCAACAAAGAGTCTCACAACGGGCAACTCCATTTGGTGGTTATGACAACAGGGCGGCCCAACTGCCTGCTAAGCCGCCTGGTTTTTCGCTTAGGGCTCCTCGGTGCCTTCGGACTCAGCCTGCGCTTTCTCAAGCATCTGCATCAGTTCGCCCTGATTCTCCTGAGCGATACGCATACCCACTTGGCTGCCCTCTTGAAACAGCTGCGGCATCACTTCAATCGCTTTTGCACCTACCGGCGTGCTGTAAAACTCAATCAGTTTTTCGATTTCAGCGTCGGTGAAGTATTTTTTGTAGATGGTCGCCATATCGTCTTTCATGGCATCCCAGGTAAAGTGCTTATTGGCCCAGGTTCTCAAGACGTCTTCATGCGGCGCAAGTGCCGGGTTGGACTGCACCATGACACTGACCATCTGGCCGGACATTTGATTGAGTTGATCTTTGCTGCCGATCAAATCCATCAATTTGTAAACCGGCTCGGCAGCCTGGGCCGATACGCAAAAGAAAATAGCCGCCACGGCAACGAGTTGTTTCATATCAATATCCTTGTGCTCGTAAATGAGCGCCCCTTATACCACATTTGCACTCGCCACGCCTTACCCGCGCGTGGCAACAAGCCTCAGCGCTGGCAGCGCGTGCAGTAAACCGTGGTGCGCTGTCCCAGGCGTATTTCTTTCAATGGCAAGGCACACACAGTGCAGGGCTCACCGCCGCGGCCATACACCAGCAACTGCTGCTTAAAATACCCTGGTTTACCGTCGCCGCCGACAAAGTCGCGCAAGGTGGTACCACCTTGGTCTATCGAGCGTTGTAAAACAAATTTAATGTGCTCGGCCAGGGCCAAGCAATTATTGCGGGTCAGGCTGCCGGCCTTGCGAATCGGCTTGATACCGGCCATAAACAGCGCCTCGTTGGCGTAGATGTTGCCCACGCCAACCACCACTTTACTGTCCATTAAAAAGGGCTTTACGGCCTGCTGACGCTTGCGCGAACGTTGAAACAACCACTCGCCGTCAAACAGCGGCTCCAAGGGCTCGGGGCCGAGGCTGGCAAGCAAAAAATGCTCAGCCGGATCGCCCGGCTGCCAGTGCATGGAGCCGAAGCGGCGCGGGTCGTGGTAGCGCAAAACCCGGCCGGAAAATGCAATATCAATATGATCGTGCAGTTGGGGTGGCGCCCCGGGAGCCACCAGCCGCAAGCTGCCCGACATACCGAGATGGATCAGCAAACTGCCCTCAGAAAAGCCGAGCAAGAGGTACTTACCGCGGCGACTGACGCCGTGTAGCTTGCGCCCCACCAAAAGCGCCGGCAAGTCGGCTGGCACCGGCCAGCGCAGGCTGGGCTGGCGCACCACAATGGCCTTGACCTTGCGCCCGGTGATGTGCGGGGCAATGCCCCGGCATGTGGTTTCGACTTCAGGTAATTCCGGCATCTCGACTCGCCCGCTGTAACAAAGCCGCTCGCTATTGTAACGGCACTGCCCGGCTCGTGTTCATCCCGCGGTTACCTGTCAATGCGAGGCGGACGTTTTGCCCCGCCAGCGCCCTTAGTGTTTACACGGTTCAGAACGTACAATAGCCGACTGTTATTTTATCTGGGCAAGAGCCATGTTACTGGGTGTAGATACCGGCGGAACTTTCACAGACTTTGTCCTGCTGGACGACAAAGGCGCACTCACCGTGCACAAGGTGCTCTCCACCCCCGAGGCGCCCGAACACGCGATTGTTCAGGGCATTGCTGAGATGGGTCTGAACGAAGCTGCCGGCCAGGGACTCCTGCGCATCATCCACGGCAGCACCGTGGCCACCAATGCGGCGCTGGAGCGCAAGGGCGTCAACACACTCTATGTCACCAACCAAGGCTTGGCAGACCTGCTGAGTATCGGCCGACAGACCCGCGCCGAGCTCTACAACCTGACGCCAGCACCCAGGCAGGCACCGGTAGCGCCGCAGGACTGCCTGGAAGTGGGCGCCCGCTTGGACGCCAAGGGGCAGAGAATCAGTCCGCTGACCCCCGATGATATCGATCGCTTGCGCGCGACCATCGCCGAGCGCAAGCCCGAGGCCGTGGCGATCAATCTGCTTTACTCGTTTATCGACGACAGCGACGAGAAGGCCCTGGAGGCTGCCTGCCCTGCGCAGGTCTTTGTCAGTCGCTCCTCCTTCGTACTGCCGGAGTACGGCGAATACGAGCGCGGCATTGCCACCTGGCTCAATGCCTACCTCGGGCCCAGGGTGCAGGGCTACCTGGAGCGACTCGCCAACGCCCTTGCGCCCAGCCCACTGGGCGTAATGCAGTCCTCCGGTGGCACTATAGACGCGGCCCAGGCAGGTAACCGCGCAGTAAATTTACTGCTGTCCGGCCCGGCTGGCGGCTTGGCGGCGGCGCGCTATCTGACGCAGCAGCTGTCTCCCGGCACGCCGGAGAAATTTCTAACCTTTGACATGGGCGGCACCTCCACCGATGTCTCGCTGGTGGATGGCGAGCTGACGCTCACCAGTCAGGGCCGCCTTGGCCCCTTTCCCGTCGCCGTGCCTATGGTGGATATGCACACCATAGGCGCCGGTGGCGGCTCTATCGCCCAGCTCGATGCCGGCGGCCTACTGCGTGTGGGCCCCGAGTCGGCCGGTGCGGCCCCGGGGCCGGCCTGCTACGGACGCGGCGGCAGCTTGGTCACCGTGACCGACGCCAACGCCTGCCTGGGACGCCTGCACCCGGACTATTTCCTCGGTGGTGCTATGGCGCTGGATATCGACTCGGCGCGCGCGGCTATGACACGGCTGGCCGCCGAGCTGCAGGTATCGGCCACTGAGGCGGCACTGGGGGTCATCCGCATTGCCAACGAACACATGGCCGCCGCACTGCGGGTGATTTCCGTGCAGCGGGGCCACAACCCCGCAGAATTTCGGTTGTGCTGCTTTGGTGGGGCCGGCGGCCTGCACGTTTGCGCCTTGGCAGAAGCCCTGGGAATGCACCGGGCACTGGTGCCAGTCCATGCGGGAGTGCTGTCAGCGCTGGGGATGCTTGTGGCGGCACCCGAGCGCCAGCTGTCCCGCTCGGTCCAAACACCGCTGCACGCCTGCCACGCCCGTGCGCTGGAACAACAGCTGGAGGCCCTGGCGCAGGAGGGCCGGCGGCAATTGTTGGCCGAGGGGCTGAGATCGGAAAGTTTGAGCCATAGTTTTAGCCTGGACCTGCGCTATCGGGGCCAGAGCTTTTCCCTTAATCTGCCGTTTACCGACCTGGACCAGGCCGGTGAGGCGTTCCACCGGGCGCACGAGCAGCGCTACGGCCACCGGCTGGATATTCCGGTGGAGCTGGTGAACCTCAGGGTCAGTGTGCGCGGCGAGACAGCCTCACTGCAACTGGCGCCGCTGCAACAGGGCAAGGCGCCGCCGCCGGATGAGTGGCTTGAGTTGCCCGAACTCGGACAGACGCCCCTCTACCGGCGCCCGGCGCTCGTCAGTGGCACCTCTCTGCAAGGACCAGCGCTGATCTGCGAGCAGGTGTCCACCACCTTGCTGGCACCGGGCTGGCAGCTAACGGTGGACACCATGGGCAACTTGCTGCTGGAGCGTCAGGCCGCCTGACGCTCGGCGCTGATTTGCCCAAGCCAGCGAAACAGTTCGGCAAAAACCTGTTTGCGCACGCCTGCCTGCGAGAGCACCAAATCGTGCATTCCGCCGTCGATCTCCACCAGGCTGACCCGGTCGCCGAGACCGGGACCGTAGCGTCTCATGTGCTCCACATCCAGCACTGCATCGGCCGCCTGTAAATCGTCGGTCCAATGGTTAAGGCTGCGAATCGAGCGGGCAGAATGCATCACCAACACCGGGCAACGAATGTCCAGGCCCGCCTGCAGCCTTTTTTGCGCATTGACGATGGCCCTGATCCAACCCAAATGAATCGGAAAACCCACATCGGGCTTGATCCGCAAGTTGTAATCCCATTCGCCGCGATAACCGCGATAAATGCTCTGGGCATAGAGCGATGGCTTACCGTGGTGGTAGGAGGCATAGGGCCACCAGCGCCCCAGCCAGGCCAGCGCAGCCAGAGCCCAGCGTTCCGGCCCGTACATGGGAAAGTCAAAAAACGGACTGTTGAGAAACAGGCCATCAATCGCCGCGCGCCGAGAACCATGGTCGGCGTAGTGAGACAAAATCAACCCCCCGGTAGAGTGAGCGTTGACGATCAACTGGCGAGCCCCCGTGGCCTTAATCCGGTCAATCGCCTGGTCAATTTCCGGAAAGTACTCCTCCACCGAATCGCAGTAGTTGGGTCTGTCATCATCACGCAGCGAACGGCCAAAGCGATGCAAATCCAACGCGAAGAAGGCAATGCCCTCGTTACGATAGGCCTCGGCCAAGTGCTCGTGAAAAAAGTAATCCGTCAGCCCGTGTACATAGAGCACCGCACGCTCAGCATCGGCCGGATTATCGGCGGCGCGTACCAAAGTCCCGCGCAGGGCTACCCCATCCACTTCCACCTCAATGGGCTGCACCTCAAAACCGGCGAGCTCTGCATCGGGCCGCCAGGGCAATGTCTCTTTCACTCTCTTACTCCTTTAAATGTTACAGACCACAACCTGCTTGCAGTCACTCCTTTGTTCGCAACAGCAAATTGATTATAGTAACGCATTCGCGTTGACAAGAGCCCCTGGCTCCAGGAGTACCCCATGGATCGATCCGGCAGCAAACCCGCACTGATCATTGGCGCCTTCGTCTTTGCCGCCCTCGGCCTGCTTGGCTTTTTACTGCGCGATGCAGCCATTGCCGTCAAGGAATACGAGCGCACGGTCACCGCCAAGGGGCTCGCTGAGCGCGAGGTGCCGGCCGACATTGTCATCTGGCCGATCAGCTTTACCCTGGCGAGCAACGAGCTTAGTGAACTCTACCAAAGCATCGATGACAGCACCCAGCATATCCGTGAGTTTTTGCACTCCCGTGACATCGCCAGCGGCGACATCAGCACCAATGCACCAGTGATCACCGACAAATCGGCCCAGTCTTATGGCGGGCCGGCCGCGCCTTTTCGCTATGTGGCCACTGCGGTGGTGACCGTTTACAGCGCCGACATCAATAGGGTGCGCAGCGCCATGAGCGACGTCGGCACACTGGGCAAGAAAGGCATTGTCCTGACCGCGGGCAACTACGACGCTCAAACCGATTACCTGTTCACCGGCCTAAATGACATCAAGCCGGCGATGATTGAAGAGGCCACGGTCAAGGCGCGGGAAGTGGCCACCAAGTTTGCCGAAGACTCCGGCAGCCGCCTGGGTAAAATCAAGCGCGCCTCTCAAGGTCAGTTCTCCATTAGTGCGCGCGACGCCAACAACCCCCACATTAAGAATGTGCGGGTAGTCTCCACCGTTGAATACTATCTGGCGGATTAAACCCCGACGACTATGCACTTTGATCTCAGCATACAAGAAGTAATCGAACATCTGATGCAGATGGGCATCGCCCTGCTGCTCGCCATGCCCATGGCGGTGAATCGCGAACACAGCGCCCCGGGCGCCGGCCTGAGGACCTTTCCGCTGGTGGCACTCGCCTCCTGCGCCTACATGCTGGTGGGCATACAGGTTTACGGCTCGGGGGAAGCCGAGGCGCGAGTCATGTACGGGATTATTACCGGTATTGGTTTTATCGGCGGCGGCGCCATTTTAAAAAACAACAACCATACCGTGGGCACGGCCACTGCGGCGAGCATCTGGAACACGGGCGCTATAGGGGTATCCGTGGCGTACAACCGCTACGAAATCGCCCTCGTACTGGCGCTGACCAACTTTCTTATTTTGCAATTTGCAACGCCATTGAAAAAGCAAAAAGACGACGATCAGCTATCGCCCTGAAGCCGGCTTTTCACCTCAATCCAGCGGGACATAAACTCGGTACTGCGCGCGGCGTGAAATTGAAACATAGCACCGAGAAAATTTTTCTGTCTGTGCGCGTCCAAATCATCCAGCAATCCGTGGAGCCGATGAACCCAGGCCGGCCCTAACCGCTGGGCATCGAAGTTTTCCCGCAGCAATGGCAGGCAGGCATCCGCCGCATGGCGCCAATGATCGGCTTCAAGATACAAACGCGCAGCCTCGCGGGCAAACGATTCAGCGTCGGTGGCTATGGCGCCGGGCCAGGGACCCTCGCCCCCCATGCCTTCGCTGGCTATGGGCGTGGCGATGTTGGGCGTTGCACAGCGCATGGCATCGAGCAGCTTGCCCTTGATACCGGCGCCAAAACGCAGTGGCGCCAGCAGTACCCGCGCCGCGCCGATCACCACCTGGGCATCGTCTGCCCAGCCTTTAATGTAAAAGCGCTCTGCCGGGTTGTGTAACTGTGTCGCCTTTTTCGGTGGGTAGGCGCCGTAAATGTGTAGTTCGGCCTCCGGCACCTGCCGGCGCAGCTCTGGCCAAATGCTCTGTTTCAACCACAACACAGCGTCCCAGTTGGGGTTATGACGAAAGTTGCCAATAGTGACAAAATGGCGACGCTCAATAAAAGTGTGACGCTCGCTCTCGCCCGGGTTCACCATAAAGGGCAAGAGATAGAGCAGCGCCTGGGGCACCTGAAAGTAATCCTGCAAAAGCGCGATTTCCACCGGTGAAATCATCAGCGTCATATCGCAGCGCAAGATAGAGGCGACCTCGCGCAGAATCATCTCACTGCGGCGCATTTGACAGAACAGCTCAGCGCTTTCTGCCAGTACCGGGCCGGCCTGCTTGTCCGAGGCCAGCGCTTGTTTTAGCAATTGTTCACGCGCCGCTCTGAGGCTGTGCAGGTCTTCGGTATCCAACACCCTCAGCGCCGCCGGACAGGCCGAGGCGACGCGCCAACCAAACTGCTCTTCGGTCACAAAGCGATCAAAAATCACCACATCGGGCGCAAGGGCGCGAACAAATTCTTCAAAGCTGCTGCAATTGAGCGCGATGCTGTGCGCCGGCACATTGAGACTGGATAAATCGATCTGATGCTCACTGAGCGCGGCGGCGCACGCGAAATCCACCACAAAGTCACCCGCATGTAAGGCCTGTATTAGCTGCACAATGCGCGCACCGGCGGCCGATGAGTTGGGCTCGGGCCAGACGTAACCCACAATCAACGCGCGCTTCATAGTCGCCACGCCATACTCAGAGCGCCAAAGCTGTCCCGCGACTTGTCGCCCGCATCCAGTGAGCTGCCGGTTTTGTAGCTAAGCGTGACACTGAGATCACTCCAGCTGTAGCTAAAGCCCGCCGTCAGACTCAGCTGGTCGTGCCGCAGATCCGTTTGGGCACTGTCGCGATAGGTGTTGCCGTTGATTAATATATTGTTAAAAACATAACTCGCCTCAAAACCGCCGTACAAGTACCAGCCGCCATCAATGGCCGCCGGCGAACTGATGCGACCATAGTGCAGGGCAGTGGTGGCAAAGCTCGCCTCGAGCCCTCTGCCGGCGCGCACGATAGCGCCGCCACCCACATGACTCTCCAGGTTACCCAGCCCCGCCTGTGCCAGCAGCACTGTATCCAGATGGGTACTTAGGGGCATTCGCCAGACCGCAGTGCGCTCCAGTTGAAAAACGGGCTCATCGTTTAACTGATAATCCCAACCCTTGGGTTGCTCGGAGCCGGTTATTTTGTGCACCAGCTTTTGCATTTGCTCGGCGCCGGAAGAGGGGCCGACGATGCCAATGGTCGTGCGCACCAGGTCGGCAAAATTCTCTTCGACCACCGCGTGACTGACACGGTAGAGCAACAGCCCGGCGTAGGGCGCATCGTCCGGGTCGGGTACGGTGCGCGAAATATCGGACGGCGTGACCATGGCCTGACCCAGCGAATGCTCACTGAAAAACAGCGAGTCCGGAGACTCATCCAGCATCCAGGCCAGGGGGCGAGCCAAAAAAGGTGTACGATACTCAGTGTCGCCTTGATCGGATATATCGTAGAGGGAGAGAAACAAACCGTTGGTGTAACCGCCGCCGTCGGTGCCGGTAAACAAATCGTTTTGCCAGACAAGCGACACCCAATCCATCGCCAGCACACTGGTGCTAGCGCAAAGCCCGCCGACCAATAGGCTCGCCCGCAAAAAAAACTGCATGTCTGCGCCCTCAGGATTCTTCGGTGCGCATATAGACCTTGTAGTTTTCCCGGTAGTCTTCCAGGTGCTCTTTGAGAAAGTCGCGATACTGGTTGGTGAGATAGCGAAGCGAGGGCTCGATTTCTTCGGTGAATTCACTACGATCCACCGAAGAGCTGGCCACGACAAAGGCGTTAAAGCGCGCGGCCGCCTGCAGCAGCGCCGCACTGACCATACCCGGATCGGCCGTCTCGCAGCGGCTATTGGCGCGCTCGATAAACTCATCCACCAGATCCCAGTAGAGGTCGTTGTCGTCTTTGTCAGTCATCGGTGATGGCACCTCAATTCATAAAGGTCATACGGCGGATCAAGCCGCCCTGAAATTGGTATATTTTAATCACATCCAGCTCTTGGCGGGTGTCTTTCACCTTAAAGCTGGCGCGTTCCAGAGTGATGACTTTGTCGTTGAGATCGATGACCTTAACGATGCGGCTGCTGGGGCTGTGATCGGCAAAGGTTTTGCGGGTGGTTTCAATCAAGGCGCCCTTGCCGGCAGTGATGGGCGTATCGGGGTAATTGTAGACTTCGATATCATCGTGGAAGTAACTGGCGTACTTGTCAGCGTCGTTACTGTTGTAGGCATCAACCTGCTGTTCAATCAAAAGCACATTTTGCTGGGCCAAGGCCACTGCACAGGCCAGCATAAGCACTAGGCCACTGATGAGTCGAATCATATCCCCTCCACTGAGCGCTCCAGAGGGGATATTCTAACGCAACTGCTAGTGGCTGTGTGAGTCGCGCCCCTCAGACACGCGCAGGGTTTTGTGCACTCTGCGCTCGGAGCGCTCACCGGCACCGCGACTCTGCTGGTAGTACCTGTCCTCTAAGGCCAGCAAGCGATCACCGTGGACGACAAACTGGCGGTCGGAGCGAACCTCGAAGTGAAAGCGGATAAATATAAACACTCGGCCAGAGGCGTCAATGCGCGTGCGACTGGCCAAGGGTACACCGTTTTCGTCAATCCAGACCGACAAGACACCGTCGTAGGATTTAACATACTTGCGCTCGTGCTTGGCCAACTGGCTAATGGGCAGGGCAAAATCCAGCCGGCGAGCCGGCACTTGCTCATAGGACTCCTCGGTTTCACCCAGGTACTGCGCCGCATTGATCGAGCGCTGCAAACTGTCACGGGCGCGCACCATCAACCTGGCATCGGCGGGCGATAGCTCATGCACCCCATCCTTGGCGGGCGTCGCGACATCAGGGTCCCTCGCACGCTGCGCCTCTTCGCCCTCAAGGCTCGCCAGCAGCTCGGCACCGTAGGCGAGACTCAAAGCCTCCGGGGAATCCACAACCCGGGCACTGGCAGCGCCCTTGCGTTCCACAGCATCGTCGCCATCGCCATACTTCTGCATGACCTCAACGGCCAGCTCGCCCGTAACTGGCAGGCGTTGCGTCAGCGTCTCAAGGGCGCGCTGCAAATCGGCCAAGCCATCGGCGCGGCTCGTTGCGGCCAGGCAAAGCAGAACCAGACATCCCAAGACTTTCATAACACCTCACTTGCACAAACAACCGACGCCTGGAGAGGCGAAAGAATTCATCCGTCTGACAATGACAATTTTCGGATAAATAGTTCACTCCCTGATGGCATCGCGCAAACCCAGAACCACCAGCAACAGGCTGAGCAATAGGCTGCCCATTAAACCGTAGCTCAGTACCCGGGTAGCGACCGGCGCCGTTCGTGTCTGTTGAGTGCCAGCGTCTACGGCGACCGAAATAGTCAGCGCGGCACGCGTACGGCGGGTGATATCCAGCAGGGCTTCCACAGGCTGATAGCGACGAAAATCCAAAGACCAAGACGCCTGGGTGTAGGATAAACTGGTGAAATCGCTTTGCGTCAGCGACAGCTGTGCATGAGAATTGATGCTCAAAACCAGCAGCGCGATAAAAGAGACCGACCGCAAGATGTTCATGACACTTATCCCCTGTGACAATATTAAATTTCAAAGCGCCGGTCACGCAGCCAAACAGCGCCATACACAAACACACAAGACACCGCGAGCCCCAGATACAAACCGGGACGAACAACAAAAGCGCCAATACCTCTCAACCCCGCCTGTCCATCACCGGCAACAAAGCTGATGTGATCGCCTACATACAATCCACTGAGGTAGGCCGCCAGGGTTTCGACTAAATACCCGGTTCCCAGAAACCACTTTTCAAACAGCCAAATCCCTACAAACACTGCGACCAATATGCCAAAGGGCGAGCGCTTGGCCCAAGCCGACACCAGCAATAGTGCACTGATCAGCGGCAGAGCCCAAAGCCCGGTAAACCACAGTTTGACAAAGCCAGCCGCCGCACTTGGCAATACACGCATCTGCTGCCAGAGCTCGGAGCCACTGAGGTCAAGAGTGCTAGTGCCAAAAGCAACAGCCCCACCACTGTAAGCCAAGACGGTTAAGAAGGCACACAACCAGTAGATCAACGGCAAGGTAAAAGCACACAACAACAGCTTGGTGATCACCACCTGCCACTCAGACAAAGGCAGAGATTTGAAAAACAAAATGCTTCGGTCGCGACGATCGCCAATCAAAGCACCTAACGAATAAATAATCGTATTAAACAGACAGATAACACCAAAAATAAAATAGATAATGTACTGTACACCGATTAGCTTATCCGCTGCCATTTCCTGCACACTCTGATGGCCCTCTGTCGCATTTGCCTGCTCACCCTCGCTGTGCCATTTGTTGGACCAGTGAAAATTCACATCGCCAAGATGCTCAGCGTGCAGGGAGTAAAGCGAAATAGCCGAAAAAACCAGGATAATCGCAAACAGCAACAGCGGCGCTTTATAGAATATGCCAGAGCTTTCCCACACCTCGCGCTTTACCTGAGTAATGATTTTATTCATGGCCTGACTCCTCATGCGCACCGGCAGAAACGGTGGGTGCTACCTTGGCGACAAAAACCTCGGCAAGGGACGCCAGCGCCAACTCACCCAGGCTTGCCAGGCGCTCGCGCGGGACATTTTCAAAAATAAATTCGTGCCCGCTCAAAGTCCGCGACTCACTGACCGGTTTTAGCGCTCGCGCCTGAGCGACAGACTCCGGGCCGGTTTTCAATTTAACAAACTGATTTTCAAAACTTTCTATCGATTCATTCAGCACAATTTTGCCGTCATTAATAAATACAACGTCGGTCAGCAGGTGTTCAATTTCCTCCACCTGATGCGTCGTTATCAAAATGGTGCGGTCGCCATCGTAGTAGTCATTCAGCAAGGCGTCGTAGAAGGTGCGTCTGTAGATAATATCGAGCCCCAGCGTCGGCTCATCCAACACCAGCAGCTTGGCATCCACCGCCATCACCAGCGCCAGGTGCAATTGGGTCACCATGCCTTTGGACAATTCACGAATCTTGCTCGTGCGTTTGATCTGCGTTTTGGTGAGCAACCGCTCAGCCAACGCCTGATCAAACCGCGGATGAATACCCGCCACATACTCGATGGCCTGGGAGACCTTCATCCACCTCGGCAGGGTCGCAGTATCGGCAATAAAGCAGACCTGCTCGAGCATTTTTGAACGGGCGCGGCGCGGATCCTCACCCAGTACATTTATATCTCCGCTGGCCACGCCGAGCCCCAGCAGGGACTGCAACAAGGTGGTTTTGCCCGCGCCATTGGGGCCGATAAGACCGACAATCTTGCCACTGTTGATTTCAAGGTTGATGTTGTCCAGCACCTTGTGGCGGCCGTAGCGCTTGTTGATGTTGGCAGCCTGAATCACCGCACTCATTTCCCCTCCTCCTCACTGGCCAGGCGGATGGCCTGCACCAGCTCTTCTGTTGTAATACCCAGGGCGCTGGCCCGCTGTAACAACATCGGCAGCTCCCGCAAAAAGGTGTCGCGCTCACGCGCATTGAGACGCTCGCGCGCGCCCTCGAGAACAAACATGCCCAGGCCCCTGCGCTTTTCCACCAGCCCTTCATCCACCAGGGCCTGGTAGGCCTTGGCCACGGTCAGGTGATTGATCTGATAGTCCGCTGCGATCTGGCGCACCGACGGCAGGGCATCGCCGGCAGCCACCTGTCCGCGCAGGATCAACTCGATCATGCGCTCGTAGAGTTGCCGGTATATGGGCTGATCATCTCGCCACTGCATTGTTCTGGAACCACCCGCTTCGATATAGTGTTATACATAACTATAACACCATAAAACAATTGGTCAAGCATTGAACGCCTGCGGGGGCAAAAGACACAAATTCAGGGCAAATTCAAGACTGTAATAGCGGCCGGTTTTACGCATAATGCTTCGGCCCGGTGAGGGATTTGAGAAGATCAAAAGAGATATCGACATGAGCAGTATTTTTCAACGCATTGCCGAAGAGCTGAGCATCCGTGAGCAGCAGGTAGACGCCGCCGTAGGCCTGCTGGACGAAGGCGCTACCGTCCCATTTATCTCCCGCTACCGCAAAGAGGTTACCGGGGGCCTGGACGACACCCAAATGCGTACGCTTGAAGAGCGCCTGCGCTACCTGCGCGAGCTGGAAGACCGCCGCGAGGCCATCCTCAAAAGCATCGCCGAGCAGGACAAGCTAACACCGTCGCTCGAGAACGATATCCGCGCCGCCGACACCAAGACGCGCCTGGAAGACCTGTATCTGCCCTACAAACCCAAGCGCCGCACCAAGGGCCAGATCGCCATAGAGGCGGGCCTGGAGCCACTCGCGGAGGCGCTGCTGGCGGACCCGAGCCTGGACCCGGAAGCCGAGGCGGCCAATTACCTGAACCCGGAACACAAAATCGACGACATCAAGGCCGCCCTGGACGGCGCCAAGTACATTCTTATGGAGAAATTCAGCGAAGATGCCGACCTTTTGCGCAAACTTCGCGATTTTTTGCAGAGAGAGGCCACACTGTCAAGCCGCGTTGCCAGCGGCAAGGAAACCGACAACAGCCAGGAGGTGCAGAAATTTCGCGATTACTTCGAGCACGACGAGCCGCTTAAATCGACCCCCTCGCACCGTGCGCTGGCGATGTTCCGTGGGCGCAATGAAGGCGTATTGACTATCGCCATCACCCTCGGCGAACAAGAGCCGGGCACTACGCATCCCTGTGAAGTCATGGTGGCCGAGCACTGGGACATTCGCGATACTGGGCGCGCAGCCGACAAATGGCTGGCCGAGGTGGTGCGCTGGGCCTGGCGCGTGAAGCTATTAACCCACCTGGAAACCGACCTGCTGGGCGAGCTGCGCGACCGCGCCGAAGAAGACGCCATCAAGGTCTTTGCCTCCAACTTGAAAGACTTGCTGCTGGCCGCCCCGGCCGGGCAGAAAGCCACTATCGGCCTGGACCCGGGGCTGCGTACCGGCGTCAAGGTGGCGGTGGTGGATGCCACCGGCAAGGTGCTCGATCACTGCGCTATCTTTCCGACCGCCCCGCAACACCGGATCGCCGAGGCAGAGCAGGTACTTGCCAAGCTCTGCGCCAAGCACGCTGTCAATTTGATCGCCATTGGCAATGGCACAGCCAGTCGCGAGACGGAAAAATTCGTCAAGGACATGCTGCAAAAGCACCCGGAGCTGGACGTGAAACCTGTGATGGTGAACGAGTCTGGCGCTTCGGTGTATTCTGCCTCGGAGTTTGCCGCCCGCGAATTCCCGGATCTGGACGTCACAATTCGCGGCGCCATTTCCATCGCCCGCCGGCTGCAGGACCCTCTGGCGGAGCTGGTGAAAATCGACCCCAAATCCATCGGTGTGGGCCAATACCAGCACGACGTATCCCAGACCCAGCTGGCCCGCTCACTCGATGCCGTGGTGGAGGACTGCGTAAACGCCGTGGGGGTCGAGGTCAACACGGCCTCGGCGGCACTGCTGGCCAGAGTATCCGGCCTGAACGCCTCTCTTGCCAGCAATATTGTCGAGTTTCGCGATAAAAACGGCGCTTTTACCAGCCGCGAGCAACTCAAGTCAGTCACCCGCTTTGGTGCCAAAACCTTTGAGCAGGCCGCCGGCTTTTTGCGCGTTACCGGCGGCGACAACCCGCTGGACGCCTCAGCGGTACACCCGGAGTCCTACCAGGTGGTCACCAGCATCGCCGAGCGCAACCAGCGCGAAATCAAGGGCCTGATCGGCGACTCGGCCTTCCTCGGCAACGTCAAGGCTCAGGACTATGTCACCGAGCAGTTCGGCCTGCCCACCATCACCGACATTCTCAAAGAGCTGGATAAACCCGGCCGCGACCCACGCCCGGAATTCCGCACCGCCGAGTTCAAGGAAGGGGTAGACACCATCAAGGATCTGGAGCCGGGTATGATCCTGGAAGGTACGGTCACCAACGTCACCAATTTTGGCGCCTTTGTTGATATCGGCGTCCACCAGGACGGTCTCGTGCATATTTCCGCTCTGTCCAACACCTTTGTGAAGGACCCGCGCGAGGTGGTCAAAGCCGGCGATATCGTCAAGATCAAGGTGATGGAAGTGGATGTCGAGCGCAAGCGCATCGGCCTGTCCATGCGCCTGGACGACACCCCCGGAGAAAAAACCGGTACGGGCGACAAACCCCGGCGCAACACCGGGCAAAAGTCTGCGAAAAACCAGCGCCCGGCCCAAGAGCCCATGGGCAGTATGGGCGCGCTCTTGCAACAGGCGATGAAAAAGGGGCGCTAGGGCTCAACTTTTCCACTCGCCGGCCGCTATAAACAGTACCGGGAACTCCTGTGCTTCTTGCCCGTTTTACACGGCACAGGGGAACCCGGCATTGCTCTTCGCGTTATCAATTTCCCCCTTCCTATTACAAAACATTACTTGCCAGTTGCTAATTTATGCGCCAAGTTAAAAGGAGATAATAAGCGTATAAAAACCATTAGAGGCCGGCAAAGTGCGCAGACTCCTGCTAATACTGGTACTGTTTCTCCCCTTGAGTGCCCTCGCGGCGTTCGACATCAAACTGGTGTCCCGCGACGACAGCAATGCCCGCTACGCGATTGCCATGATTCGCCTCGCGCTCGACAAGGCCGACGTCGAATACACGCTCAACATCAGCCAAGGCACTCTCACCGCAGCACGACAGCAGCAGGACACCGAAGACGGTGTTATCGACATCATGTGGGCCGCCACTACCGAGGACATTGAAAGCCGCCTGCTACCCATTCGGATACCCCTATACAAAGGCCTGCTCGGCCACCGGGTGTTTATCGTCCACCGGGACAAGCGTAACCTCTTTGCGGGTATTCACCGCTTTGAGCAACTGCAAGGGTTTGTTTTCGG
Organism: Gilvimarinus algae; assembly: GCF_030518215.1. GTDB lineage: Bacteria > Pseudomonadota > Gammaproteobacteria > Pseudomonadales > Cellvibrionaceae > Gilvimarinus > Gilvimarinus algae. The sequence continues at coordinate 205,368 of NZ_JAULRT010000035.1, forward strand.
CCAAGGAAAGGGCTGGCCAGATACTGACATCATGCGTCGCAACGGCCTCAAAGTCGAAACCGGCACCTACGAGGGCCTATTTCTAATGGCCGACGGCCAGCGCTTTGACGCCTTCCCCCGCGGCGTAAATGAGCCCTGGAGTGAGTTGCAGGCGCGACCCGAGCTAGAGCTTGCCGTGGACGAGCACCTGATGTTTGTCTACCGCATGCCGTTTTACCTATTCGTCAGCCCCCGCCAACCAGAGCTTGCCCGCATACTGGAAGAGGGCATGCTAATGGCAATTACCGATGGCAGCTTCGATGCCCAGATGATGAGCGACCCCATGGTGCAAATGGTCGTAGAACGGGGCAAGCTCGGCCAGCGCCAGATCTTTGAGCTCACCAACCCGGACCTGCCCGACGCCACGCCGCTGGATAATGCGGCTCTCTGGTTTGATATCAACTCGCTGAGATCGCCCGAAGAGGCAGACGAAAGCGCAGAATAACAACGAGTGACCTGCCATGATCAGAAAAACCCTGACTGTAAAACTCATGTTTGCTCTCACCGCCATATTGTTGCTGGCGGCCGCGCTGATTGTCACTGTGAACTATCAGCTGCAAAGCCAGTATCAAAAGCGCGTGTTTCAAGAGAGCCTGGAGGGGCAAATCCGCCTCGCGTTATCCGCCCTGCGTGAGCCGGTGTTTTCCTACGACCTGCCGCAGGTCGAAGCCATTGGCCAGTCGCTTGCCGAGACGCCTTTGATCATCGCCATCGACATTGTCGACCATCGCGGCAAGACACTGGGCTCGGCCAGTGACGAGCAGCGCCCCGAAGGCGGCTCGATAGAAAGACGCGAACGCATTGAGATTACCCGCGCTGACAAACTGATCGGGTATATCAGTGTGGATTTTTCCACGGCGCAAATGCGCGCCACCCTCGCCAATCAGTCTGCAGCCACCTTTGCTACTATCGCCGCTCTGCTATTGGCCGGCCTAATCACCGTCGCGCTCTTGAGCAAGCGCATGATTGCGCGGCGGGTGTTGCAAATCAGCGATTCGTTGAGCGAAATCGCCGATGGCGAAGGCGACTTGACTCGCCGCCTGCCCACCCACAGCGAGGATGAAATTGCCGATCTGAGCCACAACTTTAATCGCGTCATGGAGCAAATCGCCTCCATCATTCACCGGGTGACCGATACCAGCAGCAGCGTTACCGCCCAGACAGAAAAAATGACGGATGCGGCCGCCAGCACCACCGCCTCGATTGCCCAGCAGATTAATGAAATTGAACAGGTCGCCGCCGCCTTACAGCAGATGTCGCACTCGGCTGAAGACGTCGCTGAACACGCCAAAAACACCGCTGCTGATACCCAGGCCACCCTGCACCTGACCGATGAAGGCTCCGAGGTGGTCAAGCAAGCCATCCACACCATCAACCGCCTGACCACACAAATACAAACCACAGCGGACAAGATCAAGGGGCTGCGTGACAAGTCCGACAGCATTGGCTCGGTGATGGAGGTTATACGCAATATCGCCGAACAGACCAATTTGCTCGCCTTAAACGCGGCCATTGAAGCGGCGCGAGCGGGCGAGCAAGGCCGGGGGTTTGCCGTGGTCGCCGACGAGGTGCGATCCCTGGCGCAAAAGACCCAGCAGTCTACCGAGGAGATTGAATCCATCATTCTCGAGCTGCAAAAGTCGGCCGACGACACCCACAACTCAATGGAGTACAGCGTTGAAGCCGTACAGGAAACCATCGAAACCTCGGGCAAGGTGGATCATGCACTGGAGCAAATCCGCACCAAAGTGGTTTCCATCAACGATATGAATCACCACATTGCCAGCGCTTCGCGGGAGCAGAGCGCCACCGCGAATGAGGTGAGTAAAAACATCACCGCCATTCACGACCTGACCGAAAACGTCTCCCATAACGCAGAGATCGTGCGCGATAGCAGCTCGCTGCTGGACCGGGAAAGTCACCTACTGCGCGATGAAATGTCCAGGTTTAAAACCTGAGGCGCCATCAGCGAAAAGTAAAGTCGCCCCATTCGTAAACCGAGTGCGAGTGGGGCGTAAGAACAAGATGAGGGCCGGGTATCAAACCGTAAAGTGCGCGATTTGGCCGGATAGTTTTTTCGCGGTGGAATCCAGGTCGTTTGCCGTTTGCGTCGAGCGCTGAGCGCTCTCGTGTGCCTGCTGCACCATAGAAACAACATTGCCGACGTTTTTATTGATCTCTTCGGCAGCGTAACTCTGCTCCTCGGCGGCCGTGGCAATCTGGGTGTTCATGTCCAAGATACTGGCAATGGCCGAAGAAATCGCGCGGATCGACTCGCCGGTTTCGCCTACCAGCTCCACGGTGCGCCGGGTTTTGTCGCGGCTGATTTCCATGGCGCGGGTGGCGCCGGCAGCGCCGCCCTGTACCGCTTCAATAATTTGCTGAATCTCGGCGGTGGACTCTTGGGTGCGCTGCGCCAGGGCGCGAACCTCATCGGCGACCACGGCAAAACCCCGACCCTGTTCACCGGCGCGGGCCGCTTCAATGGCCGCGTTCAAGGCGAGCAGGTTGGTTTGCTCGGCAATGCCCTTAATCACACCGAGCACATGGCCGATGCGGTCCGTCTCGCTTTCCAATTGCGCCATTGCGCCACTGACTTCTTCCACCTGGGCCGAGAGTTCGTCGATGGAAGCAATGGTCTGCTCCATCACACCGATACCGTTTTTCGCCCCACTGTCCGCCTCGCCGGCCGCCTGAGCCGCGCCCGAGGCATTGCTGGCAACCTCCTGCACCGTGGACGACATCTCATTGACCGCCGCGGCGACCTGGTCGGTGGAGTGCTCGGTCTCACTGATATTGCGGGCAATGTCAGATGCCGTTTGGTTGATGCTGGCGGAGGCCTCGCCGAGTTGCGCCGAAGTGTCTTTTACCGATACCACCACTGAGCGGATCTCGCGCTGCATCTGGTGCAGGTTATCCCCCAGCTGCCCGAGCTCGTCCGCCCGCTTCAGCTGGAAGTGCTGGGAAAAATCGCCACCGGCCATTACCCTGATGTGCCCCATCACCGAGTGCAACGGCTTGATCAAAGTGGAGCTGAGCAGCAACCAAAGACCACTCATGACGACCACGGCCACGACAACGGTGGAAACCTGCGCCCAGAAGGACACTCGGGCGCTGGCCGCCTGCACCGAGGCGGCCATAGTCGCCACATTGTCCTTAATCAAATCCGCGGCTTCAGCCAATAGGCGACTGGGCTCGCGATCAATACCCGATACCGCCTGATCGCCCGCCGTGGGATCGTAGCCCGAGGCGATAAACGCCCGATAACCATCCTGGTACTCCCCATAGGCACTTTGATGAGCGCGCAGAAAATCCTGTACCAGCGTAGCGCTGCGCCCCGCCTCGAGCTGGCCCAATAAAGCGCGGCCGCGCTCCTGAATCTGCTCGTGGCCAGCTTGAAACCTGTCCCAATACTTGTCGCGCTGCTCGTCATCGGCGCCACGCAGCAGAACGTTTTTCCACTCTTGGACCTGCACCTTAAAATCGAAGTTGATATCACTGATCGCCCGCTCCTGCGCCACATTGCGCTCGAGAAGGCGGTTGTAGCTGGCCAGCTGGCCGTTCAATAACGAAATGGCTATCTCCGCTGCCACCAACAAACCGGCCAATCCACAGCCGACGACCACCATCAAGCGCATTTGCACGCTGCGGGTCACCCATTTCATAGCATTGCCTCAATTCAACAGACACAAAAACACAGTGCGGCGGCCACCTCGCCACCCCACGCATAACCACTGTTTTCTCAGTATAGGAAAGTTTAAGCGCCGCCGAGCGATTCCAGCGCTTCTTGTGCCTCGAGCCACTGCTCTTCGGCCTGATCCACCTGCCCGCGCAGCTCGGCCTGGCTTTGCAAGAGCGCCTGCAGCCGGTCCTTTTCGCCTTCCTCATACAGCGAGGTATCGGCCAGCTGGGCCTCAACTTGAGCCAGCTGCGCCGCCAGGCGCTCCATCTGCGTCTCCAGTTTTTTCAGGCGCTGGGTCAGGGGTTTGAGCTCTTCACGGCGCCCGGCCAGTTGCTGGCGCTGGGCTTTTTTATCCACCGCAGCGGGCTTGGGCTGAGCGGGTGAAGGCGTCGAGGAGGAGTGACGATTGCGGTTGTGCTCGGTGAGCCAGCGGTGGTAGTCGTCGAGGGTGCCGTCAAAGGGCGCGACCTGGCCGTCCGCCACCAGCAGCCACTCATCCACGGTATTACGCAGCAGGTGGCGATCGTGAGAGACCACAATGACGGCGCCCTCAAAATCCTGCAGCGCCATGGTGAGCGCCTGGCGCATTTCCAAATCCAGGTGGTTGGTGGGCTCGTCCAGCAGCAGCACATTCGGCTCGCACCAAGCGATCAGCGCCAGCGCCAAACGGGCTTTTTCACCGCCGGAGAAGTGGTGAATCGGCTCAAAGGCCCGGTCACCTTGAAAATCAAAACTGCCAAGAAAGTTGCGAATTTGCTGCTCGCGCGCCTTGGGGCTGATTCGCTGAATGTGCAGCGCCGGCGAGGCGGCCAAATCCAGTGCCTCCAATTGATGCTGGGCAAAGTAACCGAGGCGAAAGTGCTCACCGGTGACCCGCTCGCCCGCCAGCGCCTGAATCTCTCCTGCGAGGGTTTTGATCAGGCTGGATTTGCCCGCGCCATTGGGCCCGAGCAGACCAATGCGTTGAGCCGGGGCAATATTCAGGTTCACCTGCTCGAGCACGGGCTTCTCGGCATAGCCAATGCGCATATCGCGCAGCACGATCAGCGGGTCTGATACCTTGTCCGAGGCGGTAAAGCTAAAAGTAAACGGTGAGTCCACATGCGCAGGGGCAATGGTTTCCATCCGCTCTAGCTGCTTGATGCGGCTTTGCGCCTGACGGGCCTTGGTCGCCTTGGCGCGAAAACGGCGAATGTAGTTTTCCAGGTGGGCGACGCGCTCGCGCTGCTTTTCAAACGCCGCCTGCTGCTGCGATAGGCGCTCGGCCCGCTGACGTTCATAGGCCGAGTAGTTGCCGGAATAATTCACCAGCTTGCCTGACTCGATACTGACAATTCGCTCTACCACGTTATCGAGAAAGTCCCGGTCGTGAGAGATAATCAGCAAGGTGCCATCGTAATTTTGTAGCCACTGCTCGAGCCAGAGGGTCGCATCCAGATCCAGGTGGTTGGTGGGCTCATCCAGAAGCAGCAAATCAGAGGGGCACATCAGCGCCCGCGCGAGATTCAAACGGATACGCCAGCCGCCGGAGAAATCGCTCACTGACCGGGCATGATCGCTGTCGGCAAAGCCCAGGCCGCTCAACAGCTGAGCCGCGCGCGCCGGAGCCGTGTAACCATCAAGCTGCTCCAGCTCACCGTAAAGCTCGGCCAGGAGTTCGCCGTCATCGCCCGCATTCTCGATACGCTGTTCCAGCTCGCGCAGCGCCTCGTCACCATCGAGCACATAATCCAGTGCCGTGCGCTGCGTATCGGCTACCTCTTGGGCCATATGCGACAAACGCCAGTGGCGGGGCAAATCCAAAGTGCCGCCATCGGCCTGCAACTCCCCCAGCAATAACTTAAACAGGGAAGACTTGCCACTGCCATTGGCACCGATCAGCCCAATTTTCTGACCGGGAAAAATGGACAAATCCACTTCGCTCAGAAGAAACTTGGCGCCGCGCTGTAAACTGATAGTATCGAGAGAAATCATGCGGCGCATTCTATGGTGTGTTTGGGCAATTTGCACTATTTTCGTCGCACCACCAACCCACCAAGTGACAGCCGATATGCATTGCGTAGAAAGCGAACTCTGGCCTTTTTGCCAGTCACTGTACCGCCAAGCCGGTGTCGAGCCACTGTTGCTGTCGCTGCAAGACGCGGCGGACATGCACATTCCCCTGGCCCTGGTGCTCATCTGGTTTGACATCACCGGGCGCGAGCTCGAGGCCGACGCATTGACCCGCCTGTACAAGACCAGCGAGCAGTGGCAGCGCCACGTCGTTGAGCCACTCAGGCAGGCGCGCCGCTGGATGAAAGCCAACACAGCATTAACCGAGCCCGAGCATGCGCTGCGCGAGCAGATCAAAGGCGCCGAACTCGAAGCCGAGCGCCAATGGCTGCTGCGCCAGTCACAGGCTGCGCCATCACCCCTGTTGCCGCCCAATCCGGCGCTGACGTATTTCAACCGGTATCTGGAGAGACTCTCGGTAGCGGCGGCCGAGCAGAAGCGCATTGCGCATCAGCTTCGCCAGGCCATTGAGGTTATGAACAAATCTGAGGGTCGACAAGGCGAGGAATTGGTGTAAACCGGGCACGGAACACCCGACACTTGGGGCGAGCCAGAGGGTGCATCAAGCCCCGGCTTTTTTCTCTAGACCCCGATAAATCACAGACAAAAAAAAGCCCCTTGCGGGGCTTTTGGGTTGTCAGGCGCCGTTAAAAATCTTCGTCAAACAAGCCGCCGGTTTTCGGCGCCGCAGGGGCGTCGGGCACGGGCGTGGCCTTGGGCTTGTCCGAGTCAGACGGCTCAATCATCTGGGTGCCCATATGGCTCGGAAGAGGTTGTGGTGCCAAGTCGGGTTTGGGCGCCGGCGGCGCTGCCGGTACCGCTGCGGGCGTTACCGGCTTCGCGGCGCTTTTCGCAGCGGCCTTCTTCGCCGCTGGCTTTTTCGCCGCGGCTTTTTTTACCAGGGTTTTTGTTGCCGACTCTGCTGCCGGAGCTGAGGTCGCCTTGGTCGCGGCTTTTTTCGCAGCCGGGCGTTTGGATTTTACAACCGCCTTGTTCGCCGCAGGACGCTTTTTGGCGGCCGCTTTTTTCTTGGGCGCCGCTTTACTCGGCGCTACAGCCGCATCAGCAGTCGCAGGGCTCTTGCGCGCGGGACGCTTTTTCGCTTTTGCGCGGGTCTTCTTCGCCGCTTTTTTCTGCTTGGCGGCCAGCTCGCGCTCCGCCTTGGCCTGCAGCCTGGCAAACGCCTGGGCGTTGCCCAACTCGGTTTGCACACTGGCAAGGGCGTCGCGCTCTGTTTTCAGATTAGCGTCGAGCGCTGTTACATTGGCCTGGGCCGCCTTGAGTTCAGCCGAGGCTTTGTCCAGACGCTTTTTGCCAGCGGCGGTTTTCGCCCCTTTGGCAGCGGCTTGTTTACGGCTGCGCAGGCCAACCAATTTCTTTTTCTCGGTGGCCAGTTTTTTACTGGCGGCGGCAACGGCTTTCTTCGCGGCGGCTACACTCTTTTCCCGCTCGCTGTTGAGCTTGGCCTTGACCGAAGCGATTTCCTTTTCCAGTTGCGCGACAGACAAGGCTGATTTCCTCTTGGCGGCCATAATAAAACCCTTTGTGAGCTAAAAAATTGAATGTCGGAGAGGGGAACTTTCTGTGCTGAACATTGTAGACCTATCTATTCAAAAAGTGTACGCCCCCACGCGCTGAAATGTGAGCTGGCCGCTGGTTGATGTCGACCTGCCCCTATCCTCTGCTTTTGGCGCACAGAAGCGGCGGCTGCGCCATTGAAATCGCCACGAGCGCCCATACCCTTGCTAGCGGCGGTGGCGCTTTTTTAACGACCACCGCACACACCGGGGGTTCACAATGCGCGCCAACGCGCACACTGCGCTCAAGATAGGGTACTATGAGCGCTCTTTATAGGTACCTGCAGGCCGGAGGCCCCGGCCAGCCACTGCCCCTTACCGGGCAGAGGTTCCATACACCAAGAAAAATAGGTAGATTATGATTAACAAGCGTTTACTGATGACCGGCATGCTCTGCTCCGCGGCCCTGATCGCTGGCTGCAACCAGGGCGACTCTCAACAAGACACTGCCAAGGAAGTACAGCTGGAAACCTTGGAACAAAAGGTGAACTACGCCATCGCTCTGAACATGGCCAGCAACTTCAAGCAGCGCGAAGTACCGATTGAAGTGGAAGCTTTTACCGCGGCACTGACCGACGTGCGCGATGACAAAGAGCAGCGCCTGACCGACGAGCAAATCCAGGAAGTGATGCAGACCTTCCAGGAGCAGCAAATGGAGCTGCAACAGCAGCGTCAGAAAGAGCTGGCCGACAAGCACAAATCCGAGGGCGAAGCTTTCCTGGCGGATAATGCCGCTAAAGAAGGTGTTGAGATCACCGACAGCGGCCTGCAGTACAAAGTGCTGGAAGCGGGCGACGGCATCAAGCCAAAAGCTGAAGACACCGTCACCGTCCACTACGAAGGCAAGCTGATCGACGGCACCGTGTTCGACAGCTCTTACGAGCGCAACCAGCCGGCGACCTTTGCCCTGAATCAAGTAATCTCCGGCTGGACCGAGGGCCTGCAGTTGATGGAAACCGGCTCCAAATACGAGCTCTACATTCCGTCAGATCTGGCCTACGGCCCCGGTGGCAACCACGGCATTCCGCCCAACGCCACGCTGATTTTCCAGGTTGAACTGCTGGAAGTTGAACCGGCTGATGCACCGGCCGAAGCGCAAGACGCTGAGGCTGGCGAAGAGTAAATCGCCGGCTCAAGGAAAAGCCCCCGCCTGGCAACAGACGGGGGCTTTTTTGTGCCTGCTAGTACGTCAGGGTGTAGACAAAACCGTTGCTGCTGATGGCGCGGTAGCGGTTGGGGTCGTCGGTAAAACTGATGTCAATCACCGCCGTAGCCGAGGGCTGCCACTGCTTGCGTTTGGGCAGTTGCCAGCGGTAGACCTCGCTCTGGCCATCGATGTCCCACAGCTGCACCAGGCCGTCCGGGCGCCCGGTGAGCAGATAGGTGGCGTCGTCGGAAAAGCGCGCCGCCGTGATGTTCAAACCGCGTTTGACACGCTCATTCGCAAACGGCAATTGCCATAGGCTCTGGTTGGTGTCAGTGGTGAAAATCTCAACCCGGTCGTACTTGGCGGCCGCCAGGGCGCGCCGGCCATCCCCGCTCAGCGCCACCTCCTGCACCGGCTCGTTGTAGAGCCGCTCAAAACGCAGCTCGCCGGTCTGGGTATCCCAGACCTTAACGCGAAAGTCCTCGCCGCCGGTGAGCGTCACACTGAGATCGTCGCTCACCGCCACGTCATTGACCCGGCCCTCGTGGGCAAAACTTCGAAAAATACCGCCGCCGCGCACGTCGTAAAGCGCTCCGCGACCGTCACCCAGGCCCAGCAGCGCAACATTGCCGTAGCGCCCGAGCGCCACCGACAGGACTTCGGCGGGAATGCGCCAAAAACCGGCAGCCTGGCCCTCACGGGTATTCCAAAGTACCAGCGACTGCTCATCAACCGTTGCCGCCCAGCCACCATCGGGCGAAATGGCTGTGGCCAACAACAGGGTCATGTCACTCTGGCTGTGGTTCCAGTTAAACAGCCGCTCGCGCTCCGCAAGCTGCCAAAAGCTGCCGCCGTGATAGACCGAACCGATCACAGCCTGAGTGCCATCAGGCGCGAGTGCGCCGCTCTGTACACTGCGGGCAGCCACTTCCAACTCAGCACTCGGCCCCGGATCGGGCGAACAGGACAGCAGGGCCGGCAGGGAAAGCAGCAGAGAAAAGAAAAGCCAGACAGGAGGTTTAATCATGGTGTTGCCGCGCCAAATGGATTGTCACGGCAAGTGTAGCACCCGCTGAGCAGCGGGTGCCGGAGCCTTACTCGACTTTGTCCCGGTGGGCTTCGTGGAGCACGGCGATCATACGATCCTCCGCACTGAAGCGCGCTTCGAGAGTTTCACCCAGGCGCGAGAGGTCTGCATCCAGGCTCGTCAGGTCATCCGTCTCCTGGTATTTGTCGTTAAAATCGAGCACTTCTTCGGTGGTACCATCCACCGTTTTAAAGTACTCGGCACCGGCCTTCAGAGCTTTATCGTCCCCAAAATCCCGGCCTTCTTGCAGCAGTTGATCATAGACTTCAAAGTGGCCGGCAGAGACATAGTCCACCATGATCTCACACAGCCGTTTGAGCTTGTCGCCACGAGCTTCGTCATCCTGACCTTTGGTGTCCGACAGAGCGCAGTATTTAACCAGCATCTCCTGTCGCTCTGCCAGCCAGCGATCAATAATCTGACTGACGCCGCCCCAGCGCTCTTTGGCGTCCTGACAATTTTCCAGCATAAATATTCCCCTGAGGGTGCTTACTTTTATAACCCCCTAATCAGGGGTCCGGCCAGTTTAACATGACCTTTGGCTTTGCGCCCGGCTGCGTTGCCGTCTTTGAGCGCTCGCGTTATGCTGGCCAATAAGGTCACAACGGGACACACCCATGAAATGTTTAACACGAGGCACTCTCGCCTTATTGCTGCTTCTGGCGGGTGCGGCGTCCTGGGCCCAGGACGATCAAGAAGGCTCGGTGGAAGGCTCCATCTACATCCCCATGCAACCGCCTTTTGTCGTCAACTACGGCGGCACTGGTCGCCTCAAGTACCTTAAGACCGAGCTGAGTGTGCGTGTCAACGATGTACACACGGCCGCTTCAGTGCGCCATCATATGCCGCTGCTGCGCAACGCTATGGTGATGCTGTTTTCCCGGCAGAGCGAAGAGTCCATTACCACTCAGCAGGGCGTGGAGCAGCTGCGCGAAACCGCTAAGGAAGAGATCATCGCTCTGCTCGAAACCGAGCAGAGCGCCAACGATGTGCTCGAGATCTACTTTAACAACCTGATTGTGCAGAAATAGCCGCCTGCGGCTCGCAGCCGCAGTTGGCGCAGTCGCGGTACTGAGCGTAGTAAGCGGCCAGATGCGCGTCAAAGCTGAGTTGATCGGCCGCCTCCACCTCTGTCTGCTGTCGTATCGATTGCTCGGCCAGGGCCTTGAAGTGCGCCTCGCGCTCGGCCTCCAGGGGGCGGCCGGCAAAATGGGCACTGTGCGCCTGCGCCAGCTCCATGGCAAAGGCGTAGTAGGTTTGCTGCTTGTCACGTAATACCTGCAGTACCCGATCCGCTGGCGTTGAGGCCTCGCCCGCCAACTTGCGCTGCGCCTCGGCGTGAGCCTGCTCATAGGCGCTGCCGCCACAGGCAGTGTCCAGCAGGCGGGCACAGGACAAAACACCCTGTTGTACTTGGCTCGCCCACTCCCGCGCGCTCACTTCACCGCCGTTGACCATTAACTTCAGGGCCGGGTCGCGGCCGCTATAGACCACCCGCTTTTGGTTTTCCTGCAGACCCAGGTATTCGGTATCGCCGGTGAGCGGGCTGTCCTGCAAGAGGCAAAACAGCAAAAAGGCATCCAGATAATGCAGCTGCTCGCTGCACACACCCAGAGGCTCAAAGGGGTTGAGGTCTACGCAGCGCACTTCCACATACTCCACGCCGCGCAGCCGCAGCGCCTGGAGCGCGGTCTCGCCGGACTTGGCGGTGCGCTTGGGGCGAATGGTGCTGTAGAACTCGTTCTCGATTTGCAGCAGGCTGGTGTTGAGTTGCTGATAGTGCCCCTCGGCGTCTTTCAGGCCAATGGCCTCGTAGGCCGGATGCGGGCGGGTAATGGCACCACAGAGCGTCTGCAGGTAGTTGTCCAGGTTGTTGTAACAGACAATCAGCGACTGCTGGGCGTCGCTCTGATAACCGAGGTCCCCCATGCGCAGCGAGGTAGCGTAGGGAGCGTGCAGGGTGTTTTCGTCCTGTCCCAGAGGTTCAAGCGCGTGCTTGCGCCCGCGCACAAAGCTGCGGCACACCGCCGGCGCCGCGCCAAACAGGTAGAGCAAGAGCCAGAAATAGCGGCGAAAGTTACGGATCAGGGCGAAGTACTTGTCGGTTTTAAACGACTGCAAGTTCTGCTCAGTGCCCTCCAGCCTTGCCAGCTCGTGCCAGAACTCATCCGGCAGCGAGAAGTTGTAATGCACACCGGCAATGGTCTGCATAGCGCGGCCGTAGCGGTGGCCGAGCCCGAGCCGATAAATGGTTTTCATGGCGCCGCTGTTGGAGCTGCCGTAGCGGGCCACGGGGATAGAATCGTCGCCCGCCAGCACACAGGGCATACTGCCCGGCCAGAGGTGCTCGCTCTCGAGCTGGCCGTAGGTGTAGCGGTGGATGTCATCCAGCTGGCCGAGCACGGCCTCGATGGACGCCGAGGGCTCTGTGATAAATTCCAGCAGCGCCTCGGAGTAATCGGTGGTGATGTGCGGATGGGCCAGCGCCGAGCCGAGCCCGGCCGGGTGGTCCGTTTGCGCCAGGCGACCCTCGGGCGTTACCCGCAGGCTCTCTTTCTCGATTCCGCGCAAAATACCGCGCAAAGTGCCATTGGCCGCAGGTGCGGCAAAGGCCGCCAGGTGCGCGTCAAATTGTGACAAAACGTTGTCCTCTGTGGGGCCCTGGGCCCTTTACTGGCTCTCGGCCGGTGCTGCCGCGCCGGGCTCGCTGTCGGTACCCGCCTCATCCAGCGCCAGAGACAGGGACTGGCTGGCTTTGGGCTGCGGCGGCGGCAAAATGTCCGGGTCGATCTGCGGTTGGCCGCGCTCGTTGAGCGGGCACCTTACCAAGCTTACCCGCTGGGAGTAATCCTTGGCGTTGACTTCAAACTTCTCGTTGACCGCTTCGTCTTTATGGGCGCTGCGGTACAGACTGGCCGGGTCGCGGCCATCGAGCCAGGCGCGCTGCTTGCTCAAAAACAGCTTGTCCTGATTCTGGATAATATAAACCTCAGACATAAACCTCTAACCGTGTAACAGCTTGCGTACTTCCCGCCATAATGGGGCCTTGTGGCGCAGAGTCAAGCGCCGCCCACCTGGGGAATATCGATAAGAAAGTCCGTAACACCGATGTCCACACCGCGCTGGTTAAGCAGTGTACTGACCTGGCCGCGGTGATGGGTCTGGTGGTTGAAAAAGTGCATCAGCAGCTCGCCAAAATCCCGCGTGGCGGGCTCGCCTTTGCTGTTATGGTAGGCGAGCGGGCGGTCGAGATCGGCGGCGGCGAGCTCATCGGCGCTCCAGTGCACTATGGCCTCATCCACCAGCGCGCGCGCCGACGACAAGGCGCCAAAGCGATCGTAGAGCAGCTCGTCGAGCCGGGTGGGACGCGGCAGCTCCGCCAGGGGCATCAGGCTGGTGTAGGCCGGCGAGTGGGCGGCAAAGCGGTTCAACCACAGCAAATCGCCCACCAAGATGTGATTGAGTGTCCCGAGAATAGAGCCAAAAAAGGCGCCCGCGGGCTCGGCCAGGGTGGCCTCGTCCAATCCAGCGGCCGCGCCATAGACCTGGCGGTTCATGCGCAGGTTGTACAGCGCCAGCAAGCGGCAATGCGTCAGTGGCTCCATGATATTCGTCTCTCCAGTGCTGACAGGGTTACTGGGTAAATTTACAGTAAAATGTTATCCTGCCGGTCAACGAGCGCGCCCGGGCGTGTCGACCATACAACAAACCCGGGCCTGCGCACACCGTTTGTGTTTTAAGTTTTGTCATCGCAAGAGCACAAGCCCGGTGCCCAGGCCCTGCAGATACAGAAGTCTCCCATGCAAGCACCTGAACTCGTCGCCAACCTTAACGACGCCCAGCTCGAGGCCGTTACCGCCGAGCCCGGCAACCAGCTGATTCTGGCCGGCGCCGGCAGCGGCAAAACCCGGGTGCTGGTGCACCGCATCGCCTGGCTGGTGCAGACCCAGGGCGTTTCCCCCTACAGTATTTTGGCCGTGACCTTTACCAACAAGGCCGCCAAGGAGATGCGCGCCCGCCTGGACGAGCTGTTTCGCGAGGCGGGCACGCCCATCAATACCCGCAGCATGTGGGTGGGCACGTTTCACGGCTTGGCTCACCGGCTGCTCAAAGCTCACTGGAAAGACGCCAAGCTGCCGCAGAACTTTCAGATTCTCGACAGCGACGATCAACTGCGGCTGATCAAGCGCGTCTACCAAAACCTGGGGCTGGATGCTGAGCGCTGGCCACCGCGCCAGGCCCAGTGGTTTATCAACGGCCAAAAAGACGAAGGCTTGCGCGCCAAGCACCTGCAGGAGAGCGCCGATCCGTTTATCCGCACCATGGCGGCGGTCTACCGCGCCTACGAGGCGGATTGCGAGCGCGGCGGCCTGGTGGACTTTGCCGAGTTATTGCTGCGCGCCCACGAGCTGTGGCTCAACAACTCGGCCCTGCTGTCCCACTACCAGGGCCGCTTCCCGTTTATTTTGGTGGACGAGTTTCAGGACACCAACTCCGTACAATACGCCTGGCTGCGGGTGCTGGCAGGCGAGGCCTGCTTCGTCACCGCCGTTGGCGATGACGACCAGTCCATTTACGGCTGGCGCGGCGCCAAGGTGGAAAACATCCGCCGCTTTGAAGAGGACTACCCCGAGACCCGCGTGGTGCGACTGGAGCAGAACTATCGCTCCACGGCCAATATTCTGGGTGCCGCCAACGCGGTCATCGCCAACAACTTTGGCCGCCTCGGCAAAGAGCTCTGGACCGACGGCAGCGACGGCGACCCCATCTCACTGTACGCAGCCTTTAACGAGCAGGACGAGGCGCGCTTTATTGTCGAGCGCATCAACGACTGGATTGGCAAAGGCCAGAGTAAAAACAGCTGCGCCATTCTGTACCGCTCCAACGCCCAGTCGCGGGTACTGGAGGAGGCCCTGCTGCGCGAGGGGATTGCCTACCGCATCTATGGCGGCCAGCGCTTTTACGACCGGCTCGAAATCAAAAACGCCCTCACCTATATGCGCCTGGCCACCAACTGCGACGACGACCCTGCCTTTGAGCGGGTCATCAACACACCCACCCGGGGCATTGGCGGTAAAACGGTGGAAGACATCCGAGCTTTTGCCCGCGAGCACGGCTGCTCGCTCTGGCAGGCAACCGGGCAAATGGTGCAAAACAAACTGCTCAGCGCGCGCGCGAGCAACGCGCTGCTCGGGTTTATTCAGCTGATTGACGCTCTCACCGAGAAAAGCGCCGACCTGGCGCTGGACCGTTTTGCCGAGGCAGTGCTGGAATCAACAGGGCTTTACGAGTTTCACAAAAACGAAAAAGGTGAAAAGGGCCAGGCACGCGCCGAGAACCTGGAAGAGTTGATTACCGCCTGCCGCGTCTTCGATGCCGAGGACGAGGACGAACCCGTTCTGCAACAGTTTCTCGACACGGCCGCACTCGATGCCGGCGAGGCTCAGGCCGACGAGTTTGAAGACGCCGTACAGCTGATGACCCTGCACTCGGCCAAGGGGCTGGAGTTTCCGCTGGTGTTTATGGCCGGTGTGGAAGAAAATCTCTTTCCCCATAAAATGTCCATCGAGGACCCGGACCGGCTGGAAGAAGAGCGTCGCCTTGCCTACGTAGGCATTACCCGGGCCATGGAAAAGCTCTACCTTTGTTACGCTGAGACGCGCCGTCTGCACGGCGGTGAAACCTTTAATGCCGTGTCTCGCTTTGTCAAAGAAATCCCGGACGAATACCTCGAAGAGGTGCGCATCAAAAGCACCATCTCTCGCCCGGCGCGGCTGCAAAGTCGCGGTGAGCGCCGCGCCGGCGGCGCGGGTCTGCGCCTGTCAGATTCGGGCGAAGACACCGGCTTTCGCCTCGGCCAGCGGGTGACACACAAAAAATTTGGCGAGGGCATCATCGTCCATTTCGAGGGCTCGGGCGCCAGCACCCGGGTGCAAATCAACTTTGACAACGAAGGCACTAAGTGGCTGGTGATGCAATACGCCAAGCTCGAGGCGGTTTAATGTTCCTTCAGGCGCCCGGCACCGGGTGCCTGCCACACGCTATAGCAATGCCCCGTGCTATCATTTTGCCTCTAACCCAAAACAATAAAACCACACCATGACAAACGCTCGCTCAGTTAATCTCACGCCCCTGATCATCCTGGCCCTGGTGGCGCTCAGCGTCGCTCTTTTTGCCGCACTGGTAATGAGCAACGCCAAGCAGTTCGGCAGCGCGCAAAGCGAAGGCGCCGCCGCCGAGCAACAGCACTACCGTTGGCGCATGGTCACCACCTGGCCGAAAAATTTTCCGGGCCTGGGCACCACCGCCGAAGAATTTGCCAAAATGGTTGAGCAAATGAGCGGCGGGCGGCTCATCATTCACGTACACGGCGCCGGCGAAATTGTCCCCGCCATGGGCGTGTTTGATGCCGTCTCTTCCGGCAGCGTGGAAATGGGTCACGGCGGAGCCTACTACTGGCGCGGCAAGTCCCCGGCCACCCAGTTTTTTACCACCGTGCCCTTTGGCATGAATGCCCAGGAAATGAACGGCTGGCTGCACCACGGCGGCGGCCTGGAACTGTGGCGCGAGGTCTACGAGCCGTTTAACATCATCCCCTTTGCCGCCGGCAACACCGGCATTCAGATGGCCGGCTGGTTTAACAAGGAGATCAATACCCTCGCCGATCTCAAGGGCCTGAAAATGCGCATCCCGGGCCTTGCCGGTGAAGTGTTTAACCGCGCCGGCGGCACCAGCGTCAATATCCCCGGCGGCGAGCTCTACACCGCACTGCAAACCGGCGTGATCGACGCCGCCGAATGGGTCGGCCCGGCCAACGACCTCGCCTTTGGGTTTCAGGACGTGGCGCGCTATTACTACTACCCCGGCTGGCACGAGCCCGGCTCCACCCTGGAACTGCTGGTTAACAAACCGGCCTTTGAAAAGCTGCCCGCCGACTTACAGGCCATAGTCACCTACGCCGCTCGCGCTGCCAACCAGGATATGCTGGATCAATACACCGCCACTAATAACGCCGCCCTCAAGACCCTGGTGGAGCAACACGGTGTACAACTGCGGCGCCTGCCCGATGAAGTACTGAACGAGTTGCGCACAATGACAGAACAGGTCTTTATCGAGCAGGCCGAACAAAACGCCATGTTCGCCCGGGTGTGGGAATCCTACAAAGCCTTTAAAGCAAAAGCCGGGCAGTGGCATAAAGTCTCGGAAGAGGCTTACTATCAGGTGCGCGAGGGCGACTAGCAGGCAACAAAACCGCCTGCCTTCGCAAAACATCTATGGTTTTAGTCCCGACAGACAAGAGAAGATACTTCACATTCTGTTACCTTCTTACGACCCTGATGATGTTTGGGCTTTGGGCGCTCGGGATTGTATCCTTTCAAGAGCGCCCATTTTGGGCACTCGCCTACTTCGGCCTAATGTTTTGGCCGGCATCACTTTACTTTCTTTGGATAGCCATTCGGAGCTATCCCTTCAATACCTTCCCCAATCCGCACACCAAGGTTTTTGTCCAGCATAAAATTAAGCAAGGGAAAAGCGCTAAAATTGAGGCGGCATTATGGTTCACCGCAGGGCTGCCCTTCTCTTGTGTGCCCGCCATTCTTTTTTGGGCGTATTATTTTCCAACAATCCATCTCAACGCCATTATTGGTGGATAAGTTGAAATTGAGAAATCGATAGGTGTCATGATTTACATCCAAGAATCTGGGCTAAAAAGGCAGCTTCAACTCATCGAACTTTTTGCCGCCCAAGAACCATACCAATTGGTTTTGTGGTACTACCCGGAAACAACTTGCCAAACCATTCCCATTTTTAACACTGGGATTAGCAGGAGCGCCCTTAAGCCCGTCACCGAGTACTCAGACGGTTTTATCCCGTATCACTCCAACCCGATAAAAGCGAAACCCTCTCTTATTTCTTACTTGCATCGATTCTCTTCCGAATTAATAAGCTCTGTGGACTCTGTCTGTCTCTATCCGATGGACAGCAATGACTGGGTGGCGTGCGCCATAGGGCATGAAGGCATATGCCTAGTGAAAGATTCAAAAAAACTGCGCCTACTGAAGGAGAAAGGCTTCAATGCTTCAGCGAGCGCACCAGAAGGATGGTAACTTCCATGAAATATTTACTGTTGGCGATAGCGCTAAGCTTACTTCCACTACACAGCATGGCGACAACAATGCCCGAGATGGATAATGTCACTATTGCCAAAACCGCATCTCACATCTTTATTGGGCGGGTCGTCGAAAATCACGATGAACTAATAAAGCCCTGGCAGTGTAATGAGCGTTACTATGAATCCAAAATAGAGGTTATTGAGAATCTCCGAGGGCTCAGCGTCGGGTCCATTAGCCTACCCGTCTGCCAAGGTACTAAGGTTTCAAACCTACCACTTGAAAAGAACAAAACCTACCTTTTCTTTTTAAAGAGAAATGGCGAACAATTTATTAGGGTTTCTCCTAGAGGCGGCATCATCGAGTTTTAAGAGGAATAAAATTTAAAATCTATGCCATCCTTGGAACAAACAGTTGTTGGCCCAACCTTTGCGTCACCTCCCGATACATTTACTCTATCGGGAGACTTGCGATGAAACACACTCTACGAACACTCCTTTTTGCCAGCCTGGCGGCGCCGGCTTTCGCCTACAGCGCCGCACTCAATGTTGACATTTACGCCGTAGACAGCGATGGCGTTGGCGACAAGCTGGGTCAGATCCGCGTGCACGAGACCGAGCACGGCACGGTGTTCACCCCGGACTTGTCTGGCCTTGAGCCGGGCGCGCACGGCTTTCATGTGCATGAGCACCCAAGCTGTGAGCCCAAGGATGGCAAAGCCGCCGGCGCCGCCGGCAGCCACTACGACCCCAAAGGCCACGGCAACCACGCGCCACCTTGGAGCGAGGGCCACCTGGGTGATCTGCCCGCGCTTTACGTCAGCGAGGACGGCAAGGCCACTCAGCCGGTGCTGGCCCCCAAAATCAAACCGGAGGACCTAAAAGGTCGCGCGCTGATGTTACATGAAGGCGGGGACAATTATTCCGACCTGCCCAAGCCGCTCGGCGGTGGCGGCAGTCGCGTTGCCTGCGGTGAAATAAAGTAGCTTTTTGAAACGTTATTTTGAAAATTCTGCAAAGCGATAGTGCCATCAGCAAGCTAACTCTAAACCTCTAGCGCCTAAAGCAGGAACCACAGAACGAACGAGGCCGGCAAAAAGCCGGCCTCGTTTTTACTTCAAATGCTCAGATTGTTTTGAACCAGAGCGCCAGATGTCTGGAGCATCAAAAGCGCACTACTGCTTGATACCCTCTACGTGCAGCTCCAATTCAACCACTTGCGAAGCCGGGCCAAGATCGTAGTCGATACCAAAGTCTTTCAGGCGGATTTCAGTGTCGCCCTCAAAGCCGGCGCGGTAGCCGCCCCAAGGGTCTTTACCTTCGCCGACTTTTTCCACCTCAATGGTGATTTCTTTGGTCACACCGTGCAGGGTGAGGTCGCCGACAACATCGAACTCTTCACCGCCATCTTCCACGTTGGTGATGCGCTTGCTCACAAACTTGGCTTGCGGAAATTTATCCACGGACAAAAAATCGCTGCCGCGCAAGTGCTTGTCGCGTTCGGCGTGGTTACTGTCGATGCTGGTGGTGTCGATGGTCACGTGGATCTTGCTCTCTTCCACCTTGGCTGGGTCGTAGCTGAAATCGCCACTGAAGTCGTTAAAGCGGCCGGTCAGCCAACTGTAACCCAGATGCTTGATTTTAAAGTTGATGGACGCGTGAGCACCCTTGGCGTCGATAACGTAATCCGCCGCCAGGGCTTGGACGGAGGTCAGGCTGGCGCCCGTCAGTACAGCGGTTGCTACAGCGGTCTTGAGTGAGCGGTGCAGAGCTTTCATATCAATCTCCTTGATGAGAATCGGTAGAAGTTTTAACAGGCTTTAACATACGCACGAGTGTTTTATCCCGGATCACAAAGTGATGAACCAACGCGGCCAGCCCGTGCAAGGCCGCCACCACGATAATCGCCCAGGCGAAAATCAGATGAATCTCCCCGGCAAGATCCACATTGTCAGCGCCGAGCTCCACCAGTACCGGAAAGGTGACCCAGCCAAAGATGTCAGGCCCTTTGCCCTCGGCCGTGGTAATAAGGTATCCGGTGGCGAGCACCGTAAAAATCAGGGCGTAGAGCACCACCTTGGCACTGGTCGCGGCAAAGCGAATCAATAACGAGTGATTTGGCAGCGGGTCGGGGCTGCGGCTGAACAGCCGCCAGAGCAGTCGGGCCAGGGTCAGTATCGCCAAGAGTAAGCCGATGCTGACGTGCAATGACGGGCCTTTGTGATACCAGGGCTCGTAATAGCTGAGGCTGGTCATGTACAGCCCGAGGCCAAATAGAAAGACGATGGCCAGGACGCTCACCCAGTGAACGATAATGGTTATTAACCCGTAGCCCCGCGCATTGTCTTTTAACATAGATGCCGTTCCTTGCCTTGGCAGTATGGCTACGCTATCAGAGCTCGCCGCCGGCTGACGTTAAGAAGTGTGAGAAAAAAGCCAAGCTCAAAAGAACCTGGACGCTTTTCGTCAGTTTTGCCAACCAGGGCCAGGTTTCGCTGGCCCGCTTAACAAATATTAGCGACCACCGACTAGCGGTTGACTGGCCGGGTGCGACCATTGTCGTCAATCGCCACGTACACGAACTCGCCTTCGGTGACCTTGGCGGTTTCGCCGTTGCGATGATCCTTGATCCACACCTCGATCATTATACGGATGGATGAGCGCCCGACCTCCACCTCTTCGGCGTAGACACTCACGGTAGCACCCACGGGCACCGGCCGCAAAAACACCATGCTGCCCACCGCCACGGTGGTGACCCGGCCGCGGGCAACGTCCTGCGCGAGAATCGCACCGCCAATATCCATTTGCGACATCAGCCAGCCACCGAAAATATCCCCGTAGGGATTGGTATCGGAGGGCATGGAAAGGGTTTGCAGGGTGAGTACACCATTGGGGGTGGGATCATCGTCCAGACCGTGCATGGCCATGTTGTATACCTTAGCTTGTGGACGCCGCAGAGGCGAGGTGGTCAATACAGGAAATGTTAAATCACTTTAACGACAGGTGCATTAAAGAGCAGTTCCGCAACCCGGGCCCAATTAGAGCCAAGTGACCAAGGACGGCCAGATCGCCAGAACCAGTAGCAATAGTAATTGTAAGGCAATAAAGGGCGCAACGCCGCGATAGATCGCGCTGGTGGGCACCGACTCGGGCGCCACACCGCGCAGGTAGAACAGTGCAAAGCCGAACGGCGGGGTCAGAAAGGAGGTCTGCAGGTTAATGGCAATCATAATGCCCAGCCACACCGGGTCCACCCCCATGGCCAGTAGCACCGGCCCGACAATGGGCACCACCACAAAGGTGATTTCGATAAAATCGAGAATAAAGCCCAGCAGGAAAATCACCAGCATCACCACCAGGGTAGCGCCCACCACGCCACCGGGCATTTGCGAGAACAGTTGGTGCACCAACTCCTCGCCACCAAAGCCGCGAAACACCAATGAGAACAGCGATGCGCCGATCAAAATGGTAAAAATCATGGCGCTGACGCGGGTGGTACTGCGCATCACGTCCACCAGCCGCGCGCGCGTCAGCTGGCGTTTGCAGGCCGCCAACATGAGTGCACCGGCCGCGCCCACACCCGCCGCCTCAGTGGGCGTGGCAATGCCCAGCAAAATAGAGCCGAGCACCAGGGTAATCAGGACCAGCACCGGCACCAGGGACAGGAGCAAACGGCTGCGCGAGACAGGCTCTTCATCATCGCTCAAGCAGGCGCGCGGCGCTCGCTCTGGCCGGGTGCCCGCAACAAACAGCACATAGAGCATGTAGAGCACCACCAGCATCAGCCCGGGGATCACCGCGCCGACAAACAGATCGCCCACGGACACCGTCTGCAGATTTAACACCCCGAGACGCAGTTGCGCCTGCTGGTAGGCGCTGGAGAGCACGTCGCCAAGCAACACCAGCGCGATGGAAGGCGGGATAATCTGGCCGAGAGTACCGGTAGCGCAAATCGTGCCCGTGGCCAGCGCTGGCTGATAGCCGTGGCGCAGCATGGTGGGCAGCGACATCAGCCCCATGGTCACCACCGTGGCGCCGACAATACCGGTGCTTGCCGCGAGCAGCGCACCCACCAGAATCACCGACAGGCCCAGCCCTCCGGGCAGCCGGCCGCAGGCGCGGGCCATGTTGTCCAGCAGCTCTTCGGCGAGGCGGGATTTTTCCAGCATCACCCCCATAAACACAAACAGGGGCACGGCCACCAGCGTGTAGTTGCTCATGATGCCGTACAACCGGCCCGGAAAGGTGAGCAGCAGGGCCGGGTCAAAGGTGCCAGCAACGATGCCGCCGCCGGCGAAGAGCAGGGCGACACCACCCAAGGTAAAGGCCACCGGGTAGCCCAGCATCAAAGCCAAGCACACCACCGCGAACATAATCAGGGGCAAATACTCAATCACGGACGGGCTCCCACACCAGCACACAGAGCGCACGCAGCAACTCGGCCAGTGCCGCCAGGGTCAGGCTCGCGGCAAACACGAGAATCAGTGATTTGAGCAGGTAGACGTAGGGCAGGCCGCCGGCGTCGGTTGAAATTTCACCCACCTGCCAGGAGCCGAGCACAAAAGACCAACTGATGGCCGCCACAAAACCGCACAGCGGCAGTAAAAACACCAAGGTACCCAGAGCATCCACCCAGGCGCGGGCGCGCGGCGAAAAGCGGCGGTAGAAAATATCCACACGTACCTGTTCACTGTGTTTTAGCGCAAAGCCGGCGCCGAGCAAAAACACCGCCGCGTGCATGTAGATCACCGACTCCTGCAAGCCAATGGAGCCCAGCCCGAGAAATCGGCGCACCACCACCACCGCACAGGTGACCACGACCATCAGCAGGGTGAGCCAGGACACCGCCCGGCCGGTCCATTCGGTAACAGCGTCCAGCCAATAGAGCAGGCGCACAGAGCGCTGAGTGTCATTCGTGGAGGGATTCATAGACCCGGGGCACTGACCTTATTGTTATAGGCGTTCGAAGGCTGCCCAGTATACCGGGCAGCCTCTCTCGCCTCCAGCGCGTTAGGTTATGGCTGGAAACAAAAGGGGTTTCCAGCCATGGAGTCTAATGGCGTTAACGGGCCCGGGAGTCTATTGAACAGCGCCTTGTTGCTGCAGGCGTTGCAACTGCGCCTGGGCGGCCTCGCCAATCTCTCCGCCCCCCTGGGCGGCCAGCTGAAAATACTGAATGGCTTTTTGCCGGTCGCCGTTTTGCAGCGCGTATTCACCCAGATAGTAGGCACTGATTTGGGTGGGCAGCAGATCCATACTCTTTTGGAAATCCACCGCTGCCTGGTCGGGCTTTTCCAGCTGTTTGTAGGCCATACCGCGATAGACATACGGGCGGAAGAATTCCGGGTTGGCACTGATGGCCCGGCCAAAAGCCTCAGCCGCGCCGTCAAAGTCTTTTTCCTGGGCTTCGAGCCGACCTTTCATCTCCCAGAACAGCGGCTCTTTTGGCTGTGCCTTCAGAGCCTTTTCATTGTGCTTGCGCGCCTCGGCATAGTCTTCTTTGGAGGCCGCATTTAGCGCCTGTTGATAGGCCTTGTAGGCGTCGGCGTCTTCTTTCAGCTGGGCAATAGCGCGCTGGTATTCGGCCCGATTGCGCACACCACCACTGTGTTCAGCCGCCAGGCGCTGGTTGGCTTCAACCCGCTTTTGCGAGGGCGGGTGGCTGGCAAAAAAGCTCTCGAGCCAGCTGGCCTGCTGACCTTCGGAGAGTTCGACAAAGGTTTTTTGCAGCTCAACAGCACCTTGCGGGTCGTAGCCGGCGCGCACCATATACTCTACACCGTAGCGGTCAGCCTCTAGCTCCTGCCCCTGGCCGTACTGGGCCTGCCAGGCCTGGGCGCCGACACCCAGTGCTCCCATCGCCAAGCCGGCCGCCTGATGGTCTTGCGATGCCAGGGCCACCCCGGCCAGGACCAGGCCGACATTGAGGGCCGTGCCCTGTGTCTGCTGCTGGGCCCCGTGCCGGGCGGCGGCGTGGACAATCTCGTGGCCGAGCACAGCGGCCAGCTCCGACTCATCATCCAACAACACCAGCAGGCCACGGTTGATGGCGATCTTGCCGCCGGGCAGAGCCCAGGCGTTGGGCACATTGTTGTTGAGTACGACAAACTCGTAGGGCAGATCGGGGCGGTCACTCACCCGGGCGAGCTTTTGCCCCACTTGGCTGACATAGGCGTTGAGATCCGGGTCCACCACATAACGCCCACCCTGAGATTGCTGACTGGGGCCATACTGTTGCTTGCCAATGGCCACCTCCTGCTCCGGCGACATCAGCGTCAGCTCTTTCTGTCCGGTAACGGGATTGACGCTGCACGCACTCACAGCCAGCGTCAGTAATAGTATTAACAACCGTTGTTTACCTTGGCTCACAAGGTTCCTCCATCGTCGTTTATGAAGACAGCCCCTATAATCGCACGGTTCTGTCACTTAAAATGTAGCTTTTACAATGACACCGAGGTTTCATGGAATCACTGCAAGCGATCGAGCTGTTCGCCGGTCTCAAGCCCGACGGCCACCCCATGGTCGAGCGGCTGCCGGTCAAGATGCTACCCGACAACACTCTTCAACTGGTGCGCTCGCCGGCGTTTGTTAAGGGGCTCGCCAGTGGCGATATTATCAGGGCCGACCCGGACAAGCGCGAGTTTGAAATCATTGAACACAGCGGCAACCTGAGCGTCAGGGTTTTCAGCAAAGACGATGCCAGCCAGCTGGCCGACCAGTTGAACGGCCCGGTGGCCAAGCTTGGCGGCGATCTGGATATGGAAACCCCGCGTATGCTGATTTACAGCATTCACGTCAGCTGTGGCTTTAGCGCGATCGAAGAGGTGTTCAATCCCATCAACAGCGACACGGCCATGTGGCAGTACGGCAATGTCTACGATCCCGCCGACGGCGTGACACCCTTAAACTGGTGGCAGCAACTGCTTAAACCGGAGTAACTCACGAGACCCCTCTATGTTGATTGTAATTTCGCCGGCGAAAACGCTGGATTTTGACACCGCCCCGGTGACTGACAAGCACACCATGCCGGACTTTCTCAAAGACTCGCGCGCCCTGATCAAAGAGCTGCGCGAGCTGTCGCCGGCGGAAATCTCCGGCCTGATGAAAATCTCCGACAAACTCGGCACGCTCAACTTCGACCGCTACCATGGGTTTAAAACGCCTTTTACGCCGGCCAACGCCAAACAGGCGGCACTGGCCTTTCAGGGCGACGTCTACACCGGGTTGGCGGCCGACACCTTTAAGGCGCGGGATTTCGACTTCGCCCAACAGCACCTGCGCATTCTCTCAGGCCTATACGGCCTGCTGCGGCCGCTGGATTTGATTCAACCCTACCGGCTGGAGATGGGCACCCGTTTCCACAACAGCCGCGGCGATAACCTGTACCAGTTCTGGGGCGACAAGCTGACCCAGGCGGTCAATGAGCAGCTCGCGCACATCAAGAGCAAGACGCTGATCAACCTCGCTTCCAACGAGTATTTCAAAGCGATCCAGCCCAAGCAGATCAACGGCGAGATCATCACCCCGGTCTTCAAAGACTGGAAAAACGGCCAGTACAAAATCATCAGCTTTTTCGCCAAAAAAGCCCGCGGCCTGATGAGCGCCTACATTATTCAGAACCGTCTGAAAAAGGCCCAGGACATCCAGGCGTTTGACGTCGAGGGTTACCGCTTTGCTCCGGAGATGTCCAAAGAACGCGAGTGGGTCTTTACCCGCAAGCAAGGCTGAGTCTGGCCTTGTGGCGACAAAACCAGGAGGCACGCAGAGGCTGGCGGCGGAAAAATCAGCTATGCTCAGTCTGATACACACTTCAGAGGGCCGGCAATGGCGCTGAGAATTTTAGTGGCCGATGACGCCAGCTTTATCCGCGACATGGTGAAAAAGCACCTACGTGACAAACTGCCCGGCGTCGAAGTCTATGAAGCCCCCGACGGCAGCCGCGCACTGGCGACGCTCAAGGGCCAGACCATGGACCTGGTGCTCTCCGACTGGGAGATGCCCAATCTAAGCGGCGAGGAGCTGCTGCGCAGTCTGCGCTCTGATGAGCGCTACGAGAGTACGCCTTTTATTATGATTTCCAGTCGCGGCGATCGCGCCCATGTGGTTAAGGCGGTGCAGGCGGGCGTATCGGACTACATCACCAAACCCTTTACCCCGGAAGAGCTGATCCGCAAGGTGTTAAAGCAGCTCAAACGGGTCGACAAATTGCCCGATGGCGCTGGCAGTTCAGGCAACGGCGGTGCCCGCGGCGTGGCCTTTGCCTCGGTGGATGTCCTGACCGGCGGCGCCCAGGAGGCCGCGCCGAGAGCACCGGCGCCGGCCGCAGCAAAAAAGAACAAGCTCAGGGCGCAACTGCGCTTTGACAGCAACAAACCGCCGGTCGCCTGTGTCATTCGCGACCTGAACCTACAGGCTCTGAGCGCCGCCATTGCCCGCGACAACGGCCTGCCTGGGTTGTTTGATCAGGTAGTGGTGGACCTAGGGCGCGAGGGCGGTAGCGACATGCTGCAGCTCAATGCCTATGTCTCTAGCTTGGCCGCGGCCGAGTCCCGCCCTGACAGCCGACTGGTTAAAATTCAACTGCGCTTTGTCGATAACGACGCGGCCAAGGCCGAGCAGCTCTCTCACCTGATAGGCCGATAAACGTCTGTATGGAATCGCCCGCCGAAAAGCACCGCCACTTTCTCAACCGCTGTATCGAACTTGCCACTGAGGCCGCCGTTTCCGGCGGCGGCCCTTTCGGCGCACTGGTGGTCAAAGATGGCCGGGTGGTGGCCGAGGCCTACAACCGCGTCACTAACGACTGCGACCCCACCGCTCACGCCGAAGTGACCGCCATCCGCAAGGCCTGTAAAGCCCTCGGCAGCCACCAGCTGACCGGGGCGCAGCTCTATTCCAGCTGCGAGCCCTGCCCCATGTGCCTGGGCGCCATTTACTGGTCGCGATTGGACGGCGTTTTCTACGCGGCCAGTCAGGCTCAGGCCGCCGCGGCCGGTTTTGACGACTCGTTGATTTACCGCGAGGCCGCAAGGCCGGCCGCCGAACGCCAGATACCGTTTACCCACATGCACCTGCCCAACAGCGACCGGCCCTTTATGCAGTGGCAGGCGTTCGCCGATAAAACCCTGTATTGAGGCGGTACTTAAGCGTAGGCCGACAAGCCCAAAGTGGGGGTGGGACCCGATTCCACCTGCCGATAGGCGGCGATGGGGGCCGGCAGATTGGAAGTGTCTTCGCGCTGGGGCTGAAGCGACTCCCAGTAGCTGAGCGCCGAACGCAAATCGCCAAAGCCGAGGGAAGAACGAAAAACAGCCTCAGAGCCCGAGTTTTCCGACGCTTGGCGCGGGCCGTCAAAGACCGCGGCAAAACGCTGATCATCCGCCCGCTGCTCCGACTCGCTCCCAGAGCGCTCACCGGCTCGCTGTAAAAACAGCTCCACCAGCGCATCCAACTGAGGCCCGTCGGCCTGCAAGAGTTCGCCGTCGATGCGCTCGATATTTTTACGGCTATCGGCGCTCTCGCGCCGGGCGGGTTCGGTTTGCACCACAGGCCGGCTGACAGGCTCCGGGGCGTTAACGCGGTTGAGCTCAGCGCGCTCGGGGCCGCGCACTGCAAGGGGCGAGGCCGGCGGGTTGGCAAGAAAAGGAGAGGCGGCTTGAATCACTGAATAACCTGTTGCACTGCTGCCGATCAGGGCCTGACATTGGTGTGCTCAAGGCACACCCCGGAGGATGAAAAATAGCCAATTTTTGGCGCATTTACCAGTAGCCGCGGATAAAAGAGTGTTGTTTTCGCCCCACCGGTCACGCTTTCACAGCGTCCGGCTTGTACAACACAGGCGCTGGTTTATAGTAGCTGGCGATCTTTAACGGGAACGACCATGCCGCTTTTTCGCCACTTTTTTCCTGGCCTTGTCCTTCCAGTCCTTGCCGGTCTGCTGCTCAGCCTATCGGTGGCTGCCTATGAACCAAGCCCCACCGAGCGTGCCAGCGCCGATCGGGTGTTCCATCTCTATGTGAACTCGCTGCGCGAGGCCGACTATTCCACCGCCTACCAATTGCACAGCGAGGCGCTGCAAAGCGCGCAGGATATCGCCAGCTGGCGCGCCGGCGAAGCGCAATTCGCCGAGCAGGCCGGTCTCAATACCGGTTACTCCGAACCCCGGGTCAGCTGGCATCTCGACCCGGAAAAGGCGCCGGCGCCAGGATTTTATGTGCGCTACGAGTATCAGTGCCAGCACGCGCACCTTAACCCCTGCCGCGCTGAGCTGACGCTCTTCTCGCCTATGGCCGAGACATTTTCCGTGATTCGCTTCAGCCGCAGTTACGTCAATACCCGCACAGGCAAGCGCAGCGGTGCCTTTGTCCGCATACCCGGAGAGCATTCGGCGATTCGCTAGGCTCTGTTAGAATAGTGCTCTGGCAAAAGACCGGGACACCCCATGGATCTCAACAGCGGCTTGCTCGCCTGGCTAAACATCAAGCGGACCGGCTCGCGTACACCGGCATTGGGCTCGCGCGAACTCGCTGTGCTCGATATTCTCTGGCGGCACGACAATCTGAGCGCCCAGCAAGTGCTGGACAAGCTCTCCGGCCAAAGCATCTCCCTTAGCACGGTACAGAGCACTCTGGAGCGCTTGCAACGCAAAGCCGTGGTGACCCGAACCAAGTTATCTCGCGCCTATCTCTACAGCGCCAACCTTCGGCGCGAAGACCTGATTTGCACGCTCTTGCAGGACATTACCGACGAAATCGCCGGAGGCGATATGGCGCCGGTGGTATCCGGGTTTATGGATTACCTGGAGCAGAGCCCCGGCGCGGGCAAAACCAAACCGGACCATGACTGACCCCATCGCCTTGGCCGAAGCCAGCCTTTTGTGGTTGCTCCTGCACCTGCTACTAGGCTGGCTCTTTGCCGGGGCGCTGGCATTGTTACTACCGCTGCTAGCCACCGCCGCCCCGGCGAGCCGCGCCCTTGTTCTGTGGCTTTACGGCCTGATGCCGCCCGCCTGCGCGCTCGCCTTGGCCGGGCTCACCCTGTCGCCCCTGGCGGGAAGCTTTCTCGTGCCCAGTCACTGTCACGGCGAGGAGTGCTCGCCCCACAGCCCGGTGTTTCAGCTGGCACCAGCGCTGGGCCTGGCCGGTGCCGGCATTTTCATGCTCGGCCTGTGTATAAGCCTGCTCTGGCTGCATAGCCGCTTGACCTGCGCCCACACCCGCCTGCAAGTATTGACTCAGCTGGGCAGCTGGCAGCGCGAGCGGGCCTATACCCGGGTCGAGGCCGACCGGGCCTTCGCTTGGTGCGCTGGCCTTTGGCGAGCGCGAGTCATTGTCTCCTCCGCGCTGGAGCAGGCTCTGAGCCCCGAACAATTAAGCGCCGTGCTGGCGCATGAGCACTGCCACGGGCAGCGGCGCGACAACTTACGCCGGCTCACTCTCTATATTGCCACCCGCCTCTGGCCCGCCGGCGGGCGGCAGCGTTTGTTGGGCGCCTTCTCCCTGGCAACGGAAGAAACCTGCGACCGCTTTGCCGCCGAGTGCCTGGGACAGAGCGCGGCGCTCAGTGAGGCACTGCAGCAACTCAGCCAACAGCCGGGCACATCACACCAAGGCTTCTGCCACCACCACAACCGCACCAGGCTCGAAGCTCTGAATAACCCCTTGGCCTTTCAACCGCCTGTGGCCGCCAGCGTGCTGCTGATAACACTCTGGGTAGCGCCCTTGCTGTCCCTGCCCGCCGGCCTGCACTTACTTCTCGAATCCCTTTAACCCCCCCCTCTCTGCGCGCACGCTGCCTCGCCTCAAAGCATTAGTAAAATAGATTGACATATTATTAGTCTAATGATTAGACTAAATTTACAGCTCTATCACCGGCCCGCAAACGGCATGGAAGGGGCTTATTCCTGAGGCTGCGCGAGTAAGAGCGCGATCAGTCACTGCCATAAGAAAAATGAGGATTCGCTATGCAACGAAACAACACCCTGCGCAAACTGACGCTGGTTTGCAGCTCCATCAGCACAGCTGCCCTGATGGGCGCAGCCACCCCGGCATTCGCACAAAGCGATGACCCCCTGCTTGAAGAGGTGGTAGTCAGCGGTATTCGCGGCAGTCTGGCCACTGCGCTGGACACCAAGCGCGACGCCAGCTCGGTTCTCGACTCAGTATCGGCCGAAGACATTGGCAAATTCCCCGACAAGAACATCGGTGACGCACTGCAGCGTGTACCCGGCGTGACCGTGATTCGCGGCTTTGGCGAGGTCACCGGTGTCACCATTCGCGGCACGGCCCCACAGCACAGCGTGGTACTACTCAACGGACAGAATGTGGGCAGTGTCGGCTGGTTTGACCTGGGCGGCACCAATCGCAGCTTTAATTTTGAGCTACTGTCCGCTGAGCAGATCTCCGGTATGGACATCTATAAATCCGTGGAGGCCAACGTCAACGAGGGCGCCATCGGCGGTACCGTCAACCTGAAAACCCGACGTCCGCTGGATATGGACGCCTTCACTTTCTTTGGCTCTGTCGAGGCTGGCTACAGCGAATCGGCGGAGGAGTGGGCGCCATCCTATTCAGGACTGGCCAGCTGGAAAAATGACAATGAAAACTTCGGTATTCTGCTCGCCTACTCCAACGAGCAGCAGAATGTCGTGCGCGAAACCCTGAGCTCCTTTGGCGTACCCGATGCAGCAAACGGACTGGTCGATGATGAGGGCAACCCCCACGCCGTTACCTGGGGGATGTCATCCATTTTGTTTGACGAAGAGCGCGAGCGCGAAAGCACCCAGGCCACCTTGCAGTTTGCCCCCATCGAGGCGCTGACCTTTACCCTGGACTATCATTTGTTCAGCCTGGATAACGACCATATCAATACCGCTATGTTCGCCATCCCCGCCTACAACGGCGCCTACCTGGATGCGGATACCGCCGTGGTCAACGCGTTTGGCGCAACCACCGAAGGTACAGTGATTCCCAGCGACCACCCCTACAGCATACCGATGTTCAATAACTCGGTCTTGCGCACGCCGAAAATTGAAACCGACGTGATTAACTTTACCGCTGAATACGAGGGCGACGGCTGGAGCGCCAGTTTTATCACCGGACGCTCAGATGCCAAAAGCCGTACCATGCAAACCAGCACATGGTGGGGGGATATTGAAAATCCCGAAAGCACCGGGTTTACCTTTAATATTGAAGGGCCCCACGAGCTGATGCCGAGCGATGCGGATTACCCCATGAGCCACGATCGCATGCATCTGTTCAATGAGTTCACCTTTCTCAACAATCTGCGCGACAATGAAATCAGCTACACACAGGCGGACTTCAGCCTTGATTTGGACATGGGCATTCTCACCACCGTCGAGATGGGCTTGAAGTATCAGGATCAGATGTATGCCGGGCAAGTGGACAACCGCAACGTAGACGTTCCGACGGCCATGGCCGACGGTCTGTCACTGGCCGACTTTAACGGTGGACATGTCAGTGGCCTGTTCAGTCAGGATGGTAGAAGCGGCACTCTCGATGCTTTTGCCGTTATCAATCGCGATATTTGGGACTATGGCTACGCCAACCAGGCGGATACCACCACTGTGACCAGTGATTTTTCCATCGACGAGGAAATCACCGCCGCCTACGTGAAAGCCAACTTCGAGGGCGATGGATTTCGCGGTAACCTCGGCCTGCGCGCAGTGGACACCGAAGTGCTGTCCAAGGGGCGCATCGACGGCGAACCGGCCCAGGGCACGCAGGAGTACACCAACCTGCTGCCAAGCGCCAACCTGGTGATCGACATTACCGAAAACCTGCTGCTGCGCTTTGCCGCCGGTTCCACCGTGTCGCGCCCGGATTACGAAGACATGCAAATGGCCGAGACCATACAAATCAACATTGCGGAAGCAACCGTCGGCAACCCTGAGATCAAGCCTTATAAGTCCGACCAGTACGATGTTGGTCTTGAATGGTACTTCAGCGAGGCGTCATTGATAGGTGCCACTGTTTTCCAGAAGAACATCAGTGATTACATCCAGGTCAGCATTAACACCGAGACGCTTGAAGGCTGTGGCGAGCGCTGTCAGGTAAAACGGGCGCGCAATGTCGGCACCGCCAACATCAGCGGTATTGAGCTGCAGTATCAGCACGACTTTGGCAACGGGTTTGGTGTACAGGCCAACTACACCTACACCGACAGTTCGGTGACCGATCAAAATGGCAAGGAGAGTGTGGTCGATGAAGTTTCGCAAAACTCCTACAACCTATCCGGCTACTTTGAAAACGGCTACTTCAGTGCGCGGCTTGCCTATAACTTCCGCGACGGCTGGCACAACACTTACAACAACTCCGGCCCGACCAGTATGTACGACGACTACGATCAACTGGACGGCTCACTGATCTGGCATGCCACCGATTATCTGGATTTGTCCTTTGAGGCGGTCAACATTCTCAATGAAACACTCAGACAGCGCCAGCCCGAATACGGCGTTATGCACAGTGTGGATGAGTTTGGGGCGCGCTACTACATTGGTGCCAGTGTGAATTTCTGATCAAGAAAGGCGTCATAACCTCCCCATAACTGTCTGCTCTCGTTTATTGGCAGAAGCCGGCTGCACACCAGCCGGCTTTTTTATGCGCGGCGAAAAGTCCACCGTAATGAGCGACATACTTCACCGGTCAGATCAATAACCACCCGCACAACACGCGGTATTAACATCTTCAGCAAAAAAACCGGATCGATGTTTTTGCGGCGCCTGTCAATACCCATTGAGCAGAGACAAAAAAGCCGCCCGAAGGCGGCTCTATAAAGGGTTTCCTAGTTTTGGCTACAATCCCAGCAGCCGCTCAGCGGCCGCCTTGGCGCTACAGGCACGACTGGAGTAAGCGCAGATATAGGTCGCCAGATCAGGTAAGTGCGTTAATTCGTAATCCGAGCGCAGTGCGACTACCACCAGTTGATCACCAAACACCTGCCAGGCTTTTGCAATGCGCTCACGCTGTTGTTGAGTATCGTAGTCAAGCCCGGGCAGCGGGTAGTCTTCTGTCACCATAACCAGTGGCAACTCAAGCGCGCGCGCTTTGTGGCTGGCAAGCAGGGTATCGAACTGTTCATAGGTCACACGGGTTAGTTCGCAGCCAGAGGACATCAGGGTTTGTTCAAATACCTGGTAGGCGGCGTGCGGCTCGTTCGGGCCAATGCCGCGGGTATCGATCACCGTTTGGTGCAAATCGGGGTTGGACGCGCCGGCAAGCAGAAAGGGGCGCTCCGCCAGCGGCCAGAGCTGATGGCGATTGCGAATAACTTTTATGGCGGCTTTTGCCGCTTTATCAGCGACAATCCGATGCGCCGTCGCTGCCAGTGTCCGATTGCCCGTAGGCGGGGCGAAAAGCTCGTCGTTGGCGTACTTGTAACTCAATACTCTTGCCAGCGCCTGATCGACAATTGCCTCATCCAGCACACGGTTTCTTACCGCGTGAATCACACCGTCAATAGTTTCGCGCTGCTTGTCTTTGTAGCCGCCGAGATTGTTCTCATAGTGCTCTTCGCTGAGCATAATTAAATCGGCACCAGCGGCCAACGCTTTGACAGCCGCCTCAGCGGGGCCGTAGTTTTTACGCATGGCCCACATGTTCATGCTGTCGGTAATGATCAGCCCCTGAAACCCCATTTCTTTGCGCAAAATATCCCGCAAGAGAATCTTCGACAAAGTGGCCGGGTTGGCCGGGTCAATGTGTGGGTAGAGAATGTGGCTGGTCATAATCAGCGGCACACCGGCATCAATGGCCGCCTGAAAGGGCGCCAGATCGGTTTGCGTCAGCGACTTGAGTGACTTGTCGACACTCGGCAACAGACGGTGGCTATCTTCTCCTGTATCACCATGACCGGGAAAGTGTTTGGCTGCACTGACCACCGCCGTTTGCAGCCCCTTTACCGCAGCCTGTACGTGCCGACACACCACTGGCGTATCACTGCCAAAAGAGCGCACTCCGATGATCGGATTATCCGGATTCGCGTTGATGTCGGCGCAGGGCCCGAGAATTGTGTTGTAACCGAGCGTGCGCATTTCGCTGGCAAGCACTTGATGCATCTGCCGCGTCAGTTCAACGTCATCGGCTGCGCCCAGCGCAAGATTGCCCGGGCCTGTGGTGGTGTACTCCACCAGCACACCCCAGGCACCTTCCTGGTCCACAGCCAACAGCAGCGGTGCATCGCATGCGCGAAGCTGAGATTCGTAACTGAGCACATCGTTCAGCGCTTTGGCTTTTTCAGGCGTGGGGCTGTTGTCCTGTGTTAGATAAAATCCACCTACATGACAATCCCTGACCAGCGATCGGGCGTAGTCCACATCCTCTCCGGCAAAACCGAGCACAAACAGCTGACCCACTTTTTCAGCCAGCGACATATGTTCAATCAAAGCGCTCACGCGCTGGGAAATATCCTGAATCATTTATGCCGTCAACCTTTGTGCGCCGGTGATAAAGCCCACGAGATCCCGCGGCGTGACATCTGAAATTTTTACATTAGCGATGCTTTCACCGCGCAGTAACACAACGGCACGGTCACAGGTTTCCATCACGTGCTGCATGTTGTGGCTGATCAGCAGCACGGCAACGCCCTGCGAGCTGATGAGATTGATCAGTTCATTCACCTGCGCACTCTGCTCCACACCGAGCGCCGCAGTGGGCTCATCCATAATCACCACGTCCGCACCGGAGTTGACAGCCCGGGCAATGGCCACCGCCTGGCGCTGTCCGCCGGACAGCCGGCTGATCGCTTCAGTCAGATCCGGCACCTTTGAGTTCAAACGCTGCAATGAGATTTGCGCCTGTTCGCGCATGGCTTTGTTGTCCAACCAACCGAGCAAACGCAGCAGGGGATTTTTGTGCAAAATCTCGCGATTGAGAAACAAATTGGCTGCGATATCAAAATCGGGAATCACTGCCAGATCCTGATGCACGGTTTCAATACCCAGCTCGCGCGCGTCCTGCGGTGAGGCAACTGTGACTTGCTGGTCGTTGACCAAAATTTCGCCGCCATCTGGCGGATGAATACCCGATACGCAGCGCACCAGCGTGGACTTACCCGCACCATTGTCTCCCAGAAGCGCCACCACTTCGCCTTTATTGATATTAAAGCTGACATTTTGCAGCGCCTGAATACCGCCAAAGCGCTTAGAGATATTCTTAACGGTAAGGGCAGGCTGCTTTAACTCTTCACTGCTCATTTTTGCTGCTCCTTGACACCAATAGCGACAGCGACAACTAGAATCACACCGCGGGCGATCATCTGCTCGTTGGTGGAAAAACCTGAGAGAATCAGGCCGTTATTAATCAACCCCATCAGCCAGGAGCCAATCACCGCCCCTAAAATACTCGCGCGGCCGCCAAACAAACTGGTCCCACCAATGGCCACCGCCGCAATCACGGTAAGCAGGTCCGCCTCTCCAAGCGTGTAGCGGGCGCCATGCAGCCGGCCGGCGTACAAAAGCCCCGCCAGAGCCGCCGCACTGGAGGCCAGCACCAGTGCCATAATGCGCACTTTAATGGTACTGATACCCATAGCACGCGCGCCCTTTTCGTTGCCACCGACAGCGAGCAGGTGCCGACCAAACCGGCACTTGCGCAGCAGCAGGTAGCCGAGCGCAGCAATGCCCAGTGTCCAAAGCAGCAATACCGATACCGGACCGAAACTGCCCGATCCAAATACGAAGTTAAAACTCGGCTCAATGATCGGCACCGACTCCAGGTTGGTCAGTTGCCGGGCAACGCCGGTAATTACACCCATAGTGCCGAGAGTAATCAGCAGCGATGACACTTTGAGCCACTCAATCAATAACCCATTGATTAAACCGACAGCCACGCCGACCATAAGCGCTCCAATCACCGCCACTGGTACGGGTACCATCTGCAACAAGAGAGCCGCCACCAAAGCGGCGAGCGCCACCACGGCACCGATGGACAAATCAATGTGTCCGCCGGCCAGCGCAAAGGTGAGACCAATGGCCATAATGGTAACCGGCGTTGTCTGCCGGATAACATTCATAAAATTCGTAACGGAAAAAAACGAGACATCGTGCAAGGTCACAGTAAAGAATAAAAGAGTGAGTATAAAAACATAATAGACAAAGTACTCCCGCCGTAAAAACGCATTGGCGATAGCGTGTTTGTTCAGTTTTTCAGGTGGCAGCATGGTGGATTCCAGTCTTATTGTTGAAGTGCTCTTTGTAGTAGCGGAGGCAGTGGCGTGTGGTAGGTCGATTGCCAAACTTGCGCAATAGAATCGCGGCGCACCTTGTCAAACCCCACAACGGAAAACGCCGGTGCCGGTTTATCGAGAATGCCGTAGGCACCGAGCAGCGCCATGGCGTAGCCGATTTCGTAGGGTCGGTCAGCGACACTGGCGTAGAGGTTACCCCCCATCGCCATATCCACCAGATTGTTTACTCCGAGATCGTGAGTGATGACTTTGATATCCGGCCGCCCAGCCGCGCGCAGCCCGGCGATCACGCCCTCGGCCGCCGCATCCCAGGAGACATAAACCGCTTCGAGCATCGGATACTGCAGCACCATAGCCGAGGCAATGCTGCTGGTTTCACTCTCTTTAGTAAAACCGCGTTTGGCTTTTACGCTAAACGCACCGTGCTCGCCGCTGTCGATAGCATTCATAAAGGCGCGGTCTCGGGTGTTGGTAATAAAGTAATCGGCGTCGTGATAAATCACTCCGATGTTACCGCCGCCGGGCACCGCTTCGGCCATAAGCTCGGCCGCCGCCACGCCCATGCCCTGCATATCGTCGGTGACTATGCCCACATACTCTCTGCCCGGCTGATAACCACTGATGGGGTTGCTCAACAACACTAGCTCGGCGCCTGCTTTTACTGCCTTATCAAAGCTGCTTTTCACACTCGCGCCGTCGATGACCAGTGTGAGGATCATGTCCGGCTCAAGGGCCATAACATTCTCAAGATCACTAGCCTGCTTGGCCGGATCGAACTGCGCATCAGTTTGACCCACGAGTCTGATACCCAATTCGTCAAACGCCGCCTTGGCGCCCGCGGTTAATGCGTTCACCCAGGTGCTGGAGCCGTGCCAGACAAGCGCCGCCTTATAACCACCCTGGCGAATGGTCTGCCGCTCGCTATCGCTCAAGGCAATACCACTGACAGGGGTTGCCGGATTGCCCAGTGGGCCCCTGAGCTCGGCCGCACTGACCGCACTGATGCTGGCCAAGAACGCTAGAAATATCGTTAGAAAACGCATCGTCATGTTTTTGCCATGTTGTTATTGAGGTGGGAATGACAGAATTATCAGGGAATTTGAAATTATAAGTCAAACAATTTGACTTATAGAAAGCGTATGGATATTCTGCGATAAAATGGCGTGATCTGCGCCCACAAGAGCCGTAGGCCCACACCCAAAGGAGCTGCCGTTGCGAGGCAATAACTCAAAACAAAGTAAGGTCGCCAATTTGCGACTGGTGCTGAACCTGATCACCACCTCCAGGCCCATTTCCCGTGTGGAAATTGCGCGGCGCACCACGCTCACCAAACAGACCATTTCCAATTTGACGGACGAGTTGGTGGAAGCCGGGCTAGTGCTCGAAAGCGGTATCCGCCGCGAAGGCGTGGGCAAGCCCTCAAAAATGCTGGAGCTCAACCCGAGCGGCGCCTTTACGCTAGGTGTAAAAGTGGGCAGCACAGAGATCGAAGCGGGCCTGTACAGCATTACTGGCGAAGCGGTAAAGCTGCGCCAGTTTCCGCTGGCCACTCTGGACCCCGCAACCCTGACAGACACTCTGGCACAGGTGTGCGAAACATCCCTGCACGAGACGCCCCGCGAGAAAATCCTCGGTGTCGGCCTGGTACTGCCACCGCCGCAATCGTTTAACCGGGACACCCACAAACACCCTGCAGGTGTGCTGACAGATATGGTCTGCGCTGACATTCGCGCAGCTCTGGCCGAGCGACTGGGCCTCCCCATTGTCAGTGAGAGTGTCGCCGCCGCCGTCGCGGCCTCGGAAATGCTGCACGGCGCCGCCAGAGACCTGGAGAGTTTCGTCTATCTGCACATGGGCAACAGCCTGGAAGCGGGCATTGTCTTTAACCGCCAGCTGTTGAGCGGCTACAACGGCATCACCGGCCGGATTGGCCACGTCATTGTGCAGCCGGGCGGACCAGTGTGCGACTGCGGCAACCGCGGCTGCCTGGACCTGTTCGCCTCACTCAATTCATTGGCGCGGGCCTTTGGCAGCAAACTGCGTCCCGGACAAAAATGCAGCGACCTGCTGGCCGACCCCGAACAGCACAAAGCTCTGCTGGACCCTTGGTTTACACGCATGAGCGAGCCCATGCGCATTGGCTTTAACATGGTGGAAAACCTGATCAACCCGCAAACCGTTATTCTCGGCGGCGATGTGCCCGCCTGGTTTATCGATCAGTGCATACGCCGCCTGCGGCCGTTTATTCCCTCAGTGGCGCAGTTTGGCGAAAGGGAAATCCCGCGCTTTATCCGCGCCCCGCAAATGGCCGACATGGCCGTGCGCGGTGCCGCCACCTTACCGGTCTACGCCGCCATTTGCTCCGGCGAGCGGCCGCAGATTCACGGCCAAAGCCAAACTCCGACCAACGATATCCAATCGCTGGTGTACGCATAGAGTAGACGTTAAAAAAAGCCAATCACCCGCCGGATTTTGCCGTTGGGGGCAAGCTCAAGGTAATCCAGACCCTCGACGATCAGTTGGCCGCTAGTGTCCAGCAGGGCAAAGTCAAAACTCAGGTAAGGGCCGGTTTGTCGCAGCTTGCCGACGCGCACCTGTGCACCGGGGAACTGCGCCTGAAAATCGCCGATTTCCTGGTTAAACTCGGCAAGGCCGACGGAGTGAGTGCGCGGCGTGCGGTGTTCTCCGCTTTTGTGCCAGAGCGCTGCCATCTGCTGCAGGCGCTGCTGTGGGTCGGGCTCCTGCCACAGCGCCAGGTAACTGGACACTATGGCCGCCGGGTCTCGGTCGGACTCAGGTGCGCTGGCGACAGGCGACGGGGTCTGGGCACAGGCCGTGCACAGAAGGATCAGAAACAGTATCCAGTGTTTCATTAGTTATTACCTCCATGTGCCAGCCGATACCATTGGATTTTTTCGAAGGCCTGCCCAACGACCTCGGCGTTTTCCTGTATCAACGCCGAGGTTCGGTAGGCCTCTGGGTGAGACTCATGGCGCCATTCCATTAACACAAGTCGATCGGGTGAGTCGGCCTCGTCGAGGCCCATCTGAGCAAAGTAGCCCACCGGTAAATTAATCAGTGGTTTGGCGCCCAACACCTCTCGCAAGGGTGCGGACAGTGCCGCATAGCCTTCAAACATCGCTTCACTGCGAATCCATGCGAGTGCCAAGGTGTAGGTTTTATCTGAATCCAACTCCAGTGTCAGTGGCTCAACCAGATCCACCTCGACGGTATGAACTTCGCTCCATGTTGCGGGCATAAGGCTCGCCAACTCACTTTTATAATGCTCACTAGCGCGCGCCTGGCGTGCATCATCGGCACTGGACCAAGCGTACAGGCTCAGTGCTTGGGGCTGGTGCTCGCCGATCAATACCTCATCAACCGCAAAGTTATAGACTTGGGTTAAAGTGCCCTGCCCAGCCAGTGCCGTTAAGCCCGCCAACACCGGTCCGCGCGCCTTCTTACTGGCATCACCAGTGTCCGGCAGCACAAAAGACAGTCGCTGACCCGCTGAAAAATTCACACGCTTGATATCACCGGCGAGCGCGGGCATTGCCGCCAAGTTCGCCGCTACTACTCCGGCCGACAGCAGCCGCATATAAGATAAGAATGTCACTTGCTTTGTCCTTGGTTGAGTTAGAGTTGGCGCTCACGCTATCGCGCCGATAATACAAAGGCGTCACTCTCGATTGAGAAACCCATTTGCCGAGCAAACATTAGGGGGAAGCGGTCTGTTCAATCCGGTTGAACATAAAGCGCTTGATGATGGGGATGCATTCCTCGCACACAGCCGGGTCGGCGGTATCATTGTGCAGGGCGCCCGGGATGATCACCAGGCGATGATCCAGCCCGATGATCTGCGCATAGTCATGCAGGGGAATGGAGCCAAAAATGCCCTCGCCCAGTCCGGCGGGCACCACCGCATCTTGATCACCGTGCAAACTCAGCAGCGCCGGCTCATTGGCGTCGAGCATACCCAGATCACCCACCAGTCCACTGAGGTTGATCACACCACGCAGTGTGAAATCCACATCCGAGTTGCCGCTGTCACCTTCAAGCCCGCCGTGGCGCTGCATAGCTTCGGTCATGGCCGGAATCTGCCCATCGGCCTTATCGAGATAGGCGACGTAGAGCGAGGTAATGGCCCCGGCGGAGTGCCCACCAATAAAAATATTGTCGGTATCCACCCGATAGCGATTCTCGGTTTGCGCGTCTTTGACAAAATAGCGAATCACCGCCTTTTGGTCGGATGTGGCCTTGAACAGCGCATTGAAAAACCGCTCGGGCGTGTCGATGGCAGCGGACAGCCGGTAGCGGTTGATCGCCACCAGATAGCCGGCTCGGGCAAGCGCATGACCAAAATCATCCATCCAGGCGTCGTCGGTTTGCACAAAGCCACCGCCGGGCGTCAGTACCAGCAGAGCTCGCACCTCTTGCAGATCGTCGCGCGGCTCAAACAGGCGCAGGGTCAGCGCCTCGGTTTCGTTCGTTGTGTCATTGTGGTTGTGCCCGTAGACAATGTCGGCGGTGCGCACCGTCTCAGTGAATACGGGGTTTAGGTAGCGGCGCTCGCGCGCACTGGCATTGGGGTCAGTTGCTTGAGCAAGCGAACTGCCCGCGAGTACTAGCGCGAGTGGTGCCAGCAACAGCGAATAGAAGCGTTTCATGAGTCAGCCCTCTGTGTGGGGCTGTCACTGTGTCAGAGGGCAGTGAGCAAGGCGTCACTCTCGATCAATAATGACGTTTAGGCAGAGGCTTTTTCCGCAAGCGGGCGTTTTCGAAACTGGGTGGGGGTCAAACCTGTGCGCGCTTTGAACAACCGGTAAAAGGTGTTCTTGTTGTTAAAGCCCGCGTCATAGGCCAGCTCGACGATCGGCTTGCCTTGATCCACCCGCAACAGTCGCAGGGCTTCATCCAGGCGGTAGCGATTGATGTAGTCGTAAAAGTTCTGCTGCAAGCTGTCATTGAGCAGGCTGGACAACTGGTGGGTGGTCACACCCAGCCGCAACGCGAGGCTGGCCAGAGACAGATCGTTATCCAAATAGGGCTTGTCGGTCTCCATCAGCTGCTGCAAGGCGCGCTTTAACTGCTCAGCAGTGGAGGGGGCCAACACCGGCTCCTTAACCGGAGCCACACTGCTCACCACCTGCTCCAGACTCTGGCGAACATCGTTTAACAGCAGCTTGGGGCGGTAGACGCACACAAACGCCATGCCGTGCAGGTAAAGGGAAGTCAGCATAACCAGGTAACGCCAGGGCCAGGTCGCCATAGGCTCAAACCAGACGTAGCGAACGATCAGCATGACATCCACCAGCATCAACCCCGCCACCCCGGCAATCACATAGAGCAACCAGTAGAAATACGCGGTTTGGTGAGTTTTGACCCTGGCGGTCAGGGTTCGCCGATGACGCACAGTCAGCAAAAGACTGATCGCCAGATAGACCAGCATCTGGGTGATCAATGCTGTGGCAATCCAGTGCGCCGTCACCGGCAGGCCGGATAAGCGCCAGGCGAGTGTGGCGCCAAAGGGCAAGAGGTGGCACCACCACAGTGGCGAGAGACCGGCACCGCGCAGCGCCTGAATGAATCCGAGCAGCAAGGGCCCGTAGAGCCAGGTCAGATTGGTGGTCAGCACCCAGCACCAGTCAAGGGTGCCAAACGCCATCTGGACATAGACATTGATCGGCGGCAACAGCATAAGCGCCACCAGAGCCAACAAAAGACGATTGGCCAGCTGGTTGCCGGTGCGATTGAGCAATAGGGTCAGACACACCCACAGGCCGAGCGCCAGTGACGCCGCCAGCAGTAACTTCAACCACTCTTCTGGATTGTTGATAACCAGTTTCCTGTCAGGCCTGTTCGTAAGAGGCGCTATTTTTCCCTCTTTTGCACAACGCCTCAAGTCATGGCGCTTAAAACTGCAAATTGGAATGAAGGTACCCAAGGGATAAAAGAAATCGAAATATCAGACATTTATGATATTTACTATCAATATTTATTAATAAACAGGAAAAGAGGTAACATTTGCTCCCCGTAGACCAATAATAACGATCAAAGAGCCTTTTCACGTCTCAGCCATGCAGAGCTGGTTGCCCGCAATCTGCTGCTTTACACACATCACTATAAAAAGGTGCAACCATGACATCCCGAAAAATCCTGACACAGACCGTGAAAACCGGACTGTTTACCTCCTGTTTATTAATGGCCGCTACAGCGCAGCAAACGCTCGCTCACGGCTATGCCGAATTTCCCAAAGCGCGCCAAGCCTACTGCGAAGAAGACGGCGGTTACTGGTGGCCTGCCGATGGCTCTGGTATTCCCAACGCGGCCTGCCGCGCGGCCTTTTTGGAAGCGGGAACCTACCAGTTCGTGCAGGCCATTGAGTTTTCCAAGAATGTGACCAACTACAACAGCCAGGCCGCGGTTGAAGCCGGTGTTCCTAATGGCACCCTCTGCGCCGCTGGCGATTCCGCCAAATCCGGTATCGACATACCGCACCCGGACTGGCCCGCCCAGCAAATCACATTGAATGGTGCCGGCGAGTTTGAGTATCTGTTTTACGCCTCCACTCCCCACGACCCGAGCTTCTGGAAGTTCTACCTGAGCAAGCCCGGCTTCAACCCGGCCACGGATGTGCTCACCTGGGGCGATCTGGAACTGGTGGATGAAAAATCCAGCGCCAGCCTGCAAACCATTAACGGCAAGCGCTTCTATGTAATGAATGTGTCCCTGCCCACCAACCGCTCGGGCGATGCCATTCTTTACACCCGCTGGCAGCGGCAAGACGTCGCCGGTGAGGGCTTCTACAATTGCTCTGACATTGTGCTCGGCGATGTTGAGCCGCCTACCTGGAACGACGCCGGTGCCTACGTACAGCAAGGTATCAATCCATCGGCCGGCGACCAGATCTGGTTCCGCGTGTTTGACAATTTCGGCAGCGAAGTGGTGTTCAACCAATTCGACATCACAGCGGCCAATGAAGCGCTCGGCAGCTGGACCGCCGAACTTGCCAACGAGATCAACAACACCGAAACCGCCGTGCGCGTGGGTGTTCTCAGCGGTGGCAATGTGAGCTACAACAGCGGCGACCTCTACGCCAACCGCGTCTACGTGCTGAACGACAGCTACACCTATCAAATGGATCTTGAAACGGCCAGCTCTTCGAGCTCATCGTCCAGCTCCTCGAGCGTGAGCAGCTCGTCCTCATCCTCCAGCAGCTCCACCGATGGCGGACTTTGCTCCTCCACACCCGAGTGGACGGCCAGCGCGGTCTACACCGCAGGAGATCAGGCCAAGTTCAACAACGCTCTCTACGAGGCCCAGTGGTGGACTCAAAACCAAAACCCGGCCGATAACGCCGGCCAGTGGCAAGTCTGGCAAAAAGTCGGCGACTGCTGATGCACTCTGGCTACCCGCTCTGCGGGTAGCCATTTTTACCCCTCTCGGGCAGAATAGCCTCGGCATTGACGCTGAGGGACCCGCCATGAAACTGCCCGCTGTTGTTTTCCTGTGGTTCTGCGCCGCTTGCTGGTGCCAGGCTGACATTTATAAGTGGACCGATGAAAACGGCAAAGTCCATTACAGCAACGTCAAACCCGAAAACTACGACACCGAGCAGGTCGATAAACCCATCAATTCCTACACCCACCAAGCGGTTCCCGATTCACACTATTACACTCCCCCGCCAATAGACTACCCAAAGCGGGTTGTCATGTATTCCACCAGCTGGTGTGGCTACTGCAAAAAGGCGCGCCAGTACTTTGAAAGCCAAGGGATTGCCTACAACGAGAGGGACATAGAAACCTCAACCCGGGCCCGGCAGGAATACGAACAACTCGGCGCTTCCGGCATTCCGTTTTTGCTGATTGGCAATGACACCATGAATGGCTGGAACCCGGCGCGCTTCGAAAAGAAATACCGACAATAACCGGCTAAGGACCCAAGCGCTCGGCCGTTCTGGTATCGAGAGAGTGTTTCTTGCAGTCCACTACCACCGTGGACGAAATTTTGTCCTGAATCGCCTGGCGATTCGGGTCCCAGTAAATTTGCAAAAAACCGAGCAGACCAGTGGTGATCCCGGCGGCATAACCGCCGTAGCGGAAAAAGCTGTCCCAGAAACTGAGCGCCGTTCCATCGAGTTTGATCACGCGCACGCCCATGATTTTCTTCCCCGGTGTCTGCCCCAGCGCCACACAGGTAAACAGCGTGAAGTAAAAGGCCGTCCAACTGAAACCCAGGCCCAAATCCTTCAGGAAAATCATCAGCCAACTGACCAGCGAATAAGAGTTGGCCATATCTCCCGCCTTTATAGCCCCGGTGTTACCCGCCGGGTGATCGGCCATAGACGCGCCATAGTGCTCGAGCAAATAAGCAACCAGTTGCTCGCGCTGTTCATCTGAAAGCT
This sequence comes from Gilvimarinus algae, assembly GCF_030518215.1. Lineage (GTDB taxonomy): Bacteria > Pseudomonadota > Gammaproteobacteria > Pseudomonadales > Cellvibrionaceae > Gilvimarinus > Gilvimarinus algae. The sequence continues at coordinate 249,670 of NZ_JAULRT010000035.1, forward strand.
TCGTGCCCCGAGCAAACACCTCGTAAACCTTTTCAGCCGAGGGCTTTGAGATACCCATATCGGGCAGGGACGCCGACAGATAAAACAGCTCCGTCTGCCAGCAAGCCAAGTCTTCACAATCGGAAAAGCCCTGCGAGGATTCCGCAAACAGTAAAAAGGCATTCACCCCCAGCACCTGACCGGAAGGCACCTCTTCGCTTAAGTCCAGGCCGTGAAAAACCACCGAGTTCGAGGCGCGGCGAATTTGTTCACCGTACTGCACCCATAAAAACACGGCGGCCAATATCAGCACCAAGACAAGACTGAGCGATACAATAAACAGCGGTTTGAGCACCGCCAGCACACGCTTTTTGCTGCTTGGCGGAAGAAAGGCAATGCGAGCGCCGGAGCGCTTTCCATAGCGCAAAAACGCCACCGCCAGCACCATCAGGAAAAAACCGCCCGGCAGGGAGCTCAACAACAACAGCGCCAGGCCATCCAGCAACAGGGCACACAGGCGCTTGACGGGTGTCGCCAAAGGCAAACCGATCAAGGCGGGATTAATGTTCAGCGCGTGCGGCGTGATACATTCCTGAGTGTCGTCCACCGCGGGGCTTTGTGTGTTAGTCAACCGGGCTTCCTTTTCGTCGTTGCCGCCAAATAAATCGGCGGGCAAAAATCCTGAGTCGCGGGCCAGTTATTGGCCTCTTTTTATCCGTGTTTGTCAGATGGTCAGAGACAAAAAAGGCGGGCTATGCCCGCCTTGTATCACTTGATCTCGGCGTTGTGATAAACACGCTGTACATCATCGGCGTCGTTGAGCATATCCAGCAGTTTTTCAAACATGTCCACATCCTCGCCGGAGATTTCGGTGATGGTCTGCGGCACAAACTGAATTTCGTCCACGTCAAAATCAATGCCTTCAAAAGCGTCGGTCAAGGCCGTACGCGCTTTCCCGTACTCGGTGTTGGGCGCAAACACGGTGATCTTGCCGTCTTCGGATTCGATGTCCGTGACATCCACATCGGCCATCATCAGCGCTTCGAGAACCGCCTCTTCATCGTCGCCGTCAAAAACAAAAATCGCGCTGTGGTCAAACATATGACTCACGGTACCCGAGGTGCCGAGCTTGCTCTTGGTTTTGTTGAAGCAGGTGCGCACATCGCCGATGGTGCGGTTGGGGTTGTCGGTCAGACAATCGACAATCACCATGACGTTGCCCGGCCCGAAACCCTCGTAGCGCGCGGGTGAGAAATCTTCGCCGGCGCCGCCAGTGGCTTTGTCGAGGGCCTTTTCAATGACATGGCTCGGCACCTGGTCTTTTTTGGCCCGGTCGATTAACCCGCGCAGCGTCAGGTTACCGTTGGGGTCGGTACCGCCCTGCTTAGCACAGACGTAAATCTCCCGACCGTACTTGCTGTAGACCTTGGTTTTGGCCGCGGCGGTTTTCGCCATGGATTCTTTGCGGTTTTGAAAAGCTCTGCCCATGCCTGTCTCTTGCCTGTAGTGGGTGGTAAAAAGCCGGATTTTACCCCTATTGGGCCGGGACGCAAACCTGCTTAAAACGGCAACCACTGATCAGGTAGGCCGGACTTTCGCGCCAGGGCGGCAAGATCCATGGCCAGGGCGATGCTCACATGAACGGCGACCCCACCCCAAATGGAGCGCGAGCGCAGCGCCAGTATGCCCAGAAACAACCCAAAGAGGATGGCCCCTGTGGCCTCCAGCCAGAGCTTGGGAAAGTGGATCATCAGGTAGGGGACGCACATCACCCAAATGGCGTTGGCCCCCATCGCCGGGCGCAGTGCGTTCAGCATAAAGCCACGGAAGAAAAACTCCAGGAACACAAACTGGGCAATGTAGAGCAGCTCCCAGGCGAGCAAATCCAGCCAGCTGCGCGAGGCCTGATCGTAAAAAGGGTAGTGGTGAACAAAGTCCTCACCCAGACTTACCAGGTAAACAAAAAAGAGGATGGGCGTGACCAGCAGCACATAACCGCGCCAATGGGCCGCGGTATCGGCAAAGCGCCAGCCCATATCGCGCATCCGCGCCTTGAGAAGATAGCGAATCGCCAGCCAGGGGAGCACCACATAACCCAGCAAGTGCACGCTACTCCACCAGGCGTAGCCGGCCAATTCAAAAAAACCACTGCGCTGCAAGGCGGCGAGATAAGTCTCCTCGCCGCCGCCCATCAGGCGCAGCAGCTCCACCAAATTGCGGGAGTATTTGCCGTAGTGAACCAGCAGCAGACACACGCAGACGCAGGCCAAGACCACCATGATGCGGCGCAGCGACTGCGGGCGATTCAGGGAATAAGACGGCGGGGCGCTGTCGATATCATCGAGCAGCCGCAAAATCCTGGCGGGGTTGAGTGTCGCGAGCAAGGGTTATCCTTTATCAGTCTGCGAAAACGGCAGGTGACCTCGAGCCTCGGCATAATACTCTTGCACCATGTCCGCCTCTTGATACACAAAATCATCAATAGCGGCGTTAAAACGTTCATCGGCCAGCCAGTGGTTGGAGTAAGTGATGACGGGCTCAAAACCCCGCGCCAGCTTGTGCTCTCCTTGTGCACCGCCATCAAAGCGCGACAGGCCCTCGGCTATGGCGTAATCGATGCCCTGATAATAACAGGTTTCAAAATGCAGAAAATCGTACTCGGCCAGGCAGCCCCAATAGCGGCCGTAGAGAGTCGTACTGTCGCGCAGAAAAAGTGACCCCGCCACAGGCTGGCCGTCTCGCTCGGCCAACACCAGTACACAATGCTCGGCCATGCTCGCGCCCAAGTGGCTGAAAAACGCCTCGGGCAGATACCCGGAATGGCCGCTGCGCTTGAGGTAGGTGCGCCGGTACAGCTGATAAAAAAACGTCCAGTGTTCAGCGCGGATATCCTGTCCCGACAAAGCCACACACTCAAAACCCTGCTCACGCACCCGCCGCCGTTCTTTCAGGACGTTTTTACGCTTGCGCGAGGCGAAACCCGCGACAAAATCAGCAAAACTGTCAAAACCCCTGTTGTACCAGTGAAACTGACAGGCGCTGCGCTGCGCCAAGCCCGCCCGGCTTAACTCGCCGCTGCACTCCGGTGTAGGAAACAGGCAGTGCCAACCCGACAGCTGCAATCGCAGGCACTCGCGCTGCACCGCCGCCAACAGAAAATCGCGTTCGCGCTCCGACCAGCGACCGAGAAAGCGCGGCCCATAACAGGGGGTGAAGGGCACAGCGCTCAGCAACTTGGGGTAGTAGTCTTGCCCGTACTGGCGATAGGCATCGGCCCAGGCCCAGTCAAACACATACTCGCCATAGGAGTGATGTTTGATAAAGGCCGGCACAAGCAATACCGGCACACCCTCGTCAGCGACTATTAAATGGTGTGGCTGCCAGCCAGTGTCAGGGGAGGTCGCGCCGGAATCTTCCAAAGCCGCAAACCATTCAAAGCGGGTAAACGGGTAGTCGCTCCCGGCCAAGCGGTTCCACTGTTGGGCACCCAGATCGTGCACCGACGAAAGACACTGGTACTGCATAAATTCCCCGATGTCGTATCAGCCTTGGTCTGTTAACGGCAGTAAATTGACAATGGCAACTGCCGTATTAATGGTTGCAGCGAGAAGCACCCGAGTAACCGGCCAGCACCTCTTGCAGGGTTTCGCCCTGGCGGGCGTTGTCGATATAAATACGCTCCACGCGGTCTTGTTGGTGCCGCAAAATACCGATTTGTGTGAACATGGCGTCCTTGTCGTTTACCCGCGTCTGCATCCGCGTTCTGGCCACTTTCTCGCCATCGTGCCAGATTTCGATAAAGCCCTTTTGCGGATCGCTGGACCAGTGCACCTGCATGGCCAGGTCGTGCCAGACACCGGCGCTGGCGCCCTTGTCCAACTGCCAGTGATAATCGCCGGCACTGGAGCTCTGAAAACTCAGGGCCTCACCGTGAATGTTAAACCGCATTTGCTGCTGCCAGGAATCACTGGACTCCCAATAGCCGAGTTCGTGCTTGGCCTCGGACCAGGGCTCGGGCAGGTAAAAGCTCCACCCCAAAAAGGTGTCGGCCCCCTCGCTGGTGTCACTGGGCTTGACATTGAACTCGCTGCGATTAAGCGCGGCGTTACCGTGCCAGAGAAATTCGTCAGCGCCGGTAATCTCGATCACTCCCGCGTACCGACCCTCATACACACACTCGCTTTGCACACCGATACCCTGAGGGTTGGTCAGATAATGCCACTGGGACAGATCCCCGGTTTCAAAATCTCCGCGCCAGAGCATTTCCCCTCGGGCCTCCAGACAAAACAGTGCCGCTGCGACCAGCAACACCCGGTCAATCACTCGCATCCCTTTTTCCTCTTTTATTTATGGTGGAGAAAGCTAGTTTGCCGCGTCAGTTTGGAATAGCAAGTCAATTGACAGCGTTACCATTCACCCTCATCAAGTAAAAGAGGGGATCGCCGTCGCAAAAAAACTGTCACAATGCTGCCGTAGCCTAGCCGACCCCTATGCCCTGCTTCGCTTTTAGCAGGTTGATACAGTACAATCGGTCGGCTCAGGGCCGCCGGTAACCGCCACTCTCGCGAGCCTCAACAGGCCCTGGATGATTTTTATAAGAGTGCCAGAGCGCAAGGACCGAGCGCCGCAGGCAGCCCCCCGTCGAGCCGGGGCACAACGACGACAGACACTATGCAGAATCTGACATTGCAAGAACCCGGCACATCGGGCGGGGACCGCCTGAGCTCAGTGGGCCGACGCCTGAGCCAGGCGTTGTCGCGTGTCCCTCTGCGCCGCTGGCAGCAACTGGCGATGCTGCTGATCGTACTCTGGCTGGCGCATACCCTGGCGCAGCTGTTCTGGGTGGTATCGCCACAACCCGAAATTCCCGCCGCGCAAATCTCGGCCGACCAGCTCGCTGAGGGCGACAACAGCGCCAGCCGGCGCGATGCAGATATTGATGCACTGCGCGCACTCACCGTGTTTGGCACCAGTGACGCTCCGGCCGATGCCGTTGCCACCGAGCAGCAGCAACCCCTGGAGCCACAAATTGAAGACCAGGCCGTGGACACCAAGCTGTCACTGGTTTTGCAGGGCGTGATCAACTCCAGCGACATGGCCTCGGCACGGGCCATTATCGCCGACGCCAAGGCCCAGGCGATCTACGGCCCGGGCGATGAAATTGAAAACATGCGCGGCGTGAAGGTCGCCAAGGTGCTGGACCTGCGCGTTATCCTCGACAACAAGGGCCAGTACGAATCTCTCTGGCTTTACAAAGACGACCCCAACTCCCAGCGCATGACGCGCCGCTACAACCCGCCGCCGGTGGATACCCCGAGCCGCAGCTGGGAGGGCGACCCAGAAGCCATGAACGAAGGCAGCGATGCCGCCAATGGGCCACTGCAACAAGACACTCCCCAGCCGGCCGAAGAGGCCGCGCCGGAAGAGGCTTCCATCGAACAGATTGGCCAAAATTTGTCCGATGTGGTCGCCTTTAATATTCATCGGGAAAACGGCGAAATCAAAGGCTACCGGGTTCGCCCGGGGCGCAACCCGGCCGCGTTTGACGCCGTGGGTTTGCAATCGGGCGATGTGGTCACGGCCGTCAACGGCACACCACTGGATAACCCGGGCCGTATCATGGAAATTTATCGCAATTTAGGTCAAGCCACATCCGCCAGCCTCGAAGTCGAGCGCAATGGTGAAGTCGTGACCATTGACGTAGAGCTGGAATAAGTGAGGTTAGTAGTGAGAGCGTGTTTCAAGCGAATTCAGGTCACCTTGCTGGTGATCTCCCTGGCACTGCCGGTACTGGCCACCGGTGCCGAACAAACCTGGACCGTTAACTTCAAAGACTCCGATATTCAGGAAGTCATCAAATTTATCGCCGAGGCCACGGGCAAAACCATTGTCATCGACCCCAAGGTGCGCGGCCAGGTCAAAGTAATCTCGGAAAAGCCCGTTAACAGCAAAGAGCTCTACGGCCTGTTCCTCTCTATTTTGGATGTACACGGGTTTACCGCGGTGGAAAACGGCGAGGTGGTGCGCATCGTGCCCAACCGTGACGCCCGGTCCCTGCCCATTCCCAGCGCTGAAAAAGGTAGCAGCGACTCCGATGCCTATATGACCCAAGTCATTCAGCTGGAGAACATCAGCGCCGCCAAACTGCTCCCCGTGCTGCGCCCTTTGGTGCCCCAGCACGGCCACATCTCCGCCTATGATCCGAGCAACGCCATCATTGTCACCGACACCCGGGCCAATATCACCCGGCTACTGGATGTGGTGCGCCAGATCGACAAGGCCGCCGTGATCAGCACCGAGCTGGTGGAGCTGCGCTACGCCCAGGCCGATGCCATCGTTAAAGTGATCCAGCAACTCGAAAAGCCCGATGCCCAGCGCGGCAACGCCAGCGCGCCGGTCACGGTGGTGGCCGACACCCGCATTAACGGCGTGCTGATCAATGGCGATGATATGCAGCGCGAGCGCATCAAGCAGCTGATCCGCCGCCTGGACCGCCCGCAGATCACCAACTCCAACGTGCGGGTCATCTACCTCAAGTACGCCAAGGCCGAACAGGTCGCCGAAGTGCTCAACGGCGTCATGCAGAATATGCAAAAAGTGGAGCAGGCCGAAGGCGGCAACACCGCCGGCGCCTCGCGCAATCAGATCAAAGCCAGTGTCCAGGCTGATGAAGACACCAACGCCATTCTCATCACCGCCGATGGCGATACCATGCAGTCGCTGTTGGTATTGGTGGAGAGTCTGGATATTCGCCGCGCGCAGGTATTGGTTGAAGCGATTATTGTTGAACTAGAGGACTCCGATGCCGCTGAACTTGGCATTGAGTGGATGTATCGCGATGACGATATCGGTTTTGGTAGTTCAGCCAACGACGGCGATGATATGGGCACCATGGGTGGCGTTCTGTCGGGCGCCTTTGGCGATAGCGACGAGGCCCTGGTAGGGCTGGCTGGCAGCCTCTCGGGTATCGCCGGGCAGGTTTTCGGTATTGGCCGCCTGGGTAACAGCACCGATATGCTGGCCGTACTCAAGCTGCTCAAAGCGAACGGAGCCACCAACATACTCTCCACACCGAGCCTGCTAACCACCGACAACCACGAGGCGGAAATTTCGGTAGGTAAAAACGTACCTTTTGTCAGCGGCTCCTACACCAGCACTGGCGGCGGCAGCAGTAACCCCACCAACCCCTTTAATACCGTTGAGCGCAAAGACGTAGGTATTTTGCTGAAAGTCACCCCCCACGTGAACGATGGCGATTCCGTGGTGATGGACATCGCTCAGGAAATTTCAAGCGTCGACGATACCGCTGCCTCCAGCAACGGGCTCGTCACCAACCAGCGCAAGATCAACACCCAGGTAATGGCAGCCTCTGGAGAGATTGTCGTTCTAGGTGGTCTTATTCAAGACGACGTTCGAACTTTCGAACGTAAAGTCCCTGTTCTTGGGGATATACCAATTCTGGGTAACCTGTTTAAAAGCCAGAGCAGCAACAAAACCAAAACCAACCTGATGGTCTTTATTCGCGCCAGTGTCGTGCCGGACGATGAAATGCTGATGGGCGCCACCGCCGAGAAATATCGCCACATAAGAGAAGTGCTGCTCGACAAGCAAAACAACACCAACTTGTTGACTCGCAAAGAAGACATCCCCATGTTGCCTGAATGGGAAGCGCAGCTGAAAAAAGTGCAAGAGCGCTATAACAGCACACCGACTTCGAACACTGATACCAGCGAGGCCGGAGAGTAAGCAGTGAACAGCGAAATCTCTGAGCCGGCCAAACTGCCCGAGGAGTTTGACGAAACCCTGGGCGCCACCGAGGAAGAAGAGCACTTGGCGGCCAGTGCGGGCGAGAGCCCGCGCCTGCCGTTTAGCTTCGCCTCGGCCCACGGCGTGATGCTCGACCCGGAGCGCCCCGGCACCGTGGTGCACAAGCCCGGCCTGCGCCTCGATGTGCTCACCGAGCTGGCCCGTTATTTTGACGGCGAGCTTCAGCTTGAGGAGCTGGACGCCGAATCTTTCCAGCGCCAGCTCACCCGTGAGTATCAAAGCAGCGACGGCGCCGCCCAGCGCGCTGCGGAAGATCTCGGCAACGAATTCGATCTCTCGTCCATGGCCGACGATCTGGCCGATCGCACCGACCTGCTCGCCGGCGACGACGACGCGCCGGTGATCCGGCTGATCAATGCCATTCTGTCCCAGGCGGTGCGCGAGCAAGCCTCGGACATTCACCTTGAGCCCTTTGAAGACCGCGTCTCCGTACGCTTTCGCATCGACGGTGTGCTGAGCGAGGTGCTCTCACCCAAGCCGGAGCTGGCCCCGGTGCTGGTCTCACGCTTAAAAGTCATGGCGCGCCTCGATATCGCCGAAAAGCGCCTGCCTCAGGACGGCCGGATCACTGTGCGCCTGGCTGGTCACGCAGTGGATATCCGTGTCTCGACCATTCCCTCGGCTCACGGCGAGCGCATTGTATTGCGTCTGCTGGATCAGGCCGCCGGCCAACTCAAACTGGATGAGCTGCAAATGCCCAAGCTGGTGCAGGAGCGCTTTGCCAAGGCCCTGCACCGGCCCCACGGCATTATTCTCGTTACCGGGCCCACCGGCTCGGGTAAAACCACCACCCTTTATGCCGGCCTGAGCCACATCAATGCGCCCAGCCGCAATATCCTCACCATTGAGGATCCGATTGAATACCTGCTGCCCGGTATCGGCCAGACCCAGGTTAATGCCAAGGTGGACATGACCTTTGCCCGCGGGCTGCGCGCGATTTTGCGGCAGGACCCGGACGTGGTGATGGTGGGTGAGATCCGCGACTCAGAAACCGCCGACATCGCCATTCAGGCCAGTTTGACCGGTCACCTGGTATTATCCACCCTGCACACCAACACGGCCATTGGCGCCATCATGCGCCTGAAAGACATGGGGGTTGAGCCCTTTCTGTTGGCTTCCAGTGTCGAGGTGGTCATGGCCCAGCGGCTGGTGCGCAAGCTCTGCAACGCCTGCAAAGTGCCCTATGAGCCGACCGAGTCCGAGCGCCACATGCTGCAGTTGCCCGAGGGCCAGACCATTTACCGCGCTGGCGGCTGCAACAAGTGCAACCAAATGGGCTATCGCGGACGTAAGGGGATCTACGAGCTGATCGAGATCAACGAGCACATGCGCCACCTGATACACGAAGAGGCCGGCGAGCAGGAGCTGATCGCCGAGGCCCGCAAACACTCCGAATCCATCAGTGACGACGGCCGCTACCAGGTGGTCAATGGCGTCACCAGCCTAGAGGAAGTCTTGCGGGTCACCACCGCAAGCTAGAGGCCAGTATGGGTGCATATAGCTATCGCGCGCTGAACGAGTCGGGCAAAACCGTCAAGGGCATCCTCGAGGGCGACTCCGAGCGCCAGGTGCGCAGCCAGCTGCGGGCCAAGAAACTCAAGCCTCTCGAGGTCTCCGACGCCGGACGTGCCAAGGTACGCAGCAGCAGCGATGCGCGCAGCGGTTTTTCTTCACTGCTCGGCGGCGCGCCCAAGCTTAAAAGCCGCGACCTGAGCCTGATCACCCGTCAGCTGGCCTCGCTGATCAGCTCCGGCCTGCCGCTGGACGAGGCCCTGCAGGCCACCGCCAAGCAGGCGCAGAAATCCAACGTCAAACAGGTGATGCTGCAAATCCGTACCAAGGTGCTGGAGGGGTTTTCCCTGGCCCAGGCGCTCGGTGAACACCCCGGCTCCTTTGACGATATGTACCGCGCCATGGTGCGCGCTGGCGAGAGCTCGGGCTTTTTGGGCCCAGTGCTCGACCGCCTGGCCGATTACACCCTCAATGCCCAGCAGCTCAAATCGCGCCTGAAAACCGCCATGATCTACCCGGCAACACTGCTGGTGCTGAGTCTGGCGGTGATTGTCGGCCTGATGGCCTTTGTGGTGCCGGATCTGGTCAAGCTCTTTGCCCACTCCAACCGCGAACTGCCCCTGCTCACCCGCGGGCTGATCGGCACCAGCGACTTTATTGTCAGCTATGGCATCTGGGTACTGGCGGCGGCAGTGGCCGCAGCCTACGGCATACGCCAACTGCTGAAAAACCCCGACCGCCAGCGGCGCTGGCACCAGATTCAATTAAAGTTGCCGATCATCGGTAATGTGGTCAACCAGTCCAACTCGGCGCGCTTTGCCTCTACCCTCAGCCTGTTGATGTCGAGCGGTGTCCCCCTGCTGCAGGCCCTGCGCATAGCCGGCCAGGTCATGACCAACCGGGTATTGCAAGAGGCCTGCGAAGACATCGCCAGCCAGGTCCACGAAGGGACCTCCCTGAACCGCGCCATGGAGAAAGCCGATTGTTTTCCCCCGCTACTGGTGCAAATGGTGGCCAGTGGTGAAACCAACGGCACCCTGCCGGCACAGCTCGAGCACGCGGCGCGCGATCAGCAGCGCGAACTGGAAATGGTGCTGGCGGTCTCGCTCGGTTTGATGGAGCCGGCCACCATTGTGTTGATGGGTGGCGCCGTTCTGGTCATCGTGCTGGCCATTCTGCAGCCGATTTTTGAAATGAACCAGATGGTCGGTTAGAGCCAGCGGGGTCTGCGCCTAGGCGCGTTAATCCGATGCCGGACGCTTTGGCATCAGAGCCCAGTACCAGACTTGAATTACTATTTGTTCAGCGTAAGGCTGGGCACTACAGACAACGGAGTAGAGCAAATGAAACTAACCAATCGCCAAACAGGCTTTAGTTTGATTGAGATTATGGTGGTCGTGGTGATCATTGGCCTGCTGGCCAGTATCGTCGCCCCCATGGTGCTGGACCGGGCCGACGAGGCGCGGATCAACAAGGTACAGGCCGATTTCAAAAACATTCAGACGGCCCTGAACCTGTATCGCATCGACAACTACGTCTACCCCACCAGTGAGCAGGGCCTGGAGGCACTGGTGACCAAGCCGACCCTGACACCGGTGCCGCGCAACTATCGCCAGAGCGGCTATCTCGATCAGCTGCCCATGGACCCCTGGGGCAGCCCGTACCTGTACATCAGCCCCGGTGAGACCCGCGAGTACGACATCTACACCCAGGGTGCCGACGGTGTCGCCGGTGGTGAAGGCCAGGCGGCGGACATCAGCGTCTGGGACCAGGACCTGCCTCAGAATCAGTAATGCCCAATGACCTGCTGCCCGCGCCAGAGGGGTTTCACCCTCATCGAGATCATGATCGTCGTACTGATCGTCGGTCTGAGCGCGGGTATCGCAACGCTCGCTTTTGCCCCGGATGACACCAGTCGCCTGGAAGAGGCGGCTGATAAATTCATGCTCCAGGCGGAGTTCGTCGCCGAACAAACGGCCCTGACCGGTGAGGTCATAGGCTTGTTTATCCGCCCTACCTCCAGCCGCGAGGGTACCCAGTGGTGCTACCAGTGGCGGCGTTTTCGCAACAGCGCCTGGCAACCAGTCTCCGACTTTTTACCCGACCAGTGCTTCGCCACCGACATGGAAATAGAGATGATCGTCGAGGGCGAGGCCTATGAGTACGACGAGCGCGAAACCACCCCTCAACCGGTGTTGATTTTTTATCCCAGCGGCGAGTCCACCCGACTGGAGTTGGCGCTGTTCGCGCGTTTTGACAGTGAAGAGGTCCAGCGCATAGAGGTGGACATGATGGGCGATATTCGCTGGCTCAACCGCGAGCAGGAACTGGCCGACAGGGAGGCCGAGCTGTGAAGCGGGTGCGCGGTTTTACCCTGATCGAAGTCATGGTCGCCCTCGCCATTGTCGCGACGGCCCTGCCGGCACTGATGATGCTGATCACCAGCCAGCTGCAGGGCGCCGGGTTTACCCGCGAGAAAACCCAGGCCTACTGGATCGCCGAAAACCAACTCACCCGCATCAAGATGCGCAAGCGCATGATCGAGCAGTACAACATTCCCGACAGCGAAAACGGCACGGTTGCGCGCGACGGTGTGCGCTGGTACTGGGAGCTCACCAGCCAGGACACCGAGGTGGAAGATTTCCTGCGGCTGGATTTGCGCGTCGCCCTGGACTCGGACAAAGACGCCACCCTGGCGACACTGACGGGGTTTATCAATGAGTAGGGCCTCTCGCCGGCAAGGGGGTTTTACCCTGATCGAAGTAGTGATTGCCCTGGCGATCACCGCGGTGATCATGACCTTCAGTTATCAATCCTTCAGCACCGCCTCACGCAGCGCCGAGGCTAGCGCCGAGGTCATGGCGCGCATCAACGATCTGGATCGCACCTGGCAAATCCTCAATCAGGACGCGCGCCATCTGCTCGCCCCAGTCAATGCCGGTGAAGACCCCAATGTACCCGGCGGCCTGCGCCGGCCCTTCCGCGGCGCCAGCCTCTACGGCGACACCTCAGGCGACCGGCTGGTGCTGCAATTTACCCGCTCTGGCTGGCTCAACCCCATGAACCGACCGCGCAGCGACCTGCAGCAAGTGATCTACCGCATCGAAGACGGCACCCTCTGGCGCGACTACCGCCCGGAGCGCAACTTTATTATCGAGGACTGGCTGTTCGCCGAGGACCTGATTCAGCAGCCGATGCTGGAAGGCGTCAGCGACATTGAAGTGCGGTTCTTATCCAGCCAGCGGGCCCAGCAGCAGGGCAGCGGCGTGCTCGACGGCGAAGACTACGCCCGCGACTGGGACCAGGTGTGGCCCGCCACCAGCTCCGCCGGCGTGGACACCAGTATGCCCGTCGCCATGCTGGTGCGTATTGAGCTCGAAGACGGCCTGACCAGCGAGAGGCTCTATGATCTCGCCCGCTAAGCTTGCGTTCAAAGGCCCTGGGCATCAGCGCGGCTCGGTGCTGATTCTGGCCATTCTCGTCGTCACTCTGGTGGCCGGCTTTGCCATCAAGGCCTCGCGGGATTACCAGTTGAGCATGGCCCGGGCCGAGGCGCGCTGGCACGGCGCCCAGGCGCAGGCGTATTTGTCCGGCGCCGAATCCCTGGCCATCTACTTTCTCGAGCTGGACGAAAACCCCGAGGTCGACAGTTTGCTGGAACCTTGGGCCATGGAGCTGCCGCCCTTTCCCATTGAGGGTGGGGTGATCATCGCCGAGATTGAAGACGCCCAGGCTAAAATCAACCTGAACGACGTCACGGGCATCAACCAAGAGGTGGAAAACCCCAATGACCCGGCGCGCTTCACCACTGCGCAAAAGCATTTTTTGCGGCTACTGCAGAGCTTTGAAGATATCTATCCTCTATCCCAGGAAGAGGCCATTGCCATTGTCGAGGCCCTGGAAGACTGGATGGACGATGACGACGAAATTACCGGCTTTACCGGGGCCGAGCGCGATTACTATCAATCCCTGGACCCGGCCTACCAGCCGGCCAACGCCCCGCTCAGCAGTGTCGATGAGCTGCGTCTGGTGCGAGGCATCACCCCCGAATTGATGCAGTTGCTGCGCCCGTTTATCACGGTATTGCCGGCAGAGGGCAGCGGCGGCAAGCTCAACGTCAACACCATGAACCCCTATTTGCTGCGCACCTTTAACGACGGGAATATACTGGCGCCTCTCGGCACCCAGGAGGTCGGTGGTATTGTGGCCGAAAGCGGCGAATACGCCTCAACCGAAGAATTCACACAGAACACCGGCTGGGGCAATGCCGTCTCGGGTGAGCTGGACGCCGCCTACGCCGCTGTCAAAACCGACTACTTTCTGGTCACCACCCGCGTGCAACTGGGCGATCAGCGCCGCAGCATGCAGAGCCTGCTGCAGCGGGACGGTGAGAGTTTTACCGTGGTAAAACGCAGAGACGTGTACGATTACATTCTCAACCTGGAGCGCGCCGGCGCGCCAGCGACCAATCTGGGACAAGCGACTGACAATGAGTGAACATCTCACGCTATACATCAGCCACTACGGCAGTGACTACACCTGGCTGATTCGCCGCGAGCATCTGCCCGACGAGCTCGGCAGTGGCGAGCTGGCCACCCTGGCGGCCAGCCTGGGCGAGGGCAACCATCAGGCCCGGCTGATTGTCGGCGGCCCGCAACTGGTGGCGCGCACACTCTCCTACGCCGAGAAAGAGAAGCGCCATTTGCGCAAGCTCATGCCCTTCCAGCTGGAAGAGGAAGTCATCGGCGATATCGACCAATTCCACTTTGCCTTTGGCACCCCCAAAGAGGGGCAGGTGAGCTTGGTCTATACCGAGCGCGCCCGGCTGGCCGAGTGCTTTGCCGCGCTCGCCGAACAGCACATCGAGATTACTCAGTGTCTGCCCGCCGCCCTCTTGCCCGAGCGACCCACGGCAGAGGGCGAGCAGACCAGCGATAGCTGGGCCATCCATTGGCAGGATGGAAAAGTAAGCGTTCACTATGGGCAAAGTCAGGGCTTTACCGTCGCCTCAAGCAATCTTCCCGCCGCCCTGGACATGCTGCTCAAGGCGCAAAACCGGGTCAGCGAGCTGCCGCATCTCGCCCTGAGTGCGCCGGATGAAAATCAGCTCGAGGCCCTGGAGCAACAGCTGCCGCCCAGTTTGGAGGGCGCTCAGGGCGAGACCAAGATCTGCTCGCTCTGGGACTTTGAACCCGCCGCCGATACCATCGATCTGTGCCAGGGCGAGTTCTCCCAGCGCCTGCCCATCGAGCGCTGGTGGGGTCACTGGCGCAAAGTCGCCTACGCCGGCACCGCGGCTCTGGTGGTTTATATCGCCACCTTGTTGATCTCGCTCAATCAGCTGCAAAATGAAAACCTGGAAATCCGCCGCGATATCGAACAGGTGTTCCGCACCGTGGTGCCCAACGGCCCGGCCAATGACCCCGAAAGGCGCCTGCGCATTATGGCCCGGGACTTGGCACCGGAGGCCGGTGGCAGCCAGGTGGTGGCCCTTTTGGGCGAGGTATTGCCGCAAATCCAGCAGGGTAACGTCAGCCTGAAGGGGGTCTACTACACGGCGGAGAACGGCGAGCTGAGTCTTAATCTGCAGGCCGAATCCTTTAATGCCATCGAGTCGCTGCGCGGCGCCATGGAGTCTCTGGGCCTGTCGGCCGAGCTGCTCTCGGCCAGCGCCCAGGGCAATACCCACTCCGCCCGCATGAAAGTCAAAAGGGAGCTGCCATGAACCGCCTCTTTACTGCCCTGAGCAAATACAACCGCCGCGAGCAGACCATTTTGCTGGTCGGCGCCCTCGCCGTGCTGCTCTACCTGCTCTGGATGGCCGTTCTGGCGCCGCTGAAAGACAAGCGCGAACAGCAAATTGTCACCAATGCCTCTACCGCCGCCGCGCTTGAGCGGGTAAAAGTGCTCACCGCCAAGTTAAAGAAAGCTGAGGCCGATAGCCGCCAGCAGGCCTCTGGCAACAGCGCCAACATCAGCCAGATGGTGGACTCGACGCTGCAGGCCAACGGCCTGCGGATGAGCGGTTTTCAACCCGGCACCCGCGGCGAGGCCCGGGTGCGCCTGGACAACGTCTCTTACGCCGCCATGATGCAGTGGCTCTACGATCTGGAGTACAAACACGACGTCAGCATCAAGGATTTGTCCATGGCTGCGACCACCAACCCCGGTGAAGTCACCGCGAATATCCGCCTCGGCAAGAACGGCTAAGCCTCATGCAACGCGCCGCCTCGCTCTGTGTTGCCCTGACCCTGCTAGGCGCCGGCTATGCCACCGCGCAGCAGGCGCCGGTGCGCGCGGCGCCAGATTTGCTCGACACCTCGCGCCCGGCCGAGCTCGGACTGAAGCCGGCGCCCGGCACTCAAACCTTTACGGTTTTTCGGGCCACAGAGCAGAGCTACCAATACAATCACGGCGCCGTGCCCTTTGCCTTTAACGGCAAACTCTACGTACAGTGGCAGAGCTCGCGGGCCGATGAAGACGCGCCGGAGACCGAGGTACGCTACGCCATGAGCGTGGACGGCAAGCACTGGAGCGACGCCATTATCCTGGAGCGCCCCAGAGCCGATGCTGCAGTCACCAACGGCGGTTGGTGGGCCTATGGCGACACTCTGGTGGCCTACATCAATGTCTGGCCCCACGACCTGGAGCCGCGCGGCGGCTATGTGGAATACCGCACCAGCAAGGACGGCGTGCACTGGAGCGCGGCCAAGCCCGTGCTCAATGATCAAGGCGAGCCACTGGCAGGCATCATGGAGCAGGACATTCGCGCGCTGCCCGACGGCCGTTTAGTCTCGGCCGTGCACCAGCAGCCGGGGCTGACCCTCAAACCCTATTTCACCGATGACGCCACCGGCCGCAGCGACTGGCAGGCGGGTAAAATCAGCAACCTGCCCCACAGCGGGTCGGTGACCCGCGAGCTTGAGCCCAGCTGGTACCGGCGCGGCAACGAGTTGGTGATGATCTTTCGCGATCAGGGCTCGAGCTTTCGCCTGCTCGCCGCCACCAGCAGCGACCGCGCCGAGAGCTGGAGCACATCGGTGATCACCAACTATCCCGACTCGCGGGCCAAGCAGAGCGCCGGTAACCTGCCCGATGGCACCGCGTTTATCGTCAATAACCCCAGCGGGCGCAAGGCGCGCTTTCCCCTGGTACTGAGCACCAGCGCCGACGGCGAGCTGTTTGACCGGGCTTGGCTGCTGCGCGCGGGCGGCGAGGCACTGCCGGCGCAAAAGTACGATGGGCGCTACAAGCGGGTGGGCTACAGCTATCCAAAATCAACGCTGTTTGAGGGCTATGTGTACACCGCCTACGCCACCGGCAAAGAAGACATAGACATCACTCGGGTGCCTGTCACCTCATTGCAATACGAGTAACGGTTGGACTTATGATTCGATGGATTTTACTGGGCATTGCCTTCTGGCTGGTGTTTGTCATTACCCAGATACCGGCCACCTGGGGTGGCTACCTGATGACCCGCGGCAACGCCCTGTCGCTGTCGGGCATTAGCGGTACCCTCTGGCAGGGGCAGGCGGGCATGGCCTCGGTGCGCATCGACGGGCGCGACTACGCCCTCGGCGCCCTGCGCTGGAACCTAAAACCCCTGAGCCTGCTCACGCTCGCCCCCTGCGCCGAGATCACTACCGATCTTGAGCGCCAGCAAATCAGTGGCACCGCCTGCGCCGGCCTCAGTGGCGCGCTGCAGCTGAAAAACAGCAACCTCAGCTTACCGGCCAGTCTGATTCAGGGGCTGCCCGAGCCGACCCGCATAAGCGGTCAACTCTCGGCGCACATCGATACCCTGAAACTCAAAGGCCAGCGCATAAACGCGCTCAAGGGTAACCTCAGCTGGACCAAAGCGCGCCTGCACAACGGCCAGAGCTGGCTCAACCTCGGCGCGTTTGCCGCGGACTTGTCCGCTACCGATGAGGGTCATATTCGCGCCGACATTTTTTCCCTCGAAGGGCCCGTTGATCTGGCCGGTAATGTGGTGATGCCCCTCACAGGCGGCATTCACATCGACACGACCTTTGCCATGACCGACACCTTCGCCCGCGAAGTACAGGCCGAGCAGTGGCTGCCCATGGTGGCCGAACCGCTCGAGCAGGGCAGGCACAAAATTCGGATGACGTTATAACCACAGGCCCAGGGGCTGAAATGACAGCATTGCAAGCGCGCTTTATCACCGCCATCACGAGCGAGTTACCCGAGGCCCTGGCTTTTCCGCTCTGGGTGAGCGCCAATATCGCCTACTGCTACGACTTGAGCGCCAGCATCGAAGCGCGCCTGCCGGTCGTCTTCGCCCCGCCAGAAAAAACGGACAACGTGCCCGCGCTGGAAAAGCAGGCCGCGCTATGGTGCGAGCACTTCGAAGCCTGGTACGCCAACCACCACACCACCGCCCCCGGCTATTGTGAAGTAACGGTTCAGCTGTTTACCGATAACACCGAGAGAACGCCGCTTGGCCAGTACACCGCCGATATCACCTTGACCGATTAAGAAGACGCTCCAACGCTTTGCAGGATTGCCTCACCATGGACCAAAACTACACCTACAAAAAACGCGTTGTTCACACCGATACCGATAAAGAACTGCGTATAGGCGAAGGGAAAATCAGCGGTGTCTGCTCGGTGGCACTGGGGCTGTTAAGCCTGCTCGCGGTGCTTGCCTATTTGTATCCGTCTTACCTCACCACCACCGAGTTGCGCCAGGTGTACGATGCCGAACAGCTGCAACGGCTGCTGAAATACGGAATGTATTTTTCCATCGCTTTCGGTGCACTGACGTTTATTCTCAACCGCGGCCGCAACCGGCACCTGGGCAGTTTGGGCATTGGCTTGACGCTAATCGCGTTTTTGCTCGGCGGATACCGGATACCCGTGGGGCCGGTAGAGCCGCGCGAGCTTTCGCTCGGCGTCGACTGGCTGATTCTCGCCTTTCTCGGCTCGGTGGTTATTTTTGTGCTGCTGGAAAAGCTGCTGCCCAAATATAAAGAGCAGGTGATTATGCGCCCGGAGTGGGACGTGGATCTGTTCTACTTTTGTTTTAATCATCTGGCCATTTCCGCCATTTTGATTTTTGCCAACTACCACGCCAGCCATTTTCACTGGGCGGTGAGCGCCGAGCTGCAAAGTGCCATTCAATCCATACCCGTTCTGATCCAGGTGGCGCTTATTATTATCTGCGCCGATTTTGTGCTCTATTGGGAGCATCGCGCTTACCATGAAGTGAAAGCGCTCTGGCCGATACACGCCGTACACCACTCGGTGGAACACATGGACTGGCTCGCGGGCTCACGCGGGCACTTTATTCAAGTGTTTTCCGAGCGCGCCATGGTGATGATTCCGCTCTATTTGCTCGGCGCCAGCGAGCAGGCCCTCAATCTCTACGTGGCCTTTGCCGCCCTGCAGGCGGTGTTGATTCACAGCAACACCGCCATACCCTTTGGCCCGCTCAAATACATTTTTGTCACGCCGCAGTTTCACCACTGGCACCACAGCTCGGAAAAGCCCGCCATCGACACCAACTACTCCGCGCACACGGTGCTCTTCGACAGGCTGTTTGGCACCTACCACATGCCCGGCGAGCACTGGCCCGCCGAGTACGGCACCACTAAGCGACTGCCGCGCAGTGTTGTGGGCCAAACGTTTTATCCGGTAACAGCGCACCTGCGCCCGCGCGTTAGGCCAGAAGATTAACAGGCAGCCCCGGCGCGCTCAGAGCGCGAAGCCGCCATCGATATCCAGGTGCGCGTCGCGCAAACCCATGGACGCATCGCTGAGCAGGTAATCAATGGCCGGCACCATATCCGCGGGCGTCAGTATGCGCCCGAGAGGCTGCACGGCCATGGCCTCGGCCAGCCCGGCGATCTGCTCGTCCGTCATGCCCGCCTTACTCTGAATTTCAGTCGCCGTGACGCCGGGGCGCACCGAATTAATCCGGATACCCCGCTCGGCCAGCTCCAGATTAAGCACGCGCGTCGCGCCCTCAAAAGCGGCTTTGCTCGCGCTGTAGACCGCTGCCGAGGCAAAGGCTTTGCGCACCGCCACCGACGAGATAAACACCACGCTCGCCGGGTTATTCAGCACGGGCAAGAGCGCTTGCAGGCTAAAGAAAGGCCCTTTGTGATTAACCGCCATGGTTTGGTCAAAATTTTCCTCCGTCATCTCACTGAACATCTGTGGGAAGAAAATGCCGGCGTTCAGTACCAAACCATCCAAGCGCACCCGAGCCTGCTGTAGGCTTTGCGCCATCGCGCGAATCTGGTTGAGATCGCCGCTGTCGCACATCAGGCTAACCACCTCTCCCGAACCCGCCTCTGCCAAGGCAGCGGCAGCCGAGCGCAAGCGCGCCTGATCGCGACCGGTGATAGTGACCTTGTGCCCCGCGCTCACCAGCGACCGGGCGGTGGCCAAACCGATGCCCGCGGTCGCGCCCGTGACCAAATAGTGTTTCTGACTCACATCCTTCTCCTCGTTAATTGGCTATGTACCAGCAAGCCTTTGGCTTGACGAGGCTCACTTTAGGCCAGACAATTAGTGAAAATTAGTCACGAAAATGGAAATTCATTGTTTCCATAAGAGAACGAAAAAAGGAGCGATAGGGAAAGACACATGAGCGAGCTTTTGCACCAGCAGTTGCCCAATGTCTATGTGTTCCACCAAGTGGCCAGACTCGGGAGTTTCCAGGCCGCTGCGGAGTATTTGAACCTGACCCGCTCGGCGGTCAGCAAAAAAGTCGCGCAGCTTGAACAACACTTGAATCAGCGTTTGCTTCAGCGCTCTACCCGCCAATTGCGCCTGACCGAGGCAGGCCAGACCCTGCTCGGCACCACCGGCGCCCTGGAGCAGTTGCTCGCCAGCACCGCCAGGCTCCGTCACACGGCGCAGCAGACACCGGCGGGCACGGTAAAAATCAGCAGTTCCACCCTGATTGGCGAGCGCTATTTGCTGCCATTGCTACCCGCTCTGCAGGAGCGCTACCCCCAGGTGGTGATCGACATCAATCTGGACGACCGGGTCGTCAATCTGATCGAGTTGGGCATTGATATCGCGATACGGGTAGGGCAGCTGCCGGACTCGTCCCTGGTGGCGCGCAAAGTGGGGGAAAAATCCTGGGGCTGCTACGCCAGCCCCGCGTACATTGAGCGGCGCGGCGAGCCTGCCGTACCAGCCGAGCTCAGCGAGCATCAATGCCTGGTGTTTCGCCACCAGCAACTGTGCATGGATCACTGGAGTTTTGCGCAAGAAGGGGCCATTACCAGCGTCAAGGTCACGCCCGCCATGGCCACGGACGATGGCCGCACGTTAATCGCCATGGCGGGTCTGGGTATGGGCATCGTCAGGGTCGACCCGCTGCTGATTCAACCGGAGCTGGCCAGTGGCACACTGGTGCCCATACTCTCACGCTGGCAGCACCCGGACCGCTCGCCGATTCACTTGGTGTGCCTGGGGCGTGAGGCGCGCAGCCCGGCGGTAGAAGCAGTGTGGCAGTACCTGGCCCAGCACCTGAGCCAAACCATGACGACGGCAAAGGAGTAACACAATGAAGCCACTTCTCACCCTATGCGTGTTGCTGTCGGCAACGGCGCCCTGTTTGGCCGACTGCTACGACAACGCCATCACCCAGACCGAGCTCAACCGCTGCGCCTGCTCCCAGGCGGATGACGCCCAGCAGCAACTACACCAGGTGCTGGCAAGCCTGCACCGGCTCTACGCCGACGACGAGGCTTTTTTGCAGGCGCTGACCCAGGCCCAAAGCCAGTGGGCCGCCAGCCTTGAAGCCGACCTCGCGCTCAAGTACCCCCTCGCAGAGAAACAAGCCGTCTACGGCAGCGCTTACCCGCTCTGTCTCAACAGTTATCGAACCGAGCTGATAAACGCGCGTATTGCGTTTTTGCAGCAATGGCTGGAGGGAGTGGAAGAGGGGGATGTCTGTTCGGGATCCTTGATGCCGGCGCCGGCCGACTGACCCGGCCGGAGCATCATCCGGCCGGGTGCGGGCATTACAGGGAGGGGGCCAGCTGCTGCTCGCGCATCTCGGCGATGCGCTTTTCCTTGGCCTTGACCTTGCGCCACCAGATGATCACGCCGGTCACGCTCAGCACCGCCACCACCAGGCCCATAATCGAGATCAGAATGCGCCCGGGCAAACCGAGAATACGACCCGAGTGCACAGGAAACTGAGCCTGCACAAAAATATCGGCGGCCGTGCCCTGCCAGGGGACAAAATCACCGAGCACTTCACCGGTGTGGCCATCGAAAAACAGCGCCTCGTGCCCCACACCGCCGGCGCCGTGACTGTCGGCACCGTCAAAGTATTCCACCCGATACATCCCCCACTCGCGGGCGTACCAAATCGAACCCACAGGCTGCGTCCAACCGATGGCATCGCCCTCGGTGCGCGCGAGGCTGGTAATATCGGTAAAGCTTAAAGTCGGGGTGATCGGGTTGTTGTGATCGTTGGGGGTCCGTTCATCCAGTGGCGAGGGCGTCACATCCGACACCGCCGACATAATCGGGAAGAACACCTCGCGGTACAGATTGAGCGAAAACGCGGTAAAAGCGATAACAAACAAGAGCGCCCAGGTCCACAGCCCCAGGGCCCGGTGCAAATCAAAATTAAAACGCACAGGGCCCGCGGTGCGCCGGATTTTCCAGGCCGGTTTCCAGCGGGCCATCCAGCTGCGGCCGTTCTTGCGCTCCTTGCCCTTGTTGCGCGGCAGGGTCAGGTAAAACCCGACAAAGCAGTCGAAGGTCCAGATCAGGGCGATCACCCCCAGCAGCCAGATGCCCCAGTGGTCGATGTCGAAAAACTCGGGGATGTGCAGGCTGAAGTGCAACTTGTAGAGAAACGACATAAAGGTTTCGCGAGTGATCGGCCAGACCTGACCCCACTCGCGCTTGCCGATAATCTCACCGCTGACCGGGTCCACATACACTTGGTTAAACCCCGGCTTGTAGAGCTTGCCGGTCTCCGGGTTGACCCGCGGCGCCACCCAAAAATACTGGGAGTGGCCAGGCTCAGCGGCCAGCTCGTAGTAGGTGACCTCAACTTTGGGAAACTCGCGCTCGACCATGGCGGCCAGCTCGGCCGCCGGCAGGGGCGCGCCCTCGGTGTGCACTTCATTCAGGTGCGGGTTGAGCCACTCGTCCAGCTCGTGATCCCAGGAAATGATCGCCCCGGTAACACCGGTGATGACCAGAAAAACCGCAATCGTCAGCCCCATGTAGCGGTGCAGGCGAAGCATGAAGGAGCGCATAATCGTTTACCAATGGGTTGGGTGGTGCATTGAGGGCAACATTGTAATACAAATTATTCCCATTTCCTTCTACTGAACGCTCCTCTGCCACAAAATTTTGTAAAGCAATTAACCCATCGTAATCAGCGCAGGCGGAATACCCAGAAACGCGCGCCGGCGTAATTGAACACCAGCGCGGCTGCCGAGCCCGCCGCCAGAGCTACTACCGGCCAAGGCTTGAGTACTGGAAAAAGCGCCAGGCAGCTCATGTACACCGCGAGATTGATGAGTGCGCCGGCGCATTGTACGAGAAAGTAACGGCCATATTCCCAGCCGCGGGTCTTTGCGCAGCGCGCACCGCTGACAAACACCCACTGCCGATTCAGCAACCAGGTGACCAGCACCGCCGGTGGAAAGGACAGCAGCCGGGCCAGATAGGGGTCTACAGCAGCCAAGCGCACCAGGGCGGTGAGCACGGCGGCGTCCACGACAAAACCAATGCCGCCCACCAACAGGTAAAAGGCCGCGCGTTTCACGGCTCAGGCCGCGCCTGCCGGCGCTCGAGATCCAACTGATGCAGCTCGGTGCGCATTTTCTCGTGGTGGGATATCGAGTCGAGAATCAAGCCTACCGCCAGTAACAAAAAGGCGACAATTTCAAAGGCCGCAGCCAAGACCGCCAAGGGTAGGTGGTGAATGTACCTTTCGGTGATCCAGTCGTGGAAGACGGGGATGGCGGCAATAAAGCCCGCCAAGGCGAACAGCAGGCTGAAGCTGACAAAAAACAACAGCGGCCGGTAGTAACGCAAAATCTGGGCAATGGTAAAAATCACACTGGCGCCGTCGGCGAAGGTGTTGAGCTTGGAGTAACTGCCCTCGGGCCGGTCGCGGTAGGCGATGGGAATTTCGACAATGCGCATGCGCCGGTGCAGAGAATGCAGGGTCATGTCGGTTTCCAACTGAAAACCGCTCACCAGGATCGGGTAGGATTTAACAAACGTGCGGCTAAAGGCGCGATAACCGCTCATAATGTCCGCCAAGCGCGCAGCAAACAACCGATTCACCAGTTTTTGCACCAGCGCATTGCCGAAGTTGTGAAAACGACGTTTGTTTTCGGCGTTGTAGTGGCCACCTGAGCGGCGATCGCCAACGACCATATCGGCGCGCCCTTCAAGCACGGGGGCAATCAAATCGTGCACCTGATCGGCGGGGTAGGTGAGATCCGCGTCGGCCAGCACGTAAACGTCAGCATCCACCGACAAAAAGGCCCGACGCACCGCGTTACCCTTACCCTGCGCCAGCTCATCCACCACCTCGCCCTTTGCGCCTAATTGGGCCAGGGTTTGCTCGGCGATGGATCGGGTGGCATCGGCGGAGTTATTATTCACCACCACAATACGAGCCTCGGGCAGCGCCTGATAAAACGCTTCAATGGTGGGGGCGATAGTGGCCGCCTCATTGTAGGCGGGCAATATCAGGGCAATCGTTGGCATTGGTTTGGTCATACGTGGTGCTCTCCTTGGGGGCGCTATTGTAACACCGCCTAAAAGGCACTTTGATAAAGGCATTCTATGATTCTGGATCTGCTCACACTCGCGGCGGGCGCCTCGCTTCTGCTCGCCCACGCGGCGATCCTGGGGCTGGCCCTGCTGGGCCTGGCGGGTATGACGCAGCCCCAAACTCAGTCACCGGGCAATGCTCTTCTCTTATTATGCTTTGCGTTTACCACCGGCCTGGCGGTGGACATCGCAGCGCTCTTTTTACTGGCCGCGCTGGGCATACTCACGGCACCGGCGGTAATGACCCTGGCCGCAGCGCTGGCCCTGCTCGGCGGCGGCTATCTCGCAGCGCGGCGCCCAAAGCTGTCATTGGCGCAGCCTATAGATGCACTGAGTACACTCATGGCCGGCGGCTTTTTCCTGCTGGCGATCGTGGTGTGCTATCACCCGCCCGGCGTCTGGGACGACACCATGTACCACCTGCCCCTGGCGCGTCACTACCTTGAGCAAGGCTCACTCGCGCTGCATGAATTTGTGCGCTTCCCGTTGTTTCCGCAGAACATCAACCTGTTAATGAGCCTCGGGCTGATGTTCGGCGATGCCCGCCTCGCCCAGGTCTTTGTCACCCTGCCACTGTTTATTATCGCCCTCGGGCTGATGGGCCTGTCACAGATGTTCTGTGGCCGCAGCCTGTGGGGCGCTGTGGCCGCCGCGCTTGTTTTTGTCATTCGGCCAGTGCGCGAAACCCTCGGCTACGCCTATGTAGACAATGCCCTGGCACTGTTTTGTTTTGCCGCCACCATCGTCCTGGTATTGGCGCCGAGCACCGGGCGCGGCGCTCGCGGCTGGCTGCTTATCGCCGGTCTGCTGGCGGGCACCGCCGCCGGCTCCAAACTGTTTGGCGGTGTCTACGCCGCGCTGCTCGGCCTGTGGGTATTGCTTCGCCGGCGCCAGCTGGCGCCGGTAGTTTACTTTTGTGCCGCTACCGCGATCGTCGGCATCGGCTGGTACCTGCGCAGCTTTGTAATCTCTGGAGACCCGGTTCACCCTGCCGGCGGCCCGGTGTTTGGCCACTACCTCTGGGACGCCGCAGACCTGGCAAGCCAAAAAGGCGAGCAGCAATCCCACGGCGTCAGCCGCCATCCGCTGAATATGTTTTCGGCGCTGGCCACTGCAGGTGTCATCGGCTGGATCTTGGCCTTCATCGGTATCGCACTGCGACAGGTGCCCCCGGCCATTCGCCAGCTGCAATGGCTGTTTCTGGGTTATTTCTGTTTCTGGTTTTTTGTCACCCAAGTCAGTCGCTATCTCGCGCCCGTGTTTGCTATCGGTATGTTCCTGTCTGTCTACACTGTCTACCGTTTTTGGCAGTGGCTGAGTTCGCGCTACCCTGCGCTTAAAATACTGGAAAACCCAAAGGTAGTGATCGGTGCAGGAATGATTGTCTCTCTGGCCGGTACCGCGCTGATCGCTGCGCACTACCACGACCGCGACCTCGCCGGTGCGCTCAAGCGCAGGCTCGGGCTCTACGCCGGGCAAACGCCCGAAGCGCTGCTGCAAAACCGGCCCGGCTACCAATTGTTTACCCAGGCCAATGGTTACACCGACACCTATGGACCGAGGCTGATGCAGCTGGGGTTTGAAAATGCCGTGTATTTTTTTAACGGCACCGTCATCGGTGACTGGTATGGCCCCGGCCGGTACAAAGACAGCATCACTTGCGAGCGCGGCAAGTGCACCCCTTTGCCCGCGGATAAAATGCGTGAACGCATGCTGAATTTTAACGCCCGCATGATCGCCGTATCGTCGGAGCGTTACCCCGCCTTTGACCGAAACAGCTACTTGGGCCCTTTTACGCTTTTGTATCAAGACGCCTATGGTGCACTCTATGCACTGGAGCGCGATCCGCAGTAGCCGCACACCATCCCATCCGCTAAACGCAAGGAGCCACCCACATGGGACAACAATTCGACAGCATCACCGACGCTCACCACCAGTTTATTGAAAACCAGCGTTTGTTTTTCGTCGGCACAGCCACGGCCGACAGCCGGGTAAACATTTCGCCCAAAGGCATGGATTCACTGCGCGTGTTAGGCCCCAACCGTGTCATCTGGCTCAATGTCACCGGCTCGGGCAATGAGACCGCCGCTCACGTGCAGATCGATCCACGCATGACCATCATGTTTTGTGCTTTTGAAGGTGCCCCCGTCATTCTGCGCCTCTACGGACAGGCGCGGGCCATACACCATACCGATTCCGACTGGGCCGAACTCTATCAGCAGTTCGCGCCCTTGCCCGGTGCCAGGCAGATTTTTGAGCTGACTGTCGAGCTGGTGCAAAGCTCCTGCGGCATGGCCGTTCCCTACTTTGACTACACCGGCGAGCGGGAGCTTTTGAACGACTGGGCCACGCGCAAAGGCCAAGACGGCATCAGTGACTACTGGCTGCGAAAAAACCAGCGGAGCATCGACGGGCTTGCCACCGGCATTGCCGAGCTCAATGACGTGAAAAGCGATTAATGGCATGTCGCGCCAATCGGTGCTTTACTGTTTGAACAATCACAGATACGACTCACTCTGCAATCGATCGCTAACCACACCGAGAACCGTCGCTAACCATGCCGGAACCCGTTAAGTAGCGCCATGGATAATGAAAGAGCGCACCAACGCCTGATCAAGCCCGTTAAGGTGACCCTGCTGGTGGCAGGCCTCGTGGCGCTGCTCGGGCTCGCAACCAGCATGGCGATTACCATGGTCAGCCTGCAAGCGGCGGTGGCCGGGTATCTCAGCGGCCAGAGCGCCTGGAGCCAATCGCAGGTCAGCATTCTCTACCATCTCAATCGCTATGCCAGCACCGGGCAAGGAGAAGACTTGCTCGAAGCCCAACGGCACCTGGCGGTGCTCGAGGCAGATCGGCAGGCACGACTCGCCATGGAAGCCGGCCAGCCAGATGCCGAGGTGGCCGCCTTTCTGGTGCTGGGAGGGAATCACCCGGGCGATGTGGATCGCATGATCTGGCTGTTCAATCGCTTTGGCCAGCTCGGCCAGCTGCAGCACGCCTTTTCGGTCTGGCGCGAGTCCGACACCTATGTGCTCGAACTCGCACACATTAGCGAAGAGCTGCGAGAGCGCTGGGCGAGCGGCACACCCGAGGCAGGCGAACTCCAGCAGCTCCAGGCGCGGCTGCACAGCACCCATCAGCCACTGCAGGAAATGACCACGCGCTTTCGCACGGTCATGAGCAACACCGCGCGCTGGCTTACGGGCGTGCTCACAATCACCAGCGTGGTGTTTTTTTTGGTGATTGCACTACTGGCCACCTGGCTCATCTGGCGACTGACGCACCTGCTGCGCGGCTCGCAGGAAAAGTACCGGGCCATTTTCGAACAGGCCGCTGTCGGTATCGTCCATCTGGATCGCAAGGGGTGCATCGCCGACGTCAACCCGGCCATTTGCGACATTCTCAAACTCAAACGAACCGAGCTGCTGCAACTAAGTTGCAGCGAACTGGTCCACCCCGACGACTGGAGCCTGGACGAAGAACAGCGCAGCCAGATGGCCCAGGGCAGGATTGAACGTTATACCGTGGAACAACGGCTCAGTCAGGCCCACGGCAGAGTTATCTGGGCGCGGCTGACCTATTCGCGGGCCGGCACCAACAGCAAAGGCGGTTTCTATACCCTGATTATTGAAGACATATCCGAGTCACGGCGCCTGTCCAACGAGCTCAGTTTTCAGGCGACCCACGATGCCCTGACCGGGCTCTACAACCGCCGGGCGTTTGAACGGCGACTCACCGATTCACTCAAGCGCGCCCGCAGCGAAGCTGCCACCCACGCGCTGTGTTTTATTGATCTGGATCAGTTCAAAGTGGTGAACGACACCTCCGGCCACTTTGCCGGCGACCGCTTATTGCAGCAAGTGGTGGATCTGTTTCGCAGCTCTCTGCGCGACTGCGATATGCTCGCCCGCCTCGGCGGCGACGAGTTCGCCATGATTCTGGAAAATTGCAATTTACAAACCGCCGGTAAAATTGCCGAAAAATTGCGCGCGGCACTGGAGAGCTTTCGCTTCAGTTGGGACGGCCGTCAGTACGATGTCAGCTGTAGCATCGGAGTGGTGTCTATTTCAAAAGCTGACCGAGACACAGAGTCGCTGATGCGCGCCGCCGACATCGCCTGTTACATCGCCAAGGAAAATGGCCGCAATCGCGTTTACGTCTCCCGCGACGACGATATTCAGCAACGCGAGCGCGAAGGCGAGATGCAGTGGGTTGCGCGCATACGCGAAGCGATTAATGACAACCGGCTGACACTGGACGCCCAACTGATTTTACCCATTAACGACGGCCACTCAGAACTGCACTACGAAGTGCTGGTGCGTCTGAAAAACGAAGCCGGCGAAACAGTGCCACCGGCGGCGTTTCTACCCGCCGCCGAGCGTTTTGGCGCCGCCCATCAAATCGACCGCTGGGTCATCAATCACACCCTCGCGCAACTGGCTCGGCACCCCGAGCACTTGGCCGCACTTAACAAGTGCCATATCAATTTATCGGGCGTCTCGCTGGATCAACCGGATTTTTTTATCTACGTGGCCGACTGCTTTGACAAGTACCCAGTACCGCCACACAAAATTTGCTTTGAAGTCACGGAGACCGCCGCCGTCAACAATCTGGTGGACGCCATTGCCCTGATGAACACCTTGGGCGAGCTCGGCTGCAGCTTCGCGCTGGATGATTTTGGCACCGGTCTTTCGTCGTTCAGCTATCTGCGCCGGCTGCCGGTAAATACCCTGAAAATCGACGGTGTTTTTGTCCGGGATATTGCCAAGGACAAAACCGATCTTGCCATGGTCAAAGCCATCAACGAAGTCGGTCAAACCCTGGGGAAAACCACCATCGCCGAATTTGTCGAAACCCAAGAGGCACTGGAAATTTTGCGCAAGATGGGCGTCAGCGCCGTTCAGGGTTACGGCGTGCACAAACCCTGCGCGTTTACCACGTTGCTGACTCACACCTCGACCGGGGACATCCTTAACCGCGCCGATACAACCGCCTAATCGGTGAGCAGAAGTATGTCCGAATCCGGCGTTTCACACTGGCGGTAGACCGCGCCGGCTTCCGGATGAAAGCTCTGCGTCTCCAAGCCACTTTGCGAGCGGCTTAAAAAGTCCCGCACCTGAGCATCGCTAAACGCCATAAACTGAATAGCGGACTCGCGACACGGCCCGCCCGTCAGGAAGTAAACGCCCTCATCGCCAAGGTGCAACAACTCACTGTTCGCGGGCAGGGCTTTTTCGATAAGCTCGGGCTCCTGATCGGCGGCCGTTATGCGCCAGAGCCCCGCCTGCCCAATGTATTGAAAATACAGGCGGCCCTGGGCGTCTGCCAATGCC
Source organism: Gilvimarinus algae (assembly GCF_030518215.1). Taxonomy (GTDB): domain Bacteria; phylum Pseudomonadota; class Gammaproteobacteria; order Pseudomonadales; family Cellvibrionaceae; genus Gilvimarinus; species Gilvimarinus algae. The sequence goes on from NZ_JAULRT010000035.1 coordinate 279,119, forward strand.
GCACCCACAGAGCCAAAGGTGAGCTGGCGCTGCTCGGCACTGGCCAGATCAACACGCCATAGATTGTCTTCATCGGCAATGGTTTTTTTCACCAGCAGTGTCTCGCCGCCCACCGGTTCGGCAACCGGTGTCAGCGTGGCCGCCTCCTGCAACAACACCCCGCGCTCGGCCGAGCTGAGTGCATAGCGGTACAAACGGCCAGCGGCCTTAAAGACCAGTGCTTTGCCATCGCCAGACCAGATCAGCTCGTCGACGGTGTCGGCGTCCGGCGCTTTGGTCAAAAGCCGCTCCTCGCCATTTTGCATCAACCAAATCTGATGCTCGCCGTTGCGCACCGACACATAGGCCAGCGCCCCGGCGTCGGGGGACCATCGGGCCGCGTAATTCCAATGAGCGCCGCGGGTGAGCGCTGTATCCGTAACCGGCGTCTGCTGGCGCAGTGTGGTTCGCGGGGAGAGCGCACTGGCGTAGATTCGCTGGCCATCGGCGCTGTAGCGCGGCGCTTGCAGCACAGAGCCGGCGGGCGCCGGCGGCTGAATAACGGCTCGCTCGCCGTCGCGATAGAGCACCAGCCAATAAGGTAAGTCGGGCGAAGACAGCAAAACAGCACTGCCGTCGCTCAGCCAACTGATGTCTGCCCGATCGGTCGCCAGCAGCTCAGAGGCAAACCTCTCCTGCTCGCGGTTGAGAAAATGCACACGCACGCGACCGTCCTGACGATTCATCAACGCCGTTCTGCCGTCATGAATAGCGCTCGCCAAAGGGTTCTGCGCAAACTCCAGCTCCTTGACCCGCTCGAGACGCTGCTGACCCAGGTGATACCGATAGCGCTGGCTGATGGCGCCACTGCCCTGGCTGGCCACCAATTCCAGCGCGTCCTCACTCCACCAACTGAGGCTGCGAATATGACCCTGCCACTGACTCAGGCGATGTTTGTCCAGCGTCTGACCAGTGGCCAAATCCAATTCAAACACCTGCAAGTTGTACAGGCCATCGCCGCGGCCATAAAACCCCGGCGTGCGGCTGCGCTCATCGAGGTAAACACGTTCAACGGCCGCCAAGTAACGTCCGCTGGGCGACCAGGAGAGTAACTGCCAGTCCCCCTCACTGCTGGCCACCGGCCAGGGTTCGCTGCCGTGTTCAGCCACCCGAATCACGGTTTCCTCGGGTTCGCTGCGAATATAGGCAAAGTGACGATTGTTCGGGTGAGGGGCAGCGCCAAACTCAGCGCCCTGCTCACTGGTCAGTGCCTGGTACTGGCTCAGTGACACGCTGTGCGCGCGCTGCCAGACGATACGATCGCTCGCCAACAGCAGATACATCAGCGCCAACACAAACAGTGCCACGCCAGCCAAGGTATACCCCAAGGGATGCGCGCGCAGCGCCGCCCGCAAACGCGCATAGGGGCGAGCCAAAGGCGGGGCAAGAGCATTGGCGCCGGCCTGCGCAAACACCGGCGCCTTGGTCAGGGTGTAGCCCTTTTTTGAGTAGTGGGTGATGTAGGCTTCATCGCCTGCCAAATCGGCGATGGCCTTGCGCAAAAAGTTAATGCTTTTTTGTACCGAACTGTGGGTCACAACGCGCCCCGACCAGACTTCGGCCAGCAGCTCATCGTTACTGACCACTCGCGGATATTGTTCGGCCAAGTAGAGAAAAACCGCCATCACTTTGGGCTGTACATGCTCGCTGCGCCCGCCGAGGATGATCTCATTGCGAGCGGGCAAGGCGGTGAGTTCACCGAGACTAAAGCCTCTTTCTTCTTGTCGATCCATTGGCGTTGCTTACCATGGCTGATTATTATGAACGAGTGTTTACCCGCTGTTCATTTTGCCCCAGCGGCAAGGTTTCAGGCAAACCCAGAGCGAACCACACACCGCCAAAAAACCCATGAAAAACAAACGCTTACCAAGGTAAGAAAAAGGTAACAGGCTTTTCATGGCAGGGTCAGCACCGCCGCCGTCGCAATCGCTATAGTGCAGTGGCAGGCGCTAACGCCTATTCGCTTGGTAACACTGAGGCTTTTACTATGACTTATCGTATCTTTCGCTCGCTGTCCGGCTGCTCATTGATGCTCGCCCTTATTGCACCTTCTATGGTTATGGCCGCCAACAAGCCCGATATCTATCTCAACGAAAACATTGGCTTTAATGTCGAAGGTTATAAGTACGCGCAAGAGGAATTTCCCTGCGAGGTCGACAAACTGCTGGTAGAAAAAATTCTGGAGCGCGGCCAGGAACAACAGCTGAACATTCAAGCCACAAATGCCCAGGGCGACATCTACAACCAGGGCATACCGGTGATGGCCATTGATATTGAAGCGCTGGTACTCGGCAGTGATGAGCACAGCTACGGTACCCGTTCGCACAGCAACCTGCCGAGCGTCAAGGTCACCGCCGCGCTGATTGACACCAGCCGCTTTAGCGAGGGGTTTGTGCAGGCCCGTCAAAGCTGCGCCATTGCCACCCTCAATGAGTTTAACCCGAGTTCCAATGTGCTCGACTTGGGCAGCGGCGGCGTGACTGTTTGCGGCGCGATTGAAAAGTGCGTGTCAGACTTAGGTAAGGATGTCGTCAAGTGGGCCGGCTCGCAACTGGACTGACACAACCAGTACTGAGCCGCCGCGCGATTAACGAAACAGCATAGGCCAGGAACGGCGCTCGCAGTCATTGCCATTGCACAGCTGCAAAATCAAAAACGCATCCTGCGGCAAGGCGTCAAAGAAGTCGGTGAGGTTATTGCGCTGCAAAATCTCACCGTCTTCGCGGCAGGTAAAAGAATTGTCGGACTGATAGTGGCAGAAAAAATCCACATACTCATCGCTGGTACAATGATCGCCCCGCTCGACGCCGCAGTCTTCATCCACCACCAACACATCGGCCTCATCGATGCGATCGTCCTTGCTGACATAGAGCCGGGCATCAAAATATAAAGCCCCTTCCGCGCGCCATTCGATCCAGATGGTTTCCCCCGGATAGACGTCCGTTCGGTCCACGTAAAAGCTCTCGTACTCGAGATCGAGAATTTCATCATTGACCGCATTGAGCACCGGATCGTTATTGCCGCCACAGGCCGACATCACCAGCGCCACTAACACCCACAGCATCCGCTTCATCGCTATCACTCCTCGTCAACGTCCAAACGTCGTTCTCTGCCAGCAGCGTAGACCGAAAAACGGCGACGCCGTGCATCCTGTGCGCATTATTGCGCGTCTCAGGGATTATTCACAGCGGGACTTACCAAAGGCACAACCATGTCCACGTTAATGCTCTTTCATGTTGTCACCGGCACACTCGCGGTTTTATCCGGCGCCCTCGCGCTTTTTTCAGTCAAAGGCTCGCGCCCGCACCGGGGGGCCGGAAAAGTCTTTGTCCTGAGCATGCTGTCCATGGCCTGTGCCGGTACGGTCATCGCTTTGCAAATGCCTCTGCTGATCGCCGCCATGGCGGGGGTATTCACCTGCTATCTGGTGCTCAGTGGCTGGGCAACCGTGAACCAACACAGATCCTGGGTTCGCTGGATCAATCGGGCCCAGCCGGTGGTTGCCTTTGCCATTGCCTCCACCGGTTTCTATTTTGGTTGGCAGGCCAGCTTGCAAACCGACGGCCTGTACCAGGGCTATCAGGCGCCGTCTTACTATTTCTTTGCCATTCTGGCACTGCTCGGCGGGTTGTTTGATATCGAGTTTGCCCTGCGCACCACCCTCAGCGCCGGCAGGCGCCTGGCCCGGCATCTGTGGCGCATGTGCATGGGGCTGTTTCTCGCCACCGGCTCGCTCTTTACCGGCCCGGGCGCCCAGGCCTTCCCACAGTCGTGGCAGGGCAGCGCCTGGCTCAGCGTGCCGGAAAACACCGTGCTGGTCATCATGCTGCTGTACCTGATTCAGCAAATGCTCATCCGCCGACTGCGCCCTAAGCCACAAACCGCGTAGAAGGCGGACTTTCAGCCACAGGTTTGTGCTAGTGTCGGGGTTCTTAAACAATCCCCGACACGGCACCATGCGCAACCTGCTCTTAATCGCTCTCGTTTTACTTCATGGGCAAGCCCTTGCCGAATGGGTCCACCAGCAGGCGGACATCATGGGCACCCGGGTGAACGTCACCCTCTGGCACGACGACCCGTCAAAAGGTGAAACACTGGCCGGCGAGGTGCTGGAGGAAATGCGCCGCATCGACTCCCTCTACAGCCCCTATAAACCCGCAAGCGACTTGTCGGTGATGAACACCGAGGCCCCCTCTCGCGGCGCCGCCGACCCCCTGCCCATTAGCGAAGAAATGACCCGCCTGCTGGACAAGGCCCTGTTTTACGGCCAGCTCACCCAGGGCGCTTTTGACATCACCTACGCCTCGCTCGGGCGCTATTACGATTACCGTGAGGGCAAACAGCCCACCGATGATCAGCAGCAGGCACTGATCGAGGCCATCGACTATCGCCACGTCAAACTCAATACCGCCAACAACAGCGTCTACTACCAACACCCCGCCGTGTACGTGGATCTGGGCGGCATCGCCAAGGGCTATGCCGTGGATCGCGCGATTGAACGGCTGAAAAATGCCAGCGTCGTCCATGCCAGCGTCAGCGCCGGCGGCGACAGCCGGGTACTGGGAGACAAGCGCGGCCGACCCTGGATGGTGGGTATCAAACAGCCGCGCGGCGGTGAGGGCGTGGCCATTACCATACCGCTGGCCGATGCCGCCATTTCCACCTCGGGGGACTACGAGCGCTACTTTATCGACGACAACGGCCAGTGGGTGCATCACATCATCAACCCGCGTACCGGCAAGAGCACCGATGAGCTGGCGAGCGTGTCCATTATCGGCCCCGAGGGTTTTGACACCGACGCCCTGTCCACCAGCGTGTTTGTACTCGGGGCAGAGCAGGGGCTGGCGCTGATCAACCGGCTGCCGGGCTTTGATGCCATTATCATCAGCCGCAGCGGCAAGGTAGACTACAGCGAGGGCCTGGCTGCCCCCGAGTGAGCTCGCAAGGTGACTGCAGTCACAGCCGAGCACGGCGCATCTCTCTACAATAGGAACGCTCGCTACAATCGGGCAAGCTCGCCGGTAATTGATTACACTCTCAGAAAAAAGACCGGCCCGGAGCCTTACAACAGGAAAACACCATGATCCGACTGTTACTCCCGCTATTGCTGTGCCTGGCAGCGGCGTTTGCCAGTGCCCAGCAAACCGCTGGCGACGATGCCGAGGCACTCAAGCAGCGGGCATTGGCGTTAAACAGCGACCTGCTGATTCTGGAAGAAGAGCTGCTCTATCCGGCCAACAGCCAAATCGCGCTCTACCTGTCCATGGACGTCGCCGAGTACTTTGCCCTGGACGCGGTCAAGGTCAAAATTAACGACACCTTTGTCACCAGCGAGCTCTACACCCCTACCCAGGTCGACGCTCTGATTCGCGGCGGCATTCAGAAACTCTATGTCGGCAATGTCAAAAGCGGCGAACATGAAATCAGCGCCTTTTTCACCGGCATCGGCCCCAAAGGCCAGGCCTATAAGCGCGCCGCCGCCATCACCATTGAAAAATCCACCGCGCCCGTGGTGCTGGAGCTGAAAATCGTCGACTCCACCGCCAAGCTGCAACCGGTCTTTGAAATCAAGCAATGGGAGCTGTAGCACGCCGCCTCACACTCGCCCTGGCGCTCGCTGCGGCCGGGGCCAGCGCGGCCGATGACAAGCACCGCGCCGCCCAGGATCTCGACTACGGCGAGGGCCTTTATCACTATTACACCGGTGAGTTTCCCGCCGCACTCACCACTTTGGAACTCGCCAACCACCGCGGCGGCATTGCCGGGCACAGCCACTACCCCGAACTCATGCGCGCCGGAATGTACCTGGCCTACGGCATGACCGGCAAGGCCGAAGCCGAATTTGCCGCCCACCTGGGGCAGGGCGAGCCGCAACAGGTACGCGACACCGCCCACTTCTATCTGGCGCGGCTGCGCTATCAGGCCGGCGACTACGCCTCAGCCAAACGTCACCTCGATGCCCTGGGCGACGCGCTACCCGAAAGCCTCAGCGATGAAGCGGCGCTGCTCGCCGTCAACCTGACCGTCAAGACCGGCACGGCGCCGAGCCTGAACACCGCCGAGCCGCTGCTCGAACCCCTGCAAGACAATCTGCACCTGGCCCTGCTGAATCTCGGCAACAGCGCCGCACGCGCCGACGACCCCATCCGCGCCCAGAGCTATTACAAGGCGCTGGTGGAAGCCGCGCCCCCCGAAGACGACGCCCGCGTGGACGAGTACCTGGCCATTCGCGACAAAGCCTACACCGCCCTCGGCTACAGTTTTCTCGGCCAGCGGGACTACGCCTCGGCCAAGGCCGCCTTTCGCGAAGTGCGGCTGGACACAGCGCTGGCCAACCGCGCCCTGCTCGGCTACGGCTGGGCCGCCGCCAGTTATCACGATTACGTCCTCGCCCTAAAGCCCTGGCAGGCCCTGCGCCAGCGCTCCCTACTGGACCCGGCGGTGCAGGAGTCACTGATTGCCGTGCCCTGGGCCTACGAGCAAATCGAAGCCCCCGGCGCCGCCATTGCCGCCTACCGCGAATCCGAACAACTGCTCACCCGCGAGCTGACCGCGCTGGATCAGGCCATGACGGCCATCACCCCCGAGGCGCTGCAGGCGCACCTGGCCCAGGGCGCAGAACACGCGCACCTGCAGGCGGGCAACAGCAGCGAGCGACAAAACTGGCTGACCCTGGAGCGGGTCAGTGTGCTCACCAGCGACATGACCTACCTGGACCCGCTGCTGCGTCGCGATCAGGTGCAGGCCGAGGTACAGGCACTGAAAGACCTGATGGATCTAAGCCATACGCTGCAGGGCTGGGACCACAAGCTTGAGATTTACCTCGCCCTGATCGCCGACAAACGAGAGCGCCGGCGCCAGCGCGCCGAGGCCATCGAGGAGAGCAACCTGCTCAGCCAGAGCGACAAGCTCACCCGCGAGCGCGAGACTCTGGCCCAGCGCCTGGAGAGCATCGACCGCGAAGCAGACGCCCTGGCGCTGGCCGATGCCGACACCCGCGCCCTCTACCGCCGCCTCACCAACGCCCGGGCCGCGCTTGAGGAGCTTGAGGGCAAACACCGCCTGCCGCCCGACGCCCGCGCCAAACTCGAGCTCTACCAGGGCATTCTCTACTGGCGCGCCGCCCAGCAATTTGCCGACACCCGCTGGCAGGCGCAAAAGCAGCTTAACCAACTGGACGCCTCGCTCGCCGACAGTCAGGCCCGCAGCCAGCGCATTGCCGCGCTGCTCGCCGAGGACCCGGACATCGACAACCAACTCGCCCGCCTCAACCGCGCGCGCGAGCGCAACCTGAGCGAGCTGGAGCAACTGAACGCCGCCATTGATGAGCGCGCCGCCGCACTCGCCTCGCGCCTCAACGATCACCTGGGCGGTCACCGGGCGCGGCTCAACGACTATCTGGCGCAAACGCGCCTGAGCATCGCCCGCCTGCTGGACGACGCCTACCGCGCCAACGCCCCGGAAGACGGGCCGCAGATTCCGCAGGTGCGGCAATGATCCGCCGCACCTTATTCAAGCCTTATCCGCTCGCCATTGCCCTGGCGCTGGCCGCCTGTGGCCACAACCCGGTAGAGGACAGCGCGACCCTGGCCGATCTGCCCGAGGCCAGCATTCCGCGCCAGGACAAAGGCGTCACCGCTCAGGATCTGGCCCAGATTGAAGCCCAGTACCGCGCCGCCCTCATGGTCGCCACCGACCCGGGCGTGCGCCATCACATTCAGGTGCGCCTCGCCGATCTGGAAATGGCGCGCAGCGAGCAGGCCCAGCAGGAGGCGCGCACCCTGACCGCGTTTTTCGCCGAGCCCATCGGCCACTACGAGGCGCTGGTGGCCGAGTACCAGAGCGCGCCCGGGCAATCGGTCGCCACCGCGCCGGACGCGCTCTACTACAAGCTCGCCAAGGCCTACGCGCTGGACGGCCACGACGCCAAGGCCGCCGCCACCCTGGATGAACTGGCCCGGCGCTTTCCCGACTCGCCCTATATTCACGAGGCCCAGTTCCGCCGCGCCGAGCGCGCCTTTGCCGCCGGCGATTACGAGCTCGCCGAGAACCTCTACCGCGCCGTGGCCGAAAGCCCCACCACCGCCTTTGCCGATAACGCCCTGTACATGCAGGGCTGGTCTGCCTACAAACAGGGGCAGTACCAAAAGGCGCTGGCGAGTTTTACCCAGCTGCTGGACCAGCAGTTTGCCGACACGGTACTGCCCGGCCAGGTCGCCACCGCGCTTTCGCGCATGAGCCCCAACCAGCGCAATCTGGTGGAGGACACCTTGCGGGTGGTGAGCTTTACCTTCGCCAACCTCGACGGGCCGCTGTCCATTGCCGAGCAACAGCGCGAGATAGGCACACGCCCCTACCAGCATTTGCTCTACGACAATCTGGGCGAGCTCTACCTCACTCAGGAGCGCTATCTGGACAGCGCCGATACCTTTTCGCGCTTTGTCATCAACAACCCCGACTCGGACCTGGCGCCCGACTTTTCCATCCGCGAAATCGAGGTCTACCAGGCCGGCGGCTTTCCCTCGCTGGTGCTGCCCGCCAAGCAGGCCTATGTGGATCACTACGGCATCTACAGCCACTACTGGCAGGCCCGCGCCGGCATCACCGAGCCCGCCACCGGCCTGGCAGCGCGGCAAGAGGTGCGCAGCAAGCGCCCGCGCAATATGAGCAGCGAGGCGCTGGGCAAGCTGCGCCTCTACCTCGAAGAGCTGGCCCGCCATCACCACGCCGAGGCGCAAAAGCTCAAGCTGGCGCTCGACAAGCCGCCGGCCGAGGGTGAACTGGCGCCCTCGCGCGCGGACGTCAACCGCGCCTACGGCGATGCCGCCGAGCTCTATGAAGAATTTATCCTCACCTTCCCGCTGGACGAGCGCGCCGGGGAGATGAACTTTTTAATGGCCGAGGCCTACAACGAGAGCGGCCGCACCATTGCCGCACTCGGCGCCTATGAAACCGTCGCCTTTGTCCGCCGCGACCCGGTCTACGGCGCCGATGCCGGTTACAGCTCGGTGCTGCTCACCCAGCAACTGATCGAGCGCTCCGAGGCGGGCGAGACCCTGCCGCTGGACACCCTGACCAAAGAGCCGGTGCAGAGCAAACTCTGGCAGTGGCAGGAGCGCAAAATCGACAACGCCATCAAATTTGCCGACACCTACCCAATGGACGAGCGCGCTGTCACCGTGCTCGCTCAGGCCGCCCCCGAGCTGCTCTACCAGGGCGATCTGGAGCGCGCCTCCGAGACCGCCCGCCGGGTCATCACCTGGCAACCGGTGGCGAGCGGCGAGCTGCTCTACAGCGCCTGGCTAACCCTCGGCCACTCGGAGTTTGAGCAGCAGCACTACGCCGATGCCGAGGCCGCCTACTGGCAGGCGCTGGAGCTGCACGCGCAGCACGGCCAGCAGGCGGGCTCGCCCAGCGCCGGTGATTTGCGCGAGCGCATTGCCGCCAGCATCTACCAGCAGGCGCAGCTGTCGCTGGCCGCCGGCGACACGGCCAGCGCCATCGACCAGCTGCTGCGCATTCACAACGAGCTGCCCAACACCAGCATCGCCGCCACCGCCCTGTTCGACGCAGGTCACAGCGCGCAAATGGCCGGCGATTACGCCCGGGCCGAGGCGCTGCTCGGCGAATTTGCCGCCAGCTACCCGGCCCACGAGCTGGGCGCCCGGCTGCCGGCCAAGCTGATTGTGATTTACGAGGCCACGGGCGCCTGGGAAAAGGCCGCCGCCTTGCTGGTGGAACAATCCGCCGCCAGCGACGACCCGGAGCTGGCGCGCCAGTCGCTGCTCACCGCCGCCGAGTACTACGACAAAGCCGACAACTGGGAGCAGGCGCGCAACCACTACCGCGACTATGCCCACCGCTACCAAGAACCCGTGGGCGAACGCCTGGAAGTGGAAAAGCGCCTGTCCGAGCTCTACAGCCAGGTGGGCGATGCCGAGAGCCGCGACTTCTGGCTCAAGCGCATCGTCAGTACCGCCCGGCAAAACCCCACCGAGCGCAGCCGCTACCTCGGCGCCGAGGCGGCCACCACCCTGGCCGAGGCGCCTTACCACCGCTTTAAAAACATCGCCCTGACTCTGCCCATCAAGCAGAGTCTTGGCAACAAACGCGCCGCGCTTGAAGACGCCCTGGCCGCCCAACAGCAGGTGCTGGATTTTAAAGTGGCCGAGTTCACCACCCGCGCCAACTTTTTTATCGGCGAGATCTACACCGGCCTCGCCCGCGACCTGATGAACTCCGAGCGGCCCGACAACCTCAACGCCCTGGAGCTTGAGCAGTACGATATTTTGCTCGAAGAGCAGGCCTACCCCTTTGAAGAAAAAGCCATCGACCTGCACGAGGCCAACGCCAAACGCAGCTGGCAGGGGCTGTTTGACGACTGGGTCGCCGCCAGTATCGACTCGCTGGCCAAGTTGCTGCCGGCGCGCTACGGCAAACAAGAGCAGACCGTGGAGGTGGCCCGTGAGATTCGTTAAGCCGTTAGCGGCCGCCCTCATGCTGGCCTGGCTGGCGGGCTGCTCCTCCACACCGCCAGAGCCTCAGGCACCCACCGGTGAGCCAGAGGCCGGACAACCGCAAGGGCCCTTTAACGCGGCCCTGCCGCCGGGGCCTGTGACACTCAACCCCTACCTGGAAACGCCCGCCCCCAAGGTCGACAGCGCTACCCGCCAGCGCTTTGACCAGGCGCGCGAGCAGATGCAGCGCCAGCAGTGGAGCGAGGCGCGCCAGAGCCTGCAGAATCTGGTGGCCGAGGCACCTGAACTGTCGGGCCCCTGGCTGAACCTGGGCATCGTCTGGGTACAATTGAACGAGCCGGGGCAGGCGAGGGCCGCCTTTAGCCGCGCGCTGGCCGCCAACCCCCTGAATGTGGATGCCTACAATCACCTGGCTGCCCTCGAGCGGCGCGAGGGTCACTTTGATGAGGCGCGCACCCTCTACCAGCAGGCGCTGGCGGTCTGGCCTCACTCCATTGCCACCCACAAGAACCTGGGGATTTTGCTGGATATTTACCTGGGCGAGTGGGACGAGGCGCTGCTGCACTACGAGGCCGCCCAGTACCTGACCGAGCAGCGCGAGGGCGCGGCGGATGCGACACTGGCCGGCTGGATTATTGATCTCAAACGGCGCATGGCCGCCGGGGAGGGCGCGTGAAAACCCCATGGATTGTGCTGGCCGCTCTGGCCCTGCCGCTCGCAGCGCAGGCGCAGGATGAGCGACTGGAAAGCACCATTACCGGCAACCAGGAGCAGCCCCAGGTGCTGTATATCGTCCCCTGGCAAACCCCCGAGAGCCCCACGCTCAAGTATGATGTGGTGCGCGATCAGTCCGCGGCCGTGTACGAGCACCTGGAGCGCTCGGAGCTCAAGCGCGAGCTGAGCCTGCTGGACCCGGTTGAGCCGCTGCAGGAAAATCGCGCAAACAGCGAGCCCGTGGCGGCGGAAAGCACGGACGAGTCACAACCCGAATCGACTAACTGAGGCATAATGCGCCGATAGCCGACTCATCGGCGCGCGGCGAGCAACACACAAGGTAAACACTATGGACTTTTTCACCACACTGGTGCGCTTCTTCCAAAACGGCGGACCCTTTATGTACCCCATTGCCCTGGTACTGCTGGTCGGCCTGGTTATCGCCATCGAACGCTACCTGGTGCTCAGCGCCGCCAAGCGCGCCAATGCCCAGGCGTTTAACCGCGTCATGCCGCTTTTGAAAAAACGCGACTACCAGGGCGCCGTCTCCCTCGGCCGCTCCAGCGATGCGCCCATTGCCCGCATTGTCGCCGCCGGCGTCTCGCGCATGGGTCAGTCGGGCAACCGCGACGACATTGAACTGGCCATGGAAGAAGGCGTGCTCGAGGCCATGCCGCGGCTGGAAAAGCGCACGCCTTATCTGGCCACCCTGGCCAATATCGCCACGCTGCTCGGCCTGCTGGGTACCATCATCGGCCTGATCGCCGCCTTTACCGCCGTGGCCGAAGCCGACCCGGCCGAAAAAGCCACGCTCTTGTCCAACAGTATTTCGGTGGCCATGAACACCACCGCCTTTGGCCTGATCTCCGCGATTCCGCTGTTGCTGTTTCACGCCATGCTGCAAACCAAAACCACAGAGCTGGTGGACTCGCTGGAAATGACCGGGGTGAAATGCCTGAACCTGCTCACCGGCAGCGCCCCGGCCAAACCCGCCGCGCCTGTTGCCCCCAAGGCCGGCGTCTAAGGCAGGCCCATGCGCTTTAGACGACGGCGCCACAACGAGGAAGCCGAGCTCAACATCACCTCCTTTATGAATCTGATGATCGTATTGGTGCCGGTGCTGTTGTTGAGCATGGTGTTCTCGCGCATTACCGTGCTGGAGCTGAATCTGCCCGACTCGGCCTCAAGCGCCAGCGCGGAAGATGCCGAAGACATGGACTTTCTCGAAGTGGTCATCTACCCCGACTACCTGGGCATTAATCACCCGGCGGGCAACCGCGCCTTTTCCGTGTGCCCGCACACCGACGGCGACAACGCCGGCCAACACCACTATGGCCAACTCACCGAGGCGCTCCAGCAAATCAAGTTGCGCCTGGAAGACGAATACCAGATCGAGAAAAACGACATTGTCCTGCTCGCCCAGCCGGACACCGATTACCAGACCATCGTCAGCACCATGGACGCGGTGCGCTCGTTCAAGGCGGTGGTAGCCGCCAACCTGGTGGACGCCTCGCTCTTCCCGGAAATTTCCCTGGGCGATGCCCCGGTCAACGACCCGCTGATCGATCAGGTGCCTTGCGATAACGGCGCGGCCAATGGCGCAGAAGCCGGCTCAGACACACGAGGTGCGCCATGAAGCAATCGCTGCGCGCCAAGCGCATGGCCAAGCACCACCGCCGCAACCAGAATGTGCCCAAGCTCAATCTGGTCTCACTGATGGATATCTTCACCATCCTCGTGTTCTTCTTGCTGGTGAACTCCTCCGACGTCGAGGTGCTCACCAACGACAAGTCCATCAAGCTGCCGGCCTCCATTGCCGACACTGTGCCCGAAACCACCTTGGTGGTCATGGTCAACGATCAAAATATCCTCGTCGGCGGCCGCCCGGTCACCGACATTGCCAGCATTGGCGAAGACCCGGAAATTGCGCCGCTGCTTGAAGAGCTGCAGTACCGCGCCTCGCGCCGCAACATCACCGCCGAGCAACAGGCCAATGGCTTGCCCATTACCATCATGGGCGATAAAGCCATCCCCTACACCCTGCTCAAGCAAGTGATGAACACCTGCGCCCAGGCCGGCTATCGCGACATCGCCCTGGCCGTGAGCCAGCAAGCCGACAAGCGCGGCGACAACGCCACGGAGGCCGCGCAGTAATGGCCCACCGTGAGCAAGACACACTGGCATCGCCCTTTGATCGCAGCGCCGCCGACGACTCGCGCTTTGGCAAACTGCTGGTGGGCGCCTTTGTGGTCTTTGCCCTGCTGGGCATTGCCGTGCCGCTGATCTCCGTGCCGGAGATTGAGCGCGAAGAAAAAGAAAAACTGCCGCCGCAACTGGCGCGGGTGCTGTTGGAAAAAGAAGAGATTCCACCGCCGCCTCCGCCCCCCGAACCAGAACCGGAGCCCGAGCCGGAAGAACCCGAGCCCGAACCGGAGCCCGAAGAACCGCCGGAACCCGAACCGGAAGTCACGCCCGAGCCGGAACCCGAGCCCGAACCTATTACCGAGGTGGACCAGGCGCGCGAGGTGGCCAAGGTCAGCGGTGTGCTGCAGTTTCAGGATGCCCTGGCGGACATGCGCGAGGCCATTAACACCGAGGCGCTCGCCAGCGAAGACATCACCCGCGGGCAGGCCGAGGCCGAGCGGGTCGAGCGCAACCTGATCACCAGCAATGCCGAGGCCGACAGCGGCGGCATCAACACCGCCGCGCTCTCCACCGACACCGCCGGTGTCGCCCTCTCGGGCCGCGAGACCACCCAGGTGGAAAGCCCGCTCGGCGGCAGTGACGCCGTGGCCAGCGCCAACCGCGAACCGGCGCGCGCGCCGGGTGAGCGCACGGATGAAGAGATTCGCAAGGTGATGAGTCAGCACGCCAGCGCGCTGGATCGCTACTACCGCCGCGCCCTGCGCAGCAACCCGGCGCTGCAGGGTAAGGTGGTGTTAAAGCTGGTGATCAACCCCGACGGGACATTAGCCGATGTGAGTATCGTCAGCTCCGGGCTGAACGATCCGGATCTGGAAGCCAAGGTGTTGGCAAGGGTTCAGTTGATTACCTTCCCGGCGCGGCAGAATGTGGCGGTGACCACGCGGAATTATACGTTGAATTTTTTGCCACAACTTTAGGTGGGGTGCCCGGGTCGCCGGGCGGGCGAGGTACTTTTTAAGGGTAAAAAGTACCCAAAAACCCTTCCCCGGAGATCCCGCCCTTCGGGTTCCCTCACTCCAGCCTGTTTTTGCGGGCCGCATCGACAAGCCGTCCCTGGCTTGACGATGCTTGTGCGCACGTCCTGTGCACGTACCCACAAAAAGCAGACTTTCGTTCGGCGGGCTCTACGGGGCCAAAAGCGGCACTTCGTAGTTGCATCTAGAATCAACTCCCTTATGCGAGAGACATCTTTAAGTTGGGTGGTATTAAGTTATAAAGTTTTTTCAGGGTCACAGACATGGATACAACTGGGGTTTTCGTCTCTTTCACACTTACGCTGAGCAAGTATATTTGCTCTACAACGTGACCTCTTTTGCCCCGTTTACATCTAGGCCGAGTGGAGATCGATTTTAGCGGGTAAGCAAACAGGAGGTTTGCGCAAGCATCAACACGCCAGGGATGGCGTGTTGATGCGGCCCGCTAAAATCGATTGGAAGGAGGGAACCCAAAGGGCCAGATGTTGGGGCGCGGCTTTTGGGTACTTTTGGCCAAGACCAAAAGTACCTCGCAACGCCCGGCGACTCGGGCATAAAAAAAGGCCAGCTCTATCCTAAGCAACATCGGTTATAAGTAAAAAATCAAAACCACTTAACCGGAGCCGATTGAAAGGCCTTCTGTACTCAAATTCTCGGCTAGCCACAGTACAAATAATATACAGCGCCACGCCGCTCAGATATACTGAGAACCTTTTAGAACCTTGGAGAACCTCAATGTCTCTTAAAGCGACGTCGGTAAGGCTGGATGATGAGACTCTGGCCCGAATCGGGCAGATGGCGGAAGCGATGGACAGACCGCGGGCCTGGTTAATGGCCGAGGCCATCAAGCAGTATGTCGCCCGAGAGGAATGGTTTATCCACGAGGTGGAGCAAGGTGTCGCCGCCGCTGACGCCAACCGCCTGATCGACCATACGGACTTAAAAGCCCGCTGGGAGGCAAAGCGTGCGGCTAAAATGGACTGATCTGGCGGCGCAGGACTTAGAGCAAATAAAGTGGCATATCGCCGAAGAGAGCGACCCGGCGCTTGCAATTGAGGTGGTCCTTTCGATTATCAACACCGCTGAGCTGATTCTTTCCCAGCACCCCCGTGCGGGTCGGCAGGGCCGCGTTAGAAATACCCGAGAACTCGTCATTGACGGTTTGCCATTTGTGGTTGTTTACCGCGAAGCGGGCGGTGGTGTTGAGGTGCTGAGAACCCTGCACAGTTCTCAGCAATGGCCGGGTAATAAGGGGCGCGAGTTGAGTTAATTAACTCCCGGCAAAAATGTGCCGCTCACAGGAAGGCTGTTTACCTTAAATCTCCTACCTCAGGGTTGCCCGGGTCGCCGGGCGGGCGAGGTACTTTTTAGGGGTAAAAAGTACCGCCGCCGTTCCTGCGCATCCATGCGCCCACGGCATTAGTGATTCCCTTCACGTCAAAGCCTCGCCCAACTACTGGCCGCTTAGGGTTCCCCTGCCTCCAGACTGTTTTTACGGTCTCTACGGGGAGCAAAAGCGGCACTTCGTAGTGAACATCGGGGTAGTGTCATACCCACTGAGTTAGTTGCTCTATCAGCTTCTAGCGATTCTTTTGCATCCAGCATAAGACGTTAACCCGTTGCCAAACGGGTTAGACCATGGCACTCTTTTCCTCAAGTGTTTTACAGGTTCGGCTGGGTTGTCTCGATTTCGGCGATATCTGTAGATTGAACCAATTGGAAGGTATCTGGGCACATCGGGAGTGGTGTGGGGCACTTCCTTTCTTTGGTTGATTCAAATGTTGATACCTCCGTGGGACGTTGAGTGGGTATATGTGGGCGCTTGTTCCTATATGTAGACAAAGTGTCTAGATATGCCCATGCTCATTAATTAGCTGTTATGCTCTCTAAAGGAGTAGGTTGTGAAAGTTTTTATTAGTCATTCAAGCAAAAACAAGCCAGAAGTTAGAAAGCTAGCAAGATCGTTAAGAGCAAAGGGAATTTCTGTTTGGTTAGACGAAGAACAAATAAAAGTTGGAGAGTCAATTTCCAAAAAAATCCAGGAAGGATTAAAGGAATCGGAATACCTATGTTTATGGGTCACCGTAGACTCTATTGAATCTGGTTGGGTAGAAAAAGAGTGGCTGCCGAAGATAAAGCAGGAAGTGGATGAAAAAAGAACTGTTGTGTTGCCATTGCTGGCAGAAGATGCGGTTATGCCAGAGTTTCTTGCGGACAAAAAATACGCTGACTTCAGAAATAGCTTCCAACACGGTTTAAACGATCTGCTTCAAGTATTCAATATAATCCCCTCCCATAAAAAAGATGGAAAAGTCAAAAATTACACAAAGGAGTTATTGGTAGATCTTGAAAATGCAGTAATTCCACTGCCGCATTTGACAACTATTAATATTGCTAAATCATTAAAGAAAATACCAAGATCAGGAAAAAAAATCAGATTAGATACATTCACCCCTGAATTAGAGATGAGATCTATTTATGATCATATTCTATCTGTTGCTCACTCGGCGGATCACCTCCTTCCAGAAATTGGAGTAAACCTTACTGACACCGAGGCATTAGATATATCTCGTTGCATAGTGTTCCACGATGTATGCGAAATATTCCTTGGAGATATACCCCAATTTACAGCATTAAATGATGCTAAGAGATCTAAAGCCTCAATTCTGGCTGCAGAGAAATTAGGAAGATTTGATCAGTGGCAAAGAGACAAGACTACCAACCAGTTTATAAAGCTATTTCTAGAAAACAAAATGATTTCTTCGCTCAATAGGTACGAGGAAATTGTAGAGGAAAACGGTCAGCTTTTTAAAACCTTCGCGTTGTTGGATAAAATAGACCCAATTATAGGGGTTTGGCGCTATCTGCATTCATACAGAGGAAGGCTCGGAGATGGCGCTAATTTTGTATCCAGGCTAAGGGATTTCTTTATCTATGAGAGGCCAGTGAAAATGGTGCAAGAATTCTCAGGTGATGAAAGTCTTTTGAGTTTTGTAAATACTTTGAGAAATCGAAGCGAAGCTCTTCACTATTATAAAACTGGTAATCTTACGTCCGAAGAAATGTTCGGAATCAATCCCGAAGTATTGAAAACGATCATTGAGGAGCATGAAATGAGGTATGTGCCTAGGGTCAAGAAGAAAAAGCATAACAAATCAATACAGCCGACCGCTAACGCGTCAGCTGATTGAGGCGTTAGGGGGAGGCAGCCCTACATGAAGCGAGCAAAAAAGACTCTAGAGAAACACTTTCCGCCCGTTCTTTTTTATAAGGATGACCTGATGTTGCTCACTGAAGCACTATCTCAGAATGGCGGCGAGATAAATATCAAAACTGACGAATATGAGTACGACGACATTGGAGAACTATTCGCGAACGAAGCAGATAGCTTAACTGGGCTTTCCATGTCACGCCGAAGCCCTTACGTCTCAGTTGAGTTCGATGGCCGACTAGGATTGTGGTTGTATGCAGGTGACGACGACTTAATGGCAAAAGGCATCTTTGCCGATGCACTTTCCATACTGAAACCAAGAGCGCGTCTCTTTCATGTGGTTTTGAAGCGCATATTGCAAATAGGTGCATGGGGTGGTGCACTTGGAGGTGGGATCCTTATCGGTGCCGGGCACTTTAAAGAGGGGATGATTCTGTTTCTCCTGCCTTTTTTTGACTTGCTGTTTTCGTTATCGAAGCATCGAAGTATCGTGAATCGTCAACTTCGAGCGCATAAGAAATCATTTTGGCAAAGAAATTCGGACCAAATTGTCGTGGCACTAATTGGCGCTGTTGCAGGTGCAATTATCGTTCTCAGCCTCACGCATTTTCTTAGCAATGGCAGCCCCTAATAATCGGCTGTTGTCGCCCCTTCGGGGCTGGGACGGCCTTTCCGCCCCAAAGCCGGGCGTTAAGTGTAATAGAAGGAATACCTAGATCGATGTCATTTCATTTAATTAAAAAATACAAAATTCGGACGTTTGATGTAGGCGCCATAAGAAAGGCCTTCGTTGAATTGGAAGAACGTCTTGAAGGCGAGCATCGCAGGCATATAAAGGCCTCCTATCGTTTCAGAGATGACGTGGATCATGATAAAGAGTTAAAGCTTGAAGATCTGGATTTAGTGACAGAGCTTGCACTGCCGCTAAAAGGTTTGTCTCTTGGCGCCATTGAAGATATGACCATAAAACTGTTGATCATTTTTATCTACGACTCTGATCCAACCGATTTCCAGATTGTAGTTCAGGCAACTTCGGCTGAGCAGTGCAGAGAGATTCATTCGATACTTAAGAATAAACTTGGGCTAACTGAGGCGCCTGCTGCGACAACGAAATATGAACCTCTAGTCAGTGAGCCAATTGCTCCCAGAGAAATGCAGGCTGAGCGAAAAGAGCCAGAGTATCCAGAGAAGGTAACCATTAAGTGGCTATACCACAACGTTCCTTTGTCTGCCTGGATATGGCTTGCCGGTTTTTTGGTGGCGGCTTTTGGAGCTGGGGTAGCGTTTACAGAGACAAAGTTATACGAAGACTTGAAAACCTCCGGCCAAGAGCAAAAAAATAGGACACCCATAGATTAGAGGCCGAAGCCCAGATTAAATCCATTCAGTCTGAGCTCTAACCTCTAGGGACAGCAGCTTTTATAAAAATGGCATTTTTCCGGGATGTTCAGGGAAAGTCTGATTTTCAGGCAAGAGTGATCCCGGACAGTTCACTTAATTATTTAAGCTCAACTATCTATATGGGTAAACCATCCCACGTACTCAGAATCGACTTTAAATTTCTGAGTCACCACCAGAGGAATATATCTTGGCCAGTACAATAGCCGTTTTTGCCAGCGCCAGAAGAAAAGGAAATACCGGCCGGTTTATCGATTGGATAGCCGAAGAGCTTGGCATTGAGGTAATCGATTTAGCGGATAAAAACATCTCCCCCTATGACTACGACCATAAAAATATCGGAGATGACTTTCTGCCGCTTATGGAGCGGCTGCTGGAACGCGATAAGATAATTTTTGTAACCCCCGTCTACTGGTATGGCCCCAGTGCCCAGATGAAAGTATTTATTGATAGAACATCGAACTTTCTGGATTTGGATGAGCTAAAGGATATGGGCCGCCGCTTACGGGGAAAAACGGCGTATATTGTCTGCACCTCTATCAGTGACGACGCAGACAGTGCGTTTCTCGGATCGCTAACCAACACCTTTGAGTATCTTGGTATGCGCTATGGCGGCTATGTTCACGCCAACTGCGAAAACGGCTATAAGCCCGATAAATATCGAGAAGACGTAAGCAGTTTTGTACACTCCATAAAGTCTTAACAGGTAAGCAGAATGCACGGTGCCTCTACTTCCATTTTTCGCGCGAGCATCACTGCCTTATGGCTACCTGTCAAGTTTATGGGGACCCTGTGTATTTTTGGGGTTTTTGGTCAGAACCACCTTCAGTAACTGATGCAATTTATAGAGTAGAGAACATAACCATTATCACTTATTTAAAGTATTAGACTTCGCAAGGAGACGATTGTGCCTACAAACACCACATGGAATTTTTCACTGATTAAACGAAATATAGCACTTTTACTCGAAATAGCTGCCTCGACTATCATATATAGAAGCATAAAATCTGTACTATTTACGCTACTTTTTTTCGCTGTCGGCTGCACCCAAGTTGTTCACAAAGAATCCAGTACTACCAATTTAGAAGATGACTCTATTTTATCTATAAGCCGGGAAGAGATTTCCCCCGAAGCGTTCGACGATGTTCGGGAACTATCGATCACCTCTCGAAAGCTTAGACAACCCTCTGAGTATAAAGGAGCGCTGCTCGACAATAATTACGACGTTTTTATCTATTCCGAAACTGGGCTAGTGTCGTCCGCAGTACTCAAGAAAGACTTCTCTTTAAATGGTGTCACCTATAAATCAGGGACCGTTATTGTTTTTCATAATAATGGGAACGTTTTGGGAGGAACACCGAAAGAAAATGCCAGTATACAAGGTCAAATTATCGGAAAGAATAAACAAATTTCATTCCATAAGAACGGGAATCTTAGAAAAGCATTCGTTGTTAAGAGCCATTCGGATAATAACTTCAATCTGAACATACCGGAAAATGTCTCCGTCAGCTGGACAAAAGATGGATATGTTTCATCAGTTATTTATAATCAGTTAACTGGTCATCGACTTCTCGACTGGGAATGTACTAGAGAGATAAGAGTGACTAGGGCCCCACAAGAATTAAACTATGTCATTAAATCTTGTCAATTTTCTCGCCCCTCGATTATCGCAAAACAAATCATAGAACCATCGCCGCACCAAAACGGGAACCCAGAATACGGCTCTGTTGTTGTGAGTAAGAACACAATCGGTACTTATTTTTATGAGTTTGAAGGCTACCCATCCGACCATTCTCTTTATGTTGATCAAAATTTTCGTTTTGGTGATTACGAATTCAAAAGATGTCAATTATATGTGACTAAAGAACACGAAATTCTTTATTTCCAGATTTTTCAGCCTCTGGATATCGATGGAGTACACTACCCTGCAAGATCACTTCTGACGTTCGACGATCATGGAAAACCAGTAGCATATTCAGATTAACTTGGGTGAATGCTAGGATCTAGTGACAGGAACCAAAGGGATCAGAAATTTTTTTCATACACTTAGATCGCCCCCAAAGTTTACAAATTTTAAAGCCAAGGGCTATGTTCGGTTTTTCCCTTGGTGCGCGAGCTATAACTTGAAGATCTCTACACATAGGATGAGAGCAGTATTACCTCATAATGTCTTCTGAAGCGCTTAGCCAGATAGAGCCCGCTCTTGTAAACCGGGCTCTATTACAAACGGACGCGTATCGGCTTAAACTTTTCGTGAAACATAAGTTACTACGCCCCCACTCACTCTTCCCTAAACACCAAGTTAAGCCTTAGGTTGGTCAAATCTGCCAGGCAATGTCTGTCGCGTGTGATATCTCCGTTATCAGCGCCTAGCAGCAGCACCGGGTAATCGTTGGCGCCACCGGGCGACAGTGCCAGGCGCAGGGCGCTGACGTATGGGTTGGTCCAGGAGTACACGAAGTTGGGGCGGCTGCCGATTCGCGGCTGGGTATTATCCGCGCCGATGCTTTCGTAATAGTCGCGGAAGCTGTCTTCCTCCTCGGGGTGATTGTCTGTGACTTCTATGGCGATTTCGGGCTCGGGGGTTGTACTGCTGGGCAGAGGCGATTGCCCTACCACCACGGTTTTTAAGATGGAATCTCGCGTTATCTCACAGGCGCTGTTGTCGCTTTGCGATCTCTCCTCACCGCTCAAGGTCACCTTATAGAGCTCACCGGCCGGCGGGTTTCTGCGCAGCTCGCTTAAATCGAACGTCAGCAACACGTGAAACTCCGTGTTGTAATCCCGGTTGCACCGGGGCCGCACATTGCCCGCGTTGGCGTCGCTAAGGTAACCCACCTCGGCCGCATCGCCCGCCAGGCCCTCAAAGGTGTAGTAGGGCAAGGGCGTTGTATCCACGCTGGGGCACACAAAACCCGACCTCGGGCCTATTTCATAGGTGTACAGCTGCTGGCGAACATCCGGGGGCAGTGACACATGCTGATAGCTCGGGCGCGGGTGGCATGCCGCCAGCAAAGCCGCGATAGAAACCCATCCAATCGTTCTGCGCATACTATTGTCCCCCTTCCTGAGTGGCGTGCAGACAACCATAGCACCAGCGCCGTTTATTGGTAGTGACTTAAGCGCCGCGACCGGCGATTGCGCTATTTCTGGCGGCCAATCACGCGGATCATAAAACACTCTCAGGTTCAGGTCTGAAACCGGGAATGTCAGACCTTTGGCTTTCCCTAGCCGCATCCCTAACCGCTTTTCTGCCCTCTGAAGTCAATTAAATACAAGCCTTCCGCCTAAGCCATGAGCGGTATTCATATAATTATGAAATAAAAGCATTTTTATTCATGTTACTGCTCGCGTATAAATCACACATGTTTCCGGCTTTGGACAAACGGCTAATGGCCAAGAGGCGCAAAGGCCTTGCCAGACCGAAGGCGCAATGGGATGAATCAGACTTCAGGGCAGCGGATTACCATGAACAGCGAGTTTACGTTTTCAATTAAACGCATTGATTTCAATG
Source organism: Gilvimarinus algae (assembly GCF_030518215.1). GTDB lineage: Bacteria > Pseudomonadota > Gammaproteobacteria > Pseudomonadales > Cellvibrionaceae > Gilvimarinus > Gilvimarinus algae. The sequence goes on from NZ_JAULRT010000035.1 coordinate 301,652, forward strand.
AGCATTATCAGCCAGCGGACAATACGCGTATTACCACCAACTTTGCCAACCTGGCGCGGGGCGAAAGTCGGAAGGAGAATCTGCGCAATGCGCTGCGGATGATAGACAACCGGTTTAATGCGTTAGCCCATTGGGATAATCCCACGGGTGACCGCTACTCGGTAGAGCTTGAGATTATCTCCGTTGACTTGACGTTTGAGGGCAGTTGTGAGGCCTTTCCTGCGATTGAGGTTTTACAAACGCACATCGTCGATCATGTAAGCAACAGGCGGATTGAGGGGGTAGTGGGGAATAATTTTTCCTCCTACGTGCGCGATTACGACTTTAGCGTGTGGTTGCTAAAGCACAACCAAGGTCAGCCTAAATTCAGTATTCCGGACGGCTTTGGCGAGTTGCATGGCAACATTTTTAAACGCTTCGTGGGCTCGCCCGCGTACAAACAGAACTTTGGCAAACCGCCGGTTATCTGCCTGAGCGTGTCGGATAACAAGACCTACTACCGCACGGAAAATCGGCATCCGGTGCTTGGGGTTGAGTACCAGCCGAATGTACCCTCGCTAACGGAGCAGTACTTTAAAAAAATGGGCCTGCAGGTTCGCTACTTCATGCCAGCCAACAGTGCGGCGCCTCTGGCCTTTTATTTCTTTGGCGATTTGCTCTGCGACTATACGAACCTCGAGCTGATCAGCACTATCAGCACCATGGAGACGTTTCAGAAAATTTATCGCCCGGAAATTTACAACGCCAATAGCCAGGCGGGCTTGTCGTATCAGCCGAGCTTGCAGCATCGCGACTTTTCTTTAACGCAAATTGTCTACGACCGGGAAGAGCGCAGCAAGCTGGGGATAGAGCAGGGAAAATACGCCGAAGAGCATTTTATGAAGCCCTACCAAAAGTTTCTTGCACGCTGGGCGGAAAGTCGCGCGGTTTAGCTGATCAGGCTGTTTAGAAACAGTCAGCGTTGCCGCCGCGGCGTTCACCACGGCCTACCATTCGAAAATTGAGATACCCATGAACACACTATTACCAACCTCAACGGCGGGCAGTTTGCCCAAGCCGTCCTGGATTGCTGAACCTGAAACCTTGTGGTCGCCCTGGAAGCTGCAAGAAGATGAACTCACTGAAGGCAAACAAGATGCCTTGCGTGTGGCGCTGCAAGAGCAGCAGCACGCGGGCATTGATATCGTCAGCGACGGTGAGCAGACCCGACAGCACTTTGTCACGACCTTTATCGAGCATTTGAGCGGTGTGGATTTTGAGCAGCGCAGAACGGTCAGAATTCGCGATCGCTACGATGCCAGCGTGCCTGTGGTGGTTGATGCTGTGGCGCGGCAAAAACCCGTGTTTGTCGAAGATGCCAAATTTTTACGCCAGCAAACCACGCAGCCGATCAAATGGGCCTTGCCAGGCCCCATGACCATGATTGACACCCTGTTTGATGCTCACTACAAAAGCCGGGAAAAGCTGGCCTGGGAGTTCGCCAAGATTCTCAACCAGGAGGCCAAAGAGCTGGAAGCGGCGGGCGTGGACATTATTCAGTTTGACGAGCCAGCGTTTAACGTGTTTTTTGACGAAGTCAACGACTGGGGAATCGCCGCGCTGGAAAGAGCTGTAGAAGGGTTGCAGTGCGAGACGGCGGTCCATATTTGTTACGGCTATGGCATTCAAGCCAATACCGACTGGAAGAAAACCCTGGGAGCAGAATGGCGCCAGTACGAAGCGGTGTTTCCCAAGCTGCAAAGCTCCAGTATCGATATTGTCTCGCTTGAGTGTCAGAACTCCCGTGTTCCCATGGACCTTATCGAACTGATACGGGGTAAAAAGGTGATGGTCGGTGCTATTGATGTGGCGACCAATGCCATAGAGACACCCGAGCAGGTAGCCGACACGCTGCGCCAGGCACTGGCGTTTGTCGATGCCGAAAACCTCTACCCATGCACCAACTGTGGAATGGCCCCACTGGCGCGGTCAGTGGCCCGGGGTAAACTCAGCGCGCTGAGCGCCGGCGCCGAGATTGTGCGTAAAGAGCTCGCCGGCCAAGGTTAATTCTACAAGCGATAGAGCATCCGTCGAAGCAATCAAAACTCTACGGCCTGTTAAGACTAATTGAACACGCTGGGATTTTCTTACGGTGGTAAGCGATAAGCTTGAACGATTAAGGGTATTCATGTTCTTGTTTCTTTTGTACTTGCTGGTGGGCGCTTTTGCCGGACTCCTGGCGGGCTTGTTTGGCATTGGTGGCGGCATGGTGATTGTGCCGGTGCTGGTATTTAGCTTTGTTGCCGTGGGCGTCTCGCCCGATGTACTAACCCATAGTGCGGTGGCAACATCCTTGGCCAGCATTGTGTTTACCTCCATCAGCTCGGTGTGGACGCATCATCGCAACAAGGCCATCATTTGGCGAATCGTGCAGTTGATGACACTGGGCTTAATCGTCGGCACGGCGATCGGCGTTTTTCTTATTTCCTCCGTGCCCGGCCCTGTCCTGCAGAAACTCATCGGCGTGTTCGCCCTGCTGTTGTCGGTAAAAATGCTACTGAACTGGCAGCCGCCCGGTGAGGGGAAAGAGCCGGGCGCGGCGGGCTTAGGCCTGGCCGGCGGCGTGATTGGTTTTGGCTCTGCCTGGTTTGGTATTGGCGGCGGCACATTTACCGTACCTTATCTATCCTGGTTACGCATCAGTATGCGGAGCGCCGTGGCAACATCGGCGGCCTGTGGGTTACCCATCGCTGTGGTGGCAACCCTTACCAATATCGTCGTGGCCTGGAACCACCCGGACTTACCCGAATGGAGCACCGGCTATGTCTACTGGCCCGCCGTGTTGGGCATTGCCATCGCCAGCGTCCCAAGCGCGCGGGTAGGGGCGAAGCTTGCTCATTCTCTGGACGCGAAGCTGCTGAAACGATTATTTGCGATACTGCTGTTTATCGTCGGGATTCGATTCTTGTTCTTTTGATCCGGCCCGTAATGTTACACCAGCGCTAAGGGGCAGCCTCCACCTGCAGGTTTATCGCTCTGCCTGACAGTGCCAGCACACCTCAAAGCTGGCGTCGTTCTCCTCGCCGCACTGCCGGCAATACCAAGCTTCGCCCGCGGGGCGGTTTATCAGGTCATTGATAATGGCTTTGGCTTTTGGATAGTCCGCCTCGGCGACCCACAGCTCGGGCCAGGTCTGGATGGGCGAGAGATCCCCCATGGCACCGGCGGCATACTCATTTTTGAGCGTGCTTTCAATGCCGCTTTCGCGCAGCAGGTTGCGGGCGTTCTCGACCAGAATTTTATTCTCGTGGGTATAGACCAGCTGCATAAGGCCTCCGCGTTTGTTTTTCTCAATGTATCACACATACGACGGCATCGGGATGGCCGGAGAAAGGCGAATCGGTTAGGCTTAGGGCTGGATGCCGACCAAGGACACACTAGCCCTATGCGATCAAACCCCAAGAGTAAAATCAGCCTCAAGGCCATTGTCGGTTTAGCGATAGTGCTTTTGCTAAAAGCCTCATTGGCAGGCGCCGAGACCGGATCGGCCAACGAGGCGGCGATAGATGCCGGGCGGATTCACAGTACGGGGCAGGTGATTGAGGCCAATGCCAGCGCGACGGACAGTCAGATTCAGGCGCGGCTGGAGGCGATTCTTGCCAGTTCAGAGCAATTTAACCAGCTAGAGGTCCGGGTGGATAACGGGCTGGTGTTTTTGCGCGGCTTTACCGATAAGCGAGCGTTCATCGAGTGGGCCGAGGGTATTGCCAGCAACACGCAAGGCGTGGTGGCAGTGGTAAATAATCTGGAGCAGAGCCCCGGCAGCTACTTCAGCGCCTCGGTGTTCAAGGCTGAGCTGGTGAAGGCCTGGTACCGGTTTTTACACACCTTGCCCCTGCTGCTGGCCGCGGCACTGACCTTTGTGGTGTTCTTTTTCGTCTCGCGCCCGGTGTCGGCGTTTTTGGTGGGGCCGGTGCGCTATGTCACCGACAGCGCCTTAATCAAGGTCGTGCTGCAGCGCATCGTCGCGGTGCTGATTGTCCTGCTGGGCTTGTACTTCTTTTTGCGGATTGCCGGGCTCACCCAGTTTGCCGTCGCGGTGATGAGCGGTACCGGCCTGTTGGGGCTGGTGGTGGGTTTTGCCTTTCGCGATATCGCGGAGAACTTTATCGCCAGCTTGCTGATCAGCATGCAGCGGCCTTTTCGTTTGGGCGATGTGATTGAAGTGAGCGGTTTTCGCGGCGTGGTGCAAAAGGTTACCACCCGCGGCACGACTCTGGTGGATTTTGACGGCAACCATATCCAGGTGCCCAACGCCACCATCTATAAAAACGTGATTCAGAATTTCTCTGCCAACCCCAACGTGCGCGGTAATTTCTTAATCGGCGTGGGCTACGATTCGCGGGTGCGCTTTGCCCAGGAGACCGCCATGGCGGTCATGCTGGAGCATCCAGCGGTGCTCGCCGACCCCGAACCCCAGGTGTTAATAGAAGAGCTGGCCTCGTCCACCATTAACCTGCGCGTCTACTTCTGGGTGAACGCCAACCAGTACAGTGTGGTGAAAGTGGCATCGGCGCTAATGCGTCAGGTGGTGCGCGCCTTTGAGGCCGCCGACGTCTCCATGCCCGACGACGCCCGCGAAGTTATTTTCCCGCAGGGCGTGCCTTGGGAGTCCAACAGCGAAGCTGGCGATCTACCAGCACCCAAAGAAACCACAGAGCCCCAACCGACCACCCCGCCGCCCGAAGCTGCAGAGCGGCTGTTGGATGACCTGGCCAGCGACACCGGCGATATACAAAAGCAGGCCCAAAACGCCCGCGAGCCGGAAGAAGGAAAGAATATAATTTAACCGATTGCCGGCCGTTTTATGCGTCAAATAGCAACTTGACCCGACGCTTGGATAAACTCTACATTTTTGAATACTATGGAAAGCATTAAATATCAGGTAAGAGTAAGCGACGCATTAGCCGAACTTCTGGATTTTTCCGAGATTTATTGTTCAGCGGCGTGTTGTGGGTTGCAGGCCTTCGAAATACACAGAGGTTTGTTAATCCGTAAAATCATTGACAAGAATCTCGAGGGAACTAGCGGTATAGACTGGTATAACGAGCTGAAAGCAGAAGTCGATTCCCTGCACCACTATATCAGTAACTTAGCGGTTAAGGATGAGACCGAAATTTCTGTTTTTTACCCACAAAACACCAATTTACCTGAATTCCATCTACCCAAGAATGAATTACAACACTTTTTTCTAAGGTGGCAACGGGTTTTTACGCAAACGAAAGGAACCCAAGCGGTACCGTAATAACAGCCATTCAGACGGCTTCGATTATAGGCTCAATTTTTAGGCATTCATAAACAGTAAGTCTAGTTTTCCTTAGATAAAGGACGAAATAGACTTGAGTATTTATATACACCCAACATCAACATTATCTGCTCGAGTAGGGATTCAGCTATTCAATGAGGGGAAACATTCATTATGGGCATTAGTAAGTTATGAAATCACTAACACTTCCCTTAACCGAATATCCGTCCTCGGGTATTGTGAAATATGCCGATAGCGACTACATCATCAAGAATCTTGATAACTCTGTTGTTTTTCTGGATGCTAAGAATCCGGATAAGATTATTGCAGAGCTGCCCATAGAAAATCGTTTTGAAGTCTTATGTCGGGACAACGATAAACTGCTCTTTTTTATTAAAGAAAACGTGTTGAGCATGGCCGACATTTATTGCCTTAGTTTAAATGACTTCAGCTACGAGCTCATAGAAAATTCCAGCTTTAGATTTTGCCTGCCAATCGGCAGCGATGGGAATTATCGATTTTTTAAACAAGAGAATAAGATCGCTAAGCTGAGAAAAGACCAGGATTTAAAAGAACCAAATTTAGAGGAAATTATTGAGATAGACTATCCGCCGTCAGAGTGCCTAGTGATTACTGATTGCATTGTCATCCCCAGCCGAAGCGATTTTATAGACTGCTTTGACAAAAGCGGAGCTCATTTATGGCGAAAGAATTTAAATGACCTTCTCCCTAAATTGGAAGAAAAGAAAGGTTACGAGATAAAACCGTTCGCTAAGGGCTATAAAAATTCGCTTTTAGTATCTGCCAAAAATTACAAATTGATCTCCATCGACATTCCCTCTGGAAAAATTAACTGGATGATTGATGAATGCATCGATTTTAAATGGGTACTTACTGATGATGGCCGGGTTATCACCGTATTCAAGGGCCATTTAAAAATTATCTCTGCGGACACCGGCGAGATCCTGTCGGATAAACTGATCGATGAAGACTGGGTGCAACCCAACCCCATCATGCCCAACTTGTTTCAGATCGCCGTAACAGACACGCATTTGTGGTGTGCTTTTCTAGGCAAAGGCTTGGCGGCTATTAATCTCGAAACAGCAGCTGTCGATTTTTATATTCATCCCAAAAGCACCGTAAACAGCACCCCCAAGATACGCAACAACAGAATGTATCTCCAGCTTAAAGGCGGCGGTATCGGCCTGGATAACACCGGCACTTTTGAGTGCATCCTGGAAGGGGACGGAGGCTATAAAGCAGATAAAGATGACAATTAACATTTTGGAAATGCCATACCTGATTTAATCGGCATGGTTACACCCCGATTTTTTTATAAGAGAACGAACAATGACAAATCGAGATAATGTATCGGCCCTGGCGACCCCGCCGTCCAGCCGCCAGAAATTATTTGTGCGCTACACGCTGGCCATTCTAATTGACCTGGTGGTTCTGGGTTTGTTTAACCAGTTCTGGGGGCGCGTGCACATTGAAACCTTCTCTATTGCGTTGATGGCCGCCGCGTTGATGCAGCTACTGCTTCAGGCAACCTTCAAAATCGAACACTATGTGAGTGATTATTTTAAAACCAAATCCGGCGCTTTAGCCAAGTGTGGGTATGTGGGCTCGGTCTGGTTTGTTCTGTTTATTTCAAAATTTATTATGCTAGGCGCCATTGAGGCGCTGTTTAGCGGCCAAGTGCACTTCGACGGCCGCTTCCACGGCGCTGTCCCCTTTATTGTGGTCGTTACCGTGATGATTGCCGCCGAGGAATTGGTCGTTCGTATTTATCGGCGCCTCGGAGATAAGCCGGCCCAGTAAATGACTAACCCGGGTTTGCGAGCCACGATTTCCTGAACCGCGCAAGGAGCACCTAATGAGTAAACACAGGGTATCCCTAGGACAACTGGCAATTACCGTTGACAACATCGAACAGGCGCTGGGGTTTTACCAGGGCATACTGGGCCTGGACTTTCTGTTTTCACCATCGTCCGAGCTGGCATTTTTGCAGTGCGGCGATACCCGGCTGATGCTGACCACGCCACAGGGCGCGGGTGAGGTGGGCAGAAACTCGATTCCCTATTTTAAAGTCACGGGCATAGAACACTATTTCCGCACGGCAGTGGCCAAGGGCGCACTCGGCGAACGCGAGCCACAGCTTACCGCGGCTATGGACGATCACGACTTGTGGATGGGGTTTCTCCGAGACCCCGATGGCAATTTGATCGGTATTATGGAAGAGGTGGCGCGCTAGCGCTGCCCAAAGAACAAAAACCGATGAAAACGCTACTGACTTTCGTTTTACTCCTGCTCGGCGTTCAGCCTGCCATTGGTGAAGAGTTTAAGGCGCTGGCCATCAACGCCGAAGCGCTCAGCTGGCAACGCTTGGGGGAAAGGGTTTTATTTACGCCGGTATCGGGCAATGAAACCACAGCAGGAATGTACGTCTATCGGGTTAAGTTTGCCAAAGGCCACCGCAATGAGCCCCACTACCACACCGACGACCGCACGATTACCGTGCTCTCGGGCTCCATACGGGTGGGCTATGGCGATCAGGTGGCGGATGCGGACATGGTAGAACTCACCGCGGGCGGTATTTACACCGAGCCGGCCGGTCAAGCGCATTACGTCTGGGCAAGGGACAGTGATGTGATCTTGCAGGTGGTGGGCACAGGCCCCTCGCAAAGAGTGTCGGTTGCCGACTAGATTATAAAAGTGGGGCACTGACCAGACCAGCCGTTGGTATAATGGCCTTTTAACGCTACGTCCGCATAGGGACATGTTCAAACCATGCAACGATTTACCCTGCCCATTCCTCGACCTACGCCACCCTTTAAGCTGCAAATTGGGCTTTGCCTGGTCCTTTGTGCCTCCGCCGCCACGGCGCATTGGCAGCACTGGTCCAATGCGTATCTCTTGACCTCTATGGCCGCTTTTATTGCCTTGCAAGTTATTGTTATGCGCCTGGCGCCAGCGCTCAAACCGCGCACCCTGGTGGTGGGAAAGGAATACCTTCTACTGGAGGAATCCGATGGCTCGGTGCTCTGGCACATCCCGCTTGCGGATGTTACCCGCATTGACGCAGAGAAAAGCCAAGCGCCAACAATAAATGGCGGCGCTGCTGAGTGGTTTGCCCATACGGCCAGCGATAAGTATTCCATTGGCAATACGCTGAACGCGTCGCAAGCCAATGCCACGATGCAAGCGGTTCAGCGCGCGCGAAGAGGAGGGCTGGCCGCTCAAGGGTGACTTCCCGATCAGGCGAGAGGCCGATACCGCGCCATAAACAGCTTTACCGTCTCTTCTATAAAGTACTCGTGCTGCGACATATCGTCACTCAAACTGTAGAGCAGCGGATAGAAAATCAACGACTTTAACTGAAACACAAACTGCTTGGCGGCCAGCTCGCTGTCGGTAATATCCAGCGCTTTATCCGCGACCGCTTCCTTGAGAAAGGGCTCCAAATACCGCAGGCAACCCATGGACGGCTTGTTGATGGCCTGCGCCAGGGCTGCGTCTTTGAGCAGCTGCAAAAACGCCACCCGCGCCACCTGCAAAAAGGCGGGGGAGGCGAGCATGGCGACCTCCTGGCGGGCAATATCGGTGAGTTGCTGATCAACGGGCCGGGCCGCGTCGTAAGTAATCAGCGGCCCCTGATCCACTTTGCTGAACATGGCCTCGAGTATGGCGGCGAACAGCTCGGTTTTGGTGGCAAAGTGGTTGTAGACGGTGCGCTTTGACACCCCAGCGTGGGCGGCAATCTGGTCCATGCTGGTGGCCTCGAGGCCGCTGGAGGCAAAGAGCGCTTCGGCCGAGGCGATGATTTGCAGGCGCTTTTTTTCGGATAGGGTCATAAGAGCGGGCCATCAGTCATTGGCGCCAGTCTAACGGATTTGCAAAAAAATTACACTCAGCAGTTTACTTTTTGCGAAGCGCAGGAGTAAACTGCACCGTACAGTTTACTTTTGGTAACGTCGATGACGCTCACTACATCTGGAAAAGCTCTTTTGGGCAGTCTGCTACTTGGAGGTTGTGTTATGGCCCACTCGTTCGCCGCCGCGCAAGATCAATCCCCCCTGGCACCGACAACCGAGTCGGGCAAGTTTGTGAACCAGGAGCCCTCAGAACCCAGCAGTTTCTGGCGCACGGTAAAGATTTTCTGGCGCTTTATGACCGAAGACCGCATCGACCCGGAGCCCACCGGCGAACTGCCCATGCAGGCGCTCAGCCGCGCCCAGCTGGACGCCCTGAGCGATGACGCGGTGCATGTGATCAAGCTCGGACACTCCTCGCTGCTGCTGAAAGTCATGGGAGAGTACTGGCTGCTGGACCCGGTGTTTTCCGAGCGCGCCTCGCCCTTTGGTTTTATGGGCCCCAAACGCTTTCACCCCGCGCCCATTAGCATCGACGAGCTGCCGCCCATCGCCATGGTGCTGATCTCCCACAACCACTACGATCATCTGGATAAAAAAGCGGTGCGCGCCCTGGCCGACAAAACCCGCGAGTTTTTGGTGCCGCTGGGTGTGGACAAAAACCTGCAGGAGTGGGGCGTCAGCGCCGAGAATATTCAGACCTTTGACTGGTGGCAATCGACAATAGATACCCACGCCAGGCTCACCTTTACCCCCACCCAGCACTTTTCCGGGCGAGGCCTGGGCGATGCCAATGAAACCCTGTGGGGCTCCTGGGTCATTGAAACCGAACACGGCAAGCTGTTTTTCAGCGGCGACTCGGGTTATTTTCCCGGCTTTAAAACCATCGGCGACAGGTTCGGCCCCTTTGACCTGACCTTTATTGAAACCGGCGCCTACAACGAAGACTGGCCGGATGTGCACATGACCCCGGAGCAGAGCGTTACCGCCCACAAGGATCTGCGGGGCAAAACCATGATGCCCATCCACAATGGCACCTTTAATCTGGCGTTTCACGCCTGGTACGATCCGCTGGAGCGCGTCAGTGAAACGGCGCAGCAGCGCGGCGTTGCGCTCACCACCCCCATTGTCGGCGAGGTGATCACCTTGGGTGAACCTATGCCTCAAGAGGCTTGGTGGAAACCGGTGATGGCCGAGTGAGGACAAAACCCGTTTCAATGCCGCTGTTAAACCCCACCGCGCGATAGAGGGCCTGGGCGGCACGGCGCTGCTCGCCCGACCACAACAAAATGTTCATACAGGCCCGCTCTGTGGCAAACAGCAGCTCTTGCCGACTTAGGCCGCGGCGACGGTAACGGCGGGTCATACGGCCGCAGCTCCCGATAGAGAGCGAGCAACCCGGAAAGGTCAGCGCTGCCGGCCAATCGGATCACCGCCACAGCACAATCCCGAACAGCGCCAGCTGCAAACACAGGGCGACCGCGTTGGTAAAGATAATGGCCGGGCGTGCAAAACGTAAACCATATGCCAGCCAAAATCCGTACACCGCGACAAAACCCAGAACAAACCCGAGTGACAAGCTGGAGGCGCCCTGACGCTGCAGCTCACTCACTAGCTGCCCAAGTAAAGCCAGGCAACCGAGGGCGCCAAAAGCCATGCCGGCGATGTCCCAATAGCGATCCGATGCGGAATACAGCCACTTAGCCGCCATGGCCGGCCCCCTCCAGCTGCACCAGCAAGCCCCGGTAGTCTGTGAGCCGGGCGCGAATCCGCGGGTGCTGATCACGGATCTCCTCACCCACTACCACCAGATCGCAACCGGCCGCCAGGGCCGAGCGCGCGCCGTTGGGCGAGTCTTCAAAGGCAAGGCAGCGGGCGGGCTCCACCCCCAGGGCCTGCGCCGCCCGGATAAAGTGCTCCGGGTCCGGCTTGCCGGTTTTGATCAGCTCGGCGGTAATCAAGTGCTGGGGGATGGGCAACCCGGCGGCGCCCAGGCGCAGCTCCGCCATGGCGCGATAACTGGAGGTGGCAATGGCCCAGGGCACAGCGCGGGCCTCCAGTAAGCGAATAAACGCACTGGCGCCGGCAATTTCCACCACCCCGGTAGCGATGACCGACTCTTGCGCCGTCAAATAAGCCACCTCTTTCTCCGCATCCAGGTGCGGGGCAATGCGCGGCAAGTGGTCGATTACCCGCGAGCCCAAAAACGCCTGCAGCACGGCCTCAAGCTCCAGGCCATGGCGCTCGCACCAGACCCCGTAGACTTCGCGTATGGCGACAGACGAATCCAGCAAGGTGCCGTCCATATCAAAGAGTACGGCGTCGTAGTCGGCCAGGTTCAGGGCCGCCAGTTCGGGAGGCGGGGTATCGGGCGGCAAGGCCGCCGCTGATTGGGGTTGGACATTGGTCATACGGGCTCCTGCAGGCAGTACCGAAACAAGCAAAAATGCGCATGCTTGCGGCCTTAGATACTCAAATAGCGCACAAACATGCAACTTCATGCACTATTGTGCGCCCACAAACCGGCAAAAATCCAGTAAAATCTTGCAAAAACCTGCAGGAGTGAGAAATGCTCACCGCTGAACGACAACACTGGATCCTCGAACAGCTCGACCTGAACGGCCGCGTCTATGCCGCCAGCGCCGCCGAAGCCTTGGGCGTGTCGGAAGACACCATCCGGCGGGATCTGAACAAAATGGCGCAACTGCAGCAGCTGCGCCGGGTACACGGCGGCGCTCTGCCCCTGGAGCAAACCACGCCGGACTACATCGATCGGGTCGATAACACCGACAGCCAAAAAGAAGCCTTTGCCCGTGCCGCCATTGGCTATCTGCAGGCGGGGCAGACCATACTTCTGGATTCTGGCGAGAGCTGCCGCCAGCTGGCCCGCCAGCTACCACAGGAGTTACCGCTGACGGTGGTGACCGGGTGCCCGCTCATTATGCTGGAGCTGGCCCGCCATCCGCGGGTTGAGGTGATCGCCCTGGGCGGGCGGTTCTTTAAGCCGGCGCTGCGCACCCTGGGCGTTGGCGCCGCCGAAAGCCTGAAAACCATGCGCCTGGACATCAGCTTTTTCGGTGTTTTCGCTCTGCACCTGCAGCACGGCCTGTCGGTGAATTACGTGGAAGAGGCGGAGATCATGCGGGTGATTGTCGCTCAGTCTGACCGCACCATCGTTATGGGCCGCAGCGACGCCCTGAACAAGGTGGCCCACCATCACATCACCCCTGCCCGCACGCTGGATGCGATTATCTCCGACGCGGACATTGAGCCTGGGTTAAAAGCAAAGTTTGCCGAGCTGGGGGTTGAGGTGGTGGCCGTTTAGCGTGAGGCAAGAGCGAGAATGGCATTGGGGTTGTAGCCTCGCACCACCTCGCCGTTAATCACCAGCAGAGGCACGCCACGACCATTGAGCTGCTCGTAGTCGCGCTTACCTTTGGACGATTTTTCAATATCGTACTCAGTGTAAGGGATGCCTTTCTGGCGCAGCAGCTCGCGGGTTTTTTTGCAGTAGCCACACCAGGCGGTGGCGTAGAGCACCACGCCATCCTGATAACCATCCACCAACTCGGGCGCGGGTGCGAAAGGGTTATCGATAAATCCAAGCTTGATCACAACAGCGAAGGCGATCAGCAGAAACAGCGCAGCTTTCATGAAATGATCTCTAATGACCCAGTCGCCACAGAGGGCTCAACAATATACGTTGTGGCGGAGCATCTTGCCCGCGGCCACGGCAAAACAAAAGGCGGCAGCTCCGTAAAAGACGGCCGCTAAAGCCACACCGGCCTGGGCCACTGCTGAGGCGCCAAAGAGTACAAACACCACACCGACCGCTAACAACACATGGATTTCCACTTTCTGTGCGCCGAGCACTGCCTGGGCGGCGCCCTCTGACGTCTGATCGAGTGCCTCGATGTCTATCTCTAAGCGGCGGCGAGACTCTTGCGCGTCTCAAGGCTCGCACTTTGGCCGCGCTCAATGCGCTGAATAGTACGAACATTCAGCCCCGCCATGCGGGCGAGCTGTTCCTGCGATAGATGCTTTTCGGCTCTTACATCCTGCAAGCGCATAAGCTCTCCCTTACCCAACATTGGGTTATTCTATTGTCGTCCAGAATAACCGATAAGACCATGCAAGCGTAACAGCAAACACCCGACACTTGCCCGACATAGCGCGATAAATTCAAAAATTGTCGCTCTGCGTCAGGATTCTAAAGCCTCAATCTGCGGTCATTCACCCACTTTTACCCAGCGAAAGGCGCGCTTCAGCTCTTCGGTAGCATTGGAGCGATACCACCGCCCATGTGACACCACGAGCCGCTCCGGTTGCCAGGCCAACATAGTCTCGATTGCCGAGTTAAGGGCCAGGTGGCGCCCGCGGTAGCTGAGGCGCAAATCAATAGGCAGCTTGCCGTCCGGGTCGAGAATGCCGGCCAGTTTCATCAAAAACTTCAGGGGTTTTGAGTGCACTTTCTGCGGTTCAAAGTTCTCGATAAGATCGGCGAGAATTAACGTGCGCGATGACCGGTGAAAAAATACAACTTCTTCCAACACACGGCTGCCTGTGACCAGCAATTGCTCCATCTCGGCGTGCCAGGGTGTGGCTTGCGCGCTATCCAAGTCGGCATCAAAACCCCAGCCGCATTTTTGCGCTGCCGCCCGCGCACCGGGCGATGCCCACTTTTTTGCGTCGGGGTAGTGCTCGGCCCACTGGCCGATCCACCAGTAGTGAATACGGTTGGGCGAGACGAGATGCTTCACCTCACCCAGCTCATCAACGGCGCGTTTCAGATCGGGCGTCAGTTCAACAGGGGAGTGCACAAAAAGATCATCGCCTTGCAGGCGAACAATCGTCGTACGTGTCGGGAAGGGCACACTTTTAAAGTGGATGAGCGGTCCATCGACCACCCAGATATTGTCATCGACCGGCTTAAGCGTTTGCAGTGGCTCGTAGACACCGACCGCTGAGTGAGTCGCTTTCACAGAACACCTCTCCTTGTAACCGCAGGGCGACAATCCGCGTCTCATGGCGGACGTTTGCGCGTTGAGGAAATCTACCGGCAATGCACCGATAACACAAGGACAGACGTACAGGGGGGAGCCTGCCCGCAATAAGCGGGCAGGCGAGTCACATCAGCAACCGAGATTGTTGCCGGGCGTTACACCCAGAATTTGGGTGAAGTCTTGGTAGAGGTTGATCCGGCTTTGCACTTGCCCCGGATTGCCACCGTTACACTCCAGCGAACCATTGATGGTGCGAATGGTTTCACCAAAGCCGTTACCGTTGACCATGGACTGGTGCGCCGGACGATAGCCCGCCCCGCTTTGCGTCATCCAGAACCAGAGCGCGGTACGCCACGCGGTGGTGGGGTTTTGCGCAACTTGATCAGGGTTGGCCCACAGGTTCAGCCCCAGTGCCTGACCGGCCGTGCAGTAGTTGTAGTTCCAGCTCAACTGAATCGGCCCGCGACCAAAGTACTTCTTACCGGGCGCACAGACACCACAGGGCGTGGCACCGCCGGAGCAGTAAGTACCCTGAGCGATTTCCTCAATGTAGTAGAGCCCACCGGTTTCGTGCGAGAAGTTGGCAAGCGCTGCTGCCGCCTCACGCTTTTTGGTGGTGAGGTTGCCGGTGCCGGCAAAGGCCGGGAAAGTGGCCGCCGCATTCACCAGGCCCGCATAGGTGTAAAAGCTGTTGCGGTTGGGGAACATCTGATTGAACTGCGCTTCGCTGACAATCGAGGCAAAACCGTTGTTACCCGAAGAGCTCGAGGACGAACTGCTGCTGCCACCGGGGCACGAGGGCGTCGGATCCCAGAACCAGGTGCTGATGGTCGGGTCGTAGCCGGGGTTGTCGTGCTCGGCAATGTAGTATGAACCCTGGTAGATCACCACGTCGCCGGCGTAGTAGACCGCGTTGGACGACCACTGCGGGCAACTGCCGCCACCGGTAGAGGACGAGCTGCTGGATGAGCTCGACGAGGAGCTACTGCTGCTCGAGCTGGAAGACGAACTGCCCGTGCCATTGCAGGCACCGAGTTCATTCCAGGCATTGGTCCAGGCCCAGCCGGAGCCCGGCGCGTAAGGGCCGCCAATGCTGCACCAGCCACCCACCGTGCACTGGTAAGCCGCGTTGTTGTTTTTGACGATAGAGCCGTTGCCGTAGCTGCTGCCATCGACGTATTGAGGTGTTCCGGAACAATTGTAGGCGTGGGCCTGGCCGGCAAAGAATGCCGCCAGCAAAACCGCCGCCGCGATTTTTAGGTATTTCATAGTGAATTCCTTTGCGTGTATTGGGAGCTTGTTAACCGCTATACATCAGCGAAGTTTTTCACCACACAGCTATTACACTGGCCCCTGGAGCTTTGCGTACAAGCGCGGGCAAACGCTTGAGCATGGAGAGTGCGTGACACTTCAACAAACGGTGTTTCTTATGTTTTTACATAGCCGTTATGGACGAATGAGCGCCGTCAGATTTCAGCGCGCCCTTGACCCTAGTGGAAGTTGACAACGTTGTCAATTTAAGCGGGAAAAACTGCTCTGAATGTCACGAATTTTAGGTAAATGGTAGCAACAGGCGCCAAACACGCGCTAGGCGCGCCTGTCTTTAACGTAGAGCACCGGCGTCTGACCGCTGGCCGGTTTGCGGCGGGAAAGATCAAACAGCTCTGTCGCCTCAATCAGCTTAGACAAGGAGGCGTAACCGTAGGTGCGTGAATCAAAGTCGGGGTACTGGCGTTTGATCAGCCCACCGCAGTTACCCAGCGGCGCCCAGCCGTCATCGTCGGCGTACTCGCTGATGGAGTTGCGCAATATGCTGATCAGGCGGGCATCACCACTCAATTGCTGACGGCTTTTCTTTTGCTGCTTATCGTCGCTTGGCTTGTTGGTGTCCTCGGGCACTTGGTCGGTTTCCAGATCGCGCAATACCTCGGTGTAGATAAAGTCGTCGCAGGCGTTGCGAAAGGCCACCGGGGTTTTCTGCTCGCCCACCCCAAACACGTAAATCTGCGACTCCTTCAGGCGCGAAGCCAGTTTGGTGAAATCACTGTCGCTGGAAATCAGCGCAAAGGCATCAAATTTGTTGGAGTAGAGCAGGTCCATGGCATCGATGATCATGGCCGCGTCGGAGGAGTTTTTCCCCTGAGTGTAGGAAAACTGCTGCACTGGATTAATCGCCAACTCATTGAGTGGCAGCTTCCAGTTTTTCAGGTGTGTGGAGCTCCAGTCCCCATAGGCTTTTTTGACGATAATGTGCCCATGCTTGGAAAGCTCCGCCAGGGCCGCGCCTAACACCGAACACTGCGCGTTTTCCGCATCAATTAAAACGGCAATCTTTTTCTCGGTATCCAGATCCTTCATAGACTCCCCCGTGTCGGTTTCAGCCGGCGCTTGTCTTAACGGCTACTTTACTCCAGCTCCATTCGCTGCCTGAGACTTAAAGGGCGCATGTCCTGCCAAATCTCTTCAATATAGGCCAGGCACTCATCCTTGGTGCCCTCTTTGCCCACCGCCGTCCAGCCGAGCGGTAATGCCCGGTCGGCTGGCCAGATGGAGTATTGCTCTTCGGCGTTAACCACCACAGTGAAAACCGTGTCGTCGTCCCACTCCATGCGCAATCCCTCTGTAAACTCTGAGCATAGAGCTTATGCCGGAACCGCCGCCGGGTCCATCCAAAAGAACTCCCATACGTGGCCATCCAAATCGGCAATCGCGCGACTGTACATAAACCCTAGATCCTGTACCGGGTTTACATCCGCCGTGCCGCCGTTTTCCCCCGCTGTTTGGGTGACGGCATCAACGGCCTCGCGGCTGTCGCAGGTAAACGCCAGCATCACCTCGCTGGCGGTGGCCGGAGGAATGGGTCTGTCGGTAAAACTGCGCCATTTATCGTGTGTCAGCAGCATCACATGGATGGTCTCGCTGCAGACCATGCAGGCGGCCGTGTCATCGGTAAACTGCGGATTGTTGGTAAAGCCAAGTGCCGTGTAAAAGGCCATAGATGCTTTTAGATCGGCCACAGGTAGATTAACAAAAATCATTTTCGACATAAGTGTTCCCTCTTTTACTGTTGGAAAGTCGGATATCGACTCCCCAGTGATCGAATAACGACACCCCCATTCGACAGCCACTGTAACCGGACCGCCAATAGGCTATAATCCGCCCCTTTTCTCCCTGATTGATTTTTGACCAATGACTGTAGAAACCTATACCCCCGGCAGCGGTAACCCGACCACCACCCTGAGCTCACCGGCCAAGGTGTTAAAAGAGGGCGCCAGCAGCGGCGGCAACCGCATTGGCTTTGTCAGCCTGGGCTGTCCGAAAAACCTGGTGGACTCCGAGCGCATTCTCACCCAGCTGCGCACCGAGGGCTATGACATAGTGCCCAGCTACAATGACGCGGATATGGTGATTGTGAACACCTGCGGCTTTATCGACAGCGCGGTGGAAGAATCCCTGGCGACCATCGGCGAGGCCCTGCAGGAAAACGGCAAGGTGCTGGTGACCGGCTGTCTGGGCGCCAAAGAAAACACCATCCGCGAGATTCACCCAGGCGTGTTGGGCATTACCGGCGCCCACGCCTACGAGCAAGTACTGGAGCAAGTGCACAGCCACATACCGCCGCGCGCCGACCACAACCCCTTTACCGATCTGGTGCCGCCCCAGGGCATCAAGCTCACCCCCAGGCACTACGCCTACCTGAAGATTTCCGAGGGCTGCAACCACAGCTGCAGCTTTTGCATTATTCCATCCATGCGCGGCAAGCTGGTGAGCCGGCCCATCGGCCAGGTGATGAGCGAGGCCGAGCGGCTGGTCAAGGCGGGCGTGCAGGAGCTGCTGGTGATCTCGCAGGATACCTCGGCCTACGGCGTGGATAGCCGCTACCGCACGGATTTCTGGGACGGTCGCCCCATGAAAACAGACCTCTACAACCTCTGCCAGGGCCTGGGTGAACTGGGCGCCTGGGTGCGCCTGCACTATGTCTACCCCTACCCGAATGTGGACAACCTGATGCCGCTGATGGCCGAGGGCAAGATCCTGCCCTATCTGGATATTCCGTTTCAGCACGCCAGCCCAAAAATCCTCAAGGCCATGCGCCGCCCCGGACAGGTGGAAAAAACCCTGGAGCGCATCGGCAACTGGCGCGCTCAGGTGCCAGATCTGACCCTGCGCTCGACCTTTATCGTCGGCTTTCCCGGCGAGACCGAAGAGGACTTTGACACCCTGCTGGCCTTTATGCAGGAGGCGCAGTTGGATCGGGTGGGCTGCTTTCAGTACTCACCGGTCGATGGCGCCAGCGCCAACGAGCTGCCGGATTCCGTGCCCGATGAAATCAAGCAAGAGCGCTTTGACCGCTTTATGCAGTTGCAACAGCAGATCTCCGCCGACAAGCTGCAGCGAAAAATCGGCCAGACGCTGGAAATCCTGGTGGATGAAATCGACGAAGAGGGCGCTATTGGCCGCACCAAAGGCGACGCCCCGGAAATCGACGGCATGGTCTATCTGCCCGCCGAGGGTCTCACGGTGGGCCAGAGAGTTAATGCTCTGGTCGAGCACGCCGACGAATACGACCTCTGGGCCACGCCCGTGCAATAAAAATCGTGCATGGCGCGTAAAATGCGGTAGCATTCACCCATGCGCCGCGCACATTCACCACAACAGGGCTTTACCCTGATCGAGCTGGTCGCCGTTATTGCCATACTCGGCATTCTGGCGGCGACCGCCATTCCCCGCTTTATCAACCTGCGAACGGCGGCCATCGAAAGCACCATGGAGGCCATGACCGGCGCCATGAAAAGCGCGGCCAGCCTGGTCTATGCCCAGGCCATTGTCGAGGGGGTGCACCAGGAGCCGGCCGCCAGCGTCACCATCCAGGGCACCACTGTCGATACGGTTTACGGTTACCCGGCGGGCACCGCCAATGGCATAGACACCATGATGATCTCCCAGGGCTGGAAAGAGCGCGCCAGTGTCTACGCCGGCGCCTGGGTCTACTGGCAGGGTGTGATTCAGGAAGACGCGGGCGATGCCCAGTGCTACCTGCGCTATCGCCAGCCCACCGCCGCCAATACCCCGCCGGTAATCAACGTCGTTACCTCTGGCTGTTAGGCGTCTATACTCAGGGCCTGGCAACATCCGGGTACCGATATGCGCGTCTTAATCTTTTGTATTGTCTTATCCCTTGGCGCGGCAGCAGCACCCAAAGAGATACCATCCCCCACGTTTAGCCACGAGGACATTCTCGCCGCGGTACTGGCAAAAGCCGGGCTTGAGGCCGCTGATGTTACTGTCACCGTGTTTCGCTACGATTACCTGCAAGGGCTCTGGCACCTTGAGCTAGCGCCCAAAGAGCCGGTCTGCATTGACTGTTTGCCCTCATTTTATATTCGCAACCGGACACCTCTTCACGTGGAGACCATACCCCATGGGTAGCATTGTGACGCTGATCGCCGCCGGTATTTTTATCTACCTGGGCTTTAAACTCTTTTCATCCCGCGCGGCGCGTGCCTCGCGCGAGCGGCTGATCGACACCTACCCCTTTCCTCCCGCGATCAAGGACAAAGTCCGCCAGGCCTACCCGCATTTAACGGACGCGCAAGCGGACAAAGTCATGGACGGGCTGCGTGAGTATTTTCAACTGTGCAACATTGCCGGTAAGCGCATGGTGGCCATGCCCTCGCAAGCGGTGGATACCGCCTGGCACGAATTTATTTTGTTTACCCGCAAGTATCAGTATTTTTGCGAAAAGGCGCTGGGCAAATTTTTGCACCACACCCCGGCCGAGGCCATGCGCACGCCCACACAGGCGCAACAGGGGATTAAAACGGCGTGGAAAATTTCCTGCTTTCGGGAAAAGCTCTCCCCCAGCTCGCCCCAGCGACTGCCGCTGCTCTTTGCCATGGACACGGAGTTAGCCATCGCCGATGGCTTTCACTATACAGTCAATTGCCAAAAGACCGGCGAAGGCTACTGCGCCAGTCACATCGGTTGCGGCTCGGGTTGCGGGGGTTGTTCGGGCGGGGATGGTTGCGGTAGCGGCTGCGGCGGCGATTAACACCGCCGCCGAGCCATCACTCGTTAACGTTTTTGTCGAGGGGTATCCTTGGTAGCCGCCGGGGTGACTTCCAGCTCAAACGGCGCAAGCGGCAGGCCGGCGCTGTTAAACACATTGGCCTCATCCGGGAAATCCGACCAGGCGTAGCGCACCGCCACCGGCTGCTCAATGTCGCCGCTCCAAACACGTATCACATTGTCCTCGACAATCTGCGCGCTGGCGTGCACGAACTCACCGTCGGCACCGGCAATCGCAAAGCCCTGCGGCTTGCCGCCGCGCGCTTTCAGGCCGCGGGCCACATGAGCGACGTTGATAAAGGCCTCACCGCCTTCCACGCTCAGGTAATAGGGCGCCGGCGCCTCGGCCTCCAGGCGGCTTTCACCGTACACCTGCTTGAGCGCCAGCAGAGCCATGCGCTCGCCCACGTCTTTTTTATTGAGCGGGTGAATATCGTTCCATTCACCGAGATCAATAGTCACCGCCATGGCGGTGTTGGGCTCCGACAGGCTCTGGCTCTGCGCCGCACGCATCTCGGCCCAGCCACTTTGCACCGGCTCATCCACCGGCTCTCCAAAGCCCGGTAACTGGGCAAAGATAAACGGCAGGCGGGGCTGGCCGAATTCACTGCGCCACTGGCGAATCATGGCCGGCAGCAAGGTGACATACTCATCCGCTTTGTCGGCGTTGCTCTCACCCTGATACCAGAGCACACCCTTGAGCGGCATGGGGGTGATGGGCGCCAGCATGGCGTTGTAGATGCCCACCGGCTGACCCATATCCCAAAATTCGCGCGAAGGCGCGGGGTCCACAGCAGCGCCGATGCGCGCACGCCACTCGCCGTCCAGTGCCAGACTCAGCTCGCCCACTTCCAGACGGTAGGGCTTGTCTTTGACAAAGCCACCGCCGCCGCCGTTGGTGACCGCGCGCACCACTATGCTGTTGGCGCCGGCTTTTAACAGGCCCTCGGGTACCGGGTAGCGGCGCTGAGGGTATTTGTAAGTGGTGTTGCCTACCTGCTGACCGTTGACGTAGACGGTATCGGCATCCACCACCCGGCCCAGGCGCAGCATGGCCGGCTGCCCGGCCGCCTCGGCGGGCAGGTTCACGGTTTTGCGCAGCCAGAGCACGCCACTCAGATCCGGCAGGCCGCTGTGCGTCCACTGGCCGGGCAGGGTGACCGCTTGCCAGTCGCTGTCGTCAATGTCGGCGGCGGACCAGCTGGGCCGGGCCTTGAGGCCTTTATCGGCCTGCTCCAATGCGCCGTACCAAGGCGCCGCGGCAGCGTCATCCTCGGCCTTGGCGTTTGCCACATAGCCAGGCTCGGCGTTGCGCTCGGCCTGCGCCAGGTAGTGCGGGTAGGCTTTGAGCGCCGCCGGGTTCATCCACGCCTGGGCGCCGGAGCCGCCGTAGGCGTTCATGATGATGCCCACGGGAACATCCTGGGTCTTCTCGATCTGGCGGGCAAAAAAGTAGCCTACGGCGGTAAAGTTGAGGGCATTATCCGGAGTGGCCGCCAGCCACTCGCCGCCCGGCAGGTCTTGCTCAGGGCCATCGTAGACGGCGTTTTTCGGTACCTGGAAGTGGCGAATACGCGGGTTGTCCGCACTGGCCAGTACCTCGGCGTAGCGCTCCTTGATGTTCGACATTTTCATTTCCATGTTCGACTGGCCGGCCGCGAGCCAGACATCGCCGAAGTAAATGTCGTTAAACGCCAAGCGGTTATCTGCCTTGATGACCAAAGTGTGCGGGCCTCCCGCTGGGTAGGCGTCGCCCTCGTAGTACCAGCGGCCAGTGGCATCGGCCTTAAACTCGGCCAGCTCGCGATCATCGAGCACCAGGCGAATGGATTCCCCCGGATCGGCCCGGCCCCATAAAGTCAGGGGTTGTTCGCGCTGCAGCACAGCGCCGTCGCTGATTAATCGGTGGGGTTGCACGTCTGCAGCGCAGGGCAAGAAGATAAGGCTGGCCAAGAGGCCGGCAAGCAGGGGCAGGGACACTTTCATAGGCACACACTGTAGTTTCGATTTTTATGGTCGCAATGACTATAATACGCAAGAAGCCAGCGGCTGAAAACTCGCGCCCAATGCCCCACTTGCGCAAATCCCGTATTCTCCTGCTTTTAGACTAAGCTTGGCTGATAAAACAACTGCAAAAGCCCCTCTTATGAAGCACCTGTTTACCCATTCGGCACGCCGCATTGTTTTGTCCTACGTGATCTTTTCGGCCTGCTGGATTTTGTTCTCCGATCAACTGGTGTTTTGGCTGTTCAAAGACGCCGGCGCGCAACACACCGCGCAGACTTTTAAAGGCTGGTTTTTTATCGCGGTCACTGGCGCCTTGCTCTACGGCCTGCTGCAAAGAACACTGCGCAGTATCGAGCGCATTACCCTGGAGGATTCCCTCTGTCACCTGCCCAATCGCCTGGCGTTTATCAACGAAACCAAAAAACGCTGCGCTCACGAACAGCGCGCCTTTTTCAGTTTGTCGCTGCTGGACGTTGACCACTTTGCCGACATCAATGACTCGCAAGGACACGGCGCCGGCGACCGGGTGATTACCGATCTCGCCGCATGCCTGCAAAGCGCCCTTAAAGAGGGCTGGTATATTGCCCGCCTCGGAGGCGATGAGTTTGGCCTCTTGTCACCACCGGCCAGCACCCAGCGCGAACTGGTGGCCGTGCTCGACGCCCTGCAAACCAGCATTCCGCAAAACTCCAGCCTCTGCCGGCTCACCGTCAGTGCCGGCACGAGTTTTTACCCAGAGCATGGCGACACCTGCCGGGACTTGATGCGCCACGCCGATATGGCACTGTCCTCGGCCAAGCATCAGGGGCGCAACCGTCACTATCTGTTCCACGACCAGCTCAAACAAAATTTGATCGACCGTTTATCCCTGCTGGAGGACTTGCGCGAGGCCTGTAACACGCGTGCCTTTTCACTGGTGTATCAACCCCAGTGGTCTTTGACTCAGCAGTGCTGGATCGGCGCTGAGGTCTTGATACGCTGGCAGCACCCAAAACGCGGCGCCGTGCCGCCCGATCAATTTATCCCACTGGCCGAGCGCGAGGGATTGATTCACCCGATTACCGAATTTGTGCTGGAGCGCGCGCTTAAAGAACTGACCACCGCGGGCATCGGCAGACAACAATTAGCCACACTCAGCCTGAATTTATCGCATACGGTACTCATCAACGAGGCGGTCATGAATCGGCTGCAGGGCAGGGTTCACTCTCATCGGGACGGTCAGCCAGACATTATTATGGAGATTACCGAAACTGCGGCCATGGAAAATTTAGAGGCGACACTCTCTGCCATGGAGTACTGGCGAGCGCAGGGCATGCGCTTTTCCATTGACGATTTTGGCACCGGCTATTCGTCACTCGCCCGTTTGAAACAACTTCCGCTGGCTGAACTGAAAATCGACCGCAGTTTTATTCAGGATTTGCCGGAAGACGTCAATGATGCGGTGATCACCCAGGCCATTCTGGCCATGGCCAAAACCCTATCACTGGATGTGGTTGCCGAGGGCGTCGAGACACCCGAGCAGGCACAGTTTTTAAAGGACAACGGTTGCTCGGTACTGCAGGGCTATTGGCTTGCCCGCCCCGTACCCATCGGTGAGCTGACGCACATTCTTGCACACACTATTGATCTGTAAGGCGTGTTTAAAGCAACCAAATACCCAGCGCCGAAATACACAGCCAGGCCAACAGATTAATCACAAAACCGGCGCGCGCCATGTCGGCCACCGTAATCTTATCGGCACCAAAAACAATCGCATTGGGCGGCGTCGCCACCGGCAGCATAAACGAGCAACTGGCGGCAAGCGCGGCGGGTATCACCAACCCCTGCGGCGGTAGGCCCATCGCCAGAGTCAGTACACCCATCAGCGGTAAAAACACCGCCGTTGTGGCGGTATTGCTGGTGACTTCGGTAAGAAAAATAATCAGGCCCACTACCAGAACAATCAGCAACGCGGCGGGCCAGCGCTCGGCCAACTGCAGCAAGTCGGCCAGCGCCTGTGCCAAACCACTGGTTTGCATCAAGCCGGCAAGAGCCAGGCCGCCACCAAAAAGCAGCAATACACCCCAGGGCAAACGCTGGGTGTCACTCCACTGCATCAACGGCCGACCGGGCTCGGTGCCCGAGGGCAAAATGTGCAAGGCCACGGCAGCGGCCAGCGCAATCGCGGTATCGGACAAGCGGCCACCGGGCAGGTACTCGTTGATCAGTGGCCGAAACACCCAGAGAAAAGCCGTCAGTAAAAACACCAGTGCCACACGCGCCTCGGCTTTGCCCATGGGGCCCAGGCGCTCAAGTTCATCGTGCAAGGTTGTTGAGCGGCCCGCTTGCCGTGCGGCCTCAGGTGTTTGTGCCAAACTGCGGCTGAGCCACAACCAGGTCAGTGCCAACAGCAGCAGGCTCAAGGGCAGCGCCATGGCCATCCAGTTGACAAACCCCAGTGTCAGGCCGTGATGATCTTGCAAGTAGGCGGCCATGAGTGCGTTGGGCGGCGTGCCTATCAGGGTGGCAATGCCGCCGATACTGGCACTGTAGGCAATACCCAAGAGCAGCGCCTTATCAAAGCCTTGGCACTGGGCCGCATCGCGCTCACTGAGAATGGAAAGCGCAATGGGCAATAGCATAATCGCCGTCGCGGTATTACTGACCCACATGCTGAGCAGCGCCGTCGCCAGCATAAACGCCGCCAGCTGCTTTTTGGGACTCTGGCCAAAAAGCACGAGCAATTGCAAGGCCAAACGTCTGTGCAATTGCCAGCGCTCCATCGCCAAGCCCAATACAAAGCCGCCGAAAAACAAAAAAATAATCGGATGCCCATAGTCGGCACCAATTTCGCCTATCGGCGCGATACCCATCAAAGGTGCCAACAACAAAGGCAGCAAAGAGGTCACGGCAAGCGGCAGCGTCTGCCCGATCCAAAAAACCGCCATGGCAATCGCCAAACCCGCCGTATACCACGCAGGATTGCTCAAGCCCGCCGGAGCTGGCACCAAGCTCACCAGCAATAAGCTGGCAACGCCGATCAGACCTGAGCAGGTTTTCGTTGTTATGCGCACAAAGGGCAGCTCTTATGGTTATTAGGGTTCTGGAAAACTGAACCGAAATCATAGCATGGAGTGCTCAGTCTGCCGCAGACTGTCTTTTTTGCTCTAAAGCTCGCACATTCATTTTTTCAAATTCACTGGGCCCCTCCGGTCTGATATCCGCAAATGCCCACACCATACCCCGCAGAAATCCCTCGGAGGTCATGCCCACGTGCCTGAGTCCCTCGACGCTGGCCAGGGATAATGCCAAATCCTGGTAATCCCGGTCCTGCAGCTGTTGCAGATAACGCATTAAGGCATCGACATAGGGCCGGTACTCTTCGGTGCCGTAGGTAATGTAAACATGGGCCGGCAGAACGGAGCTTTTGCGAGCATAAGTATTGTCCAGCTTTGCCAGCACCTCATCGGCCCAGAGCGCCGAGGGCGATATGGCGGCATAGTGGGTGAAGGTGCCGGGTGCTTGATACATCGTATAGAGCGTAAACAGTGCCGCAAGCGAATGGCCGGTCAGTATCCGCCGGGATTGGTCTGTTCGATACTGACGGTCAACGGCCGGTATGACTGAAGTTGATAACAGCTCGAGCAGCACAGGGGCATTCCCGCCCGCCTGAAAACCGGTATCGTAAACAGGGGTTAAATCCCACAGGCGCTTTTCCTCCACGCTTTCTATGCTGTCGGGGTAACCAATACTGACAATGATCAACTCGGGAATCATATTGTCGAATCTGAGGTTGCTGTAAAATCTCTGGACAGGCTCTTTGGTCCAGAAGCCATCGAGAATGTACAGCACCGGATACTTGGCACCAGGGTTTTGATGGTAGGAATCCGGGAGGAGGACTTCTACCTCTAGCGATACCGCCTCCTTTTCAAAATAGAACTGATGTTGTTCGTCATTCGCTTCAGCAAAGCTTGGGCATGCCATTAACATGGCGACTAGAAGAATCACTCGTAACATTGTCATGTCTCGGTTCTCTTTGTCAGAATAAAAAGGACATTCGCGGTTTCAATCTTGCCCGCGAGCACGGCCCAGCATGCGTTTTAGGGTGTCGTCCTTATCCAAAAAGTGATGCTTTAACGCGCCCAACATATGCAGCCCTACAATAACCGCGAGCAGCCACCCCAGAATTTCATGCGCTTGGTCCCCGAAGTTTGACAAGGCCGCGTTGTAGGCCACAGGCTCACCCTCAATGTAATTCGAGGGGATCAACTCCCAACCAAACACAGGGACACCAAAGCCTCCCGCCCCCGAGTACATAAGCCCGGTGATGGGTAGCAAAAACACACCCAGCAACAATGCCCAGTGAACCCACCGTGCGGCCGCCTGTTCAAACCGCGAGTAGCGACCGGCAGGCGTCAGCCAACCGCGCCGCAGGCGATAAACGGCACGAGCCGCCAACAGAAGGAGCAACAACACCCCCAAGGTTTTATGCCAGTCGTACAGGCTCCATACCTCAAAGGTCGCCATATAAAACCCGGTGCACAGCAAGAGCAAAATGCCAATGGCAACCGCCCAGTGAAGCCAGCGTGAGGTGTTTGTCAGTGTGGCGTTGTGATGCATGTTATTTCCTCGTTAATTGATCAGAGACTTGAGCTGGCTGCCGCGATAGACAACCGCACCATTGTCCAGGCTCACTTGATAAGGGGTTGCGTGAATGCTCAAGGCGCGGTGCAGTGTCATATCGGCGTCGACGACGACAGGCATGGTCAGCTGGTGTTTCTGCACAAAAGCCTGAACAGTCATCTCATCGACATAGAGTGTGTTGAACACGGCAACGACATTGTGGGCGTCGCGACGGTATTCACGGGCAAGGCGCGCGATGGTTTCTTCACAGCCGGGAAAATGCGGCATAGGGCAAAGCGCGTCGAGAAAAATAAGGTGCACCGGGCCGCTCGCCAAAGAGATGTTTTCGCCGCTTAGGCTGACCAAACCGGAGGGCAAGGCCGTGCGATTGTCCGCGAAAACCTCACCGCTCAGCAGCAGGCAAATTAGAAGCAATAGTTTCATTATTTTTCTCCCTGCTGCTCTAGATAATCCACGAGCTGTTGATTGTTGCCGCGAAACACGGGCGTTGAATCTTGCACAATCACATGCCCCGGCGTTTGCCAGAGTCCATAGCGGCGCATCAGCGAAAAGTTCTCATCCACCACCAAGGGCCGGTAGGCCGGCATGGCCTGCTGGAACTCGCGCAGCTGCGCATCAGTGACATTGAACCGCGGTTGCACCCAGACAATGCGGTGGCCTTCGCGGTAAGAGGCGGGCAGGCTGGCCACCAGCTTGTCCGGGCCCTCACCGCCGTAAGCGGTCCACAGATCAAAAAACACCAGGTGCACCGGGGTTGAGCCGTCCAGGGAAATGGCCTCACCCGCGAACGTGGTCAGCGGTTGTTCAGCTCTCACCGAAAAGCCCACGCACAGTAAAAGCATCAGCCACTTGTTCATGGGCGCACCTCCTGTGGCTGACGTTGAGACTGGGCCAGTTCAGCCACTTGCCGGTCCAGCTCATCGGTAGCGAGAAAGGTGCGGTACTGCACCCTGCCCTCGGTATCAATCAGTACATGATTGGGCGTGCCCACCACACCGTAGTGCGCAACGATATCGCCATCGGTATCGATAATGGTGGGCAGATTCACGCCCTGCTCGGCGTAAACGCGGCGTATGTTTTCCTCTGAGTCGTTCAGGCCGACGTTCACCATTAGCACCAGCACTTGTTCGCCATAGGCGTCGTAAAGTGACTGGGCGTGAGGCAGCTCGTAGACGCAGTAGCGGCACCAGGTCGCCCAGAATTTGAGGTACACCGGCCGCTTGCCGAACACCTCGGCAAGCGCCACCGGTTCCCCGGATAGGGTGGTGGCGGAAAAGGCCGGCGCGCGTTCGCCAAGGCTCAGAGCGCTGGCCGGGGCCATGAGCAGCGACCAGAGGCCCAGAGCCCCCAGAGCGCGATTGAAGGTGAGAGATACAGGCATAAGGTAAGTCCTCATAGGTTTTGCCAGGCGAGAAAAGCGAGATAGCAGCCGGCCAGAGCCATAAGCAGCGCCATGGCCGATTTGAGAAAGAGCATCCAGGAACCCGAGCGGGGCAGACGGGCCAAAAGCCCGGTAAAGGTGCCGGCAATGATCAACAGGGCGCACATGCCAAAGGCAAAAACGAACATCAGCGAGCCGCCGGCCACCAGCTCGCCGCGCGCGGCCACATACATCAGCAACATGCCCAACACCGGCGAGGTGCATGGGGCCATTACCAACCCGGACAAACCACCGGCAATAAACAGCGATATCGGACCCGTGAAAGTGCCCGTCGGCCCCGGATTCGCGAACCGAGCCGGCAACCTGAGCCAGCCCTGCATCCACGCGGCCATGGCGAAACACAGCGCTGCCGCACAGGCCAGGGTAAACGGATGACTGGCCACCGCACCAAAGAGCTGACCCGAGACCGCCGCCAGCACCCCCAGCAGGGCGTACACCAGCGCGAGCCCCAGGGCATAAAGTGAAGACAAGGAAAACGCGTGAGCCCTGCCCCGTGCCACCCGGCCGACCATGGCGGCACTGACCGGCAACAGCGGATAGACGCAGGGCGTCAGGCTGGTCATCAGGCCGGTGACAAACACCAGCAAAAACAAACCGGCGGAAATCTCGCCAGCGGACAGCGCCAGCTGAATATCCAGCTCCATTGCAATTACCTCAAAAGAGTGAGCGAATGGAGCTGTTATACCCAAAGCCCGGAGGAGGCTTGTCAAATTGCGGTAAAATCGAAGTCAAATCGTACGCATGTGGGATTATTACTGTATTTTCAGAGGGTTATAATGCTTCACCGACCTTATCCAAATCGCGATTTGCTATGACCCTATGGTGTTTTGACAAGTTTGTGTTCGACAGCCGCAGCGGATCGCTGAGCCGCACGGACGAGCCGCCCGTTGTGCTGCGACACAAGCTTGCCCAGCTGCTGGCCTACTTGCTGGAGCACCGCGAGCGCCCGGTGACCAAGGAAGAGCTGCTCGACACCCTCTGGCATCACGGCGACTACCGCGAGCGCTCCCTGACCCAGAGCATCCGCGAATTGCGCCAGGCGCTGGGGGACAGTGCACAGCAACCGGTGTTTATCCGCACCTTTCCCCAGCGCGGCTATCAGTGGATTGCCCCGGCCACCACCGATACCGGCGCAGCCGCAGCCAAAAGCCAGCCAAAAACACGCTGGGCAATGCTCGGGGGCGCCTTGGCGCTGGGTCTCACGCTCGCCCTGGGAGTCTGGCTGCTCAGCACAAATCCGCCAAAAACTCAGGCCGACTCAAGCCCCCCGTCGGTGCTGGTCTTGCCTTTTAGTAACGAGACAGGCGACCCGACGCTCGACTGGCTGCAGCTGGGCTATGCCGACATGCTGGCCCGGACACTGGCGCAGAGCGGCGCCGTGCGCGTCACACCGCCGGGCACCGCCACGGCGCTGCTGGCCTCAAGCGGGCTCGACTGGCCCACACTGCCTACCTATCTGCAAGGGCTGCTGCGCGAGCAGGGCATCGATCAGGCGCTGGTCGCGCGGGTGCGGCTGCACAACCGAAGCCAAGTGCTGGACTTTCAACTGATGAGCGCTGAGGGCGCGGTGCAGCAGGGCTCTATTGCCTACCCGTCGCTCACCGACGCCACCGGGCAAACCGCCTTACAGCTGCTGCACCTCCTGGCGCCCGAGCAGGACAACACCCTGCCGGAGCTGGCCCTGCCGGGCCAATCCCCGGAGGCGGCGCTGGCGCGCCAGGTTCTCGCCGAAGGCATCAGCGCCATGCAGACCCAGGGCGCAGCCCGCGCTGATGAGCTGTTCCAGGCCGCCGATTTGCTGGTCAAAGACGACCCCTGGGTGACCGCCTGCCGCGCCAAATCCCAGTTGCTCACCGGACAATGGCGGGAAGCCACCGCACGCCTCGAGCAGCTGCGCCAACGCGAGGCGCAGCATCCGTCGCTGGCCGCCTTTGTCCACTACTGGTCCGCGCAGTTGGCGTTTCGCCAGGGGGATATGTCCACCAGCCGGAAGCACCTGGACAGCGCCATAGCCGAGGCCGAGCGCCAGCAGAACGTCGAGGTTCTGGCCAACAGCTACCGGCTACAGGCGCAGATCGCCTGGCAAGCCATGGACTGGCAGGCCTTTACCCAGTGGCAGGTAAAGGCGGACAACATCATCCCACCCAATGCCAGCCTGAGCGTTGAGGCAGACCGCTTGTTTTATCTCGGCAATCCCATCAGTCAGGGGCTGGAGAAATTTCCCGGTGAGGACTTGGCAAAAAGCGCCGAGCTCATCAAACGTGCCCACCGCTTTTACAGCGAGCTTGGCCACTTGCCTATGATCGCCGCCAGCGAGCTGGCGCTGGCGCGCAACGAAGCGCTACCGCTGGCCGAACGCACAGCGGTCCTGGAGCAGGCCATCACCCGCTACGCCGAGCTGCGCCAGCCCTATGAGCTTACCCAGGCGCTGATCTACGCGACGTATTTTTATCTACAGCGTCACCAGGGCGAGCTTGCCGAGGCCCGGATTCTCCGCGCCCGCGATACCGCCGCCACATTGAGCGACCACGGCCTCGACCAGGCGATTGTGTTTTACCACGCCTTTGCGCTGCTCGATCAGGGCCTGGACCAACGCCATCGCGGCCTGCACGGGCCCGACACCGAAAAGCTACGCGCGGCGATTGCCCAATTTGATCAATTGTTGCAGTCACAGGAGCCCTCGGTGATGCGCGCCAACGCGCTGGTGTTGCAAGGCTGGGCCTACGCCAATCTCGGCGACGATGAAAAGGCGTTGCACAACCAGCGCCTCGCTATGGCCGCGAGCGAGCATCTGAACCTGGACACCTCATACGGCTACGCCGTCTACTCGGCCATGCGCGTCTATCTCGAACAGGGGGATTTTGACAAGGTGGTGGTTCTGGCCGACAAGCCGGTCACCACCCGTCAACAACTGGCCTATGCCGCGCGGGCCTTTTACGAATTAGGCCAGTTCGATCAGGCGCTGCAAACGCAGCAAAGGCTGCAACAGACATTCGCTAACCAGTGGACCGACGCCGATAGCGAGCGGCTGGAAGACTACCAGCTCGCCGTCCAATCGGGCAGAAGCCGGATTTTGTCTGGCGAGCTGCCCGCCCACGCGATTTACTGCGAGTCCGACTGGTACCTGCAACCGGGCGCCTGAGCGCCGGCGCTCACGGGGATGATGACGTGGGGGTCATCATGGCCTCCAAACCACTGGGGCCGGTGGGCGCTATATCCCCAAACACCCAGCGCAATCCGCGGGTGTAACCCTCGGCCTTCACGCTGGTATGCCGCTCTCCTTCAATGGTTTTGTTCAGCAAAGAAAAATGGCGGTAAGCGCGCGATTGCAGTTGCTGGCCAAACTCGAGGATCGGATCTTTGAAAGGCGCAAACTCATCGCCGCCCTGTGACAAGAACAAGCGCGCCGGCAGTGACTTGTTGGCCTCGGCGTAGTTCGCATCGCGCTGGAAGAGCCAGTTGTCATCCCAGATGACCGCCGGGCTGATGGCGATGTAGCGGCCGAACAACTCGGGCTCCTGGTACATGGCGTAGAGCGTAAACAGGCCGCCGTAGGAGTTGCCACCCAGTGCCCGCTCGCGCGGATTCACCCGGTAGTGCTCGGCCATATACGGCAGCACTTGCTGTTTTATAAACTGCAAGAACTTGGGCGCATCGCCCGAGCCGGGCGCTTCGGCGTTATCTTCCGTGGGAGTCAAATCCCGCGCGCGCAAATTGCCGAAGTTCGGTTGATCGCCGCCGTAGGAAAAACCCACCATAATCAACTCGGGCAGCAGCGCATCCCACACCAGGTTGCCGTAAATCGAGTAGAGCAAGGGCATGTCCCAGTAGGCATCAATGAAGTAGAGCACCGGATATTTTTTGTCCGGGTTGTCGGCGTAGCTCGCGGGCAGCGAAATTACCAATTCATGATGCCTGCCCGTCAGCTCTGAGGGCATGGAAACCACCCGGGTGCTGCTCAACTGAAAACCCGCAGGTTCCGCGATGGCCGACACCGCTATGAACCATAAAGCGAACATCATCAGGGCACTGCCAGGTAAAAGTTTCATGGGTTCTCCCGTTATTATTGTGTATCTTATTCGCTATGCGCATCACACTATTAACCCACAGCACCGAGTTGTCAAAACCCAGTAACACCGGCGCGCTGGTGCTCAATCTTGCCGCGGACTATAGCGTGGATTGCGAAAGGGTTATTTGGCAGCGCAAAGTACCCGATGAGCGTTTGCTGCAATGGATTGAACACTACTCGAGCGGACTGCTCTATCCGCACGAACACGCGCAGCCGCTTAGCCGCGACGCCCTGCCCGAACACTTAGTGCTCATCGACAGCACTTGGCAACAGGCAAGAAAAATTCGCAACCAAAGCGCCTATTTAAAAGCGCTGCCGCACTATCAGTTACCGTCGGGAAAGGCCTCAGAGTATACCCTCAGGCGTAACCAGCGAGAGGGTGGGCTGTGCACCAGCGAGTGCGTGAGCGCCCTGGCCCGGCTCGCTGGATTGGAAGGCTTTGCCAGTGCGCTGGACGACGCCCTGGCAAAGCTGACTAAGGCCGGTTAACGCACGCGAGCCCAGTGTTCAAACTCAACTCTTTTGCCTTCTTCAAAACGCTCGGTGTACCAATTGTCGCCCTCAAGCTTGAAGCTGAAAGTATAACTGCTGCCCTCAGGCAAGGGATAAGACAACAACTCCGGGGTTTCCACGTATTGGTCGCCCTCTTGATTGTAGCGCCCGGTGCTCGCCGCCCAGAACTGGCCATCTTTGTGGGAAATAAAGAAAAAATCGGTATCTGTGAGCACTTTGCGCGAAGAAATCTTGGCTTCATCGTACTTCATAAGATTCCCTTCACCGTCGATAAACTCCCCGGTCACCAATTCCCAGGTACCCGCCAGCGACGGTGTGTCACCGGCATGCGCCACCGACCCGATCAAACAAACAGCGATAAGAAAAAACAGGCGTGAAATAAACGGTTTCATAAAAGTCCCTAATACAATCCAGTGTCCGCGTTGTGCGGAAGGTTATGATCTCATCTATCAGGGCATTGTTATTGTCCAGCTATTCTCGCACAGGCCTATGCCAGCGGCCATAAAAAATGCCGGGCAATGCCCGGCCAAGTGGGGGAAATTTGTAAGGCATTACTAAAGAGTGTTAAGACTGCTGGCGCCGGAGGTATTCACCTGCATTTTCGGGCTGCCTTTGTAGCTCAGGGTGGAGGCGCCACTGACACCGCCCTTGAGCGTCTCGGTGGCGTGCAGTTTCACACCCGATGCACCGCTGGCTTCCACCTTGGCGCTTTGCACCTTAATATCTTCAGCGCTGTAGTGACTGGCGCCCGAGGCCGAGAGCCTCAGACTCTGCGCGCTGCCTTCACCGGTAAAGGTGACATTGGAGGCACCCGAGATACCCACATCCAGGTTATCCACCACCAGGTCACGCGCCTCAAAACGCGCTGCCCCCGAGGCCTCTATGGCCAGGGCATCGATCTGCAAGTGGCCTACACGCACCTCGCTGGCACCGGAAACGTCCACCGACAGAGTATCGCCGGTGATATCACCCGCCTCCATTTTCGCCGCACCGTAAATTCGCAAGCTTTCAATCTGCTCGAGCGAGACCTCTACCTCAACTCTGACGTTGCTGCTGCCACCAAATAGGCGCCAAAAGCTGCGCTCGGGGCTCTCTACCCGAAAACTGTCGCCATCGACATCAATCGCGACATCATCGAGTTCCCCGGCTTTGACCACAACGGTCGCTGTGTTAGCCGACGATTGGCTTAAGCGCACCGACAGATCACCGGCGAACTCCAACCGGCTCACACCGTCAAGGGAAAGGGTTTTGGATGGTTGATCCTCTGCTGTCGCTGTGACAGCGAGCAGGGCACAGAGCCCCGCGACGGCAATGGACTTTAAAGCGTTGATGTTCATGGCGCCCTCCTGCGTCTTGGTTTCTGATAAGACGCAAGACAGGGCGCAAAGGGTTGCAGTGTCAGGCAGATTTTTTATGGCGGGTGGCGGCTTCGAACATCAAATACAGCGGCGTCGCCACTGCCAGCGGTGCCAAGTAGAACACGCAACGGTAGGCAAATAAGCCCGCGAGAATGGTCGTCTTATCCGCCTGACCGGCAAGCAAAGCGACAAACACGGCCTCAAGTACGCCCAGCCCACCGGGAATATGAGTGATTACCCCCGCCAGTGCGCTCACCAGCAAAACGGCAAATACCGTGGGGAAGGCGACATCGTCAGCGAGAAACTGATAGATAACACTCGCCATCAGTGTCCAGTGCGCGCAGGCCACCAGCAGCTGCAAAAGGGCAATGTTCACACGCGGCAGGGTCACGGTCACAGACTTAAACTGATATTCCCGCTTGGTCGCTCGCCAGCACAAGAGTACGTAGGCCGCGACGACCACCAAAAAGACGGCGCCGATGATTTGTAAAGCCAGAGTGCCTACCGCCCAGGAATCCGGTGGATTGATCTGACCGGACACAAACAAGCCGCCCGCCAACAAAATATAACCCAACCAGTTGGTGGCAATGCTGATACCCAGAATGCGCGTGACATCCGAGGCTTTAATACCCAGACGCGAGTAGAGCCGATAGCGAAACGCGACGCCGCCCACTAATGAACTCAAGTTCAGGTTAAAGGCATAACTGAGCCAGGCGGCAAACCATACTTTGATCACACTGACATCCAGCTTTAAAAGATAGCGCCCAAATAAATCGTAGCTGGCGTAAACACAAAAACAGGCAAACCCGAGCGCCAAACCAATAAGCAGGGTGACAGGTGATGTCTGTTTCAGTGTTTCCCAGACCTTGGCCCATTCGATTTCACTGGCCTGATTGACCAGAAGATAGGCCACCAGCGCAAAGAAAATCAGTGTCAGGACTTGCTTTACTCGCGACCAGGGCAGCTTTTCCCGCAGTATTTGCCAGCGCTCGGAGGCGGAATCCTTGGCCGCACTTATCATCGAACTCATGATTGAATCTCCAGGGAGTCATAGTCGGTTTTCTTCACCACACGGCGAGCACCCCTGGATTCAGGATAACGACTGCGCAGTTTGCTGTTTTCGGTTTTACCCTCTTCGGTATCATAGTCGCGCTTCAGCTCACGGATTTTGGGCGTGTGGGCCGGGAACAGACCGTTGATACGCGGAAAATAGCGCAGGGCGTGGTACATAAAGAAATCCTTCGTCAGCAAATACCACGGGCGATGCTTCACCCAGGCGCCCTCAATCTGCTCGCTGTTTTCCAGCAGGGTTTGTATACAGCCCTCTAGCTGTTGGTTAAACGCTCTATCGCGGACAATAACGTTGGCTTCAAGATTAAACGCCAGGCTCAATGGGTCGAGATTACTCGAGCCAATGGTCGCCCACTCGTCGTCAATCACGGCGATCTTGCCGTGCAGTGGCCGCTCGCGGTACTCATACACTTTCACGCAGCTGCGGATCAGCACATCGTAGAGCGTCCGCGCAACGGTCAAGGCAAAGGGAATGTCCGGATCACCCTGGAGGACAATGCGCACATCCACCCCGCGCTTGCAGGCCTGTCTCAGCGCGCGCATAAACCGATAACCGGGGAAGAAATAGGCGTTGGCAATCCAGATGCGATCTTTCGCCTGGCGCATAGCAGCCAGGTACGCCTTTTCGATATTGCTGCGATTTTTCCGGTTGTCGCGCGAGACAAACGCCATGTCCTTATCGCCCGGGTGCGATGGCTTTTTTAAATTGTCGATCAACTCGCCCAGATGTTCATCGCGAGCGTCGCGCACATAACTTTTACACAGCTCGCGAATCTCCGGCACTATGGGGCCTTCAATTTCTATCGCGTAATCGCGCTTGCCCTGGGGTCCGCAAGAGAGCATATGATCGTGACACAAGTTGATCCCACCGATAAACGCATAGCGGCCATCAACCACGGCCAGCTTGCGGTGCAGGCGGCGGAAGAGTTTGGGGCGGCCGTTGTACCATTCCGGCTGCGGGTCATAGATCTGAAAAACCACGCCCGCCTCGGTCAGCTCATCGATATAGTCTTTGGATAAAAAGTGACTGCCCCAGCTGTCGGCGGTCACGCTGATCCACACACCTCGCTTTGCTGCCAGTAACAGTGCGCGCTTGAGCGCGCGGCCGACCCGGTCATCCTCGAGGATAAAGGTTTCCAGAAAAATCTCTTTGCGCGCGTGCTTAATACGGCGCAGCAACTGCGGGAAGAACTCCTCACCGTTTTCCATCAAGTGCAGGCGGTTTCCCTGACTGAATCGACCTTTAAAGTGACGAAATCCGAACATGGTCTACTCCGGTTAAAATTCTACTTCTGCCAGTAGAGGGGCGTGGTCCGACAAGCTGGACCAGGGTTTGCGCGACAACACCAACGGCATATGGGTGCGCGCCGAACGTACGTATATACGATCGAGCCTCAGCATTGGGAAAATCGCCGGAAAGGTGCGCGGCGGTTTGCCGTAGGCCTCGATAAAAATCTCCTGCATGCCCGCCTGACGCGCCAAAATGCCCTGGGACTTTTGTCGCCAGTCGTTAAAGTCGCCGGCGACAATCACCGGCTCGTTGTCCGGTATGGCGTTGACATGCTCGCAAAGCTGCTTGAGCTGCGCCTGGCGATGGGGCTCGCGCAGGCTCAAATGCACGCAAATCGCATGCAAAGGAGGTTTGTCTGGGCCGGTATCGATCTGACAGTGCAGCAAGCCGCGCTTTTCGATACCGCTTAACGAGATGTCCCAGTTGTCCCAGGTGGTGATCGGGTATTTGCTCAACAGCGCATTGCCGTGATGCCCCTCGGGGTAGACGGCGTTGCGACCGTAGGCAAAGTCCTGCCAGATACTGTCGGCGAGAAACTCGTATTGCGGCGACTCCGGCCAGAGCGCCTGATGCTTTTCACCCCAGCGCTGATGCTCACCCAGTACTTCCTGTAAAAACACAATATCGGGCGAAATGAGGCGCACGGCGTCGCGCAGCTCGTGCAACATAAAACGCTGATTAAATGTGGTGAATCCCTTATGGGTATTTACCGTCAATATCTTTAAACAGGTCAAGCCCGCCTCCAATATCGGCAATCTTTACAATAAAATTGCAAGAAGCTCTGCGATTTTCCGTAAAAATACGGCAGCGGAAGAGATACTGCAGGATTAATGCCGGGCCGATCGGCCCGGCGGCAAGCGAGCCTCAGGGGGCGCGTTTAAAACTCCACAAACCGCCACCAATGGCCGCCAGGGTAAAGGCGCCGGCTAGGGCGGTGGCAGCGATCAGCCAGGTATCCAGGCTCAGCCCGAAGAGCGCCACCCCCACTTTCGACCAGGGGAAAACCGCCCCGGCCAGGGCACTCGCGGCCAGGCCCACCGCCCAGTTGAGGGTTTTGACCCGGCGCGCATCAATTCCAGCATCGGGCAGTGCGGCCATCACGCTTTCGGTAAAGCCCGCGTCTTC
This sequence comes from Gilvimarinus algae, assembly GCF_030518215.1. Taxonomy (GTDB): domain Bacteria; phylum Pseudomonadota; class Gammaproteobacteria; order Pseudomonadales; family Cellvibrionaceae; genus Gilvimarinus; species Gilvimarinus algae. The sequence continues at coordinate 339,378 of NZ_JAULRT010000035.1, forward strand.
CAAGTAATCTTCTTCGGCGAGCGTCCGTTCCAGCCAGTCATCGAGGTTATTCCGGCTCATTGAAGGTCTCCCCTTGCCAGTCCTGCAGTATCGATTTGAGTTTAGCCTTTGCACGCAAGACGTGCGATTTTACGGTTCCCACGGGTATTTGCATAAGCTGTGCCGCCTCTTCATTGCTGTAGCCGAGCTGATAGGTCAGGTGCAACGACTCGCGCTGAGCCGCCGAGAGCTGCGTCATGGCGCGGCTGAGGTCGCGCCGGGTCAACGCCTGATCGGTGGGAGCGGCGGTGTCCTCGCCGCTGCGCTCGACCAGTTCGCTATCGGGTTCGGGGAGCTTTTTGCGGTAATGGCTGATCAGCTGGTTGCGGGCAATCTGGTAGAGCCAGGTAAAAAACTGCGCCTCGCGCTTGAAGCCCGCCAGTGCCTTGTAGGCCTTGATAAAGGCTTCCTGAGCAATGTCGTCCGCCAAAGCATGATCGCCCGCGCACAGGGTGCGCAGGCTTTGGCGCAAGCGCGACTGATGACGTCGCACAAGCTGGCTGAAGGCGTGTTGATCCCGGCGCTTGACGGCGCGCTCGATCAGGATCTCGTCACTGATCTCCATTCGTGATCTTTACTCGCTCCGCTGTCCGGCCCGAGCCTTGCTCTCTTGCCAGAGCTTGTAGTTCACGCCGCCAATGGCGAGCGGTATCAGCCCTAAGGTAGCCACATCCAAGCCGGCAATAAAGAACAGGGCGAGGAAGACCGCGCCACCCACCCAGAGCAGATAGAGACTGCGCCGGTAGAGAGCGTCCGTCTCATTGACCCCGCCCTGGCCGCCGGTAAACAGCGCCTCGGGCACGGGCTGACCGGCCTCAATCAGCTTGTTGATAATCTCCATTTGCATCTGCTTGCGCTTGTGCAGGCTGTTCATCAATATCGCCAGACAAACGATGGGCGTGGAAAACACCATCAGGATAGCAATAATCGGCACCGGATCGGTCATGGCACACTCCTCAACTGGTTTAAACGTGCTGTTACTCCATAGACGCCGCGGCGGGGCAAACGGATGCACACAAAAAAGCCACCCGAAGGTGGCTTTTGGGCGAGCGCGAGCAAGGGAGATTAACCCTCCATCTGCTCCAGCTCTTTACCCTTGGTTTCGCGGACCATAAAGATCACGAAGAACACCGACAGGGCCGCAAAGAACGCGTAGATGCTGTAGGCGGCCGACAGCCCGATACCCGCCAGCATAATCGGGAAGCTCCAGGTCACCAGGAAGTTCGCCAGCCACTGGGCCAGGCCGGCAATCGCCAGGCCCGAGCCGCGGATCTGGTTGGGGAACATCTCACCCAGCATTACCCACATCACCGGACCCCAGGACATATTGAACAGGAAGACGTAGATATTGGCACCGTAGAGCGCCAGCAGGCCAGACTCCTGCGACAGGGCCAGATTGCCCGCCGCATCCACGGGCGCGCCCGAGAAGGCGTAGGCAACGACGCCCAGGCTGATGGCCATACCGGCCGAGCCAAACCACAGCAGCGGCTTGCGGCCGATTTTGTCCACCACAAAAAAGGTAATAAAGCAGGCGGCAATACTGATGGTGCCCGAGAGCACATTGGTTTGCAGGGCCTCACTCTCGGTAAAGCCGGCGGCCTCCCAGAGCACAGCGCCGTAGTAGAAGACCACGTTGATACCGACGAATTGCTGCAGCACCGCCAGGCCAATACCCACCCAGACGATGGGGCGCACACGGCCTTTGACCTTATCGATCAGATCGGAAAAGCGCGGGCTGTGGTGATCAGAGGCCAGCGAATCGGCAATCTCGGAGAATTTGGCGTTGCCGTCCACATCACCGTAGAGGCGCACCAGCACTTGGCGGGCCTTATCGTGCTTGCCCGAGGCCACCAGAAAACGGGGGCTCTCGGGGATGATCAGCAGGGCGAGAAAAAAGATGCTGGCCGGTACCAGCTCCACCCAGAACATCCAGCGCCAGGTCTCGTAGCCGCCCCAAAACATCTCAGTGGAGCCACCGGCGGATTCAGCCAGAAAATAGTTGGAGAAAAACGAGGCCGTCAGGCCGCAGATAATGGCGATTTGCTGGACCGAGGTCAGCATACCCCGGTACTTGGCCAGTGCCACCTCACTGATATAGGCAGGCGCCATGACCGAGGCCGCGCCCACCGCCATACCACCGAGTATCCGGTAGATCACAAACTCAAAGGTACTGCTGGCAATACCCGACCCCCAGGCCGAGACAATAAAAAACACGGAGGCGACAATCAGCAGCGCTTTGCGGCCGTATTTGTCCGCCAATCGGCCCGCAAACAGGGCGCCGGCCGCACAGCCGAGCAACATGGAAGACACGCTAAAACCGGTACCGGCCGAGTCGGAGTCAAACGCCAACTGCAGGCCCTTGACCGTGCCGTTGATAACCCCGCTGTCGTAGCCGAACAGAAACCCGCCAATGGTGGCGATGCAACTGATAAAGATAATAAAGCCAGTGCTGCCCTGACTTGGGCCTGCTGAAGTCGTCATGGATCTTACCTTGTTATTAAAATGGTGGAATCAGGCTGGATCATATAAGTAAAAAGGGCGCCGTCACAAGTGACGGCGCCCTGTCGGTTCATGGCTCTCCCGACTTATAGTCAAGTATACTCTGTGCTTGCGCGGCTGAGTAGTCCGTTTACAAATCAAAAACAAAGCGGCGGCCGAGCACAAAGTTACTCACAGCCACCGTCGCCATAGACGCCGCCTTGGCCACCAGCGGCATGGCCGTCAGCGCCAGTGCCGCCGCCAGCACACCGCTACCCAGCGCCAGGCTCAGCAGGAAAATCAGCAGGTATTTCTGCGCCGACTGCAGGCCCAGCGCTTCGTTGCAGCGAAAGGTGAAATTGTGATGCAGTACCAGCCCCAGACAATACCCCAGCGCCAAACCGGCCACATTGGCCCATTCGCAGGCGACACCCAGCGCCAAAAGCGCACAAAATACACCCACATCAGCACTGCCCAGGATCAACCCGGTTACCATAAAACGTGAAAAGGGTGCGCCCCAGTGCTCTAGCGTAGTAATCATCAGCCCACAGTGCTTGGGTATGTTGCGGGCAGGGTACATCAAGGGTATGACGGAGAAGTGACAATCAAAACGCTCAGCAAAGCTCTGTTACTCGCGGGGTTACTCCTGCCGCTGTTCAGCGCGGCCGAAAGCATAAGACCCTTTACCAGCGACGGCTGCAGCCGGTTTCCCAACGGAACGCTGGAGCACGCAGGCCTCTGGCTCAGCTGCTGCGAGCAGCACGACCTGGCCTACTGGCGTGGCGGCACCTACGCCGAGCGAATTGCCGCTGACGACGCTCTGGAGGTCTGTGTCGCCGCCACTGGCGAGCCCACCATCGGCCTGATGATGTACTTCGGCGTGCGCCTCGGCGGCACCCCCTTCGCCCCCACGGATTTTCGCTGGGGCTATGGCTGGAGGGAGTACCGGGGCTACCGCGCGCTCAACGAGCAAGAACAACAAGCCGTGCAAGAGGCGATGAATGCCATGGACCCCGAGTGGCGAATACGGCTTATGCTGCCGGCGCCGCGTTAATACCGTGCCTTGCGATAAAGAGTATGGATGCTGGTCGCCCGGTGGCCGGATGAAGCGGCTCCCGCACACCGAGCAACTCCAGGCCGCCGTCGAGAAACAGGCCTATCCAGCTGGCCAGGGTTCTGAAATACCATGGCGGCGGATCGGTCAACGTACCATCCGTATCGGGCCAGGCGCCGTCCCGCCATCCGTCCACATAGGGCGCTTTACCACAGCTCTCCTGCGGATGAAGGGTCTGTACAATAAAGACGCCGCCGGGGACGAGTAGCTGCTGCATATCGGCGAATACCTTCGTCACCGACGCCTTACCCAACAGGGAAAAGTTAGCCACAGCCAGATCAAAGCGCTCACCCGCCGCGCAGCGAACCAAAGTATCGTAAGAGGCGTGACGAAACTCGCCACCGCCCGCTGCCCGAGCCTGCGCGATAAGCGCCTCAGTGGCATCGACACCTAAGCCGCGCTGCACCTGCTGACTGAGAGCACGCAGCAGCCAGCCCTCGCCGCAGCCAATATCAAGCACTGTCTCGGGGGCAAAACTCAATACGGCTTCGACAATCGCGGTATCCGTCACCAGCCGCCGGCTATCGATCCGCTGTTGACGCACCGCCGTCGTCCAGGGCGTTACATTGTGTGTCCAGGACTTGAGAATTCGCGCTTCGTTACCGTCACTCATGGGTTTAGGGTATCGCTCTATCCAGCGCGGCATCAAAGCACTTGCCGTCAAAAGGTACCACCAGCACCTTGCTGCCGTGTCTGTCATTGCCCATGTCATCCCACTTATTCACATCCAGCGCCGAGAAAGTAAAGTGTGTGACGTGGCCGTTTTCAATTAAAACGCCGGGGCGCTCCAGCAAGCTCCACTCGTTCCTCTCGCCGTCTTCATACTCAAATCCCAGACGCGGGTCATAGGCAATGCCGGTATCGATCCAGTTGTTGATGCCATCGCGCGAGACCAGATGCCGCGCTTTGCGGATATCCCACCAATTCAGGGTGATGTGATACAAGCCGCCGCTGTACCAGACGATAGGATCTTCTGCCTTGGCGTTGTCGTAACCTTCAATGCTCGGCCAAATGCTGGGGCCCTGGGCAACATAGGGCCCCATAAGGTGGTCGCTGAGCATAATGATACCCGGGCGCGATACCAGCAGAAATTTACCGTCCGGGCGCACAATAATACTGACGTTCGCGCCGGCCCGATTTAAGTCCTGGCCATTGGCCTCCATGCTCACCGTCCCCTGCAGCTGATACTCACCGTCAATGGTCTCAGCAATAAACACATCGCCGTAGCGCCCGGCGTCACTGGCCACCGCATAGTAACGGCCATCGGGCAGGATACCGCCAGTGATATTGTGGCCCGCGCCATCGCGGTCAGAAAACAGGGGTTTCGGATTTCGGTAGGGCCCCTCGGGCTTATCGCTCACGGCATGCACGGCAATGGACTTTGCCCAATCGTAGTGGGTCAAGCTCCCTGGCCAGCGACTTGCGAGCAAATGATAGCGGCCCTCCGGGCCCTTGATGATTTTACCGTCCCAATAATTCCACTCAGGTTGCGGCTGGGCGCTTTCCAAACCATTGTCGATATCGCGCGGCAGCACTCCCTCGGCGCCCCACACATCCGCACGGCGATTGCAGGAGGGCATGGGCAGAAAATAATCCACCATTTGCAGGGAGTCTTTACCCTGGCAGGCGGCCCGCTCAGTAGGCTCGCGTTCTGATTCGGTGTCGGGGAGTGAACTGCAGGCCGCAGTGAATGCGGCGATCAATGCAAAGGTTAACGGGCTTAGTTGTCTCATAGAGTTGATAAGTGTTTGGGCATTATTAGAATCCGGGTAATCTACGCCAACACGATCTGGTTGGGAAGCCTGCTTAGGTTAAGATCGATTTACCTCCAAGCTGGAACAGGCGCTTTCAGTAGTGAAAAACAACGAGCGACACCGATAGATTTTCCGAAATGCGCGATAGCCAATGATCAAGCAATCGTCCAATCCGACAAAACCCAATTCGTGTCTTCATTTGGGCTATGGACCCATATCTCCATAGAGCGCGGTAAATCTCTCTCAGTCCAGCGAAACACCGCGTGCCAAGGTGTCTCACCAGAAACCTGGCTGGCACGGGAGAATGGAACCAGATCACCCTCTAGGTCGAGCCATTGTTCTGAGACCTCAAGGCGACGCCAATCTTTTCGACTCTGAGGTTCGTCATGCGGCGTTGGGTCTGACACGGCGCCATAACGCACACTCAGGCTGAGCCCCTCAATGGGCCCATAGACATTGTGATACATCAGCTCAACCATCCAGCCACCAGAGTCCTGCGAAAATACACGCGCCTGCAAGACCGATTCTCCCGCCAGCTCCCAGCTTGCTTCAGCGAAGGGCGCCTCATCCTCTTCCTCGTTGAGTAAGCCATATTGCCTCAATTTTTCTACTAAAGGCGCCAGAGGCATTTGCGCAAAATCATCCCAGAAAAACTCATCCAGCTTGTCTCTTGCAATTGCGCAGTCCAAGCCCGAAGCAAACAACAAATCAATCATTTCACAGCGCCGTTCCAGTTGGGATTTTGCATCCGTTTCAGACAGACTCAAGGCTTTCGCTGCTCCGACCAACTCTTTTCTCTTCTGTTCAGCTTCGCGCATAAGCCGATTAAAGTTGCTTCCATCCTCAGCGATTAACGCGTTGTCAACATGAATACTGTGAGAGCCTGGATACCCTTTGCACTTGATACAATGATAGGCGTAGTAATCCATCTCAGGCAGTTCATCCGTCCAAAACAGATAGGACATACAGGCTTCTCGCACAGGATTCAGAGTAGCGGTTATCGCCTTATTAATATCAAATTTCCCTCCAACTAAAACACGCTTGACGGCCTCAACATCCAAGCGAGCGCAGTCATAGCAAAGCAACAATTTCTGGATCGGTGCACCAAATTTCGCAACAGATCGAAACGACTCCAATAGCTCTGGATAACGCAATAGCTGCCGCACAAATGTCGCATTCGCAGCTAATGGCTTTTGACCCGACCGCTTAAACAACTGGATAAAGTCTTGTAAGCCCTGAGCACCTCGGGCGTAAAAACAAAGCTCGGGTGCTGAGAGCTTAAGTCGATCTTTGCTGGCTACTTTAGCGCCTGCCGTCAGTAATTGACTTATCGCGTATTCATTGCCGACACGGCAGGCCACAAGGAGAGGCGTTCTCGCCAAATTAAGATCCTTGCCAAAAGAGTGGCGCAATCTCTCTTCGGCCTTGTCAAGTGATGAGCCTACCTCTACCTCACCCAACATATAATTGATGCCAGCACCTAGATTATCCTCAACAGGAACCGAATACTCCAAAGCCGACTTTTGTCCAACCAGCTTATCAATAACTTCTCTATTGTCATTGATAATTGCCACATCAAAAAGGGTTCGGCCATCGGCATGTAGGCAAAAATCATCGAGCTTCTCGAGAAGGTCAAGTGTATCCGGGTGATGTTGAGCCACTCGATTGAACAGGACCGCGAGATTTTCCGTCATAGAAAGGTTCCGAAGTTTTTTACTTCACTAGCACAAACTTAACCTGCGTTATTGCTGATGATGTTAGCCTGCCCGAGGAACAACAAACAAATTGCCATTCACTCCAAATTGCAAGACCACATATTGGGCAGGCTAAGCGCATGCCACAAATCTCAAAGCGGGGTGGGCCATTGAGCACAATGGCTTAATCAACTCCTTTTTGAAACCAGGAAAAATGGCATCGCTTCGTCGCCTTTGCGGGGTCCTTTTGTATCAATACCAAAACGAAAAATAAAACCGTATCACATTGGCATCAAAATTATAGAAGGGCTCCTCGCCCGGCGCGGCCTCGGTGTCGAGTACATTGCGAAAGCTCTGGTAATCAAACTGAAAGTGATCCCAGTAGAGGTTGACAGTGCTTTTCTCAAAAACCCACAGCCATTTTTCCGGCACATTGTAGGTGATACCCAGGCCAATGTTATCGGAGGTGTAATCGCTCAGCTCTTTGTCCCGCGCCATAAAATTTTGAGCATCGCGGTAGGGGAAAAGGTCTGAATAAAAATCCGCGGCGCTTTGCTGGTAGTTGCGGTATTTGAGTTCAAACAGCCAGCGCTGGCCCCAGGGGTGGGTGTAGCGCAGCTCCCAGTTGTCCGCCTCTATGCCCCAGCTGTCTTCGTAGTAGCGGTAATCGGCGCGCAGGCTGGCGCGGTAAGGTAGATAGTAAATGGCGCGCAGGCTGGCGGCATCAGAGTTGCGGGTTTCGGGGTAGATTTCACGCTGGTAACTGTAGCCTTGCGCGGCATTGGGGTCCAGGTAGCGCACCTGGCGGTAGGGGTTGTTGAGAAAACCCTCATCGACAGCGGACTCTACATTGACGGCGGCGATCAGCGATTTGGTGAGAATTTGCGAAAGGTTCACCTGGTAGCGACGGCGGCGCACTTCCTCTTCAAACTCGGGGTTGCCGTTTTGCCCCACCACATCCTCGCCGTAGCTCACACCAAAGGTCAACGTGGTTAAATCGCCAAAAAACGCCTGGCTGATACTGACGCTGCCGGTCTGTGCCTGGTAGTCGTTTTCATCGCTGCTGGTGTAGCCCGCGCGGATGATCGTGCGGTCGTGCAGAAACTCGGTGCCCACAGAATACTCGGTGCGCTCTTCCGAGTATTCGCTGGCGGTGGCCAGCACATCGATAGAGGCGCTGGAAACCATATCCACATAATAGTTGGCGGACACCGCCACATTGGTGCCGATGTTTTTGCGCACCAGAATCGAGGGGCCGTCGATGGTGGCGCCGCCGCCATCGTAGCTGTGGTACATGACATCCAAACGGTCGGGCGCGAGTACTTCGGCGCGCGCCACGGTCATCAGCGCAAGCGCTGCCAGTGCAAAAATAACGCGCTTAGTTGCAGCCACAGCCACCCCCACTGGCGCCATCGGCGCCGCGCGCCGCTTCGCGCGCTTCGTACACGTGATGCAGGTAGGTGCTGGCGATAGGGTCGCGATCAAAGCTCATGATTTCATCGGCGAGGTTTTCCCGCTCGTAAGGTTTTACCCACGGACTGCAGCCCGTCATCAAGAGCAACCCCATACACACAAGCGCCAGCCGGATCATTCGCGAATCAGCTCCTTGATTTGGGTGCGGTACTTTTCTTCGTCGCCACTGCGATAGCCGCGATTAACGTAGCGAATCTTGCCGTCGCGATCAATCAAAATGGTGGTCGGCATGGCGTCCACATCGTAGAGCTTGCTGACTTTACTGGTGGGATCGTAGAGCACCGGAAAGCTCACCGGAATATCCTCTAGCAACTTGTCCGCAGCAGCGGTATCCGACTCCACATTCACGCCGTAGAGCACAAAGCCCGCGTCCTGGTAACGCTGGAAGAGATCATCCAACAGCGGCATTTCCTTGCGACATGGAGCGCACCAGCTGGCCCAGAAATTGAGCATCACCACGGTGCCGCGCTGCTCAGCCAGGCGCAGGTTATCGCCGGTTGTGCTTTTCAGAGTAAAGTCCGGCGCCGTTTCCTCGGCCTGCACCTGCAGGGTAACGGTGGCGGCCAGTAAGGCAAAAAACATCAGGGTCTTGCGCCAAAAAAGCATGAATGCGGCTCCTAAAAGAAAATGGACAGGCCCAGGCGGCCTTCAAAGTTATTGGTTTGGCGAGACTCGCCAAACAGCTCGTGAGTAAACAGGTGATCGCGCATACCGATATCCAGGGCAAACCAATCGGTGGCGTAGAATTTGTAGCCGGCGCCGAAGGTGTAGGTGGCGTAGCGGTTGCTGGCAAACTCGGTGTTGCCGCCGCCGGCGGTAATGTAAAAGTGGGTGTTAAACGCCGTGCCCGAGCCAAAGTAGACCTGGCCGGGGAAGATTTTGTAACCGAGCGAAAGTACGTAGTAAGAGAACTCGCGCTCTTCATCGGTAAGCAGCTCGACCGCGCCACTCAATAGCTCGTAGCTGGTTTTATTGGCCTCGCTCACACCGTAAATGGCCTCGACAAAAAAGTCCTCGGTGATGTGGTAGGCGAGGTTAGCGCCAATCACCGAGTTGCTGCCAAAGTCTTCAATGCCCAGCACGCCACCGTAGATACCAAATTCAAAGTTTTCGGTATCGAGCATGTCCTCGCTGATGTCACGGCGCTCAATATCCGCACCCACTATCGGCTCCAGCGGGTCGTCTTCCTGCGCCCAGAGAAGGCCCGGCAGCGCCAGCAGCGCGGCTAGAAAAATACGTTGAAGCCGACTCGCCATTCGTTAACCTCGTCGTTGTTTTCCCGCGTTGTCAGCAGGTAGTGATTGGTGTACTCCAGGCGCATAAAAAAGCGCCGCGACAAATACACGTAAGTGCCCAGGCTCGCCTGCAACACCGAGTCTTCCCGGTCCTCGGTATCCACCAAGGTCGCGCTCGGTTGAATCTTGATAATACCCGCGCCCACGCTTAAAAACGGCGACACCCGCCACTCGGGAAACGGTTGATGCAACAAACCGGCGGCGATGATTTCACTGTCGGAAAAACTGCCCGCCTGCTGCGCGTAGCGCGCCTCCAAAGTCAGGTTGCGGGTAAAGCGGTAGCCGAGCGTGGCGGTGACTGAGTCGGCCCCGCCAAAATCGCCGAAGCCCGCGCCCAGCTCGAACCGGCCAACCACCGCATCGGAGCGGTACTCGTCGGTAAAGTCCGGCACCTGCCCGCTGGGGTCCAGGGTCGAGGCCATGGCCTCGCGTTTGATCCAGCCCTCCACGCCTTTATCCGTGGCGATTTTGATCCAGCTGGTGCGGCTTTTCAGCAGGGTTATGGTTTCGCCGTGCTCGAGCGCATGAAAAATCGGGTAGCCGCGGCCGGGGCCGGAGTACACATCGATGTAGGCGCTGTTAACCGTGACCACCAGGGGCTCATCCGGCCCAAACCAGTCGGCGCGCGCCGGCAGTGCCAAAAGCACCGCGAGGAACAAGAGCGTGAGGTTAGGCAGCCTTGGCATCAATCGGGTACATCAAAAGGGTTGTTATAGTATTGGGCACCGATGTCCAGCCACTCGCTGATGAGTTTTTGCTCGGCGGCGTTGAGCAGACCGCGATGATCCACGGTCATCTGCTCGGCATCAAAGCTGTTGAGCGTTTCAAAAAACGAGCCGCTGGCCCAGGCGCCGGCCGGCGACATGGTGCGCGATACCGGCACAGTCACCAGGATGGGAATGGGGTTGCCCGCTTCGTCCAGTATCAACTCGCCATCCTCATCGGTTTCAAACTCACCGCTTTCAATCAGCACTTCCTGCAATACGCCATCCACCACTTCCAGCTCATTGTGGGTAAAGAGCAGGTTGCGATAGGAGGTGATATGCGGCGAATTATTCTCACTTGCCGTCAAGTCTAACTGCCCCGCCGGAATCTGCACAAGGCCATCGACATCGGCGGGGCTGTGGCAGCTGCTGCAGGTGTTGTCGGCGGCGATGCTGCCGTCCTCGGCCAACACCAGCCGCGGTTTGTCCCACAGCGGCTGAATTTGATCCGGGTAGTTCACCACAATCCGGCACTCGGCGTTCCAGTTTGCCAGGCATGCCTCACTGGTGGGCAGCTGCGCCGGCTCGGCGTCTGGCACATCGGCGTAGGCGTAGCTAAGTGGCGCGTCCTTGGGGCGCACCGCCGGGTCGGTCCACTCATCCTCGTAGACAATGTCCACGCTCGGGCGGCGGATGCCGGCGATGCGGGCGTAGACCTCCGCCATGGTTTCACCCATATCGGCAAACAGGGCGGGCTCGGTGTTGGGGAAGGGCACGCCGGTAGTGGGCGCGCCGGCGTTGATACTCTCGGGCCCGGCACCCGCGCGGCCATGAGGAATAGCGGAGCCGTCTTCGTGGCAGCCCTGGCACTCAAAGGTTTCGCCGGGGCGCACCTGCAGCCAGTGCTCGTGCCGATCGGAAATGCGCCGCCCCGCGCCATCCACCACCGAGACGGTAAAGGCCACATCCGCCGGCACCAGGGTTTTGACCGAGCCATCGGGCTCGATGGGCACGTAACCGAGTATCTCTTTAAAGCGCTGGGCACTGCTGGCGCCAAAGGCGCTGCCGGGAAAATTCAAAATCTCGTTGGGCGGCTCAGATACGGCCTTCACCAACCGCAAAAAGCGGGCGGGGCGCTCATCGGCGCTGAACTGCGCCGGGTCGCGCAGGTTCTCAATGCCGGCGGTGGTGGTGTCCTCGCCGTCCAGGTCGTAAACACTGCGGATGTGCAGCACACCCAGGCCATCGGCGGCCAGCTCCTGATCCACCTCGGGGGCCAGGTACTCGGCCGGAGCGCGCGGTTCCAGGGTGACAATGTCGGTGTAGTAGACGTCTTCATCGGGGACGATCACCGGCTGCTGCAGGTTGTCGTCCAGGTTGTACACCCACAGACCATAGACCGGCGGCGCCGCTTCCAGCTCCTGGGCCATGTACTCGTCGGTGCAGGGCACATAGCGCTCGTCGCTGCCCTCAACATCCGGATCGGCAGGCTCGATCAGGCGGCACTGGCTCCAGCTCACGAGCAGGCGGTTGGTACCGTCGTACAGAGGCGTCAAGGCCGAGAATTCGCCGTGACGGGAGATCTCGCCGTCAATCACCACCGGCAGCACCGTCAGGGTGTTCAGGGCCGCATCCTCGGGCAGCGGCGTCTCTTCCTCGGTGGAGGTGACGGCGCGGTTGTCCTCCACATAGTCGGTGTGGTTGATGGCGAGCATGTCACCACCGAGCAGATCATTGCGCGGTTTGTAAATGCCCACTAGCCGGCCGTCGGGCAGCAGCTCTGGGTTAAACAACCAGGGCTTTTCGTCGTCCAGGCGCGTGTGGTACCCGTAGTGCAGGCGCAGGTCGGTGCCGTCCGGCCGCATGGTGTAATAGCTGATACGGTTGTTGCGGTAGTTGTCAGCGCGGGTAAAGAGCACGCGGCCATCGTCCAGCAGCAGCGGGTCCCACTCGTGGCTCTGGTTGTAGCTGAGCTGGCGGATATCGCTGCCGTCGTCGTTCATGGAGTGGAGTACAAAGGCCGGGCCGTCGCCACTTTCACTCTCGGCGGCGTACTGGGGTTTGTTGTCGTCCAGCAAAATAGCGCGGCTGCGCACCTGGCGGGTGGAGGCAAAGACAATGCGGCCATCGGCCAGATAGCGCGGGTTAATGTCGTCGGCTTGCTCGGCGAGAATGTCGGAGTCGATCACCCGGCGCAGACTGTCCAGCGCCAGGTTGTACTCCCAGATGTTCCAGCTCGGCTGCTCGTCCTCGTCCACATCCTCCAGCTCGGGCGCGCGCATGGCAAACAGCAAACGGTCGCCGTCCGGGTGGGCGCTCAAGTCCTTTACATCGTACTCGCTGCCCTCGCCAAAGGCGCGGTCGCTGATGTTGGTGGCCAGGGCATCGTCAGTGGCGCGGTCTTTGATAAACAGCCGGGCGCCGGGCAGAAAGCCATCGCGATCAAACGCCTGGGGCGCCAGCAGCTCGCCCTCCTCGTCGCGGGGCAAAGCGCGCTGAATATAGGCAATGGGCAGATCCACCACCACCGGGTCCGGCTCCTGGCCGCCGCCCGACAAACCCCCACCGCCTCCGCCACCACAGCCGGCCACGCCCAAAGCGGCGGCGCAGGCCAGCCACAGGCGGGAGAACTCAAACGCGGCGGTGCTGGAAGGCTGTTTCATGGGCCTGAATCGTCTTGGCTGGTGGCTGCTGTGGACCGGCGCGAACAAAGCCCGCGCGGGCGCATTTCTTTGTTTTGTCTGGGGCTGGCCTATTCTAGCCGTCAAAATCGGCAAAACCCCCGGATATTTGGCGGATTTGTGATTGGGTAGACACCCCCCCGCCCGTCAAACCCTCAGGCTGGCCTGCCCCATGGGCCTATAATAGTCGCACAGAATACAAGCAATCATGATAACCGTGGAGCGCGGGGGATGTCCCTTAACCAACGTCTTGTCGGGCTGGCCATTGGCGCCGGCCTGACGCTGTCCGTTTCCCTGGCCCAGGCCGGTGCGCGCGAGCAAGCGCTGCAAATCCATTCTCGCGTGGCCGGCGTGCCGCCCAGCGAGGCCGTCTTGCTGACCATGACCGACCATATCAACTCGGGCGATGTGGCGGCCGCCGTGCGCCTGGCCATGGACAACGACGGCTTCTACCGCGCCACCTTAAAAACCATGGCCACGCCCTGGACCAACCGCGACTTTACCCCCTTTGCCCCGCTCAACGACTACACGGCCACGGTGATGGGGCTGGTGCGCGATGAAAAAGACTTTCGCCAGTTGCTCTACGCCGACGTGCTCTATACCGGCGCCGCCAACCTCAGCCTGCCAGCCTACAGCAATGCCAATAACGCTCACTACCAAGCGCTGGAAGACGCCGATGTTGAGCTCAAAGATGCGCTCACCGAGCGCAGTCAGTCCAGCCTGACCGGGCTGCCCAGCGAGGCCACCGCGGGCGTGATGACCAGCCGCGCCGGGGCCAAGGCCTTCTTTTACGCGGGCACCAACCGCGCCATGTTCCGCTTTACCCTGCTCAACCATTTGTGTCGCGACCTGGAGCAGGTACACGACACCACCCGCATTCCCGACCGCATTCGCCAGGACGTCAGCCGCAGCCCCGGCGGCGACAGCCGGGTGTTCCTAAACAACTGCGTCGGCTGCCACGCGGGCATGGACCCCATGGCCCAGGCCTTTGCCTACTACGATTACGAATACGACATGGCCGCCGACCCGGACGCCGAGTTTGGCGCTATCCACTACAACGGCACCGGCGAAACCGACCCGGCCACCGGCACCCGGGTAGAGGCCAAATACCACATCAACGCCGGCACCTTCGCCCCCGGCTACATCACCCCCGATGACCAGTGGGACAACTACTGGCGCGCTGGCCCCAACGCCATACTCCAGTGGGACCCGAGCCTCGAAGGCAGCGGTGCTGGCGCCAAGAGCCTGGGGATGGAGCTGGCGCACTCCGGTGCCTTTGCCAGCTGCCAGGTGGAAAAAGTCTTTACCAAAGTCTGCCTGCGCAAGCCCGGCAACAGCGCCGACCGCGCCTTGGTAGCCAGTGCCACCAGCGCCTTTGCGGCCAGTGGCTATAACCTTAAACAGGTGTTTATCGACACCGCCGACTACTGCAAGGGTGAATAAGATGGCGGCGCTCAAACACCACCTCGGCTCTCTGATTCTCGCGCTGGCCGGCGCCACCTTGATAGCCGGCTGCGGCTCCGACAGCGGCGAGGCCACCACACCCAACGTCAACCCCGGCAACGGCGGCGGCAACCCGGGCAACAGCTACGACGGCCCGGCCCCGCAAACCGAAGACATCCAGCTCTACAAGCTGCACATCTGGGACAACCTGGCGGTGGAAGAGCGCTGCGGCGCCTGCCACGGCACCGGCGGCCAGTTGCCGAGTTTTGTCCGCGCCGACGACATCAACCAGGCCTATAGTGCGGGCGCACCTCTGGTGGACTTGGGCACACCCCAGTTATCCACCCTGGTGACCAAAGTCGCCGGTGGCCACAACTGCTGGCTGGCCAGCGCCACCGCTTGCGCCGACATTATCGAGGGCTATATCACCAGCTGGGCCAGCAGCACCGGCTCGCTCACCAACGAGATTGTGCTTCTGCCGCCCGAGGACAGAGAGGTGGGCGAGAGCAAGAACTTCACCGCCGACCCGGGCGCCTTTACCAGCACCGTCTACCCGCTGCTGTCACAGTACTGCAGCGCCTGCCACGCCGAAGACGCCCCTTTGCAGCAGCAACCCTACATCGGCAGCGACGATGTGCAGGTTTCCTACGAGGCGGCGCGCAGCCGCATCCGCCTGGACAGCGCCGCCGACTCGCGGCTGGTGCAGCGCCTGGGGCTCGAGAGCCACAACTGCTGGAGCGGCAGCTGCGCCTCGGACGCGGCCACCATGGCAGCCGCCATTGAAGCCTTTGTCGAGAGCCTGCCGGTCACTCAGGTGGACCCTGACCTGGTCATCAGCAAGGCCCTGCAACTGGGCGACGGCATCATCGCCAGCTCCGGCGGGCGGGTTGAGAGCAATGTAATTGCCAAGTACGAGTTTAAAACCGGCCAGGGCAGCGTCGCCTACGACACCAGCGGCGTGGAGCCGGCCGCTGACCTGAGCATCAGCGGCGAGGTGGACTGGATGTCTAGCTGGGGCCTACGCATCGTCGACGGCAAGGCCCAGGCTTCCACCGCCAGCAGCCGCAAGTTGTTCGACCTGATTACCGCCACCGGCGAGTACACTATTGAGGCCTGGGTGATTCCCGATAACGTCACCCAGGAAGAGGCGCGCATCGTCAGCTACTCCGGCAGCACCCAGGTGCGCAACTTCACCCTGGGCCAGACGCTCTACAACTACGACTTCTTTCACAGAAGCTCCACCACCGATGGCAACGGCATGCCCGCGCTCTCCACGGCCGACGCCGACGAGCGCCTGCAGGCCAGCCTGCAGCACGCAGTGATCACCTTTGACCCCATTAACGGCCGGCGCATTTACGTCAACGGCGAATACACCGGCGATGTGGATGAAACCGAACCCGGCAACCTCAACGAATGGGATTCCAGCTACGCGCTGGTGGTGGGTAACGAGGTCTCCTCCGACCGCCTGTGGCGCGGCAGCCTGCGCTTTTTGGCCATCCACAACCGCGCCCTGCCGCCGGAGGCCATCGCCGCCAACTACGAGGTGGGCGTGGGGCAAAAGTACTTCCTGCTGTTTAACATCAGCCAGCACATCGGCCTGAGCCAGGCCTACATCGTCTTTCAGGTACAGCAGTTTGACGACTTCAGCTACCTGTTCAGCGAGCCTTTCTTTGCCAGCCTCGGCGATGAAGCCATACCCACGGTTCCGCTGGAGGGCATCCGCATCGGCATCAACGGCCGCGAGGCCATCGTCGGCCAGGTGTTCGCCGCGCTCGACACCGAAATTGCCGCCACCGACTACGCCGAGGGCAAGCAGGATCTCTCGCGCCAGGGCGCCGTGATCGGCCTGGAACAGGGCGCCGAGCTGGACACCTTTTTCCTCACCTTTGACCGGCTCGGCGAGCACGAGTTTGTGCGGGTAGAGGCTGAGCCGCCCGCGCCCCAGCCACCGGCGGACATTGCCGATCAGCCCGAAATCGGCATCAAGACCTTTGCCGAAATCGACGCCTCCCTCGCGGCCATGACCGGCGTCAGCCGCGCCACTGAAAGCGTACGGGCCACCTACCAAAAAGTGGAACAGCAGCTGCCTGTGGTGGCGCAAATGGAAGGGTTTTTGGCCGCGCAGCAGATGGGCATTACCCAGCTGGCGGTGGCCTACTGCAATGCGCTGGTGGACAACACCACCCTGCGCTCGCAGTTTTTCACAGGCTTTAACTTCAGCGCCGCCCCCAGCAGTGCCTTTGGCGGCGCCGGGCGAGCGCAGATCATCGACCCATTGCTCGGCGCGCTGGTCGCCGGTGAAGTAGAGGGCAGCGCCCTCGACAACCAACCGGCACCGGCACTGGTGCGCGCCGAACTCAACGGCCTGATCGACACCATGACCGCCTGCGGCGGCAACTGCGAAGCCGGCCGCACCGCCACCACCGTCAAAGCCACCTGCGCCGCCGCCATGGGCAGCGCGATTATGCTTGTTCATTAGGATCAAACCGGAGCCAACCCATGCGTAAAAGCAAACACCCCCTGCATCCGGATGCGCCCCTTAAGCTGACCGACCACGGCCGGCCGGTGACGCGGCGCGATTTGATCTGCCAGGGCTTTCAAAAGGGCACGGCGGCGGTTCTGGGCGGCAGTGTGTTCAGCCTGTTTGCCAATCCGCGCTCAGCCGAGGCGGCGCTCTCGTCGGACTTGGCCGCCATGCGCGAGGCCTGCGGCATTGCTACCCAGGGTGCGGGCAAGATTCCGTTTATCTGTTTTGATTTGGCAGGCGGCGCCAATATCGCCGGCTCCAATGTGCTGGTGGGCGGCCCGGGCGGGCAAATGGATTTTCTGTCCACCGCCGGTTACAGCAAACAGGGCCTGCCGGGGGACATGACGCCCCAGAGCGGGCAGGGCACCTTTATCAATCAGGATCTGGGCCTCGCCTTTCACTCCGACAGCCAGATGCTGCGCGGGATTTTAGAGCGCATTGGCGCCGATCGCGCCGCCAGCATCAACGGAGCGGTGATTCCCGCCCGCTCGGAAAACGACACGGGCAACAACCCCCACAACCCCATGTACGGCATTAACCGGGTGGGCGCCAACGGCTCGCTGCTGGCGCTGATCGGCTCGCGCGCCAGCGACTCGGGCGGCAACTCCCTGGCCCCGAGCATGCTCTTCAACCCCGAGGTGCGCCCCACCAAGGTGGACCGCCCCAGCGATGTCTCTGGCCTTGTGGATGTAGGCGATCTGGTGGGCTTGCTCAGCCAGTCGGACACGGTTGCGGTGATGGAATCCATGTACCGCATCAGCAACGCCAAACTGGGCGCGGTAAACACCGGCAGCGCCCGCGATGCGGTACTAAAAGACCTGATGCGCTGCGGCTATGTGAAGAGCGCGGACCTGGCCGACCGCTTCGGCAACCCCGCCGCCATTGATCCTGTGGCCGACCCGGACATTGTCGGCCCCGCCGGTATTTTCAGCTTTGACGAATTCGACTCCGACGGCGAGTTCCGCAAGGCCGCCTCGGTAATGAAACTGGTGGTGAACGGCTACGCCGGCGCCGGCACCATTACCATGGGCGGTTACGACTATCACACCGGCGACCGCTCCACCGGCGAGATTCGCGACCTGCGCGCCGGGCGCTGCATTGGCGCCTGCCTGGAATACGCCGCCCGCGTGGGCGTGCCGATTATGGTGTATGTGTTTTCCGACGGCTCGGTCTTCTCCAACGGTATGCTGGACAACTCCGCCGAAGGTCGCGGCAAAGGCGTCTGGACCGGCGATAACCAGCAAACCGCCGCCAGCTTCTTTTTGGTCTACAACCCCAATGGTCGCCCGGGTATTGTCGGCGGCTCATTGGAAGAGCAGGCCATTCACCAGCAGCTGGGTTATATGCGCTCCAGCGGCGATGTCGAAACCGCCTCCAGCCCGGCCGCCAATAACGTAAATTTGCTGGTGGAAACGCTGGTGCTCAATTACATGGCGCTGCACGGTGAGCAGAATTTGTTTCCGACGCTGTTTCCCCAGCATGGGTTGGGCAATGCGAGTTTGATGGATCGGCTGACGGCGATGATGCCGATTTGTGATGGGGTGATTGGGAATCCGGTTTAGGTTTTTGCCTGCCGGCGGCGGATTGCGTCTTTGACGCTTTTGATTCGTCTTTCAGCGGTAGGGAAAGGGTTTCGCCCTTACGGGCGAGTTACTTCTGTCACGCTACAGAAGTAACCAAGAGAGCGCCCCCAGAGATCCCGGCCTTCGGCTTCCCTCGCTCCGGTCTATTTTAGAGGGCCGTATCGACAGGCCCTCCCTGGCCTGACGATACTTGCGCAAACGTCCTGTTTGCTTACCCACTAAAATAGACCTCCACTCGGCTGGATCTATGGGGATTAAAGAGTAGTGCTTTGTAGCACAACTAAGGTCCAGATTGAATTAAGTAAACTGTCCCCAGAATTCTCCAGAATTCCTATATTTTTTCATAAGCCATAAAGCTGTGCTCCGACCCTTACAACTTTAGGTTTTTAAGTATCTAACTATCAATTGAGAACTTATAAGCACCATAATCACCTGTTACTCCGGTAATACGCAGGGTATAAGTTCCCGTCATTGGGGCTGTGTAACTCAACGTATAATCTTTTCTTCCTGTATATACGGTATCGTCTTCTATAATGCTCCCGTCGGGAGCAATAAACTCAACTTCAACCCGAATTCCTAAATTTTGTTTTTTGCTCAGTAAACGAAAGGCTGAGTTTCCAGCAACTTCGATCTTATATTCCGCATAAGTATCTTCGGACAAAAAACCCTTTACTGTGTCCCCCCGCCCTAAGACATTGGCTTCACCGAGCAATTGTTCAGGCGTCGCTATTGTTTCCCACTGAAAATTATATGTACCATAATCACCGGTCACACCCGTAATACGAAGAGTATACTCGCCCTCTGATGCCGCACCGTAACCCAATGAATAATCTTTATCGCCAGTGTACAGCGTGTCATCCTTTATCACTTTTCCATTGGGCGCTATAAATTCCACCCCAACCCGAAGTCCTTGGCTTTGTTTTTTACTTTTCAAACGAAAAGCCGTATTTCCTTTGACTATAACCGCATACTCAGCATAAGTATCTTCAGATACAAATCCATTAACAACATCTCCATGGCCTAAGACATTGGCTTCGCCGAGCAGTTGTTCAGGCGTCGCTATTATTTCCCACTGAAAATTATATGTACCATAATCACCGGTTACACCCGTAATACGAAGGGTATACTCACCCTCTGATACCGAACCATAACCCAATGAATAATCTTTATCGCCAGTGTACAGGGTGTCATCCTTTATCACTTTTCCATTGGGCGCTATAAATTCCACCTCCACCCGAAGCCCTTGGTTTTGCTTTTTACTTTTCAAACGAAAGGCCGTGTTTCCTGTGGCTACAACCGTATATTCGGCATAAGTATCTTCAGATAAAAATCCATTAACAGTATCGCCATGCCCTAAGATATTGACTTCACCGAGCAATTGTTCAGGCGTCGCTATTGTTTCCCACTGAAAATCATATGTCCCATAATCACCGGTCACACCCGTAATACGAAGAGTATACTCGCCCTCTGATGCCGCACCGTAACCCAATGAATAATCTTTATCGCCAGTGTACAGGGTGTCGTCCTTTATCACTTTTCCATTAGGCGCTATGAACTCCACCTCCACCCTAAGCCCTTGGTTTTGTTTTTTGCTTCGTAGACGAAAAGCTGTATTTCCCGTTACAATAATGGGTATGCTTTTTTCTTGACCCTCAGTTATTTCTCCTTCAAAAGTATTTGTATCATTATTTTTCATTTGGATTTTATTTTTTGAAATCTTACGTTTCTCTTCACTAAACGCATTTGGGTCGCCTGAAGCTTCAATATGCTTTTCTATTTCCGACGAATATCCATCCATAACCGATTTTGTTATATCGGATATTGAATCCATCCTTAAAACTCGCCCAACACCATCAGAGACCGACACCAACATTCCAAGTGGGTAACTTCCAATGTATACGATACTGCCACTCATCCCCTGAATTATTTCTTTGCTAGAGTCAGAAAGAGCCACATCGAAGTATGTGTGAAGATCTTTATTTACGATTCTTAGGTCAAACTCAGTTAAGGACCCGCTTTTCTTGCGAAAGCTCAAGGTGGCTTCTTGGCTTGCTGAAAGCAGTGTATTAACTCTCTTACCACCATCTTTCCACGATGAGTCCCGACACATTTTTGTGTAGTCGCTCGGCAGCAATATAAGCGCCAAGTCTTGAGGGTAAGAAGTTAAAAAACTTCCGTTAACATCACGCTCGTGTGGAGAGCTTACATAAATACCATCTGCATTCTCGACAACATGCTTAGGTGTGTAGACAAAGCAGTTTCCTCCTACCTCTCTAAGAATTCCTCTTCCTGATTGAAAGTCAGTTTCAATAACAACATCTGTCGCTTGGGCAAAGGAGATAAAAGTAAAAAAAAATAGAGCAATCCCTAAGTTCTTTATAAGTTCCACGTGATCATGCCATTTACTCATTTCTTAAATCCTTTTTCTATTCTGCCAAATTAATTACTTTCAACCGCAGTAAGAACGTTATTATCACGCCGAAAAATTGAGCAAGTAAAAACAACGCAGATAGACTAATTGCAAGCTCATTATCATCAGATAGCCTATTTAAAAAACTAATTTTGATATTTCTAGCGGCAGATCGATAACTTTGTGCAAATACCTCGCCCCCCTCAACTACAACCACTCCCTCTAGGCCGCTTTCATCTTTGGTGGCTCTCAGGATTCCTCTCGCTGGGCGATCTTGCCCCGACATGGTCACCAAGTCTCCTCTTTGGAGGTCAATTGGGGTATGCTGAAACTCTGACTCGGTCAATATGGACCTTTCTTGTATTACTACGTGACCAGATAACAATAACGGAAAGTATGCATCGCTAGCATCTGAGACATTGCGCCCTATTTTTATATCGCCATAAAGATTCATTGTAAAGACGGAATTCGTTTCATTCAGAGACAGTACAAACGACGTACATACCCCTAACGGAGAATCATTTAGTTTTCCTCCTGATTTGGAGAAATTCTCTCCCTGTACGTCAATTCGTATATCTGACGATCCAAATCTAGTTATACTGACGGTCGAACCTGGGTCGAACACCAGTACGCTTTCACTTTCTGCCCATTCTGAAAATGAATCCCCACAATGTTCTGATAACTTGTAAGCTTTCAACAGAACTCCCGACGCATTATTATTAGACGGATAATAGGTATAGCTTTCTGACTCGACTAAAATTGAGTACTTAGCGTCTTCGCTTACTTTTCCAACTACTGCCATTATGAAAAGTACAGTGAACGCTGCCATGACAGAAATAAAGAATATGATGAGAATAATTGTAGATTTATGTAAGCGATCAAGCTCCAAGTATCTGATAGCGGTTTTCAGTTTTTTCTTCATTATGGAAGCCAGATTATATATTTTTTGTTACGACCTGTACTCATAACAATTAGATTATCTCCGGAAGCTAAAGCATCAATTATTTTACACCGTTTGTTAAAAGCGACTCTTGCTTCGGACTCGACACCTTCACAAAAGACACTACCAGACGTAGCTGTGTATTTAGCTATCGGTGCCGCACTATTGACATATAGGCTACCTTTCAACTCTTTGAGTTGAGGTTTCCCCCATGAAGAGGGTATGACTCGGTGATATCTTTTTCTTTTGTTTCTAGAATCTTCAACTTCATCGTAAGCATATACAACTAGTTCGTTCTTATTGTATTTCTTCAATGACTCCTGATACTTTGAGGGGACAGTCAATTTTTGCCATTGAGCACCATTTCCGGTGAACGTCACTTCCATTTCAGCACTGTAAACTCCGTCAATTGAACGAATTTGTAGATGAAGCGTTTCTATTCCCTCCGGACGAGCCAGATAAAGATCCTCAAGTTTGGGATTGCTGGACTGCCCTTCAAATTGATAGCCAATAAGTATGCCGCCAGACACCTCCACCTGTTCCGATAGGCTTTCATGAAACCCTTGGATTTGGTAGTCCTGACCAAATGCTGGAATCCAGCATCCACCCGTCAGAGTAATAAATAGCATCACGCTAAAGAATTTTTTTCTTTTCATTTTCAATTGCTTAGTTGTTTGGATAAGCTGCCCATTACGATATTTTGGGTCGTCGGGATCAGATACCCTCTTGAAATATAGATTGCCCTGCCCCAGACCCTTTCGACATAAATTTAATAGTTGACCAGTATTGGCGCACTTGATTGAGATCTTCAGAAGGGAAGGAAAAAGAGTTACCGCTTGTACGCGGGTCGGCCCCGTTATTATCTAACCTTCCTGACTGGTTCAATCTGACTCCTCTAAGCTTGCTTCTGGCAAGCGGGCTGTACCGCTGATAAGCCTTACTCGCTATGTGACTTACTGTGCCACGGCGAGACGAGGTTGGCAACCGGCAGGGGCATTTCTCTGTCGGCTATTTCAGTAGACCTGTTGCCAACGTACGGAAGACCTTTATTTCTATGGGTAGGGCATCGCTGACGGCGACCCAAAGTGCTGCATTTAGCGTAGCGCCGTTAGTAGCCCTGCCTCCAGGCCCCCAAAGTCTGTCCCGGAGATACCGAAGGCGCTTACCAATACTTTGGTAGCCGTCGGGAGGTATGAAAAACGCGAAGTATCTCAATGCGGTTTAGTCTCGGCCTCACTCGGTAGGGGATGACGTAGCGTGTGCCGGGTACGACTAGCTCGCGGGTGCCGTAAATACGCCCTGGGTTACCCATTGCTGGGTTGGCTGGCAATAAATTAACGGCATCAAAAACTCGCTGTACAACGAGCCTGGCTGCTGCCGGATTATCCTTTGCAATATATTCGGCTTCGTCATTGAGGTTCTGAAGTGCTTTGTGAAGCCACTTAACCTGCATTTACATCCCACTTAGCAAACGTCTTACTTACCTCCTGGTCATTAGCGAAGTCGCCATTATCAGCCTCTTTAACTGCCTCTTTGATCTCTTGAATTTGCCATTCATTTAGCTCGATGAAATCGCGAAGAGCTTCAGCTGCAAGAAAGGATTTAGAGCGGTGGGTGGCCGCCGCGAGCTGGTCTAGTCGCTGCTTTAACTCTGGCTCTAGGCGGATAGTCATAGTGGTAGACATGGCAATACCTTATCAAGTGTACATTGTGTACACTTTAGCACATCTGATTTTCGCAAGGGGCTTTTGTCGGAAGCGCTTGGGTCGTATCTGGAAGGCGATATTGTTGTCGGCACCGCCCTGCTTCGCGATTACCTCAACGGGACTCGGGTTTTTGCTGAAGTCGCCGAGGCGCTGGGTATGCAGGAGGCGGGGCTTCGCCGTATGATTAGCCCCAGCCGCTAAGAATTTTTTCGACTGTTTAAAGTCTGTCAGGGCCGGGAGGGCATTCGTTCTGCGAATGGGTTTTTGCGGTCCGTGGTTTAGTCGCCGATTTGTGATGGGGTGATTGGGAATCCGGTGTGATTTTCGCCGCCCGGCGGGTTATTTCGCCTAAAGGCGAGTAACTTTTTAACGGTAAAAAGTTACCAAAAACCGTCCCCCCGAGACCCAGCCCTTCGGGTCCCCTCGCTACAGTCGATTTTAGGGGGCCGTCTCGACAGGCCTTCCCTGGCCTGACGAGACTTGCGCAAACCTCCTGTTTGCTTACCCCCTAAAATAGACTTCCGCTCGGCTGGTTCTAAGGGGATTTACAAGCGGTGCTTTGTCGCCAGCCCATTGAATTAAGTAACATTACATCAACTTACTTCAAAGCTGCCGGAGATCTGCAGCGCTATTTCGCCACTAGGTTATAAACCTCCAGCTCAGGCCATTGATGTCTTAACGCCCGCGACGATAGTACACCCCTAGTGCCGCCATAATACTCGCCAGTAAAAGCAAGCCAGGCATACTGAACACTGGCAGAGGCGCTACCCGCGACGGAACGCTCGCGGAGCAAGTCACTGAAACGGACGTTACGGCCCCACCCGAAACAGTGCCATTGCCTCCACTCACGCTACAGCTTTGGCCAACGGGCTGCGATAGCACGGTCACGTCGTAAGATGCTCCGACGGGAAGTGGGGTCGAGAAGGCAAAAGGGCCGTCTGCGAGAACAACAAGATCATCGGCCCCATTGTTCTGCAAAGTGACACTGCCTGAAAGACCGGACACAGTGCCGCCAACCGTTGCTGTTGAGGTATAGGTAATACAGTAGGTTGAAAAAGTGTTGATGCAAGCGCTGGGAGAGGAGACATCGAGATAGGAAATACTAGTGGAGTTTCCATCACCGCGGGTGGCTAAATTCATGCCTGTCGCTGTCCAGCCTACACAGCTGTTGGCCGTGACGGCACCATCGTTCGATGAGGCCGTCCAGACTAACGTTGGTGTTCCCACACTATTATCCAGATTGGTGACGCCAGTGTTTAGCAGTGCCTGGAAGTCAGAAGCGATCTGGGTAACGCCATCGGAGCGGAGAATCGGCTCAGCGGTTGGTATCGAATAGTTGGTGGCCATATCCCGAATTTCATCAGCGCCGTCCACACTAATGAATGCACGTGTTGTGCTACCTGCTACAGTGGGCTTATTACTATCCGTATCACAATGCGTGTCAAGTGCAGCTCTACCGCCAATGGAACCGTCAATTGTATCCGAACTTACCCAGAGCCGCACATCCGCATAAGAACTACAAGAAAAAGAAGCTATGGAAAAGAAAGCAACGGCAATAATTTTGTTTTTCATTCTTTTATTTTCCCCAAGTTATTTTTAATCTTCAGGATTCTATGTGTCACCCAGTTCCTTTGCAAGCTTCCGCTAGCTTGCGATCACCCAGGGGTCGAGGTCTTGCACTGTGAATTCGGTGTAAGGTAATGGCCTGCGAGCGGCGGTTTTCGCCTTTGATTCACCTTTGACGGGTTAGGGTGTGTGGCACTAAGTTACCCTCTCCCAAGCTACCCATTGTATGGTTCTTTTTTGTCATTCGCCCTCTGTCGCGCTACAGAAGTCACCAAGAGAGCGTGCCCTAGACCCAGCCCCTACGGTCGCTAAGCGTCCGGCCAGCAAGCACAGCTTGCTTCCGCTCGGCTGGCTCTAAGGGGATTCAAGAGCGGTGCTTTGTAGCCAGTTCAGGATCTTATCCCGTACCCCCCCAGTTTTAGAAAACTATTCCAGAACGTGTTAGGCTTAAGCGCAAAAATAGCCTGGAGCTTTCATGTCTGAAGACCCTTTAAAAATCTTATCCGACCAAATCACCGAGGCTCATACAAAAATTCAACACGCCCATCAGCACATTAATCCGGTGGTGGCGGTGCGTCGTGGCTTGCGTGATACTGGTATTCCCGCCGATGTGATGACGGTCGACTGCTTGCGCACACGCAAGCGCATTATGATGATTCTGCATGATAAAGAGCCAGGCACGCTGCTCTATCAGTTTGGCAGCCTGGATATAGAGGCCAGCGACGAGTTTCAGCGGAAGGCTTTGTCTGAGGTAAATGTTGATTTACTGTTTGGCTGGATGGGGGATTATTTTTCCGACAAGCCCTTGGCGTATAAAAATTAAATGTAAGTGGGCGCCTTTCTGGTTGCCGCAAGAGCTTGCGGGAGACCTTAAATTCACAACTCAAGACTTGACCCCTATGCTCTTTGGCTTAAATTAAGTAAACTGTTCTCTTGGGGCTCTCTTTTCCTATTTAATCATCATTAAACTGTAAGTTACTTTCTTCCCAAGAATACGTTAAGTGCGAATTCGGAAATAGATATAGAGTTACAGTTACCGACCTTGAACTACCGCCGACTTTTAACGACATATTGTTGTCTTTAGCTTTCTCCATCACAGGAGTTAAATTATCCTGAATATCAGATATAGAAACTTTTCTATCAAAATAATTTTCAAATGAAATTTTTCTGTTTTTGCTCATATAAGAATTCCTAAACCTTAGCTTTAAAGATTTCTCTCCATAGTTGGACTGGCAAGAAATATAACTACTAGGACCGAACTCTGATAGAACTACAATAATTGAATTAATAATCGAATATACTTGTGAATGCTTTAAATCCAGAGGCGGCAAAGCCATAATAGACTCCCCAACTCCCAACTTAACTCCTGCACTGTTAATTTGAATATCATTAAGTATATTTGAAATTCTTACTGAATCTTTTTTTCTTTTTTTATAATAAACCGTTCTCTTGGCATTCATGAAATCCATTGTTTCATCAATAGATTTCTTCTCAATATCTAATCCTAAGTACTGCTCTGAATATTTTAAAAAATTTGCCGTATCGTACATATAAAAGTTTTGAAGGCTTTCGCAACACGTATACACCTCGTTAAGAAGCTCTCGCCTTGGCCCTAACGTTTTTCCTTTAGATTTTCTCCACCAATCATCCTTCAGATCACTGGTTATAAATAGGAAATTGGTTATCTCATCTTGATTTATTTTTCTAAGTATTTCTTTCCAGACTACTAAATCTCCATATTTTCTAAGGTATTCTATTTTTCCTATAGAATAAACTCCTGATTTATCACTATCTTTATAGCCTGGCGGAACTCTATTCTCGTATCTTATTTTCCCTTCAAAATATATTTCATCAATTTCTTCCTTCGAAAATCCATCACCTATTTTATCGTAAAATATGTCAATAATATTTTTCTTTATTTGATCTTCATCATTGACATCTGGCTGCAATTTATCCAGCCTATTTAGCTCTTCAAGGAATTTATTAAGAGAGTGCTTACCCTTATCAGTATCTTCTTTAATTAAAAATTTATCTGGATTAATCAGAGAATGTCTTTTCTTTAGCTGCAATTTATTTAGTTCTTGCGCAAGCCTTTCAAATACATCATCGTATTCTTCCAAAGATTTCTCAATTTGTTCTCTTACCTTAGAAAATTTTTGTTTTTGATCCCCTATTTCGTCTACTCTATTATTTAGAAATTCAATAAAAACCTGATTTGGAATCCAAATCCTATTTTTTATCTCTTTACTCTTTAGTATCTTTATTAGCGCATCTTTCGATTTTTGTGGAAGTCGATAAAAATCCAGTAGCACATTTGCATCAAATACGAAGGTCGCATTTTTCCATATTTCTTGAAAATCTAACTCAGAAGAATCTCTATGTATCTTTAGTAAAGTTTCAAGCATTTATACTCCCCAACGTCTTCTAAAAAGACTTCTTCTACGAGAAAAGCCCACGGACTTCAAAGTAAAGAAAATCAACAATATAACTTAGGAATTGAAAAGTAGTGTTATATAAAGAATACATCACCTGTGTCAGGCCTTGAATTTTGATTCAACCGAACGCTGGGCTTTTAAACGATAAACCTGATGGTTATCCAACCAGTTACTGGTATCACTAGATTAATGCATTCAGAAAGGAAGGGAAAAGAAGTAACGCGGCTATCCGGGTGGGCCCCTTATTTATCTTACCTTCCAACCTGGCTCAATCTGGGTATCGCGACTGTTGGTGTGCTGCGCCACCGCTGCTGGGGGCGAAACCTGCGATATCCCTACGCGCTATGTGGTTTACTGTGCCACGAGATTGCGAGGTTGGCAACTGGAATTTACCCGGCGTTTTGCTATGAAATTGGGCTGTGCCGATATGGGTAGTGTGTGCCTGCATGTTTAGCTGACACCGGCTATTCTGAGGCGGGCGTGGCCCTTTAAGTCTGTGTTCAGGCGGCGCCGGGGAATGGCGGGCCGCAGGGGGTAGCCGGTTTTTGTCATTGGGTGGGCATTGTGTGGCTGATTTGGGTAGACTGACGCAGGAATTTGCATTGGCCCAGTGCCTGATCTTTTACCTTTTACGACAGCTACGCCATGTCTGACTCGCCTACGGTATCCGTTATCATCGCCGCTTATAATCGCCCGAGGGTGATGAGCATTGCGATCAAAAGCGTTCTGAACTCAGACTTTCAGGACTTTGAGTTGATCATTGTCGGGGATGGCTGCAATCAGGAGACGGAGGACGCGGTCCGCGCGTTTACCGATTCTCGCATTGTCTTTTACAATTTGCCCGAGAACACCGGCCACCAGTCGGCCCCGCATAATAAAGGG
Organism: Gilvimarinus algae; assembly: GCF_030518215.1. GTDB lineage: Bacteria > Pseudomonadota > Gammaproteobacteria > Pseudomonadales > Cellvibrionaceae > Gilvimarinus > Gilvimarinus algae. The sequence continues at coordinate 368,102 of NZ_JAULRT010000035.1, forward strand.
GTGGAAATGGCGCGTGGCGAGTTTATCCTCTTTCTCAATCAGGATGATCTGTATTTTCCGGACCATATCTCTAACCGAGTGGCCTTTATGCGCGAAACCCGGGCGGATATCTCTTGGTCGCCCATTTTGCTGCTGCAGCGCACCGCCGCAAACCACGGCCCGGTCAACGCCCACCGAGACCGCATCGTGGTCGATGGCGCGGTTCACAACAACACGTTTGATCCGAATGTGTTTGTCATTTCGTCCTGCTGGGCGATGCGCCGCGAGGTGTGTGTAGACGTCGGGCCCTGGCTGCCGATTAAGCAGACCCGGCTCTCTCCGTCGCAGGAGTGGATGTTCCGCGCCTGGAAGCAGGGCCGCGATATCCGCTACCACCGCGAGGCCTCAGTCTTGTGCATTCACTCCGGGGTGCGGCCCTACAGCTATATCCACAACGGCTCGATAGAACATGAGCGCGCCTGGGAGTGGGTGTCCGCGGGGCCGCAGGCGCGAGTCCGCGTTTTGAATGCGGCACTGGTGGAAATGGCGGGGCGCGAGTATCACTGGCGAGACAGCCTGACGCGTGTGCAAAAGCCCTTTTCGTCCTTCGTGCGGCGCATGGCAAAAAGGCTAGGAAAACACCCGGATACGTTTCAGCGCATGCTCGCCGGGCTCGGCAAGGGCGCCTGGGTGAATGGCCACACCAAGCTTACCCGGGGCACGCCGCCGGTATTGAAACCCGGCGAACCGGTTCCGTTTACCGCAAGCGCGGCGGAAAAGCATGTAGGGCTTGGCTGGCATGCGTTTGAGAGCGCCGGCGCCTGGAGCGAGCTTGAAACCGCCGAGTTGTTTTTCTCCACCGAGCAAGACGCGCAAACGCTTGTCCTTTCGGGGTACCCGTTCAGAGGTGACGATACCGTAGTCTTTACGCTGGATTCCGATTCGGTACACGAGGTCCGCTTTAGCGGTAAGGCCCAGGATGTGACGATGTTGATCCCCCAAAAAGGTCAGCACCTTTTGACCATCTCGACCGTCCACCCAACATCCCCCGCCGCCCTTGGCCAGTCGGACGACACCAGGATGCTGTCTTTCTGGTTGTCATCCTTCAAAATTGAAAACACGCCGGTGCCCGCAAAATCTGGCTGATAAATCAGCGAAAGATGACAAGCGGTGACGATTTAGTACCAATGAGAAAATACGTGTGATACACACACTGACAGATACCTGAGGAGTGGCTTAGGATGCAGAAAGTTTCAAAAGACATCATCAAAATTGCAGGGCGGTGATGTACAAAAATACATCCTGTCTTTGAGCTAGCCCCTATTCATACCCGCCGATCTCACTCAAGCACCAACCCTTAATCCGTGCCCCCCATCTAGCCACGTCGTAGTACACGGCAAGATTGGGGGGATGCCATAACCTACAGCCTCTCGCTGTTCACCTTAGTAAAAGCTGTAGTCCAGTTTGATATAGGCGGTTTGCGGTGCGCCCCAGACGGCGTAGCCCCAGTCGTCGCCGCCGGTGTTTTGGTAGGTGAAGTACTCTTCATCCAGCAGATTTTTGACCGCACCGGTGACTTTCCAGGCGCCGGATCGCCAGGAGACCTGAGCATTGGCGATGCCGTAGGCGTCTTGCTTGGACCAGGGGTCGTTTTCCAGTTGCAGTTCGTGATCACCGACCCAGGTGTAGTCGGCCTGAAAGGTCCAGCTGTTGAGGTAGTAGCGGGCCACCATGTTGGCGGAAACACCGGGAGCGGAGGGCATTTCATTGCCGTCTATGGCGATCTCCTGGCCGCCCACGTTGGTGACCAGGTCAGAGTCAATTTCAGTATCCAGCAGCCCCAGGCCGGTGATCACTTCAAAGTTATCGGTGATCAGGTAGGTTAGCTCGGCTTCCAGGCCCCGACCGTTTACGTCGCCCAGGTTGGCGATGTCCGAAGAGCCCGTGGAGGAGTCCCACAGCTGCGCCTGAAAGTCTTCCAACTCGTAGGCAAACACCGCCAGGTTAAGCCGGGCGCGGCCGCCGGCCAAGGTGGCTTTGTAGCCTGCCTCGAGGCTGGTCATGGTTTCTTTTTCCACCGGGCCAAACGCGCGCACACTACTGACGTAAGAGCCATTAAACCCGCCGGATTTTAAACCGCGGGATAGGCTGGCGTAGTACAGAGTGTCGTTGTCGGGTGTGTAGTTCAGCCCCAGCCGGCCACTGAAGCCTTCTTCGTCAATGGTGTCATTGAAATACTGGTCGCCAGAGTAACTGGGTTCGCCGCGATTGCTCAGCTCGGCTTGCTTTTCTTCCCAAGTGTAGCGGGCGCCCACGGTGAGCTTCAGGGTGTTGGTGAGGTGCTTGCCGATCTGGCCAAACACGGCGTAGGACTCGGTGTCCTGATCCATGTATTCGTTGTGCCAATAACCGCCGAAGGTAGGGGCATCGCTGGTGGTCGGAGCTTGCGTAATTAGGTCGCGCTCGTCTTTAAAATAGTAAAGGCCGGACACCCAGTCCATGCTCTGGGTTGCGCCGCTGATGCGAAACTCCTGGCTGAACTGCTCGGTATCGGCCTTGTACTGCTCGTCATACCAGATAACAGCGGTTGCATCAAAATCGTCCTCCAGCAGCTTGTCCATTTGTTCCAGTGCGGTGATGGAGGTAATGTCGAACTTGTCGGTCTGAATTACCAGCTTGGCAGAGGCACCAAAGGTTTCAATTTCGGTCTTGAGCCCGTCGGCAGCGCCTGATGAGACATGCTTTGGCCCCCAGCCGCCGGCCTCTTCACGGCCTGTGCCGGCACCTTCAATGCTGCTGATGCACTCACCGTTCTGAATTCTTGCAGGCGAACAAAAGCTCGAGGTATTGGCCGGGTCCAGATAACCCATATGGACAAAGCCCACAGTCTGCTGGTCGGCCTCGCTGCCGTGTACGTCCAGCAGTAAGTTGGCTCTGTCGGACAAATCAATAGACAGCTTGCCGCGATAGCCCAGGGTATCGGTGGTGCCTAAATCGCGGCCGTCCACGCCGTTGGTCTGCCAACCATCGCTGTCGTTTTTCTTGACCGCAAAGCGGCCGCGCACGCTGTCGGTCAAAGGGCCGCTGACCGCACCTTCAAAAATGCGCTGGTTGTAGGTGCCGAGCTGCACGCTGGCGTCGGCCTCAAAGGATTCCGTCGGGTTGTTGGTAATGTGATGCACCAAACCCGCCGAGGTGTTGCGACCAAACAGCGTACCCTGGGGGCCGCGCAGCACTTCAACACGCTGGACGTCAAACAGCTGCATGCCCGAGCCCGAGGGGTTGCCCCGGTACACCTCATCCACATACAGGCCCACAGGAGCCTCCCAGGTGTCGGCAAAGTTGGATAAACCAATACCGCGCAGCGTCAGCGACGGGCTGGATGCTTCACCAAAGATGGCAAAGTAATTCATGTTAGGCACTTGCTGAGTGATCTCAATGCCCGCTTCAACGCCCATGTTTTCCAGATCTTCACCGCTGAAGGCCGATATCGCAATGGCGACATCCTGCGCGCTTTCTTCGCGCTTTTGCGCGGTGACCATGACCTCTTCAATGGCTTTGCGCGGTTTTCTCTGTTTCTTTTTAGTGTCTTGTTGTGCCAAAGCAACAGGCGCCGCGACAGAGCTTGCAATGGCCACGGAAATAGCGACGACGAGCGACTTGGATGGATGATTGCGCTTGGTTTTTAAGGTTTGCATAGTGTTTCCTTTTTATCCAACGTATCCAGCTTGCATTGAGTGAACGCCGGGCAATTCAAGCGCGATGAATCTGCCTAAACACCGGGTTCGATTGACATGCCAGCAGACCCTCCCAATCTGTTGGCAAATCGCCCTGAATCGGGCGGACTTGTGCGCAAACCCAAGCATGAGTTTGCATGAGCTCTCGCTCATTGCGGTACCTCCTGTCGCCGCGAATTTATTCGGTCAATGACATTGCCGACTTACTTGCTTTACTGCTTTTTCAGATTAAAGGGCATTGCCGAGCGCCGACCGATACAACCGGGCCCTGTTCGGAACAATTCGCCTGTACTCTGAAAACGCTGCAGACGCAGTGGTGCCCTATAAGGCATATTCCACGCCAATGGTTATCTGAATAACACCCGTTCTGGTTATTCCTTGCTACTATTTTAGGCGGGTGCTTTGACGCACACCTTTTTGTAGGCACCGCTCCTCTTTGTGAGCGCAATGAGCGGCGCCAAGCGCTTGTTCTTTCTGGCGCTAAAGCAACGTACGAATACGCTGAGGCGAAAGTGGCTTCATATGTCTCGCACGATATTTTGAATAATGGCGCTTCGCTTTGGGGCAGAGCCTTCCAGCTTGCACTCATCTGTTGCGGATGTTGAAAAATAAACCCCTTATCCATGGGATGAATCGTATTAGCAGTTAAGTTTAGCAGTAGCGCCGCGGATAGCCAAATACGCGCTTGAGGGTGAGCGCTCTTGGTGAATTACGGCGCCGTGCTATTTGTACAGATTAATCGGATTAATGATGTGGACTTTGCGATTTTTCTTTTGGCGTCATTATCAAGTAGGCGACTTTTCTTGCTTCGCTTTTAAAGTGGCTTGGGAGACTGTCAATCGAATTTACACTACCTTAAATCGGCTAGCATGAAGCTTAGTGCATCCCCCAGCTCAATACGCCTCCAAATAGCCAAAGCTTAACTGACCTTTCGTGAGCTGTATTTAAGGAGCCGCGATTTGCCAGGGCTTTGAACCGCAGACAGCGTAGTTTTTACAGCTCGTCATACAGCCACGACAAGGAAGCCGCCATGAATCCCGATCAACGGGCGGTTGTTTCATGCTTGAATCTAGTTGGTTTGAGCTCTGTTCGGCAGCTTGGGGGGTGAGTGAGTTTTTCATAGTATCTCCGTTTTTTGGAGATACGCACCACTTTATGATTTGGATGACACCACTAAGGAATAAAGCATCGAGGTCGAGTGAATCTGCCTAACAAAGAATGGGCAACACCGACATAACGAAACCAGAATACCCTTCTGCGCGACAGTCAGCTATCTCCGCTCAGTGCTTGGGCTTTTTTAATGCCTCTGTATGCTGTGGCAGATGGATGATTGATTATAATAACCCTAAGCCGATTGAGCTTGATCACACCCCTCTGGATTGACGTATTGCACCCAAGCTCTGGCAACACCTACATAGACAAAATCAGAGTTAAGGCAGCATACCAAACGTAAATCGCCACTCTCTGGCGGGTCATAATCTTCAAGCCCCTCCAGCGCCAAACTGTTGGCCATTGGCGCCTTGCGGGTTATTTGTGCGGGCATGCTATCCAAATGCAGCTCCGCCGCCGTCCAGGTCAAACCATCGCGCTCTTGAGCTGAACTATTTGGATTGTGCTCGTCAATAAATACCGCCGATGTGCCCGCTAGTTTTTTGTAAGCCATGCTAACCCCCTACTGTAAGAGCGTCATCTTAGGGCTTTATCGCCGTGCGGAGTTGATCCAGATCATGTATTGCCTTTTTACTGAAAATTTTCAGGGCTCTGTACTTCGCCCGTTGCTTCACCATGCCAACTCACCAGACACCAGCTGGCTCGTTCAGTGGAGGGCGTAAACGCTTCACTCTGTTCGGCAAGGCACCGGACGAAGGATGGCTTCTTTTACGGACTGCTACTGAGCACCGATAGTATTCTATGCACTTGCTCTGTGATTTCACTGCCCTGGGGCGTGAGGTATCCGCCATCGGGCTGAGTCACCAAGCCCTTATCGTGCAGGCGCTTTGCGGCGGCCACCATGGCCGGATCGGCAGAATGCTGGTGGACTTTGATGCCTTCTTGCGAAGACGACGAATGGAACAGGGCGAGTAGATTGAGCTCGCTGAGCTGATCTTGGGAAAATGGCATGTTACACCTCTTATTGTTGTCTGACTAAGCGTACCGGTGGAGAAGTAGCTTAGGTACTAAGCATAGACTGACTTTATCCAATTGCGCTATCGGAGAGTCTCCTTCATCCACCATTGCTCAACAAGTATCCAATGGCGCCTCGCGTACGCCGGTTCGCTGCTGGCTCACTCTGCGGGTCGCTGTTAGATGTGCTCTAGTGACTAAACCTCCGGTTGTTTTAGGAGGAGCCGGCCCCTCTCACTAGATCCCATAGGTACAACCCGGCGAACCCTAAATAGAAAAGACCGGCTGCGCCCATGCTTACTGTGGCGCTAATTCCTGGGCGGACTTCATTAGGGAGGCGCGTTCGGTTAACGTAAAGCGCAGCCAGAGCGATAAAGGGGGTATGAAGTGCAGCTATTATTCCCGAGGTCGACATGACTTTTACCGGATCTTTAAACAGTAACACTATACCTATCGGGATAATACCAGTTACCGCCACCACGAAGAGTCTTTTGAGGGATCTGCGTTTAAAAAGCGACAAACGCGTTTTCCGATGTAGCCAGTTTTGCAAAGCAAGGGCTTTATTATCGTTGGCGTCATCACGTAATTCGCGGGTAAGAATCAGTGTCATATCGGCAAAACTCCGCCCCCACCCGTCTTGATTAGCAAGAACGCTACCACCCAGAGCGATGATGATAGCGGCTAGGAGTAGGTACTCGCCCCAGCTTCCCCACACATCAGAGAAGAGGCTGGTTAGGTCAGTGGCCACGTCTGTGCCCTTAGGAATTTCTCCACTGGCACCGAGCAACTCTGCGCCCAAAATTAAAAATGCAGTGATGACCAATAAGCCGCCGATTACGCCCAGAGTCGCAGCGCCAGTCATCACCTTAACCCAGTCCTTCACGCGCTGAAATTTCACCGTATCGCTGCTATCGCTGGCGGTGGGCACAGATTGTTCGCACTCATCATCTGTATCGCGGCTTTCCAGTCCTCCACCAAAACCACGAGTGGCTGTCCAATAGCCAAACCAGACAATCCCCATTGAGCCGGCGAGTATTGTTCCCACCCAGGGTAAGATAATGTACAGCTCTGGGTCGTCAGGCCAAGCAGGAACTAAGCCCTCTGCCAATTTTTCCGTATCCGGAGAAACAACCAATGCCGCGGCAATGACCATAGCCATTAGGACCAGAGCCATAATTCGACTGATCCGTTCAAGTGCCGAGTACTTACCCCCAGCCACAACCATTGTGGATAACGCAATCAACACAGCGCTGTACAAAGTGGCGCTGCCCGGCAAAAAGCTTTGTAGTGCGCTGCCTACCACACCTGCCAAACCCGCGATACCCACACAGGCCGCAAGCAACTGCGGAATCAATATAAACCATACCGCCCATCCTTTCGGGCCGTTCAAACTGTACATTCCCTCGAGCATGGTTTGTCCGCTGACAATAGAGTATCGTGCCATTTCCCGTATCATGACCCACATGAAAAAAACGACTAACAGCAATAACCAAAGTAATTGGTATTCGTAGGCAGCGGCCACGCGAGGTGTAAATAAGATGGAACCCGTACCAACGGCCGATAACATCCACAGCAAGCCGGGTCCGTACCAACCTAACTTATGCCGGCCTTTAGGTGGTTCGGGTGTACAGGATCGAACATGTAAGTTTTTCAAGCCATCCTCGCAGTGTTAAAACATCAATATTGTTTGATCGCGTTAGTGCGCAGTTTTAACTACAAACCCGCATCAAAAAGCGCACTTATTGTCCGGTCAGCGCAATACCGAGTAACCTTTGGAATCGGAGTGTCAAAGATTAACGATAGAGTGCATAGCTACTCCACTTCGTGTGAAGTCGTGAGGTTATAGCCTTTACTGTTGATGAGCTTTGTAGCCCTTCATCCCTTCTACATCTTAAACGAATAGTAGAAGAAACCACGGCACATCAACCGAAAGTAAAAAAATTGAAAGTAAAAATTTGAGATTTACGAACTGAAACGCCTTATGATCGCATCCTTTAATAAGGATTAGTAACGTCGGGGAATCTCGGTGAAGAAGAGTTTAAATACGTGATCAATCTTTAAACCCTCCTACACCGTTTTATCAACTTAGTGACGATCGATGAAGTCGTTCACTTCTTTCTTGGCTTCCTCCTTGGACTTTCCATACTTGGCTTGTATTTCACCTTCCAGCTTTTCGCGGTTGCCGTTGATGCGGTCAAGATCATCATTAGTCAGGTCACCCCAATTTTTCTGGGCAGCGCCTTTCAACTTGTGCCAATTTCCTTCGAACTGATCGGTATTCATAGAATTTCTCCTACATTGCATATTGAAGTCTTTCATTTCGTACACAGAAAAACTTTGACTTCGAAATTCCGAAAATGAAAAATTTTGCGCAACTACGCGCCTCATTAGCCAGGCTGCAGGTAGCATGCCAGCTTCTGTTACCCTCTATTAGCACTGAAAGCCGCAGAATGGGGCAATAACTCTTTATTTATCTCACCAAAGACCAGATTTGGGGTATGTATGTAAGTAAGATTTACAAAGGTCTTTTGAAATTAAGGACACTTGACTCTCTGACAAACCAATCAACCAGCATAACCCTTCTGGTCGGCACCTATACATAGCATAGGATTGTAGATAGGGTGTTCATCCCTATTGAATTCATGTTTTATAATGTTTTCCGTGAGTGTTCAGTTTGCGAAAAAGCCTCTCAGGCTTTTTTATTCTGATTTTCCGTTTCCCGTAGCAGATGCTTTACTTGGGCAAAGAAATTGCTTAGTCGGTAGACACGAATAGCAAAGAGCAACTCTACCTATGCAGCGAGTTGGCATTATCGGCACCGGCCCGACTGGCCTGTACACCTTGGCCGGATTGATTCAATCCCGTATACCTGTGAACATTACGCTTTACGAGTCTCGCAAGGTAGCGGGAGTAGGAATGCCTTTTGACGAGCGTACCAACCACCCGATTATGCTGGCCAATATCGCCAGCATAGAAATTCCACCGCTGGTGTGTTCTTATTTGGAGTGGCTGCAACAACAAAGTCACACCTTCTTAGAAAGGTACGCTGTCGACAAGAAATCGCTACATGAAAGACAGTTTCTCCCACGAGTATTACTTGGCCACTACTTTCACAACCAGCTAAAGCAGTTGATTGACTATGGGCGCAGTAATGGACACCAAGTTCATTTACACAAGAGTAGTACCGTTACTGATATTGATGCACAAGATCCCTGCAGGGTCTGGGTAAAAGGTCAAACTGAGCCAGCTCACTTCGATTATCTCGTTATCGCCACCGGCCATCGCTGGCCCAGTGAGGCACAGAACGAGCCCGGATACTTTGCAAGCCCCTGGTCCGGGTTAATAGAGAGCAATGTCCCCGCCGCACGCGTGGGGATTCTGGGCTCGTCGCTGAGCGGTATCGATGCTGCCATGGCTGTTGCTGTACAACATGGGCACTTTAGGGAGCAGAAAGAGTATGCGAACAGCTCTCTGCTGTTTGATCTGAAACCTGAAAGTACCGAATTATGCATTTCGCTGCTATCGCGATCAGGCATTCTACCTGAGGCCGATTTCTATTGCCCTATCCCGCATCAGCCGTTAACACTCGCCACCCCAGAGCTTATATGTAAGGAAATTGATACCTCTTCACAAGGCCTGTTGGACCGCCTGTTCGAACTGATTGTTCGCGAACTACAGCTTAATGACCCCCTTTGGAGCAACCAGGTTGCACTTGAAACGCTGGACGCCGATAGTTTTTCTGATGCCTATTTTTCGACGCGAAAGAAGAGCAACCCCTTCACTTGGGCGAGGAAAAATCTGGAGAAAGTGATGGAAGACAAGAAGGCTCACCATACGGTAGCCTGGCGTTATACCTTGCTGCGTTTGCATGAAGCCATAGAGCCTGCCATCCAGTATTTCAACAAACGAGACCGCGAACGCTTCAAGCGAGGTCTAAAGCGAGTTTTCGTCGACAATTATGCAGCAGTGCCGCCTGAGTCAATACGACGAATACTGGCGCTTAGAGATGCCGGCGTCATCGATTTGAAAGCGTTAGGACAGCAATATGAGGTGGAAAATCACCAAGGTCAAACGACGATTCATACCAAAAGCGGTCGCCTTAGCCTAGATATTCTTATCGATGCACGAGGGCAGAAGCCCTCAGGCTTAGCTGATTTGCCTTTTCCCTGCTTGAGAAAGCAATTAGCTCATAAAGAGTATGCAAAGCCTCCACTCAATGATGATTACACCATCGCCGTGCCTTCAATTCGCGGCGAACGTGTGGCGTTGGCCGCACTCCCATTTCTGATGCCGCTAAAGCCTTTTGTGCAAGGTCTCACTGAATGTGCGGAAATCGGTGCAAAAATCAGCGATAGCTTTTGCTCTTCGCTGTTAGAGACAGCACACAATGAACAGGAGTTAACCAATGATTGAGTTTGTAGAGCCTATTGCTAAGTGGGTTGCAGCGATTATAGAAGTAATGGGCATTTTGGTCATTGTGTCCTTTTCCGCCTACACACTGGCCTATGGCGCCATAGAGGCATGCAAAAGCCGAGATTTTGAAGCCATTTATACCCGCGTGAGGCGCCGCCTCGGCCGGGGTATTCTTCTGGGGCTGGAGCTACTGGTAGCGGCTGATATTATTCATACTGTCGCCGTAGAGTTAACGTTTACCACGGTAGGGGTACTGGCAATTATTGTGCTGATTCGCACTTTTCTGAGTTTCACTCTCGACGTCGAACTCACGGGTCGGTGGCCCTGGCAGGAGTGCGAAAAATCCAGAAAAGCATCTAATAACCACTCTGGCGCTATAGTAAACTAGCGGCGCAACAAAAATTGTGTGCGAGGCGTCGATTCTTAGGCTTTAAATTTTTCCTAGAATTAGTAGCAATTGCAGTGGCCAACGAATTCCGATCGGTAATGCAAGAAGGCTAAGTCGCAAAACTAAAAACGAGGCCCATCACCACCACGCTTTACCCCACATATGCGGGTTAGCCCAGAACCTGGGGTTATTCCAGGGGCGCTGGTGGTTGTAGCTGCTGATATTGTAGGTATAGAGCGCCAAAGCTTCACCGTCACCACCCGACTTTAGCTGCGCCTCTCGTTTAAAACCCAAAGCAATAAAGTCATTCAAACTCCAACCGCTTTGATTCTGTACCAGCACTGCGATCTGGCGCGTGCCGTAATTGCGCAGCTGGCCAATGAGTACCTGCCCTTGTTGGACACTCATATGCTCCAAAGTGTCGGTGACTAAGCCAAGATCCTGAACCTCAGAAAACAACAGGCCCGCGCCGGTATCTTTGGGCGCCAAACGGGTGATATCACACGGGTGGTGTTCAGACCACCGGCGCGCTAACCGCTCCGCCGTCTCGCCCAGGGCAACGACTTTGCTGGGCTGACAACCCTCGATAATAGCGGCAAGCGCTTGCTCGGACCCGGACATAAGGTGTCAATCGTTTAAAAGGTTTTGGAATTGACCTTTAGTATCACATTCTTGTCGTAGTAGTCGCAAGGTGGCGGCAGGGATCGTTACTTCTGTGAGGCTTAGGAAGTCATAAAGAGAGGGCACCGGAGATCGCAGGGATGCAGAAGGCCTTCACTGAAAACCTCCTGCACCGGATGATCGACTTACAGGCTATCGATAAAGTCGTTCACTTCTTTTTTGACTTGCTCTTTGGATTTGCCGTACTTGGCTTGGATCTCACCTTCCAGCTGCTCGCGGTTGCCATTCACGCGATCAATATCGTCATTTGTCAATTCGCCCCACTTTTCCCGTACGGCGCCTTTCACTTTGTGCCAATTTCCTTCAAGCTGATCGCTGTTCATCGTGATTTCTCCTAGTTACCTATTAAGATCTTACATTAGTTACGCACTAAACTTTTCGGCATCAGCGTTCTGCGAGTTCGTGTGTAGCGCAGAACACATGCCTTCGTAGTGGCTTTTGCAGCTAGCATGCCAATCTTCGTCAGCGTCGCTCCGCACTATAGAGGCCGTGGGTTGGCGGTAATATTCAAATGTATGAGTTCAGGCCTTAGCGTTCTTTACCGCGTAAATTCTGCAAAGCCCTGTAGAAATCGAACGCGTTTCTTCTTCTGGAATCGCATTCAACAGCCAAAGATTAGCGGTCAACAGCAATGCAGAGCTCGGAGAGGGCTTGACGTAATGCGGCTTACTCATGCGGTGAGGGCTCGAGGAACGCGCTCCACTAGAAGACGACTGCGTTGTAAGTCGCTGAGAAAGCGCACCATCGAAGCGATGGTACTGAGGGCAGATCGGGAGCAGCGCGGTTAAAGAGTTCCTGCCGGACACCCGCCATAATCGCGACGGAGCAGGGGCGCGCAAGCGCCCCATAGGTTGGCTTACTGAGGCTTGATGCCACCGCAGTCGCTGCCCTGCCATTGGCCCTGGTGGGTGATGGTCATTTTTTGCGGGCGGCCCTGGAATTCAACGGTGGCGCTGGATTCACCGGAGTAGCCCTTATCGCCGTCAAAGGTGATGGTGCCGCTCGCTTCGGTTTCACCGCTGCAGACAAAGTTAATGGTGGTGCTGCTGCCACTGGTGCTACGCCCGGACTCCTGACAATCGTTGTTTTCCATCAGGGCCAGGCTGCCCTCGGCGGATTGTTCGGGGGTCAGACAGGTTTTAAAGGTCTGATTCTGAAAATCGAAGTCCACACCCTGCGACTTCATCATGTTTTCCATCATCTGGCGCTGCTCGGCGGGTAGGGCCTCTAGTTGTTGACGCAGCTGATCCAGCATTTTTTCCATTTCGCCACTCTCGCTGGTGAATTGGATTTTGTGCTGCCACAGGCCGGGTTTCATATTGGTCTCGGCGTGGGTTTGGCCTGCTGTGAGTATCACGGCACTGAATGTAGAAAGGGTCAGGAGTCGTTTGAATGCAGTCATAGGTGTCATCCGTTTCTGTATTGATATTATCGTTTAGGTTGAGAAAAGCTCCCTAAAGTCTGCCCCAGTGCGCCGGTCACTTCAACACCACTAGAGATATCGCTGGGTTAGGTGTTGATATAGGCGGCCAGCTCTTCCGGCGCCCCGGTGGGGAAGACCTCTTTTAGAAATTCTAGAAACGCAGACACTCTGGCATTGAGCAGCCGGCGCGAAGGATAAAGCGCCCAAAGCGCGATCTCGGGGCCGTCGGCGTCACCCCAGCTTACGAGCCGACCAGCCTCGAGATCTTGGCTGACCAGCGAGATGGGCAGCAAGCCGGCACCGGCGCCGGCTCGCACGGCATCGCGCACCATGATCACCGACGACAGTTGCATCACGGGCTCGATCACAAGGCGCCTGTGTTGACCTTCAAGCATAACATCCCAGTGGGGCGGGTGAGGCTGACTTGAGCTGCGCATCACCGCAGGGGCAGGGTCGCTGCCAACCGGTCGTTTAAGCTGCGCGCTGGCAGCGACCACCAAACGGTCCCGCAAAAAGGTGCGCCCGTAGAGCGCTTCATTGGTTTCGGGGTTCACCCGAATCACCAGGTCGTAGCCCTCCTCAACCATGTCCACCGACCGGTCGTCCGAGGTGACCTCAAGCTGCACCTCTGGGTATTTCTCGGCAAACTGCGCCGCCAGCTTGCCCATGGCGATTTGGCAAAACAACAAAGGTGCGCTGATGCGCAGCCGGCCGGCAGGCCGGGCGCCGCCGCCCGCTATGGCGTTGACGGTTTCATCCAGATCGGTGAGCAGCACCCGGCTTCGCTCGTACAGGGCCTGGCCCTCTTCGGTGAGTGTGAGCGTGCGGGTACCGCGCTCAAAGAGCCTGAGCTTAAGGCGGCTTTCCAAATCAGCGACCCGGCGTGACAGGGTTGCCTTGGAGCGCCCGGTCGCCCGCGCGGCGCGGCCATAGCCGCCGTGCTTGGCGACCAGATTGAAATCGGCGATGGCGAGTAAATCCATAGTGTTTCATCAACGAGACATAATGTCTAAATCTATCATCTATCGGAACATTTTTGAAACAAATAAAGTGGGTGTCGTCAGCAGACAACAACCCAACCTTTATCAGGAGATAAGACCCATGACCATTCTCGTTACCGGAGCCACTGGCCGCGTCGGCCAACACGTCGTCAACCAACTCATCACTCGCGGTGCCCAGGTGCGTGTGCTAACCCGCGAGCCTGCCAAAGTGACCTTTCCGCATCAGGTGGAGGTGGTCAAAGGCGACTTGCTCGACATCGACTCACTGCGCCAGGCCTTTAACGGTGTTTCCAGCCTGTTTCTGCTCAATGCCGTTACCGGCGATGAATTCACCCAGGCGCTGATCACACTGAATATCGCCCGCGAGGCGGGGGTTGAACGGGTGGTTTACCTGTCGGTGTTCGATGCCGATAAAGCCGTGAACGTACCCCACTTTGCGGTGAAGTACGGCGCCGAGCGTATGCTTGAACAGATGGGTTTTAGCGCCACCATCTTGCGCCCGGCGTACTTCATCGATAATGAACACATGATCAAGGATGTCATTTTCAACTATGGCGCCTACCCCATGCCCATTGGCGGCAAGGGTGTTGCCATGATCGATGTGCGCGATATTGCCGAAGTCGCCGCGCTGGAACTGATTCGCCGCGATAGGGCGCCTGGCAAACTGCCCAATGACACCATTAACCTAGTCGGCCCCGACACCCTGACAGGTTCAGGCATAGCGGCCATTTGGTCGGAAGTTCTCGGCCGGCCGGTGCACTACGGCGGCGACGACCCGAGCGAGTTTGAAAGCAACATGGCGAGCTTTATGCCGAAATGGACCGCCTATGAAATGCGCCTGATGGCCGAGCGCTACGTCAGCGACGGCATGATCGCCGAGCCCGGGGATGTGAAGCGCCTCACCGATATTCTGGGTCGCCCTCTGCACCGTTACCGAGCATTTGCAGAAACAGCGCTTTCGCAACACGCGGCAGAGGCGTGAAACTAGCGTAAAAACAGAGCCCTTGGGTTGATGGTTTTAAACAAGAGTAGGCCCAGTGGCTCTGGGTTTTTGTTTACGGGTCGTGGAGAATTTTTTGAGCTGCCCTCAATAGCTTCACTAGACTGCGGTTGGGGCGATGTCATCGAACCCTATGCTTCAGCGCTTCTCGGCCATATATGCCCAGCTAACATCTGTCACACCAGCTATGGAGTAACGACGCATTCACGGGAAAACTACGGATAAAAGGCTTTTTTCTGACCGTCAGAAATAAAACCACTCTGACCCTCCAGCACAACCTCTTGGAGATCAGATCCATCCAGACCAATACCGTTACTGATTAGCTGAATGTATAAACGATTGTTACTGATAAACGGTTTTCGATTTACTGTGCACCCACTGAACTCGTGGAAATCAACTTCAAAGCTGGATAGGTTAATGGCACATAGGCCATTTCCGATAAAACCACACCACAAGTGCTTACTGGACGCCGACAACTGAAATAACTGCAAATTTTCTGTTTTTAGAAACTCTGATTTAATTTTATTTCTTGTTGTATCGCCAGTTGCTGAGTCTATCCTTACCAATTCATCTTTCCACACCGTGTAGACAACACCCTCTTCACTGACTGCCCATTTTTTAGAATAGAAGCCCTCTACAGACCAAAGGATATCTTTCGTGTCAAAATCAAGACCAATGATCGAGCCGTTTTCTAACCATAGAATGAGCACGTTTTTAGAACTGGCAATCTCTCTTAGTATAAAGTTATCCGTTGATCCAACTAAGTCACCAGAAAAAATGCTATCGATTAGCTCTAAGTCGTTATTAAAGAAGTTTATAGTGTCGGCGGATTTCATACAGATTCCACTGTCAAAAACCGCAGGCATACCCGTTCTTCTGTACCGATCTGACGAGCATTCGACAGAAAAATCATTCAAACTTAACTTTATAAGATTTTTGGAATCCGCTTTAAAATAACCTTTTGGTCCTTCTGTTTTAAGAAAAATCAATGCAGAGTACTGACTTTCGCCTTGATCTCCGATTTCCCTTTTGTCTAGATCAACATAATTGAAATCCCCATCGGCGGTCAGACCTTCATTGTCCTGATAAAAGATTCTATTTTTTACCCTAATGCAGGCGCAAACGTTCATATTATTGTTTTTCGATAGTTCGAACTTCGGATCATCCAGATTAACTGCGTCATACACCAAGAAAGCACTTGGGGTTGTGAAAATAACAACCTCTTCATCCACGTAAAATAGCTTTCCACTCACTCTTTTTATGGACAGGAGAAGTTCGATATCGCTGGGTAAATTCAACACGCTTTACATCCTGTTAAACTTTTCAGTAACAATTCTAATAATCTACAAATCTTTATCCGTCACCGCCCCCTCGGACGCCGACGAGACAGTTTTCGCAAACTTGGCCAGCACACCCCGTGTGTAGCGCGGTGGCGGTGCTTGCCACTTTGCCAGGCGCGCCTGGATGTCTGCATCGGGAATATTGAGGCTGATCACCGCGTTTTCTGCATCAATGGTGATTTCATCGCCGTTTTCAATAATCGCGATCGGCCCACCGTCCATCGCCTCGGGGGTGATATGACCCACCACAAAGCCGTGGCTGCCGCCAGAGAAGCGCCCATCGGTGATAAGCGCCACGTCGTTGCCTAGGCCTTTGCCCATAACCGCCGAGGTAGGACTGAGCATTTCGCGCATACCGGGGCCGCCGCGCGGGCCTTCGTAGCGGATGACGATAACGTCACCTTTAACCACCTTGCCTTTGAGTATCGCCGCCAGGGCCTCTTCTTCGGAGTGAAACACCCGCGCACTGCCGGTGAACGTCAGGCCCTCTTTGCCGGTGATTTTGGCCACGGCGCCCTCGGGAGCCAAGTTGCCCTTTAGGATCACCAGATGACTGGTGGCTTTGATGGCGTTGTCAAAGCCTTTAATAATCTCCTGCTCGGCAGGGTAGGGCGCGACATCGGCCAGGTTATCGGCGAGGGTTTTGCCGGTCACGGTCAAGCAGTCGCCGTGAAGCAGGCCTTTGTCCAGCAGCATTTTCATCAGTGGCTGAATACCGCCTACGGCGATCAGTTCCGACATCATGTAGTGGCCGCTGGGGCGCAGATCCGCCAGCACGGGTACTTTTTTGCCGATGCGCACAAAGTCATCCAGCGTCAGCGGCACATCCACCGCATGCGCCATGGCCAGCAAGTGGAGCACCGCATTGGTGGAGCCTCCCAGAGCAATCACCACGGCAATGGCGTTTTCAAACGCCTTTTGGGTCATGATGTCGGTGGGCTTGATGTCCTGCTCCAAGAGCGCGAGCACAGCGGCGCCGGCGCGGCGGCAATCCTCAATTTTGGAAGATGACACTGCCTCTTGCGCCGAGCTGCCCGGCAAGCTCATGCCCAACGCCTCAATGGCCGAGGCCATGGTGTTGGCCGTGTACATACCGCCGCAGGAGCCAGGGCCGGGTATCGCGGTTTCCTCAATTTGCTTCACGGCAATGGTGGAGAGGTCGCCACGGGCGTGCTGCCCTACGGCCTCAAACACCGAGACGATATCGGTGTGATTCGCACCGGGCTTGATGGTCCCGCCATAGACAAACACTGAGGGCCGATTTAATCGCGCTAGGCCGATCAGGCAGCCGGGCATATTTTTGTCGCAGCCACCAATGGCCACCAGGCCGTCAAACCCCTCGCAACCGGCAACAGTCTCAATGGAGTCGGCAATGACCTCGCGCGAGACCAGCGAGTACTTCATGCCCTCGGTACCGTTGGAGATGCCATCGGAGATGGTGATGGTGTTGAACACCACGCCTTTGCCGCCAGCCTGATCCGCACCAATGCAGGCCTCATCTGCCAGCTGGTTGATGTGCATATTACAGGGGGTGACCATGCTCCAGGTGGAGGCGATACCGACTTGCGGCTTTTTAAAGTCATCGTCGCTAAAGCCCACGGCCCGCAACATGGCGCGAGCCGGCGCCTTTTCAATACCGTCGACTACCTGAGCGGAATGTTTGCGTTTGTCGGTCATCGGTTACCCCATGGTTTCGTGCGTGTATGGCAAGGTTCTGTTGACATAGCTTACATGAGTAAGGCCTACCGAATACAGGGATAAACCAAGCAGCGTTCTAACCAGCGATGCTTGGGTAAGCGATTTGGAGGATAAGTCCTTATTCGCGACGAAAAAGAGGAAGGTTTACACACTCCCCGCACGAATCTACATTATTGAATGGATTGTAACGTATATAACTTTAGGTTCTGACTCTAAGAGTACAACTAACGCACTTCTGTGGACGTTAGTGATTGCTCCCAGCTGCTCATAGACTACAAAGCTGGAATTGTCATTGGATATACCCACTCTATATCCACCGTTTGAATTTGAGTAAACAGCCCTAAGCAGATAGGGCTGATAACTTTCGGGCATACTTTCTAAATGAGAAGCCGACGAACCAAGAAAGTACTCGAGGGTATGCGAATCTTCGATTACGATGTAACTATTTTCTTCAAGCAATGCCAACGCCCGATCTGCGCGGGATTTCACTACCTCAAATATTCTATTGTCATCACGTTCTATCCAATCTTTCTCTCGATAGTTTTCCTGAGTCTCGTCAGGCCAGACCATCCATTTTTCTCCGGCAATCTCCATTACTTCAGCCGAAGAAGCACCCAATACACTCACTGAGAGCAACAACAAAAACAATGTTTTAAAAAGTCCAGCGTGCATAGACTTCTTCCAGCACAGAACCACAATAGTGTCAGTAACAATCAACACTGCCAAAATACGTTCCCAAACCATTGAAAATCTAAACGCTATTACCCTCACCAACAACTGATTGAAGGGCCGATCATTTGACCGGCCCCTCGCTATTGCGAACTTTAACGGCAAAACTAGCGATTCGCGCAGAAGCCTACGGATGCATTGGTTTGTCCAGGCTGCAGCACACCGTTCCAACTTAATCCGCTCACCATCAACGTAGAACCATTCTGGTTCCAGTTGCCGTTCCAAAGACTGCTTATAGTTCCGTCGATATCAAGAGCCACATTCCACACCTGCGACTCATCGGTGGTGTTGGTTAATACAATATTGCCGCAATAGCCGCTGTTCCAGTCAGAGCTTACTGCAAGCTCAGCTTTTACTTCTGGCTCAGGCTCTTGAACTTGTGGCTCTAAATAACTAAATGCTGCAAAGATGTAGTTACCGGAAGCGGGGAATGAGGAAACATAATTCAGATCAGTCGTGTACAAAAGCACCTGCTCTTCATACACACTGGAAACCAGAATATGATTGCCTCGAATATCGATATCACTGAATGCCGAAGCTGTCAAAACCGAAGACAGAAAGTTACCTTCTTGGTCGAACTTGCTGATCACTCCATCCCAGCCGGCTAGATAAATAGCGCCTTTTTTATCAGCGACTGTCGCTCTGGATGAAGAAGAGTGGCCTAAATCTAGCGTATTCTCTATAGACATAGAGTTTGGGTTAATGACCAAAAGATCTCCGTAGACATTCTGCAAACCGTAAAGTAGGCCATCTTCACCCATTGTAATGTCAACAAACTGATAATTGGTCAAGAATCTTTCAAACAGATCGAGTTCTCGGTCATACCGAACGACACCTTTAGCCTCGCCGCCGTTATAGGTCATCATATCGGTGAGATAAATATAGCGCTCATCGGCTGCAATACCGCCATATGTTGCATTGCCGGCAATTGACCACCCTTCAAACGCTCTATGAATCCAAGTATCGCCGTTAAAATTGCTTAGATTCGGGTTGAATTGGCCATTAAACACTGCAATTTCGGTGTCGGAAAATGGGATGATATCGCGAGCATTTTCCCATTGACCAAATTCTGGGACGGGTATCGTTTC
Organism: Gilvimarinus algae; assembly: GCF_030518215.1. Lineage (GTDB taxonomy): Bacteria > Pseudomonadota > Gammaproteobacteria > Pseudomonadales > Cellvibrionaceae > Gilvimarinus > Gilvimarinus algae. Next base: position 387,703 of record NZ_JAULRT010000035.1, read on the forward strand.
TAATAGCTCACCTGAGTAACTGTATTTATAAATTGTATTTTCGGAGCTTATGAGAACTGTGTCATCTTCCGGATTAATCGTGGCTTCGGGTGCATAGGTTTTAAATGCTAAGTCTTCCGGCTGCGAAATACCATCTACATACAATGTTCCGCTATCATATGTATTGTCATAAGAGTAAGCGACATTGAAGAATAAATCGTCATTGGCATGAATCGAAAACACGTAGGTTTGACCAATATTTAGTGAGATATTTTCGGAAAATTCAAAGGTTACAGTTGTTGAAGAGCCTCCCCCCAAACCACAACCTGGACCCTCTGAAAAATTGAAACAATCTTCAAGAAATACCGGTTCCGTTTCTGCGATTGCTTCATTCTCAGGATCGTCTAAGTGTAACGTTATAAATGCGGTGCCTCCAACGGAGAGGCTGCTACCATCAAGCATATTGAGATCAATGGCCTTAATTGCATCAGCAGTAGGGGTAAAAGACTGGGCAATGCTATAGGATGTAAAGCTCTTACTAGCGTCTATATCCGTCTGTTGTTGATCTACAGTTAAAGCGTTGCTGGCGGCCATGATGAACGTGGCGGCTATAGCTGTACTCAGGGTAAGTACCGTTTTCATTGTAAAATCCTTGTCCATGTCATTAATGAGCGACGCTCTTTAAACCTAAAGGCTCCTTGAAAACCAAGAGCACTCAGGCCCAAAAAAGCTCTTGCAGTAAACCTACAACTGACCGGCTCGATGTATAGCGATGATTTGACTAACGAGAAGGGGGAGAGAAAGACTGCGCAGTATCCTGGACTAGACCCTATTATCCTACCTTCCTGACTGGTTAAATCTGAATTTATCTGAACTCACCGTCTTGGCAAGCTGTTGTACCTACGATAAACCCCGCGCTATGACGTAAATCGTGACATCGTTTTGCGTCGTTGGCAACCAATGTAGTGGATGTATGGGGACTACTTAAAGAAAAGAACCAATATTTACGACTGATACTTCTGCCTCTATTAAAAAGCGGCCCACTAGGGGCCGCTGAATAGATAGTAGACGCTAGCCTCGGTTAGTTACCGAGACCCGTGCCAATCGCCTCGATCAGTTCGCCATCGCTGGTGTCGCCGGACAGCTCCCAGAAGAAGGCACCACCCAGACCTTGTTGGTCAACGTAGTTCATCTTGCTGATGATGGTGGCCGGAGTGTCATAGCTCCACCAGTTGTTGCCGCAGTGGGCGTAGGCAGTGCCTGCGAAGGTGCCGGTAGAAGGGCAGGTGTTTTTGAGGACTTTGTAGTCTTCAATACCGTCTTCGTAGGTGCCGTTGGCAGGGCCAGTGGCGGTTCCACCCGGTGCAGACTGTGTGACCCCAGTCCAACCGCGGCCGTAGAAGCCAATGCCCAGCAGGATTTTCTCGGCGGGCACACCCAGACTTTTCAGAGTTTGGATACCGTTATCGCTGGTAAAACCTTGCTGCGGAATGCCATCGTAGGTGTAGAGCGCTGAGTGCGGTGCGGTCGGGCCTTCGGCCGCCCAGGCACCGAAGAAGTCGTAGGTCATCAGCATGTAGAAGTCCAGGTACTGAGCCGCGCCACCGTAGTCAGCTGCGTTCAGTTTGGCTTCACCGGCGCCGATGGCAGAGGTGACCAACTTGTTGCCGAACTCGGCACGCAAGGCGGCCAACAACTCGCGGTACGCATCAAAGCCACTGTTATCACATTCAAGGCCACAGGCGTTGGGGTATTCCCAGTCGATGTCGATACCATCGAATACGCCTTCCCAGCGCGGGTCAAACACCAGGTCGTAGCACGACTGTGCAAACTGCTGCGGGTTTTGCGCCGCTTGGCCAAAGCCGCTGGAGTAAGTCCAACCACCAAAAGACCAAACCACTTTCAGGTCGGGGTACATTTGCTTCAGGCGTTTGATCTGGCCAAAGTTACCGCGTACCGCTCCCGACTCCCAGGAGTCAGCCACGCCGTCGACGCTGCCTGCGGCATCGTAAGCTTTGTCGGTAGCGGCGTAGGAGTCGTCCATCACACACTGGCCGTTTTTGACATTACCAAAGGCGTACACCAAGTGGGTGAGCTTGTCGGCGCTGCCGCTGGTGACGATGTCCTTGATGTGGTAGTTGCGCCCGTAGATACCCCACTCGACGAAATACCCAACCACTTTGTCGCCGCCAGTGCCCACATTGGTGTTGCCAATTCTGGCGCTGGTAACGGCGCTGTCGGTGGCACCTTCATCATCGGTTACCGTCAGGGTGATGGTGTAGTTACCATCGGCGCTGTAGCTGTGGCTGGGGTTAGCCAGAGTACTGGTTGCGCCGTCGCCAAAGTTCCAGTCGTAGCTAACGATGCTGCCGTCCGGATCGGAGGAGCCGGCACTACTGAGATTCAAGGTGACATTGGCATCCTCACTGAAGGGGCCATTCACTTGAGCGACCGGCGGCTGGTTTTGATCCACTGGGACCACGTCAACCTGAGCGCTGGCCGTGGTGCTGGCACCGTCGTTGTCGGTGACCGTAAAGCTCACCGAGTAAGAGCCGGCGTTCGCGTAACTGTGAGAAACGTTCGCGCCTGTCGCGGTGGCGCCATCCCCAAAGCTCCAGCTGTAGCTGGCGATGGTGCCGTCGCTGTCAGAGCCGGTACCTGTAAAACTAATCGCGGTGTTTACCGTGCCCGAGTAGGGGCCGCCGGCATTCGCGCTGGGCGCCTGATTGACAGGCCCGGTGCCATCGCACTGGCCGTTGTCGCTCCAGGCTTGTTGCCAGGCGCTGCCCACACCCGGCTCGTAAGCCCAAGCGCTGCTGGATGAACACCAACCGGCGATATTGCACGTGTAAGTGTGGCCAACATTGGTCACCACGTCGCCCGCGCTATAGGCGGTGCCCGCGCGATAATTCGGCGCGTTGCAGTCGCTAGAGCTGCCGCCGTCTTCGCTGACCGTGGCGCTGGTACTGGCCGATGCCGTTGCACCGTCGTTGTCGGTAATGATCAGAGAAACGCTGTAGTTTCCGGCAGCGGCGTAGGTGTAAGACGGGCTGGCCTGGGTGCTGGAATTGCCGTCGCCAAAGTCCCAGCTGTAGGTGGCGATGTTGCCATCGCTGTCGCTGGAGGCGGAACTGTCAAAAGCAATAGCGTTGCCGAGAGTGGCGCTGTAGGGGCCGCCGGCATCCGCTGTGGGCGCCAGGTTAGGGTCGCCGCCGTTGTTGCCGCCATCGCAAGCGCCAAGCGCGCTCCAGCTCTGGTACTGGCCGGAGTTAGCCGCCGGGTTTTCACCGCGGCTCCACCAGTTGGCCCGGTAGGCCTCACCACTGTATTGCACTTGTGCACCGCCGGTGTAGGCGATACCGCTATCCCACGCACTGAGGTTGGAGCAGTCCGCTGCCTGAGCCGCCTGTACCGTAAATACGGAGGCCGCACACAGCGAGAATAAGCTAACAGATCTCATAGTCGTATCCTTTATGTTTTTATTTATGGTTGTACAACAGACTGCGGTGGCAGGGTCTAGGAGGCGCTGACCACAGTCGGGTGACGGGAGGGCCCTGAGAGGTTCCATCGGGCGCATTCCAGTCCTACTGCAGTTGTCGCCTTCCCGGGAGGAATGAGGGGGGAAGCTCCGTTTGACAACGTTGTCTTATTATGGCGCCAAAAGCTGTGGACTGGTCAAGACATAGCCGCTCAATATTTACCCAAGGGGCTGAAAAGCAGCCAAAAGTGTGATTTATCTCACAAACATCAAGGTCGGATGCTTGTTTGGTGCTAGGAGCGGAGCGATTTTTGCCATACAAGTATGACTTGGCGCCAGAAGGCGGCGAGCGTCGCGAGTCGCCCACTCGAGGGTGCCGGTTCTTCGCGATTTTCGAGGACCAACCTAAGCAAAAAGTGCTCTTCAATAGTGCTCTTCCGAGGAAGGTATTATTTCACTTTTCTCGCAGGCCAGCCCTGAGACCACTGATGCCTATCGCGTCTGTGTGAATACGGGAATCCCAATCACCCCATAAGAGCCTTTGAATAAAGCTAGCGCTCATGAGGTGAGCGAATCCGCTTATACAATAAAGGGTTAAGGGGCATTATTAGGTCCGTTAGCTCTCTGTTGTAAGAGACAGGTACGCTGCTGGCAACGGAGTTTCTTTCAAGTACCTTTTTAATCCAGACAAGCAAATGACTTCTTGGGCCAATAAAGTCGTAACTCAGCGTTTCACCAAAGAAACAGATATATCGAAAAAGCGGCGCAAAATGCGCATCGACAATGCTAAATTGATCTCCTGAGAAATAAGGTGTTTTAAAGTTGGATATGGTTAATTGCTGAATCGAAGCTCTAATATCAAACAGCTGTCTATCTATAGCTTCGTTGTCTTTTGCGGAGTAGATGAGTTGGGCAAAGCGATTCAGAATTTCCGAAGAGTACTTGCACCAGGCTTGATGATTAGCCTTCTCCAAACTTTTAACCGAATAGCGTTGCTCGTCATATTTGTTATACAGGTATTCGCATATCACTTCAGAATCGAACAAAACCCCACTTCCGCTTTCTGTCAAAACAGGCACTTTTTCGCCCGGCGAGTAGTGTTTTAACCAGGGCGGCTTTTCGCTTAAATTAATATCGACCTTGTCATAATCAAGCCCCAACTCCTCCAGTGTAATCACCACACGTTGTACGTAGGGGCAAATTCTATGGCCGATCAAAGTCAGGCTTTTGGTAGAACTGTAACGCTCATTGATACCTTGCGAAAAATTCATGATGGCAAACTACTCAAAGACATGAACGTTCAGTTTATTGCCATCCAAATCGCGAAAGTAAGCCGCATAGAACCCTTCCATTCGGTATCCAGGCGAGCCTTCGCAAGTAGCACCCAGTGATAGAGCCAGCTCGTAGGACGAGTCGACCAATTCTTTAGACTCTGCCGAAAGCGCCACCATGACACCATTTCCAACCGTTGCTTGCTCTTTGTTGTGGGGCGCGTGTATTGAAAATTTTGACTCTTTCCCTTCGCAAGCCCAAACAATAAAGTCTGGCGCACTAAAGATACGATAAGCCGTTAGTAAATCGAACAGCGTGTCGTAAAAATGTGCCGCAGCCTGAAGATCATTTGTGCCTAAAGACGTGTAGCCAATCATGGTAGCCCCTGAATATGGTTCGTTGGTCGTTTTGAACTGAGCTCAGGTTATTGATTTGCCAGCTCAACGGCAATATGCAAAAATGATTTAGGCTATCTCATTTTTGAAGGGAAGAGAGTATTGGACTGGAACTTTATCAAGGTGTTTCTTGCGATTTTCCGACATGGATCGGCGGTAAAGGCGGCACCCCAGCTCGGCATGAGCGAATCAACGCTTTTTCGGCACCTCAGCACCTACGAACAAGAGATGGGCCAGATCTTTATTCGCCATAGCCGCACAAACTACACTTTGACCAAGCTTGGAGAGTCGATTCTCGCAACGGCGTTAGACATTGAAGGACTGTATCAAAAAGTAAGCCGTGAGGTGAGCAAACGCGACGATTTAAAGTCCGCCCAGGTGACTTTAACCGCCCCCACAAGTTTTTCGTATTTTCTGATGCCACGGGTAATAAATGCTCTTGCGCAGAGAGAGCCCGATATTCGTGTTAACCTTAGAGTCACGAACGATAGCTTATCACTGAACACTCACCAAGCTGATATAGCCTTAAGAGTTACCAGCAAACCACCCAACAACTACATTGGCCGAAAGGTAGCGAGTATCGGGTGGAGTGCCTTTTGTGGTCCAAACCATACGTTCAAAGAGAAGCCACCACAATGTCTTGAAGATCTTCTTAAAACTCGAGTAATTGGGGCTTCCGGTGAGCTACTCGCTTTACCGGCTTATGAATGGATTGAAAAAAATTGCGCCGATGTTTGCGCGACGTTTACAGATGACTTTGTTGCCATGTCTCATCTGGCTGAAAGCCATCAAGGCATTGCTATATTGCCTGATGAGTTTTCTCTACACCCTCTAAGACGATTATTTCCTATTTCAGCGTTCTCTGAAAATAGCCTTTGGGTTTTAAAACACCGCGACGCACGCCAGGTCAAGCGCGTCGGTATTGTAGAAAAATTACTGGTTAAAACGCTAACGGAAGCTTTCAAACCCTAAACTGATTAATCTGTAATTTTCTGTTTCAAAGCCCCACTTCTATGGGGCTTTGAACAGCAGAATTTACTCAAAAACCGAGTAGGAAAAACCCGAGAAGGCATTATCCCAAACGGCCATAACAGATCCATCATCCCGACTGATGAGCTGAATATCACTTGAAGAGTTGTTAGAGTCTGGGTTGATTGGGCGCCCTTCGGTCCAACCATTTTCTTTGGTAAAGCGGCTGTAGTGCAATTGCAAGCCCGGCGAGAGAACTCGCTCCCAAACGACAGTAGCATTTCCAGAAGCATCGATGGAAATGGCCGGGTCTTGCGCACGATCGTTGCTCTGCTCGAGAGGCTCGGGTGTTGTCCAGCCAGTGTTTGGTGTGTAGAAGGCACCATAGACACTGGTGTTGACAGATTGCGCACCCTCAACAATCTCCCAGGTCAAGGCGGCCTCACCGGACGCATTCATCGCCAGTTTTGGGTCAATGTGCGCCATAGTCTCTGACGTGTTGAGTGGCTTTGGCTCAGACCATCCAGCGGCTTCGCTGTAATGACTTACATATATTGCCCCTTCGCCTTGTCGGTTTGCCTGCCAAACCGCCATAACACGCCCGACGGCATCCACCCCTAACTGCGGAACACCACCCAAATTGGTATTAAACTGGGTAATAAGGTCAATGTCTGCCCAGCCTGTCTGGGGATTATAGCGCCGGGCAACCACGTTATACTCGGTGTTTTCGGTGTATGCCCACACCACGGTAGCGTAACCTGTCGAATCAATCACGACTTGCGGTCGGGTTACGTTAGACTTTGGTTGAGATAAGCTAGTAAACGCCCACTGCGTACCTGATGTAGCGTAACCAGCGCGAATAACTCTTTGATTGTTAGCATTCGTCTCAAGCCAGGCAATTACCGTATCTGCATTATCGCTTACATCGGATACCGGATAACGAATTACGTTGGTTGACCCCGTGGGCTCGCTCAGCAACTCTGGCTCCTGCCAACCACTACCATTGATGTACTCTGAGACTTTCACACCTTCATCAATATCAGCCCACACCGCCAATCCATCACTGCTGCTGTTAAAGCTCAACGACGGGCAATCGACCATACCGTATCGCAAGCTGTCGATCTCCCCTTGCATTTGCCAACCCGCTGCCAGGTTGAAGTGATAGTTATTTAGATACCGATTAAACGCTGTGCTCAACTCGTAGGAAACTGCGGAAAAGTCGCCATTGCCATCGACATAGATGCTTGAACAATTGTAGTTGAGCGGTGATGGACGATTAACACTCTGTATGATGCTCCACTGACCAACGCTTACTGTAAAAAACCACTGGTAATCTGATCCCAGAGATTCACCTGTGCTTGACTCAATGGAAGCGGACAGGGCTACCTCATAGCGCGCGCCGGCCAATAGAGCGCCTGCCGGCGTAATGGTTAACGACTCATTGTCCTCATCTAACTCAAAAGCCACATTGACAGCTTTCTCGCCCAGACGAACCTTTACCGTTTGTGCATTAAGGGTACCGGGCTCTATGGCCTGATTGAACACCACAATGATGACAGCATCAGTTTCAACTTGATCGGCGTCGTTTTCAGGAGCTACGCTCAAGACCGATAGTCCCGTTTCTTTATCTCTGGCCTCGCGCTGCTCAGCCGACTCACCACTGCCACCACAACTGACCAGAAGAGTCAAAAGTACAACAAAAGCTGACAAAAGAGGTGGTGCTTTTATCATAAACATTCCAACAAGTTCTAATTAGGTACTGTGATTTAAGTACATGTTAGTCACAGGCATATTCGTTTTTCAGCGCAAACGATCGCTTGATTAACCGAACAGGGGGGAGGTCTTACGATTGGTTCTCAACAATCCCTGCGAATGTAACGTCCTGTTGCTTTGCGCGAGGTTTCTAACGTCAACCACGTTCTTAGTGTAGGTTGTTAGCTATTTGGATAGGCCCCGCGCGGATGAATCCTGCCACGATTTACTGGCATTGACAACTGATCGGCCAGAAGTGCCGTCGAGAGAGCACCCTTGACGCGAAACTCCTCTTTTATCACTTTTCTGAGCAAAGATTGACTTTCGTCTTTGTTTAGACAACCATTGCCTTATGAACAAGCAGAAACTTCATAACTTATCTCTAATTATCACCATCATTCCGTAGGAATGGTGGGCTTTGATGCGTAACAGTATTTTAAACCCGCCCAAGAGGCGGGTTTTTTAATGACGTCTCCTGGGCTTTGACTACACAGGAAACGCTATGAAAAAAGTCGCTATATTCGGCAATGCCGGCGGAGGTAAATCTACGCTTGCCAGGCGCCTCACCGAAACTTCAGGTTTGCCGCTACACAACCTGGACAAACTGCAATATCGTCCTGATGGCGAGGCGGTGCCTCATTCGGAATACCTCAAAGCTCATTCGCAGTTGCTGATGCAGGACAGCTGGATTATCGACGGTTTTGGTTGTGTGCCATCGGCATGGGAGCGCTTCGCCGCAGCCGACACACTTATCTACATTGATCTACCCTTACCAGTGCACACCTGGTGGGTGACAAAGCGCTTTGTTAAAGGCCTCGTAGCCAGCCCAGAGGGCTGGCCGCAGGGGAGCTCTATTGTCAAAGGCACTTTAAACAGCTATCAGGTGCTTTGGCGCTGCCACCAAAAACTTACACCGCGCTATCGGCAGCTGGTCAACGAGGCCAAGCCCTATAAGACTGTCCATCACCTTAGATCTGCAAGGGCGCTTAGAGGGCTACTGGTAGGCAGCCCTCCCGAAACCTAGCGGTTGAATCCCCGAGCGCGAATATTCCTCGGACCGATTCGCTTAATTAGCCGAGACTTGCGGCTTGGAACTTAATGTCTGGCATATCTTGTGGATATGCCGATGATCAGTTCCGCAACAGCCTCCTACCACTGACAGTCCCGTTAGCCGCGTTTTCAGGCGAGCGTAGTCATACCCAAACTCTTCTGGATTACCATCGTCAAGCGTCGGAGATTCATCCAGTTCTTGATGCGAGCATTTCGAAGCATTCGCCCGCACGCCTTTTAGGCGGAGCTGGGTTTTTCCAATGGGAAGACTATCTTCAAAGTGTGTGGCGTGCGCACAATTAATCATGTAATAAGCTGGATAATGCTCCGTAGCGAGATCAACGAGGTTTATTGCCTGTTCAATCGTTTCCCCACTGGGTAAGCAACCATTGGTTTCTACTGTGAATGAAATAACAACGGGCAGATTGCACTGTTTTGCCGCCAGTGCGATACCGATAGCTTCATTGATGTTGGTCATGGTAACGGCAGAAACCAAATCGACAGTGGTCTCACTGAATGTATTGATTTGTTCTTGGTGATAGGCTTGGGCTTCTTGAGCATCAAACGTAGCTGCGCGGTACCCATCACCTCTAGGACCAATACAACCACTAATGACTACTGGAATGTGCTCGTACTCGGAGCGAATTTTCTCCATAAGCGATATACAATCAATATTCGCCTTTCTCAAACTCTCATCGGTGTAACCCAACCGCCTACCCCAATCCCTATTTGCCCTCCAAGTCGGGCTCTCTAGAATAAAGCCTAGGCCTGCGTTCTGTGCGATTTCGAGGTATCTACGGTAGTAACTTATTAGCTGCTCCACTCCCTCTGCGCTTTTCACCAAGTCAAACGCCGCAAATAGCGGCAGGTCAACCTGATTATGAAAGATAAGTGTCGTCTCTAAGCCTCCGTCCGTTAAAAACAGAGCTTCGCCTAGTTGAGGTAGGGCTTCTTGGTACTTTCTCATTTTCTTTCCTCCAATGGTAAAATCAGAGGCTCAGTTTAGCTACTCAGAAACTGGCAGCTAAGCACCAAAGGTAGGAAATGATCGGCCAATAATATTATTATATATCAAAGACTTAGGCAACCTTGTGGATAATTTAAACTCTTTTTTGCCATTTACTGTACCTGAGGTACAGTTGGGAGCTAATTGTGAGTAACGTATCAACCAAAGAGCGCATCTTAGCTGCGGCTGAACAGGTCATTTTAGCCCAGGGTTTCGCAGCAACGAGTATTGAAGATATCCTGCAAAAATCAGCCATTACGAAAAGCGGCTTTTTCTACCATTTTGCCAATAAGCAGGATTTAGCTCGCGCTCTGGTTATGCGCTATTTGAACAATGACGCTGCGTTTTTTGACAGTTTATTCCAGCGTGCTGATGAGCTGGTTGAAGATCCTCTCCAGCGGTTACTTCTATTTCTAAAGCTACTGGCCGAAGCGATGCAAAATCTAGAGCAGGCGCACCCTGGCTGCCTGGTGGTAACCTTCACCTATGAAAACTATCAACTGGACTCGCAAATAGATGATCTTATGCGATCTGGCGTCAAAAGCTGGCAAGAACTGATCGCAAAGCGCTTGGCGATTGTTTGCAAGGAAAGAGCCTTACCGGAGGGAATCGCAATCAATGATCTAGCAGATATGTTTACCGCTTCCATAGAAGGCGGTATTTTGTTTAGTCGTATTTTTAAAAGCAACGAGCGTTTGGTGAAGCAAATTTTGTTGTATAGGGATTATCTCATGAGACTTTTTGTTTAAGTTATTCTTGCTTAAGTTATTCAACTTCTTTTGGAGAGAATTTTTTCCGATATTTTGACTAGTATTCGGCCTAAGGAGTGGGTTATCAGTAGCACAGCGGCAACCTGAAGAATAGGCTCTATCTCGCCATTCGAACCACGGCTACTGAGTTACTTTACATTCATCGCCACGATACCCAAGAGGGTATTGGCCTGGGTTGCAATCGACAGAAAAATCGCAAAGCAAAGGTCCCTTACCCCCTCTCTGCGTTGGAAATCTGATGAAGAATTCTGAGCATTACCCTTTGCAAAAGTTGCGCTGATGCCAGTAAGGCATCAGCTGTGCACACTTTTACTCCGCCGATGCATCCCACACTTGGCCAGACGCGGTGCCATCGCTTCCGGGATTGAAAACCTCAACGGCCATCACTTGATAAGTCGGGTCATCGCTCGCATCAAAATTATTCATATCAGGAATAATCCAACCTGTATCGGCCCAGGCCTGCACGTGATCGGCGAAGATGATTTTGTGATCCTCACCCAATGCGCGCTGTTCGGTGGGTTTGCTCCAGTACTGATAGAAGGTTGAAGTGCTATTGATTGAGGGTTTTTGTTCACGTGTTGAGCGGTAAGTTGAATATTCCACACCATCGCTCACAAAGGTTTTTCCAAACACGCCGTCCTGACTTGGATCGTAGGTCCAGCGTTGCAGGATGTAGTATTCAACCAGGTGGGCAGGGTCTGTGGTCGGCATGGTTTTGTCGTAACCCCAGCCGTAAAGGGTGATGTAACTGGCACCACTGTCTTCGTCAAAGCGATAGCCAATTTCTCGGTTTTTGTCGCCAAAGTGCCAACCGGGGCCACCTACATAATTATAACCACCGCCTTCCCAGCTCACGCTAAAAGCACCGGTTTTATCCAGGCTGAGCGACGTGGAGCCACCGTCTTTCCAGTGAGTAAAGAAGAAATTTCCCACATGACCAGTGGCATGGTTTTGCGTTATCTTGGCGGATTCGGGGTATTTTTTTGTGTACGCCTGAAACTTGTCGATGCTCGCGGCAGACGAAACACTTGCCACGCTCTTTTCACTTTGCGCGGTTTCAGTGGCCGGCGGCTCGGGGGTGCAACTGGCGAGCCCACACAGGGACACGGCCATTAGGGCGTGTAGTGATCGGTAGGTTTTCACGTTATTCTCCTTAAGCGGTACTGTCCGCTTGATATTTTCACTATTGATACCCCAAAGGGCGTTCGATACTACTTTAGTTGCCTAGCTGGCAAGAGATGATGGTGTTACGCCTTTTGATAAAGACGATTCGTTATAGTTTGCTTGACTATAACAGTAAATCCCTGTTGAATACAGAGCGAGCCCCCTCCGGTCGAGTTAGCCATTGATGGACTTTATCGCTAGCCTTACTTACATAACTTCTATGGTCGTTTGCAAGTCGGTCTCTAAGTAATCACGGTACTGTCACAATGTAACTGCGCTATCATTTGATGCCGATGAACGTCAGGTGTTGGAGTACAAAGTGATCGTCGCCAGTGAAAACATCAAGGTTGATTTACGTCGCCAGACACTACTGGTGGAGGAAGCGCCTGTCGCCATCCGCCCCAAGGCCTTCGCGCTGCTTCGCGCATTAATAGAGCATCCGTTCAAAATACAGACTAAAGAATACTTTTTGCGAACCATCTGGGACGATGTTCAGGTTGACGAGCAGGTGCTTTTTCAAACAATTCGCGAGCTTCGCCAGTTGCTGGGAGATGCCCAACTCATTCTGACGCACCCGAGAAAGGGTTATTCATGGAACGCCGAAGTGAGCACCAAGCAGGATTTGGCTACACCCACCGAGCCGTCGCCACCATGTCGTTCGCCATCCTCGCCTGGGTTCTTTTATGGGCTTGCCGCCGCCGGCGCACTGCTGTTTTCCCTGATCCTCATTGCCGCTTGGCCGAACACCCGCACCTTAAGCGAAGAGGGCCCCGTATTGGTCCTTCCGATCAAAGAATCCATCGCAGGCTCTGGCCAGGAGTGGATGAGGGTAGGCCTAATGGATCAGATAATTTCACAACTCAAGGACGCTCAGGTCCCTCTTGTATTAGACACCGACTATGCCTTGGCAGCCGCTCGACGGGCCCAGTTGTCAGGTGATTATCGCACCGAGGAGGTAAGCCGGGTATTTGTTGTTTCCGGTGCGTCTTTAGTGGTTGAATCGGCCATCTCCGGGTCGGTGGATGAGTATCGCTTAGACTACTGGCTGCATTTTGTCGGGGGCACCAAACGTGGCTCACTCTTCGGTCAATCGCCCAACGCCCTGACTCAGCAGCTCATCCAGCGTATTGCCGACTACACGGGCACACCCATTTCCACCGACCCGGAGTTAATCAAGACCGATCTCCACCGGGAGCTGCTCGCTCAAGCCATGGAGTTTATGGATCAGGCATTGATGGCGCAGGCGTCTTCTGTTTTGCATAGCCTATCGTTGTTGGACCCACACAACCCTGTTGTAGATCGCCTACTGATTGAAGCCTATGTGCATCAGGGAAGACTGGAGGAAGCCAAGGTACAAGCTGAAGGCGCTTTGACCAAAAGCAGTCGATCCGACGAGCACCACAAGCTCTTGTACTGGCGCTCGGTCATCGCGTTTCGACAGGGTGAAATGGAAGTCGCTCTGAGTGCGCTCGATCAAGCCGAGACGACGGCCAGCCAAACTAAGGACTGGTTGTATCGGGCTTATGCAGCGCAGCTGCGTGCGCAGATACTGATGCAAAAAGACCAGTATACCGAGGCAGAGTCGGCACTGTTTAAAGGTATTGAATATCACCAAATGATTCGCTGTCCGCTGGGTGAAGCTTTGACGAGAAAGCAGCTTATCGAGCTCTACGCCCGCCAGGGAAACCTGACCTCAAAGAAGGCACAGACGCTTCAGGTCGAGAAGTTGCAGGCCGACCACAACCTAGGCGCTTGGCTGTAGACCACGCAGAATCAAGGTTTTAGAAAGTTTCAGGAAGTTTTATTGGTATAAACACTGGCCAGCGAAGACAGTGGCAGCTGAAATTATTGGAGCTGCTCTATGCTGAAAACCATCCAGCGCCGCGTGTTCGTATCCGTCTCTTTGGCCGCCTTCCTAAGTGTTATGCTGGTCACCTCAGTGTTAATGTTTAGCCAAAGGCACACAGTCTCAACGGCTCTGATTCATACGGCCGTGGGCGCCGCGATGCTCCTGTTTGCATTTTGGCATCTGGCGAATAACTTCGCTCCGTTAAAGCAGTATTTTAGAGCTCGTAGGCTTTGGGCCAGCATAGCGGTAGTAGCGGCGATAGGGCTGCTGCTGGCAAGCTACCTCCCGGTCAAGCCTCTGTATCAGTTTTATCTCTGGGGTAGCACCCTGCGCGCGATGAACAACAGCGAAGATCGCACTCTCATAAGGTATGTTCAGTTGGATTTTAATCCCGATGGTGCAGAGGGATTAGCGCTGCGCATGGATTTGCGTGCCGGCCCTCATATGGCCTACCCACAATACGCCTTTTGGCTAGAAACCCTTGAGGGGGCCTTTATTCAGCCGCTCTACGTTACCCAATCCGTGGCCAGGAGCCAGTTCGACAACAAAGCGATCTTACAAGAAGACGTGGTGCTAACCAGTAACCCCTTTGATGGTAATGCGCATGAAGGCGAGTCTCTCTTCTCGTTTATCTCAGAGCCACGGACGTCCTCAAGCCGGTTTCGGCGTGAATCCCTGCCCGTTTTCTTACATAAGTCTGGCGCTATTCGCTCGGATAGCGAGAGTGTCGATCTCAGCACGATCGATGGTTACTCGGGCGCGACGCTCAACGACAGTTTTTTATTGGACACCGTAAGCCCTCTTGAAGTATCACGACGCTATCGCTTGCGCCTGGAGATCAATCAATCGTTTGATTTTAATGAATACTACTCAAGCGACCAATTTAGCGAAGACCCCGTTTACTCCGGCAACGGCTACAGTGCTCAACCGTCATTGATTTACGAGGCGATCATCGATGCCGGCTCCAAGCAAACCTATTACCCAATGACGCTCATTGGCCACGGCCATCACTCTGGACAGAACGGCGAGGTCTACCCGGACCTGAGCCACATCACTACGGCGCGATCCATTGTAGACCGGATTATTATTGAGCTTAGGCGGGAAACCACTGGGCCAGAGTCATAAGGGCCAGGCCTACCGCCAGCAGCGATGCACTGACCAACGAGCCCTGGCGCCACTCTTTATTCAATATTGCCAGGCGATCGTCCAGGTCGCCTGCAAAGACCTTCACGCCGCCCCATCTCTGGCCGTCCAGACCCTGCGTGCGCGTGTTGTAACGTGCAAGCACTGTGACCCTGGCGTTGACCGGCACAATATCCTCCATCACCGTGATTTGATTGGCGGTAGTGCGGGTGGGTGCGACAAAGTAATCGGCCGATACAGGGGTGGGTGTGCTGACTTGTGCATCACTGAGGGCACCGCGGGCGTCCTCTTCACCGGTCTGCGGTTCGCTCTCTGGAACAGCGCGAATTCGCGCCAGAGCCCGTTCGCCCCATTGCCCGCCCATTGTCGTCGACCGGAGTTCATCTTCGGCACTGGCAATAGCGTGTAAAGCAAAGGTCCTGTCCCCGCAATCAAGCACCGCAGGGCGCATATGAAAACCCAGCAAACACAGCTGCTGAACATTGTGATTGGAACTGGGGCTACGAGTTTGCCCTGTGACCTGGTAGCTAAACGCAGCACACGGTTTGTCACTGAACGGCGATATCAAGGGCTCACCCTGCACCTTGACCTCGCCACTTAAGGCCAGGGTCTGCCCATCCTTAAAGGCAGCATTGGGGTCTACTCGGTACAGGCGCAGGTTACGCCGGTCCAGCCAGGTCAAGACCGTCCCCCAGGCAACCAAAAGGCCCGCCACCAGGCTCAGTACGCCGATAATCAAAGGCACCCAGCCCATACCGCCAAAGCGCCGGGTGGTCGCCTCGACACTCTGACTCACCACGACGGCAAAGACCATAAAAATCACCAGAGCCGCGACAGCCTTGGCGATAAAGATTTGCTTACCTCGGGTCATAGTCCTGACACTCCAGTTATCCAGTGCGATCCGCGCTCTAGGTTTACAGATTAGCGTAAATTCACCGCCCCGTCTGTCGAGCGCCAGGTTGAAGATCAGCCCAAGGGCACTAAGATTATTCTATGAGCTTTCATCTGCACCGCTTTATTGACGCTCAGGACGAGCACTTTCCCCAGATCCTCGCCGAACTCAATGCCGGGCGTAAGCAAACCCACTGGATGTGGTATGTATTTCCACAGCTCAAGGGTTTGGGGCGCAGCACCACAGCGAACTATTACGCCATTTCCTCGCAGGATGAAGCACGTGCTTATTGGCGGCACGCCGTGCTAGGCCCGCGTCTGCGCGCTTGCACGCAAGCGGTCAATCAGCACGGCAAACGCTCTGCCCAGCAGGTGTTCGGTCACCCGGACCATCTGAAATTTCACTCGTGTATGACACTGTTTGCCGAGATCAGTCAAAACGATCCGATAGTCGCGCAAGCTTTGGATCAGTTCTTTAAGGGCGAGCGAGACAAAGCCACCCTTGATTTGCTGGAAACGGGCGGGGC
Organism: Gilvimarinus algae; assembly: GCF_030518215.1. Taxonomy (GTDB): domain Bacteria; phylum Pseudomonadota; class Gammaproteobacteria; order Pseudomonadales; family Cellvibrionaceae; genus Gilvimarinus; species Gilvimarinus algae. Next base: position 403,948 of record NZ_JAULRT010000035.1, read on the forward strand.
ACTATAGGGCTTTTCAGCCAGCGGGAGCCCAGCTATGAAAGTTCAAACTCTGTCTATCGCCATTAATGCGCCCGCTGACAAGGTCTACCATTTTGTTCGCGATGCGCGCAACCTGCCGCGCTGGGTACCCTTTTTTGAGTCAGTGACAGCCGGCGAGGGCAATAGCTGGCAAGTCACCACGCCGGATGGCCCAGCCAGCTTTGAGTTTGTCGAGGATAACAACCTTGGCGTCGTCGACCATACCATTCGTTTTGCCTCGGGCGACTCTTTAACCAATCCCATGCGCATCGTATCCAGCGGCAATGGCTGCGTGCTGATGTTTACCCTGTTTCAGCACGCCGGTATGACGGACGCGCAGTTTCAGGAAGACTTGCGCCTGGTGGAGAAAGACCTCGATACCATTCGCCAATGGGTCGTTTGAGGCGCCTTTTCAAATAGGCCAAAACAAACCCGCAAGTAGGGAATCGGGCGGATTAGCCGATAGCTGAGGTAGCAGCCAAGTGCCGTCAGCGCAATCAGAGTAACGGGTTCTAGCACCGGCCCCAGGTGCCAATCAGCCAGAACATAGAGCGCCACCACAATCAGAGTTTGGTGAACAATGTAGCAGCAGTATACCGCGCGGTTGGCGGCCTGAATGCGCGGCTTAGCGGTAGCCAGGTACCGCTGACCGTAGCCAATAATGGCCGCGATCCACAGCCAGGCGTTAGCGGACCACACCAGCGCCCGCAAAAGCTCCTCAAAGGGGGCGATTAGCGATAGCTGACCGCCCCGATAATAAAAGAGAATCCCCAGATAACTGGCCGTCGCCACCAGCAGCGTGAAGCGGCGCATGCGACCAAGAGCACTCCATAGCCGGTTGGAGCGCACCAGGGCAAAGCCCAAGGCAAAGACAAAAAAGTAGCGGGCGTTGTTGTACCAGTCATCCACCAGAAAGTAGGTGGTGGGGTAATCTGCCCAGAGCCACTGGCCGATGGCAAAGAGCACAACAATCGGCAGCACCACCAGCGCCCCGGCCGGCAAGTGTCGATCCAGCCAGCGGCCCAGGGCCCTTGCCGCACTGCTGTTCAGTAGCGGGTACATCAGCCAGAGAACGGCGACATAGGCAAACAGATAGAGCAGGTACCACAGGTGGTTGTAGATAATGTGGGTCGGCTCCAGACGCAGATACACCGGCGGCAGGGGTTCACCAAAACCAAAAGGGTATCCCAGGTAGTTTTGCCAGAAGCGCCAATAGCTCATATCAGCCAGCTCACCGGCCTGTCTGCTTTCAACAAACGCCTGGGGGGCGACAATCACCAAGCTGCCAAACACCAGTGGCACCAATAGCTTGCGCGCGTTAGCGCCCATAAACCCCACACCGCTCGCGCGCGCTAGCTGGTAGGAAATAGCAGCGCCGCTGATCAGGAACAACAGCGACATACGCCACTGGTTCGACCAGAGCATCAGGTATTGCAGTGGTTCGCTCAGGTGCTCGCTTTTAATGTGCCAGCCCCAGTCGGCCACATAGGCCATGCCGACGTGATACAGAATCAACAAACCAAACGCCAATACGCGCAAGCCATCCAGCTCGTGACGGCGCTGCTGGCACCACACAGGGGTTTCTCCACTAATGGGACATCTCCGTTATTCGGTGTAAACTTGCCCCACAGTCTGCCCCTGCTTAAAACCCCGCAGATAAGCTAAGTGATTGATTGATTTAAGTTTGTGATAAACGGCAGCCAGCTGTGACCAGTTGCAGGAACCCCATGACCATGAGCCGCCAACCACTCGCCTCGCGCCTGCAAGCACACTTTCTCAGCCATCAGACGTTCTGGCCAGCGGCAATGCTGCTCGTCTGGGCCGGACTCAATACCCTGCTGCTGGCGACAACCGAACTTATGGAGTACCGCCGCTCGGGCAGCGACCTGCCGTTTTGGGAGCCTCTGAGCTGGGAAACTACCAGCATGGTGATGATTTTGCTGTGCGTCTGGCCGCTGGCGTGGCTGATTCGTTTTTTGGCAAGCCGCTTCTCCCTCGCCACTCAACTGCTGTGCCACCTGGCGGCACTAGTGGCATTTTCAGTGGTGCATGTGACGGGTATGGTGGCGCTGCGTAAGCTCTGGTACGCGTTGATGGGCTCGCACTATCACTTTGGGAATCTCGCGTATGAATTTGTCTACGAGTTTCGCAAAGACGCCATGACCTACCTCACCATGGTTGTGGTGATCGCCGGCTATCAATTTATTGTCCGCCGACTGCGCGGCGAGGCGAGTTACGTGAATGAGAGTGACGACTCTTCCAGACCACTGCCGGACCGATTGCTGGTAAAGAAACTGGGTAAAGAATTTTTAATTGCTGTGGCGGATATTGAATGGATTGAGGCCTCAGGCAATTACGCCAATTTACACCTCAATGGCAAAGTCTACCCCATGCGCACCACCATGGCCGCGCTGGAGAAGCAGCTGCCCGGCTCGGTATTCCAGCGAGTGCACCGCTCGGCCATTGTCAATCTGCACGAGGTGGATCACCTGGAGCCCACGGAGTTTGGCGACTACACCATCACACTGAAATCCGGCGACACCGTCGCCCTGTCGCGGCGTTACCGCGATGACGTCAAGGCGGCCATGTCTTTGGCGTGATTGTTTGCTAAACTGCGGTGTCAAACAAACTCAAGGATGAACCATGAGACACTTGATTTTTATTGGCCTAATTCTTTTCGCCGGCTACATGGCCTTTGATAAATACCAAAACGGCGATAGCCCCTCTGTGAATATCAACGATTTCTCTTTCACGGAATCGTCAAACAACCCCGATGTCAGCCGCGGCTTTGTGACTATTTATGGTCACGACAACTGCCCTGTCACTACCCGTACAATCGAAGCACTGCGCAAGGCCAATATTGACTACGACTATCGTGATATCACCAACCAAAGTGTCAAGACGTCAATGATCGCCAGTATGCGCCACCAGAATATGAAAACCCGCTCAATCGGCTTGCCAGTGGTGGATATTGACGGGCGCTTTTACATTCGCCCGGATATGAGCACGATCAAAGCTCGTTTGTAGCCGTGTCAATTGTTGGCTCTGGTGGAAGGTCCAACTTATAATCCTCGTCCGGTGGCTCGCAGCTGCCGGCGCTGCTGAATTCGGTCGGCTCGTAGGTGGACACCGCAATATAGTCATCGCTGCCCTCCGGTTGTACGAAGACCGAATCCACCACCCAGCCATCGGCATCTTTTGAAGCCATGGCGTAAACCGTACCGCTCGCCAGAGGCCCTTCAATCTCGTATTGAATCATAGCGCCGTAGACAAAATAATTGCCGGTCACAAGTGCACTCACGTCAATGGGCGAACCAAATTGCTCAAGCACTTGTTCATGCTCACGCACCATCGCCACCGACTGCTCAAAGGCCGGACCTTTAAACACTTGGTACACGTGAACCACGAGGGCAATAAATCCACAAAACCCGGCGAGCGAGCAGAGGATCAGTAGGGGCTTTCCTGCGTTGCGCATCCGACACTCCCTGTGTGACTGGTAACATCCGTGTTAAAGCATAGAGGGGGTGCAGCGATCCCTCGCTGCGCAATCCATTTTAGCCGTTGCGGGCTTTGAATTCGCGAATCAGCTTGTTAAAGCTCTCGGCGTAGGCTTCGAGATCTTCAATGGCTTTTTTCTGATCAGAGCGGGACATACCCGAGCAGCCCAGGTACTCTTCCATGGCTTTTACGTAGGCTTTCACCTCGTTGTTGGCCTTGACCATTTGCGCGGTCACAGCCGTAGCCGGATCGGGAAAGTCGGCGGGCTTTTGCGGCTCTGAACAGGCCAGTGACAAACCGGGCAGGCACAGGGCGCTGACTAATGAGACTTGCAATAACGTTTTTTTCATTGGCTCTATCTCTGACTTCACTCAAAGGCTCTAGCAAGGTATCGAAAACTTCCGGCTTAGGGCATTATATCTTAAAGCGTCCCACCAGCTCTGACATCTGTTTTGCCATTTTCGCCAGGTTGGCGCTGTTGGCGGTAATGCGGCTGGAGCTTTCGGCCGTGCTCTGGGCAACGCCAGAGACACTGTCGATATTTACTTCAATCTGCTGGGTAGCAGCGCTTTGCTGCTCGGAGGCGGCGGCGATCTGGTTGGTGCGATCGCGAATCTCACCCACATAGTTAGTGATTTCTTCCAGCGAGTCTGTCGCCTCGCTGGCGCGGGCCACAGAGGCGTCTGCCTGGCTGGTGCCGGCGGTCATCATTTCTACCGCCTCAGCTGAGCCGGTTTGCAGCCGCTCGATCATTTCCTGAATCTCAGTGGTGGAGCTTTGCGTGCGCGAAGCCAGAGTGCGCACTTCATCGGCGACCACGGCAAAGCCGCGGCCCTGCTCGCCGGCACGTGCCGCCTCAATGGCCGCGTTGAGCGCCAGCAGGTTGGTCTGCTCGGCAATACCGCGAATCACATCCAGCACCGTACCAATCGCAACCGTCTCCTGGCGCAGTCGGTCGATCACCTCCGAGGCGGTTTTGATGTCCGCCGACAGGCTCTGAATCTGGCTCATGGTGCTCTGCACAATCTTCTTGCCGCTCATGGCGACTTTATCGGCTTGCAGAGAGTTATCGGCGGTTTCTGCAACCCGCTGGGTGACATCGGCCACCACACTGGCCATTTCTTTAATGGCGGTAACAATCTGCTGAATGTCCGACTGCTGGGAGGTAATAGAGCGCTCGTTTTCCTGCGACAGGTTGGAGAGAATATTCGCACTTTCGTCCACCTCGACGGCGGTTTCTGCCACGCTGGAAATAATGTTCTGCAGGCGCTCGACAAAGCGGTTGAAATTGGCGGACAGCTCGCTGATTTCATCGGTGCCCTCCACGGGCAGGCGGCGGGTCAGATCCCCTTCACCTTCCGAGATATCGCGCAGCGCACGCACCACGTTTTTCACCGGCTTCACCACGCTCGCTTGCACCAGATAGGCGAGCGCCGCAGCGACCAAGCTGATAATGATCACCACCCAAATAGCGTCTTTCACGGCCTCGGCCACCACGGCGTTCAGCTCAGACAAGTCCACGTGAAAAGAAATGGTGCCCACCTGGGACCCGTCTGACTTAATGGCTTCGGTAACGATCAGGGCATTTTCAAGTTCTACGACCCCTTCGGCGTTGGGGCGCGAGGGCAAGCTTGTGGGCATTTTGCCGTCGCCACTGCGGGAGAACCAGGCGAAGGGCTCACCGCCGGCGTAGATGACCGCGCCCAGCACCCGGTCGCTGATCTTCAGCGCCTGGAGTGAGGCAGTCACCGTCATGTCGTCTTCAAAGGTAATTGCACCGATACTCGCCTCGCCGAGTACATCGGCCAAGGTGCGGGTGTCTTTGATAATGGTCTCTTCCACCGTAGCGATACCGGAGCGGACGGTTACAAAGGTTGTAACCACCACCGCCGCAATGCAGGTGAGGGTGACACTTAGCAGAATTTTCCACTTGAGTGATAGATTTTTCACGGCGTCCTCGTCGATTTATTCGCTGTTATAGTGGGCCACTGTTTCCAGTTATAGGTGAGATTCACAGGCGGCGCCACATATCATCCGATTGTCATGGTGGTAGTATAATGCGCCAAGCGGTGTTTTCCGAGCCTCTACCACCTTTGCGCTCTAGCAATTTGCTATATCAAAATGACAATCACGGGTTTTCGCGTCTATCCGTTCCAGTGGTCCGCGCTTTTATATCCGTTTTGTCACAGGCTTTCGGCAGAATCCGGGATTTCTTTATAACTGCCGTTGCTGAGAGGACTGCTGGAGCGCCCAAAGACGGGCATAATGACCTCGAGCCGCCAGCAGCTCAGTGTGGTTGCCACTTTCGACCACCTGTCCTTCGCTGAGCACGGCGATGCAATCGGCATCCACCACCGTGGAGAGACGGTGGGCAATCACCAGCGTCGTGTGGCCCCGAGCCACCTCTTTGAGTGCCTGCAAAATGGCAGATTCCGCCTGGGAGTCCAGCGCCGAGGTCGCCTCGTCGAAAATCAGGATGGGCGAGCGCTTGAGAATCACCCGGGCAATGGCGATGCGCTGCTTCTCTCCGCCGGAGACCTTGAGCCCGCGCTCGCCCACCCGTGTCTGGTCGCCATCGGGTAGGGCGTCGATAAAACCTCGCAAATGCGCCAGGTCAATAGCGCGTTCTATCTCATCTTCTGATGCCCCCGGTCGTCCATAGGCGATATTGTCGCGGACGCTGGCATTGAACAGCACCGTATCCTGGGGCACCACCCCGATCTGACGGCGCAAGCTGTCGAGCGATACCTGAGCGATGTTCTGCCCATCAATGGTTATCCCGCCGCCATCGAGGTCGTAAAAGCGATAGAGCAGGCGAGCAATGGTACTTTTGCCCGCCCCCGAAGCGCCCACCACGGCGAGCTTTTTGCCGGGCTCCAGTGTCAGTGACAAGTCCTTAAGGATCGGGCGGTCGGACCGGTAGCCAAACTGCACAGCGTCAAACACCACCTTGCCACCAGTGAGTTGCAGCTCTTTGGCGCCAGGTGGTGTGATGATTTTGACCGGCCTTTTCAGCAGGGCCAACATACTCTCCAAATCTGTGAGCGCACGGCGAATTTCACGATAGACAAAGCCGAGGAAGTTGAGCGGCATAAACAACTGAATCATATAGGCATTGACCATGGTCAGATCACCGAGCGTCAAGTCGCCGGAGACAACGCCATCGGCCGCCAGAAACATCATGGCCGTCATCGCCAGCGCGATGATCAGAGCCTGACCCGAATTCAGCGCCAACAGCGACAGACGGTTTTTTAATTTGGCCGCTTCCCAGTTTTCCAGATGCCGATCGTAGACCTCGGCCTCGTGCTCATCATTATTAAAATATTTGACGGTTTCATAATTCAGCAGGCTATCCACCGCGCGGGTGTTACTGACCGAGTCCGCCTGGTTCGCCTCGCGCACAAAGCGCGTTCGCCACTGCGTCACCAACACGGTGAAAGCGCCGTAAACAATGACGGCGCCAAGCGTAATGGCGGCATAGAGCGGCGAAAACGCCACCGTAAAAATTACCGCGACTATGCCAATTTCAATGAGCGTTGGCAGAATGTTGAACATCAAAAATCGCATTAAAAAACTGATGGCGTTGGTACCGCGTTCAATATCACGACTGATACCGCCGGTTTGCCGATTCAGATGAAAAGCCAGCTCCAATTTGTGCAAATGTTTGAACACTCTCAGTCCAATACGGCGCATGGCACGCTCGGTCACCCGCGAGAAAATCGCATCGCGCAACTCGCCAAAAAACACGCCGCCAAAGCGCAAGATCCCGTAAAAAATCAGCAAGAAAACCGGCAAAACCAGCACTGTCTGCAAGCTCTTATCCAAGCCATCGACAATGTGCTTGAGCGCCCAGGGCATCAGCAGGGTTGCCCCCTTGGCCGCCAAAAGCGCGAGCACCGCCAAAAGCACACGCCCCTTAAACTCCAGCAAATAGGGCCAGAGGTAAGAAAAGACATCGGTCAGGCTCAGCGGCGGTACCGACTCGTCGCGCTTGGGCGGTGGGTGTTTGCTGACAGATCCGCGCATTAACATCTAACCAAAAAAGTGGAGGGGTAGGTCTGGGCAAAGAAAAGCCCCGCTGTTGAAACGACCGGGCTGATCCGACAGAATCACAAGCGAGGACATACTATAACAATTGAAGGAATCTGCCATGTTTCGATGCATTTTCAGCGTTTTCTCTCTCTATCTGCTGGTCGCGTTTGCCCACGCCGACCCGCTGCCCTACGAATACTTTGGCCACCTGCCCGATACGGCCAGGGTTCGCCTGTCGCCGGACGGCGCAAAAACCGCAGCCTTTGTGCGCCTCGACACCGGCGAGACTCAGGGCTTGGGCGTTCAAGTGAGCGATATCAGTAGCGGCGAAAAAACCATTGTGCTGTTTACTGACAACTCCAAATACTATCTCTCGTCGCTGATGTGGAAAGACGCCCGCACACTGGTGGTGACAACCCACTACCCCGACGAGAGAGACACCTGGGTAGGCATGGGACAGTTGCGCGCCAAAACCCGCGAGTTTCGCGCGCTGTTTGTCGATACCCAAACCGGCGAGGTTACCTCACCGTTTAAACGCGCGTTTTTAAAGCGATTTACCGTGCTGCCGCCCAATCTCGCCAACTTTGTCGACTTGCTCCCCGATGACCCCGACCATGTCCTTATGGCACTGCCCGGCAAACACGGTGGCCCCGCCAACGTGGTGTATAAAGTCAACATCCGCAACCAGGACACCAGCGTCGTGCACAACTCCGAAAACGGCGTCATGAGCTGGTCTACCGACCAGCAACACCGTGTTCGTCTGGGCCATTACTGGGATGACGGCGTTTTCTCGACACTGGTCCGCGATGCGAACGAGGACAAATGGCGTAACCTTTGGCCCTACGAGGTTTATTCAGAAGATGAAGTCACACCGGTAGGCTTTGGCAAAGACCCCAATACCCTCTACCTGCTGGCCTATCACCAAGGGCGCAAAGCACTCTTTAAAGTGAACCTGAAAGATCCGGAGCTTAAGCGCGAGCTGGTGCATAGCCACCCGGTGTACGATGTGAGCGGTTACCTCGTCTATGACAGCAAGGGTGAGGCAATGGGTATCAGTACGGCGGAGCATGGCGGCACTCACTTTTTCGATAAAAAGTACCAAACTCTCGGCCCGGCACTCAGCAACGCCCTGAGCGCCGACCACAACGCGATTTACGACATGACGCCCGATCGTCAGCACTTTTTGGTATACAGTTCGGGGTCAACCGAGTCGGGCACTTATTACTACGGTCAGACCGACCCTATTAAGCTCGATGCCATCGCCTACCGCTACCAAAAGCTGCCCCCTGCGGTGCTCGCTACCACAGAGCCCTATCCGTACAAGGCCAGAGACGGGCTGGGCATCGAGGGCTGGTTAACCTTGCCCCGCGACACCGAGCCGAAAAAGCTGCCCGCCATCGTCTTCCCCCACGGCGGCCCGCAGCACCGTGACACAGGCCAATTTGATTACTGGGCTCAATTTTTTGCCAACCGCGGCTACGCCGTACTGCGCATGAACTTTCGCGGCTCGGAGGGCCTGGGCTTTGACCACCGCCAGGCGGGCCTGGCCGGCTGGGGCAAAGACATGCAAGACGATGTTCAGGACGGTGCCTTGAGTTTGATTGAAAAGGGCATTGCCGACCCGGATAGAGTCTGCATCGCCGGGGCCAGCTACGGCGGTTACGCAGCGCTGATGGGCGTTGTAAAAACACCGGATTTTTATCAGTGCGCCATCAGTTTTGCCGGCGCCAGCGATCTGGTGAAACTGGTGCGCGACCACCGCAACTTTACCTCGGGCCACAATGTGGTCGATAAACAGGTCGGCAAGATCGGCGAGGGACTGGAAGAGGCCTCTCCCATTAACTACGCCAGCGAAATCAAAGTGCCGGTGCTTCTCGTGCATGGCAATATGGATCGGCAAGTGGATGTGGATCACAGCCGCGCGATGCACAAAGCGCTGGAAGACGCCGATAAAAACGTCACTTACATTGAGCTGGACGGTGAAGACCACCACCTGTCGTCTGAGCAGCACCGCTTAGCGACGTTTAAAGCCATCGATGACTTTTTGGCAGAACACCTGCCGACAAAAGCGGACTCTTAAAAAAACAGCACCCGATTCACCACCGCTTGCCTGGCGGGGTGATCGGGTGAAGCTCTCTTTTACGGTGGCTTTTTACAGTAGCTTTCTTTTACGCTGTTTCTTTAATGCCAGCGGGTTTTCTAAAACTTCCACACCAGCTTGGCAAACAGGCGCACATCGTCGTCATCGCCCACCGTCTCATCGTTGCCAATGGGCGCCGCCGCCGTGGCATTGAAGTGCCAGCTCTGACTGTTGTAGCGCGCACCCACACCGGCACCGGCCAGGTCGCGCTCGTTGTCGGCCACCCCTTCCCAGGGATTCTTGTTCACGTCCACCTGGCCGTAGTCCGCCAGGGCGTACACCTGCCAGCGGCTGGTGAGGTTGTAGCGCACCTCAACGTTGGCGATGTAACCTTCATCGCCACTGGCCTCGCCCTGGGCGTAGGCGCGCACACCGTAGGCGCCGCCCAAACTGATTTTCTCGGAAGAGTCCAGGTTCTTATCGGCAAACTGCCCGTGGATTTGCGCGTGCAGGCTCCAGTTACCGCCTAAGTTCTGCAAACGCATGATCGACGGTGCCCAGCGCTCAAAGTCGCCGGCGGTTTGTGCGGTCACCGAGTCGATTATCTGGTCCAGGTAGCTGTGGATGTTCAACTCACCCTTGGTGTAGGCCAGAGACCACTGGGTGACACCGCCCCCCAGGAACTGATCGCGCCAGTCGCCGCCGAGGGTCAGGGTGTAGAGCTCGGAGTCTTTGTCGCTGTTGGAGCCAAAGGCGTCGATTTTGTCTTGGAGGTCTTTGCTGTCGTACTGCAGCTGCGCGCTCAGGTTGTGGTTGCGGGTGCGGATAATGGATTGATCCACAAACACGGTGGTGATTTGCGCGTTACCGGTTGCATCCAGCTCCTCAAAGTTGCCGCCCAGCTCGTAGTCCATGTCCGAGTAGGCCGCACCGATGTTGGTGGCCCAGGGACCCACGGGCATTTGGTACTGGGCGCGGAAGAACACCTGCTCTTCGTCGGAGCCGAGCGCGCGTAGATCAAAACGATCGCCGAGACCCAGCGGGCTGTTCACTTGCACACTGGCGCCCAGGCGGTACTCACCAATGGATTCGTTACCGTGATTGTCGAGCTCCACGGTGCCGTTGACCCAGGGGCCCTGCGCGACATCCACCTTGAGATCGCTGGTGCCCACTTCTTCGCCGGGCACGAGCGTGGTGGTGACCTCAATGCCCGGGATATCCGACAGGCGCAGCAGCGGCGTTTCCAGCTCATCGGCGGTGAGCATCTGGTTGGGGGCGAGGGAGCGGAAGGGGCGCTTGACCACAAAATCCCGGGTGTGGGATTCGTTGGTAAGATCCACCTTGCCCAGGCGACCTTCGAGCACATCAATGATCACGCTGCCGTCGCTGACATCCTGCTGGGGCAGGTAAGCACGGGCCAGGAAGTAGCCGCGCTCGCGATAGTAAGCGGTGATTGTACCGGCGGCTTCTTGCAGCTGAGCCAGGGTCAGTTGCTCACCCTCAAGCTCGGAGACGAGCGCCAGCAGGGTGTCGCTGTCAAAGGCCTGGTTGCCGCTGATGACAAAGCTGTCCACCAAGACACTGGGCCCGCCCTCGGCGGCCTTGGGCGCCGGGGGTTGCTCGGGCAGCTGCACATCCAGGTTGGACTTTTCCACGTCCTGCACCGGCTCGGTTTCCAGCTCGCGGATAAAGGTACCGGCATCGGGTACCACTTGGGCAAATGCCTGGGCGCTCAGCAGAGCCCCGGTCAGGGTGAGCAGAGACAGTGAGCTGGCCGATGCTGCTTTCATGGTGGTTCGTGTTCCTTTGCCTTTGAGTGTGGTGGTCTGTTGTGTCACGCGATCCATGATTACTCGCCTCCCTGCGCCGGGTTGTCGGCCGGTTTGTCCGGGGTGATTTCCGTACGGCGGTTCAGCGCCTGGCCGGCCAGCGTGCTGTTGTCGGCGACCGGGCGCATCCAGTCAAAGCCCTTGGTGCCCATGCGCGCCGGGTCAACGCCCAGCTCAACGAGCAGGTTGTACACCACCATGGCGCGCTTTTGCGCCAGGCGCACGTTCAGTGCCTTGGGCCCGGTGTTGGAGGTGTGGCCTTCAATCAACAAGGTCAGGTCCGGGTAGTGCTTGAGCTTCTCGACAAAGCGCTCGAGCATGCCGATGTACTCCTCACCAATCACCGCACTGTTGTTGGGGAAGAGCACCGCGCGGGGCATGAGCAGGCCGATGTCGGCCAGCTCGGCCGCGCTCAGGCGGGTGCCGCCTTGCAGCACACTCAGCTCGATCTCATCCAGCGCGCCGTCGAGCAGGTCGCGGCCCTCGTAGATGTTGGCGCGGTTGTCGCGGCCTAAGGATTCACGGGCCGGGAACTGGGTACTGGTGAGTCCGTCGCCATAGCCGTTGCCGGGGTTGGAGCTGAGCAGGTTCAACACGCCGTCGTTGTAGGTGACGGTGTAGTTGTTGCTCGCAAGGGTAGCGATGGGCGTCAGGGTGTATTCACCGGGGATGGGCAGGGTCAGATCGCTGGTGACCACCAGTGAGTCGCCAAACACATCGGCCTCGGTGTCGCCGTTGGTGAGTCCGTCCAAAGTGGCGGTGAACTCGTCCGGCAGCAGGTCCCAGTAGGTTTCCAGGTCATCGGCGGTGACGGTCAGCGCCGCCGGGGTGATTTGCAGGGCGCCGGCCTGTACCGAGAGGGCGTAGTTGTCCGAGAGCACGTCGCCGGTCACCGTTGGGGTGATGGTATAGAGGCCCACATTGCTGCCGTCTTCACGGGCGAGGCTGACTTCCATGGTGTCGTCAAAGGCGAGGGTGCCGCCCTGGGTGTAGGTGAGCGCGGGATCGTTCTGGCCGTAGATTTTCACCAGATCGTCGGCGCTGATCACTATCGGCCGCGGACTGATGCTGAGCACGCCGTTGTTGAGGGTGACGGTGTAGTTGGCCGTGGCCAGATCACCGGCGAGCTCGCCCATAATGGCGTAGTCACCCACATTTTCACCCGCCTCGCGGCTGAGGTTGCCCTCCAGGGTTTCGCCGGGGGCCAGCGAGCCCTCGGTCACGGCCCAGGTCAGGGCCGGGTCGTCTTCGCCGTAGATTTTTGCCAGATCCGCCACGTTCACGGTCACTTCGCGCGGGGTGATGGTAAGCACGCCGTTGTCGATGCTCAGGCTGTAATTGTCGCTCGCCAGATCACCGCTGACATCGGCGGTAATGGCGTAGTCGCCCACGTTCTCACCCGCCGCGCGGCTCAGGCTCACGGCCAGCTGATCGCCATTGGCGGGCGAACCGGTCATGGTGTAGGTCAGCTCCGGGTCCTGCTCGCCATAGAGTTTGGCCAGATCGGCCACGCTGATGGTAATGGCCCTTGGGGTGATGGTGAACACACCCTCGTTGAGGGTGACGTTGTAGTTACCACTGGCGAGATCCCCGGTAATGTTGCCGTGGATGTCGTAGGTGCCAACGTTTTCACCCGGATCGCGGAAGAGGTTGCCGGTTAAAGTATCGCCCGCACCCAAAGTTCCGGAGGTCACCCGCCAGCTGAAGTTGGGGTCGGCCGCGCCGTAGACTTTGCTGGCGTCGTTGATGGTGACGGTCACGCTCACCACGGCCTGATCGATGGTCAAGATACCGTCGGTGACGAGGATGTCGTAGCCGGTCTGGTTCGACCAGAGCTCACTGGGGGTAATGGCGTAGGTGCCCGCATCAATCGCGCCTTGCGAGTCGCCGGTGTATTCCAAGTCGGCGCTGTTGATCGCATCCGAGCCGTAGGGCGTGCCGTTCTCACCAAACACCGAGACAAACTCGGCGTAGCTGGTGCCGTAGCGCACGCCTGCACCGGTGGTGCCGTTAATGTCGTGCAGACCGTCGTAGGCGACACCATCGTAGATTTTGTAATCGTCATAGGCGATCACATCGATTTCGGCGAGGAAAGAGCGTAATAACGGAGCGCTATTGCCTTCGTAGATACGCCAGGTAGCGCCGGTGCCGCCCTCGGCATCAATATCGGCGCCCCAGGCGGCAAAGCTGGCCAAGTCTGTAAATTCAGCGGTGCTGAGGCCGGTGGCGCCGCTAGCGTCGCCAATGCCTACACCCACAGCTTCAACATCGGTATTCCAGAAACTATCCGTAATCGTGCTGGTAGAGTTCGAACCAACTAAGCCGCCACTATTAGCGCCACCTGTAATTGTCCCCGAAGCATAGCTTTGCGAAATACTTGAACCATTTACTATTTCACCAACTAAACCGCCAACCCCATCGCTACCGGAGACATCCCCTAAGGCATAACTATTACTAACGCTTGTAGCAGCAATTTGGCCTGCATTGCCTATTAGCCCCCCAGCAAAAAGGCCCGAGATAGTTACATCAGTATCGCTGTAACTTCCGCTAATATTATCTCCTCTGGACAGGCCGACCAACCCACCCGCAACTTGGTTGGCATTGATTTGGCCAGTGCTAAAACTACCCGTAATTGTCCCCATAACAGAGTCGCCAACCAATGCGCCAACCCCGTCATTCGCTGTAATATCAACTTGGGTAAGACCAACTTGTGTCAGTGTTGCATCTTCAATTCTGCCAAATAGTCCGACGCCATCTTGATCGAGGCGATTAATAGTCAAACCATCAATAACAAAGCCGTTACCATCCAAACTGCCGACGAATGAACCACCATCAATCCCCACGGGCGCAAAACCACGACCACCCCATACATCGGAATAGTTGCCTCCATTGCCTGCCGTAACACTATCGGCGGTGGCGGAAGCATCGATATCCGCCATCAGGGTGTAGCTACCGCTTAAATTAGCGGCCATACCTTGAAGGTCGTAGAGGTTATGGATTTCACCACCACTGGAAAGGTGGGCACGCAGCATAGGACGCGAGCTGCCCTCGGCGATAAACCAGTCGTTGGTAAAATCAAAACCTGTATAGGACGCTTGATTGTAGGCAGTCGGCGGCCCGGCCCAATTGCCATTTACCGCGCTGGTGCCAGCATTTGAACCTGATCCCACTGCATCACTTTCACCGGAGGTATAGATATCCCAGTAGCTATTCGTAATAGTCTCGTAATTGTAACCCGCAATACCCCCAACACCCGTTGTTCCGGTCACCGAACCGGTCGCGTAGCTGGCGGTAATACTGTCATCATTGTACCCAACCAAGCCACCAACACCGGTTTCACCGACTACCGAACCGGTCGCGTAGCTACTGGTAATACCACCACCATTGAATCCCACCAAGCCGCCAATGCCTGTTGTGCCGGCTACCGAAGCGATCGCGTAGCTGCTAGTAATATTGTTATTGCTGATGCCTACCAGGCCGCCAATATATTCTGTTCCGGCTACAGACCCCATAAAGTAGCTACTACTAGTATCGCTAGTGTTACTGCTAATACCAACTAGACCACCAGTAACACGAAAACCTGACACCGTACCCACCGCATAGCTGCGGTTGATACTGCCTTCGCTATAACCCGCTAAGCTGCCTACATATTCACTGCCGACAATAGAACTTGACTCTAGAACAACACCCGTGAGGTTGGCCAAGCTATCAAGGACTCCAAACAAACCCACGTAAATCTGATCGGGCCGCGAAATGGTTAGGCCATCAATAACAAAGCCCTGGCCATCCAACTCACCGGTAAACTCTGCAGTACCATTACCAACAGGCGCAAAACCGCGCCCGCCCCAGACATCGGCATTATCGGTCGATGCCGTGGCTGAGGCGTCGATATCGTTGACCAAGGTGTAGCTGCCACTTAAGTTGGCAGCCATACCTTGCAGTTGGTAGAGGTTGGAAATATTACCGCCGTCTAAGAAGGCGCGCAGCATCGGCCGAGAGCTGCCCTCGGCGATAAACCAGGTGTTGGTAAAATCAAACCCGGTGTAGGTTGCTTCATTGTAAGCATTGGGAGCGCCAGCCCAGTTGCCGTTTACTTCGGTGGCATTAAAAACTGATCCGCCGCCGTCGGTTCCAAAGCCAGTCGCACCCGCGGTGGTGGTAAAGCCATCCCAGTAGCTGGTGTTGACCGTCCCACTGTTTAGTCCGACCAAACCACCAGAATCTGCTCCATTGACAACACCCGTGGCGTAGCTCTGGGTAATATCGCCATAGTTTTCGCCCACTAGGCCACCCACGTATTGCCCGCCGGAAACCGCAGCCGTGCTGTAAGTCTGATCGACATCGCCAAAATTGAAACCGGCCAAGCCGCCAAAACTAAACCCAATTCCCGTTAGGCTACCAGTGGCATAGCTTTGTGTTATCTCACCAAAGTTGTACCCTACCAGTGGCGCAACAAAGCTCTGCCCCTCAATATCAACATTGGTAACACCAACACGCTCAATGACAGCTGTGTTAGAGGTATAACCAAACAAGCCGATATAATTTTCACCGGAACGACTGATCGTAAGGCCATCAACGGTATGGCCCGCGCCATCAAATGTACCCGTGTAATTGAGGGTATCATCACCTATGGGATTAAAGCCCTCACCGCTGTTCCAGCTGGCCGTGCCGGATGCGTCAATGTCGTTGACCAAAACGGCATCAGCGTCCGGGGTGGTATCCAAACCCTGCAAACCAAAAACGTCAGTAATTTGCAGCGCCGCACCGCCGACACTACCGCCTGTGGCACGAGTAAAAGTGCCACCGTTGATGACGAAGTCATCGGCCATAAAGGTGGGCAGGGTGGCGGCGATTTGCGAGAAGTTGCCCGCTTCCAGCGTAAAGGAGGCAACGTTGATATGCCCTTCGGCGCCGGTGGTGATGTTATTGGCAGCGTTCAGGGTTAAGCCGCCACTGGGCGCATGCAGGTAATCGTTAAAGGCGATGCCACCGTCGGCATTTAAAGTCAGGCTGTTGCTGCTGGCCCAAATAATCGGGTCAACGATAGTGATGTCGCCATTACCTGCACCGGCATCGGCGGTTTCCAGAATGACATTGCCGCCTGCCAGGGAATTTTGCAGCGCTTGGGTGTGAACATGGCTGACGCCGTCGTTGCCGCCCATCTCGTTGTAGCTGATTTCCAGGTTGGTCGGGTCGAGCAGCCAAGTGCCGGCGTCGCCATTGGCGCTTGAGGTATCGAGCGTAGCGTTGGCCGCAACTTTCACAATGCTACCGGAGGTTTCAATAAAGCCGCCGTTGCCGTCTTCTGGCGCTGATGCGTCCAGCGTGCCACTGACACGCACTGTGCCGCCGGTGCTGTCGGTCATGCCGCCCAGTAAGAGAATTTTGCCGTCTTGTTCTTGCAGGGTTTGCGCTTCAATCACGCCGGTGTTATTGACCACCGTTTGCAGCAGCGCATCGCTGGCGTGGGCGGTCATCAGGACCTGGCCGCCGTCGGCTTTGATCAGGCCGTGGTTTTCTGCCAAGGCGTTTAAGGCCGCCTCATCTACCTGCACATTGAGCAGACCATCGCCGGCAAAATCCAGAGTGATCTGGTTGCCAGCGGCGAGAGCGATATTGCCGAGCTTGGCCTGAATAATCCCGTGGTTGCTCACGCGCCCACCCAGAAGCGCGACCGCACCCGTGTCGGCAGCGGTGATGCTGCCGAGGTTGGTCACCGCCGCGGGCTTGCCATCGCCGGTGAAGGTAAAGCTGCTTGCATCGTAATCGGCGTGTGACAAGTCCAGTGTGGAGGCCACCAGCGAGCCGACATTCACCTTGGCGTTTTTGCCGAACAATACGCCGTTGGCATCGAGCACAAACACCCGGCCGTTGGCGTTGAGCTGGCCGTTAATCTGGGTGCCATCGGCGCTGAACACGCGGTTCAGTGCAATCGAGTCGCTGTTCGGCTGTAGGAAGTTGACGATCTCGCTGGCATCGATATCAAAGTTGTCCCACACCACAGTAATGTTTTGAGTGTGCTGGTTGATATCGGTGGTATTGCCGCGATGATGAATATGGGCGTTGCCGTCAATAACCACTCCGCCGTCGGGCCCGGCCAGGGCCGTACCGCTGGCGGCGGCGATGGCCAGTGCCAGCGCCAGTGGGCGTGCCACACATCCAGTGGCAGGGCGGGGTTGGCCGGTAGCTGAATTCCAAATCGGCGGGTAGGAGCGGTTCATGGTCTTCCTCTTAAAGTGTGTCGGTACGTCAAAGGTTATAGGGCATTGACGTACTGCCGTGATACGGGTCACAAAGTGTGCATTGTAGCCATACTGGGGTCAATCCGGCACCCCCTAGGGCGCTGTTATTTTGGCGAGAGATGGCGGGCAAAAGTGTCCACCGCATAGTCCACACGCCGCTGGCGCTCTTCGGCTTTTAGCGACGGATCGGTAAATAGCTCCATGGCGCCGCGCCATTGGGTGCGGCGCCCAAGCGGTGATACTAAACGCATCACCAAAGTGCCCGCCTCGTAGTTGGCGAGATTGCTGAGCGCCGGCGCGATATCGTAGCGCTGCACCAGCTCTTGCTCGCTGACCGCATCGCCGAGAATGATGACAGCGCTAATCCAGTAATCGGCACTGTCGGTGCTGCCGACCATCTGAAAACCCTGTTCGGTCATGCGCTGTTCAAAGCGCTCGCGCAGATGCTCAATGGTCTTTTCACCCAGACTGTGCTCACCATCGCTAATGACCTCCGCCGGCGCAAACCAGGCAAAGCGATCGCCCGGTGCCAAGACAAAGCCAGGTTCACTGACGGAGATAAACGAGCTGGTATAGCGCGGCTCCTGCGGCGCCTGGCTAACGCAGCCCCACAGCAGCAAAGCACTCAAAACAACACAAGCGGTTTTTAAAAACGAGGGGGTCATAATCAGTCCTTTAACCGTTTTCCAATGGGAAAATTTATTTTTCCGGTTTAACAGCCCAAACAAAAAACTCGCGATTGCCGTCCCCACCGGTGATGGAGCTGGCAAAATAATCCTGTACTTGTAACCTCAAGTGCTCGCAGCTACGGCGGATTTTTTCTTCCACCTGCTGGTAAAGGTTCTCGTCCCTTACAATACCGCCTTTGGCAATTCCCTCACGGCCCACCTCAAACTGCGGCTTTACCAGGCTGATCAAGTCACCGCCAGGCGCCAGCAGAGGCATGAGCGCGGGTAGAATCAGGGTTTGTGAAATAAAGGAGACATCCATTACCGCCAGATCAAAACCGGTGGGCGCGTGCTTTTCCCTGAGCTGAAAAGGCAGTTCACGCGCGTTGATGTTCTCATAGTAACTCACGCGCGCATCGTTTTTGATTTTTTCCGCCAGCTGATCTCTGCCCACATCCACACCGACCAAAGCACCAATGCCTGCCTGCAGCAGGCAATCACTGAAACCGCCGGTAGACTGACCCACATCCAGGGCAATTTTTCCGTCTGGGTCAACACCGGTTCGCGCAAGAGCGCCGGCGAGCTTGAGACCGCCGCGCGATACATAGCGCTCTTCTTCACCCGCGAGTAACCGCAGCTGGTGTTCAGGCAGACATTTAAAGCTGTTTTTGCTCTGGGTTTGCCACTCGCCGTTGGTCATCAGTACCTGGACCTTGCCGGCACGTATGTATTGCTGCGCTTGCGCCCGGCTAATCGCCAGCCCACGCTCCACCAACACTTGATCAAGCCGGCTCATAGAGACACTACCCGTTTCTGAGCGCGGAGGAGTAAGCCATTCTTTTCAAAGCGCACAAAGCTTGTGTCGTTATTGGTCGGCTGCGATTTTTTCATCAATTGGCGTTACTCCACCGTAACACTTTTGGCCAGATTGCGTGGCTGATCGACATCCGTGCCTTTAATAATCGCTACATAGTAGGACAGCAACTGCAAGGGCAGGGTGTAGACCACAGGGGCCATCCACGGATGAGTGTGGGGCAGGTTGATTACCCGCATGGTCTCGTCGGAGGCAAACTGGGCATCGCGGTCGGCAAACACATAGAGAATGCCACCGCGCGCGCGCACTTCCTCGACATTGGATTTGAGCTTTTCCAACAGCTCATTGTTGGGGGCAATCACCACAATAGGCATGTCCTCGTCAATTAACGCCAGGGGCCCGTGCTTGAGCTCGCCGGCGGCATAGGCCTCGGCGTGAATGTAGGAAATCTCTTTGAGCTTGAGCGCCCCTTCCATGGCAATGGGGTATTGATCGCCGCGGCCGAGAAACAGTGTGTGGTGTTTGTCGGCAAATTCTTCGGCGAGCTTTTCAATGTCAGGGGCTAGCGTCAGGGTTTCTTCCAGCTGCTCTGGCAAGCTTTTCAGGGCACCGACCATTTCCGTTAGTAAGAGCGGGTTGATGTCGTTGTGTTGCCCAAGCGCGAGTACCAAAATCGCCAAACCCACCAATTGCGTGGTAAACGCCTTGGTGGAGGCCACACCGATTTCCACACCGGCGCGCGTCATAAAGGCCAGGTCAGATTCGCGTACCAGCGATGAGGCGCCTACATTGCAAACGGCGAGTGTTGCCAAGTAACCCAAGTGCCGTGCCATGCGCAGTGCAGCGAGAGTATCGGCGGTTTCGCCGGACTGGGAAATTGTCACCAACAAACTGTCGGGCAGGACCACGGGTTTGCGGTAGCGGTACTCGGAGGCAATTTCCACCGAGCAGGAAATGCCGGCGAGAGATTCCAGCCAGTAGCGCGCCACCATGGCCGAATGGTAGCTGGTGCCACAGGCGACAATTTGCACATGCTTTACCCTGGCAAACACATCGCCCGCCTGGGTGCCAAAGGCTTGGTCCAGCACATGATCTTCTGCCAAACGCGATTCCAGAGCGTTGCGCACGGCCTGCGGCTGATCGTAAATTTCCTTGAGCATAAAGTGGCGATAGCCACCCTTGTTGCCGGCGTCGTAACTGGCGGTGGACTCCTGCGCGGGGCGCTCGACGGGGTTGCCCCGGGCGTCTTCTATGTAAACCGTATTGCGGGTAATTTCGGCAACATCGCCCTCTTCCAGGTAAATAAACTGACGCGTCACTGGCAGCAGTGCCAGCGAATCTGAGGCGATAAAATTCTCGCCAATACCCAGACCAATGACCAAGGGGCTGCCCGAGCGGGCGACGACGAGTTTATCCGGCTCTTCACTGTCGAGCACGACAGTGCCGTAAGCGCCGCGCAACTGTTTTGCTGTTGCGCGCACAGCGGCGAACAGGCTCAAACCGGTTTGCCGCGCTTTGTGGACCATATGGGCGATAACTTCGGTATCCGTGTCTGAGCTAAAACGGTAACCGTCTTGCTCCAGGGCGGTTTTTAACTCCTGGTGATTTTCGATAATGCCATTGTGCACCACAGCCAGGCTATCGGCGCTGACGTGTGGGTGGGCATTGCGCTCGCTCGGCTCGCCGTGGGTTGCCCAGCGGGTATGGGCGATACCGGTACCACCTGCCAGCGGGCCGATCATGGCATCGGCCAGGGCCTGCACTTTGCCGAGCCGGCGCAGCCGCTGCAACTGGCCGGGCTCACTGACGACCGCGAGGCCCGCTGAGTCGTAGCCGCGGTACTCGAGCCGGCGCAGCCCTTCCAGTAAAATTTCTGCCACATCGCGCTGGGCGATAGCGCCCACTATTCCACACATACACTTGTCCTGTTGGGTTCTACAAACGGTTAATCGGCCCTGACCAGCAGCATCCTCGACACGTGAGGTTCACCATTGACGAGATAGGTTTCTTCTTTTTCAAAGTGTTCGGCATCGACAAACACAAAGCGCATCCCGACCATATGAGGGTCGCTTTTATGAGCCAGGTTGGTGATGTCCTGAAACTCAAAAACCAGCGTCTTATCATCGGCATCCGGGTGCAGTGCCAAACGCGGTTGATTGCCACGGGCGCAGTAATGCGTGGCCAGGAGCTTTTCGCCATCGCGGTGATAGAGGGTTTCAGTAATTTGCTGGGCCGGATCGCCATAGTCCTCAACCAAGGTGGTGTTTTTGGAAATCAGTCGGTAGTTCAGACGAAAGGCCTTCTCCTGCGGAGTTTGCGGCGACTGCAGTTTCCAGGACCCCGTTAAGGCTTCAAGCCCATGTAGAGGGCTTTGCTCTGCCCACAGGGCAGGCGAGCAAAGGAGGCTCGCGACAAACAAAACGGTTTTTATTTTCATGGCTTTCTCCCTGAGTCAGGCGCACAGCACCCGCACGCCCTGTTGCTCGATAGTGTGTTTGTTGTCATCGCTCAGATTTGCATCGGTGACCAGCAGGTCAATCACGGACCAGGGCAGCTCTAAGTTGTGAATTTTGCGCCCCAGCTTGTCGGATTCGGCGAGCACAATGACTTCGGCG
Organism: Gilvimarinus algae; assembly: GCF_030518215.1. Taxonomy (GTDB): domain Bacteria; phylum Pseudomonadota; class Gammaproteobacteria; order Pseudomonadales; family Cellvibrionaceae; genus Gilvimarinus; species Gilvimarinus algae. The sequence goes on from NZ_JAULRT010000035.1 coordinate 425,744, forward strand.
GCAACCTCGGCCATCACCCTACTGAGACCATAGAGCTCATTAAAGGTGGTGGTGCCGCGCTCCAGATCCAGCCCATCGGCACCGATAAAGAGTTGATCAAAATCGTAGGCGCGCAACATCTGCTCGGCGAGCTGACCCTGAAAGGCCTCGGAGCGCGCGTCCCAGGTGCCGCCCGGCATCAACAGGGTGGGCTGATTGTCCAGCGCCAGTAGGGACTGGGCGATACCGAGGGAGTTGGTCATCACAACCAGACCTTGCAGCTTGCCAAGCTCGGGCAACAGTGCCGCTGTGGTATTGCCGCTGTCGATAATAATGCGGCTGTGATGGCGGATTTGCGCCGCCGCCAGGCGGGCAATTTTCTGTTTCACCGCAGAGGCGGCGGCGCCAGCGCGCAGAGGTTTTTGGGGTAGGGGAATAGCGCCACCGTGGCGACGCAGCAACAACCCGTGACTTTCGAGTGCGCCCAAATCCTTGCGGATGGTCACCTCAGAGGTATGAAACTCCTGTGCCAGAGCCTCGACGGCCACCTCACCGGATGCGTCGAGGAGGTCCAAAATGCGCCGCCGCCGCCACTGGGTATTACGCTGAGCCATAAACAGACTTTTTAAGTTTCAAAACGAAACAAATTCTAGCAAAACGAAAGGTTTAAACCAAGTAAACGTCCTTTTTCCTCTCTAGACAGGGGGCACCAGGCCCAGCTCAACGGCCTTGCGGGTCACGCCAGCGCGCGAGTTGACCTGCAACTTTTGGTAGATGGTCTTGAGATAGCCGGCCGCCGTGTTACTGGCCAGCCCCATGCGCTCGGCGGCAGCGCGCACACTCAGGCCATCGGCGATCAACTGCAGCAACTCCAGCTCCCGCGGGGAGAGGTCCGTACGGGGAAGCTTGGGGCGAAAATGCGACATCATCGCTCGGGCGATGGCGGGCGATAAGGGCGGCCGGCCCGCCACTATGCCCTTGAGCGCCTCGATAAAGCGCTCGTCGGTTTCGTCTTTGAGTAAATACCCCTGAGCGCCAGCGCGCAGAGCGGCAAACAGGTGTTCGTCGTCATCAAAGATGGTGATCATCACCACCCAGGGCACGCCGCTCAGGCAGGGCTCTTCGAGCAGAGCTGTGCCCTTGCCATCGGGTAGGCCGATATCCAGCAAGACGATATCGGGGCGCTGCCGCGCCAGTTGGTCCCTGGCCTGAGCCAGGCTCTCGCAGAGTCTGACGTCTATGCCGGTAAAGGCACTGCGCAAATAGCCAGCGAGCGCTTTGGCGGTCATTCGGTTGTCTTCGATCACAAGCGCTGATTGCATAGGCTAAGGCGTCTGGCGGGCGGTTCATAAAACGGTATTATATGCCATGGCGCGCCCTGCCCGCGCCGGCCTTTTTCGCTACGGACGAACGCTTCATGACATTCCAATTTTCGCCGCGCACGCTGATCAGCATCGGCGCTCTATTGTGTTTGCTGGTCGCCACGGCCGTTATTCATTTGGCGCTCAGCCTGCCGATGACGGATATCCACTTTCGTGCCTCATCCGACGCGCAAAAGCTGCTCCTGCACACCACCCCCGGCGGGCTTAACACCCATGTGCCGCCGGGTGAAGTCAGGGGCATGGTTGTCGCAGATCAATTCGTGCAGGCAACCACTGACTGGATCATTGAAGAGCCGGATGTGCTGCCGGATTTTCCGCGCCTGAACCAGCTCTACGAGCACCAACGCCTGCTCGCCTCGGCAGACAGGCTCGAGCTAGTGATGGCCGACGACAGCCGTCACACCATTCGCACTGGCGAGCGTCACTGGCATCAGCTGCCGGCGCTGTTCTGGCTGCAATTGCTGTTTGGCATTGGCGGGGCGATGACCGGTATTCTGGTCTGGTCCAGCCGGCGCCACAATCATGCCGCGGGTCTCTATGCGCTGACCGGTATCGGCTATTTAATTTTCGCACCGGCGGCGGCTATTTACAGCACACGCGAGCTGATTATCGATGGCGATTTGTTTCGCTTGCTGTCAGCTATTAACCACTTTGGCGCTCTCTTGTTTACCGCATCGCTGACGGCCCTGCTCAGTCAGTATCCGCGCGCGCTCGTACCGTTCAAGTTCACCGGCCTGATCTTTGCCCTGGCCGGTTTGGTCTGGTTATCAGACTACCGGCAGTGGCACAGCCCCATGGTGTTCCACTTCGGCGTGCTGGGTGTTTTTGCGGCGAGTTTTGTCTTTGCACTCTGGCAGTGGCGGGCCACAAAAGCTGATCCTGTCGGGCGGGCCGCGCTGCGGTGGTTTTTGCTGTCCATTTACCTGGCCACGGGTTTGTTTGCCTGCTTTATTATTTTGCCCGCTGCCCTACAGTTACCGCAGCCCGCCTCCCAAGGCCTGATGTTTGGCGCCTTTTTGTTGATGTACTGGGGCCTGGCGCTGGGTATTGTGCGCTATCGGCTGTTTGATCTGCACCAGTGGTGGCACGCCATTATGACCTGGTTTCTCGGTGGCGTTTGCGTCCTGGTGCTGGATGCCGTGCTGATTCTGTCGCTGGCGATGCCCGCAGACTTGGCGCTGTCGCTGTCACTGGCCATCAGCGGCTGGCTGTACTTTCCCGTGCGCCAGCTTATCTGGAACCGCTGGGGCAAACACAAAGCCCAGCACACGGACTCCTGGCTTCCGGACGTTTTGCCCCTGCTGCTGCGAGATACGAGCATTGACACTCAACGCTGGAAAAAGATTACGCAAACGCTCTTTCACAGTGCCAGCGCCGAGATAAGCGAGGGCTCGCAGGACCAAGCCCAAATTACCGACGATGGCATGAGCCTGGTGCTGCCGGACTTTACCCCAAACAGCGACAAACGGATTACCCTCTCGGGCGCCGACGGCGGTAGCCGGCTGTTCGTTAAGGCGGACATTGCCTGCTGGCGCAACCTGATGGCCATTACCCACCTGGCCAGCGAGGTCCACCAGGCCGAGAAAAAGGGCGCCGAGCTTGAGCGCCAGCGCATCAGGCGTGATATTCACGACGATATTGGCGCCCGCCTGCTGACGTTGCTGCACAGTGTCGATAAGACCCAACAACCTCTGATCAGAGAAACGCTCGCTGCAACCCGGGCTCTGGTAACCACCCTGAATCAGCAGCTCACGCCCTGGGCCGAAGCGCTCGGCCAATGGCAAGATGAAACCACCGCGCGGGTCGAGGCGGCGGGCCAGACTCTGCACTGGCACGGACAATCGAACACGACCGGAGCCATGGACGCGCGAACCTATACCAACCTGACCAGAATTTTCCGCGAGGCAGTGAGTAATGCTTTGCGTTACGGCGACCGCGAGCAGGGTATCAGCGTGTCTTGTTGCGTGGACGCGCAGGGCGCGCAGATTGCTATCGAAAACGCCATAGATACCCAAAGCGCGGCGGGCGTGGGCAGTGGGCGGGGTATTATGACCGAGCGGGCCAGCGAAATCGGAGCCGAGCTGCAAATCCTGTGCGAAGGGCAAACGCATCGACTCACGCTCAAACTGCCACTGAACGGCCGCGAACAAATCGCTCGCTAACGAGCACGGTTGTCATCGCCCCCCCTAAACGGGGCTACCGCAGTGAGGGTGCGCAGCTTAGCCTTGTTGATTTGGTTCATTCAAGGGAAGGCCCTATGTTTCGCACCTCTTTAATCAGTCTGGGCGTATGCAGTGTTCTGGTGCTGTCAGCTTGCGGCAGTGATGATAACGACAACGACCAGAGCGCTTCGAGTGTCGCATCCTCTAGCAGCAGTTCGTCGGTTAGCTCGGCCAGCAGCTCGGTAGAGTCCAGCAGTTCAGTCAGCTCCTCAAGCAGCGTGTCGCTCACTCAGGTCAGTGGGTTGGCCGCCGTCGGCGCTGCTTTAAGCAATGCGACAGTAACGGCCCATTGCGCCGACGGCAGCAGCTTTACCACAGCGGTGGTGACAAACAGCCAGGGCGCCTTTAGCGGCTCAGTCACCACCGGCGCTCTGCCCTGCGCCCTGCAAGTGCAGGGCGGCAATCCGCCAGTAAAGCTTCACAGTTATACCGACACGGGCGGGCACGTCAATATCACCCCCTTTACCGATCTGGCACTGGCCAATGCCACCAACCTCTCGCCGGAAGAGTGGTTTACTGACCCGGATTGGTCGCTGATCACCAATAATATCGCCACGGCCACCGCAGAGCTGGAAACGGCTTTGGAAGAGGCCGGCTACGATTTACCCGCCGGCGATTTTGCGCCTTTTACTCAAAGTTTCGCCATAGGCGACGAGTGGGATCAGGTGCTGGACCAGCTGCAGCTGGCGATCGATCAATCGGCAAGTATCGACGGCTACATCGCCCTGCTGGAGTTGGTGCGTCAGGGCAGCCTGGCCAGCTTGCCCGCTGGGTCGACCTCAAGCTCCAGTAGCTCGGTGTCTCAGAGCTCATCCAGCAGTAGCAGCTCTTCTTCAAGCGCAAGCTCTGTATCAGGCGGAGGTTCGGCAGAACAATGCTTTAACGCCGAACTGTTCAGCGAGGGAACGCAAATTATTGGCGAGTATCGCACCACCGACGGCGCCAGCGGGGCGGTGATTGACTTTACCTACGACCAAACCATTTTTGGCTCGAAAGCCTTCAATGGCCAGAGCGCTCGCTATGCAATATCCGATACCACCGCTACAGGCGCTGCACCCTCACAAAGCACCACGACGAGTTATTTTACCGTCAATGCGGCAGCCGCGCGCTCGGAGGCTTTGGGCGTTGAGGTAGTCACCCAATCGCCTATCAGCACAACCACCGTTACGCAAAACAACCCCGGACGACTCACCCGTTACGATCTGAACCCAGGTGAAAGCTACTCACAAACCTTCACGGCAACCACTCAGGTAATGGGTTTTGACGTGGATAGCGACATCAGTTTTACCACCACGTTTACAGGTATTGAAGAGGTGACGGTACCGGCCGGGACCTACTCGGCCTGTCGCTTTGACTCTGAAGAGGGCGGTTTGCAAACCACCCGCTGGTTTGCGGTGGAAAAAGGCATAGAGTTGAAAGTGATTTCCGATGGGGATGAGACCGTGTATGTGTCTGGCTCTGTCAATGGACAGGCTTTCTAACCCGTCTCTATAAAAAACCTGCCCCTTGCCTGTTACTAATATAGCTAGGGGCAGTGCTGTTTTAGCGGCTGCCCTGCAGCGACACTTCAACGGGCTGAGCCTCTCCATCAATCAGCAACGATTGATAGAGCTGCTCCACCTCGGCTTTTCCTGTGGCGGAAATTTCGCTGATCAACTTGTTCCTTGTATTAAATTGATCGTTTCCCCGGTAAAAATCATTGAGAAAGCGCGGATAATCATCGTAAAAGTTGCCTGGGGGCTGATTGATCTGAGCGATTACGCTCTCGCGCAGCGTCTCAAAGACCGCCGGCTCAATGGCGGTGAGCTCGGCTGGATAGGACTGGACGAAATCGGTAAATCTCTGGCTTAAATCGTCGAGCTCGGTGTTGGTGGTTTGGGCATAGAGAATAAAGCCCCAGTAGTCGCCAATGCGATCAATGCTCGAGCCGACCACATAACCTACTTGATCTTCCGTGCGCAGCTTATTGTAAAAAGCCTGATGAAACACAGAGTTGAGCAGCAGCAAGCGCGCACCTATACCCAGATCGGCCACTGGTGAATAGAACGCCTGCAGGAGGGCGTTATCCGTGTGCTGGGTCTCCCCAGCATACGTCAGGGCTTGGCCCACCTCAGGCGTGCGGTACTGACTCAGATAGCGCTCGCGCTTTTGCCATTCGCCCGGGAGCTGATTCTTAGTAGTAGCAACCAGTTGCTTGACCATCTGTCGATTGTAATTGCCAAAAGCGAAAATTCGAATTCGATTTTTTACGACCAGCTCGTGCTGATAGCGATTGATTTTCTCCAGCGTGATGGCTTGACTCGCCTCGCGCAGTTGTTCATCGCTCCAGCTGGGCGTCGACATTAAACGATCGAGCTCGGTAAACAACTGGCGGTTGGGGTCGGCTTTGGCACGACCGTCTAGCCAGTCTCTGAATCCCTCCATGGCAATGGTAAACGACTGTTCATCCACTTCCATTTCCACCCAGCGTTTTAGCAGGCGAGAATAGAGCAGAGGGTGCTTTTCACTGTAGCCTGAAAGGGTCAGAGCGTGGTTATCGCGGGGCCGTTCAATGCCAATGCCGATCCCGGCGCGTCCGGCCTTGTCCCGCAAGGCAGTGGTCTGCAGGGCAAAAATCCGGTTGATCAGATCGCTCATTACCCGGTTTTCAGCGCTCAACTGAGGTAACTCGGTATTGAACATGATCTGCACGTAGCCGTGCTCTGACGGGTGGTACATGCTGTGCGCAAGCCAGGCCTCAATGCCCTCTTCACTCACCACTTGTACCGGCGTGTCGATACTCGGTTCGATCACTTTGGCATTGGCAGAGCTGAACAGATCGTTCTCCTCGGGCAGGGCCAGAGTCATTTTCTCTGCCAGGGTTTGCCACTGTTGTAACTCCTGTTCGGTAAAGGACTGAATCCGGTATTGACCTTCGTAATAGGGAATAGCCGTGTCTACGTCGACCTGAGGGTTGATATGCCATATGCGCGCGTTGTTCAGTTTGAGCTGTTGCAACACATCATCAATAGCCTCGGGATCAAAGCGCTCGTAGACATAGTGAAAGTCAATCAGGTGTGCCAGGGGTACGTCAAACAGAGAGCTTGAAAATCCAATTGCCTGGTTGAGTGGGTTGGGCATTTGCAAATCCGCAAACTGCTTTTCCACCATGGCTTTGTATTCGCGAAAATAAGTCTCGTCCACACCGTCTTTACGGATTTTGTCCAGGTACGCAAATACCGTAGCAATGATGTCATCCTCATGCTCGAGACCGGACTCAGTCACACCGATGTTCACCATAAACATGCCGTCAGGACCATAATAATCCGGGCTGATGCTCGCGGTGAAGTCGTCCACCCAGCCCTTTTTGCGCAAGACTTCAGCGGCTGTTCCCGGCTCTTCGGAACTGATCAAATTGGCGAGGTAGCGGTTGGGCTTTACTGGCCATTGGTCGGTGTTGTCTTCAATAGCGAATTCAATCACTAACTGGCGGGTTGGTTTTTGCGGGCGATAGTAGATGTGTTGCCCGGTGACCTTTTCCGTCAGGCCTCTTTTTGCTATTTCAGCACGCTCTACCTGGCGGTTGGGAATTTCAGAAAAGTGCTCTCGCGCAAGCACCTCCAGACTATCCAGCGATTGTTTGCCAAACAACGCCAGCTTCATGTTGTTGGCCGAATAGTGCTCCTGATAGAAGCTGAGCATGGTTTCGTAGAGTGGCATACCCGGCTGATCCACCAGTGTTTGCAGATTGCCGACACTCATGCGACTGGCTGGGTTAGCTGGGTCTGCGGTTACGCCCCGGAGACGATTAATGATCCGGCCATCTTGTTTTCGTCCCATAGACCACTCGCTGTCCACGGCGTGACGCTCTTTGTCACTGTACTCGCGGTCAAATGTCGGGGATTTAAAATAGTCGCTGTAGCGATCCAGTGCTTCAGCGAAAGCGCCTTCGCCAATCTGGAAAAAGTAGTTGGTATGATCGGTGGCCGTATAGGCATTGCTGAAGCCAGCGTTTTGCTGGACAAACGTCTGAAAACTGTTGGGTTCGGGGTATTTTTCGGTACCCAGAAACAGCATGTGCTCGAGATAGTGAGCAAGCCCTGGAATTTCGGGCGGGTTTTGATAGCTGCCGACACCAACACTGAGAGACGCGCCCGAAACCTCGATACTGGTATCGGATATAAGCACCACCTGCAGCTCATTGGGCAGAGTGATAGAGCGGTATTCGCGCTCATCGTTGGGGCTTTTACGAATGTTTTGGGCGCTGCTTTGCTCTTCCCCCAGACCTCGCTGAGTGGCGCTCGGTGCACAGGCTGCAACAGAAACCAGCGCTACCATGACTATGAAAAAGTTTTTTAGTGCCGTCATACGAGCGTCCTTTTATCCTTAACTGAACAGGTAGATCAAGTAGCCACCGAGCAGCAGTCGGTAGATGACAAACGGCTGCATGCCGAGTTTTTTAATGAGAATCAAAAACCAGTGTATGCAGGCGTAAGCGCTGATGGCCGAAATCGCTGTGCCCACCAGCAAGTGATCAAAGCGCACTGCCTGGGGCTCGCCAATGATCTCAACGCTTTGCAAAAGCGCGGCCAAGGCAATAACCGGAATGCTGAGCAAGAATGAAAATCGCGCGCTGGCTTCTCGCGTTAAACCCAATAAGAGCCCGGCGGTCATGGTAATGCCTGAGCGCGATGTGCCAGGAATCAGCGCCAGAATTTGCGCCAGAGCAATACCGGTAATCTGGCGTACAGAGAGTTGGTATTCACTCTTGCATAGGGAGCTGTCATCACGATCGCCGGTTTTGACACGCCGCGAGTAACGCCAATCAGCCCAGCCAAGCAATAAGCCAAAAACAATCAGGCTGTAACCCATGTAGACGCCCGAGCGCATGTGATCTTCGATGTAGCTTTTCACTAGCAGACCAACCAGGCCGACCGGGATGGTTGCCAAGAGCACAGCCCAAGCCAGACGGGCCTCTGCGCTTTTGTCACCGTTTACCAGACTTGAGATCCAGGCGCGCGCAAGCCGCGCAATGTCTTGCCGGAAGTAGGCGAGCACCGCCAGAAGGCTGCCAAAGTGAACGGCTATGTCAAAAGCCAACCCCTGATCAGGCCAGTCGGTAAACAGGGGCACAAGCAACAAATGGGCACTGCTGGACACCGGCAAAAATTCGGTGAGCCCCTGAATCAGAGCGAGGACGACTACTTCAAGCCATTGCACAGGCGCCTTCTCAACTATTGTTTAACCGGCCGCTGCCAGCCGGCGATGTTACGTTGCTTGCCGCGAGCGATTGCCAACTCGTGCTCACCGGTACTGCGGGTAATGGTGCTACCCGCCGCCACGGTGGTACCCGAGGCCAGTGCTACCGGGGCTACCAGAGCGGTGTTGGAGCCCACGAAACAATCATCGCCAATCTCGGTACGAAATTTATTCACACCGTCGTAGTTACAGGTAATGGTGCCAGCGCCGATGTTAACTCCCTTGCCCATATCGCAGTCGCCGATGTAGCTCAGATGATTTACCTTGCTGCCCACACCGATCACAGACTTTTTCACTTCGACGAAGTTTCCCACGCGGGCCGTTTTTTGTAGGTGCGTTCCCGGGCGTAGCCGCGCGTAGGGGCCCACCGAACACCGCTCCTCGACGTGGGCCGCCTCCAACACACTGTTGGCTTCGATGCGCGAGCCGGCGCCAATGTGCGAATTTTTTATCACGCAGTTAGGGCCTATGGTTACGCCGTCACCCAGGCTGACCTCGCCTTCGATAATGACGTTGATATCAATAAACACATCCTCACCAAAGTGCAGCTGACCGCGGCAGTCAAAACGCCCAGGGTCGGCCAAAGCGAGACCTTGGGACATAAAAGTATCTGCCAGATGACGCTGGTAGAGCCGCTCAAGTTTGGCTTGCTGAATTCGGTTGTTCACGCCCTCGACTTCCCAGCCGAGCGAAGGCTGGCAGGCGTTTATGGCGATACCTTCGGCAGAGGCCATAGCGATAATGTCGGTCAGGTAGTATTCGCCTTGGGCATTGTCGTTATTCAGCTGACCCAGCCAGCGCTTCAAAGCGGAATTAGGGACCGCCATAATACCGGTGTTGATCTCGGTGATCGCCTTTTGCTCGGCGCTGGCGTCCTTTTCTTCAACAATCTGGGTAATGCGGCCGTCACTGTCGCGAAGAATACGGCCGTAGCCGGTGGGATTGCCCAGCACCACTGTGAGTAACCCAAGAGCCTCGTCGCCGGCACTTAACAGTAAGGCACTTAAGGTATCGGCGCTGATTAACGGCACATCGCCGTAGAGAATCAGGGTAACACCGCTATCCGATAAGTGGGGCAGGGCTTGTTGCACCGCATGGCCGGTGCCCAGTTGCTCCGGTTGATCCACCAAAATCAATTCTCGGCCCGCCACTTCGCTGGCCACCTGATCGCGACCATAACCAAGGACAAGGATGGGGTGTTGGGCAGTGCCAGGCAATGTACTGCACGTATCCAGTAGGTGGCAGAGCATGCTCTTACCCGCAATTTGCTGCAACACCTTGGGCTTGGTGGAGCGCATACGGGTGCCTTTGCCGGCGGCTAAAATCACAATATCCAAGGCAAGTACCTCTATTATCACTGGCTCATTCTGGCTGCATGATACCAAGAAGTACTGGCGGCTGCGGGAGAGTCTCGCGGGGCAAAACAAAAAAGGCAGCCGAAGCTGCCTTTTTTTACCAATACCGCAACGCCTACTTGCGGGTCTTTTGCCGAATGGCCTGCAGAGCGCGAAGCTGCGCCGAGGCTTCAGCCAACTGTATCGCAGCGCGGGAGTAATCCATATCCCCAGAGTTGTTCAACAGTTTGGCGGCCGCTTCCTGCTTGGCTTCTTCGGCGGCGGCTTCATCCATATCGCCAGCGCGCAAAGCGGTGTCTGCCAGAATGGTCACATGGTTGGGCTGCACTTCCAGATAACCACCGGAAACGTAGAACACCTCCTCATCACCACCTTGCTTTTTAATCCGGACCGGACCCGGCTCCAGGCCGGTAAGCAAAGGCGCGTGGCCATAGGTGACACCGAGATCCCCCAGCGAACCAGTAGCGACAACCATCTCTACCAGACCGGAAAAAATCTCACTCTCTGCACTGACGATATCGCAATGGACAGTCATTGCCATAATTGCCTCTCAAGCGTCTTGGGTGCGGCTGAGCCGCGCCCGATTACTTCATTTTTTCGGCTTTTTCGACCGCTTCGTCGATGGTGCCGACCATGTAGAAGGCCTGCTCGGGCAGGTGATCGTAGTCACCGGCCAAGATGCCCTGGAAACCACGGATGGTTTCTTTCAAAGAGACATATTTACCGGGTGAACCGGTAAAGACTTCTGCCACATGGAAAGGCTGTGACAAGAAGCGCTCAATTTTACGGGCGCGGGCTACGATTTGCTTGTCTTCTTCTGACAGCTCGTCCATACCCAAAATCGCAATGATATCTTTCAGCTCTTTATAGCGCTGCAACACCATCTGTACACCGCGGGCGACTTCGTAATGCTCCTGGCCGATAATCAGCGGATCCAGCTGACGAGAGGTAGAATCCAGTGGATCTACCGCCGGATAAATACCTTTAGAGGCGATATCACGGCTCAGGGTTACCGTTGAATCCAAGTGAGCAAAGGTGGTTGCCGGCGAGGGGTCAGTCAAGTCATCCGCAGGCACGTATACCGCCTGGATCGACGTAATCGAACCGGTCTTGGTTGAGGTAATACGCTCTTGCAGTACACCCATTTCTTCAGCCAGTGTCGGCTGGTAACCCACCGCTGAAGGCATACGACCCAGCAGTGCCGATACTTCGGTACCGGCCAGTGTGTAGCGGTAAATGTTGTCGACGAACAAGAGTACGTCTTTACCTTCGTCACGGAACTTCTCGGCCATGGTCAGACCGGTCAGTGCTACACGCAGACGGTTACCCGGCGGCTCGTTCATCTGACCGTACACCATGGCCACTTTGTCCAGTACGTTGGACTCTTTCATCTCGTAGTAGAAGTCGTTACCTTCACGAGTACGCTCACCCACACCGGCAAATACAGACAGACCGCTGTGTTCTTTGGCGATGTTGTTGATCAGCTCCATCATGTTCACGGTTTTACCGACACCGGCACCACCGAACAGACCCACTTTACCACCCTTGGCGAAAGGGCAAACCAGGTCGATAACCTTAATGCCGGTTTCCAGCAGCTCATTAGATGCGGCCAAGTCAGCGTAAGCAGGCGCATCGCGGTGAATCTTCATGCGCTCCTGCTCACCGATGGGGCCGGCTTCGTCAATCGGGTTACCCAGAACATCCATAATACGGCCCAGGGTCTCTTTACCCACCGGCACTTTAATGGCGTCTTTGGTGTTTTCTACAGAAAGGCCGCGACGCAGACCTTCAGAGGAGCCCAATGCAATGGTGCGTACCACACCGTCGCCCAATTGCTGCTGCACTTCCAAGGTCAGGTTGTTCTCGGGGATGGTCAGTGCGTCATACACCTGAGGCACAGCATCGCGCGGGAATTCCACGTCGATCACGGCGCCGATAATCTGTACGATACGTCCGCTACTCATTTCCGGTTCCTCTTTATTTCAGGCACCTGCCTGAAGGTTTAAGCTAGATTCTTTTACTGGTACCTGGCAATTAGGAAATTGCCGCAGCACCGCCGACAATTTCTGACAGTTCCTGGGTAATCGCTGCCTGGCGCGCCTTGTTGTACACCAGCTGCAAACCATCGATAAGCTCGCCGGCGTTATCGGTGGCGCTTTTCATAGCGATCATACGGGCCGCCTGTTCACAGGCGCCATTTTCTACCACAGCCTGATACACCTGAGACTCTATATAACGGGTCAGCAGGCCCTCGAGCAGTTGCTCGGCATCCGGCTCATACAGGTAATCCCAGTGGTGCTGCAGGTTTTCGTCTTGCTCAGGCTCCAGAGGTAACAACTGAGTCACTTCTGGGTTTTGGGTCATGGTGTTAACAAATTCATTCCCCACCAGATACAACTTATCAATGGTGTTGTCTGAATAGGCATCCAGCATAACTTTGACCGAGCCAATTAAATCCGCAACTGTCGGCGATTCACCGATATCGCGGGTGCTGGCCAGCACCTTACCGCCAAACTTGCCAAAAAACGCCTGCGCCTTGGCACCGATCAAGCACAGGTCCACACCGATGTTTTGATCGGCGTAGCTCTGCATTTTTTTCACTGCTGCCTTAAACAGGTTAACGTTCAAGCCACCACACAAGCCGCGATCAGTGGATACAATAATAAAGCCCACTCGCTTCACTTCACGCTGCTGCATAAAGCGGTGCTTGTATTCAGGGTTGGCGTTAGCCAGATGTCCGATCACAGCCCGCATGCGAGTCGCGTAGGGTTTCCCCAGCTGCATACGTTCTTGAGCTTTACGCATTTTACTGGCGGCGACCATTTCCATCGCGCTGGTAATTTTCTGCGTGCTCTTAATGCTCGAAATCTGTGTGCGTATTTCTTTTGCGCCTGCCATTACTCCGGCCCTCGAGATTTCTTTAGGTGGTGCGCAAAGCGCACCACACGCTTACCAGGTTTGGCTGGACTTAAACTTCTCAACCAAGGCTTTGAACTGACCTTCGTAATCGCTGTTCCAGTCACCGGTTTCGTTGATGGTTTTCATCAGTTCGCCGTGCTCGGAGGCCGCATAAGAGAGCAGCGCAGATTCAAAAGCCAGAATCTTGTTGGTCTCGATGTCTTTCAGATAACCTTCGTTCGCGCAGAACAGCACCAGGCCCATCTGAGCAATGCTCATTGGTGAGTACTGCTTCTGCTTCATCAGCTCAGTGACACGCTCACCGTGCTGCAGCTGAGCTTTAGTAGCCTCGTCCAGATCGGATGCGAACTGGGCAAACGCCGCAAGCTCACGGTACTGAGCCAGAGCGGTACGAATACCACCGGAAAGCTTTTTGATGATCTTGGTCTGGGCAGAACCACCCACACGCGATACCGAAATACCCGCGTTCATCGCCGGGCGAATACCCGAGTTGAACATGTTGGCTTCCAGGAAGATCTGGCCATCGGTAATGGAGATCACGTTAGTCGGTACGAACGCCGATACGTCACCAGCCTGCGTCTCAATGATCGGCAGTGCGGTCAGTGAGCCGGTTTTGCCTTTCACTTCACCGTTGGTGAATTTTTCGACGTACTCCGCGTTCACTCGAGCAGCGCGCTCCAGCAAGCGAGAGTGCAGGTAGAACACATCACCCGGATAAGCTTCACGACCCGGCGGGCGGCGCAGCAACAGAGAAATTTGACGGTAGGCCCAAGCCTGCTTGGTCAAATCATCATAGATGATCAGTGCGTCTTGACCGCGATCGCGGTAGTACTCACCGATGGTACAGCCGGCAAAGGCCGCAAGATACTGCATGGAGGCCGGATCAGAGGCGGTAGCCGCAACCACAACGGTGTGGTCCATTGCGCCGTGCTCTTCCAGTTTGCGAACTACGCTGGCAACCGATGACGCCTTCTGGCCGATAGCCACGTAGATACATTTAATGCCAGAGTCTTTCTGGTTGATAATGGCATCCACAGCGATCGCAGACTTACCGATCTGGCGGTCACCAATGATCAGCTCGCGCTGACCGCGACCGATCGGCACCATGGAGTCAACCGCTTTCAAACCGATTTGTACCGGCTGATCTACCGACTTACGCCAAATAACGCCAGGTGCTACTTTTTCAATGGCGTCAGTTTGCTTGGCGTTGACCGGACCTTTGCCGTCAATGGGGTTACCCAGGGCATCCACCACTCGGCCTTCCAGTTCCGGGCCTACCGGCACTTCCAGGATGCGGCCTGTGCATTTACAGGTCTGACCTTCGGCGATACCGAAGTAATCGCCCAAAATAACCGCACCTACAGAGTCCTGTTCAAGGTTAAGGGCCATGCCGTAAAGGCCGCCTTCAAACTCGATCATTTCCCCGTACATCACGTCCATCAGGCCGTGGATACGAACAATACCGTCAGAAACCGATACGACCGTGCCCTCGTTGCGGGCTTCGGATGACACATCGAGGTTATCGATGCGCTGTTTGATAATTTCGCTAATCTCGGATGGATTCAGCTGCTGCATGCTTTTTTCCTCAATCCTACGAATTGATTGCTTTGGCGAGTTTCTCTAACCGACCGCGCATGGAGCCGTCGATGACTAAATCACCAGCCTTGATAATCACGCCAGCGAGCAGTTGTTCATCAACTGCTGTGTTGACTTTGACCTTGCGCGCCAGTTTGGCACTGAGTGCATCCGCCAGTTTTTGCTGGCTGGCATCATCCAATTCAAAGGCCGTCGTCAGACTTACATCGACAGCTTGCTCTTGGGCGGTTTTCAGCGCATCAAAAAGGGTGAACACCTCGGGCAACAGCGCCAGTCGTTTGCTTTCGGCCAACAACTGGACAAAGTTTTTCACTTTCTCATCCAGCTGCTCACCGCAAACACCGATCAACGCGTTTGCTTGCTGCTCGGGCGTCATGGAAGGCGAAGTAACCACATCTTTCGCTTTGCCATAGCCGCTAACGGCCGCCAGAGTTTCCAGTTGTGTTGCCCAGCCCGCAAGATCGCCAATGTCGCGAGCGTAAGCAAACGCGGCTTTGGCATAGGGTCTTGCGAGGGTAATCAGTTCAGCCACAATTCACCTCGCTTATAAACTGGCAGCCAGTTTGTCGATCATGTCTTTGTGCGTCGACTGATCAACCGAAGACTCGAGCACTTTCTCGGCGCCGGCGAAAGCCAGTGTTGCCACCTGTGAACGCAGTTTTTCTTTTGCGCGATTCACTTCCTGCTCCACATCTGCTTGTGCAGCGGCTTTAATACGCTCGCCTTCTTCACGGGCCTGCTCTTTTGCTTCTTCCACAATCTGCGCGGCGCGCTTGTTGGCCGACTCCAGAATACTGGCAGCTTCGGCTTTGGCATCACGCAGTGTGTGTGTGGCCTTTTCCTGAGCAAGTTCAAGATCTTTACTTGCACGATCAGCGGCAGCCAGACCATCTGCGATTTTCTTTTGACGCTCAGTCATGGCCGCGGTAATCAAAGGCCAAATGTACTTCATGCAAATCAGCACAAAGACAATGAACGTAATGGACTGTCCAATGATGGTTAAATTAAGGTTCACGCCGACACCTCTGTTATGGGAAGTTTGTGTGCGTTGCTAAGGCCTCGACTTACGCCGCCATACCAGGGATGGTCACAAACAGGATAACCATGGCAATACCTACGCCGATCATTGGAACCGCATCAAGCAGACCAGCGATCAGGAACATTTTGCCTTGCAGCATCGGAGCCAGCTCCGGCTGACGGGCAGAACCTTCCAGCAGCTTGCCACCCAAAATGGCGAAACCAATAGCAGTGCCCAGTGCACCCAAACCAATCAACAGCGCAACAGCAATCAGTGCTAAACCCATGGTATTACTCCTCGTTCTAGAAAATAAACTAATGGTTAATGATTAAATTGATCTTCGTCGTCTTCGTGGAAAGCCATCGACATATAGACAATGGTCAGCACCATAAAGACAAACGCTTGCAGGGTAATAACGATAATGTGGAACAACGCCCAACCCAGTTGCAATGCCCCGGCAAACACCCCAAAGAGCAGGCCTGCGCTAAACATGGCGGCAATCAGGATAAAGATCATTTCGCCGGCATAGAGGTTACCGAACAGTCGCAAGCCCAAAGAAATGGGTTTTGCTACCAGGGCGATCGTTTCCAGGATCAGGTTGAACACAATGATCAGCGGCGCAAACAGCAGGCCTACACCTTTAAAGCTTGGGTGGAAGGGGTGGAAGGTGAGTTCCTTGATAAACCCAATCAAGCCTTTCTGACGAATACTAAAGAGAATAACCAGTGCGATTACCGTAAAGCCCATACCCAGAGTGATATTGGGGTCGGTGGTCGGCACTATCTTGAAGTAGAAATGGGGGTCGCCAGCAATCCAGGCCGCCAATTGCGGTATCCAATCCACCGGAACCAAGTCCATCAGGTTCATCAAAAATACCCAGACAAAAATTGTAAGGGCCAGCGGCGCAACAAAGCGGCTTCTGTACTGAAAACCATCTTTTACGGTTTTATCAATAAACTCGATGATGGCTTCAATGAAATTGAGCATACCGCTGGGAACACCGGCGTGTGCTTTTTTCGCACCCCAGCGAAACAGGGCCAGGAAAATAATACCCAAGCCAATCGACCAGAGCATAGAGTCAAGATGAATGGCGTTAAAACCCATTGCGGCCATTTCTTCGGGGCAGTGAGCCACTGTCCAGCCTGTGGTTTCCTGCACAGTTTTGCCGTCACAGTAAGTGCCGGCAGGCAGTTTGCCATAGGTCCAGTTGGTCAAGTGGTGCTGGATGTATTCGGTGGTCGTGGGTGCGTTACCGTCCGCTGCCATCTGTTATCTCTCAACTTGTGTAAGTAAAGCGTTTGTGTTTTCCCAAGCCCTTATCTCATCCACTGCGCCGAGCAAAAGTCGCGGCGGTGAGGGCCAGCTGCGCTATCTGAGCAAAAATGAAAGCGCATAAAAATACCGGTACGCTGTAATTGGCGTCCCGGGTGAATACCAATGCAAACAGGGCTACCGTAAGCATAAATTTCGCAGCTTCGGCACTGTAGAATCGGTTGACGCTGGTTTTCACATCATGAGCACCACGAACCTGACCGGCTATTTTGGCAAACACCATTGCCGGCACCAGGCACACGGAAAACCCCCAAAGCAGCGAAATCCCCCAACGCGGATACCAGAATAACAGTGGGCAGCTTGTGACGATCAATACCAACCACAAGATCACCAAGCGCCTGAATACTGGCATTCTGGCAATTACAGCCGATTTGTTACGGCGCACCTCAGGCATCGATTTTCTCTGTATTGCCGCCGGGTTATACAACCGGCTTAAGGGCAAAGTGTCGATTTCCGCCGTAGCTTAACGACAGCTTACAGACCAGCTGCAAAGCCGCCGCATTATAGGGGGTTTGTCACAGGCCTTTCAACTGCACTCGCTCCATTTTCGTTCAAATGGAGACAAATACGCCCTTTATTTGGGCAAATGACGGCAAACTAACCGTTAACAGATCTTAACTGGTCAGACCAATACCTGTGGATAACCACCCAGCGAGCGCAAAGCCTACCAGTAGTTGGCGGAAAAGTTAAGGAGCCTCTGAATAATTCCCTGCGGCCTCTGGCCTACAGAGCGTTTTGATATCAAGGCGGCGCGAGGGCGGGCTGCCGGCCCTTCGAAACGAGCCAACACAGAGATCGGAAGCTCTGTAAGCTCAGAAAGGGCGCGGCCGAAACGCCCACCTGTTGTGTTGCTCTTCTTGCCAAGGACTACAGCTATTGCCTGCGAAGAGCGCCGGGCGGAGTGAACCTTTTGAACTCGCGCAGAGACTGCTGAGAATTATCCAGAGGCTCCTTAGGCGTACAAATGACGCACGCTGATGCACGCCATTTTGTGGTGGTGGGTGTGGGGTGAAGGCTCTATTTGATGTGAGCGAGTATGCCGTCCAGCTCGTCGAGGTTGTTGTAGCTGATGACCAGCTTTCCCTTGCCTTTGGCGCCGTGCTGGATGCTGACTCCGGCGCCCAAGGTTTCAGAAAGCTCGGTTTGCAGGCGCTTAATGTCGGCAGAGACCGGCGGCACACCGATAGTGCCTTTGTTTTTTTCTTCCTGAATTTTGCGCACCAAGGCCTCGGCTTGGCGAACGGTGAGACCGCGGGCCGCAATTTGGCGGGCAGTGTCTCTTTGCTGTTCAGGGTTTAGCGAGAGCAGGGCGCGGGCGTGGCCCATTTCCAGGTCGCCGTGCTCAAGCAGCTTTTTGACCTCGTCATCGAGCGCAATCAGACGCAGCAGGTTGGTCACCGTGGTACGGGATTTCCCCACCGCCTGGGCGACTTCCTGGTGCGTGAGTTCAAACTCGTCCTGCAGGCGTTTGAGGGCAACGGCCTCTTCGATGGGGTTGAGGTCTTCGCGCTGTATGTTTTCAATCAGCGCCATGGCGATGGCGGCTTCATCCGTGACCACGCGCACCACGGCGGGTATTTTGTCCAGACCGGCAAGCTGGGTGGCGCGCCAACGACGCTCGCCGGCGATAATCTCGTACTTATTCTCGGAAATCAGGCGCACGACGATGGGCTGCATCACACCCTGGGCGCGAATGGAGTCGGCCAACTCTTCGAGAGCCTCTTGGTGCATATCGCGGCGAGGTTGGTACTTGCCTCGCTGAATGAGCTCTACAGGCAGCTGCATTAATTTTCCATCGGGCGCGCCAGAGGGCTCGGTCGCCACGGCGGCCTCGCCTGGCGTGTCATCCGCCGGGGGAATGCTGAGCCCGGCACCCAGCAGTGCGTCCAAACCTTTCCCCAAACCTTTGCGTTTTCCTGCCATGGGTTTACCTGTTTCTCGATGCATCCGGCGCTCAGTGCGCCATCTCTGAGTTGATGGGATCGCTGCCAGCACCTTGCTCGTTGCGACGGATGATTTCACCAGCCAGTGCCAAATAGGCGATCGCGCCTTTAGACTGACGGTCGTAGACCAGCACGGGCTGGCCATAACTGGGGGCTTCGGCCAAGCGCACGTTGCGCGGCACGCAGGTGCGATAGACGCGATCGCCGAAGTGCTCGTGCAACTGCGCCGAAACATCATTGGTGAGGCTGTTGCGCGGATCGTACATGGTGCGCAGTATGCCCTCGATTTTCAGTTGCGGATTGAGCACTTGATGAATTTGATTGATGGTGCCAATCAGTGCCGACAATCCCTCCAGGGCATAGTATTCACACTGCATGGGAATGATCACACCGTGGCAGGCGGCCAGGGCATTGAGTGTCAGCATATTGAGCGAGGGCGGGCAGTCAATCAGAATGTAATCGTAGTTGCCCGCCACTTGTTTGAGCACCAGATCCAACCGGCGCTCTTTGTTGGGCATGGACAACATTTCCACCTCGGCGGCCGTCAGGTCGCCGTTGGCCGGCAGCACATGGTATTTGCCCGCCTCTGAGACCACCAGACAATCGGCAGCGGCTGCCTGGTCAGTCAGTACATCGTAAATGGTTTCTTCAAGCTCCGACTTGTCTACCCCACTGCCCATGGTCGCATTGCCCTGCGGGTCAAGATCCACCAGCAGTACACGCTTTTTGGTTGCCACCAAAGAGGCAGCCAGATTGACGCAGGTGGTGGTTTTGCCGACCCCACCTTTTTGATTGGCAACGGCGTAGATTTTGGTCAAGTCGTTATCCTTCTGATATGTCGGACGCCCAAAGGGTCTCTATTGTGTGGCACTTGGGCCAAGCGGGCAAGCCGCGCCATCAACGCTTGCCCAAAATGAGTAAATGCCGCTCGCCCTCCTCGCCGGGCACGCAGAGACTCACTTGCTCATGCACCTGGTGAGAGTGGCCGATGCTGGCCAACTCATCCGCCGGAAAAACCCCTTTCATGGCGTAGAAGCGCCCGGTTTGATTGATCAGAAGATCGCACCAGAGGGTCATATCCGCCAGGCTGGCAAAGGCGCGGCTGATAACCCCATCGAACAGCTCGGCGGGCCTCAGGTTTTCCACCCGGGTATTTTCCACCTGCACATTGTCGAGTCCCAACTGGGTTTTGACATGAAATAAAAAGCGGGTTTTCTTGCCGTTGCTGTCGAGCAGGGTGAAGTGCTTTTGCGGAAAACAAATGGCCAGGACAATGCCCGGCAAACCGCCGCCGGTGCCCACATCGATCAATCGTTGCCCGTGAATGTGCGGCGCCACCGCCAGAGAATCCAGCAGGTGGCGACCGAGCATTTTGTCGATATCACGTACCGCGGAGAGGTTGTAAGCCCGGTTCCAGCGGGCAAACTCCGCCAGATAGTCCAGCAACAAGGTCACCTGCTCAGCGCTCAGTACCACACCCAGCTCGGCGGCGCCACGCTCAAGACGCAACCGCAAGGTGTCTCTATCAGCCATTAACTCGCCTCGGCCCGGGTGCGTCCCAACAGGCCGCGCTTTTTCAGATAAATCAGCAAAAGAGATACCGCCGCCGGCGTTACGCCGGGAATTCGCTGGGCACGTGCGAGAGTGTCCGGCCTCGCCTCAGACAGCTTTTGCTTGACTTCGTTGGACAGACCATCGACGGTGGCAAAGTCAAAATCTTCCGGAAAACGGGTGTTTTCGTGGGCTCGAAGCCGGTCAATTTCCTCTTGCTGGCGGGAGATATAACCTGAATATTTGGCATCGATTTCAATTTGTTCCGCCACGGCTTCGGCCACCGAAACCTCACCTTTGAGATTGGCGACGTCCGCGTAGTGCAGCTCCGGGCGCTTGAGCAAATCAAACAGGCTGTGCTCTCGGGTCAGCTGGCTTACGATTTTGCCGTCGAGCTTGGCCGCCTCGACCGAGCCCGCCTGCACCCAGGTATCTTTCAGGCGGGCGCGCTCGCGCTCGACGGCCTCGCGCTTTTCACAAAACGCCTGCCATTGCTCATCGCCCACTAGCCCTAATTCACGGCCCTTTTCAGTCAGCCGCTGATCGGCGTTGTCTTCGCGCAGCAGTAAGCGGTACTCGGCACGACTGGTAAACATGCGATAGGGCTCGCGGGTGCCCATGGTGATCAAATCATCCACCAGCACACCCAGATAAGCCTGGTCTCGACGCGGGCACCAGGCTTCCAGGTCGCGTGCGCGGCGGGCGGCGTTGAGCCCCGCCAGCAATCCCTGAGCGCCAGCTTCTTCGTAGCCGGTGGTGCCGTTTATCTGCCCGGCGAAATAGAGTCCGCCGATGACTTTGGTCTCGAGTGAGTACTTGAGATCCTGTGGGTTGAAGAAATCGTACTCAATGGCGTAGCCCGGCCGGGTAATGTGTGCGTTTTCAAACCCCTTGATTGAGCGCACCAGATTCATTTGCACGTCAAAAGGCAAGCTGGTGGAAATACCATTGGGGTAGAGCTCGTGCGTGGTTAACCCCTCGGGCTCGATAAACACTTGGTGGCTGAGCTTATCGGCAAAGCGGTGAATTTTGTCCTCAATGGACGGGCAATAGCGCGGCCCAACGCCTTCGATCACGCCGGAGTACATGGGTGAGCGATCCAGGCCACCGCGAATAATCTCATGGGTTTGCTCGTTGGTGTGGGTAATCCAGCAGCACACTTGCGGCGGTTGCAGGGCGCGGTTGCCTCGCACCGACATCACCGGGCGCGGCTCATCGCCCCACTGTTCTTGCAGCTCGCTAAAGTCAACGGACTTGGCATCAATCCGCGGCGGCGTGCCGGTTTTCAGCCTGTCCACCTGCAGCGGGTATTCGCGCAACCGCGCAGCCAGCGCCTGCGCCGGTGGATCACCGGCACGGCCGCCGGAGTGATTCTGCAGGCCGATATGGATGACTCCGCCGAGAAAGGTACCCGTGGTCAAGACCACCTGGTTGGCGTGGAATTTCAGGCCCATTTGAGTCACAACACCGCGCACCTGGTCATTTTCGACAATCAGGTCGTCCACCGCTTGCTGAAAAATCCACAAATTGGGCTGGTTTTCCAGAGCATGGCGGATAGCCGCTTTGTAGAGCACGCGATCGGCCTGGGCACGGGTAGCCCGCACAGCGGGCCCCTTGCGGGCATTGAGAATACGAAACTGGATGCCACCGGCGTCGGTCGCCAGAGCCATAGCGCCACCAAGCGCATCGATTTCCTTTACCAGGTGGCTTTTGCCGATACCGCCAATGGCCGGGTTGCAAGACATTTGCCCAAGAGTTTCGACGTTGTGCGACAGCAACAGCGTACGACACCCCATGCGGGCGGCCGCCAGACAGGCTTCGGTGCCAGCATGCCCGCCGCCTACCACAATCACATCGAAGTGTTCCGGAAAATTCATAACCCGTCTCGGCATCCAGTTGGAAAAAGGGCGCACATTATAGAGTGCTTGTGGCGGTTGTACAAAACATGTTCAATCTTTATTCATCGAATTATTTATACATAAAGTTATTAAATTGAAATTTATATATATGGTTGAATATAAAGATTGAACTTATAGTTACTTATGGTGCGACAGTATTCTGTGGATATCCTTAAATTATTTATATAAATCAAGGAATTATTGACATAACAACCGTACAGAAAACATGCCATTAAGCTGGTCGAAGCCGGTGATTAGCCGGGGGATGAAACCCCGAGTTTTCCCCAGAAATGAAAATTGGCGACTTATCCCCATTTTCCTCCTGAGTTTGTTCAGCCTCATTACACAGGGTTATGCTGGTCGAATGAGTGTTTTTTAGTCAAAAACTCTTTAAAAACAGCTGATTATGGGATAAACCTGTGAACAATTGTGGATAAATCTCCTAAGTATTGTTTTTTTGGGGTGGTTTTCTGTGGATAACCTTATCCAAGGCCTGTGGGAAATCGAAGGATTCATTGTGAGTGCAGTCAGGTAACCTCGCCGTTGGAGGCAGGCGAGGTTGGTGTGCAAGCGAAACTTGTCTGGCGGCCGCCGGTTGAGATAGCGCGCCTTGCTTGTGATTAATGCCTCTCGATGTCGGCGGGCAGAGACAGATCACCCGATGCTGTATCGAAGACGTTTTCCACGCACAAGAGAGGGGCGTGAATGCTCTCGTTAACTCTGAGCGCAGCGGTGACCCCGTCGTAGCGGGAGTTGTCCAGGTCAATCGTCTTGTTGAAAGCCAAGTGGACGTCTACTGAGTGATCGCCAAAGACCGGCTGCCACCCCGGGCTGTCGATCAATAGGGGGAGTCCGGGCCAGGTGGCTGGCAAAGGTGGCGTGGCTCCTTCCGGGATATCAACCACTCCCAGATTGTTGTCGCCGCACTTGGGGTCGGGGGCAAGCACGACCCAATGGCTGTGCCAGGTATCACCATCGTTCTCAGTGTTGTTGTCACGGTTTTCGTCAAAAAGCGGTGTATCGTCAAAATCAGGATGAATGGTTACCGCCAGCGCCAGAATGCCACTGTTGGCCGCAAAGCCTACCGCCTCTGGGCCGATGGTAGTGGGCCAGACATAGGAATACACTTCACTACCACCTAATTGCCCTTGGGCCTGCGGCTTTTCTGAGCCCGCTGCGCCCCGACTCGCCATATGAAAGTGGGCCCGGTTGTCCTTAACGCTTACCTTTGCGTGGACGATATCAAAGCTTGGAGCTACATCGGGCGATTCATTTGCTTTCAGTCCCCCTGAATGACCCTCGTGTGCCAGGGTGCTCGCCGTGACGAGCAGCAGGGCAGCTAAGACCGCGAAACGTACTTTGTCTGTGTGCATGATAATCTCCTTTTTGGTTTTGTATCGACTCGATACAAATTGAAGGTTTGCACAGTTTTGCTTCCTTGTCAAAGTAGTTTTAAGTCGATACTATTGATGTGACCAATGTTGAAGGCAGTTTATGAAGAATGTTGAAGCAATTGATCAGTTGATCGACCGGGTGGCTGGGCTGCTGCGCACTGACGCCCGTCGTGCCGGCGCTGCGCACCAACTCCAGCCTGTACAGCTGGAGGCACTCGACTATCTCAATCGAGCCAACCGCTATTCGGATACCGCTATGGCGGTCACCGAGTATCTGGGGCAAACCAAGGGCACGGTGTCCCAGACGCTAAAAGTGCTTCTTAATAAGGGCTACATCGAAAAGCGCCCGGATCCGGAGGATAAACGGATCTTTCATTTGGCGGTAACGCCCACTGGGCGCCGGGCTTTGAGCGAGTGCAAGCCCTCGCCACTGTTGAGAAAGGCGGCTCAGTTGCTCGAAAACGGTGAACTTGAGATAACAGCCAAGCGCCTTCGCGAGCTTTTGCATGCGCTGCAGGAGGCCAATAACTTCCGCACCTTTGGTCAGTGCTCTGGTTGCGTGCACAATATGGTCAGTGATGGCGATCACTGGTGTGGTTTAACTCGTCAGCCTCTGTCTATTTCTGACACCCAGCTTATTTGCCGGGAGTTTACCTCGAGAGAGCAATGGCACCCGATTGGCAAACGCTGAATCGCCTTGCGTTTGCCGGGCGACTGAATCTGGAAACCGCAAGACCCGTTGCAGGTGGCGACATTTGCGACAGCTACACAGTGGCTAATGCCAATGGAAGTCGTTATTTCGTCAAATTTCACTCCAGCTTGGATTTGCTTGAGTGCGAGTTTCGCAACTTGCAGCTGCTGGCGGCGACACCGATGGTCACCCCTGTTCCGATTGATTGCGTTAGGCTGAGCGACTCTGCGGCTTTGGTACTTGAGTACTTCGAGTTTGGTGGGCGGGCTGATGAGTCCCGGTTGGGTGAACTCTTGGCAAGTGTGCATCGAGAGCAGGAGCCCCACGGGCGTTACGGATTGGATTACGACAATTTTATCGGCCACTCCCGCCAAGAGAATTCCTGGTTCGACAGTTGGAAGCACTTTTGGTGGCAATGTCGTCTTGAGCCGCAATTGGCGATGGCTGCGCGCCATGGTCACAAGTTGTCTGTACCGCAGGTGCGGATAAAAGAGGCGGTGATGACTCGATTGGCAGAGCACAGGCCGCCGGCTTCTTTGTTGCATGGGGATCTCTGGGGGGGCAACAAAGGCTATTTAGCCGACGGGCGCCCGGTGATTTTCGATCCTGCCTGCTACTATGGGGATCGGGAAACCGACCTTGGGTTTACCCGGGTGTTCGGCGGTTTCTCGCCGGAGTTTTATCGAAGTTATCAGCGAGCTTGGCCACTACCTGACGGCTGGCAGATCCGCGAACCAGTCTACAACCTCTACCATATGCTCAATCATTTAAATCTTTTTGGTCGTGGTTATTTGCCGCAAGTAGAGCGGTTGTGCAAGGAATTGATCCGCTAATCTTGGTCGTAGGAGTGTAGGAACCTTCTCTTTCAAAGGATATCAAAGCCTCTTTCTATACCGGAGTACACTCATGGCTGAACCCACCTTAGCTCAACCCCGCAGGTCGCTGCGACGCTTAGTTCGACAGAACGCGGGTTTTATCTTATTGGTTCTGGGCCTGGCTTTTTTCCGAACGGCTGTCGCTGACTGGAACTATGTGCCATCCAGTTCCATGGAGCCCACGCTGTATCCCGGTGATGTGTTGGTCATTAACAAGCTGGCTTATGGGCCTTCTGTGCCTTTTACCCGCACGCGTCTGGTGGATATTGCGCAGCCCGAGCGCGGTGATGTGATTACTTTTTTCCCCTCTCACACAGATAACTGCTTGGTCAAACGTGTGATAGGTGTGCCTGGCGATCGCCTGCGCATTCGCGGTGAAAGGGTGTGGTTGAACGACGAGGAGCTCCGTGTGAGTGAAAAGGACGGCTTTTACTGGGAAGCCTTGCCGGGATCCTCCCATAAGATCGCCGATCCCGCTGGCGAGCTTCAGCCGGCGTTCGCTGGTGAATTGATTGTGCCCGACGGGCATTATTTTGTCATGGGAGATAACCGCGCCAATAGTTATGATTCAAGGTATTGGGGGCTGGTAAAGGAGTCGCAGATCGTCGGCAAAGTGGCTGCGGTTGGGCTCAATGTTTCCGAGCGCTTTTTCCAACGGTGGGCGACACAGGTGCTTTGAGCAAATGACACTGATCCATTTTGGAGTGTAACCTATTGATTGTTAAGGTTTGTCGCCTTAACGTCAGGTCCGTGTCGTTACCCTGTCTGGCGTTTTTGCCCAAAAATGCACCCGAGGATATCGAAGGAGGCGGTGATGAATGTACGTAAATTGAGATTGCAAAAGGGCTGGTCGCAAGAGCAGCTGGCCGAAATGACCGACCTCAGTATTCGGACTATTCAGCGCATAGAGCGGGGGCAGGTGCCTTCATTGGAATCGCGCAAAGCGCTGGCCTCAGTCTTCGATATTGACCTCAGCGACTGGCAAATTGAGGGTGACGTTATGGACGAATCTGCGGCAAGCACATCGACTGAGCGGGCAAGAATTGAGCGCGAAGAGCGCGAAGCGATCGAGTACGTGCGCGATCTAAAAGCGTTTTACAGTCATTGCCTGACTTTTGTGGTAATTATTCCTTTTTTGTTTTTTATTAACCTAACCACCTCGCCCGGGTACATCTGGGCTTGGTGGCCTGCATTCGGTTGGGGCGTGGGCCTGGCCATTCACGGTATTAATGCGTTTGAAGTATTTAATATGTTCGGCCCCGGTTGGGAGCGAAAACAAGTAGAGAAGCGCCTGGGCCGCAAATTGTAATCTTAAGTCCGGCCAGCGTTTGCAGAGCCGCCGGCCCGGAGTTTCTACTTACCAATACAGAATGAGGAAAAAATTCGTCCGAGCAAATCGTCGGAGGTGAATTCTCCGGTAATTTCTGACAGGTAGTTTTGCGCTTCGCGCAGGTCTTCTGCCAGTAGCTCACCGGCGGCGTGAGTGTGGAGTTGGTCGGCTCCCTGCCGAAGTGCACGCTCCGCTGCCAGCAGCGCATCGATGTGTCTTTGCCGCGCGGTAAAGGTCCCTTCGGTGGTGCTCTGGTAGCCAATGCAGTCTTTCAGGTGCTGTTTTAAGACATCAATACCCGTGCCGGATTTGGCGCTGATTTTCAGCGCATTGCCGGGCAGCTGGTCGGCGTCGATAAGGTCTACCTTGTTGTAGATGACGCTGACCTTGTCTGATTGCTCCAGTCGGGCGGTAAATTCTGGCCAGACATCCTCTGCGCTGTCTCTCTTTTGAGTGACCGCATCCGCCGCATCAATCAGCAACAAAATCCTATCTGCCCGGTTGATCTCATTCCAGGCGCGTTCAATACCGATCTTTTCCACCGCATCCGAGGCTTCGCGCAAACCGGCGGTATCGATAATGTGCAGCGGCATACCGTCTATATGAATGTACTCTTTGAGCACATCCCGGGTGGTGCCGGCAATGTCGGTGACGATAGCGCTTTCCCGTTCGACTAACGCATTGAGGAGGCTGGACTTACCGGCATTGGGTTTGCCGGCTATCACCACTTGCATGCCGTCTCGCACCAGTTGCCCCTGACGTGCTTTGGCCAGCAGTTGTTCGAGCTCGGCGATGATGGCAGTGAGGTCGGTTTGGACTTTGCCATCCGAGAGAAAGTCGATTTCTTCT
Source organism: Gilvimarinus algae (assembly GCF_030518215.1). GTDB lineage: Bacteria > Pseudomonadota > Gammaproteobacteria > Pseudomonadales > Cellvibrionaceae > Gilvimarinus > Gilvimarinus algae. The sequence continues at coordinate 453,316 of NZ_JAULRT010000035.1, forward strand.
TCTGGAAAGTCGATGGCCGCTTCTACGTATATACGCAGAGCGATAAGCGACTCTACCAGCGCGTGAACTTGAGCGGAAAATACCCCCTGCAGGGAGTTTAGAGCGTTGCGCGCCGCTTGCTCGGAGCTGGCTTCGATCAGATCGGCAATGGCTTCGGCCTGAGCGAGATCCAGTTTATCGTTGAGAAAGGCCCTTTCGGAAAACTCCCCAGGTCTGGCCTGTCGAGCGCCGAGCTGTTTCACCGCCTCCAGCAGTAAACCCAGTACCACTGGACCGCCGTGACCTTGCAGCTCCAGTACGTCTTCACCGGTAAAGGAGTTTGGGCCTTTAAACAGCAGGGCAATACCGCGGTCCAGTTCTTTGCCCTGGGTGTCGTAAAAGGGCAGGTAACTCGCCTGACGCACTGCTAGGTCTTTACCGGTCACGGCCCTGGCAATATCGGCGGCCTTGATGCCGGAGACCCGGATGATACCGACGCCGCCGCGGCCTGGTGCAGTGGCGACGGCGGCAATAGTGTCAGTATTGGCTGACATCGGGATCAGGTCTTGGCGTCAGCTTTTTCGATTTGTCGAGTGATGTACATCTGTTGCAGGAACGACAGGGTGTTATTGGTTACCCAGTAGAGCACCAGGCCGGCCGGGAACCACAAAAACATCACGGTAAAGACGACAGGCATGAACTGCATGATTTTTGCCTGCATCGGATCCGGTGGCTCCGGATTAAGACGCATGGTCAGCCACATGGTAAAGCCCATTAACAGTGGCAGTACAAAAATGGGGTCTTTGACCGAGAGATCGGGAATCCACAAAAAGGGCGTGTGCCGCAGTTCTACCGATTCCATCAACACCCAGTAGAGTGCCAGGAACACCGGCATCTGTATCAGCATCGGCAGGCAGCCGCCCAGGGGGTTCACTTTTTCGTCCCGGTAGAGCTTCATGGTCTCTTGAGACATTTTTTGGCGGTCGTCGCCATGGCGCTCCTTAATTTCTTTCATTTTTGGAGCGAGCTTGCGCATGCGTGCCATAGAGCGATAGCTGGTGGCGCTTAGCTTGAAGAATAGTGCTTTAATAATAATTGTCAGGGCAATAATTGCCAGGCCCCAGTTGCCAATTAACCCGTAAATATAGTCCAGCAGGCTGAACAGCGGCTTAGCCAGCCACCAGAGCCAGCCGTAGTCCACGGTGAGATCGAGGTAGGGGGCAATTTTCTCCAGCTCGCCGGTGTCCTTAGGACCAGCGTAGAATTCAGCGCTGATTTCTCCCTGGCTAGCAGGGGCAACGCTCAGTGCTTCAGAGGTAAAGCCCATCAGAAACAGATCCTGATTGCCCTGTTGTTTTAGGAAGAACTGATTTTGTTTGCTCTGATCCGGAATCCAGGCGCTGATAAAGTAGTGTTGTACCATGGACACCCAACCGCCCTGGATTTGGGTTTTGAAATTCTTGTCTTCCAAATCGTCAAAGGAAAATTTCTTGTAGCGCTCGTCCTCGGTTGTCAGAGCTGCCCCGACAAAAGGTTGCATGCCGATGCCGACATCGGCATCGGGTTTGTGGCTGTCGCGTTTGATCTGACCGTAAAGGGTTGCTTGCCAGGGTTCTTCACCGCGGTTATCCACCAGGTAGCCCACCTTCACCCGGTACTCGTTGCGAAAGAAGGTAAAGCGCTTGGTCAGAGTGGCGCTGTCTTGCTCTAAAGTGAGGTCGACCACAAGGGTGTCGGCACCTTCCTCTAACGTGTAGGCATCGGCTGTGCTGGTAAATACTGCCCGTCCCTCGGCGCTGTCGGTTCCGTTTTTGCCAATCAGGCCGCTTTGAGCGGTGTAAGTATGGTTGGCATTGTTGCTGATGAGAACAAAGGGTTCGTCTGGCGTATCGATGTGGGCAAAGTGTTTCGGCAGGGCCGCGTGGACAATATCGCCTCCGCGGGTATCAATGCTGAGCTCAAGGGTATTGGTAAAAACGCGTATCACCTTGCCACTGACCGCCGGGTTTGTCTGGCCTGGCTCGCCGGTGGTGGGGACATCGGTGGCCGCAGCGGAAGGCACTTCAGTGCTGAGCGCTGAGGAGTCGGCCGTTGTGGCCGCCGGGAGATCAGCGGGAACCTGGTTTTGCTGGAAGTCGTCCCAGCGCATGACCAGCATGATAAGAACGGCGCCCATGGCCGCGAGTAACAGATTCTTTTGCCAATCCATCTTAGAGTTTGCCATCAGTCAGTTGTCGTTGCTTGTTGGGTTTATCCGGTACCGGGTCCAGCCCGCCGGGGTGCCAAGGGTGGCATTTTAAAAGGCGACGCGCAGTAAGATAACCCCCTTTTATAAAGCCGTGGGTCTTTATTGCTTCTTCGCCATAATGCGAGCAGCTTGGGTAGAAACGGCACTGGTTGCCAATCCAAGGGCTGAGAAAGTATCGGTACAGACGTATCAGCTTTATGGCCAACCAGCTCATTGAGGTGCTCCGCCCAGGGCTTGTGCCTTTTTGCGAATCAGCCGTTGCCACTGTTTTTCCAGTGTTTTGGTAATGGCGCTGTTGTCCAGCTCATCCAGCCCGCGGCGTGCCAGTACAATAACATCTAAGCCGGTCAATTGATGCTGGTTGGCGCGAAAACTTTCTCTTACCAAGCGCTTGATGCGGTTTCGTTGAACCGCGAGCTTGATGTTCTTTTTGGCAATCACTAATCCGAGACGAGCCACATGGAGGTCATTGGGGCGCGACAAAATCAGCAGGTGCTGGTGGGAGGCTCGCAGGGGAGCTTCGGCAAAGACGGCCTGAAAGTCGGCGGCATTCAATAACCGCTGATGTCTGCGAAAGGAGAGGGAGCTCACACGGCGCTCTCAAATAGAGGATATTGAATGCTAAAGGGCACCGCTGTGAAAATCTGCACCTAATGTTCAGAGATTCACAGCGGTGCCCTTAGGTCACGCGCAATCGAAAAGCTTAGGCGGTTAAGCTTTTGCGACCTTTTGCACGACGACGAGCCAGTACGGCACGACCATTCTTGCTGGCCATACGAGCGCGGAAGCCGTGGGTACGAGCGCGCTTCAGTACGCTGGGCTGAAATGTTCTTTTCATGGGTTAACCTACCGATTACCTATCTATTGATCGCACAGTGTGCGAAAAGAGGCGGCGATTTTATAGAAAATGCCCGATCAAAGCAACGCTGTTTCGGCCTTTTTTATGAGTTTTCGTGGTCCTGAATCATCCAGTAGAATTTAACAGTTTAATCAGGGGTTGTCCTTACAGTTATCCACAGATATTCAGTGTTAGCCCGATGCATTGCGTTGATTCTGGCTGCTTGGTGCTCGACGAGCTTGAAAGAGTGATTTTTGTGAATAACTCTGTTAATAAACTTTTAATAAGTTGATAAAAAGCACTGAAAATTAACACTTTAGCTTGTGAAATCGAAACACTGCTAAAAACCGCCAATACGTGTGGATAACTCGTCGCGGTAGCGTTACACTAGCCTGCTCTCGGTCGGGGTTAAAACAGTTCTCAGCAAGCCCTGACGATAATAAATGTTTGGGGGTTAGGTTTTGCCGCAATCGGTGTGGAGCTACTGCGTTTCCAATCTGCAGGAAGAGCTGCCGTCTCAACAATTTAATACCTGGATACGGCCGCTGAAAATCGATGACACCGCCGATGGTCAGTGCCTGCGTTTGTTGGCGCCCAACCGGTTCGTGTGCGATTGGGTGTGCGAGAAGTTTCTGGCTCGGATCTCTGAGTTGGCCAGCCAGTATAACGGAACCGCTTCGTTGAGCGTTGAGGTGGGGGTAGGTGGCGGCCGCCCGGGTGCCGGTGTGCAGCGTCGCCCCGCCATCAACGGCAGCGCTCAACGTCCATTAACCGTGGATTCTTCCAGTGTATCCTCTGCGCTGGGGTCTAACCCCTTGGCGGACCCAATTGAGAAGCCTGCGCCGGCGGCCCCTGCGGTTGAGGGCGGGCTCAAGCACCAAGATAATCTTAACCGCAGCTTCTCCTTTGAGAGTTTTGTCGAGGGTAAGTCCAACCAGTTGGGTTTGGCAGCGGCGCGGCAAGTGGCGGATAACCCTGGCGGTGCTTACAATCCCCTCTTTATTTACGGCGGCGTTGGTTTGGGGAAAACCCACCTGATGCAGGCGGTCGGTAATGCACTATTAAAGAAGAACCCCAACGCCAAGGTCATCTATTTACATTCCGAGCGATTCGTCGCCGACATGGTCAAGGCACTGCAGCTCAACGCCATTAATGATTTCAAACGATATTACCGCTCAGTCGATGCGCTTTTGATTGACGACATTCAGTTTTTCGCCGGCAAGGAGCGATCTCAGGAAGAGTTTTTCCATACCTTTAACTCCTTGTTGGAAGGTGGACAACAGATTATTCTCACGTGTGATCGCTACCCGAAGGAAATCAACGGCCTGGAAGAGCGTTTGAAATCCCGCTTTGGCTGGGGTCTTACGGTTGCCGTTGAGCCGCCCGAGCTTGAAATGCGGGTGGCCATTTTGAAGAAGAAGGCTCATCAGGTGTCGGTGGATTTACCTGATGATGCGGCTTTTTTTATTGCCCAAAGAATTCGTTCGAACGTCAGGGAGCTCGAAGGTGCGTTAAAAAGAGTGATAGCGAGCGCTCACTTCACAGGTCGGCCCATCGATGTTGAGCTGGTTCGCGAGGCGCTCAAGGATCTACTCGCCCTGCAGGATAAACAAGTCGGGATCGAAAACATTCAGCGGGTCGTGGGTGAGTATTACAAAATCAAAATCGCGGATATGCTGTCAAAGCGCCGTTCGCGTTCCGTTGCTCGTCCGCGTCAGGTGGCTATGGCGCTGGCAAAGGAGTTGACCAATCACAGCCTGCCTGAGATTGGCGAGGCTTTTGGTGGGCGAGATCACACGACCGTTTTGCACGCTTGTCGCAAGATTAAAGAGTTGGAAGAAGAAGATGCGGATATCCGCGAAGATTTAAAGAATTTGTTGCGATCGCTGACCACCTAGATACTTTTATGTATTGGTCCTGGTTAGCTTGAACCCATTGTATTCAAGGATCCACGAAGAGAACTGAACATGAAATTTGTCGTTTCCCGCGAGGCATTGATCAAACCTCTGCAACTTGTCGCCGGTGTTGTCGAGCGCCGCCAAACCCTGCCGGTTCTGTCCAATGTCTTGTTGGTTCTCGAGGGTAACCGCTTATCGCTAACCGGTACTGACCTTGAGGTGGAAATCGTAGGCCGTGTCGACTTGGACAACCCCGGTGTCGATGGCGAGATTACGGTGCCGGCGCGCAAGTTTGTGGATATTGTTCGTTCTCTGCCTGATGACGCAGTGCTTGAGTTGGTCGAGGAAGAAGGGCGCATATTGCTAAAAAGCGGCCGCAGCCGCTTCACACTCTCCACACTGCCTGCCAGCGATTTCCCCAATGTTGAGGACGGCCCCAGCGATTTGCAATTCAGTTGTCAGCAGGGCGAGGTTAAGCGCCTGATAGACCGCACCGCCTTTGCTATGGCGCAGCAGGACGTTCGGTATTACCTCAACGGCATGTTGTGGGAGGTGAAGCAGGACCAATTGCGGGTGGTCGCCACTGACGGTCACCGCATGGCTATGTGCACACGCACTGTGGGTGTTAATACCAGCGAAGTGATCCAGGCAATCCTGCCCAGAAAGGGCGTACTGGAATTGGCCCGCCTTATGAGTGATACCGAAGAACTGGTGGACATCACCCTGAGCGCCAACCACGTGCGTGTCACCTCCTCTGATTATACCTTTACATCCAAGCTGGTGGACGGGAAATTCCCCGATTACGAGCGAGTATTGCCTCGCGGTGGTGACAAGGTGATGTACGGTTCGCGCAGCGAGTTGAAGCAGGCCTTCTCCCGCACGGCGATTCTCTCCAATGAGAAGTACCGCGGTGTTCGCCTGTTGCTCGATAGCGGCCAGCTGACCATAGTAGCCAATAACCCTGAACAGGAAGAGGCGGAAGAACAGTTAACGGTGGATTACTCCGGTGATTCGCTCGAAGTGGGCTTCAACGTTAGCTATCTCACCGACGTTACCAACGTGATAGACAGCGATACTGTGAAGATCACCCTCTCCGACGCTAACAGCAGTGCGCTGCTGGAAGAACCGGAGGAGGGCGGTGACTCGCTCTACGTCGTTATGCCGATGAGGCTCTAATCGCCCCTTTTTCCTCTTCTATGTCCGTATCAAGGCTGGTTGTCCACAATCTTCGAAATCTGACCAATGTGGACATTCGGCCTTCGCCAGCGGTCAATCTTGTTTACGGTAAAAACGGGTCTGGCAAGACCTCTCTGCTTGAGTCGGTCAATTTACTCACCCTGGGTCGCTCCTTTCGCAGCCATAAAATCAAGCCTCTAATACAAGAGGATCGTCCCGTGCTCACGGTCTTTGGACGAGTAGGAGAGGGGGACGCCGGGGTTCCACTCGGTGTAAGCCGTGCGCGAAACGGAGAATCCGTATTTAAAGCTCAGGGTCGCCCGGTAGAGTCTTTGGCGGAGCTGGCCAGTTATCTACCGCTTCAGGTGATCAATGCCGATGCCTTCTCTTTGCTTGAGGGGAGCCCCAAGGTCAGACGCCAGTTCCTTGATTGGTTAGTGTTCCACGTGGAACCAGACTTTTATCCTGCATGGAAGGCGGCTCAACGCTGCCTAAAACACCGGAACACGATCCTTCGCCGTGGTAGAATATCAACCCCGGAAATGGCGCCCTGGAACCAAGAGTTAATCGCCCAGACAGAGCGTATACAGGCGTTTAGGGTGGCGTGCTTCGAACGTTTAATGGAATCCTTTAGTGCGCTTTTTGGCGAGCTTGATCTGGCCCAAGGCCTGAATCTGTCGCTTTATCGAGGCTGGGATAAAGAGCTTAACTTCGCTCAGGCCCTGGAATCCGGAACAGAAAGAGACATAAGACAGGGATTTACGGGTGTTGGCTTTCATCGCGCTGATATTCGCATCAAGGTGAACGGTCAGAATGCGGCCGATATTCTGTCGCGAGGGCAGCAGAAGCTACTGGTTTGTGCGTTGAAAGTGGCGCAGGGCAAGGTTTACGAGCGAATCACAAACAGAAAATGCGTTTATTTGGTCGATGATTTGCCTGCGGAGTTGGACAAAATTCATCGGCTCCAGCTTGTCAGTTGGTTGGAGGCCTTGGGCACTCAGGTCTTTATCACCGGTGTTGAGCGTTCGGCTCTTTTAGAGCCATGGTTGGGGAATACCCGGCGAGAGATTAAAGTGTTCCACGTGGAACGCGGCGAAATTACAAGTGAAGACTATCCGAGCGGGGAATAATCCCCGGCATCGAATATCAGCGGAGCAAAACTATGTCAGATGACAAGCCCAACTACGATTCGTCCAGTATTAAGGTACTGAAAGGTCTGGATGCGGTTCGGAAGCGCCCGGGAATGTACATTGGTGATACCGACGATGGTACAGGCTTGCACCATATGGTGTTCGAAGTGGTTGATAACTCCATCGACGAGGCATTGGCAGGCTATTGCTCCGAGATCAAAGTGTCTATTCACCCGGATGAATCCATCTCCGTATCCGATAACGGCCGTGGTATCCCCACCGAGATGCATGAAGAGGGCGTATCAGCAGCCGAAGTGATTATGACGGTACTGCACGCCGGCGGTAAATTCGATGACAACACCTATAAGGTCTCTGGTGGTTTGCACGGTGTGGGTGTCTCTGTGGTGAACGCCCTGTCTGAAGAGCTCAAGCTGACGATCCGCCGCGGAGGCAAGGTTCACGAGCAGGTATACCGTGGCGGTGTGCCCCAGGCTCCCCTTGCTATTGTGGGTGACACCACCTCAAGCGGCACGGAAATTCACTTTAAACCATCAGCCGAAACCTTCAGCAACATTAAGTTTGAATACGATCTCCTGGCCAAGCGCCTGCGCGAGCTGTCATTTCTTAACTCGGGCGTACGTATCCTGCTAAAAGATGAGCGTTCGGGTAAAGAAGAGGTTTACGAGTACGAAGGGGGTTTGAGAGCTTTTGTTGAACACTTAAACGTCAACAAAACCCCCATCAACAAGGTAGTGCACTTTACCAACCAGCGTGACGACGGTATTGCGGTGGAGGTGGCGCTGCAGTGGAACGACTCCTTTCAGGAAAACATCTTCTGCTACACCAACAACATTCCTCAGCGCGATGGCGGTACCCACTTGGCGGGCTTTCGCGCCGCGCTGACGCGCAGCCTGAACACTTATATTGAGCGTGAGGGTCTGGCCCAGAAAGCCAAGGTCAGCACGACCGGGGACGATGCTCGCGAGGGGCTCACCGCGATCATCTCGGTGAAAGTACCGGATCCCAAATTCTCCTCCCAGACCAAAGACAAGCTGGTGTCTTCAGAGGTAAAAACGGCCGTTGAGCAGGAGATGACCCAAAATCTGAGTGATTTTCTCCTGGAAAACCCGGCTGAAGCCAAATCCATCGTGGGTAAAATGATTGATGCGGCAAGAGCTCGTGAGGCGGCCCGCAAGGCCCGGGAAATGACTCGACGCAAAGGTGCGCTGGATATCGCCGGCTTGCCGGGCAAGCTGGCCGACTGTCAGGAAAAAGACCCCGCTCTGTCCGAACTTTACCTGGTGGAGGGTGATTCAGCCGGTGGTTCGGCCAAGCAGGGCCGTGCACGCAAAACCCAGGCAATTCTTCCGCTAAAAGGTAAGATTTTGAATGTGGAAAAGGCCCGTTTCGATAAAATGCTCTCGAGCGCCGAAGTCGGTACGCTCATTACTGCACTGGGCTGCGGTATAGGAAAAACCGAGTTTGACCCGGAAAAGCTCCGCTACCACAGCATTATTATCATGACGGATGCTGATGTGGACGGCTCGCACATCCGCACTCTGCTGCTGACGTTCTTTTTCCGCCAAATGCGCGAGCTAATCGAGCGAGGCCATGTCTATATTGCTCAGCCACCTCTGTACAAAATTGCCAAAGGTAAACACGAGCAATATCTGAAGGACGAAGCCGCGCGTATTGCCTTTATCACCCAAGCGGCACTGGACGGTGCCAGCTTGCACGTCAATGCCAATGCCCCGGGTATCGCTGGCGAATCGTTGGAGGCTCTCGTTACCGAATACCGAGGGGTCATGGATACCATCGAGCGTCTATCGCGCCTCTACCCAGCCGAAGTATTGGAACAGATGATCTATATGCCGGCTCTCGCAAAAGAAGATCTGGCAAATTCTGAGGCCATGCAAACCTGGTGTGAGCAGTTGGCCGATCGCTTTCACAGCAGTCACCGCGCCGGAGCCGACCGCTATGAAATCACCGTTCGTGAAGATCACGAACGCCATCTTTTCTTGCCTCATGTAGAGATCATTGAGCATGGTGTCGCCAAGGAATACCCCTTTAACCACGACTTTTTCGCCTCCGGGGAATACCGCACTATTACCGGCCTGGGTAAACAGCTGGAGAATTTGCTGGAAGAGGGCGCCTATATTAAGCGCGGTGAGAAGACCCAGGAGGTCAGCAGCTTTGATGAGAGTCTCGAGTGGCTCATGAAGGAAGCGACACGCGGCTACAGTATTCAACGCTATAAAGGTCTCGGCGAAATGAACCCGGAGCAGCTTTGGGAAACCACCATGAACCCGGAGAGCCGGCGGATGCTCAAAGTGTCGATTCAGGATGCCATTGCCGCTGATCAGATTTTTACCACGCTGATGGGGGACCAGGTAGAGCCGCGCAGAGAGTTTATTGAATCTAACGCTTTGGCGGTAGCTAATCTCGATGTGTGAGTAAGTATTCACTAACATCTTATTTTTGAGCGATAAAACCCCCGCTTTGCGAACCAAAGCGGGGGTTTTCTGTTATTAGGCCAGATAAATACGGCCCATTTCGTTGCCGCATCCGTATGACAGCGTGATGACGAAATCGTCATAGTATCAGCGCTCCAAAATCCGAGGGAAACAAAAACATATATTTATCAACAGCTTATGAATGGGGTCACTTTGCTGCTCAAAGTGACCCGGGCCAATTTAGGCAAATCGCTAAACTGAGTCGCGGATTCCTTCGCCCAGGCGGACTATGGCGTAAAGGGAGAGCCACTATAATCGTTCCGCTGGCTGCGGAGCACTTGCCCAACTACAACGAAGCGTCTCTGCAACCAGTCATTGGGGGAAGATAAATGTTTAAAAGGTCCGCACTGTCCGTCGCCGTTCTCGGCGCCCTGTCTGCTACGTCCCACGGGGTCATGGCACAAACCTCGGAAGAGCTTCCGATTGAAGAAGTCGTGGTGACCGGCATCGCCGGCAGTATTCAACGAAGTATTGATCGCAAGCGCGACCAAACCCTGATCTCTGACAGCATATCAGCAGAAGATCTGGGTAAGTTCCCGGACAACAATATCGCCGACTCGCTGCAGCGCGTGCCTGGTGTGGCGATTGATCGCGATGGCGGCGAAGGCCGGTTTGTCAGCATCCGGGGTCTGGGTCCGGATTTTACCGCAGTCACCATCAACGGCCGCACCCCGGCCACTGAGAACGAGGAGCGAGCGTTTAGTTTCGACACCTTGGCCTCGGAGCTGGTGAGCACGGTGGACGTGTTTAAAACTTCATCGGCGAACCTGAAGGAGGGCGGCCTCGGCGGTACCGTTGATATTGTCACCGCGCGCCCGTTTGACTTCGACGGATTTAAATTTGCCGGTAGCGTCAAAGGCCAGTACGAAGAAAACAGCGAAGAAACCAGCCCTCAGGGCTCCTTTATCATCAGCAACACTTTTAACGATGGTATGTTCGGTGTCTTGGCCTCCATGACGTACCAGGAGCGCAATACCCTTGAACATGTGGTCAGAAACGAGCACATTGCCAATACCAATCTGGAACCCTTTCTGACTTTTACCACGCCCAGCCAGGGTTGGGCCGGTGGCTATGCTTACTCGGGCGATGGCCTGGAGGAAGACACCTACCGTATTCAGAGCATCTATGCCGGCAGTGAAGAGGTCACCCGCGAGCGCCTCGGTGGGAATCTAGTATTCCAGGCGAGGCCTACGGAGAGCCTGACCCTTACCGCCGATGTGATTTACTCCGATTACGACACCTCCTCTAAAGAGTACTCTACCGGCTCCTATCTCTGGGCGCCGACGTTATCTGAGTTGAACGTGGTGGATGAAAACGGCTTTTACGAAGTGCTAAACCACGGTTATGACGAAGGCTATGACATTACCGGCTACGCGCATCTGCTGACCACCAAAGAAAGACCGACAGAGTCCATCATCGGCGGGTTTAATGCCGAATGGTATATCACCGACGATTTCTATATGGTCGCTGATATCTCCCATTCAGAGGCAGAGTTGGACAACCGGGGTCTCGATCGGCTCTATATTGTCGAGTTTCTCGACCGTCCGGGCTATCTGATTACCTCCAATGGCGGCATACCCAGCTACCAGTATCGTGACGAAGAGGCGATCAAGCCTGAGATGGGCAGCCAGAATATGCGCGATCTGCGGGCTCGCATCACCTCCAACGACGGTATTTACAACAAAGGCACCAACGACGAGTTCAAGCTGGACTTTACCTGGGAGGCTGACGGCCAGTATCTACAGAGCGTCAAATTTGGCGCGAACAATACCGTTGCTGAAAAGCAGACCGAGTATTGGTCTACTCCCGATCTGATTCGCCGTATGTACCACGGGTTGGCGACTCAGCAGGAAATTGACTACGACAGCATCATCGTCGGCGTTCAGGATTCCGGTGATCACTTTGGTGGTTTGAACGCCGATGTCTACATGATCGACCCAGTGGCCTACCGAGACTGGATGGCAGCCAATATTGACGGGCGCACCCGCGCCGATACCGCCACCGGCATCGCCTCCAAAGAAGCGTTTATCGCCAACGGCAGTAGCTGGGCAGCCGTTAAATCCAACGATTCCTACGTGATTGAAGAGGATGTCCTCTCGGCGTATGTAGAAATGGATTTTGAAGTGGACCTGATGGGTATGCCACTGCAGCTCAATGGTGGTGTGCGCTATACCGCAACGGAAGTCACCTCGGACGGGACATCGCAGGTATTGGAATCGCTGGAGCGCGAATCCACAGGCCCAGGCGAGCCGCCTTCACCCTGGTTGGTGCAAAATTTTGCCGACGCGGCCGGCACAGCGGTAACCATCGACAGTGACTATGACAACTGGCTGCCATCGCTCAATGCTATTTTGCAGGTAACGGACGATTTCTATGTGCGTGCGGCGGTTAGCCAAACCCTGACGCGACCTACCTTGTCTGCACTGGCGCCTTACACGACCTATCAAACCACCACCGTGTCGACGCGCACAGCGATGGGGGGAAACCCTAACCTCAAGCCCTATAAGTCGACCAACTATGACCTGGCGTTTGAGTACTACTACGGCGATGCCGATATCCTGTCGCTGGCGTTGTACCAGAAGGACATCGAAGATTTTATTGTCCGCTATTCCAAAACTGAGGTATTCGACCAGATTCAAGTAGAGGACCCGAGCTGGAAGGAGTTTCGTGTTACTCGGCCGCACAACAGCAAGTCGGCTACCATTGAGGGGGCTGAAATTAATATCACCCACTCGTTCGACAATGGCTTTGGTGTCACTGCAAACTACACGTTTGTGAACAGTAGCGCTTCACTCAGTGATGCGGACGATGCGGAACAGTTCGCCCTGCCCGGATTAAGCGATACGGGGAACGTATCGGTATTCTACGGCAATGAGACTTATGAAGGCCGTCTCGCCTACAACTACCGGACAGACTTTTTGGGGCTGGTATTCAATGGCCCGTCCAATGAGCCGGTGCACTACGACGCCTATGGCACTTTGGACTTCTCTTTCAGCTACAACTTGACCGAAGACATCTCCGCTTTCATTGAAGGCATCAACGTAACGGGCGAAACCGTCGATAAGTACGGACGTCATGAAAACCAGTTTATGGGTTACGAAGATACCGGTGCTATCTATACCTTTGGCCTACGCGCCAACTTCTAGTTTCCTCACTTCTGCCCGGCTTCGCCCGGGCTTTTTTAAACATCGGGTAGGGAAAAACAATGAATTCACACATAAAAAAAACGCTATTGGTTCTACAGTGTCTGGCCATTCTTTTACTGAGTCAGCTGGTGAACGCACAGACCTCGGCTTTTGCCGGTGGACAATGTGTCGCCATTAACGGCATGTATGTCTCGCTAAAGCGCGGCCAGGAGTCACTGTTAGGGAATTTCACCAAAGAAACACAGCTATTGGAGTTTAGCAAAGCCAATGGCATTAACTATTTTATTCTCTACGATCTTGAAGGTATGGCCAGTGATGCGCAGCGTCAAACGCAGCTGGCAAACTTCATATCCAGAGCAAAAAATAGCTACGGCATACAAGAAATTGCTGCAGCCTTGGGCGCCGCTTCATCGGCCGATGAGGTGGCTGCCTACAACGACTCACACGCTTACGATGAACGAATCGATGTGCTGAATCTGGAGTATGAGTTCTGGAATCATACGAACCGCGCGCAAGCGTTCAGCGACACTTTGAGCATGCTAGCGCACTTTGAAACTGTCGCCGCCAGCCATAATTTGCAGACCGAAATCTACATCGGTTGGATTAACGCCAGTGAAGGCGCCGCGCTTGCGGATGCCGTTGATCGCGTGCTGGTTCATTACTATAGGCAGAACGACGTCAATATTCTCCAGTATGGCCTCGATCGACTGGAGTACCTGGCATCGGGCAATACATCGGTGAAGATAGCGCCCATTTTCTCCAACGAAGGTCCCACGAACACCGGCGACCCGACGGCCTACTTTATGGGTCCCTGGCTTGAAACCCACTCGATCGATCAACCCTTTAAAACCTGGATAACCGAATATCAGCAGCTAACCGATACCTGGAAGCAAAAGCTGGACGTGATGGGCAGCACATGGTTTCTGTACAACTATTTTGCAGACATACCCTACCCAAACACTCATCACATCACCGATCAGCCGCAACCGCAGCAGGCGTGCCTGGGAGACAATGTAGTGTTGGAGATCGATAGCAGTGCGGTCAATAAGGACATCGGCTGGTTCCAAAATGGCCAGTGCCTCATCGATTCGGCGAATCTACAAGGTAGTGGTACCGATACCCTCCAGATAGCGAATCTGGGCGCAAACCACTTCGGCCAATACCAGGCACGTGTTGTCAGCTACGATAGCGGCAACCCTTCAAGCCATCTGAGCACGAGTGCGACTATTACGGAAGACCAGAGCTGCTCCTCCGTGCAGAATCTTGCGCTGGGCAAAGTCGCGTCGGCGTCCTCCTATATTGCCGCAGGCTACGAGCCCGGCCGGATTACCGATGGCGACACTACAAGCAGTCGTTGGGCAAGTGCCTACAGCGGTGATCAATGGGTTCAGGTGGACTTGGGAGAAAGCGTTAACATTAGCGGCTTGACGCTCACCTGGGATCCTGCCTACGCCATTGACTATCAGATTCTCTACTCCAGCGACGGCAGCAACTGGCAGCTGCTGGTCGATGTTACCGATAATCAGCAGCTCATCAATAACCACACCGGCCTTAGCCAGGTGGCGCGCTTTGTCCGGATTCTCGGAACAGAAAAAGCGCTACCGCAATGGGGCTTTTCACTCTATGAACTGGAAGTGTTTGCCTCTCTAGCCTCTGGTGCGTGTTCGCCAGATTTGTAACGCCTGCGCCCTGCCGTTTCGGTAGGGCTTGCGCGCGAGTGCGATATCACTGATGTAACAGCAGGATTTTATGAAGAAGATAATGATGATGGCGTTTGGCTGGCTTATTGTCCAGAGCGCCTATGGGTTTGATTATCAAACCTTTGCCGAAAAAGCGAAGGTTACATTCGGGGTAACCAGCAATTTTCAGCCCGCTGGAAAATTTAAAGCTTATCTGAATATCGACAATACCTCGGGACAGAGTCTAGCGTCAGGTGAAGCGCAGTGGCGAATTTACTTGCACTTTGTCCGCCGAGTAACCGCCATAGATTCCGATGAGTTTACCCTTGAGAGAGTTCAGGGAGACCTTTACCGATTAACACCGACACAAGCGTTTCAAGGCATTGCCAACGGTGAAGCCAAGCGCATAGAGTTTGAGGCACTGGGGTACATTTCCAGCTACAGCTATTTCATGCCCAATGCGTTTATCGTCGATGGCAACGGAAAAAGCTACACGTTTGCCAGCACGGCAAAAGAAGATCCAAAAGATTTCTCGGCGACGCTGAGCCGGCCCGAGCAATACCTGCGTTTCAATAGTCCAGACCCCGATCTCTATCCGGTGGCAACTCCGCAAAGCCGCTTCGAGGAAAATAAGGGCGTGTCTGCGTCGGAAAAAGTCGTAGGTATTATTCCCTCACCGAAGGAGATGCACCTGAGTAAGGGGCACGCCAAAATTGCCAGCGATTGGTCGCTGTATCAAAGCGGTGGCCTGCAGTTTTCCGCTGATTATCTGAAGCGGGAGCTTGCAGGTTTGGGTGTCGTACTGTCTGAAGCCGCGGAACCTGAATCAGAAAAGACGATTAGGCTGCTGATTGACGATAGCGTAACTGTGCCTGAGCACTATGAGCTCAATATTAAAAGCCATCAACTGACTATTAGAGCGGCCGATAAAGCGGGTATTCTCTACGGCGTACAGAGCCTGATCAAGCTCCTTCCTCTATCGGCAAAAGACAGTGTTGTTTCTGTTCCTGCGGTCAGAATATTTGATGAGCCTCGCTACCCGTGGCGAGGTATGCATTACGATCTTGCCAGAAATTTTCACGGCAAACAGACCATCCTGACATTGGTTGAGCAGATGGGTCGTTACAAGCTTAACAAGTTGCATTTGCACCTGACAGATGACGAGGGCTGGCGGCTGGAAATTCCCGATCTCCCGGAACTCACCGGTGTCGGCGCAAACCGATGTTTTGATCCGAATGAAAACCACTGCTTACTGACCCAACTAGGCAGTGGCCCGAAATCGGCCAGGGAGAAGCAATATCTAACGCGCCAGGACTATATCGATATTGTTCGCTATGCCAGCGACCGCAATATCGAAGTCATTCCCGAGATTGATATGCCAGGGCATGCCCGTGCGGCAATAGTGTCCATGAAAGCGCGCTATCGAAAATTGCTCGACACTGCGGGTAAGAAAGAGGCGGAGCGCTATTTGCTCTCTGATCCGAAGGATCAATCAGAGTATTTAACGGTTCAGAGTTACACAGATAACTCCATCAACGTCTGCATGGAGTCGACGTATCACTTTGTTGAGAAAGTGATGTACGAAGTCCAACGTATGCACCGAGATGCCGGATCGCCGCTGCGCACCTTTCATATGGGAGGTGATGAAGTTGGCCGTGGCTCCTGGGAGGAGTCCCCGGTGTGCCAAGCGCTGTTTACTGACCCCGATTCAGGCATCCTTGGCGCCGAGGATTTAAAGCCGTATTTTGTTAAGCGGGTTGCCAAGCTTGCCAGTGATCGTGGTATGGCGGTCGCCGGTTGGGAAGACGGCTTGATGTACGATAAGAACACGCCGTTTCTTCGCAAGAACCTTGAAAATCCGAGCGTCATCGCGAATGCTTGGGACAATATCTGGGAGTTAGGTGTTTCAGATCGGGCCTATTTATTGGCAAATGCCGGGTACCAGGTGGTACTGTCGTCGGCAACCCACCTGTACTTTGATCACCCTTACGAAAGCAGCCCGGATGAACTTGGCTATAACTGGGCCACTCGCTACACTGATCTGGAGAAAGTGTTCGCCTTCCGGCCGGACGATCTCTATGCCAATGCCAGCAGGACTTTCAGTGGTGCTAAAATTGATAACCTGGAAAAGCTGACCAATAAGTTGCATGTGGATCTGGAGCGGCCCGCCAATATCCTCGGAATTCAGGGGCAGCTATGGACTGAAACACTGCGTACTCAATCCAGTGTGGAGACCATGATTTTCCCGCGGCTTATCGCGCTGGCAGAGAGGGCTTGGCATAAAGCCGACTGGGAGAACGGCGCCGGCAACGATGAAACCTACCGGGAAGACTGGACCCAGTTTCTGTCGATACTGGTGAATTACGATCTGCCCAAACTGGATCAAAGTGGCGTTCAGTTCTATGTTCCACCCCCGGGTCTGAAACAAAAGGGAGACTCGGTAAGCTTGAACAGTGGCCTTCCGAAGGTCGACTATGAGATGAGTGTAAACGGCGCAAAGCATTGGACGCCTGTCTCTGAAAATCAAGCCAAATGGATACCGGGGGCTCTGTATCGGTCACGTTTCGGCGGACAGGTGAGTCGAGCCGTTTCGTTGACGCCGTAGTCGAGTGGCCCGTCGGCAAGCCGGCCCGCCAAGAGGAGATAAGCATTGTCATCACCGCAGCTGACAACACTGGAAAGCTTAGCGAGGCAGGCGCTCAAGGAGGGGCGCGATGAAGTGGCCTACCGACTTCTTGGCGAGCTCTTGCAGGGAGACCCGGCGAATTCCCAAGCCTTCTACTTACTGAGCTATATTGCTCACAAGTACAACAACTTTGACAAGGAGGTCGAACTGTTGCAAAAGGCGGTGAGTATAGAACCGGACAATTTGCTTTTTACAGCCTACCTGGCTCGCGCATTGGCCTTGTGTGGGAAGATGCTTCTGTCTCACCGGCAACTCCAAGCCATCGACCTTGAGCAGGTGGACAACCCCGAGCTGATCGATGTTGTTGCGACGACTTACAATCGGTTAAACCTCTATACTCAAGCCTGTCGCTGCTATCAGCGACTGGTGCAAATTGATGACAAGAGTGCTCATGTCTGGTTTAATTTATCCACTTGCTACAAGTACCTGGGTGAGTTTGAAAAAGCTGAACAAGCGCTGGAAGAAGCCATCGCACTCAAGCCACACTATGAGAAAGCCCAGGCCGCACTGTCCTTGTGGAACACCAGGAAGCCCGGCTCAGAATCAGAGGTTACCGCTCGTGTTGCAACGCTCTGTGACATACAAAAATCCAGTCAGAATCCGGAAGTCAGGTTGCATCTCGCCCATGCCATGGCAAAAGAGCTGGAAACTGTTGGAGAGTATAGTGAGGCCTTTTCCATACTCTCGAGGGACAAAGACGCTCAGCGCCGGGCTTTGGATTACCATTTTGAGCGCGATCAATCGATTCTCGAAAACTTGTCGGACAGAGCGTCTTATTCGCTACCGAAAGCTGGAACCGTTAAACACATCTTTGTCACAGGTATGCCGAGAACGGGCACCACCTTGGTGGATCGTTTGTTAAGCAGCGCACCCGATGTTATCTCCGCCGGGGAATTAATGTGTTTTCGCACAAGCTTACGCAAGGCTCTGGGTGAGACAACCACTGATTTTATTACCGGTAGTTGTCTGCAAGCTCTGGACGTAAGCGCGAGCGGAGAAGTCAGCCGACTGTATCAAAGAAATACCAGTTATATAAACGCGGACAGCGCCATTCTTCTGGATAAGTTGCCTTTGAATATCCTGTTGGCCGATCAAATTCTCAAGTGCCTGGAAAGCAGCGTGGTGGTCTGTCTGGAGCGCCACCCACTGGATACGATTATCGGTAACTACCGGCAGTTGTTCAGCTTTTCAGATGCGCTGTACAACTATTCGTTGTCACTGGAAGATACAGCTAAGTTTTACCTATGCTTTCGAAAGCTCATTCAACGCTTGAGTAGAGACTACCCCAATAGGTTTTATCGGGTGAGCTATGAAAGCCTGGTGCAGAACCCGGAGAGGGAAGCCGAAAAGTTGTATGATTTCTGCCAGTTGAGCTGGAAAGCTGAGTATCTGGCGATTGAAAAAAACTTGGCGCCCGTGGCGACGGCCAGCGCCTTACAAGTACGCGAAAAAATTCACACCCGAGCTCTGGAGCAATGGCGCCGCTACGACGATGCTTTAGGTGGTGTAAAACGCCTTCTGCAGGAAGCCGGTGTTCCCTACTAGCGAATTTTTCCCGTTGAAACCCGTTCTCAATGGGTTTGACTGATCACCCGGTTGCGATACTCCGTGGGTGATTCGCCGGTCAGTCGCTTAAAAAATCGCTGAAAAGAGGATTTGCTGTTAAACCCGGATTCGAGCAAGATCTCCATCACAGACATGTGCAAACAGTCTTTATCGCCCAGATAGCGCTTCGCCTCTTCAACGCGGTACGTATTGATGAACTCGAAGAAATTTCGGTCAAAGGCCCGGTTAATAGCGAAAGACACGTCTCTATAGGGAAGTCCGATCATGTCGGAGAACTGTTCGACGTTGATATTAGGTTTCAAATAGAGCTTTTGCTCGCGGATACCGCTCATGATCTTGCCGATCAAATCATCGATATTTTCATTGGATTTGCTCTCTGTCTTGTTCAAGCCCTTCGTGGTGGTGAGCCGTTGGGCGTGAGATACACTGTAGAAAAACAGGGCGATCAACAAAATAAAATTAATGTAGTTGTCAGTGACTCCCAACGGCAGGCGATAGACCACAGCCAGCACACTGAGCATGATAGACCACACCGCCGAACAGATATAGGCGATGGTCAGAAGGTACAGCCATACGATAGCCTCTTCATTCACCGATGAGTTATGCGAGAAGACGGTTTTGTGGTACTTCCTGACAATGTAGAGCGCGTAGGCAAAATAGACAAAGGGGGTGATTTTCACAAACCACCAGATAAAATCGACAGCGCGGTATATGGCACTGTCAATACCGAAGGTATCGAGGCGAAGCAGATTGCTGTCGATACCAAATACGGCGATCACCCCAATGACAAAAGCGCAGGGCAGAAGGTGCAGGCAATCCGCTTTTGCCAGTTTGAAATCGTCGTGGGTGATACTGGCTACGTAGAGCACCAACAGAGGACCCTTCAGTAGCATCGCGGGCGCGTAGAAGTAGGGTGTCAAGGCGTCTACCGTGTCTGAGCTTGGCAGGTGTTCATTCCAAATCAGCAAAATGCCGATGTCTGCCAGGGCGATAGAGACAAAAAACCCGGATAAAAGATACTTGGAGATGGCCAGTTTGGTTGACAACAGTGGTTGAGACAGCGCCAGCACAATACTCAAACCGATGGACAAAATAAGAATGACGTCATTGAGGTTAAAGTAAAGCGTTGTCATAGTGAGCGTGTCTGCGAGGAAGTTGTTGCACTACCTGAGTTAGGTGTCTGGCCACATCCATTAGATCAAAACAGACCTGTCGTGACCATACCTAATTTGACCCATCGCAAAACGCACGCGGGTTGATTGTACAGCGGTTACATTAAAAATGGCGCTGGCTCAGCCCTCTCCGCTCGGAGAGGGCGCATGGAGATTAGCGCGCGGCGACCTCTGCCCGCTTTTCGCCCAAGGTGGTAGTAAACTCGGTTATGGTTTCAACAATAACGTCGATTTCTCCGGGACCGAGCAGCTCATCGGCGAACGCCTGAGAGAAAGGCCAGTAGTGCAACGTGGCTCTAAGCTCGAAAGGCGGTTTGGCCGTTCGCGGTACGGCAAAGCGGTAGTCCACCATGGCATGGCCTTTGGGCAGTATGCGGTTATCGGACATAATGTGGGTGATGCGCCATACCTCCACCTCGACCTTCTTGCCATCTTTGTCTCCGAGTTTCACCATAAAGTTTTTGGTGCCGGGTTCGGTTTTGCCGTCTTTTACTTGCCCCAGGCGATAGATTTGTTTGCCATCGGCATCGGTAACAGCAAAGTCTAGCCAGACTTCCCGTCCCTCAGGAAAGCCTGTGGGAAGCTTGTGCCCGGCGCCGGTATTGGTCACTTTAAAGGTGACGGCGGCATGACCGCCGGGTTCGAGATCAGAGCTATCAATCAGTTCTACGGTGGCACTGGTGCGCAGGAGTTGGCGGGCGTTTTCCGCGTTCTCTGTGCGGCCAAAGTGCTCGAGAATGGTGGTATTGCCGCCGGCAAACCAATGCGTAGCACGGTCCGGACGATCTGGGCCCATAATCGCACTCTTGCCCGGTGTGCCTTTCATATGACAATCCTGGCAATCTATTCCGGCCTGTCGATAGGGGCTCTCATACCACTCGTCATAGGTGCGCTCTACGGGCACGCCATTGGTTGGGTGGGTGACATTGTGGCAGGTGGCGCACATTTTGGAGTCGGTGTGCAGCTCCGAGTAAGCGGTTTGGTGATACGGAGAGCTGGCCTCTTGCCTCGGGCCGTACTTTAGCTTGGCGGTGCCGGCGTCATTGATGACGTAGGCTCCATTGTCCAGGCCGCTAATGGCGTTGATGTTGTGGCAGGCTTCGCAATCGACGCCCGGCATATCGGTTTCGGGGGTGTGAACGTCGGGTGGATTTTGATTGTCTGCTGTAGTGACCTTGCCTGACACCAAACCCGTTGGCGTATGACAGCCGGTGCAAAAGCTGTCCAGCTCGCCGCCGGTTGCCTTGCTGGCGCGCGCAAGCAGTGCGCGATAAATAGGGTCATCCCAGGCATGCGACATCATAGATGAGCGCCATTCCCGGTAAATATCCGTATGACAGGCCCCGCAGACTTGAGCCTTGTCAAACTGGTGCTCAGGGATGACTTTACCGGAGCTGGTGGTAGCGCGGTGCAAGCCAAAAAGTGGTGTCAGTGCTTCATCTATAATGCGTTGCTCCACCGGCGTGGAGGCTAATACACTGTGGGCGGCTACCCATAATAAGGTGACCGAAAATAGCTTAACGTACGGTTGCATGGTCTGATCCCTTTAAACCCTGCGGGTTTTATTATGTTGGATGACCATCTATCAGGTGGCTAACTTTTATACTTATTTTGAGAGGGAAGCATAGTAAAATAATTACCAAATAATTCAAGAAAAATTGGTAATTATTATTTGTTGAACGTGAAAAAGTTCACGAAGCCCTGAAAAAGGCGAAGTCAAACTGACAATATCTGTCGCGTAAAACCTTATATCTGCAGTGCGGACACTTGCTTGCGAATGCGTTGACTGAACTCATTTTCGGCCAGAGGTTTATCAAAATAGTAGCCCTGACCATAGTCGCAGTGCCATCCCTTGAGCATGGCCAGTTGTTGCGCTGTTTCCACGCCCTCAGCGACAACCTCCAGCGAAAGCTTGTGCGATAGGGTAATCATGGTCTCCGTTAGGGCTTCAGGAATACGATCCTCGCCCAGCCTTTTAACAAAAGACTGATCGACTTTAATGATATCAATGGGGAACTTGGTGAGATAACTCAGCGAGGAATACCCGGTACCAAAGTCGTCGATGGCAATAGTGACACCCAAGGCCTTGAGCTTGGTCAACACCCACATGATCCGGTCGGACTCATCAATCAGCAAACGCTCTGTCATTTCAACCGTAATATCCAGGTGTCGTGCGGCCTTGGTCACAAGATCGAGCCACAGCTCCAGTGAGTTGTCCTTGGTGGAAAATACCCGGGGGGATACATTGATTGATAATCCAATAGGGTGTTTGTACTGATGGGAGAGCTGCGTTAAAAACTTACTGGAACGCTCGAGTACAAAGCGATCGATTTCATTAATGCGGCCAGTTTCCTCCGCCAGGCCAATAAATTCGTCGGTCGGTATTTGCTTTCCCTCGTGCATCCAACGCACCAAGGCCTCACACTTTTTAATACGGCTTTCGGTGAGATCCACAATCGGTTGGTAGTAAACGCTAAATTCATTGTTTTGGATGGCGGTGGCTAATTTGTTACTCAGCGAGTGACGCTTTTCCGAAACCACTTGCATGGTTCTGGTGAAAAATTGCCAGCCGTTGCGCCCCGATCGTTTGACCTCGTACATGGCCTGGTCGGCATTGGACACCAGAGCTTCGACGTTGTCGCCATCGTCTGGGTACAGAGAGATACCGATACTGGCACCACAGAAAATTTGATTACCGTCGATTAAGAAGGCGCGGCTTATGGTATCGATAATCTGTTGCGCCACCGCTACCGGCGTCTTGGCTTCGCGCACATCGTGCAAGATGACA
Organism: Gilvimarinus algae; assembly: GCF_030518215.1. Taxonomy (GTDB): domain Bacteria; phylum Pseudomonadota; class Gammaproteobacteria; order Pseudomonadales; family Cellvibrionaceae; genus Gilvimarinus; species Gilvimarinus algae. Next base: position 476,135 of record NZ_JAULRT010000035.1, read on the forward strand.
ATAAATTCATCGCCGCTGTAGCGAGCGACGGTGTCATAGGAGCGAATGCAACTTTTTATGCGCCCGCCGACCTCCTTCAACAGAATGTCGCCGGCGTTGTGTCCCAGATTGTCATTGACCGGCTTAAAGTTATCCAAATCGATAAACAAGACTGCCAGTTTCGTGTGATCGCGGCGGCACTTTGCAATCGCTTTGCTCAGGCGGTTGTGAAAGAGCAGCCGGTTGGGCAGTCCTGTGAGTTGATCGTAGATGGCCTGCTGTTGAATCTTGTCGGTAAAGCGTTTGCGCTCAGTGATATCCTGTACCGAACCGAGTACCGGGTAGGGGGATTTTCCATCTTCCAGTGGCTTACCGATAACGCGCACCCAGCGCCGGTAGCCGGAGCTGCCGGTAAAGTGTAGCTCGCTGTCAAAAGGGGTGCCCAAAGTGGCGTTGATAATAGCGGTGCGGAAATAATCCGCTTGCACAGGGTCAAAAATACTTATAAGCGAGTCCAGCGAGGGCGGCTTTTGTGACTCGCCCAAACCGAAAATTAACGATGTTTGTTCGTTCCAGAGCGTGATATCCAGCCGGTCTTTTACCGGCGTGACCTGCCAGCCGCCCACTAACGCCAGCTTGCCCACTTCCTGCAGGAGCACCTGATTTTTCTGCAGTGCCTGCTGATAGCGTTGCTCGCGCAGGCTCTGCCCGTAGCGATAGATCACCAACAACAGTGACATCAACAGCACAATAATAAAGGCGCTGCGCAGGACCCAAATGGTGCCAGAGGCGTCCTGCCAACCCTCAACAGGGCGGGCTGCCAGTTGCCAGCGGCCGGAGCCGACCTCTAAGCTTGCGAGAATGCTCCGTGCGTCCTGAAAGAGCTCACGATCGCCGAAAAATACCCGGCCTTCACTACCCAGACCATCGTGACCGCGAATAGCGACCTCTATGGGTAGATCTTCATCGAGTAGGCCGGCTTCGCGGTATAGGTCTTTGGTGTAGATGGGCGATGAAACAATTCCCCATAGCCTATCATCCCGGGTGACGACAGCCACACGGCCGATCACCGCTTCGCCCCCCTGAACCATTTGCACCGGGCCTGCGAGGATCAGTTCGCCCCGCTCATCCAGTGATCTTACCGCGTCCCACTGCGCGGCGTTCTCCCGGTAGTTCAGCCCCAGGGCCGCGCGATTTTGCTCCAGAGGATAGACCAGCGTCAGAATCAGGTTGGGCGCGGCCGCCATATTCACCAGCAGAGGCTCTTGGCGGAATACCGTACTGGCATAGGCCTCAAACTCGTTTTGGTTGATGTCCGGGTGAATGCCAATATGCGCTGCCAGACCGCTGATCAGCGATAGGTTGCTATTGATGGTGCCACTGAGCTCTGCCATCAAGCCGGTAAGTTGCTGGGTCACTTGCAACTGCTTGTTATGAAAGTCCGCCTCGCGAAAGTAGCGTTCGAGAATCACCTGGGCCAGGCTTAGGGTGAGCACAAGTGTCAGGCAAGTGACCAGCGCCCACCTGCCCGGGGTTCCCCGATGTGCTGAATAGAGCTTCATACCCCCATCCCGATTGGTGAAGACGCTATTGAAGGCGAGCTTACCGTTGGCGCCCCACTTTATCTCACTATAGCGTTTTTTGCGCCATGGCACAGTGAGAAAAGCGTAAGTTTGGGCTATTCTAGAGCTCATAGCGCCCCCATTGACCCTGGAAGCCCTAGTTTGAAACTGGTTGTTCACTCTCTTTTGCTCGCCCTGGCCTATATCGTCATTGGGCGCTTAGCGCTATTGCTGGCCATTCCTCCCGGTTTTGCCACTGCACTTTTTCCCCCCATAGGCATCGCCTTGGGTGCCTTGCTGTTGTTTGGCTATCGCCTGTTGCCCGGTGTGCTTTTGGGTTCATTTGTGCTCAATTTGAGCATCAGCTATTCGAGTGGCGGAGAGGTTTCCCAGGCGGCGTTTGCCACAGCGCTGGGGATTGCCCTGGGTAGTTGTGCTGCGATAGCGCTGGCTAAATTCGCCATCACTCGCTACCTCAAGGGGCGCAGCGCCTTCGCTAGCGACCGGGACACCGCCGTTATTTTCGCTCTCGCCGGGCCCTTTGCTTGCGCGGTCAGCGCAACCCTGTGCAGCTGGGTATTGCTTAAAGGTGGCGTCATCGGTGCACCGGATTACCCCTACACCTGGTGGACCTGGTGGCTGGGCGACAGTATCGGCATGCTGCTGGCACTGCCACTGATGTACATCCTCTTTGCCGAGCCGCGAGAGTTGTGGCGCGAACGCTGGTTGAGTGTGGGCATTCCCATGTTGGTGGCCTGCGGTTTGATGGTATTGATTTTTTTGCGCATTAATCGCGCCGAGCTGGAAAAAATTGACCAGGCGTTTGCCCAGCAAAGTATGCCTTTCAGTGCAAACTTGCAGGCGCGCTTAAAAGCCCAGATTGGCGTCCTTAGAAGCATAGACGGCTTGTTCCGCGCTTCGTCACATGTGGCTTACAGCGACTTTGTGAATTTTACGGGCAATGCGTTAAGTGATAACCCCGAAATACACGCGCTTTCCTGGAATACCTATATTCGGCACAGTGAGCGGGTGCAAGCCGAGCAGGCATTGCTGCAAAGAGGTTTGCCCGGTGTGATTACCGAGCGAGGGGAGGGTGCCAGTTTGGTGACTGCACCGCGGCGGGATGACTATATTTTTGTCAATTACATTGCGCCTTACACCGGCAATGAGAAGGCCCAGAGCTTTAATGTAGGCTCAGTTGCCAACCGGCGCGAGGCGCTAGTACGCGCGGCGCAGAGCAATACCGCTAGGGCGACCCCGCCCATTTATTTAGTGCAGGACAGTATCACCCGTCCAGCTCTTTTGGTGTTTTACCCGGTGTATAAAGATGAATCCGGCCCTCATAGCTTGGACAATGTTCGAGGATTTGCGACCTCTGTGGTGGTGATGGATCAGGTACTGGGTCAGATACTGGAAGACTATCCAGAGCATCGCGGCTTTTCAGTCGCGCTGGACTACCTTGATGGCGACACCGACGAGGTGCTCGCCGAGCGCGGTGAGCGGAATTTGTCCCGACTGTCGCCATTTGTCAGTTTTACCCAGACGTTTGAATTTGCCGGGCGCCAATTCCGCCTCCGGCTGCAACCTACTCAGCTGTTTATTGCCCAGCACCAGAGTCTTTTGACCTGGACCGTACTGGCTGGAGGTTTTTTATTTTGTGCTCTGCTGGGCGGGTTTTTGCTGTCTCTCAGTATTCGTTCAGAGTTGGTGCGCCAGTTGGTCCGTGAGAGAACGGCGGAGCTGTCGTCCATTCTCAATAGCGCCACGGACGCCATCTTGACACTGGACGGCGAAGGGCGTATTCGCCGCTGCAATCACGCCGCCACGGCTCTGCTGGGGCAAAGTCAGACACAGCTTGAAGGCCAAGCCATCAACCGCTGGTTGCCGGCCCTGAGTGATGCGGCGCAAGACCTCGAGCAGTCGCTGGCATCTGGTGGCAACAGAATTTTTGATACCTTTGTCGCCTCAGCTAATGGCGATTGGCTTGCGGTGGAGTTGAGTGTCAGTACGGTGGAGTTTGGTCGCTATCACAACTATGTGCTGATGCTGCACGATATTTCCGAGCGCAAGAAAACCGAGCGAATGAAAAGCGAGTTTATCAGCACGGTCAGTCATGAACTGCGCACGCCGCTCACCTCCATTGGCGGCGCGCTCAAGCTGATGGAAGCGGGGGTTGCCGGAAAGTTGCCCGAGGAGGCCGCGCGCTTGACCGGTATTGCCCGCAGCAACACCGAAAGATTGCGTGTGTTGGTGAACGACATTCTCGACGTGGAGAAGCTGGACGTTGATCAAATGAAGTTTCATATCACCTCGGTACCGGTGCGTGAACACTTTGAGCATATCGTTCAGCAAAATAAAGCCTATGCCAATGGCTTTGACGTTGAATTGGTGTTGGATGTGGATGATTCTGTCGATCAGGCGTGCTGCGTGTTGGCCGACCGCGACCGGTTGAATCAGATCATGACCAACCTGTTGTCCAATGCGGTGAAGTATTCCCCGGCGCACTCACAGGTAAAGGTTCGTCTCGAAGTGCAAGGGCGCCAGTTGGTGATTTCGGTGCGCGATACCGGGCGAGGCATGCCGGAGTATTTTCGCAAGCATATTTTCCAGCGTTTTTCTCAGGCGGATTCGTCCGACACGCGGGAAAAAAGTGGCACCGGACTCGGCCTATACATCACCAAAATGCTGACTGAAAAAATGAGCGGTCAGATTGACTATACCTCTGAGCTGGGCAAGGGCAGCGAGTTCTTTGTCCGCTTGCCCTTGAGCGAATAATTCGCCAGCCGAGGTTTGCCCGCCAATCCATCAGCGGCGGCGGTAAAGCGCTTAGCGGCTCTGGTCGAGCAGCCAGTGGTAAAAATCATCGCTACGGTAAACCCTTCGCCAGGCATCGTGACCCATATCTTCGTGGGTGGTGAAACGCACTTGCGGGTGCCCCAGCTGCTCGAGGCGGTTCAGCCCCGGATAAAAATACTGTATCGGCACGGTTTGATCCCGCCCGCCGGCAAACTGCCAAACCGGAATCTGGTGCTTGGCAATGGGTCCGATGTAAGAGGGGTGGCCCCAGCCCACGACGGGGGCTATGGCCGCAAACCGGTCTGGGTGTTGGCTGGCGAGCCACCAAGAGCCAAAACCCCCATAGCTCAAGCCCGTGAGATAGAGGCGGTTTTTGTCCGTGCGGTAGCGGCTTTGCACCGTATCGATAATGCTCAGCAGATCCTCTTCGACTTTGTCCCACCCCTCTGGCAGCAGCGGCGGTATCAAACTCATATCCACTTGGGCGGCGTCGCCGGACATAGGCTGTGGCGTGGCGAAAAACGGTTCGCGCGGCGGCACGCCCTCGGTCAGGCGCTCGGGGATTTGTGCCGGTGAGCGATTGTCGATGTAGCTGATGCCGCGCTTATCCATGTCAAACATGTGCAACTGCGGCGAAATAATAATAAAGGGCAGGTCCTTTTTCTGTATCCAGGCTTCGTAAACCGGGCCGTGAATCAACACATAATCCAGCTCATCCTTGCCGTTGCCGCGCTCACCATTGCCGTGCAAAAAAAGAATGACCGGCCACTTCTTGTCGCTTTTGGGGTTGTAGCCGCGGGGCAGATACAGAAAAAAATCGCGCTCGGTTTTGTCCAGCGAGCTGGTGTAGCTGATGCGCTCAAGCCTAGGCTCGCCGCGATGGTCAGTATCGGCGGCCTGTACCATGCTCAAGGGGCCGAAAAGGGCACACAGGGCGATGGCTCGTCGGAAAGTGGCCAGTCTGGAGATCAGATTCACGGGTTTCATTGCGACCTTTTAGCTTTTATGTTGTATCGGTAGCGCGGTGGTGCGAATGGGTGACTTGAGCACGAAGGAAGACTGTACACCGGTCACCCCCTCAATGCGAGTCAGCTTGCCCAGCAGAAACTGCTGAAAAGCGTCCATATCCTCCACGATGACTTTCAGTTGATAATCCGCCGACTGGCCGGTGATCAGGTGGCACTCGAGCACCTCCGGGTAACCGGCAATGGTGGCTTCGAAATGCTCAAACCGCTCGGGCGTGTGCTTGTCCATGCTGATTTGAATCAGGGCGGTCAGGTTCAGGCCCAGTTTGCGTGCGTTGAGCAGAGCCACGTAGCCGTCAATCAGGCCCTCTTCTTCCAGTTGGCGCACCCGGCGCAGGCATGGTGAGGGCGAGAGGCTGATGGCGTCGGCCAGTTCCTGGTTGGAGATGCGGCCATCGCGCTGCAGGCGCTCCAGTATCATGCCGTCATAGCGGTCGAGTTGCGTTGCCACAAAGTCATCCTTTTCATAATTCTACGTGGGGCGATAATAGCGCAACAATATGCTAATTTATGTAAATTAAACGGTATTTTCGCAATCGCCTGTCCCAGGCCGCTCCCTATACTGTGTCTAAGAGTCGAGGATTGCCGCAGGCAGTGCAGCTCTTACCAAGGGACGTCGCAAAAGCCCTACCCGGGACGCGCGACAAGAGCCACAAGCTCCGCGAGACGCAGGCAGGGTGATCCCCGGTCAGGACCGATCGCACAACCCGCCTACCCGATTCACTCGACATGTTTTGGCCCGAGTCACCAAGGGCACCGGGGCAGCTGTTTGACTGCCAGGCAAGTCAGTACCAGGAGCACGCAATGTTAGATCAGCCGAGTAGTAAGTACCGAGCCTTTCCTCCCATCGATTTGCCCGATCGGCAATGGCCGTCGCGCACGATTGAGCGCCCGCCCGTGTGGATGAGTACGGATCTGCGCGATGGCAATCAGGCGCTGATCGATCCCATGTCCGTTGCCACCAAGCTCAAATTTTTCAAAGCGCTGGTGCAAATGGGGTTCAAGGAAATCGAAGTGGGCTTTCCCTCTGCCTCGCAAACGGACTACGACTTGGTGCGCCTGTTGATTGAAGAAAACCACATTCCCGAGGACGTGACCATCGAGGTGTTGACCCAGGCGCGGCAGGAGTTGATTGAGCGCACGGTGGAATCGCTGCAGGGCGCGCGCCGGGCGATTGTGCACATGTACAATCCCACGGCGCCGGATTTTCGCGAGATTGTCTACCGCTCCGACAAGGCTGGGGTTAAAGCCTTGGCCGAGCAGGGCACGCGTTGGGTGCAGGAGGCGACGGCTCGCTATCCGGACACGCAGTGGGTGTACCAGTACTCTCCTGAGGTGTTCTCTGGCACCGAGTTGGCCTTTGCCAAAGAAGTGGTCGATGCGGTTACCGCTATATGGCAACCCACGCCCGATCGCAAAATGATTATCAATTTGCCAGCCACGGTAGAGATGTCCACGCCCAACACCTATGCCGACCAGATTGAGTGGATGCACCGCCATATTGAGCGGCGCGACAGTGTTGTCATCAGCGTTCACCCGCACAACGATCGCGGCACCGCGGTTGCCGCTGCCGAGTTGGCGGTCATGGCCGGGGCCGATCGGGTAGAGGGTTGTTTGTTTGGCAACGGTGAGCGCACAGGCAACGTGGATTTGGTGACCCTGGCGCTCAACCTCTACACCCAGGGCGTGCATCCGGGTCTGGATTTTAGCCAGATTGATCAGGTGCGCCAGTTGGTGGAGGAGTGCAACAAGATTCCGGTACACCCGCGTCACCCCTACGCCGGCGAGTTGGTCTTTACCGCTTTTTCCGGTTCTCATCAGGATGCGATCAAAAAGGGCTTTGCGGCGCGCGTGGCGGATTCCTACTGGCGCGTGCCCTACCTGCCGGTGGATCCGGCCGATCTCGGGCGCAGTTACGAGTCGGTGGTGCGGGTCAACAGTCAGTCGGGCAAGGGTGGCATTGCCTTTTTGCTGGCTCAGGAATACGGCCTCGACATTCCCCGGCGCCTGCAAATCGAGTTCAGCCGTTTTGTGCAGGCCTATACCGATGCCTCGGGCAAGGAGGCGACCAGCGCTGACATCTTCTCGCTCTTCGAGCGCGAGTACCTCAAGCGCGAAGGCGCCATTGAGTGTCGGCACATTGAGCAACACAGCCGGGATGATCAGGTCACGCTTGCGCTGGAAGTGCTGATCAATGACCAAGCGGTCCATCTCGATGGTCTGGGAACGGGTCCGGTGGCCGCCGCCGTGCAGGCACTGCAAACCAAGGTGGCCGTTCCCATGCAGGTGGTGGATTATCACGAGCACGCCATCAGCGGCGGCGGAGCGGCGGGCGAGGCCGTCAGTTACATCGAGGTGAAGTTTGGCGAGCATCCACCGGTGTTTGGTGTGGGCCGTGACAAGAGCATTGTCGCCGCCGCCGTCAAGGCGCTGATTAACGCAGTCGATCGCAGCGGCTACGCCAACCAAGGGGCGGCCACAGCCTGTGCCTAAGCCATAAAGCAATAGGGCGAACGACAGTGCTACACTCTCAGAGACGCACGCACCTTCTCTGAGGATTTTTTACCTCCGTGAAACCCCTTGTCCATGGGCGCTGGCTGTTGCCAGCGCTGCTGCTCCTGACGCTCTCTCTGGTAGTGGGACACCGCTTTATGCCCCTGCGCCAGCTGGTGCTCTTGCCCACGGCCGAGGATGTGCGGTTTATTTACGACGACACCGATGCCGGCGGAGGCAATCGCGTCGAGTGGGTGGATTACGACAATAACCACTTTCGCTGCACCCGGGGCTCGGATAAGCCCTCTTTATACTGCGGCCTCAATCTCTCGCTCAGCGAGGACGAAGTTCACGGCGTCGACCTATCGGGCTTTGAGCAGTTGCGCATCGATCTGGAGCTGGATACCACGGCCCCTTTGATTGCACTGTTTATGCGAAATTTTAATTCGGCCTATTCCACCGCCGGCAGCAGCGAGAGCGCACAGTACATTAATTTCCATCTTGAGCCTGACGACTACGCGCCGAGTGTCGTGGTGCGTTTTGACGAGTTTCGTCTCGCGGACTGGTGGCTCAATGGTCGCAACCTGCCTCGGCAGTACCGCGCGCCAGAGTTTTCCAATATTATTCTGGTCGGCATTAGCCTAAGTGGCGAGCTGCCGGCGGGGCCGCACGAGGCGGCGGTAAAGCGCTTGGTCGTCGAAGGTCCCTGGGTGAGTGCCGAGGCCCTGTATCTCGGGATTATCAGCGCTTGGTTGACCGGCGCTGTTGCCTTTTTACTTTTGCAGCTCACCCATCATTACCGCAGCGCAAGCGCCGCCCGTCAGCAGTACAGCGAGCTCTACCAGCGCCACCGCGCGCTGCACAGCGAAGCGCAAACCTTGAGTGAGCTCAGCCGCCGGGATGGGCTCACCGGCTTGCTCAATCGCTATGGCCTGATGCAGGCCGTCGACGCTTTGGATATGAGCGCCGAGGCCCCCGTATCTTTATTGCTGCTGGACGTGGATCACTTCAAGCGGATTAATGACAGGCGCGGTCACCTTGAAGGCGATAACGTGCTGGTAAATGTGGCCCAACTTATTGCCAGCGCTACGCGCGCGACGGATATTCTGGCGCGCTGGGGCGGCGAAGAGTTTTTGATCTTGCTGCCGGGTATCAGTGGGGACAGCGCCTTGAAACGCGGCGAGTCCATCCGCCAGTCGATTTTTGAAGCGGCCTGCTTTCGGGAGAAGTCCTTGGCGGTTACCGTTAGCGTGGGGGTGACCGAAATTCGGCCGTCGGAGAGTCTCGAGTCGGCTCTGGCGCGGGCTGACCAATGTCTTTATCGAGCTAAGGGTCTCGGGCGGAATTGCTGCGTGCTTGAGCGCGAAATAAGCTAGTCTTGGATAGTTTCTGATCGGCCGTAGTAAAATACGCCATTTTTGTTGCTACACTGTTAGATAGCGGACGCAAAGTCTGATTATTTGGGGGAAGAACAGCTTGTTCGGTGGCTTTAATCGTGGTCAAAGCAGTCTGATACTAGCGGTCCTTGTCACGATGATCGCTATTGTGGCGCATTCTTGGTTACCACCGCGCCAGATGGATCTTTTGGCCCGAGAAAATCTCAATACCTATCTCTATTACGATGCCACCGACGGTGGGGGTACGATGGGGACGTGGCTCGACAGCGCAAGGCACCACTTTCGTTGCGAGCATATTGAGCCTTTAAAGCCCTCCACTTATTGCGGTATGAGCATAGAGCTCATTCAGGAGAGTGATCTCTCACAAGGTGTCGATTTTTCCTCTTATAACGCCATCATATTGGACATTGAGCTGGAGAGTACCCAGCCACGCATTTCGGTGATTTTGCGCAGTTTTAACCCGGATTATTCCGAGGCTGGCAATGTGAACACGGCGCAGCACATGGTGGTGACCCTGCGCCGGCAGGACCTCGATCAGCCCGTCACCGTGGGTTTTAATGAATTCTCCGTGTCCGAGTGGTGGCTGATCGATCGCGATATTCCGCGGAGTTTTACCCTGCCGGACTTCAACAACATTGTGGTCATTGGCATTGATGTGCGCGACCGTCTCGGCCCGGGTCCTCACGATGTAAAGCTAAAACGGGCGGCATTAACCGGGCCCTGGGTTAACGCCGAGAGTTGGTATCTCGGCATCCTCGCCACTTGGCTGATCGGTCTGGTCACCTACCTGGTGGTGCGCTCGCTGCATTGGAAGAGTCGGGCCAAGGGCAACGAGAAAAAACTGAAAAAATTGGCGAGCCGTCATCGCGAGCTGCGCGGAGAGGCCCAGGAACTCAAGCAGCGCTCCGAGCGCGACAGCCTGTCCGGCCTGTTAAACCGGCTGGGCTTCGAGGAGGCCTTTGAGCGCATGGACACCTCGCTCGAGGCCCCTGTAGCGGTGATACTTATCGACATTGACCACTTTAAACGTATCAACGATCGGCGCGGCCATGCCGAGGGCGATAGGGTCATTCGCGAGGTGTCCTCCATTATCAGCCGCAATACTCGCGCGCAGGATATTCTCGCGCGCTGGGGTGGTGAGGAGTTTTTGCTGGTCTGCCCCCGCACGAGCTTGGCCCAGGCGTTTCAGTTGGCTGAAAAAATTCGCCACTGTATTTTCAGTGCCAATTACTTTGCCGATCGTCCCCTGGCCGTCAGCGCCAGCCTCGGTGTCGCCGAGCTCAAGCAGGGCGAAAGTTTTACCCAGTTGTTCAATCGGGTAGATGAATGCCTCTATCGCGCCAAGGGTCTCGGGCGCAATTGCACGGTACTTGAGTCAGAAGGTTAGACCCTTTCTTCTTGTGGGTTACAATAGTGCGATTTGCTGCCAACACGATGCCAGAATGGGTAACTCGCGACTTGTAACCGGTTTGTTCTCTGCGCTGGTGCTGATCGGTTGCACGGCTCACCAGCCGGTGTACCGGCCTATCGCCACCGACGCCTTTGCCGACTCCCTTGAGCAGTGGAGTGCGCTGCACCCGGATAAGCGGATCGAACCGCACGATCGGCACCAGATACTCGCCATCGCCGACAACCTCTTGCTGATGCAGCGCAATAGCGGCGGCTGGCCGGCCAATCGCAACCCGTTTCGCAAATTGAGCGATGATGAGCGACTGCAGTTTCTCAAGGACCAAAACGCCCAGGACGGCAGCTTTGCCAATCACACCATGTTCCCGCAGATTTTCTATCTGTCCCATGTCTATTTGCAGACCGGTGATGTGCGCTATCGCAATGCGGCGCGCAAGGGGCTGCGGCTGGTGCTGGCTGCGCAGCTGTACAACGGCGGCTGGACGCTGAACGCGCGCCCGGCGACGGCGATTGCGGTGGATCAGGCGGTGGTGGACACAGCGGTGACTCTCGATGCCCTGCGCTTTTTACGCAAGGTGGCGGCCGGACTGATGCCCTACGGCTACATCCCCTTTGATGTCCGCCGCGAGGCCGCCGAGGCGGTGCGCAAGGGTGATGCGCTCTTGCTGCGCTTACAGCAGGCGCACAACAGCCGGGCGAGCATCTGGGCGGGGGCCTATAGCCTGGAGACGTCTCGCCCGGCGGCGGCGCGTGGGCAGCCGCTGCCCACTTTGGATGTGGCTGTTAGCACCGATATTGTCCGCTACCTGATGCAGATTCAGCGCCCGCCGGCTGAAGTCATTCGTGCGGTAGAAGGCGCGGTTGACTGGTTTGAGCGCAATAGCATGCAGCGCTGGTACAGCCGCTTGCCGCAAGTCGCCTACGGCGGCCCCTGGCCCCACTCGGAGAGTTTGCCCTCCACCGAGCCACTGTGGGCGAGTCATTATCAGATCGATACCTCGGCGCCTGTGGTGGCCGGGGCCAGCCTGGCGGCGCAGGACACTGGGGTGGTTTACGGGCCGGGGGTGGGCGCCTGGGCAGAGACACTCTTGAGCGAGGCCTACCCCGCGTGGCGCGAGGCCAATATTCGCCCGGCGGGCGCGCCGGCGAGCCTCTAGCGCTCTGTGGTGATCGGCTTTTCGGCCAGATCGTGGCTGTAGATGCCGTCTTTGCGGGCCAGCGGCAGATCGGTAATCTGCTGTTCAGTCCAGCGTTTGACCTCTTCGGTGAGGCGCTTGCGATCCCAGCCGGCCGGGTCAATGGCATCGCCAATCACCACCGTAATGGTGCCCGGATACTTTAAAAAGTGTTTGTGCGGCCAGCACTCGGCTGCGTTGTGCGCCACCGGCACAACCGGTACGCCCGCCGCGCAGGCGATGTCGGCGCCGCTTTTGTAGTAGGTGCCTACCTTGCCCAGTGGCATACGCGTGCCCTCGGGAAAAATCAGCACACTGATCCCCTCTTGCAGCCGCTCTATCCCCTTGGCTTTGACGTCCTTGAGTGCCTGCATGCGGTTGGAGCGGTCAATCGCGATGGGTTTGAGTGCGGCCAGCCCCCAACCAAAAAAAGGAATACGCATCAGCTCTTTTTTCAAAATGGTGCTGATGGGGGCCATGTAGTACTGCAGAAACATGGTTTCCCAGGTGCTCTGGTGCTTGGCCATGACCACCACCGGATGGTCGATGCGCTTGCGGTGGTCTATGACCTTAAAGCGAATCTGGCAGGTCAGGCGCAGCCAGAACATCACAAAGCGGTTCCAAAGCGTGATCAGCCGCCAGCGATAACGGTAGGGCACAAAGGGCCAGATCATAACGCTGATGCTGCCGGCGATAATCCCGGTGCCGTAGTAACCGATGTTAAAAAGAAGCGTGCGTAAGTAGAGCAACAGGGGCATCCTTGTAGGCGTAACTCAGACGACGGCGCCGACCGCGCTGTTGAGATTGGCGAAGACCTCGACGCCGTGGCCCTCCAGCGTGTATTCGGGATAGCTGCCGGGGTGGTGCTCGAGTTGCGCCAGGGTCTGCTGGCCTTTGCCGGTCTGTACCAGAATCAGCCGGCAATCCTTGGCGAGTCCGGCCTGCAGATCGCGCAGGCTGTCGCCGACCAGCACAGCGCTCTGCGCACTGGTGTTGAATTCGGCCTCAATGGCGTCAATCAGCCCAGGCAGGGGTTTGCGGCACTTGCAGTGGTCTTCGGGGCCGTGAGGGCAGTAGAAAATAGCTGCCAGCTGGGCGCCCTGGGCCTCCACCAGCTCTGTCAGCTTGGCGTGCATGGCCTCCAGGTCGTCAAGGTCAAAGTAACCGCGGGCCAGCCCCGACTGGTTGGTGGCGACCACCACGGTATAACCTGCGCGGTACAGGCGGGCGATGGCCTCTATGCTGCCGTCGATGGGGCGCCACTGCTCGGCCGAGCGCACATAGTCGTCCCTGTCGTGGTTGATTACACCGTCCCGGTCGAGAATGGCCAGTTTCATCGGTTAACCCTTGGTTGGCGCCAATAGAGAAATGTCGGCCACCTGCAAAAACAAGCCGCGCAGTTGCGCCAGCAGTGCCAGGCGATTGTTTTTCAGGGCCTCGTCATCCGCCATAACCATCACATCGTCGAAAAAGGTGTCTACCGGCTCGCGCAGACTCGCCAGTTCAGCCAGGGCATCGGCGTAGCGGCGCTCGGCAAACAGCGGTGTTACCCGGCTGGTCTTTTCGGCGACGGCTTCAGCCAGGGCCTTTTCGGCGCCCTCTTGCAGAAGAGCGGTGTCGACGCTTTGCGCCGGGGCGGTGTCGAGTTTGCCGAGAATGTTGGACACACGCTTGTTGGCGGCGGCGAGGGCGCTGGCCTCGCTCATGCGGGCGAAGGCGTCCACCGCCAGCACCCGGGCGTTGATGTCCAGCGGGTGGCTGAGGTTTTTCGCCGCCACGGCCAGGTAGACCTCAGTGGCGATTTGGTCTTCCTCATACCAGGCGCGGAAGCGCTCGAGCATATAGGCGAGTACGTCGTCGATGGTGGTGGCCGGGTCTTTGATGTTGTCGCAGTGGCTGGCGGCGGCCAGCTCCAGCAGTTCGCGCAGATCCAAATTGATGTCCTGTTCGACCATCAGGCGCAGGGCGCCCAGGCTGGCGCGGCGCAGCGCAAAAGGGTCTTTGGAGCCGGTGGGCTTTTGCCCGATGCCGAAAATGCCGACGATGGTGTCCAACCGGTCCGCCAGTGCGAGCAGGGTGCCGGTTGGGGTTTGCGGCAGTTTGTCGCCGGCAAATTTTGGCAGGTACTGTTCGGTCAGGGCGCGGGCGACTTCTTCGTCCTCACCATCGTTGATGGCGTAGTAGTAAGCGGCGATACCCTGCATCTTGTCGAATTCGAGCACCATTTCAGTGACCAGATCGGCTTTGGAAAGCTCGCCGGCGCGTTTGGCTTTGGCGGTATCACCGCCGGTTTTCCCGGCGATGGCGGCGGCCAGCGAGGCAACCCGTTCAGTCTTGTCAAAAATGCTGCCGAGCTGGGCCTGAAACACAATGCTCTTCAGGCGCTCGCGCTGGTTCGCGAGTGGGGTTTTCTTGTCGGTATCAAAAAAGAAGGCCGCGTCGGACAGGCGCGGGCGGATCACCCGCTCGTTGCCATCGATCACTTGCGCCGGGTCGGTGGATTCGATGTTGCACAGGGTAATAAAGTTGGGCTTGAGTTTGCCCTGGTCATCCACCACGTGGAAGTACTTTTGGTGTTCCGCCATCGAGGAGATCAGCGCCTCGGCGGGCACGTTCAAAAAGCGCTCCTCAAAGGTGCCGGTCAGGGCCACCGGCCACTCGACCAGCGCAGTCACCTCGTCCAGCAGGTCCTCGTCGATAACCGCGGTGCCATGAATGGCGGAGGCTTCGCGGTTGACCTGCTCGATAATCAGCGAGCGGCGCTCGGCCCTGTCGACCAGTACGTAGGCCGTGCGCAGCGCCTCCACGTAATCGCCGGCACGGCTCAAAGGGATCGCCTGATTGTGATGAAAACGGTGTCCGCGGGATTCGCGGCCGGTTTTCACCCCGAGGATCTCAGTCTCTACCAGAGCTTCGCCATAGAGCATCACCGCCCAGTGCACCGGGCGAACAAACTCGGTGCGCGAGGCGCCCCAGCGCATACGCTTGGGAATGGGCAGCTTGGCCAGCGCCTCGTCGATAATAGCGGGTAGCAGTGCGACGGCCTGCTCGCCGCCGGCTTTCTGCCGGGCCACCAGTTTGTCGGCTTTGCCGTCGTTTTCTGTGGTGAGCTGCTCGACACTCAGGCCGTTTTTACTGGCGAAGGCTTCGGCGGCCTTGGTGGGCTTGCCCTCTTTATCAAAGGCAATCTGCGCCGGCGGACCCCAGACCGTGACTTCCTGCACTGCTGTCGCCTCGGCCAGTTGGTCGATAAGTAGCGCCAGACGGCGCGGGGCCGCGTAGCTGCGGATGCCCTGGTGCGACAGGCCGGCCTTTTCCAGGCCCTCGGCAACACCGGTTTCAAAGGCGGCAATCAGGGATTTGAGTGCGACCGGCGGCAGTTCTTCGGTGCCCAGTTCAAACAAAAAATCAGCAGACATGGGTTACTTCTCCTCCGCGGCTAAAACTTCCCGGCGCAGTGACTCTTCGGCCAGCGGGAAACCCAGTGATTTGCGGGTATCAAAATAGGCTTGGGCGACGGCGCGCGCCAAAGTGCGCACGCGCAGAATAAAACGCTGGCGCTCGGTCACGGAAATGGCGTGGCGGGCATCCAGCAGGTTAAAAGCGTGGGAGGCCTTCATGACCATTTCATAGGCGGGCAGGGGCAGTCCAGCCGCCACCAGGCGTTCGCTCTCGCGCTCGCAGACATCAAAGGTGTGAAACAGGAATTCCACATCGGCCTGCTCGAAATTGTAACGGGACATTTCCACTTCGTTCTGGTGGAAGACATCGCCGTAGGTGACTTTGTCGCCCGAGGGGCTGATGGTCCAGACCAGATCGAAGATCGAATCCACCCCCTGCAGGTACATGGCGATGCGCTCGAGCCCATAGGTAATTTCGCCGGTTACGGGGTAGCACTCGAGCCCGCCCACCTGTTGGAAGTAGGTGAACTGGGTTACCTCCATGCCGTTCAGCCACACTTCCCAGCCCAGCCCCCAGGCGCCGAGGGTGGGCGATTCCCAGTTGTCCTCGACGAAGCGGATATCGTGGATGGCCGTATCAATGCCCAGTTCACGCAGAGAGCCCAAGTACAACTCCTGAATGTTAATGGGCGAGGGCTTAAGCACGACCTGGAATTGGTAATAGTGTTGCAGGCGGTTGGGATTTTCGCCATAGCGGCCGTCGGTAGGGCGGCGGCATGGCTGGACATAGGCGCTGTTCCAGGTTTCCGGGCCGATGGCGCGCAGGAAGGTGGCCGGATGAAAGGTGCCGGCACCGACTTCCATATCCAGCGGTTGCAGAACAACGCAGCCCTGGCGGGCCCAGTACTCCTGCAGGGCGAGAATCAGCCCCTGAAAGGTGCTTACATCGGCTTTGGGTCTTTCGGACACAGCGTTTGGCCTCCGGCGGTTTAGGTGTGGCGCTTTGGCGCGGGTAAATCAAAGGGGCGAATTATAGCGTCACAACTTGGCTATTGGTATGGCGGGGCGGCAAACTGGCGGGGTTTTGCCGGTAAAGTGCGAGAAAGTGTGGTCACGTGCTTTTCGCTGGCACAAGAATTCCGGTAAGCTTCTTCTCTTTTTGTTGGGCCTAGTCTGGAGCTTTGCGTGAAGCAACGAGTGGTATTGGCGCTGGTAAAGGGCCTTGGTTGTCTGCCTCTGGGGTCGGCGCGTGCTCTGGGCGCGGCGGTTGGCTGGCTGCTGTGGAAAACCGGCGCGCGTGCGGCAAAGACGACGCGGACCAACCTGGCGCTGTGCATGCCGCAGATGCCGGAGGCCGAGCGCGAGCAACTGACGCGCCGCAGCCTGATCGAAACCGGCCGTGCCGGTGCAGAAATTCCTGTGATCTGGCGCCGCCGCGACAGTTGGCTGCGTCAGAAAGTGCTCGATTACGAAGGTGGCGAGCTGGTGCGCCGCTCTTTGCAGCAGGGCAAGGGGGTTATTATGCTGACCCCGCATCTGGGTGATTGGGAAGTGCTGCCGTGTATTTTGTCGCTGCACGGCAAGCTCACCATTCTCTACCAGCCGCCGGGTGACTCAGCGCTCGATGACTATATCTGCCGGGCCCGCCAGCGAGCGCATTTGGCCTTGGCGCCCACCAGCCGCCGGGGCGTGGCGCTTTTGATCAAGGCGCTCAAGCGCGGTGAAATGGTGGGGATTTTGCCGGACCAGGTGCCCGACCCCGGCTATGGCGGAATTGAAGCGCCGTTTTTTGGTCAGAGTGCCCTCACAATGACGCTGGTGCACAGTTTGATGCGAAGCACCGAGTGCGAAGTGCTGATGTGCTATGCACTGCGCATTCCCGGCGGATTCAAGGTGGTCTACCGGTCTTGCGACAGCGCCATTTACGATGCGGACCCAGTGGTGGCGGCCGAGGGCTTGAACCGCTCGGTGGAGCAGGCTCTGCTGCAGGCGCCGGCGCAATACCAGTGGGAATACAAACGATTCAAAGGGCGCGCCGCTGGCGAGCCCTACTGAACAGACAGGTGAAATCAATGAAGTTAGCAGCGCGGTTTGCTCTGTGTGCCCTGCCGGTATTGATGGCAGGCTGCGCCGGTCAGTACCGATTGGTAGAGACCAGTGACCTGGAAACAGTGAATCAGTGTGCCATGGCCTCGGACCACAATCATCAGCTGCTGTTGACTCAGCAGCGCGATTTGTCGCAGGGGTTCGCCGAGTTGCTCGCCGAGCTGGAGCAGACCCGCTCCCAGGTGGCCAAGGCCGAGGCGGCGAATTGCCCTGACGTCACTTTTATTGCTCCGCCGCCGAAAGATAACTCAACTGAGCCGGTCATGGATCAGGTGGCCAAACAACTGGTTGGCGCCACCGAGCAAGTCTACTTTGACGATCTGGCTTTGAGTCTGGAGGCTCGCATTGATACAGGCATCAGCACCGCCATTTTACCGGTGCGTGATATCCAGCGTTTCGAGCGCAACGGGGAAGACTGGGTAAGGTTTAGCTTGTCGGCCGACAGCGAAGATGACAGCGCCTTTGAGCGCAAGATGATTCGCCAAAGCAGTGTTGCATCCGAAGGGCAAAGACCGGTGATTGCGCTGCGCTTTACGCTCGGTCGCATTACCCAGCAGGGTGAGTTTGTCCTGGCCGATCGCAAGCAGTCGGCCCCGTCGGTAAGACTCGGGCGTTTGGCATTGCGCGATGTCATGGTCGTCGATGTCAGCCGCGATAATATTGCTTCACTGCCAGACCCAGAACAGGCCTCCGAAAAATGAAGATTCGCCGCTTGCCGTTTTACGCCATTGTCATTTTATTGATTGTGGCGGGCCTTGGTACCGCTGGGCTGCGTCACAACACAACGGAAGTGCCGTTTGTCCCCGGCGAGCAAAAGCCGGTATGGCTGGTTGAGGCGCGCATCGATTTTCTCGCACAGGGCGGCAAAACGACCGTGCGCCTGGATCTACCTGATTCGGCGCCGGGGTTTCGTCTGATTCGTGAGCAGGCCGCCTCGCCGGGCTACGGCTTTGCCGTGCTCGATGACAAGCGCGACCGGCGGGCCGAGTGGACCCGGCGCGAAGTAACGGGCTATCAGACGCTCTACTATAACGCCCAGTATCTGCCGGTGAGTTACGAACCCGAGCCCAAAGACCCCGAACCGCCGAAAGCCGAGGACGTGTTCTGGGATGAGCCAGAGGCCACAGCAGCGCGCGAGTTACTGCGCGGCGCCTTGTCGCGCTCGTCTTCACCGGCCAGCACAGCCCGTGAGTTGATCAAGTTGCTAAGCCCCAACTCACCTGACCAAAACGCTCAGTTGTTGCTGGCGGCCGAGCCCAGCCGCTCGCGGCTTTTGGTGAAGCTTCTCAACCAGTCGGGCGTGCCCTCGCGCATGGCCATGGGGCTGTATCTCGAAGACGCCAGACGGCGACAGACATTGACACCACTGGTGGAGCTCTTCACCGACGAGGGCTGGCTGCTGATGAACGCTGCGACCGGCGAGCAGGGCGTGCCGGAAAATCTGCTGCTCTGGTCCCGTGGGGTGGATGCTCAGCTGGATGTCATCGGCGGGCAAAACTCCAGCCTGACTTTCTCCATGATCCGGCAAACCGTGCCGGCCATGGCGCTTTCGCAAGTACAGTTTCAAGACAATATTTTCAGCCTGCTCGGAGTGTACAGCCTGCCGATTGAAGAGCAGAGCATGTTTAAAATGCTGTTTTTACTACCGCTCGGTGCCATGGTCGTGGTGTTTATGCGGGTGATGGTGGGCTTGCGTACCGCCGGTACGTTTATGCCCATTTTGATATCGCTGGCGTTTTTGCAAACGTCACTGGTGCCGGGGCTTATCAGCTTTATTCTGATAGTCGGCCTGGGACTGCTGCTGCGCAATTACCTGTCGTACCTTAACTTGCTACTGGTCGCGCGTATCGCCACGCTGATTGTGCTGGTTATTTTCCTGATATCGGTCATGAGCCTTGTGGGTTATCAGCTGGGTTTGAACGCTGGCATTACCGTGACTTTCTTCCCCATGATCATCATCGCCTGGACCATAGAGCGCATGAGTATTCTCTGGGAAGAGGAGGGGCCCCACGAGGTACTGATTCAGGGGGGCGGCAGTCTATTGGTGGCTGTGTTGGCGTATTTGTTGATGAGTATTGAGCTGATCAATCACCTGAGCTTTAACTTCCCCGAGCTGAACTTGGTCATACTGGCGTTTATCCTGTTGATGGGTCAATACACAGGCTACAAGCTCTCCGAGCTCAGGCGTTTCCGCTCAATGGAGAATATGGACTGATGTTGATCAGCCCCTTCAAGTTGCGCCGCCTTGGCATGCTCGGCATGAACTGCCGCAACCGGGATTTTATTGGTCGCTATAACGATCGGCGGCTCTACCCCCTGGTAGATAACAAGCTGAAAACCAAGTTGCTGGCGGAGGAGTATAAGGTGGCAACACCACAGCTGCATTTTGTGGTGGCCGAGCAGCACGAGATTGCCCATATTGAACAGCAGCTGGAGACCCTCAATGGCTTTGCGATAAAACCGGCGAAGGGTTCGGGCGGCAAGGGTATTTGGGTTATTACTCACCGCGATGGCAAAGACTTTATAAAGTCCTCGGGCGCCAAGATCACAATGGAGGATATCCGCCGGCACATGAGCAACACCTTGGCCGGTCTCTACTCACTGGGGGGCGTGAGTGACGAAGTCATCGTTGAAGATCTGATTGAGTTTGACGATTGCTTTGAAGGTTTTTCCTTTGAGGGTGTGCCCGATATACGCATAGTGGTCTTTCGCGGATTTCCAGTAATGGCCATGTTGCGCCTGGCCACTCACGCCTCCGACGGCAAAGCCAATCTGCATCAAGGGGCAGTGGGGGTGGGCCTGGATTTGTCCAGTGGCCGTTGTCTCAACGCTGTACAGTTTGGCATGCCGGTGTACGAGCACCCGGATACCAAACGGTCACTCAAAGAAATCAAAGTGCCGGATTGGCGCGGTATGCTGTTGCTCGCCTCGCGTTGCTACGATATGACTGGCTTGGGTTACATCGGCGCTGATCTGGTGCTGGATGCCAATCGGGGCCCGGAGCTGCTCGAACTCAATGCCCGGCCTGGTCTGGCGATTCAAGTCGCCAACGGATTTGGCTTGCTGCCCCGACTGCGCCACATCGAGACGTTAAAAGAGAAACGTTTTCCAACGGCTGAGTCGAGGGTAGACTATGTCATGAAAGAGTTTGCGGTTACCCCTCTACTCTGATTCGGATGCTTGGGTCAAAGGTGTCCATTCGTTAAAGCGTGTCTGCAGCGCATCGATAAACGCATTTTTAATCACCCCGATGAAAGCACTGAATGAACGCACCTCGGTGTCGTCCAGTGAGCCTTCTATCTCAATTTCGGTGGCGAGCTTGCGCGAATCCAGGTTGGTAAACACGGCGCTCAGCACGCCCCAAAGTGCTTCCCAAGTGACCTGCAGAGGGTTGTCGCCCTGTTGTTCAACATCCTGCGACCAGCTGGCGATGTTTACATCCTCCAACAGAGGCTTAATGTAGCCTTTTAACTGCCGGTCTTTCGCCTCAAGCTCACAAAAAATCTGCATTTTCCCCGACTTAAAATCGACATTGGCATAGGATTGGGCCAGAGTATTGATGCGTGAGAGTTCGAACGAGTCTGCCTGCGCTGCCAGCACAAAGTCATCGTATTCAAAGGGGTCGAACTCGGCTTCGATGGAAAACGCCGACTCGTCAAAAAGCTTGCCCGAGGCCTTGGCGCTGGCTACCCGCTGACCGTCTTCGCCGGCAATGTTGGTCAGATTGGTGAGTAGGGCATTAATTTGAGTAATTTCCACGCTGGCTTTGGGAGTGCGCCCGGCATTGCTAAAACGAATCACCCCATTGTGGATGCCGAGCCGGCTGACGGTCGTGGGCAAAATCCGATCAAAAACCTCTATCCAGTTTGTGCCCTCGCCAAGTTGTTCATTATCGTCGTCTTTGGCTTCGACAATGTGCAACTCAGGCTGGTACAAATCGGTGTCCATCAAAAGTTCGCGCTTGCGCAGTGCCGACCAGCTGATGCCGATATCCATGGCCGAGAGTTGAAAAAAGGGGGACTCTGGATCGGTGGCCACACGATCCTTGTGATAGATGACTAGCTGCTCGAGGCGGTATTCGCCATCGAGCAAATGCACCTTTACCGATTGCACCCGGCCATAATATTGACCCATATCCGCCAGCACCTGATGGTTCAGGTACCAACGAATGGCAAATGGAATGAACACCCAAATTAAAATGACCAAAGCAATAACCGCCGCGATCACGACCCGAAAGGTGGTTAAGGAAGGGACTGCCTTGGCTTTCACACGTCACTCGCTGATGATTTGCTCTGGAGACGAGAATCAATCAAAGACTGTGCCATCGCGATTTGCCGCTTGATGTGGCTGTCAAGGGGCGAAAGCTGTTACAAGTAAGGGGCCGTTATGAAGATACTTCAAAGCCGCTGTAAATCTTATAAATGCAGGGCTATACCGAAGATGACTTTACCTACGGTTAACGGTCAGACCATACAGCAAATTCGCTGCCGCCAGGTTCGATAAAATGAAATCGTCGGCCGCCGGGAAAGCTGAAAATGTTCTGGGAGATTTGCGCGCCCGCGTGCGTGAGCTTGTCCTGCGTCCTTTCCAAGGTCTCGCTGTAAAACACAATCAGGCACGCGCCTCTGTCGGTTAGGGAAACCTGGTCGGCCAGGTAGAAGCCACCTTCCATTGTCTCGGACGAAAAAGCACAGTAGCCATCGCCGTAATCAGTAAAGCGCCAGCCGAACACATCAGAGAAAAACTGTTTACTGGCGGCAAGGTCGCTGGAGGGAATTTCCAGGTACTGGATGGCTTCGTGGTGAGTCATGCGATTCTCTTTGCTGGCTATTGTCTGCGCCTCACTCTAACACGCCGCGAGGGCGGCCGTCAGGCCGCCACTACTATCCCAAGCATAATGAGTTCTCAGGCTTGGCGCTTGCGGCCAAGCACGGACAGTGCCAGAGCCAGGGAGCAGGCGAGTGCGCCAAGCAGCCCAAGGAGCGACGTGTTAGACGCTGTGGAGGGTAAGCTCTGATAGCTTGAAGCGTCAGCGACCATCATCTGATCTTGTTCACTGGGCATATCATTGACTTTGGCGACAATGGCAAAGCGGTCGGTGGGGACAAACAGCTGCATGGTGGAGTCGCGGGTCAAAGTATGAATGCTGCGCTGACGGCCATCGATTTCGATCTGAAAGTTTTTTGGCAGGTTTTTCGTTTCGTAGGTCGGTCCATAGTCGCCATCCTGGTGCATAAAGCGAATGCGCACCTGATCGCCAGCGGAGCGAACATACTTAGCGTCCAGCTCGACGTACTCTTTACCGTTAAACTCGACAATGCCCTGGCAGGCGTCGGCAATTTGCGGGTACTCGCTGATGACGGCCTCTTTCCAGGTAACTTCAGAGCAGTCTTTTGCCAGGGCGGTAGCGCTGGTTGCCATGGCGGTGGCGAACGCGGTTACTGTTAAGCAGGTGGATATCTTCATGGTCATTTCCTTTTTAATGAAGTTGCGCCAAGGTGTCTTCCGTGGCCGTCACTATGTAACGCTCGGGCGCACTTCCGACAAAGTAAAAGGGATAACAGGTAATCAGTGTTAATTGGCTGTGGTCTGTGGGCGCCAGCACCTCAACCTGAGAAGGTAAGACAATTTGAATGTTGGTAACCCGGTAGCGCCGCACACCGCTGAGCGTGGTAATCGCGATACCATCGCCTGTCTTGATGTCTTTCAGCACACGAAAAAAACTGTCCCGGTGGCCGGCGATAGCGGTGTTGCCCACAGAATCGAGCGCTGCCGTTTTACTGAGCCAGGCAAGCCCCCGGTCGAGGTTGTCATCGGTTGCACCACTGTATATGGGGGCATCAAGCCCGAGTCCGGGGATGCTCATTACACCGATAAGCTCGTCCGCGGCGCTTTCACCGGCCTTGGTAAAGCCCTGAATTCTGGTGGCGCTCCACAAGCGGGTATCGATAGATGCCGGCACGGCTAATGAAGGCGGCGCGACGGCGCTCTCGGCACTGGCTTGATGGAGAAATTGCTGGACGCTTTTGTTGGCAACTGGGCCTTGTAAGAGCGACTGATGAGCCGATAGGCTCAACAGGAAAATGCCAATCGACCACAGAAAGACCTGAGCACTGCGAGACAAAAAAAACAAAAGGCAAAAATTCGATCGACGAACAGCACCCATAGCGTAATGCCTGCACGGAGGAAGAAATTGCGAAGGTCTTAAACTCTAGCACAAAGGTTTGGGTGCGCTGTGACGGATTGGCCCAAGGGCGGGGCTTGGCGGCAAAAGTGACAGTGGAGAGAGCTGGTACGCATTTGGCGCTGAAACTTTAGTTTTAATGAGACGCTCGTCTGCTTTTTGCGGCTTGGCAGCGCCTGTTTCAACCGTTTGTTGGGCGAGAGCGCTGGACGAGAGTTAACGGCGAAAAAATGAAGTAGAGAAAAGTGACAATCCTGTGGCCTTTTACAATGATTCGGCTATTAGCGATTCCGCTCTATATGGCAAGATTGTTTAAAAATGGGATCATTTAATCGTGCGTCACGTGTCCTGAGCGTATTTTATCGTCGCCAGAACACCGGGCTGAAGAGTACGAGCAAGGTAAAGACCTCAAGCCGGCCCAGCAGCATTGCAAAACACAGTACCCATTTGGCCGGGCTGTTGATCTCGCTGTAGTTGCCCGCCACATCGCCCATGCCTGGGCCCAGGTTGGTGATGCTAGCGCCTACGGCCGAAAAGGCCGTAGGCAAGTCCAGCCCAGTGGCGATGAGTATCAAAAACATGGCGATGTACATCACCACATACATCACGAAGAATCCCCACACGGCTTCGATAACCCGATTGGGAACGCTCAGGGTGCCGAGCTTTATAGGGATGCAGGCCTTGGGATGGATTAGCCGGTGAATTTCCCGCACGCCCTGTTTGTACAGCAGCAGAATCCGAATCATCTTCATGCCGCCACCGGTGGAGCTGGCACAGCCACCGAGAAAGGCGAGCAGAAACAGCATATAGGGTAAAAACGACGGCCAGGCGTTGAAGTCTGACGCAAAGCCAGCCGTACTCAGGGTCGATGCCAAGTTGTAAAAACCGATAAAAAAGCTATCGGTGGCGCTGTAGGTTTGGGTGACTGCCAGCAGCAGGATCGTGGTGATGGAACCGAAGAAAATCCAGCCGGCGTAGAAACGAAACTCGGCGTCTTTCAGGTAGTGCAGAGGATTTTTTTCTCTCCAGACCAAAAAGTGCAGGGCAAAGTTAGCACCGGCAATCAGCATGGCAATGGAGCAAATCAGCAAAATAGCGTTACTTTCAAAGTGGTGCATGCTGTTGTCGTGAGTGGAGAAGCCTCCGTTGGCAACGGTCGAGAGTGAGTGTGCCAGGGCGTCAAACCAGGACATGCCGGCAATTTTGTACGCCAACAGGCACAGGGCTGTGAAAGTCAGGTATATCAGGAACAGCGCCTTGGCGGTTTCGGTGATGCGCGGTGTCAGCTTGTTGTCTTTTACCGGTCCGGGCGCCTCGGCACGATAGAGCTGCATGCCACCAATTCCCAGCATGGGCAAAATGGCGACCGCGATTACGATAATACCGATACCGCCAAACCACTGGAGCTGTTGACGGTAAAACAAAATCGACGGCGGCAGGGCGTCAAGCCCGGTGATAACGGTGGCGCCAGTTGTGGTCAGTCCTGAAATGGATTCAAAGATGGCGTCGGTGACCGAGAGGTCCAGGCCGTTGGAGAAATAAAGTGGCAGCGAGCCAAAGGCGCCGAGTACTGTCCAGAACAGTGCCGTGACCAAAAAGCCATCGCGGGTGCGCAGGTCAGCCCGGCTTTTGTAGACGGGCGCCCATAGGGCTAGGCCCGCACCAAAGGCAAGGGCAAAACCCCAGAGAAAGGTCATGTAGTTGTGGTCGTTAAACCACAAGCTGACGCTGATGGGAATCAGCAGCGTTAGGCTGAACATCATCAGCAGTACGCCGAGCACACGGGAGATTACCGCAAAGTGCATCCTGTCCCCACGCTGGAAATTGAAAAATTGCAGTTCATTGGCCGCACGGCTCGTCGCTTAAAAGAAAGTAAACCCAACCTGAAAGAGTTTTTCTATGTCGCGAATGTGCTTTTTGTTCAGCAAAAACACAATCACGTGATCGCCACTCTCCACCACCACGTCGTCATGGGCGATGATCACTTCGCTGCCCGATTCAGTTTCGCGCACCAGCGCTCCGATGTTGGCGCCCTGCGGCAAGTCGATGTCTTCCAATGCCCGGCCAACAACTTTGGAGGAGTTTTTGTCACCGTGCGCGATCAGCTCTATGGCTTCTGCTGCACCACGTCTGAGCGAGTAAACGCTGACCATATCGCCTCGGCGCACATGGGTAAGCAGGCTACCGATGGTGGTAGTTTGCGGCGAAATGGCGATGTCGATATCACCGCCCTGCACCAGGTCTACGTAGGCCGGGTTGTTGATCAGCGCCATCACCTTGCGCGCCCCCAGGCGCTTGGCGAGCATGGACGACATGATGTTGGCTTCGTCGTCGTTGGTCAGGGCGAGAAACACATCGGTGTCTTCAATGTTTTCTTCGGCGAGTAAATCCTGATCCGAGGCGCTGCCGTGCAGCACAATGGCTCGCTCAAGGTGTTCTGAGAGGTGGTTGGCGCGGCCCTTGTTGTGTTCAATCACCCGCACGCTGTAGCGCCCCTCCAGCTTGCGCGCCAGGCGCATGCCGATGTTGCCGCCGCCGGCGATGATTATCCGCTTGTAGGCGGTTTCCATACGCCGCAGCTCACTGATTACGGCGCGGATATCGCTCTTGCCGGCGAGAAAGAACACCTCGTCGTCCGCTTCAATCAGGGTAGAGCCCGTAGGCATGATCGCCCGGCCGCGCCGGTAAATGGCGGCCACGCGGGTCTCAACCGAGGGCATGTGCTGGCGTAGAAAGCGCAGTTCCTGGCCCACTAAGGGGCCGCCGTGGTAAGCCTTCACGGCCACCAACTGCACCTTGCCCTCTGCAAAATCCAGCACCTGCAGGGCGCCGGGCGTTTCTATCAGCCGGTGAATGTAGTCGGAAACCAGCTGCTCGGGACTGATCAGCACGTCGATGGGGATGGCGTCGTTGCTGAACAGCTTGTTGTTGGTCAGATAGGCGGTCGCCCTGACGCGCGCGATCTTGGTGGGGGTGCGAAACAGGCTGTGGGCCACCTGGCAGGCGATCATGTTGATTTCATCGTTATTGGTGACGGCGACCAGCATATCGGCGTCTTCCACGCCCGCCTGCACCAGCACGTCGGGGTGGGAGCCCTCGCCATTGACCACGCCGATATCCAGCCGGTCGCGCAGTTCGCGCAAGCGGGTGTTGTCGGTGTCGATAACGGTAATGTCGTTGGATTCGTCGGCGAGATTTTCGGCGAGGCTGGCGCCCACTTGTCCCGCACCGAGAATGATAATCTTCATAAATCTGCCAGCCAGTGTCTTGTTTGAGAAGTTCGCCGGGTATTGCGAAGCCGGGCAGCAGCTCCGGGTCCACCGAGTGCAAGCCTGCTATGGATTGGCCAGACTTTACCGCTTTTGGCGGTCATTTGGCTATTTTTCTGAATTTTGCGTAGTAAAACCCGTCGTGCCCATTAGCCTGTGGCAGCAGTTGGCGGCCGACGTCCTGTGCCAGCCCCCAGGTCGCGTCTATGGTTAGGGTCTGGACGTCGCCCGAGCGCTGTAAAAAGCCTTTGGCCTGTTCGCTGTTTTCCTCCGGCAGGACGGAGCAGGTGGCGTAGAGCAAGATTCCACCGGGTTTAACCAAGGGCCAGAGGGCGTCCAGCAATTGTCCCTGTACTCGCGCGAGCCGCGTGATGTCGTCGGCGCTGCGCAGCAGCTTGATATCGCTTTGACGGCGGATGATGCCCGTGGCCGAGCAGGGTGCGTCCAGCAGGATTCGGTCGAAGAGTTGGCCGTCCCACCAGCTGTTGGGTTGGGCGGCGTCGCCCGCCACCACGCGAGCCTCAACACCGAGCCGCTGCAGGTTGTCGGTTACCCGTTTCAGGCGGCGCTGCTCGATGTCCAGGGCGGTTACCTGCGAAAGCCTTGGCTCCGATTGCAGAATGTGGCCGGTTTTCCCGCCGGGCGCGGCGCAGGCGTCCAGCACTCGGAGCCCGGGCGCCAGATCCAGCAGCGGCGCCGCCAGTTGCGCCGCCTCGTCTTGAACGCTGATCAGGCCCTCGGTAAAGCCGGGCAACAGCTTCGGATCGCAGGGGCTGGCGAGAGTAAAGCCGTATTCACTGCAGTCGGTCGGACGGGCGTCCAGGCCGGCGGCACTGAGGCGCTGCAGATATTGATCGCGGGATTCGGTCCGGGTATTGAGCCTGAGGGTCAGGGGTGGGTGGGCATTATTGGCCTCAATGATTGCTCCGGCCTGGTCGGGCCAGGCCCCTTCAATGGCCTCGAGCAGCCATTGTGGGTGTGCCGTGCAAAACGTCCGATCGTCGGCCAGAGCCGCGGCCAGCTGGTCGCGCTCTCTTTGATAGCGGCGCAGCACGCCGTTGATCAAACCGGTGGCCCAGGGCTTTTTCAATGCGCGCGCGCAGCCGGCAGTCTCGCCAATGGCAGCGTGGTCGGGGATGCGGGTGTAATCCAGCTGATAGAGTCCGAGAAGCATAAGCGCAAGAACATCGCCGTCTTTACCGCGCAGCGGTTTTTCCAGTAAGGCATTGAGACAGGCGCGCAAGCGTGGATAGTAGCGCATGGTGCCGTAGCACAGCTCGCGCACCAGAGCCCGGTCGTTCGGTGCGACTTTCTCCTGCCATTGGGGCAGACTGCTGGCCAGCGAGCCGTGCTGGCGCAGCAGCTCGGCCAAGGCGCGGGCGCAGGCCAGCCGAGGCGTCATGCCGCCGGCTCCAAAAAGCGCTCGCCTAGGGTAAACAGTGAGTGGTTGCCCCGCAGCAGCTCGGCGACGGACATGGCTTTTTTCCCTGGCAGCTGCAGCCGGGTAATCGCCAGTCGACCTTCACCGCAGGCGACGACCAGCGCCTCCGGGGTGATATCCACCACAGTGCCCGGCTCGGCGGCGGAGCCGGGGAGTGGCGACGCCTGCCAGATACGCACGGCCGTGTCGGGTGTTTTGGCCGGAACGGTGTAGGCCACCGGGAAAGGGTTGAAGGCCCGGATCTTCTGATCGATTTGGGTGGCACTGTCCTGCCACCGGATTTGCGCCTCCGCCTTGCTGATCTTGGGTGCGTAGTTGGACAGGTTGTCGTCTTGCTCTTCGGGCTGGGCCCGGCCTGCGGCCAGTTGCGTCAGGGCCTCGAGCAGTGCCGGGCCGCCGAGCTGCATCAGCTGGTCGTGCAGACTGCCGCCTGTGTCGTTGTTGCTGATGGGGCAGATGGCCTTGATGAGCATGTCCCCGGTGTCGAGTCCGACATCCATCTGCATGATGGTAATGCCTGTTTCCTTATCTCCCGCCTCAATGGCTCGCTGAATGGGTGCGGCGCCGCGCCAGCGCGGCAGCAGCGAGGCGTGGACGTTGATACAGCCAAGCCTGGGGGTATCGAGTACGGCTTTGGGCAGTAGCAGCCCGTAGGCCACCACCACCATCAGATCAGCGTCCAAGGCGGCGAGCTCCGCCTGGTCGGCGTCGCCTTTAAGCGACAGTGGCTGGAATACGGGTATGCCGGCACTCAGCGCTTTTTCCTTAACGGGGCTGGGCCTGAGCTTTTTGCCTCGCCCGGCCGGGCGATCCGGCTGGGTGTAGCAGGCGATCACCTCATGAGGGCTATCGATCAGTACCTGCAGGTGGTGGGCGGCAAAATCGGGTGTGCCGGCGAAGATCAGTCGCAGGGGGTTGGTCATTGCGGATTCCGGAGGTGGTGCCGGGGCTCAGGCCCGGGCACGGTGGAGTTTTTCGAGCTTTTTGCGAATGCGCTGGCGTTTTACCTGGGACAGATAGTCGACAAAGAGTTTGCCGTTGAGGTGATCTAGCTCGTGCTGGATGCACACGGCCAGTAAGCCGTCGGGCTCCAGGGTAAAGGGGTTACCGTCCCGATCCAGCGCATTGACCCGTATGCGGATGGGCCGGTCGACGCTGTCGTAAAAGCCCGGCACAGACAGGCAACCCTCCTCGTAGGGCTGCATGTCTTCGCCCAGCACGGTGACCTCGGGGTTAATAAAGACCCTCGGTTCGCTCTGGTCTTCTGAGATGTCCATAACGACAATGCGCCGGTGGACGTTGACCTGCGTGGCGGCCAAACCGATGCCGGGAGCGGCGTACATGGTCTCGAACATGTTGTCGATCAGCTCGCGGATGCTGTCGTCTACCGTCTCAACGGGCTGGGCAATGGTGCGCAGGCGTGGGTCGGGAAACTCCAGAATTTCAAGTAGGGCCATAGGCTTTGTGACAAACTTCTAGTAAAAAGGTAACAAGCGCTGCTAACATGATGATCGTACAGGATTTAACCTGGGTAAATCCCTTGGCCAACCATTCGCATAGCGCCTTTCATTGCGCTATTATAACGGCTAAACCGCTCAGGGCCGAACAAAAACAGGATCGGTTTCTATGAAAAAAATGATTTTTGCTGTTCTGGCGTTATCGGCGGCCAGTGTCTTTTCTTGGGCCGAATCCTCGCCTTTCAAGTCCAGTTCCCCCGATGAGTATGTGGTGGTGGAGGGCGATACGCTCTGGGATATCTCCGGTAAATTTCTTGAATCTCCCTGGCTCTGGCCGGAAATTTGGCACGCCAATCCCGATATTGACAACCCACATCTGATTTTCCCCGGCGATGTGGTTCGCCTGGTTTATATCGATGGTCAGCCACGTCTGACGGTGGACCGTACGGTGCGCCTCGCGCCTTCTGGGGATGCCAAGCTGGAACCCACTATTCGCGTGCTGCCGATTGAAGAGGCGATTCCCGCTGTGCCGCTGGATGCCATTGCCTCCTACTTGTCGCGCTCGCGCATCGTGATGCCCGAAGATGTCGAGGGCGCTCCCTACATGGTGGCCGGCCCGGAGAAGCGCCTGATCGTGGGTAAAGGCGACATCGCTTACGCCCGTGGCACCTTCCCGGAAGATATTGGGAATTTCAGTGTGTTTCGCCAGGGTGAGACCTTCTACGATGAAGAAAACGAAGAGCTTCTGGGTATTCACGCACTGGGCGTGGGCGGTGTCAGCATAGACAAAGTCGACGGTGATATTGCCCGGGTATTCGTTACCCGCTCCAAAGAGGAGATTCGTTCAGGAGATTTGTTACTGCCCAGCAAAGAGCGCTCGGTGGACTCCATTTTCTACCCCAGCGCACCGGACTTTCCCATTGAGGCTGAAATTGTCGCGGTGGAAGGCGGGGTATCCCAGATTGGCAAGCTTGACGTGGTGATTATCGACAAGGGCGATCGCGATGGCGTTCAGGTGGGCAATGTGTTTGAGTCTTTTGTTAAAGGCGAAACCATTCAGGATCGAGTCTCCGGCGACACTATTACTTTGATGGACGAGCGCGCAGGTTTGTTGATGGTGTTCCGCACCTTTGAAAAATTGAGCTTCGCCATTGTGATGGAGTCCACCCGCCCCATGGCCGTTGGCGATCGCCTGCGTAACCCCTAGGGTGCGCTAAAGCGTCGATTCTGCATTCCAGGGCGCCGATGGATCGGCGCCCCCTTAACAAGGAGGTTGACTGTGAACGCCACCAGCGCTGCACTGCTACTGTCCCGTCTACCTGGGGTTGGCCCGGGGACTATCAAGCCGCTATTCGAACATTTTGGATCGCTCCCTAGCGCAGCTCAGGCGAGCGGAGCCGAATTGCAGTCCTTGCTGCCGTCCTCTGCTCTGCAGCAGCTGCTCGATGCCAGGCAAACCCCAGAGCACCCACTTAACCGGGCGCTCGCCGCCGATCTGGCCTGGCTCGAGCAACATCCAGATGTGCACCCGCTGACACTCGGCAGTAATGATTATCCGGCGCTTTTGGCCGATGTGGCTTGTTGCCCGCCGCTTCTCTATGTGCGCGGTAAGCTGGCCGCTTTGGAGCTGCCGCAGTTGGCTATTGTAGGCAGTCGCAACCCTACCACTGGGGGCGCCGCCATTGCGCGGGATTTTGCGCGCTGCCTCGCAAGCGGCGGCTTTGCCATCACCAGTGGCCTGGCGCTCGGCATCGATGGGTGCGCGCATCGCGGCGCTCTGGATGCCGGAGGGGTAACCCTGGCGGTAATGGGTACCGGTATCGATTGCATCTACCCCGCTCGGCATCGGGCTCTGGCGGAGGAAATTGTCGAGGCCGGCGGAGCCCTGGTCAGTGAATTTGCGCCGGGCATTCGCTCTCAGGCGAGCAACTTTCCTCGGCGTAACCGCATCATCAGCGCGCTCAGCCTCGGGACTATGGTCGTGGAGGCGGCGGTGAAAAGTGGCTCTCTGATTACCGCCAAATACGCTCTGGAGCAGCAGCGCGAGGTGTTTGCGGTGCCAGGCTCCATCAATAACCCTTTGGCCCGTGGGTGTCACTCATTGATCCGCAGCGGCGCTAAGCTGGTGGAGTCGGCCGAGGACATTCTCAGTGAGCTCGGTGGCGCCCTAGCCTACAAGCGCGAGCAGGTGATGGAGAGTCGCGCGCCCCGTGAGCACTGGCTGTTGAGTGCCATGGGCTACGACCCCGTGACCCTTGACACTCTCTGTCAGCGCACAGGTCAAACGGCCGGAGCGCTGTCCGCCGAGCTTATGGATTTGGAGCTCGAGGGCGCAGTGGAGCAGCGCGGCAGTTACTACAATCGCTGTTGAGTGCCTTGCTCGGCCTGGGCGGCTGCCCGGCGGCTGTCGTCGCGAATGTGTCGATAGGCGTAGAGCCCGATGTAGCCCATGATGGCGAAGATGGCCAGCAGCGTGGCGGCACTGAGTAAAAGGACAAAGTCGAGCATGGCGCCCATTCCTCCTGTTTGGATAATGTAAACAGTCTATTCTTGTGGCCGCCGGGCGTATTGATCCCGATCAACAAGTGCCATTGATCTCGGCGCTCAGGTAGTGTCTGTTTTTGCTTCGATTGGGCCGGATTTTCTTGTGTCTACGCGGCAGTTGATGTAAATTTGCGCGTTTTTTCAGCGAGGGGTAAAACCATGAGCAAGCCTTTTGTAGCGATTCTGATGGGATCGGATTCTGATTTGCCGGTCATGGAAGCGTCTTTTGACGTACTGAACAAACTGGGTGTGCCCTTTGAGGCCAAGGTGAGCTCCGCACACCGCACCCCGGAGCAGACCCACGCTTATGTCAAAGACGCTGACAAGCGCGGTTGCGCGGCCTTTATCTGTGCCGCCGGCATGGCCGCCCACCTGGCCGGCGCTGTTTCGGCCAATACGCTCAAGCCCGTCATTGGCGTGCCGATCAATTCCTCTCTGGACGGTCTGGACGCGCTGCTCTCTACCGTGCAAATGCCCGGTGGTGTGCCCGTAGCCACCGTTGCCATTGGTAAAGCCGGTGCCAAGAACGCCGCTTATCTGGCCGCGCAAATCATCGGCACCGCCGATGCCGAGTTGCACCAGCGCCTGATCGCCGAGCGTGAAGAAAATGCCCAGGCTGTGATCGCCAAAGACAAGGCACTGCAGGAAAAATTGGCGGGTAAATAACCCGTGGCGGGCTGGCTCAGTCACAGCGGCATTCAGCGGGCTGCTCGTGTCTTGCGCGCCGGTGGGGTAGTGGCCTACCCCACCGAGGCGGTTTGGGGTCTCGGGGCTGATCCGGCCAATGCCGGGGCCATTGACCGTCTGCTGTCGCTCAAGCACCGCCAGCGCAGTAAAGGTCTTATCCTGATCGCGGCTGATGTGGAGCAGGTGAGCCCCTGGCTCGAGCGCTTGACCCCGTCCGAGCGCGCGACGCTGCTCGACACTTGGCCCGGTCCCAATACCTGGCTGGTCCCCAATCACGGTTTGGCATCGCCCTGGGTGACCGGCGACCACCAGAGTGTGGCCTTGCGGGTGACCGCACATCCGGTGGCTGCAGCGCTCTGCCGCGCCTTTGGTGGGCCGTTGATCAGCACCTCCGCCAACCCCCAGGGTCGACCCGCGGCTCGAACTGCCCTTCAGGTGCGACGCTATTTTGGTGCTGCCCTGGATGACATCGCCCCGGGACGCACCGGCCAACGCCGTCAGCCCTCACAGATTCGCGACCTCGCTACCGGACACACGCTGCGCTAGTGCTACACTGGCGCTTCGCGAAAGGAAGACTCTATGACCGATACCCCGGATAAGCGGGCCGTCAAACTCTATTTGCTCGACTTGCAAGATCGTATCTGCGACGCCCTGACCGACCTAGATGGTCAAGGTTTTGCCGAAGACAGCTGGACCCGGGCCGAGGGTGGCGGTGGTCGCTCGCGGGTGCTGGCAGATGGCAGGGTGATTGAAAAGGGGGGAGTGAACTTCTCCCATGTCAGCGGCACGGCGATGCCCGCATCGGCCACGGCCCACCGGCCAGAGCTTGCCGGGCGCTCCTTCGAAGCCATGGGGGTGTCACTGGTGATTCACCCCAATAACCCCTATGCACCGACCTCGCACGCCAATGTGCGCTTCTTTATCGCCGAAAGGGACGGCGCCGCGCCGGTATGGTGGTTCGGCGGTGGCTATGATCTCACGCCTTACTATGCTTTTAAGGAGGACTGTGTACACTGGCACCGCACGGCCAAGGCGGCGTGTGACCCGTTTGGCGGCGAGGTGTATCCCCGCTACAAGCGTTGGTGTGACGAGTACTTTTACCTCAAGCATCGGGGTGAGGCCCGCGGCGTTGGGGGGCTGTTTTTTGACGATTTGAATGAGCGGGGCTTTTCCGACAGTTTCGCTTTTATGCGTGCGGTGGGTGACAGCTACCTCGAGGCCTACCTCCCCATACTGCAAAAGCGCAAAGACTTGGCCTACGGCGAGCGCGAACGGCAATTTCAACTTTACCGTCGCGGTCGCTATGTGGAGTTTAATCTTGTCTACGATCGCGGTACTCTGTTTGGATTGCAAACCGGAGGCCGTACCGAATCCATCTTGATGTCCCTGCCACCTCTGGTGCGCTGGGAGTACGACTGGCAACCGGAGGCAGACTCTGCCGAGGCGCGCCTGACTCAGGATTTTTTGCCGCCGCAAGATTGGTTGGCCGAGTCATAACAATAACGAATCACAGTAAACGTCCGGTAAGAAAAGTCTGTTAGCTTTGCCGCTCGTTTTAACAGCAGGTACCCCATGACCGATACTTACGCCGTTTTTGGTAACCCCATCGCCCAGAGCAAATCACCCGCGATTCACCGCCATTTTTGCGAGCAGACCGGCGAAGACATGGCCTACACCAAGCAGCTGGTACCCGAAGGTGAGTTTCGCCAGGCGGCCGATGCGTTTTTTGCCGACGGCGGGCGCGGCCTTAATGTCACCGTACCGTTTAAACTGGATGCGTACGAGTACGCTAATCACCTGACCGCCCGCGCTCAGCGTGCCGGTGCGGTGAATTTGCTGATCAAAGAAAATGACGGCAGCATTACCGGCGACAATTCTGACGGTATCGGTATGGTCAATGACATGCTGAATATGGGGTGGGAGCTCGGCGATAAAAAAGTGCTTTTGCTGGGCGCCGGCGGCGCCGTGCGCGGCGTGCTGGAGCCGGTACTTTCACAGCAGCCAAAGTGCTTAACCATTGCTAACCGAACGGTCAGCAAAGCCGAACAGCTGGCGCGGGATTTTCATGATCTAGGCACAGTCAGTGCGTGCAGTTTTGATGACCTGTCGGGTCAACGCTTTGATGTGATTATCAACGGCACTTCTGCCAGCCTGCACGGCGACTTACCGCCTCTGCCAGACCAGCTGCTGGCGCCCAAGGCGGCCTGCTACGACATGATGTATGGCGCAGAGCCAACGGTGTTTCTGAGTTGGGCTGAAACCCAGGGAGCGGATCAGCTTGCCGATGGTTTGGGCATGTTGGTGGGCCAGGCCGCTGAATCATTTTACGCCTGGCGGCATATACGCCCGGAGGTCGTACCGGTCATTACCGAGCTGCGTCGCAAAATGGTCGAGGGCAAGAAAAAGGCGGGGTAACGCTAAAAGCAACCGGCTGCCCGGCAGTTAAGAGCCACCGCTGTCAAACGCGGCCTGCTCCTCCGCCAGGCGACGCTTTTGCTCTTGTTTGATGTCTGCCCAGCGGCGTCCACTTTCGATCCCGCCGATGCGTTCGCGGTACTTGCGGCAGGCGCGCTCTAATAGGGAGTCAAGGCGAACGGAGGATTCAGCCTCCAGAGCAACCGCCAGGTTCAATAGATCCCAAAAAACGTCGCCGAGCTCGTCTTCCGTGTGACAGTGCCTTCCCAAGTCTATCGCCTCGGCGAGCTCATCCACTTCTGTCTTCAGCTCCGCCAAGTACGTCTCGGCGCTGCCAAACCAGTCATTGTTCTGATCGAAAGCGGCTTTGCGCCTGGCCAACACGGCGAGGTCAGTAAATGCCTGCATCTTGCGCTCCTATTCACTCGACCGCCAAACAGCCCTGTCCTAGTTGGCCGGCGGTCGTTTGTATGCTTGTACGCTTAGGTGTATTTTTCAAACACTTCTCTGCCGGTCATTTTAAGCGTGTTGTCTTTCAGATCGTAATAATCGGGCTTCTCGTCGATAAAAATTTCGCTGTTCAGAGCAAAGGCATGGTCCTGAAACAGGCCGGCAGACAGAATGTACTGTTCAGCTGGCAGCAAGTAGTAAAATAAATGCGTGCCACACTGACCGCAAAAGCCACGCTCCGCCCAGTCTGAGGAGCGATAGCGGGTTGGCGTGTCGCCGGCAAAGATTACCGCTCCCTCGCAGTGCACCGCGTGCATGGGGCCACTACCCCAGCGGCGGCACATCTGGCAATGACACAGGCCGATGTGTTCCGAATCCGCTGCCGTGATTTCAATAGCGCCACAAAGGCATGTTCCTTTCATAGATCAGATCTCATATGAATTGAAACTATCTAGGTTCAGATCGTCGCTGGCACGCGAGACCGCTAAAGGACTAAAGGATAAGAGCAATAGGAGCACAATACTGGGATAGCCGGTGGAGGGGCACTATACTCTCTGGAGCAACCAACGCCGGCTTCCTCGGCATAACAACAGTGCTTGGTGCCGAAATGCGCATTATTAGTGGCAATCTGCCCAATCAATAAAGCCAGACAAAAAATAGAACAAGGAGTCACCGTGACCGGTCATCTAGTCGTTAAAGTCACGCTTATGGCGTGCCTGGTGTGTGCGTTTACCAGCTCAATGGCTGCGGTAGTCAAGCAGGAAAGTCCTGCCTCGGCCGGTGTGGGCATGGATTCGCTGGACTGTGCCCGTGGGTCTGTCAAAGCGGGTTCGCAGGTTCTGCCGCTGCCGGGATCATTGCCCCTTGTGGACTATGAGCGCAAACTCTACTCTTGGATTCTCGATCGTGAGTACGCCGCGCTCGGCTGGTGCCACGATAAAGAAGTCCGCGATACCGGCCCATTTATCGATGGGCAATACCACGGTACACACCCGGCGGTTTTAATCTACTACTCTCCTGAAGTGATAACTTGGCTGTTCGATCGCGAGCGGGGAATAGAGCGCGAGATTCCGGACGGTGCCATCATCATAAAGGAAATGTACGCTGCGCCCGCGCAGATCTATCGGGATATTCGCCGCCTGAAAGACCCCGACACCTATGAAGTCATGCGCTTGCAGCAGCTCTCAGATTGGACGGTGATGGTCAAGGACTCGAGTGCCTCCAGCGATGGTTGGTTTTGGGGGAGTGTCTCGGCGCCGAAGTTAAAAGATGGCGAGCCGGAGAGCAAGGAGAAGGCGCTTGCGGATCAGTTGGACACTCGGGAGAACAACAACCAAGCGAATTCGTTTGTGGCGAGCAACGGTGTCAGGCAGTCGGGATTCGGTATGCCCTGTCTGCGCTGTCATGCCTCTGCTGATAACGAACTCACCTTTGTCAGCCTGCGTAATATTGAGGGGTTTACCGCCGAGGGTGATCCACTGAGATTTCTTGACGACGGCTCCTGGCGTACAGCGAGCCATTTTGACACTTACCCCTTGTCGCTGCTGTTAAAAGATCCCGAGCTCAAAGCGGTGTTCGATATTGCTCTGCCGCAATTGCCATGGTCGAGCCAGCAGAGGGTTCGCAACGCTGAGGAGAATGCGTCATTCAGCGAGCACGATCGCGATGCGGTTTTTGAGTCCATCGCCCAGGTGTCTGATAAAGGTTACCAAGCCAAAGCGAAACCCGAGTATGTGAACCGCGCTTTTTTGGGTACGTTTACGCAGATCCCCCGGCTGAAGGCCTCCCAGATCAAAAAGTTTCCACGGCAGTGGCTCGATCATGTTGTGCAAAAAACCGGAGAGCCCCAAGAGTTTGTCACCTCGGATAACTGTATCGGTTGCCATGGCGGACTGAGTGCGGACACCTTTGGCACCGCGATGTTTATTGCTACTGGCCCGAGTTACGGTGAGGGTTACGATATCTCGGAATATGGAGAATGGCGCTGGTCACCGATGGGTTTGGCAGGAAGGGACC
Organism: Gilvimarinus algae; assembly: GCF_030518215.1. Taxonomy (GTDB): domain Bacteria; phylum Pseudomonadota; class Gammaproteobacteria; order Pseudomonadales; family Cellvibrionaceae; genus Gilvimarinus; species Gilvimarinus algae. The sequence continues at coordinate 513,939 of NZ_JAULRT010000035.1, forward strand.
CCATCTTTCATGCTCAGCTCGAAAGTGAAATGGCATTGCTTGAAAGAGACGGGCAAGCGCCAGAAAAGTCGGGTCTCAAGAGCTCGGTAGAGCAGACCAAGAAAGCGGTAAACAATACCTGCCTGAGTTGTCACGGCGCTATGGGACAGAGGCAGCTCACCCTGGACGCGCATCAAGGAAAGGTCAAGTTAGATAAGAACTTCAAGGTCGATTATTTTTACTACACTGAGCAGCTTAGTGCGTCAGAGCCGCAAAGCGCGGAAGAAAAAAAATACCATGAGTATGGCGGCCTGGCGCGCGAGGGCATCAGCTGTATGGTGTGCCACCGCATTCAAGCGCCAAATGCCAAAGCGGTAGCGGATTGGCAGCCCGCCAAAGGGTGGGTCAATTTGGACACAGCCGATAAAACGCTGGCGTATCTGCTGTTCCACAATACCACCGGGCGCTTTGATACGGCTGATGCAGGCACTTTGTATGGGCCCTTTGACGTTGCACAGAAACCCATGGAGCACGCACTCAATTTGCTACCCGAGAAAAATGAATTTATTAAAGAGTCGGAGCTTTGCGGGACCTGCCACACCATCAATTTACCGAACATTGGCGCTACCGAGTCCACATTTCCGGTGCTGCAACAGGCAGAGGCCAATCCGGTCTTCGCCGAGTACCCGCACTCTATAGAGCAAGCGACTTTTTTGGAGTGGAAGAACAGTGCCTTCGCTCGCGGCGAAACAGCGCAAAGCTGTCAGGACTGTCATATGCCCTCACGGTTTGAAACCTACACGGGTGACATCACCCTTGAAAAGCTGACAACAAAAATCGCGACTATCGAAGACATCAACTATCCGGATGCGGACCACGGCTTGCCTGCCAGTGAGCTAGAGGTGCCAGTGCGCCCGGACTACAAAAGGCATACCCATGTGGGCTTGAACGGCTTTTTGCTGACCATGTTTAAGCAGTTTGAGTCGGTTCTCGGTGTTGCGCCCAACAGCTATATGACCGGCGCCTCCAAAGCCGGCGTCGATTTGGCTTTGGAGAGCATGAAGCTGCAGGCGCGCGACGCGACCGTGACCATGAGTATCGACGAGCTGAGCTTTGACGGTGAGACTCTGATCGCCAAGGTCACCGCCAAAAATAAGGCGGGGCATCGTTTTCCCAGCGGTGTTGCCTTTCGTCGCGGCTTTATAGAATTGCTGGTAAAAGATGGCGAGACCATTGTCTGGGCCTCAGGAAAAACCAACGATGCCGGTGTTATTATCGATAACGCTGGCCGGCCTCTGGCTACCGAGTTTCTACCCGCGGGGGAGTGTGGCTTCCCGACCAACAATCCCGCCGGCTGTTACCAGTCCCACCACCAAGTCATTACCAGCGACCGGCAAGTGCAAATCTATGAAGAGCTCAACCGCGATAACACGCAGGCCTTTACCACCAGCTTCATCCACCGTGTGAATATCGTTAAGGACAATCGCCTCTTGCCCGACGGCTGGCGCGATGCGTCTTACTTTAAAAATCAGGGGGAGCTCATCTACCAGTTTATGGAGGCGACTAACCCCCACTATGTGAACCATGACCCGGATTACCAGGACCAAGGCCCCGGCTTTGTTGGTAAGGACTCGCTGCAATACCACATTGATTTACCGGCGAAGTATCGGGGTAAGCCGCTGTCGGTTGAGGCGACTATGTACTATCAGGCGATACCGCCCTATTGGCTCAAACACCGCTTTGACCTGGCGCCTCAGGGAGAGGCGACCCGTCGCCTGCATTATCTGGCGAGTCATTTGAATCTCGAGGGAACACCGCTCAAACAATGGAAGTTCAGGTTGCACAGCGCAAAGGCGACACTGTCGCCTTAAGAAATTCACACTTCAGCGTTGAAGGGGCTGAGTGTTAAATGGGTTGGCTCAGCCCATGCGCGTCACTGGAGCTATCCGGTGATGCGCATGAGAGGGCGCCTAGTTTTCGCTCTCCAGGCGAATGTCCCATTGATAGCGAAATTCGCCAGCCAGCGGCTCAATGGAAGTATCAATTTCCTCGTAGACGTTTCGGGCCGGGCTCAAGACGGCATCGCGGCCAAACAGAAAGCTTTGCTCCTGCACAATGCGGTAGTAAGCCTTGTTTAAATCCAGTGCGCGACGTGGAGAGGGTGCGATTAAGTCATAGATGGAGTCCTGCGCCTCTACCACCTCAGTTTTGACCTTGCCTTCAGCGTCAAACCAGCGCTCAAGCATCTCCGCGTTCTGACGGAACTCGTCGCCACCCCCGACACGCTCCAAATAGGTGAGGTATTCGCCTCGCTCTTCGCCAAGGTTGGGCGTGTCTTTTAGGCTGTGCAGATCGATATAGCCCCAGCCATCGGCGCCGTGCTTTTTGCGGGCGAAAGCAAAGGTGCTGTCGATGGTAGTACCGATGGTCTTATGACAGCCCATGCAGAAAAAGGTCTCTTGCGAGTTCTGTTCGCGTAGCTCACCGTTAGCATCTTCAATAAAGCCCCACAGTAACCAACCCATGCCATTGCTCGTGCCCCGGTCGCCGTGACTTGAAACCGCTGGCAGGTTGCCAAAGTGCTTTTCTTTGGCTTCGCGGTAGTAGCTGTTTTTTAACCGCTCCTTGGGCATAAAGGTGTGCTTGCGCATATAGCGCACTTCTTTCATGCGTCGGGCGTTGACGATTTTCTCGCCATTGAGACCAATGTAGCGAACGCTGTGGAGAAACTCGGTACCCTCTGGGTAGAGCATGTGCTCGACACTGACCTCTTGCGCATCTCCAAAATAGCGGTTGCGCCGAGTAATTTTTGTCACGGCACTTTCAAGGCTGCCGTCGCCGTTAAAGTCGATGCCCACCGCCCGCTCATCCAGGGGAATGGTTTCGGCTTTCGGCAGGTTGATAATGGCCATTTCTACCAGTGCCAGATTGGCAAAGTAAACATCCTGCGAGAAAACGCCGTCCACTTCGCTGAAACTGTTTGGCAGCCGGATCATGACATCGTCGGTGGAACCGTTGGTCGGCCAGAACGTACTCGGCACCGGCTTGTAGTTAAAAGCTACCCAGCGGCTGCCGTCCAGTGCCAGGCCTTTTTCATCAAAGGCATCGGCGCCGTCTGCCAGATGTTTAATGTTGGGGGCTTGGCCCTGCCAGGCGTCGGATTCAAGCCACTGCGCGAGGGCGGTGTAGTTGTCCTGATTAATGTAGCCTTGGATAAAGTCGTCGCTAATGTCGGCGATTTCTTCGCTACGGTTTTTGAACAGGTTTGCCCAGCGGTTGGTGTTGCCAATATCGGAAAAGTCGTAGGCACCCTGCAAAAAGCCGTCGTTCATGGTATTGGGGCGCAGACGATCGTTTGGGTAACTCTGATGGCAGATATAGCAGGGGTTATGCTTGCCCTCGGTTTTGGTATAGCACTGTGGCGGAATCACCGCTTCGGGGTTGTAGATTTCACCGTGTTCTATATAGGCCTCCGGGGAGTGCTCAGGGGTAAAGGCTGTATTGGCGTCGGCGGTATTGATGAGCGCCTCGGTGCTCGCCTGACGGTCACAGCCGCTCAGCAGTGCGACAAAGACGAGCAAAAGCAGTGCAATGCGATGCATGGTCGTACCTATTTCAACATTCTCTATAAACGAAAAAAGGAGCCGCGGTGCGGCTCCTGCAAGGTCTCTATAAAATAGAGGATGGCTTATTCATTCACAGTGGGGTCGTACATCCACAAAGTGTTGTTTTCCTGGAAGCCGTCTTCACCAATTACAATGCGACCATCGTCCAACACAATCACGTTGTCCGGTTGTGACAGGGCGTTGACGTCGCAGCGCTCTGCGCCGTCGAGAGTAGAGCGGTAGGTGGAACCCATGACCACCGGTTCAATGCGGTTTACATCATAGGCATTGGCACCAGTGAGCAGAGGCATGCGGTAGACGCCACCGCACTCTTTCACGCGGGGAGACAATTGAATGTCGCCTTCGTTGTCAACCATGCCGTTGTCCATATCGGCAATGGCGAAGTACACGTAGGCCTGATTGACGGCTTCGCCAGCGATCAGGTCGGTGCCTTCAACCGCTTCTTCCGCGCGCTTGTGGTTGACGTAAATGCCTTCAAACTTGCGCCACTCAGCGGTTGCCCCTTTGGCGCGGGCGGCTTTGCGCGACTCGAGAAATGCGATGCGGTCGTCCATGGCCATGCCAGCGGTGGTGCTGCCGCCGCCGTTGGCAACCGATGGGTAGTTGGCCTCACCCGCGGCCCAGGCCTCGGCGTCGGCGTCGGTCAGGTAGTTGCTCTGGCCCTCAACGAAGTCGGCAGTGGTAATGCCATCAAAGTCGGCAATCCAGCCGTCAATGGTGGCGTTGTCGCTGTGCGCCAATTCGATCCATTCGACGTCGAAGCCCGTGGTCAGAGGTTCAAAGCTGCCGGCGTCCTGAGTGAGCTTGGCACCGTAGAGGGTCCCGGCCGACAGGTCGCCGGCGACATCCGCGACGAACTTGAACAGGACGCCGTTGGTGTCATCCTGGGACAAGTACACGGTTTTTGAGTCGGGCATGACGATAGAGTTTTCATGCTCGTAGCGGCCCATGGTGTAGTGCTTTACCGGCACCGGGTTATCACTCAGCGGATCGGTAATCTCGACGATGTAGTGATAGCGGTAGGTGTTGGGGAAGCTCGAAGCGCCGTCGGCATCCGTCGCGGTCGGGTCGATGTACATGGCCAGCATGTCGCGCGCGGTTTGCATGGAGGGGTCGTTCCACTCTTGGGTGTCATCGCCCTGATTGCCCCACTCCTCAGAGGTCAGCGGTGTGCTCCAAGGGGAGACCGAGCCGAAGCAGTTGGCGATGGTGCCGTAGGTGCCAAAATCCAGCATCTGCACATCGGTGCTGTCCACAGACCAGTAACCGGTGCTGGCGTCTTTGTTGAGCTTGAGGCGGCTCATAGCGCCGGGGATGGACTCCCAGTTGGTGAACAGGTAGCCCTCGTTGTCGCCGGTACTGATAAAGCCGTTGAAGTCAGGGTCGTCAATGGAGGCCACCACAGTGGATTTGTCAGTGGCCAATACAGTGCCCAAGCCTTCGGGCATGGCGCCACCAAAGGTGTCCATGGTCTGGGCGATCACCTGATATTCACCGTAGGCAACCTGAACCGTTTCGCGCTCTTGTTGAGTTTGCGGTACACCCACAGACACTAGGTTTTTCGGCAGCTTGTTGATGTTGACTCCGGCCAACACGCCCACGGTGCCGTGGTTGAACATTTTGCCTTCGCTGTCGGTGGCGGTGTTGGCATCGCTTGGGTGTTGAACGTTAAAGAACAGGTCGCCCCACTCGGTCACATAGGCGCCGGTCACTTCTGCGCCGGCAGGGACAGTAGCCAGGCGGGTCAGGCCAGGGGTCATCAGGCTGGCGTTACCACCACCTTCGCCACTCGCGCCGTCACTGCCGTCTTGTCCTGCAGGGCCTTCTGGACCGGCCGGGCCGGCTGGACCTTGCGGGCCAGCGGGGCCCTGAGCGCCGTCGGTGCCATCATTACCGTCGTCGCCGTCACAGGCGGCCAGTAGCATTGCGCTGATCATGGCCAGCATCAGCCGGCCCTTACCGTTCAGTTGAAAGGTCATTCTCTTCTCCTTGGTGGTGTTATTGGCTTATCACGTAAAGCGCACACCATAGGGTCGAAAAATGACGCTAAATAAACTGTTTGGTGAAGATTTGATGAAAGTTTAAAGACACGCCAACCGCGGCCGAACGACCGCGGGGGGTAAAAGAGAGATTATCAGAGTTTGGAGATTTACGAGGCGAGGGCGTCTGCGTCCACCACGGGCGGCTTATCGTGGCGGTTGCCTTTCACCGAGCCCTTGCGGTGCGCCAGTGCGGACTCCAGCTTTTTCGCCGCCTGGGCAATGGCACTGTACATATCGTGGTCGGATGCCTGCACGGCCACCGGTGCACCCAGGTATTGAGTGGTGACCTCAATGCTCTGGGAGGAGCGCTCCACAGTGAGAGTGATATTGGCGGAATCGAGTTGCGGGTAGTGACTGGCAACTTTGCCGAATTTGGTTTCTACGTTTTCTTGAATGGCGTCAGTGATGGCGACATGATGACCGGAAAGATTGATTTGCATAGACTGATTTCCTTTGTTACCGCTTTACCACTTGGAAAATACCCGGCCCATAAAGTGCGGCGGGCTCAGGGCGAGTTTTGCTGCGCCCTGTCTTAAACATGAGCCCAAGGGGGCAAAATATCAAGGTCAGAAACCGTAAAGTTTGACGAATTCGTGACAGCCGCCCGCAGGCGGTCGAGGAGAGAACATATGTGGCTACAAAGTAACCTGACACTCAAACCCCGTAGCCGGGGGTTTCATTTGATCACCGATGACGTGATCCGCCAGCTACCCGAGCTCGCGCAGCTTGAGGTGGGCTGGATGCAGCTGTTTATTCAGCACACCTCGGCCAGTTTGACGATCAATGAGAATGCCGACCCTACTGTCAGGGGAGACCTGGAGCGGCACTTCAACGAGTTTGTGCCCGAGCGCGCGCCCTACTATCAGCACGACTACGAGGGCGATGACGATATGCCCGCACACATCAAAAGCTGCATTCTCGGGACCAGTGTCATGGTGCCCATCACCGAGGGCCGTTTGGCCCTGGGTACCTGGCAGGGGATTTACCTGTGCGAGCACAGAAACCACGGCGGCGCCCGGCGCCTGGTGGCCACCATCAACGGGGGATCACGTTAGCGTTAACTGTGTAAATTTCGTCGAAAGGCACATTTATTGGCGTGAAAGGGAAGATTTATGCCAATGATTGCGGTAACATTGCAGAAAAATAACCGATGATGCTGTACGGACTGTTTCATCTGAGAGCGATGTGGTAAGGGATATGACAACCTTTGACGGCAACCGAAACCTGACTCACCAAGTCACCTATGAGCTGGGCCGGGCAATAGTTCAGGGTAAATACAAGGTGGGTGATCACTTCCCCACCGAGGCGCAAATGTGCCAGCACTATCGCATCAGTCGCAGCGTTGTGCGCGAAGCGGTAAAAATGCTGACGGCCAAAGGGCTGATTTCTTCGCGGCCGCGCCAGGGCATTCGGGTGCTGCCTCCCTCGGCCTGGAATGTGTTTGACGTGGATGTCTTGCAGTGGACGCTCACCGGCCGACCTTCGCTTGAGCTGCTGCGCGAGTTCAACGAACTGCGCTCTACCGTCGAGCCCGAAGCTGCGGCGCTGGCCGCGCGCCACCAGAGTCCTGAGGCGATAGAGGCCATTGGTCGGGCGCTCGAGCGCGTGCGCTTGGCCGGGCAGGGGGAGGATGACCCACTGGAGGCGAATATCGAGTTTCATACCTCCATCTTGCTGGCCAGCAACAATCGCTTTTTTATTCAGCTGCGTAACTTTATCCAGACCGCCCTGCGCGTCAGCACCGCCTGCTCCAGCCAATTGCTCGATGCCGTAGTGGGTCGCTACGGTGACCACAAAAGCATCTTTGACGCCATCAGCGAGGGCGATGCCCGTGCTGCCCAGTCTGGCATGAGCGCCCTGCTGGGCGAGTCCTGCCGACAAGTGGCGGGCATTGTCGAGCTGCGTGCGGCCAACAGCGCAGGGCTCGCTGCCATCTCCTGATCGCAGGCGCAGCATTCGGCGCCGGAAGGCGATATACTCTGCACCGTTTCGGATACTTTCCCGAGCCCGGTGTTAGAGGTGAGTCATGACCCAACCTGCTGAGCGTACGCTCTACCCCAGCCTACGGGGCAAAACCGTATTTATCACCGGTGGTGCCACGGGCATAGGCGCCTGCATGGTCGAGGCATTCCTCTACCAGGGCGCGAAAGTTGGATTTGTCGACATCGCCGCTGAAGAGGGCAAGAGCCTCGCCGAACACCTGGCATCGGATTACCCCGCCGCGGTCTTTTTCGAGCCGTGTGATGTCACCGATGTGCCGGCTTTGCGGCGCGCCATTGAGGCGATTGAAGGGCATTTGGGTCAGGTGGACGTGCTGATCAATAACGTGGCCAACGACAAGCGCTGCGATCCTCTGACCCTGGCCGACGATAACTGGCACAGCTCTCTGGCCGTCAATCTCGACGCCGCTTTCTTTACCACTCGTGCAATTGCGCCCGGTATGGCGGCCAATGGCGGCGGTGTCATCATCAATTTCAGTTCCATCAATGCCCTGCTGGGACCTGCGCAAATGCCCAGTTATGTGACCGCCAAGGCCGGCCTTCTTGGGCTGACCCGGGCTCTGGCGTCGGATTTTGCCAGTGATAATATCCGCGTCAATGCGATTATTCCCGGCTGGGTGGCCACGGATAAGCAGCTGGAAAAGTGGCTGACGCCGGACATGGAGGCCAAGTGGATGGAGAACGTGCGCTTGAAGCGGCGGCTGGTGCCCGCCGATGTGGCGAATATGGCGCTGTTTCTCGCCTCCAGCGATGCCGCCATGATCACCGGTCAGCAGTTTGTAGTGGACGGCGGCCGTTTATAGGCGGCCTCTGCCTGAGCAGTATAGCGTGCTAGTTAGTACTTACTAATACAAACAATAACACCTGCTGGAGCAGGGTTTTTGCAGTATTTCGCAATAATAAAAACGTTTCAGGAGTTAGCCTATGTCCCTTTCCGCGATTGATATCACGGCTTTTGTGCTTTACTGCATCGCTCTCGTGGGCATTGCCTGGTGGGTGTCGCGGGAGAAGGCCGGCCACAAAAAAAACACCGAAGATTATTTTCTCGCCGGCAAATCCCTGCCCTGGTGGGCCATAGGCGCCTCGCTGATCGCGGCCAATATTTCTGCCGAGCAAATTATCGGCATGTCCGGTTCGGGCTTTGCGATTGGCCTCGGCATTGCCTCCTACGAGTGGATGGCGGCCATCACCCTGCTCATTATCGGCAAATACTTTTTACCGATTTTTCTGAAAAAGGGCATCTACACCATGCCCCAGTTTCTGGAAGAGCGTTACGATCACCGCGTGCGGATCATTATGGCGATCTTCTGGCTGGCGCTCTATGTACTGGTCAATCTCACCTCTGTGCTCTGGCTGGGGGCGCTGGCGATCAACGCCATCACTGGGCTGGATCTGGTCTACGGGCTGATTTTCCTGGCGGCTTTCTCGGTCGGTTACTCCGTCTACGGCGGGCTGAAAGCCGTCGCCCTGACGGACATTATTCAGGTGGTGTTGCTGATTTTTGGCGGTCTACTGGTGTCCTATCTGGCGCTGGACAAGATAGCCGAAGGCGAGGGTGCCTGGGCCGGCTTCAGCATTATGCTGGCCGACATGCCGGAAAAATTCGACATGATTCTGGATCCCTCCAATGAGCACTACGTCAGCTTGCCGGGTATCTCGGTGTTGGTCGGCGGGCTGTGGATCATGAATTTGTCTTACTGGGGCTTTAACCAATACATCACCCAGCGCACCCTGGCCGCCAAATCCCTCGCCGAGGCGCAGAAGGGCATTGCCTTTGCCGCCTACCTGAAACTGCTGATGCCGGTGATCGTGGTGCTGCCGGGTATTGCCGCCGCCATGCTAACGCCTGATCTGGCCAAGCCCGATCAGGCCTACCCGGAAATGATGAAGCTGGTGCCCCAGGGTTTGCTGGGCATTACCTTTGCCGCGTTGGTGGCGGCCATCGCCTCGTCGCTGGGCTCAATGGTGAACTCGATTTCCACTATCTTTACCGTCGATTTGTACAAGCGGGTGATCAACCCCGAGGCCTCCGAACACCAGATGGTGTGGCTGGGCCGTATTGTGGCGGTGCTCGCCATGGTGATCGCGGTGATTATTGCGCGTCCGCTGCTCGGCAATTTCCCCCAGGCCTTTCAGTTTATTCAGGAGTTTACCGGGTTCTTTACGCCCGGCATTGTCAGTATTTTTTTGCTGGGCTTTTTCTGGAAAAAGGCCACGGCGCTGTCGGCGCTCGCCTCGGCCTTCGCCTCGGTGATTCTTTCAGCCCTGTTCTGGAAGTTCCTGCCGGCGTTTCCGTTTATGGACCGTGTGGGCGTGGTTTTCCTGCTCTGTGTCGCCATTTCGGTGGTCCTCACCCTGCTCGCAGGTGGGCGCGATCAGCCCAAGGCGATCGCCCTGGGTGACATCGACTTTGCCACTGCCGGCAGCTTCAAGCTCCTGAGCCTGGGGGTGCTGGTCATCGTCGCCGCGCTCTATATCACCTGGTGGTAGCGTGGAGCTGGTTAGCGAAGTCGAGGCCGGCTGCGAGCTGGGCGAGTCCGTCCTCTGGCATCCGCTGGAGCAGCGCATCTGGTGGACGGACATTCTCGGTTGCCGGCTCTATGCCTGCGCTCTCAATGGCAGTGAGCTGACCTGCTGGAAAACCCCTGAGCCGCTCACTGCCTTTGGTTTTACCGATCGGGCCGGTCAGTTAATCGTCAGTTTTGCCTCGGGCATTGCCTACTTCTGGCCTGACTCCGGCGAGGTGCAGTGGCTGGCGCGACCGGACATCGGCCGTGCCGAGCGCTTTAACGATGGCCGGGTGGATCCCGAGGGGCGCTTTTGGGCGGGTACCATGGCTCCCGGCAGGCCCGGCGAAGCGGCGCTCTACTGTTACGATGGCGAGCTGCATCTAGCGCTTAAGGGATTGGAAATTGCCAATGGTCTGTGCTGGTCGCCGGACGGGCGCACCGCCTACCACGCCGACTCCCCGCGTCGGCAGATACGTGAGTTTCAGGTGGCCAGTGGCCGCTTACAGCGGTCGCGACGCTTTGCCCACACCACCGACGGCTTTCCCGATGGCGCCTGCACCGATGCCCAAGGCAACCTCTGGAGTGCCCTCTGGGGCGGCGGCAAAGTGGTCTGCTACAGCTCGGCGGGCAAGGTGCTGGGGGAGTTTTCTCTGCCCGTCTCCCAGCCCACTTGTGTGGCTTTTGGTGGGCCCGAGTACCGCCACCTTCTGGTGACCAGCGCCTGGGAGCACATGAGTCCAGAGGCGCGCGCGCGCGAGCCGCGCGCCGGCAATCTGTTTATTTACCATCAGAGCAGCCCAGGTCGCCCCTGCGATCTGCATCGGGTCGCGGTTGAGCGCGGGGATTAGCTCACTTTCGGGCGCCTCTTATAGCGCTTGTGTCTAACGGGGGACTCTGTCATTGTTGGTGGCCGGTGGCTAACAAAATCAGGTGAAAAGTCGCGCGATCGTCGCTATCATCATAAAAAATGCGCCAGGCGACACTTTGGCGGTAGGCAGCCCCTGGCCACACAACCCCGATGGATTCTATGACCATAGACCTGTTTCAACGACTGTCTTACAAGCTGGCGCGTACCAGCTTTGTGGTCGTTGTGGTGCTCGGTGTACTGGTCGCCAGCCTGCAGGTTTACCTGGATTTTCGTAGCCAGTATCGGGAGATTAAAGCCAATGTCGAAGAGATCAGTCGCGTAAGCCGCACTGCGGCCCAGCGCGCCGTGTTCCTGCTCGACGATCGGCTCGCCGAGCAGGTGGTGCAGGGGCTCGCCGAGTACCGCTTTTTAAGCTATATCGCCATACTCGATGATCAGGGCCAGTTGATGGCCGAGCATCGGCAAACCGCCGTTGCCAGCCAGACACAGTGGTTAACCCGGCTTTTGGTGGGTGACAAAGAGTCCTTCCACTATCCCCTGCAGACCTCCGCAAATATGCCGCCCGGCATGCTGGAGCTGGAGTTGAACAAGGACCGCGCCTTGAGCCCCTTCTATCAGCGCGCTTGGCGGGTGATGCTGACGGGAACGGCGCGCAACGTGGGCATCGCTCTGGTATTGGTGCTGGTTTATCACTTTCTGCTGACCCGGCCACTGGTGAATCTGGCCTCCAAGTTTGCCGCCCTCGATCACACCCGGGTGCCGGTCAACAATATCCCGCACCTGAGAAAGCACGAGCAGGACGAGCTCGGTTACATCGTCAATTCAGCCAACCGTTTGCTCACCAATTTCAATCAAAAGCATGCTCAGTTACAGCATCAACAGCAGCAGCTCAGCCTGATCCTCGATGCCAGTCCCAATCAGGTGTTTGCCGTCAATGAAAATGGCGAGTTACTGTTCTACAACCAGTCGTTTAAACGCTATTTCGATCGCGATGTTTTTGACAACTATTTTGAGCTTTTGGCCAGTTGCGAGATCAAAGAGGCGAGTCAGATACGCGGGCTGATTCAGCGGGTGTGCCGCAAGCAGTCGCCGGTGTTCAATCGCCAGCAGCATTTGAGCGGCATTCATAACGAAAGCCACGTGATGCAGATGTCTCTGGTGCCTTTTGTCTCCGAGCATGTCACCCATGTGATCGTCGTGCTCAACAACATTACCGAGCTGGTTGAGGCCGAGGAGCGGGTCGAGTACCTCGCCTACTGCGACACCCTCACAGGGTTGGCCAACCGCAATAAAATCCTCGAGCAATTGCAGGAAGATTTGCACCGGTGTAAAGCGAGCAACCGCTACGGGGCAGCGTTGTTGATCGACTTAAACGATTTTAAGCGCATCAATGACACCATGGGTCACTCCTTGGGTGATGAACTCTTGTTACACATTTCCCAGCGTATGGCCATGCGAGTGCGTGAGCCCGAAACGCTGGCCCGGCTCGGTGGCGACGAGTTCATTCTGAGTATGCCCGAAATCGGCGAAACCATAGAGCAGGCGCGCCAGCGCGCCGAGCAGGTCGCCGAGCGTTTTTTGCAAACCATCAGTCAGCCAGTCACCCTCGCCAATCAGGACTTCTCGGTGAATGCCACAGTGGGCATCGCGCTCTATCCGCTGGGTGAGGTGACGGTTGAGGTGTTGTTGTCCCAGGCCGATACCGCGCTCAATGAAGCGAAGCGCCGCGCCCATGGCAGCTACCAGTTGTTTGAGCCGCAGATGGCCGAAGAGGTCAACCGGCTGTTGCAGCTCGAATCGGATATTCGCACCTCTTATCAGGAACATCACTTTACGTTTTATCTGCAACCGTTGATTGATTTGCACGCCCGCTCCTTAGTGGGCGCGGAGGCGTTGATCCGCTGGGAGCACCCGCTGCGCGGTCTGGTGCAGCCGGGCGAGTTCATCGGCTTTCTGGAAAACTCGGATATGATCAATCCGGTGGGCTTGCAGCTGCTGGATGATGTTTGCCAGTTTATTCGTATGCACAAAGAGCAGGGGCGCTTTCCGCCGGAGTTGCGCATTGCCGTCAACATCAGCGAGCGGCAACTCTACGACGCCGACTTTGTCGGCAAGTGCCAGTCCGTATTGAGAAAATACAAGTTGCCCGGCAGTTGTCTCGAATTTGAAATCACCGAGGGCGCGGCGCTGCACAATCTCGATGAAGTTGTGGATAAAATGCGCAAGCTGCAAAACGAAGGTATTACGTTTGCTCTGGATGATTTTGGCACCGGCTACAGCTCCCTGAGTTATTTAAAACGCCTGCCCGTGAACAAAGTTAAAATCGATAAATCTTTTATCGATGACATCACCATCGACCCGCAGGATGCGGCTATGGTCGCCTCCATTATCGCCATTGCCCGCAACATGAACTTGCTTATCGTCGCCGAAGGTGTGGAAACCGATGCCCAGGCCCAGTGGCTCAGTCAGTACGAGGGGATTTTGATCCAGGGGTATCTGTTCGACAAACCGCTTACCGCGCAGACCTTTGCGCAAAATTACCTGCCCGAGCCCGCCGTTTTCTAAGGCTGCTTTAAAATGGCCGGCATAGGGGCTAGCTCACCGGTCAGAGGCCAACCGTTTTCACTCGCCAGCGCCTCGCGGGCGGCCAGGCGATCTTGCGCGTGGGGGTGGGTTGCCATCCAGGCCGGAGCGAGTTCTTCGGAGCTTGCCAGCTGCTCAAACAATTCAGCGCTGCCATTGAGGTGACCGTAATGCCGGTAGACTGCCCGATAGGCCCAGGCATCGGCGTCTTGCTCAAAGTGCCTTGAGTAATTGAGCAGCGCCAGTGAACCGCCGGTACCCGCCAACGTTGTGAGGTCCGACTGCCCGAACACCAGCGCCAGTGACAGAGATAGGCCGAGTTGCCTCGCGGCGGATTGAATGGGATGACGCCTCTGCACATGAGCGATTTCGTGGGCCAGGACAAAAGCGAGGGCCTGCTCCGACTCCAGTGCGTCCAAAAGCCCCTGAAAAATAAGCAAGTGACCGCCGAGTGTGGCAAATGCATTAACGGTGTCGTCTGCGTTGTAATGCAGGGTAACAGAGAGGGCCGGGTCCAGGCCGCCAGCGCGGGCGAGTTGGTCGGCGAGCCGTTGCAGTTCATCGGCCTTTTCGTTATCGGGCTGCTCCGCCTCGGTCCAGCCGTTGGCGAGGCGCCTTTCCCAGACGAAGGGACTGAAGCGCGCCAGCTCGGTCAGTGCATAGAGCAATAGCAGCATCGATAAAGCGATGACGCCGAGCACCAGCGCCAGGCGTTTGAGCAAGTCGCCGACCCAGGGCTCCGTTTGGGCGTTGATGTGCTCGGGCGGCTGGCGGTTCTGGTAACCCATCAGCGCTTTGGTGGAGAACGCAAAGCCGTGCCGTAGGCAATGACTTCAAGGCAGGCCGTTCCGGCGCGTGCGCTGCGCCCGGCAATGGCCGCCGTCTGCAGTTTGACGTTAAAAACCGATTGGGCGCCCTGCGCCTGCGCCTGCTCTTTCATGCGCAAAATCGCCTCGCGGCGGGCGCGGTCGAGCAGACTCTCGTAAGTGTTGAGCCGACCACCCACCAACATTCTCAATATGGCGACAAAGCGCTTGAAGTAATCCGCCGAAATCACCACCGAGCCCACGACCAACAGCGAGGATGGTGCTGGCACTTGTGGCGGAGGGAGGCGCTCGGGAAACACCAGCACATGGCGCAACTGACGCTCGCGCTGGTATATGCTTTTGTAGTGCCGCCGCTCGGCGGCCGAGCCAAAAATCAGCCCGCAGAGCATCAACGCGGCAAAGACAATCAGTGGCCCGGCAAGCTGGGCAAAGGCAGCGTTCATGCTTCACTCCAGGACAACGGCGGTACCGTAGGCAAAGAGCTCGCTGGCGCCCTGGGCGACGGAGCTGGTGGAAAACCGAACATTGAGAACCGCATTGGCGCCAATGGCTTTGGCCTGCTGGGTCATTCGCTCAATGGCTTCCTGTCGTGAATCGTTGAGCAGTTCGGTATAGCCTTTGAGCTCACCGCCAAACACATTCTTGAAACTGGCGGCGATGTCTCTGCCCACATGCTTAGCGCGCACCGTACTGCCCTGCACCAGGCCCAGATGCTCGACCACTTTGCGGCCGGGCACTACTTCCAAATTGCTGATCAGCATAGATCGAATTCCCTTTGAGGATAGGTCTTCACGGCGTCTCGCCGAGGTATTGGTCTTTGAGTTTGACGTAATTGTCCGCCGAATAGGAGAAAAACGCTCGTTCGCTGTCTTTTAGCGGCCGGATTTGCTTGCAAGGTGAGCCCATATACAAATAGCCCGACGCCAGGCGCTTGCCGGGTGGTACCAGAGAGCCGGCACCGAGCACCACTTCGCTCTCAATGACGGCGCCGTCCAGCACAGTTGAGCCAATCCCGATCAGTACCCGGTCGCCAATGGTGCAGCCGTGCAGGCAGACACTGTGGCCCACGGTGACCTCCGAGCCGATGTTCAGCGGATAGCCCTCGGGGTTAAACGGCCCGGCGTGGGTGATGTGCAGGACAGTGTTGTCTTGAATACTGGTGCGCTCGCCTATACGTATAGAGTGCATATCGCCGCGCGCCACGGCAAAGGGCCAGACGGACGAGTCGGCGCCGATGGTGACATCGCCGATCAGCAGGGCGCAGGGATCAATGTACACCCGCTCGCCGAGCGCGGGGGTGGACGGCCCAAAGCGGCGGATACGAGCGCCTTGATGCGTAGTTGAATTCATAGCGGACCTCTCGAATAACCGGTGTATCATACTCCGGTTACCCAGAAGGCCCCAACCGGAGGAAGAATGACCGACCCCACCGCCAGCAATCCACTGTTATCCGACGCGCTCCTGCCGCCGTTTTCCGCTATTCGGCCCGAGCATGTTGAGCCCGCCGTCAGCCAATTGATCGACGAGGGCCGGGCGCACTTGCAGGAGCTGCTCAAAGCGCTTGGCGAGCCCACCTGGGAGTCGCTGGTGGCGCCGCTGGAGGCTGAGGACGACCGCCTTGAGCGCGCCTTTGCGCCGGTCAGTCACTTAAATGCGGTGGCCAATACGCCCGAATTGCGCGATGCCTATAACGCCAGCATTGCTCTGCTCACGGACTACAGCACCGAAGTATCGCAAAACCGCGAGCTGTTTGAAGCCTATCAGGCGCTCGCCGACAGCGAGGCCTATCAGGCATTGAGCTCGACTCAGAAAAAAGTGGTGGACAACGCGCTGCGCGACTTCAAACTCGGCGGTGTGGCCCTTGAGGGCGATGACAAAAAGCGCTACGGCGCCATTGCCAAGCGACTCAGCGAGCTCTCGACCACCTTTGCCAATAATGTGCTCGATGCCACGGCCGCCTGGTACCTGCATTTTGATGATGCCGAGGCCCTTGCCGGGCTGCCCGAGTCGGCGCTGGCTCAGGCGAAACAAGCCGGCGAGCTGAAAAAGCACGACAATGGCGAGCCGCTCGGCGGCTATGTGGTCACCCTGGATTTCCCGTCTTACCTGGCGGTGATGATGTACGCCGACGATCGCACCCTGCGCGAGCAGATGTACCGCGCGTTTGTCACCCGTGCCAGCGCCGATGGTCGCAAGGCCGATGGCAGCGGCGCCGCCTGCTGGGACAATACCGGCCTGATCGCGGAGACTCTGGCGCTGCGCCACGAGCAGGCTCGCTTGCTGGGCTTTGCCAGTTATGCCGAGCGATCGCTGGCCACCAAAATGGCCGATACCCCAGAGCAGGTGATCGGCTTTTTGCAGGAGCTGGCAGAAAAGTCGCGCCCGCAGGCCGAGCGGGACTTTGCCGAACTCAAGGCCTATGCCGGGGAGCAGGGCTGCGACGACCTGCAGGCCTGGGATCTGGCCTACTACAGTGAAAAACTGCGTCAGCAGAAATACGACATTTCCCAGGAGGCGCTGCGCCCTTATTTTCCCGCCGAGAAAGTCATCAGTGGCATGTTCGAAGTGGTGGGGCGTTTGTTCGATATCGATATTCTCCCGGTGGCTGCCTTTGACAGCTGGCACCCGGACGTGCGTTTTTACCAGATTTACCGCGATGGCGAGCAGCTTGCCAGCTTCTACCTCGATCTGTTTGCCCGCGAGGGCAAGCGCGGTGGCGCCTGGATGGCCGATTGCCGGGTGCGCCGGCAAACCGGTGCGGGGCTACAGCTGCCGGTGGCCTTTTTGACCTGCAACTTCACGCCGCCGGTGGGTGATACACCGTCACTGCTGACCCACGATGAAGTGACCACGCTTTTTCATGAATTCGGCCACGGTCTGCACCATATGCTGACGCAAATCGATGTGGCGGCGGTCAGCGGTATCAATGGTGTCGCTTGGGATGCGGTGGAGCTGCCCAGCCAGTTTCTGGAAAACTGGTGCTGGCAAGAGGAAGTCATTGGTCTGATCTCCGGCCATTACCGCACAGGCGAGCCACTGCCCAAGGTACTGCTGGACAAAATGCTGGCGGCAAAGAACTTTCAGGCCGGTATGCAGATGATGCGTCAGCTGGAGTTCTCGCTGTTTGATTTTCGCCTGCACGCCGAGTACAACCCGGATGCGCCCGTCCCGGCCGCGCGCCTGTTGGACGAGGTCCGGCGCGAGGTTGCGGTTATTCCCCAGCCGGCCTTTAACCGTTTTGAAAACAGCTTCAGCCACATTTTTGCCGGCGGCTATGCGGCGGGTTACTACAGCTACAAGTGGGCCGAGGTGCTCTCAGCCGACGCCTTCGCGGCGTTTGAAGAAGAGGGCATTTTCAACCCGAGCACCGGCAAGCGCTTCTTGCAGGAAATTCTGCAGCGCGGTGGCTCGCGCGAACCCATGCATTTGTTCGTGAGCTTTCGCGGGCGCGAGCCGTCCATTGAGCCTCTGCTGCGCCACAGCGGCTTGCTCGAGGAGGCCTCGTGACCACCTACAGCGAAACGCCCCGGTTTCTCGCCGGGGCCATATGCCCGCGCTGCGAGGCACTCGATCGCATTCGCGTCTACGCCGCGCACGGCAAAGACTACCGCGAGTGCGTGGCCTGCGGCTTTAAGGATGAGTTGCATTTTCCCGGTCAGGCGCGCGAGCTGGAAACCCGGGTACAGCGCCGCGATGACGGCACCTCGGATGAACAGGTGGTGCAGATTCTGCCGCGGCAACCCTGAGCCTAAAAGTTCTAGGCGCTTGCCAGGTTGGCCAGGTAGGAGTCGCGCAGTTCCGACAGCGGCATAGGCCGGCCGATTTTGTAACCCTGCAGAAAATCCACCCGCTGGCCGGCGAGCCAGCGCAACTGTTCGGTGGTTTCTACGCCTTCGGCCACTACTTTCATGTTCAGGCCGCGCGCCAAGCCGATAATGGATTCGGTGATGGCGCAGTCATCGAGATTCCCCGGTAAGTCCTGAATAAACGAGCGATCAATTTTCAGTTTGGCAAAGGGCAGGTGTTTGAGCCGCGACAGCGATGAATAACCGGTGCCAAAATCGTCAATCGACAGCGTTGGGCCGAGACTGGCCAGCGCCTGCAGTGAGCGACGCAGCTGTTTGGAGTCGTGCTGGATAACGTCTTCGGTGATTTCAAATTCCAACTGATCGCCGACAATCTGAAAGTGATCCAGCAGCTGGGCGATGTTGGCGGACAGGCCCGGGTGCAGTACCTGCTCCGCACTCAGGTTGATGGCCACCCGGGGCAGGTGAATGCCGCAGCAGCTGAGCGAGTTGAGGTCGCGGCAGACCCGGCTGATCACGGTTTTGTCGATGTCGTACATCATGCCCGCCGCTTTTGCCAGCGGCAGGAATTCGGCGGGCGCTAGCAGGCCGCGCTCCGGGTGATGCCAGCGCACCAGCGCCTCGGCGCCTGCCAGTGAGTAGCCATCGGCGGCGACAATGGGCTGGTAGTAGACATCCAGGCTCTGCATATCCAGCGCCCGGCGCAGCTCGCGCTCCAGGGCAAATTGAGCGCGGGCCTGCTGGGAAATCTTGGCGTTGAAAAACCGGGCGCTGCCGGGCCCGTCTTTTTTTGCCTGGTACATCGCGGCTTCGGCGTGGCGCATGAGGGTGGAGGCGTCGCGTCCGTCCTCCGGAAAAAAGCACACCCCGGCACTGAGGGTAACTTGCAGGCGCAGTTCTGGCAGCGACAGAGGCTTGAGCAATTGGTCGAGAAACTCCTCCACGGTGCGCTCCAGACTGTCGCTGCGCTTGGGGTCGCGAATGACCACCGCGAACTCGTTACCACCGATGCGCGCCACTTTGTCTTTGCCCCGCACCAGCAGCTGGCGCAGCTTGCTCGCCACCAGCACGATAATGTCATCGCCGATGTTTTGCCCAAGCCCCTCGTTGATTTGTTTGAGTTTGTCGATATTGATCCAGGCCAGGGCAAAGGCTTCGCAGCGCTCATCCTGTTCCGGTCGCACCAGATGGCTCAGGCGCTTTTGCAAGGCCCTGTGGTTGGACAGGCCGGTCAGGTCATCAAAGTGGGTGACGTAATCCAGCTCCTGCTGGCTCTGTTGCCAGGCCTCGTAGGTGTTGATCAGGCTGATGGTGTCGGCGACAGCGCAGACAAAGGCGATCTCCGCCAGTGGCCACTGGCGCCTGTGCCGACTTTCCAGGCAGAGCACACCGTAGATCTGGCCGTGGTCAAAAATGGGCGCGTCGAGCATCGACAGAATTTTCTGCGAGGGCAGGTAGTCCTCGGTAAAACTGCGGGTCCGCAGATCCTTGTAGACGTCGGTCACGTCTATTACCCGCTCGCGCAACAGGGCGTTGAAATAGTCCTGATGGTTTTTCTGCAGCAGGCCGACCCGCTCGTGCGTCAGACCCCAGGCACTGTCGAATAGGGTTTCAAGGTCCAGGCTCAGGTGTTCGTTGGATAGCTGCCAGACACTGGCGCGCTCGACTTCCAGCAGGCGGCTGCACAACTGTATCAGTTCGTCGAGCTTGTCCCGGCGCGACAGCCGAATAAAGCCTTCACTGTGGCTCAGCGCCATCAACTGCTTGTGCAGATCGATAAAGTGTTCGCTCTCGTCCATCGGACAGACCGTACTCAAGTAACAGGGGTGTGACGGATTTCTCCTCACAGGGTTATTTTAATATGGCACTTGTTTCGCTACCTGTCTAATAACGAATCCGTGTCGAAGGGCCGATTTTAATGTCTGGATGGGGCGGGGTGGGCGCGCTAACGGTGCTCAAAATTGAGGAAAATTGCCCGGTCGGTGGCCAGGCAGGGCCAGCGCGATAACTCGACCGACCAGCCGTGTTCGCGGTGACGGGCAAAAAACCGGTCGAAGGCCTCGCCGCGAAAGTTGTACTCGCTGAGCAGCAGCTCCGCCGAGAAAAGCACGGCCTGGTCCAACTCATTGGCAAAGGGCTCGCCGATCAACTCGTGTGCGACCAAATTTGCACGGGTCATGTCCATGGGCACCAGAGGCGCCCCGCACAGGCCGATGAAACGGTCGTTGATTTCCTCCAGCAGCCGGTGCGCGAGATAGGCTTCGTCTAGCAGCAGCTCGAGGGCACTGTGCCCGGCAATCAGATCCGGCGGGTTGAGAAAGTACTCGATGGCGATGTTGAGCAGCGGCTCGATACCCTCGCGGATGCCGGCCTCGCTGGCCATATCGTGCAGCGCCTCGATAAAGTCAGGCACATGCTCGATGTAGCGCACCACAAAGTCCGCCAACAGCAGCGCTGCGGTCTCTTCTGCCAGGTTGATGGCACTGTGCAAATGGCCAGAGCGCTCGTGCAGCCGCTCGACCAGTGAAATGGTTTCGCCCTCACGCTGCTCTGCCTCGTCGATTAGCTCGCGAATGGCATTGATTTGATCGACAAACGTCGATTGTGCTGTTTGGCCCGGTGGCACCTGCGCCTCATTGTCTGTGCTGTTAACCCGTAACTGCATGTGCTGACCTTCAACGGACGGGGTATGAGTTTAGGCCTCTCTGCAGGGCAATCCTTGGCGATGCACATTCGTCAGTTCGGCCGCTGCAGGGCGCAGGGGCGTTGGCGTATTTTTTTGGAGAGGTGCCTTAAAAGTAATAGATAACTCCGCCAATGCAAGTCGGCGGCAGCATTAAAAGTGCATAAAATTGTTAAAAATATACGCAATAACGCATGTTTATTGCCGCAAATTCCGCCAGAAAAGCGCACCCATGACCAGCCCCCTCGCGGCATTAAAGAGGCTGAACGCCAGCCATAGCCCGGTGTTGCCAAGCCCGGTTGTCAGCCACCACAGTGGGAAGAACACACCCACGGTGCAGATCAGCATGGTGTATTGCATGGCGGCGGTGCGCCCGGAGCCAAGAAAGATGCCATCGAGCTGATAGCCCCATATGGCCAGCAGGGGCAGGGCGATGATCCAGTGAAACTGGGCTCCGGCCTCTTCAAGCACCTCGGGTATTTGAGTAAAAAGCTCCAGCCACAGGGGTTTGCCCAGCGCAAACACTAGGCTGATTAGCAGTGCGGTGGCCAGGGCCATGGCGGTTGTGGCCAGGCTCACGCGAACAAATTCGGCCCGGTCGGCCGCGCCCCTGGCCTTGCCGCAAAGCGCTTCGGCGGCGTGGGCAAAGCCGTCCAGGGCGTGGGAGGTGAGCATCAACAGCTGCAGCAAAATGGCATTGGCGGCCACCACATGGGTGCCGGCACGCGCGCCCTGAGCGGTAAAAAAAGTGAACACCGTCAGCAGGCAAAAGGTGCGGACAAACAAGTGCCGGTTGACCCGTATCAGCGGCAGATAGCATTCCAGCCGGCGCAGCTCGCGAAGCCGCAGGCGCCAGGGTTGGCGGAGTGTCAGCCTTCCGATGCGCGCCCACAAAAGCCAGAGGCCGAGCCCCAGGGCGGCGTACTCGGCGCACACGCTGGCCCAGGCGGCACCGTCACTATTGAGCCCGAGACCGAGGATGAACAGCAAATCCAGCGCGATGTTTATGGCGTTGGTAAAGACCAGAATCACCAGGGGCCGGCGGGTGTCTTGCTGGCCGATAAACCAGCCGATCAGAGTGTAATTGAGTAGAGTGGCCGGAGCGCTGAGAAAGCGTATCTGGCAATAGCTGATCGCCAGTTGAGCCGCGGCGGGCTCGGGCGCCATCCAGCCGATGGCAAAGGGGATAACCCAGCCGCTGGCGGCCAACAGGGCCGCTGCCAGCGCCAGAGCGAGCACCGCCGAGCGCAGCCACAGGGCGAGCGACTCCTCCCAGTCCTCCCGGCCCACGGCGGGCGCCACCAAGCTGGTGGTGCCCATGCGCAAAAAGCCGAGAGACCAGAACACCAGGGTCAGTACACTTGCGCCCACGGCCACAGCGCCCAGGTAGCGGGCGGCGGGTAGATGCCCCAGTATGGCAGTGTCCACCGCCCCGAGCAGCGGCACCGACAGATTGCTGAGCATGATCGGCCACACCAGCGGCCAGATGCCCCGTGTGTAGGTCGAGAGACGATGCTGAGCGTTGGTTGGTGGGTTCATGGCGCCATGATAACCGCTTGCGCGCGGACCTGCCCGGCCCTGTGAGATGACCCTCAAGTTGTTGTTAATGGTGATAAATTTATTGACTTTTGCGCCGCTCTATGGCCACATTATCGCCTGTAGTTGCGACGATTTGCCGCAGTTTATTTGTCGTACCCTCCCGAATTCTTCGCTGGTACCAATAAGCTCACAGAGCGAATCCCACTCGTTGTAACAAGTGTGGTGGAAGCTTTGCGATAGAGTATTGGGTGCGGGTTACGCCCGGCCGCTGAGCAGCCGGCTGAGGTGGCAGGTTCTCGGGCCTGTGCATGACGCAATCACAATAAAACGTGGGCACGAGATTCGCCCGCGTAAGAATAAGCATAATGAATAGCTAACGGAGAAGATGGGCAATGTTGAAAACAGCACGTGGCCTTAGTGCCTGGTTGCTCGGTTTCGCAGTGCTGCTGGCGAGTCACTGGACGCTGGCAGAAGAAACCGCGCAGTTGAAGTTCAATATGACCCGGGGGGTGACGCCGGTCAGTCAGGACATCCACGGTTTGCACATGCTGATGTTTTGGTGGTGTGTGGGTATCGGCGTGGTGGTCTTTGGGGTCATGTTTGTCAGCATGTTCCTGCACCGTAAATCCCGGGGCGTCAAGCCAGCCAATTTCCACGAAAGCACCTGGCTGGAGCTAACCTGGACCGCGATTCCTTTCGCCATCCTGATTCTGATGGGCATTCCCGCCTCTAAATCCCTGATCGAGCTCTACGACACTTCTGAATCCGAAGTGGACGTGCTGATTACCGGTTACCAGTGGCGCTGGAAGTACGAAATTTTGGGTGAAGACGTCAGCTTCTTCAGTAACTTGTCCACGCCGCGCGACGAAATCGACGGCTTCGCCGAGAAAAACCCCAATTACCTGCTTGAGGTGGATGAGCCGCTGGTGCTGCCAGTGGGCAAGAAAGTCCGCTTTATCGTCACCGCCAATGATGTCATCCACAACTGGTGGGTGCCGGATTTCGGCGTCAAACGCGATGCCATTCCCGGCTTTACCAATGAATCCTGGGCGATCATCGAAGAGCCCGGCGTGTACCGCGGTCAGTGCGCCGAGCTGTGTGGTAAAGACCACGGCTTTATGCCCATTGTGGTGGAGGCCAAAACACAGGAAGAGTATCGCGCCTGGCTGGATGAGAAAAAGGCCGCCGCCGCGGCGCTGGCCGAGCTGACCGAAAAAACCTTTACCTTCGACGAGCTCTACGCCAAGGGCGAGGAAGTCTACAACCGCTCCTGCGCCGCCTGTCACCAGGCCAATGGTGAAGGTGTGCCGGGTGCCTTCCCGAGCCTGAAGCAAGGCATCACCGTCGGCCCCATCAAAGAGCACATTGATGTTGTCGTGAACGGTGTCAATGGCACTGCCATGCAGGCTTTCGGTGAGCAGCTGTCGGAAGTGGACATCGCCGCTGTCGTTACCTATGAGCGCAATGCCTGGGGCAATAACATGGGCGATCTCGCCCAGCCGCTCGATATTTATAATCACAAACAGGGCAAATAGGAGGTAGACAATGGCTCACGGTCCCGCAAAAGGTATTACGCGCTGGTTGTATACCACCAACCACAAAGATATTGGCAGCATGTATCTGTGGTTTAGCTTTGCCATGTTTTTTCTGGGCGGCATTTTTGCCCTGGTGATTCGGGCTGAACTGTTTCAACCCGGTTTGCAAATCGTCGACCCCAACTTTTTTAACCAGATGACCACCATGCATGGTCTGGTGATGGTATTTGGTGCGGTTATGCCGGCGTTTGTCGGTCTGGCCAACTGGATGATCCCCATGCAAATCGGCGCGCCGGATATGGCGCTGCCGCGCATGAACAACTGGAGCTTCTGGATTCTGCCGTTCGCTTTCGCCATGCTCTCTTCCACGCTGTTTATGGAAGGTGGCGCGCCGAACTTTGGCTGGACGTTCTACGCTCCGCTGTCGACCACCTACGCACCACCGTCGGTAACCTTCTTTATTTTTGCCGTGCACATCATGGGCGCAAGTTCGATTATGGGTGCGATCAACATTATCGCCACCATCGTTAACATGCGCGCTCCGGGCATGACCTACATGAAGATGCCGCTGTTTGTCTGGACCTGGCTGATCACCGCCTTCCTGCTGATTGCGGTGATGCCGGTACTGGCGGGCGTGGTGACCATGATGCTCATGGACATTCACTTCGGTACCAGCTTCTTTGATGCCGCCGGTGGCGGTGACCCGGTTCTGTTCCAGCATATTTTCTGGTTCTTCGGTCACCCCGAGGTGTACATCATGATCCTGCCGGCCTTTGGTATTGTCAGTGCAATTATTCCCACCTTCGCGCGCAAGCCGCTGTTCGGTTACAGCTCCATGGTCTACGCCACCGCCGCCATTGCTTTTTTAAGCTTTGTGGTCTGGGCGCACCATATGTTTACCGTGGGCCTGCCGATTGCCGGTGAGCTCTTCTTTATGTGGGCCACCATGTTGATTGCAGTGCCTACCGGTGTGAAGGTGTTTAACTGGGTGGCCACCATGTTCAAAGGTGCAATGACCTTTGAGACCCCGATGCTGTTCTCCATCGCTTTCGTGATTCTGTTCACCATCGGTGGCTTCTCGGGGTTGATGCTGGCCATTGCCCCGGCGGACTTCCAGTATCACGACACCTACTTTGTGGTGGCGCACTTCCACTATGTGCTGGTGCCCGGTGCGATCTTCTCGATCACTGCGGGCGTCTACTACTGGCTGCCCAAGTGGTGCGGCAACATGTACAACGAGACCATGGGTAAAGTGCATTTCTGGCTGGCGTTTATTGGCCTGAACGTGACTTTCTTCCCCATGCATTTCTCGGGGCTGGCCGGTATGCCGCGTCGGATTCCGGACTACAACATGATGTTTGCCGACTGGAACATGATCTCTTCGGTGGGCGCCTTCCTGTTTGGTGCCGCCCAGGTAATGTTCTTGTACAACGTGATTGCCACCATTGTCGGCGGTAAAAAAGCCACCGCCGAAGTGTGGGAAAACCCGGAAGGGCTGGAGTGGACCGTGCCATCACCGGCGCCTTACCACACCTTCAGCGAACCGCCGGAGTTTAAGTCGTCTCACTGAGTGATATAGAACGTGAAAGTACTGCCTGAGGACCCGGTAAAAAGGCTCAGCGTAAAGCTGGCGATCACTTCATTTGGGTTTTTGCTTTTTGCCCTGTTCGTGATGCCGCCACTTTACGTTGCCTTTTGCGAGATTACCGGGCTCAACGGCAAAACTGGTGACAAGTACGAAGCGGTAGATGCGGTCGTCGATACCAGCCGCGAGATTAAAGTGCAGTTTGTCGCCACCAACAATGAGGGAATGCCCTGGCAGTTTGGCCCCGAGGTGAAAACACTGATTGTGCACCCGGGTGAGCAGACACGGATCAATTACCTGGCAAAAAACCCAACAGGTAATGACATGATCGGCCAGGCCATTCCATCGTTGATTCCGTACAAGGCGGCCAGTTACTTTCACAAAACCGAGTGTTTTTGTTTTAACCAGCAGGCTCTGCTGGCCGGAGAAGAGGCGGTGTTGCCGATGTTTTTTATCATCGATCAGGACCTGCCCGAACACATCAAGAGTATTACTCTGAGCTATACCATCTTTGATGTGACCGACCGATTCAGCAGGGAAGAGTTGTTAAGCATGGTCGATACCGGCCAGTAACATTAACCGCAGAACAATAACATTTTGCGCGGGGAGTAGAATTATGAGTGGAGGAACCTACTACGTACCGGAACAGAGCAGGCTACCCATTTGGGCCAGCTTTGGTTTGTTCTTAACGGTATTTGGTGCGGCCAACTGGATTAATGGCAGTTCGGCGGGCCCCTGGCTGTTTTTTGCCGGCGGGCTGACGTTTGCCGCTGTGCTTTGGAACTGGTTCAGCATTGTCATCAGCGAGAATATGGCGGGGCTCAACAGCCCTCAGCTAAAACACTCATACGTCATTGGTATGGGCTGGTTTATTTTCTCTGAGGTCATGTTTTTTGCGGCCTTTTTCGGCGCGCTCTTTTACATCCGCACACTGGCGTTGCCCTGGCTGGCCGGTGAGGGTGACGGTGGCGCGAGCAGTGAATTGCTGTGGCCCGGGTTTGAGGCCCAGTGGCCGCTGATGACCACGCCCGATATGGCGGTCAACGGTGAAGAGGCTTTGCGCAAGGGTCCAGAGCAGAGCATGAGCTGGCCCGGCTTTGGCGCCTTGCTTGGTTGGCTCCCCTTCTGGAATACCGTGATTCTGTTGTCTTCCAGTGTCACCGTACACTTTGCTCACACAGCGATTAAGAACAACAACCGCAAGCAGTTCAATATCATGCTGGGTGTGACGGTGCTGCTGGGCTTTATCTTCCTGATCCTGCAGGCCGAGGAGTACATCCACGCCTATCAAGAGTTGGGGCTGACACTGGAGTCAGGCATCTACGGCTCGACCTTCTTTATGCTGACCGGTTTCCACGGTGCACACGTCACTATGGGCACCGTCATGTTGCTGATTATGTGGTTGCGTTCAGTACTCAAAGGCCACTTCAAGCCCGATGACAATTTTGGCTTTGAAGCGGCCAGCTGGTACTGGCACTTCGTCGATGTTGTCTGGGTGGGTTTGTTCTTCGCCGTTTACGTCTTTGGTTGATACAACCCCTGGGATCAGCGTAAGTGCTGGTCCCAGGGAGCGCTGTCGGTCAAAATGCCGCTGTAAAAGCCATAGCCGACACACAGCATCATCAGCACAGCGAGAGTGATGCGAATACCCAGCGCGTAGAGTGTGCGCTTGGATTGCGGCAACCCCGCATCGCGCAGCAGGTAGTTGAGCCCGGCCGTCAGGCTAAGGACAACGCCAATAAACAATACGAGAATGATAATTTTAAGCCACATAGACACTCCGCCGTAAAAAACCGCACCCTCGGGTGCCTTAAAACCCGATAGTAACCCAGAGCCCATAGGTTTGCCGAATACCGGGATCGCAGCAGAGGTAGCGACACTGTGAAACCCCACAAGCCCCTCTCACTGATGTGGACCCCCAACAAAACCATACTGGCACTGGCACTGGTATTTTTGCCATTGCTGCTGGCACTGGGGACCTGGCAACTGGGGCGCGCCGAACAGAAACGTTTGCTGGAAGCGCAAATGGAACAGCGCCAGTCCCGTGCACCTGTAGCGCTGGCGACGCTACAAACGCCCGAACCCTACACCCCGGTGATGGTGGAGGGTGAGTACGACAACCAGCATGTTTGGTTGCTGGATAACCGCCAGCGCGATGGCCGCCCGGGTTACGAAGTAGTGCAAGCGTTTATCCCCGAGAGCGGCAAGCGGGTGTTGATTAATCGCGGCTGGCTTGCTGCGGGGCCGCAGCGCAGTCAGCTGCCGGATGTGCCCAGAGTACAGGGGCACACCACGATATTTGCGGAAGTGGTCGAGGTGTCTGATCACCCTCTGCTCAGCGCGAGCAGCGAGCAACACAGCTGGCCGAGAATCATCACCCAAATAGAGCCGGCGGTGATGGCGGAGCAGATAGGCGAGCCCTTAGCGGCGTTTTATCTGCGCCTCGATGCCTCCAGCAGCTCAGCTTTGCGCACGGGCTGGGCGCGCCTGAATATGAGCTCGGCCAAACATTCGGGTTACGCCGCGCAGTGGTTTGCCATGGCCTTTGCCCTGGCGGTGCTTACGCTCTTTGCCAACAGCAACCTCGGCGAGGTGCTGCGGCAGAGAAGGGCAATGAAGGGTCGAGCCGAATAAGAGACGTAGACGAGAAAGACATGACTGACGAACAAGTGCGAAAGAAACGCCGCGGCCAGATTCAGGCCATTTTATTGATGCTGGTGGTGGCCCTGCCGATGCTGGCCGCCTATGTGATTTATCACACCGGTTGGGGGATGCCCACCGGTACGGTAAACAAAGGCGCACTGTTGGAACCGGCGAGGCATTTACCCGACATCCAGCCGCGACTTGCCGATGACAGTGCGTGGGACATCAGTGCTGAGAAAAAGCGTTGGCGTTACGTCATTCCCGGCTTCAGCACCTGCGATGAGCAGTGCATGAAAAACCTCTACCTGACCCGTCAGGTGCACATTCGCCTGAACGATAAGGCCGATAGGGTAGAGCGTATTTATTTGCTGCAAGATGAAACACTGTCGCCGGAGCTGTCCGCGCACATCGAACAAGAGCACCCTTTGCTGCGTGTTATGCGCGTGCAAGCCAGCTCGCTGGACACGCTACTGGAGGACACAAATCTTTCAGGCGATGCGGTAGCGGCCGGGCGTTACTTTCTGATGGATCAGGACGGCTTCTTGATGATGGCCTACAGCCCGCAGCATACCGGCGGTGAATTACTCAAGGATGTGAAAAAAATGTTGAAAACCTCCTACGAGGAATAGGCCTTGAAGCAAGCAACGCGATTTACCTGGGGATTTCGTCTGGCTTTACTCGCCACGGCACTGGCATCGGTGGTGGTGGTTCTGGGCGCTTTTACCCGGCTGGTGGATGCCGGGCTCGGTTGTCCGGACTGGCCGGGCTGTTACGGCCACCTGACCTGGCCGACTACCGACGAGCACGTGGCGGCAGCTGAGGCGTTGTTTCCGGAAACGCCGGTAGAGCATGACAAAACCTGGCCGGAGATGGTGCACCGTCACTTTGCCGGGACCCTCGGTCTGCTGATACTGGGCATGACCATTGTCACCTGGCGCCGCGCTGCGAAAACCGCCGAGGTTCTGCCCAAGTGGCACACTCTGGGCTTACTGATCCTTGTCATCATTCAGGCCGCCTTTGGCATGTGGACGGTGACCCTCAAACTCTGGCCACAAATTGTCACGGCTCATTTGTTGGGCGGCTTTGCGACCTTGAGCTTGCTGTGGTTGCTGGCCCAGCGCTTGGGGCCATGGCGGTGGCGGGTAGCGGACGTGGTGCGCCTGCACGCGCTGAAACCGCTGGTGCTTCTGGCACTTATACTGGTGATTTTACAAATCGCGCTGGGCGGTTGGACGAGCTCCAACTACGCCGCCCTCGCGTGTACGGATTTTCCCACCTGCCACGGCGAGTGGTGGCCGGACATGGATGTAGCGCGGGGTTTTAACCTGGCGCAGACCATCGGCCCGAATTATCTGGGCGGCCTGCTCGAAGGCGATGCTCGCACGGCCATACACATGGCTCACCGTCTCGGCGCCCTGGTGGTGATCTTTACCTTGCTTCTACTGCTGCGCCGGTTGTTCACAATCGCTGCTGCGCGCACCATGGCCACCACCATCGCGGGCGTGCTGGCGCTGCAGGTCACCCTGGGGGTGACCAATGTCCTGGCCCACTTGCCCCTGGCGGTTGCCGTGGCCCACAACGCCGTCGGCGCTTTGCTGCTGCTGACACTGGTTACCTTGACGCACCGAGTCTATACGGCGCAAAGTAGCTCCCCTGAACCCACCGATAGCAACCATAACGGGTAGTCTCATGAATCAAACTCACGCCGCAACCCAAGCGCCCAGCTGGCGCGATTACTATGAGCTTACCAAGCCGCGTGTGGTCATGTTGATGATTCTCACCTCAGTAATCGGCATGTTATTGGCGGTACCGGGTATGGTGCCTGTAGATGTTTTGCTGATTGGCAATCTGGGTATTGCCCTGTGCGCCGGCTCGGCCGCGGCGGTAAATCACATCGTCGACCGCAGTGTGGATCAGAAGATGGCGCGCACACTCAACCGCCCGGTGGCTAAAGGGCGGGTGGAGCCCATGCAGGCGCTGCTGTTTGCCCTGGTAATTGGTGTGTTGGGTATGACCTTGCTGGTGGTGTTTATCAACACCCTGACGGCAGTGCTGACGCTGGTGTCACTGCTGGGTTACGCGCTGGTGTATACGCTGTTTCTCAAGCGAGCCACCCCGCAGAATATCGTCATTGGCGGCATTGCCGGCGCCGCGCCGCCGCTGCTCGGCTGGACGGCCGTTACCGGTAGCCTCGATGGTCACGCACTTTTGCTGGTATTGATTATCTTTGCCTGGACACCGCCGCATTTCTGGGCCCTGGCGGTCCATCGCAAGGACGAGTACGCCAAAGCCGATATTCCCATGCTGCCGGTCACCCATGGCGAGCAGTACACCAAGCTGCATATCTTTCTCTACACCATCATTATGATTCTGGTGACCTTGCTGCCGTTTATCACGGGTATGATGAGCTGGATTTATCTGATTGGCGCACTGGTGCTGGGCGCGGGCTTTCTCTACTGGTCGTTTATGCTGATGGTCAGCAAGCGCGAAGGCATTGGCATGGACACCTTCAAGTACTCCATTGTCTACTTAATGGCACTGTTTGTGGTGATGCTGGCCGATCACTACCTGCTGCCCACTCACCCCTTAGGTGTTTAACGACATGAGCCACTCAAGCGAAGCGCAACAGACCCGCAAGGGTATTCGTCGCACGGTGTTTTTTTGCGTGGTGTTTATGACGCTGGCGATTGCACTGGTGGTCAATAAGCTGCTCACGCCCAGAGTCATGACGCAGGAGGAGCTGCGTCTCAACGGCGCCATTGTCTTCGACAAGCCGCGGCGCTTTGACGACTTTGAATTGCTCGATCAAAACGGACAGCCCTTCACCCGAGAAGACTTTAAAGGGCATTGGTCTTTGCTGTTTTTCGGTTTTACCCACTGCCCCGACATTTGCCCCACCACCATGGCGGACCTTGCGCGACTGCATCAGGCGCTGCCCGATACCATCGCCAAGGAAACCGAGGTGATGCTGGTAAGCCTTGACCCGGCGCGCGATACGCCCGAGCTGTTGAACGATTACGTCAGCTACTTTAACCCCGACTTTACCGGGGTGACCGGCGACTTCCTCGCGATCCGCCGCTTTGCCAACCAGGTCAACGTGGCTTTTACCAAAGTCACTCAGGGTGACGACTACACCGTGGACCACTCCGGCAACATCGTTATCATTAACCCGCGCGGTGATTACCACGGCTTTTTCAAGCCACCGTTTGAGTTGGCCAGGCTGAAAACCACCTTCAGCTCCATCCACGAGAGTTTTGACGGCTAACTTCGGCAATTGCGGCTAAGGGTTCCAGCTCTTTGCCGCCAGTTCCGGATAAAGCCTTAACCAAATCTTTTTCATATAGTAAAGTGCTTGCTCTTATAAAAATGCGCCCCGCGCCGAACCAATGAGCCGCACCCTATGATTTACCTGCCCGCGACCATCAGAACTCTTCTCCTGACAATGATCCTTTGGCCTTTCGGCGTCACTCGGGCGGCGGAGCCACTGAGCCTCTGGTTTGATCAGCCGGTGTCCGATTGGGAGCGCGAGGCCCTGCCCATCGGTAATGGCGCTCAGGGCGCGGTGATCTTTGGCGGTGTCGAGCGCGAGCGTATTCAACTGAACGAGAAAACCCTCTGGGAGGGCGGTCCTGGGTCCAAGGGCGGCTACACCTTTGGCTGGCCCGAAGAGGGCAATCAGCACGCGGCCCTGGCCAAAGTGCAAAAAACACTCGAGGAGCAGGGCAGCATGACGCCCGAGGCGGCGGCCGAACTCATGGGCCGTGAGCATCCCGGTTACGGTAATTATCAGAATTTTGGCTATATCGATCTGGCCCTAGCCGCAAAAGGCGAAGTAAGCGCTTACCAGCGAGTGCTGGACCTGAAAACGGGTATTCTGACCATCCGCTATCGGCAAGGTGAAGTCGACTACACCCGCGAATATTTCTATAGCTACCCGGATCAGGTGCTAGTCGGTCAGTTCAGTGCCAGTCAGCCCGGTGCCTTTTCGCTGAAGGCGAGCTTTGCTATCCCGGACAACCGCAGCCGCGAGGACTCTGTAGCAGGCAACAGCCTGCGGGTCAGTGGTGCTTTGGCGCAAAACGGCCTGGTGTACGAGGGTTGGCTGGCGCTTGAGGCCAGAGGTGGCGAGGTCCGCTCAGCCCTTGAGGGTAAAAGGGGTTACTTGCAGGTCGATAAGGCCGATAGCGTAACGCTGATTTTTAGCGCAGCAACCAACTACGCCCAGCGCTACCCAGACTATCGCGGGGGCGAGCCAGCCGCGCTGGCAAAAGCCCGGGTACAGGCGGCGAAGGCGCGCCAAGTGGAGCGACTGCGCGAACGTCATCTGGCGGACTATCAAACGCTGATGGGCCGCGTTGAACTGGACATCGGCCAGCGTACCTATGACCTCCCCACCGCCGAGTTGCTTGCCCGCTATGGCAGTGGCAATACAACGCTCGATAGAACGCTGGAGGCGCTCTATTTCCAGTACGGTCGCTACCTGTTGATCGCCTCCTCGCGGGCGGGCTCGCTGCCAGCGAACCTCCAGGGCGTGTGGAACCACTCAAATACCCCGCCCTGGAACGCCGATTATCACGTTAACATCAACCTGCAGATGAATTACTGGCCGGCGCTGGTGACCAATCTGGCGGAAACCACCTTGCCGTTTTACGAGTTTGTCGAGTCGTTGGTCGAGCCCGGCCGCCTGTCGGCGCAGAAGCTGGTGGGTGCGCGCGGTTGGACGCTGTTTCTCAACACCAACATCTACGGTTTTACCGGTGTTATCGCCTGGCCCACCGCTTTTTGGCAGCCGGAGTCGGCCGCCTGGCTGATGCAGCATTACTACGAGCACTACCTGTTCACTCAGGACGAGCGCTTTCTGCGCGAACGCGCCTACCCCATTATGAAAGAAGCGGCCCGCTTCTGGCTGGACGCGCTGGTGACCGATCCACGCGATGGCAAGCTGGTGGTCAGCCCCAGCTACAGCCCAGAGCACGGCGACTTTACCGTGGCGGCGGCCATGAGCCAGCAGATTGTTACCGAGCTGTTCACCAACACTCTGGAGGCCGCGCGTACTCTCAAACTGGATACCGCGTTTACCAAAGAGCTGGCCGCTGCTTTGGCCAAGCTGGACGATGGCCTGCGGATTGGCCAGTGGGGTCAGCTGCAGGAATGGAAAGAAGACCGCGACGACAAAGCCAGCCAGCACCGTCACGTCTCGCATCTTTACGCCCTGCACCCTGGCCGGGTGATCACCCCGGCGGCGACCCCTGAGCTGGCCGAGGCCGCGAGTGTCAGCCTCAACGCCCGCGGCGATGGCGGCACCGGCTGGTCTCAGGCCTGGAAGATCAATTTCTGGGCGCGCTTGGCGGACGGCGATCGCGCGCACAAAGTCTTGGGCGAGCAGTTCAGGCGCAGCACCTTGCCCAACCTCTGGGATAACCATCCGCCCTTTCAAATTGACGGCAATTTTGGCGCCACGGCGGGGGTAGCAGAAATGCTCCTGCAAAGCCACGACCTGCGCCTGAATCTGCTGCCGGCGTTGCCCGGCGCCTGGCAGTCGGGCTCAGTGCGGGGCTTGCGCGCGCGCGGCGATGTGACCGTCGACCTCGCCTGGCACAATGGCAAACTGACCGAGGCCCTGCTCAAGCCGCAGCGCAGCGGCGAGCTGACACTGATTGGGCGTCATTACCGGGTGGTGCATGGCACTACCGGTAAGCTGATCACTGCTAAGCCGACCGAAGCGCAAGGGTTGAGCTTCCCCGTCGAGGCCGGCGAACGCTACCGGGTTACGCTCGCCACCCCCTGAGCCTCGCCCGCTGCACACCCACTGAGGGAGCCTCTGGCTCCCGCTTCCTTATATCGCTCGATCTCGTTATCTATTTTTTACATAAGAAAACATTTGCGCCAATAAAATAATTGAGGTATAACTGGCGATTAGATTTATATAAGAAATAGTTTTTCTATGTGAATGGTGCACTTCGCGCCGCCGTGAGTAAAAGGCCCATCCGCCCAGCCCGTTTGCCCGCAGTAAGTGCCGGGTGGTGATGCCGCATCATTAAGATAATAAGAGAGAGGAGTACATTGTGACCAAGAGCCCAGAAACTCTGTCATCTGCCCGTCGTTTGATTTCATCCACCTATGTCTCATCCCTGGTGCTGTGCGCCATGGGTGTCGTCGGCATGCCCGCCCTGGCGCAGGACGATGCCGGTGAAACCTCGTTGGAAGAGATTGTCGTCACTGGCCAGCGAGCCAGCATTCAGTCGGCACAAAACATCAAGCGTGATGCCGAAGCCATTGTTGACTCTATTGTTGCCGATGACATTGGCAAATTGCCGGATCGCTCAGTCACCGAGACCTTGCAGCGGGTGCCGGGTGTGACCATCGAGCGCTTTATCTCTATCGGCGACCCTGAGCATTTCTCGGCCGAGGGTAGCGGCGTGGCTGTGCGCGGTATGAAACACGTGCGCAGCGAACTAAACGGCCGCGACAGCTTCTCTGCCAGTGGTGGTCGAAGCCTGAGCTTTGAAGATGTCCCCTCTGAACTGATGGCCGGCGTGGACGTGTATAAGAACCCCTCGGCGGATATGATTGAAGGCGGTCTGGGCGGCACTGTGGACTTGCGTACCCGTATGCCGTTTGACAGCGATGATCGTTTGATCTCAGGCTCTGTCAGTGTGAACTATGGCGACTTTATCAAAGAGACAGACCCCTCCGGCTCGCTGCTCTACAGTGATCGCTGGGATACCAGTGCGGGTGAGTTTGGCCTGCTGTTGGATGTCGCCTACTCTGAAATTTCAACGCGTACCGACGGTATTTTCCTGCGGCCATTTTTCGCTCGCAACGATGTGACAGAAGACGGCAGCACGGCGTGGATTCCGCGCGGCGCCGATTGGCGCAGCATGGATTTTAATCGTGAGCGCCTGGGCAGCTATGCGGCTTTGCAATGGCGTCCCGATGACACTCAGGAATTTTTCCTGACCGTTTTCCGCAGTGAATACGACATGCGCTGGGACGAAGACGCCATTTTCGTCTCCAACAGCCCCTGGTCTATTCAACTGTCGGATGACACCGTATTTGATGAAAATGGTGTCTTCGTCAGTGGTACCTTGAGCAACACCGCTCCGCCATCCTGGGAACCGCAAGTACCGGGCATTCCTTTTGGTGCGGACATTCGTGTGTCCGAGCGTGAATCCGTGACCACCGATTACGCGGCGGGCTGGAAGTGGGTGCCGACGGATAACTGGGAAATCAGCACCGAGTTTCAATACACCGATTCAACCACCGACACTTTGGACAGTACCGTTGCCACCGGTATCAACCTAGAGTCTCTGACCATTGATATTGGCTCTGAGCCGCCCACCATCACCACCGATGAAGAGTTTTTGGCCGACCCGACCAATTACTACTGGGCCTTCGCTATGCCGCATGTTGAAGACAGCGAAGCCAACCAGTTTGCCTGGCGCGGAGATTTGGAATACAAATTTTACGATTCTGTTGTTAAATCGGTGAAAGTTGGTTTGCGCTATACCGACCGCGAAGCCGACAACATCAACACCGGCTATCACTGGCAAGGGATTTACCAAACCTGGATGACCACCGATTGGGGTGGCGGCCTGAATGTGAATGAGCTGGGAATGCCTTACATGGCCGATGGCTCGCAAATGACCCTGAACACCTTTGATAATTTCTTCCGGGGTGATGCCGATCTCACCGGTGTGGTCTGGGCGCCCAATGCCGACATTGCGGCGGGTTATCCCGGCAGCTATGTCGATCTCTACGCGGATGCTGCAGCCTATGCGGATTCTCTGGGTCACCCATACTCGGCCACTTACGGCGACTATGTATTGCGTGACCCTAATGATGAGCAGTGGGCCAACATCCAAGAAGAGCAGACCTACAGCGCTTACGGTTTACTGCGTTTTGGGTTTGATGAGTGGGCTATGCCGCTGGACGGTAACATCGGTGTCCGCGTGGTTGAGACAGACTCTGTCTCGTCAGGCTTTTTGGTGTATCCGAATGTGGCGCCCTTTGGCGATGGTTCTATGGAGCCAGTGCGCGCTGAAAATTCCTACACCAATGTGCTGCCAAGCTTGAACCTGCGGTTGAGCATTCGTGAAGACCTGGTAGCGCGCTTCGCGGTTTCTAAAGCCATGGCGCGTCCTGAGTTCAGCGAAATGCAGGCCTACCAGATCCTGAATGCGGATGTCGATGCCGATACGGGCGGCGTTACTCTGTCTTCCGGTTCGTGGAACAACCCTTATCTGGAGCCGCTTGAGGCGGATCAGATGGACCTGTCGCTGGAATGGTACTTCAACGACGCGGGCGGCATGGCGCACATCAACCTGTTCTATAAAGACATTGATGGCATTATTCGCAACCAAACCATTGCCGAGCAGTACCCGGATCTCAACGGCACCTTGCAAACGTACTCCGTGACTCGTCCGATCAATGCGGGCACGGCGGAAATTCAGGGTTACGAAATTGGTTACAGCCAGTTCTTTGACTTTTTGCCAGAGCCGTTTGATGGTTTAGGCTTGCAAGCCAACTACACTTACATCGACAGCTCTACGGATGTCCCCGCGTCTATCAGCGCCGATGATGGCTCTCTGATCGCGCCGGTAGACACAGACGGCACCATGATTGAAGGTACCCTGCCGTATGAAGGTCTTTCGGAAAATGCCTTTAACCTGGTGGGTATGTTTGAAAAAGGCCGTATTTCTGCGCGTCTGGCCTGGAGCTGGCGCGACGAGTACTTGATGTCGATCGGGCCCAATGGTTTTAACGGCACCGATGGGGGTGTTGGCACCAACCAGAGCGTCGCCTGGAAACTGCCGGTATGGAGTGATGCCACAGGTCAGTTGGACGGTTCAATCTTCTACGACATCAATGACAACTTTACCATTGGTCTTGAAGCCAACAACCTCACCAATGAGCAGACCCGTACCATCATGAAACAAAATGGCGCCGGTGATCACTACGCCTCATACTTTGTGAATGATACCCGCTACGCGTTAACGCTCCGCGCCAGCTTTTAAGGCTGTTGCCCCGCCCGGGCCATGCGCCGGGCGGGAAGATCTTGCGATAGCGTTTTAATGGAGTTTTTTGCATAGCTTGGCCCCGCCGCCGACAGGTGGCGGGGCTTTTTTGTGCAAGCGTATAAAAGTTGTCGAGCTGTATGGCGGTAAAACCAAAGTGGCGGCGCCGCTCCTTACTCACTCTACACTCGCGCCGGTATAGCCTATGCGCTAGGCAGGTTCTGGCACTCTACTCAGCCGTTTATTACTCAGTCACTTTGCAAAGGACTCTAGCGTACCGGTATGCCGTTTTAACGAAAAACCATTTGCCTTGGCCAAATGTTTACGCTATAAAGTAAATCATATATAAAAATATTTTCGCTTATGGTTTTCGCCTTTGGGAGAGCAAACCCTCAAGAGTTCTTAACTTGCCGGCAGAGCTCGGCAAATCAACCCGTTCTGATGAGAGTCAGAAAGTAGTAAGCGCTTTGCGCTCTCCTAACCCGCGATTGAGCAATCGCGACTGCATGAGCTGATGCTTTGCATCATTGCGGCGGCGCCGCCCGCGCTTGCGTCGGGCGCGCCGCATTTTTTCGCTCATTCCAAAATTTACAAAACCTATCGACTTCATGGCCCCTTTTCCCAGCTTTTGGCCTACTCTAGGGGGTACATCCGTGAAGGCGTAGACCTTGCTTATAAAATGCAAAGGCATCATCGCCCAACCGACTAGCCAAAAAGGGGAGGTATTTGTGAGCGACAGTTTTCAGGCCAAATCGACGTTAACGGTGAACGGTGAGGACTACACCTACTACCGGCTGGACGCACTGGCAGAGCAGTACAACCTGGACCGCTTGCCCTACTGTTTAAAGATTCTGCTGGAGAATCTGTTGCGCAAAGAAGACGGCAAAAACGTCAGCAGCGACGACATCCATACCCTGTGCCGCTGGCAGGGCTCAGACAAAGCCTCCGAGCAGGTCAACTTTACCCCCGCGCGGGTTGTGCTGCAGGACTTTACCGGCGTGCCTGCGGTGGTGGATCTGGCGGCCATGCGCGCGGCCATGCGCCAGCTCAAGGGCGACCCGGCCAAGATCAACCCCCTGGGGGCAGTGGATTTGGTGATCGACCACTCGGTGATGGTGGATTACTACGGCAACCCCGACTCTCTGGCCAAGAACACCGAAAAGGAGTTTGAGCGCAATAACGAGCGCTACCAGTTCTTGCGCTGGGGCCAGCAGGCGTTTTCCAACTTTCGCGTGGTGCCGCCTGGCACGGGCATTGTCCATCAGGTGAATCTCGAATACCTGGCCAAGGCCGTGCTGGTGGAAGAGAAAAACGGCGAGCGTGTCGCTCTGCCGGACACCCTGGTGGGAACGGATTCCCACACCACCATGATCAACGGCCTGGGTGTGCTCGGCTGGGGTGTGGGCGGCATTGAGGCCGAGGCGGCCATGCTCGGCCAGCCCATTACCATGCTGATCCCCGAGGTGGTGGGCTTTGAGCTCAAAGGCGAGCTGCCGCCCTCGGCCACCGCGACCGATCTGGTGCTGACAGTCACCCAAATGCTCCGCCAGCGCGGCGTTGTGGGTAAGTTTGTTGAGTTTTACGGCGCTGGCCTGTCCAAGCTGCCTCTGGCCGACCGCGCCACCATTGCCAATATGGCGCCCGAGTACGGCGCGACCTGCGGCATCTTCCCCATCGACGATGAGACCCTAAACTACATGACCCTGACCGGGCGCGATCAGGCGCAGGTTGACCTGGTGGAAGCCTACGCCAAAGCCCAGGGGCTGTGGCGCAGCGACGACGACCCGGTGGCCGATTACAGCGATACCCTGCATCTGGATCTCGGCGACGTCGTGCCGAGCCTTGCGGGGCCAAAACGCCCGCAGGATCGTATCGCCCTGACCGACGCCAAAGCCGAGTTCGACGCCCTGCTGGCGCAAGAGCTTAAAGACCAGGGCAATGTGGTGGCCAGTACCGACGACTCGCGCTTTGCCGGCGAGGGCGGCCAGACCGCCATCGACAACACCAACCCCCATGAGCGCGGCGCGGTGCCGGTGGAAATGAACGGCGAGAACTTTTTACTGGAACACGGCGCTGTGGTCATCGCCGCTATCACCTCCTGCACCAACACCTCCAACCCGGCCGTGCTGGTCGCGGCGGGCCTGGTGGCCAAAAAAGCCCACGAGCTGGGCCTGAACACCAAGCCCTGGGTGAAAACCTCCTTTGCGCCTGGCTCGCAAGTGGTGCCTGCCTATATGGAAAACGCCGGCTTGCTGGAGCCGCTGGCCGAGCTGGGTTTTGATATTGTCGGCTTTGGTTGTACCACTTGTATTGGCAACTCCGGCCCTCTGCCGCCGCCGGTGCAAAACGCTGTGCGCGCCGGCGATTTGCTGGTGGCCGGAGTGCTCTCGGGCAATCGCAACTTTGAGGGGCGCATTCACCAGGATGTGCGGGCCAACTACCTGGCATCGCCGCCGCTGGTGGTGGCCTATGCACTGGCCGGCAATATGAATGTGGACTTGCTCAAAGAGCCGCTCGGGCAGAGCAACAAAGGCGAGCCCGTGTATCTTAAGGACATCTGGCCCTCGCCCAAAGAAGTGGCCGATACCATCGCCGGCGCCATGACCGAGGGCATCTACGCCGAGAAATACTCCGATGTGTTCAAGGGCACTGAGGCCTGGCAGCAGTTACCGGTGCCGGCCGATGAAATTTACTCCTGGCCCGAATCCACCTACGTGAAAAAGCCGCCGTACTTCGACGGCATGACCATGGATCTGCCCGAAAGCAAACCCATTACCGGCGCACGCTGCCTGGTGAAGGTCGGCGACTCCATCACCACAGACCACATCTCCCCGGCCGGTGCCATCAAACCCGACAGCCCGGCGGGGCAGTACCTACGGGAAAAAGGCGTAGAGCCCGCCGACTTCAACAGCTACGGCTCGCGCCGTGGTAACGATGACGTCATGGTGCGCGGCACCTTTGCCAACGTGCGCCTGAAAAACCAAATGGCGCCCGGCACCGAAGGCGGTTGGACCACCTACCTGCCCACCGATGAGCAAATGAGCATCTATGATGCCTCGCAAAAATACCAAGCGGATAACACACCATTGATTGTGTTGGCGGGCAAAGAGTACGGTACTGGCTCCAGCCGCGATTGGGCCGCCAAAGGCACGAACCTGCTGGGCATTAAAGCGGTCATTGCCGAGAGCTTTGAACGCATTCACCGCTCAAACCTGGTGGGCTTTGGCGTCTTGCCGCTGCAGTTTAAAGACGGCGAATCCTATGAATCTCTCGGGCTCGACGGCACCGAGCAATTCGACTTTGAGCCGGTAGAGGGCGAACCAAAAGCGCTGCGCATTAGCGCCAGCAAAGAGGGCAAGGATACCGAGTTTGAAGTGCAAGTACGCATCGACACCGCTGTGGAGTGGGAGTACTACCGCCACGGCGGTATTTTGCACTATGTGCTGCGCCAGCTGGCGGCTTAAATTCCTACTTGCCCCGCACTCCGTTCGCAACGCTTAGGCGTAGCGAGCGGAGTTCTCTTGTACGGCATCAAATGGGCTGACCACGCCCAGCTTTCCGCTTTTGACAACGTGGGTGTAGATTTCAGTGGTCTTCAGGTCTGTGTGACCCAGCAAACTCTGAATGGTCCGTAAATCGTAGCCTCGCTCCAACAAGCGAGTGGCAAAAGAGTGGCGAAAGGTATGACAGGTGACGTGTTTTGCAATACCGCTGGCTTGAAGGCACTGTCGAAGGTGCTTTGTAACGGCAGTTGCGTGCAAATGATGCCGCCGGGTAACCCCCGTTCGGGGGCAGGGGCCAGGTCGTGAGGCCGGAAATAGATATTGCCACTTCGTCTGTGAGGCGGCGCTAGGGTACTTTCGCGCGAGAGCATCGGGCAAAAAGACCTCGCCAAGACCCGAGCTCAAATCCCGCTCGTGAAGGGTTGCGACCCAGTTCATTTGTTGGCGAATGCTATGAATCAAACCACCCGGAAGCACGGTAGTGCGATCTTTGCCACCCTTACCATGGCGCACCGTGAGGATTAGATTTTCCATATCGATATCCAGAAGACGCAGAGACAAACACTCGGCCTGGCGAAGGCCCGAGCCATACATTAATGCAAACATCAAACGGTAGGGCTGGGTTGCCATGTCAATCAGTCGCCGAGCCTCAGCAGTGGATAACACTGTGGGAATGCGCTGCCTGGTTTTTGCGTGCTGGAAGTCGAGGTTTTCCAGGGGACGGCGTAAGAATTGCCGATACAAAAATACCACAGCGTTGAGTGCAACCTTCTGAGTAGCTATTGAATTGTGACGACTATTGGCCAAGTGAGTTAGCCAAGCCTCCACATGTGACTCATTCATAGCCAGCGGGTGAGCGCAACCGTGAAAACGGATAAAGTTTAGTATCCAATGTATATAGGTTTTTTCGGTTTGGTATGACAGCTGGCGAAAGCGAATAAACGCCCGAAGTTGATCGACAAAGCGCGTGGGTTTCGCGGGCACATAAACAGGTATATCAGAGGGCTCTTCCATTAACTTCTCCCAGATAAGCTGTATTTATGTACACCTAGAAGCTGGTATTCACTCTGTCAAAACCGCTTTTCATAGTGCACAAGGTGGATTTAAGTGCCATATCAAAATCGCTTCTGATAAATCTCTGCAAAATCAGTAAGTTGGATAAAGCTTGTCCTGTGTGAAAATATCGAATAAAGTCAGAATTACACAGAATCAGGCTTGCTTTCCCCCTGACAAGGAGATGTCGAAAGTCACTTCTTTTCTTTTTAAAACAGACGCCTACGGCAATTTCCTCAATTCAGTTCTAGGGGAGTTACATTGCCGCGGGGAATTTTACTTAGGCTTTTGAATTAGCTGTTAGGCTAAACGAGCTATCGATCAAGGAACCTTTTTATGGCTCAAAAAAATGAATATGAAGGCGAAGCCCCTCTATCGATGTATTTGGCCTATGAATATTTGCCTCTTGGTCAGCAAGCAAAGATTCTAGAAGCGATAGATGGTGTCTATAAAACTATTCTGAGGGATCAGCTTAATTCTTGGTATTGGGTGGATTGGGTTCTATTAAGTAGAAGGCGATATCCCATTTATCACCCTGGTGCAGATGACTTCTTTGGACCCCATTTGTGTATTGTCTCTGCGCACACAGGAAACTCAATAAATTTTAAATTTGATCATGAAAGGAAGGTATTCCCTAGG
Source organism: Gilvimarinus algae (assembly GCF_030518215.1). Classification (GTDB taxonomy): domain Bacteria; phylum Pseudomonadota; class Gammaproteobacteria; order Pseudomonadales; family Cellvibrionaceae; genus Gilvimarinus; species Gilvimarinus algae. Next base: position 556,377 of record NZ_JAULRT010000035.1, read on the forward strand.
TTATCAGCTTCAGGTGACGACATTGATGTTTATATCCCGCCCTGGACTGCCGCGGTGTTTTTAACGGGCGCTGTATTAACTGGTGGGCTGAATGCCTATGGTGAGTATCTCGATATAAAGCAGAAGCATATTGATATCGAACGATCCCAATTAGAGCTTGACCGACTAAAAGACGAATCCAGTCCTGAACACAATCAAATTCAAATATATTTAAATCAGTTTAAGTACGAAATTAATCAGCAGAACATTACAGACGTAAAAATCAACAATATTTCGCTAAAGTCGTCTGGCAATGAAGCTTCCAGGCAAAGATGAGCCTAACAAGCGACTGTGGTTCAACCCGTAGCTAAAAATAATTAATACGCCCACTCCTGACCATCGCGAATCATGGCATTTATGATGGTCAAAAACTTTCTCATCGCTGCGGTCAACGCCACTTTCTTATGTTTACCCTGC
>NZ_JAULRT010000036.1 GCF_030518215.1 Gilvimarinus algae
CGCCCCGCAAAGTCCTCCTCGGTTCGAACCATACCCTGGTGGTCCGTCAGTTCGAACTCAGCGAAAAAAGGCGGTTCGGCGTCGGTTCGGGCGCTATCGGCACGATAATCGGACCATAGCAAAAGCCATACGAAGGCAAGCGCTGCCACGCCTGCCAAAACCCAAAGAAACTTCTGTGCCGATGTAAGGGACAATCCTGTTCGCCTGATTTTGATTCTTATTGCCTGTGCGGATACATCCTCTAGCTGCTAGAGGTTCAAGCACGAAATCATGGTATGGCTTGAACTCACGCGTCTGTGAATCCGA
>NZ_JAULRT010000037.1 GCF_030518215.1 Gilvimarinus algae
TCAAAGCCGAAAACGGCGAAGAGGGCCTGATCATGGTGGACGAGGAAACGCCCGATATCATCGTGCTGGACTGGATGTTGCCGAATGTGTCCGGGATCGAGGTTTGCCGCCGCCTGAAGACCAAAAGCGAAACCCGCGCGATCCCGATCCTGATGCTCTCGGCCCGCTCCGAGGAAGTGGACAAGGTGCGCGGGCTGGAAACAGGTGCGGATGACTATGTGGTCAAGCCTTACTCGGTGATCGAGCTGATGGCCCGCGTCCGCGCTCAGCTGCGCCGCACGCGCCCCGCCACCGTGGGCGAACGGCTGGAGTTCGAGGATA
>NZ_JAULRT010000038.1 GCF_030518215.1 Gilvimarinus algae
AGGCTGTCGACCCCGTGCATGCGCAGGGCGGCTTCGTTGGCCCAGATGATCGTCTGGTCCACTTCCAGCAGCATCACGCCATCCGAAAGCCCGGCAATTATCTGCTGCAGCTGGCGGCGGTTGGTTTCACGGGCAAGCACGGCGTCGCTCATGGGCGTCCCCCGGTCGGTAATGGCTGGTGTGGTGACTGGCGTTGAGCATAAACGCAGCAGGCACCGGCAGATTGGTGCCAATGCACTAGTGCGGGTGGGGCAGATGCATCAATACACCCTTGCATGGGACCCGCAAACTGGCCATGACGTTGCATCAGGCACCCGTGGCCGGTGCAGCCAGTTCCCATTGACGAGGATGCATAGATGACTG
>NZ_JAULRT010000039.1 GCF_030518215.1 Gilvimarinus algae
TATGTGCTTGACGGTGTCGGGCTCGATCCGGCCAAAGGGCTCTATAACTTTACCGGCGTGACCTTCAACGGCGACTTCAATTTCGCACCCGGCGCGGGGCAGGTGGGTGAGCTGTTTTTTGTTGCGGCTAACGCCACAGGCGATGGCAGTGGCAGCGACGAAAATAACTACGCCGATGCCGCCACGGCGCAAATACAGGCGAACACCGGCGACCTGACGACGTTTGTGTTCGTCAATGACGGCAGCGCCATTGACGTTGGTGCCGGCGGCTTTACCTTAAGCGATGGCCAGGTGGTCAGCGGTTTTGGCAACGGCAATAGTTTTGATTTGACGATTCCGGCCAACCTGATTGGCGATTTTCCAAGTGACGGCATTCAAGACCCGACGGGCAACGGCGCAGCGATGCTGACCGGTGCGACCGGTGCGGTGCTTAACCTGGCCAATGCCAACCTGGTGGAGCACATCACGATTGGCAGCGCGGTGGATGGTATCGGTGCGCTGAACATTACGGATGCGA
>NZ_JAULRT010000016.1 GCF_030518215.1 Gilvimarinus algae
GTGATCTGGATATCCAAGGTGTCGTTGCTGCTCTCGCCGGCAACGTCTGTCACCACCACCGCGAACTGATCGATGATGTTGTCGTTCGTCGCGCTGTGCGATTGCGCCGCGTTGCCTTCGGTGTAGCTGTAGGTGATGTCACCGGTGAGCGCGTCGTAGCCGGTGATGGTCAAGGTGCCGTAGCTGCCACTGATCACCACCGGGGTGCTGGACGCACCGGTGATGTCTTGACCGGCAACCGTCACGGACGCCACGCCCGCTTCGGCGCTCACATTCGCATCGCCTGTGATGGTGTTCGCGCTCGCCTCTTCAACGCTGTTGTCGGACGCGGTCGCCGCTCCGTCTTCGTCATCGATGCTGATCACCGGTACGCCATCGGTCGCACCGTTGATGGTGATGGTCACCGTCTCGGTGCTCGCATCCCCATCGGCATCGGTCACCGTGTAGCTGAAGGTGTCGGTCAGTGTCTCGGTATCATCCAACGCTTGAACCGTGCTGTTGGTGGTATCCAACACGTAGGTGTAAACACCGTTGGCATCGATGCTGAACGTACCGTAGCTGCCCGACACGTTGTTTTGCACGCCGATCGAGTCGGCATCGGCGCCGGAGATCACGCTCACCGTACCCGAGACGCTGGCATCGTCTTCGCCCAGGCTGTTGCTCTCAGGCTGTGCCACCGGAACCGTGTCGGTGATCTGGATATCCAAGGTGTCGTTGCTGCTCTCGCCGGCAACGTCTGTCACCACCACCGCGAACTGATCGATGATGTTGTCGTTCGTCGCGCTGTGCGATTGCGCCGCGTTGCCTTCGGTGTAGCTGTAGGTGATGTCA
>NZ_JAULRT010000040.1 GCF_030518215.1 Gilvimarinus algae
AGGCCCGAGGTGTTGATGATCTCTTTGCCTGCTTCCACGTTGGTGCCTTCAAGGCGCACAACCAGCGGAACCTGCAGACCGACCTCTTTCACCGCGGCGACAACGCCCTCGGCGATGACGTCACAGCGCATGATGCCACCAAAGATGTTCACCAGGATGCCTTTGACGTTCGGGTCCGAGGTGATGATCTTGAACGCTTCGGTCACCTTTTCCTTGGTAGCGCCGCCACCAACGTCCAGGAAGTTTGCAGGCTCGGCGCCGTACAGTTTGATGATGTCCATGGTGGCCATCGCCAGACCTG
>NZ_JAULRT010000041.1 GCF_030518215.1 Gilvimarinus algae
CGGCCATGGTCGAACGCGGAACCGCCGATCAGTTGACCATTCGCCGCCTGAAAAAGAAAAAACTACGCCTCAAGGACATGATCGCGATCATCGAGGATCGTTTGACGCCGGATATCATTGCGTAAACGACTGCCTTGGCTATAGTGCGCGCTCGCAGAATAAGGGGCGCAGAATGACTGACGTAAAAGTGGGCATCATCATGGGTAGCCAATCGGACTGGCACACCAGGAAAGAAGCAGCCGATGTGCTGGACGAACTGGGCATCGCCTATGAGGCCAAGATCGTGTCCGCGCACCGAACCCCTGACAGTCTGTGGACCTATGGGAAAACCGCCGTCGACCGTGGCTTGCACGTGATCATCGCGGGCGCTGGCGGCGCTGCGCATCTGCCGGG
>NZ_JAULRT010000042.1 GCF_030518215.1 Gilvimarinus algae
CCATCAACATGCCGAACTGGGTGCCCCAGTCGCCTACGTGGTTCTGGCGAATGACGGTGTCGCCCAGGAACTCCAGCACCCGCGCCACGCTGTCACCGATGATGGTCGAGCGCAGGTGGCCGACGTGCATCTCTTTGGCCAGGTTGGGGGCCGACAGGTCGACCACCACTTTTTGCGCCGGGCCGGCCTTGCGCGCGCCGAGGTGGGCGTCGGCCAGGGCAGCGTCCAGGCGGTTGGCCAGGGCGTCGGTATTCTGGAAGAAATTGAGGAAGCCAGGGCCTGCGATCTCGACCTTGCTGATATCGGCGCTGGCCGGCAGGGCGTTGATCAGTTTTTCCGCCAGGTCGCGCGGCTTCATGCCG
>NZ_JAULRT010000043.1 GCF_030518215.1 Gilvimarinus algae
GATGCAAGGTTAAAGATGGCTGGGGTAGCAGGATTTGAACCTGCGCATGACGAGATCAAAACCCGTTGCCTTACCGCTTGGCGATACCCCAGTAGTTCTCATGCCGGACAAGGCCCGGCAAAAGAGGCGCACATTTTCCCGGAACGGATCGTCAAAGTCAAACAAATGGGGTTGAAAAGAACCGATTTCAGAGTTTGACCAGCCACTCTTTTGCAATGATAGTAAGACGCAGATCATTCTGGCTAATGACGATCTTTTCAGGAAGGGAGTAGCCTTGTTGATCGCTAAATCTTAAGTAGTTGATTTCCCAGTTGTTCTGGAATATTTTTTGCGCTCTTTGCTG
>NZ_JAULRT010000044.1 GCF_030518215.1 Gilvimarinus algae
GAACGGCCCCTGTTACCAATGCGTGTTCCCTCAGGCCCCGTCGGCAGGCCTGGCCCCGTCCTGCGCCGAGGCTGGCGTGATCGGACCCCTGCCGGGCGTCATCGGCACCATGATGGCGGTCGAGGCCATCAAGATCATCACCGGCGCCGGGGCGCCCTTGCGCGGCGAGATGCTGATCTATGATGCGCTTTGGGGGGAAACCCGGAAAATCGCATTGAAAAAGCGCTCCGATTGCCCGGTTTGCGGTGAAACGGCCTAGGCGATCTGGACGTCTGGCACGGGCGTGATTACCTGTGGTCTCAAAGGAGAATTTGCATGACCAATCCGCTGCTGTCCG
>NZ_JAULRT010000045.1 GCF_030518215.1 Gilvimarinus algae
TATCAGATTTTTCTTTTTATTATGCCGTTGTTTGGCGTCGGCAATCAATCCAAATCTGCGAATCAGCTGTGATTTCACCCCAATTGTGGGCCTGATTCCTCAATGCATTGATAATTTTCACCCTCATCAAGGCCTGCCCACCGCCCGTACCGGCCTTTTTCAGCACTGATTGCGCTAAACTGCGCTTGGTTGCGCTAACTGCGTTAAACCGTCCTGTTCCTTCATGGAAATGACATGCTAAGAGGCCCGTTATCGGGGCGACCCGGTCAGTGCGGGAGGGAGCCCGCACCGCGTGTAAAGACAACGCCGCGGA
>NZ_JAULRT010000046.1 GCF_030518215.1 Gilvimarinus algae
ACCCGAAGGGCTGAAGCCAGTTTTGTCCCCAGCGTTGTTGCCGATCGCTTATTTGGAATGACCAAACCACGCTCTCAGCGCCTAGCTGGAAACAAAACTGGCTTTCAGCAGGCGCATATAATTAGTGTGAACAGGCCCTAGTACAAACCCTCTTCTTTAGTCCCGACTTAAGAGGACATGCGGTGACCTAGTTATAGCCAGATGTCAGGAGAGGGCGCCCAACTAACGGGCGCCCAGCCAAGTCGGGTTATTGATCCAGCCCCCAGAAGGCACTCTTTTTCAGTAGGTCGAGAGTGTTAGCCAAACCTCGGCTGGTTGCTGCTTTGATTAGGCGGCCTGTGCCACAGCGGCGTCTTCCTTTTCGCGCCATTGCACTTGGTCGCTGTAGTGGAGCAGGCGCATTTGGCCCGAGTAGTCCTCAACCAGGGCGGTGCAGTTTTCGATCCAGTCGCCGGTGTTGCAGTAGCGAATGCCGTCATTTTCCAGCATGGCGGGGTAGTGGATGTGGCCGCAGATCACGCCGTCAAAGCCGCGGCGGCGGGCTTCGTCCATAGCCTCGTTCTGGTAGGTTTCAATCGCTTCTTTGGCGCCTTTGATGTTGTCTTTGATCATGCCCGCCAGTGAGAAGTAGGGGCGGCCCATCCATTTGCGCCAGCGGTTGGCCCAGCGGTTGATAAACAGCAGCAGATTGTAGGCAATGTCACCAAAAAATTTGGTGATGTGCGAGAGATTGATGTAGGCGTCCATGGCATCGCCGTGCATGATCAGGTAGCGCTTGCCGTTGGCGCAGGTGTATTCGTGCTCCTCGATGATCTCAATGGGGCCGAACAGGTTGCCGGCAAACCGGCGCATGGGTTCGTCGTGGTTGCCCGGTACATAGATTACCCGTGTGCCGTTGTTGGCCATCTCATAGAGTTTGAGCATGACGTTGTAATGCTGCTGCGGCCAGCGGAATTTGCGTTTGAGCGCCCACATATCGATGATGTCGCCGACCAAGTAGAGCGTGTCGCAGCTGATATTGTCGAGAAAATCCAACAGGTAATCGGCTTTGCAGTCGCGATACCCCAGATGGATATCTGAAATCCAGATGGTGCGACCTTTAATCAGCGAACTGTTGGCGGATTTTTTTTTGGCGGAGGATGAGCTGCGGGTGTGTGGTGTGGCGGTGTCACTGGCAGTCATAGTCGTCATGGTTATGGCCTCAGCGTTGCGTTGTGCAAAGTCTGGGTAACGCCTGTGACAGCTAGGCAACAAATTGGTGAAAGTTTGATTACATTGTGGGCGCAGACTGCTATTTGCCGGCGCTCTTTCTGTGCAGCTAGAAACGGCTGGGTTTAAGCAGCGAGAGCACAAAGGCTCCGGTGGCGCCGAGCACAATGGCCGGGCCCGCAGGCCAATCCCAGTAGAAAGACGCGGCGAGGCCGCCGGTGACCGCCAGCGCACCAATGGCACTGGCGGTGATGGCCATTTGCTCGGGTGTGTGGCTCAGGCGCCTGGCGGCGGCCGCCGGAATGATCAACAGGGCGGTGATCAAGAGCACGCCCACGACTTTCATGGCAATCGCGATCACCAGCGCCATCAGCAACATTAGCGCCGTGCGCACAGCGCTGACTCTTACACCCTCCACCCGCGCCAAATCTTCGTGCACGGTAATGGCCAGTAGTGGTCGCCAGAGCCAGGCGAGTACGCCCAGTACCAGCGCGCCCACCAGCCAAATGGTAATGACATCCGCCGCCGTGGTAGCGAGTATGTCGCCAAACAGATAGCCCAGCAGGTTGACCCGTCCGGGGCTGACCAAGCTTATGGCCACCAGCCCCAGCGCCAGGGTGGAGTGCGACAGAATCCCGAGCAGGGTGTCCGTGGCCAGCTGTCGGCTGCGCTGCAAGGCCACCAGCGCCAGCGCCAGGAGCAGGCAGCCAAAGGCGACCGCGGCGTTGAGGTTGATGTCCAGTAGCAGGCCCAGTGTCACACCGAGCAGCGCCGAGTGCGCCATGGTGTCGCCAAAGTAGGCCATGCGCCGCCAGACCGCAAAGCAACCCAGCGGCCCCGCCACCAAGGCCACGCCCAAGCCGGCTCCCAGAGCCAGTAGTAAGAAATCAGGCATGGTGGGAGTGCTCGGGGTCTATTTCGCCGCACTGGTCGTGGGCGTGATCGTGATGGTGGGTATAGAGTGCGATCTGCGCCTGGGCCCTGTGGCCGAAAAGCTCCAGATAGGCTGGGTCGTTGGTGACCTGTTCCGGGTGGCCGTGGCAGCAGATGTGGCCATTCAGGCATACGACGGTATCGGTGTTGGCCATTACCAGATGCAGGTCGTGCGAGATCAGCAGTACGGCGCAACCGAGCTCGTGACGCAGCTCGTTGATCAATGCATAGAGGGCGGCTTGGCCCGACACATCCACCCCCTGCACAGGTTCATCCAGCACCAGTAGTTGCGGATTGCGCAACAGTGCGCGGGCCAGCAGCACGCGCTGCGTCTCGCCTCCAGATAGTGCCTGCATGGGCTGATGGAGCAGGCCGGCCGCGCCGGTGCGCTCCAGCGCTCGCTGGGCGCGGTGTTTGTCGCCGCCGCCGAGGGTGAGAAAGCGCGCAACGGTCAGCGGCAAGCTGGCATCAATGTGCAGGGTTTGCGGCATGTAACCAATGCGCAGGCCGGGTTTGAGGTACAGCTCGCCGCGCGTGATGTTGCCAAGGCCCAGAATGGCACGCACCAGCGTGGTTTTACCCGCGCCATTGGGGCCGATCAGGGTGAGAATTTCGCCGGCGTGAAGCGCCAGGTCGGCGCTGTCGACCAGGGTGCGACCGCCGCGCTCCACACTCAGTTGGCGTGTCTGGACAAGCAGTTCGCGGTTTGTCTCAGGCATCGGCGCTGCTGCGTTTATGGCAGTCGGGGCACAGGCCAAAGACTTCCAGTGATTGAGACGTAACGGCAAAACCGGCGGCGCCTGCGGCTTTTTGAATGCTGTCGCTTACGGCTTTGGAGTGAATTTCTTCAGCCCGACCGCATTCGTCGCAGAGCAAAAAGTGACTGGCGTGGCTGTGATCCGGGTGCGGGCAACCGATAAAGGCATTGAGGGCGCCGATGCGGTGGATGAGCTTTTGTTCGAGTAGAAAGTCCAGCGCCCGGTACACGGTGGGCGGAGCCACCTGGCGGGTCGCCTCGGCGGCCAGCAGATCAATAAGAGCGTAGGCGCCCAGCGGCTTATGGCTCTGCCAGATCAGTTCCAGCACCTGTTTACGCAGTGGAGTCAGGCGCACGCCGCGCTCCTCGCATAAGGTGACGGCCGAGTGCAGCGCATCATTCACGCAGTGCTTGTGATTGTGGCGCCGAAAGGCGAGAGAGGCATTGTCCATAGGGAGAGTATAACGAATATGTTATACTATAACCATTGGTGTGCCTGACGATTTCCCGGAATTTTTATGCCTAGACCCTGTCGCTTCCACAGGCTGTGGCTCTTTGCCCTGCTGATACTGATGACCCTGCCCGGCCGTGCCTCTGAGCCTTTGCAAGTACTTACTAGCATTCGACCGCTGGCGCTTATTGCCGCGGAGGTGGTCGCGCCTGATGATCGGCTGGAAAGCCTGTTGCCAGCCGGAGTGTCGCCCCACGCGTTTAGCTTGCGGGTTTCGGACATGCGCGCGCTTACTGGCGCGGATTTGGTGCTCTGGGTGGGCCCTCAGCTGGAGGCCTTTTTGGCCAAGCCCCTCGCTGGTGCCGCGTCTCGCTCGCTGCAGGCGGCAGCATTGAATGAGATGAGTTGGCCTTCGGCGGCGCCCGTGGATGACCATGGTCACGGCCATGGCCACGGGGTGGACAACCACTTGTGGCTCAACCCGAATAACGCGGTGGTCCTTGCCGAGGCGTTGGCTGAGCGTCTGGGGCAGTTGCGCCCGGATCTGGCCGGGCAATATCGTGATCGGGCTGAGGCGTTTGCGCGGCGAATGGCGTCGCTGGATCAGACGCTTATGGCAGCGCTGGCACCTGTCAGTGAGCGGGGATTTGCCGTTTACCACGACGGGTACCGTCACTTTGTCGAGCACTATGGCCTGCGCCAATTGGATTATGTGTCGGTAACCCCCGAGCTGACCGCGGGGGCGAAGCATTTGTATCATCTTGAGCAGGCGCTGCGCGATCAGGCGGCGTGCCTGTTTGTCGAGCCCTACGCCGATACCACCTCAGCCCGGCAGCTGGGAGAGCGCCTCGGTTTGGGTGTGAGTGAGTTGGATCCGCTGGCGAGCAACCGAGCGGTGGAAAGCTACGATGCGCTGATGCGCGGGCTCGCCGACACGATGCTAGCCTGCCTTCTCGGTGACCAGCGTTGAGGGTGTCAGTACTACGCCCTCGCTGCGCAGGGCGCTGAGCTGGTGGGGGTGAAGTTCATCGGCAAGATGGGCGCAGCAGTTGCGCACGTCTGCGTGGGGCGAGCGGGTCCCGTCGAGCAGCAGGTCGAGCTGACCGCGCTGGGATGAAAGCTTGTGGCGCACGCCGGTGTGGCGGTAGATCAGGCTGGCGAGTTGCTGTAGGCGAAACACGCCGGCCTGCGAAAAGATGAGCTTGCTGTTCACGTTCACTCCCTCTGGCGGTACCAGTAGTTCAGAAAAGACGACGTCCGTTCGTCAGTGTAGGTAACCTGCAACAGCTTGATGACACCGTGTTTACCAGACGTGATCGGTTTGGCTTAAACACTGTGACAGCGCCGCTGTATTGGGTTATATCCCGGGGATGGATGTCACTTTTGGCGACATTTTCCTCCGGAATGATCTGGTTTTTAGTGCCCTTGGGCACAAGCCACGCTTTACTTGCAAACAAACAATCTAAGCTTTAGAGCTTCAGGCGACGCTGCATGTCTTCTTCGAACTTCTTGTCGAGCTTGGCACTGATTTTCTCCGCCAGTTGGTCGGACTTTTCGGCTACATCCAGGTCCAGAACCTTGATGGAGGCCGAGTTCAGTTTTTGCTCGGTTTTAAAGTTGATGGCTTCAGTCGTCTTCGCGGCGGCCAGGGTAAGGCTGTCGCTCGTCTCTGAATTGGCTTCGTCGGCTGTGGCGCTTGCGGCCAACAGCAATCCTGCCAGTAATACACCATAGGTCTTCATAAGATGCCCTCCGTTGGTTGGTGATGCCACTGCGCTGGTGTGTCGCGGTGGCTGATGTCGTAATCGATCGCTTTTGGCGATCTGTTACCATCTGTTACTAATGGTAACAGATAATCTTGGAGTGTCTAGGGGGTAACGGTTTAAAATCTTAATAAAGCTTATAAAAATTTGAATTAAGTCTCTGTATTTTGGTTATTTTCGGTCATGCCTCTTTGTTTGAGCGGCTATTAATCGGCTGGTAACACTTTTGGGTAAAACCTCCGGCGGTGCGATTGGTGTATCCTTGCGGTTCTGAAATACTCTGGCTAAGACTGCGTTATGACCGATAAAGCCCCTGTCGTCCTGGTGGACGGCTCCTCCTATCTCTACCGTGCTTACCATGCCTTGCCGCCGCTGACCAACTCGCGAGGCGAGCCCACGGGTGCCGTGAAGGGCGTGATCAATATGATCCGGCGCTTGCTGAAGGATTACCCCGACAGTCCGGTGGCTGTGGTGTTTGATGCCAAGGGCAAGACGTTTCGCGACGAGCTGTTCGCCGAGTACAAGGCGCAGCGCCCACCCATGCCTGACGATATGCGCCCCCAGGTGGAGCCAATCCATCAGATTGTCCGGGCCATGGGTTTACCGCTGTTAATAGAAGAGGGCGTAGAGGCCGATGATGTCATCGGCACGCTCGCCTGTCAGGCCAAAGACGACGGCCGACCAGTGGTGGTCTCGACCGGTGATAAAGACATGGCCCAGCTGGTGAACCACAAGGTCACGCTGGTCAATACCATGACCGGCACTGTGCTCGATGAAGACGGGGTGCGGGAGAAGTACGGTTTCGGCCCGAAGTTGATGATCGATTTTCTCGCGCTGATGGGCGACAAGGTGGATAACATTCCCGGGGTGCCAGGTGTGGGCGAGAAAACTGCCAAGGCCTTGCTGCAGGGCATCGGTGGGTTGGATGCGCTCTACGATAACCTGGAGGCTATTCGCGAGCTGGATTTTCGCGGTGCCAAGAAAATGCCGGAAAAGCTGCTTGAGCACAAAGATCAGGCCTACCTTTCTTATCAGTTGGCGACCATTAAAGTGGATGTGCCGCTGCACGTCAGTGTCGATGAAATTGTCTTGGGCGAGCCCGACAATGCCGAGCTCAAAGCGCTGTTCCGGCGATTGGAGTTTAAAAGTTGGGTCGATGAGCTAGAAGGTGAAGAGGTGGGAGAAGCCCCGGCGCCTGCGGAGCAGGTCGAGGTGGACTACGAGACCATTTTGGCAAAGGCATCCTTTAACCGTTGGTTGCAGCGTCTCAAGGACGCCGAGCTTTTTGCCTTTGATACCGAAACCACCAGCCTGCACGCTATGGAGGCCGAGATCGTCGGCGTATCCTTTGCGGTGGAGGCGGGCAAAGCGGCCTATGTGCCCCTGGCGCACGACTATCTGGATGCGCCGGCGCAGCTCGAGCGCGACTGGGTGCTCGCCGAGCTCAAGCCCCTGCTGGAAGATGCCGGCAAGGCCAAGGTGGGTCAAAACCTCAAATACGATCGCAATGTGCTGGCCAACCATGGCATCACCCTGCGGGGCATCGCCTGGGACACAATGCTTGAGTCCTATGTGCACAACTCTGTAGCCGGGCGTCACGATATGGATTCATTGGCGCTGCGCTATCTCGACACCAGCACCATTCACTTCGAAGACATTGCCGGCAAGGGCGCCAAGCAGCTCACCTTTAACCAGATAAAGGTAGAGGATGCCGCCCCCTACGCGGCCGAAGACGCCGACATCACCCTCAGGCTGCATCAGCGTATCTGGCCCGAACTCGAGAGTGAGGCGTCCCTGCGCCGGGTGCTGATGGACATAGAGATGCCATTGGTGCCGGTACTGGCCGATATTGAGCGCAACGGTGCGCTGGTGGATGCTGATCAACTGGGCAAGCAGAGCAAAGAGCTGGAATCGCGGCTGGTGGCTCTGGAGCGCGAGGCCTACGACCTGGCCGGGACCGAGTTCAACCTCAGTTCGCCCAAGCAGCTGGGAGTGATTCTCTTTGAGCAGCTGGAGCTGCCGGTGGTGAAGAAGACCAAAACCGGCGCGCCCTCCACCGCCGAAGATGTGCTGCAGGAGCTGGCACTGGATTACTCCCTGCCCAAATTGATTCTGGAGTACCGGGGGCTGGCCAAGCTCAAGTCCACTTATACCGACAAGCTGCCTAAAATGATCAACCCGCGCACCGGGCGTATCCACACCTCCTATCATCAGGCGGTGGCCGCCACCGGACGTTTATCGTCGGCCGACCCCAACTTGCAGAATATCCCCATTCGCACCGAGCAGGGGCGGCGGATTCGCAAGGCTTTTGTCGCGCCTAAAGGCTACCGGATTCTCGCGGCCGATTATTCGCAGATTGAGCTGCGGATCATGGCTCACCTGTCGCGGGATGAGGGCCTGTTGAACGCCTTCGCCGAGGGGCTGGATGTGCACCGGGCCACGGCGGCGGAGGTCTTTGCCACTGAGCTCGATAAAGTCACAGACGAAATGCGCCGCCGCGCCAAAGCTATTAATTTTGGCTTGATCTACGGCATGTCCGCCTTCGGCCTGGGCAAGCAGCTGGGCCTTGGGCGCAGTGAGGCCCAGGGTTACATCGACCGCTATTTTGAGCGCTATCCAGGGGTGGCGCGCTATATGGATGAGACCCGTGCACTGGCCCACGAGAAGGGCTACGTCGAAACCCTATTGGGTCGGCGACTCTATCTGCCGGAAATCAATGCGCGCAATAAGATGTTGCAGCAGGCCGCTGAGCGGACCGCGATCAACGCGCCTATGCAGGGCACGGCTGCAGACATTATCAAAAAAGCGATGATCCGCGTCGCTGGCTGGCTCAATGAGGGCACCCTGGATGCCCGGCTGGTGATGCAGGTGCACGATGAACTGGTGCTGGAAGTCGCCGAAAAAGACGTGGAAGCCGTGCGCGCCGGGGTGGTTGAGCGTATGAGCGGTGCCGCTGAGCTGGCCGTGCCGCTGGTGGTAGACACTGGGGTAGGCGAGAGCTGGGATGAGGCGCATTAATCGTTAATGCAGCCTCAAAAGGGCTTGTTCAGCAATGAATGGAAAAAATCCAAATATTTTGGAACTATTCTGCCGACTGCCCCTCAAAGAAGACAGCACACTGATTGACGTTGGTTTTTCATGAGCTCCTCCTCCCTTGACCCGATGGTCAATTTGGCAGAATAGACTTCTGACACTAAGCCCCAATCCTCTGGTTGGGGTTTTTTTTATGTCCGGGTTCCCGATCGTCCGGAGTCGGTGTTGGCAAACCGTCGGAAACACCAACCAGCTCACAAACTTTTACAAATGCCAGTGAACTTACACTTTACGCCTTAGTCTTAGAAGGCAGCAACGAATTGCTTAGCATGGTAATCCGTAACTGGCATCAACCCCCAAGGGTGTCAGTATTGTGGCCGGTAGCGACAGTTACCGGCTTTTTTTTGTCTATTCAGCGGCTCCGGACTCGCTCAGCAACCAGCCAGTTAGGCGCTGCTTGAGAGTATCCAGGCCGGCGCCTTTGAGTGAAGAGAAGGTTTGCGCGGTGACCAGATCATCGACACCGGCTTCCTTAATGGACTTTTTCACTTGCAGCAGCGTGTTCTGCGCCGGGCCTTTTTTAAGCTTGTCGGCTTTGGTGAGCAGCAGGTGAACCGGCATCTGAGCCTCTACCGCCCAGTTGATCACCATGGTGTCAAACTCCTGCATGGGGTGGCGAATATCCATAACCACCACCAGTCCGGCCAGGCAGCGTCTCTCGTGCAGGTACTCTGACAGGTTCTTCTGCCACTGCTCTTTCATAGCCCGGGGCACCTTGGCGTAGCCGTAACCGGGCAGATCCACCAAGCGGGTGTTTTCACTCAGGTCAAAAAAATTGATCAGCTGGGTACGGCCCGGCGTTTTACTGGTGCGTGCCAGCTTGTGGTTACCCGTCAGAGTGTTGATGGCGCTGGATTTGCCGGCATTGGATCGCCCGGCAAAGGCCACTTCGGCCCCCGCTTCCGGGGGGCACTCGCGAATACTCGGAGCGCTCTGGGTGAAGTGGGCCAGGTTAAAATTTATACGATCGGACATAAAAAGCAGCAGTTCGCGGTGGGCCCGGCAGGCGAGCCTTTTGTGATTGTTCAATTAGTATATAATGCCCGCTGCAACCGGCCCGCGCCAGCTTATTGTGTGCGGGTCCTATGCCTGGCCCTTACGTCAAGGCAGTTCGCCAACACAAAAAAATGACGATGTCGCAGGTTAGCCAATGAAAAAACACGTTTTATCTCTGCTGATGGCACTCGGTGCAACGGCGGTAATGCAATCTGCCAGTGCTGCCGGTGATGCCGAAGCAGGCGCAGAGAAAGTCGCGGTATGTGCCGCCTGTCACGGGCAAGATGGCAACAGCCCGGCTCCCAATTTCCCGAAAATTGCGGGCCTGGGTGAGAATTATATTTTTAAGCAGCTGCAAGATATTCAGGCCTGGGACCAGGCCAGCGGTGAAGAAAAAGCCACTACCGGTCGTGCTGTGGTGGAAATGACCGGTATGTTGAGCGGCATGAGCGAGCAGGACCTAGCCGATATTGCCGCCTACTATGCGGGCCAGTCTATGCAGTTGTCCGGTGCCAAGGAAATGACCGTTAAGGTCAACAGTGGTGCTGACGTGGATGCGCTCAAACTCGGTGAGCATCTCTATCGCGCGGGCAACGCCGAAACGGGTGTGCCGGCCTGCAGTGGTTGTCACTCACCGACGGGTTACGGCAATCCACCGGCTGCCTATCCACGCCTTGGTGGCCAGTACCCGGAGTATATTGAAAAGCAGCTTAAGGCTTTCCGCGGCGGCGAGCGCACCAACGACGGTGATCAAATGACCATGCGTCTGGTGGCCAAGCACCTGAGCGATGCCGAAATCAAGGCGGTAGCCAACTACATTGGCGGGTTGAACTAAAACCGTGCCGCAGAGAAGGCGACCTTAGGTCGCCTTTTTTATCGCCTGGAACTTGCTGCGGGCAAAGGGTCTAAGGCAGTCTGTCGATTCAGTTTTGGAGGAAGCAAAATGATGCGAGTGTTAGTGGCCGTTATCGGCGTAATGATGAGTATGGTGGCCTGTGCCGATAGTTCGGATTCCTCTGCGCCGAGCTACGAGGCGGGCAAGCACTATACCGAGCTGGCCGAGCCGGTACGCACCGACGACCCGGATAAAATTGAAGTACGGGAAATGTTCGCCTATACCTGCGGACACTGTTTCCGTTTTGATCCGCTGTTTCACGAGTGGCGTGAAAAGCAGGCAGATGACGTCAACGTGTTGCAAACCCCGGTTGTCTGGGCCAAGCAAATGGAGCCTTACGCTCGCGCTTTCTACACGGCTCGTTCCATGGGCATACTCGAACAGGCGCACATGGACCTTTTCAACGCCCTGCACATTCAGCGCACGCGGTTTGGTTCCGCTGAGGACTTTGCCGATTTCTATGCTCAGTATGGGGTGGATAAGGAAAAGTTCGTAAAGACCTTTGAATCCTTCGGTGTGGACAGTCTGCTGCGCCAGGGCGACGCCAAGGTGCGCGCTTTCAATATCAGCGGTACACCGGAGTTGGTCATCGACGGCCGTTACACCATCAGTGCCTCGGGTGCTGGCAGCCATGAAGACATGCTCAAGGTGGCTGACTATCTGGTAGAGAAAATTCGCAAGGAAAAATAGCGTTATCTGCGCCCCTATCGGGTTCTGGGAAACCCCGCTTGCGCTTGGCGCTGGCGGGGTTTTTTATGGCATGACTATAATGAAGCGGTACTCAACGTCGGGCCGACACCAATTATGAGCAATAGCGATAAAAGCGGCGAGGGCGCCAGCAAGTGGCGGGACAAGTATCTCGATGCCCTCGACCAGCAGGAAGCCGCGGAGCGGGCGTATCAGGAGGAGCTGCAGATACTGCAGCGGGCGCTGGTCCGGGTCAGTGTGGCCGCCGACGGTCAGCAGCGAGATCTGGACGCGGCTCTGGAGTTGCTGCGCTCGAGCATCCGCAATAACGAAAAAAGCCGTTTTCACAGTGCACTCAAAGCCCTGGATGCGGCCTTGCTGCAGTTTGATGACGCGCGCGATGAGATGAGCACCAGTCTGCGCGCCGCCATGCAGTCGCTGATTGTCCCGCTGCTCGCCCGCGAGCCTGCCCGCCCGCTGAAAAAATCCCTGCGCGAGCTGGCCCAGGAGGTCACTCGCCAGGGGGAGCTGCTGCGCTCTTACCCGGAACTGCTCGCTCGCCTGGCTGGTTTGCAGGCAGAGGTACTGGCGGTTGAGGAAGTGCCGCAGTCGGAAAAAGGCGGCTTTTTGTCACGGCTGATGGGCTCTCATCAGACATCTGCCGCCGAAGGGGGAGAATCCACACCGGTGCACCCGAGTTCGGATCAACCGAGAGAGCGGCTCTCAAGCGGTAAATCCGACCGCGCGCTGTTTGAGCTCAACCCCAACGCCAGCCTGCGAGACAGTGAAACCGTCTCGGAGAACATGCGCAACATCATCAACGACCTGTTGCAGAGCGTGGAGGCTCAGGCGCTGGAGCCCGCGCGCGTCAGCGCACTGCAGCAACGCCTGCGCTCGGGCATCACCAACGCGGACCTGATTCCTATGCTTGAGGAGGTGCGCGATCTGGTGATGGCCGCCTATATGGCTGCGACCCGCACCTTTGCCGCCTATCTCAATGAGGTTAACCTGGAGCTTGCCGATATTTATGGCGTGCTCGATGCGGCCGTATTGCACTCCGGCGACCTGCAGTCGGCCTCCGACACCATGCAGGCGGACGTGCTCGCCGAGTTTGAGCGCCTGCAGAGCCAGGCGAGCGAGGCCACGGATTTGACGCAATTGAAAAATCAGGTGCAGAGCCGTCTCGGGAGCATTCGCGCGGCGTTGAATGCCTATCGCCAGCGCACCAGTGCCGCCGCACCTGTGACCGAACAATTGAGCGCCCTGGCTCACCGGCTCAAGACCATGGAGTCCGAGGCGCGCAAAAACCGCGAGGTGCTCGAAGAGCAGCGTAAAAAAGCGCTGCAGGATTCGCTCACCGGCCTGCCCAACCGCGAGGCCTACAACGAGCGCATCGCCCTGGAGGCTCAGCGCTTTCGTCGCTATGGCAATCCTCTGGTGCTCGCGGTCTGCGATCTGGATTACTTTAAAAAGATCAATGATACACTGGGCCATCAGGCCGGTGACCGGGTGCTCCGCGTTCTGAGTAGCGCCATTAACAAGCGCCTGCGGGAGGTGGATTTTTTTGGCCGCTACGGTGGTGAAGAGTTTGTGGTGATTATGCCTGAGACCACGCCAGAGCAGGCCTATACCGTGCTGGATAAGATCCGGGCGGCGATTTTCAAAACCGATTTCAGCTACAAGGACATGCCGGTGGAGTTGAGTGTTTCTATCGGGATTGCGGAATTTCGCGCGGACGACAGTGCCGAGCAGGTGTTTGAGCGCGCCGATAAAGCACTCTACGAGGCCAAGGCCGCCGGCAGAAATCAATGTCGGCTGGCCGATGGTTAGCGCTGTATCAAGTCCCGATTCTCAAGGGTCAACGACATGAAGTTTTGCAAGCAGTTTGGGGTGCTGGCGGCCTGCATGATGACCGCAGAGGCGATGGCGCTGCAGGTGAATGTCCGCAATTCCAGCGGCGAGCCAGTTGAGTCTGCAGTGGTTGCCGTCTATGGAGACTTGCCACAGCGCCAGATGGAAACGGCCGTCATGGATCAGCACGACCGCCAGTTTTTGCCCCAGGTGTTGGCGGTGCAGGTGGGCACGAAAGTGACCTTTCCCAACAGCGATGACATTCGTCATCACGTCTATTCGTTCTCGCCGGCCAAGCGCTTTGAGCTGCGCCTCTACCACGGTACCACCGCCGAACCTGTGATGTTCGACCAGCCGGGCAAGGTGGTGCTCGGCTGCAATATCCACGACTCTATGCTGGGCTACATTTATGTGCTGGACACCCCTGCCTTTGCCGTGACCGATGTCAATGGCCGGGCGCAGCTGGACGTGCCGCCCGGGCGTTACCGGCTGCAGGTCCAGCACCCGCGAGCGGATCAGCTGACTGAGCAAGCTGTTGCGGTGGGTGCTGATGAGCCTGGTTCGGTGCAGGTAGAATTCGGACGCCTGGCGCCGGACCCACGATCGGTCGGGGACAAAACCGAACTGGAGGCGCTGTTTGATTGATGATGCCGGGCGCTCTCTGACAGCGCAGGGCGCAACCGCTGGGTGGAGCCCAAGGCGCCATGAGTAAGGTCAGTTATCGCTTTAAATTGATGTTGATTTTACTCGGGCTTGTGGTGGCGCTGCAGGCCAGCTCTTACATTGCCACGCGCGTGGTGATCCGCGATGCGGTGGTGGAGGAGGCCTACCGGGAGCTTGAGCGCGGTAGCGAGCTGTTCTCGCAATTGATGCAAACCCGCGCACAACAGCTGGCCCAATCGGTCAGCGTACTGACCGACGATTTTGGTTTTAAAGAGGCTGTTGCAACGGCCGATCGGGCGACCATACGCTCGGTGCTGGTTAATCACGCCGCCAGAATCCAGGCGGATATGGCCCTGGTGCTGGACGACAATCGCCAGCTGGTGGCCAGCAGCATGAATTTGCCGGCCGAGCAGTATCAATTACTCCGCCAGCTTGAGCCGGTCTCAGTGGACAGTGGCAGCCGCTATTCTCTGGTGGTTATCAACGGCACCCTCTATCAATTTGTGCTCTCGCCTATTATGGCACCTCTGCAGATAGGCACCGCCGGTATTGGGTTTGAAATAGACGAAACCTTAAGTGCACATCTGCAAAAGCTTACCGACCTCGAAGTGTCTTTCGTGGCGGATGTGGCGGGGCAGCCGAGCTATCTTAGCGGCACGCTAACCAGTGAGGCGCGCAACCAGCTGATGGCGGAAAAGCCCTTTGCTCACAGTGGCGAGCAAAGTGTCTGGCGCGCCGGGGATATGCTCAACAGCGTTGTCGTACTGGCGCAAACTCCTCAGTTGGTGAGCGCTGTGCTTCAGGTGCCATTGGCGCATGCGCTTAAACCTTTTGCGGTATTGGACACGCAACTACTGACGCTGGCGTTCTCATTCTTTGTCGGTGCCGGTTTGATCGCGATGTTTCTCGCGCGCAGCGTTACGCGCCCGGTGCGCGAGCTGGCGGGCGTGGCCCGCAAAATTGCGGACGGTCACTACGGCTCACCGGTGCGCGTATACGGCGGCGATGAGTTTACCGACTTGGCTCAGGCGTTTACCCGAATGCAAACGGCCATTGCCGAGCGCGAGCAGGAAATTCTGTATCAGGCCGAGCATGACAGCCTCACCGACCTTGCCAATCGCTCGCAGGTTTTCCCCCGCCTGCATCAAACAATCGACACGTGTCAGGCTGCCGGCCAGCAATTGGTGGTGATGGTGGTGGATATCTATAAGTTCACCCAGATTAATGACACTCTAAGTCCGGAAACCGGTGACCGTGTCTTGCGGGCGGTGGGGGGCCATCTCGAGGCTTTGGTCGGGGAGCAGGGCAGGGCGCTGCGGTTGGGCAGTGACGAATTTTTACTGTTGATGCCGGTCGCCGGTGCGGCCCAGGCACTGGAGTTTACCGAGCAGGTGGTGCGGCAGTTTGACCGGACTCTGCATCTGGATGAGACGGATATCAAAATTGAATTGAATATGGGCTATGCGGTGTTTCCTGAACAGGGCGAGAGTGCTGAGCTTTTATTGCGCCGGGCCAACTTGGCATTGAACCAGGCTAGGCAATCGCATGAATTTGTGTGTCGCTACCGCTCTGGTTGGGACGAAGATCATCTCAGGCGGCTGCAACTGTTTGCCGATTTTAAGCAGGCGCTGCTCAACGATGAGATCAGCCTCTATTATCAGCCGAAAATCGATCCGCGCCAGCGCGAGCACGTGGGCGCTGAGGCACTGATTCGGTGGGTGCATCCGGAGTTCGGATTTGTGAACCCGGAAGAATTTATTGCGGTGATTGAAAGCGCGGGGCAGATTTCGCTGTTGACCCGCTGGGTCATTCGCACTGCAGTCAAACAGGTGCAGCAGTTGCGCGCCCAGGGTATAGAGTTGACCATGTCGATTAACCTCTCGGCGCTGGATTTGTTGGAAGATGATCTTCACAGTTATATCAGCAAACTTCTGCACGAGCATGAATTGCCCAGCCGTTGTCTGTGTCTGGAAATCACCGAGAGCGCCATTATGCAGGAGGCAGAGCGCAGCATGGCGAACATCCAGCGTCTGCACGAGTTGGGGCTTTTGATTTCAATTGACGACTACGGCACCGGCTACTCTTCGTTGTCGCAGATGAAACGCTTGCCGGTCACCGAACTGAAAATCGACAAGTCTTTTGTGCTGGATCTTGACAGCAACGAAGACGATCGCCAAATCGTCAAGTCCACCATAGAGCTTGGCCATACGCTGGGGCTGAGCGTGACAGCCGAAGGAGTGGAGACGGAACAGTCCCGTGACTGGTTGGTGGCAAACGGCTGCGATATCCTGCAGGGCTACCTGTACAGTAAGCCCGTGCCTGCAAGAGAGTTTGGCCATTGGCTGGAGCGTTATTTGCGCGGGGGGGATATCTGATGCGGCGCATTTTGAGTATGGCGCTGTTGGCGCTGTTGACGGCGCAGGCTTTTGCGGACACTCAGCGCAGCCGGCTGTTGGCCACCGGCGCCGTCACCACCGTGGAGGGCAATGCCGGAGGCGGCATTGTCCCCATGGCGGTCATCGCTGGCTATGGCGCTCGCGAGGAGGTTGGGGGCACAGCGTTTATTAGTCGCGTAAAGGTGCCGGATTATGATCTGGTAAGCGCCGGCGGCGCCTGGGGTTGGCGTAACCGCCTGGAAGTGTCCCTGGCCGATCAGCGCCTGGAGCATCCGACCTTGTCGGCGGCGCTGGGGGTGACCGATCAAACCATCCGTCAGAGCGTGGCGGGTATCAAGCTGCGCTTGGCGGGCGATATTCTCTATACCGCCTATCCGCAGGTGAGCCTGGGCCTCAATTACAAAAAGAATCACGATTTTTTGATTCCTTCGGCGGCCGGTGCTCTGCGCGACAGTGATACCGAGGCCTATGTGGCGGCGAGCAAGGTCTACCTCGGTGGCTTTTTTGGCTACAACCTGCTGCTCAATGGTGTGGCCCGCTATACCCGCGCTAACCAGACCGGCCTAGTGGGTTTTGGCGGCGACCGCAATGACAAGCGCGAGTGGCTGGGTGAAGCCTCTGCCGGCGTCTTTTACAATAGACATTGGCTGATCGGTGCTGAGTACCGGCAAAAGCCGGACAATCTTTCTTTTGCCAGTGAAGACGACTGGCATACGGCTTTTATTGCCTGGTTTCCCAATAAAACCATCGCGGTCACCGCCGCTTATGTCGATCTGGGGGAGGTGGCGACTTTGGCCGATCAGGACGGTTGGTATCTGTCGGTGCAGGGGAGTTTTTGATGCGAACGCTACTGTTTCTTATGGCTCTACTGATGCTCGGGTGCTCTGCAACCCCAACGTCCAGTCTCTATCAAAAGCTCGGCGGAGCGCAGGGCGTGGATGCCATTGTGTATGAGCTGATCGTGAACATCGCTCGTGACGAGCGCGTGATAGACCGCTTTAAGGGCGTTGATATCGAGCGCTTTCGCACCGGGCTAGTGAATTATATCTGCTCTGTCAGTGGTGGAGGCTGTGAGTATACCGGCGAGTCCATGCAGGTGGTCCACGCCGGACACCAGTACACCGATACAGAGTTTAACGCCATTGTGGACAACCTGATTAAGGCCATGGATCGGCGGAATGTCCCCACCCGCACACAAAATTCGTTGCTCGCCCGGCTGGCGCCGGATTACCAAAACGTTGTCTATCAGTAACCAAAGGTTACAAAAATTAACCGGCGAGTGGGTGTGGCTGGATACAATATGAACACCCGCCGCTGTCGGGATGATGATTATAATATTGCCCAAGGACATGCCCATGAAGCCCCTCCTAGTGTTGGCACTGCTCTGCTTTGCCGCCGGCCTGCAGGCCGCTGAATCGCTCGAACTCAACGACAAAAACTACTTTGCCAAGCCGGGCCTGAACGTGACGGTTTTTGCGGATATATATCCCGACGGTCACCAGACCGGTGTCACCGTGATCCAGCACGGCGTGCGCACGGCCGCCAACGGCGATTTGCGCCTGGAGATCTCCCCGGGTCAGTGGTCGCCGGTGCCCGCCGCTGTCGGTGAAGCGCATGTCGATGTTAAAAATCAGCGTATCTCCCAGACTCTGGCTTACCCGGACGAGAGCAAAAACCGCAAGGGTTTTAACCCCATCGAGTACCCCGACCTGACGTTCAGTTATCAGGTACACGTGGAGGCACTGGAAGGCAACAGCGTCAAAGTGAGTGTGGATTTGAAAAAGCCCCTGCCGGATGAATGGGTCGGCAAGGTCGGTTTTAATCTTGAATTGTTTCCGGGCGAGCTCTTTGGCAAGTCCTATTTGATGGATGAAAGCTCGGGTATTTTCCCCACGCAGCCCAATGGCCCGTTGCTGGAGCAGCATGGCGAATGGCTGGCCGAGCCGCTGGCACAGGGGCAAAAGTTGGTGGTTGCCCCTGAGTCGGACAAGCAACGCATGGTCATTGAGCGGGTGAAGGGCGGCCAGTTGCAGTTGTGGGACGGGCGCACAAATCACAATAACGGCTGGTACATTGTTCGCGCCGAAGTGCCCGCCGGCGCCAGTAAAAATGCGATTGAGTGGGTGATTACCCCGCATGTGATAGACGGCTGGCGCTACCAGCCAGTGATTCAGGTGTCGCAGTTGGGTTACGGCGTCAGCCAGAGCAAAATGGCGGTGATCGAGCAGGACAGCCGCGACACCAAAGCCGATAGCGTGACCCTGTTAAAGCTCGGCGAGACAGGAGCGGTGACGGTCAAATCGGCCAAGCCCGAGCCCTGGGGCGCGTTTTTGCGCTATCACTATCTGCGCTTTGATTTCTCCGACGTCACCGAGCCCGGCATGTACCAAATCGCCTACCGAGGGTTGAAATCCCAGCCCTTTAAAATTGGTAAGGACGTTTACTCGCGCCACGCCTGGCAGCCGACGCTGGAATACTATCTGCCGGTGCAAATGTGCCATATGCGCGTCAATGAAAAGTACCGGGTGTGGCACGACAAGTGTCACCACGACGATGCTCTGATGGCGCCGGTCAACTACAACCACATCGACGGTTATATCTCCGGCCCCTCCACCTTGACGGACTATGAGCCGGGTCAGCCGGTTGCTGGCTTAAACAAGGGTGGCTGGCACGACGCGGGCGACTACGATTTACGGGTAGAGTCGCAAATCGGCACCACTTGGTTGTTGGCCATGATGGTGGAAGAGTTTGGTCTCGATTACGACGCAACCTTGATCGACCAGCAAAAGCAGTTGGTGGAAATTCATCAGGCTGATGGCAAGAACGATGCGTTGCAGCAGATCGAGCACGGCCTGCTTACCGTGCTCGGTGGCTACCGGGCACTCGGGCGTTTGTACCGGGGCATTATTGTGCCCACGGTTCGCCAGTACGTGATGCTCGGTGACGCCAGCGCGCAAACGGACAATCTGGTGTATCACCCAAGTTTGGAGCCCGGTGAAGTGAAAGACGGTCGCTCGGGTAACTTCGACGACCGCTGGGTCTTTACCGAGGAAAACCCCGAGCGGGAGCTGGACGTCGTCGCCGGGCTTGCCGCCGCCTCACGGGTGATGCGTGACTACAATCCGGCGCTTGCAGAGGAAGCTCTGGCGGCAGCGGAAGCTTTGTTTGCCCGCGCGTTTGAGCAAACCGACAAAACCGGAGTGAAAGCCTTTGCGCTGGCCGAGCTCATCCTCGCGACCGGCAAGGCAGATTACGTCGACCGTTTATTGGCGATGCAGGCGGCGATAGTCGCCGATATCGACAACACCGCCTGGGCCATTGGCCGGGTCGTCAATAAGCTTGGCAATGACGACTTTGCTAAGGCGGTGAAGGCCGCCGTGGTTGAGCAGCAGCAGCGCGTGCAGGAACAGGCGCGCGAAACGCCCTACGGCGTCCCCTATCGCCCACACATCTGGGGTGCCGGCTGGGGCATTCAGGAGTTTGGGGTAAAGCAGTACTTTGTGCACAAA
This sequence comes from Gilvimarinus algae, assembly GCF_030518215.1. GTDB lineage: Bacteria > Pseudomonadota > Gammaproteobacteria > Pseudomonadales > Cellvibrionaceae > Gilvimarinus > Gilvimarinus algae. The sequence goes on from NZ_JAULRT010000046.1 coordinate 19,204, forward strand.
GCCTGGCCTGAGATTGCAGACAGCGATATCTACGTGAACGCGCTGAATTTTGTGCTGGGCGTGCACCCAGGGAGCAATACCGAGTCCTTTGCTTCGGGTGTGGGCTCAGATTCGGCGCTGGTGGCTTATGGGGTTAACCGCGCCGACTGGTCGTATATTCCAGGCGGTGTGATTTCCGGCACGGCTTTGATTCGCCCCGACTTGCCTGAGTTAAAAGAGTGGCCCTTTTTCTGGCAGCAGACCGAGTACGTCATGGGCGGCGGCGCAACCAACTATATGTTTTTGGTGCTGGCGGTAGAGGCACTGGAAACGGCGCGCGAGTAAGGCGCTGCGGCGGCCCTCTTGTCCAGTGCCGATTCCGCTAAAAGCTTGAGGTAAAAAGCCCGGGTTTCTCCCGGGCTTTTAGCGCTTGCGAGAGCGCTGTGGGCGTTGCATTACTCGTCGCCGCTGTAATCCACCGTGTGCCAGTTTTTGACAATGGATTTTACGTAGCGACCGGACTCGGTTAAATCGGCGTCCGTCCACTGGCCGTCGGGCTTGGTGCCCGGCTTTAACACAGAGGCGCCTTCTTCTTTGTCATTTAGCGCCCAGTTGGCGTGACTGAGTTGGTGCTCGCGCATAAAGTCCAGCCATTGTTCTGTGCTCGCGCGATCCACGCCGCCGTCGCCGTTGGCATTCACCGTGCCCCACTCGGTGACCATGAGCGCCAAGCCGTTATCCAGCGCGTAGCGCGCTTTGTCCCGCAGTTCTTGTTTGTGGGTGCCGGCGTAAAAATGCAGGGTGTAGGCGAGATTATCAAACCCCTTTATGGGGTTGTCTGCGGCTTTGTCCACATCCTGCGACCAAGTTTGGGTGCCGACAATGATCAGGTTGTCCGGATCAATGTTACGAATCGCGCCTATGACGGTTTCAGCGTAGGGTTTGACCGTCGTTTGCCAATCTGTGGTGTTGAGCGGCTCATTGTAGATCTCGTAAATAATGTTGGGATTCTCGCCGTACTTGCGCGCAAAATGCTCGAAGAAAGTAACGGCCTGTTTCGTGTGCTTCTCGGCGTGATGGGCGTGCCAGTCGAGCAGGACGTACATACCCTGATCGAGGGCGGCATCAATCACAGTCTCGGCCTTTTGATAGTTGTCTTCCGGCGCCTGTATGACGCTGCCGTTGCCATCCACGCCAATGGCGGCGCGAATGATCGGTGCGTTCCACTGTTCCTGAATGTAGTTGACCACCTCGGCGTTGTAGTAGCGATCGGCTCCCCAGCCGTTGTTGCTCCAAAAAAGGCTGGGGCCGGCAAAGGAGACAGCGTTGCCGTGGGCGTCGACGATGCGGTTGCCTTTGACGCTGAGCGCACCGTGCGTTTCAACGGCCGTATCGGCAAAGGTCATGCTGCTGGCGGCAAGAACTAAGAGTAAGGCAGGCGTTTTTACCATGGTCTTCACCTTATTATCTTTATAGAGTTCTCCATACTAGTAACCCTTAACCTGAGTGTCTATGCTCCCACCCAGAGCCAACACATCTTTACAGCCGCAGCGCGGCGCTGTACTGCGTAGCGGGGGAAAAACTGTGTCTGTAACTGCCGGCGACCTGCGCTGACAATAGCGGTTATGGAATAAACCCGTGTGACGCGTCAGAGGATAATCTTATGCAGCTCGCCCTATCTGTGGTCAACGCCTTCGCCGAAGGTCCCTTTACCGGTAACCCCGCCGCCGTCGTCATTACCCGCGACCCCCTGGACGATGGCTTGATGCAGGCTATCGCTGCCCAGAACAACCTTGCCGAGACGGCGTTTGTCGTCACCGGTAAGACGCCCATGACGCTTAGGTGGTTTACCCCAACCACGGAAGTGGATTTGTGTGGTCACGCGACTTTGGCCTCGGCGCAGGTGTTATTTTCTCAGCAGCCGCAGCTTGAACGGGTGGAATTTGACAGTGCTTCGGGCATGCTGAGTGTCGAGCGCTGTGGGAAGAGGCTGCAGCTGGATTTCCCCGCGCGTCCGGCCCAGCCGGTCACTGCGCCCGATACTCGGGCGATTGCAGCCGCGCTCGGCTGCGCTGAGGATGACATTGTCGCCGTGGCTGCCGCCAAAGTGCTCCTGGTGCAGCTGCGCGGTGAGGACTGTGTGGCGCGACTAGCGCCGGATTTTCGCGCATTGAAAACTCTGCACAGCTTTGCGGTAATGGTGACGGCTGAGGGGGAGCAGGTGGACTTTGTCGCCAGATTCTTTGCGCCCAACGCGGGTATCGACGAGGACCCGGTAACAGGCTCGGCCTACACCACCCTCGCGCCCTACTGGCGCTCGCGTCTGGGGCGCAATCCTCTGACGGCCAGGCAGTTGTCCGCCCGTGGCGGCTGGCTTGAGTGCGAGTGTCGGGGTGAGCGGGTGTTGATCTGCGGTCATGCTGAGGCGTACCTAGAGGGAAGTATTCATTTGCAGCCGTAGATTTTGCATGTCTTAACGGTGTAAAGGCTTCGCGAATCGACTATTGTTAGGGGCAGGCCAGCAAGTAGAGTAAGGTAGTATGGTCTACTGCCTGCTTGTGTGTGGGCCTCTTGTTTGGGCGGTGTCGGGCCAGCGGTCGGGCATCGCAACGGACTGCACGATTGATCGGAGAAGTTCTCTATGTTCCTGTTGTCGCTGGTTTTGTTTATTGCTCTATTGACGGCCGTGCTCTATTACCAGGTGGGTCTGGTGGTGGGCTCGGTCGCGCTGGTCGCGGGATTATTTGCCCTGACTTTCCTCTCTCCCTGGATGTGGCTGTTTTTGCTGCCGGTGGCTGCTGGGGCTGTGTTGCTCAATCTCCCGCCGCTGCGGCGTCAGTTGATTACCGGGCCGGCCTACGACTTTTTGCAAAAGGCGATGCCGCCCATGAGCGTGACTGAGCGCGAGGCCATGGAAGCGGGTACCACCTGGTGGGAAAAGGACCTGTTCAGCGGCCAGCCGGACTGGAAAAAATTTGTCGATATCGAGCTGCCCCAGCTCAGTGAGAAGGAGCAGAGCTTTCTCGATAACGAAGTCGAGCAACTGTGCGGCCTGATTGACGAGTGGCAGATCTTCAAGGACCAGGATCTCACTCCCGAGGCCTGGGAGTTCCTTAAGAAACAGGGCTTTTTTGGACTGATCATCCCCGAAGAGTACGGAGGCCGGGATTTCAGCCCCTACGCGCAGTCGCGCATTATGAGCAAGATCGCCAGTCGCTCGGTCACCGCCGCTGTGACCGCTATGGTGCCCAACTCCCTGGGCCCGGGCGAGCTGTTGATGAAATACGGCACCCAGGAGCAGAAAGATCGCTGGCTGCCGGGCCTCGCCGACGGGACTGAAATTCCTTGTTTCGGTCTCACCGGCCCCGAGGCCGGTTCGGATGCCGGCTCCATTCCCGATATTGGTGTGGTCTGTAAAGGCGAGCACGAAGGGCAAGAGGTCGTCGGTATTCGCCTGAACTTCTCCAAGCGCTGGATTACCCTGGCGCCCGTGGCAACCGTAGTCGGTTTGGCCTTTAAACTGCGCGACCCGGACGGTTTGATGGGCGATGCAGACAAGTCCGACTATGGCATCACCTGTGCGTTGCTCCCCGCCGATCATCCCGGCGTGGAGATCGGTAAGCGTCACAACCCGGGCTCTCCCTTTATGAACGGCCCCATCAAGGGTAAGGACGTGTTTATCCCGCTCGACTGGATCATCGGCGGTGCCCCCATGGCCGGTAAAGGCTGGCGTATGTTGATCGAGTGTCTGGGTGCCGGACGCGGCGTCTCCCTGCCCGCGCTGTCCACCGCCAGTGGTGAAATGAGCTACCTCACCGTTGGCGCCTACTCGCGTATTCGCCGTCAGTTCAACATGGAGGTGGGTAAGTTCGAGGGGGTGCAGGAGGCTACCGCCGAGATCGCCGCCAATGGTTATGCTCTGGAAGCTTTCCGCCAGCTGGTGACGCGCGGATTGGATACCGGCGCACCCTCGGTCATGACCGCCATGGCCAAGTACCATGCCACCGAGATGATGCGCACCTCGGTCAATCATGCGATGGACGTGGTGAGTGGGCGAGCCATTCAAATGGGGCCGCGCAATTTCACCGTGTTTGCCTACCGCGCCCTGCCGGTTGCCATCACCGTGGAAGGCGCCAATATTCTTACGCGCTCGCTGATGATTTTTGGACAGGGCGCCATGCGCTGTCATCCGTATTTATTCGATGAAGTGCAGACCCTGCAGGCAACCGATAAAGACGCGGCGTTGGACACCTTTGACTCGCTGTTTATGAAGCATTTGGGCCATGTGTTCAGCAACCTGACCCGGCTCAAGCTCTACAGCTTTACCGGTGCTCGCTTCAGTGCCGTGCCAGTGAATGCCGATGATTTCTCCCGCCGCTGGTATCAGCGCATTAACCACATGAGCGCCGCGTTTGCGGTGGCAGCGGATGTTGCCTTGGGTGTGCTTGGCGGCGACCTGAAGCGCCGCGAGTTGCTCTCGGCGCGCCTCGGCGATGTCCACAGCCAGTTGTTTATTGCCTGCAGCATACTCAAGTACCACGGCGCGCATCCACGCAGCAAAGAGGAAGACCTGCACGCCGAGTTTGCGTTGAAAACCGCTCTCTACAAGGCGCAGATGGCGCTGTTGGCGTTTTATCGCAACTTCCCCTCGCGGGCGATCGCCTGGGCCTTTAAAGCGGCGACCTTCCCGCTGTTCCGGCCCTACAAGGCGCCGAGCGACGATGACATCCGCGCCCTCGGCAACTTGATCATGGATAACAATGTTGTTCGCGAGCAACTGGCGGGTTATGTTTACTTGAGCTCTGATCCCACCGATGCGGTCGGCCGGGTGGAAACCACCTACCGGTTATTGTTGGAGCTGGGGGATGTATGGAGTGCCTTTAGCCGTGCCCAGGCCAAAGGCGAATTGTCCGGCGAGACGCTCGAAGAGCGTTTAGAGGATGCAGTCGCTAAGGGTGTGATTCAGCAGGCCGATGTTGAGCCTCTGAGAGTCTATGACGAGCGCCGCTATGACTGTCTGCTGACGGATAATTTCGACAAACTGTAGAAACGCGGCCTGATAGAGCCGCCGGGGCCCGCTCACTCAGTGTGGTGAGGCGGGCACCCACCACAATAATAACGACTCAGGAGCGCCCGATGAGCTGGCTACCGGATATGGAGCCCGACTGCCTCAAGCAGCAGGAGCAGGTTCCCGTGGAGACGGTAATCGTCCCCAACCTTCGCGATATAGGTGATTTTTCAGTCCGCCGGGTACTGCCGGCACCAGAGCGGCGCTCCGTGGGCCCCTTTGTGTTTTTTGATCATATGGGGCCGACCGAGTTTAAACCCGGCCAGGGCCTTGAGGTGCGCCCGCATCCCCACATTGGTCTGTCGACACTGACGTACCTCTATGAAGGCAGCATCGTCCATCGCGACAGCCTGGGCTTTAAACAGGTGATTCATCCGGGGGCCGTCAACTGGATGACCGCCGGGCGCGGTATTGTCCACTCTGAGCGCTCGCCGGAGGCCACCGGCAGTGCACCGCGCCGGCTGATGGGCCTGCAGGTGTGGGTGGCGCTGCCCAAGGAGCACGAGCAGCGCGCCCCGAGCTTTGTTCACTACAGCGTGTCCAGCCTGCCAGAGGTGGAAGAGGCCGGGGCCAGTGTGCGGATCATTGCCGGTGATTGCTTTGGTGCGCACTCCCGCCTGGAGACCCTTTCTCCGCTGTTTTACGCCGACGTTCGCTTGCAGCCCAGTAGCCGTATAAAAATTGACGCCGAGTATACCGAGCGCGCGCTCTATGTTGTGACCGGTAGCATTGAGGTGGACGGCTGCGTCTTCAGTGACGGCCAGATGGCTGTGTTGCGGCCGGGGGCTGAAATTGTGGTTTACAGTGAACGGGGCGCGGCTTTTGCCGCCGTGGGTGGCGAGCCCATGGACGGACCGCGCCACCTGTGGTGGAATTTTGTCGCCAGCGACAAAGCGCTCATCGAAAAAGCCAAGCTTGATTGGAAACAGGGCAAATTTGGTCACGTGCCGGGCGATAGCGAATTTATCCCGCTACCGGATCACTGAGCGCTCTTTTCCTGTCCACCCGCTGAACGCGCTGTCTGCTCATCGATACCGCGGCTGACCTCCATGCAGTTTTCGTAGGCCTCTTCGGTGGTCTCCCAGCTGCACGAGTAGTGGTTATTGGTTTGATTGTGACTGCAGCCCGTAGCCAGCAGTAACAGCGATAGTGTGTAAATCAACGTCTTCATCATAATCTAACAGCCCAATAAACCTTAAACCCCGGCGATTTTATACGTGGTATAAAAGCTCGGGACAAGTGAGAGTCGACTTGCATAGACATTGGGTTCTGCGGCGATGGGCTGGTTCCGCTTTCGACACTTTGTGTTGATCGGCCCGACTCCCAAAGAGTCGGGCCAGGACTTTATCGTAGGCGGATAACGCTTACTTGCGGCGGCGTAGGCTACGCAGGCCAAATGCGGCAAGCAATGCGATAAGGATAAATTGACCGACCTGGTTCATTATGGGTAGAGCCACTGCTGGACCGGGCGGCGGTGGTGCTATCACAGAGTCGTTGTCAACGGCAAAGCCAGTGATATCAGTGGGATCTATACCATTGTATGCGGCATCGGCACTGGTCGAAGAAGCGGTGGTAATGGTGAAAGCTAAGTCGCCGTCGACCAGCGCGTCGTCTATCGCAGTAATCTCAAAGGTAGCGCTGTAGCTGTTACCGGCCGTCAGAACTACAGAGCCTACGGCTATGGAAGCCTCACCCGAGGCAGTTGATAAGCCTACAGTGACGTCCGCGCTGGGTGTGATATCAGTGCCTGCGCTAACGGTGATGATTTGTGAGGTGCCCTCAGTGATCCAGAGGCCGCTGCTGGGCTCGACAATAATGGCAACTACACCATCAATATTTTGGTTGGTAATGGTGACGCTATCCTCTGCCACCGGGCCAGCGGGATAAGCGCCGCCAGTAGAAGTAGAGTTATTGTCGACGTTGTACATTACGTCGCCATCATTGCCGTCACCTGAGGCGCCGGGGGTAATGGTAATGTACTGAGGTGTGTCCCAATCGGCATCGGTAAAGTTGATCGGCCCTGACACGCTGCCCTCTGAGGTATCTTGGGAGTCGGGCGTAACGGTGACGATTTCGCCAGCATCTGGCGGGCTGTCCAGGACCACCTGATACTGCACGTTTCCACCGTCTTCAGTGGTGGTCAGTGTGGTCGGTGTGATGACAACGGCCGCTTGCGCCGCCGAGGCGCCCAGACAAGCCGCCAACAGGCTTAAACGAGATAACTTCATAGTTCCCCCAAGTGCTCTTTGTATGATGGTTGAGCAGGGAGAATAGCAGAAATAGGCGCCATATCGGTTTTATTTCTCAGGTGCTATTCTCCATGGGTGTACAGTCGAGCTTGATAAATAGGGAGTGGTCATGAAACAGCCGAGTATCAGACAGGATGAACCTCAGCGTCTCGCCAGCCTGTATCAGCTAAATATTTTGTTTACGCCGGCCGAAGAGCGCTTTGATCGCATCACACGCCTGGTGCAGCAGGTGTTTGGCGTGCCTATCGCATTGGTGTCGCTGGTGGGCGAGAGCTGCCAGTGGTTTAAATCGGCTCAGGGGCTGACGGCCGATCGCACGCCCAAGGAAATTTCCTTTTGCGGTCATGCGGTCTATCGCGAGACGCTACTGGAAGTGAGCGACGCCCGTGAAGATCCCGACTTTGCCGATAACCCACTGGTAAAAGGCGAGCCCTTTATTCGTTTTTATGCCGGTTGCCCCGTCATGCACGACGGCAAGCCGATGGGGACGCTCTGCCTGATTGATACCAAGCCGCACAAACTGACAGAGTCTGAGCGGGAAATGCTGCAGTCGCTGACACATTGGGTCGAAACCGAATTGCGTATCAGCGCCATGGGCGATGTGCAGCGCCAGTTGATTGCCGAGCTCGGCGAGTCGCGCCGCGACGCTATGCTGGACCCCCTGACGCAAACCTGGAATCGTCTTGGGCTGGACACTTTATTCAAGCGCGAGCTGAATTACGCACGTCACAGTCGCCAGCCACTGGCTTTGATATTGGTGGACCTGGATCACTACAAAGCCGTGAATGACCGTTACGGTCACCTGGCAGGGGATGGGGTGTTAAAAGAGGTGGTCGCCCGTCTGCGCAAGATTCTGCGACCGGAGGATATTATCGCGCGCTTTGGCGGTGACGAATTTGTGGTGCTCTGTGCTAACAGTAATGAGCAACGGCTGTTCGCGGTGGCCGAGCGCATTCGCCTCACGGTCAGTCAGTCGCCAGTGCGGACGGAGGGCGCGGAGATAAGCGTTAGCGTGACTCTGGGCGCTGCCTGGGCCGAAGTGAATGAACAGACACTCCCTGCCGATTTACTCAATACGGCGGATCGCGCGCTCTACGAGGCTAAGGCTGCGGGACGCAACTGCGTGCAACTCTTGCCGGTTACTGCCGATAGCACCAAAAATTGATGCTGTAGCCCGGCACCCTATCCGTGTGCTCCAGCTGCGGAAAATCCTTTAGGGTTAACTCCCCCTTTTTTAGCTTGGGCCTGACACCGTTGATGTAAATTTTGCGGCTGGTCAGGCGCTTGGCCGTTAAGCTAAAGCGCTCCAGGGCTCGTCCAGCTTCGCCGATGTGTACACGAACCCCCTGCGGCTTGAGATTGACGATCATTAAAGTGATCTTGCCGCCGTCCGGATGCCGGTGGCAGTAAACGCGCAGGTGTTTGTCCGAGTGGTAGCAACGGTAGACAGCCGTGCCCATCACTCTCACCCAGACCCAGCTCAGCCAGTAATCTGGCCGCGGCTTTAAGGTGAGCCGGTCGATAAGCCCGTAATCCCCACCCACCAGGCTTTGGCGCACCATCACCTGATGCCCGTGCAGCGCACCCTGGCCCAGTTGGTCGGCCCACCAAAAGGATGAAATAAACCGGTCGGACAAGGCTGGCTGACCACCACACTGGGCCGAGCCGGTCTCCCCCGTCCAGAGCACCGCTTGTGGCTGGTAGTTGTCGCGCCAGAAAGACAATGTCTGCGAGTAGCGGCCGAAATCGGCAAAGGATTTGGGGTTGAGCAAAGTGCGCACTGTGGCGGCGCGGGTGCGCACGGGCGAGCGGCTACTCTGAAAGGGGTAGTAGTGCCAGTTGACGATATCAATAGGCAGGGAAAGCTCCTGCAGAAAGCGCCGGGTGATGTTGGAAAAGGGTTTGAAAGTCTCCCCCAGCCTTGGCCAGAAGGCGCTGCCCGGGCCGGAAATTTTGGCCTCGGGATAGCACTCTCGTACGTGCTGGGCAAAGGTGGTGTAGTCGGTGGCCAGGTCACGGGCGCGCGGTTGAGCGCGCAAGCCGTGAAAGGCCCAGTAGGCATTGAGCTCGTTGCCAAGCTCAAACACATCGATGCGGTAATCATTGGCCAGGCTATAGTCGAGCAGCGCCTGTACCTCATCGCCGCACCACTGGCCGTGGTGTTTGCGGGCAAAGAGCCCGTACTTGACGGTAAAAATCAGGCGCAGGTCATTGCGCTGAACAAACTGATGCAGTCGGTCCCATTGCTTGCGCGTTAACACCAGCGCGTCCGGTTCGCTATCGGGCGCGGTGAAATAGTGGATTTTGTCGGCCTCTGAGCCGCCGATGCGCAAATAGGAGGGCCCCAGCTCTGTGACCAGCCGGTCGAGCTTGGGGTTTTTTAACTGCAGGGGCGGAACACGTAGAGTACCCAAGCCCCTGCGGGTGCCCTCGCTGCCCTCCCACCAGTAGCCGCCGGCAAGTACCGAGATATCAATGGAAAAGGACAAATAGCGCTCGCAGATATGCGCAATGGGCCGCTCTGCATCGATGGCAATGTGCGCAGCAGATGACACGGTACCGGAGCGAGCGGTATAGTGCCGTCTCAATCGGGCGTACCAGCGCAGTGGGCTCAGAGCAGTCAACATGGGATATCGCATTGCATAGACTTTCGCACGCGATGGTAACGGCAAAAGATGAACAAGAGGTTTCACCGTGTCTGAGAAAACGCGCCGTTATTTGATCAGTGGTAAAGTTCAGGGGGTTCACTACCGCGCAAGTACCGAGGCGCGCGCCCAGGAGTTGGGTGTCAAGGGCTGGACCCGCAACCTGACCGATGGCCGGGTGGAAGTGCTGGCCAGCGGTTCGCAGCAGCAGTTGGCGGCTCTGGCGGACTGGCTGGAACAGGGGCCGGAGCGTGCGCGCGTGGATGAGGTGCTGGTCAGCGATGAGCCCGAGCAGCTGTTTCTCGGCTTCACCATCGAGGCAACTGCCCCTGCGGCCGTTTAATCACTTGGCGAGTATAATTGCCGGGTAAATAATAGATTTTTGGAGTTCGGGACGTGCTGCGTTTTTTCTTGACGTTTTTTCTGGTGATGGCCGGGCTCTTTGTGTTCGAGCTGACCCCGGTAGGGCAGGCCTATGTGGTGGAGCCGCTGACCACAGGTTTGGCTCACAGCTCGGCGGTGTTGATTGAGCTGTTCGGCCGCGACTTGGCGGTCAACGGTATTGTGATGGTCGACAAGCTGACCGGCTTTGCCGTGCAGATCGTCGCAGGCTGCAATGGCATCGAGGCGATGATCTTGCTCGCCGCCGCCATCATTGCCTTCCCGGCGCCCTGGCGCTATCGGGGCCTGGGCCTGGTGCTGGGCCTGATCTCAATACAGTTACTCAACCTGGTGCGGATTGTCTCACTGTTTTACCTGGGCATTTGGCACAAGCCCGCCTTTGAATGGGCGCACTTGTACATCTGGCAAGCCCTGATCATGCTCGATACCCTGCTGGTGTGGCTGGTCTGGATTCGCTATATCCCCAGCAAGCAGAATGATGATGAGGCGGGCTCGCCCCCCGGAGGCGCCAGTGTTGTCGCAGGCTAATCCGGCGTTTTCGCCGGGGCGCTACTTTCTTCGGGTATTGCTCTGGCTGCCCGTGTTCTTCGCCCTTTGGTACTTTCTCGCCGGCTTTTTCAATATTATTCCGGGGCTTCTGAGTCAGTGGGTGATCAATCTTTTGCACGACGGTGCGGTGGTGCAGCTCGATTCCAGCGGCCGGCAGATTGATTACGTGACCTCGTTTATGGCGCAAATGCCCGGTCAGGAGCGCGCCGGGAATGTCGTGGTCACTCTCAACCCGTTGATTTACTCCTGGAACATTCCGGTCTTACTGGCCTTGTGTTTTGCTGTCAGTGATAACCTCTTTTCCAATGCCAGGGTTGTGCTGGCCATCGCCGGGCTCTTTCCGTTGCACGCCTGGGGTCTGACGGCCGAGTTTTTTGTCACTGTGTTGTTTCGCCAGGGCCCCGAAGTGGCCGGGCAGATGAACGTGTCTCAGTGGCAACTCGAGCTGGCGGGGCTGTGCTATCAATTTGGCTACCTGATGCTGCCAGTCATTGGTGCCGTGTGCCTCTGGTTTCTCGCCAACCGGGCGCTGGTGGAGCAACTGATCCGCGAAAAAGCGCCCGCACAGTCCCGGGCACCGAAAACACATCCATAAGCCTTTGAAAGACGTAATTCCTTCGCTAATAGACGGAGGGGTTTATGCTCATTCAATTGTGTTATGCCAGTCGGGCCAACTTTCAGCCTACCGCCGCCGGCAGTGGCGTCGAGCCGACCGTGGCTCGCATTCTGCAGGCCTCGCGCCGCAATAACAGTCGGGTGGGGTTGGGCGGCGTGCTTTACTACCGCGACAGTTGTTTTTTTCAGGTGCTGGAGGGGCCTGAGCGAGAGATACAGGCCCTGCTGATTAAATTGCGTCAGGACGACAGGCACACCGACCTCAAGGTGCTGAGTACCGGGCGCATCACCGAGCGCGAGTTTGACAAGTGGTCGATGAAATACACCCATCTCGATGAGACGGTCAACGCCTGGCTGCAGAGCAAGGGCATCAAAACCTTTGACCCTCTGGCCTTTGACGCTCCTCTGGCCCATGAATTCAGCGGTGTCCTACGCAGCAGCAGTGAAGCGCCCGAGCCGCAAGGGCAGACAGGTACTGTGCCTTCTGCTCAAGGCCGGTCGCTGCAGCGGGTGTGCCTCACACTGGTCGTGACTCTGGCGGCCCTAGCCGCGGCTTTATGGTATGTGTTTTCCTAGGGCCTGTTCACACTAATTATATGCAGCCTGTTGTGACTAAAAATTTACCAATCAAGGCGTGAGGAGAGAGGTTTGGTCATTCCAAATGAACGACGAGCAACGTGGAGTGGTGGATTTTTAGCCACAACCCGAAGGGCTGAAGCCAGTTTTGTCCCCAGCGTTGTTGCCGATCGCTTATTTGGAGTGACCAAACCACGCTCTCAGCGCCTAGCTGGAAACAAAACTGGCTTTCAGCAGGCGCATATAATTAGTGTGAACAGGCCCTAGAGTCCGGCTCTCTATTGGCTGTGATGGGATGACCCGGAGCCCGAACGCAGCGCTTTGATGGCTGTGCTTAGCCCCACGAGCGCAGCGCCTGCGGCCAAGCCGGCCACGGCATTGATCAGGGCGGGGGTGAGCGCCCCGGCCAGAGCTCCGATGCTGGGTAGCTGGGCGGCCCACTGGGCACTGGCCTCGCTTAGATGATGCAGACTGCTCACCCCGTGCACCAGAATGCCGCCGCCCACCAAAAACATAGCGGCGGTGCCCGCTACAGAGAGAAATTTCATCAGCCGTGGTGCGGCCGCCAGCAAAAAGCGCCCCAGTGCCTGCCGGGCAGATTGCGGTTGCTGGCTGAGCCAGAGCCCGGCGTCGTCCATTTTGACAATGCCGGCCACCAACCCATAGACACCAAAGGTCATGCCCAGCGCGATGATGCTCAGCACGGTCAGCTGGCTCGCCAGTGCAGCGCCGGCCACGGCGCCGAGCGTAATGGTGATAATCTCCGCTGAGAGAATAAAGTCGGTGCGAATAGCGCCTTTGATTTTGTTTTTTTCAAAGGCCAGCATGTCGGTGTTGCTTTGCGCCAGTGCTTGCAGGCGTGCGCGATGTTCGCTCTCGGCTTCTTCTTTGCTGTGCAGCCACTTGTGCGCAAGCTTTTCAAAACCCTCGTAGCACAAAAAGGCCCCACCCAGCATCAGCAATGGCATGATCAGCCAGGGCAGAAACGCGCTGATAAGCAGCGCCGCCGGCACCAGGATTGCTTTGTTGATCAGCGAACCTTTAAACACTGCCCAAACGACTGGCAGTTCGCGTTCGGCTCGCACGCCGGTCACTTGTTCGGCATTGAGCGCTAAATCGTCGCCCAGCACGCCCGCGGTTTTCTTGACGGCGACTTTAGTCATGACCGACACGTCGTCAAGTAGGGTGGCAATGTCATCAATCAAGGCCAGTAAGCTGGTGCCTGCCATAGTAAGCTCCGGGGTTGGTTGGGTTTTTCGGCGCAGGGGATGGCGTCCCGAGCCAAAGTGCAAAGACAAGACTTGCCTCGGAGCCCGCTTTGTTCAGTCGCAGCTCCGCTGATCCCTGAGATAGCGAGGCTGCAGTGTGCCACACAATTCTCTCGTGTTGCTGGGTTGCAGGGAGAATCCACCTATTTAGGTGGTGTCTTTTGCCGCCATGAGCGCCTAAAATGGGCGTCAGTCATGCGTCGATGCAGAGTCAATCTGCTCACTAAGAGTCCCATCGTTTTAGCATCTTTACTCCGGTTGCAATGGCAAGGTAGTCCGTGGTTCGTCCGATCCCGTTTTGGCGTCAGGATCAACCTCTTGGCAGGTTTTGCAACGGTTATAACCGCGCCTGACAAATAAGAAAATATTCTTCTTGTCTGTGAGTGGGTTCACACGGTTAGAATAGACGCAATAACATTAATTATTTGGATTGGGCGAAGGTTTCAGGAAGCCCGATAAATGGAATAGCAGGAGGCGCACTGTGTCGCATTTATCCTCTCTAGGCAGTTACAGCAGTCTTGGGGTTCTCGCCGCCGTATTGGCTGGCACTCCCCTCGTCAGCCAAGGTGCTGACAAAACACCGCAACCGGCCACTAAACCCAAGTGGTACTCGACAACCTTTTACGCGGGCGCGCGCCTTGGGGACGACCGCACCATTGGCGAGCTGGGCTTACTGGTGCCTGTGTTGCAGGCGCCGCACAGTAATTTCTACGCCGATTTGCGTGGGCGCATCGACGAAGACACCAACGAGTTCAACCTGGGCTTGGGTTACCGCCAGGTGCTCGGCCAGGAGTCTTTCCTGCTGGGGGGGTACTTTTATCGCGACCGGCTGGAATCTGAGTACGACAACAGCTTCGCCCAGTACACTCTGGGACTTGAAGTGCAGGGGCCGTCCTGGAAGCTCGGGTTCAACCACTACGAGCCGGACGATGATGAGGGCAAATCGGTCGCGCCAGCGGAGACTGTGGTCACCGGTAACCCCAATGCCACACCTGAGTTGGTGTGGGAGGCGCAGCAGCTCTACTTCCTGCGCCCAGGCGGCACCGAGACGGTGACCCAGTGGCGCGAGTATGCCCTCGGTGGCAACGACATTGAACTCAGCTATAAGCTGCTGGGCAGCGAAACCCAGGAGCTGTGGCTCTCGGGCGGTTACTACCGGTTTGACGCCGATGGTCTGGATGAAAAAGCCGAGGGGCCGCGGGCAAAAATCGAGTGGCGCCGCGATATCGATGTCCTGCCCGAGGGCTCACGTATCGAGCTTGGCCTGCAGTGGCAGGACGATGATTTGCGCGGCGACCAGAGCTATCTGAGCTTTGGCATTCATATTCCGCTTGGCGGCAAGAGCCGCAGCCGCGGTGAAGACTATCGCCGTTGGTACGAAGACCGCATGACCGATCGGCCGGTGCGCGATGTGGATGTGATTACCGCGGCGCAAAACCATGTAATTGAGCGGCGCGAGCAAGAGGCCGTGCGCGAATCGGTGGTCTTTGCCGATGGTCCCTGGGCCGGACGTGAAGTCGGCAGTGTGGTCTTTGCCAGTGCCGATGGCAGTGGTTCAGGCGCACCCGATAGCCCCACCAGTTTTTCCAGTGCGGTTAACGGCTCGGGCGATGGTTCGCGCGTGGTGTTTGTCAGCGGTGAGCATGCCGGAGCCAGTGTTGAGCAAGACGACCTGTTTATCGTCTCTGGCGGCGGCCTGAGTGTGCGCAGTGCCGACAACAATGAGTTGATCGGTGTGTTTGGTGCCGATACCGCTGGCGCCGAGTTTACCGACACAGTGACTTTTACGGGTGACGACATTGTTGTCCAGGGCGTGGATTTTACCGGTGGTCTGCAGCTGCAGGGACTGAATAACTTTACCCTCTCCGGCAGTGACTCCGGCGATGTACAGTTGGACAATGTCTCCGGCGATATCCTTTTTAACGATGTTAATTTCAGTGGCCTGCACGCCACCGGCGGCAGCGCCAATTTCGTTCACGCCAGCGGCAGCCTGCATCGCAGCACCGACGGTTTTGTGGTGGATCTTGCTGAGGTTCAGGGCGGGCAGTTTACCTTTCAGCAAACCGTGAGTGCCGCCTCCATGGCCAGCGGTGTACGCATTCACAATTTGGCGGATACCAGCGTCGCGTTTAGCGGTCTCGACTTTAGCGGGATCCAGGGGCCGGGCGTGCTGATCGGCGGCGAGTCAGCAGCCACTGCCAGCAGCGCAAACCTGCAAAAAGAATCCGGCACCAGCATCCAGCTTGGTAGTGTTGTCATGCACAATACGGCCGGCAATGCTCTGGAGATTTCCGGAGATTACCAGGTCAGCGCCGGCGCCATCAGCTTGTCTGACATTGGCGGTTCGGGTTTGGTGTTTGCCGGTGCTACCGGTTCCTTTACCAGCGGGGCCATCAGTATAAGCAATGTGGCGCAAACCGGATTGGATTTTACCGACAGCAACACAGCTTTCTCTTCTGGCAGCCTGAGCATTGCCGGCGCCAATGTGGGCATTGACCTGACCCGTTCCAGTAACAGCATCGACATCGCCAATGGTGCTTTGAGTGGTTTTGGTGATGTGGGTGTGCAATTCAACGCAACCGACACTCTCGCCGATACGGCCGGCTCCCAGTTCACCATGGGCGGCGGCTCTATTGCGGCGGCGCCTGGCAGTTATGTGCTGGACGCCATCGGCCTGGATGAAAACTCGGGTCTCTACGACTTTACCGGGGTGGCGTTTGACGGTGAATTTTTGTTTGATCTTACCGACGCCGGCGAAGGATTGTTTTATGTCGCTGCCAATGCCACGGGCAGTGGCGACGGCAGCAGCAGTGCCGATCTGGCAAGCATTGAAACAGCGCAGGCATACGCCGACAGCAGCGCCAGCGATGTAACCTTTGTGTTGGTCAACGATGGCAACGCCATTGATGTATCGACTCTAGCCGGTGGCAGCTTTGTGCTTGGCGATGGTCAGGGGCTGGCGAGTTTCAATGACGATCACACCAGTGAAATTGGTATTCCTAAAAACCTCATTGGTGATTTTGGCTCTATCGGTCTGAAAGACCCAACGGGTCACGGCACCGCGACGCTGACGGGCGGTACGGGCAGTTTGATTACCCTGGGCAACAACAACGTTATCGAGGATATTATTCTCGATGGCGGCAGCAGTGGCCTGTTTGGCGATGGTATTGAAGGTCTGGTGCTGAGCGATGCGCAGTTCCTGAACACCGCAGGCTACGCGCTGAATTTCAGCGATATTTCTGGCGTCTTTACCCTTACTGATCTGGTCTTTGAGGGCAACCAAAGCTATTTGCTGATCGATGGCTCCAGCGCAGACTTTACCGCCGACGGTTTTACCGCGAGCGCCAACGGTGGTCCACTGCTGTCGATCACGGGTCAAACTGGCGGCAGTATTCAACTGGGGCAGCTGCAATCAGTGTCGGGTAACAGCTCGGGCTCAGTGAGAAGTCAGAGCCAGTCCGGCGGATCGCTGGCGATCGCCGGCATCGAGATCGCAGAGTTTTCCGGCAACGCTGCCGTGTCCTTTACCGGCCGTGGCAATGTCAGCATTGGCGATCTCAATCTCAACCTGGTGCGTGGCGATGCACTGGTGGCCGATGGTGTTCGTCTGCAAATTGCCAATGGCGGAAGCCTTCGTACCAACAATGGTGCCGTGCTCGCACTGAGCGATGTCAATGCCTCAGGCGGCATTCGCTTGGGCGATCTCTACTCCCGCGGCAGCAACCAGACCGCAGTCTTGCTGGAGGACGTATCGGGCGATATTGATGTAGGCAACATTGATATTGTGAACCCGTCCAATACCGGTATCAGTTTTGAGGACTTCAGCGGCGATTTTACCGCAAGAAGCCTGGATATCAGCGGGGGCGATACCGCGATTGACCTGACCGACTCGGGCGGTGATATCGTCATTGCGCAAGGCGGTGTCATCCAAAGCTTTTCCGGCGTGGGTGTTCAGTTCAATCGCACCGGCTCTCTGGCAAACTCGGCCAACGCCGATTTCCGCTTCGGCGGCGGCACTATTACTGCCAGTGGTTCGTCCTATGTGATGGACGCCATGGGGCTGGACGAAACCCGCGGGACCTACAATTTTAGCGGCGTTAGTTTTACGGGCGATTTCCTGTTTGCGGAAGACCCCAATCAGGTCGGTGATTTGTTTTTTGTCGCCAGCACCGCCACCGGCGATGGCAGTGGCAGCGACGAAAATAACTACGCCGATGTTGCCACGGCGCAAATACAAGCGAGCACCGGCGACCTGACGACGTTTGTGTTCGTCAATGACGGCAGCGCCATTGACGTTGGTGCCGGCGGCTTTACCTTAAGCGATGGTCAGGTGGTCAGCGGCTTTGGTAACGACAATAGCTTCGGCCTGCTTGTGCCGGAAAACTTGATTGGCGATTTCTCCGGCGCCGGAATTGAAGACCCGACGGGCAACGGCGCAGCGATGCTGACCGGTGCGACCGGTGCGGTGCTTAACCTGGCCAATGCCAACCTGGTGGAGCACATCACGATTGGCAGCGCGGTGGATGGTATCGGTGCGCTGAACATTACGGATGCGA
>NZ_JAULRT010000001.1 GCF_030518215.1 Gilvimarinus algae
CAGAGGAGTATTCTGATACTGCTTTGGCGGAGAATCCTGATCCTTGGGAAGCTCTTCCGGGTTTCTTTATTTCACCAAGGGAGCGTGGGGAGCGAAGTATTGTAGTTGGTATTGGTTATGAACCGTTAGGACTTCCGGAGCTGGTAGATTCGGGTAAGTTTGATGAAAGTCAAATAACGATGATTTTTCCGTTCCCGGTTCAAGTAGACCGAGTGTCTAGAAACTGGAAATTTATTAGAGGTATTTTTCCCAACCCAGACTCTGGTCGTCTCGAAATAAAACGGGTCGATGGTATCAATGTGCCTGAAGTCTTTAAAGCACTC
>NZ_JAULRT010000005.1 GCF_030518215.1 Gilvimarinus algae
GCGAATGGCCGTAGCCCTTTGCAAGAAACGCAAAGCTTACCGCCTCCTGCTCTCGCGCCTTACCCACATCCCTGCAGGCAACACAGTCAGGCCCTTGTAGGGCGCGCCCTGCGGGAGCGGGGGGGGGGGGGGGGGGGAGGGGTTGGGGGCCGGGGCCAAGAAAAACCCACGGGGGGGGGCCCGCCCCCGGGCGGGCCCCCCCTACTTTTGTGGTTCTTGGGGCCGGGCCCCAAACCACCTCCTCCCCCCACCCCCCCGCTCCCGCAGGGCGCGCCCTACAAGGGCCTGACTGTGTTGCCTGCAGGGATGTGGGTAAGGCG
>NZ_JAULRT010000017.1 GCF_030518215.1 Gilvimarinus algae
AACGCCCTGCTCAGGGTTATCAGAAGACGGTTTTTGGCTCACACAGACACCTCGAAAACGTGGACAGTGTCTTGCGCCCGGGGACCCCCGCCCACCCGGCCGGTAAAGCAGCACCGCCCCCCGCCCGCGCCAAAAGGACACCGCCGCCCCCCCCCCGGGGCTACCCCCGTCCAGGCCCACCGCCTACCGTTGGCCCCTGCCGCTGCCCGAGCAGAAGTACCCTCCCGCGGCGCGGGGGTACCCCGCCGCAAGACACTGTCCACGTTTTCGAGGTGTCTGTGTGAGCCAAAAACCGTCTTCTGATAACCCTGAGCAGGGCGTTCACTATATCAACCTCTACG
>NZ_JAULRT010000011.1 GCF_030518215.1 Gilvimarinus algae
GAGCGGAAAAGGAGGCTCGAACTCCCGACCCCAACCTTGGCAAGGTTGTGCTCTACCAACTGAGCTATTTCCGCATGGCGTCCCCTAGGGGAGTCGAACCCCTGTTACCGCCGTGAAAGGGCGGTGTCCTAGGCCTCTAGTCGATGGGGACAGGACTTCTCTCTTGCTTTGCGTGAATCCGCCACCCCCAACAGTTGGAAATGGAGCGGGAAACGAGGCTCGAACTCGCGACCCCAACCTGGGCAAGGTTGTGCTCTACCACTGAGCTATTCCCGCATGGCGTCCCCTAGGGGAGTCGAACCCCTGTTACCGCCGTGAAAGGGCGGTGTCCTAGGCCTC
>NZ_JAULRT010000012.1 GCF_030518215.1 Gilvimarinus algae
AAGACCCGACGGGCAACGGCGCAGCGATGCTGACCGGTGCGACCGGTGCGGTGCTTAACCTGGCCAATGCCAACCTGGTGGAGCACATCACGATTGGCAGCGCGGTGGATGGTATCGGTGCGCTGAACATTACGGATGCGACCATCGACGGCGTCGGTTTTGATTCTCTGACGGGCTTCGCGTTTAACTTTGATTCCATTGCGGGCACAGTCACGCTGTCGGATTTGGGCTTCACCGCAACGGCCGGGTTACTCAATGTCGCCAATACCAGCGCGAGCATTGATGCGGCGTCAGTGAACTTCAGCGCGACGGGCTCCGCACAGGCGGCAGTGGCCATTGATGGTCAGACAGGCGGGGCCATTACCCTTGGCAGCTTAACCAGCGATACCGGCACAGCGGCCAATGTGTTCAGCAGCACCAACCAGACCGGTGGCAGCGTATCTGTGCAAGGCCTTACGGTAACGGGCTACAACAACAATGCCGGAACGGCGGTGAACCTGAGCGGTTCAGGCTCGGTGAGTTTTACCGGGCTTAACCTCACCGCCACCGATGGTAATGGTTTGAGTGCTGGCGCGGTCACGCTCGATATCGGTGCCGGCTCCGGCATCACCGCCAGCAGTGGTCAGGCGCTTAATCTGCAAAACACAGTACTGGCGACCGGCGGCATCACCCTCGATACGGTGTCTTCAACGGGCAGCGCTTCACAGGGCATCGTGCTGTCGGGCGTTGGTGGCGGCGATCTGACCATCACCTCGGCCACGGTGGATTCCTCCACGGGCAACAGCATGGATCTGTCCGGTCTTACCAGTAACCTCACGGTGAGCGGGGCGACCATCACCAACTCACTTGCCAGCGGCATTGTGCTCAATGCCAACACCGGCGACGTGACCTTTGGTGATACCAACATCACGACCACGGGCGACGACGGCATAGCACTGACGGGTACCCACGGCACCATCGGCTTCGGCAATATCGACGTCACCTCCGCCACTGATGCAGCGGTGGATTTCTCGGGCTTTGACGGCACCTTTACTGCGGCCAGCCTGGATGTAAACGGCGGTTTGACCGGCATCGATTTAACCAATGCCCAGGGTACCATCACCTTTACCAATGGTGGTGTCATGCAGAATTTCACTGACTCGGGTGTCCACTTTAGTGAGACCGACGACCCGGTAGATTCTGCCGACGCTAACTTTGTGTTTGGTGGTGGCAGCATCACCGCGACAGGTTCGGCCTATGTGCTTGACGGTGTCGGGCTCGATCCGGCCAAAGGGCTCTATAACTTTACCGGCGTGACCTTCAACGGCGACTTCAATTTCGCACCCGGCGCGGGGCAGGTGGGTGAGCTGTTTTTTGTTGCGGCTAACGCCACAGGC
>NZ_JAULRT010000013.1 GCF_030518215.1 Gilvimarinus algae
AAGCGACTGAACCGACTCGGGCGCCAGCCCCATGATCGGCATCGCCTCGTTGTCGATCAATGAGTTCGGTGCGGCCAAATCAAGGTGGCAAGGCGGCAGATCATAGGTCTGCATCGGCCCGTCATTGATCGCATATTTTACCTGGTGCAACCCGCAGCGCCACGACAGAAGCTGGGTGAAATACACGATATCCTGGCCGTTATACAAGCGCACCGCCACCCAATTGGGTTTTGTCGCGGTCAGGATCATCTTGATCTCACCGGCCGTGGTAAACTTGCCCGAGGGGGTCTGGTCCTCGGCCTGGAACT
>NZ_JAULRT010000014.1 GCF_030518215.1 Gilvimarinus algae
TTACTCGATGATTTTGGCTACCACGCCAGCACCAACGGTACGGCCACCTTCACGAATCGCAAAGCGCAGACCGTCTTCCATCGCTACCGGGTGAATCAGCGTAACACTCATCTGAATGTTATCGCCCGGCATAACCATCTCAACACCTTCCGGCAGCTCACACGCACCAGTTACGTCCGTGGTACGGAAGTAAAACTGCGGACGGTAGCCTTTGAAGAACGGCGTGTGACGGCCACCTTCGTCTTTGCTCAGCACGTACACTTCCGCTTCAAACTTGGTGTGCGGCGTTACTGAACCCGGCTTGGCCAGCACCTGACCACGCTCGATCTCGTCGCGCTTGGTACCACGCAGCAGAACACCAACGTTCTCACCCGCACGGCCTTCGTCCAGCATCTTGCGGAACATCTCAACACCCGTACAAGTGGTCTTGGTGGTGTCTTTGATGCCCACGATTTCAATTTCTTCACCAACGGTGATGATGCCGCGCTCTACACGACCGGTCACAACGGTACCGCGGCCAGAGATAGAGAACACGTCTTCTACCGGCATCAGGAACGGCTGATCAATGGCACGCTCTGGCTCAGGGATGTACTCGTCCAGAGTCTCTACCAGCTTCTTAACAGCAGTGGTACCCAGCTCGTTGTCGTCCTCGCCGTTCAGCGCCATCAGGGCTGAACCCGGAATGATCGGGGTGTCGTCGCCCGGGAAGTCGTAGGTGTCGAGCAGCTCACGCAGCTCCATTTCCACCAACTCCAGCATCTCGTTGTACTCTTCGGTACCAACACCGCCACAGTCTTCGGCCAGCAGGTCCGCTTTGTTCAGAAACACAACGATGTAAGGTACACCAACCTGGCGAGACAGCAGGATGTGCTCACGGGTTTGCGGCATAGGACCGTCGGTCGCGCCACACACCAGGATCGCGCCGTCCATCTGAGCTGCACCGGTGATCATGTTTTTCACGTAGTCGGCGTGTCCGGGGCAGTCTACGTGTGCGTAGTGACGGTTCGGAGAGTCGTACTCTACGTGAGAGGTCGCGATGGTGATACCGCGCTCGCGCTCTTCCGGTGCGTTATCAATACCGTCAAACGCGACCGCCGAGCCACCCCATACTTCCGCACATACACGGGTCAGGGCCGCTGTAAGAGTGGTTTTACCGTGGTCAACGTGACCAATGGTGCCCACGTTGACGTGGGGCTT
>NZ_JAULRT010000032.1 GCF_030518215.1 Gilvimarinus algae
TCCGATGCATGCCAGGTACTCGATACCGTTAACAAGCCTGGATGCTTCTCCGACCCGATTTAAACTCGAACAGTCGAATGGGCTTCAAAGCCCGAATTTAGCAAGTAAGGGCTATTATGACAACCACAAAGGGTAATACGGGCGTAAACATTGGTATCGATGTCGGCAAGTTCCAGCTGGATATCTTCATCTGGGAGCGAGACCGTCACTTCACGGTGGATAACACCGAGGCTGGCATTAAAGAGGCCATCAAGATCATCAAGCGCTACCACGTACAGCGAATCGCTATGGAGGCCACTGGACGATATGAAATGGGCTTGGCCTCGGCAGCGTTCGAAGTGGGGTTACCTGTCGCCATTGTGCGGCCAGTGCTTGTCAGGCAATTCGCCAGGGCCGCTGACCAGCTGGCTAAAACGGATAAGATCGACGCGGCGATCATTGCGCGCTTCGCCGCCGTTATGAAACCACGACTGACACAGCAGAGAAGCAAAAACCTGCAGCTAATCAAGGATTTAGTGACGAGAAGGAGACAGCTCATAGCCATGAGAACGCAGGAAGCCAATAGAGCTAAGGTGATGGGGAAGGTTGCCGCTCGCTCGAGCATTCGTATTATCAAAGTGCTTAATAAAGATATTGAGTGGGTAGAGGCGAAACTGTCAAAAGCCACTGAAGGTGAGCCTTCATGGCGCGACAGAAAAAATCTCCTCAAGAGCGTTCCCGGTATTGGCAATGCGCTCATCTGGACGCTGCTAAGCGAAATGCCCGAGCTAGGGACACTGAACCACAAACAAATATCAGCGCTCGCCGGCTTGGCACCCATAAACCGAGATAGTGGTAAATCTCAAGGTAAACGTCGAATACTTGGAGGCCGTCACAGCGTACGGACCACCTTATACATGGCCACACTCAGTGCCACACAATGCAACCCGATTATCGGGGGCTTTTATAAGCACCTGGTCAAGCAGGGTAAACATAAGAAAGTGGCGTTGACCGCAGCGATGAGAAAGTTTTTGACCATCATAAATGCCATGATTCGCGATGGTCAGGAGTGGGCGTATTAATTATTTTTAGCTACGGGTTGAACCACAGTCGCTTGTTAGTGCTTGACTGCAACATAGTGATGTATACCCCCACCAAGACCTGAAAATATAAGCATAGCGACAGGTGTAACAACTGCAGATACACCCCAATTAGCAAAATTTAGCCCAGTGCCAATAATGACTGGAAGCATTAGAACAAGTACATACGCTGCCGCAGCGAACACCAGTGAAAACCACCATCTGCGCTTAGCGGAGTATTTAACCGATACAAAACCACAAGTGATTAAAAATAATGGGTAAAGCGCCCAGCTAACATAGCCTATGACTTCGTAATTCTCTTCCGTCCAGAAATATAGCGAGATACCAATTTCTCCAAGAAAAAGAATAGAGAATAAAAAACATGCGATTAAAATAGCGTAGAAATTCTTCATTTTCATAGAGCACTAACGCCCTTGTTCAGCGGCAGCCTTGGAGGCGCGAAGCGCTGTAAAGGCTGTCCGATGGAGGCACCGAAGGTGCCGGAATGTACTGCAACAGTTTGTTAAGCATTTCTCTTGGGGCGATGAGCTATCTGCATAAACGTCATTCCTAAAGAAAACCCCAAAAACATTATTAGAATAAGACCAGCCATTTTTCGTGGAGGGCGTTGCTGCTTTACGCTGTCTTCGTAAGAAAGTATCTCTTTACCTGATGCCTTCAGCTCCCATGCACGAATCTTCCCTAGTGGCACGCGCCTATGTAGCTTCGCCGTCGCCGTCTCTCCGATATTGATGTCACGCTCCAACGAAAGGCACAAGTCCGCCGGGACATGAAAAACTCGCCTATCGTCGGAAGAGGCCAGCGCTATCTTCCAGC
Organism: Gilvimarinus algae; assembly: GCF_030518215.1. Classification (GTDB taxonomy): domain Bacteria; phylum Pseudomonadota; class Gammaproteobacteria; order Pseudomonadales; family Cellvibrionaceae; genus Gilvimarinus; species Gilvimarinus algae. The sequence goes on from NZ_JAULRT010000032.1 coordinate 1,896, forward strand.
TTCGTGCGTTCTCTAGGAATTGAACCTCTTCCACCTGTCCCGTGAATACCACTAGAGAGCTTGGCTTTGGTGCGGGCAGAAAGCCATCAGCACCGAACGCCAACATCAACAAGGTGAAGGCAAATCCGGCCACTGTTCCACGTTTAATCTCGTCTTTGGTTACGTACATGCGTATGCGCTTAACGCAGCTGGCAGCGGCCGGAGTGAAGGCGCGAAGCGCCGTAACGGAGGTCCAGCCCACGAAGTGGGCGATGCTGACCGGCCTTGTTACAGATTGCCATTGTTGCGACTGCCTTTGTCTTTACGGATGGACTGAACCGAGGCCATTGCGATACCAGCCGCTAGTGCAGAGCCTATAGCGGCTAAGGCACCCGAGATAGTTAAGCTGCCAAAGAAGTATTGGGCGCCGATTGCGCCGGTAGCGGCCGCAAAAGCAATGATTGTCACCGACTTCCAATTCATACTTTTTGTTCGTCCTATCAGTAGCTGTAACGCCCGCATAAGCAGCGGGAAACAGTTGGCTAAAATTAGTGAGGAACGAACGGTAGCCAACTGTTAACCGTCTGCTCTTAATGCGCTGGTTAAATGCTTATTTCATGACCTGTTCATAGAATAATACGTCAAGTTCACCTGAAAGTTCGTTGCCGCGTTCATCCGTGATTTTATATTTTTCTTGAGTGCCAGCTAGTGAAGCTGAGCCTTCAAGACCACCAATTAAGTTGTAGGTAGATTCTTTAATAGCCTGCTCAATTAACGATACAACTTCCGCTTGTAGTTCAGGGCTAAGATTTAGAGAATCTAGCTTAGTACCGATTGCGGTTTGGCCTTCAGCACCTTGAGCATAAAGAGATACTAGACTTTCAATCTCAGCTTTTATGTTTCTGACGAATTGATCAGGGCTCATGATTACCTTAGGCATTTAACGCCGTGCTAAGCCGGCCGAACCGAAAGTGTAACACAGCGCATACAATGGCGAAGCCATGCGCTGGGTGGAACGTAGGTGAAGGTTCGGCTTGAGCACCTTGTTAGCTGCTTAGCAGTGACTGCAACCTTTCCTTTTCATCTGAAGAAATACCACTTAAAACCACCAACACCGGAGCGGCCCCGTGAATAAAAAATAGGCGTTTCTTAAATAGTTTGAAATAACGTAATTTCGTAAATTCATAGATTCTTCTTCGCTGCCAAGGCTGAGTAACGATGAGATATTTTCCATCGAACTCTAACGGAGTATACTGTCTTAGGCTATCGATATGGGTTAACGGTAGATAGATCGCCATACACGCAGTCAATAGCATGAAAAACGAAATAAAACTGATCTACCGCAACGTACATACAAAAAATAGCTATCGGGCCCGCAAAGAAAGTATAACAAACAAGAATAATTGGAATGGTAGTAGCATAACCCGCTTTCTTTCCAAATTCTTGAACCATCACAATACCTTTATTATCAGCTAACGCCCAAAGCACAGGCGCGAACGCAGTGAGCGTCCAGCCCGCGCTTTTTGCGGGCGATTGTGCCTTTGCTTGTTATGTTTAAATGCCTGGGTAAAACCTAAATTCTGGGTTTTTATCATTGCTCATTTGAACCCCGAAGTGGCAACTTAGCTCAACCTTTTTGCACTCGAAAGATGCTGTCCAGAAACCTTGCATATACGTATAGCTAAGACTCTCATAATTGTACTCGGCGAGATCTATCTGTGGGCGATCCCTACGGAGATACTCAATTATTAAAGTTTCGGCTTCTTCTGGAGTATGTATAGGAAGAACATATTCGTCCTCAGAAGCGATAACTACCGCACTCCCAAATAGCAAACCTAGAACTAAGAATTTCATAGGACTCCGAAAACATAACGCTGGTAGCAAAGGCGAGCGTTAGCGAGTCCAGCCCGCGCCTTTTGCGGGCGATTTTGACTACCCTTGTTAACTGTTGTCATAGGTTGCCACAACACCCTGCCAATCTAGCATATTCAGTACCCACTAGGCTTTCCCAACAACCTCTTTCCATTGATAGCACTCATGCATTTCGTCTAAAGAATCTGGTAGAGACGATACCCGGGCATCATAGAACGCACTAAACTCGCCTAAAACGTCTAGCTCATTGTTCGTAAATGGCTCCTTGTACCAATCAGAGTCTGGATGATAGAAGTCATCAAACCACTGATTTACTAGCTCACTCGGCACATTTGCTATTGGCACATTGGCCTCGTACGCTCTTTGAGCTTCTAAGTCAGCAATCAACTGAAGAGTATTAATCGTATTTACTTTCGCAGGATGCATAGACAGTTAACAGCTAATTCAAAAGCCTAAGTAAAATTCCCCGCGGCAATGTAACTCCCCTAGAACTGAATTGAGGAAATCGCCGTAGACGTCTGTTTTAATAAGAAAAGAAGTGATTTTCGACATCTCCGTGTCAGGGGGAAAGCAAGCCTGATTCTGTGTAATTCTGACTTTATTCGATATTTTCACACAGGACAAGCTTTATCCAACTTACTGATTTTGCAGAGATTTATCAGAAGTGATTTTGGAGGGGCGCTTAAATCCACTCCGCGTACTATGAAAAGCGGCTTTGACAGAGTGAATACCAGCCTCTCGGTATTCTTGATTTTCAGCGTTCTAGACGCCCACAGACATTACCCACCGTATTTAGTCACGATGAAGCCACAGGGGTGCTCGAGCAGCTCGAGGGGGTTGCGTTGTTATGTGAGTCTCTCATGTACGGGGTGGCTTGCGGGTGATGGAGGCCGTGCGCTAGCGAGTGCGGGATATTGATTTTGCTAATAACTGCCTGGTTGCCCTTGAAGCAAAGGGGCGCAAGTGGCGCCTCACCTGCTTGTGTTTGCGACCTTTCTCAAAGGTTTCCTTGCTCTCTTTTCCAAGCCAACCCAAAAAACATCAGCCCCAGCACAGCGGTGCCGGCGCCCACGTAACCTGTGGCGCTCCAGCCCAGGCCAGCGGAGATGGCCATGCCGCCGAGCAGTGGGCCTATGGCGTTGGCGGTGTTAAAGGCGGCGTGGTGAGAGGCGGCGCCCAGGGTTCGGGCGCCGACGGCCACGTCCATCAGGTGGGTTTGCAGCGGTGGCGATATGGCGGCGATGGTGCCGACAAAGAAAACCGCCGGTAGCAGGCTCCACAGGCTGGCGGTGGTCAGTGGATAGACCATGAGTACGGCAATGCTCCACAGCAGCAAGCCACCCACGGCTTTAAACTGAAATTTGTCGAACAGCCAGCCACCCAAAAAATTGCCGGAAAACCCACCCAGGCCAAAGGTGGCCATGGCGATGGGCACCCAGTTTTTGTCCACCTGAGTCACGTTCAACAAAGTGGGCGCCAGGTAGCTGAACACACAAAACACGCCGGCAAAGCCGGTGGCGCCGATCATCAGTGCCAGCCACACCTCGGGCCGGTTAAAGGCCTTGAGCTCATTGAGCGGGTTGTTGCGCAGCTGGTTGTGGTTGAGCGGCACAAACAGGTAAATCAGCACCACCGTGAGTACCGAGAGCACGCCCACCAAGGCAAAGGCGTAGCGCCAGCTCACCGATTGCCCGAGCCAGGTGGCCAGCGGGTTGCCGATCAGCACGGCAAGGGTGAGGCCCACCATCACCCGGCTCACGGCTTTGCCGCGCTGGCTGGGCGGCACCAGGCTCGCCACCACCAGTGCGGCCACACCAAAGTAGGTGCCGTGGGGCAGGCCGGCGATAAAGCGAAAGGCCAGCAGGGTTTCGTAGTTGGGTGCCAGAGCGCTGGCGATATTGGCGATGGCGTAAAAACCCATCAGCAGCAGCAAGAGGTTGCGGTGAAACAACCTGGCCCCAAACACGGCCAGCAGCGGTGCGCCCACTACCACGCCAAAGGCGTAGGCGCTGATCACATGCCCCACCTGGGGTTCGCTCACGCCCAGGCCCTCGGCGATGGGCGGCATCAGCCCCATGGTGGCAAACTCGCCGGTGCCGATACCAAAGCCACCAATGGCGAGGGCGATTTCAATCATCCACATAGCGCCTTTGCTGAGTGTGGGCTGTGTGTTGGGCTCTGACATGGTTAAGGCTCGCTGCAAACAACAAGCGCTACCCGGTTGCACGCTGAGCGCGACCGGTCCGACTTGTTGGTGTTTTTAGGATGGCGCTATTGTACCCGAAGGGCGGCGTGATAAGTGTAAAGCCGGGGTTAAGGTGCGGCCTGTTGGCGGTAGCTAGGAGCCGATAGCGCGCGAGACGCTATCGGCAACGGCCTCACTTGCGCTCGGGCAGGGTGATGTTGAGCTCAAGCACTGAGCAGTCATCGGCGGTGTCCAGTTGCACGGACACCTGGTCTTGCTCAATGTCCACGTACTTGCGAATCACCTCAAGGATTTCCTGCTGCATCAGCGGCAGGTAGTCCGGTTGCCCGCGGGTGCTGCGCTCGTGGGCGACGATGATTTGCAGCCGCTCCTTGGCCACCGAGGCCGAAGAGGCGGGTTTGTTCTTCTTGAGAAGATAATCCAGTATGCCCATTACTTGCCTCCCAGCAGACGCTGTAAAAAGCCCTTTTTCTGTTGTTCCAAAAAGCGGTGCTCTACGTCTTCACCCAGCAGGCGGGCGACGGCATCGGAGTAGGCCTGGCCGGCTTCGGACTCTTCATCCAAAATCACCGGAGCGCCCTGGTTGGAGGCCTTGAGCACGGCCTCGGACTCGGGGATAACACCAAGGAGGGGTATGGCGAGAATTTCTTCCACGTCGGCCACGCTCAGCATTTCGGCGCTGGCGACCCGCGCGGGGTTATAGCGGGTCAGCAGCAGGTGCTCTTTGACCGATTTGCCCTGCTCTGCCAGGCGGGATTTGCTTTGCAGAATGCCGAGAATGCGGTCTGAGTCGCGCACCGACGACACTTCCGGGTTGGTGACGACTATCGCCTCTTCGGCAAAATACAAGGCCATTTGCGCGCCCTGCTCAATACCGGCGGGTGAGTCGCAGATGATGTAGTCAAAGTCTTCGGCCAGCTCGTTCAGTACTGCCTCTACGCCCTCGTGGGTCAGGGCTTCTTTGTCGCGGGTTTGCGAGGCGGGCAGAATGTAGAGTCCCTCGGTGCGCTTGTCTTTGATCAGCGCCTGCTTGAGGTTGGCCTCTTTGTTGATGACGTTGACAAAATCGTAGACCACGCGGCGCTCGCAGCCCATGATCAGGTCCAGGTTGCGCAGGCCCACGTCGAAGTCGATGACCACAGTCTTGTGGCCGCGCAGGGCCAGGCCTGTAGAAATGGCGGCACTGGAGGTGGTTTTGCCCACGCCGCCTTTACCGGAAGTAACGACAATAATTTTAGCCACGGTGTGTCCTCAATGTGTTGGCACCTTACAGTGCGGCAATTTCAATGGATTCGTTGTGCAGGAAAATCTGCGCCGGTTTTTTCCAGCAAGCCTCGCGCAGGGTATCGTTGAGCACAAAGTGTCCGGCAATGGACACCAGCTCGGCCTCCAGCCGCTGGCAGAAAATGCGCGCGGCGGGGTTGTCTTTAACCCCGGCCAGGGCGCGCCCGCGCAGGGTGCTGTAGACGTGGATGTTGCCATCGGCAATCACCTCGGCCCCTTCGCTGACCGGCGCCAGCAAAATCAAATCGGCGTTTTCGGCGTACACCTGCTGGCCGGAGCGCACCGGCTTGTCGATGACTCGGGTCCCGAACCCGGCACTCGGCGCCGCCTGGGGTTCGCTGGCCGCTTCGGCCTCGGGCTTTTCCACGCGCGGGCGCGAGGCGGGCAAGTGAATCAGCCCCAGGCCGCGGGCCAGGCGGGCCTGCTCTTCGGTGCCGCCCTTGCAGCCAAACAACTGAAAGCCCTGGCTTTGGCAGGCGTTAATGATCTCTTGCAGTTGCGCTTTGCCCAGCTCGCCGTCAAAGGAGGCCAGGTTCAGGTAGAGCGGTGAGCCGGTGAAAAACAGCGGCGCGGTCTGCACCTTGTTTTTCAGGGTTTGGAGAAATTCGTCGGAGTGGTAGTGGTACAAGTCCAGCACCATGGTGGTGACGCTGGTGCCTTTGATTTGAAAGCAGGGGTCTGCCATCGAGTCTTCCTGATACATCCGGTGATGCCGCCGCAAAGCGGGCATGTGTGTATGGTGGGCAGGTTAGTGTCACCGGGCTTGCTGGAAAAGGCCCGGTGCACGCTTTTGCCAAGTGGCCCGCAATATAGCAAATATTGCGGGCGCATCCTATCGGCGGCAGGTGGAAGTGGTTATTGCTTTAACGCGGCTACGGCGTCATAGGCGGGTTTGCGCTGGTAGTCGCGGTCAAACAGCAGCGGGTAGTTGGTGCGCCCGCGTACCGGGAAGTCGTTTTTCCAGGACTCGCTGTCGCCGGTACCCCAGAAGGTGACCCGGGCGATCTTGTCGCGGTGTTTTAAAAAGAGTTTGAACCACTGCGCGTAGCGCTCGGCGAGTTGCTCCTCTACCTCGGCCGGCAGGCCATCGGCGTAGGGGTTGAGCTCGTCGGAGTACTCGAAGCTGTCGGAGATCTCGGCGCCGATGTGATCCCAGGCCACGGGCAGTACGTCCAGATCCAGCTCGGTGATGTGCACGGCAACGCCGGCGGCGGCGTAGGCCTCGATACTCTTTTCAAATTCTTGTATCTCGGGGTAGCCCAACCCCACGTGACCCTGCATGCCAACGCCATCGATGGGCACGCCGGTGTTTTTAAAGCGCTTGATCATGTCCACCACAAACTGGCGTTTGCCGGGGTTGTGCATGTTGTAGTCGTTGTACATCAGGTGGGCTTCGGGCGCGGCCGCGCGGGCGTAGCGGAAGGCGTGGTCGACAAAGTCGGGGCCAATCTGGTTAAACCAGGCGCTTTTGCGCCAGCCTTTGTCTTCGTCGACGGCCTCGTTCACCACATCCCAGGCGTGGATGCGACCTTTGTAACGTCCGGCCACTGTGTCGATGTGGTCTTTCATTCGCGCAAGCAGCGCGTCGCGCGACAGGGGTTTGCCGTCCGCATCGTTAAAGACCCAGCTCGGGGTCTGCGAGTGCCACACCAGCACATGGCCGACCATAAACATGCCGTGTTTTTCGCCAAACGCCATGAACTGGTCGGCGTAGTCCCACACCCAGCGGTTGGGCTCGGGGTGCAGGCGCTCCCACTTCATGTCGTTTTCCATGGTCATGGCGTTGAACTCGCGCGCCACCAGCTCGTTAAAGCCCGCCGGCGGATTTGTCAGGCGGGCGTTGCCGATGGCGGTGCCAATGTAAAAGTCCTCTTTGTAGAGGTCTTTCAGGCCGGTGGCTTGAGCGGCCTGGGCAAAGGCGCGCTGTTTGCTAAGCGCCAGGGCGCCGGAGAGATAGAGCGAACGTGCAAGCAGTTGTCTGCGATTTATTGTCATCGTTTTACCTTTTTACCTACCACATGAGGTCATCGGGGATTACGTAATCTTTGTAGGGATCGTCGTCTTCCTGTTCCTGCGCGCTGGGTGTGTTGGCCACAACCACCAGAGCTGCATCGCGCTCGGCGATTTTTTCAGCGGTGACGCGCGGCACCAGTTCGTAGCCTTCATCGAGCTTGGCAATGGCCAGCAATCCGCGGCTGACACGATTGTGGGCATCGGCATCCAGCACCAGCTTTTTGATGGTTTTACCGTCGGTGAAGTGGTACTCCAGCTCCTGGGCGCCGGCTCTGCACTTGGGCTGGCGGTGGCTGGTAATCAGCTGGCGAATTTGCGCGGCTATGGCTTTTTTCTCGGCTTCCGCCTGGCGCTGGCGGTTCAGTTCGCGGTCGCGCTCGGCTTTGGCGGCCCGCGCGGCCTGTGCCTCGGCTTTGCTCTCGCTGGTGATCTGCTGGCCGGTTTTCACCGCCTGCTTATGCTGCTTGCTCTTTTCTTTTTGGATTTTCTTGGCCTTCTTGTCGTCGATCAGGCCGGCGTTTTTGAGCTGGTCTTGCAGCGAAGCCATGGTGCGCACCTCTTTTGGTCATTAATACTATAAGTCTTTGCCGGGTGTGGCAAGTACCCGTGTTCCGCAGAATACCGAGCACACCCCTGACGGACAAGCGGCTTGTGTAGAATACCGCTATGCACTTTCTCACCGCGCCTTCGCCCGCCTTGTTGTGGGTCAGCATCGCCTTGGCTCTGCCGTTACTGGTTGTGGCACTGCGTCTGGCGCCCTGGTCGCAGTTGCTGGCCAGCGGTACTCGCCAGCACGCCTTTTACGCCAGTGTGCTGGCGCTCGGGCTCTTTTGGCTGCTGCAGGTGGAGGTGCGTGAGGTGTTGGGCTTTCACCCCATGTTGATGGCGGTGACCACCATGGTGTTTGGCGCGCCGCTGGCATTGATCGTCGGTGCCTTGGCGCTGGCAGCCAATCTGATCTATCGCTTTGCGATGGGCGCGGCGCTCGACGGCGCGGCTGTGGCCTTTTCCGAGGTGAATCTGGCAGCGTTGCCGGTGAGCTTTTTACTGGGGGTGGCTGTGCCGGTGGGCTGGACCTGGCTGGTGATTTTTCTGGTGGACCGCTGGCGCTTTAAAAACCCGTTTACCTATTTTCTCGGTGTGGGCTTTTTTGGCGCCATGCTCAGTTGTCTCTGGCTGGGTGCGGCCAGCTATCTGCTGTTTTTTATCACCGGCAGTGATGGGGCGTTGGCGGTGTGGCAGCAAAACGCTCTGCTGTTTGTACTGATGATGTTCCCAGAGGGGTTTTGCAACGGCGCCATAGCAACGGTGCTCACCGTGCTATGGCCGGATATGGTGAAAACCTACCGCGATGACTGGTATTTGGGTGACAAATAGCCCGATCTTTACTGCAGATGATCAGACCGGTGCGCAGCGCTCTAGCGCTTGCGCACAATACCCGCCCAGCCGCCACCACTGGCAAGCTTGATTGGCAGTGATTGGCTGGCGTTCACCGGGCGCTGCTCGCGTTTGTAATCTTCGGCGTAGTGCTCGGTGTTGAGACCGTCGCGAATCAAATCCAGCTGGTAGTCGCCCTCGCCCAAAAAGCTGAAGTCGACGGTGAGGGTGCGGGCGGTATCGTCGGTCATGGCGCCCAGGTACCAGGTGTCGCCTTTGCGTCTGGCCACCAGAATGTAATCGGCAACCGCGGCGTCGAGCACGCGGGTTTCATCCCACACTGAGGGAAAGGCGGCAATAAACTCAGTGACCTCGGGCTCGCGCAAATAGGTAGAGGGCGATTCACAGAGCATTTGCAGCGCGCTTTCATAGACCGCGTACATGGCCACCTGATGGGCGCGGGTGCCCATGCTCACGGGCCGGAAGTGGCTGATGTGATGCTGCTCCAGGTGGGCGTTGCGCAGAGCGCCCGGTGTGAAGTCCATGGGGCCGGCCACCATGCGGATAAACGGCAGAGTAACGGTGTGCTCGGGGGTGATATCCTGGCTCCACTTGTTGTTCTCGTTGCCTTTGACCCCTTCGTAGGTCATGACATTGGGGTAGGCGCGTCTGAGGCCTGCGGGTTTAAAGCCGCCGTGGTAGTCCACCAGTAGTTGGTGCTTGGCCGCCTCTTTGGCGATCTTTTCGTAGTAATTCACCATGTACTGGTCGGCGCGCTGCATAAAGTCCACTTTAATGCCCGCCGCGCCCCACTCGCCGTAGGTTTTCAGGATGTTTTGGTAGTCTTTATCCAGCGGGCCCCAGAGCGCCCAGAGAATAATGCCCACGCCTTTTTCCTTGCCGTAGCGAATCAACTCCTGGACGTCCATCTCGGGGTTGGACTCGACGATATTGGTGGTGGTTTTGGTCCAGCCTTCGTCGAGAATCACATACTCCAGGCCGTACTGTGCGGCAAAGTCGATGTAGTACTTGTAGGTCTGGGTATTGATGCCGGCTTTAAAGTTCACGCCGAACAGGTTGTTGGCGTTGTACCAGTCCCAGGCGATGCGGCCGGGCTTGATCCAGCTCGACTCGGCCAGTTGATTGTCGCGCGAGAGCAGCCACACCAGTTCGCTTTGCACCAGGTCGGCGTCTTTATCGCTGATGATGGCGAGGCGCCAGGGAAAATCGCGCGCTCCCGTCGTTTCGGCAATGTGGCTGGCAAAGCTCAGGTGTTGGTTGCGATCTTCCGAGCCGGGCATGGGGGTTGCTTCGGTAACCACTCCGGGGTGTTTGGCGGTGACGCCGTTGCCGCCGGTGGCGCTGACAAACAGGCCCGGGTAGTCGGATAAATCGGCCTCGGTAAAGACCACATTGATGTCGTTGGCGGAGAAGTACACCGGCAATGAGGCAAAGCGGCCCGCTTCAAGCTCGCTCAAGCGCGCTGGTACATAAAGGCGCTCGTAGTGGGAGATCAGGCTCTCCTCTTCGGGGAAGAGGGTCTCGGTGAGTTCGGGGAAATTGAGCTCAAGGATTTCATTTTCAACGACAATCGGCCCGTCTTTGCTGCCGGTAAAGCGATAGGCCGCGCCGTCGTTATAGGCGCGAAAGTCCAGGCCGTAACCATTGTCAAAGCGCAGCGACAGCGCCCGGTAATGCTCATTGATCTGCGCGTTTTTATCCGTGACTACTGGCGTCAGTGTGTTTTGCACTTCGCGGCGCTGGGCATCGGCGATGCTGATTTTGTGCGCGATATCGCCAGTCCCTTTCAGGGTCAGCCCCACGCGGCTCGGGGCAATGACGCGGGTCTCGCCCAGCGTGGCGGACCAGTGAATCGACTCGCCCACTTCAATTTTGAGCGAGAGGCGGCCATCGGGCGACTCCAGCTGATAGGTCTCGGCGCGGGCCAGGAGCGAGACGAGAGAGAGGAGCAAGGCGGGAGCGATACATTTGATTAACGAGCACATGGGCGAACCTTTGAACGTTATTTTACTTGTGTGAAACCGGTTAACGCGGGCAATATTGCCCGTTAAAAGTGCGGGGCACAAGGGGCAGGAGCCAGCCATGGAAAAAGACAACAGGGCCGAAGCACAGCGCCGGGCGGACAGCATCCGGGCGTTTGGTCAGGAATTGCAGCGGCTGCAAAGTGAGGGCGTGCTGAGCCTGGAGACTGAGCAGCTCAGCCGGGTACGCGTCTACCATCAGCAGCAGCTCGAAAGCCTGCGCCAGGGGTATGACGTGGACCTTGCCGATCACGCCAGACGCCTGAGCCTGGGTATGCAGGTGGTGAGCTTTCTCGGTGCCTGGGCGCTGGCGGCGAGTGTGTTTTTCTTTTTCCAGCAGTATTGGGGGCTGCTCGATACCTGGCTTCAAGTGGCGGTGCTGGTGGCAGCGCCGCTGTTGAGCCTGGTCGGCGTGGTCTATATCGCCCAGCTCGACGGCCCGGCTCGCTACTACGCCAAAATCGCCGCCATGATCAGCTTTGCCTGCCTGGTGATCAACATCGCTCTGCTGGGGCAGTTGTACAATTTTCCACCCTCGCCCACGGCACTGGCGGTTTTTGCGGTCTACGCCGGCTTGCTCGCCTACGCGCTGGAGGTTCGCTTGCTCCTGGCGGTGGCCATGCTCTGTGTGTTTGCGTTTATCGGGGCACAGAGTGCGACTTACAGTGGTCTTTATTGGCTGTCGGTGGGTGAGCGGCCCGAGCACTTTTTGTTGCCGACCCTGGCGCTGTTTTTCCTGCCCTCAGTGATCAGCCAGCACGCCTACGCCGGGTTTTCCACGATTTACCGCGTTTTGTCCCTGACGGCGCTGTGCCTGGTGTTGTTGGTGCTCTCCAACTGGGGCCGCGGCAGTTACCTGCCCTGGAGCCATGCGGTGATTGAAGGGGTGTATCAAATTGCCGGGTTTGCCGTCAGTGCCGGCGCTATCTGGTTGGGCGTGCAACGCGGTTGGCCAGCCGTGGTGGCCACCGGCAATGTGTTCTTCTTTTTGTTTTTGTACACCAAGTTCTTTGACTGGTGGTGGGAGTGGCTGCCCAAATCCCTGTTCTTTTTGTTGCTGGGGCTGACGGCGCTTTTGGCGCTGATGGTGTTTTCGCGCTTGCGCCGCTATACGCAGACCCAGGCCGGAGGTGAGCAATGAAAAAACTCTGGTATGCGGCGGTGCTTGTGGTGGCGGCCAATGGCGTAGTGCTCGGCAAGGCCGCCATCAATCGCCACTGGGGAGAGGTGCAGCGCCTTGATCTGACCGAGAGAGAGTTGAGCCTGCCCTATTACCAATACCACGAGGGCACCCGCTCTTTGTCCCTCAGCTGGCAGGGCAATGTGGCCGGGGATAAGTATTTGTTCCACCGCTCCTACAACGTCAAATTGAGCGAGGCGTCGTTTGCAGCGCTGGGCGGCGCCGAGGTGGTGTGCGATGCGGATTTTAAGCGCCAGAGCGCCTATGTGTTGCTGGTATACGGCGGCCAGCCCTACACCGATTTATTGGCGCAATACCGCGCGCTGGTGCAGCGCGCCGAAGCTGCCTATGCGGCAAACGCCAGCAAAGACAACGAACAAGCTCTGGAGCGGGCCAGGCGCAATTTACTGAGCCAGGAGCAGGGCGCTTCGCGGCTGATTGCGGTGGATGCCGCCCTGACTCAGGAGCCACTGCTTGAGCGCGCCGCGACTTATGACGAGCCCCACTGGGTCTTGCCGGCGCGACTATCAGCGGTCGGTCAGTGCAAAGATCAGGAGGTGTACGTCAGGCTCACGGGGGTTCAGCAGTTTCACTTGAGCCGACGTCAATCCGAGGCGTTGAAATTGAGCCCGTCGCAGAAGCGCTACGACCAGGCGCTGGACGCGCCGCGCTATCGTGCCAGCCTGGCAATTGGGTCTTTGGGGTTGCCCTGGGTCGAGCGAGTGGCCAAATGTGAAGGGGAGTGCTAAGACTCAGGTGCCCGCGGGCACCTGAATCGGCAGGGGTTTAAAAATTTGCGCGGAAAATGGTAACCGGTTCGGGCTCGCGCACATTGCCGCGGACCTTGATGCGGTTGTCGGTGTTGCGGATTTCTTCCAGTACCGGGTCATAGCCAAATTGCATACGGCTACCGAGCTTTTCGCGGGTTTCATCGGTGATTTGCCAGCGCGGCGTCTCGGGCAGCTCGGGTGCTTTAGGCTTGCGCCAGTCGCGCGCGGTGACAATCACCTCCTCGACGACTCTGTCGGAGTAGTCGGCGCCCGAGTCACTGTTTTGCGCCTGAGCGCCCGCAGCCGCTGCCAAGAATATTGCCAGAGAATATTTGAGCGCCATCTTATTGCGCCTCCTGCCACTCCAGACTTTCAAACCAGAAATTTGCGCTCGCCGGCAGCCAGCGATCGGCTGTGCGAGACACAATCCACGCATTCAAAAAGTTTAGCAGTGACTGCTCGTTCTTGCGTACCGCAAAGCCGATTTTGTAGCTCAGCAGAGCCTCCGGCAGTGGCAGGTCAACAACCTCCGGGTGCGTCAGTGCGAGAATGTTGGCCATGGGGCTGCTGGCCACATATCCGTGGGCCTTGCCTTCCAAAACGGCTTTTTCTGCCTGCTCGGGTTTTTCAAACAGCGTCAGCGTTGCCTTGTCAAACACCGAGGCGGCCAGGTCACCGCCAATGGAGTCTTTGACTGCGGTGATGGTGATCTCTTTTTTGTTCAGCTCGGTGAGGGAGTTGATGTTTTTGGTGTTGGCGGTGTGCGTGGCGAGGGTGACGCCCGATTCGGAATAGGGCTGAGAAAAGGCCACCTTTAAAGCGCGCGACGGCGTGATGGCCATACCGGCGGCAATCAAGTCGATTTCGCCTTTGTTCAGGGCCGGCATAATGTCTTCCCAGGGGTAGACTTTGAGTTCAACTTTCAGGCCCATGTCGTCGGCTATTTTACGCGCCACGTCCACATCAAAGCCGGCGAGCTTGCCCTCCTCATTTTGAATGGTCCAGGGCGTGAACAGTGAGACCCCGACGCGCAGGGTACCACGCTTGGTGATGTCGTCCAGTGCATCGGCCTGGGCGCCGCTGATGGCGAGGCCGAGAACCAGTAGGAACAGCGAGAGAAGGTACTTTGAAACTGATGCCATTGTGGTTACTCCGTTGAGTCGGTCCGTGAACGTTTGAGGCGGGCGCCACGACGGCCGCCAAGCTCTGCCCCGATACTATTACACGGGGCCGGGCAATACCACCGGCAGGCCGCCGCTAGTCGTCAAAGGGGCGGCGATAGCGCGCATCCTCGGGGGGCATGATATCGCCGTCCTCGTCGAGCGGCAGATAGGGCAGTTTGTGCTTGCGACAGTATTTGACCATCTTTGGGTGCATCCACTCGAACAGGGTGCGGTGGTAGTGCTCGTCTATGGCAACCTCTCGCTCGTAGAGGCCGGCGGCGGTCCGCTGAGCCATGGCCTCCTGCAGGATAATCGCGGCAGCGACGCTGACGTTGTAACTCTCCACCAGACCGATGATGGGAATGGTCAGGTGGGCATCGGCTTCGCGCGCCGCATAGTTGCTGAGCCCGTGCTTTTCGGCGCCCATGACCAGGGCAAAGGGCTGGGTAAAGTCCGCGTCCCGGTAATCGATGGCGCGATCGGACCAGTGTGCCGCGTAGAGCTGCATGCCCTGGTCGCGTAGATGGTCATACCCCTGTTCAATGGTGTCGTGCACCACCTGCTCAGTAAACCGCCCGATACCGCCTGCCGTATTGTGGTAGACAAGGTGGCCGCGCTCGGGTTTGACCATGTGGATGGTGCCTATGCCGGCGGCCTCGGCGGTACGGAGGATGGCCGAAATATTCTGGGCTTTGTGCACTTTGTCGGTCAGCACCGTCATGTCGGCTTGACGCTGGCGCAATACCTGTTTGAATTTTTCAAAGCGCTCGCGGCTCATCAATTGCCTCGGGGGAATTCGGGTGTAAATTGGCACGCCATTATAGTGGACTGAACCCGAGCCGTCGCCAGCGGGTCGGAAGAGGTAGCAGGGGTAATCGAACGCAGCCCCGTGGAGGTCATCATGAAAGCATCAGAATTTTTGAAAAAATACGAAAAGCAGCAAGAGGAAAAAGAGGCCGAGGAGCACTCGCTGGAGCACAATGCCCGCGAGCGCGCCGCCCATTTGGAAAAGGGGTTGAATGTTGGCTCGCCCTACGATTGGGAGGATCTCGAGCGCTACCGCCGGGAGCTTGAGCGGCTCGAGCGCGAGGGGCCGGGCGCGCCAAAGTCAGAGGACTGATTGCGCCCCTGCATCTGGGCGGGTAATCTGCCGCCTTGAGCTAGGGCCTGTTGACACTAATTTAATACGCCTGCTGGAAGCCAGTTTTGTTTCCAGCTAGGCGCCGTGAGCGTCGTTTGGTTATTCCAAATAAGCGAAAGCTGGCCCCATGAGCGCAGCGAGTGCTTTGGGTCTCGGCAACAACGCTGGGGACAAAACTGGCTCTTGCCCTTCGGGTTGCGGCTAAAAATCCGCCACTGGGCGTCGCCTGCATGGATGCAGGTGAGGCGCGAGAGCAGGAGGCGGTAAGCCTTGCTCGTCGTTCATTTGGAGTGACCAAACCACTCTCCTCGCGCCTTGATTGGCGAATTTTTAGTCGCAACAGGCTGTACTAAATTAGTGTCAACAGGCCCTAGGGGGCATCAATGGAAACATGGCTGGTGGGCTATTTGGCACTCGGTGCCATCACCGGTTTTTTTGCCGGGCTGCTTGGAATTGGTGGCGGCGGCATTATGGTGCCGGTGCTGGTCGTGCTCTTGGGCGCGCAGGGCTTTGGCAGCGAGCATTTGGTGCACTTTGCCCTGGGCACCTCCATGGCCGCTATCGTCCCCACGGCGATTGCCTCGACGCTCGCCCACAACCGCCGCAGCGCCGTGCATTGGCAAGCCGTTTACCAGCTCACGCCCGGCGTGCTGCTGGGCACTTTTGCCGCTACCTTTATTGCCGCTTACTTACCGGCGAAACCCCTGGCACTGTTCTTTGCGGTGTTTATGACCGCCATTGCCGCCTATATGATTTGGGGGCGAGCGCCGAGGCCCGAGCGGCAGTTGCCCTCTGTGTCCGGCATGTTTGGAGTGGGTGCCGGTATTGGCGGTGTCTCGGCGCTGGTGGCCATCGGCGGTGGTTCGCTGACCGTACCTTTTATGATCTGGTGTAATCAGAGCCCGACTCGCGCCATTGCCACCTCGGCAGCGCTGGGTATCCCCATTGCCGCCGCCGGCGCCCTGGGTTATGTGGTGAATGGCTGGACCCAGGCCGAGGGGCCTATGACCCTGGGCTATGTGGTCTGGCCCGCTGTGCTGGCCATGGCGTCGATGAGTTTTCTCACGGCGCCGCTCGGGGCGAGACTCGCCCATCATCTGCCGGTCAAGCGCTTAAAGCAGGTGTTTGCCCTGATGATGGTCGGCCTGGCCGTTAAAATGGTGCACGGGTTCTGGTAGCCAGCCACCTGACTCAGGTGCCGTCTGATTGCCCTACCCCGGCTTTTTCCAGCACATCGACCAGCGCCGCTATGTGGTCTTCGCGGTCGTTGAGTGCGCGAATGTAGTGATAAGTCTCACCGCCCGCCTGGGTGAAAATTTCCCGGTTTTCTACCTGCAGCTCCTCCAGGGTTTCCAGACAGTCTGCGCTGAAGGCGGGGCTGAGAATAGCGATGTGTTTCACGCCCTGCTCGGGTAAGGACTCCAGGGTTTTGTCGGTGTAGGGCTTGAGCCACTCGGCTTTGCCGAAGCGCGACTGAAAGGTGGTGAGGCAATCCTCCGGTGCCAGCCCGGCCTTTTGCGCGGCCAGGCGAGTGGTTTTGACGCAAAAGCAGTAGTAGGGGTCGCCCTTTTCCAGGCAGAACTTCGGGGTGCCGTGGTAACTGAATACCCACTTGTCCGGCCGGCCGTGGGCGGCCAGATGGTCTTTCAATGATTGGGCCAGCGCCTCGACGTAACGCTCGTTGTCGCAATAGCCACTGACAAAGTGCAGCTCCGGCACCCAGCGCCAGCGCATTAATTCGCGGGCGAGTGCATCAAAAGTGGAGCCGACCGTGGCGGCGGCGTACTGTGGGTAGAGCGGTAGCACAATGATTTTGCGCACTCCCGCCGCCTGCAACTCGCGCAGCGCGCTGGCGATGGATGGGTTACCGTAGCGCATACCCAGGCTCACCAGGGCTTTGTCTCCCAGTGCTGCGGCAATGGCACTGCACTGGCGCTGGCTGATGGCCAGCAGCGGTGATCCCTCATCAGTCCAGACGCTGGCGTAGAGTTTGGCCGAGCGTTTCGGGCGCACGCGCAGAATAATCCCGTGCAGGATGAGCTTCCACAGCAGGCGGGGAATTTCGATGATGCGCGGATCCGAAAGAAACTCGGCCAAGTAACGTTTGAGTGCGCTGGCATCCGGCGCATCGGGTGTGCCGAGGTTGGTGAGCAGCACGCCGGTGCGCGTTTGGTGTTTTACGATGTCGTGGGCGTTTTCCGTCAGTGCCCGATAAGTCTGTGCCATGTCTCGGTCCCGCAAAGGTTTGTCGCATTCTATCAGTTCGGTTGTGCGTTTTGATCGCCGCTTGTCTATACGACGTATTGAGCAAAACAATCACTCAAATCAGAGGCGAAGCCATGCCTGCGATTCTGTACTTTGATGGCAAGTGCCCCTTGTGCCGCCGCGAAATGACTCTGTTACAGCGTCTGAAGCGCCATGAGCTGACACTCATGGATGTGCACACCGCGCAAGTGTCGGCCTACCAGCGCCAGCACATGCTGCGCCGTCTGCACTTGCAGTTTGCCGATAAAAGCTGGGCCATTGGACTGGAGGCCAATGTCGCCGCCTGGTCATTTACGCCCGTGGGCTTTTTGTTCAAGCCTTTGCTCTGGCCGGGCTTTCGGGGCCTGGCTGAAGCTGCTTACGAACGCTGGGCCAGCCGGCGAGCGCGGCGCTGCGACTGGATTGAGCCCGAGCGCGACACGGGAGGCGTCTATGGCGAGCGGTGAACGGGCGTTGATTTTGTCCTATAGCGACTGCACCCACTACCTGGCCGCTTACGGGCACGAGCCTCCCGGTGGCATGCCGGACTGGCAGGTGATTAAAGAGCCCTCTGGGCGGCCGAAAAAATTTGTCAGTCTCTACGCGGTGAAGTGCTGGTGGGCCGAGCAGGGGAAAACCGAGGCCTGGCTGGTGACCCAATCGCCCTACGATGAAATGATCGCCGGAGAAGGGCCTGTGCTGGATGAAATGAAATTGGTGATTGACCCCGCGCCGTGATGTCACTGCGCGGGGTCTGATTTTACTTCGCCGGTTTCAGGCGAATGATTTTTCCATCGCTCTGGTCGGTTAGCAGGTAAAGGTAGCCATCCGGCCCCTGCACCACATGGCGCAGGCGCTCACCCAGCTCATCGGCGAGCAGGCGCTCTTCATGCAGTACGCGCTCGCCTTCGATATCCAGCCGCGAGAGGGTCTCGGCTCGTAGACTGGCGACAAACAGATCGCCGCGCCACTTGGGGAATTGATCGCCGGTGTAGAAGGTCATGCCGGCGGTGGCCAGCGATGGCAGCCAGTAGTAAATGGGCGTTTCCATTCCCTCTTTTTTAAAGCCTTCGCCAATTTTGCCGCCGCCGTAGTCTTCACCGTAGGTGACGACAGGCCAGCCGTAGTTCACCCCGGCGCGGTCAATATTGATTTCGTCGCCGCCCTGGGCACCGTGCTCGCCACTCCACAGTTCGCCCGTCTCGGGGTGCATGGCGGCCCCCTGCATGTTGCGGTGGCCGATGGACCAGATTTCGGGTAGGGCGCCCTCGGTGTTCACATAGGGGTTGTCTGCCGGGACGCTGCCGTCTTTATTGATACGGATGACTTTACCGTGGTGGTTGTCCAGCGTTTGTGCATCGTCCATGCGGGAGTAGCGGTCCCCCAGGGTCAAGAACAAAGTGCCATCCCCCTTGAAGACAATGCGCGAGCCGAAGTGGGCGTTGCTCTCGACCTTGGGCTTTTGGCTGAAAATGCGGGTGACATCCACCAGGACCTTGCCTTCGATGCGCGCCCGCGCCAGGGCGGTGCTGTTGCCCCGCTCGCCAGGTTCTGAGTAGCTGAAAAAGATCCAGCCGGTGCTGGCGTAATCCGGGTCTACGGCCACATCCAGCAGGCCGCCCTGTCCCTTAACCACGATATTCGGCAACCCTTGCAGTGGCTCGCCCAGCTTACCCTTGGGGTTGACCAGGCGCAGGTTGCCCGCCCGCTCGCTGACGATCATGGAGCCATCGGGCAAAAACGCCAGGCCCCAGGGGTTTTTCAGGCCCTCGGCGACGGTTTCAAGCTCAAAGCTGGCGCGTTCGCTGTCGATGGTTTCGGCGCTGAGGGCGGGAGCCGTCAGCAGCCCGGCCAGGCCCAGACAGAGCAGTAATCGGGTAAAACGCATAGGGTTCTCCTGTTGGCGTGATGTGCTCACCTGTGAGCGGCACAGGGTTTGTAACGAAAGCAGTCGAGGGTGTGGTCGTTGACCATACCGGCGGCCTGCATAAAGGCATAGCATATGGTACTGCCGACAAAATTAAAGCCGCGCCGTTTCAGCGCCTTGCTCATGGCGTCCGATTCGGCTGTACTGGCGGGCACTTCGCTGAGCGTGCGCCAGCGGTTTTGCCGTGGCTTGCCATCGACAAAACCCCAGAGAAACTCGGCGAAGTCCTCACCGGCTTTCTCCATGGCCAGGTAGGCCCGGGCGTTTTTGACGGCGCTTTGCACTTTGAGCCGGTTGCGGATAATGCCCGGGTCGCTGAGTAATTTTTCCTGTTTGGCCGGCGTGAAGCGCGCGAGTTTGGCTGGATCGAAGCCCGCGTAGACCTTGCGGTAGTGCTCGCGCTTTTTCAGCACCGTAATCCATGAGAGTCCCGCCTGGGCCCCTTCGAGCAACAGCAGCTCAAACAGGCGTTGCTTGTCGTAGCAGGGCAGGCCCCATTCAGTGTCGTGGTATTCCCGGTACAGCGGGTCCTCGCTGCACCACTGACAGCGCACGGGGCTGGGGCTCATGGCCGCTCCTTGTATCGGGTGAAAGTTTGCATTAATATGGTCTATATGACAATAAGTGGCGCCCAGATGCCACAAGACCCATTTACAATAACGCAAAATAAATGAGAAAGGTGCACTATGTCTGCTCTACTGAAAAATGCCCTTATTTGTGCCTGCAGTGCGGTGCTTGTCGCCTGCGGTGGCGGTTCTTCCGGTGGCTCGTCCGATGATTTCCTGTCGTCATCGTCCAGCTCCTCCAGTGTCAGCTCGTCGAGTGAGTCCAGCGAGTCCAGTGAATCCTCCGAGTCTTCATCTTCAGAGTCCTCAAGCTCCAGCTCATCAAGCAGCTCTGAGGGCCCGATTGCTATTGAGCCTGACTTCGATCTCTACGCCGTTACGCCATCGGATTTCCCGGTCGGTGTTGCGGTCTCGGCGGCCAATGAAAGTTACAGTATTTTTAATCACAGCGATGCCAGTGCCCGCCAGGATGTGATTACCCGCCACTTCAGCCAGCTGACAGCCGGCAACATCATGAAAATGAGCTACCTGCACCCACAGGAAGACACTTTTACCTTTGGCGATGCCGATCAGCTGGTGGGCTTTGCCGAAACCAATGGCATGACCATTCACGGCCACGCCCTGGTATGGCACTCCAGCTACCAGGTGCCCGGTTTTATGAATAACTACGAAGGTGATTTTGCCGCCATGCTGACCGAGCACGTCACTGGCGTTGTCGAGCACTTTGAAACCGACTTCCCTGGGGTGGTGACCAGCTGGGACGTGGTCAACGAGGCGGTGGATCAGGGCGCGGCAGATGGTTTCCGCCGTTCGGTCTTCTACAATGAATTGCCCCCGGCGGCTGAGGGTGACATTCCCGAGTACCTCAAAGTGGCGTTTCAGGCGGCGCGCGATGCCGGGCCCGGTATTGACTTGTACTACAACGATTACGACAACACCGCCAACACAACCCGGCTGAATAAAACCCTGCAAATTGCCGAGGCGTTGAAAGAAGAAGGCACTATTGATGGTGTCGGCTTCCAGATGCACATTTACATGGACTACCCCTCGCTCAGCCATTTTGAAAACGCCTTCCAGCAAGTGGTGGATATGGGGCTCAAGGTTAAAATCACTGAGCTGGATATCGCCGTGGTCAACCCCTATGGTGGTGGCGGTGCCCCGGCTTTGCCCGAGTATGACGAGGAGCTGGCCGCCGATCAGAAACAGCGCTTCTGCCAAGTTGCGCAGGTATATCTGGATACAGTGCCGGCCGAGCTGCGCGGTGGCCTGACCGTCTGGGGACTGACCGATGACGAGAGCTGGCTGATGAATCAGTTTGCCAATGCGGCAGGGGCGAATTACGACGATGTCTGGCCGCTGCTGTTTAACGCCGACTTGTCTGCCAAACCGGCCTTGCAGGGTGTGGCCGATGCGTTTACCGGACAGGGCTGTAACTAAAATCCGTTAGCGGGCCTTTCGGCCCGAACAACCGGTTTCAAGCCCCGGCGCAGTGCGCCGGGGACTCCCTCCCAGGGGCTTTGTGTGCTAAGTTGCAGGCTGATCATTAACTGCTGACTTTCAGCCTAGCAGGGCCGCCCTAAATGTTGATGTTTTACCCGGAAATCAAACCTTTCGCTCGCCACCAGATTCCCGTTGAATCGCCCCATGAGCTCTATGTCGATGAGTCCGGCAACCCAGAGGGTATCCCGGTGCTGTTTGTCCACGGCGGGCCCGGGGCTGGCTGTGGCAAGTACGACCGCCGATTCTTTGATCCCGAACACTACCGCATCATCCTGTTTGATCAGCGCGGCTGTGGCCGCTCGACGCCCCACGCTGAGCTTGAAAACAACACGACCCAGGCGCTGGTGAGTGATATAGAGGTGATTCGCGAATCTCTGGGGATCGACAAGTGGGTCTTGTTTGGCGGCTCCTGGGGTTCAACGCTGTCGCTGGTCTATGCCCAAACCCACCCGGAGCGGGTGCTGGGTTTGATTTTGCGTGGCATCTTCCTATGTCGCGAGCGCGACCTCAACTGGTTTTATCAAGATGGCGCCAGTGCCATCTTCCCCGATTACTGGCAGGATTTTCTCGCCCCGATTCCCGAAGATGAGCGCCATGACCTTATGCGCTCCTACTACCAGCGACTGACCGGTGATAATGAGCTGCAGAAAATGTCGGCGGCCAAGACCTGGTCCCTGTGGGAGGGGCGCTGTGCCACCTTGCGGCCCAACCAGGATGTAGTGGACGCTTTTTCTAACCCTTTCAAGGCACTGGCGCTGGCCCGTATTGAGGCCCACTACTTTGTCCACAAAGCGTTTCTTGAGGACAACCAGATTATCAACAATGCCGACAAGCTGGCGGGCATCCCGGGCATGATTGTCCACGGCCGCTACGACATGGTCTGCCCGCTGGATAACGCTTTTGCGCTGCAAAGTGCCTGGCCCGATGCCGAGCTGCAGATTATTCGCGACGCCGGTCACGCCTCGCGCGAGGCCGGTATTGTCGATGCCCTGATTCGCGCCACCGATGATCTGGCGCGCAAGCTGCGCCACGAAACCGATCACCTGGCCTGATGAGAGGCTTGATCCAGCGCGTCAGTCGTGCCTCAGTGACGGTAGACGGCCAGTGTGTTGGCGAGATAGATCAGGGGCTGTTGCTCTTACTCGGTGTTGAGCGCGAAGACAACCGCGCCAGTGCGGATAAGCTGCTGAAAAAAGTGCTCGCCTATCGGGTGTTTTCCGATGAGCAAGGCAAGATGAACCTAAATGTCGCCCAAGTCGATGGCGGCGTGCTCGCCGTATCGCAGTTCACTCTGGCGGCCGATACCAGCAAAGGTCTGCGCCCGGGGTTTTCCACGGCGGCGAGCCCCGGGCAGGCGCGCGAACTTTACGACTATTTTGTTGGGGAGCTCAAGGCCTGTCACCCGCGCGTCGCCACCGGAGAGTTTGCCGCCAATATGCAAGTGTCTCTGATCAACGACGGCCCCGTTACGTTTTTACTGACTGCGTGAGAATCATCATGAAAGGAACTCTGCTGTTTTTGTCTCTGATTGTCTCCCTGCCGGCTCTGGCCGACTCCTTGGTGTGGGAAGTGTCCCGTGGGGAGAACAAGGTCTACCTTGCCGGCACCATTCACATGCTCAAGCCATCGGATTACCCCCTGCCGGCGGACTACCAAAGCGTGTTTGCCAAGGCCGATGTGGTGGTGCTTGAAACCGATATGGACGAGGTCCAGTCGCCGGTTTTTGGCATGAAAATGGCGCAGAAAATGACCCTGCCACCCGGAGAGAGTTTGTCCAGTGTGCTCAAGCCCGAGGTGTACACCCAGCTGCGTGAATTCGCCAGTGAGCGAGGCTTGCCGATGCAGGCGCTGGCCAATTTTCAGCCGGCCTTTGTCGCACTGACCTTGTCGGTGCTGGAGATGCAGAAGCTCGGTTTTGCCGAGGGGGTCGAGGTGCGTTTCAGTCGCTTGGCCAAAGAGCAGGGCAAACCCCTGAAAGCCCTGGAAACACCCGATGAGCAGCTCGAGTTTATTCTGGCCATGGCCGAGCTCGAGCCCAACGATTTTATCCGCTACACCCTGGAGGACATGGCGCAGCTGCCCCAGCTGATGGACGAAATGGTGGCGGCGTTTAAGCGCGGCGATGACAAGGCCATTTACACACTGGGCGCCGAGCCGATGCTGGAATACTCCCGCTCGCTCTACGACACGATTCTTACCCACCGTAATCAAGCTTGGCTGACGCAATTGGATCAATACTTGAATACGCCTGAAACTGAGCTGGTGATGGTCGGCGCCCTGCATCTGGTCGGCCCGGAAGGGGTACCACAGCTGCTGAAGGCCAGAGGTGTGGATATCGAGCGTTTTTAATGGAGCCGGATAAAAAGGACTTTTATGCTTTTCAGGCTGACACTTGTCACACTGATTGTGATGATCGCTACGGCGAGGTTATACGGACCCGAGATCGCCGAGCGCCTAGCGGGGGATTCTGTGCCTGCCGCCCATGAAGAAGCGTTTAATCCCTTCGAAGATTTGCTCGATACAGTGCAGGGCGTGGTGAATAAGCTGAGAGGGCATTAAGCGCTCCCAGCCCGGAACTAACGCGCCGCGTTCACCGGTTTGCAGCGGGCGTTTTCAAGTACCCATTCCCGATCGGTTTGATCGTGTCGCACGGCGCAGGTATCGCCGGTCAGCCACAGAGAAAAACGATCCGGCCGTCCCATCAACAACCCCTGGTCACCGCCGTTTTCAATGCGCGCCTGTGAGGGCGCATCTATCGTCAGGGTCGGCTGGTCGGTCAGGGCGCGGCTGGACAGCCGTACCTTGGTGCCCAGCGCCTCGGACACGGCGCTCACAAGTTCGGTACGCACTGTGTCATCGGGGGCCACCAGCACGGCGGCCCGCGGCCCGGTCTCAACCGATTGGCAGGCGGCGAGGAGTGTGGCCGCCGCCAAGATCGCTGCGCGTTTCACTGGGGGTGCCTCAGCAGCATATCGCCCATACCGCGCGGTTGATGGATGTAACCGTCAGAGGCGCCGGCGTCGATGGCCTTTTGCAGCTTGCTGGCCGCGGCGGTGGTGGCCTTGGCTTGTGGTGCCGAGGGGCAGCTGCCGGTAGCGCGATAGTGCAGCGCCGCAGCAAGGCGGGCCTCACCTGGGTCGCCCAGCAGGTGGTCAAAGTCGTCCT
Source organism: Gilvimarinus algae (assembly GCF_030518215.1). Lineage (GTDB taxonomy): Bacteria > Pseudomonadota > Gammaproteobacteria > Pseudomonadales > Cellvibrionaceae > Gilvimarinus > Gilvimarinus algae. The sequence goes on from NZ_JAULRT010000032.1 coordinate 26,325, forward strand.
CGACCGCACAGCCTGGCAGCTCTGCCTGGTTGCTGCTGCCGGCATCGCCGGGGAAGAAGCCGTCGGCGTAGTCGCCAAAGCCCTTGGCGTTGGTGCCTTTAAACTGGGTGGTGAAATAGGACAGGCCGCAGTTATCGATCACATAGGCCCCGTAGGGCTTGCCGCAGGTGGCGCCACCTATCTGGATAATCTCAACATCCACACCGCGCAGGCCGTTGATAATTGCCTCAGAGGCTGAGCAGGTATTGCCGCCGGTCAGTACATACAAGCGGTTGAGCTCGAGCGTTGGCAGAGCTTGACCCTCGGTCAGCGAAAAGCCGAGCGTGGTGGTGTGAAAGGCGATGGGGTCGAGCCGCTCCCCGGTAAAGGGATCGTATGTGGGGTGCTTGTCATTAAACTCCGTATTGGCAAAGGTTTTACCTGCGGCGTTGCTGCCGGCAATCATATAGGACAGCTCGTTGGCGATATCCAGATAGCCGCCACCGTTGTAGCGCAAATCCAACACCAGATCGCTGATGCCGGCATTGCTCATGGCGGTAATGGCGCTCACCAGCTCGGCCTCGGCCGTGGCGATATGGGTGTTAAACAGCAGGTAGCCCACGGTGCCGGTTGCCGTGTCGATGGTCGCGGTCTTGTTGACGGCGCTGACGGTCAGCTCGCCGGCGGTGAGGGTAATCTCGCGGGTGGCGCTGCTGCCCAAATCCTGCACCACAAAGGTATGGCTTTCGCCCAGCTCTGAGGGAAAGAGACCGGCGTTAAGCGTGTCCACGCCCGCTTGCGAGTTGTCGTTGACCAGATCGACGCCGTCGATTTCAAGAATACGTGCACCACGGGCCAGGTTGGCGTTGGCCGCTGACGAGCCTGGCTCGGTGAATACCACTACCGCTTCGCGCGGCGGGGTGCTGGCCAGCAGCGCCCACTGGGCGCCGTAGCCCACCGCAATACCCGATTCGGTGCGCGCGCGATAGCTGTCGGTATCGTCGTACCAGTGGAACTGATCTTTGAGGTTGCCCGAGGGAGTGCGGGCAGTCGTCTTCAGCAGATCGAAATACTCGGTGGTGGTATAGAGCATGGGGTTGCGGTCGGTGATTTCGTCGTACCACAGATAATAATTATTGCTGAACGAGCGCAAAAACACGTTCTCGTCTACGTAGCTACCCTGCTCATCCGGGTAGGGCTGGCCGTTGTATGGGGCAATGCCCTGGCGTGGGTCGGCGCACTGGGACCAGAAATTATCCTCCGGCGGGAAGACGCCCTCTACCCAGGTGTAGTTTCCGTTACCGCTCGATGACGTACTCGAAGAGCTGCTGCTGGAACTGCTACTGGAGACACTTGAGCTACTCGATGAACTGCTGTTGGATGGGCTGGAATTGCCGCCCTGGCTGGGCGATGAGCTGGAAACACCGTAGTAATCCTGCACTCGCTCCAACGTGGTGGGACTGCCACTGCTGCCACCGCAGGCGGCAAGACTGAGCGCCAGGGTGGCGGCTGCAGCTGTTTTCATCAGAGGCGCCACAGTGCCACTAAAAGGGGGGTATCGGTTCATCGCGCGCTTGTCTCCTTGCCGCTTAGTTATGGCTACTACCCCGACAATACCAGAAGTGCGGGGCAAAATCAGTGTCAGCGTCGCAGGGCCAGAAGCAGCAGCCCTGCGCCCCCCAATACCCAGGCGGCAGGGGGGATGTGTTGCCCGCTTTTTACCACCTGATGGGTGAGTTCCGGCCACACCAGCAGGACCGAGCCGGCGATACACGCGGTGGCCGCGAGCAGCAAACGCCGCCGCACACTGGCGCGTCTTTCGCGTTTTTGCGCCAGCTCCCGGGAGCGCTGCAGCTCATCGCGCAGCCCATCCAAGTGCTGCACTTGTTGCAGGCCGTTGAAAATCAAATGGGGGACTTCGGGGAATTTTTCCATCCACTCGGGGCCGTAGCGCTTGAGATCCTGCCAGAGAGTTTTCGGGTGAAAGCGGTTTTTCAGCCAGCGCTCTAAAAACGGGTGGGCAGTGGCCCAGAGGTTAAGGTCCGGATAGAGCTGACGTCCCAGTCCTTCGATGTTTAAAAGCGTTTTCTGTAACAGTACCAGTTGCGGCTGTACTTCCATGTTAAAGCGTCGTGCGGTGCGAAACAGGCTCAAGAGCACATGGCCGAAAGAGATCTCTTTAAGTGGCTTTTCGAAGATGGGTTCGCAGACGGTGCGCACGGCCGCTTCCAGCTCTTCGATACGGGTGTGTTCCGGCACCCAGCCGCTTTGTACGTGCAGTTCGGCCACCTGGCGGTAGTCGCGACGGAACATGGCGAGCATGTTGCGCGCGAGATAGTACTGGTCGGCGCGGTTGAGTGAGCCGACGATGGCCATGTCCACCGCAATATACTGGGGTTGATCGGGGTGGGCGCGGGAGACAAAGATATTCCCGGGGTGCATATCTGCGTGAAAAAAATTGTGCTCGAACACCTGGGTAAAAAAGATTTCCACGCCGCGCTCGGCGAGCTTTTTCATGTCGGTGTTCTGCGCCTGGAGTTGCTCGATGTTCGTGACCGGAATACCGGAAATGCGCTCCAGCACCAGCACCTTATGACGGGTGTAATCCCAGATGACTTCGGGAATGTAGAGCAGCGGCGAGTGAAGAAAGTTGCGCCGCAACTGCGAGGCATTGGCCGCCTCGCGCTGCAGGTCCAGCTCGTCAAAAATAGTGGTGCGGTAATCATCCACCACTTCCACCGGGCGCAAGCGCTTGCCATCGGCGCTGTAACGCTCGACCACCTGTGCAATAACGTGCAGCAGGCGGGTGTCCTGTTCGATCACTTTTTCGATGCCGGGGCGAATCGCTTTAACCACCACCTCCCGTCCATCGTGGAGCACGGCCGCGTGTACCTGTGCGACTGAGGCCGAGGCCAGAGGTTCGCGGTCAAACTGCTGGAACAGGTTGTCGACGCTGTCGCCCAGTGAGTGTTCCACCAGCGCACAGAATTTGGTTTTATCGAAGGGCGGCACCCGGTCCTGCAGGGCGCTGAGTTCGGCGATGATGTCCGGCGGCATCAAATCCGGACGGGTAGAGAGCAGCTGGCCGAACTTGATAAAGATCGGGCCCAGGCCTTCAAAGGCCAGGCGCAGGCGCTCTCCGCGGGAGCGCTTGCCGGCGGGAATCAGTGCCAGGGGAGCAAGCAGCAGACGCAGCCACCACGGCAGATTGCCCTTTGCGATCAGCAGGTCCAGACGGTAGCGGGCAAACGTAAAGAGAATGGTCAGCAGGCGGAGCAGACTGGTCATCGTATTGGGTTATCCGTGGTGTTTGGTGGCCAGTGAGGCTACGCGCGCTTCCAGCCGGTCGAGCGCCAGGCGGGTGTCGCTAATATCTTCACAAAAGATCTCAAATTCGCGGCGCCCAAGCGCAGCGGCAGACTCTTCGCTCAGGTATTCCTCACCGAGGCGGCTGGCGCTGGCGCCCCGCGCTTGCGCCCAGTCGCCGAAGGCGCGCCACTGACGCGCCAGGACATGGGCCGGCAAGGTGCCCAAGGTATCCGCCAGCCACATTTCCCAGTCGATTTCCAACTGCTTGAGCAGTGTGCGCAGCTCGCCGAGCAGCGCGGCGCGCCCCTCGAGGGTGACGCCGGTGCTGTGCAAGCTGTGGCTGTCGCCAGCGGCGGCGAGCTTCAGTAAATCGCGCGCACTGCCGGTGAGCGCGGCGGTGGGCGTTCCCTCGTAGTACTGCTGCAGCCGCACAGGCTCGCCGAGCAGCCAGTAAACCGTTATTGCCGGCGAGGTACAGTGCACCGCCAGAACCTGCCCCTCCAGTGATTGCAGGAGGGCGCGGCTGCCCGGATCATAGGTCAAGGCCTTGTTGATCAGAGTCTCCAGGGCACTGGCCAGCCCGGCAATGGCGGTGGCGCCCAGCATCAGGGTTTGATTCCGCAGTGCAGTGCGACTATGCCGCCGGTCATGTTGTGGTATTCGGTGAGCACGAAACCGGCGTCATCCATCATGGTCTTGAGGGTTTGCTGGTCCGGGTGCATACGGATGGATTCGGCCAGATAGCGATAGCTGTCGGCATCGCCGGTAACCAGTTTGCCCATAGTGGGCAATAGCTTGAAAGAGTAAGCGTCGTAGGCCTTTTCCAGCAGAGGGTTGCCCGGTTTGGAAAACTCGAGCACCAGCAGTTTGCCACCTGGCTTGAGGACTCGGAGCATGGCGCGCAGGGCAAGGTCTTTGTCGGTCACATTGCGCAGACCAAAGGCGATGGTAATGCGGTCAAACGTGTTGTCGGCAAAGGGCAGGTACTGGGCATCGGCCTGGGCGACCGTCAGGTTGCCGGCAACGCCCTTGTCCAGCAGCTTGTCGCGCCCGACTTTGAGCATAGAGTCGTTGATGTCCGCCAGGACCACCAGCCCCTGTTCGCCGACCTGGCGGGCAAACTGATAAGACAGGTCGCCCGTGCCGCCGGCAATATCGAGGATTTTGTGGCCTCGGCGCACGGCGGCCTTTTCAATGGTCAGGCGTTTCCAGAGCCGGTGGATACCACCGGACATCAGGTCGTTCATCAGATCGTATTTGCCGGCGACCGAGTGGAAAACGCCGGCGACCCGCTCGGCTTTTTGGTCGATATCGACTTGCTCAAAACCAAAGTGAGTGGTTTTTTTCTCGCTCATAGCCACGCCTGATTCATACGCTGAAAGGGAGAGCCATTGTACATTGATGGCGTGCCCCCGTCAGGGCGTGTTTGCTGTTGATGGTCCGCGGCGAATCACAACGGTGCGCGCCAGTTTGTCGTGCCAGCCCTGCTTGCGTGAATCGAGCGCGATCCAGACAAAGCCCAGGCAGAGGAAGATGGCGGAGATGTAGTAGCCGAGGTAGCGCACGATCAATTGCCAGGGCTCGGGCTTTTGCAAAGTGTCGGCATCGACGATGATGGCGCTGGCCACCATCTTGCCAGGCGTGGCGGATTTGATCAGCCAGAACAGCAAAGTAAAGGCGGCGGGGATACCGTAGTTGACCCAAAAGTTTTCCGCGCCGGCCATCAGCATGGACAGCCAGTTGCCCGAGTGCTGGTAGAGACCGATGATGATGGCCACCACTATGGGCAGTACCACCACAGAATCCACCAAAAAGGCGAGAAAGCGTAGCCAGAAGCCAACGTAGACGGGGGTGGGTGAGTTCATAGAAGCCTCAGTGTCATTAATGGCAAAAGCTGTGTCATAACTGTGACGGTGCTGTCCGCGATGGCGCGGCCATGGCTATGATACCCCAATGCCTGTGGGGCTTGTCGGCTGTGGCGCTAAACTTGCTGTTAGCGAGTATTGATCATTGTCAGGGGGTTCTATGTCCATGTTTCTTCCCGCCCTGCTGGGCGGTTTGCTGATTGGCGTGGCAGCCGTTGGGCTTTTGCTGTTGCTCGGGCGCATTGCCGGCATCAGCGGCATTGTCTGGGGCGCATTTACTGGCGGCGCCGAGGCAAAGTGGCGCTGGCTGTTTGTCGCCGGTCTGCTCGTCGGAGCCGCGGGCTACCATCTGCTCTCGGGTGCCCCCTACCCAGAGCCCAGTGCCTTGCCCCTGTGGCAGGCCCTGCTGGCCGGCTTTGTGGTGGGGGTGGGGGTCAAGCTTGGCAGTGGATGCACGAGCGGTCACGGTGTCTGCGGTCTTGCTCGTCTGTCGTTGCGTTCGCTAGTCGCGACCCTCACTTTTATGGCCGCGGGAATTGCCACGGTTTTTGTCCTTCGTCACTTACTCTAGGAGCGATTATGAAATCGGTTTTCGCGCTGATTTGCGGTCTTCTGTTTGGGGCCGGTTTGGCTATGTCGGGCATGACTGACACGGCAAAAGTGCTGGGCTTTCTCGATCTGTTCGGCCGCTGGGACCCCGCCCTGATGTTTGTTATGGGCGGCGCTGTGGTCGTGACCTTGGTAGGGTTTCGCCTGGTTCTGCGCCGCTCGCGGCCGGTGTGCGATGAGCGCTTTAACCTGCCTGCCAACCGCCGTATTGATCGTCGCTTACTGGCCGGTGCGGCCGTGTTCGGCCTCGGCTGGGGGCTCTACGGCTATTGCCCGGGGCCGGCGCTCTCGGCGTTGGTGTATCTGGAAATAAAAACCCTGGCCTTTGTGCTGGCCATGATCTCGGGCATGGCCGTTGTGCATGGCTGGGAAAAACGCGAGGCTAAACGCCTTTGAGTTTACGGTAAAAGGTGCGCAGGCTGATGCCGGCGGCGCGGGCGGCGGCCTGCTTGTCGCCATGGTGTTCGGCCAGCAGCTGCTGCAGGTGGCGGGCCTGAAGACTTTTGAGGTCGTCACCCTCCTGTTTCGCTCTGGCGCTGTCGGGCAGGTGGTTTTCGCAGGCCCGGTCCGCTTCGGTGGCCAGGGTCAAAGTAGCCGGGCTGATGCTGTCAGTGGTTTCGAGCAGGCAGGCGCGCTCCAGCAGGTTGCGCAGCTCGCGGATGTTGCCGGCAAAGGCTTGGCTTTGCAGCCAGTGCTCAGCCGCTCGGCTCAGACGGTGGCCGGGCGCAAGTTTTTGCAGCAGCGAGCGGGCCAATAGCGGGATGTCCTCGGTGCGCTCGCGCAGAGCGGGCAAGCAGATCGGAAACACGTTAATCCGGTAGTAAAGATCCTGGCGAAATTCGCCGGCGCTCACCATGGCTTTGAGGTTCTTGTGGGTGGCGCAGACCAGCCGGAAGTCGGCCATTTGCACCTGCACACTGCCGATGGGCCGGTAGGTGCCGGACTCAATCAGCCTTAGCAATTTGACTTGCAGAGGCAGGGGGATATCGCCCACTTCATCGAGAAACAGAGTACCGCCCCTGGCGGCCTCAATCAGGCCCTGCTTGCGAAAGCTGGCCCCGGTAAACGCGCCTTTGAGGTGACCGAAGAGCTCGCTTTCAAACAGGCTGTCGGTCAACCCGGCACACTCGACGGTGACAAAGGGGTTGTCGCGGCGCGCGCTGGCATCGTGGACGGCGCGGGCGGCCAGCTCCTTGCCGGTTCCCGATTCGCCCAGCAGCAACACCGAGGCCTCACTCGGGCCCACCCGATTGATCAGGTCCACCGCTTTGTTAAACGCGGCACTGGCCCCGACCATTTTTTGCGCTGACGCCTCAACGCTGGCGGTCTGCACTGGCTTGAGCAACTCGACAAAGTACTTTAACTGCCCTTGCTCGCCTTTGATGGGCAGCATCTCCACATCCACGTGCTCGCGACCGCGAGGCGTGTTGTGGATGTGCAGGACGCGCTCTTTGGCGCCGGATTGCTTGCACGCTGCCAAGGGGCAGGATTCGCCCGCCTGGTCGCAGGGGCGGTCATAACCGTGGGAGACCTGATAGCAGTGAGGCGTGCGTTTGGGGTCGATAGCGCCAAAAGTGGCGGTGTACAAATCGTTAGCGGCCAGCACCTGGTAGTCGGCGCTCATCAAAATGGCCGGGCAGTCGTAGCCGTCGAGCATCCGGGCGGCGTTATGGTCTGTGTCTCGGGCGATCAGTTGCATACTGTCAGTTGTGTCTGGCGGTTGTGTCAATTATGGCAAAGCCGCTGGTGATTTGCCTGATCGATTTTCGAAATCAGAAAAAATAACTTTTATTTCAATGGGTTGTCGGTACTTTGGCGTGCAAGGCATGTTTGGCCTGTGGGTTGCTAAGGCAAAGGTAACAGCCTTGGAGGTGAAGCCTATGACAAGCCGCACGCTACCCTTTGATCCGCCAACTCACGTTAAACCCGTGGTAATTGCCTTTTTTGACGAGCCTACCAACACCTTTTCTTATGTGGTCAAAGACCCTGCCAGCGCCAGCTGCGCGGTCATCGACTCGGTGATGGACATTGACTATGCCTCGGGCCGCACCAGCTTTACCGGCGCGGATCAGATCATTGATTACATTCGCGACAATGACTGGCAGCTTGAGTGGATTATCGAAACCCATGTCCATGCCGATCACTTATCGGCGGCGCCCTATATCCAGGAAAAGCTGGGCGGCAAGCTTGGTATTGGCGATCAAATCACCCGGGTGCAGGAGACCTTTGGCAAGATCTTTAACGAGGGTACGGCCTTTGCCCGCGATGGTTCGCAGTTCGATCGCCTGTTCGCAGACGGCGACAGCTACGCCATTGGCAGCATGACGGCTTACGCCCTGCACACGCCTGGTCACACGCCCGCCTGTATGACGCATGTGATTGGCGATGCGGCTTTTGTCGGGGACACACTTTTTATGCCAGACGGCGGCACAGCCCGCGCCGATTTCCCCGGCGGTGATGCGGCGACACTCTATCGCTCTATCCAGCGGGTTCTGGCATTGCCGGAGCAGACGCGACTGTTTATGTGTCATGACTACTTGCCCAACGGCCGGGCCGTGGCCTGGGAGTCCTCGGTAGCGGCGGAAAAAGCGCACAATATTCACGTCAAGGACGGTATCAGTGAGCAGGCATTTGTTGCCATGCGCGAAAGCCGTGACAAGACGCTGGGCATGCCCAGGCTTATCCTGCCGAGCTTGCAAGTGAATATGCGCGCGGGGCATCTGCCCCCGGCCGACGACGATGGCAAGGTGTTTTTGAAAGTACCGCTCAACACCTTGTAGCCGACAATAAAAAATTCCATAACAGAGGCCCCCAACCATGAGTGAACAACAACTCACACCCACGCTGTGGGTCAGTGCCCAAATAGGGCCGGATCGCGTGTCCGCTCTCTCCGAGCAGGGTTTTACGGATGTGATTTGCAACCGTCCCGATGGCGAGGCCGAAGGGCAGCCGCCTTTCGAGGCAATCCGCCGTGCGGCCGAGACAGTGGGGATACGCGCACACTATTTACCTGTGGTGCCGGGCCAGTTCGGGCGCGCCGAAGCCGCCCGTATGGCGGCGCTGTTGGCGAGCGCGCCGGGCAAAACCCTCGCCTATTGCCGCACTGGTAATCGCAGCGCCAGCCTTTGGGCCGTCGATCAATGGCTCGGCGGCGCCGACAAGGCGGGCCTTATGTCTCAGGTGCAGACACTGGGTTTTGATCTCGGTCCGACCCTTGAGCGGTTTTCCCCTACCACAACCGAGCAGCGCGACATTCTGGTTGTCGGTGGCGGCGCAGCGGGCATAGCGGTGGCTGCGAGTATCAAAGCTCGTCAGAGCGCTGTGGGTATTACTATCGTTGAGCCGGCCAGCAACCATTTTTACCAGCCCGGCTGGACTCTGGTGGGCGGCGGGGTATTCAGCCCGGAAAAAACACGACGGGATATGGCCAGCATCATTCCGCCGGGTGTGGAGTGGATTCAATCGGCGGTAACAGCGTTTGCCCCCGAGGATAACCGCGTGACCCTGAGCGATGGTCGCACGCTGCAGTACCAGCAGCTGGTGGTTGCGCCAGGGCTGGTACTCAATTGGTCGGCCATTGAAGGTCTGGAGGACACACTGGGGAAAAACGGCGTCACCTCCAATTATCGCTACGACCTCGCCCCTTACACTTGGGCGCTGGTGAAAGGGTTGAAAGGCGGCCGGGCCGTTTTTACGCAGCCGCCGATGCCCATCAAGTGCGCCGGTGCGCCGCAAAAAGCCATGTACCTGTCTGCGGACTATTGGTTGAGCGAAAGCCTGCTCAGTGACATCAGCGTCGGCTTTTACAATGCCGGCGCTGTGTTGTTTGGCGTCAGCGAGTATGTGCCGGCGCTGATGGAATATGTGCGTCGCTATAACATAGACCTGAACTTTCAACACAACTTGGTGGCTGTGGACGGCCCGCGGCAGATCGCGACCTTTGTCGTGACCAACGCCGAGGGTGAAAGCCATCGGGAACAGGTGCCCTTTGAGATGCTGCACGTGTGTCCGCCTCAGAGCGCCCCGGCGTTTGTGCGCCACAGTGCATTGGCCGATAAGGCCGGTTGGGTGGATGTGAACCCGGCGACCTTGCAGCACCAGCGCTATGGCAATGTCTGGGCGCTGGGCGATGTGATCAATGCGCCCAATGCCAAAACCGCGGCGGCGGCCAGAGCCCAGGCGCCGATTGTCGCAACCAATCTGCTGGCAGCGATTGGCTACCACTGTGAGCCGCGCCACTACAACGGCTATGGCTCCTGTCCGCTGACGGTAGAGCGGGGCAAAATTGTCCTAGCGGAGTTCGGCTATGGGGGCAAGCTGCTGCCGAGCTTCCCACCCTGGCTGCTCGATGGTACCCGCCCGACCCGCCTGGCCTGGTGGCTCAAGGAGAGAATCCTGCCGCCTGTCTACTGGCAGGCTATGCTCAAAGGGCGCGAATGGCTGACGCAAAGTGAGCCGGCCACCCGGGAGGAGTCGACCCATTAGCCGAATGATCCGAAAACAGGTGTCGCGCTATCTGCCGGTGCTGGACTGGTCGCGCGAGTATTCGCGCGCGGCTCTGGTGGATGATCTGCTGGCGGCGGCTATCGTCACTGTCATGCTGATTCCGCAGTCGCTGGCTTACGCGCTGCTTGCCGGTTTGCCTCCGGAAGTGGGGCTCTACGCCTCGCTGTTGCCGCTGTTGCTCTACGGTTTGCTGGGTACCAGCCGCACCATGTCGGTGGGTCCGGTGGCGGTGGTCTCGCTGATGACGGCGGCCGCGGTCGGCGGTCTGGGGCTGGCCGAGCCGGCGCATATTCTGGCCGCGGCGGCGGCACTGGCGCTGGTCAGTGGCGCCATGCTGTTGTTGCTCGGTTTTCTCCGCCTGGGTTTTCTCGCCAACTTTCTCTCCCATCCGGTCATTGCGGGGTTTATTACCGCCTCGGGTGTTCTTATTGCCTTGAGTCAGCTCAGGCACCTGACCGGTATGAACCTGGCCGGCGATACCCTGCCCGAGTTGCTGCTCGGTCTTGGTCAGCTAAAGACGGAGTTCAACCTGACGACGGCATTGCTCGGTGGGGCGACCCTGTTGTTTTTGTTTTGGGTGCGCGCAGCCCTGGCGCCGCTTCTGGTGCGTATGGGTATGGCCGAGCGCACGGCAGCACTGATGGCCAAAGCCGGGCCCGTGGTGGCCGTGGTGGTCGGCGCCGGGCTCGCCTGGTGGCTGGATCTGGCCGGCCGCGGGGTCGCCCTGGTGGGTGAGGTGCCCGCTGCGCTGCCGGCGCTGGCAATACCGCAGTTACCTATGGGTCTCTGGCAGCAATTGGCAGGGCCGGCGCTACTGATTGCCGTGATCGGCTTTGTCGAATCTGTGTCTGTAGCGCAGACACTGGCGGCAAAAAGGCGCCAGCGGATAGACCCGGATCAGGAGTTAATCGCTTTGGGCGCGGCAAATCTTTCGGCCGGTGTCAGCCAGGGTTTTCCAGTGACCGGTGGTTTTTCCCGCTCGGTGGTGAATTTTGAGGCGGGTGCGCGCACCCCGGCTGCGGGCATCTACACGGCCATGGGCATGGCTCTGGCCGTGCTGTTTCTCACCCCGGCGCTGGCGTATTTGCCCAAGGCCACCTTGGCCGCGACCATTGTGGTGGCGGTCCTGTCGCTGATCGACCTGTCCATTCTCTGGCGCGCCTGGCGCTTCGCGCGGGCCGACTTTATCGCTGTGAGCGCAACGGTTGTCGTCACCTTATTGCTCGGGGTGGAGTGGGGCGTAAGCGCGGGGGTTGCCGCTTCGCTGGCGATCTACCTGATTAAAGCCTCGCGACCGCACATCGCTGTGGTGGGTCTGGTGCCGGGTACGGCGCACTACCGCAACGTTGACCGGCGCCCCGTGGTGACCCAGCCACATGTGCTCTCCGTGCGAGTGGATGAAAGCCTGTTCTTCGCCAACGCCCGTTTTCTGGAGGACCGTCTGTATCAGTTGGTGGCCGAGCAGCCGCACCTGCGTCACCTGATCTTGCAGTGCAGTGCGGTCAACGCCATTGATCTGAGCGCCCTGGAATCGCTGGAGGCCATTAACGAGAGACTGAACGCCAGTGGTGTGCGCCTGCATCTATCCGAGGTAAAGGGTCCTGTGATGGATCGGCTCCAGCGCAGTGACTTTCTCGATTCGCTCACAGGCCGCGTCTACCTCTCGCATCATCAGGCGGTCACCGCGCTGGATGAGGAGGACTTTGTCATTTGACGCGCGCTATTCGCTAATTGTTTCTTGGCGATAGTAGCCCTGGCCGTTCTCGCCGAGCTCAGCGGCAAGCCAGGGCAAGGTTTCTTCCATCTGCGACCAGAGCGTCCACGGAGGATTCACGACTATCATCCCGCTGGCGGTCATGCCGTGGCCGGGGCTGTCCGGCCGCACCCCCAATTCAAATAGCTGGATACCGCCGATTCCGCTCTGGCGCAGCTGTTTTTCCAGCGTGTCGATCCGGGCTCTGTCCACCACCGGATACCAGAGCAGGTAGCAGCCCGAGGCAAAACGCCTGCTGGCCTGCGTCAGGGCCTCGGCGACTTTCTGGTAGTCGCTTTTGATCTCGTAGGAGGGGTCAATCAGCACCAGAGCCCGACGGGTCGGGGGCGGCACCAGCGCCCTGAGCCCGGCAAAACCATCCTCGCACTTAACGTACACCCGTTTTTTGCCCTGCAGGTTCTTCCGCAATAATGCATGGTCGGCGCCGTGCAGCTCGTGCAGCCAAAGTTCGTCCTGAGGCCTGAGCCGGTGACTGGTTAGCAGCGGCGAGCCCGGGTAGAGTGCCAGCGTTTTGCGATTGCTCTCGCGCACGCTCGCCAGATAGTGGGCGAGCGGCTCAGGCAGATTCGGCTGGTTGTAAATTTTGCCAATTCCGGTATCGAATTCGCGATTTTTTTCACGCTCCGCGGTCAGTGAATAGAGGCCGGCACCGCTGTGGGTGTCGATAATACGCAGCCCTGTCTCCTTGCGCTGTAAGTACTCCAGGCAACACAGCCACACGCAGTGTTTGAGTACATCGGCGTGGTTGCCGGCGTGGTAAGCGTGACGGTAACTGAGCATGGAGCCTCCCGGGCCCGAATGATTAGCCCCTGAAAAAGCGTGATTATAAGGGTTTTGTGAGTTCACAGTGGCAGCTGGTGAGTATTTTGCAGGGATACTATTTTTTGCCCTGTTGTGGCAGTGGCGTAGTACCATGGCGCGTCGCGGTAAACGTCGTTGAGCCTTGCACGCGAGCCGCACAGGGAGAACATCAAGCGCGGGGCTGATGCCGGCGCTTAGAGTCCGGATTAAAAATATTCGTGTTGTTATTGTTCCGATCATTCATACCAAAATACCGGGCACATCTACTGTTGTGCTCGCTGTGTCTTTTTGCCGGCTATGCGGGGGCCGCGGTGCCATCGCTGGAGTTAACAGGCGGTACCTCGGCTCTGCGGGAAAATATAAAGGCCTACCTGGACATTGAAGGTCAATCCTGCCGGCTCGCCCGCTGGCACGTAAGGGCGCTGGGGCAGGAGCTCGACCGCAAGATCGATGAGGCCGCCCGGGCGCTGGGCTACTATCACCTGAGTACGGAAAAGTCTTTTGAGCGCACTGAGGAGTGTTGGCGCCTGAGCATAGTGCTGAACCCAGGGCCCGCCGTGGTCTACGACCAAGTGAATGTCGTGCTTGAGGGCCCTGGGGCCGACAATCAGGCGTTGACCAATGTACGTGACGATAAGACGCTGCGAGAGGGGCGGCAATTTAACCACGGCCGCTACGATGCCTACAAAAGTCGCCTTCTGCAGGTGGCCAATACTCAGGGTTATTTCGATGCCGAGTATGTTCGCGCCGAGGTACTGGTGTCGCGCGAGCGCAACACGGCGCGGGTCAATCTGATACTGGATACCGGCGAGCGCTATCGCATCGGCGAGGTGAGTGTCGAGCACGACATTCTGAGCGACGAGCTGATCGATCGTTACATTACCCTCGAGCGCGGCCAGGAGTATCGCTCCGAGGAACTGGTCAAACTCAAAAGTGAGTTGCAGGCCAGCCACTACTTTGGCTCAGTGAGTGTGGAGCCGCAGCTCAATTCGCTCAGCGATGGTGAAGTGCCGATCAATATCAAGCTGATCGGCGGCCCCAAGCACAGTTACTCCATCGGTGCCGGCTACGCCTCGGATACCGGCCCGCGCATTTTGCTCGGCTACGAGAACCGCTATCTCAATAGCGCCGGACACAGTCTGGATGCCAACGTGAACGCCTCGGAGGTGATTACCACTTACCAGGTGGGCTATTCCATTCCTATGAAGCGCCCGGCCTACGAGGTATTGCGCCTGTACACCGGTTTCTCCCAGGAAGACATCAACAAGTCGGTCAGCAACCGGCTGGTCACCGGCGCCAACTACTCGCGCTGGGAAACCAGCTCCTGGTTGAATAACCTGGGGTTGAGCTACGAGGAAGAGGAGTACTCGTTTGGCGAGGACCCTTCCCGCACCTCTGAACTGGTCATTCCGATGTACAGTACCTCTTACACCTCGGTGCAGGATGTGAAGTACCCTCGCTCGGGCTGGAATTTACTGTTCAGGGTAAAAGGCGCCAGCGACGCCTTTGTCTCCAGCACGGACTTTGCTCAGGTCTACGGTCGGGCCAAACTGATTCTGCCTCTCGGCGAGGGCCGGCTTTTGTTCCGTGGTGAAGGCGGTATCACTGAAGTGGACGATTTCAACAAGCTGCCTATCTCCCAGCGTTTTTTTGCCGGCGGTGACGCCAGCGTGCGCGGCTACGACTACAAAACCCTGGGCCCGAAAAACGATGATGACATTGTAATTGGTGGCTCGCGGTTACTGACAGGCTCCATTGAGTACGACCGCAAGGTCTACGGCGATTTTGTCTTGGCGGCTTTTTACGATGAGGGCACGGCTTTCAATAAAGGGTATCTGGAGCCCTACCGGGGCGTTGGTGTGGGCATTCGCTGGGTGTCTCCGGTGGGGCCGGTGCGCGCCGATGTGGCCAAGGCTCTCGACGGTGATGAGGGCTGGCGGCTGCACTTCAGCGTGGGGCCCGACTTGTAATGAAACGGTGGATCCTGCGCGGTATTTTGTTTGTGGTGGTGCTGATCATGTCGCTGATCAGCGTGGCCACGGTGTTGATTGCCACCGAGCCTGGTACCCGGTGGCTTCTTGACGAGGCCAAAGCGCTGACCGGCGCGCGTTTTACTTACCGCGATGGCACACTGCTCAACGGTGTGCAATTGAGCGATCTACATTATCAAGCCGGTGTCGTCGATGTTCAGTTGCAAAGCGCCTCGGTGCGCTGGCACCCCGCCGGAGCTATCTGGGGGCTTTTGCTGGTCGATCACTTGCACCTCGATGGCTTGACGGTTGAGCTCACCCCCGCGGCGGACAAGGAGCAAGACAGCGCTGAAGATTTCGCCTGGCCTGATCTTGGGATACCACTGGTGGTGCGTGTCGGTGATCTCAAACTGCGCCGAGCACTGCTCGTTCAGGGGGATCATCGCTACCGGCTGGAGTCCCTGACAGGTGGTTTATCTTACGGGCCGCGGGCGTTGACGCTCGATGAAGTCCAGGCGCAAAGCGCCGGGCAAACGGCCCAGCTCAGCGGTGATATCGCCCTCGCCTACCCCTACGACTTGCAGGCGACCCTGGCCGTGGCCATGGTGCCACGGCCCGACACGGCAGCGCCTGACGACATTTCGCGTTTTATCCCCGACGTTTTGATCGACCGCGACCTCAAAGGTGAGTTGGAGGCAAAAGGGGATCTCACCGCACTGGATTTCTCCCTGGCGCTGATGGCGCCGGCTGAGCTTGAGGCCGAGGGCCGTTGGAGCACGGGCGTTGAAGGGGAGCCCGCCCTGGAGGCCCAAATAGATGCGCCGCTTCAGGCGCTGGCGAATTACTGGCTGGATATGCCGGCTGTGGCGGGAATGACCGCGGGCGGGCGTCTGTCGCTTGAAGGCTGGATTGACGACTACCGGGCCGTTTTTGTCGGCGACTATCAAGCTCAGGGTTACCCCGGGTTGGCGCTGGAGCTGGAGGCGAGCGGTGATACCGACCATTTGCAATTGTCGCGCATACTGCTTGGCGTCGATCAGGCCGAGCTTGAAGGCACTGGTGAGCTGGTTTGGCGCGAAGGGTTGAGCTGGCACCTGGATGCTCAGGCCGAGGGGGTGAACCCGGCGGTGCTGGTATCGGATTGGCCGGGCAATCTGCGTGGGCAATTTCGCAGTCGTGGTCAGTTCAAAGACGGTGAGCTCGAGTTGGACACTGCCCTGCATTCTCTCGATGGCACCTTGCGCTCGCTCGCCGTTGCCGGTTCGGGTGAGGTGAACTACCGGCCCGAGGAAATGCGGTTTACCGATCTGTCTCTGTCCATCGGTGCCAATCAAGCACACATTGACGGGCGGCTGGGTGAGCGCTTTGACATTGACTGGTCCGTGCGGGCGCCCTTGCTCGAGCAAATTGACCCCGCTATCGGCGGGCAGTTGGTGGTGGAAGGGCAGCTCAAGGGCAGTCGAGACGATCCACAGCTAACCGGTAGCGCCAGTGGAACCAACTTGCGCTGGCAGGACTACAGCGCCGCCCAGCTTTCGGTGAAGTCCGAGCTGGTTAATCTCGCCAACCGCCAGCTGCTGCTGGCCGCCGAGGCCGCCGATCTGCAGCTGGCTGGGCGGGCACTGGCAAGCGCCGAGCTGACGTTTAACGGCAACCCCGGTCAGCACAATGTGAGTCTGGCGCTGGAGCAGGATGAGCGAACTCAACTCAGCCTTGATGCCGCCGGTGGTTGGGATGGCGAACGCTGGGACGGTGCCCTGGGCAGCTTACAGCTGCGCTCGGGCTACTCACGCCCTCTGAGCCTGGCCGATGCCGCCGAGCTTACCCTGGCCGCAGACCGGGTGGCGCTCAGTGGCGCCTGCCTGGTAACCGAGCAGCGCCGGACCGATACCCAGCTGCAGGCCAAGCTGTGCGGCGAGGGTCATTGGGACCGTGAAAACGGCGCCGAGGCGGCCTTTAGTGTCGAGCGGCTGCCTTTGGCACTTCTGCGACGCTGGCTGAAAGAGGAAGTGGATGTCGAGGGCTATCTGCAAGGCGGCGGCGAGTTGTCCTGGGTACCCGGCCGCTCGCCGGTCATTTCGGCAGATTTACAGGCCGTGGACGGTGCCTTTATTCATCAGGTCAGCGAAGAGGAGAGTGATCGCTATCCCGTCAGCGCACTCACCCTGTCCATGAGTCAGAAGGACGGGCAGCTGCAAGCCCGCTCGCGCCTGGCCTTTGAGGGCTACGGCGAGGTGAATGCCCAGTTGCAGGCCGGTGCCGGCGGCGAGAATCTGCGCGGTGAGGTGGTGGCGGCTCTGGATAATCTTTCGCCCCTGGAGGCTCTGCTGCCGGCGGTGCGCGATATTACCGGCAGTCTGTCGGCCAATGCGGACATCGCCGGCAGCCTTGCCCAGCCGCAGTTGACGGTGGACGCCCGCCTGAGCGACGGGGCCTTTGATCTGCCGTCTTTGGGGGTCAGTCTCTCGGGGCTCAACGCCAGAGCTCAGGGCAACCAGCAGGCGCTGGAGGTGACCGCCAATGCCAAAGCCGGTGAGGGCAATCTGGACCTGGTGGTGAACGCGACCGACTTAGTGGGCGATAACTGGCAGGTCATAGCGGAGATTGACGGAGAACAGGCCCATGTGATGAACATTCCTGCGCTCAATTTATGGGTGACACCGGATGTGACTGTGGAGGCCAGCACCTCGGGCATTAAGATCAGAGGCAGCACCCGGGTACCCAAGGCGCATGCGGTGATTAATACCTTGCCGGTTTCCGCCACCCAGACTTCGGACGATGTGGTGGTGATTGACGCCGATACCAGTGCCTCGGGCAACGGCCGACTGCCGGTCTATATGGATTTGGATATTGTGCTGGGCGACGAGGTCACCTTTGATGCCGCCGGCTTTAAGGCGCGTCTGGGTGGCGATCTGTCCATCGACAAGTCGCCCAGCAGGGCGATCTATGCTGTGGGCAGCATTAATATTATCGATGGCCGCTTCCAGGCCTACGGCCAGGACCTCACCATCGAGCGGGGTACCTTATCGTTCCAGGGGCCGCTGGATGATCCTGGCCTGAACGTCACCGCCACACGTGAAGTGGATGACGTGCAGGTGGGTCTGATCATTGGGGGTACTTTGCAAAAACCGGTGACGGAAATTTATTCCCGCCCGCAGCAGACAGAGAGTAATGCCATGTCCATGCTCTTTACCGGCAAGCCGCTCGACGGCGCCTCCTCTGGCGAGGCATCCATGCTGGTCAACGCCATTGCCAAGCTGGGTATCAAGCGCGGCCAGTTTCTGGCCGATGACATTGCCGGGCGTTTTGGTCTGGATGAGCTGACCATCAAATCCGAAGACGATGTGAAAGACAGCCGCCTATGGCTCGGCAAATACCTCACGGAAGACTTGTACGTACATTACGCCATTGGCCTGTTTGACAGCATCTCCACCGTTGGCGTGACCTACTTTATCAGTGACAACCTGCGCCTCGAGGCCGAGTCCGGCGAGGTTCAAAGTGCGGATCTTATTTTCCGCATGGAGCGTTAGACCGCTCCTTGGTTGTGCGCCTATCTCAAAAACACAAATAAAGACGCGCTTTGGCGAGCATTATATTGGTGCTCTATTTGGTCTCTGTCTTTAATTGGTGCAATTATCCCGGCTTTCTCAGTTTTTTCGCTCATAAAAAATTTATGGCTCGGTTTGGATTTTTCCAAGCTGAAGGTGGACCGGGATTTCCTGCCAAAATTAGGGGGGATTGCTCCAATGTGGAGCAGCGTTGGGCGGGTCGGGCACTAAAATGAAACGATAGTTTCGGCCTAAAGTGGTGCATAAATAATAATGTTCTTATTTTTCATGGGGTTGTGGTAAATTTTGATGATGGCACAGTGCTTGCGAAGGGCTGGGTAAACTGTTGTCCCTTAACGAGAGAGTGCCATGGCTTATATAGAACCCGCAGAGTTTGTGACCAAGATGGTCGATTCCGGTGAGCAGAAAGTCTATATGTCCACCAAAGATACCCTGATCCGCGCCTTTATGGCCGGCGCCATCCTGGCTCTGGCCGCGATGTTTGCCATCACCATTACGGTGAATACCGGAAACCCGCTGGTCGGCGCTATTTTGTTCCCCGTCGGTTTCGTCATGTTGTACCTGATGAAGTTTGATTTGCTCACCGGCGTTTTTACACTGGTGCCTCTGGCCTTAATCGACAGGCGCCCGGGTGTCACCTTTGGGCAGGTGATGCGCAACTGGGGCCTGGTGTTTGTTGGTAACTTTGCCGGCGCCCTGACGGTCGCGTTTTTTATGTCGTTTATTCTAACCTATGGCTACAACGTGGACGGCGGTGAGCTGGCCGCCAAAGTTGGCAGTATTGGTGAGTCGCGCACGGTGGGCTACCAGGCTCATGGATTTGAAGGTTGGATGACCATTTTTATCCGGGGCATGTTGTGTAACTGGATGGTGTCCATGGGCGTTGTCGGCGCTATGATCTCCACCTCAGCCACCAGTAAAATGTTTGCCATGTGGATGCCGATCATGCTGTTCTTTTACATGGGTTTTGAACACTCCATCGTCAATATGTTCTTGTTCCCCTTCTCCATGATCATGGGCGGTGAATTTACCGTCAGCGACTATCTGTTATGGAACGAATTGCCCACCGCCTTGGGTAACCTGGTGGGCGGTTTTCTGTTGGTGGGTTTACCGCTCTACTACACGCACGTGCGCACCAGCCCCGAGCGCAGCTTGAGTCGCTGAGCGCCGTTGCGGCCTCAATGAAGGATTGTTTAAAAGTCCGCCTTGGACAATGCACCGACAAAGGCTTGAAAAAAATCAATCAGGACTTTGTTGGTGCCTGTATTCCGCAAGAGCCCATGCTCAGCGGCAAGGGTGTTGCCTTAGCGCTCGCCGATGGCATCAGCAGCAGTGGTGTGAGTCAAGTGGCCAGTGAGACGGCAGTGTCCAGTTTTCTCGCGGACTACTATTGCACCAGCGATGCCTGGTCGGTAAAAAACTCGGTGCGCAAAGTATTACAGGCGACCAACTCCTGGTTGTATTCGCAAACCCGAGCCAGCCCCTACCGTTTTGATCGCGATAAGGGCTACATCTGCACCTTCTGCGCACTGGTGATTAAGTCCAATACCGCGCACCTGTTTCACTGTGGGGACAGCCGCATTTACCGGCTGTTGGATGGGACTCTGGAGCCTCTGACTGAGGATCATCGCCATCGTCTCAGTGCCGATGAGGGTTACCTGACCCGCGCGCTCGGCGTGCATCAGACGCTCGAGGTGGATTATCGCCAGTGCGGCCTGGAGCCGGGCGATTGTTTTATGCTGGCCACCGATGGCGTCTATGAATTTATCAACGCCGAGCAAGTGTTCGGCGTCCTTGCCGGGTGTGGTGACGATCTCGATGCCGCGGCTCGCCAGCTGGTCGATACTGCGTTGGCGAATGGCAGTGACGATAACCTGAGTGTACAACTGCTGCGCATTGAGCAGTTGCCCGGCCAGTCTGCCCATGAAGTTCAGCAGCAGTTGGATAGTCTGCCGTTACCACCGAAGCTGCAGCCGCGTATGGAGTTTGATGGCTATAAAATTTTGCGCGATATTTACATCAGTAGCCGTAGTCACGTGTACCTTGCCGAGGATCTGCATACGGGCCAGCAGCTGGTCATTAAAACGCCGTCAGTGGAGGAGCGCAGTAACCGCGAATATTTGGAGCGGTTTTTAATGGAAGACTGGATCGCCCGGCGTATTGATAACCTGCATGTGCTGAAAGCGCCAGCGCTGCAGCGGCAGCGCCGCTACCTGTATCTGGTGACTGAGTACATCGAGGGGCAGACACTGGCGCAGTGGATGCGCGATCATGCGGTTCCGGATCTCGAACAGGTGCGCAACCTGATGGAGCAGATTGCCCGCGGCCTGCAGGCCTTCCACCGCCAGGAGATGATTCATCAGGACCTGCGCCCCAACAACATCATGCTCGAGCGCGACGGCACGGTGAAAATTATTGATTTCGGTTCAACCCGGGTGGCCGGTGTCGCGGAGACGCGCCCTCTGGATGGCCGCATTCACGGCACAGCGCAATTTACCGCGCCGGAGTATTTTTCTGGTGAGGAACCGAGTGCACGATCGGATATTTTCTCTCTGGGGGTTATTTGCTATCAGCTGCTCACCGGCGACCTACCCTATGGCACCGCCGTCGCCAAGGCGCGCGATCCCCGTGCGCAGCAAAAACTGCAATACCGCTCCATGCGCCTAAAACGCCGCGATCTGCCCGACTGGGTGGACCAAGCCGTGCGCAAAGCCGTGCAGGTGAAACCGCACAAACGCTATTCATTGCTGAGTGAGTTTGTCACGGATCTGCGCAAACCCAATCAGGCGTTCTTACAAAAAAGTCGGCCCCCTTTGATCGAGCGCAACCCGGTGTTGTTCTGGCAGTGTGTTTCTTTGGTCCTGCTCGGCTTGTTGCTGTGGCAGTGGTTTGAATAAAAAAGCCGGCGTTATCGCCGGCTTGTTAGGGGAATGACAGAAGTCTCAGGGCGTCAGTACAACCTTGACCGTGCCGTCCACTTCACCGGAGTTGATATAACCAATAGCCCCGGGCGTACTGGCCACTGCCGCTTTGACCGCTGAGGTGGAATCCAGCGTTCGCGGCGGCTGGCCTTTACCCGTGAACACCTGCTTGGACCAAAAGGCGTTGAGCTGGGCCTGCGAGCGACCGGTGACTTTGGTGTGAAATTCTTCGCGCAGTGGTTGGCCCTCGGCTAAATCAATGGGGTCGGCGCTCTGGCCATTGGGCAGTTGTTTGCTGCGACCGATAAAAAGGTCGCGCACCTGGTTGGCATCCATGCTGTCCGGGCCTGAGGGGTGAGTGATGACCACCACGTCAGCGAGGGCCGCGGGCGCGCAGAGTAGCAGGGCGAGCAGTAAATGTTTCATCGTGCGTCCTCCCTAAAATGCCGAGTCGAGTTTGATGGAATAGACATCGACGTCATCGTAGAGCACCACCGGTGCCGTGTTACCCGCCAGGCCGCCACCGGTATCGCCGAAATCCGAGGCCCGCGTGACATCAAATTTAAGCGCGACGTTGCTCATCACATCCCAGCGTACCCCGAGGCTGTAGGCGCTGCGCTCGGTGTTTTGCACATCCGACAAGGCAATGGCGGCGGTGTTGCCAAACAGAGGACTCTGGGGGTTGGAAATCGCCGAAAAAATAAACGCGCGGGTATAAGGGCGTTCGTCGTCGTCCTTGGTCTCGCGAATAGAGTAGGTGGCGTAAGGTGTAAGCGAGCCAAAGGTGTAGGCAAGGGTCAGGTAGCCCGCGTCGGCATCGGGTGTCGCCCCTTCAATTTCCAGGCGGGTAAACTCCGACAATATTTGCAGACTGCCGTTGTTATAGCCAAAGCCGAGACCGTAAAAATCCGTGGCCAAATCCTCGCCGCCGGTGCTGATGTCGGTCGTGGCGTAGTTGCCGCGCAGGGTCCAGGTGAAATCGGTCCAGGTCGCCGAGCCACCGAACAGGTCGTTGACCTCAAGGCGAACCTCCTGCCCGGATTGAGTAATGTCTTCCTCTGACTCTCCGGCAAAGGCCTGCAGGGTCAATGTCGACATGTCAAAGTTGATGTCGTAGAGACCGTCGATGCCCGTATAGCTGGTTACCGGTATTGCGCCGTAAACTTCTTCGGGCGGGCGCAACCAGGGCTGGGCGTAACCCACTTCCAGTGAGTCCGAATACATAAACAGCGGCAGGCGCATCTTGCCGGCCCGCGCCTTAAAGCTGGGGGTAAATTGGTGGCTGATGTAGGCCCACTCCAGTGCCGGCTCCCAATCCTCGTTGCCGCGGCCGACCAGCTGCATGGTGACTTCGGTTTTATCGCTGATAGAGAAAACACCCTGCAAGCCAAACAGGCTTTCGTTTTCAAAGGTGCCTTCTTCTAAGTAGCCCGCGTAGTCGGCATCGTTACTGGCAAGGCCGTAGGCAACGCTGAAAAAACCGTTAAATCGCAATTTGTCATCCACCGGTTTGTTCAGCTGTTGTTGCATGGATTGTACTTGCTGCTCCAGGGCGGCAATGCGCTCCTGGTCATCGGCGTTGGCACTGGCACAGGCCAGTAGCAAGGCGGCAATGCTGGCGCAGCTCAGTACTCGGGTGTGGCGGTAGGCAATCATGGTGCTCTCCTTGTAGGTTTTTTTAAACCTTAAATTGTGATGCGACGGCACCCAGACGCTTGGAGATATCATCGATATCCTGGCAGATTCCATTCATGGCACTGGTGCTGTCTGTAACGGTTTCCGTGTTTTGATGAATGTCGGTAACGTGCGACATCACCTCGTTAAAGGTGGCGCTTTGTTCGTGGGTGGCCGCGGCAATCTGATCGTTAAAGGTGCTGATCTCACGCACGCTGGCGAGAATGGTTTTCAGAGCCTGCTCTGATTGCTGAGTCGCCTCTACACCGGAGTTGGCTCTTTCCACACTGGCCTCCATGGCGGTGACTGCGCTCTGCGACACTTGTTGCAGCTCGCTGATGACCGTGTGGATTTCCTCAGTTGCCTGGCGGGTGCGTACGGCCAGGTCGCGCACTTCGTCCGCTACCACCGCAAAGCCGCGGCCGTGCTCTCCGGCGCGCGCGGCTTCAATCGCTGCGTTAAGGGCCAGCAGGTTGGTTTGCTCCGCGACGTTTTGAATGGTGTTGAGCAGCTTGCCGACATCGGCGCTAAAGCTGTCGAACTTGTTGACCACCTCAGCGGAATTTTTGACGTCGCCGGCCAGTTCGGTAATGGTTTTGACGTTGGTGTTCAGGGTGATCTGACCCTGCTCGGCGGTCTGGTTGATTTCCCCGGCCTGAATCGAGGCGTTACTGGCGAACTCGGCCACTTCCTGAACGCTGGTCATCAATTCTTCAATGGCGGTGCGCGTAGCGGAAATGGCACTGGCTTGGGCGGCAATTTCCCGCACATTGTCGCCGCTGGTGTTGGTCAGGCGCGCGGATACCTCGCTCAATGAGGCTACGTCTTTAAGGACCTCGGCGAAGGAGGCGTGCAGCTTTTCGACAAACGCGTTGAAGTTATTCACCAGGCCGCGGATTTCATCGGAACCGGTATAGTGGATCCGGGAGGTGAGGTCGCCTTCGCCCGAGGCCATTTCCCCAAGCGAGTGGGAGACCTGCTCAAGGTTGCGGGTAATGGAGCGGCTGATCAGCAGGCTGATAGTGACCAGCACAATAATGGCGATGATTGAGATACCCAGCGAAATCTTGCCGGCAGTTGCGGAGCCCTGCAAAGTGGTGCCGATCGATTGGGTAAAATTGTTTTCGGTTTGCTGCTTCATGGTGTCCAGTTGCTCGCGCAGCTGGTTAAGGCGCTCGGCGTTGCGCCTGGCATCGTCAGCAACCTTGGAAAAGTCCACGGTGCCGTCGATAAAACTGCGGGCAATGCCCGTGGCCGTCTGGTACCAGGTGTCGAGCATATCGCCCACCGCTCTGGCCTTGTCCCGCTCGCCAAGACTCTCCAGTCGCCCCAAATTGCTTTGAATCAATTGATACTGTTTGTTGGCATCGTTCAGTGGTTCAGTGTCGCCCGTGGTCACAGCTGAATTGATGTACTGCTCCATCAGCAGCAAAGTGGCGAGATTGACCGTGGTCAGCTCCAGGGTGGGATAGAGCCGCTCTTGTACGTCTTCGAGTCTTTTGGCATTGCCCCGCTCTACGGCAAGGGTGTAGCCCTGGCTGACGACAAAAGCCACAAGGGCAATCACAACAATCAGCAGCAGCTTGTGGGAGATTTTCAGTTTTAGCACTTAGACGTCCCTTACTGGGTATCCTGACGGGCGGTAGCCTGCAGGCAATACGATCAAAGCGGGTGCAATGGGCCCGGACAGTTCTAATATGGCCGTTTTTATAACGCTCTCGCTATTAATGGGTATAGCAGCAGCCTTTACACTGCGCAAATTGAGACCAGCCCCGCGATGACTATCGGCGCTATTCTAGGGAAGTATTACGTCAAAACGATTAATAGTTTCAGGCAATTGACACTATTGAGCTAATTGGCTAATAAGTGATCATGAGAATCGTTATTATCAACGTGGAGTCAAAGATTAACCGGAGGCGGTCATGATCAAGACAATTACATTTGCTGTATTGCACTTCACCGTCGCGTTTACGGTGACTTACTTACTGACTGGAGACATCCTGGTTGGCAGCGCTGTGGCACTTATCGAGCCGGCCATCAATACCGTGGCATTTTACTTCCATGAACTGGGCTGGAATCGCTGGGGCGCGCACAAGGAAACGGTAGTGGAGGTGTTTGCGCAGCGGGCGGTGTAGCTGGCCGCCCGCGCTCAGGAGGCGGCGTCTGAGTCCTCGGCGCGCCGCCGGTGCAGAATGCGACCAAAAAATACCCCGGCTTCAAACAGCAACCACATGGGCACGGCCAGCAGTGTCTGGGAGATGACGTCGGGCGGGGTGAGCAGCATACCCACGATGAAGCAGCCAACGATCACGTAGGGGCGCTTTTGTGCCATGCCATCGGGGGTGATAACGCCTGCGAGAATCAGCATGATGGCAGCAATGGGAATTTCAAAGGCGACGCCAAAGGCGAAGAACAGCTTGAGGACAAAATCCAGGTAGCGGCTGATGTCGGTCATTATGGCGACGTTCGCGGGCCCGACCGAGGTAAAAAAGCCAAACACCAGCGGAAAGACGACAAAGTATGCGAACGCCATGCCCGCGTAAAACAGCACCACCGAGGAGGCGAGAATCGGCAGTGCCAGCTGCTTTTCATGGCGGTAGAGGCCTGGGGCGATAAACGCCCAGGCCTGATAGAGAATAAAGGGCACGCTCAGCACAAAGGCGGCGAACAGCGTCAGCTTAAAGGGCGTGAGAAAGGGCGAGGCCACCTCGGTGGCGATCATGCTGCTGTTCTCGGGTAAATAGGCCACCAGCGGGTCGGAGATCAGGTCGTAAATCTCGCTGGAAAAGGGCATGAGGCAGGCGCACACCAGGCCCGTGACCAGAAGCGCGCGCAACAGCCGATTGCGCAGCTCAATCAGGTGTTGCACCAGTGGCAGTTCTTTATCGCTGGAGTCGCTCATGATTTGGGTGGCTCATCTGAGCGGCTGCTGTGTTCTTGATGCGCGTGGTCCGGCGCTTCTTCTGGGCCCTGGTAGTGGTCGTGCATGCGCTTGGCCCGCTCGGGCTCCATAGCGCCTTCGATATCGCGCCGGGTCGCCTCGAGATTGCGCATAATTTCCTCGTTGTGCAGCTGGCGGCGGATGTCATCGGCACCGATTTGCTTTTCGATTTCGCTGCGGGTTTCCCGGAGGCTGCGTTTGAGCCGGCCAATCCACAGGCTGACCGCGCGCACCGTTTCCGGCAGGCGCTCGGGGCCGATGATCACCAGCGAGACGATGGCGATCAGCAGCAGCTCAAAAAAGCCTATGTCGAACACGCGCGGCTCCGGGCTTAACGACTTTCGGTTTTATCGTCGCTTTTGCTGGTATCGACAGCGTCGGATTTCTCTGCGTCGATCTGCTTGGGCTGCTCGGATTTGTCGTCGTCGCTGACGGAGTTCTTAAAGCCTTTGATGGCCTCGCCCAAGTCCGACCCCATACCCCGCAGGCGCTTGGTGCCGAACAACAAGGCGACGATGACCAGAATGATTAACAGTTGCCAGGGACTAAAACCCATGTGTCTACCCTCTTGTATGTGGTGGGCGGTGTTACTTGGACCGCGCGGCTTTTTCATCGTGCCCGGATACGCCAAAGCGCCGGGCCAGTTCGTTCAGGACACTCTCGGCTGATTCATCCAGGTGCGAGAGCATCACCAGCGAGTGAAACCACAAATCGGCGGTCTCGGCGATCAGTTCGCGCTTGTCGCCGGAGCGCTCGGCATCCTTGGCGGCCAAAATGGTCTCGGTGGCCTCTTCACCCACTTTTTCGAGAATCTTGTTCAGGCCTTTCTGGTGCAGGCTGGCGACGTAAGACTCGCCCGCGCCGGCACCTTTACGCTGCTCCAGAATGCGTGTGAGCTCTGCCAGAATGTCGTTTTGCTCGCTCATTGGTATATCTCGTTTGGGTCTTTCAGCACCTTATCCACCGCGCGCCACTGGCTGTCGTCGAGGCTGCGGTAAAAGCAGCTTTCGCGCCCGGTGTGGCAGGCAATGCCTCCCAGTTGTTCCACCTTGAGCAGAATCACGTCGGCGTCGCAGTCCAGGCGCAGGTCGTGCAACTTTTGCACATGACCGGAAGTTTCGCCCTTGCGCCACAACTGACCGCGCGAGCGCGACCAGTAAATCGCACGCCCTTCGCTGGCGGTTAGGGCCAGGGCTTCGCGATTCATCCAGGCCATCATCAGGATTCGGCCGCTCTGGTAGTCCTGGGCGATGGCGGGCACCAGGCCCTGATCGTCCCACTTTATCTCATCCAGCCAGTCACTGGCTTGGGGGTCTGTCATGCTAGGCTCCGCTGAGGCTGTGTTTGGCTTTGGCGATATTATCACGTAAGTGGTGGCGGTTGATGGTGCCGACAATAGCGCTGGTCACCGCTGGGTGAGCAAAGGCAAAATCCAGGCAGTGTTGCACCGGGTCGGCATCATCGCCGCTCAAATGGCCGCTGGCGAGGGCTTTTTTCAGAAAAACGCCTTTGCCGAGGCGCTGGCACTCATCCAGTACCGGCTGCTCGAGAGTATGCTGCGGGTTATAAGTGACCATAACGCAGTCGGACTCGCGCGCGGCCAGCAGGCCGCCTTCCACGGTTTTGGTGGACATGCCGAAAGCGCGAATCAGTCCCTGCTGTTTGAGTTGGGCCAGAGCGTCAAAGGCGCCGCTGTTTTCGATGATGTCCACGTCCTCGCCGTTGGAGTGGACCAGTACCAAGTCCAGCCAGTCGCGGTTGAGTCGCTTGAGCGATCGCTCTACGCTTTTGCGAGTGTGAGCGGCGCTGAAATCAAAGCGGCTTTGGCCGTTTTCAAACTCTTCACCGGTTTTACTGCAGATCACCCAGTTGCGAGCGCCGGCGCCAAGCAGTTTGCCCAGGCGCTCCTCGCTGGTGCCGTAGGCGGGTGCGGTATCGATCAGGTTAATGCCGCAGTCGTTGGCGAGCCGGATAAGCTCAGCCGCCGCCTCATCCGAGGGCAACTCAAAGGCCGAGGGGTACTTGACTCCCTGATTGCGGCCGAGCTTGACCGTTCCCAGCCCCAGTGCGCTGACGCACAGGCCGGTTTGCCCGAGTGGCCGTTGGCTGAAGTGGTTCATGGTGTCTCCCAGGGTAGGGGGGCAAGGGTCGGTGTACCGAGCCTGGCTTGCAATTGCTCGATACCCGCCTCCGCTTCGATTGGCGCGGGCAGCAGCGCCATTACCCGACGCGCCATGTTCGGTGCCAGGGTCAGTTTTGTAGGCCAGGCGACGATCACATTGTCGAGACCCTGGGCCAGCTCGGCAAAGGCCTGGTCGGGGCGCGTGAGGCCGGGCTGCCGGGGCTCGGCTCTTTCAATATATAACGTAGAGAAATCCGCGTCTCTAAAGTCAAGCCAGGGAAACAGTTGCGCCAGTTCCCGGCGCCCCGCCGCGATCAGGGCATCATCGCTCATTCGCGCGCCCTCCTCGGCGAGCGAGCCGCCCAAGTACCAGATCATGGCGCCATCGTCGGCAGGGTGGCTGGAGATGGTCAGCCGCGGGGTCTTGTCCGCTCCGAGACAATGGCCGTAGAACGCATAGGGGTGGTGGTGGCGAACCACCAGTTGGCGCAGCGGGCGCAGTTGCTGCTGCGGTTGGTCGGCTCCGAGTTTTTCCAGCACAGCGGCATTCCCGCGACCGGCGGCGAGCACAAAGTGCCGCGCGCACACACGAGTGCCGTCGGCGAGTTGAAGCTCGGCCTTATCGCCCCGGCGCTGCCATTGATGATCGCCAAGGGCAAACAGCAAACCTTTGTTGTTGCCGGCCAAATTGGCGATCAGCGAGGGAACGTCCACCACCATGTCCACCAGTTTGTACAGGCTGCCACTAAATTGCGGCGTATCAAACAGCGGCGGGCGCTCGGCGGGTGGGACTTTTTCCACTCGCCCGCGCAGGGCCCGGCTGGCAAAAAAACTGGTGAGCCGGCCGGCGGCGGATGCCGACCACATGTAAAAGTGATCGCTCAGCAGGCGCGTCTGACGCAGGTCCACTTCGCCCTCGCCTTTCAGGCAGCTACGCCACAGGCCAGGCATGTCGGCAATGGCCTCGGAGGCGCCGCTGAGCGCGCCCGCCAGAGTGTATTTAACGCCGCCGTGAATCATCCCCTGAGAGGCGAGGGTTTGCTCAGCGCCAAGAGAGCCTTTGTTGAACAGGGCGCAGCTATAACCCCGGTCGCGCAGCCGCTCAAGCAGCCACAGCCCCGCCACACCGCCGCCGATAATGGCGGTGTCGAGGTTGATCACTTTGTCGGTTGTACTGCTTAAGGTCATGGGTGAGCCGGCTTGGGAAATTCAAGGCGCGTAGTATATCGGTAATTGGGCGGCTGTGCCGATGCCGGACCTGACAGAGTAGCCTCGTTTCAGTAGTATGCGCGCTTGCTTTTGACGGGGAAAGTCCATGCAGGGAAAGTCTAGAATTGCCGCTATTGGTATTGTGCTTGGCGCGGGTATGGCGCTCGCGATCTACCTGTGGGCATCCGCTGGGCAGGCGCGCTTGTTCGGTTACGGATTTATGCGGCTTGATCAGGGGCAGCTGGTTGTCAACTTCGATCGCCATCTGGTTTGGCTGGACAGCAGAGGCCGCGAATTGTCGGCCAAAGATCTTGGCGCGGCGGGACTCCACCCGGCCGGCGATTTTGATTTTTTTGCCAATGGCGATCTGCTGATTTACCACCGCGCCAAGCCCCGCAGCGTGTGGCAAAACCTACGGGCTTTTTTCAGGCTGCGTGAAGGGCCCTTACGGCCGGATACCACTGGCCCGGCTGATCTCACCAGGCCCGATGGGTTCTACCGCTGCGCGCTCGACCCAGTAAGGTGTCAGCCCCTCGTCGACACCGAAGTTCTGCCGGCCCGCAGTTCGCGTTTTGTGATCGATCGGCGCCGCGATCTGATTTATCTGGCGGATACATCGGACCACAGCCTCTACAAGCTCAGTGCCAGCGGTCAACCCCTGGCCTCGCGCCGTGAGGGTTTTGCATTTCCCAATCAGTTGCTGCTGCGCGGTGATGAGCTTTGGCTGGCCGACACCAATCACCACAGTGTGGTGCAGATCGATACCGACACTGAGCGTTTTGCCGAGGTGCTACAAACGTTTGAAGTCGCGGCGGGTAATAGTCATCGCTGGCCGCATCAGTTGGCCGAGAGCGACGTTGGGCTGTGGGTGCTGCTCGGTAACCACGCCATGGCCGATGGCAAGCTGCGTTTCTTAAGCGCCACCGGCGAGCTGAGCCAGCCCCTGGGGCCGGCCGCCTTGGCGCAGGCGGGGCTGAATGATCCGCTGGCCATCCACTTCTGGCAGGATGCGCTTTGGGTGAGTGACTTCTCCGAGCCAAAGCTGGTCCGTCTCCACCCCGGCACGGGCGAGGTCTTTGACGTGCAGTCTGAGACACTGGCCACCCTGGAGCAAGGCTACCGCACTGAGCACGAGCGCTATCATCGTTTTATCTTGCTGGCGCTGTTGTTGTTTGCCCTGGTGATGGTGAGCGGTTCTATTGCCGCCTGGCGTTTAGAGAAAGATCAAACCCGTCGCAAACTCAGCGCTTGGACAAAGCCTGCCGAGTTTGACGTCGGTGGCGAGGTCACCGCCACCGGCCGCGCCGATATTTTATGGATTCGCAGCGGCCTGGCCACCTGGCACCGCCGCTTGCCCGCCGTGCTCTGGTTCTGCTGGGTGGCCATTGCGCTGCTGGTCCTTTCGCTTGGTTTTGGTGCGGCGGGCTTTTCTCCGAGCTTGCTGTGGCTGATGTTCGCTATGTTGGTGTTTCTGGGTGTTGTTAACCTAATGGCGCAGCGCATTTTGAACTCTATTGTGAAGTCCAGGCTCGGGGTAATTGGCGATTCTCTGGTGTTAGTTGATGCGGCTGGTCGACGCACCGTCGCCAGAGGCAGCAATATTCGCTACAGCGCCCAATTTCTGTTGGCCGATGACGTCGCGGTCGCTTTAGGCAATCAGAATCTGCGTTTTTTTGCCGAGGATGAGCTTAAGCGTTGGGTGTACCCGCGCCTGGGTGATGCCCACAAATTATCTGCCCGTGAACAGTGGGCGGCCCTGTGGCGGCTGCGGCATCCACATGTGACCTCGGCGGCGGGGATCTTGGCGGCCATGTTGATCTTTTTACTGGTGTTGGAATACGGCGTGTCATAACCCGAAAACGCACAATTGCAACACTCGGCAAACACAAACGCCATACAAAGCGAGCTGGTGGTACGCCTTCGTGTTGCGCAAGTTGATTGCTTTGTGTACTATCTTTCGCTCACTGTGAAACTGCGAATATTGCTATGAAATCACGCACTATTTTTACTTGTCGCCAGCCTTGGGCCTCCACCGGTCGCCTGATGCACGTGCGCTTTTCCGTTTCGCAGCTTATTGGATTTATCTGAAAATAACAGGGGCCGCGAATCGATCGCGGCCTTCTAAGCTTTCCTTTCCCCTTATTAGTCCGCCATCGATAGAGCCCTGCACATGGAGTGCTGGGGATGTTCAGCTTTATCAAAAAATACTTGCGTCGGCACAGGCCTCGCAAACCAGATGTCGTTTATCCTAACGACGAGCATGATGTCGCCTTGCAGAAAGATGCGGGTATTCGGGTAACGCGTATTCGCCTGCCCTCCGGGCGGGAGCTTGTGGTGATTCATCGTGACGATCAACAGTAGCGAGGGCTTGGCAACAGGCTTTAAAATGCGCGCTTACCATAAGGAGAACGCCATGCCCACTTTGTCCCTGAGAGCCACGGTTTGCCTGTGCCTGCTGTTTATGAGCGCCGGCCTTTGCGCTGAGCAGCTGATTGCGCCGGATCAAACACACTTTAGTTACCGCGGCCGCATCGACTTTGCTGAGCCCGCGGCGCCTGTGATGAGTTGGCCGGCTACACGCATTGATGCGGCTTTTCGCGGTCGCTCGGTCGCCCTGGTGCTGGACGATGACAGCGGCCGCAATTTTTACAGTGCCTTTATCGATGAGCGCTGGAATGAGCCGGTGGTCCTGGACCTCAAGCCCGGTAAGCACACCTATCCGGTGGCTAATAACCTGACCGGTGGTGAGCATCGGTTGACGCTGGTGAAACGCACTGAAGGAGAAGAGGGCGCCACTCGCTTTCTCGGCCTGAACCTCGACGACGAGGCACAGATGCTTGCGGCGCCCGAGCTTCCCGCCAGGCGCATTGAAATTTACGGTGACTCGATCACCAGCGGTATGGGCAACATGTCGCCGCTCGAGGGCGAGGACGGCCGGCTGGAGGACAAGAACAGTTTTATGTCCTACGGCGCGATTACCGCGCGGGCGCTGGGAGCCGATTACCGGGCCATCTCGCAAAGCGGCATAGGCATTATGGTGAGCTGGTTTGATTTCACCATGCCAGATTTTTACGATCAGCTGACGGCGGTGGGCGATAATGACAGCCAGTGGGATTTTAGCCTCTGGACACCTCAGGTGGTGGTGATCAACCTGTTGCAGAATGACAGCTGGTTAGTGGAGAAACGTCTGAACCCGGTGCCCACCGATGAACAGCGTATCCAGGCCTATTACGACTTTATCCAGCGTATTCACACCCGCTACCCCGAAGCGCTTATTGTGGCGGCTTTGGGCAGCATGGATGCCACGCGGGAGGGCTCGCCCTGGCCCGGTTATATTGAGGCGGCGGTAGCGCGCTTTGAGCAGTCTCATCCGCAGGCGCGCTTGGGCACCGTGTTTTTCCCCTTTACCGGTTACGGCCAGCACCCACGTGTGGTGCATCACAAGGCCAACGCCGGGCGGCTAACGCAGTACATCAAAGAGCAAATGGACTGGTAGGGCTGCCAATCTTTGTCAGCGCGGGTAAAGTTTTCACAGGCGACTTGAATTCTGCCGGCGCTGGCCTTAAATAGAAAGTAATGGCCTCACAAGGGCCGCCCCTTTTCTCAGGCGATGGCTCGCACCACGGCGCCGCCTGCCTCTTCAGGTTATACGCACTATGCATCTGCAGGCCGCTATACCGACCGACCGCAAAGGTGCCCTGTCACGGGTGCTGGGTTGGTTGTGTTTGCCGCTGGTGTTGTTAAGCCTTGCCCTTGGTGCCGAGGCGCGCAAGTCCGATGTGTCCGGGGCCGAGCCCCGCGACTTGGTCCACGAACTGCTGGCCGTTCACACGCCGACGCCGGTGGACACCCTCGAAGAACCCGATCACGATGTTATCCGCGCGCTGCCAGCGCCGGCCAGCGAGGCCTACAGCGGCGCCGCGCTCTACGCCTCAGCAGGTGCTCCTGCCCTAAAACCCATACCGGCGTTTATTGCCCGGGCCCCACCGGTTCTATCTCTCTGATTCGCAAGTCACCAAACCTTGTAAACATCATTGCGTAGCACCGCCGCGTCTGATTCCGGCGCCTGCTACCCGGAGACAGATATGAAACCCGTACCCAGTATTCCCGTGTGCCGTTTAAACCATAACCTCGCGCTCAGCCATATTGAAACGCCAGACATTACCCTTTCCAGCCCGGCCGAAAAGGTCTTTCTCGATTTTGACATTCGCCAGCCCATGGTGCTGGATCAGGGGGTGAGCGTCGATGATGCCGCCTATCTGATGCGCATTACCCACGCCAGAATCACGCTGGTAGTGGGCCGCAATCAGCAACTGCTGGGGGTGGTCAGTCTGCGTGATATTGAGAGCGTCAAAGTGCTCGCCACGGCCTCCGCCATGGGCGTTGCTCGCGCCGACCTCAGTGTCAAAGACATTATGACACCCACAGTGCGGCTGCAGGGCATTACCCGCGAGGTCCTGGCGCGCGCAAAGGTAGCGGATGTGGTGGAGGTGCTGGAGTTTGAAGGCCAACACTATCTACTGGTGCTGGACGCCAAAGACCAGATCTGCGGCATGATCAGCGCCGACGAAGTGGCCCATCGCCTGGGCCGCCACCTGGACATCGAGCCTGTGGCTCATAGTTTCAACGAGGTCTTCAGCGCGCTCAAAGTCAGCAATCACTGATAACCCGTCGGGCCCGCTGCCGGGCCCGTCAGATCCGCGGGTTAACGCGCTTTCCCTCAATCTCTACTGCCGTTATGCTGTCGGCTTTTGTCGGCAGCTTTTTCATGCGACTGGTTTATTGCCTCGTTTACTATCTTTGTATTCCACTGATTCTGTTGCGTCAGCTGTGGCGCGCGCGCTTCGACCGCCGGCATCTGGCGCGTCTGCCCGAACGCTTTGGGTTTGTCCGGCCATTGACCGGTGAGCACCAGCAGTTGTGGATTCATACCGTTTCGGTCGGTGAGTTTCTCGGCGCTCTGCCCTTGATTCAGCGCTTGCTGGCGCGGGAGAACTGCGAGCTGATCGTTACCAGCATGACGCTCACTGGCTCTGAGCGTATTCGCCACGCACTGGGTGACCGAGTCCAACATTTTTACATGCCCTACGACTTACCCGGAGCCGTCCGGCGCTTTATCCGCAGGGTAGACCCCGACCTGCTGGTGATCATGGAAACCGAGCTCTGGCCCAATACTCTGGCCGCCTGCCGCGAGCTAGGGGTGCCCTCACTTTTGGTTAACGCCCGGCTATCAGAGCGCTCAGCGCGCGGTTATGCACGCCTGCCTGGCTTTACCGCAGAGATGTTAAGTGACCTGAGTCGCGCGGCGGTGCAGCAGCGGGCCGACGCCGAGCGCTTCCACGCCCTAGGTCTTGCGCAGGACAAAACCCAGGTCACCGGGAACATCAAGTTTGATATCGAGATCGGCGGGGAGCTGCGCTCGCAGGCGGCCGTGCTCAAATCCCAATGGTCTGTCGGTGGTCGCCGCCTGATCTGGATGGTCGCCAGCACTCATGCGGGGGAGGATGAGATTATCCTGGAGACGCTGACAAAACTGCGTCGGGCGGGCATAGACGCCGGGCGGCTTTTACTGGCGTTGGTGCCGCGCCACCCCGAGCGTTTTGAGCGGGTGGCCGCACTGATTGCCGAGCGCGGTTTTACTCTTGAGCGGCGCTCCGGCGGCGCCACACCGCCGCCCGGTGTGGATGTGTTGCTGGGCGATACCATGGGCGAGATGAAACTGCTGTTCGGCGCCAGCGACATTGTCTTTATGGGGGGGTCGCTGGTGGATGTGGGCGGGCACAACTTTATCGAGCCGGCGGTGTGGGCCAGGCCCCTGCTGAGTGGTCCTGTGCTGCACAATTTTACTGAGGTCTCCAAGCTGCTGATTGAGGCTGGTGCCCTGCAGGTGGTTCAGGGCAGTGAGGATCTGGCCACGGCGCTGCAAGCGCTGGTGGAGGATGAATCCCTCAGGCTGGCCGGTGGCCGGGCGGCCCTGCAGGTCGCTGAGGCGAATCGCGGGGCACTGGATCGCACCCTCGGCGTGATTGACTCGATGCTTCAGCCATAAAAAAAGCAGCCATCGGCTGCTTTTTTATTTCACTGTGACGCGTTACAGGCCATAGTCGCTGCGGCGCACCATGGTGCCATCTTTCAGGAAGTCGTCGATACGCTCCACGTCGGCCGGGGTCAGCATACCGGCGGATTCGCGCAGGCGTGTCATCTGAATAATGTAATCGTAGAGTGCGTTGGAGTAGTCGCGTCGCGCCTGATACAGCGAGCGCTGCGCCAATAGCACTTCCACGAGGTTGCGGGTGCCCACTTCAAAACCCGACTGGGTCGCCTTGACCGCACTTTCGTTGGA
This sequence comes from Gilvimarinus algae, assembly GCF_030518215.1. Taxonomy (GTDB): domain Bacteria; phylum Pseudomonadota; class Gammaproteobacteria; order Pseudomonadales; family Cellvibrionaceae; genus Gilvimarinus; species Gilvimarinus algae. The sequence continues at coordinate 61,917 of NZ_JAULRT010000032.1, forward strand.
GACAATCGCCTGTTTGCGCGCTTTAACGCGGGCCACGCCTGTCTCAACTGCCAGGTGCAGAGAGCGGGTGTTCTGGATCACGTTGCGCTGCTGAAAGTTAAATTCCTCATCGGCCTGCATGGCGCGGGCATAGGCCTGGCGGCGCTGGCCCGAGGTGCGCAGGCCACTGAACAGTGGCACACGAAGCTCCAGGCTCACCGAATGACCTTCACTTTCGTAGTAGCTGGTGGGCGTGCCCATGACGTCGGTTTCCGAATCGGTCTCGGTGTAGCCGGCGTTGGCACTCAGTGTCGGCAGGTGGTTGGAGCGTGCGGCTTTGGCCTGTTGCTCGGCGGCATTGGCCGCTTCACTGACGGCCTGCAAGGTAAAGTTGTTTTCCAGGGCAAACTCCACCCAGGCGTGACGCTCTGAAGGTGAGGGCGGCACCACAGGGAAGTCTTCGTCCAGAGGCGCAATGGCATCGTGGGACTGGCCGGTCAGTACCTCTAGGGCTTCGTAGCGGATACCCAGCTGGCCCCGCGCTTCCAGCGTGGCGGCCTGGGCGCTGTCAAAAGCGGCTTGGGCATCGTGCACGTCGGTAATGGGGGTAAGTCCCACCTCAAAGCGCTGCTTGGTTTGTTCGAGTTGTTGCTCCAACGCCTTTTCTTCGGCGATGGTTGCCTCCAGGTTATCGATGGCCCGCAGAACGTTGAAGTAGGCCTCGGCAACGCGCACGATCAGGCTCTGCTGGTCGGCGGAGTACTGCGCCTTGGCCTGCTCGCTCAGGGCAATGCCCTGCTGGTAGGTGTGCCAGGCGTTGAGATCAACGAGGGCCTGGTCGAGGTTCAACCCCCAGCGCACCACATCGCTCTCCGATTCGCCGGGCGGCTGGGTGACGGCCTGTCCATTGCTGATTTCGTAGGTGGTTTCCGACTCGCTCAGGGTGTAGCTGCCGCTGCCACTGATTTGCGGCAGGAGCCCGGCGCGGGCGATGGTCTTGTTTTCCAGACCTGCCTCATAGGCGGCGCGGTCGGCCTTGAGCTGGGGGTCGTTTTCCAGCGCCAGCTGATAAATGTCCAGAATCGAGTTGGCCTGGGCGCTGCTGCTCAGTGCGACCAGCGCGGCGATTAGGTAGCGTTTCGTCTTCTTCATTTGGTTTCCCAGTTGGTCATTCTTCCGTTTGAAAGCGACTGCCGGACGTGGCTGCGCGGCAAAGTGTGCGGTGTCAGTGAGACGTCTTTCCCGCCAAAAAAGTTGCACTGCCTAAATTGGAGTAGGGAGAAGCCTCTGTAATCAGCCCCAAAGTTTATCCGTTTGGAGCTTTCAGGTCGATATGAATAAACGTTCATTTTCCGCTTGAGGGGTAAAAAACCGTAAATTGGCCGCTTTACAGGTGGGGGTCACTTTCACTAGACTGCCAGTCTTTCTTGTCGGGGTGCTTCGCGTAGCGAGGCTGAGAGAGTCCCGCCGACCTGATCCGGTTAGTACCGGCGTAGGGAACGAGAGCTTTATGATGATCACAGCCAACGTTTATTTTCCCCTGTCTCCCGCCCCGGTTGTGGCCACGCCTACCCTTTGTTTAAACCTTGATTGTTCAGACATTGATTCGGTGAAAGCTTTGGTTCCTGCGCTTATGCACAGGAGCTTGGCATGCCGTCCGATTCACCTGCATCACCACTGCTTCCGGTAGCGCTGAGCATCGCCGGCAGCGACAGCTCGGCCGGCGCCGGTATTCAGGCCGATCTCAAAACCTTTGCCGCCTGCGGCGTCTACGGCGCCACCGCAATCACCGCCATCACCGCGCAAAACACCCAGGGCGTTGCCGATGTTGAGGTAATGCAGGCGGCGCTGGTGGCCGCGCAAATCCAGGCCGTTGTGAACGACATGCCGGTGGCTGCCGTGAAAACCGGCATGCTCGCCAACCGTGAGACAGTGATGCGGGTGGCGCAGGAGTTGGAAACCCTGGACCTGCCGCTGGTGGTGGACCCGCTGATGGTGTCTTCCAGTGGCCGGGTGTTGCTGGCATCGGACGCTGTGGCGACTATGAAGTCGGCGCTGATTCCTCTCGCCGCCCTGATTACCCCAAACATTGACGAGGCCGCCGCGCTGCTGGGCCAGCCGCGCGCGCAAGATCTGCCCGAGGTCATAGAGCAGGCGCTGGCCCTGTTGGGGCTGGGCTCCGATGCTGTGTTGTTGACCGGCGGACACTTGCCCGGCGAGGAATCCGTCGATGTGTTTTGCAGCGCCGATGGTCTGCAGCTGCTGCGCTCGCCCAAACTCACACACAGCCATACCCACGGCACAGGTTGCACGCTCAGTGCCGCCGCCTGTGCCTATCTCGCCCTCGGAAAGCCGGCGCTCGAGGCGTGCCGTGCTGCCAAAGCCTATGTGCAACAAGCCCTGCAGGCGGCGCCCAAGTTACAGGTGGGGCGCGGACGCGGCCCTTTGAATCACTTTTATGCCCGAAAGGAGTTTTTATGAGTCAGTCCCCCAATCGCCATTTGAGCCAAAGCGCCCAGGTAGACACGGCCAGTGTGCAGCCTTTTCCGCGCTCGGAAAAAATCTATGTGACCGGCTCCTCGGTCGATATTCGCGTGCCCATGCGCCAAATCAGCCTGAGCGACACGCCCACAGAATTTGGCGGCGAGGCCAACGCGGCGGTGCGGGTCTACGACACCTCTGGCCCCTACACCGATCCGCAAGCGAGCGTCGATGTGCGCCGGGGGTTGGCGGATCTTCGCAGCGGCTGGATCGAGGCGCGCGGCGATACCGTGCTTTTGGACGGCGCCAACTCGCACTTTACCCGTGAGCGGCTCAGCGATCCGGCCCTTGCGCCGCTGCGCTTTCACCACCAGCGCACACCGCGGCGCGCCCGCACCGGCAAAAACGTCAGTCAGATGCACTACGCTCGCCAGGGTATTATCACGCCCGAGATGGAGTACATTGCCATACGCGAAAACATGGCGCTGGCCCAGGCGCGCGAGCTGGGCGTGCTGGATAAACAGCATGGCGGCAACGATTTCGGGGCGGCCATCCCCGCCGAAATTACGCCGGAATTTGTGCGCAGTGAAGTGGCCCGGGGCCGCGCGATCATACCCGCCAACATCAATCACCCCGAGCTGGAGCCAATGATCATCGGCCGCAATTTTCTGGTGAAGATCAACGGCAATATCGGCAACTCTGCGCTGACCAGCTCCATTGAAGAGGAGGTGGAAAAACTCACCTGGGGCACCCGCTGGGGCGCGGACACCATTATGGATTTGTCCACGGGCAAGAACATTCACGAAACCCGCGAGTGGATTATCCGCAACTCCCATGTGCCCATCGGTACGGTGCCGATTTACCAGGCGCTGGAAAAAGTCAATGGTGTGGCCGAGGATCTGACCTGGGAGATTTTCCGCGATACCTTGATTGAGCAGGCCGAGCAGGGGGTGGACTACTTTACCATTCACGCTGGCGTACTCTTGCGTTACGTACCCATGACCGCCAAGCGCGTCACCGGTATTGTCAGCCGCGGCGGCTCGATTATGGCCAAGTGGTGTCTGGCGCATCACCAAGAGAATTTTCTCTACACTCACTTTGAAGACATTTGCGAGATCATGAAAGCCTACGATGTCTCTTTCTCCCTGGGTGATGGGCTGCGCCCCGGTTCAATTGCCGATGCCAATGACGAGGCGCAGTTCGGTGAGCTGGAAACCTTGGGCGAGCTCACCAAAATTGCCTGGCAGCACGATGTGCAGGTGATGATTGAAGGTCCGGGCCATGTGCCCATGCACATGATCAAAGAAAATATGGACAAGCAGTTGGCCTGCTGCGACGAGGCGCCCTTTTATACGCTGGGCCCACTGACCACCGACATCGCCCCTGGCTATGACCACATTACCTCGGGCATCGGTGCGGCCATGATTGGCTGGTACGGCTGTGCGATGCTCTGCTACGTCACGCCCAAGGAGCATCTGGGCCTGCCAAACAAAGACGACGTAAAAGAAGGTATTATTACCTACAAGATTGCCGCCCACGCGGCGGACCTGGCCAAGGGGCATCCGGGAGCGCAATTGCGCGATGATGCCCTGTCAAAGGCGCGTTTTGAATTTCGCTGGGAAGACCAGTTTAACCTGGGGCTGGACCCGGACACGGCGCGCGCCTATCACGATGAAACCCTGCCGAAGGAATCGGCCAAAGTGGCCCACTTTTGCTCCATGTGCGGCCCCAAGTTCTGCTCCATGAAAATCAGCCAGGAAGTGCGAGACTACGCCGCCGCGCAAGGCAGCCCCGATACCGGCGAGCAAGTGGTGCGTATGCTCGATGTGGAAGCCGAGATGCAAGAAAAGGCGCGCGAGTTTCGCGAGACGGGCTCGGAGCTTTATCACAAAGTGTAAAAAAGGTGACGGCATGACAGACAGTGCGCAGATTAAGCCCCCTGAGTTTGGGCGCGCGGATGTGGACATCCTTGAGCGCGAGGACTTGTACCGGGGATTTTTCCGCGCTGAAAAAGTCAGGCTCAGGCACCGGCTGTTTCGCGACGGTTCCTGGTGCCGCCCGCTCACGCGGGAGATCGTCTACCACAGCGAGGCCGTGGGTGTGCTGCTCTACGACCCGGCGCGCGATGAGGTGGCGCTGGTGGAGCAGTTTCGCATTGGTGCCATGGCTGAGGCTGCGGGCCCCTGGTGTCTGGAGGTGGTGGCGGGCATGGTCGAGCCCGGTGAAACGCCTGAAGAGGTGGCGCGCCGCGAGCTGGTGGAGGAGGCCGGTATGGCGTCGGTGGCACTCAGGTACATCGGCAACTACCTGGCCAGCCCCGGTGGCTGCGATGAAAAGCTGCACTTGTACTGCGGCTTGTGTGACCTGTCTGGCGCCGGTGGCATTTTTGGTCTGGATGAAGAAAACGAGGACATCAAGGTCCATGTGCTGCCCGCCAAGGGTGTGTTTGCGCAGCTTTACACCGGCCGCTGGAACAATCCCGCTGCACTTATCACGCTGCAGTGGTTACAATGTCATAGAGACACACTTCGGGCAGAACACGAGGGCTAAACCATCGCCTTAAAAGAGCGCTACAAAGTCGATTTTCCGCAGCACATGGCCCAGTGTGAGGCCAACTACTGGCTGCTGCGTAAATTGACCCCCGGGGTGGCGGCGCGCGAGCACTGGCAATTTGCCGTGGAGCGCGGCGAGAGCCGCTGGGAGATGCGCATCGATGTAACCGAGCGTATGCGCTACACCACTACCGTGAGAGTGCGCCGCGAAGACGAGGGCGGCAGCCACTGGCTGCAGCCACCTCAGTTGGTGGTGCGACTTTACCACGACGCCCAACTCGCCGAGGTACTGGCCTGGGAGGGGCACCGCCGCCTTGAGGCGCGCTACGATTACCCCAACGGTAAAATGTATCAGGCGGATGAAAAATCCCAGTTCAACCGCTTTCTCGGGGAGTGGTTGACCCACTGCCTGGAGCATGGCCACTCGCTCGACGACTTTAGTCTACTGGTCAAATAATACCGCTTTATCTGACGTAACCGTCGTTATCCGCTGGAATTTTGGGCAGATCGTCATAGTTTGTGTGCTTAACCCCCCGCCACCCCTAGCGCCATTTCCGGTTAGCGTTTATCGTTAGTGCCAACAGGCCTTAGCCGTTACGGACGATGTTTGACTCAAATTAAGGATCCGCAAGCACCATGGTGGCGACTGCATCACCAACCGATAACCCCGGCATGCCGGCCCGGTTGATCCAAATTACCGATACCCATCTGGGCTTGCTCGATGGGGAGACGCTGCTGGGGCTCAATACCGACCAGTCGCTGGAGGATGTACTCGAGCTCATTGAGCACGAGCAGAGTGCGGTGGCGGCGGTGGTTTGCACTGGCGATGTGGCCAGCACCCCGGAGCCGGCCTGCTATCGGCGCTTTATCGACACCATGGCCCGCTACTTTGACTGCCCTATGGGCTGGTTGCCCGGCAACCACGATCTGGCGGGGGTTATGGCCGCTATCAATCACCCCGGCAAGCCCGCGCACCGCACCATGGAGGTGGGCGGTTGGTTATTGGTACTGCTCGACACCAGCGTCCCCGGGTTTGTGCATGGCGATTTGTCCGCCCCCGAACTGGCTTTTTTACAGACCACTTTGGTGGCCAACAGTCAGCGGCCGACTCTGGTGATGTTGCATCATCAGCCGGTACCGGTGGGCAGTGAGTGGATTGACCAGTACATCGTGCGCAATCACGAGGCCTTTTTCGCGGTGGTAGACGAGCACCCGCAGGTAAAGGCCATTAGTTGGGGGCACGTACACCAGTTGTACGAGCGCCAGCGCAAGGGCCAGCTGATGCTGGCCACACCCTCGACCTGCGTGCAATTCAAACCCCAGTGCGACGACTTTACCGTCGATACGGTGATGCCGGGCTACCGGTGGTTTGATCTCTACCCCGATGGCACGCTCAAAACGGGCATCTCCCGAGTTACAGGCAAGCAATATGGCATTGATTATCGATCGGCAGGATACTGAGCAGTTGTTATGGCAGCGGTAATTTATCTGCACGGTTTTTTAAGCTCACCTCACTCGCACAAAGCGACTCAGGTGAAGCAGTGGATTGGCGCTCATGCGCCGGATGTGACGTTCCATTGTCCGCAATTAACCCCCTATCCGGCGCAAACCCAGGCTGAGCTGAAAGCGCTCATGGAATTTCTGCAGCCAGAGCCCATCTGGCTGATAGGCAGTTCGCTCGGCGGTTTCTGGGCCACCTGGCTGGCTGAGCACTACCACCGCCCTGCGGTGCTGGTGAACCCCTCGGTGGCGCCTTGGCAATTTATGCCACGTTATCTTGGAGTTGACCTGGACGCCTATCACACCGATGATAGCTACCGCCTGGAGCCCGAGCACCTGGAGCAAATCCGGGCGGCCGACTGTGCGGTGATTAAGCGCCCCGACAATTACTGGCTGATGGTGCAAACCGGCGATGAGACGCTGGACTACCGCGAAGCGGTGGCCAAGTATTCCGCGTGCCGGCAGTTGGTAGAAGAGGGCGGCGACCACAGTTTTGTTGGTTTTGAACGGCACCTGCCAGAGATTATCGAATTTTTCCGGGCGTTTGAAACGGCGTCCTCTGATTGAACAACAACACCTATGGCCAACTATTCCGCTGAAGATATTGAAGTCCTGACGGGGCTGGACCCCGTTAAAAAACGCCCCGGGATGTACACCGAAACCACACGTCCCAATCACTTAGCGCAAGAAGTCATCGACAACAGTGTCGACGAAGCTCTTGCTGGCCACGCCAAAACTCTGGAAGTGACCCTGCACAAAGACCAGTCGGTCACCGTCACTGACGACGGTCGGGGTATGCCGGTGGATATCCACCCGGAGCAGGGCAAGCCGGGCGTCGAGGTGATTCTCTCTACCTTGCACGCCGGGGGTAAGTTCTCCAACAAAAACTACCAGTTCTCCGGTGGTTTGCACGGGGTGGGGGTGTCGGTGGTGAACGCCCTGTCGTCCCTGCTGGAAGTGACCATCAAGCGCGACGGCCAGGTGCATCGCATTGTTTTTGGCGACGGCGAAAAAAAATCTGACCTCGAAGTCATCGACACCTGCGGCAAGCGCAATACCGGCACCAGTGTGCGCTTTGTGCCCAACCCCAGTTATTTTGATTCGCCCAAATTTTCTGTCAGCCGTTTGCGTCACGTGCTGCGCGCCAAGGCAGTCCTCTGCCCGGGCCTGACTGTCCTGTTCAATGACGAAACCTCTGGCGAAAAAGACACCTGGTACTACGAAGACGGCCTGCGCGATTACCTGCGTGGCAACACCCAGGGTTGGGAGGTGCTGCCCGAGTCGCCTTTTGTCGGTGAGTTTTCCGGCCCCACCGAGGCGGCGAGCTGGGCGGTGCAGTGGCTGCCCGAAGGTGGCGAACTGATTCAGGAAAGCTACGTTAATTTGATCCCCACGGCCCAAGGCGGCACTCATGTGAATGGTTTGCGCACCGGCCTGCTGGATGCGCTGCGCGATTACTGCGAATTTCGCAACCTGGTCCCGCGCGGCGTCAAACTGGCGCCGGAAGACATCTGGAGCAACTGCGCCTATGTGCTCTCCTCCAAGCTGGCGGACCCGCAGTTTTCCGGCCAAACGAAAGAGCGGTTAAGCTCGCGCGAGGCGGCGGCGTTTGTCTCCGGTGTGGCCAAAGACGCCTTTGCTTTGTGGCTGAACCAGCACACTGAAGAGGGCGACAAGATCGCCGACTTATGCATCAATAATGCGCAAAAGCGGGTGCGCTCTTCCAAAAAAGTGGCGCGCAAGCGCATCACCCAGGGCCCGGCGCTGCCCGGAAAACTGGCGGATTGCTCCAACAACGATCCAGCCACAAGTGAACTGTTTTTGGTGGAGGGTGATTCGGCCGGCGGCTCGGCCAAGCAGGCGCGCGATCGCGACTACCAGGCGATCATGCCGCTGCGCGGAAAAATCCTAAACACCTGGGAGGTTGACTCCGGGCAAATTCTGGCGAGCCAGGAGGTGCACGATATCTCCGTCGCGCTTGGTATTGACCCAGCTACGGACTCCTTAGAGGGATTGCGCTACAACAAAATCTGCATCCTCGCCGATGCTGACTCCGATGGTCTACACATCGCCACCTTGCTCTGCGCCCTGTTTGTGCGCCACTTCCGCCCACTGGTAGCGGCCGGCCACGTTTACGTAGCCATGCCTCCGCTCTATCGTATTGATGTGGGCAAAGACGTTTACTATGCTCTCGATGACAGCGAAAAAGCCGGGATCCTCGAGCGCATAGAAGCCGAAAAGAAAAAGGGCAAAGTCGGCGTGCAGCGCTTTAAAGGTCTGGGTGAAATGAACCCACTACAACTGCGCGAAACTACTATGGCCCGCGACACCCGCCGCCTGGTGCAGTTGCGCATAGAAGACGGCGACGACACCAACCAGATGATGGACATGCTCCTCGCCAAAAAAAGATCTTCTGACCGCAAGGCGTGGCTCGAGGAAAAAGGCAGTCTGGCCGATGTGATAGCCTGAATGTAAATCCGCGCATAAGTTTGAACAATGCGACATAAGTTTGAACAAATGCAGCATAAGTTTGAACAAAAGTGCGATTTTGGTGCATTTTTTCTGGATTTTGAGTGAAGGGGTGGCGGTTGGGGTTGCTGTATCGAGGGGAGAAGTACGTGGATGAGCTTCTTTCTGACTATATTGAGCGGTTAGCTGATAAGAACGGATTTTCTGGTGTCAAAGCTTTTAAAAGGTACCTAAAAAAATATTATCGCCTACACCCCAAGATTGGTGTTTATGAAAATCCGAAGGGAGAAAGTGACAGATGGTTACTAGAAGGGCTTCTGAGAAAGCATGTTTCTCCCGATACTATCAAGCCCGTTAGGGTTTATGAGGGTGGGATTTGGCTGAGAGAACACCGGAAATGTCCTGATTGCTATAGAGAAGCCCCTTACTTACGTTTCAATTGGCGACTTAAAGCTTACCGATTTTGTCATTTACATTACCAAAAGCTGGCGGAGACAAACGACGAAGAAGCGAGTATACATGAGGGGGTCGTTCTAAAAGCTCTGAAATATTATGAAGGGACTGAGCAAGTCCAGCGGCTAGTCTTGTTTGAGATGAGCTGCCTCGATTACGAACTCGAGATATTGTCAGCTTTAGAAATAATGTTATTTGACATCTCTGAAATTAGGGAAAAGCTAGAAATTCTTCGTGCTGAAACTGTTGCGGGGGCTTTGGTGGGGCTTTCTGTTGAGGCGCGAGTGGATTATATGTCGGAGTTACTTCGCTCAGATGCCCCCAGTAAAGACGCCATTACACGACTGATAATTTTAGTTCTTATTTGTAATGAAACTACTTTATATATTAGCTATAAAGGTGACAGTCACAAGGAAAGCTGCGCAAAATATAAAAAATACGCCGCAATATTTATGGGGCTTGATCGGGTACTGCAATCAGTTTTTGAGCAGGATAACTTGGATTCAGTTAATAATATTGCGCAGATACGTGTTTCAGAGATCTACAAGCCAATAGCTGACAATAAAAAGCTCGCAGCAGGTGTTAGGCATCTAATTTACCTTGGAAGAATAATAAAAAGCTGGGAAAAGATAACATTGGGCTGGCCACCCGTTAACAAGCTTTCAGCTGTTATAAACTGAAGCCATCCCATCCAGCCGTTCTTTCGTCTTCTCCCACTTTGGCATTACCTGGTCCATTAACCGATAGAACCGCTCGCTGTGGTTATGTTCAGCTATGTGGCAAAGCTCATGCAAAATCACGTAGTCAATACACTCACGAGGTGCTTTAACCAGGTGAGGGTTCAGGGTGATTCGGCCATTGGGTGAGCAGCTGCCCCATTGAGTTTGCATGGTCAGTATGCGCAGCAGTGGTCGTTCCTCTACCCAAAGGGCTTGTCCTAGCATTGCATCGAGTCGCTTGGCGAAGGTTTCCTTGGCCCGCGCTTTGTACCAGTCTGTTAGTAGCTCTTTAACCTTGTCAGCGGACTTCGCTCGTACTGATACTTCCAGTTTTCCACGTAGTAGTTTCACGCCTTGAACCTGCTCAGGCGCTTCAATCACTTTCAGCAGGTACTGTTTTCCCAGGTAGTAATGGCTCTCACCACTGATGTATTGCCGTGGTGTGGTGAATTCAAGCTGTTTGCGGAAATCCCGAAGCTGTTCGTATATCCAACGTCCACGCTTTTTAACAGCAGATAACACGGCTTTGCTCGCAGCCCCCTCAGGAGCCGATGCGATTACCCGACAGTCGGGATGAACCTTAATTAACACCTTGCCAGTCGCCTGCGGGCGCGTAACTCGCTCAAACGTAATCTGCTCGTCGCCGTAGCGAAAGCTCATGGTCTGACTTTGAGGTTTAATCGGCACATTCATCTGGTTATACCCGTTCAAGCACCGTTCAACCCGACCCGAGTGATTTGAACAATCATCTCAACAATCTTCTTGGCCTGATCCATACCGCCACCAATGGCTTTGCATTCCTGGAACATGCGTGGCAGTAGCTTTTTACGGATGTCGGCTTCAATGTTTTGGGGGTTGATGGAGTTCTCTGCAACGGAGGTTTCTACCGCCTGGTCAATTTCAAAGGCAACTTTGACCCACTTATCCTGAACCTGCTGGTCGAAGACAGCCAAGGCTTCAGGCAGCACTTTCTTGAATACACCAAAGTAAGCCTGAGCATGGCGGTTCCCAGCAAAGGCATCGGGTATGTCGTTCAAGCGTCTGTCTTGAACTTGCTCTTCGAATTCACGGAACAGCATGTACTGTTTCAGAGGGTGGTCGAATAGTTTTTCAGCTTCCTCAATGGCCTGGCGCAGCAGCTTGGAGAACGCTTCCTGAGCATACGGATCGTCCCTTAGCTCTTGTTCTATCATGCGGGTTACGCGCGTTTTGATGATGTCGGTTTCGTTACGGGTTTTATCTTCGCTCCAGTCTTCCGGCTGTTGCTTTTGCCCCATCTTGCCCACTTCATACACGCCACCAGGCTCTTTAACCTCGACACCCACCACATGCTTATCCAGCAGCTTTTTCACTTGTTCGGCGTATTCGTCGTAATCAATTCTCTCGCCCGCATCTTGCTGCACAAGTTGGCGCAGGCTGGAGAATTGCTTCACGGTTTCTTTGTAGTGTCGACGATCCTGGTCGCTAAAGCTCTTGTCTTCAAAGAAGGTGGCGGATTGTAACGCTACCTTCAAGCAACTGGCGAAGGCTGTTAGGGCTTCGTAGAAGTCTTCACGCACCTTTAGATGCACGTCAACCAGCTCGCCTCCACGCTCTTCAATCTTTGGAACCAGCACCTGACGCAATTGCTCAATGTCGTTCTTGTTTTTAACGCCATCGAATATGGCCCATAGCTGCTTATAGAGCTGTGGCAGGCGCTTGTACTCGGTACTCATCTGGTTGTAGAGGCCGGCAATATCATTGATGTCGTAACCGCCCTGAGTGCGGGAGGCCAGATCCTGATATTTCTGGATGGTGGTATCCAGCTCAGCCAGAATGCCGCGATAGTCGATGAGCAGACCAAACTTCTTCTTCGGGTGCAGGCGATTTACCCGTGCAATCGCCTGGATCAGGTTGTGCTCTTTCAGCGGTTTGTCGATATACAGCACAGCGTTTTTCGGCTCATCAAAGCCCGTGAGCAGCTTATCAACCACGATGAGTATCTTCAGTGAGTCATCTTTATCGAAGCGCTCTATCAGGTGTTTGGTGTAAGCCTGTTCATCCTGACTGCCTACGTTGTCTTTCCACCACTGAGTGACTTCCGGTGTGGTAGCCTCATCCACAGTCGTATTGCCTTCGCGACTATCTGGCGGGCTCATCACAACGGCCGATTCAAACAAGCCTGCTTCGTCGAGATACTTTTTGTACTTGATGGCAGATGCTTTGCTGTCGCAGGCTAACTGGCCTTTCAAACCTTCGTCGATGTTCTTTACGAAATGGTTGGCAATATCCAGGGCAATCAAACGAATGCGGTCATCCGCACCGTATACCTGGCCTTTCTTGGCAAACTTGCGCTTTAGGTCGGCCTTTTGCTCCTCTGAAAGCCCTTCGGTAATACGCTCAAACCAACTGTCGATGGCGCGTTCATTCACATCCAGGTCGGGAATACGCTCTTCATACAGAAGCGGCGTTACCGTCTGGTCTTCCACCGCGCGTTGCATGGTGTAAGCATGCACAATGGGGCCAAACTTATTGGTGGTCTTGTCGTCTTTTAACAGTGGTGTGCCGGTGAAGGCGACAAAGGCAGCATTCGGCAGCGCCTGCTTCATACGAATATGGTTTTCACCACCTTGGCTGCGGTGGCCTTCATCAATCAGCACAATGATGTCAGAGCTGTTGTTTACACACTCTGGCATTTTGGTAGCGGTATTAAACTTCTGGATGAGCGAGAAGATAATCCGCTCAGTGCCTTTGCCAATCTGTTCAGCCAAGCGTTTACCGGAGGTCGCCATGGCTGCTTCTTTGTCTTTCTTCCCGGCCAGTTCGCCGCCAGAGGCAAAGGTTTTGCTCAGCTGGGTTTCCAAATCTACCCGGTCAGTCACCACTACAATACGGCATTGCTTCAGGCTTTCGTGCAGGATCAGCGCCTTACTTAAAAACACCATAGTGAATGACTTACCCGAACCCGTGGTGTGCCAAATCACACCGCCTTCACGGCCACCAGTGCTACTTCGGGTATTGATACGCTCAATTAGTCGCTTGATACCAAATACCTGCTGATAACGGGCAACGATTTTGCCAGCCTTTTTATCGAACAAGGTGAAGTAACGGGTCATCTCCAGCAACCGAGTAGGGCTTAACAAGCTAATCAGTAATTGATCTTGCCCAGTAACCGCAAGTTCTCCCGCAGCAGTCAGGCTCTGGTACCAATCCAGGTCTTTTACCGGACGGTGGCTGAATAGGCCTGCCAACTGTTCATCTTTGAGCGTTTTGTTTTTAATGGCGTACATCTCGGCATCTGTGATGTCTTCTTCACGCCAAGCAGCCCAGAACTTAGCGGGTGTGCCACAGGTACCATAACGGCCTTCGTTGCCGTTTATGGATAACAACATTTGGCTATAGGCGAACAATAACGGGATTTCATCATGGCGCTGATTACGCAGGCTTTGCGAAATGCCTTCGTCAATGGTGGGGCCTTTCTTGGCATTGCCATCCGGGCGCTTGGCTTCTATCACCACCAAAGGAATACCGTTTACAAAACACACAATATCGGGTCTGCGACTTTCCACTCCCCCCGAGCGGGTAACGGTAAATTCTTCGGTAAATACAAAGCTGTTATTCGCCGGGTTGTGCCAGTCAATCAGAGTGACAGTCGGGCTGGCCTTTTTACCATCCACAAACTCAGTGACGGAGATGCCATACAGCAGGTGGTTGTAGAGGCGCTCATTGGCAGATAACAGGCCTTCGTTAAGTGCGGGGCTACACACCTCGGCAATCAGGTTGTCGATAGCCTTTTCAGACAGCGGGTAGTTCTTACCCGCAAAGGTGAAAGTGCGCTTTTGCAGTTCACCACGCAGTACCTGGCGTAACACCACCTCATCGGCCTTGCCACCACGAGCGGCTAACGCGAGTTCAGGAGAGAGGAACGACCACCCGAGGTTGGTCAATAACGTCAGGGCCGGTAACTTGGCACTGTATTCTTCCTGAAATTTGGGTGTGTATTGTGTCATTCGTTATCTCTCTTCAACCCCTGATACTCGAGGTGCAGCAGCTCAGGGTTATCCAATACGTTTCTGTTTTTGCTCTATTAGTTGCTGTCCTTTGACTGACAGTCCAAGTAACTTTGATAGCTGTTGTTTCTCTTTATAATCGACAGGGAACATATAAATATGTTGAATGACGAGCTCTTTCAAAATCCGAGTGCAAACAAAGTTTCCTTTTAACTTCTCAGCGCTTTGAGTGATGCTTTTCATATCAATTCGCTTCAAAAAATGGAGTTCTATAGATTGTTTAAGAAGTAGCAGGGCTGGGGTCGATTCTTTCTCTTCTATTGCTTTATATATTTCCATTGCCTCTTTAGACCCGACTGATGTGGCAATTTTTCGAACTACGCTATTTATTACGCCGTAGGTTAGGTGAAGGTAAGCATTCTCTGCATGCTTCTCAATTTCTCCGTTTGTAAGTCCGGGATTCTCCGATAGATGAGCAGAAATAACTTTAACTATTTCATTTTTGGCTACATCAGATATGGCAATAAAGTACTTTAGAAACCTAAGTCCAGCATTAATGCCGTTTTCAGCAAGGATATTTAGAGAATCCCTTTTTAAAGATGCATGGCGATTTCTAATAATTTGACCAGCTATCTCCATTCCTTTAAAGGTTTTGTTTATGTCAGCTAGTATGTCTGGCGATTCGGATTCATCCAAATCATCGTGAGATCGTTCATTAGTATCAAGTTTTTCGTTATAAGCATCTCGCTCCTTCTGAACTTCTCTCTGCTCCAAAATAAGCTCAGGAATTTGTTTCATGAAATCATCCATAAAAGAAAGCTGCTCTTTTTCAAGTGTTGCAGATGGGTGTTCATTGAATAATTCAGAGAGTACATTCTGGAGGAGATTTATCACCCAACCATCCTTGGTGTGATGAGCAACAAATATCAAAATGTTGGCGAAATCTTCTCTGTGGAGATTTTCTAAAAGGTAATTTACTTGTCTTTGGATGTCTGTATTTTCCAAATAGGACTCAGAAATCTTTTTCCCAACGAAAAAATAGTATATGTATGGGTATTTAAATCCTGTTCTAAATTCTTTCACTTGTAAGATTGAATGATTTGATAGTTTGGAGATGACATTCTCTTTGTTTACATCAAGGTACACTTTGCAATAGTCTTCAAAAAAACTATCCAGTTGCGCCTCGTTGGGGTTTTGGTTGTTTGAAAATATCCACCAAGCAAGCTCAGTCAATACGTTCAAATATTTATCAAATTCCCTCTCATTTATCTTGGCATTTTCGAATGACTGATAAATAAGTTGTTGATAGCAATGCCCGTGCGAAGAAAGCTCAAGATTTAACTTGGAGTGTGCTTCAAACATTTGGAGCAACATTAAAATGTAAATAGGCTTCGGCGGGACTATATTTTTCTTTACAATTGAGTTTATCGTTTCCTTGAGTTCATCACATCTAGTATAGAGATCTTCTTCAGATATGGTTTGTTCTATTCCAAGCGATATCCATCGCTGAATAATTTCTTCTCTTTTTTTATTTCCAAGTCCTATAAGCTCGGCTCGCCCGAAATCATCGAGTGCAGGAATTTCATCCACAAGCAAAGAGAAAGCTAGCTGATGCGTAAATATACACTTATCAGCAAAAAGGCATATATCACTTATGAATTTATCTCGATATCTTCGGTTGAGCCCTATTTCATCAATATTGTCAATTATTATAATTTTTTCTTGTGAGGCCATGAAATCTTCATATGTTAGTCCCTCATACTGCCGATCCAGCTCTTTCTTAATTATAACCTCAGGGTTTGCATCCTTAACCTTGCTACCTTCCAGTATTAAGGGAGTTTTTGATTGAGTAAGAAATGATTTGTAGTAGTGTTTTAAAAGTGAGGTTTTACCTTGCTGTTCCTCGCCAAATACGAGGAACCTTTCAAATTTGTTCGGTAAAGAGCAAGCGCTCCTATATATTCTTAATTCGTTCCTCGCGTCGTCATTAATTTCAACGTCAGGAATGATGTAGATATCTGGAAGTCTTATTCTGTCTACTTTTCTGTGGGTTAGTGTTATTTCTGTGTCGTCTAGCCATTCCCGTATGGATTCGGATGGAGATATTTTTCCTTCTTTGACCAAATTAATGGATTCATTTGCTTTTGGCTGGAACTCACTTATATGTCTTTTAATCCCCTGAATGACGTCAACCCAGGCTTCATCATTATTCGGTGATGCTACTGGCTTAACATCTTTGGGGAGGCCTTGTAATTTAGAAAGTGGTGAATCCGACCACTCAACGGCTCGAATAACAATAGGTATAAGTTGCGCTTCTCCCGAGTTGTGCATTGATAAAGCTGTTTCTGCTTCAATATTCACGCAATAGTCAGAACTCAAGAACGATGAGCTGATTAAAAATAAAATCAAATCAGAATTTTTAAGGTTTCCATTGATTTCATGGCTCCAATCAGTTCCGGGGATTATTTTTCTATCATTCCATTCACTGATAGCTCCCGATCTTACAAGACCGGACAAGTGTTCAGTTAAGCTGTTCTTAAACTCTTCATCTTTATGTGAGTAGCTGATAAAAACTTTTGTAGGCATATTTAGTCCTTTAATTAATTGATAACCCGTCGCTTACCCGTTAACAGCTGCTGCATCAGGGCTTTTTTCTCTTGCTTCAAGCGATCCAACTTCTGTTGCAAGCTGGTAATCTTTTGGTCTGCGATCGAAATTACATCTGCAATTTTTTGCTGCTCCTCAAGGGGAGGGATCCGAAAATGAACTTTATTGATCCCGCCGATAGAAAGGCCAAACCTGGTTGCACCTGTCGCCAAGGTAAAGAAGTAATATCTAGTTTTTGGCAATGAAAACAGATAATTCAGAAAAGCCCCTTTTGCTGTTTCAGTTTTAGGTCTCACGATCGCAAGGTGATAGCCACATACCACTCCTCCAAGATCCTCCGATACCAATGCAGGCACTGCAATGTCTCCAGGAGTCTCTGAGTCTTTAGTAATAATCACATCGTTAATTTGCAAAGTATATTTTTCAATCTCAGCAGGCTTCGCAGTGGCTTTCATAAAGTTCAAGCCGCGCGTAATGTGATGGTTGTAGTAAACATCGGTGTAGTTACAGAGCTCTACAGGAATCTCACCATCTATAGTTTTTTTATCAACTGGGCTTACAATTACCTGTGCGGCATCAGTCAAAAAGTGATCTTTCCACTCCCCGCTAAACCTAACCCCATTCTTATCCAGTAGGCGCTTTTTGCCGGTGAGCAGTTGTTGCATCAGGGCTTTTTTCTGTTGCTGACTGTTTGTGAGCAGCTGTTCGGTGGTGTTGATAGCCTTATCCCAGGCGGAAAGGATTTGGGCGATTTTCTTTTGTTCGGGATATGGGGGTATCGGTGCCGGGAGATCCTGAACTTGCTTGGCTGATAAATTTGCTTGCTTCGTCCCGCCAGGGAAGGAATAGAGACGCGATAATATTATTTCGCTTCTCAAAAGGCTGAGTAGAAAGCCCGTACTAGTCTTATCTTTAGGGACGAACTTCATCACTCGTTGATTAAGAAGTGATTCCGGCGCACTTTTAGGAATTTCAACAGTGAATCCATAATCTCGCTTACCCATTGTGCCAGTCATCGACATGACTAGGTCACCAGGTTTTACGACGAATCGCTTGTATTCGTCTTTATACGTCGCGGGAAGAAATACTGGGCTACGTTCAAAATCAAGAGTATTTTGGTACAGATTTCCCATCCTTAATAGAGGAATCCCATTTGGCGTAAAGTCCGTACTTTTGAATGCATAACCCATAACAGTATCTGCAAGGTCACTCAGTGAACCAATCGTCCAATCCCTAGGCACCATATCCCAACTCCTCCAGATACTTAGCCATCTCGGTTTCCAGCTCGCTCAGTTGAGCTTTTAGCTGTTCACGCTCTGCACGTACCGCCATCAAGTCGATTTCTTCCTCTTCTTCAAAGGTATCGACATAACGCGGGATGTTCAGGTTGTAGTCGTTCTCTTTGATCTCTTCGAGGCTGGCGACGTAGGCGTATTTATCGATATCTTTACCTGCACGATACGTCTCAACTACTTTGGCGATATTGTCTTCAGTTAGCAGATTCTGGTTTTTACCGGCTTTGAAGTCGCGGCTGGCATCAATAAACATAACCCCTGGATTCCCGCCTTCGCGGGAATGACGGTCGGTACGGAAGATCAGAATCGCCGCTGGAATACCGGTGCCGTAAAACAGCTTTTCTGGCAGGCCGATCACCGCATCTAGCAGGTTTTCGTCAATCAGTTGCTGGCGAATTTTTCCCTCAGACGAGCCACGGAATAACACGCCGTGCGGCACTACCACGCCCATTCTTCCGCTTTTGGGCTTGAGGGTTTCGATCATGTGCAGGATAAAGGCGTAGTCGCCTTTGGTTTTTGGCGGTACACCTCGGCGGAAGCGGCTGAACTTGTCGTGCTCGGCTTCGTCGTGACCCCATTTATCCAGACTGAACGGAGGGTTGGCGGTTACGATGTCAAACAGCATCAAGTCGCCATTTTTATCGAGCAGCTTGGGGTTGCGGATGGTGTCGCCCCATTCAATTTTGTGGTTGTCTTCGCCGTGTAGGAACATGTTCATTTTTGCCAGTGACCAGGTGGAGCCAATGGCCTCTTGCCCATACAGGGCGTATTGCTTGCTGCCGTGGTTGGCCACGACCTTGCGGCCACACTTCATCAGCAGCGAGCCAGAACCGCAGGCGGGGTCGCAAATGCTGTCACCCGGTTGTGGGTCTAACAACTCGGCGATCAGGTCACTGACTTCGGGCGGGGTATAAAACTCACCGGCTTTCTGGCCACCACTGGCCGCGAAGTTTTTAATCAGGTATTCATAGGCGTTACCAATCACATCCAGCGTACCGACGCGGCTGGGTTTAAGGTTAAGCTCGGGTTTGGCAAAGTCTTCCAACAGGTGACGCAGAATAGTGTTCTTTTGCTTTTCTTCACCCAATTTGTCGGTATTAAAGCTGATGTCCTGGAATACGCTCTTACCAGCATCTTTTAACTTTGTGCCGTTGGCTTCTTCAATGGCGTGCAACGCCTGGTCGATACGCTCACCGTTACCGGGTTCGTGGCGGTGCTCCCACAGCGTGTAAAAACTTGCGATTTTAGGTAGAACGAAGCGCTCATTCTTCATCATTTCTTCGATGAGTTCCGGCTCGTCGCCGTATTCGGCTTTGTAGCCATCGTAGTGATCCTGCCATACATCGGAGATGTATTTGAGGAACAGCATGGTAAGGATGAAGTCTTTATAGGTGTCGGCGCTGATGGTGCCACGGAAGGTATCGCAGGCGTTCCAGAGCGCTTTGTTAATACTGTCTTGGTTGATTGTGTCGATAGTGCTCATCCACTTGTTCCTTAATCAGGCTTTTGCCGAGTTCTTGTTAGTTGATGTGTGGTTGCCAGATTTCGCCTCTTGGCTATAAAGGTCTAGGGCGATAGCTGTCATTATCTTTTTGCTATTTCGTAGTAGTTGCTCGGCTAGCTGCTGCTCATTGCTCATTGCGGTGCTGAGTCCAATGATGGCATGTTGATCTTCTATGGGGGGTACCATTATCGGAGCGTTTTCCAGTACGGACCGTCGAATGCTTTTAGCTAAAGTGCCTTCTGCGCCCTGCTCAAAGTGCTTCTGGCAGGGTTGTTGGTTTAGTAGCCAGGCTAGGTAGCCTGGCAGCACTAGGTTGTTTTTTGTCCTAACAATAAAAAAATGTGGGGCGGCTACGGCTTGCTTCTTGGCCTTTAATAGTGTGCCATCCACTAATACGGCGTAATTTTGGCTTCCTTTGGCTGCTACTAAAATGTCGCCTTCTTGCAGCCAGTTTGGGGATTTCTTGCCGGCCAGGCTGGTTGGAGTACATGAGTCCCAGTTAATGCCTTTTTGTGGCTGGACATCCTTAAGTTGTAGTGCAACTACGACGGAGTCTTCCGTATGCACGATTCTTCCGCGAAATGGATGGCCGGCGGTTATTTTGGCGACTTCGGAGAGTTTCATATATTTGCATCATTGGTGTTGATGCAAATATATTGGGGGTTATTTGTCTGAGTGTCAATAAAAATGTGCATCATCCTTGATGCTGCTTTTTAGTGTGTGTATTTATCTGTCTTAACTGCTTGATACTAAACGGTTTCGCTGTATTGGGATTGAATTCGTAAGTAAGAGAGCCTTTTTTCAATAATTTAAACACTTTAACGATGTCGAACCCCTGCTTTTGAAACCCTGCCAAGGTATAGCCGATACAGTCTGGTTGGGCTTTTTTTTGAAAGGATTGGATTTGCTTTATCCAGGCCTGTTTGTCGATAAGCCAGTCCCGATTTTGGTGGTTCGGGCGTTGGAGTGTTTTGATTAGCTTGCTTCTGAGCAATTGTAGTAGTTGGTGTCTTGATAGTTCGGTCTCCTTGCATGCTTGTGCGAAGCTCCAGTTTTCCTGATAAAGGTTGGCTAAAGCCTGAACCTCTGCTCTGTTGAAATAAGCTTTCCCCTTGAACGCTTGTAGTGTGAGTTTGCGTTGCTCAATGAGCTTTTTGAGCCGCGGCTCCCGACACTCCAATATAGCCAGGGCTTCTTTTTGTGAAATAAGAGGCCGATCTTCGGTTGTTACATCGAGTCTTGTCAGGTTTTTGGTTTGCAGAGCTGTTGGCCAATTTAGGTCGATGTATTGGTCAAATGCGGCCTTGAGCCGCTTAATACCATTGTTTGCTTGTTGCTGATAGAGCTTTTCGTGGATGTCCCGGTAGTGCTTGTTAATGCCAAAGTGGCCTCGGCTGCTCATCGGGTTAACCAGGTATTGACTTAGTAGCTGGTGGAAGCCTCTTGGCCAGTACTTGAGAGACTCCACGGCCGTTGAATAATGTTGGGATATGGTTAGATTGTCCATTTGGGCGGGGTTGAACCGCCCGCCTTCCGTAAGCCTATGTTGGTAATGGGCGATAAACTGCACCATGCTCACTACTTCAGATAGGTTAAGGTCTTGGAGTGCGGCTGGGTGGCCCTTGAGAGCAGGCCTACCTTCGGCAAGTCGGTAGATCAGTGAGCTCAAGCTTAATGCGCTGGAGTTGGCACTCTGCGTAGGAGCGTCGATTATAGGAGAATCTTCACTGAACTCCCGTAGGTGAGTGCGGTACCAGCTCAGCCGTTTGTGGGAGCTTGGGTCAGTGTCAACCAGCATCACCCTGTGATTATGGCACGCTGTGTACGCAATAATACTCCATAGATATGAGCTGTACCCGTTCTCCTCTAGGCAAATTGAACAGACTTTGGGGTGCTTGACGAACAGTTTGGCTGAAGAGGTTGATTTTTTGTGCTGTCGATGCAGTGGGGCTGTTGGAGAGTTGGGTGTTTGGTTGATCCTCATTGCTGACAAGTACGTGTTCAAATCCTGCTCGCCAGTTATGAACTCAAGTGTCGGTATTCTCAAATTTTTCCAGTTGAGGCCTGCAAATTGGAGTAGATGACCAATGTGCAGAAAGCCGTTCGCTTCGCTCAGTCGGATAAGGTGGCTGATGACACATTCGTCACCGTGTCTGTACGGACGGGCTAGTAACTTTCCCATGTCGCAATCTCGCTTGCCCCGCAATAGCATTGAATATGAGAATTATTGCTAATTAGGATGAGCTCTAGTCTCGCGTTGACTGCTGGTCAGCTATTCTCGCTGCCGAGCTTGGAGCTCCCCGCTCATGAGTATGCGGCGTCTTAAAATGTCATTATCGTTACACGATGATGATATAAGTGATTGATATTGTTGAAATATTTTATCTCGGGCGAGTTGACAAGTGAAGTTAACCTACCTAAATTGCATAGCTTTTATTAGCCGAGTTAATGTAATGAGCCCGTTTGGAAGCCTGCTAAAGGAGTATTTGAGGTCTAGTAATTGTCAGCAAAAGGAGCTGGCTCGCTGCATGGGCTGGAGTCCCAGCTATATCTCTTTAATGGTCAATGGAAAGCGACAGCCGCCTGCGAAAGATAAGGTGCGCCAAATAGCGATAGCTCTTGATATGTCCGGAGAGGGGTATAAGAAGCTTAAAAAGGCAGCCGCTGAGTCAAGACGCTTAGTCGTAGCTCCCGGCGAGGTGTCCGCCGAACATATTGTGGCTATGAACCGTATGAATGAATACTTACGAGAGGCCCCTGCTGAGAAGCAGGGGCGGATATTGTCAATTCTAGAGGGAGATGCCGGTATGTAAAACGAAAAAACCGAAACAAACTGACGCTTGCTTCGGCTTTTAAGGAAGGATGGACCTTCGTCGCAGAACTCATTCTCACCTCAATATGGCCCGTCGTCAAGCCCCCGAAAACGCGAATTTGGTTGTCGAGGGGAAAGCTCCGCCAGCAAAAAGCGCTAGCACCCGCCCCTTGAGCCAACTCACACTTTTGATTGAGAGTGAATCCTATGGCCACGCCTGCAAGAAAGATTAAGTCTTCTACCGTAAAAAATTTGTTCAAATTTCCATCAACCAAGACGCCACCTTACGAGTCTTCACTGACTCCCTACAAAATGGTTTTGGTCGAGTCGGCCCTAGAAAAGGATTTTTGCTACCACCTGGAGGCCGACTCTGACGTGTCAGAATACTATCCTCAGCCTAGAACTTTTACCTCTCCAAAGGGTGAGATACCGAAGTGGAGTTATACACCGGATTTCATAGTTATCTTCAAGGATGGTGTTTCTGTCTATGTAGAGGTGAAGCGAAGTGTTGATGAGCTGAAAGAGATATATTGGTACAAGCTTGGCCGCGTGGCGGAGCTGCTTCGTGTCGAGAAATCAACACTGGTTGTCGCTGATGCAGAGTTGATTCGAGCACCGGAAACTCTTCACGATCTCAAGATAGCTCATCGATATCGGTCTCGTAACGCTAAGATCTCACCCAAAGGTGTCCAGGTTCCAGCTCCTATAGACTTACCTGAAAGAATAGCTGACCTATGTGCGCGCTTGCCGCAAGAGCTGGTCGGGTCTGTTCGTGACTACGTTTCTAAGAGTGCAGTCACCCCTGTACTCCTACATATTCAGAGCTCTTGAGGTGTAAAAAATGAGAAAAGATACTCGTTGGGCGCCAGGCCTAATTGTTCGCATTGAGGATGAGTCACTAAATGGTTCTTGGATGATACGAAGTGCATCAAGGGAAACGATTCGTTTAGCCTGTTTAGATGGCCGCACTGTAGTAAACGAAAACTGCGAAAAGCTAGAGCAATTATCGGAGCGTGGTTCGGTAACATTTTTATCGGAGGAGTACTGGAAGGGTGACATTGTATTTCGAGATTATCCCGAGCATATTCAGTATGAAGTAGCCCGTCGCTTGAAATATGTCCAGGGGTTTCTGGCAAGTGATCATAGAAAAAAGTCTAGGAAAAAACTAGAGCCAATAATCTCAAGGGTTTCTTGCGAAATTGAAGATCAATCCCCCCCTAAGCCATCTACGCTAATAAATTGGATTAATAGCTACGAGAAACAAGGTATGAAGGCGAAGGGCCTCATACCACTGCACGCCAAAAAAGGGAATAGATTAATAAAATTACACCCTATTGTTGTTGGGATTATTAAGGCGGTAAAAGAGCAGTTTTACAATAAGAACAAAATGTCTGCGAAAACCGCGTGGAGAAAAGTTGAAGCAAAGGTCCTTCAGCATAACCTAAACTTGGAAGAGCATAATTATCTTAAAATACCTGCTTATAGCACAGTTAAATATCACCTAGATAAGGTGCGGTATGTTGACAAAGTTAGAACAAGATCGGGCGAAAATATTGGTCGCTACGAGGGCGCAGATTACGAGATTGCCCCTGTTAGCACTAGAATACTGGAGCGAGTGGAGGCGGACCATACGAAGCTTGATATATTTGTACTAGATGATGACCGTAAGACTCTTTTAGGAAAGCCTTGCTTAAGCGCTCTTATAGACCACTACTCAAAAATGATTGTAGGAATTCAGGTTTCGTTTGAGGAGCCTAGTTATGCATCCGTTTCCTTGGCGATTGCTTCCTCGTTATTAAGTAAGGAAAAGATCTTACGAGACCATGGTGTTTTGGGAGAGTGGCCTGCGCATGGGCTGATGGAGGAGTTGGTCACGGACAATGGTCCGGAATTCTGGGGGAATGATTTGGAAGCTACCCTAGAGACAATTGGTACTGTACTTCACTACGCTCCAGTCAGGTCGCCAAACTACAAAGGTTCTATAGAAAGGTTTTTTCGAACTGTTAATACAGTGTTTCTTGATGCCCAGCCTGGAAAAACGAACGGAAACAAGGATTCAAAGAGTGAATACAAAGCTCAGTTTGAAGCAGACTTAACATTTTCAGAGTTCAGAACTAAGTTTCTTGACTGGATAGTAAATCATTACCACTTGAGTCCAGGGGAGGACGGGGTTTCTCCGCTGGATAAGTGGAAAGCGTGTTTGTGTGATTTTCCTGTTCCTGAAGAGGATGAAAAGTTCGTTGAAACCTCATTGATGTGTACTGATGTAAGGACTTTACAACGATGGGGTATACAATTTGAAAAATTAAAATACAACTCAGCTCTACTGCGGGATATATATCGTCGAGATGGTGTTTCGGAGCTAAGAATTAAATATAGCCCATTTGATCTTTCTCATATATATGTAGAGGATGACTTGAACGGGATGTACATAAAGGTTCCGTGTGAAAATTACGAATACGCTTCCGGATTGACACTCTACGCCCACAAGAGAGTTCTTAAGAGGGTTCGCGATAAGTCAAGGGAAACGCTAAGTAATGCTGTTTTGCAGGAAGCCAAAATTCGACTGTATGCCGATGCCGAGTCAATTCATCAGAGAAACGCTCGCCGAAAAACGCAAGTTGTGGCGAATAAGGAAGCTCGATTGGCTGGAGTTGGTATTTCTTCGAATATTGAATCAGTCAATCTAGAACCTACGAGAGAGGTCGTTGTTGTGGGTATGAACGATGAAGGGTTTTATGAAGTGGAGGTGTGGAATGACTGAGAAAAACCGCTACCCATTTATTGTTTCCCCTGAGGTTCGAAGCATTTACAGAAAATTTGACATGCTAAGGCGGGTTCCCTATGTGTCCGAGGGGAATTTAAACTTGTTGCTAACAGGTGAGTCTGGCCTTGGTAAGTCGGAGCTGTTGAAGCGTTATGAGCGTAGGAATTTCCGGGTGGATGAAGGGTTTAGGACAAGGGTTCCTGTACTTTACGTAAATATCCGATCTCCGAAAACCATGAAGGCATTTCTAAGTGAAATATTGATTAGTCTGGGTGACCCTCAAAATGGGGTCGCAAAAGATAGCCGTACTGCTTTAAAAACGCTTTCTATGCTCTGCTCTACGTGCGGGGTTGAGCTTATTCTTTTGGATGAAGCTCAGACCTTGATGCAAAATCGATCTTTAGGGGTTCTTGCAACCATTGCGGATTGGGTGCGAGATTTGGCTGACGCTGTAGGTGTCCCTATTGTGTTGACGGGAATGCCTTGGTGCGAGGGGTTTGTGGATAGCTATGAGCAGATTTCGACGAGATTTGGCTATCGTCACCGTTTAGATGATTACATGGTTTCTAAGAGGTTTAATCGGTATGTAACCTTTACCGGTAAATACCTGGCTGCTCTCAGTGAAGATAACAAAGTTGATGTGTCGGACAAGGATTTCGCTTTTCGTATGTTTTCGCATACATCAGGTCGGCTTCGTGCAACGACAGGATTGCTAAATGTGGCGCATGAGCTTTCCAAAGAGGCTGGTCGACCGCTGAATAAACAGTATGTCATAGGCGCGGCGGTCCTGCAGAAAGGTGACATGAATAGCTTTACTGAGTCCATTGGCAAGATTACTCTCCAAGAGGTGGTCAGTCCTTCTCAGTGGGTTAACCAAAAGGGCTATAGCCGAGAGCGGCATATTCCGCCCGTGTACGATACTTATAAAGTAAATAATGATTATACGCTAGTAAGGCAGTAGGCGTTGTATCGTCAGGAGGCTAACGTGAATTTTACGGGCCTCCTTTTTATTTATAACGGTTGGCAAGTTCTAGTATAGTATTATTGAGTCAATAACCCCATGGTACGTATTTTCACTATTTGTGATCTTTGTCGACAGGTGCTGGCATGATTGGTCTCTGCTTCGATAGGGTATCCCAAACTTACTCTGGAAGGTATCGCTGGCGCGGCGTAAACACAAGGTGAGAGACTTAATTACAGATCAAATAGGCTCGGCGTTTCATTGAGGCTATCTTCCTGAAGTGCGAGTATATGCAGACCTTGAAAGTCGATAAGTTGCAATGTAACAGCGGCTAATGTAAATGGATCATCGACTGAGACGTTGTACCCAAGAAATTGACACATCTCCTGCAGCTCTACTCTTTTTGACGACCAGAGGAAACTGTTGATGGTGTTTTTATTCAGAGGAACGATATTGATATCAGATAAAAATTGATTCCATTCATTCGGGAAAAAATTGATTATGTGTAAGGTGTTGTCCTTTTTCTCGGCGCCACCAACCAATTTTCTGTCTTTATAGATTAGAAACCGATCTATCGACAGATCGATCGGTGGAAGCTCGTCTGGCACGTGATCGACATCGACCAATACCTTTTTGAACACTTCCGGTCGAAAAGGCAACGGTTTGTGACTCTGGTTATTAAACGCGGCCACAGCAAGTTGGCGAATGTGTTCTTCTCGGGTAGTTTCATGCCAGTATTGCTCGCGAAGCTCGACCAGCGATCGACGCCCTATATATTTCAGCTTCTCGATGACTGAGATTAGCTCTGAGTCTTCAGCCCAGTATTTGTTGGTCACATAAAATGGGGAAATACTAATAACCGCGTCGGGATGTACGTGAATATCACGCGAGTCATCAACGACCACGATATCCTTCAGGTTGTACCCTAGGTCAACGAATTGACTGACGTCTTTGATTTTTCCGCCGCCGCAGGGTCTAAGTGTTTCCTTGCCTATAACCTCGACAAATCTGTCCAGTTGTACTTCACAAGCCGGCAGAACTGAATGAATATACGCTTCTGTTGCCGTGCTAAAGAGTGCTAGGTCATAACCAAGCGCTTGGACGTTGCTTAAAAACTCCTGAAGATGGGGCCGAGGGTATACTTTGAGCGGTGAATTTCTCTCGATTTCGATACCACCCTCGGGCAAAGAGTCGTAGAACGACGACTTACTTTGAGGTAATCCAGCCAGTAGACTGGTCGTCGGGTCATAGACCGGAGTGTGCAGTAAGGTGTTATCAACATCCAGTACCAGCAAGCGTCTATTTCTGTCTTCAATTGCCATACTCTTCATCTTACCTTTGGACCCAGGTGACTTACGCCGCGACCAGTGCACCTTGATGTTGAGCCACACCAATGGTCAATATACACCCGGAGTTAAACGCTAAGTAGTCTTGCTCTACACCGTCTGAGAAAACCACACCATTTTCCGGCATGAAAGACTCCAGCTGAAGAGGTTTACTCTCAGTGACTTCACCAAACACCAAAGATGTCCCTGTGGTTTGACTCGGGAAGGGTTCGCGAACGGCAAACTGCAGCCAACGGTCGTCCCAGGCAAAGCCGCCAGATAAAGGGTGCCCGAATTTTCCGGTTACCCCCATAGCGCCGGCTAAAATGGACTGAAACCAACCGCTGGAACCCATGCCTGTCGATACGATGACTCCGGAAGAAGAGTGACTTTCTGACTGGCCGTTCCAGCTTAGCCGGTATCGAGCCGATGTATGTGTTTTGGGGCCAATAAACAGGTCATTGACCGCCAGAAGCGTCTGTCCGTCATTAGTCGAGGCTTTTGCAAAGGTAACCGCTTTTATATTGGATTGTTTGGCCTGGACTTGGGCTACAATTTCTGCGAGGTCATTGACCCGAAAAGGCAACAATTGACCATCCCAACGTTCAGGGTCCGGGTTAATCGCAATGACCGGCTGGCCTTTCAGGTATTTCAGCGTATTCGCTACCAAACCATCTTGACCAATCACCACCACGATATCGTCAGGGCTGAACTGGTAGGTCGGCAGCAGGTTGCGCTCCAGCCACTGAAAACGGCCGCGCTCCTTCAGGCAGCGCTCTACCTCATTGAGCCGTTGCTGATACAGGTCGTGCTCATCCAGGTAGTCCTGAACATCCACCTGATTGTGCTCAAGGTAGAACCTGGCCTGGGGCCAGGTGTTGAACCGTTCTACCAGTTCTTGCATCCGCGTCTTGCGATGAACGACGACAAACCGCTGTTGACTGCGCCGGCTCATTGGCGGACCGCCTTTTTCATCATGTTGGTGAATACCTCAGGGCCAATGTTGAGTTCCCCGATTTTCCCAGCGTTCTGTGCCATAGCCTCCATGGCCATCGCCATCATCTGCTCGGGTTGCATATTGGCCAATGCCATAGCTTTAAGGTTCTCTACAGGCAACTCGCTAAAGGCCTTCATACGGGCGGCGATGGCGTAGGCTTCAGAGTCGGCCTCTTGTTTGCTATTTTCGACATTGAGCAATACCAACTCTTTTCGTTGGTTTTCCGCTTCAATCTCCGCCTTAATACGCTCTTGCTCAGTCTGAGCGTTACCTCGCATGATCGCTCGTTCGTTGTTAATGCGAGATTCGGCGATTTCCTGCTCTTTCTGCTGAATGGCAAGCTCGGTCTGCAGCTCCGCGTCTTTGATTGTGCGTTCTTGCTCGACCGCCGACTTACGGCGAGCGTAGATGGCATCATCGGCCTCTTTGAGGATAGATTCACGGGCCTCGGCTTCCAGAGCTTTGCTGGTCTCGGGTGAAGGGGTGATGGCTGCCACCGAGGCATCAACCAACGCAATACCCAGCTCCTCCAGAACGGGCTGAACCGCCAGCTCGGTTTTCATGAGCTCGACAAGTGGCTGGCTCAAGGCTAAGGAGTCCCTCAAGGCTACCGATTGCACCTTATTCTGGACGATAGATTGTGCCGCTCGTACGACCCGATCCGTCAGTTTCAGCGGGTCCTCAGAGGCGTACGACTGCCCGTCAGCTTTGAGGTTAAAGTTCAGCACATCCGCAATCTTGTCTGGGTCAATTACGCGGAAGCTGATTTGCCCTTGTATACGAACGGATTGGTAATCGGCGGTTTGCAGATTAAAGATAAAGGGGGCTTCCTGCACACTAACGGGAATGGCGGCGATTGAGCTGGTGGCCTGTATATAGAAAAAGCTTAAGCCTTTGCCCTTTTTGCGTACTTTGCCGCCAGAGGTCTTAATCACGTAGGTGGCGGAATCTGCCTTGTAGTATTGAAATCCGAACATGCCGTTCTCCTTGGATAGTGTCTTTAGGTCACTTTGTTGATGCAATAGTGTCTCAAGGTCACTATGACTGTCAAGGTTATTTTGTGTCTTTTAGACAAAAAGTTTGTCCTAGCCCATCAGTCGTCGTAGAATAAGTGTCAAACAGACACTAATAGAGAGCCACCATGACCGAAGAAGCGTATTTGCGTGACTATGACCCCAAGGCCTTCGACTCGCCGTTGCTGAGTGTGGACGCAGTACTTTTTACCTACCGTGAAGGGCAGTTGAAGGTGCTATTGGTGGAGCGATCCAATCACCCAGAGATGGGTAAATGGGGCCTGCCAGGCGGCTTTGTTGACCTCGAGGCAGATGGAACCCTTGAAGACACTGTAATCCGTAAGCTGCAGGAAAAAACAGGCGTTGTCCCCCCGTACGTAGAGCAGCTCTCAACCATAGGAAATCGCAGCCGAGATAAGCGTGGATGGTCAGTGACGGTATGCTACACCGCACTCATCGCTCATCAGGAGTGTGAAACCCATATAGACACCGTATCCGATGCCAAGTGGGTCAACCTAAAGGACTTGGAAAAGCTGGATCTGGCCTTTGACCACAAGAGTATCATCGCAGCCGGCCGCGAACGACTCAAACAGAAGGCACTGTATTCAATCGTCCCGGCCTATACCCTGCCCGAGAAGTTCACCCTTTCAGACCTACAGCATGTCCATGAGGTGCTGCTGGGGAAACCGTTGCAGAAAAAGTCGTTTCGCCGCCGAATTGAGCAGGCGGATCTAATCGTCGACACCGGTGAGAAGTCGGCCGAGAAAGGCCGGCCAGCCATTCTCTACCGCTTGAAGCCTGAGGCGAGCCGGCACACATTCATTCGTAACCTCGAGCTTTAAGGGCTATTCCATGCGCTTTGACGGTAAGAAGATTGTCTACATCGATATGGACCACGTGCTTTGTGACTACGAGGCCGGTTTCAATGCTCACCAGACGAAATACCCCGAGCTGGCGTTTCCACAAAGCCAACCGGGCTTGTATATCGGCCTGGCCCCCATGCCGGGTGCCGTCGACGCTTTCAAATGGCTGTCCGCGCAGCCTGAGCTCGAAGTGTTTATTCTCACTTCTCCGTCAGAGATGAACCCCCATTGTTACAGTGAGAAACGACAGTGGGTTGAACAACACCTGGGAATGGCGGCCGTTAATCGGCTGATCATCAGCCCCCACAAGGATCTCAATCGGGGCGACTATCTGATTGATGATAATGTCGCAGGAAAGGGCCAAGATCATTTTGAGGGGGAGTTGATTCACTTTGGCTCGGAGCAATACCCGGATTGGCGGAGTGTGGTGGCGTACTTTCAATGATTGACCTCAGCCTAAAAAGCGGCAGCACCTGCGCTTAGAGCAGGTGCAACACGGCAGTGAAGGTTAGATCTAATATAGAGCAGTATTTTTTTACCTGAATCGTTTAGAAAGGAGTGTTCGTCCAACAGTGGGCGTGTGCATCCTCCCAACTAAGACGGAGAATGCTGTGGGCTCAAAGGAGAGCCGCTGATATCAATAAAACTGCCGCCCCGGCAACATCCATGCGAGATCCCTGGCACACTCAATCCTTGAACGAGGCGCCGGTGGGGCGGCAGTTGTTTGGACTTCCCACGATACCGAGGACACTCTGGCTAATAGCCTGCGGCCCTCTCGAATGCCTCTGGGCTGATATTTCCTAGGTGTTTATGGCGGCGAGCACGATTATAAAACACCTCAATATAATCAAAGATTTCTGACTTGGCTTCTTCTCGTGTACGGTAAATGTGCCGCCGTATTTTCTCCTTCTTCAAGCTGCTAAAAAATGATTCGGCGACCGCATTATCTTGACAGTTGCCTCGCCGACTCATACTTGGTTTCAATCCGTGATCTTGGCAAAATCGCTGCCAGGCATCGCTTCCATACTGTGAGCCTTGATCTGAATGAATCAGCACCTCCCCACTTGGCTTTCGTCTCCAAACAGCCATGATAAGCGCGTCAAGAACAATCTCCTTCGCAAGCGTGGCTTTCATCGACCATCCAACAACCTTTCTGGAAAATAAATCCAAGACTACAGCGAGGTAAAGCCACCCTTGGTACGTTCGAATATAGGTGATGTCTGTGACCCAAGCAATATCCGGCCGTTCTGTCGTGAAGTTTCGCCGCAAGTGGTTGGGGAAAGCTTCGGCCGGTGGAGTGTATTTTGCTCTGGGTGCCTTATACCCCCGTTGTGCTTTCAGCTTATATTCGCGCATGATTCTAGCGACTCTATGGATGCCGCACACCTCGCCAAGCTCACGTAGATCCATGAAGACTCGAGGACTACCATACACGCGGCCACTGGCCTCATGCGACTCCCGAATGAGCTCCAGCAAGCGTTGATCTTCGTAGTACCGGTCAGAAAAGGGCTTGTCCAGCCATTTGTAATAGCCGCTCCTAGTGGCACCCAGAAGGCGACAGAGCCGCTTGACCGGCCAACGATGCTTCTGCTCCAAAATGAACGCGTACTTCACCCTTGCTCTTTGGCAAAGTACGCGGCCTTTTTTAAGATATCCCGGTCTTCCTGTGCTCGCCTCAGCTCCGCTTTTAGGCGAAGGTTCTCTCGCTTAACCTCTGAAACCTCCCGCTCTAGCTCGTTCTCCTTCGTGGGTGAGGCTGCTTTCACCCATTTATACAAGCTTTGGGCTGACACCCCTAGACGCTTCGAGACATCATTGACAGAATACCCCCTGTCGATGACTTGCTTGACCGCCTCGGCGCGAAATTCATCGTCATATTGCTTGCTCATAGACCCTCCACTTGGGCAGTTTATTATCAATCATAAAACTGTCCTCAATATCGTGGGAAGTCCAGTACATCCAAAAATCTTCAGTGAGAAATTGGCTGTAATTTGCTAAGACAAACCCAACAGAAAATCAAAGGTACGAAATAAGATTCATGTAAAACCATCTCTAGATCGTGCAAATGGGATGTAACCCTTCCGTCGTAAACGGGTTTGTCGATTTTTTGCGGATACATGCGATGATGAATAATGCCGAACTAAATGTCTTGTGGTGTCCAGTAGATGCTATTGCTAGTTTCCCATTGAATCATGTCGCTTGAGATCATTTAGATTACCAAAAAAATCAGGCTGGTTGAGTTGGCTTTGATATGGACCGTCGGTATTGTGACGGAGTAGAGCCGGTTACTCGCCTAAACGCTTCATAGAAAGCTGTTTTGGAGTTAAATCCCACCTCGAAAGCAAGCTGCAAAACGTTGACATCTGGGTCATCTGCCAATAAAACTTTTGCATCTTGTATTCTGTAGTCATTAATAAACTCCATAAAGTTCTTTTTTAGACAACTATTAATAGCTTTAGAAATATCTTTTGTGGGGAGGCCAGCCGCTTCAGAAAGCTCGCCGATATTTAGTTTTGGGTTGAGGTACAATTTTTTTTGCTCCATCAAGTTTACGATATGAGAAGCAATTTGGTCGAGGAGTTGGTCATCATGTGGCTGACTATCCCGTCCAATAATTGGTTCTGATTGTTCGATATTCTCAGATGGGGCGACGTCAATATTAAGATACTCATTACGCGCTATGGATAAAATAGGACGTTGAGTTACACCAAAAAAAGCGAAAATCGAGATAAAAGAGCAGCCCGTTACGACGCTGGCTATCCAGAATAAATTCGGATTCCTATTGAATATAGGAAAATACTTGAGAAGAGGGTATGCAATGTACAAAGCAAATATAGTGAAGCTGATATATTTTAGCCAGGCTAGGTTAACGCCCTCCATATATGAAAATCTATTGGATATGCTGGACTCGTGCTTTCTAATTAATCTAACTATCAAGTATGTATAGCAAAGTCCATGGCCGACTATGGCGATAATTAGAAGTGGAATTACACGAGAAGTAAAAACTTGGGTGTCCGACATGGTAATGTAATTACTATTTCTGAAAAATAACCACTCAATCTTCTCTATGCCAGGCAGGAAATAAAAAGGTAGCATCGCCATGAAAACGATGAGGCAAGGTAAAAAGTGTGCTCCAAGCGCCCAAGTATGTCGAAAGCGATTGGAGGAGGTTATCGCTCGCGTATACAAGTAAAGGCTAACGGGAACTGCAGGTAACAGTGGCGTGTAGGATAGAATAAAATGGGGGAGCTCACGGAGCCAGAAGTCGAATAAATAGTAAAGACTTAGTATGGAGCATGTTGTCACCATAAAAAAGAATAAGTACAAATTGGCAACATTTCTTTCACGGAAAAAGGACTTCAATAAAAGTGAGGATGAAAAAAGCGTTTGACCAACGCACAAGAACAAGGAAAAAACAACAATCATGCCAATTGGGCTAATTGTTTGCATTTTGATCACCTATAAAACGATCATCCAGAAAGTATATTTCTTCAGTCGTTAGGCCAAAGGGAAGATCCCTGTAACCCTCATCAAGCCAAAGCATTCTAGCCCCCTCTTTCCAGTCAGTAGGAAACCAGTCGCCCTGAAGCAATAGCAGATCGCCCTTCCGCTCAAATGATAGAATCATTTTGCTTCCGACCATGTTTTCGGGGCTTATGCTGATCAACTGATTATGTTTTGCATATCTAAGTTCGGGCCTGGCGTCCGGATAAAAAAAATCGACAATAAGGACTGCTTCATTATTTGTCGCGCTCTCAAGATGACCGCCGTAAAACATTAGTATTCTTCCCTCGCGATCTTGTTCATAGAATTGGAAGTAGCCGTTGGTGAGGGTGAAAAACTGTAAAGATCCCCGCCAGTTGGGGCGGAGGTTGTCGTAGTGGTCCTGGCCGTGCGGCCTACCAATTTCGCCGACCCAGTTACCCTCGGGTAGGGCCGGTTCGAGATGTTTGCTGTCAGAATTCGCGTTGGCGTCAGTGGATACTAACAAGCTCATAGCCATAGCTACAGCTATAGCCAAATAATACAGATTAGTTTTCACAAAATGCTTACCTGAATAGCCGAATGAACACATTCAATTATAGCCCAAACTGGGCATATATAACTGCCGTCAGGATATCATTACACTAAGCAAAAATTTAAAAGTAGACGTCCGGATTCCGGATTCCGGGATTTTACTGCTCCGCCTGAAGAGTTGGTCGGAAAATTCTATAAAAACAAAAAGATACAAGTGGTGTGCGCGGCGCCGTTGAGCAAAAACGGACGAAATACATATCACCAAGGAATAGAATCTTAGTCAACCTAAAGCAGCTATAAAGCGATTGATTGCCTGAGAGGCTAGAGGGAGGATAATCGAAAAGAAACGAATTGCCTCAATAAATCAAACAATAAATCAGATAAAAGGAACTAACATAGGGTCAGCTTGTGTCTGAGGAATAGTCCAAAGTCTGGTCAGAAGCCTTGCAGAAGTCTCGTTCATATCAAGGAATTAGGCAACTTCTGGCTCGGATGGGAAGTCTGATATGAATTTGTGATTACACCTGGTGTCAAGGCGAAGAGCGCATAAAACAGAAACTTCTGGGAAAAAAATGTTAGAACACAGTAATAATAAGTATTCTAAATCGGTTCGTATTTCTCTGCTTTGTACATTGCCCCTGTTTATCTTTGGTTGCGGAGGGGGGTATGACGGTGGAGAAGTTCCTGTACCGATGTTTGATGATAGTCCCGAATCATCTTCTTTCATTGAGTTGATGATTGCTGAATTTGCCGACAAAGTTCGGTCAGAAACCATCACCGTTATGGGCACTAACATGAGTGTGCCTGTGTCAGTAACCGTCGGAGAATATTCATTAAACGGCTCAGACTGTACTGAAGAAGATGGGGCGTTGAATGCTGGAGATGTAATGGCGCTACAGGTAGTTGCTCCCTCCGTCTCTTTGGTTTTGCCAATGTAGAAGTGGCTGTCGGTCAGGGTGGTGCCCAATTTCAAGTGACCACCAACAACCGCCCAGTTGAAATAGTTCACATCGAAGCAGAGGACACAATTTTGAATCATTCCGCCATGGTCGTTAGCAATGAGAACGCGTCAGTCAGCGAAGCTGTTTCTTTTGGCTACCCATCAACAATTACATTCCTTTCACCCCAGCCGGTCTATGGATCGATTCCGAAGACAACGTTTATGTTGGTATGTATAACGGTGGTCAGAACAGCTCTGTTTACGAATTCACACCTGATGGAGATGGCTGGCTCTACGCTAGCGCGCCAGAGCTGACTGATGTGATTGGAGTTACAGGCTCGTATGATCCAAAGATTCCAAACGCGTGAGATTGTACTAATTTTCTGAAAAAGCGATACGTATATGCGTGAAGTTTGAGCTCAGTGTGGTGACTGTGAGGCTAGGAAGAGCGCATTGTGAAATGCAATCCTTGGGGTTTAATTTATCGATCAATCCAAAAAATGACGGACTGGCGAGAACTAAGAGCATATACCAAAGGGCCGAATCATCAATTATAAAAAACCAAATAGGAGATTTGGATAATGTTCTGAAAATATGGGAGTTTCCAGTTAATGGGTATGATCAGAAAGAAATTCCATAAGTTCGACTGGGATATTGTTTATTTCAATAAACGCCACTAATAAACCCTCGCTAGGCGAGTTTGGAGGAATTATGACTTTTCTGTGTTTAAGCTCGCTCTCTAGACTATCAACTGAAAATGCAATATGTGGTACGGATTTTACCAATTCTGGATAAGGCGCTCCAGGCCAGTACCTCTGTAACTGTATACGATATGGGTTAGCTAGGTGGTCAGACACAGTCATTTTTAAGTGTGGCAAATCAATCTCTCCCTCAAAACGCTCAGTAGTAGGAACACCATAATGATTAAAACGCATATTTACTCCAGTAAAAACGGCGACCCTAAGGTACACAGGGTCGCCTTGAAATACTATTTAATAAAAAAGATAAGTCGAGCCGGCGCTACTCAAGCTCCACTTACAAATATACGTGAACTGTTTAGATATGTGTAGCATGTATGGAATAAATCTTATTCAAAACTATATCTTAGGCTGCTTAGGTGTTGGTCCCAACCGGCATCGAGTGCTTGTAACATTCGCATGGCTTCTGAACCACTAGCTTCATAAATACCAGAATGCTTCACGGAGACACGAGTTCCACCTGCGGCAGGTTCCAGAATCCAGGTAACTATTGTTTCATTACCAGAAAAGGGCGAAATGCTAAAGGTGGTGCACAATCTAGATGGTTTATTCCACTCTAGAACACGGCCCCATACCTGTGGACGAAGATTACCGCCATTGTCACGTGCCAGTAGAATGTAATCCGAATCTGGCTTCAGGTCTTCTTCTGCTGGGTGGTACCACTCGGCTAGCTTGTCTTTCTCTACAAGGAAGGGCCATACGTCTTCCGGTGATGCATTGATAAAAATTGATTTTTCAATATTCGTTGAGTTCATTGTTTTTTCCTTTTTGGATTAGTGGGGGTACGTTGTTCTATCGCGGTTTTAAGGTTTCTGAGATTATTGTCCCAGAATTGTTCAAAATATTGCAGCCAGCTGTTCACGGAATGTAGAGCGCTTGGTTCTAGACGATTTATTCGTTCTCTCCCTCTGGTATGAATGGAAATTAGACCTCCTTCTTCCAGAATAACTAGGTGCTTTTTGATTGCCCCGCGCGTAACATCAAACTGGTCGACCACCTCACCAATTGAGCTTTCGTGCTGACTCAGAAATACAAGGATTTCTCTGCGGGTTGGGTCGGCGAGTGCGCGGAACGTGCTTTGAAGGTCTGGAGTTCGTGCTGCCTTCATTATTGCTGTACCAGGTTAAAGTCAAATTTACCGTCTTGGTATAGAAAAGTTACACAATCTATATCAGAGATACATTTACTTACATGAGGAATGTCAGCAGGAATTATGTAAAAAGAGCCGGCCGGTAAAGCAATCTCATCTGCAGCGCTAGTGCCTAGTAGCGAGTGTGTCATTTCGCCCTGAACGATAACGCCGTACATTGCTGCTGTTTTAGTGTGAGGAGGGCTAACAAGGCCAGCTGGCAGGCGAACCATGGCCATGTAGGGTTCCTCAAATCGATTGCCTTTGAGCGGGGCAAATGCGACGCCTTCCGGCGTTACGTCATATCCCAATTGATCGACTGGGGTACTGGTAATGCCATTCGCCGCGGCGCTAAGAGAAAAGAGGACTAGTGGTGTAGCGCACAGCGACGAAAGTATCGCGTCGACGATTAGGGAGAACGAAGATTTTCGATTTGACATGTAAACCCCTCCAGAGGGATAGCTAACTAAAGTGATACCATAAGGTATTGCATAATATGGCACCAAAAGGTATCATGTCAAGCGATGTCTTCAGTAGAAAAGCAACATAGTCAATAAGTGGTAATAGTTAATGGTGCTCTGGTCCCGGAGCATACCCGATGGATGATGGCAATAAAAAATATCCGAAATGAGTACTGGAGTTTGGCCTATAATTTAGTCTTATGATGCCGCCCCAGTAGGTTGGCGATATAGATCTTTGCCGGGTAATGGCAAAGGCGCAGGGCGGTTGTGGCCCGATTTCAGGGGGGGGAGGTCTTGCAAAAAGTTCTGAGAGCCCATTAACCAGTTTAAGCTAGCTGACGATGTGCTTAGGTAAATTCAAGAAACCGAACTCGGATGGGCGCAAAGGTAAGAACAAATGGTAGTGGTTTAAGGTGTAAGACCGAGTATAACTTGTATATCTGTTGAGGACGATTTTTGGAATAAAAGGTTGTATTGTGAGAAGCCGAGAAGGATATAGAACATGGAAAATTTCGAAAGTCAGGTAGCATTCTGGGACAGAGTTTCCAGCCTCGCTGGAGAGAAAAAACGTGGTTTTTCTGCTCGAGAAGTTCTTGCCGCCGCGGAGCCGTTTTTACTACCATCCAAAAAAGTGCTTGATGTGGGCTGTGGCCAAGGTGGAATCTCGAAAGCAATGGCCCGTCACGTCCACTCTGTACGCGCAATTGACATCTCTTCTGGCATGATAGCTGTAGCTAAGTCAGATAATGAAGGTGCCCCAATCTCCAATATCAGTTTTGAAGTAGGGTCTGTTTTCTCACTCTCGGACAACGAAAATGACTGGAATATGATTACGTCTTTCAATGTTCTCCCGTATATTATCAACCTAGAAAGAATGCTATGCAGATTGTCAAATATGTTGCCGCCAGGTGGATTATTTTTGATTTCGTCCGCTTGCCTAGGTGAGCGGATGTCGCTATTAAGAATGCTTGTCGTAACATTGTCGAAGTTGGAAATAATGCCGAAATTGCATCAATTTAAATCTAGAAATCTGGTTAACCTTCTAAATGATGCGGGTTTCGAAATTTTGGAAATAAAGAAAATATCGAGACTTCCGGAATACTTTATTGCATGTAAGAAAAGATAAACTTTGTGTGCTTTGGTAGAGAACACAATTTGCCTCAACGTTTAAGGTGCTTGTTACACTAAGCGACTTCCCGATAAAAGAAAGGAAAATACAGATGAAGAGAGTCAGTTACCTTGTTTAATCCGAGAAGTAACCGACAGTTGAATCATAATTACTCCCCCTAGAGTCACTAATATTGACTAATCCTTTAAGGAAAGTAATATGAAATACCTTTCTGTGAAGTTGATCTATCTACTTTTTATATACTTTGCTGCTGATGCTTTGTGTGCCGTTGAGAAAGAAGACCCTCATTACAAAGAGCGAGCACAATTCTATAAATGGTTTTTATTGTTTGAGCGCCCAAATCTTGTTAAAGAGGACGAGTATATTCGCTCAATTACCAGCGAAGATGTTGTATTGGACATCTATGGGAATCGATCCCGAGGGCGAGAAGGTGTTCACGCGTTACTCAACCACGTTCGAAATTGGAATAATTCACATCACATAAAAAAGATCGATACGATAAAAACTACCGGAGAGCTAAATTTACTATCTGCAGACGTGCTTTACCAGAATGTTTTTCCTAGTGGGGCCAGAAATAATATTCTAATAAGGTATAAAGTTGGGTTTGAATATAGCGATCCTCACACTCCAGTCTTTAATACCATTCAGTTATCGGAGATAAAAAAGCAGGAAGGAGGGGGCTACGTGGATGCATATAATACCAATGTTGCCTATTCAATCGTATATGCGTGGTTGGCTATGCTAAGCGGTGAAACGCCAGTAAAGCAGTTTAGTAGCGAGTATATGGAAGATAAGTTCAGATGCAGTTCGCTGAGTAGCGCCACCGAGGACGATTCACTGTGCCTTTCTGCCTACCATTTTAATCCAAAAATGTATGAAATTGAAAGCGTTACAATTACCGAAAATGTGGGGAAAGCAATTGGATTTCGGGTAGTTTTTCAGCCTAATGATAAGAATAAAAAGCTGACTTCACTAGCTACGGATTGGTCGCTAACAGTATTGGACGAGGGAGACTATAAAGTATCATCAATAAAGTTTCTAAGTACTAATACCCAATAGTGGGAGGTTCGATGAGTAGCGTTTCTGTTGCTGGTGTAAGGACATATATTAAAGCACGACTCTATTAAAGTTTAGCTATTAAACACCATGGTTGCGCCATCGGTAAGGTGGTTTCGGCAACGCATGCTTCGGGATAGGTATTTTTACCGGGGAGCCAACCTATGCAGCATAGGTTGAACAAATATTATATCTATTAGCTGTGCGCTTCTAATCAATTAGTTAAATTGATCTCGTGATGCTTATTGTTTAAAACATCTGTAATAGGTGTACGTATTCCTCTTTCCGGACTGGTTTAGCGAAGAAAGCATGTAGATTCTTCCTTTCTTGGGGCTTTTCAGATTTGTTTAGATTTCGCGAGGAATTAATGAAGAACTTATTATTACTTGTCTCAGTGTTATTTGGCGCTCATGTGTTTGCCGAGAGCTATACAAGCTCGTGGCCATTAGTGGGCACTGAAAACACCCAGGCGCACAATGTAATAGCCAAACCAATGAGATACCATAGTTTTGACTCATTAAATGTGGTAACGACTCCGGACCTGAAAGGTCCACAAGAGGGAGGGTGCGACAATTGCACCTATTTAGAGTTAAAAGGTATTGAGTTCAAAAACGGTACTATTGAAATTGAGGTGGCTGGTAAGCCACTCCCCAATTCTCCCGATTGGGCCCGGGGCTTTGTCGGAGTCATTTTTCGGGTGCATGATGACTCATTTGAAGGTTTCTATATCCGCCCGCTGAATTCTAACTCCAGGTCACAGCTACAGAGGAATCATAGTGTTCAGTATTTTTCAAAGCCAGGCTATCCATGGCATGTTCTCCGTGAGCAGTCCCCAGGAAAATATGAATCTTGGGCGCCACTCGTCTCGGGTGAATGGACACGACTAAGAATTGAAGTCAGTGGCGGAAAAGCGGAACTTTATATCAACGGAGCCATAGAGCCCTCTTTGGTGGTGAATGAGCTTAAGCTAGGCGCTGACAGATCCGGAACAATAGGCCTGTACTCTGAACGAACATCAGACGCTTATTTCAGAAACTTGGTTGTAACCCATCGATAGTTTACCCCGATAGCTCCCGGGCGCCAAGTGTAAGTCACGATGCGCGCTCACAGGGAGATTGCTGCTTCCAATCCTTCCAATCTACTATTCTACTAGCACGTGGTTCACTTGTTGATTATTCGACAGTTTCTCCTCTCGATTACTAAAACCTACATGTTGCTAATCCTCTAAAGAAAATCAAGGTAGGGCTTTTTCGAGCAACATAGCGAACATCCGGATTCCGGATATGGGGATACATACTAAGATATGAGTGTTGTATAAAAATTTATTAATAGTCATGAAGATTTGTCCGGAATAATTTACTGTAACTATCCCGAAAACCGGACGTCACTCTCATTTTCATGTGATAACTTTCGAATTGTAGTACATGAGCATAGGCTCTCCGCCTATACCAGCTTTTCCCCGGTCGAAAGGCCGGGGGGATTTTTATCTGAGTATTGGTATGCGCCTACACTTATCGTATTAGAAATCTCGATAAATTCGTGGAAGAAATTTTATTCCATCTAGTTAGAGGAAGATATCGTCTAGATTGGGAAGGTGACATATATTTATTTATCACTGCCTAGAGCGGGCCTTGGACGTAGTTGTCTTTCAAGGAGCTAAGTTGATTCAAGCTGAATACTTTGTATCGTAAATCTTAGCTAATCAGGGCCGACAAGATACTGCGACCTAAGTGGATAATAAAACCACTAAATATCTAAGATAGACCTCCGGAAATCTCAATAAAGGCGTAGTGGGTTGTTGGGATAAGGGCCTTTTATGCCTTGGAGTAGGATCTATAAATATGAGGGAGTATCCCATTGCGCATGCTCTACCCGAACTCCTAAAAGGAGATCTCGTTCCAATTTGTTAGCAAGAGGATTTAGTTCCTAATGTTAAGTCAG
This sequence comes from Gilvimarinus algae, assembly GCF_030518215.1. Taxonomy (GTDB): domain Bacteria; phylum Pseudomonadota; class Gammaproteobacteria; order Pseudomonadales; family Cellvibrionaceae; genus Gilvimarinus; species Gilvimarinus algae. The sequence goes on from NZ_JAULRT010000032.1 coordinate 103,634, forward strand.
ACATGAAAAGTATAGTGCTGAAATTAAATGTGACTGACGTGAAGCGATTTTAGTTATAAATTCGCAACTTCACAAATGAAATTAAATTGTCTGAGAGTTATCTTTGACTAGCTTTATAGCTAATGAAAGGAGAATCACGTGTACAAATTGTATAGTTATCCGTTTTCACAGTACAGCCGACGAGCCGTGTCTTTGATGGAACAGGTCGGAATTGAGTATGAAAATCATTTGATTAACCTTAAAGAAAAGGAGCAAATGAGCGAAAAATACATTGCAATCAATCCGAATCATCAGGTCCCGACTCTGTTAGACGGTGATATAAAAATACACGAATCCAATGCGATACTACGCTACTTATGTGTCAAGCATGAGCTGTTCGACTGGTATCCGAGAGATTACGCCGCGTTGGCGAAAGTGGAGCAGTGGCTAGATTGGACGCAATGCCAGCTTTGCCCATTAGTGGAAACCATAGTGGTTAATCGGATCTTGCTAGGTGAAGATGGAGATATTAATGCTGCTAGCGAAGAAGAAGCTAAACTCGTTTCCAGATTTGAGGTTCTTGAAGATAATCTGAAAGGTCAAAAATTTCTTGTTAATGAAAATCCCACGATTGCAGACCTATCTTTAGCGTCGAGTATATTCCAGCTAAAGTTCGCCAGTGTAACTCTGGAATCATCTCTCATCATCCGTTGGTATGAGTCTGTAGAAATGTTGCCGGGTTTCCAAAAGTCATTACCTAAAGAACAATAAATATAATTGGCTGCGAATAAGCTAGTCTCAATTCAGCTAACGTAGTGATAGAAAAAAGCTTAATAATGCGGTGAGATGAGATCGAAATATTTGATTTGTACCACTGCTAGAATTACATGTTCGGTAAGAATTGGTGGTAAAAGTACTATTGCACTTATCGGAAGTATTTGAGATTGGAAAATATACTTCATTAAGACAAAATATGGTTATTGGTTAAGGATATAAAGCTCAGGTTCGTTTTGGCATCTGTGAAATCGATAAGAACGCTGGAAAATTGGTGGCTAAGAATTCGATATGTTAAGAAACAATCTTAAAGGGGGTGGCTACATTATACTAAGTTACCTCGACATAGAGAAAGAAATATTATACTTATACTTTCTTTAACGGTTGAGACAAATATAAATAGCTGGCTCTGTAATGATAAGGCGGATTGTTGAGGATTCTCATTTTCCGCGGCGATTGTTCGAAGTGACATGAGCGGTGGCGTTAGTCCATGAATTATTCTAACGAAAACATTAACAGATTTTGTAGTAATCTTATACAGGCTATGAAATCTAAATTATCTTCAAGATTATATGCTCAAAGAAATCCTTGAAATTTTTATGGCTTATTGTCTAGAGATGGACGATCTCTTCATTATATAGGAGAAAATCTATGGGTGAACTATATCACTCGATTGAGATCGAGGCGCCTAAAGCATTTGTTTATGCTCTATTGTCGAATCTCGAATCGGTTGCAGACTATAATCCCCTGGTGGAGCACGCCCGATACGTATCTGAAAAACTCACGGGTCCAGGCGCGTCCAGGGAATGCTCATTAGGTAAGCACGGTATAGTAAGGGAGCGCGTAATAGACAGTGTAGAAGGGTTTAGTATCAGTATGGAAGTATTTGAACACAAATGGCCGATAGAGTACTTCCGGTGGACCACTACTCTTGAGGAAATGGCTGGTAAAACAAACCTAACACAGTTTACAGAGTATCAGCTAAAGTTCGGCATTTTAGGGTACATTATGGACAAGCTGATTGTTAATCGGATCATGGCAAAGCAGATTGAAAACATTCTAACCGGAATGCGATCACATATAAGTAAGCATTGTAATTTCTCGTAACTATATACTAATACGGAATAGATTTTATCTTGGATTAATTGAAGACAACCCGGCTCTGATGATCGAGATATACTGCAGTTGAAGTAATTTTTTAACGAACTTTGCATGTTTGGAGGTCTTCTGTAATTCGGAGTGTTTGATATTTTTATCGAAACATTAGAAAGCAAGTAAAGTGGTGTGTTTGAATGTTATGTTTTGAGGCAGTAATCGCAGTCGTTTGATGTGCATCGATTCCGTAGAAGATCCTTATCCATCATAAAAGCAAGCCGAAAATTGACAAGTAAATCCCCCCCCTCCCCCACTCCCCCACTTTTTTTCTACCTAAGGTTGTCGGCAACGTATTGGTCAGTCCCGACTGAGTTTTTGGAATGAATCTATGACTCAAATATACAACTATATGCGGAGCTTCAAGCTAAGGTAATGCTGGAATGAAGGCGAAGTTACGTACCGGCTAGACGAATAGCAATGTAGCCACACAACCTACATTTCAGAGTTAAATCAAGCGCTTGTTAACCCGGCTTTACTGCAATGGATGGCAATGCTATGAATCGACACCAAGAATATTATTACGATGTTTATCTTCCACCAACACGAAATCTCAGGATTAATTTGCTGTTTTATAAGGTCTTGGGAGTCTCTTAGAGAAAATATTAAAAACAGAATTGATGCTCTGGGGACAGTTTATAGGCTGGGGCTCTATGGTTTCACATCGGGTTATGTAGATAGTGTTGTCCGGATTTCAAGAAAACTCCGTTTTCCGGGTTTTTTGCGCAAATTATGTGAGGCGTTAGAATAAACACAATAAAAACAATGACATACAGATCGGTGTGCATCGTATTATAGGGTAGAGAAAAAATATCCGGACGAATCGTCTCGCGCCTCAGTATTAAAATTCCTCTCGAAGCTTAAGTCTTTTGCTCAATGCTTTACGCACTTCTATGAGAAAACACAGGCAAGGGACTTCGTACAGGAATTTCTATAGGGATACAAATGAGAAGTCTTCTCTTAAATGCTATTGCTTGTTCAGTTGTATGCATGATGCCGCTACTTGCCCAATGGTGTAATGCTGCCGGTAGGCCGGTAGAAGTAAGCACAATACTGCAAGGTTCTAACGCGGCGTTTGATGGTCTTAGTGTCGGCCCAGATGACAATATTTATGTATCAACGGGGCGAGACGCACGAGTGTTGAGGGTGACGCCAAGCGGAGCCGTGTCGGTATTTTGTGAAGGTCTTGGAGGCTCAGCGAATGGTTCAGGTTTCGACTCAGAGGGGAACCTCTATGTTGCAGCATATTACTCAAATGAAATCTACAAAGTAACACCAGATGGAAAAAAGACAGTATTTGCCAATGGTCTTGATGGACCAGCAGGTATCTGGATCGATGATCAGGATTACATATTTGTAAGTATGTTTAATGGCGGAAAAAATAGTTCGGTCTGGCGATTTGATACGGATGGCAGATCAAACGTTTATGCCAGTATCCCTGAGATGACGGATGTAATCGGTATTACAGGTGACAATCAAGGCCGAATTTGGGTAGCAAACTGGTCTACAGGAAGAGTATGGGAGGTTAGTGCTGATCTAGGTATCCAGTCCGTTAGCGGTCCTATTCTTACTAACGGGAATGTCAATATGATCCAGTATCGCGATGGGAGTGTGTATATCCCAGTAGTAAGTATGAATCATCTAGTCGTCAAAAATCCAGCTAGTAGTGAAGTTCGCGTGTTCGTAGGGAAAGTCGGGTTAAACAGGGGGCGAGATGAACCGGCGCTTTCTGCTGAGTTCACGATGCCCAATGCGGTCGCCTTCTCAAATGATGGAACCAGAATGTATGTTCTAGAACGGTCTGGCGCAATAAAGAAAATTGAGATTGACGTTGATGAAAACTAGATGCAGTAGGCTAAATCCAACGAAACTAAGAGTAAGCTCGCGCCGCAGGGCGGCCGCTCCCTTTAAGTTCATACCTCTTATTAAGTGACTCAATATATATCTTTTTGCTGGCTTAATTCTAGTCAAACTCGTTATTAAGTTTATATGTAAATGTATGTTGTGTGTTGAACAAATCCGGTCGCGATATCTCTGGCTGGAACAGTATTCGAGTGTATAGCAATAGCTCTTAACCGGGTTTCCCCAGTCGGGCGGTACTATCAGTCCCTGGGGATTCTTGATCAAGTTACTCGTGTTTAGAGTGAGTCTATGCATTCGAACTGGGGTGTACGTTTGCCCGAATGCTCTCCTAAAGGGTATACAGCTCGGTAGGAGCGCAAAACAATAAAAACCTGACTTTGAGGAAAAGCTATGAAAGTTGATTCAAATAACCGTAAACAAAAATATAGTTTTAAACGAAAATTTCTCGCATCGAGTATTTCCTCCTGCGTTTTGGCCAGCGCCGGCGCTATGGCCCAGGACGACCAAATGTTGGAAGAAGTAGTTGTAACCGGTATTCGTGCGTCGTTAGAGCGTGCAATGGATATCAAGCGTGATTCAGCGGGTATAGTTGATGCAATTTCTGCGGAAGATATAGGTAAGTTTCCAGACACTAATCTGGCGGAATCCCTGCAGCGAATTACAGGGGTTTCAATTGAGCGAAATAACGGTGAGGGGTCGCGCATAACGGTTCGAGGCTTTGGTCCGGATACTAACATGGTAACTCTGAATGGTCGAACTCTGCCCGGCGGAACCGCATACGGTGGTAGTTCGGGTGCCGACTCCAGTAGTCGTGGCGGTAACTTTCGCGCATTTGATTTCGCGAATTTAGCCTCAGAAGCAGTTTCAGGTATCCAAGTTTACAAAACTAGCAAAGCTAATATTACCACCGGTGGCATTGGGGCAACCGTAAATATTTCAACCACTCGTCCTTTAGAAAATCCCGGCCTCACTGCCAGCCTTGGTGCCAAGGCAGTACATGACACCACTACTATCAGCGGTGATGATTTTACTCCTGAAGTCTCTGGCATATTTAGCTGGTCTGATGATTCTGAAGTTTTTGGTGTATCCTTGAGCGCAAGCCATCAAATTCGTCATTCAGGATTTATCGGCGCTACCGTCAACGACTGGGGTGTTCAAGCTTGGCCTGAGGCTGATGGTCAGACGTTGTATAACAACCCGGCGGACAGCGATATTTTTGTTAACGCGCCCGAGGCCGGACAACTTTATTCTCGCCCGAATGACGTTCGGTACACGTTCTCTGATCGTGAGCGCGAGCGAACGAATGCCCAACTCACTCTTCAATTCCGGCCGATGGAGAATCTGACTGGTACTCTGGACTATGTATACACAAAAAATGATCAAACAGAGCACCGTGGCGAGTTAACGACCTGGGTGAATAATGGTGGGTTCATTACCGATGTAGAGTTTGACGACTCAGAAATTAAAACGCCAATATTCATAAATGAGGTGTATGGAACCGCAGGGGACCCCACTACGTCGAGAAGGGATGTGGGCTTTTCACAGCAATATCGTTCTCAGGAAGACACTCTGGAGCAAGCGGGCCTGAATCTGAAGTGGGCGGTTAATGATCATTTGACCATGACGTTTGATGCGCACAGCTCTACCATGGAAAGTGTTCCTACCGGCCCTGGACACGCAGGTTCAGTTGACGTAGGAGTCGGCTCAAACATTAAGACCGGTGCAAGCTGGTGGTTTAGTGGCCGGGATATCCCTACATGGACACATACGATAGATGGTGACCTGGAAGAAAATCTCAGTTCATCGGTCTTGCGTATTTGGTCCGCCGAGCAAATATCCGAGGTGGATCAGTTTAAACTGGACGGTAGTTGGGAGTTCGATGACGACAGTCGGTTTGATTTTGGTATTGAACGTCGCGAAATGAGCTCTAACTCAATTAACTACAACGGTAACAATCCGCAAATTCTGGGTGGCTGGGGTGCTACTGCGTCAGGCGAGTTCCCTGATGGTTTGTTTGATGCTTTTGATTTGCCTGGCGAGTTTGAGGACCCTGATGTCGGTAACACACCCCGTATCGGCTTCCGAGCTGACGCTCGTGATCTCGCAGCCTTCCTTGTGGAGGAGTATGATCATCTAAATACCTTTATTGGTGTCGAAAATAATGAAAATCCTTCCGGAACAAGAAATAGCAGAAGTAATAACCTTATTGAGGAAGATACCGATGCTGTTTATGTTCAGTTCGCCACTAAAGGCAAAATGGGGGGTGTTGACGTGGATGTTCTTGCTGGTCTGCGCTACGAAACAACAGACCAGGTGTCTTCTTCGGATACCCCGCCCCTGGCCTACTATATATGGTCATCAGACAACGACTTTACTGCCGTAAGTGAGCCCCCCGGTAACCCAACAGTCGCATATAACAACTATGACGCGATGTTGCCAAATCTGGATGTTTCTATCCATATCAGAGATGATCTGATAGGTAGAGTTTCATTCAGTAAAACGCTTGCTCGTCCAAACCTATCTAGCCTCGGTTCGGTAATTTCATTCGGAAGTCCAAACGGTTCTACGCTTAATGAGGGTACAACTGTTCAGGCTACAGGACAGAATCCAGAGCTGAAGCCGCTTATCTCAAACAATGTGGATATTTCATTGGAGTGGTATTTTGACGATGCTAGCTATGTATCTGGTGGTTTGTTCGAAAAACGTGTTATTAATTTTACCGGCTCCACCATCACAACTCAAACGTTTAATGTTCGGGATCAGACTTCTGGCCCAAGAGCACGCGCCGCTTTATCAGCATTACAGGATATTGGCGCAAACCAAGACGACGCCAGCCTCTACGCAATGATGCAGATTCTGGCGAACCCTAATAGGTATCCTGGTGGGGCATCTGAGTTCAATAGCGTTTTAGTGAATGATCTCAACGACCAAGAGGGCTATGAGTTCATCACTCCAAATGCAGATGATCCTTTGATGGAATACCAATTCAGTACCACCATCAATAATCGCGAAGCAAAACTTTATGGGGCTGAGTTTGCTGGTCAACACTTCTTTGGTGACACTGGCTTTGGCATTCAGGCAAACTATACTATTGTAAGAGGGGATGTGAAGTTTGATGATCTTGACCTTTCTTCAGATCAGTTTGCGTTAATTGGTCTTAGTGACACTGCGAACCTGGTTCTTATGTATGAGAATTATGGAATTGAAGCGCGTCTTGCGTACAACTGGCGTGATAAGTATCTAAACCAAATTGGTTGGGGTGCCAACAATCCAGGATATGTTGAGGCTTATGAACAAATTGATCTTAACTTGAGTTATAACTTTACGGACAATTTTGTTGTATCTTTCGAAGGAATCAATATGACAGGTGAGGATTATCGGGAGCATGCTCGTAACGAAAATATGTTGATATTCTACAACGATCTTGGAGCACGCTACCAGATAGGCGCTCGATACACCTTCTAGGTTATAAAAGTGAAGGTTGCATGTTTGAAAAGAGTCGCGTAAGCGACTCTTTTCAAGTTTTATTCATGTGGCTACTTAGAGAGTGTCAACAAATCGGTATAAGCAAATGAGCAAAATAGAATCACTAAATAATATCGATCATGAAAATCTGAAAGTGAATCCAGGGTATTCTGCTGAGCTCGGTGATGACGTGTCGAGCACGGTCACATTTATAACCGAGTTTTCTGAAGTCCAAAAAGAGTACCCAATCCTTTGTCGTAAAGATCCGGATTCAGGAAATTATCAAGCCGTTGTTTTATTCGGGCTTCAGAAAGATGAAAATCTGTATTTATCCGAGGTTGACCCGACAAGGCAAAAGCATCATGGGTGGTGCGCTGAATATGTACCAGCCGCTTTGGCGAGAGGCCCCTTTTTTATCGGCGTTAAGCGCGATTCCTATAATGTAAAAGAAGACCCGAGGCCAGTGGTGCAGATTGATTTGGCGCACCCAAAGGCGAGATGTGATGATGGGCGAATTCTTTTCCAGAAGAATGGTGGCCACAGTTCTTATCTTATTTATATCACGGCGGTTTTGAATACCATTAATGATGGCGTAAGCCTTACAAAGTCGATGTTCGAAGCATTTAATAGGTATGACCTACTTGAAGCTGTAACAATTGATGTGGAGCTCTTGAATAAAGATAGAATTAAGATTAAGGGTTTTGAAACTGTTAGTACGGAAAGATTGTCTAATTTGAGTGGGGATGTGCTTGAGGAGCTTAACAAATCTGGATTTCTTCAGGCGGCGTATTTTATGGCTACGTCGATGTCTAATGTTAAAAAGCTGATTGGTTGGAAAAATAGAAAGAACTCGGAAGGTGTAAAATAATACCGTGAAAAATAAAGATGATTAGTGAAGTCAATTCAAAGAATATTTCCCTAGAAATTCTAGGTTCGTCTGAGCCGGTGGTCATTAGACAGTTGGTTAGTAATTGGCCTGCTGTTAAATATGGTCGAATTTCAGATTCGGCCTCGGTTGACTACCTTAAATCTTATTACAATGGAACTCCAACCGTTGTTTGTAAAATACCTCCAGAGAATAACGGGAGGATGTTTTACAATGATAGCTATACAGAACTTAATTATGAAAGTTACAAAGGTTATATTGATGAAACAATGGACGCGATTCTAGCGGGTCTAGATTGCCGAGGTTCGCCTGCATACTATATCGCATCTAATGTAATCAATACTCACTTTCCTGGATTCAGTGATGAAAATGGTCTTGTAATACCGCGTGATAAACACCCAGAAGCCTTGAATGAAAGGGTCAGCATTTGGATTGGTGGTGAAACTACCGCTACTTGTCATTTTGACGCATTAGAAAATATAGCTTGTTGCGTCGCAGGAAAGCGCAGGTTTACGCTTTTTCCTCCTAACCAAATAGGCAATCTCTATCCAGGACCTCTCGACCCAACACCAGGGGGGCAAGTTATCAGTCTGGTTGATTTTAAAAATCCTGATTTTGATAAATTTCCACGTTTCGGAAATGCGCTACTGGCGGCTCAGGTTGTTGACTTGGAGCCTGGAGATGCATTGTATATTCCGACTATGTGGTGGCACCATGTGGAAAGCTTAGCTTCTTATAACGTCCTGGTAAATTACTGGTGGGAAGATACTCCAGATTTTCTAACCTCGGGTATGAACTCGCTTTACTTTGCTATGTTGGGTATACGTGACAAGTCTTCTCGCGAGCGGGAAGCTTGGAAGCACATATTTGAGTATTATATTTTTAGTGGATCGGAAATGTCTAATGCCCACCTCCCGCCAGAATCGAGAGGATTTTTGCGTACTTTAGATAGGCTCGCAGCTAGGAAGCTGCGGGCCATGCTCAGCAACAAGTTGAATCGCTAATCCCATTAAAATTGGAATACAGAAAATGTCAGGTAGCATGAAGAGAGTAGTAATAGCAGGTGGTGGCACCGCCGGCTGGATTGTGGCAGCGGCGCTCTCTCATCAGCTTGGGGAGCTGCTGGATATAACGCTGGTAGAGTCAGAGGAGATTAGTACTGTCGGTGTTGGCGAAGCTACCATACCACCTATGAGAACTTTTCACCGTCTGCTGGGTATTGATGAGCAAGAGTTTATGAAGGCAACTGACGCTACCTTCAAGCTCGGTATTCAATTTGAAGATTGGAAACAAATTGGTGAAAAATACTTTCATTCCTTTGGTTTCACGGGAAAGCATACGTTAATTACTGACTTCATCCACTTTTGGCTTAGGGGTAAAAAGTTGGGAGTGGCCCGCGATTTTGGTAGTTACTGCCTTGAATTTAAAGCTGCCTTGAATGGACGTTTTTCTTTAGGGAAGCGTAGCAACCTAAATTATGCATTTCATATTGATGCTGGTCGGTACGCAAGTTTTCTCAAAAAGCTATCTGAAGCGCGAGGTGTAAAGTGGGTTGAGGGGAAGATAGCTCAAGTAAACCAGGAGCCCGTTTTTGGATACATTTCGTCTTTGACCATGGAGACTGGCGAGCAACTACCCGGGGATTTGTTTATAGATTGTACAGGTATGAGGGGGTTGCTAATTGAGAAGGCTTTGGAAACCGGTTTTGAAGACTGGGGCCATTGGTTACCATGCGACACCGCTATTGTAGTCCAGACGCAGCGTAAAGGGGCGGTGCCACCTTATACGAGATCAGTTGCTCAGCAAGCAGGTTGGCGCTGGCAAATTCCTCTGCAGTACCGGGTAGGGAATGGAGTGGTTTTTTCTAGTCAGTATATGTCCTGTGATGAAGCGAAAGATATCTTACTTTCGAACGTAGATGGAATGCTTCTAACAGAGCCAAGATTAGTTAAGTTTAAAACGGGAAGAAGGAAGAAGACATGGAACAAAAATTGTATTGCGATAGGTCTTTCTTCTGGCTTTTTGGAGCCACTCGAGTCTACTAGTATCCACATGATCATGACTGCAGTAACTCGTTTGCTGCAGTTGTTTCCGAGTGACGAAATAAAACAGTCTTATGTCGAGGAATACAACTCTCAGACAAAGTGCGAGTATGAGAGAATTAGGGATTTTATTATCCTGCATTATAAGGTGACTGAGCGCGATGACAGTCCTTTTTGGAACTACTGCAGGAATATGTGCGTACCACCTGATTTGCAACACCGAATAGACCTTTTTAAAGAATCCGGTCGATCCATTCAGGTTGAGGGTGAGTTATTTAGGCTTGATTCATGGACACAGGTAATGTTGGGCCAGGGTATTATTCCTGAGTTATATCATCCTATCGTAGAGCTTATGTCTGAAGATTCGCTTAAAAAAATGTTGGACGATATCGCGACAGGCGTTGATAGCAGTATGGCAACGATGTCGACACATGACGAGTTTATTCAAAAGTATTGTACAGCTGGCTAAGCCTGTTTTGAATTCATGAAATTAATATAGTATTGAAGTACTTTTCTGATCCCGCTTTGTTTATTTTTCCAGAGTTAGAGTTTATGCGTGACATCGATAATGTATTTGAGGCGCCTTTTTGAGTCAGAAGAATATGATGACAAATTTCCTGTCCCGGTTAGATTTACATCCAGAAATGTCTATCGAAAAGATCACTATCGGGAGTGAGCGTTCGCCAATTTTAGTAGTAGATAATTTTATAAAGCAGGCTAATTCTTTGGTTGATGTTGCAGTGCGTATGGAGTTTTCCGAGCAAGGACATGTTTTTCCTGGAGTCAGAGCCTTTGCGCCACACATCTATATGCAAAAGGCATTTGTTGAGATTCAGCCAGAAATTACAGAGCACTTTGGATTGAATAGCTGTACATTTAAGCTTTCGATGTGCCATTACTCATTGGTCACTACGCCACCCGAGCGCCTTGGGCTACTTCAGCGAATTCCCCATGTTGATAGCTTTGAGAGTAGAGGTTTAGCTGCTGTTCATTACTTGTTCCACGGTAACTTTGGCGGTACGGCTTTCTATCGGCATCGTAAAACTGGATTCGAGTACCTCGATGAGTCTAGAAGGCTTGTATATTTTCGTTCTCTTGAATCTGAAAATGGTGGGCCGAACATTCCCGGTGCGGAGTATATAAATGGTGATACGTCACTATTTCAGCAGATCGATAGAAGGGAAGGCGTGTTTAATAGATTGTTAGTTTATCGTCGAAACTCTCTACACTCTGGATGTATCGACAAGAATTTTTCACTTGATCCGAACCCCTTGAGCGGAAGGCTATCAATAAATAGTTTTATCGATCCTATTTTATGACTTGTCATACATTTGGCAAGCAGTAACTATTTGGCCGTCGATACAGCATTTATTTAACAAATTAAATGACCGAAAGGTCATGTATATATAAGGAATATATGCATGGGGACTTACTTTCAAACAGTCGAATTCGGAGCGTCGAAGTTGGCGCGCTGGATTATTCGCCATCGCTGGGCAGCCATTTGCTTCTCGCTGGCCTTGGCGATTGTGGTTGGTAGTGGAGCAAGCCAGCTCGAATTTTCAACGAACTACCGCGTTTTCTTTTCCAGCGCCAATCCGGAACTTCAAGCATTCGAAAACCTGCAAAATACCTATGCCAAGAACGACAATTTTCTCTTTGTGATCGTCACCAAACAGGGCCGAGTGTTCGATCCCCAAACCCTGCTCGCGGTGGAGGAGCTGACCGAACGCGCATGGAAAATACCCTACGCGATACGGGTGGATTCTATTACCAACTTCCAATACAGCTACGCCAGGGGCGACGACCTTGTCGTCGAAGACTTAATAAGCAAGCCCGCCGAGCGTCCGGTAGCCTACCTGCGGTCGCGTGAACAAATTGCTATGGATGAGCCCCTTCTGCGCAATCAGCTATTAAGCCCGGACGGCTTAGCAACCGCAGTCAATGTGGTTTTGCAATACCCAGAAGTAGGCCATATGGAGGTGCCAGAATCGGTGTCAGTTGCACGCGAAATTCGCGATGCCTTGGCCAAAAACTACCCAGGGATGGACTTTCACATCACAGGCGTGTCCATGTTGAACAACGCCTTCGCCGAAACCGGCATGCTGGATGGCCAAACGCTAATTCCGATAATGTTTGGGCTCATCTTTCTGGCTGTATGGATGGTATTGCGGTCCTTGGTGGGAAGCTTGGTAGTCTTCAGTGTGATCACATTGTCCACCGTAGTTGCCATGGGCTATGCCGGGTTCATCGGTATCAAACTGACGCCTATTTCAATGTCGGCGCCGATAATTGTCCTGACACTGGCGATTGCAGACTCAATTCACATCCTGATCTCATACCGCGGATTAATGCGTGAAGGTATGAATAAAATCGATGCACTGGTTGAAGCCGTGCGCGTTAACTTTCTCCCTGTCACGATTACCTCGCTGACCACTATAGTCGGTTTTTTAATGTTGAACTTCTCCGACTCGCCGCCTTACTGGCACCTCGGCAACATGACCGCAGTTGGGATCGGAAGTGCGTGGTTTTACTCGCTGGTGCTCATCCCCGCACTATTTAGCATGCTACGCTACTCGGCAGCGGAAAACAGCGACGCGTTGCGTTCGCAACGCTGGATGGAATCCTTCGCCAATTTCGTAATTGCGCGCCGCAAACCGCTTTTGGTCGCAATCTCGTTGGGCACAGCGATGTTAGTCAGCTTTATCCCACAGTTGAATTTTAATGACCAATGGGTCAAATATTTTGACGAGAGTATAGAATTCCGTCGCGATTCAGACAGCGCCCAACAGTACTTCGGCCTATACCCGATTGAATTTTCGGTACCTGCGATGGGGCCCGGAGGCATCAGTGAGCCGGAATACCTTCACAACCTGGAGGATTTTGCCGATTTCCTGCGGGGGCAAAAAATCGTGTCACACGTATATTCGATTTCGGATATCATGAAGCGCCTTAACCGCAACATGCATAGGGATCAGTCCGACTATTACCGCATTCCGAACGACCGTGAATTGTCTGCTCAGTACTTGCTGCTATATGAACTGTCATTGCCTTACGGTTTGGACCTGAACGACCGCATAAACATTGATAAGTCCGCCAGCCGAATCACTGCCACTCTGGACCGGAGTGGCACCGATGAGGCCAAAGCTTTCTTCGTTGCCACACAGAACTGGCAGACGCAGCACTGGCCGAAATACATGCGCGCTGAGCCAACCAGTGCGTCGGTAATGTTTACCTACATTGCGCAGCGTAATTTTGACAACATGATTATCGGTACGGCTTTAGGAATTGGCGCTATTGCGATCATCATGATGTTGAGCCTTCGAAGTTTCGGTTTAGGCTTGCTCAGCCTGATCCCCAATTCCCTACCTATTCTGGCGGCTTTCGGTGCCTGGGCATTGCTCGTGGGTGAAGTTGGCTTCTCCGTGGCAACTGTCGCGTCGATTTCTCTGGGTATAGTAGTTGACGACACAGTGCACTTCCTTGCCAAGTACCTGCGTGGCCGACGGGAACGCGGCCTTAGTAGGGAGGACGCAATCCGTTACGCGTTTCAGAGTGTGGGGCACGCCATTATTGTCAACACCGTTATTCTGTCGCTCGGCTTCTTAGTCTTGTACAGCTCCGCGTTCAAGCTCAATGCAGACCTTGGCCTAATGACTCTGCTGTCAATAAATTTCGCGCTGATTCTGGATTTTTTGTTGCTGCCCGCACTGTTGCTGCTGAAAACGGAAAAAAAGTCGAGTCTGGACCGAGTTTCCCTCATTTCGGGCGACACCGAAACTAACTAAATCAAGGAGAGACATATGCTTAAATGCCTTATTTTTATTTCGGTTCTTGGTCTTTCCGCCTTGACTCTCGCGCAAAGCGACGACAAAGGATTTGAAATAGCCGCACGCAGCGACCGCAGTGACCTGGGCTTTTCTGACAGCGAAGTAGAGCTGAGTATGGTATTACGCAACGCGGCTGGGGAGGAGTCCAGCCGGCGCCTTCGAATAGCCACTTTAGAAAAAGAAAATGAAGAGGTCGGGGATAAAAGCGTTGTGGTATTTAGCACCCCCAAAGACATAGAAGGCACTGCATTGCTGTCGCACGCAAAAATACTTGAGCCCGACGACCAGTGGCTGTTCTTGCCGGCATTAAAGCGCGTGAAGCGCATATCTTCGGCAAACAAGAGCGGGCCCTTTGTCGGTTCTGAATTCGCATTCGAGGATTTCACTGCAATAGAACTGAATAAATTCGAATATCGCTTTTTGCGGACCGAATCCTGTGGCTCGCTGCAGTGCGACGTATTGGAGCGCCGACCCCGCTACGACAGCTCGGGCTACACTAAGCAAATATCCTGGGTGGATCAAACCGACTTTCAGATCCGAAAGGTTGAATTCTACGACCGCCGTGGTGACCTGCTGAAGGTACTGAGCCTTGAAGACTATCGCCAGTATAGTAATGGCGCATGGCGCCCTCATACCCTGCATATGGAGAATAAGCAGACAAATAAGCAAACTACCTTGCGTTACGGAAACTATGTGTTTAACCAAGGCCTGGACGATCGTGATTTTGTAAAAAGCAAACTACAGCGACTGCGGTGAATACATTAAGAGGGGCGGTCTATACTTTACTTGTGTTGCTCAGCGCGCCGACGCTGGGTGGTGAATGGGACTGGCACGCCGACGCGGAACTGGAACTACGTGCCTTCTCGGACACACCGAAATGGCCGGGGCAGAGCGATAAAAGCGTGCATAGCGCGATCGCTCTTTCCGGCGAGTTGTATTGGCTCAGCGAAAGCGGTGATCAGCGCGCGGCGCTGGTCCCTTACCTGCGCCACGATGCAATTGACGAGGAGCGCAACCTGGTTGATCTCAAGCAGGCGTATTGGGCCATGGAGTACGGTTCGGGTGCTCTGGATCTGCTGATTGGCGTGGATAAAGTGTTCTGGGGCGTGGCCGAATCCACGCATCTTGTAGACATAGTAAACCAGACAGACGCGGTTGCCGATATTGATGGCGAACAAAAGCTTGGCCAGCTGATGCTAAAACTATCGTGGCAAGAGGACTGGGGCTTGCTCAGTGTGTTTGCGTTGCCGATGTTCCGCGAACGCAATTTCGCCGGAACGGAAGGCCGCCTGCGTGCAGGCGCCGTAATTGATTCCGACTACGCGCAGTATGAACATGCAGCCGAAGACAGACACCTCGACTGGGCACTTCGTTACAGCCACTACTTCGGAGATCTGGACCTGGGGCTCAGCGCCTTCAAGGGCACGCTACGCGATCCACTTTTATTACCCAACGCAGACGGCTCGGTGCTAGTGCCCCATTATCAGCAAGTTGACCAGGTGGGCATTGATGCACAGTACACTCGCAACGCATGGTTGTGGAAGTTGGAGGCCGTATGGCGCTCGAGCAGCTTAGATAACTATATCGCGGCGGTAGCCGGCTTTGAATACACCCACTTCGGCCTATTCGACAGCGCCGCCGACCTGGGCTACTTATTGGAATACCAGTACGACAACCGACACGACACTGAACCGCCAAGCATCGCCGACAACGATGTGTTCATCGCACTACGACTTGCCCTAAACGACGTGCAAGACAGTAGCGTGCTAACAGGCTTACTTATTGATATCGAAAGCGATGCGGTTCTGTTTAACGTAGAGGCGGAGCGCCGTTTCGGCAGTAACACTGTGGGTAAGCTGCGTCTGCGCGTGATAGAGGCGCCGCAAGAGGATTTGATTCTATACTCACTTCAGCACGATAGCTATTTGCAGGTATCTTTGCAGCGCTATTTTTAAACTAGGCATTAGAAGGCAATCGAGGAGTGGGAGAGTTATCCAAAACCTGCCTTAGACGCTCACTATATCGTGAGGTCACAAACTGGTCACGCTAACTTGATCGTAATCGAGCCTTAGTGCATCTATTTCACCTTGTATTAAGGAGCTGATTTTCGTTAAAATAAGCTTGGCATAGGACGAGCCGCTATCGCAATTAGGCCTCTGAGCTATCGAATTGTTAACCGCAAAAGGCTCCAGCACAGATCGAATAGGAGCTTGCTCTCAGCTTTACAATCACGCGCTTGGTTTATACAGGCGCGGGTGATTACCTCTTCAGAAAACGGTGAAGCGATTGTGGTCGGGGCCGAGTATTTTTTCCCAATATCGGTTTGCAATACTGGGTAGCGGGTATTGGTCCAGAAATTCCGTTTGAGAAAATCAGAGTGTTCTTCGATCTCTATATTGTCTATGCAGTAACAATCGCCGGTCCGCCGGCTACGACGGTTGTCAATATTAGCCGTTGTTACTGATTTTCGCCGGCCCTTCATTCAGAAATCCACGCGTTCCCAGTCCTAGTCGGTTGTAGTCAGCATAAATTGAGCGGTTTGCAACTTCATTTGTGACTCTATTTCCTCAAGGTAAAAGCTAGGCGCAGTGAACTAACCACCGATGTATCCTGCTCAGCAATAATGGCGCTTGCATTTCTAAGAAAATTCTGGTAGGGGTGGGAGCTCAGGAATGGACTTTTCGTCGACGTCCGCGGCCTGAATTTGGCTAAGATCTACCCATTTACCATTCAGCGGATCCTGGCTTCTTCAATCGAGAAAATCGCGGGCTATTAGCCAGAGCGCCTTCGGTATAGTATGAAGTCAAAATAACCTATTCGAAGATGTTGGCAAGGTAAAATCTATGTTTCCCTCCGCCAACTGTTAACTAGCGACCAATATTTGAGGGGATGTTGAGAGTGAAATTTACGAAAGTGCGGAATTTGTTCAAGCTTATGTAGTATAAGTTGTTCAATATTATGTTGAACAGGGCGGTTTTACTGGACCTACAGAGGGATTCTGTTCAGGCATATGAGCGAATTTACACTGAAAAAACGCGGCGTCTGCCGCGTTTGCTCTTGTGCGGGGGGACTCTTCCCGCCCCTGTGCTTCGCGTGTAGGATGTCGACCTCTGAGTCTATCCACTCCGTGCCCCTGCACCCACTGACATTGACAAAACACCCGCAGATTAAAAAAGCAAAAGTCAATTCGCGTCAAGCCGGCGGGATTCTAACGTTCAGCGATAGCGGTTCTTGGTAAAAAAAGGGTTTACCTTATTTTTGTCGCACAGGCGGCTGCTCAATCGCGGAATCAAAAGAGACGCTCGCGCTGAGTTCAGCAAAAGCGCCGTGGCCAACGGGGTATTGTTGAGAGAAGCCGGTGGTCCCGTGGCTGGCTTATGGCGCCTCCTTAAACTCGCGGCACATGTACTTTGGCTCAGGGGTGTGGCATTGTTAAGCTTGTTACTGCCCTGTAGATTAGACCTACATGTTTAATGGTAGATGGGTAGGCCGCATCGACCGTCATTAGATCAAGTTGCTGAGTCAGGGGTAGTCAGGCGCGTAGGCCGAACCTACCAATTAAATACGTGTGAAAGTTTCAATTACGCCAACTGTGAGAAAACATGCCTTCACCTCCCTTATCTGCAGCTACTCATTTTGGCGATGGCGCGGTTGCCTCTCTAATGCGTACTCACGACTGGAGTCAATCGCCGCTCGGGCACCCTGACACTTGGCCGCAAGTGCTGCGCACGGTGGCCAGTTTGATCCTGAACTCCAAGTTTCCCATGTTTTTGGCCTGGGGGCCGCAATTGGCGCTGTTGTATAACGACGCTTATGTGGACATGCTGGCGAACAAGCATCCAGCGTCATTGGGGCGTCCGTTTCAAGAGGTTTGGTCGGAGATATGGCAAGACATTGTACCCATTGTCGATCAAGCGATGGTGGGTCAGTCCTCGTTTCACGAGAACTTGCCTTTGACCATGACACGCAAAGGTTACCAAGAGTCAGCGTGGTTCACCTTTTCATATTCTTCTATTTATGATGAGCGCGGTAGCGTTGCGGGCATGTACTGCGCGTGCACTGAAACCACTCAGCAAGTCTTGGCTGCTCGCGAACGCAAGACCGAAAACGAACATCTGCGACAGTTATTCCAGCAGGCTCCCGGTATCATGGCGGTATTGCGGGATAAAGACCATGTATTTGAGTTGGCAAACGAAGCTTACCACCAGTTAGTGGGGCATCGCGAATTACTGGGAAAGTCGATACGCGAAGCGCTGCCTGAAATCAAAGGGCAGGGGCTGTATGAGTTGCTCGATTCGGTGTACCAGTCGGGCGAACCCTATGTCGGGCGAGCCGTTCCGGTAAAGTTGCGTCGCCCGCAAAGCGACCAACTTGACGAATACTATATAGATTTTATCTACCAGCCGATACGCGATGCGAGCGGTCAAGTCACTGGTATTTTTATTGAAGGCAGTGATGTGACTGAGGTGGTGACAGCTACCCAGGCATTGCGTGAACGTGAAAAGCACCTAAGGCAGATGTGTAATACGCTACCGCATTTGGCCTGGCTGGCCGAACCCGACGGACAAATTTTTTGGTTTAATGATCGCTGGTACGAATACACGGGTACTACCCCAGAGCAGATGACAGGCTGGGGTTGGCAAAGTCTTCATGATCCTGAGCTCTTGCCTGCGGTGTTGGCGTATTACCGGCACTGCCTTGACTCCGGGGAGCCATTTGAAATGAGCTTTCCGCTACGCTCTGCGTCGGGCGAGTACCGAACATTTTTTACCCGCACTACACCACTGCGTGATAAAAACGGTACCATTTTGCAATGGTTAGGCACCAACACCGATATTCATGAAATTGAAAAAGTTCAGGAGGAACTTAAGGCTTCCAACCGCCGGAAAGACGAATTTCTGGCTATGCTTGCCCATGAGCTGCGTAACCCGCTAGCCCCTATAGGCTCTGCAGCAGAACTGCTTAAGCATTCCAGTGCAGAGCCTGCAATAGTTATAAAAACCGCTGACATTATTTCCCGCCAAGTTGGTCATATGACGGGCTTGATTGATGACCTTCTCGACGTTTCACGCGTGACCCGTGGATTAGTGACACTTCAGCGGCAGCCAGTGAACCTTAAGGCGGTGATCGACGATGCAGTAGAGCAGGTCAGCGCGATGATTGAGCTTAAGCGGCAACGGTTAAGTGTGGAAGTGCGAGAAAGCCAGCCAATCGTTGAGGGTGATCGAACTCGATTAACGCAAGTGATTGCGAACATTCTTAATAATGCCAACCGATACACACCTGAGCAGGGTAGCATTCTTCTGCGCCTTGAGGCTGATGCGCAGTATATCGAAATTACAGTGCAGGACAATGGCGTCGGTATTGATGAAAAGCTATTGCCGCATATATTCGATCTTTTTACTCAGGCCGAGCGCTCGCCTGATCGTGCCCAGGGTGGATTAGGTGTCGGCTTGGCGCTGGTTAGAAGCTTGGTCGAGCTTCACGACGGTAGTGTTAGAGGGAAAAGTGGAGGGGTGAATAAAGGCAGTCTATTCACAGTGAGGTTGCCACGCTCATGGCAGGAGCGGCTGTCAGACACGCCTTCTGACTGCGAAAGCCAAAAGAATACAAGGTCGCTCGATATTTTGATTGTGGACGACAATATCGATGCCGCAGAATCGTTGGCCATGTTGCTGGAGGTGCACGGGCATCGCCCGCGTGTTGACAGTCGGGGCGATACAGCACTGAAAAAATTGGTAGAAAATATGCCGCACGCGATGATTTTAGACATTGGTCTGCCCGATATGGATGGCTATGAGTTGGCAAGAAGAATTCGCGAACTTACCGGTGCAGATGAGGCAACACTGATCGCACTCACCGGTTACGGTAAAAATGAAGATCGAGAGCGTTCCAAACGTGCCGGCTTCGACCATCACTTGGTTAAACCCGTGGTAATCAAAGAGCTTATTGGCATTCTTAATGATGTGGCGAGTCACCAGCATCGTTAAAGGTCAGCGGAGTCACAGTTATCTTTGTTGGTATGTCTTAAGCATAAATCGTCATGTCTGGAATCGTAAATTTTTATTTGTCCGATAACTGCAAAAGTGTGATCATCTCAGGGCCATGAATGGCGTCAATTGCTATGATTAAAGTTAGAAATGAAGATGCTGGGTAAGCTTGATGCGTCGTCCTCTATTGCATGGAAGAGTGTGTCTCTACGATTCTTTGACACCGGAAAGGATTTTCTGTGTTGACTTTTGTTTCTCCGGAAAATTCTACTCCGGACTTGGTTTTGGTAGAGTGTCATTGGGTTGAGGGGACTGAATTTGTATTAGGAGGAAGGCTTTTATGAAATGCCCGAAATGTTCAGAGAGGTTCAGTGCGAGAACGGCATTGTGCGAAGACTGGAAGAATCCTGAAAGGTCATTCGGTTGCCCTCATTGTGGTACTTTTTTTGTAAGAAAGGAGGAAAATAAAAGGAAAAGCCTTATTAATACTATCCTCTTTGTTGGTGTCGGTCTCCAGGCTTTCAATATTTTTGTCAGGCACCTAAAAGACGTTGGAGACTTTCTGACCATGATTTACTCTCTGGTAATTCTCATTTCTCTTTTGCTAGTATTTGTTTTGTCAACCTGGCCCCTTTTCAGGGAGCTGAAAGAGTCCCCGACGAATCAGCATGATTATAGAAATTCGCCCTAAGATTTTTCTGGGAAGTCCGTTTCCGCTTATCGTTACTAGCGGTTCAGATAGTCTGTGGGACGCTGCATCGCTGTGGGCTGCAGGCCATTTCTGAACCTCAGCCCTTTTCCTTAGCGCAAAGTGACTCCCATTATATAGCCTCAGAGGGGCGTTACGACTACCGAGGTTGGGATGGGCTGAAGACTTGCCCTGGTATCTACTCCAGCTGCAGCTGGTCTTTGAATTTTTGAATGTCATATTTGAAATATGTACGGCAGCAGGCGCAATGCAGTGATTTGTCCAGAACTTCATTATATCTGGCTTAAAAACGCTTTTAGGTGACGCCTCTGGCCCACTTTGCAAGCAATAAATTTTCTACGTAGAACCTGGTTTTCCGTCGATACGCAATGCCAGGTTCTGCGATTATTTTCAGGTTAAGAATTTAACTTGTTAGCCACTCTACTATTGCTTTATTTGTTTCTTTAGGTTTTTCCTGCTGAATCCAGTGCCCGCAATCGAGGCTGATGACATCGACATTGGGAACGAAGTGACTGAGGCTGTTGGATTTTGGAATCGAGTCTCGTTCGCCATAGATCATTAGCGAGGGCTGGTGAATAACGGGGTCAACGTCAGCCAATAGGTGCCAGTTGCGATTGAGGCACCTGTACCAATTAATGCTGCCTGTGAATCCACTTTTCTCGAAAGCTGACACAAAAATCTCCAAGTCGCTATCGCTCATAACGGGGGCTCCAGCCGGTGCTTGCGCTTCTGCCAAGTTAATCATGATCATGCCTGGCTCGGGAAGCATTTCAGGTAAGTTCTTGCGAAAGAGGTTTCTCAGAAAACGACGGCAATTTTTGTTTAAAATGTCATCGGCAACCCCTGGTTTTCGGTTGAAATGTACAAAGTAATTATCTTCTCCGAACAGCTCCTCCATAAAATCAATCCATGGCTTTTCTGTTCTGGCCTGGTGGGGCAAGGCCAGGTTGATCACTTTTTCGACCCGCTCTGGGTGTAACAGCGCCATACCCCATACAACATTGGCGCCCCAATCGTGACCGACAAAAACGGCGTTTTGATACCCATAGTGATCAAGCAGGGCAGTTAAGTCACCGGTTAGACGGGTTATGTCATACGCTGTGATCTCATCGGGGCAAGACGAGTTGCCATAACCTCTCTGGTTCGGGACGATGACATGGTAACCAGCCGCCACAAGAGCCGGAAGTTGGTACCGCCAGGAATACGCATGCTCCGGCCAGCCGTGGCAAAGTACGATGGGGTTGCCGGCATTTTCCTTACCGGCCTCGAACACTTCCAGCTGTACGCCGTTAACCCGAATCAGTTCGGGTTTTGGGAAATTGATTATTTCGCTCATAGCATTTTTTCCTGAAGAGGTTGACTTAGTTCTATGCTCGAGCATTGCAAGGCACAGACTGTTATGAGAATGTGCCACTGCTTTGCAGAGGATTTATCTCTATGACGGGTGTTTTATATTCTATAATGATGCCAAATATTGACACCATTATGAGAGGTTGCAGCAGTGAATGTCCGCATACGACAAGACGCTATAGTGCGAATTCTGCGCCGCAGTGGTAGCACAACGGTCGCCAACTTGGCTGCAGCGGTTGGCGCATCAAGGCGTACAGTCTTGCGCGATATCAGCGTCTTGCGAAGTGAAGGGTTTGTTATTTTTTCTGAACCTGGGCCGGGTGGTGGGGTTAGTCTCGACCCGCAGTCTGTTCAAATGTCAGCCAAGCTGTCTGTGGCGGAGACCTTTGCACTGCTTATCTGTGTGGAGACTATGCGTGCAACCGGAAACATACCTTTCCTGAAGCTTGCAGATGTTGGGCTGGCTAAAATCGAAAGAGCTCTACCAGCGGATAAGATTCGCGACCTGCGCCGCTTTCTGGCGTGTTTGTACGTGGGTCGGCTGGCGCCACAGGTGGACATATCAGATATGGCGGCTATGGATTCCAATCTCCTGCCGACTTTTGAAGCCGCGTTTCTTGGGCGGCGACATTTTCGGTTTCAATATCGTGACGCCAAAGGTGTCGTCTCTCAACGTACTGTTGAGCCACAGGCAATGCTGATTTTACCGCCGCTGTGGTATTTGGTGGCTTGGGATCCTCTACGAGGAGACTTCCGGCATTTTCGAATGGATCGAATTCGTAAGCCGGAGTGTCTTGATGGGACAAGTTTTCAGAGGCGGCATGTCACCTTTCAAGATGGTGTGTCGCCCGTTCGGAATCTGGCCCGCTGATGTGTGGGAAGACCGTGTTAGAAAGACCACTTGTTCGAATGCTCAGTGTTCTGGGTATCGCTGACAAATTCTAAACGAGACTTGCTCATACAAAAAAGCCCTGCCAGTGCAGGGCTTTGCTAGGAAGTCCCTTTCCGCGAGGCTTATTATCGGTTCAGATAGTCCATCAGCCACTGCATCGCGGGGCGCTGTTGGCCATTGCTGGTCATCAGCCCTGTGCCTTCACGCCAAGTAGCACCGACCACGTAACCCCAGAGAGTAATGCCGACCACATCCGGGTGGTTATAGAAGATGGGGAAGTGCCGTTGCATGTACTCCAACTGCAGTTGGTCGTTGGATTCCTGAATGTCGTACTCAGAAATGTACAGCGGCAGACCAAGGGCAGCGATTTGGTCTAGCTTGTCTTCAATCTCCTGAGCGCTCCAGGGCTGGGGGTTGTAGAGGCCGTGGGCCTGCAGCCCGAGTGCATCGACATAGCCGGAATTGACGGCCGGGCGGATCATGTCGATGATGGCATCGGTATCCCAGGTCATAAAGTTGTAGTCGTTGTAGATCAGCACCGCGTTCGGGCAGTGTTCGCGCGCCAGGCGGAAAGATTCGGTAATCCAGCCGCTGCCAAAGGCGCTCTCGGCATAGCTGGCCGGAGCGTGCGAGGGCAGAGCTTCGTTCACCACGTCAATCATCGCCGTGTCCGGGTAGCGGTCGCAGTAGTCGATGATCCACTCTTCGATTTCCGCGCGCTGTTCAGCCGCGCTGAGCCCGTCGATCCAGCCTGGGCGTTGGCTGCCCCACACCAGCACATGAGCTTTTACCGGAATGCCGTTGGCCCGCGCATAGTCGTAAATGTCATCCAAAGGTCCCCAGTTGTATTGGTCGCGGGTGCCTTCTACCGAGCCCCACTTGCCTTCGTTTTCGGGGGTGATCTGATCCCAGTACTGGGTAAAGTCCGATCTCACACTGCCATTGGTGGTGATGTTGCCCACAAAAAACTCCGGGAAGTCGGGGTTGCCCGATGAGCTGCTGCTGGAGCTTGACGACGAGCCGCCATTGAACGGGTTGCCAAAACCAATAGAGCCACTGCAGTGCAGCATCTCGGAGTAGTCGCCTGCGCCGCATTCACCGTCCCAGACGCCGGTGTTGTCCTGTTGGTCTTCAGCCTGATAAGTGACATTGTTGACGATCACATAGTCAACCTGAACATCGCGATCACCCGCGTCATTGGTAAAAGCGACGCGCAGTTCACCGCTGGCGTCGGTGTTGACGGTGTAGTCCAGCATGCCAATGCTAAGAGTCCAGGTTTCGATGGTTTGTCCACCCACTTCAAGGCTGACGCTTTCGTCGCCCACCGTGCCGCTCATGCGTACGGTAATGCTGTTACTGCCGCTGGAGGGCGAACTGCTGGAGCTGCTGGAACTGCTCGAACTGCTTGAGCTACCCGAATCGCCACCGCCCTGAATATCCAGGCTGGCCAGCGTAGGGGTGGCGCTGCCATTGGCGCAAAAACCAAAGCTTGTACTGCTATTGGGGGCAATGCTGGCATTGTGAGCGGCGGGCGATACACTCTCGCCACTGAGAGTCCCGTTCCACAGGTTGGTGACGTTGGCGCCGTTCAGGCCCAACCCGACCGTCCAGCTGTTAATGTTGGCACTGCCGTTGTTGGCAATCGTGACATCGGCGCAGTAGCCCGAGCCCCACTGGTTGGATAAGTTGAGCGTGGCTTCGCCTGAACCGTCTGTAATGGCGTGGGCGGCGCCCGAACAGACAAGCGCAGAGGTGGCGAGCAATAAAGGTATTCGAGTTAGATTTATCATGGCGAACTCCTGTAAGAGTCGTAATGGGTTTTAGTCGGCGCTAACCCATGCCGCGCTGCATTTTGCGAGTTCTGAACAATAAAAGTGAACACGAACATTCAGTCCCTACTGCATTATTAGAATCAGAGGCTATTGGCGACTGGTTAGCGAACAGCAGGGCAGATTTAAGGGTCGCAGAGCCTTATTGTCAAATTGAACTTAAGTCGATTGAGACGTTTTATGCTATCAGTTTTAAGTTTGTGCCCTGTGTCACGAAAGTATTGCTCTATTGGAAATATGTAACGGGTTGTCATATTCGATGGTGACATGATGATAGAGAAGAAGTGAAATACAATGAGCGGCATGACAAATGTTTTTAGCGTCAGATTATCCGGCTTTGAAACACTCGACGACCGCAAGAGACGAATCTATCTCCAGTACACCGCGTAGCGGATGAATCTGACCTATTGAGCTGTTAAGAGATTTGGCGGCGTTGGTTTAAAGAGATAACTGTTGTCAGCCGAAATCTGTTTGCCTGCCTTCTGTAGAAGCTGCTTTTAACTTTTCAGTAAGGTATTCAACCAAGGGCTTAAAGCGGTAGTTCCGAAGGTATTCCCGTACTTCCTCTACAAACATAGCATAGCGGGCTTCATTTTCTAGTTCAGCAATTGCCTCTTTGAGACCGAGAATGTTGTGTCTAAGGGCTTGGTCTATCATCCGCTCGAGCTTTTCGGCGCTTGGGGCTTGTGCGTGGCCTGAGGGTGTCGGCGTTCTTGCTAAAATCTCCACGCGGTTTTCAGCGACACCTTTCGGTGCGTCCAGGCGTAAATCGAACCAGACTGTCGTGCCTTTGCTTGGCGTGCTGGCAACCTGAAGTTTTGATTGCATCAGCTTGAGTATACGCTGGCTGATCGTCAATCCAAGCCCAGAGCCCTCTGCGCGGGTAATGTCATTGTCAACTTGGACAAACGGCAGGAAAATGCGTGACACATCAGCCGCGTTTATGCCGATGCCTGTATCCACAACGCTGAACCGAATGTCGGCATAATGAGGGCTGGAGTCGAGCAAGGCGACCTTAAATGTGACCTCTCCTTCGGGAGTAAACTTGATGGCGTTGCTAATAAGATTCAGCAGGATTTGCCGCAACCTTTTTTCATCAGTACGCACCACTGGTGGCAGTGTTTTGTCGAACACTCCTGTGAACTTAATGCCTTTAAGCTTTGCTTGAGCCTGAGACATGTCGCCTATGATCTGTAAGAAGGGTACAAAAGCTGTTTCGATAGGGGCGAGGCTTAGGCTGTCTTGGTCACTGCGCGAGAAATCAAGTATATCGTTGATCATTAGCAAAAGATGAGCCGCGCTTTGGTCTATGGTTTCTATGCCTTGCCGGTGAGTGCGCATCAGCGAAGGGTCTTCTTTGTAGAGCTGGGTATAACCCAAGATGGCATTGAGAGGTGTGCGCAGTTCGTGAGTGACGTTTGCCATAAACCGTGTTTTGGCTCGATCCGAGTCTTCAATAATGCGCTTGGCCGTATTTAACCGGTAAAACATAACCAGCATGGTGAGCCAAACGGCGATCATAAGTGCCATGGCGATGCTGGATTCCGCCATCAGCTTAGACTTCATATCAGTGCTCAGGCTCTGGAAGTAAGCATCGCTCAGCGTAAAATCGACAATTCCAAGCAAATCGCCTGCAGGCGCGAACAGTGGAATCGACGCGGTGAAGCAACTGGAGCATCGAGTATTGCCCTCGGTAAAATCGAGCGACCCCTGATCGGCCTGAACAGTTTGATAATCAACTTGCAGAGCCAGGCCTTCTACAATATTTTGGCCTATTGCTGGATCTTCCACTAGCAGTATCTTTTGCGTGGCGTCTTGCAAAAACCGCTTGTCATTATTTTCGAGGGTTTGGTGTAGCGCCTGCTGTAATAAGTACGCCTGCGATTCGGCAAGAATAACGGCTTGAGTTTGTGCGGTGTGGTAGAGTCTGGGCTGAAGCGTTCCCGACCAGTAGCGGTTTAGGAATACTATAAAGCTTGCAATGAGCACTAAAAAAACGAGGCTAATCACACACGGGGTTTTGAAGCCCCCGGTTTTTAGCGCATGGATGGTGGCGCAGACCAGTCTACTCATAGAGCTTTGCCACCTTTAGGTAAAAGCTTTTAATATTCACGGCGCTTAAAGAGAGAGTGTTGACATTAATATAAGGTTTGATAGTTGCCTCTACCGCCAGGCCGCCAAGAACTCCGGCCTCGACGTCGCCTTCGTAAGGGGAAAACGTAATAACGTGCTGTCTTTTAGCGTAGTTCACCAGTGTATCCAGCTCTAGGCCATTGAGCTTCTGTGACACGAAAACTCCGCCAGCTTGTGTTTTTTGGCTAATTAGTCGCTCAAGAGGGATCGTTTCGAGTGAGATGTCTTCTGCTTTAGGGGCGTTGTCTGCGTACTGTTTGGCATGTTGCTCGGCAAGCGCTTGGTCGGTCGCGTAAACGAAGTAGATGGTGTTGCCTGATTTCCCGGGAGCATCGAGGTCGGCCGCCAGCAGTGTCCGGAAAAGCTTTAAGCCTACGTACGCGCGCCTGTCACTGAAGGCGTCAGCAACAAGACTGTGGCTAGGAAAAGACAGCACAAGGCTCAACAGCAGACACTGCAGAAAGCGCGCTAGCCTTGTTTTGTGCTTGCCCGGACTCATCGGCCACTTACCTCTTGGCATCGGGATGGTTTGCGCTTTGCGCCCGCTTTAAAACAGATACTCCAATTGACCACTGAGCTGTCTTTCTCCCTGGGGTAAACCTTGCGGGTATTGAGCAGGTGTTGGCACACTGTTGTACTGCTTATCCAATAAGTTGACGGCACTTGCCCTTAAGCTCAACCCCGCCACGCCCAGCAGGCGCTTTAGCGTAAGCGTGTAGTTCAGTGTGCTGTACGGAGAAAATGTTTCAGCGTGAGGGTTGCGCAGCTGTAACTCCCAGCCCTCTTGCTCACCCACATAGCGGTATTGAAGGGTGTGATCCATGCTGTTGTTCACGTGCCAGGTCAGCCCTGCATTCACCAGCCACTGGATGCTGCCCAAAAGGCGGTCGTCTTGATCGAAGGAGTCTTCTGCATCAACGAAAGAGACATTGGCGTCCCAGTCTAGAGTTCTGCCAATACTTTGCCGCCACTCGAGTTCAAGTCCCTGGGCGGTAATGTCGCCACGGTTACGCCAAAAAGGTGCACGCCCGGGCTGAAGGTGAAACTCAATCAAATCCTTCACTTCAATATAAAAGGCGGTGGCGCCCAGCTTTAGGCCAGCATTTCGGTAAATGTAGGCGAACTCTGTGGATTTTAGGAACTCTTCGGTTAAAGAGGCAGCCTGCAGTTGCCCAGGGTAGGAGTTTGGGCCAGGGTAGCTTTCAGCAAGTGTCGGCGGGCGGAAGGACTCGGCATACTGCGTTTTCAAAATATGACGGTCTGAGGCTTGCCATACAGCGGCAATCCGGGGCGACAGGTGCTCACCCCAATCGTCATAGTCATCGAGGCGCAGGCCCAAGGTGACTGCCAGATTATCCGTCGCCTGCCACTGATCCTGCAACGTTAGGCTTAAATGTTCACGCTCTGCGCCCGGCAAAACGATGAACGCGTTTTCCGGACGTTCTATCACCGGGCCCTGATCACTTTGTTGAGTCCGAAACGCTGACTCGACGGCGCTCTTGCTGTAGCCGAGCTCCAGGTACAAGTCATGATCGCTAGTCGCTTTCCAGTGGGTGCTGGCCTCCACGGTGAATTCTGAGTCCTTGGAGCCGTCACGGCGATAATTATTGCTGGCAATGACTTGGTTGCCGGGGCCCGGCCCCCGGATGCCCGCGGGGATAGGGAGATAGGCTGCCTCGTTGAGCTCAGAAATCTGGTAGCTGGCCTTGAGGCGCGCATTCAGTGTGCTGCTTAAGCCCCAGTCTTGTTGCACTTGCAGTTTATGGACTGTCTCCTGCCGCGGCTCCAGCTCGTAGGGCATTGCGGCGTTGCGGCCATACCAAGGGCCGCGCTCCAGGTCGGCGTAGTACCAGTCAACACTCAAGCCGCCAGCTTTCAGACCCGCAAACAATGTGGCACCTTGTTGATGATCATAAATCGGCTGGGGTGAAAAGCCGTTACCGCTGTTGGCGAAATTATCCGGGTTGGTTTGCATACCGCTTTGATCGTTTTGCCAGTAGGCAGTGTTGGCCGTCAGTAAAACGCCGTTGTCCAACTGCTGATGAAAGTTTCCCGCTAGCGTGTATTGGTTGTGACTTCCGGCCCTAGTGGCGACAGTGTTGTCCTTTCGGGTAATCACATTCACTGCGCCGGAGAAAGCGTATTCGCCGTACAGTGGTGATCCTGGGCCACGAATAACCTCAATGCGGTCGATTTGTTCCAGGGGCAGGCGAAGGAGCCAGTCGGCTGAACCGTCGGTCGGGCGGTTGAAGGCCGTACCGTTGATCATCAGTTTTAGGTTGCTGGCGTTGAGTGTTGCGCCTATTCCACGGACGATGGTTTTGCTGTCTCCAGTGTTGCCAAGTGTTGAGTGAAAGCCGGCAACCTGGTTAAGCGCCTCGCGCACAGTGAGGTGCCCGGCGTTGATCAGATCTTCCGCGTGCAGAACGCTGACCATACCCGGGACATAGTCGGAGTTGAGCTTGGTCTGGGTGGCCACATCGGTCTCCTCCTCCAGCATGGATAGCAGGGCTTGCAGTTCGTCCTGCTCGGCGCTGCCCTGAGGGGCCATGGCGTCGCCAGCGGCGAGTACCGAATGCGCTATCAAACTACTGACTGCAAAAGGGATGATGGCGGCAAGGGCAGAGGGGCGTTGGAAAACTCTCATGATGTGGACTCATTCTTTAGCTTGATCTGGGGTTGCACGTCCGGTGTGCTTGGTTCAGGCGCAAGAATAACGGCATTCGTGACGACGTGCACGTCTGCCTACGGGTTGCTGGGCTATCTAGAGCCGTTGTCCATCCCGCCATGTCGATTACTCAGGTCGGTGTTTTACTGCGCAACAACCCGATTGCGGCCAGAGCGCTTGGCGGCGTAGAGGTTGCGATCGGCCTGGTCGATAAGATCAGTGGGAACACGCTTTGGCGATGGGTAAAGGCTGGCCGCTCCGAGGCTTATGGTCAGCCGGTCGCCACTGGGCGAGCTTGGGTGCAGCATGGTGAGCGCATTGATGCGAAGGCGCATCTGTTCGGCCATCAAGGTCGCATTGGCCAAATTGGTCTCTGGCAGCAGGACAACAAACTCCTCTCCCCCCACGCGGGCCAGAATATCGCCTGGGCGGTGCACAGCGGCTTTTAAGGTGGTGGCGACTTTCTTCAGACACTGGTCGCCGGCACAATGGCCGAGCGAATCGTTGTACTCTTTAAAGTGGTCAATATCGATCATAACGACTGCCAGCTCACTCTTGTTGCGCTCGGCACGTCGCCACTCCTGATCCAGCATTTGATCGAAAAAACGGCGGTTGGCGATGTGCGTGAGCGCGTCGGTGCAGGCCAATTCTGCCAGTTGATCTCCTTTGCGTTTAAGCGCTAGATGATTACGTACCCTGGCTTTGAGTATGGGCATGGAAAAGGGCTTGGATATGTAGTCGACCGCGCCCAATCCCAGGCCGTGTTCAATGTCTTGCTCACTGTGCTTGGCGGTCAAAAACACCACCGGAATATCAGTGAGCATCGGGTCTTCGCGCATGAGAGCGCATAGAGTGTAGCCGTCCATGTCGGGCATCATTACATCGAGAAGCACCAAATCGGGTTTAGTTGTAAGGGCCAGATGCAGCCCCTCCTGACCTGAGGTCGCCACCATCAGTTCGATGTTTTCGGAAGACAAATGGGCAACCAGTACATCCAGGTTGGCGGGCGTGTCATCCACTAGTAAAACGCGCGGAGTGTATTCTTGAGTGATGCATGAAGCTAGCATAAATTGTCCCAGCGGATCGTTAGTGGATGGCATTAAGCCGTTAATGCGCATAGAGCAAGATGTTGGCCATGTAAAAAATTCGTATTGATATCAATTGCTTGTGTTCTTTGTGCGTAGAGATTTAGGCGGCCCTGCCTATAGGCGCTTATAAATCGCTTATACTTCTGTCTGATGCTCTTATAGGCCGACACGGTTAAACGACGGGACCCTCCATACTATGACTGGCACTGCGACTCGCTTACTTGTTGTCGATGACAAGCCCGAAAACCTTGATATTCTCGTGCATTACCTGGCCAATAGTGGCTTTGAGTTAGCCGTGGCGACCGATGGCGAGCAGGCGCTCGAGATCGCCCGGAGCCGACCTCCGGAGTTGGTGTTACTCGACGTGATGATGCCCGGTTTAAACGGGTTTGAGGTTTGCCGCGAACTAAAGAAGCACCCAGGCACGGCAGCGGTACCGGTTATTTTTATGAGTGCGCTGGGCGATACCGAAAGTAAGGTGACAGGTTTTCAGGCCGGCGCTGTCGATTACATCACCAAGCCGTTGCAGCGTGAAGAAGTGCTTGTGCGGATCAACACCCACCTTACGATTACCCGTCAAAGTCGTGAGTTACAGGAAAAGAACCGCGATCTGGCAAGTCTCAATAGTCAGTTACAAGAGCAGATTGACCGGCGTATTGAAGTGGAAGACAAACTGCAACAAGCGGATCAAAAGTTATCAGCTCTGTCGGTTCGGGAGGCCAAGCAGTGGGGAATTGACGCCTTTGTGGGGCAAAGCCGCAAAGTCTGTGAGCTATTGGATGATGTGCGCAGTCTCCAGCAGGCTCTGCGCACCAATGTGCTGGTGTTGGGTGAAAGTGGCACTGGTAAAGAGTTGGTATCCAGGGCGATCCATTTCGGCAGCGATAGACGCGACAAGCCTTTCGTTGCTGTGAACTGCTCGGCTGTGCCCGCAGAGCTTGCCGACGCCGAATTTTTTGGTCACGTTAAGGGCGCCTTTACCGGAGCCAGCAGCGACCGCCCGGGATTTTTTGCCAGCGCTGACGGTGGCACCTTGTTTCTCGACGAAATAGGCGATATGCCATTGACCCTGCAGGCCAAGCTGCTCAGAGTCTTGGAAGATGGTTTGGTGATGCCCGTTGGTGGACGTAAAGCTCGTAAGGTGGATGTGCGTGTCGTCGCTGCAACCAATGTCAATTTGCAGGAGAAGGTCGCGCTAAAAACGTTCAGGCAAGACCTGTACTTCCGCCTGGCGGGGTTCGTGCTCACTCTGCCAGCACTGCGTGAGCGAGCAGCGGATATTCCCTTGCTGGTAGGTTACTTTGCCGAACAGCTGGCGGGGCAAATGGGCCGGGAAACCCCCGCGGTCAGTCCCGAGTCTATGGCCAGGTTGCGCCGCTATCATTACCCCGGCAATGTTCGAGAGCTTCGAAATCTGATGGAGTATGCCCTGATTGCCAGCCGCGGAGCCGCGATCCAACCCCAACATCTGCATTTTATTGAGCCTTTTCTCACAGTTTCTGGTGATGGCTACGATGAGCAGGCAGGCGGCTCGAGCCCCGGAGAGGTTGTGGCCTACGGGGCTTTTAACGGTCTTAACCGGAATCAAATGCGGTCATCCGCTGGATTGGCCGACAGCGATGAGGCAAGCGTTATTGGTGCAGGTACCGATGAAGAGCGGGTGTTAAAACTCGCCGGACAAGAGCAACGGGTCGACAATACCTCTGTGCAGCAATGGCTGGGCGTCGATCATGCCAGAGCATCCTACTTATTAAAAAAGTTGCATAAAGAGGGGCTCTTGGCCAAATGCGGGGAAAGGCGGTGGACGTATTACGTTCTCCAATAAGCAGTAGGCTTCCGTTGGAGTGCTTATAAGCAAAGCTATGAGTGATGGCTTGTGAAAACGGTTGATTCGAAGCGGTGGCACAATGTAGAGGTTTGATTGTTATAAAAAAATTCTGAGTGGTGTGTAAATTGCTCAAGCCGGTTTGAATTCACCGGAACATAGGCAGGCAATTTATGATAACAGGGCTCAGGAGTTAGAAATGACAAGTACTCGTCTTTTTTCACGAGTTAACCGCAAGCGTGAAGAGAGGCTTGTGCAGCCCGTATCGTGCCGCTGCAGCGCGTTGATAGCGGCCGCAGTAATTCTGGCGCTCATGAGCGCGTGCGGGGGCGGCTCGGACACTGTTAAAGGTGCGTTAGCAGAAGTGGTAGGCAGTGTCCCGATGAACTCCGCCTCCTCTGGTTCGTCCGGTATTGAGCTTGGCAATACCAGCAGCGCTTCGAGTTCAAGCGTGGCCAGCAGTGAAACGGTTTCCGGCAGTTCTTCAAGCTCTGACTCTGAAGGCTCAGTGCCAGTTGCTGATGCGGGAGCTGAGCAATTTGTGGCGACGGGCACCGAGGTGATACTGGACGCAAGTGCCAGCTTCGATGCCGACGGCGATGCCCTTTCCTATCAGTGGCAGCTGACCCAAGTCCCCGAAGGCAGCGAAGCAGTGTTGGTATATGCTACCTCCTCGATGCCCAGTTTTATTGCTGATCTTCCCGGCACCTTTGCCGCCTCTTTAGTTGTGAGCGACGGTCAGAGCGAGAGCGCCGCTGCCTCAGTAACGATCTTTTCAGCCCATGAGAATCTCGATATTACCGGTATTGAGCTCACTGGCCGTGCAGGCTCCTGCCGCAACTACGTCGGCAGCTATTTTTCCAATGTGGAAGATATACAGCGCGCCGTTAATTTTGAAGGGGACTTTATTCTGACCTCAGATGGCTCTTGGTGTACCTTTTCAGCCAATGAAATACCCAATCACAATTTTAACGATGCGGGGGCAAAGTTTGCCACAGCTGTCTCCGAACAAAATGGCAGTTACACCATTACCGCATTGCCTGAGCCGGCGGCTAGCGTCACCTCCCTCAGTATTGGTCTGAAAAATATTGTTTTTCTCAATGGTGTAACCGCCGATTTACTGTCTGCTGCCTGCTACGACGTCGGCGGCGAGCCCCTTGGCGAAGAAAAAATTGGGTGCGGACAAGACAGTATTGACAACCCTTGGCGCTACGATCCTATGTCTGCGCTGAATGATTTTGGAACGGACAGCCATAATGCGCACCCGCAACCTGACGGTACTTACCACTACCATGGTAGCCCACGTGCTTTGTTTGATCTTGACTGTGAAATCAACGGTACCGTATCGCCTGTCGTTGGCTTTGCTGCGGATGGATTTCCCGTGTATGGCCCGTGTATCGAGGATACCGGTGCTATTCGCGCGGTCACTTCCAGTTACGCACTGAAACGCGGTGAGCGTATAGATGCTGCAGGTTACACCACGCCAGTTGGCGGCGTCGGTAATGTTTCGAGCAGCAGTTACGACGGCCAGTTTATCGGTGATTATGAATACCAGGAAGGTTTCGGTGATCTCGATGAATGCAATGGTATGACGCTGAATGGCCAATACGGTTACTACATTACGAACGCCTACCCCTGGCTAATCGGTTGTTTTAAGGGCGAGCCCGACGCCAGCTTCCGGCCAACCGCTGGTGCCTTGCAGAACCTACTGCATAAACATGATGGTCGCTGGCATGGCCATTAGCGCTTGGGTGGCGTAATGGTATTGGTCCCTCTAAAACTTAGTTATTTTTAGGAGAAAACGATGAAAAAGGTGATTCAGTGTGACCCGGATTTTGAGGTGTTTGTTTCGCAGTGCGGCCGCTTAATGAACGGACTGCCTGACAGCACTGCAGAGTTGAAAAAGCTGAATTTGCACGCACGCTATAGTGCTGAGGGGCACCTAGTCGCGGTTTGCGTGGATCATCTTGTCCCCCGCCAAAGAGCCCTTCCCCATGGACCTGATAGTGGGGGTGAGTCTGCTCTTCCTCCAAGCCTGGACTGTGGCGTGCTTGCGCTCTAAGGCGCTATGATTGAAATAAAGAGGCGCTGGCTGCACTGTACTGTTCAACGATCTGCCACCTGTGCGTAGCTGCGGTTACTGGTGCGCCTAAGCATAGGTGCACAAAGCCTTGGATGATTGTCTTTATCTGGCCAACGCTTTTATAGCTTTGAGTTAATCGGCGCGCATTAAAACTCATACAGACTCAACCTTATTCTGCCGACATATTATCCTGCAGTTAGTCTCCAGCAAGCTGGGTGCTGACTGTTTTTTATAAGTGCTCTAACAGGCGCTTTTTACCCTGATATGGTACTCTTTGCAGATTTGCTTGGCTAAGAACGGCTTAGGTCGTTGTTTTTATTTGGTAAGGCTGGCGCTGACCTGTGATCAAAGGATTAAAGATGACCATGTTTGCACAACAAAGATTTTTATGGCTGTCGGGCTTTTTATTGTTTGCTCTGCTCGGCTGTGAGCGCAGTCAAGAGGATAAGCCGGGGCGAGTGGTAGAGCCCTACTCACCGCCGGACCCTGGCTTTTTGATGAACGCGGAGTTTACGCCCGATGGCGCTGGCAAGTTACCTCATTGGGCATTGTCGCAGCACTCGAGCAATACCTCATATGCGCTTTCTTTGGAAGAGCAAGGCGTGGTCATTGAGCGCACCGGGGTGGAGCCTTGGGGAAAGCTGCGCCAGAACTTCTCACGCGCTGACATTAAGCCCCTGCTGGGGAAAACATTGGCGTTTTCCGCAGAGCTTAAAGGCAGCTTTACAGATGAGTACGGCGAGCCAATGGAACCACCAGCATTGACGGTGTTGGTGAAAGGCGTGCGCAAGGGCACTCCGGCCATGATGGGCAGCTCGGTTGTTTTAAGCGAGAAGGCGCAGATGACTGCAGTGCCAGGTGAGCACGACTGGCAGCGTTACTCGGTGACTTTTACCTTGCCAGCGGCCGACTTGGTGCAGGGGACACAGCTGGAAGTGGCTATTTTGCATACGATGGGCGGCAAGCTCTATGCGCGTGGCCCGGCCCTCACCGAAGTATCGACAGAGGCCTCTGAAGAGCCCTGAGTTACGTTGTAGGGCTTACAAACCATTAAATTTCTTGCACCCGGCCTGAGTCAAAGCTCACCAATTTGGCCTGGCTGCACTGAATATCCAGCAGCTCGGCGGTAAACTCTTTCGCTGAGTTGCTCTCCGAGCGGTCGTGCATGTGCCGATACAGGTCAACCAGTTGGTCGTGTAGCTCGGCGATGGTCGCGCTGATGGCGTCGCAGTCCATGTCGCTGAAATCGATGCTGTCCGGCTGAAAGGCTGCAATGGGGTGCCTGTCGGTGTACTCGTAGTACCAAGTGCCCAACACGCCCTGATGAGCGGCGCCCTGCAGCTTGGCGATGGTGCTCGCCAGCTTTTTCTCCTGTTGCGCTAGGTGCAGTAATAACATCTGCTCGCGCTCGCTGGGTTGCCGACCCTGGCACTGAAGCAGGTGGTATGCAAGTCGCTCATGAAAAGCGTGGGTGTAACTCAGCACTTCGTCCAGTGTTTTCGGTATCATTGCCATAGTGCAGACCTCTGTATTTGCTTCCTGGTTGTCAGGGACACGCAACTTAAGTGCCAGTGGTGGATTGCCCCCTCCGCTCTAATGGCGCATTGGATGAGGTTTTCGATGAACAGTGGGTGTGTTTTACCGGTCGGTGAGGCCCCGCCCCAGGAGAAAGACTTGATGAGGCTAAATTGTGTATTGGGTAGCGTGTGTGTTGTCTTGCTCATGGCAGGGTGTGGCTCGGACGATCATGCGTCTGCGCCAGCACCGACTCCGACCCCGACACCAGTTCCCGAGCCGGAGCCAGAGACCCCGGTAGAGCCTGAGTATGAGGCGCCGGATCCGGGTTACCTGTTGAACGCGGAGTTTTTACAAGGCGAGCAGGGGAATGTCGATCAGTGGAGCCTGCTGGCCCACGCCAGCAATGGCTCTTATTCTGTCATCGTTGATGATGGCGTGATGATGTTTACCCGGGTCGGTGTGGAGCCCTGGGGAAAAGTGCGGCAATTGTTCAAAGGCGAATCTATCGAGCCGTTCATCGGCAGAACGCTGCGGTTCTCGGCGGACATGCGTGCCGAATTTACCAGCGAATGGGGCGAGGCCATGGAAGCGCCGGGCTTGGTAGTGACGGCCAAGGGAATTCCGGCCGGCTCTCCTCCCATTCTTGGCTCGTCACTGCTGCTGTCAGAAAAAGCGGCGGTGGATGATCTGGACGTATCGGCGGATTGGCACCGCTATGAGGTCGAGTTTGAATTACCGACAGCAGAGCAAGCGTTAGTCGTGGAGCTGGAAGTTGGCTTCCTGATGACGGAGGGCGGGAGTCTCTACGTGCGTGGTCCCGCGTTGATTGCGGTGGAAGAGATCGTCGCTGATTAAAACGCCGCTCTAGGAGTAGAGCGCGCCCGAGCGGGCGCGCTGTTTTCTATCGCGCGTTGGGTGCCACAAGAATGTCCTTTGCCGGCCCCCAGGTGTCTTCTGCCCGGTTGTAGATGCCAAAGGAGCCGGCGTCGTCCCAGACGCTTGCCGCCACACCGAATTCGGTGGCCAGGTTGACGTGCTCGCGCAGGTAGGCGAGGCGATCGTCCGGGTTGCACACGTTTTCGGGTTGGTTGTAATCGTAGTGAGCGGCGCCAAACTCGTTGACCATCACGGGCAGACCCTGAGTGCTGGCCCAGTTGCTGGCCGTTTGATAAATCGCGCGTAGCTCTTCCTTATCGGCATCGCTGCCCCAGCGGCGCGTGCATTGGCCGGCAAATGCCCATGGGTCATAGGAGTGAAAGTTCCCAATCAGCTGTTCGTCTGCGGGCAGGTCGATACCGGCCAGACCGCTGACCGGTGTGTAGTCGTTGGATGAGATGACCACTAGTCGGTCGGGGTTGTGCTCGCGAATAATACCGAGAATGCGCGGGTTGAGGTCGTTGACCTGCTCCATGCTCATGCCCACGGGTTCGTTGAGAATTTCGAGCACCAGCCTTGCGGACTTATTCGCAAACCGCTCCGAAATCTGCTGCCAGATGGCGTCGAAGCGCTCGCGTGTCGCCGGGCTTTGGTAGTCTTCCTTAAGCCAGATTTCGTGGTGCGCGTTGAGCATCACAAAGTAACCTTGTGCCAGCGCCCAGTCGACGATTTGTTCGGTCCGGTCCATGCGCGCCTCGTCCACGGCGTAAGGCGGGGTCTCTGCCGTGTGGTCGTCCCAGGTGGCAGGAATGCGCACATGGGCAAAGCCGGCCTCCTTGAAAGCCTTAAAGTACACCTGTTGCGCCGCTGGCGCCCAGTCGCCTTCGTTGGGGTAGGCATCCAGTGTGTTGCCGAGGTTGATGCCAATACCCATGTTATCCACAGCACTGTGCGGATCGTGGGTGAGCGGCTCATCGTAGCTGAGCTCTAGATAGTCCAGTTCCGCGCCCGCGGCGGTGAAGCTCAGGCGCAGTGTCTGCAGCCCGTCAGTCAGGTACACAGGAGCGCTGCTGAGTGTTTGCCAGTCGCTCGAGCCACCAGCACTGTTCTCGGCCAGTACCTTGCCCTCGCTCGAAAGCGTCCAGGCACCTGTGCCACGGGCCTGGTAGTGAATCCGGTAGAGCCCTGAGCGTGCCACCATAATTTGGTATTGCGTGTACTCGCCTGCCTCCGTGTCATAGAGCGCGAATCCGCCGGAAAAACTGCTGTCGGCCAGAAGGTCGACGTCGGTGTCGCGACCGGTGCCCGAATTGCCTGGGCTATTATCCATTGCGGAGTCGCTGCACGTGTCGAAGGCTTCCGCTTCAATGGTGGTGGTGCCGGTGCTCACGTTAATGGCTGAGTCGTTGAAGGCGCAGTCGTCAGCGGCCGACGAGCTACTGCTGGAGGACTGGCTAGATTGGCTGCTGCTTGAGACGCTGCTACTGGATTCAGAGCTTGAGCTTGAGCTGGAGCTCGAGCTAGAACTTGAGCTTTGTACCGGAGGTGGTTCTGCAGTGCCGCCTCCGCTGCCGCCGCAGGCGCTGAGAAGAGCCAGAGTGCATGCCAGGGCTGTGCCTTGAAGGTATGGGGTATGCTTTTGCATGGTGTTTCCTGTTGCCGACTGATAAAAACGAAGCGGGCGCCTGAGACAGGCCGCCCGCCAACCGTGGTTACTGAGGGGTGTACTCCAGATAATCGTAGTAAGCCCAGGTGTTCTCCCAGTAGTACTCACCGGGGAAATAGAAGCCGCTGCTGGAATTGTCGCCGTGCCAATGGTTGATCATGACTCGGGTGGGATCTGACGGCCAGGCGTACTGGGGAATTTCGTTGGCGGCTACATAGCCGTCCCCATTGTCTTTGTAGAGGGTCCGAATCACCTGATAGTTGCCCCAGGCGTCGTAGACGTACCAGTCGATTTTCCAGCTGGACCAGTCGAAACCAATGTGCACCAGGTCCTGAGTGATGTTCAGTCCATACTGGCCGAGGTCGATGTCCTGCTCCCAACTCTGGTAGTTGCCGCCCTCGGGCTGATAAATCACGTTGGTGTGCACCACATTGCCAAGGCTTGGCAGAAATTCAATGTCGATTTCCTGCCAGGCGCGACCCGGTACATCGTACCAGGAGGTATAGGTGAAAATGGACGATACGGTGCCGGGGGCGTTGCCGGTTTTCAGGCTGCCTTGGATGCGCCCGTAGCCGAGCAGCGAGTGAGTGCGCAGCTCCGCGCACTGGCCCGGACTGACCCCCAGAGTTATACCGTGGGAGCTGGGGTTGATCATGCTGGGAGCAAAGGTGCAACCAAAGGGCGTGCCATTGCTGCCGCTTCTGGCCTGCCAGATGCTGCTGTTGTAGCCCCAGGTGAAATCGTCTTTAAAATAGCCGGTCTGAGACTGGGCGGAGGCTGAGGCCAGCGCGAGTACGGTGGCGCCGAAGAGGGTGGTAATGGATGTAAGCTTCATGGTGTGACCTCTCGTTATTATGAGTTTGAGTCTGCCATGGCGCGCCGCCCTGTTAGAATGTGGGCAGTGGGCGGCGCGCCCGTTTGGCCCTTTTGGTTTTATCCTGTGTATGCGGGCCAGCTTCAGTGTCGTCCCGGCGGTGGCATCGAGCGCCCGAATGGGCGATTTTGCGTGAATCGGGCCGTACGGATTTGTGTAGCGCAAGTTCGCACTTCGGCGACAGCCCCCAGCTGGCTTGGGCTGGGAGCAGCGCGAGCACAACAATAAGAGAGAGTTCAGTGAACGGCCTACACCACGATAGCTTGCTGTTTAATGTCCACGATCTGGCGCTGCTGATGGCGGCGGGGCAGTATTTGTTGTTGGCGGCCCTGCTGTTCAGCACCCGCCGTCCTGGGGATAAAAGCGTGTATCTGCTGGTGGCCATATTGGTTGTCAGCGCTGTACAGGCGGTGGATACCTTATTGATCTGGTCTGAGCCTCTGCGCCGGGCGCTTTTGTCCTGGGATGCCAATGCCTTGTTTGTCGGCAGTTTTAGCTATTGGTTGCAAGGGCCGTTGCTGTTCGGCTATGTGGCCAGTGTGCTCTATCGCGATTATCGCTGGCGCTGGAATGTCTGCCTGCATTTGCTGCCGGCTTTGCTGGTGGGGGCGCTGTTGGTGCGTCACTATTATTCCTTGCCCAGCGAGGCCAAGGTGACGGCCATGTGGGACCAGTCGTTTTTATGGACGCCGCTAATGACGCACTTTATTACCGGCTGGCACCTCAGCGTGATTGGTTATGGGGCTGCCAGTGTTTGGTTGATCGCGCGCTATCGCCGGCAGTTGCTGGAACAATACGCCAACGTGGAGGTGAGTGAGCGCGGCTGGCTGCTGTGGGTGGTATGGGGTTTTATGCTGCTCTCTGGCTGGAAGCTCAGTGTGCATCTGGTAGGTAATCGCATTGGCGACGATTGGTCCAACCTGTTGGGCATCGCCAGCCATTACTTGGCGCTTATTTTTGTCACTTCGCTGGCGTTTGTCAGTATTCGCTACACTCACCTGTTTGCGGGTCTGACGGCAGTGGGCGGTGCGGAAACCGCCGCTTTTACGGCCGAGCAAGTGGAGCGGGTGCGCACGTTCATGGAGAGGGAAAGGCCTTATTTGGCGGATGATATTTCGTTGGAGTTGTTGGCGCGGCGCTTGTCTTTGCCCGAGCGAACGCTATCGCGTATTCTCAATCATCACTTTAAGATGAATTTTTTTGAATTTATCAATCGCTACCGGATTGAGGAGGCCAAGCGGCTGCTCTGCAATCCGCAAAAAAGTGACTTGACCATTATGGACGTGCTGGCCGAGTCCGGTTTCAGTAGTAAATCCACGTTTAATACCATTTTCAAAAAGCAGGTGGGGCAAACACCCTCGCAGTATCGCAAGGCGATGCAGCGAGACCGCTGAACACGCAAACAGGAATCGATGTGGCAAAACAACAAACCGCTTTTGTCTGCAATGAGTGCGGCGCAGACTTCAGCAAGTGGCAAGGGCAGTGCAGTGAGTGCGGCAGCTGGAACAGTGTGGTAGAGATGAAGCTGGGGCCGGCGCCCAAGGGTGGTGCGCGCAGCGCCCAGTTTTCGGGCTACGCCGGTACCACCAGTGCCAGCGTGCAAACCCTGGCCGATATCAGCCTGGAAGATTTGCCCCGCCTGACATCAGGAGTGGGTGAGTTTGACCGGGTTTTG
Organism: Gilvimarinus algae; assembly: GCF_030518215.1. Classification (GTDB taxonomy): domain Bacteria; phylum Pseudomonadota; class Gammaproteobacteria; order Pseudomonadales; family Cellvibrionaceae; genus Gilvimarinus; species Gilvimarinus algae. The sequence goes on from NZ_JAULRT010000032.1 coordinate 144,798, forward strand.
GGGGGCGGCTTTGTGCCCGGTTCGGTGGTGCTGATTGGCGGCCACCCCGGGGCCGGCAAAAGCACGGTGCTTTTGCAAACCCTGTGCAAGCTGGCCGAGCGCATGACCTGCCTCTACGTGACCGGTGAGGAGTCTCTACAGCAGGTGGCTATGCGGGCGCACCGCCTGGGGCTGCCTACCGACAAGCTGCAAATGCTCAGCGAAACCAGTGTTGAGTTGATCGGTCAGGCGGCTGAGAAGGTTCAGCCCAAGGTAATGGTGGTGGACTCTATTCAGGTGGTGCATTTGTCGGAGGTGCAGTCGGCGCCGGGGTCTGTCTCCCAGGTACGCGAGGCGGCGGCTTATCTGACCCGCTTTGCCAAGCAAACCGGCACTGTGGTGATTTTGGTCGGCCATGTCACTAAGGATGGCTCGCTCGCCGGCCCGAAGGTACTTGAACATATGATCGACTGTTCGGTGCTGTTGGAAGGCTCGCATGACTCGCGTTTTCGTACCCTGCGAGGCAATAAAAACCGTTTTGGTGCGGTCAATGAGCTGGGCGTCTTCGCCATGACGGAAAAGGGGCTCAGAGAAGTCAGCAACCCATCAGCCATTTTTTTGCAGCGGGGTGAGGACGTGGCCTCGGGCTCTGTCGTTACGGTGATGTGGGAGGGTACGCGGCCGCTGTTGGTGGAAATTCAGGCTCTAGTGGATGACAGCCACTTGGGCAATCCGCGGCGTGTTGCGGTGGGCCTGGATCAAAACCGTTTGTCCATGTTGCTGGCAGTGCTGCACCGTCATGGCGGCGTTATGGTGGGTGATCAAGATGTGTTTGTGAATGTTGTCGGCGGCGTGCGGGTGGCCGAAACCAGCGCCGATCTAGCCTTGGTGCTGGCCATTGTGTCAAGCTTTCGCGATAGGCCTTTGGCGCAAGATTTAATGGTATTTGGCGAGATTGGCTTGTCGGGAGAAATTCGGCCGGTACCCAGCGGCCAGGAGCGTCTGCGTGAAGCTGCCAAGCACGGCTTTAAACGGGCGATCGTGCCGGCAGGCAACGCACCCAAGGCCATGCCGGGAATTGAAATCGTCGCCGTGAAAAGCCTGAGCGAGGCGCTGGCGGCGATTGAATAGTGAGGGGTATTGGCTGCAAGTCAAGACTGCCCGCCCCCCAGCGATAGAAGAGGACTAACCTTGACATTCAGGAGTTTGCTTGCGTATTTGCCGATTGCTATCGCGATTATAATGTCCTCCGAGGTAAACGCCGGCGATGGGTTTGAATTGTTAGAAAATTGTCAGGTCGTTGTGGAGCAAAAAAAGGGTGCGAGTCTCAATGAAGTTGGGCGCCTAAAGGCGGCAAAATGCTTAGCCTATCTGTCCGGGTTTGGCGGTGCGGATGCCCTCTCGCCGCTGTCTAGAAAAGGGCGTCGTATGTTTTGCATTCCAAAGGAGATATCACTGAGCGAAGCGGCTGAGCTGACGGTCGACTGGATGCACAAAAACGAGAACAAACTCATGTATGGCAGCCATGAAGTTCTGGCAATGGCCAATATCGCGAACTTTCCCTGCCGTCTCTAATGCTGGTCTCCTGGTGCGATGACGATGCCTTATCAATTGAACGTCTTAGCGCTGGTTTGTGTGGTATGACAGCAGCTAGATCAGAGTTAACTGAAAAGGATTGATAATGGCTGAGCTAAAAACGCTGGCCCTGTTCCTGGTAACGGCCCTGGCGGAAATTCTGGGCTGCTATTTACCCTACCTTTGGTTGCGCGAGGGCAAGTCGGTTTGGCTGTTGTTGCCTGGTGCCATGAGCCTTGCGGCTTTTGTCTGGTTGCTTTCCCTTCACCCTACTGCCTCGGGGCGCGTTTATGCCGCCTACGGCGGAGTCTATATTTGTATGGCGATACTGTGGCTGTGGTCGGTTGATGGCGTGCGACCGGGCCTGTGGGATCTGGTGGGCTCGGCGGTGGCGCTGGTGGGCATGGCCATTATTATGTTTGCGCCCCGTCCCGCCTGATGTCTGCGGTCGGCCCCCGCACCTACTGCCTTGGGGCGGGGTATTCGTTGCAAATGTCAGCTTCTGTAAAGACTGCCGCAATAATTGATAACGCCTGTGACGCCAGTTGAGCGCTGAGGTAGACTGCAATGGTGGCTCTTGAATGACAAAGGTGACCCGAACGAAGGTTGCCTCCGAGAGCGGCCCTGCCAGCGTGCAGAGAACATAATAAAGTGACCATGATAAGGAGTGCCTGCACTCCCCTAGCCAGTGTGATATGCCCCATGAAGATAATTGCCCGTCCTAGCCTTACGCTTGTGTTATTGGTGCTCTTGAGCGCTCTTGCCGCCTGCTCGGAGCAAAGTCCGCCGCAAGCTGTGAAGTCTGAAACATCGCAATCGGTCGAGAATCCACAGCAGCTGACTTCCGTTTTGATCTTTTCGAAAACGACCGGCTGGCGTCACGACTCCATCCCCGAGGGGAACGCTGCCGTGGCGGCTCTGGTGGAAGAACGCGGCCTGCAACCGATAATCAGCGAAGACGCTGGTGTTTTTACTGACGAGCAATTACGGCGTATGGCCGCTGTGGTCTTCGTCAATACCACTGGCGACATTCTCAACAGCCAGCAGCAGTTGGCGTTCGAGCGTTACATCCAGGCCGGCGGCGGGTTTGTCGGTATTCACGCGGCGACGGATACCGAGCACCAGGGGGATTGGTATTGGTACCAGCGTCTGGTGGGGGCGGTTTTTAAATCACACCCCAGTGATCCATCGAATGTGCAGCGCGCGCGTATTAAAGTCGTGGATGCCAAGCATCCAGCCACTCAAAAGCTGCCAGCGGAGTTTGATCTGATCGACGAGTGGTACGACTTTCACTCTCTATCGGATCGGCGCCACGATTTGTTGACCGTGGATGAGCGCAGCTATCAGGGCGGGCAGCACGGAGCCTATCATCCCATTGCCTGGTATCACGAGTTTGACGGCGGCCGGGTGTTTTACACCGGTCTTGGTCACACCAAAGAGGCCTACAGCAACCCGCTGTTTTTGCAGCATCTGAGCGGCGGGCTCGATTACGCGCTGGCCGGGCGCGAACCGCTGGATTATTCGAAGGCCAAGCCCGAGCCCCGCCGATTTGTCCGCAAAACATTGGTCGATGATCTCAACGAGCCCGTGAGCTTTGATGTGACCGGCGATTATTCCGCAGCGATGATCGGCCAGCGCGAGGGCACGCTTTACTGGCTGGATATCGCCACCCAGACCATGAGCGTCATGGCGCAGTTTGACGTCTTTGCGCCAAGCAAGAAAATCGAATTCGGTCTGGTGGCCGTTGCCTTTGATCCGGCGTTTTCCGAAAACCAGCTGATCTACGCTATGTACAACCTAGCCGACGACAGTGGCGAGCATGATTTGCTGCAGCGCCTGTCGCAGTTTAAGGTAAACGGCAAAGTCCTGGATATGAACTCCGAGCAAGTGCTGCTGGACATACCCAATGACAACACCTGCTGTCACACCGGGGGCAACCTTGAGTTTGACCGCCACGGCAATATGTTTGTCGCTTTGGGCGATAACTCCAACCCTTTTGAGTCAAACGACTCCGGCCCCATGAACAACACCCCCGAGGGCAGGTTTCACGATGCGCTGCGCAGCTCCGCCAACAGTCAGGACCTGCGGGGCAAGATCCTGCGAATTCGTCCGGATAAAAGCGGTGGCTACACCATTCCCGAAGGTAACCTCTTTGCATCTTCAGAGCAGGGGCGACCGGAAATCTACGTGATGGGAACACGCAACCCCTACACCATCGCCGTCGATGATCGCACCGATACGCTCTACTACGGCGACATAGGCCCTGACGGCAAAGCCGATACCGCCGAGTTTGGCCCACGCGGCTACGACGAGATCAATAAAGTCACCGAGCCCGGTTTTTTTGGCTGGCCTGCTTTGGTGGGTAATAACATCCCATATCGCATGTACGACTACCAGGCTGGCACCAGCGGCCCGCTGTTTAACCCGCTGGCGGTGGAAAATTTTTCACCACGCAATACCGGCTTGAAAGTGCTGCCGCCAGCGCAACCAGCCCTTATCTGGTACCCCTACGCCCGTTCCGAGCGCTTCCCGGAATTGGGGCAGGGCGGTCGCAATGCCTTGGTCGCGGGCGTTTACCCAGACTCGGGTGAGCTTGCTTACCCCGAGTACTATCAGGGCAAATTGATCATCGGCGACTTTATGCGCAGTTGGATAAAGGTGGTCACTCTGGACGAGTACGACAATGTGCTGAAAATTGAAGATCTCGCTCCCAGCGTCGATTTTGCCGGCCCCCTCGACTTGAAGATCACGCCCGACGGTCGCCTATGGGTGCTGGAGTACGGCACCCAGTGGTGGGCCGCTGGCGGCAGTGAAGCCAAATTGAGTGTTATCGAGTACGATGCCGATGCCGTGTTGCCCGATCCTGTCGAGGAAGAGCCGGCCCTTGAAACCGCTGGCGATGGGCTTGGTCACCAGGTTCAGGTGGCGATAGCAGAAGGTAAAGAGTCCACCAAGAGCACCAGCTGCATTGCTTGCCATAAAGAGCGTGAAGCGTCAGTGGGGCCAAGCTTTTTGGACATTAAAAATCAGTACAGCTCGCTGGAAGATCCCACGGCTTATATTGCCAATACGATTGCCGCCGGCAGCAGTGGCAAGTGGGGCGAGCATGTGATGCCCGCGCATAATTTTCTGGACGAAAAAACCCGAACCAATATCGCCACGTATATTCTTTCTGTCTCAGAGCAAGACGGCGACTGATCTTAAATTGATCTCTTAAGAGTTTAAGGGGCTGGTTTTCCCGCCCCTTAAAGCCGACGCGGGGCGGGACAATTCAGGAGCTCGTTTAGGTTAGATGTTCGCCCAGGTCAGGCGGTGCGCGTAAGTTGCGCGATGAGCGTCTCTAAACGCTGCGCGTCCGCCGCTTCCATTGGCTCGCAGGTTAAGCCCAAAATATGTTGACGCAGGTGGACCACTTTGGCCTTGAGCGTCAAAGGTAACAGGGGCGCAAGCGCTTGCGGCAGCATGTCCGGTTCGATAACCAGCTCCAGCGGCTCGCCTGGGCTAATCCCGTGCTCCTGCAGCAGCGCAATACGAATGCCGGTGAGTGATATATCCAACACATGCGCTTCAAGGCTTGGCTGGCCGTCAACCTGCGCGTAAGCACGCAGTGGCAGGCGGTCATTGTCGCGTCTTTCTGAGGGTGATGCTTGAGGGCCGGTCATGCGTGAATGAGCTCAGCCAGTTCGCGCTCGGCCTCTTGTGCGTCGCCGAGGTTGAGCTCGATTAGGCGGCGCAAATGACGGATACTCTCTACGTCAATAGAGAGGCAAGACAGGCCTATGCCCTGTTCGGATTGATGGGCGACGGCGGTATTCATGGCAATAACAGTTTGGTCCGAGAGGATGACTTTGACCAATATGGGCGCCATGCTGTCAAAGTCATGCGGCAGGGAACCGGCCAAAAGCAGACCTTTGAGCGAAATGTCTTTCAGGTCGGCAAACCAGTGCAGGCCGTGCTGTGACAGCTCGACCCGCACATCAAATTCAATGCGCTGAAAACGACGACGTTCTTGCTCTGACATAGTGCAACCCCTTGTTTTCCCTTATTGTAGTCGAACAACCCAGCAGCCGCAGCCTGTTATAATTCCCGCCGATGAAAACCAAGAGTCACACCATGAACCAGTATCGAATTGGCATTGACCTCGGCGGCACCAAAACCGAGATCATTCTGCTCGACGGCGAGAGTTGCGAGCGGTTTCGCAAGCGCATCCCCACCCATCGCGGTGACTATTCACAAACGCTGAGTGACATTGCGGCACTGGTGACCGATGCCGAGGCCGCCGCCGGCGTCTCGGCGCTGCCAGTGGGTTTGGGCATTCCCGGCACCGTATCACGCAAGACCGGGCTGGTAAAAAACGCCAACTCTACCTGGTTGAACGGCAAGCCCCTGCAAGTGGACTTGTCCCGGCGGCTGCAGCGGGAGGTACAGGTCACCAACGACGCCAACTGCCTCGCGGTGTCCGAGGCCACCGACGGTGCCGGTGCGGGCTATGATTTGGTGTTTGCGGCCATTCTGGGCACAGGGTGCGGTGGTGGTGTCTGCTACCGTGCGACGCCTTTGGCCGGCCCCAATGGGGTCGGCGGCGAGTGGGGCCACAACCCGCTGCCCTGGACCCGCGATGCCCAGCTTAACGCTAGGCCCTGCTATTGTGGCCGTGCAGGCTGTCAGGAGACGTTTCTGTCTGGCACAGGCATAGCCCTGACCTATCAGCTGGCAACGGGCCAGGAGCTGGCGGCCGATCAAGTGGTCGAGCGCTGGCGCCAGGGCGAGCGAGCCGCATCCGAGGTTATGCAAGCCTATATGGAGCAGTTGGCACGGGCGCTGGCCGCAGTGATCAACGTTATGGACCCCGATGCTATAGTGCTGGGTGGCGGCGCCTCGAACATTGAGGAGATTTACCATGAAGTGCCGGCACGGCTTGCTGCCTATGTCTTCGGCGGTGAGTGTGACACGCCGGTGTTGCAGGCGGTGCATGGAGACTCCAGTGGCGTACGCGGAGCGGCTTGGCTCAATCCTCTTTAGGGTTCGCCGGGTCGTTTGACTCGATGCTCTCTTACCAAAAAGCCGGGCGCTGAAAGAATCAGCGCCCGGCTTTTTTCGGTGATGGGGCCTTGATTAGTGGTGGAACATGCCGGCGTTCAGCCACAGATGTACGGCCACACTGGCGGCGTAGCCCAGGGCAATCACGGGCATCCATTTAATGTGGCCGAAAAAGGTGTAGGCGCCGCGCGCCTGGCCCATCAAGGCAACGCCTGCAGCCGAGCCGATGGATAACAGGCTGCCACCGGTACCGGCGGTGAGGGTGATCAGCAGCCAGTGCCCGTGAGACATTTCGGGCTCCATGGTCAGCACCGCGAACATCACCGGAATGTTATCAATTACTGCTGAGGCGATACCGAGGATAATGTTGGTGTTGGTCGCGCCCAGGCCGGTAAACAGCACTTCCGACATGTAGGCTAGATACCCCATATAGCCGAGCCCCCCAACGCACATGACAACGCCGTAGAAGAACAACAGGGTGTCCCACTCGGCGCGGGCAACGCGGTTAAACACGTCAAAGGGGACCACGCCGCCGAGACGCTCCAGCGCCTGCTGATCACCGGCACGTTCGGCCAAGGCGCGCTTGCGCGCCAGTGAGCCCGGCAGGGTACGACGCAGGAAGTAGCCAAAAAACTGCAGATAACCCAAACCGGTCATCATGCCCAGTACCGGCGGCAGGTGCAGCAGCAGGTGGCAGAGCACAGCGGTGAGGATGGTGAGCAGGAATAAACTGAGAATGCGCAGGGCACCGCGCTTGAGCTCAATGTCTTCTTCCACGGCGGCCGGTTTACGGTTCTCGACAAAAAAGCTCATGATCAGAGCCGGAATGCCGTAGTTGACCAGTGCCGGGATAAAGAGCGCGAAAAACTCCTGGAACTCGACAATGCCCGCCTGCCAAACCATCAGGGTGGTGATATCGCCAAAGGGGCTAAAGGCGCCACCGGCGTTGGCAGCGACCACTACGTTGACGCAGCACAGGTTGATAAAGCGCGTGTCATCACTGGCGACTTTCACAATCACGGCGCACATCAGCAGGGCCGTGGTCAGGTTATCCGCCACAGGCGAAATAAAGAAGGCGAGAAAGCCAGTGAGCCAGAACAGCGTTTTGTAGTTGAAACCCTTGCGGACCATCCAGGCGCGCAACACATCAAACAGCCGGCGCTCCTCCAGAGCGTTGATGTAGGTCATGGCCACCAGCAAAAACAGCATCAGCTCGGCAAATTCAAGCAGTGTGTGGCGAAAGGCGTGCTCGGCTTCGTGCGGCAGCCCGGCCTGGGTATAGACCCAGCCGATACTCATCCAGATGATACCGGCGGCAACCAGCACGGGTTTGGATTTTCTCAGGTGCAGCTTTTCTTCCAGCATCACCACGATGTAGGCAATGGCGAACAAGACCAGCGCGAAATAGCCAACGCCGCTGGTGGTGAGATCAATGGCGCCGGAGGCGGCGAAAGACTGGGGCGAAAAGGCGAGCAAGCAGGCCCCAAGCACCGCCAGGACGCGAGAGATAGGTTTAGACATGCGGTTTACCAGTGTTTCAAAGTGTGGTGCCGATCTATTGTTGCCACTGCACTGGGCGGTGCGGGTGGGCGCCGGCTTCAAGGGGCGCGAATTTTAGCATATCTGCTCACGGCGTAAACGGCTGAGCCTGAGCGCGGCTGAATCCACTGCCTGATTTATCTTATGATAGCGCTACCACGCACAAGCCTGATGAGATCTGTCGAGCATTGCCATAAATTGTCAGCGCGAGCGGACGACAGTGTCGGCAAGTTCACATTTTTCGCCGCTAGGCCGGTGCTAAGGTGTTTACCAACGGGTTAACAACTTTTCTGGAGCAACCTATGATGTTCAATCGCAAGTCTCCGCAGGCCGCCTCCGAGGCGATTCAACATGCAGGCAGCAGCGCAGCGGTTGCCCCCCTTGATGTTGTGCCAGCCAGTGGCATTCGCGACAAGAGGGTAACTGACATTCCCACCTCTCTTGTGAGTTCCCACGCCGACTGGAAGCCGGCGGGCAACTGGACAGGGGTCTTCGATTTGGCTGTCTGGCTGAGGTTGCCTAAAGGCTGCAGCCACCCGCTGCAGCTGGCACTGCGCTTTACCGACCAGCGCGGTGAGAACACCGTGTTGGTGGATATTTGCAAGCCTGGTGCGTTCAAGAGCGCCCTGCTCAATGGCAGTGTTCAGGTCAATGTCTCTGGCCGGGTCAAGGAGATGGGACTGTATCTGTTGAGCCTCCCCAGCGACTTGCCCGTAGGACTGGAGGAGTGGCATTTCCTGCCGCAAATCAAGCGCCACTGAGTCGTCAGACTCAGCTTTCTCAGACCAACACGGATGGCCTCAAGCCCAGAAGTTTATCGACACGGGCGGTGAGGGGTTGGGCGCATTGGCGCTACATGGACACTTCAGATTCATCTCGTGTTGCTTCATCCTGAGTTAGTACGCCAAAGCCGCAGGCGCCAGCGGTGCTATACTCTAGGGCATAATCCACCTCGACAGTTATGTGGTGAATCGTGCCAAAGGGAATGCACAGGTTTGGGCTCTTGCTGGCCCGCCTCTCACTGATACTCGCCGCGCATACGAGCCCGGCATCCGACCTTCCGACAGTCACGCTCGGCACCAATGCCGTATCGGCTTACTCCACTGACCGAAAGCCCCGCCAGTCCCAAGGGGTTGTCTCGCAGGTGGACTGCATATTTTCTCATTTGCCCTATCAGTTGGAGCTCCATTACCAACCCTGGCGCCGTGTTCAGCAAGAGGTCAGCAACGGTCGGTTGGCGGGCTTTTTCACCGCTATGCCCGATCCGCAGTTCGAGCGCTACGCGCAGCTGTCTGATCCGCTGATTTTGCAAAAGTGGCACTGGTTTACCCGCGCGGATTTTCCCTTGGCTGAAGATCCGCGCACCATGCGCACCGGGGCGATACTTGGCAGCCACCAGCAACTGTGGCTGGATATGAACAATGTGGAGCACTATCTGGCAGTGCAGGATTTACCACAGCTGATCAAGCTGCTGTTTGCCGGACGCATTGATGCCGTGCTGGCCGATCGCGAGCATTTTGATAGAGCGGCCAACGAGCTGGGTGTGGAGCCTGTACGCTATCGCTCCCGATTTTTTCAGTATGTCCCTTTAGGGGTGTATTTTGGCCAGCACTTTCTCGAAGAGCATTCGGACTTCCTCGCTCTGTTCAATCGCTACATTCATGCCTGTGTGCCCCAGAGCTTTGCCCTGAGTTCTGAGGAGCAAACGGTGATCAAGCAGCTGCTGCAAAGTTATATCGACGACTGGTCGTCGCACTCAATGTTGCTCGAAAGGCTTGCCATCCGCGAACTCGAACCGGCCAAGACCGCCGAGGAAATCCAGCGCCTGGACACCCTTTGGCGTGAGGCCTATCAGCGCAAGTATACTCACCGCTTGAATGCCATGCTCGACGATGGCCTCTCGGGCCTGATGCTGCTTTGGAAGTCGGAGCACCCAGTGTTAACCGAATTGATCGCTATTGATCGCCAGGGGCTCAATCTGGCAGCTGTGCCCTATACCTCTGACTACTGGCAGGGCGATGAAGCAAAGTACCAGCAGGCTTACTTTCTCTCACCCGGTAGCTGGTTTTTTGATGAGGTCGTCTACGATCACTCCACTCGTCGTTTTCAAACGCAGGTCAGTGTGCCCATCGACTCAGCCGATGGACGCCGCCTGGGCGTTTTGACTCTTGGCGTCGATATCGAGAAAGCCTTGAAAGCGGGAGCCGGTAACGAGCCCTGACCCTCGCCTTGTAGATTGCACCGGTATTGGCGGAAGATTTGTAAAATTTTCAGAAGCTTTCTCGCCGGATGCGCTGATTTACTGAATTTTCGCGGTTTATTTTCCGGTTCGATTTTTGCTCAGTGCCAATGTTCTAAGGCTCTTGGCAAAGGAAGGACGGTATGGCGACGCGCGATAAACCTGTGATACTCATTACCGGTGGAGCCGGTAACCTCGGCAGCGCCCTGTGCGAGGCGCTGCGCGACGATTACACGCTGGTTGGGCTGGATCAAAAGCCGAGCGACAAGGCCGATGCCAGTTTTACTCTGGATTTGACCTCGCAAGAATCGGTTGAGCTGGCCCTCTACAAATGCCGGGAAAAGTTTGGCGACCACTACGCCGCGGTGATTCACCTGGCGGCCTACTTTGATTTTACCGGAGAGCATTCACCACTGTATGAGGCGGTGAATGTCGAGGGAACACGGCATTTGCTCAAAGCGTTGGAGTCGGTCAAGGTCGAGCGATTTATCTATTCCAGTACCATGCTGGTCCACGAGCCCGGGGTGCCCGGGCATAAAACCAGCGAGCAGTCGGCGATTGCACCAGGCTGGGCTTACCCCGAATCCAAGGCGCGCACGGAAGAGGTGATTCGGGAAGCCGCCGCCATGCCTTACAGTTTGTTGCGCCTCGCAGGTCTCTACGATGAACAGACCTGCGTGCCCACCTTGTCTCATCAAATCGCGCGCATCTATGAGAAGGACTTTAAAAGTCATCTCTACTCGGGAAATACCGGCGCGGGCCAGGCGTTTATCCACAAGGACGATATGCTGGACCTCTTCAAGCGCACGGTAGAGCGGCGCCGCGAATTGCCCGAGCAGCATCTAGTGCTCGCGGGAGAGGACATCACCTTGAGCTACGAGGCACTGCAGAACCGTATTGGCGAGTTACTGCACGGCCGGGACGAATGGGAAACCATGGAGGTGCCGGCGCCCGTGGCAAAAATGGGGGCCTGGCTGGAGGCGAAGTCAGAGCCTGTGGTTCCCGATGACTTTGATAAAGGTGAAAAGCCATTTATCCGCCCATTTATGGTGGATATGGCCTCGGATCACTACGAGCTGGATTGCCGTCTCGCCTATCAGCAGTTGGGGTGGGAGCCCCAGCACAGAATCGATCATGAACTTGAGGGCATGATCGATAACTTGAAAGCCGATGCCGTCGCCTGGTATCGAGCAAACGGCATTACCCCTGCGGACTGGATGCTGGCGGCGAGCGAGCGCCGGCAGAACCCCAACACAGTGCGCGAAGGCTTTAGTGAGCAAGTCCGCCGCGAGCACAGGCGCAATTTGTGGGCCCCGTTTATGACAATGGGGCTCGGAGCCTGGCTGGCGAGCTCGCCTTTCACTCTGGGCTATGGTGATAGCTGGTTGGCATTGAGCGATTACGCCAGCGGGGCAGTCTTGGTGGTATTGTCTTTTTTGGCGCTCAGTTGGCGTTGGCGCTGGGTGCGCTGGGGCAGTACCTTAGTGGGGCTGTGGTTGCTGCTGGCGCCCCTCGCCCTGTGGAGCGACAGCGCTGCGGGCTATCTCAACTCGACAATCATGGGCATATTGGTGATTGGCTTTGCGGCGCTGCCAGGGCCAACACCGGGGCTGTCTCCGGTGGCGGAGATGACAGGACCAACGATTCCCAAAGGCTGGGATGTCAATCCTTCAAGTTGGTTTCAGCGAGCGCCCATTATTTTTCTCGCCTTTGTCGGTTTTTTTATTTCCCGCTACCTGACAGCTTATCAGCTCGGCCATATCGATTCGGTGTGGGAGCCGTTTTTTCTCGGTAGCAGCAATCCGAAAAATGGCACCGAGGAAATCATCACCTCCTCGGTATCGGAAGCCTGGCCCGTGCCCGATGCTGGGCTGGGGGCGCTGACCTACGCATTGGAAATTCTTACGGGGCTTCTCGGCTCCAACCGCCGCTGGCGCACCATGCCCTGGCTGGTGATGCTGTTTGGTTTTATGATTGTCCCGTTGGGTATTGTCTCGATTACGTTTATTATCATTCAACCGATTGTAATCGGCACCTGGTGCACCTTGTGTCTGATTGGCGCCGCCGCCATGTTGATTCAGATTCCCTACTCGCTGGATGAAATTCTGGCGACACTGCAGTTTCTCAAGCGCCGACACAAGGCGGGCAAGCCTGTGTTGAAAATCTTTTTTACCGGCGATACCGACGAGGGCCCCAACGAGCGTGTTGACGATGACTTCGAGCGCTCGCCCGGCGTTGTGTTGAAAGACATGGTCGGTGGAGGTGTGAGCCTGCCCTGGTCCATGGTATTGGCCATGGCAATTGGTGTCTGGCTGATGTTTACCCGCCTGAGCCTGGGCTCGGGTGAGGCCATGGCCAACTGGGAGCATCTGGTGGGCTCACTGGTCATCACTGTCTGTGTCTGCGCCCTGGCGGAAGTGGCGAGGCCGGTGCGCTTTTTACTGATTCCCCTGGCCCTGATGCTGGTCATCTCTGCGCTGGTATACGGCTCAGGCCTGCTTGTTTGGATAAACGCCGCCGTTTGCGCTTCGGCCTTGGTGGCTTTGGCGCTGGTGAAGCTGAAGGTGACAGGGCAGTATGGCCCGTGGAATCGCGTGCTGGTGTGATCGAGTGCGGCGGCCGTTTTACGGCCGCCTGATCGTGGCTAGTGGTTTAGGCTGCCATGCGCTTTTCTATCCAGTCCTTGGTGCCGCCTTCATAGTCGTAAACGTGCTTGAAGCCCGCTGCGTCCAGCTGCTCGGCGGCCTGGCGCGAGGCATCACAGTCAAAGCTCGCGCAGTAGACCACAATGTGCCTGTCCCTGCTGGCGGCAATGGCTTTGACCATTTCTTCAAAACCCTCTTGGTCTACAGGCACGTTGACGGATGTGCGAATGTGCGCCTGATTGAACGCATCGGGTGACAATACATTGATTAAAACAAAATCGTCGTGCTCGGACTCGTTCATACGTTTCAGATCGTTGCGAGTAATGGCTTGCATACTCTGCCCTCCTTTCGGTGGATTGATACAAGGTGAACAAGCCTTCGATCACACGCATAACGCGTACCGACTAATCGCGCGACACTTTTCCTCTAACCGTGTCTGTTAACGCGCCTTTGAGCAGGGTTTTGTAGAGCCACTGGCTCGGCGATTGTAACTCTTGCAAAGCCATGCGGTTAAGCTCGTCGCTGTAGGCGCTATCACGGGTAGCGATGCCACGGTACAGGGCCATAATGAGGCTCTTAACCGAGCCGGCATTTTGGCTGAGGTGCTCCAGAGCGACGGTCAGGCGCTGCTCGGTGGGCGTAAAGTCACAGCCAAGTGGGAAGCGCTCGAGCAATCCGCTGTCGAGCGCCGGCTGTAGGCGTTTGGCCAGCTGCTCGGGGGTATTGCGGCAGTGCTCTGGAGCAATGGTGTGGCTCGCGGGCAGCTTTCCGGCGCGCTTTGCCCGCTCGAGCAGTTCGGCCTGAAAGCGCGAATCCGCAATATTCAAAAGGGCGGCGATCACCTCGGCGTCGCTCTTGCCGCGCAGCTCGGCCACGCCGTACTCAGTCACCACGATGTCGCGCAGGTGTCTGGGAATGGTGGTGTGTCCGTAGCTCCAACGGATGTTGGAATCGGTCTTACCTCTGTGGGTGCGGGTGGCTCTTAGGGTAATGACCGAGCGTGCGCTGTCGCCTAAGGCGTGCGCCTGCTCGACAAAATTGTACTGGCCGCCCACGCCGCTAATGACCTGGCCGTTTTCCAGGGCATCGGATACAACGGCCCCGGTGAGGGTCACCATCATGGCGCTGTTGATAAAGCGGGCGCTGGCCCGTTCGGCGCGCTTTTTTGCCTCCTGACCGTAGAGTTGGTTGATAAACGATACCGGCATCATGGCAATTTTGCGGTGCTGCTCCGGCGTCAACTTTTCCAGTGTCCGGTAAAAGCTCGGGCTGCCCATAAAAAAGCCGGCGTGCAAGGCCACCCCGTCACACTCACGTGTGAGAATCTGCTCTTCCAGCAGGGCGAGAAACCCCTCCACCAGCATTTCACTGAGCCCATATAACCCCTCTCTAAAAGGCTGACGCTCAGCATCGGTGATGACGCCGAGCGCGTTGGTCAGTTCGATAAACTCCCGGTTTTGCCGGTGTCGCATAATCAGGGCGCTGGCAATCGCGTCGCTGATCGAGCCGATACCGATCTGCAAGGTGCCGCCGTCTTTTACCAGGCAGGCGGTGTGCAGGGCTATCGCATGGTCTGCCAGGCTGACAGGCTGATGGGGAGGCTTGAACAGTGGAAAGTGCGTCTGGCTGTTGTCCAGGGTGAAATCAAAATGCTGCTGTTCACAAAGTGCTTCGCCGAGCATAAACGGCAGCTGGCTGTTGATCTCGCCCACCAGAATAAAATTGGCGTTACCGGCCCGGCGCTCTTTGATCAGATCCGGCGTGATATCCGGGTTACAGGAAAAACTGACATGCCCCGGATATTCATCATTCTCGGGTGTGACCAACTGGCCCACCAGATTGATTTTGGCACGGCGCAAAAAATCCAGCGCATGGGTGTAGTTAATGGAGCAATAGGCCTGTTGGACTTGCTCAGTGCCAAGCCAGTTGCCGGGCTGGAGAAAAAATTCGGTAACGGTGATGTTCTCCGGCAGGCACCTTTCTTTTAAGGCTTTCGCGTACTCGAGCCTGGGGTAGCCGCCGAAGAAAGTGTCTTGGATGGGCTCGAGAAAGCGCTTTGCCAGCTCATTGTCTGGTGCGGGCGGCTCGAGGGTCAGTGCAGTGTAGATATCCAGCTGCAAAGAGGGGTCGTGGCTGGCGCGCTCATAAAGGGCATTGGCGAGCCGGTTGGCTTTGCCAATACCCAATGGGAGCGCCAGACGAATATGTGACCCGAGTGTGGTGATCAGCGTATCGACTAAGGCGTCGACATCGCTGAACGTCTGTGGGGGGCTCATCTTTCAGCGTTTTCCCAGCCCGGGTCAGGGGTAAAGCGCTCGCCGTATTGCTCTTTCAGAGCCTGCAGCGCCTGCTGCACGTCGTTGTAGCCGCGAGACTGTGCGTAGTGCAGAGGGCCACCGCGAAACGGCGCAAAGCCGGTACCGAAGATCATGGCACCGTCGAGTAGCGAATCGTTATCGATGACGCTTTCTCGCAAGCAGCTCATACAGGTGTTGAGCATTGGCAGAATCAGCCGGTCGGTCAAGTTGTCTGGCCCGACCGGTGGGTTGTCGGCTTTTTGCGGTTTGCCTTTTTTCCACTCATAGAGCCCCCTACCGGTTTTCTTGCCGAGCTCGCCTTTATCGACTTTTTTGCGCAGCCAGTCGGGGGCGGCGGGCATGGTGCTGTCCAGTGAGTCGCGCAGCATATTGGCCACGCCCAGGCAGATGTCGAGTCCGACAATATCGGCCAGCTCTACCGGGCCCATGGGCATGCCGAATTGCTCGGCGGCCTTGTCAATGGTTTCGGCTTTGACACCTTCATCGAGCAGAACGATGGCTTCCAGTAAATAGGGTGTGAGAGCGCGGTTCACTAAAAAGCCCGGTGTGCCGGCGACCGGTGTGGGCAAGCGCTTGATCTGGCCGGTAAACGCCAGTGCCTTGTGGTAAGTGTCCTCGGCGAGCTTGCTGTGGCGCACCACTTCCACCAGTTGCATCTGGGCGACCGGGTTGAAAAAGTGCAGACCTACCAACTTCTCGGGGGCTTTGAGTTCCTTTTGCAGCTCATCGAGCGGAATGCTGGAGGTGTTGGTGGCGAGAATGGCACCATCCTTCATCAAGGGTTCAACGCTGGCGTAGACCTGCCGCTTGATATCGATGCGCTCTGGCACCGCCTCGATAATTACATCCGCCGAGCGCACCCCCTGATGATGCAGGTCGGGAATCAACCGGTCGAGCACCGAGCGTTTGGCCGCGGCGCCCAGGCGCTTTTTGTCGCACAGCTCACTGGCACGTGCGATCGCTTTGCCGATGATCTCGGGCTTCATATCAAACAGCGTGACGGTCAGCCCCTGGAGGGCGCACCAGCCGGCAATGTCGCCGCCCATGGCGCCGGCGCCAATGACGTGAACGTGTTGCGCCTTGGGCAGGTCCCGGTGGGCGCTGGCCTGCTTTTTCAGATTTTCTTGCAGGAAGAACACGCGTACAAGGTTGCGCGAGGTCTCGGTTAATAAAAGTTCGGAAAAGGAATCGATTTCCGCCGCGAGCGTTTTGTCTTTGTCGCCGCCGACGTTCTCCCACAGATCGATCAGCTTGCCCGGTGCCGGGTAGTGCTCGGGCGGCGCCTTCTTGGCCGCTTGCTGGCGCATCTTCTTGGCGCTAAAGCGGCGCAGAGGCGCGCTCGCGAGCAACTTGGACTTGAGCGATTTCTTTTTGCGCTGCAGCTTGCCGGCCACGGCGGCGCCTATGGCGGCGTCGACATGTCGCTCAGGGATCAGGGTGTCAATCAGCCCCATGCTTTTGGCCTGTTTGTCCCGCACGGTTTTGCCGGTGAGCATCAAGGTCATGGCGGCGATGGGGTCGATCAGATCAATGCTGCGTGCCGTGCCGCCCAGGCCTGGGTGCAGACCCAGTAGAATCTCCGGGAAACCCAAGCTGACCCCCGTTATACCGATGCGGTAATCGCACGTCAGTGCCAGTTCAAGTCCGCCACCAAAACAGTGACCATGGACCACGGCGATCTTGGGAAAGGGCAGCGCTTCGAAGCGGTTGGCCACGTTGTGGGCGGCGCTGAGTTTGTTTTTGGCCTCATCGAGATCGGACAGTTGGCCAAACTCTTTGATGTCGGCGCCCACGCAAAAGTTAGAGCTCTTGGCCGAGCGCAGCACCAGCGCCTCTGGTTTGTCAGCCTGTAAGGTCATGACGATTTCGTCCAGCTCTTCAAGCACCGCCTGAGAGAGAACATTGACGTCGGCATCGTCGCAGTCGAGTAGCAGCCAGGCAATTTTGTGCTCGTCAAATTTGAGCTTCCAGTGTTTCCAGGCAGAGGTGGCCGTCTCATTGAAGTCGGCAAAGGGTCCCAGAGCCTTTTCGCGTCCGCTGAGACTTTTCAAGATCATACCGTTCATAGCAGCCTCCCTTAAATAACTTCAATCAACATGGCGCCGGCCTGGCCGCCGCCGATGCATTGTGTGGCTATGCCGCGCTTTTTGTGTTCGCGCTTGAGGGCGTTCATCAGGTGCAGCACGATACGGTTGCCGCTGGTACCGACCGGGTGGCCCAGGCTGATGGCGCCGCCGTCGATATTGAGCCGGTCGCGGTCGAACTCCCCGAGCACTTGATCGCGCTGGAAAATGGCCCGGCAGAAATCGGGGTCGTTCCAGGCGGCCAGACAGCCGAGCACCTGGGCGGCAAAGGCCTCGTTGAGCTCCAGCAGGTCGATGTCATTCAGGCTCATTTTGTTGCGCAGTGCCAGGCGGCCGGCACTGACCGCTGGCCCCAGCCCCATGATTTCCGGTTCCAGGCCCGACCATTCGCTGTCCTTGATCACAGCCTTGGGGGTGAGATTGTACTTTTCGACCGCCTCTTCGGAGGCGAGCATCAGCCAGCTGGCACCGTCGGTAATTTGTGAACTGTTGCCCGCGGTAACCTTGCCAAAGGGCCGCTCGAACACCGGCCTGAGCTTGGCCAGCTTGTCCGCGGTGCTCTCGGGGCGCACGCCATCGTCAAAGGTGTACACCTTGCCGTCTGGGGCGTAAAGCGGCACCACCTCCTCGTCGAGCCAGCCCTCCTCCTGGGCCTTGGCCAGCCGCAGGTGGCTGGATATCGCATAGTCGTCGGCTTGCTCGCGGCTGATACCAAAGAGATTGGCTACAACTTCGGCCGTTTGCCCCATGTTGAGCTCCACCACCGGGTCGGTGAGCCCCTGCTCCAGGCTGATGACAGGCTTTAAGTAGCCGGGCTTAAAGCGGGCCAGGTGTTTGAGTTTCTCGCCCACAGAGCGCGCCAGTCCGAGCTCCGCCAGCCAGCGGGTGGCGGCCGGAGTCAGCATCAGCGGCGCGTGGCTGAGCGCTTCGGCGCCACCGGCCAGTATCAGGTCCTGGCGGCCTTCGCGTATGTACCGATAGGCAGTATCCACCGACTGCATGCCCGAGCCGCAGTTAATCTGCATGGTAAAAGCGGGGATGGTTTCCGAAAGTCCCAGCCTGAGGGCCGCAATTCGTGCCGGGTTCATCTCACTGGCCACGACGTTGACGCAGCCGAGAATGACCTGGTCAAAGGCGTCATCGGGTAGTGGGTGACGCATCAGAAGCGCCCGGCCGGCCTGAACGGCCAGATCCACCGGGGTAAAAGGGCCGGGCTTACCTCGGGCCTTGATAAAGGGGGTACGCGCCCCGTCCACTAAATAGACGGGTCTGCCGCCGGCTGAAGTCGATGTGGGAGAAGTCATGGAGCATCCTTCTGTTGTTTGACACAAGCCCTGAAAAATCTCTGAGCCAAGTATGGCAGAAACTTCACCATTTGCAGTGCAGAATCTGTGCCCGGTCACAGCAGCTGCTAGAGCGTACCGGGCGTTGCAAAATTTGCGCTGGCTAGAAAAATTACAACGAATGTCGCTAACAAACCAAGCCGTCTCGCGGCTTGAGCGCCCCTCAGGCGTCCACATACTGGCACAGCACTGGCATGGTCAAGGTTGTGAGCAGATTTAACTTCCACAATTTTAGGAGGACGCTATGAAAGTCTCAGATGTTATGACCGCGAAACCCGAGTATCTGGACGTTAACGCCAGCATCCGCGAGGCGGCCATGCGCATGAAAGAAACCGGGCGTGGTTTTACCCCCGTTGCCGACAATGAAAAACTGGTGGGTATTATTACCGACCGGGATATCGCCGTGCGCGCTACTGCCGAGGGCAAAAGTGCGGATGAAAAGGTCGGCAGCATTGCTACCGGCAAGGTGCTCTATTGCTACGCCGATGACAACATTCATGATGTGCTGCAAAACATGCACGACCAACAGGTTCAACGGCTGGTGGTGTTGAACAACGAGAAAAACAAGGATCTGGCTGGGGTGATTACCCTGGGCGATATCGCCTCAGTGTGCAACAACGACGATATGAGCCGGCGTGTGGTGACAGCCTGTCGTCACTACCACTGAGGAGTGGCTTAATCGGCAGCCTACCGTCGTTTCACCGCTCAGCCGGCCGCGCGCTGCAGCCAGGTGTCCAGCCGGTTGGCAAAGCGCTGCCGATCGGCCTGAGACAGCGCGGGTGCGCCACCAGTGTCCACGCCCGAGGCGCGCAGCGTGTCCATAAAGTCACGCATGTTCAGGCGCGCCCGAATGTTTTCTTTGGTGTAAAGCTCACCCCTTGGGTTGAGCGCGGTGGCGCCTTTAGCAATTACATCGGCGGCTAGGGGAATGTCGCCGGTAATGACCAGGTCTCCTGGGGAGGCCTGCTGGCAAATCCAGTGGTCGGCAACGTCAAATCCCCGCTCGACCTGTACAAACTGAAGATAGGGCGAGGGTGGGATACTCAGCGGTTGGTTGGCCACAAATGTCACGCTGATGTGTGTTCGCTTGGCGCCACGGTAGAGAATTTCTTTCATGGCGACGGGGCAGGCATCCGCGTCTACCCAAATCCGCGGTTGTGGCTTCACAGGTCGATTTTTCCCCGCAGCTGTTTGGTTTGACCGCGCTGCGTTTTCTTATCCAGGCGCTTGCGCTGTGCGCTTTTACTGGGCTTGGTGGGGCGGCGCACTTTCTGGCGAACACCGGCCTTGAGGATAAGCTCCCTGAGCCGCTCTAGGGCATCGTCACGGTTTTTTTCCTGTGTCCGAAACTGTTGAGCCTTGATCACAACCACACCCTCTTTGCTGATGCGCTGATCATTCATTTTCAGTAGCCGCTCCTTGTAAAACGCCGGGAGCGTCGAGCGGTTGATGTCAAACCGCAAGTGCACGGCACTGGCCACCTTGTTGACGTTCTGGCCACCCGCACCCTGGGCGCGGATAAACGACAGGTCAATCTCCCAGTCGGCCAACTGAACGTTCTGGCTAATGTATAACATGCGGTGACTCAATGATCGGACTGGACAAACTCATGGGGCCTCAGTCTACAATAAAAGCACAAGTGGCTACAGTGCAGACACTATGATCCGACAGATATCCCTTCATAAGGGTTTTTCGGGGTGCCGCAGGGGGCTTTTTATGCTCCTGTTGCTGCTGTTCACTGTGCCTGCTCGGTCCGAAGCGGCCGTGGTCGACCTGTTGGTGCCACCGTCGGTGCTGGCGGATATGCCGGCTTTTTTGGCCGGCGACGATCTTTTCGCTGTCAGGGATTTTGACCGCCCCAACAGCCGCCGTGACTTGGTCGATTATGTGCTGCTGCGCCAAGCATTGAGGCTCGGCAGCGATGCGCCGCTTGAGGTGCGTGTGCACCCTTGGGTAAGCATCAGTTACGACCGGGTATTGGTGACCCTGGCCGATGGCGAGGCGACCTTACTCAGCAATACCTTGTGGCGCGAGGATGTCTCGCCGGAGCACCCGGACCTATACGTTTCCAGCGCGACCATGGAGAAGGGCGAGTATACCGCTGGTCTCTACATGCACCCTGAGAACCCTAAACTCACGGAGGTGACCGACGCCGCCCAGATCCGCTCCCTCACCGCGGTGTCGAGTCGCCAATTTGTGCCCGACTGGCAAGCGCTTGAGCAACTTGGCCTGGCGGCACTGTATTCCGAGGTCAACTGGGAAAATATGGTGCGCATGGTACACCGTCAGCGGGTGGATTTTATGCTGATTCCTTTCTCGCGGCAGGCCGACTTGTCGCAGGCGGTGTTGGATGTGGTACTCAAGCCCCTGCCGGGCTTTAAGGTGGCTCTGGAGGGCAGTCGCGGTTGGGTCGTGAGTCGCCAACACCCAGCGGGTGCCAGCGCTTTCCAGGCGCTCGAAAAAGGGCTTGCTGTGTTGAAAGCTGAGGGGATTGTCGCGCGTGCTTACCGGGAGTCGGGCGTTATTAACGCCCGGGTGGACGACTGGGTTCTTGCCAACAAGCCCTTATCCACTCGTCCCTAAGGCCTCTTTGAGGCTTTGGTAACTGATGGGCTCCCCCGGCGTGTCGAAGGGGCGGGTTATCTCTACCAGCCGAGCCGGTTTTACCGCTTGCGTTCCTTTTTCTGCGAACACCATGGTCAGCGTCCACTGATCCTTATTCATGCTAAAACTGACAAACCGAGCGTTATACAGCTTGCCGCCAAGGCTTAAGTGATGGTCGGGGTGGGCATTGAGACTGGATAAGACAAGAGCGTCGTCAATGCTGAGGCTGAAATAGTTGGAGCCCTGATAGAGAGTGAGCGCAACATTGGGTAAATTGCCAAGGTCATAGTGGTGTGTTGAGGCAACGCCTAAGGTGATCATGCCCCGGTAAGCGTTAGTCTCTTTGATCTCACCGGCGGGCTGGTTGGGGTCCCCCTGTTTCCGCAAAGCGGCGCCGTCGACCCAGTGAGGTGTCAGGGCGTAGTAGTTCATAAAGTCGTTGCTGACGCTGTGCAAGAAGCCCTGTTGCCAGTCAGCGGATTGCGCGAGGCATTTTATTGAAATCGTGAGTGAGGCAACAACAATACACGATAAACAGATATTATTTTTCATAGACGCTCCCTGTTCTCTTTGCAGATTACTTTTCTAGGCCGCCCTTTGCAACTGTTCGGGCCTGGTGCTCAGACGGCCATATGCTCAGGGCTTAGTGAGGCGCTCAGTGCTTAGAACGTCACGCCCATAAAAATATAGGCACTGTGATTGCCCGTGTCGGATTTGCCCCAGGCGAGGTAGGCGGGGCCTATAGGGCTATCCCAACCGAGGAAGAGGCTGGCAGAGTGAATCAATTCCGAGTAGTCGATGGCGTCGCGGTCGTTCCAGGCGTTGCCGGCCTCAAGGGAAGTGCCAAGATAAAGCGGCAGGTTCAGCACCCGGTAATTGTTCTCAGCCAGCTCGTAGGTATAGACCAGGCTGAAAAAGCGGGTGTGCTGGCCGGAGATAAACCCGCTGCCATTACCGGATAAGTGCAGAAAGCCACCCAGCTCAAAAGAGCCCACCAGTGAAAAAGGATCGTCGTTAAACGTGCTGTTGTATTCCATTTGGCCGCGCAGCGAGTGCCTGCCGATGGAATGGGCGCCGATCAGGTTGAGTTCGACTTGGGTGGACATGTCCTTGACGGTCAGCAGGTCGAATTGCGATCGGGTGGCCGTGGTGTTGAATTTCCAGCCACGGGTGGGGAAGCTTGGGTCGTCGAGGCTATCGAAATCGATCCGCAGCAGCGCGCCATGCTGCAGGTAGTCGACGTCTCTTTGTCCAACGACTTCGGATAAAATCACCGGCAGGCGAATATCACCCTCGGTATAAAAGTAACCCAGCAGAGTGTCGAGTTTGTCGCGCAGGTTCCAACCGAGTCCGCCAATAAAACCGTACTCGTTTTCAATGACTTCTCCCAAAGATTCTCCCTCTTCGGTGTAGGAAAATACATTGCGGTTGTAGCGCAGCCCGCCCTCCCAAAACAGGTCGGTGGTGGCAATGGGCCAATAGAGTTCGGTGTTGAACTTTTTCTCGGTGCCGAATTCGGCCGTTGTGTACCACTCAGCGCCGTAAGGTGACAGGTTTGTGCGTCGGTAAGAGGCGCCCAACTGGTAGCGGCTTTGTGAGCGCAAGTTATCTTCAAACGATAATTTGAAATCCAGATAGCCCGGCCCCCACTCTTTTTCATCCACTAAGGTATTGAGTGTGTTGATGTCGTTTTCGCGGGACAGAGAAGTCCGCACCCGCGCAATGGTTCCCTGGCCGTAAAGCTTTTGCATGCCCCGGTGGATATCGTTGGGTGTGTAGACGGCGCCTTCACGCAGGTTCATGCGCTTGAGAATGTAATCGTCACTCAGGCGCGAGTGGTTGATCAGACGTATACGATCCAGATGCAATTCGCTGTCGCTGGCGATAAAAGACTCGGCCGCAAAAGGCTGCGCCTTGCCTGCCAGTGCCTGAGCCTGCGAGTGAGTGGAAAGCACTCCCGTTGCCAAGCGATAGCCGCTCTCGGCGGCTTCCAGGGTTTTGTCAAAGCTGAGCATATCGATCTCGCCGAGCTCGGGCTTGAGGTAGATGTCCTGCTCTGAGAGCAGTGCTTTTTGCTGAGTGACGTTTTTCTCGGTAAGAAAGCTGGTGAGTTGACGCAGGATGCTGACGCCCGAGCTGAGCTGGTCGCGGGTCATGGCCGGCGAGCCTATGTCCACGGCAATGATAATGTTGGCTCCCAGTTCGCGCGCGACACTGACGGGCAGGTTGTTGGCAATGCCGCCGTCCACCAGCAGCCGGCCATCGCGTTCAATCGGGCGGACTATGCCCGGCAGCGACATGGAGATTTGCAAGGCGGTACTCAGGTCGCCCTTGTCCAGAACCACCTGCTCGCCGGTTTCGATGTCCGCCGCTACGGCGCGAAAGGCGATGGGCAAATCGTCAAAGCTGTCAAAGAGCACGTGGGTGCCGAGCAACTGATCAATCAGGTTTTTCATGCCCTGGCCCTGGAGAAAGCCCTGCGGGAGCTTGACGCTGGTGCCGTCAAAGCCAAGGTTTAGCTGGATGGGAAAGTCGTCCATTTGCCGCTTGCGGCGGTTGGGCGTTTGGCTGCGTGGCAGGTCGTCCTGATAGCCTATGTCCCAGTCGGCCTCGGCGAACAGCTGCTCGATGTCAGCGGCGCTTTTGCCGCTGGCGTAGAGGGCGCCGACAAACGAACCGATGCTGGTGCCTACCACAACATCCACGGGAATCTGCCGCTCCTCCAGTGCGCGGATAACACCAATGTGAGCGCCGCCCCGGGCGCCACCACCACCGAGCACCAGAGCAACACAGGGGCGCTCAAGGGCGCGTTGGCAGACGGGCTTGGGTGTTTCGCCCAAGGCGCTGCAGGCCACTGCTGCTAGCGATACGGTGAGGATAAGGCGTCCAGTCGTTACCTGAATCATGGTGTCCCTGAGTTGTGCCGGTTTGCCTTGTATCATAGCCCCTTTTCCCGGGGCGAGTTACCGTTGCAGCTGGCGCAGGCGCGCCTTGACCGATGGCGCCTCATCGCGCTCGGTGGCGGCAATTATATCCCGGGCGTCTTTTGCCAAGTCCGGGAATTGCTGCGCCAGCTCGTGCAGAAGGTTGTAGGCCCAGGCGCGGACAAATTTATGGGTGGCGGTCAGGCATTGACGTACAAAGGGCTCCAGTGCCTGGCGCTGAGGGGCGCTAAAGCGCTGACCGGCCAGCAATTGCAGCAGATGCAGCTGGGATTCCCAATCGTGCAGCGCGTCCAGTGCCTTGCACACCTGATTCAGTTGCGCGGTGCTGAGCGAGTGGCCGGTTTCCAGGTGATGTTTCAGCAGCCAGCTAGCGGCTTTTTGCCGGTGCGGCTCTGCGAGTAACTTTATGCAGTGTGGGGCAAAGTCAGGCTCTCGGTAATAGCGGTTGTAAACAGCGGTGATATCCTTGGCTGACTTGCCGTCCCATTGATCTATTGAATCCGTTAGAGCCATCGTCTGACCTGAGCGCAGTAAAGTGTGTAGCTTTCGCCGAAGCGCGCGTGCATGGCGCGCTCTTCGTAAGAGATATACCAGCGGTCCAGAATAATAACAAACAACAGCGCCAGCGCCATGGAGCTAGGCGCCAGCCCCAGTAATATCGCAACGCCGAAAAGTGCCAGAGCCAGCCCCAGGTACATTGGGTTGCGGCTTAGGCGAAACGGTCCCTCGGTAACCAGTGTGCCGGGCGCATCGAAGGTAAACGCCGTGGTTTGGTGCTGTTTAAACAGGCGCTTGGCCCAAAACGCCAGGCCGAGTCCGCCGATCAGTAACACCACAGCGGCGAGTGTGTAAGGCTTGGCGAGGGTATGGGGTGAGCCAAGCGCCCAGCAAAGGCCGGCCATGGTCAGCGCAAACAGAACAAACAGGTGTGGAGGAAGCAGCTTTTTCATAGGGGGCCCCAGAGCATTGGACAATGTCTTCGCAGCCTAGGGCAATGATCTAGCGCCTACCTTAACCTATGTTAAGGCGCCTTAGATGAATTTCCCTGGGACATTTTAAGCTCACGGCGGATGCGTGAGAGAGACACGTCGGTCACGCCGATGTACATGGCGATATGTTTGAGGGGAATCTGCTCGGCGATCTCACCGTAATCTTGCACAAAACGCTGGTAGCGCTGGGTGGCGTTGTCGAGCAGCAGGCTGGCTTCGCGGCGCTCTTTTTTCACGGCCAGGTGCTCAAGCAGGCGGCGCACGATGCGGTTCCACTCGAGGTAACACTCCGAGAGCCCGACCAAGCGGTCGTAATCAATGGTGAGCGTCTCGCACGGGGTAATGGCCTCGGCGCCGTAGAGGCTGGGTTCACCGAATATGTGAGAAGACATGCTGGCAAAAGCACCGCCCGGCCCCACCAGAGATTTGTTGCGCTCCTTGCCATCGGTGTCGAGGTAGAAGTAGCGGCCGACGCCCTGCAAAACAAAGTGCACACTGAGCGGCTTTTCGCCTTGGGAAAAAATGGTCTCGCCCGAGGCAAAGCGCCGGCCTGAAAAATGAGACCAGACCCGCTCCAGTGCTTGGTCGCTTAAGGGGGCGAGCCGGCCAAAGTAGGCGAGTGCATGGGCTTTTAGTGGTTCTGTCATTAAGGTGTCTACCGGCCCGAAAAAAAAGCGCACCGTGTGGCGCGCTTTTTCGTTATCAGGTGTTTTTTAGCGGCTTGTATTTCACCCGCTTGGGTTGAGCGTCCTGACCTTTGCGCTTGATAAAGTCTTCATGGTACTCAGTGTAGTTGCCTTCAAAAAACACCACTTCCGATTCGCCCTCGTAGGCGAGGATGTGGGTGGCAATCCGGTCGAGGAACCAGCGGTCGTGCGAGATCACCAGCACGCAGCCCGGGAAGGCGAGAATGGCGTCTTCCAGGGCGCGCAGGGTTTCTACGTCCAGATCGTTGGACGGTTCGTCCAGCAGCAGCACGTTGGCGCCTTGCTTGAGGGTGTTGGCCAGGTGCAGACGGCCGCGTTCACCACCGGAGAGTTCGCCGACGCGTTTTTGCTGATCCGAGCCTTTGAAGTTAAAGCGGCCCACGTAGGAGCGCGAGCTGACTTCGTAGGAGCCTATGCGAAGAATGTCCTGGCCTTCGGAAATGGCCTCCCAGACGGTTTTCTTGTCGTCCAGGTTCTCGCGGCTCTGTTCCACGTAGGCGACCTGTACGGTCTCGCCGAGCGTCACTGTACCGCTGTCGGGCTGTTCGGTGCCGGCAATCATACGAAAGAGGGTGGATTTACCTGCCCCGTTGCCGCCGACGATACCGACCACGGCGCCCTTGGGAATGCTCATGGTGAGGTTGTCGATCAGCAGGCGGTCACCGTAGCCTTTGGAGACGTTTTCCAGCTCAATCACTTTGTCGCCCAAGCGCTCGCCAGGCGGAATGTAGATTTCATTGGTCTCGTTGCGGGTCTGGAATTCCTGGCTCTGCAGCTCGTCAAAGCGCGCCAGGCGCGCCTTGCTCTTGGCTTGGCGGCCTTTGGGATTCTGGCGTACCCAGTCCAGCTCGGCTTTCAGGGCTTTCTGGCGCGCCGCTTCTGTGCGCTCTTCCTGGGCAAGGCGGGCTTCTTTTTGCTCGAGCCAGGTGGAGTAGTTGCCCTCATAGGGAATACCGTGGCCACGGTCCAGCTCCAGAATCCAGCCGGCGGCGTTGTCCAGGAAGTAGCGGTCGTGGGTAATGGCGACAACGGTACCGTTAAAGCTTTGCAGAAATTGCTCAAGCCAGTGAACACTTTCGGCGTCCAGGTGGTTGGTGGGTTCGTCCAGCAGCAACATATCGGGGCGCGACAGCAGCAGGCGGCACAGGGCAACGCGGCGGCGCTCACCACCGGAGAGTTTGGTCACATCCGCATCCCAGGGCGGCAGACGCAGGGCGTCGGCGGCGACCTCCAGGGTGTTATTGAGGTTGTGGGCATCCCAGGCCTGAATGATGTCTTCGCAGCGCGCCTGCTTTTTCGCCAGCTCGTCAAAGTCAGCGTCCGGCTCGGCGTAATCGGCGTAGACCTGCTCCAGCGCGGCCAGGGCATCCACGGCTTCACGCACACCGTCTTCGACGTTGCCACGCACGTCCTTGTTCGGGTCCAGTTCGGGCTCTTGGGGCAGATAGCCGATCTTGATATCGGGCATGGGGCGCGCTTCGCCGTTGTACTCGGTGTCAACGCCGGCCATGATGCGCAAGAGGGTGGATTTGCCCGAGCCGTTCAGGCCGAGTACGCCGATCTTGGCACCCGGAAAAAAGGACAGGGAAATGTCCTTGAGGATCTCGCGCTTGGGCGGAACGACCTTGCCCACGCGGTTCATGGTGTAAACGTACTGTGCCATCTGAATGTGCCTCGTGCGGGCCGCCCGGAGGGAGGTCGCGGCCGGTTGGAGATAAAACGCGCAAGGTACCGAAAGGCGCCGGGCTTTTCAATCTTTTGCACCCGGGTGCGACAATAATTGTGCAAAGAGCGAAATTTGCGCAATGAATGCACCATATTGCAGCGATTGTGTCGGCATCACGCGGCAACACAAACCTGTAACAATTGCTCGCTAGGCTCATGCCCCGATTACAAGACCTACAGGAGCAGACCTATGAGAAAGAGCTTTCCCTATATCCTGGCCGCTTGCAGTGCTCTGGCGCTGGTTGGTTGTGGCAGCGATGATGACGAAAACGACAATAACGACGGCGACAATGGTGGTGAAACCCCGGTGGTGGAAACCCCTTCCTCCATCGCCCTGAGTTTCGTGGGTCGCTACAGCACCGGCCAGTTTGACGAGTCGGCGGCAGAAATTCCGGCTTACGATGCCGCCAGCCAGCGAGTGTTTATTGTCAACGCGGAAAAGGGCATGGTGGATGTACTCGATCTCGCCGATCCGGCCAACCCCTCGCTGATTGACACCATTGATGGTGGCAACGTGCTCGCCGGCGGTGAAGTGAACTCGGTGGCCGTGCACGACGGTGTGGTTGCCCTGGCCATTGAGGCAGACCTCAAAACCGACAATGGTGCAGTGGCCTTTTACAACGCCGATGACCTGAGCATGATTTCCAGTGTCGGCGTGGGCGCCCAGCCCGATATGCTGACCTTTACCCCGGATGGCGCCTATGTGCTGGCGGCCAACGAGGGCGAGCCGAGCGACGACTACAGCGTTGACCCGGAAGGCTCCATTGCCGTGATTAACCTGGCCGACATGGCTAACCCGGTGGCGACCATTGCCGATTTCACCGCATTTAACGGCGATGCTGCGACGCTTAAAGCCAATGGTGTGCGCATTTACGGCCCGGGCGCCAGTGTCGCTCAGGATCTTGAGCCCGAGTACATCGCCGTATCGGCCGACAGTGCCACTGCCTGGGCGATACTGCAGGAAAACAACGCTTTTGCCCGCATCGATATCGCCTCGGCTACGGTTGAGGAAATTGTGCCCCTGGGCTTCAAGGATCACAGCGTTGAGGCCAACAACTTCGGCTCCGGCAATGGGCTGGATACCAGCGATGAAGACGGCGAAATCAACATCGCCAACTTTGCCGGTGTTCGCGGTCTCTACCTGCCCGATGCCATGGCCGCCTACGACGTTGACGGTATGACTTACCTGGTAACAGCCAACGAAGGCGACGCCCGCGCCTGGGGTGAAGACAACGATGCTTATTGGGCCGGTGATGCCAGCCAGGGCTTTGTTGAAGAGTTCCGCGTCAAGCATCTGGTGCACTCAGATGGTTTTGACCGTCGTGCCAATGACGACCTGCCGCCGCAACTGCGTGAACTGGCCGCTGGCGGACTGCTCAACCCAGAGACCTTTGCCTACTGCGGCGCCAGTGCCGGAGATGCTGGCGACTGTCGCGACGACGAAGTGCTTGGCCGCTTGAACATTACCTGGACCATGGGCTATCGCCAAAACGCCGACGGCACGCCGGTAATGTTTGACGCCGCCGGTAGCGAGTCCGCCTCCGGTGACCGCCTGATGTACGACAACCTCTACAGCTATGGTGCCCGTTCATTCTCAATCTGGGATGAGAGTGGCTCTTTGATTTGGGACTCGGGCGATGCCATCGAGCAGCACTTGGCCAGTGATGAGTGCATGCTGGGTAGCGCGCGCGATATTCCGTGCAAAGACTACTTTAATAGCGCCCACGACGAAGGCGACTCCATGGACAGCCGCAGTGACGCCAAAGGCCCAGAGCCCGAGGGTGTGACCATTGGCCAGATCGGAGAGAAGACCTTTGCGTTCGTCGGCCTTGAGCGTATGGGCGGCATCATGATTTACGATATCACCGACCCCGAAGCGCCAGTGTTTATGGACTACTTCAACGCACGTGAAGACTGGGCCACGGAAGATGCCGAGAGCATTCTCGATACCATTGGTGACCTGGGGCCAGAAGGGCTGGTGTTTATCTCTGCCGAAGACTCGCCCACCGACGAGGCTCTGCTGGTCGTGGGTAACGAGGTCAGCGGTACCACCGCCGTTTACCAGATTGACCAAAGCTTTGAGTAACACCGAATACGGTTGTTAACAACGGGGGCGATGATCGCCCCCGTTTTTATTTGTGCAGGCGCGAACTTATTTGACGATACGCAAAGCCGGCTCCAGTGGTCCGCGGCCAAACCGTTGTGCCCATAGGCTAACGGCCAGTAAGCTTGCCAGCGCGACCAGGCAGGAAGCCGCCAGCGTTTGCCCATGGCTGAGTTGATCAAACAGTCCCAGGCCGTAACCGCCAAATACCCACCCCGCTATCACACCCTGTAACACGTAGCTCGATAGACTGTTGCGCCCCGCGCGAACCAGCCACAACGGCATGGGCCAACGCCTCACCACATGAACAATGATCCATAGGTATACAGCGGTGAGCGCCGGCGCCCCAAACGCCATGGATAAAAACCCCAGCAATTCCGCTAGCTCCCCGTACCATAAGCCGCTGGTGGTCAAGCCGTAGAGAAGGTTAGTCGCAACGGCCAGGCAGGCAAGCCTGGGTAGGTGCCGGCCAAGAGCGGCAAACGCCTCGCTGCCTGGCTCAAAGAAACGTGTTTTAGCGGCGGCGAGGCCTGCGCTAAACGCCGCCAGTGCCATTGGCCCTTGCAAGAGTACCAGCCCCGCCAAGGTGCCGGGCCAGTACGCCAGTCGGTAGGCGAGGGTTTGTGCAAAACTGCCGCCGAGCCGGGCATCGGTCAAGTAGTCTACTGGCATAGCGTCCGGACTTGAGGCCAGCAGTGCGAAGGCGAAGAGCGTTATGACCGCCAGGCACAGCAAACCAGTGGACACGCTAAGCAGAGTAACACTGCTGGCGCGGCGCAGCGGCCAGAGCAGTACGCCTAGGGCGGCGTAAAGCAGCAGAATGTCGCCGGTAAAAACGAGCAGGCCGTGCGCAACTCCCAGCAGCGCCAGCACTGCGAGGCGGGAAAAGTATCTGGGCGCCCTGGCTTTGTCGTGCGCGAGAGAGGAAATCCCCATCCCCCAGCCAAACAGAAAAGAAAACAGTAGAAAAAACTTCATATGCAAAAAGCCGGCGAGAAAAAACGTTACCCATTGGCTCTCCACTGAGGCAGGGCTCACTATCGCCTCCATGGGATAGGCGATAAAGGGCACATTGACCAGACATATGCCGATCAAAGCACAGGTGCGCACACTGTCGACCTCGGCGTTGCGGTTGGGGGGGCATGGGGCTTTCTCCATAAAGCGAATGATCGTTCTTTTATTCTTGTCGCACTCTGTCAAATGTGTCAAGATAAAAAGAACGATCATTCACATAATGGTAGGTTATGCGAACACCCGACGACAAACTTGCGGCCCGGCGGCGCGAGCAAATTCTGGCCGCGGCCTATCGCTGCTTTGTTCGCACTGGCTTTCACAGCACGGGCATGAAGGCCATCTGCACAGAGGCCGGTCTGAGCCCCGGTGCGGTCTACCGGTATTTTCCCGGAAAAAGCGATATCATTAGCGCTCTCGTCGCCAGTGAGCAAAAGCACGTGGATCGGGCGCTGGAAAAACTGGCCAGCGCAAAAGACCCGGCAAAGGCGCTGGTGCGCTTTGCCGGGCAGTTGGCAAAAGACGCCTGCAAAGAGCCAGAGAATATTCTCGCTACTGAAATCTTCGCCGAGGCTTGCCGCGACCAACAAATCGCGGCCATACTGCGCGCCAGCGAACAGGCGTTGGTGGAGGCATTGCACCGTTGGATCGTGAGTGCCGTACAGGCCAAAACGCTGGCGCTGCACATCAAGCCGCTGGATATGGCGCAGCTGGTGGTATCGCTCGGCTATGGCGTGAGCAGTTATCATTTGCTTGATCAGCGTTTCGGTGCGAGTAAGGCTGCCGAGCTTGTGCAGCAAGCCGTTAAGGCGCAAATACAACACGGTTAACCCGGCTTTTTTAGGGCGAGATGAGGGCAGGTAGGCACGCCGTTCTCTCTGCCAAGGAAACAGGAAAGAAAACTATGCAAGACAGGAATCTTTGGCTCTTGGTCGGTGGGCTTCTGGCGCTGGGCGCCGCACTCATGCATCTGGCCATTATTGTTGGTGGCGCCGATTGGTACCGCTTTTTTGGCGCGGGCGAACAGATGGCGCAAATGGCCGAAAGCGGCAGCGCCTACCCGGCAATGGTCACTGGCACCATCGCGCTGATACTGGCCAGCTGGGGGTGTTATGGATTATCCGGTGCGGGTGCGATGCCGCGGCTGCCATTCCTGCGCGCGGCGTTGGTGGTGATTACCGCGGTTTTTCTCGCCCGCGCTCTTTTTGGCATTCCCGCCGTGCTCTATTTTGACTCGCCCTACTTTCAGGAGCTTGGGCACACCATGACGTTTATGGTGGTCTCCTCTAGCATTTGCCTGGTGTATAGCCTTTGCTATCTTGTCGGTACCTGTAAGGCGTGGCCCTCACTGAAAAAACGTAAAGCGCTTTAAACGCTAATAACCGATCAACTCGGCGGTGAGCTCAATCCGCTCGGGGGTAATTCTCGCCTCAACTCGGGTGCCAGCGGTAAAGTAAACGGGTGTCTCACTGTCAATGCGTGTGCCATCGGCGAGGGTGGCTTCAAACTGCATGGCGGCTTCGTCGTTGACGGTAAAGGTGACTGAGGCGGAAGGCGGCAAAGTGCCGAGGCTTTTTTGCCGGTCGCGCCAAGTTGCGGTCACGGCAGCGGGGTGGGGCGTGTCATTGTGAACCGTAAACGATGGCGTGGTGATCACCGGTGTCAATAAATAGAGCGCCGCGCCGAGGCACGCCGCTAGCCCCGCGCAGGTAATAAGGATCATTGCGAACATTCGGCGCAGCCGTTTAGTGGTCATCGAGCCTCTCGTCTTGCACTATCAATGGTATACATTTTTTATTTCTCGCAGTCCGGGGCCGGTCTTATACTTCAGAAAATTCGCTTTTGTGCGCCTAGCAGCGGCAGGTGTTTAACCCGGTGGTAGGTCAGCGCCAGCTCAATGCAGTGTTGCAGCGGGCCGCGCGGCAGGGGTTCGGCTAGGGCAAGCACGATGGCCCGGTTTTTCTGAAAGGTCAGTTGATCTGCGTAAAGCTCGCGAAAGCAGTCTACCAGTTTGCTCTGGCAGTGAAAGAACAGGTAATAGTGCTCCGGCGTCGCCGCCTTCCAATCCATGCGTATAGGGCTGCCCGTTTTAACGCTGTAGCTCGGCTCGCCCCATTTAATGCTCTCCTCTACTGGCTCCAGCTGTAGGATCTCTGCACTCTCTAAAATCAGAGCTCTTAGGGATAGCATTAGCGGGAGCACATGGACGGGGTAGCGGTTAAAGATATCTTTTACGATGTTCTCCATGGGCCACTCCCGCTTTGTTCGCTTCTTAAAGTAAGTCAGGGTTTCAGTCTTGACAGGTGCAGTTAAACCTCAGCTAAAAGAATTCAATCTATTCGGAATTCAATCTATTCGATAGGAACGCACTTTTGCCTTGATAAAAGTAAGAAGGTTAACAGCTTGAGCACGATTGAATGTTGCCTTCCTACTTATTCCCCCAGATCTTCGCCACAGCGCGATCTTCCCCCAAGGCTCCGACAATCAGCCCATAGAGACCTGCAAGGGTGAATACCACAACGGGAAAGTAGTAACCGGGGTCGGCGTCGGCGGGGATGAGCCAGGCGGCGAGCAGACCGAGAAAGGTAAATACAGCGCCGAAAAACAGCAGAACTTTGCGGCTCAGGGGCTTGTAGTGGTAGGGCTCATTGCCCGCCTCCAGGGGGGCGAGCAATGGGCGGCAGAGGTGTCGCAGTGCGTTTTTCACGCGCTTACTCGTCTGCTTCTATGGCGGCCTGGTAGCCGGCGGCGTCCAGTGCGTCTTCCAGCTCGGAAAGATCGCTGGGCTTGACCTTGTAGAACCAGCCGTCGTCGTAGGGCGACTCGTTGACCTGTTCGGGGGCGTCTTCCAGCGATTCGTTAACGGCGATGACTTCGCCAGAGATGGGCGAGTAAATGTCCGAGGCCGCTTTTACGGATTCCACTACACCGGCTTCCTCTCCAGCGTTCACCGTGGCGCCGAGCTCGGGGGTTTCTACGTAGACCACATCACCCAGACTCTCCTGGGCGTGGTCGGTAATGCCGATGGTGACGGTGCCGTCCTCTTCTACACGAGC
The DNA here is from genome assembly GCF_030518215.1 of Gilvimarinus algae. GTDB lineage: Bacteria > Pseudomonadota > Gammaproteobacteria > Pseudomonadales > Cellvibrionaceae > Gilvimarinus > Gilvimarinus algae. The sequence continues at coordinate 178,701 of NZ_JAULRT010000032.1, forward strand.
CCACTCGTGGCTCGGCAGGTATTTCAGTTCGTTGCGAATGTCGCTCATGGTGGTGTCCTGTGACTGTTAAACGAGAGCTTGTCCGTGGCGGACAAAATTGGGTTTGACGATGCTAACGGCCAGAGCTTTACCGCGCACATCCACGCTGGCCTCGCCGCTGGCGCCGGCCGGCACGCGGGCCATGGCAATAGAGTAGCCCAGAGTGGGCGAAAAGGTACCACTGGTGATTACGCCGGTGCGCTCGCTACCGGGCACTCTGACGCTCTGGCCAGCCCGCAAGACGCCGCGGCCCGTCAGCACCAGGCCTACCAGAGTGTCGCTGGCGCCCTCGCGGCGCTGCGCTTCCAGAGCACCGCGGCCGATAAAGTCCCGCTCGGTGGGTTCCCAGGCGATGGTCCAGCCCATGTTGGCGGCCAGCGGGGAGGTGGCGTCGTCCATTTCGTGGCCGTAGAGGTTCATGCCGGCCTCAAGGCGCAGCGTGTCGCGCGCGCCCAGTCCGCAGGGGACGACCCCGGCGTCGATCAGCGCTTGCCAAACGCTGGGTGCATCGGCCTCGGGCAGCAGGATTTCCAGGCCATCCTCGCCAGTGTAGCCGGTTCGTGCAAAGAACCAGCCGCCCTCATCTTTGCCTGTGAATACACTGAGCTGGTCGATCAGCTCCGCGCGCCCGGCGCTGACACATTGTTTGACGATCTCAAGGGCCTTGGGGCCCTGCACGGCCATCATACTCAGTTCGGTGCGCTCGTTGATGTGTACATCAAGGCCACTGGCCTGCTGGCTCATCCAGGCGAGGTCTTTGTCGCGAGTGGCGCAGTTGACGATCACGCGGTACCAGCCCTGCAGATGATAGACGATCAGGTCGTCGATAACGCCGCCGGCCTCGTTGAGCATGGCGCTGTAGAGGGCCTTGCCGGGCTTGTCATCCAGCCTGGCGACGTCGTTGGCCAGCAGCCGGCGCAGATACTGGCGTGCATCGGCGCCAGTGACGTCCACCACGGTCATGTGCGAGACGTCAAAGAGGCCGGCGTGGCGGCGCACCTGATGGTGTTCTTCAATTTGCGAGCCGTAATTGATCGGCATGTCCCAGCCGCCAAAGTCCACCATCTTGCCGCCGGCGTCGATGTGGCTCTGGTAGAGGGCGGTTCTGTGTCCCATGGGTTGTCCCGTATCTGGCTGGTGAGTCGTGCAAAGGGCGCTATTTTAGCGCGAGCGGCGGGGGGATAACTACCCCGCAATCTTGAGGAAATTTGCGGTAAATACGCGGTCGAAAGGTGCTATGCTCCTTACCAATTGTTCTGACACGGAGTCTTTTCAGTGAAACTGGTGTTAAAAGTTCTGCTGGGTTTGGTGTTGCTGGTTGTGCTGGCCGTTGCAGTGGTCTTCCTCTGGCTGGACCCCAATGTGTTCAAACCCCGTATCGAGGCGCTCGCGAGCGAGCAGGGTGTGCACCTGGAGATTCGCGGCGACCTGTCCTGGCAGTTCTGGCCGAGTGTGGGTATCGAGATCAATGATATTGCGCTAGCCAGCGCGCAGACACCCAATGAGCCTCTGGCGAGCCTGGCCAGTGCCAGCTTGCTGGTTGCCACTCGCCCCCTGTTTGACGGCGAGCTGGTGGTCGAGCACTTGCTGGTGGAAGGCGCGCGGGTGGATCTGGTCAGTGACGCCCAGGGTCGTGGCAACTGGGAAAATCTGACTCGCGCTAACGCTGAAGCCTCCCCCGAGGATCTGGCCCGGGCGAAGGCCGCTGGGGCGGACCGCGCTACCGCCCTACCTTCTGGCGAAGAAGCGTCTAGTTCCGACGAACCAAAGCCGGAGGGTGAATCCGGCCAGGCACTGAAGCTGGCGGTAGAGCGCATCAGCATTGCCGATACCGAGGTGAGCTTTAAGGATGAAGCGAAAGGCTCCCACACCAAGGCCCGGCTGGCTTCGCTGGTGCTGAATGGCTTTAACCTGGAAGATCGACCCTTTGATCTGAGCCTGGATGCCAGCGCCGAGGTGAACGACCCCGCTGCCTTTGCCAAGCCCCTTGTGGCCGAAGTGCATCTGGAGGCGCAAATGCAGGTGGACGCCGCCATCAACCGTTTTGTGCTTGCCGGTGGACAATTGGCGCTGACCCTTGGTGACGGCGCCAGTCAGGCCAGAGTGGCAACGGAGTTCGCTCTGACGGTAGAAGGCTTACAGGAGCAGCTCCGGTATACCGGCCAGTTGGCGGTGGAGCCGGTGAACCTCAAGGCTCTTTTGGCGAGCCTCGGGCAGGCCGTGCCGGAAACGGCCCGGGAAGACGCGCTGACGCGCCTGTCGTTTAGTACCGATGTCGTCGGCAGTAAGAATGCGCTGACATTGGCGCCGCTGGAAATGACGCTGGACGACACCACCTTTTCCGGCGAGCTGGCCGTGACCGATATCAGTAAACAGGCACTGCTGGTGACTCTGGCTGGCAATAGCATCAATGTTGACCACTATCTGCCGCCGCCCGCGCCGGACGCTGAGGCCGGCTCCTCTTCCAGCGCGCCCAAAGGCAAGGCGCCCGCTGCCGAGACACCGCCCGAAGCGCCTATACCCCTGGAGCCGATTCGCGCGCTCAACGCCCAAGTGAGCCTGGACTTGGCCAAGGCCATCGTCAACAAGCTTACCTTTGAAAACCTCAGGCTGCGGTTGAGCGCCAAAGATGGCCTGGTGCAGCTGAGCGAGGCCAGCCTGGATACCTATCAGGGGCACTTGCAAGCGGATGCGACCTTTGATGCCAGGGGCAATAAAGCCAAGGCGGCGTTTAACGCGGATATGGCCGGGGTGCGCTTGCAGCCGCTGCTGGCGGATCTGGAAATGAATGAAAAGGTCCAACTCACCGGTGCGCTCAACCTTGACGCGACGGGCACAACCAGCGGTGTGCTGGCATCCGAGCTGTTTGAAAAACTGGTGGCCGAAGCGCGCTTTAGTGGCGCTGAGGTGACCTTCGCGCCGATCAATGTGGAAAAGTACTTTTGCAAAATGGTATCGCTGGTGCGGGACGAGGCGCAGAGCGAAGACGGCAAAACCTCAGAGGAGCGCGAGTGGCCCGAGTTCACGCCCCTGCGCGCGCTGGAGGGCCGCGTTAATATTCGCGACCAGAAGGTGACGGTGGATAATTTCTCGGCGGGCGTAGAGCAATTGCTGCTGGCCACTCAGGGTAACCTGGATCTCGCCGGGCAAACCTACGATTTTCGCCTGCCACTGACATTGCTGGAGAAGGCCACCAGCGAGCAGGGCTGCACCGTCAAGAGCAACTACTGGCTCAACCGCAGCTTGTCGCTTTTGCGCTGTAAGGGATCGCTGGAAAACCTGCAGCCGCTGAAAGATTGCGGCCTGGACAGCAAGGCGTTAGAGTCGCTCACCGCCGACTACGCCAAGTATCGGGTGCAAAAGGAGCTGGTGCGCAAACTCGGTGGCGACAACAAAAACGGTGAGAACAAAGACGGCGAAAGCACGGGACAAGACGACACCAGCAAGGCTGTAGAAGGTCTGCTGAACCGGTTTCTGAAAAAAGACAAAGAATGAGCGATGCGTTTGCCGCGTCCGTGCTGGAGTGGTTTGACCAGCACGGACGCAAACACCTGCCCTGGCAGAAAAACATAACCCCCTACCGGGTTTGGTTGTCGGAGATCATGCTGCAGCAGACTCAGGTGACCACCGTTATCCCCTACTTTGAGCGCTTTACCTGGCACTTTGCCACGGTGGAGGCCCTGGCCGCGGCGCCGCTGGATGACGTGCTGCACCTGTGGACCGGCCTGGGCTATTACGCTCGCGCCCGCAATCTGCACAAGTGCGCCCAGCAGGTGGTGGCTGAGTACGGCGGCACTTTCCCCGACACCGTAGAGGCGCTGGCTGCACTGCCGGGCATCGGCGAGTCCACGGCCGGGGCCATCGTCAGTATTGCCTACCGAAAACACGCCGCCATACTCGACGGCAACGTCAAACGGGTGCTTGCCCGTTACCATGCCATCGACGGCTGGCCGGGGCAGAGCGCCACCCTACAGGCTCTCTGGACCAAGGCGCGTGAGAACACGCCCAAGCGCCGCTGCCACGATTACACCCAGGCCATGATGGATCTTGGGTCCATGCTCTGTACCCGAAGCCGCCCGGCCTGCGAGTTATGCCCGGTAGGTGATGGCTGTGTTGCCCGAGCCACGGGCACCCAGGGGCGCTATCCCGGCAAAAAGCCAAAAAAGGACAAGCCGGTCAAGACTACCTATTTGCTCATGCTGCGCTCGCCCGCGGGCGAGCTGTTGCTGGAACAGCGCCCGGCCACGGGCATTTGGGGCGGGCTTTGGAGTTTTCCCGAGCTGCCGCTGGACGATGACCTTGCCAGCCACTGCCGCGAGCGTTACGGTGAGCCCGCGCAGCTGGAGACTTGGGATAGTTACCGCCACACCTTTAGCCACTATCATCTGGATATTACGCCGGTGCTGATTCAGCTCGGGCGCTCACCCGACACAGTGATGGAAGCGCAGCAAACACTTTGGTATAACGTGCACCAACCCGAGTCTGTGGGCCTGGCAGCACCGGTTAAAAAGTTGTTGGACAAGCTGGCTGAACTTGGGCCTCTGGGGGCTAACGGCCGTCCTTAGCCCACTAAAGCATTGCAGGAGTCGCTATGAGTCGCACGGTATTTTGCCGCAAGTACAAGCAGGAACTGCCCGGGCTGGATCAGCCCCCGTACCCCGGCGCCAAGGGACAGGACATCTATCAAAATGTCAGCGCCAAGGCCTGGCAGGAATGGCTGGCGCACCAGACCATGCTGATCAACGAGAAGCAGTTAAACCTGATGGAGACCGGTACCCGCGTTTACCTTGGTGAACAAATGACCAAATTTCTTTCCGGTGAGGACTACGATGCCGCCGAGGGCTATGTCCCTCCGCCCCAGAGTAAATAATTTTGCCCCAGGCCCTTGACTCCAAAAGTCGCAAACGGTTTAATACGCGCCTCTTGTGACCGGGGACTCCCCGTATAACAAGGCCCAGATAGCTCAGTCGGTAGAGCAGTGGATTGAAAATCCTCGTGTCGGTGGTTCGATTCCGCCTCTGGGCACCATACAAATTAAAAGGCTCGGTCTTCGGATCGGGCCTTTTTTGTTTTTACTGGCTTGGTGCGGACGAAATCGAACCAGCTCTTTATGGTGGTTCGATTCACTCGGGCCATCCCTGGCCCTCGCCCTTCGGGCAGCATAGCTGTGAATCGCGGCCTCCTGCCGCACTTTCCGCCTCTGGGCACCATACAAATTAAAAGGCTCGGTCTTCGGATCGGGCCTTTTTTGTTTTTACTGGCTCGGTGCGGGCGAAATCGAACCAGCTTTTTATGGTGGTTTGACCGAATGCGCCGCATTCAGCAATGAGCGTAGCGAAACCCGAAGGGGCCAACTCGCGGTTGAGCGAGTTGGATTCTTCACTCGGGCCTCAGCCCAGGCTGCCTTCTCTGCTTTCAGCATTCACCTTGTCCCTGGCCCTCGCCCTTCGGGCAGCAAAGCTGTGAATCGCGGCCTCCTGCCGCGCTTTCCGCCTCTGGGCACCATACAAATTAAAAGGCTCGGTCTTCGGATCGGGCTTTTTGGTCTTTTGATTCGCCTAGGCTGCTGGTGTGAAGGTTTTCTATGCTTACTGCTGAGCTTGCCAGAGGGTCACGCGATTGCGACCGTTTTCTTTGGATTGGTAAAGGGCCTCGTCCGCACGTTGTATCAGTTCGTTGGGGGTGTGAATACCGGAGCGCACTGAGCTGATACCGAAACTTGAGGTCACTTGCACGCCGTCGCAGTCGCGCGCCTGTATCTCTGTGCGGCAGCGCTCGGCAATCTGGCTGGCCTGCTCTAGGTTACTGCCGGGCAGAATAATGCAGAACTCTTCACCGCCAAAACGGGCGACCGAGTCGCCTTCGCGCACAATGTGTTTGACGGTTTGCGCCACGGTCTTGATCACTTCATCGCCGACGCTGTGGCCGTGAGTGTCATTGATGCGCTTGAAGTGATCAATGTCGAGCATGATGCAGCACAATTCACCTCTGTGGTTTTGCGCATCGATAAACGCTTGATTGAGGGCCTGGCGCAGAGCGCGTCGGTTCAGGCAACCGGTCAACGGATCGTGGGAGGCGAGGTGCTCGAGCTTGCGGGTTTTTTCTTCCAGTTCGGAGACGTCGCTAAAGCTGGCAATAATGCCCTGCGCTTTGCCTTTGGCATCGGTAATGGGTACGGAGTTGACGCGAAACACTAACGGGTGCTTTTTGTCGTTGCCAAGCAGCAGGCGCGCGCCGGTAACGCGATCGCCGGCGTTCAGGGTGCGCAGCCAAGGCAGTTCGCTGTTTTCGTGCGTTTGCCATCCGAGGCTGCTGGCTTTACGACCGAGCAGTGACTTTTCACTCATCTGCAGGTATTCGGCGATAACTTTGTTGGCCAGCACCACCTGTTCGCGCTTGTCGAGAATGAGTACGCCCTCGGCCAAAACATTGAGCGCATTGCGCACCCGTTCGGGAACCACCGAGCTCGGGTCGAGGTAGCGCAGAGTGCGGCCGATCAGCAAGCGGTAGCTGATAAAACCGACAATCAGAATAAAAACCGCTAAAAGGAGTTGGCGAGGCAGGCCGAAGTAGCTGGTGTCCTGTCGGTTCAGTGGCTCGAAGGCCAGTTCCAAGTGACCGAGTTGTTGTCCGGCCATAAACAGGGGAATGCGCGCGTAGCGTTCAGTGGAGTGTTCGTCGGTGGCGGCGGGCCACAGCTCGCCGTGGCGCGGCGTATAGACGGCGAGCTCTCCGCCGGTGGAGCGCACCGCTGCCGAGAGAATATTGTCGTTGCGCTCGACGGCGTTTTCCAGCAGCTGCTTGACCAGAACCTCGTCTTTGCGCGAGTAGGCGAGAAGCGTCTGAAAGGCGAGGGTCTCTGCGAGGTTCTGGCGCGCCTCAAGCTGACTTTTGCGCAGGTCAGGGGTCAAGCCGAGCACTTGCGCGATCAAGAGTATGGACACGGTGAGCAATAACAGCCCCAGGCTGAGACGCACGGCTGGCGTTATCTTTAGCATCACGAGTGTTTCTCCGCGGTGTGTTTACCCGCATTGTCGAACAGATAGCCTACTTCGCTGCGGCTTTTGTCCTCCCGGCGTTTGTCCTTGCGCTGCTTTTCCAGCTCGCGTTTTTTCCGGTTGACGTCTTCCAGTATGGGGAGAGGGTCCAGTCCGCGCCACAGCGGCAACATGGACATCAGAGCCAGTAACAGGCTGCTGGCTCTGAGCGCCCAGAGCAGTAACCCGGTGCCCAGTGACAGGGAAACCGCGGCCATCATTTGCTCGCGCTGTTTTTGCTCGGTATAGGCTTGCTCCATTTGCTGGCGGCTTTCGTCCAGAGACTGGTTGAACTCGGCGATATCACTGGGAGCAAGGTGCAGGTTCATCTCATCCATCAAACCGATCAGTGGCGATTGTGTCTGCAGTTGTGCAGCCTGCAACTCATCGGGCTCAGCGTCAGTATTGCTTTGCGAGGATTCGGGGTCGTCGTCCGGCTCTTGGTACTCGAACATTGAATCCGCCTCGGGCAGCTCGGCGGGGAGGTTCGGTGGCAATAAACTGGCCGGATCGAGAATCAGCTCGTTTTCCGGCACGGCGGTTTCCGGCTCCGGCCGGCTGCCAGTGTCGATGGGCGGCGGAGGCATCACCTCGATGTCCACGTCGGGTGTGGACGGATCCTCCGGGCCCGAACCACCGCCGCCCGGCGTGAGAGGGTTATCGGTGGGTGGGTTTGTCTCATCGCCAGTCTCCTGCACCTGGATAATCAAGGAGCGCTCGACCCAGGCGCCCTGATCATCGGTAGCCCGCAGCGTGATTACCGTGACGCCGCCGGCGGAGCCACTGGCATTGATCAGCAGTGAACCGGTTGCACTGTCCAGCCCCACCACTTGCGCGACCTGCGGGTTACTGTTGGCGGTGACCGCGTAGTTGAGCTCGTAGCCCTGTTCGACATCGAAAAAACCGCCCCAAAAACCGGCGGGAATCGTCCCCGATTGTGCGTCCATCACAACGTCATTGAGGCTCATGTCGGTGACCACGGGCGGGTCATTTACGGCGGCGACAAACACGCGCAACCTGGCCTCAAGTTGGGCGCCCTCAGCCGTGCTCGCCTGCAAGGTGATCAGGCTCTGGCCATTGGCGTTGGCGGCGTAATCGAGTACCAGCGTACCGTTTTGCGGGTTGAGAGTGACGCTGGAAAACAGCTCGCTATTGCTGTTACCCGCGACGGACACGCTCACAGCGTCTGTACCCAGCGCATCGGCAAGCTCGGACCAGAGCGCCACGGTGGTGTTCTCCGCATCTTCAAGCACATTAATGTCGTCGAGCACTACGGAGGCCGGCGGGGCTGGGCGTATGGTTAGGGTAAAGAAATCCTCGGCTGGCGGTGAGCTGCTGCCATCGCTGGCGCGCAGTGTCAGCGCCAATTCGCCGCTGTCACCAGGGCCCGGTGTACCGCTCAACAGGCCGTTGACGACATCAAAGTTCAACCAGGGCGGGAGCGCCGAGCCATCGGCCCGGAGCATCACCAGTGTCAGCGGATCGCCGTCGGCATCGGCAAACACATCGTCCGGCAGCGTGAGAGAAAAGGGCTCGCTCACCTGAGCCATCTGGTCGGCAAGAGGATTCACCAGCTCTGGTGGTTGGTTACTGTCCAGTACTGTGAGCACAAAGGTGTCGCTGACACTTTCGTCGCCCAGCGTGGCGGTGAGTGTCAGGCTCAGTGTGCCTATGTCAGCGTCTGTGGCAACGCCTGAAAGGGTAAGGGTTTGTGGATCAAAGTTAAGCCATGCGGGTAGGGCTCCGCCTTGGGTTTGCAGTGTGTATTGGGGTGTGCTGCCCTGCGGAAAACTAAAGGTATCCGCAGCCAGGGTATAGCGATAGGAAACACCCGAGTCCGTTCGCTGGTCGGGAACGGGCTGGTTTAAGCGCAGTTCGGCCTCCGCCTCGGCGATGACCAGTTCAAAAGTGTCGCTGGCGCTGGCGCCGTCCGGGTCTTCTGCTCGGATTTCAAGGATAAAGCGACCAGCTTGCGGCGACTGGCTAACAAACTCGCCGGTGCCGGCATCGAAGCTCAGCCAGTCGGGCAAAGCACTGCCGCCGAGCAGACGGGCGGACAATTGCAGCGGGTCGCCATCGGGGTCGATAAAGGTATTGGCCGGCAATCGAAATTGCAGCGGCAGGTTTTCGCTGCCGGCTTGATCGCTCAGCGGCAGGTTCAGGCGCGGCGCGTCATTAACCGCCGCCACCGCGACAGTGAAATCGGCACTGGCCGGTGCGCCGCCATTGCCATCGTCTGCCAGTACGCGAATGTCCAGCGGCTGTGTGTCGTTGTTACCCGGCGTGCCGCTGAACGTTCTGGTGGCGGTATCAAAATTGAGCCAGCTCGGCAGCGCTGTGCCGCTGGTGAGTGTGGCGGAGTAGCTCAGAAGGTCGCCGTCGCCGTCGGCAAACGTGTTGACCGGTACCTGAAAGGAAAAGAGCTCACCCTCGGTGGCGAGCTGATCGGCGAGCGGGTTGACAAGCTGCGGGCTGTCGTTGGTGTTGAGTACCACAATGTCGAAGACTTGCACCGCTGGTATGCCGCCGTTGCCGTCGTCTGCGAACAGCTCAATGCTAAGCGTGCCCACATCGGCATTGCCCGGTGTGCCGGTAAAGCTGCGCGTTGTGACATCAAAACTCAACCAGGCTGGCAGTGCGCCGCCGCCAGCGAGCTGCGCGCTGTAGCTCAGGGCATCGCCGTCGTCATCGGCAAACGTGTTGGCGGCAAACTGAAAGTTAAAAGCGGTATCTTCTGTCGCTGTCTGGTTGGCAATGGGGTTGGCCACTTGTGGGTCATCATTTATGTTGACGACCTCTAAGGAAAACACATTGCTGGTGGCGCTGCCGCCATTGCCATCGCTGGCGACCACTTCAATGCTGAGGGTGCCGGTATCGGCATTGGCGGGCGTGCCGCTGAAGGTGCGGGTGGCGCTGTCGAAGCTGAGCCAGGCCGGCAGCGCCGCGCCGCCGCTCAGACGCGCTGTGTAGCTGAGGGCATCGCCATCGTCGTCACTGAAAACCGTGTTGGCAAACTGAAAACTAAAGGGAGTGTCTTCGGTGGCCTGTTGATCGGCGATGGTCTCGACGGCGACTGGGGCGTCGTTGGTGTTGATGACCGTGAGGACGAAGCTATCCATGGCTGCCGCGCCGCCTTTACCGTCGCTGGCAATGAGCTCTATGGTGATACTGCCAACGTCGTCATTGGTTGGGGTGCCGCTAAAGGTGCGGGTGGCGCTATTAAAGTTGAGCCAGCTCGGCAGTGCGCCGCCGCCAACGAGCTGAGCAGTGTAGGCCAGTGAGTCAGCATCGTCGTCGCGAAAGGTGGCGGTGGAAAACTGAAAGCTGTAGGGCGTGTCTTCCGTCGCGACTTGGTCGGCAATCGGCTGCACGAGCTGAGGGTCATCATTGGTATCGATGACTTCCAGCAGGAAAGTATCGACTGCGGGGCTGCCGCCGTTACCGTCACTGGCGATGACCTCGATCACCAGTGTTCCCGCATCGGCTCCGGTGGGGGTGCCGCTGAAAGTACGCGAGGCCGCGTCAAAGCTGAGCCAGTCGGGCAGTGCCGCGCCGCCAGCGAGCTGGGCGCTGTAACTCAGAAGGTCCAGATCGGAGTCGCCAAAGGTATTGGGGGGGAATGTGTAGCTGTAGGGCTCATTGTCGTTTGTGGTTTGGTCGGGTATTGGATACTCGACAATCGGATCATCGTTGGTATTGGCGATGACGAGTTCGAAGGATTCTTTGGCGATGCCACCATGGCCATCATTGGCAAAAACATCAATGGTCCAGGTAATGGAATCGCTCTCACCCGGTGTGCCATAAAAACGTCGGTTGGCCGCATCGAAGGTCAACCAAGGGGGCAGAGGGTCACCGCCCGACAGTAACGCCGAATAAGCCAGGGAATCGCCATCGGCATCGGTAAAGGTGTTGGCGGCGAAGGTAAAATCAAAGAACACGTCCTCGGCGCCGCTTTGGTCTGGGATGGCGTTGCTGATGAGGGGCGTAGTGTTGGTGCCGGCGACTTGAAAGGCGAGGTCGCGCCCTGGATCGCCGATGCCGTTGTGATTGTAGTATTGATAGCCTGCGTAGACATCGGTGTTGTGTATGCCGACAAAGACCAGTGGGTCGGCATTGCTGCCGCTGGCGGCCACGCGAATAAAATACTCTTGGCCGACATTCAGCTCCGTGTTGCCCATGTCGAACGATTGCCAAGACAGCGTATCGGTCAGCACATCGGAGGATAAGGTGTTGGAGGCGAGCACACTGCCGCCGTAACCGCTTAACAACTCGAGCGTGACAGTTTGTGTCGATGTATCGATGGCGCCGGGGTTGGCGCGCAGCAGTACGGATATGTTGTCGACCACATAGGTGCCGCTGCCATCGTTTTCGGCAAAGCTTTGATAGGCGTCCTGCCCGGCGGCAATGCCGGTGCTGTCGGCGGCTGCGCCCGAGCTTTCAAAAATTTCATCGTCGTCCGCCGGCTGTCCTGCAACGGTCAGGGTGAAGCTGTCACTGGCCGGTGTACCGCCATTGCCGTCGTCGGCGAAAACCTCAATATCAACAGCGCCTATATCGCCATTGCCCGGAGTGCCGCTAAAGGTTCGGGTTGTGCTGTCGAAGTTCAGCCAGCTTGGCAGTGCGCCGCCGCCAACCAGGGCGGCGGAATAACTGAGTACATCGCCGGCGTCTTCGTCGCCGAAATAGTCGGCGGGAATGGTAAAGCTGGTGGCGTTGTTTTCCGTTGCAATTTGATCTCGCAGTGGGAAGCGCACAAAAGGATCGTCGTTGGTGTTGACGATGGTCAGGGTAAAGGTGTCGGTGCTGCTCGCACCGTGATTGTCGATGGCGATGACTTCGACATTCATGGTGCCGATATCGTCGGCGCGCGGTGTGCCACTGAATGTCAGGGTCTGATCGTTGAAGACCAGCCAGTCGAGTGAGCCGCCGCCGGCGAGCTGAGCGCGGTAGCGCAGAGTGTCATTGTTGTCCGGGTCGGAAAACATGTTGGCCGGCAGGGTGTAGCTGAAAGGCGCATCCTCGGCAATGGTCTGGTCGGTGGTGGGGTTATTCAGCACGGGGCCAAGGTTCACACCGTCGTCTTCGCTGACTTTGAACGCCAAGTCCCAGCCATCGGTATTAATGGCACCGCCATCGATATAGGCTGCACCGTTGTAGCGGTTGCTGTTGTGCGAACCCACCAGGATTTCACCGTCGTTGGCATCGGTGCTGACACGAATGTAGTAGGCCTGACCATCGTTGAGGTTGATCTCGGCAAAACTGAAGGTGTGCCATTCAAATCCTGTGTCGCTGATCTGTGCCGACTCGATACTGGCGCTGGCGAGAGCGGCGCCATCCCAGGCGTCACTGATTTGTACGGTCACTGTCTGCGGCTCTGCACTTTGATAACGGGCCAGTTGCAGCGAGACTTCGTTGACGGCGTAGGTACTGCCGGGGCTGTCGTAGACGTACACCTGGCCGACGTTATTGCTGGCCGAAACATTCAGAAACTGATTGCCGCTGTCGACGAACACATGATTGGTATCAATCAGCAGGCTTTTCCAGTGACTCAGGGCGAGGCTGCTGCCCAGGCTGTTTGACTCGACTTGCCCGGTGTGAAATTCCAGCTCCCAGTCACCGCCCAGCTCGCTGTGGCCGGTCGCATCAGTGCTGGCGGCGACGTCGGCACCTGTTAGATCGCCTATCCTGGTCAGTAGGCTGTGGCCCTGTGGGTTGGCGGCGAGGTGGCATCCGTAAAGGAGTATGTCGGCGCTTTCGCTTAAGCTGTTACGCCATTCGGCGAGCGGTTGGCTGTAGGTCTCAATGGTGGCGTCATTGAGCTGAGTGTTACCCAGCTGCAGGCTGCCCGCGTTGCTGTGAGTGAGAATATGCAGACTATCCAGATTGCGGTAGGTCTCAAGTAGGGTACTGATCTGCTCAATGCCGCTGGAGTCGCCGTCGATAAAGACAATATCTGTCTGGTTATGACTGGCGTCTTGTGCCAGTGAGTCGGCCAGTTGTTGGTAATCGTCAACCCGGGTGTCGATGATGATTAACTGTCGCGTCTCGAGCCTTGACTGGCGGGCGGCATCATCATTGTCTGGGTCGGCGCTGTGGTAAACCTGCAGCAAGTCCGTCTGGTGGGCGCTGTCGAGCAGCAACCAGTCTTCTGAGTAGGTGTCGTCCAGCAATAGGCCATCCGCTGTTGCAGAGAACAGCAAGCGCGGTTCAAGAGGCTCGATTAACGGTCGCCTCCTGTGACCTGGCGCCTTTAGTGGCATGGGTGGCTCCTGAATGGGGTGTCCCCGGTTGAATGGCCTTTCCCTGTCACTGCATTTAGTGTGTTGACATCCTACTTCCAGTGTAGATTCTAGCGCCAAACGGCGCTGCCGGGTGATGTGCTGACAGAACAATTTATCGCAAAAAATCGCTACTTATAACCTTAGGGCGCTTCAATACCCGAAAACTTCAGGGTGCAGCGCAAGCCGCTGGGCACTGACTGCTCCGGGTTGGGGAAGATCAGCTCAATACCAAAGGTGTTACTGGGCCCGTCGATGGTACGGTCAACCCTATCGACCTCCAGCGCTACACTCTGGCTGCGCTGGGCCAGCTCCGGGGTGAGCGCGGCGCGCGTCCCCGGGACAATCTTCCCGTAGAGCGAGGCAGGGGCATAGGCTTTAACCCGCAGGGGGTCCAGCTGCGCCACCCTGACCACAGGCTCGCTGTCGATGTGCTCACCGGGCTCTTTGAATCGTTCCACAACAACGCCGGCCGTGGAACTGGTGATCGTATAGCGGGCCAGGTTCTGCTCGGCGCGCTCGTGCTCCAGTTGCGCTTGGCGCTGGCGATCTTTTGCCTGCTCAAGGCGCTGCCGGGCCAGGGCGTATTCGGTGGTCACTTTGTCGAGTTCGGCGGCCGAGGCGGCGTTCTTTTTCTGCAGATCGGTGACCCGGTCGAGGCTGCGCTCGGCAAACTCCAGCGCCAGCTGTTGTGCGGTAATGTCACTGGTGAGCTCGGCCTGGAGCTTGCGTAGTTGCACGGTCGCGGCCTCCAAGCCGGACTCGAGCCGGGCAATTACATCGCCGGCGTTTACCTGAGAATTTTTCTCCACCAGCACATCGCTCAACACCCCTTCTACAGCGCTGCTGATGTCCACCTCGACAAAGGGCTCAATGCGACAGTTGAGGTTGAGTGGCTCGCTCAGGGCGGGCAGTGCGGTCAGTGCGAGGCACAGCGGTAAGCATCGAAAAATAGAAACTGTTCTCATGGCTGCCTGTTTTTCATTTATTTATTTCCTTGATCTTAGCATAGGTCCTGCGGAGTGTTTTTTGGCATTAGTGGTCCAGCTGGCTGATGAACAGTTGACGCAGGGCCCGCCACCAGCGAAAGGCCAGAGGTTCGGGTGCGTGATGGAACTGCAAATAGGCCCTCTGACCGTAGTGTTGATCAGTGAGAGGCTCATCGAGGATCACGTCCACAAGGAACACCATTTGTTCTGTGGTGGTGCCCGACTCGTCTTTCAGGCTAACGGCAAGGTTGCCGCCGCCAAGACTGCCCAGTACGGCGCTGGGCAGAGTGAATGTGCCCCCGGGAACCTCGCTCGATATTCGGCCGTGGTACGTCTGCGACAATACGCCTGCCAATTTGATTTCGATGTCGCGGGTGGCTTCACGCACCAAACCAATTTGCTGTTGAGTCAGTGCAACCCGAATCTTTCGCGCTTTAGCCGGTACCACATACGCCAGGATGTCGCCCTCGCGCAGGTACTGACCGACAAGCTCATGGTGGTCGGCAAAATACACTCTGCCAGCACTCGGGCTGGTAAGGGTCAAAGAGGTGAGCTGGCGATCTAAGTGCTCGAGCTCGCTTTGCAGCGCGCGGATTTGCTCAGACACAATGCCCGCTTCTGAGCGATTTTGGGCCCAGCTTTGCTGATACTGGAGCTTGAATTTCTCAAGATCGAGCGCCGCTATTTGCCGCTCATGCTTTAACTCTTCATTGCGCAAAACGGCGAGCGGCTGTCCGACTGCTGCGGTTTGGCCGTGAGTGGCCTCTAAGGTCTCAACAAATCCCGGCGCTGTTGCCAAGGCCCGGCTATCCTCCGGCAGCCAGACAACGCCATTCGCCTCTGTGGCCAGAGGCAGCGGCAGCACAAACAGCACAACAAGCAACATCGCAGGCGCCGCGATCAGAAAGCTGATCGCGCGGCTTCGCTGGCCTTTGAGCTGCGAGAAGCTTTGGCGCAGACTTTTACTCGCCGGCAGCAGCAGTTGAAAGAACAGCATCCACACTGCCAGAACGAGCGCGAGCGCCAATGAATAGCCGGCAATAAGATAGAAAATAACGGCGAAAATAAGCCAGCGGTAGCCGAGCGCCAAAAGACCGTAGAGCGTCAGCGCCAGGGCTCCTCTGCGGTTGTGAGCCACCGCCCTGGTGCTTGCCAGACCTAAGCCGTAGCGGTTCAACAGATACGCCAGCTGCGACTTTGCCCGGGCGGCTAGATTGGGCGTTTCGAGAGCGTCGCAGAGTAAGTGGTAACCATCGAACTTGAGCAGCGGATTGCCGTTGAACAAAAGCGTGGAAATACTGCCCAGGAGCACGACGTTATAGAGCAGTTTCTGGATCAGTCCGGGCTCAACCGCCAGCCACAAAAGCAGCGCTACGGCGGCGAGGAACAGCTCAACCGCCATGCCAGCCGCACCCACCATAAGGCGGCGGTGCTTCTGTGCAAAACCAGAAGCGGCGGTAGCGTCCATGTAGGGTAGGGGAACGCCAAGAATAAATACCACACCGCAGTCGTAGATCTCACCGCCCCACACTTTTGTGAACAGGCCGTGCCCCAGTTCGTGCACGATTTTTAACGCGGGGTAGGTCAGCCAGAGTAGCAACAGGTTGCTTGGGCTCAGCAGCACTTCAAGGCTGGTGCTGCTGAGCTCTTCCCAGTGCACAAACGCCTGTATCAGTGCCCAGCCGACAATCCCCAGCCAGAGCAAGCCCATGGTCCGGCTCGCGAGAATTCGGGCCAGCCATTGAAGCCTGCTCAGCCATGGGTCCGGGCTGCCGAAGGATATGCGCCAGGTAATGGGGTTGGCGAGACGTTGAAGCCAGCGGCGTTTGCGCGAGTCAGTGCGCCGTTGGAACAGTGCATTGACGTCGGCAGGTAGGTCGCAAATCAACAAATCCGCCACATAGAGATATTGCAGCAGAGCCAGGGCATCGGCTTGTTCGGGCAGCGGCTGGTGGCCTTGAGCCTCGAGCCGGTGACGGGCAACGGCGAGCAGTTGCGCGAGAGTTTTGTGCCCGTCCATGGCCTCGAGCATTTCATAGGCGGCGGGGTCGAGCTTATGGAATCGCGCTTTGGCTTTGTCGTGCAAGACATAGGCTTGTTGCCCTTGGTAAAGGCGCGGCTGGATCTCGATATGACGGACCAGCGATGGGCGCAGTGAACGGAGTTTATCCCACACGGCTTACCACCAGAGCGCGAGCCGAAGCCAATCGATGATGTCATGAAGCCAAATCCAGGCGAGCGAGCGTTTACCCGCTCTGATTTTTGCGGTTCCTGTCATGCCGGGTCTTAACAGGTCGCTGGGCGCTCTGAGCTGAGCTTCAACGCGAAAATAATTGCGTCCGGCTCTGACGCTGCTGACCGGAGTAATGCGCTCCACGGTGAATCCAAAGCGCTGCTCCGGGAGGCTGACCAGCGCAACAGACCCCTCTTGCTCGAGTGCGACTTTTGCGATGTCACGCTCGTCGACGTAAATCACCACCCGAAAGCCATCTGTGCTCGCAACTTCAAACAAAATGTCGCCGCGATTGACCGGCCGGCCAAGGGATTGGCTGATGTCGTCTGACACGAGCAGGCCGGAAATGGGAGAGCTCAGCTCTGTGCGCTCCAGAGTTTCATCGAGCAGGGCCAGGCGGGCCTGTGCCTGCTCGATTTGGGTGGATTTGATTGCGGCTTCGGCGCGTTCACCGTTGGCCAGGGCGTTGTTGTATTCCTGTCGATACTGCTGCAGTTCACTTACCTGTTGGCGGCGCTCGAGTTGCAGGTCGTTCTGTTTTAGGCGCGCCAGAATCTGGCCCTCTTGCACCGTATCTCCGGGGCGAGCACTTATGGACTCCAGATAGCCGTCCAGGGCGGCGGTGATGCTGACCTTGCGGCTGCCCTCAAGCTCGGCTTGGCCGGCAATGCGGTACTCAAAGGGCAAGCTCAGGATCAGGGCCAGCGTCAGCAAGGCGCCTCCGGCAGCCCAGAGCAGACCGCGGCGGTTCTGCCTTAAAGCCTGCTTTACCCATCCGGCGTTCCCGCCACCGGTGCGCAGGGCCAGCCACTGAGCGAGGGCGGGCAGCAGCGATTCGAGTTGGCGCTGCGCACTTTCTCCCTCCGTGTGTCTGTCTTGGAACATCAGAGTGATGACGCCCTGAGTGTGCTCGCCGCTGCGCAGCAGCAGCGACTCCACCCGCTTATATCCGGTTTCGCGTAGTAGCTGGCGGTGAGCGTCCAGCTCTGGTTTGTCTATATCGGGGGCGCTAATATTGCTGTTAGCGCGATTCAGGCAGCTCTCTTCCATGGCGCGAGTTAGCCTGCGGTAATCATCGGTGTGACGATTGATCTCGGCGGTGTTGGATATCGCCAAGATACGGGTTTTCTTTGCCCCGTAACTGGCCAGAGCTACCCGATCGGCGCCGAGCTGGTGGCAGAGTCGGTTGACGAGCAGGTTGGCGGCCTCATCCAGGTCGCGCGCTCGCAGAAGCTCATACAGTAATGGCTCCGTGGCCGGAGTTTGCTCGACGGTGCAAAGAGGCAGCCACTTTTCCGCCCACTTGATCTTTGCGAGGCTGCGCGTCAAACGCGCGCGGTTCTGTACAGTGGCGGTGATCACTGTCACGCCCCACAACCGCTCGCCGCTGAACAACGGGTGCGCTAGGGCGACATCCCGGCCGTGTTGACTGAGGCTCAATCTGCCACTCGCCTTGGCCTTTTGCCCCGCCTGCACTAACTCCCGCTCTGGTACTTGGCCCTCGGGCCAGCTTGCGAGGATCTTGAGATGGCCTTGCTCGAGCTGAAACAAAACCGCCTTTTGCGTGTCTGGCAAAAGGTGGCGCAGCAGTTGAAGCCAGCTGGTGTAAGAGGGCGTATTTGGCATATTCCTCACTATAGGCCAGTTTGTTATCGCTTTTTTATCTATCATATAAGCGAATGGCGCAATATGCCACATTTGTGTGATATTTGAGCGGCAGGAGGCCAACCCAACCCGCTCTTCGACTAGACTCTCGGGCGCAAGGTATCGGTGCTATTAATGTTTGACAACGTTGTCTTTGCGGGGTACTGTCGCCGATACGGGTATACTTGCTGTACGAAGGCGAAGACTTCAGAGTGCAAGGGCATCTATAACCTCAAAGAATAACGACGCTGAAATGCCTGCATTAGCGGGTATGGCTGGAATTGGGTAAATCGATATGACTGAGCAAAAATCATCGCAGTTTAGCGGAAGTGTGGCTGTGCCTATGGCCATCGTGGCTGGCCTGTTCTTTATTTTCGGGTTTATCACTTGGCTGAACGGGGCGCTTGTGCCCTTCTTGCAGACCCTGTGCGACCTTTCCGCGTTTCAGGCTATGTTGGTGGCCTCGGCTTTCTATATCGCCTATGTGGTGATGGCGCTACCTATGGCGACGATCATCGAGCGTACCGGCTATAAAAATGGTATGTCCCTCGGTCTGTTTATTGCGGCCGTAGGTGCTCTGATTGTGATTCCAGCGGCCTATGCGCGCGAGTTTTCGATTTTCCTGCTGGCTCAATTTGTTATAGGCTCGGGCTTGACCATTTTACAGACGGCCTCCAACCCTTATGTCGTGAAGTTGGGGCCAGCAGAATCTGCAGCGGTGCGCATCAGCGTCATGGGTACGCTCAATAAGGGCGCGGGCATTGTCGCGCCTATTGTGTTTTCCATCTTAGTACTTTCCGGCATTGATGGTGTATCAGAGGCAGAACTTGCCGTTTTGAGTGAGTCGGCACGCGATGCCAAGCTTGATGAGTTGTCTCAGCAGTTGGTCGGCCCCTACATTGGCATGGCTATTAGTCTGGTAGTCCTGGGGCTCGCAATGTTCTTTGCGCCCATCCCCGATATTGAAGACGAAGTACTCGAGGGGCAGGAAAACGACAGCATCAGTATGAGCGGTGTTTTCCAGTTTCCGTCGTTGGTTTTCGGTGCCCTGGCCTTGTTTTTCTACGTGGGCGTCGAGGTGATTGCGGGCGATGCGATCGGACTTTTGGGTAAGCAAGCTGGCTTGCCGAACTCTATTAACTCATCCCTGACGTCGCTGACCATGGTATTCATGGTGATTGGCTACATTACCGGTATGCTGACAATTCCGAGATTTATCAGCCAGCAGGCCGCTTTGATGTTGTCGGCGGTGCTGGGGATTATTTTCTCGCTGCTGGTGATTGTGATGCCGCTTGAACTGAATGTGGCTCCGGGTCAGACGGCGACTTTTGCCGATATTCCGCCGGCGGTTTATTGCGTAGCCTTGATGGGGCTGGCTAATGCTATGTGCTGGCCGACGATCTGGCCGCTAGCGCTGAACGGCCTGGGGCGCTATACCTCAAAAGGTGCGGCTCTGTTGATCATGGGTATTGCCGGTGGTGCGGTACTGCCGCCTATTTACGGTCACTTTGCCGATACCGGAGATGGCCAGCTGGCGTTCCTGGTGGCGGTGCCAGCTTACTTGTTTATCTTGTTCTATGCGCTGAAAGGTCACAAGATGGTGCGTTGGAAGAACGGTGATGCCAGCAACGCTGAGGCCGCCGAGCGCGCTTAAGCTTGCACAGTTGCCGGTTACGAAGGAAAAGCCCAGACCAATGTCTGGGCTTTTTTTATTTGTCTGCGGGCTGCTGCGCATTGACGTGGCGCATGATGGTCCTGTAGGTGTCTGTCCAGTAAATATCGCGGTTGGCATCGAGAAACGTGAGCAGCTCGGCGTGGGCTTCACTGGAAACCGCGAGATGATCGCCACCGATTCCGTGAAAAATAATTTGAATTAGCCCTCCATCTTTTGCCTCACGTTTTACAAAGTCAATCAACTCTTTGCCGCTTTGCCCGTCTGGCAGTGCCAGGGAAGAAAATCCCTTTGGCAGGCTTGTCTCTGCACCTTTAATGGAAATAAACAAATCGCGTACGTCCGGGAGATAATTTCCGTCACTGGTTTCGGTATGTCCGCAAGGCGGTGTGAAAGTACGCTCTTGCTGGCCGTCGATGGCCAGCAAATAACCGTTGGCCAGCATGACTTCTGCGCGCATTTGGGCCCGGGTGCGTTTGTCCATATCATTAAAGGGGAGCACCCAGTCAGTGCCCGGCTGTGATTTGCTACAGGGGTGATAGAGCGTGTGGTTGCCAAGTTCATGGCCATTGGCCGCTGCGGTGCGCCATTCGCCCAGGCGTGCGCTAACGACGTCGGAGGCGAGCGTCAGATAGAAAGAGCCTCTCAGGTTGTGTTGTTCCAGAGCCGGTATGGCATTGTCCAGTTGGCTGTTGAGCGCGTCGTCGTAGGAGAGACTGACGGCGGCCTTCTGACCGTTAGGCCAGGTGATCGTTGCTGAAGAGGCGGCGCTTGAGCAAAACAGCAAAGCGGCCGCTGCCCAGAGTGGTCTTTTCATTATCGTTCCTCTGAAGTGGGTGAGGCCTGAGAGTAGCCGATTTAGCCCGGCTGAGCCAGAGTTCAGCCGGGCACTCTAGAGGCTACTGCAGGGGCAGATAAATTTTAGTCACCAGCTGCGGGGGTGGCGTGTCGCGCGGATCGTTCAGATACTCTTCAAAGGGGGGTTCATTGCGGGCCTCCCGACCGGAATGGGGCAGCCAGGAGCCATAGAGCCATTCATAAACCTGCTCAAGATCGGAGTAGGGACCAGTAAAAGTTAGCACTGCGCATTCCCCACCGCCTACCGCGGCGCAGGTGAAACCGGTGGGCAGGTCGTCTCCGGTGGTGCTGATGCCGGCCAGAGCCCGCAATTGGCTTTTGTCTTCAGAGCCTGGGTCATCGTAGTAGATACCAATGCTACGTGTGTCCGGTCCAAGCAGGCTGTGGCTTGAGGCCAGGGCGAATAGCTTTTCAAAGGTTTGACCAATATCCAAATAATCGCCTTGATGCGGTAAACCGGCAAGCGATACCGGAGTGACTTGGCTGATTTCAACGTTGTAGTTCATAGGGTAGTCCTTGAATTGAGTGGGGGTTGTCGAAGTCCAGTCTCCCGCTGGCAGTCGACGCTGTCTAAATCGGCTGGGTGGCTCGCCATAGGTGGTGGTAAAGGCGCGGGTCAGCGCTTGCGCACTCGCGTAACCGACTTCCTGGGCAATGGTTGCCACTGGGTGTGAACTCCGGCTGAGCAGACAGGCCGCTTGGTGCAGGCGCAGACGTTTGAGGCTCTGGTGCAGGCTCTCGCGCATCAGCTCCCGATAAATTCTCTGGAAGTGAAAGGGAGAAAAGTGGGCGATCTCGGCCAGTTTCTCAGCATCGAGATCCTCACCGAGGTGGTGCCAGAGATAATCCAACACGCGAACAACGCGCTCGCGGTATTGCTCGAGGGTTACCGGCTTTCTCATTTTACTCTCCCTTCTCTTCGCGCAAAGCGCTGTCTGATCGTCACTGTATCTTTTCACTGCTTGATAAATCCTGCGGACTTTTTCTTGACGTTGCCGTTGTCATATTTGCAAAGACTTTACTAGGAATGGATTTTTACATGCTTCACGCTACTCGACTTTACGTTTAGTTGATTGATTTCAAAAGAGTTTTTCTTTTGGTATGAAACCTGCTCTAGCCTGCGCAACAGTCGGCAAATTATGGTGAAGGCATATGAATAATTTTACGGATGGCATTTCCCGCAAGACACGTTTGGTCAGTGCGCTCATGGCAGCCGCTTTGTTGGGGGCGTGTGGCGGAGGTTCTGACAGCGGCGGGAGTTCATCCTCGGTGGTGACATCGAGTTCGCAATCGAGTGTTTCTTCTGAATCATCGCAAAGCAGCTCGGAATCTTCCAGCAGTGCCGGCGGTGGAAATACAGCGCCTCTGGTGGATGCCGGAGTTGATATGTCGGTCGCCGCCGGAGAGGCCGTGACCCTCACCGCTCAAGCGCAGGACGACGACGGTGAAGTGGTATCCCTCATTTGGGAGCAGGTATCCGGCCCTAGAACGCCGCTTAATCCCGTGGATATCGATGAGGGGGTTTATTCTTTTCAAGCGCCTAATACCGGTGTTGATGCCACCGCGGCTATGCAATTTCGACTGACTGCTATGGACGATGATGGCGCTGCGAGTTCGGATACCGTTATGGTCACTGTGTCTCGAGTGAACCAGCCGCCGGTGGTGGAAGTGGGCAATTTCCGCACCGTCGCTGACCAGAGCACAGTGACATTAAGTGCGACGGCTTATGACCCGGATGGCGAGATCGTCAGCTATCAGTGGCAGCAAGTGGATGGTATGGCCGTCGAGCTGAGCAACGCCACCAGTAATACGGCGAGTTTTACTTTGCCGGCACTTGAACAGCAAGAGCGTTTGCGCTTTTCACTTAGAGTTGAAGACGGTGAAGGCGCATCGGCTTCTGATGCCATTACGATTGTAGTGGCCAGTTCAGATGCTCCCATTGTGTCATTGGATTTCCCGCCAGTGAAGGGTGTATTTAATGGCTCAGATATCGACGTTTTCGGGAGTGTTAATCTTGCCGAAAGCGCCGAGCTTGACCGTGTAGTTGTCGACGCGGGAGTGGCACCTGTGACGGCTACCATTACAGAGGATGGCCACTGGCGGGCCTCAGGCGTGCTTCTGCCAGAAGGCGTAGCCAGTGCCACAGTAGAGATCGCGGCCTACGACAATCAGGGGCGTGTCGGCTACGCCGAGTCCGAGCTTCGCCTCGGTGAGAATCTGCGTACCGGGTCAGGAGAGCTTTGGATTCAATCTACCGCCATGGTGTTGTCTCCTGCCGGAGATCAGGCGTGGGTCTTGGCTGAAGGCACTCAGGAGAGTGACCGCAAGCTCTTGGCGATTGATTTGACCACTGGTCACAGAACATCGAACATTACAAATTTCTCCGACCCGGAGCAGGGTCAGTCTGCTTCAAACTACACAGATATGGTTTACGACCCCAATTCCAATCAATTTTATCTAAGCGCTTGGCGCGAGGAGGAAGTTGAAGATTCAGAGACCGGAGAAAGCTATTTACAGGCGATCGGTAGTTTGCACACTGTCAATGCGACCTCAGGTGTGCGGGCACAACTAGAGCTTTCGGGGCCTGAGGGGTTTGAGCTTCTTGCTCCTCAAGGTCTCTTTCTGCGCAATAGTGAAACTCTCTATGTGGCTGATGAATATGGTGCTCAAGTTTTAAAGGTCAATCCTGTATCCGGGGAGACCCAGGTGTTAGCTGATATCAATACATCGCTTGAGGCCCTAAATGCCCCAGTACAGGTCGCTTGGAGCGAGAGCAGTCAGCAACTGTTGGTAATGCAGAGCTCGACCGGAGCGGTCGATATGCTTGGGCTCGACCTAACCCAATCTCCCGCTTTCTCAAATCTTATTTCTGAGGGGGAAGATATATCCTTCGGTCCAGTGCCCTTAGAGTCCTCCGAAAGCTTGATAGTGGACGACTCTAGTTTACGCGCATTTGTTCTAACAACTGCGGCTGACAATGTCACGGAGGTCGACATTGCGTCCGGAGAGCGTGCCATCTTAGTGGAAGACGTTGATCCCCAAGGGGAGCAGTCCAAGGACATGGTGTACCACCCCACCAGCGGCGTACTCTACACTGTGGGCGGTGAGGACTATTACCAGCAGCTGTTGGCTGTAGATCCTGACAGCGGCGACAAAGTGGTTGTCAGTACCAGCCGCTTTTAATCTCCCTGCTCCGGGCGGAGATCCCGTCCGGAGTCCGCTTTTGCTTGAGCCTCGGCAACCAGGACATTGCCCCAGGAGCGTAGCTTTTCAAACCCCCCTAGGCACACAATCACTGCAACCATGGCGGCGACAATGCCCCAGAGCCCGAGCGACTCTTTCTCGGCAAAGCAGGTCCAGACAAACTGGCCAACGCAGAGGGTAGCAACCACCAGCAGTGTAGGTTTGCGGCCTATCAGCTCGACGATAAACACGCCCAGAGGTGCGCCCAGGGCGACCACGGGTGCTGCGGCTAGCCAATTTTCGTAGACGCCAGGCTGCCAACTGTTGCTCAGGCTCTTTAGGCCGACCCCGTAAACCGAGTTAAAGGCCATGATGACCACCGAGGTGGGGATCGCGATTTTCAGGTCGGCACGGCACAGCAGCACCAAGGCGGCGTAAATGACCATGTCGATGCCTACGCCCGTCACCGACACGGCGAGGGCGCTCGCGCCCAGGCCCAGGGCAAAACCGACTTTGTGATCCCAGTGTTCATCAAAGTCGGTCATGCCGGTATGCCCGGCAATCTCGCCAATACGGTACAGGTGTAAAAGGCCAAAACTGCCCCAAATCACTGCGAAGGCGACTTTGATCCACAAATCTGTAAACAGTGGGGCGAGGAAGAAAATGCCCAGCGGTGTACCAAGTAAGGCCCCGACCGTTGCCCCTTTGAGCAGTGACCAGGCCAGAGGCTGACGCCGGGCAAAAATAAAAATGCTGGCGCTTACCATGCCAATGGATTGCACGGCGAAGCTGAAATCGCGGCCAAGGCTTGCCGGCAAGTCAAAGAACAACACCAGTACAGGGAACCCCACGGTGCCGCCGCCCATTGGGGTGGAGCCAGCGGCGTAGCTGCCGGCGGCCATGGCGAGGGCTATTGGCCAGTGGTCTTTGGCGGCCTCCCAGGCCCCTTCGGCCTGAATGAGCCAAAACCAGGTGGCGTAGAACAGTGCCAGCCACAGGAACCAGACCCAAAGGTGGGTTTTGGGGCGGGGATGAATGGACATAGTCGCGTGAAACTCCAGCCACACCTGTGCCAGCAGCGGCACGGTTTGGGCGCTATCATACGTTAAAGGCGGTCATTTTGGGATTTGCGCCTAAGTCAGCTATGATCGCATCTGTGGCGGAAATTTCAACTTAAGGAGTCCCTGGCATGATGCAAGCGCCCAGTCCATCCGATTATCAGCCCCTGGCCTGCCGGGCCTGTGTCCATGGTGATGCCCTCGGGTTTGACTTCTCCATGGCGTTCCAGCCGATTGTGGATGTGGCGCGTCGGGAGGTGATTGGCTACGAGGCGCTATGCCGCGGCCTGGCCGGGGAGGGCGCCGCTGCGGTTATGGCGCAAGTAAACGACAGCAACTTGTACCGTTTTGACCAAACCTGCCGCGTCAAGGCCATCGAGCTCGCGGCTCGTCTGGGTCTTGAGGGCTACTTGAGCATTAACTTCTTGCCCAACGCGGTCTACCGCCCCGAGCTGTGTATTCGAACAACCCTTGAGGCCGCCCGCCAGTATGATTTTCCGATTGAGCGCATTGTCTTCGAAATTACCGAGGTCGAGCGAGTTCGCGACAGTGAACATCTGCATACGATAGTCGAGTACTACCAGCGCTCCGGGTTTAAGACGGCGTTGGACGATTTTGGCGCGGGTTACGCTGGGTTAAACCTGTTGTCGAGCTTCCAGCCGGACTTACTCAAGCTGGATCGGCAGCTGATTAGCCAGATAGACCGCAATCCGGTAAAAGCAACGATCGTTCGGCACACAGTCGCCATGTGTCTCGACCTGGGTATCACGCCTTTGGCCGAAGGGGTGGAGACCACGGAGGAGTTGGCGTTTCTTCTGGGTTGTGGTGTTGAGCGTTTTCAGGGCTACCTGTTTGCACGCCCCGGGTTCGAGACGCTGCCGGTCGTTCGCTGGCCCTCCTGATTGGCCCGGTGAGTAGCGCTCTCGTTGCGACGCCTTAATCTTCGCCGCAGTGGTTTGACTCGCAAGCGCTATTGTCAATCCTTATTGCTCGCCCCCCCGGCTCATCGCGGCCAATAACGTGTGAAATTTACAATTCCTTGCGCCCTTTCGGGGCGCATTTTCCATTCTGCCTTGCTTCGTGCCCTGTATTAGTGGCTTTTTTGCTAAATAACGCGCTTTTCATCCATTGGAACAACCCTTGCGTAGTGTCTAGTATGACAAAGTGTTAGCGATTCATCACCGGTTAACCACGGGAGATTTATGACGCAATACTGGCAACAGCTGATGAATGAGGCGCAGCAGCTTCGGCGTCAACTTCACAGCGAGCCCGAGCTTGGCTGGCAGGAGACGGATACGGCGGCGCGCATACGTGATCGGCTGACGCGCTTGGATATACCCTGGCGCGCCTGCGCTGCAACTGGCACTGTGGCGACACTGCGAGCGGACGCGCAGGGCTGGCACACTGCGCTGCGCGGGGATATTGATGCACTGCCGATTCATGAGCGCACCGAGCTGACCTGGCAATCAAATCGCGCAGGCTGTATGCACGCCTGTGGCCACGATGGCCATACAGCGACCTTGCTGACCACCGCTGCCTGGCTGAAGCGTAATGAGGCTCATCTAAAGGGACCCGTCACCTTGATTTTTCAGCCGGCCGAAGAGGGCGGACACGGTGCCCGCGAGATGATCAACGATGGCGCCCTCGAGGGCGTCGAACGCATTTATGGTTGGCATAACTGGCCGGCTATCGAGTTTGGCAAGCTGGTGTGTCCCGATGGCATCGTCATGTGCGGCAATGGCACCTTCGAGGTTGCTCTGACCGGCGTGGGCGGCCACGCCAGTCAGCCTGAACTGTGCCGCGACCCTGTACTTGCGGCCAGTGCGCTGGTGCAGGCCCTGCAACAAATTGTCAGCCGCCGTCTGGCTCCACAGCAGGCCACGGTGGTGAGCGTAACCTCCATCGACGCGCCCAGCGCGCCGACGGTGATTCCGGAAAAGGCCGTGATTGGTGGCAGCATCCGCGTGTCTGATCAGAGCGCGCGTGAACGGGTCAACGCGCTCATTGAAGACATCGCGCAACAGGTTGCCGCCGCTTACGGCGTCGAGGCAAGCGTCACCATCACCCCGCGTTATCACCCGACCATCAATCACCCATCTGCGGCACAATCGGTGCGCGAGGCGTGGGGCGAATTGTATGGAAGCGATTCACTGGACCATTCCACCGCTGTGCCGATTATGGCGTCGGAAGATTTTAGCTATTACCTGCGCGAAATTCCCGGCGCCTTTGCCCTTATCGGGGCGGACGATGGAGAAGCGCATCGCCACCCCTGTCATAGCCCCTATTACGACTTTAACGACCGTTTACTGGAGCCTGTCACCCGACTTTATAGCCAGTTGGTTCAGGCGCCTCTACCTTAGTGGACACCCTGCCGCTAGTGTAATCTAGGAGAAAGTTATGAGCATATTTGAACAGCGTGAGTCAGAAATCCGCGGTTACTGCCGTGTTTACCCTGTGGTGTTCGATACCGCGAGTAATGCCAGGCAGGTGGACGATCAGGGGCGTGAGTATATTGATTTTTTCGCTGGCGCCGGTGTGTTGAATTTCGGCCACAACAACGAGCGCATGAAGCGAGCGGTGATTGACTACATTGAAGCGGACGGTGTCACGCACAGTTTGGATATGCATAGCACGGCCAAGCGCCGTTTTATGGAAAAATTCACCAAGGTCATCCTTGAGCCCCGCGGCATGCCGCACAAAATGCAGTTTATGGGGCCTACCGGTACCAACTCGGTAGAGGCCGCGTTAAAAATCGCTCGTCGTGCTACTGGGCGCCGCGAGATCGTCGCTTTTACCCACGGCTTTCACGGCATGACACTTGGGGCTTTGGCCTGCACGGCAAACCAGGCGTTTCGCGGCGCCGCCGGTGTGCCGCTTGAGCATGTATCTCACTATCCGTTTGGCTGTGAGAAAACCTGTGCGGGATGCGAGCTCGGCTGTGGTCAGGGAACGATTGAGCAAATGCGCGCGCTCTACAGCGACAGCTCCAGTGGCATTTTGCCGCCCGCCGCATTTTTGGTCGAGACCATTCAGGCTGAAGGCGGCGTGAACGTAGCAAGTGAAGCCTGGTTGCAGAGCCTGGCCGCACTGGCCAAAGACGTGGGCTCGCTGTTAATTATTGATGATATTCAGGTGGGCTGCGGGCGCACTGGCTCTTACTTTAGTTTCGATGGTATGGACCTAGATCCCGACATTGTCTGCCTGGCGAAAGGGATTGGTGGCTGGGGCACGCCCATGGCCATGAATCTGGTCAAACCCGACATTGATAAACACTGGAACCCGGGCGAGCACACGGGCACCTTCCGCGGCCAAGGACTGAGCTTTGTCGCCGGTGCGGAAGCAATCGGTTATTTCGAAGACGATGAGCTCATGGGTGAAGTTAAAACCAAGGGAAAGCTTATGCACGATACCATTGCCCATCTGGAAGAAACTTACGCGGGCGTTCAGGTGCGCGGGCGCGGTATGGTTTATGGCATTGATGTGGGCGACGGTGCGCGCGCCAAACAAATCGTCAGCGGTTGCTTTAACGACGGCCTCTTAGTGTCGGCCTGCGGGACCGGCGGTAAAGTGGTCAAATTGATTCCGCCGTTAACTATTCCCGACGATGATTTGAAGCAGGGGCTGGATACTCTGATTGCCCACGTGCAAAACGTCATGGAGGCTGCGGCATGAGACAGCGCGATGATATGACCTTTCCGTTTGAGGAATACGAGCGCCGCCTGGCAGAGCTTCGTACGCGCATTGAACAGCGTCACCTCGATGCCGTGGTCATTACCGACCCGGAAAACATTATGTACTTGACGGACTACCAGACCACTGGTTACTCCTTCTTTCAGGCTCTGGTCGTTCCGCTCGATGACGAACCCTTTATGATCACCCGCGCCATGGAGGAGTCCAACATCATCGCCCGAACCTGGGTTGAGCGAACGCGTCCCTACCCGGACACAGGCGATGCGATTCAAATGTTGGTGGACGCCCTGCGTTCATTCGGGCTGGCCGATAAGCGCATCGGCTACGAGCGCAACAGCTATTTCTTTCCCGCCTACCAGCAGGATTGTATCCACACGACTTTGACCGACGGCAAGCTGCTCGATTGCTTTGGTATTGTTGAAGAGGGAAGGGTGTGCAAATCGCCGGTGGAGATCGAGCTCATGCGCCGCGCCGCGGCCGCCACCGAGGCCGGTATGCAGGCGGGGATTGCCGCTTGCGAGGCCGGCGCCAGCGAAAACGACATTGGCGCCGCGATCAGTGCCGGCATGTTTCGCGCTGGGGGTGAGCCGCCGGCCGTTATGCCTTATGTGACTTCCGGTCCTCGTTCCATGATCGGCCATGCCACTTGGGAGGGACGCGTCGTCCAGCCGGGTGAGCATGTGTTTCTCGAGGTGGGCGGCTGCTATCGCCGCTACCACACCGCAATGATGCGCACGGTGATGCTCGGTGAGTTGTCGGAGTCAATGTACAAAGCACAGGAAAAAATGAAGCACGCGCTGCAGGCCGTGCACGAGTACGTGCAACCTGGAATGACCGTTTCGGATGCGGACAATCTTGTACGCAATATTATTTCCGACAACGACGTCGGGGCCCGGCTCATTACCCGTTCGGGTTACTCCATTGGTATCGCCTTTCCACCCAGCTGGGATGAAGGTTATATCGTGAGCTTGAAACAGGGCGAGTCGGCCGTCCTGAAAGAAGGTATGACTTTTCACATCATCCCCTGGATGTGGGGTGTGGACGGCGACAAAACCTGCGGAATATCCGACACCATTTACATCACCTCTGAAGGCTGCGAGTCCTTTTTCACACTGGATCGGGACTTCACCGTCAAGTCCGATCAGGGCGCCGCTATCACGCAAATCAGTACGCACAAAAATCGCCAGAAAAAAGCCGAGCCGAAAGTGGACGATGAGTCCAAAGACACTGGCGATGAGTCACGCAAGAACTCCTAGGAGACGTTATGCTGCAAGCGACCAACCCTTTCACGGGCCAAAAAATTGCCGATTATCCCGCGCTCAACGACACACAGATGGTCGACCGTATCGGTGAGTGTCACAGCGCCTTTGCGAGCTGGCGCGATCGCACCTTTGCCGAACGGGCCGCTGTCCTGAAAGCCGTGGCCGGTAAGTTGCGCGAGCAGAAAACAGCGATTGCCAAGTTGATGGCCGATGAAATGGGCAAGCCGATTAAAGAGGGTGGGCCCGAAGTCGAAAAAGCCGCGCTGTGCGCCGAATTTTATGCCGACAATGCCGAGACGTTTTTACAGTCTGAGACCTTGGCCTCCGATGCCGGGCACAGTTATGTGCGCTACCAGCCACTGGGCACCTTACTGGGCATACTGCCGTGGAATGCCCCGCTATGGTTGGCCTTTCGCTATTTGGCACCGGCTTTGATGGCGGGCAATACCTGCGTTATGAAGCACGACCCCAATGTCCCGGCCAGCGCCCAGGCAATTGCCGACGCCTTTGCCGCCGCGGGAGCGCCGGAGCACATAATGGTGAACCTGCCCGTGGCCACGCCCCAAGTGGAAGGCGCCATTCGCGACCCACGTATTGCTGCCGTTTCCTTTACCGGCTCGGCCGTTGCCGGTGCCAAAGTGGCAGCGGTGGCCGGCAGTGAGATTAAGCCCAGTGTCCTAGAACTTGGCGGTTCTGATCCTTGCATCGTGCTCGCCGATGCCGATCTTGAAAAAGCTGCCGATATCGCTGTGCTATCGCGTATTATCAACGCGGGGCAATCTTGCATTGCCGCCAAGCGGATACTGGTGGAAAAGCCCATTTACGGCGAGTTTGTGGCCATGCTGAAAGAGCGTCTCGCGCGGCTGCAGCTGGGTGACCCAAACTTGCCCGAGACGGATGTCGGCCCCATCGCCCGCGATGATCTGCGCGAAAACTTACACCGCCAGGTCAGCGAAACCATTGCCGCTGGCGCGCGCTGTCTGCTCGGCGGTGAACTGCCCGCCGGTGAGGGTTTCTTTTATCCCGCCACCTTACTGGTGGATGTGGGGGAGCAGATGACGGCCTTCCGTGAAGAGACGTTTGGGCCGGTGATGGCGGTTACGCCGGTGGCCGATATCGATGAAGCCCTGAAGCTGGCAAATCAGACGCCCTATGGCTTAGGCGCCGCTATCTGGACAGCGGATACCGACAGTGCAGAGCAATGGGCCGGTACCATTGAGGCCGGGCAGGTGGCCATTAACGGCATTGTCAAAACCGATCCGCGTCTGCCCAGTGGGGGTGTCAAGCGCTCCGGCTATGGTCGCGAATTGGGCCCCCACGGCATTAAAGAGTTTGTCAACGCCAAGCAGGTTTGGGTGAAATAAGGTCTTTTGCGGCATGGGGCTATGCTAAACTAGGACGTTTTGTGCGCCACAATCGAGCTATTGTTTCATGCTGCAACGAAAGTCCGTCTTCGTCCTATCTCTGAGCCTTCTCTTGCTGGTGGGTTTTGTCGCCACCAGCCTTGTGAGCTATTTGGTGGCCAGGGATTCGGTGACCACCCAGCTCGAAGAGCAGGCTCTGCCACTGACCAGCGACAATATTTACTCGGAAATCCAGCGCGACCTGCTCCAACCTCTGTTGATCTCCTCCCTGATGGCGCACGATACCTTTGTGACAGGTTGGGTAGAAGACGGCGAGCAGGAGCTGGAAAAAATCACCGACTACCTGGCGCGCATTCAGGATAAGTACGACACCATCACGGCGTTTTTCATTTCGGATCGGACCCTCAATTACTACCACACCAGCGGTATCATTAAGCAGGTCTCGGCGCAGGACCCGAAAGATGACTGGTACTTCCGGGCCAAGGCGCTCAACGGTGATTATGAAATCAACGTCGATCAGGACACGGTCGATCGCTCCCGCCTGAGTATTTTTGTCAATTATCGCGTTCTGGATGATCAGGGGCAGTTTATCGGCGTGACCGGGGTCGGACTGTCGGTGGACTCGGTGATGCAGCTCATCGAAAGCTATCAGCGTCGCTACGGCCGCACCATTTACTTTGTCGACCGTGAGGGGCGGGTCGCTCTGCACGGCGCAGGTTACAGTGGGGCAGACTGGCTGGGCGACAAGCCTGGGATGAATGGACTCTATACGCGTTTGCTCACCAGCCCCAGTGCCACAGTCTCATATCATCGAGGTGATGGGCACAAGGTCTACATCAACAGTCGCCTGGTGCCCGAGTTTGATTGGTATTTGATTGTTGAGCAAACGGACGACCCCGCCCAGCAGCAAATTGAGCGGGCGCTGTGGTTTAACCTGTTGCTGTCGCTGGCCATTACACTGCTGGTGTTGTCGATCGCCTATTTCACCTTGCGTGGCTACCAGCGGCGGCTGGAGCAAATGGCCACCAAGGACAAGCTCACTGGGGCGGCCAGCCGGCAGGTGTTTGATTTGATCTTCTCGCGGGCCGTAAAAACCGCCCAGCGTAAGGGTCAGCCGCTGGCGCTGATCAGCATGGATCTGGATCGCTTCAAGAGCGTCAATGACACCTACGGTCATCAGTGTGGCGATGAGGTGATTCGTACCTTTGCTGAGCTGGTGATCGCTCATGTGCGCGAGACAGATACTCTTTGCCGTTGGGGCGGTGAGGAGTTTCTCTTGCTGCTCGAAGACTGTGATCTCGCCCGGGCCGAACGCATTGCCGAGACCATTCGCAGCGCTTTCGAGTCCCATGTCTTTCGCTTCGGTCGCGATACCCAGCTGCTCACGGTGAGCTCGGGCGTGGCGCTCTACCGCTCCGGTGAAGGTCTCGGGCAGCTGGTGGACCGGGTTGACCAGGCGCTCTACGAGTCCAAGCGGGCGGGACGCAACCGCGTCAGCATGGCCGACTAGTCCTAAGGGGGTGTTGAGTTGCAAGTGGAAGGAGCATACGGCAGATTGTAACGGGTTACATCTTGCCGTCAAGATGCTAAGCTTGCGCCAACATAAGAAAGACACTCCAGGAGACCCCATGAGCCGCTCTCGGTTAATTGTCGCCGCTATCCTATGGATGAGCAGCGCCATGGCGCAGGCTTTTGATACGTTTATCACCCGCGATGAGCACCGCCTGATGGACGGCGATCAACCTTTCCGCTTTGCCGGTATTCACGCCCCCGAGTTGCATCGCATTGAAGATGACGCCCGCGGCGTGTGCGAGGCGGACCCAAGGGGGTGGGGGCAGTACTTTCGCTGGCCCACGGCTGATGAGCAGGAAAACTGGATCAAGGCGCTGGTGAGAACTGGGCACAAGGCGATGCGCGTCTATGTGTTGTCGATTGAAACCCCCTACGATCGGGCTTGCGCTCGCGAGACGCACGTTCTCGGTCCGACCGCCCCCGGTGGCATGCCTAGACTCAATGAGGCGGCCATGGTGCATTACGACCGCATGATTTCACTGGCTGAAAAACATGGCCTGCGCTTGATTTTGCCGTTTGTGGATCACTGGAAGTGGTGGGGCGGGCGCGAGCAGTTGGCGGCGTTTTACAATGAAACGGCGGATGATTTTTACGCTACCGGCAGCCGTACCTATGCCGCCTACCAAGATATTATTCGCCAGGTGATTAACCGCACCAACACGCTCACCGGCCGCCGGTACAAAGATGAAAAAGCCATACTGGCCTGGGAGACGGGCAATGAGCTCAAAGACTCTACCGAGCCGTTCGTAAAGAAAACCGCCGCCCTGATCAAGTCGCTGGATCAGAACCACCTGGTGATTGATGGCACCTACCTGACGGTCAATGCCTTCTCGCTCGCCGACCCCAATGTGGATATTATTTCCAATCACTTTTATACCACGAACGGCAACAATAACCCTGAGCAGGTGTTGGCTGATCTTAAGGCCATAGACGGAAAAAAAGTGTATTTGATCGGTGAGTTTGGCCTGCGCGACGCCGAAGGGCTGGACCGCATCATGCAAGCAGCGGTGCACACCGAGCACAAGGGCGCTCGGGCGGCAGGTGCCTTTATTTGGGGCTTTCGTGGGCATCGACACAACGGAGGGTTCTACTGGCATAAAGAATACACCGGCCACTACAGTTACCGCTTGCCGGGCTTTCCCGAGGGGGAGTCCAACGAGGAAATGGCGGTTGTGAATTTGGTGCGCCGGGCGCAGGCGCAAATGGCCGGACTCGAGTCTGTCCCGCCTCTGCCCGTGCCAGAGGCGCCGATCTTGCGTGCGATCGTCGATCCGCGAGAACGCATCAATTTTATGGGTTCGCCCGTGGGGCGCTTTTACCGGATTGAGCGGGCTACTTCGGCGTCCGGCCCCTGGCAGGTGGCCGGTGATAAGGTGTCCGATGGTCTGCAGGCGTACCGACCGCTAGAGCAGGCTATTTTTGCCGATGACGCTGAACTGGTGCCCGGGCAGCCATACTACTATCGGGTCATAGCTATCAATGAGAGTGGCGAGTCGCCCCCATCCAATGTCCGGCAAGTGGTTTTGCCTTAATCGGGGTGCGCCGCTAGACTAGCTCAGACAGAAGTCCGGGGGCGCGCAATGAAGCTGGTTAAAACAGCACGGGTATTGATAACAAACAGTTTGCCAGTGCTCCTGGGGGCGGCCCTGCTCGCCGGTTGTTCCAGTACGCCCTCCTACGGCAATGCCCCAGAGCAGCTCACCATCCGAATCCTGCCCAATACTAGCAAACAGTTTGTGTATCGCGTCGGTCTTTCTCCGACGATGGATCGTAACGTGAATCCGCAGGCGCGTCCCTCACGGGCGCCCGGTAAGCGTGATTACCGGCGCCTGCAAGAGCGCACGGCTTATGTCGTGGCGGCAACCGGTTTTTGCCGCGAGGGCTATCTCGAGCTGGATTTTCGTCTGAGTAACTACGTGCAGTGGCTGCGGGGGGAGTGCCGTGAGGGCGCTTCAGAAGCGGACCTGCGAGCGTTTGCCGAGCGCAATACACTGCCGCTGAATAACCTGCCCCAGTGAGCATCGGCTATACTCCGCAGCCAGCCACATTGCGGAGACCACCATGAGCTTGCCAACCCTTTACCTCAACAGCCAGATGGATCGGCGTTTAAAGCGCGGCCATCTGTGGATTTACAGCAATGAAGTGGATACCAAACGCTCGCCGCTAAAATCGCTGGAGCCGGGTACCCAGGTGCGCGTGGTCACCGCCAAGGAGCAATTGATCGGTGTGGCTATGGTGAACCCGGCCAATCTGATTTGCGCCCGGCTTGTCAGCCGCACCGACCAGCCCATGGATGAAGAACTGTTGCGCGAGCGTTTGCGGCGCGCATTGCAGTTGCGAGACAAGGCCTTCCCCGATCCCTACTACCGGCTGGTGTTTGGCGACAGCGACTTATTGCCCGGCCTGGTGGTCGATCGATTCGCTGACTATCTCGTGGTGCAAATCGCTACGGCCGGCATGGAGGCGCTGCGCGATCTGCTGGTGCCGGTGCTGGTGGAATTGCTCAGCCCTAAGGGGATTTTGCTGGCCAACGATCACAGTGCGCGCGAGCTGGAGGGGTTGGAGCGCTACACGCAAGTGGCTTACGGCGAGGTGCCGGAATTGGTAGAGCTGGTGGAAAATCAGACTCGCTTTCGTGTGCCGGTGCACGACGGGCAGAAAACCGGCTGGTTCTTTGATCACCGTGTCGGGCGCGAGCAGTTGCGTCGCTGGTCGGCGGGGGCGCGTGTACTGGATGTGTTTTCCTACATCGGTGGGTGGGGTGTTGAGGCTGCCACCGCCGGTGCGTCGCAGGTGCTGTGTGTCGATGCTTCGCAAAAGGCGGTAGCGCAAGTGTTGCAAAACGCTGCGCTCAATGGCGTATCTGAGAGAGTGCAGGCGCGCTGCGGCAAGGCGATTGAGGTGCTAAAGGCGTTGATCGCCGAGGGCGCCAGCTTCGATGTGGTGGTGCTAGACCCTCCGGCGTTTATCAAGCGGCGTAAGGATCAAAAGGCCGGAGAGGCGGCCTATCGCCACATCAATGAGCTCGGGTTGCAATTATTATCGGACGGCGGCCTGTTGGTGTCCGCCTCCTGTTCCATGCACCTGGCTGAGGACACCCTGGTGGACATTGTGCGCGCCAGTGCCTGGAAGGCGGGTCGCTATGCCCGGATTATTCAGCGGCTGGGTCAGGGGCCGGATCACCCGGTTCATCCGGCGATTGTCGAGACGAACTATCTGAAAGCGGTGTTTGCCCGGGTGTTTGCGGATCCGCGCTGAGTGTGTCGATGATGGCCTCCAGTAGCGCCTGTTCGGTTTGCTCCGCGTCTGTAGGCTCTGTTAGCGGGAGTTGCGCAAGTGTATGCAACTGCTCGCTGAGCCGGTTGATGTCGCCGATCAGCGGTATCGCCGCGCCATTGTTTGAGCCTTGAATAAAACGCCTCACTCCCTCGGCCAGCAATGGGTTTGTCGGGCAGTTGCTGGCGAACTCGCAGTGTGAGGCCGAAACCTCAGTGCTGGCGAACGCGTGCACCAGTGCCCGGCGCCACAGCTGCAGCCGGCTGTCTGGCGGCAGTCTGTTATAGATCCTCGCGCTTTCGCTGCCGGGGGATTGCCAGCGCTGCGCGAGCTCGCTTGCATCGTCACAGAGCAGTCGAGACACCAGCCTGAGCAGCTCCCGGCGTCGGTTCTCCGGTCGATCATGGGCATCGAGTGAGTCGGTGCCTGAGGTGGCTTTTGTGTAGTCGCCGGCCTGCCGCTCGCCCTGCTCGCCAAAGAGCAAAAACTCCAGTACATGCAGCCCCAGTGACGCTTCGTAGGATGAGGTCAGGCCATGCTGCTCTCGCAGATTGGTGCGGTTTATGTCCAGGGTAATGTCGTTCACGATGCCGCTGAACGGATAGCCTTGCACCGCATCCAGGTAACCTGCGGCTATGGGATAAGCGTCGATGGCGGCCAGGGTGTCGCTAAGCTCGGCAAATAAGTCCGGGCTGGTATCGGCGAGAGCCGTGACCGGTGCAGTGCCTAGCCACTGCTCGTGCAGTGATTGCCAGCGCTCTTGCGCTGCCTGCAGGTGTGTATCTGTGGGGGCTTCGAGAAACGCTAGGTTGGAAGCGTGGGCAATGTTGCAGGCTTGGGTGAACTCAACCAGGCTGTCGCCGGCTCGCTGCCAGAGCGTCAGCGAGAATTGGCTGGCTTGCTCCGGCGAAAGCGCTGGCACCGTTGGCTCACTCGCTGGCGCGCTTTGTGCGGACTCATGTCCAGGCGCGGGTGAGCGTTCGCAGGCCGCGCTCAGTGCAAACAGTAAGATAAGAGCCAGCGGTCTGATCACTGGGCTTGCCTCAAATCAAGGGTGGGCCAGTTGCGTTCGCGGGCAATGGCGGCGAGTTGCGCGTCAGGGTTGACGGCCACCGGGTGGCTGACGGTTTCCAGCAGAGGTAAGTCGTTGATAGAGTCGCTGTAAAAGTAGCTGCCTGCAAGGCTGTGCGGCTGGTTTTTGAGCCATTGGTTCAGGTGTGTGATTTTGCCCGCGGCAAAGCAGGGCGTGCCGAGATAGTTGCCGGTGTAACGCCCATCCACCTGTTCTGGGTCGGTCGCCAGTATGTCGTCCACCCCAAGCTTCTGGGCAATGGGGCGGGTGATAAAACCGTTGGTGGCGGTAATAATCAGTAGGTAATCGCCCCGCTGTCGGTGCTCGGCCAGCAGCTGCTGGGCTGCTGGCAGGAGCATGGGTTCAATGGCGGTGGCCATAAAGTCCTGATGGATGCGCGCCCAGTCTTCGACTGAGCGCTGCGCCAGTGGCGCGAGGACAAAGCGGAGGTAGGCGTCGATGTCGAGTTCGGCGCGCTGGTAGTCCTGATAAAAGGCGTCGTTTTGTCGGCGGTACTGCGCTTCATCCACCAGCTTTTGCTCGATTAAAAATTCGCCCCAGCGGTGATCGCTGTCTCCGGCAATCAGGGTGTTGTCCAGGTCAAAAATCGCCAGTGCCACGCTCAGTCTCCGCTCAAAATGGCGTAGCATAGCGCCCGCAAGGCCGCATCGCCAGTCGCCGAGCCCGCACTGTGTGAGACGGGCCGTTTATTTCAAAGCCGGGCTCCGCGCTTAATTGCTGAGTTGACGGTATTTGTGGAACAATGCGGGGAGTTTCACTCTCCCCCGGCGAATGGGGAGCTTTACAGAACGAGTAACGGGTAAATGATGTGATTGATGCCGACGGGTTTCGCCCGAATGTAGGGATAATTCTCAGCAATGACCGGGGGCAGCTGCTCTGGGCGCGGCGCGTAGGTGGACAGGATGCCTGGCAGTTTCCTCAGGGGGGGATTAACCCGCATGAAAGCCCCGAACAGGCGCTCTATCGCGAGCTCGGTGAAGAGGTTGGCCTGATCGAGCAGGATGTGGATATTCTGGCCTGCACTCGCGGCTGGCTGCGCTACCGTTTGCCGCACCGGCTGATCCGGCAAAACACTCAGCCTTTGTGTATTGGCCAGAAGCAAAAGTGGTTTTTGCTGCGCCTGCGCGGTGAGGATGCCAGCGTCACGCTCGACAACGGTGGCCGGGCAGAATTTGATGATTGGCGCTGGGTCAGCTATTGGTATCCACTGGGTAAGGTGGTGGCTTTTAAGCGGGACGTCTATCGCCGGGCCCTGAAGGAGCTGGCTCCGATTCACAGCCGGCTGGAGCGTACCGGAAGCAGTTGACAAGCGCTGGGTGTACGATGCTGAATCACAGACACGGCGGCCTGGCCGCCCTTGGGGAATGACGATTTCAAATGGCCTCTATGCTTAACTCGCTGCGCAGTATCGTTCAGGAAGTTAATGCCGCTCGCGACCTGCATAAGGCGCTGGGCATTATCGTCACGCGCGTCAAACAGGCCATGCACACTCAGGTGTGCTCAGTGTATCTGCGCGACCCGGCGGGTGATTATGTGCTCATGGCAACCGACGGTCTCAAGACTGAGGCCGTCGGGCAGGTTCGTCTGGCGCGCAACGAGGGTCTTGTCGGACGGGTAGTGGCGCGCGAGGAACCGGTCAACCTCGAGGACGCCGAGTCCCACCCCAGCTACCAGTACTTTCCCGAAACGGGCGAAGAGCGCTTCAGCTCCTTTCTCGGGGTACCCATTATCCACCACCGACAGGTCCTCGGTGTGCTGGTGGTTCAGCAAATCGAGCGGCGCCGCTTTGATGAAGGTGACGAGGCCTTCCTGGTCACCATGTCGGCTCAATTGGCCGGCGTCATCGCGCACGCCGAGGCCACCGGCACCATGGTGGCGGTGGGTAAGGCCGCAGCCCAGGCCAAGTTTGCCGGTGTTTCCGGCGCTGCGGGCATTGCGATCGGTGAGGCGGTGGTGGTGGCGCCCTTGGCCGATCTTAAATCTGTACCCTACCAGCGCTGCGATGACATTGAGGCCGAGATCGCATTTTTTCAGCGCTGCCTGATGGCGGTGCGTCAGGATATCAAGGGTCTGGGTGAGCAGCTGGAAGAGCGGCTCAATCGCGAAGAGCGGGCGCTCTTTGATGCCTACCTCGCGATGCTCGACGATGCCTCGCTGGGCGGTGAAGTTATCGCCAAGATCAAAGAGGGCACCTGTGCGCCCTACGCCTGGAGCGAGGTTATTCTCGAGCATGAGAATACTTTTGCCAGCATGAGTGATGCCTATCTGCGCGAGCGGGCCACCGATGTGCGCGACCTCGGCCGGCGGGTTCTCGCCTATCTGCAGGAGTCCAACCAGCACTGTAAGATCTACCCGGACCAGACCATTCTTATCGGCGATGACTTGACGGCCTCGATGCTGGGTGAAGTGCCCGAAGACAAGCTGGTGGGTCTGGTGTCAGTGCAGGGCTCGGGTAACTCCCACGTTGCCATTTTGGCTCGTGCCATGGGAATTCCGACGGTGATGGGTGCGGTGGATTTGCCCTACACGCGCATGGACGGCCGCCCAGTGATCGTCGATGGTTACAAGGGGGCGGTTTACAGTGACCCTGGCCCCCAAATGCTCAAGCACTATCGGGCCATAGCGCAAGAAGAGGAAGAGCTGGTCAAGGGGCTTGAGGCGCTTAAAGATCTGCCCTGTGAAACGCTTGATAAGTACCGCTTGCCGCTCTGGGTTAATACCGGGCTGATGACCGATGTAGTGCGCTCGCTCGAGCGCGGCGCTGAAGGTGTCGGCTTGTATCGCACCGAGGTGCCTTTTTTATTGCGCGACCGCTTTCCCTCAGAGGAGGAGCAGCGCACCATTTACCGCGAGCAGCTCGAGGCGTTTGCACCCCACACCGTGACCATGCGGACATTGGATATCGGTGGGGACAAGGCCTTGCCTTACTTCCCGATTCACGAGGACAACCCTTTTCTTGGTTGGCGGGGCATTCGCGTGACCCTGGACCATCCGGAGATCTTCCTGGCGCAAATCCGGGCCATGATGAAAGCCAGCAGCGGGCTGGATAACCTGCGAATTCTCCTGCCCATGATCAGTGCGGTGCATGAGCTCGAAGAGGCCAAGGCCCTGATCTACCGCGCCTACCACGAATTGCTGGAAGAGGGGTTCGCGGTCAAGTTGCCGCCGATTGGCGTTATGATCGAGGTGCCTGCGGCCGTCTATCAGGCGCGCGAACTGGCAGCTCGGGTCGATTTCCTGTCGGTGGGCAGTAATGACCTGACCCAGTATCTGCTGGCGGTGGACCGCAACAATGCCCGGGTGGCGGATCTCTACCAAGCTTTCCACCCGGCGGTGCTGCGCGCCTTGCAGCAGGTGGTGCTGGACGGTCACACCCAGGGCGTCAGCGTTGGCATCTGTGGCGAGCTTGCCGGTGATCCGGGCGCCGCAGTGATTTTGATGGCCATGGGCTATGATGTGCTGTCTATGAACGCCACCAACCTGCCCAAGGTTAAGTCGGTGATCCGAGCGGTCAATCTCGAACAGGCCGAAGCCTTGCTAGACGATGTGATGCGCCTGTCTGATGCTGGCGAGGTGCGCTCTCGGATCGATCAGACCCTGCGTGAGGCGGGCGTCACCCGGGTAGTGCGGCCCCTGGAGGAGGGCGATTAGCTCTTTGTGATTGCCGGTGTTTGTGGCGGCCCTTGGCCGTGTCGGGATCAATGCCAGCCGAACCTGTAAGCCCGCTTGCGGTTTCGCCGGTAAGATGCCGATGTTATGATTGCCCGCACTTTTTGATCTGGCGCCCCACTCGTTATGATTACCCACCCGAACATAGACCCTGTCGCCCTGTCCATTGGTCCGCTGGATATTCACTGGTACGGTATTACGTATCTTTTTGCCTTCGCCTCAGCCTGGCTGGTGGCGATGCACCGGGCGAAGCAGCCGGGATCTCCGGTCAGCCGTGCTCAGGTGGAAAACCTGATTACCTATGGCGCTTTCGGTGTGGTGCTCGGTGGCCGTTTTGGCTACGTGGTTTTTTACAATTTTGATACCTGGATGCGCGACCCGCTCTGGCTCTTTCGCCTTTGGGAGGGCGGCATGTCTTTCCATGGGGGGTTGGTCGGTGTGCTGCTGGCCATGCTGTTTTACGCGCATCGCATACGTTTACCCTATTTGACCCTCACCGACTTTGTTGCGCCCATGGTTCCACTGGGGCTGGCGTTTGGCCGACTGGGCAATTTTATTGGTCAGGAGCTCTGGGGTCGGCCGACGGACCTGCCCTGGGCGATGGTGTTTCCCAAGGACCCCGAGCTGCTGCCCCGCCATCCATCGCAGTTGTACCAGTTTGCTCTTGAGGGTGTGGCCCTTTTTGTCATTCTCTTTTTGTTTTCCCGCAAGCCCCGGCCGGTGGGCGCTGTGAGCGGTGTGTTTTTAATTGGTTACGCTTGTTTTCGCATTCTTGCCGAGTTCGCACGTGAGCCGGACCAGCATATTCAGTTTGATCTGTTCGGTTGGGTCACGCGCGGCCAGCTGTTGAGTTTACCCATGCTTGCACTGGGTGTGGGGCTCTTGGCCTATGCCTACGCCACGCGCTCTCTGGCCAAGCCAGCGCCAATCGCGGAGCCGAAAAAATAATGAGACAGTATCTCGACCTGATGCGCGATGTGTTGGAAAACGGCAGTGATCGGGGTGATCGCACGGGTACGGGCACCCGCTCGGTATTCGGTCGTCAGCTGCGTTTTGATTTGCAGGCGGGCTTTCCTCTGGTTACCACCAAAACCGTACACCTCAAGAGCGTTATCGTCGAGCTGCTGTGGTTCTTACAGGGGCGCACAGATGTGCAGTGGTTACAGGAACGCGGTTGTCGGATCTGGAACGAGTGGGCGACCGAGGACGGTGAGCTAGGGCCGGTATACGGGAAACAGTGGCGCAGCTGGGCTTGTCCCGATGGATCAACGATCGATCAAATATCCCAGGTCATAGAGCAGATCAAGACCAAGCCAAACTCACGTCGTCTGATTGTCAGCGCCTGGAATCCGGCCGATTTACCCGACGAATCTGTAAGCCCGCAGAAAAATGTCGCTGCTGGGCGTATGGCACTGGCGGCTTGTCATACCCTCTTTCAGTTTTATGTGGTCGATGGCAAGCTTTCCTGCCAGCTCTACCAGCGCAGCGCCGATTTGTTTCTGGGGGTGCCGTTCAATATCGCCAGTTACGCTCTGCTGACACACATGATCGCCCAGCAGTGTGATCTCGACGTTGGTGATTTCGTCCATACCTTTGGCGATTGCCACCTCTATCATGATCATCTGACGGACGACATCGTCTATGCGCAGTTGGCGCGCGAGCCCCGCCCTCTGCCGCAGTTGTGCATTGCCCGGCGGCCAGAGTCCATCTTCGATTACCAGCTCGAAGACTTTACGTTTGACGGCTATGACCCACACCCGCGCATTACCGCGCCTATTTCGGTATGACATTATCCATGACGCAACCCGCTGACGTGAAAGTGGCGTTGATAGTCGGTTGCGGCTACGACAACGCCATTGGTAAGGGCAATGCGATGCCCTGGCACTTGCCTGCCGATTTACAATACTTTAAGTGCACCACG
Organism: Gilvimarinus algae; assembly: GCF_030518215.1. Lineage (GTDB taxonomy): Bacteria > Pseudomonadota > Gammaproteobacteria > Pseudomonadales > Cellvibrionaceae > Gilvimarinus > Gilvimarinus algae. Next base: position 221,539 of record NZ_JAULRT010000032.1, read on the forward strand.
CTGGGTAAGCCCATTATCATGGGCCGCAAAACCTATGAGTCGATTGGCCGCCCCCTGCCGGGCAGGCTCAATCTTGTGGTGAGCCGGAGCGGTGACTGGCAGGCGCCCGAGGGCGTTATCCAGGCGTCGAGCCTGGAGCAGGCCATTGACATCGCCCGTGAGCAGCGGCCGGACGAGGTGATGATTGCCGGCGGTGAGCAGATCTATCGCGCCGCCCTGGGGCTGGCGGACAAAATCTATAAAACTGAAATTGATGTGGCAGTAGAGGGGGCTGATGCCTTTTTTCCCGAGCTGCCCGAAAGCGAATGGCGGGAAATATCCCGGCAGCAAGGTGATGCGGAGGCTCCACTGTCTCACCGGTTTTTGATACTGGAGCGTGTTACTGACGCCAAATCTTAATAATGATTTTGTATAAGATTGGCGGATTTAGCTACCTTGTGTGGGTTAATATTTGATCTTGTGTTACCGGCTAACTGTGATGGTGCGGCAAAGTGTTACCTTCATGATACCGAAATACACAGGCACAATGGCTTTTGGATAAAGCATTGAATGTGGAGGAACCCTCTTATTACAATGCTGCGTTCTTAGCTGCCTCGAAAGAGGCTCAGTGGATATGCGTCTGTGGCAGCTGTCTGTCGCACAAACCTGATTGAAGCACCCGAGTTGGGGGAAATATGAAAAAGCAGCGAATGAAAGCCGTGGCTCTGACCACTGTGCTTTCTGCCGGCGCGCTCATGGGAAGCGCTGCCATGGCAGATCAAACCCTGGACCAGATTCTCCAGGTAAGCCAGGCCAAAACTACCTTGGCTCAGGATTCTCAGCAGCGGATTGATCGTCTGGCTCAGGAAACTGAAGACCTTCTGGCCCAGTTCAAGCAGGTCAATAAGCAAATTGAAGACATGCGTCTGTACAACAGCCAACTGGAAAAGCAAATTGCCAACCAGCTGGCGGTGATCAAAGATCTCGACGAATCCATTGAAAACGTAACGGTTATCGAGCGTCGCATTCAGCCGCTGGTACTGCGTATGCTGGATGCGCTGGAGCAGTTTGTGGAGCTGGACAAGCCTTTCAAGCTGGAAGAGCGTCTGGACCGTATCGCTATGCTGCGTAACAACCAGGAGCGTGCCGATATCTCTGTAGCGGAGAAGTTCCGTCAGGTTCTTGAAGCCTACAAAATCGAGAGTGAGTACGGCCGCTTTATCGAAGCCTATCGCGACACTCTGAACATCGGCGGTCAGGATCGTGAAGTGAACATTCTGCGCATTGGTCGTGTTTCTCTGATGTATCAAACGACTGACACTGAGCAGTCGGGTGCCTGGGATCCGGAGCAGGCGGCATGGGTCGAGCTCGACGATTCCTATCGCAACCATATCCTCAAAGGCCTGCGCATCGCGCGCAACCAGGCCTCTAAAGACATTATGTTCGTACCTGTCCAAGCACCGGAGGCAGCGCAATGAAAATGAAGTTTGCTAAAAGCTGCCTGGTAGCAGTGGCTGCCGGCCTGATGACCACCAATATTGCCATGGCGCAAGACGACAAGGCCGCCAGCCTTGACGAGCTGCTGAACATGGTTAAAGAGTCACGCATCCAAGAAACTGCCGAGCACAAAAAGCGCGAGCAGCAATTCATGCGTGAAAAAAACAATCAGTCTTCTCTGCTGAAGCAGGCTCAGGACACTCTGGCCTCTGAAGAGCGCCGCTCTGAGCGTCTGGAGCAGACTCACGCTGACCAGGAACTGGAAGTTGAAGCCAAGCGCAAGCAGTTCAACGAGCGTCTCGGTTCTCTGCGTGAACTTTTCGGTCACCTGACCTCTACCGCTGGCGACCTGCGCGCCACCCTGAGCACTTCCTTGATCTCTGCTCAGTACCCGAATCGCGGTGAGTTCCTGACCGGTTTGATCGACAAGATGAACAGCAACACCCGTCTGCCTTCTATCGAAGAAATCGAGCGCCTGTGGTACGAGCAGCAGCGCCAGATGGTTGAGAGCGGTAAAGTGGTGAAGTTCAACGGTACCGTGATCAAGCCCAACGGCGACAAAGTGGACCAGGAAGTGGTTCGTATCGGTTCCTATAACCTGGTTTCCGACGGCAAGTACCTGAACTACATCCCCGATGGCTACAAGATGGAAGAGCTGACTCGTCAGCCCGACGCCTTCCTGAGCTCTGCAGAAGAGCTGCAAGGCGCCTCTGGTGGTCTTGTGGGTATCGGTCTTGACCCCACTGGCCCTACTGGCGGCACTCTGCTGAGCGCGCTGATCGACAGCCCCACCTGGGAAGAGCGCTGGCACCAAGGTGGTGGTGTAGGTTACGCCATTACTGTGGTTGGTATCATCGGTCTGATCATTGGCCTGTGGCGCATCATTTACCTGACTATGGTCAACGCCAAGGTGAACAGCCAGCTGAAGTCTGAAAAGGCCAACACCAACAACCCTCTGGGTCGCGTGCTGAAAGTGGCTGAAGACAACCCGAACGTCGATGGTGAAACTCTGGAGCTCAAGCTTGAAGAGGCCGTGCTGAAAGAGCGTCCCGCCATTGAAAGTGGCTTGGCGATCCTGAAGATTATTGCCGCTGTCGCGCCGCTGATGGGTCTGTTGGGTACCGTGGTCGGTATGATTCTGACCTTCCAGGCGATTACCATCTTTGGTGCGGGTGACCCGAAAAATATGGCGAGCGGTATCTCCTCAGCCTTGATTACCACCGTACTGGGTCTGGTTGTGGCTATCCCAACCGTGTTGCTGCACACCATTGTTAATGGTCGTGCCAAGCGCGTTATCCACATCCTCGAAGAACAGGCGGCGGGCATTATTGCCGAGAACGCCGAGCGTAAGTAGGAGATAGAGCATGCTGGCATTAATGGAAGCAATCGCAGCCATTAAAGCCTTTTTGGATCAGGGCGGTACCGTACTTGTATGGATTGCCGTCCTAACCTTTGTCATGTGGACCCTGATTTTCGAGCGGGTGTGGTATTTCAAAGGCGGTCTGAAAGGCGATGTACAAGAGGCCTTGGACGCCTGGGAGTCGCGCGCTGAGCGCAAGTCCTGGAATGCACACCAAGTTCGTCACGCACTGATTTCCCGGGTTGAGCAGAAGGTCAACACCAATATGGACATGATCGCCACTATGGTGAGCTTGTGTCCGCTGCTCGGCCTGCTGGGTACCGTTACCGGTATGATTGAAGTGTTTAACGTGCTGGCGATGACAGGCGGTGGTGATGCCAAGCAAATGGCTGGCGGTGTCTCCAAAGCGACAATCCCGACAATGGCGGGCATGGTTGCGGCACTGTCTGGTGTATTTGCGAATACGTATCTGACCCGTACGGCCAGTCGCGAGAATCAGTTGTTTGCCGACCACTTGACGATGGATCACTAAGGCTGGCACGACGTACCAACCAGTAATAAGAGAATTGCCATGAGCAGTAGAAACGAATCTGAAGACGATCAGACCGGGGCAATCGACCTGACTCCCATGCTCGATGTGGTATTCATCATGTTGATCTTCTTCATTGTGACTGCCACGTTCATTAAAGAGACCGGGGTAGAAGTGACTCGGCCGGAAGCAACCACTGCTGACGAAAAGAAAAACGCCAGTATTTTGATTGCAATCACCGATAACGATGAAATCTGGATCGACAAGAATCAGGTGGATCCCCGTGGGGTGCGGGCGCAGATAGAGCGTCTGCTTGCTGAAAATCCAAACGGCACTGTTGTTATTCAGGCGGATGCGGAAGCTAACGTAAAACTGTTAGCTGAAGTGGCCGATACCGCTCGTCAATTGAGTGTGAGTAACGTTGCTGTTTCAACAGTTAAGAATTAGGCCGCTATGAAACTTGCAAGAGTACTAATTGCTGTCGTGTTGGCGGTGGCTACCACCTTCGGTCTTCTGTTGCTGATGCAGACGTTGATTAACTCCGACCTGGAAGCCGATCAGCAGGAAGAAATCGTCCGTATTGACGATATTCACATGCCAGAAATGGAGATCGAGACCCGCTACGAGACAGCCAAGCCGGATAAACCTGAAACCCCGGATGTGCCACCGCCGGATATTCCGGAGCCGGATTTTGAAGCGCCGGATGTCAACCCCGAAGGTCTGAACATGCAGGCGCCAAGCCTGGGTAGTGATATTCAGATCAGCACCTCGGGTATCGGCGGCGACGGCGAATATCTGCCTATCGTTAAGGTCGCCCCGCAGTATCCGCGTCGTGCCGCTCAGCGTGGTATCGAGGGCTTTGTAACGGTTGAGTTCACAGTAACCATCAATGGTTCGACCAAAGATGTTGAAGTGATTGAGGCTATTACCAAAGACGGTGATCCGACCACCATGTTTAACAGTGCAGCCATACGTGCGGCTGAGAAGTTTAAGTACAAGCCCCGTGTCGTTGATGGCACGCCCATTGAAGTGCCGGGCGTTCGCAACCGCTTTGTATTTGAACTGGCGCAATAAAAGGTGATGAGCATGAAGAAGTTAACATCGACCGTTTCAGCCACCTTGCATAAAGCCGTCACTGTTGCCTTGTTTGCGGTAGTGCCTATGCTGTCTCTGGATGTTCTGGCGCTGGACGTTAAGCCGTCCAGTGCTAAGCCTCTGCAGCCGGCAGCGCAAAAACCGGATCCGCGCCGCTTGCCAGGCCTGTCACAGAGCTTTATCAAGGATTTTCAGGAAGTCTCTGAAACACTTGAGCCTACCGAAGAGGCCCTGGCTGAAGGTGCCAAGCCCAACCCCCAGCGCGCTAAGCAACTGGCGGACGAGCTTTCCAAAGACATGGAAGAGCTGAACCCTTACGAGAAGGTCATGCTCTACCAACTGTACGGGCAGATTTACTTTGAAGAAGAAAACATTCCCAAAACGATTGAAACGTTTGAGAATATTCTGAAGCAAAGTCCCAATTTGCCTGTGGGTATGGAAGCCCAGTACACCTATATTCTGGCGCAGCTTTATGCGCAAGAAGAGCAAGAGAAGAAAGCGGTTCAGTTTCTGGAGCGCTGGGCGAAGATGACGACGCTGATTTCATCTAACCAGTATTCTCAGATTGCTCAGGTGTATTACGGTGCCGACGATAACGAGAAAGCGCTGGCCAATATGCTCGAAGCCATTCGCTTGAATGAAGCGGAAGGCAAAATCCCTAAAGAGGATTGGCTGGGTTTCTTGCGCGCGCTCTACTTCTTTAAAGAAGATTACAACTCGACGCTCAGTGTGGTTCAGGCGCTCGTACGTCACTACCCCAAAATGAACTACTGGGGTCAGATGGCGAGTCTTTACTACGAGCTGGGCCGCCTGGAGGACTACTACCGTACTCTGGACTCCATGTACGTTATGGGTGGTCTGAAGAAGGAAAACGAGCTCAAGAGTTTGGCAGGTCACTTTATCGAAAACGAGGCGCCTTACAAGGCGGCCAAGGTTTTGGATAAAGGTGTGAACGAGGACAAAATCGTCAAGCCCACGGCTCAGAACCTTGAATTGTTGGCCAACTCGTGGCGTTTGGCGCAAGAGACCGACAAGGCCTTGGTTGAGATGAAGCGCGCTGCTGCCAAGTCTGAAGACGGTGATCTCTACTTTAACCTCGCGCGCTTGTTGTTCGCTCGTGACGAATATGATGCAGCGGTCACCGCTGCCAGCAATGCGCTGCAAAAAGGCGGCTTGAGCCGTCCGGATTCAGTGCACCTGACCATCGGTCAGGCAGAGCTGGCGCGTGGCAATTTCGATGAGGCGATAGACGCCTTTAAGAAAGCCTCGCGGGACAAACGCAGCCAGAAATTTGCCTCGCAGTGGATCAGCTACACCGAGAATGAGAAGAAGCGGCAGGACGCCCTGAAAGACGGCTAATCTGACCTTTTTCGAAACTCACAAAAAAACCGGCAAATGCCGGTTTTTTTGTGAGTGCTTGCTTATGGAGCGCGGCCAAGTCGTATGAGCTTGGCCACTTGGCGGTTTAATCCAGCTGGCTTAAGTCTCTGACTGCGCCTTTGTCTGCACTGGTGGCGAGCTTGGCGTAAGCCTTAAGCGACGCGCTGACCCGGCGCGGCCGGACTTCGACGGGTTTCCATGGGTTTTCTCTGGCCTGCATTTTCTCGCGCCGCTCTTGCAGTTCTTTGTTGCTCAATTGCACATTGATGGAGCGATTGGGGATGTCGATGCGGATGATATCGCCGGTCTCTACCAGGGCAATAGCACCGCCAGCGGCGGCTTCGGGAGAGGCGTGGCCGATGGATAATCCTGAGGTGCCGCCGGAGAAGCGGCCGTCGGTTAACAGGGCGCAGGCCTTCCCCAGGCCCTTAGATTTAAGGTAGCTAGTGGGGTAGAGCATCTCTTGCATACCCGGGCCGCCTCGCGGTCCTTCATAGCGAATGATGACCACGTCGCCGGCCTTTACCTTGCCCTCAAGAATATTCTTTACGGCCGATTCCTGGCTCTCGACGACATGGGCCGGCCCTTCAAACACGAGTATTGAATCGTCCACACCCGCGGTCTTTACGACGCAGCCATCTTCGGCGATGTTGCCGTAGAGCACCGCGAGTCCGCCTTCGGTGGAAAAGGCGTGGTCGATATGGCGAATACAGCCGGTTTCACGATCGCCATCAAGGCTGGGCCAGCGCGCCGCCTGACTAAAGGCCACCTGCGTTGGAACGCCGCCGGGACCGGCCTTAAAGAACTCGACCACTTCAGGGCTGGGCTCGCGCATGATGTCCCAGGTATCGAGTGCTTCTTTCATGGTGTCGCTGTGCACCGTGGGCACCGAGGTATCGAGAACGCCAGCGCGATCCAGCTCGCCGAGAATGCCCATAATGCCGCCCGCGCGATGGACATCTTCAATGTGGTACTTCTGAGTATTGGGCGCTACTTTACACAGTTGCGGGACCTCGCGTGATATGCGGTCGATGTCGGCCATACCGAAGTCCAGCTCTGCCTCTTGGGCCGCTGCGAGCAAGTGCAAAATAGTGTTGGTAGAGCCGCCCATGGCGATATCCAACGCCATGGCGTTACCGAAAGCTTTTTTGCTGCCAATGGCCCGTGGCAGCAGGTGCTCTTCTTCGCCTTCGTAGTAGCGTTTGGCCAACTCGACAATACGGTGGCCCGCTTGCTTAAACAATTTTTCACGGTCGGCGTGGGTCGCCACAATGGTGCCGTTGCCCGGCAGAGACAAGCCCAGGGCCTCGGTCAGGCAGTTCATCGAGTTGGCCGTGAACATGCCTGAACAGCTGCCACAGGTCGGGCAGGCGCTGCGCTCCACCTCGGTAAGTGTTTCATCGTCGACACTGTCGTCTGCGGCCATCACCATGGCATCAATCAGATCGAGGCCGTGATCGAGCAACTTGGTTTTGCCGGCTTCCATGGGGCCGCCGGAGACAAAAATAGCCGGGATATTCAGGCGCATAGCCGCCATCAACATTCCGGGGGTGATTTTGTCGCAATTGGAAATGCACACCAGCGCATCGGCGCAGTGGGCGTTGACCATGTACTCCACCGAGTCGGCAATAATATCGCGCGAGGGCAGCGAGTAGAGCATGCCATCGTGGCCCATGGCGATGCCGTCGTCCACCGCAATGGTATTAAATTCTTTGGCGACGCCTCCGGCCTTTTCGACTTCACGGGCGACCAATTGGCCCATGTCTTTTAGGTGGACATGGCCGGGTACAAACTGAGTAAAAGAGTTGGCGATGGCGATGATAGGCTTTTGAAAATCGTCGTCTTTCATGCCCGTAGCGCGCCACAGGGCGCGGGCGCCGGCCATGTTGCGACCGGCGGTAGTGGTTCTGGAACGATAGGTTGGCATAGTATCCCCGATTGCGCGGTTAAAGGCCCGGGACGCCGCCAGAGCCCAACGTTTAACCGTTAAGAATAACAGATTTCAGGGCGCATTAGGATCTCAAAGGCGGCAAGCTTGCGCCTTTGGTGGTGTCAGCGAATGTCCTTGAGGAACACCTTGGAGCCGCGCTTGTAGTTGTACATGGACTGGCGCTCGAGCGGCAAATCATCAATTTTGCCCGGCAAAAAACCGTGTTCGAGAAACCAGTGGGCAGTTTGAGTGGTCAGTACAAACAGCTTGCTGGTGCCGCCCTTGCGCGCCCGCTGCTCCAGCTGCTCCAGTAGCTGACTGGCGCGTCCACCTTTGCGGTACTCTGGATGAGTGGCAACGCAGGCGAGCTCTGCCACCTCGCCAAAAGGGTAGAGTGCGGCGCAAGCGATCACCGTGCCGTCTTTTTCCATAACATGAAATTTGTCAATTTCAGTTTCCAGCAGCTCCCGGGAGCGGCGCACAAGAATGCCTTGCTCTTCCAGCGGAGAGATCAACTCGAGGATGCCGCCGACGTCTTCAATGGTGGCGACGCGCAGTTGCTCGTACTGGCCCGAGTAGACCATGGTGCCCTGGCCGTCGCGGGTGAACAGCTCTCCGAGCAGAGCACCATCGGTGGTGTAATTGATCAGTTGTGCCCGCTGCACGCCCTGCAAACAGCTCAGGTAGGCGCTCTCCAGAGCCAGGTGCACCAGCTCACCGAGCGACTCCCCCCGCTCGGCGAAGTACTCCTTGCACTGGGCCAACGTAAGCTGGCGGATTAACTGTTCGTCTGTGTCATAGGCACCGTCGCTGTCGCAAAAGGCGAGCAGCTTGTCCGCTTTTAAAGCGCTGGCCACCTGGGTGGCGACATCCGCATAGGTCAGGTTGAAAACTTCGCCAGTGGCGGAATAGCCAAGCGGTGACAGCAAGGCGATGGCCCCCGCATCTAGCGAGCGGGTCAGTTGCTGGACGTTAATCCGCCGGACCTTTCCTGTGTGCTGCAAATCGACCCCGTCCAGTACACCGTGGGGCATGGCCGAGACAAAGTTGCCGCTCAGCACCTCGATACGCGAACCGTGCATGGGTGAGTTGGGTAGCCCGGTCGATAGCGCCGCTTCCATAATGATGCGCGCCTCGCCTATGGCTTGCAGCACACTACTCAAGCTGTCCGAGTCGGTAATGCGCAGGCGTTGGTGAAACAGCGATGGCCTGCCGTCGTTTATCAGCCGCTGATCGATTTGCGGTCTTGCACCATGCACCAGCACCAACCTTACTCCGAGGCTGGCGAGCAGAGCCAGGTCGTGAATAATATTGCTGAAGTTGCTATGGCCCAGCGCTTCACCCGGCAGCATCACCACAAAGGTCTTACCCCGGTGCGCGTTGATGTAGGGCGAGGAGTGGCGAAACCACTTTACGTAGTCTTTTTGATTGCTCTCAGTCATGCGATTCTGGTCTCTGCCATGCACAAGGTTTCTATCAGTCCTCGCAGGCTTTTTGCGGCCGGTGCCAGTTGGCCTATTTCAATAAATTCGTTGCTCTGATGGGCCTGATCAATCGAACCCGGCCCCATGACCACGGTCTGCATTCCCAGCTCCCGATAAAAGGGCGCCTCGGTAGCAAAGGCCACGCTGGCAGGTTGCTGGCCGGTCAGCCGCTCACAAGCCTTAATCAGCGGTGAGTCAAGATCCTGATAAAACGGGTCTACCCCCTCGAAGAGCGTTGAGAAGACAATATCAACTTTACGCCGCTGCGCCAAAGGGGTGAGGCGGCGACTGATCTGCTCGCGCAGCTCGTCATTGTGCATGCCCGGTGTCGAGCGCAGGTCAAAGTGCAGCTCGCACTCGCCACAAATTCGGTTGGCCCCGTCGCCCCCGTGAATACAGCCGAGGTTCAGAGTGGGCAGGGCAACGGCAAACCCCGGGTTGTGATAGCGCTGCTGCAACTCGGTACGATAGTCCAACAGCTCGGCCATGACCTCGTGCATGGCCTCCAGCGCGCTATTACCCAGAGCCGGGTTGGAGGAATGTCCGGCGGAGCCAATAACCCGGATTGATTCCATGAGTATGCCTTTGTGCATATGAATCGGCGTCATGCCGGTGGGCTCTCCGACCACGGCGTAGCGCGCCTTGAGTCCACCGCTTGCGACCAGGTGCCGGGCGCCACTCATGCTGCTCTCTTCGTCGGCCGTAGCTAGCACCATCACGGGCTGGGTCAGCTTGCTCAGGTCGATTTCACGCAGCGCCTCGAGCACGACAGGGAAAAACCCTTTCATATCGGTTGCGCCCAGGCCGTAGAGTTTGTCGTCTCTCTCGCTCAGCGTAAAAGGATCGCTTTGCCAGCGTCCCTCATCAAAGGGCACTGTGTCGCTGTGCCCGGCGAACACCAGCCCGCCGTCGCCCTGGCCCGCTGTAGCCAGCAGATTGAACTTGCCGGGGTGCTCCGGAACCGGCATGACCTCTACCTCAAACCCGTAGTCAGCCAGCCAGTTAGCCAAAAGCTCAATCACCCGCTGGTTTGACATATCCCAGCGCGGCACGGCGCAGCTTACTGAGGGCTCGGCCACCAGTTGGCGTAAAAAATCGGTGTAGCGATTGAGGTTAAAAGGCATAACACCCTCTCCGGTAAACAGCCCGACAGTGTAATACAGCGCCGAAAATTCACAAATGGCTGGTGAAGGGCGAAAAGCGGATTTTGATACTAAGCTTGTCACTTTGGCAGGTCACTCTAGCGGTTGGTTTTCACACATTCATTTGGAGGATATATGCGTCATTATCGTGGGCGTTTTTGGATGCTGGGGGTTTTGGGGCTTTGGTTTTGCGCGCTCAATGCCGGTGCTGTGGATGTGCTCGAGTCGACGCCCGTGGGTAGCTGGCAGCAACGTGAAGAGTCCACCATCGATCACAAGGGGCGCGAGGCCGTGGCTTTGGTCCGCAGCTCCATGATTGCTAAGGAAGAGCGCAATGGCCAGCCACACTACTGGATCGAGGTGGAGTCGCAGAATTACAAGGTCAAGAATGGAAAGCGCAAAAAGGATGGTGACATCACCATCGTCAAGGTGTTGGTATCCCAGGCGGCACTAACGGGCGACCCGGGCGACATTATGAGTAATTTGCGGGGCATCGGTGACGAAATCATCCTGCAAAGTGGTGATCAGCAGCCCATGCGTATCACCGGTGGCGGTGCCATGGCCGATGCCATGCTCCAGGCTATGGGCACTCAAATGGATTACGACTATCGCACCGCGGGTGAAAAGGATGTCTCAGTGCCCGCCGGCACGTTTACCTGCACGGTGCACGAGGGCAGTGGTTACACGGAAATGAAAGTGATGTTCAAAACCATCAGGGTCGAGAGTGAAACGCAGATGTGCCTGTCCGGCTCAGTGCCTTTTGCGCTGGTTTCCAGTGAGTCGGAAAGTGTGACAAATGGCGATAAATCAAAAACCACGGTAAAGCTGTTGGAGTTTGGGGCCAGCGGGGCGGTATCGAAGATTACTCAGGCGCCTGCGGATGCGCCAAGCCTGCCGAGTTTTCTCAACTGACACTGGGGAGGGCAGTCGCCCTCCCCAGTCGATCAGCCAAAGATGCCCTTGAAGAAGAAAAAGAACAAAATGGCCAGGCCGGCACCCGCCGGCAGAGTCACGATCCAGGACATAAAAATCGAGCCCACAACACCCAGGTTAAGGGCGCCAATGCCGCGTGCCAGGCCGACGCCGAGCACTGCGCCGACCAGTGTATGAGTGGTGGAGATGGGCAGACCTGTGCCTGAGGCCAGCACCACCGTGGCTGCGGCAGCCAGCTCAGCAGCAAAGCCGCGGCTGGGGGTCAGCTCGGTGATCTTTTTGCCGATGGTGGCCATCACCTTAAAACCGTAGGTGGCAAGCCCAATCACGATACCTACACCGCCGATCAGCAGGACCCAGCTCGGCATCACAGACTGGCTGGCGACGCCGCCGGTTTTGACCACGTTAATGACGGCCGCCATAGGGCCGACGGCGTTGGCGACATCGTTGGAGCCGTGGGCAAAGGCCATGGCACAGGCGGTGAAGACCATGAGCACTGCAAACATTTTTTCGACGTTGGCAAAGCGGTTTCCAGAGGCGGGTGTTGCCTCGGGCTTAACCCGGCGCAGCAGGTAAATGCCAAATGCGCAGACAATCCCGCCGATAACAGCGGCGATCAGGGTGCTCTCGATAAAGCTTAGGGAGAAGCCGACGTCCTTGAACACATGCTTGAGGCCCTTGAGCAGGGTGACCATGGCGATCAGAAAGCCGACGGCGAACATGTAAAAGGGAATATAGCGTTTGGCCTGGGTAAAAGGGTCTTCGGCGTTGAGGATCAGCCGCTGCACGGAGCGGAAGATAAAAAAGGCGATGGTGCCGGCGAGCATGGGCGAGACGACCCAACTGGCCACAATAGACAGGACCTTGCCCCAGGCAACCGCCTCCACGGAGATGCCGACAGCGGCAAAGCCGACGATCGCGCCGACGATCGAGTGGGTGGTGGACACCGGCCACCCGAGGATGCTGGCCACCAGCAGCCAGGTGCCTGCGGCCAGCAACGCCGAGAGCATCCCGTACACCAGCAGATCGGGGGAGCCCGCCATAATGGCCGGGTCGACAATGCCCTTGCGAATTGTCGAGGTGACGGCGCCGCCGGCTAGGTAGGCCCCCAAAAACTCGAAAATCATGGCGATAACGATCGCCTGCTTGATAGTCAGCGCCTTCGAGCCGACGGAAGTGCCCATGGCGTTGGCGACGTCGTTAGCGCCGACCCCCCACGCCATAAAAAGGCCAAACACACAGGCGAGTATCAGCAGAATCTGGCCGTATTCGGCAATAACGGTCATGAAAATTTCCCCGGTTATCTATCGTTCGTTGAGTGTTGTCGTTGTTATCCGCTCAGCGGGCTAAAAGCAGTTGCAATCGGCTGCCCACTGCCTGAGCGCGGTCAGCCAGATCGCCAATCCAGTCGATAATCTGGTACAGGAACATCACCTCCACCGCCGGTAGTTCTGACTCGAGCTTAAACAGCGCGGCCCGGATCTCAACCTGGAGTTTGTCGTTGGTGCGCTCGTACTGGTCGAGCTTTTCAATCATGTTCTCCACCAGAGTCAACTCGCGGCCAGAAAAGCCTGCTTCCAGCAGCTCGTCCAACTCGTTAATGGCGATCAGGGCTTGCTCGGCGGTTTGCTGAGCGGAGGTGACGAACTCGGTAAAGCTCACCTGTAGGCTTGCTGGCAGCACCATTTTGCGGCCGAGCATAATGCCGGAGATGTCCTGCGCCTTATTGGCGATGCGGTCCTGGGTGCTGAGCAGTTCGAGAAGGTCGGTGCGGGGAACGGGTAGAAAAAGGCTCTTGGGCAAATGCAGGCGCAGCTGTTTTTTCAGCTCATCGGCCCGGCGCTCAAGTTTGGAAATCTCCGCCTGGGTCGCCTCGGCGCGGGGCCAATCGCCGGCGATGACCGCCTCGATAAAATCCGGAAGCTTGCCGGAAGCCTCGACCACAGTCGCCATGTGTTCCTGCATGGGCTTGATGGGCGAGCGCCCAAACATATTGGAAAACGGGTTGCTGAAGACCATAATGATTGTCCTTTGCTCAGAATCAGCGCGCAGTATAAGAATATTGGGCAGTCAGGTCACCCTGAATGCTGGGCCCGTGACGGATCTGCCGCCGGCAGGCTACAATCGGCCCAAGTGAGTCACCCAAGGGAGTAAACCATGCCCCAGCCGCCGGCTGCAGAAAAAGTGCTGGATCTGCGATCTGTCATTGATGACCTGGTGAATGATGGCCGCATGAGTCAGGCGGACGCCAATATACTGCTTGGAGCCAACCGCACTCGCTCGCAGACGGCGATGCACCCCTTGGCGTATGTCGCCAGCCAGGGCATTGACGATCAGGCCCGCCCGGGCAAGCTGCTCGACGGCGAAGCGCTCACCCAGTGGATGGCCCAGCGGGCCGGATTGCCGGTCTTTCATATCGATCCACTCAAAATTGATGTCTCCAAGGTCACCTCGGTGGTGTCTTACGCTTTTGCCAAACGCCACAGTATTCTCTGTGTCGGTGTTACCCCCGACGAGGTGCTGATCGCCTGCGCCCAGCCGTTTCTCACTGGCTGGGAGCCCCAGGTCGAGCACGTTGCCCGGCGCAAGGTGACGCGGGTGTTTGCCAACCCGGCCGATGTCGCCCGCTACCAGATTGAGTTCTATACCCTGGCGCGTTCGGTCTCCGGGGCCAGCGGCGGCCCCGGGGCATCGGCCGTGACCAACTTCGAGCAGCTTGTGGATTTGAAATCCCTGGGCGATGCCGATGCCGACGACAAGCACGTGGTTAATATTGTCGACTGGTTGTTACAGTACGCTTACGATCAGCGCGCCAGCGACATTCATATTGAGCCGCGGCGTGAAGTCGGGCGGGTTCGCTTTCGCATCGACGGGGTTCTGCACGACGTCTATGAGTTCCCCGCCACTGTGGCCATGGCCGTCGTCAGCCGCTTCAAAGTGTTGGGGCGCATGAATATTGCCGAGAAGCGCAAGCCTCAGGATGGGCGCATCAAGACCCGCCGCGCCGATGACAGCGAGGTGGAGCTGCGGCTGTCGACCCTGCCCACCGCCTTTGGTGAGAAGCTGGTGATGCGGATCTTTGACCCCGAGGTCTTGTTGCGCAGCTTTCACGATTTGGGCCTGGTGGGCGACGACTACAATCGCTGGGACGGCATGCTCAACCGGCCCAACGGGATAGTTCTGGTGACAGGCCCAACGGGCTCGGGTAAAACCACCACGCTCTATTCATCGCTGCGCAAAGTCGCGACCAGCGAGGTCAATGTCAGCACCATTGAAGACCCGATTGAGATGGTGGAGGAGCGCTTTAACCAGACACAGGTGCACCACAAAATTGAACTGGATTTCGCCGCCGGTATTCGCACCCTGATGCGTCAGGACCCGGATATCATAATGGTTGGCGAAATGCGCGACCTGGAAACCGCGCAGATGGCCGTGCAGGCGGCGCTGACCGGCCATCTGGTATTGTCCACGCTGCACACCAACGATGCCCCTGCCACCGTCGCCCGGCTGCTGGATCTGGGAATTCCCTCCTACCTTATCAACGCCACCTTGCTCGGTATCATGGCGCAGCGTTTGGTGCGTACTCTCTGCCCGCATTGCAAGGAAGCCGGCAGTATCAAGCGAGAAGACTGGGATGCGCTGGTGGCTCCCTGGAAGGTGAACCTGCCCGATCAGGTGTACCGCCCCGTCGGTTGCCTGGAGTGTCGCAACACCGGGTATCTGGGGCGGCAGGGCATCTTTGAGATCCTGCTGCTGTCGGACACCATAAAAGAATTGATTACTGACGGCTGCAATCTGCAGACCTTGCGTAAGCAGGCCATGCGCGAGGGGATGAGAACCCTCCGACTGTCCGGCGCCCAGAAAATAGCAGCCGGCTTGACGACCATGGAAGAAGTTCTGAGAGTGGCCCCGCCTCCCGAGCGCAGCGATCGTTAATGATGTTGGAGACCCTATGACCCAAGCGCAAGAAATTCCCGGCGCTTTGCGAGCCATCGCGGAGCAGCACCGCGAAGCGTTGATCCAGGCCTGGCAACAAGCGAAGCTTGAGGAGTTTTCGCAGTTGCTAGCCAAGGCCCCGGCGGCGCCCGACTGGGAGCTTTTCAACGCTCAGCTCACCAAGGTACTGGCCTGTAGCGAGTTTGTGGCAAAAACCTGCCGAATCAATCCCCAGCATTTGGCCGAGCTTTTGCGCCGCGGGCGTTTGTTTGCCGCCCAGTGTGACGATGACCTCTCCCGGCTGGCAGAGTCCTTGGCTGCGTGCTCCGATGAGACCGAGCTCGAGCAGCTCGTCAGGCGCGAGCGCAATCGCGCTATGGTGCGTATCATCTGGCGCGATCTCAATCGGCTGGGGAGCATGCTTGAGATTACCGCCGAATTGTCGGCTTTTGCCGATACCGTGATACAGGCGTGCCTCAATTGGCATTACCGGGCACTGGTTGCGCGCTACGGCGAGCCGGTAGGCCGTCAGAGCGGGCAACCTCAGCCTATGGTGGTGCTGGGTATGGGCAAGCTCGGTGCGCGCGAGCTCAATGTCTCCTCGGATATCGATCTGATATTCGCCTACCCAGAAGCCGGCGAAACCAACGGCAAGAAAAGCCTGACCAATCAGGAGTTCTTTGTCCGTTTGGGGCAAAAGTTGATCCGCAGCCTGGACGCGCAAACCGCCGACGGTTTCGTCTTCCGGGTGGATATGCGCCTGCGGCCCCACGGGCAAAGTGGCGCGCTGGTGCAGAATTTCGACGCAATGGAGAGCTACTATCAGTCTCAGGGGCGCGATTGGGAGCGCTACGCCATGATCAAGGCGCGCCCCGTCGCCTGGGTGGCCGGTGGTGAAGCGGCCTGTGACGAGTTGATGCAAATGCTGGCGCCTTTTACCTATCGCCAGTACGTGGATTTCAGCGTGATCGAATCGCTGCGGGATATGAAAGGTTTGATCCAGCGCCAGGTGCAGCGCAAGGGCATGGATCTGGACGTCAAGTTGGGCGAAGGCGGTATCCGCGAGGTGGAGTTCGTGGTGCAGCTGTTTCAGTTGATTCGTGGCGGGCGCGAGACGGCGCTGCGCGAGCGTCAGGTCTGCAAACTACTGCCCATGCTGGAGCGAGAAAAATACCTGCCGCCGGGCAGTGGCGAGGCGCTGCTCAGCGCCTATGAGTTTCTGCGCAATACCGAACACGCCATACAGGGCTACCAGGACCGTCAGACGCAGTCCCTGCCGACGGATTCGACCGGCCAGCTGCGTCTCGCCTGGGCCATGGGTTTTGAGAGCTGGCAGGCTTTTTTCGATGTGCTCAGCGAGCACCGCCAGCGGGTCAACAGCGAATTTCAGCAGGTGATTGCCGACCCGGATAGCGACTCTGCGGTAGACGATGCCGAGCTCAACGATTGGCTGGGGTTGTGGGATCACACGCTGGCAGGTGAGGAGGCGCTGGCGTTTTTGGCGGAACACGGCTGTGAGCCGGGCGAGGCGATTGTTGAGGCGCTCGCCAGCTTGCAGCAATCGCGGCAGGTGCTGGCGATGCAGGCATCCAGCCGCACGCGCCTGGATGCCTTTGTGCCGCGGCTGTTGGCGAGTCTTGCCAGCGAGCCGGATATTGACGCCGCCGAAACGCTGCAGCGCATCCTGCCTTTTGTCGAGGCGGTTGCACGGCGCAGCGCCTACCTGGTGATGTTGGTGGAGAATCCCACAGCGCTGCGCCAGCTGGTGCACCTGAGTGCGGCCAGCCCCTGGATTGCCCACCAGCTCGCTCAGCATCCGATTCTGCTGGATGAGCTGCTGACCCCCGAAAGCCTCTACGCGCCACCGGATAAAGACGCGCTGCGCGATGAGCTGCGCCGCGAGCTCCTGCGCTTGGGCTGGGATGATCTCGAAGGCCACATGGAGTCTCTGCGCTACTTTCGCAGTGCCCACGCCCTGCGGGTGGCCGCCAGTGAGGTGACCGGTGCCCTGGCTTTGATGAAGGTCAGTGATTATCTCACCTATATCGCCGAGGTTGTTCTCGAGCACGTGCTGGTGCTCGCCTGGGAGCAGATGGTGGCGCGCCACGGCCATCCCCGCGCCGAGAGCGGCGCTGAGGAACGCGAGCCGAACCTGGTGATTGTGGGTTACGGTAAGCTCGGCGGTATCGAGCTGGGTCACGGCTCCGATCTGGATCTGGTGTTTATTCACGATACCTATGCCGGCGGCTCGACCAGCGGCGAAAAGTCGGTGGATAACCTGACCTTTTATACCCGGCTTGGGCAACGGATCATCCATATTCTCAACACTCAGACGGTCTCCGGACTGCTCTATGAGGTGGATATGCGCCTGCGCCCTTCGGGCAATTCCGGCATGCTGGTCAGCTCTCTCGGCGCCTTTGAAAAGTACCAGTTTGGTGAAGCCTGGACTTGGGAGCACCAAGCGCTGGTCAGAGCCAGACCTGTAGCGGGGAGCGAAGCCTTGGCGGCGCGCTTTGATCAGGTGCGTGAGCGTGTGCTGGGCCAGAGCCGGGAGGCGGCGACACTGCGCCGCGAGGTCATTGAAATGCGCGAAAAAATGCGCAGTCACCTCGGTAGCGGTACAGATACGGGTAAATTTCAGCTCAAGCAGGATGCCGGAGGTATCGTCGATATTGAATTTATGGTTCAATACGCCGTTTTGGCGTGGGCCCACAAAGCACCCTCGCTCACCCGGTACACGGACAATATCCGCATTCTCGAAACTCTGGAGCGGGAGGCCTTATTGCCTGCCGAGACGGTTTCGCAACTGATTGACGCCTACAAGGCCTATCGGTCCACCGGACACCGCCTAGCGTTACAGCGCCAGGAGGCGGTACTGCAAGGTGATGATGTGTTTAGCGCTGAGCGCAGACAGGTAACTGACATCTGGCAAGAGCTGATGCTCGCGCCGGATAGCCAATGACCCGCGCTGCCGTCGACCCTTGGACCACTATCCCTGTATTGAACTGAGACTTTTTAGGAGTTGGCTATGTCATTTGCCGATCGCGACGGCGTAATCTGGCTGGATGGCGAACTGGTGCCCTGGCGTGACGCTCGCGTACACGTTCTGACCCACACCCTGCACTACGGCATGGGGGTGTTTGAGGGGGTTCGGGCCTACGAAACCGCTGAAGATGGCACCTGCATTTTTCGTTTGCAGGAGCACACCGATCGCCTGTTCCGCTCGGCGCACATCATGCGTATGAAGCTGCCCTACGATAAGGCCGCCCTCAACGAGGCGCAAAAGTGTGTGGTGCGGGAAAATAACTTGCACGAGAGCTACCTGCGTCCCATGGCTTTTTACGGCTCTGAGGGAATGGGTTTGCGCGCCGACAACCTGCGGGTGCACGTGATGGTGGCTGCCTGGAACTGGCCGTCCTACATGTCGCCGGAAGCCCGTGACATGGGCATCAAAGTGCGGACCTCCAGCTACACTCGTCACCACGTGAACATTTCCATGTGCAAGGCCAAGGCGAACGGGCACTACATCAACTCCCTGCTGGCTCTGCAAGAAGCCCTCGACAGCGGGTGTGAAGAGGCGCTGCTGCTGGACAACGAAGGCTATGTGGCCGAAGGCAGTGGCGAGAACGTGTTTGTGGTGCGCGATGGCGTGATCTACACCCCCGAGCTCACTTCTTGTCTGGACGGCATCACCCGCAACACGATTTTTGCGCTGGCCAGTGAGTGTGGCTATCCCGTGCGTGAAAAGCGCATTACCCGCGATGAAGTTTATGTGGCGGACGAGGTGTTCTTTACCGGTACCGCTGCGGAGGTTTTGCCTATTCGCGAGCTCGACGGCCGAATGATCGGCGAGGGCAAGCGCGGCCCGATCACCACCGAGCTGCAGGGGTTGTATTTTGACGCGGTCAAGGGGCGCCTGCCCCAGCACAAAGGATGGTTAGCGCCGATCAAAGGTTAACGCGTGTCCACTGAGCGCATTCTGGTCATCGGCCCGTCCTGGGTCGGCGATATGGTGATGGCGCAGTCGCTGTTTGCCACGCTGCAGCAGCGGTTTGTGCCCGAGGCGCTGGATGTGCTCGCCCCTGCCTGGAGCCGGCCGCTGACCGAGCGCATGCGGGAGGTCGGCGGCAGCATCGATATGCCGGTGGGTCACGGCAGCGTTATGCTTGGTGAGCGGTGGCGCTTGGCCCGCCAGCTTGCCAAGCGCGGTTACACACGCGCTTACGTCCTTCCCAATTCGCTCAAATCGGCGCTGATTCCGGCTTTCGCCGGTATCGACAGACGTGTCGGATGGCGCGGTGAAATGCGCTATGGCCTGCTCAATGACCTGCGTCGGTTGGAGCCTGCTCGCTACCCCTTGATGGTGGAGCGCTTTGTTGCCTTGGCCTATGAGCCCGGAGTGGCTCTGCCCGAGCATTTACCGCGGCCCTCGCTTGTGGCCGACACCGATCGCTACCCCGATTTACTGCAAACCTATGGGTTGGAGCGGCAGCGGCCAATACTGGCGCTGTGCCCCGGCGCCGAGTTCGGTCCGTCCAAGCGTTGGCCCAGCCGTCATTATTCCCGCGTGGCGGAGGCCAAGCTCGCCGAGGGCTGGCAGGTATGGGTGTTTGGCTCCGGCAAAGACGCTGCAGTCGCCCAGCGCATTTATGCGCAGCTCCCCCAGTCGCGCTCTCGCTGTCACTTGCTGGCGGGAAAAACGTCTCTGGCCGACGCCATAGATCTCTTGTCCATGGCATCGGCGGTGGTCAGCAACGATTCCGGCCTCATGCACATTGCCGCAGCGCTGAACCGGCCTCTGGTGGCAGTCTATGGCTCTACCAGTGCGGCCTTCACTCCGCCTCTGGGCTCGGCGGTGGAGACGCTCTCCTTGGCGCTTAGCTGTCAGCCCTGTTTTGCCCGGGAGTGTCCATTAGGGCATAAGCAGTGTCTGGAGGAGCTTGCGCCAGAGCAGGTGCTGGCTGCCCTGGCGCGCCTTGGCGTGTGAGCTGAGGTATGCGTACAAGTTTTCACAGTTTGCGCTTTGGCTTTGCTACCTATGGCGTAGCAAGTGTGATTCAATACGGGCCTTTAAGACCTTCAGTCGGTGCTGATCATTCAGGGCCGGTTCAGCCGCTTATCGTTCAAATGGTAATACGCTATTCTTGCCAAAGGTATTCACAGGCGCATGTTTCTGGAACCGGATTATAAATACATGCCAACGACCGGCATCAGTTTGCAGGGGCGACCTGTCAGGGCCTTTGTGGCCGGCTGTATCTTTCTGGCCTGCGCACTGTGTTTTGTGCTGCCCTCAGGTTATTCCTACGGTTCGGCATTGTTGTGTCTGTCGAGCGTCCCTCTGTTGCTCTGGTTTCGTCCCGCGCTGGGCTTAAGTCGCGCCGATGGGTGGATGATAGCGGCGCTCTTATTCTACTTTGCTGTGAATGCTCTGCTGAACGCCTATCACGGACTCTCTTCCCGATATTATGAAGAGCCCAGTCGTTTTTTATTGGGTGTGGCCATTTTACTGGCGGTGATGGGTTTCGCCCCAAGCGCACGCTATTGGTGGAGTGGGCTCGTGGTTGGTACGTCGCTCGGTGGCGTAGTGGCTCTCTGGCAAATTGTTGTCGAAGGGCAGGCGAGAGCCGGCGGATTTATGAATCCAATACAGTTCGGCAATTTGTCGCTGCTAATGGGCTGCCTGTGTTTGGCAGGTCTCGGCTGGGCGCGCCACCGGCGCTGCACTGTGCAGTGGACCCTGGCGCTGTGCATTGCCGCGGTGCTGGGTATTCTCGGCTCCATGCTCTCGGGCGCGCGCGGCGGCTGGCTGGCTCTGCCGATATTGCTGGCCATTTTGTACTTTAATTTCCGCCGGCACATGAGCCGGCGTTTGCTGGCCACAGGCCTGGCGAGCTTACTCTTATTACTGGCTGCGCTCTATGCGATTCCGCAAACGGGCATTCAGGAGCGACTCAACCGGGCGAGCACGGAGCTCGACGGCTATCTAGACCATGGCTCGGCGACCAGTTCAGTGGGGATTCGTCTGGTCATGTGGCGCTCGGTGTTGGATCTGTCTTCGGTGCGCCCTTGGGCAGGCTGGGGCGAGACCGCTTATGTTGAGCCGATGAAGGCACAGATTGAAGATGAGCGTGTACGTGCCATCGTGGGAAAGTACGATCATGTGCACAATGATACCCTCGACACTTTGATCAAGCGCGGAGCCTGGGGGTTGCTGGCGCTATTGGTTGTGTATCTAGTGCCGTTTGTCCTGTTCGCGCAGCAGCTGTATCGCGCCGACAGGCAGGCGTCGCAGTTGCGGGCCTTCGCGCTCTGCGGTGTGCTTCTGGTGGTCGGTGTGATGCTGTTTGGTCTGACTCAGGCTTTTTTTCGCCACAACAGTGGTGTCACCCTTTACGCCTTTTTCCTCGTGGTAATCTGGGGCTATATGCGCAGCGCTCATGGTCGGGATTCAGACGATGGGCGCTAATTCCGAGCCCGAGGATCAGGTACTGCTTTCGGCTGTACTCATTGTAAAAAATGAAAGCGATAAGTTGGCTGAGTGCCTGGAAAGCCTCTATTTTGCCGATGAAATACTGGTGCTGGACTCTGGCAGCACCGATGATACCTGCGATATCGCTCATCGCTACGGGGCGCGGGTTGCAGTGGAGCTCGAGTGGCAAGGCTTTGGCGTACAGCGCCAAAGGGCTCAGAGCCTGGCCCGGGGGCACTGGATCCTGTGTATCGATGCCGATGAGCGTGTGACGGTGCCGCTGCGGCAGTCCATAGTGCAGGCGATCAACGGTGACGATGCGGTGTATGAAGTCAACCGACTAAGCTGGTGCTTTGGCCGTTTTATGCGGCACACGGACATGTACCCTGACTGGATTCCCCGGCTCTATCCGCGCGCCAAGGCCGGCTTTGATGATACACGGGTACACGAGCGATTACAGAACCCGCAAAAACTACCGGTTCGCCGGCTCGACGGTGATCTGTTGCACTATGTTTATGACAGTGTGCGCCACCTTGTGAGTAAATCAGCGCTCTATTCCGAGCAGTGGGCCATCGCCCGAGCCGAGCAGGGGCGGAAAGGGTCGCTGCTCTCAGCCTGTCTGCACGGGCTGGCGTGCTTTGTCCGCATGTATGTCCTGCGTCGGGGTTTTCTCGATGGGGGACAGGGATTCTTGATTGCACTGGTTATGTCCCATGCAACCTTTGTAAAATACGCCGACCTATGGGTGCGCACCAGAACAGCGCCCTGACTCTGCAACTACAAAGGGCACTATGACTTCTTCCACCAGCTCGCCAAACACCGCCTCCGAAACCGCCTCGCTGACGGTCTACCTGCGCCTACTGGGCTATATCAAGCCGCACTGGCTGAGCTTTTTGATCAGTGTTTTGGGGTTTGTCGTCTATTCGGCATCGCAGCCGGCGATGGCTCAGTACATGGAGTACCTGCTGAATTTTATCGAGGCAGAGGAGCGCGGGCCGCTGTGGCAGCCATCGCTGATTATTATCGCCATTATTGCTGTGCGTGGCTTCGGCGGGTTTCTGGGTAATTTCTTCATCTCCAAAGTGTCATTTCGCATTGTCGACACGCTGCGGGTCACTCTATTCAATCACATGGTGTATTTACCGGGTGAGTTTTACGAGCGCAACGATTCGGGTAAGCTCATATCCATTATTAACTTCAATATTAATAATGTCACAACTGCTTCGACCGAAGCGCTCAAGACCATTATCCGGGAAGGCACCACCCTCATAGGGTTATTAGCTTATTTGTTTTACAAAGACTGGGTGCTGACTCTAATCATGATGACCGTCGCCCCCATTATTGCGGTATTGGTAGGGTATGTCGGGAAACGCTTAAGACGCTTGAGCTCGAAGGTGCAGCACAGCATGGGTGATATCACCCAGGTAACCTCAGAAATGGTCAGCGGCTATAGGGTAATGCGCAGTTTTGGTGGTGAAACCTATGAGAAAGAGCGCTTTGCTGCTGCCAGTTGGCGCAATTATTTGCAGAACGTTAAGGTTATATTTACCTCTGCGCTGAATACGCCGGTGATTCAGCTGTTAATAGCCCTGGCTATGGGGGCACTTTTGTGGGTGGCTCTAGGGCAAATGCAAATACAAGATGCCGGTGCTTTTGTGGCTTATTTTCTGGCTGTGGGAATGGTGCAAAAAACCATGCGCCAGCTCAGTGAAGTGGTACCCGTTATTCAAAAGGGTGTCGCCGCTGCCGACAGTATTTTCCAAGTTTTGGATGAAAAGACAGAAGAAGACAATGGCGATTATGTGCCTAATCGGGTATCAGGCAAGGTATCTGTGCGCGATTTGCATTTTACTTATCAAGGCAGTGACCGGGAAGCGCTCAAAGGCATTCAGCTCGACGTTCAGCCGGGACAGGTGGTGGCTTTGGTGGGGAAATCTGGCAGCGGCAAGTCGACCTTGATGAACTTGCTCACGCGCTTTTACTCTGGATTTGAGGGCAGTATCACTATCGACGGTACGGATATACGCGAGTTTACTTTGAAGAGCCTGAGAGCCCAGATAGCGCTGGTTACTCAGCAAGTGGTGCTGTTTAATGACACGGTTGCTGCCAATATCGCCTATGGCACACTGAATGACGCCGCCATGGACAAGGTCCGTCGAGCGGCAGATCTCGCCTACGCCTCCGAGTTTATTGATAAGCTCCCCCAAGGCTACGATACGTTTATTGGCGAAGGCGGCGCCAAGCTGTCCGGCGGTCAGCGTCAACGCTTGGCAATTGCCCGGGCTATTTTTAAAGACGCCCCCATTTTGATTCTCGACGAAGCGACGTCGGCTTTGGACAATGAGTCGGAGCGCTATATTCAGCAGGCGCTGGAAACGGTTTCTCGCGGTCGCACAACCTTTGTGGTGGCTCACCGTCTTTCTACTATTGAGAAAGCCGACGTTATTGTCGTGATGGAGGACGGCTGTATTGTCGAGCAGGGGAGCCACGCTCAACTCATGCAAGAGCAGGGGCATTACGCTCGCCTGCACAGTGCCACCCAGTCTGATTCGCTGACCCTCTAAGGTAGATTTATGCAATTACCCATGCCGCGCTTTGATCGTTCCCAAATTCTGGTGGTAGGCGATGTCATGCTCGACCGCTACTGGCATGGTGAGACATCGCGCATATCCCCTGAGGCGCCAGTGCCCGTGGTTAATGTCGAACAGACAGAGGACCGGGCCGGTGGCGCGGGTAATGTGGCTTTGAATATCGCCGCTTTGGGGGCTGGTGCTTCGCTGCTGAGCGTCGTCGGTGATGATGAGGCCGCCGGTGTGCTCCGTGGTCAGCTTCAGGCGGCTGGCATTGCCACCAGATTTCAAGTGTCCGGGGATAAGCCCACCATTACCAAGCTGCGTGTGATGAGCCGGCATCAACAGTTGCTGCGGCTGGATTTTGAGGCCCCATTTGATCCCGCCGATTCCAGTGAGTTCGCCGAGGCGGTCGGTCAGATGATCGAGCAAGTCGGTGTGCTGGTTTTATCCGATTATGCCAAGGGGAGCCTTGCTGACAGCCAGACTCTGATCTCGCTTGCACGCCAGGCCGGTGTTCCGGTGCTGGTGGACCCCAAGGGAACCGATTTCTCCCGCTATCGTGGTGCCACTTTGCTGACGCCAAATTTGCATGAGCTGGAAGCCGTGGTGGGTGCCTGCCGGAATGAGCAGACGCTGGTTGAAAAAGCATCGCAGTTGATGAGTGAGTTGGACTTGCAGGCGCTGTTAGTCACCCGCGGTGAACAGGGCATGACCTTGCTGCGCCCAGGGCTTCCCGAGTTGCATCTGCCGGCGCGGGCGCGTGAAGTTTTTGATGTGACTGGCGCCGGCGATACAGTGATTGCCGTTTTGGCTTCATCGGTGGCGGCAGGGTATTCGTTACCTGAGGCCACCGGACTTGCGAATATAGCCGCCGGCATTGTAGTTGGCAAATTGGGTACCGCTACCATCAGTGGTCCGGAGCTGCGTCGTGCCGTAGGGCAGGAAAAGGGTGTGGAGCGCGGTGTCGTCAGCGTCGAGCAGTTGCTAATTGCCCTGGATGAAGCACGGCAACAAGGTGAAAAGATAGTCTTTACCAATGGCTGTTTCGATATTATTCATGCTGGCCACGTCGGCTATTTGGAGCAGGCGCGCGAGCAGGGTGACCGACTAGTGGTAGCCATTAACAGCGATGAGTCCGTGGTGCGGCTTAAGGGGCCGTCACGGCCTATCAATCCGGTGGAACGTCGTATGGCGGTCTTGGCAGGTCTTGAGGCGGTGGATTGGGTGGTCAGTTTTACGGAAGATACACCCGAGAATCTACTGCGTGAGTTGCGACCTGACGTTTTGGTCAAAGGCGGCGACTACACTGACGAGCAGGTGGTCGGCTGGGAAATTGTCAAGGCCTATGGCGGCGAGGTGGCTGTGCTTAAATTTTATGAAAATTGCTCGACCACTGGTATTATTAAAAAGATTCACGAAAAATCGCAGTAGAGAATCATCGCCCCCTAGGGGTGGCGTTTAAATACACAACACTTTCCAATATCGATAACAAAAAAATTCCACAGCGGCCAAACGCCAAACGGCCGCTGTGGAATTTTTTTGTTTTCAGTAAGACTAATTTATTCCAGAAGTTATAGTACAGGACGTATTGTATGGCCAAGGCAATAGCGTTTGTCAGTAGTGACCGTTTGGGCGACTCCCTGATTGGTATGGTCACGGTCAATAATTTACAGCAGGCGGGCCACGAGGTGATTGTGTTCAGTGATTACCTGTTCCAATTGCGTTGCTGGTTTCCCGGTTTTACTATTCGTCCCTACCCCAAAAGTTTTGCCGCCACTAGTGACTGGCAGGACTTTGACAAAGTGCTGGTGTTATTTGACCGGCCCTATGTGAGCGAGCTGCGCTCGCACCACCCTCGGGTTGAGGTAATGAGTGATTCTGAGTTGTTCCGTACCCCACAGCCTATGGTAGACATTCAAATGGCTTACTGCCGACGTTACTGGGGAGTAGTCGATCCAGTGCGGCACAATGGCATCATGGCAGCTACGGTGGGTTCCGTTGATGTCATAGATGGGCGAATAGTGATTCATCCGACCTCGGTAGACCCCTTTAAAGTCTGGCCTCAGGATAAGTTTTTACAGCTGGCAAGTGACTTGCTGGCCGAGGGTTTTGAGCCGGTGTTTGTGGTGGCACCCAGTGAAAAGGGTGCTTGGTGCTCGGCAGAAGCCGCGGGCTACAAAGTAATGAGTTTTGATTCCCTGTCCGATGTGGCCGGTTTTCTCACCCGTGCCAATTACTTTATTGGCTGCGATTCAGGTCTTGGGCATTTGGCGTCGTGCCTCGGAGTTCCCACGGTCTCCATTGCTATTCGCCGCGGCACCGCGCGCCTGTGGGCACCGTCCTGGCACATCAGCGAAGTGGTATTGGCGCCTTCATGGCTGTTTTGCCGGCCATTGAAAACCCGCTATTGGAAGCGTGCTCTAGGCCCCAAGCAAGTTATGAAAAGTTTTCGGCGTTTGGTGGCTCGCACCGAGATCGCCTAGGTCGCGAACTAATGCCGCAAGTAGACACGGCGGTAGGCCAGAAAAGCGAGCATGAGAGTCACGGGTACACCGAGCTCAATCACCTCCTCGGTAATCGTGGTGAGCACCTCACTGTGATGCGGTAGGTGAATGCCAAAGTCGGCCAGTTTGCGGGCGGCGCCATCCAGAGCCCGGGCAATGATCAGCATGGCTCCGGCGAAGCCGGTGATCAGGGATACCGCCTCCAGCCGCAGAACACTGCCGAGCAGGGTGCGGGCATAGCGACGAATCAGGGTGATGAACAGCGCCACCACGGCCAGGATCACCAACAGAGTAATGCCCTTTTCCAGGATAGAGACGTCCGGTGCACGCAGGGTGGCGGATTTGAATAGCCCATACGTCGAAAAGCGCTTGTCAAAGTCCATCTCCCGCAGCCCCAGCAGAGTGACCGTGATAATCAGTGGCCAGTGGTGGCGGACCACATGGGAGCCTCCCAGGCACACCATCAGCGCGGCGCAGACAAAGTAGCCCATGGCCGAGGCAAAATCGATGGGGCCGCCTTCGCGCGCTGCCTGCATTGCGGCGACATCCCCGGCGCTGATGTAGTAGTACACCGTTACGGCGATGGCGATGATGACCATGGCCAGCAACAACAGATAGCGCAGTGGACGAAGGGGTAGGGCGTTGGTTGTGGTATTCATTCAGGCGCGCCAGTTGGAAGTTTTGGCCTGCTATTGTAGCCATCTTGCCCAAAATTGCGAGTTAAGGGACGAAGCGCACCGCACGAGTGTCTGGGTCGCGATCTAGCCCCGCTAGCGACAGCGCCTCTTCATACTCGCGCCAGTAATCCTCTTTGTGCTGGCAAAACGCGCGCAGCATATCCCAGGTATAGATACCGGTGTTGTGCCCGTCGTCAAAGCTCAGCTTGATGGCGTAATTGCCTACAGGCTCCAGCTTGAGAATGGTGACCAGACGTTTGCCGTATTGCAGTTTGGCCTGGCCTGGTCCGTGGCCTTTGACCTCGGCGCTGGGGGAATGCACCCTCAAAAACTCGGCGCTCAGGCGATAGTGTTCTGCGCCGAACTGGATTTCCAGCTCGGCGCTGTCGCGGTGCAATTTTATTTTGCTGGGCGCATTCATCAGAGAATATAGCGGCTCAGATCTTCGTTTTTAGCTAATTCACCGAGGTGGTTGTCGACATAGCCGGCGTCGATCACAAACCGCTCGCCATCGCTGCCAGCGTCAAAGGAAATTTCTTCCAGTAAGCGTTCAAGCAGGGTGTGCAGGCGTCGTGCACCAATGTTTTCGGTGCGCTCGTTCACATCAAAAGCGGTTTCGGCGATGCGACGAATTCCGTCTTTGGTGAACTCGATGTCGACGCCTTCGGTTTTTAACAGCGCTTGCTGCTGCTCGGTGAGCGATGCCGAGGGCTCGGTGAGAATCCGCTCAAAGTCGTCCGGTGTCAGAGCGCTCAGCTCCACCCGAATGGGCAGCCGGCCCTGCAGCTCTGGAATCAGATCCGAAGGCTTGGATAAGTGAAAGGCTCCGGATGAAATAAACAGGATATGATCGGTTTTGACCATGCCGTGTTTGGTGCTGACGGTACAGCCCTCAATAAGCGGCAGGAGGTCCCGCTGCACGCCTTCGCGGGAGACATCGGCGCCGCTGGTTTCGCCGCGCTTGGCGACTTTATCGATTTCATCAATAAAGACGATGCCGTTTTGCTCCACGGCCTCAATTGCCA
Source organism: Gilvimarinus algae (assembly GCF_030518215.1). Classification (GTDB taxonomy): domain Bacteria; phylum Pseudomonadota; class Gammaproteobacteria; order Pseudomonadales; family Cellvibrionaceae; genus Gilvimarinus; species Gilvimarinus algae. Next base: position 250,052 of record NZ_JAULRT010000032.1, read on the forward strand.
TGGATTTAATGTCGTCATTGTTAACCAGGCGTGCCGCTTCTTCTTCCTGCAACACTTTCAAGGCTTGCTTGACGGTCATTTTACTGGTGTGTGTTTTACCGCTGGACATGGAGGAAAACATGTTTTGTAGCTGGTTGGTCATCTCTTCCATACCGGGTGGCGCCATGATCTCAACACCGACCGGGGTAGCCGCAACGTCCACTTCGATTTCTTTGTCGTCCAGGTCGCCCTCGCGCAGCTTCTTGCGAAATACCTGGCGGGTGTTCGCGCCTGATTCAGTGTCGCTGTCGCCCCGTGCTTTGGGTAAAAGGGCGTTGAGGACACGCTCCTCAGCGGCCTCGGCGGCGCGTACCTCTACGCGCTTCATGGCCTGCTCGCGCTGCATTTTAATGGCGCTTTCCACCAGGTCACGAATAATGGATTCCACGTCCCGGCCGACGTAGCCGACTTCGGTGAACTTGGTGGCTTCCACTTTGATAAACGGGGCGCCGGCGAGCTTGGCCAGACGCCGGGCGATTTCGGTTTTGCCGACCCCCGTGGGGCCAATCATCAAAATATTTTTTGGGGTGATTTCACCGCGCAGATCCGGGGCGACCTGCATGCGCCGCCAGCGGTTTCGCAGCGCTATGGCGACCGCGCGCTTGGCGTCGCTCTGGCCAACGATATGGCGATCGAGCTCGTGAACAATTTCACGGGGAGTCATGCTGGACATAGAAGCACTCGCTGTCAGTATTCCAGAGATTCAATCGTCTGGTTGTGGTTGGTATAGATGCAGATGTCGCCGGCGATAGACAGACCCTTTTCGACGATGGCGCGGGCGTCGAGCTCGGTGTTGTCGAGCAACGCGCGCGCAGCCGACTGCGCGAAGGCGCCGCCTGAGCCTATGGCGATGAGGTCGTCTTCGGGCTGAATTACGTCACCGTTGCCGGTAATGATCAACGAGGCCTCTTTGTCAGCAACAGCCAGCAAGGCCTCCAGGCGGCGTAGAGAGCGCTCTGTGCGCCAGTCCTTAGCCAGCTCTACGGCCGCCCGGGTCAGCTGGCCGTTGTAGGCTTCTAACTTGGCTTCAAAGCGCTCGAACAGGGTAAAGGCATCAGCGGTGCCGCCGGCAAATCCGGCCAGCACTTGGTCGCGATAAAGTCTACGGACCTTACGCGCGTTGCCTTTCATGATGGTGTTGCCCAGTGAGACCTGGCCGTCGCCGCCGATGACAACGGTGTTGCCCCGGCGCACGGAGAGAATGGTGGTACCTCGGTACTGTTCCACGTCTTGTCCTTTACATCTTGGCTGGTGGATTGACCGGGCGTGTGCCGTACACCCGGTGCCGGCAGAGGCGGCAGCTAGACCGTTAGGATGGGGGCGCGGTGACGTTTTTCAAGCGCACTTAGCCCTCGGGCTTGCGTTTGAGCACCAGAGCGTTATAGCGGTTGGACACCAGAGTCGAGCGCGCTTTCGACATGCGGCTTGGGTTGTCAAAGGGGCCGACAACCACTCGGTGCCAGCGCTCGCCACCGCGGATAGTGACTTGCTCGGTGTAGGCGTCCAGATTCAGGAGCAGCAATTGGGCCCGCAGGTTGTCTGCGTCTTCGCCGCGGCGAAAGGAGCCTACCTGCAAGAGATACTCCACGGGCGTCTCCGGTTCGCTGGCGACTTCGCTCGGCTCGGTAGCGGGAACAATCTCTTCGCTTTCCTGCAGCAGCTTATAAAAATCAAAGCGCGGCTTGGGCAGCTCCTCCTTTGGCTCGGGTTCGGTTTGTTGAGTTTCAAGCACGGCGGCGGCAGGGGTTTTGGGTTGAGACAGCCCCTCGGCGGGAGAAATGCCCGCCAGGTACACCAAAAACATCACAAAAGCACCCAGCACCGAGCCGATAAAGAGCCATACCCACCAGGGGACCTGGGAGCGCGGCGGGGTTTTTTTGCTGGCAGGGCGCTTATTTTTGGCGTAATCGCGGGTCATGGAGGGCGCTCGGGTAAAAGGCGGTATTTTACGGTTGTGCCCTCGTCTTTCGCAATGAGGGATTCTTCACGCCGCAGCTATGCAAGATTGTCGACAAGGCTTTATCGGTAACACAGATGTGAAACTCTAGCTCATATCCTGAGGGTCGATGTCCAGGGACCAGCGCAGCGCCCGTTGCCAGCGGCCGGCCTCAATGGCGCTCACTAGCGCTTGTAAAAATTGATGCAGCGCGCCGCGCGACTCGGCTTTGGCTTGCAACTGGTAGCGGTAACGCTGTCCGCGTTTTTCCATCAACGCGGGCATGGGGCCCAATAGTTGGACCTTATGCGTTAGTGCGGCCGCCTCCACCTGCTGCCTGAGCTGCTTGAGAAAGCTCTGGGGTATCTCGGCGTTGGGGGCGTCGGCGCGCACCAGCGCCAAGTGGGCAAAGGGTGGCATGCGGGTGATATCCCGCTCGCTCAGGAGCGCCTGGGCAAAGGCGCCGTAACCCTGATGCACCAACAGTTGCAGCAATGGATGCTCGCGATTGCGCGTTTGCAAAATAACCTGCCCTGCCTTATCGGCGCGCCCAGCGCGCCCGGCGACTTGGGTGATCAGTTGACCCATGCGCTCCGGACCACGAAAATCGGCGCTCAACAGGCCGCCGTCGACATCCATAATGATCGCGAGTGTGACGTCGGGGAAGTGATGCCCTTTGGCGAGCATTTGTGTCCCCACCAGAATACAGGCTTCGCCAGAGTGAATTTGCGCCATGAGCCGCTCGAGAGCGTGTTTACTGCGCGTGGTGTCGCGGTCAATGCGGAGCACCGGTGTCTGCGGGAAGTTGGCTTTGAGAAACTCTTCGCTGCGTTCGGTGCCGAGTCCCAGCGGTACCAGCCGGTGACTGTGGCAGTGCTCGCAGTGGGAGCTCTGCGGGCGCTGAAAATCACAATGATGACAGTGAAGGTGTCTGGGGTTGTGATGCAAAGTCAGCCGCGCGTCGCAGTGGGGGCATTGCAGTTGGGTACCGCAATCGTGGCACTGCAGTGTGGGGGCATAGCCTCGGCGATTGAGGAACACCAATACCTGATTGCCCGAAGCCAGGTGCGAACCAATGGCCGCCAGGCTCTCCTCTGTGACGCCACGGCTGGCTGGCACGTCATGGCTATCGCTGACGATAATTTGCGGCGTGGCCTGGCTGTTGGCTCTTTGGGTGAGCTGCAGGTGGTGGTAGCGCCCGGCCCGAGCGTTATGCAAACTCTCAAGCGCGGGTGTGGCGCTGCCGAGAATCACGGGAATACCGAGCCGCTGCGCGCGAACGCTAGCCAGATCTCTGGCCGAATAGCGAAAGCCTTCTTGTTGCTTAAAGGACAGATCGTGCTCTTCATCGACGATGATCAGCCCGGGCTTCGCAAGCGGGGTGAAAATGGCGGAACGGGTACCGATGACGATCTGTGCCCGACCCGTAGCGGCGAGCACCCAGTTGTTGAGGCGCTCTCGATCGGTCAGCCCCGAGTGTAAAACAGCTATCTTGGGGCCAAAGCGCCGTCGAAACCGGGCAATGGTTTGCGGTGTCAGGCCGATTTCCGGCACGAGAACTAATGCCTGTGCCGTCGGAGTGACTTTCCGCACTCGCTCGATGGCCTGCAAGTAGACCTCGGTTTTGCCGCTGCCTGTCGTGCCGTCCAGTAAGTGAGCGGCGAATTTTCCAGGCGCCAGAGCCTCCAGCGCGCGAGCTTGCTGCGGGTTTAGCGCCAGAGGTGGCTCCGCGGAGAAGTGATCGAGACTGTCGGGATCTGCGGTGGCGATCAGCCCGCGCTCGTCAAGCCGCTTTAGAGGGTCCCGCGAAAAGCCTTGTTCTTTGAGTGTTTGCCAAGAGGTGGGGCCGTGCTCGCGCAGGTAGACCAGAAGCTCTGCTTGTTTGGGGGCTCGGGGCAGAGGGGTCTCAGGTAGCCCCCGCCCCTCCGGGGTTAAGTCCCACAGGCGGCAGGATTCTTCCGGCTCAAAGCTGGCGTCCTCTCCCTGACGTAAAAGTACAGGGAGTGCAGTTTGAAGGGCTTCGCCCAAGGGGCAGTGATAATAGTCAGCGGCCCAGTGGATGAATGAGAGCAGTTCGCGATCCAAAATCGGTATCGCGTCGATGATCGCGTCAACGGCTTTGACCTTATCCTCATCGACGCCCGGATGGTCAGACTCGCCCATTACCAAGCCGACCAACTGACGTCCGGCAAAGGACACCCTGACCCGGGTGCCGGTATGGGGCGCGGTGAGGCAGGTATCCGGCAGCGAGTAGTGAAACAGCCGGCGTAGGGGCACGGGCAGGGCAACTTGTAGGTAAGGAGAATCGGTCATTCGCGCTATGAGTATCATCGGGCACAGCCGCAAGCTTACTGGATTTGCAGCCTGAGTACAGGTCTGGTTCGCTGTGAGCGGCGAGAGGGTGAAATTTGTACATTTTTCTTGATTTGGCGGGCAGCTGTGGTAGTATCGCCGCCCTCAAATTTGGTATTAACGAGCGTTACCGTGCTCGGAGCCCAGCAACAGGCGGGTTATCGGGTGGCGGTATCCACAACACAGGCCAGAATCATGCAAGCTGATATCCATCCGAATTACACCGACGTTACTGCAACGTGCAGTTGCGGCAACCAGATCAAAACCCGCTCTACCTTGGGTGAAGACTTCCATATTGACGTCTGCTCAGAGTGCCACCCCTTCTTTACTGGTAAGCAGAAAGTTGTTGATACCGGTGGTCGTATCGATCGCTTCAACAAGCGTTTCGGTGGTCGCATCGGCGGTAAGAAGTAAGAGCCTTCTCTGACACTTTGGTCAGACGGGAATAAAAAGCCGGCGCCAGTAATGGTGCCGGCTTTTTTGTGTTTGGATCGTTACCCTTGGCTTGATTGAGGCGTCTAGAACAGCTCCTCCGGCAATACCTCAGGCGAGTTTGTGTCGCCATTGCCTTGGCTTGTGCCAGACAGAGGGGGTAGGTTGTCTACCCGAAAAATTTCGAAGATGGCGTCCGGATCATTGGGGCCGGCCCGTTTTCCCGTCTCTGGATCGATGCGAACAGTGACAATGCCGTCCGGGCGCCGCGCTGGCAGGTCGGGCTTGCCGTCTAGCGCGGCACGCATATAGTCAATCCATATGGGCAAAGCGGCAGAGCCACCGTATTCATTTTGCCCAAGCGGCGTGTAGTTATCGAATCCGAGCCAGGTAATGGTGACAATGTCCGGGTTGTAGCCGGCAAACCACGCATCCCGTGGGCCATTGGTGGTACCGGTTTTGCCAGCAATGTCACTGCGCTCCAATACCCGGGCGCGCCGGCCAGTGCCTCGTGCAATCACGTCCCTGAGCATGGAGTCGGCTATAAAAGCCGTTTGCGGGTCGAGGATGCGCGGGGCCGGGCGGCTCTTCTGGGTGGGGTGCTCGGCCTTGGGCTCACTCACCGCTAGCTCAGCGCCTGGTACGGCCAGCAATTCCTCCAGTGTGCGAGCCTCGAGGGGCTCTGCCTGCTCGGTGGCGCTCGGGGCTTCGGGCTCTTCTTCACAGTCGCGGCATACGGTGGCCGGCTCGGCCTGGTAGGGCGTCTCGCCCTCGATGGTTTCTATTCGCTCAATCAGGTAGGGCTCAACCTTGTAGCCTCCGTTAGCAAAGGCGGCGTAGCCCTCGGCCAGCTCTAACGGCGTAACGTCGTGACTGCCGAGTGCCAGGGACAGGTCATAAGGCAGTGCCTCCTCTTCAAAACCGAAGCGCGCCAGACTCTTGTGGGCGGTCTCCATGCCCAAGGAGCGCAGAATACGGATTGATACCAAGTTGCGCGAACGGTAGAGCGCTGCGCGCATACGCATGGGGCCGAGAAATTTGCCGCCGTCGTTTTCCGGTCGCCAAGTGCCTTCGAGGCTGGCATCCTCAATCACAATGGGCGCGTCATTGATGATAGTCGCAGGGGTAAAGCCGTTTTCCAGGGCGGTGGTATAGATAAAAGGTTTGAATGAAGAGCCGGGTTGGCGTTTTGCCTGGGTGATGCGGTTAAAGTGGCTTTGATTGAAATCAAAGCCTCCCACGAGTGAGATGATGGCCCCATCTGCGGGGTTCACAGAAACGAGCGCCGCTTCGGCAGCGGGCAGCTGAGCCAAATGCCAACCGGCTTGTGTGTCGCGTAGGCGAATAACGTCGGCGGGTTTTAGCACGTCGCTGGTAAACTGAGGCTTTTTACCTTTGTAGTTCTCGTTGATGTAGGGTTGTGCTTCGGACAGGCCCTGCTCCCAGTTTAAAGTGGTGGTGCTGCCATCTTTTAGCATCAGTTCGGCCGATTGCTCGTCGGTGCTGGTGACTACGGCGGGCATCAGCCCGCCGTAAACGGGAATGTCTTTGAGCTGATCAAGCCAACTATCGGGGTTTTCCAGCCCGAGGTTTTGCTCCGGCCCACGGTAGCCGTGACGCTGATCGTAAGTAAGCACCCCTTCAATCAACGCCTTGCGCGCAATTTCCTGTAAGTGAGCGTTTACTGTCGTATAAACGCTGTAACCATCTGTATAAGCACCATTGCCGTAGCGGGATATCGCTTCCTGCCGAGCCATCTCTGCTACATAGGGCGCGTACAGTTCGGGAGTGAGGCCATGGTAGCGAGCGCTGATCGGCTCGTTGCTGGCCTGGCGCCAGCTGGTCTCGTCGATATGACCGAGCTCAAGCATGCGCCCGAGAATCCAATTGCGCCGAATGAGCGCTCTCTCGGGGTTCGCCAGCGGATTGAACGCCGATGGCGCCTTTGGCAGCCCAGCAATCATGGCCCACTGAGCCAAGTTGAGCTCGCCGATGTCCTTGCCGTAGTAAACGTTGGCGGCAGCCTGAATACCGTAAGCCCGATTGCCGAAGTAGATTTTATTGTTGTAGAGCTCGAGGATTTCCTCTTTGCTCAGCTCGCGCTCAATCTGCAGTGCAAGAAGAATTTCGTTGAATTTGCGGGCAAAGGTCTGCTTGAACGTCAGAAAGAAGTTGCGGGCAACCTGCATGGTGATGGTGCTGCCGCCAGACTGGATCTGGCCTGTTTGCAATAATTGTGATGCTGCTCGCAAAAGTCCTCTAATGGACACTCCGTTATGGTCGTAGAATTGAGCGTCCTCGGCTGAAAGTAGAGCTTTTATATATAACGGGGGGATCTGTTTATAGCTAATTGGAGTGCGGCGCTGTTCACCGAATTCACCAATCAGCTTGTGATCACTTGAATAAACCCTGAGCGGGGTCTGTAATTTAACCTGCCTCAGGCTCTGCACCTCGGGCAGCTTGGGGTCCAAATAAAGATAGAGTCCGGCAAATGTGATGGCTGTCACGCCGCAGCCTAAGACGAATAGCCATAAAAGCACCTTGATAAAAGAATATTTTTTAAGCATTTTTTCTATGAGAATTAGAGGGTTAGCGACATTGGCCGGATGAAGGCTGCATTATACGGGGTTTTTAACTGTTTACATACGTACGTTCTTGTTGCAGGCTTAAGTTAAAGTGCTATAACATAAACGACGGCTAAGTTACGGATATAGATAGAAAAATGGGCATTTTCGGATTCTTGGATAAAAAGACCAAGCCGGTGCTGGGGTTGGATATCAGTTCAACCTCAGTCAAGCTCTTGGAGCTGAGCCGCAATGGTGACCGCTATCGGGTGGAAACCTATGCTGTTCGGCCCTTGCCGCCCAATGCGGTGGTGGAGAAAAACATCAACGATGAAGCCGCTGTCGCCGAGGTGGTCAGGGCGCTGGTCAAACAGTCCAAAACCAAGCTGAAGCAAGCGGCCGTCTCGGTAGCCGGCTCTGCTGTGATTACTAAGGTTGTCGAAATGCCGGCCGGTTTGACGGAGGACGATCTCGAAAACCGCATCTATATCGAAGCCGATCAGTACATTCCCTTTCCCATTGATGAAGTCTCCATTGATTTTGAGGTTCTGGGCGAGTCGCCAGAAGACCCGGAATTGGTTGAGGTGCTACTGGCGGCCTGTCGCACCGAGAATGTCGATACTCGTGTCGCCACCTTGCAGCTTGCGGGGCTTGAAGAAAAGATCGTGGATGTTGAGGCCTACGCCATGGAGCGGGCCTTTGAGTTTGTTCTAGAGCAGCTGGAAGATCAAGAGAATCAAGTGGTGGCCGTGTTAGACATTGGCGCCACCATGATGACGCTGAGTGTCTTGGTGGACGGGCGGACGGTTTATACCCGCGAACAGTTGTTTGGTGGTCGCCAGCTAACCGAAGAAATCCAGCGCCGCTACGGTTTGTCCATGGAAGAGGCGGGGCTTGCAAAAAAGCAAGGGGGCTTGCCTGATGATTATCAGTCTGAGGTGCTCGACCCTTTTAAAGAAGCGGTGGTTCAGCAGGTCACACGATCCTTGCAGTTTTTCTTTTCGGCAAGTGAGTACAACGATGTTGACTTTATCGTGCTCGCCGGAGGTGTTGCCTCAATGGAGGGTTTGGTTGAGTTGATCGAAGAGAAGCTCGGTACACAAACTTTGGTGGCGAACCCCTTTGCCAATATGTCTGTGGCCTCTCGGGTCAATGCGGCAGCGCTGGCCAATGATGCACCTTCGCTGATGGTGGCAACCGGGCTGGCAATGAGGAGCTTTGACTGATGGCGACTATTAACCTCCTGCCCTGGCGTGTCCAATATCGGGAAGAAAAGAAGAAAGAATTTATCGCTATTATGGTTGGTGTGGCTGTTCTTGCGCTGCTGGTAGCTTACGTTTGGGTCGCGAATGCCAATGGCCGTGTGGATCATCAACGCCAGCGTAATGACATATTGCAGCAGGAAATTACAGAGCTCGACAAGAAAGTGGCAGAGATCAAGGATTTGCAGCAAAAACGTGAAGAGCTTCTTGAGTTGATGGGTTTGATTCGTAACCTTGAAGGTACTCGCTCCGTCATTGTTCACCATTTCGATGATTTGGTACGCGCCATTCCGGATGGGGTTTTCCTTACATCTCTTGGGAGAACGGGTGATATTATGAGTATCGAAGGGTACGCTGAATCGAACAACAGAGTCTCGAGTTTTATGCGTAACCTTGATGCATCGCCTTGGTATAGCTCGCCGAATTTGTCCTCAGTAGAAGTCGCGCCAGAGCAGGGCGGGCAGGCTAATGCCTTCCAGATGACGGTAAAAACTGTCGTCGCCAAAGAGCTCATGCTTCAGCAAGAAGGGGAGGCTCTGTAATGGCTTTTAAGGATACAATTGAGCAAATCCGGGAGTTTGATTATAACGACCCCAATAAACTTGGGGTCTGGCCCACGCCCACAAAAATCTTGGTGTGTTTGTTCATCGTTGCCGTTGTTTTGATAGGCACCTATTACGTTAAGGTCAAGTCTATTAATCAAGATTTGCTAAGGGCTCAGGCGGAAGAAAGCAATTTACGCAAAACTTTTGAGTCGCGCAGCGCCCAAGCAGCGAACTTGGCAGCTTACAAGGCGCAAATGGTTGAAATGCAGAGTTCATTTGAGTCTCTTCTTGCCCGCCTTCCTTCAGATACTGAAGTCCCTGGGCTTCTAGAAGATATTGATGCTCGTAGTGTAGAGAGTGGGCTGGGCGATCTTAGTCTTGAGCTACAGCCAGAGAGAGATGCAGAGTATTACGTGGAGCTGCCGATTAACATCAGTGTAAAGGGTGGTTATCACGATTTCGGCGGGTTCGTTAGTGGGGTTGCTGGAATGCCCAGGATTGTTACTCTGCATGATTTTTCTATCAAGCAATCTAAGGAAGGCGGTGATCTCGTTATGGAGATTTTGGCCAAAACTTATCACTATCAAGGAGGCGCTGGAAATGAGCAGCAGTAAGCCCTCCTTGGTTGTAATGGTTTTAGCTGCCACCTTGGCGGCTTGTGGTGGCGGCGGTGGTGATCTTGGTGAATTGCGTGACTACATTGAGGAAACCAAGCGCCGCCCTGGAAAACAGATAGAGCCCCTGCCAGTTTTCCGGCCCTTGCCGCCTTTTAGTTATTCGGCGATGACTTTACGCAGCCCTTTTGAACGGCCTGTAGAGGAGTTGGCAAGTGTCAAAGGCGGTAAGTCTGTAGAGCCGGATCTCACTAGGTCAAAGGAATATCTTGAAAATTTCAGTATTACTAATATGAGTATGGTAGGGACGGTTGAGCAAAATGGGACGCTTTGGGCCCTAATAGATACTGGCCCAGGTAGTCAGAGGAGTGTTGAGCCGGTGACTGTCGGCAATTATTTGGGGCGCAATCACGGCAAAATCATTAGTGCATCACCAGTCCAAATAGAGGTGATGGAGATTGTCTCCGATGGCGATGACGGTTGGGTTGAACGTCCTCGTATAATCAAATTACAAGAAAAGGAATAGGCGGTCATGCGTGCTTTGTTCTTAGTGGGGTTTAATATGAGAAAAACACTCGTGTTGCTAGTGGCGTCCCTATTGTCTCCGCTGGTCGGTGCCGCAACGCTCGATGACATTCGGTTCGCAGAGCTGCCTAATCAGCGGTTCGAGGTTAGGTTGACTTTTAACGAAGCTCCGCCTGAGCCGCAGGGGTATACGATTGAGACCCCGGCTCGAATCGTATTGGATTTTCCTGACGTCGTCAGCGAGCTGAAAGAGCGGAGATACCCTTTAGCATTCGATAATGGCAAGAGTGCCTTGGTACTTACCTCGGGTGATAGAACTAGGCTTATTCTAAATTTGGAGAATCTCTCGACTTATCAGGCCTCGGTTGATGGGAATTCTTACGTGGTGGAGGTGGGCGCGAGTCAGCCTGGTGCTGCCGCAACACCCTCAAGGACTTCAGTGACATCTAATGCAGTTCAGACTCGTCAAGCAAGCTCTGGACAGCAAGAAGTGGCCGCTATTGATTTTCGGCGCGGAGACCAAGGAGAGGGGCGTATTATTGTAGACCTTTCTTCAAACGCGATCAGTGCACAGATGCGAGATACGGCTAGTGGCCTAAGGGTGCGCTTCTCTGATACCTTTATTCCTCAAGCTTTGCGTCGCCGCCTAGACGTAATGGATTTTGCGACACCCGTCAGTATTATTTCTGCAGACAGTGATGATGGTGATGTAGTCCTCGATGTCAGTGCCGAGGGGGATTACGACTATTTGGCGTATCAGACAGATAACCGCTATGTAATTAGTGTTAAGCCTTTGACTCCGGCCGAAAAAGCCGAACAGGAAAGACTTTTTGAATATACTGGTTCTCGGTTGTCGTTCAACTTCCAAGACATTGAAGTCCGAGCGGTGTTGCAGATTATTGCAGATTTTACTGAGCTAAACTTAGTTGCATCCGATACGGTGCAAGGTCGCATAACTCTGCGTTTGGATAATGTGCCATGGGATCAGGCGCTTGATATGGTTTTGAAAACCAAGGGCCTTGATAAGCGTCAAGTAGGGAATGTATTAATGGTGGCTCCAGCTGCCGAAATCGCTGAGCGTGAACGACAAGAGCTTTCCACTAAGCGACAGCTTGAGGAGCTTGCGCCTCTTCGCACCGAGTATATCCGTATAAGCTATGCCAATGCTCAGGAGGTGTTTGAGATCGCGATGGGAGGCGAGAGCGGTAGCCGGCAGTCGAATAACCAAGGTGCGAACTACACCCTGCTTTCGGAGCGTGGGCACGCCGTAGTGGATGAGCGTACTAATTCAATTATCGTTACCGATACGGTGGATCGCGTAGAGGCGTTTAAGCGCTTGCTTCAGGAGATTGATGTTCCTATTAAGCAGGTTATGATTGAGGCGCGGCTGGTGATTGCCAACAAGGATTTTCGTGAGGAGTTGGGCGTTCGCTGGGGTGGTGTTGGAGCTAGTTTGGGCGACAACGCATTGCTAGAGATTGGCGGTTCGGTAGATGGTTTGGACTCAGATCCGGGTACGCCTTTTGATTTCATCTACGGCGGGGGCTCTATGGAGCTCAATGAGAACATGATGGTAGATCTCGGCGTGCAGAACCCGGTTGGAAGTATAGCCTTTGGCCTTTTGACCGATAATGCTTTTCTGGATCTTGAGCTTTCGGCAATGGAATATAATGGCTATGCTGAAATTGTCTCCCAGCCTAAAGTAATTACTGGTGACAAGCAGCAGGCCAAAATCTCAACGGGTAGTGAGATTCCATACCAAGAAGCATCAGCGAGCGGTGCGACAGCTGCGTCTTTCAAGGAGGTCGTGCTAGAGCTTGATGTGACGCCACAAATCACTCCAGATAACAACATAATTATGGATCTGATTATCAAGAAAGATTTGCTCGCCGAGTTCAATCAGGAGTTTGGTGTGCCAATCATCGATGTGACGCGCGTCAGTACAAAAGTTTTAGTCAACGATGGTCAAACCATCGTCCTTGGTGGCATTTTTGAAATGGAACAGTTGACCGGGGTTGATAAGGTCCCTTTCTTAGGTGATATCCCGTATCTTGGCAGATTGTTCCGTCGCGACGTGGTCAATCAAGAAAAAAGCGAGCTGATGGTCTTCATTACTCCGCGTATCATGTCTGATGAGCTGACTCAATAGACAGATGATTGACAAACACGTGTTTCTTGTCGGCCCTATGGGGGTCGGCAAGTCTACCATCGGCCGACTGTTGGCCGGCGAGCTGGGTTTGGCGTTCCGCGACACTGACCGTATTATTGAGGAGCGCACTGGCGCAGACATTCCCTGGATTTTTGACATGGAGGGTGAGTCGGGCTTTCGCCTGCGTGAAACTCAAGTCCTGGAAGATGTTTGCCGGGAGGCGCCGGCCATTATTGCCACAGGTGGCGGCATTGTCACTCAGCCGCGTAACCGCGAGCTAATGACAGATTTTGGTGTTGTTTGCTATCTGCAAGCTTCCGTGGATCAGCTTGTGGAAAGAACGGCTCGTGACCGGAAGCGCCCGCTGCTTCAGGTCGATAAGCCTCGCGATAAAATCGTAGAGATTCTCGCCGAAAGAGAGCCTCTGTACCGCTCAGTCGCCGACATAGTCGTGAACACAGACCGCCATGGCCCTAAAGCGGCTATCCAGGAAATACTTTCTCACCTTTAGTGCCGACCCTTTCGCTCGTCCTATATAAGCTGTGGTAAAGTAGTCAATTTGGCGAATTGATTCTTACCATGAAAACCGTGAATGTCGATCTGGGGGACAGAAGTTACCCCATTCATATTGGTGCAAACCTTATTCGGCGTCCTGAATTGCTGGCCGGATTTGTGCCAGGTAAGCAAGTCTGTGTTGTTACCAATGAGACGGTTCAACCCCTGTATTTGGATAGTTGTGTTCGCAGCCTGCAGGCGGCGGAACTTGAAGTAATATCCATTATTTTGCCTGATGGGGAGGCCTATAAAAACCTCGAAACACTGAACTTGATCTTTGATGGTCTGCTCAACGCTCGGTTTAATCGAAGCTGTACTCTGGTAGCGCTTGGTGGCGGGGTAGTTGGCGATATGACCGGATTCGCTGCGGCGAGTTATCAGCGAGGTGTTCACTTTATTCAGTTGCCGACAACACTGTTATCAATGGTGGATTCCTCCGTCGGTGGCAAAACGGGCGTAAATCATGCGCTCGGTAAAAATATGATTGGCGCATTTTATCAACCTAGGGCGGTGATTGCGGATATCGGCGTTTTATCAACTCTTCCTAGTCGCGAGCTATCCGCGGGTGTTGCTGAGGTCATCAAGTACGGGCTGATTTGCGATAGGGAGTTCTTCGAGTGGCTTGAATCCAATATGGAGCGGGTGATGGCTGGAGATGTGGCGGCCCTGGCGTACTGCGTCGAACGCTCCTGTGCAGACAAGTCTCGTGTCGTTGCCCAAGATGAGCGCGAGGGGGGTGTGAGGGCCATACTCAATCTCGGTCACACATTCGGCCATGCTATTGAAACAGCCCAAGGCTACGGGAATTGGCTGCACGGCGAGGCGGTAGGCGTAGGGATGTTGATGGCTGTGGACTTGTCGTGCCGAATGGGGTTGGTTCCACATAGTCTGTTAGAGCGCACTAAATTTCTTGTGGAAAAGGCTAGATTACCACATGAGTCACCAGCCGGAATGACGAACGAAAGCTTTATTTCTCTAATGGCTGTGGACAAAAAAGTACTGAATGGGCAGCTTCGTCTGGTGTTGTTGCGGTCTCTTGGCGAGGCCTTTGTGACTTCCGATGTTGATCCTCATCTCCTTAATCAAACTCTGGACGCCTTTCGGTCCGGGTAGTCCTCGCCGGAGTGGGTGTGAGTATTTCCAACTATATAGACAGTTTAGGATTATCTTCTGACCCCTTTAAGGCTAAAAGCAATTCTCTTTGGTCCGGGTTAGAGGAATTCGCACATCGTATTCAGCATACAGTTGAGTTCTCTGCTCATTTTGTTGTGATTTATGGTGGGCGTGGAACGGGTAAGTCTGAGCTCGCCCTTTATCTCTACCGCCGACTCGCGGATTCGAATTCCCCACTACTGTATAGCGCTAGGGCCGACGGTACCTTTTTAGGTGTGCTGTCTTCCTTTCATGACCATTTGGCGTTGCCCGCGTTGCCTAGTCAAAATACAGATGGGTTGAGTTTGCAAGTCGAGGAGTCGCTTAAATTGTCATCATCTGAAACGGTCGTTGTTTTGGTTGATGACGCGAATTTCTTGAGTTGTGAGAGTATTTATTTCTTGGCCTCTCTTGCTTGTAGGGGGAATATTGGACTGATTCTGTTTTCTGAAGCCAATTTAAATGACTTATGCCCGGCGTCTCTTTTTTCCTCCGCTGAAGTATTTGAACTCCCTGAGCCAGCCCTGGAGGATATTATTGAAGCTCTACATTGTCGACTCCGCGGTGTTGGTTACTCTGGACAAGGAATTTTGGGGGATGCCGAAGCGGAGCAATTATGGCGAGCGAGTGATGGCAGTATTCAAAAATTTTTAGAAAATGCAGAGAAATGGCTTCAGGCTAAGTATGTTGAGAGCCCCGAGAGGAGTTTGCCACTTAAAGTAAACAGCCACGGATTGCCCGTTATTCACATTATAGCGATTTCAGCTCTGTTGGCGACCTTGGGCGTCACCTGTTTATATTCCGGAGAGAATGCCGGCGTCCAGGAGGGCGGCGATTTATCTGTGCAGCCTAAGGAGCCCTCTCACGAGTCCTCAGTCTCTGTAGAGATTTTGGCATCCTCTTCTCAAGCGCCTGCGAGTTCTAGTTTGGCGGTAACGAGCCCTGCCCATTCAGATGTTGGAAGTGGGGAGGCGTCTTCGTTTGCCTCTAGCAGCTTGGGGATTCACACGCAAGATGTGGTTCCTGAGGTTGAGCTCGAAGCGCAAGCCGCCGCGGTTCGGCCCAAGGCTTCAGTTTGGACCGAAGACGAGCTTGAAGTGATGTCTTGGCCGCCTGATGAATACACGATACAAGTTTTAGGCGTTGCCAGCTATGAGTCGGCTGATCGCTTTATTCTCGCACAAAGTAATGCAAGCCTCTTAAAGCTTGTTCGAAGTAAGCGGCAGGGGAAGCAATGGTTTATTGTTCTTGCTGGTCGCTACCAGTCCTTAGCTGAGGCGAGAAATAGACTCGGGTCCTTACCTCAATCGCAGGCTAAAGCTGGCGCTTGGCCTAGAACAGTATCGGAAGTGCAGGAATTAATTAGTGCATACCCTTAAAAAAGCCCGGCTATAAGCCGGGCTTTTTGTTTTTTAGGATAGCTCTTGTTATTCCGTAGGGAATCCTTGAGCTTCAATTGGAATCAGGAATGTCCAGGTATTCCCGCCAATGGTGACGTCTATGCCTGCCGCACCGCTAGGCGGCTCCTCGCCAGCAGTAATAAAGAGGGTCACATACCCGTACTCCTGAGATGAGGGCCAGACGCCGTCGGGGGAAACCACAACATCAGCATTATTGGCGACCTCGTCGTAAGCGGTAGTTTCTGAGCCGGCGGGAATGCCGTTGCCGTTGCAGTCTGCCAATAGCATCCGCACAGACTTCACCTGATTGGGCCCCAGCACTACCGGTGTTGTGGGCTGGCCTGGTAGGCGGCCATCAGAAGTGCGAAGAGGTCTGCTACAGGACATCACGAGGGTCATGTCTGCTCGCACGAGGACTGGATCTCGGCTACACAAACCAGCATCTGCATCCGCTGGTCTACATAAAACGCCGTTGTAAAGACCGTTACCACTTGAGTACTGAGTCTCAGTTTCTCCATCTATCGTGGCTATTTCTTCGTTAGAGTCGTAAGCACCATTAAAATTTCTATCGAGATAGGGCGAGCCAAGGTCGTCGCACCCGAAGGCGTTTGAGATGCCGCCAGAAGTTTGGTGCGAGGCTGAGCCTGATACTGGCTGGCTGGCCAGGCAGTTGATTGCCCTGGCAGCAGCATTGCCCTCCGTGCTGTCCGCGGTATAGAAAACGTCTTCATTTAGGTCGAATAGGCCGTTGCCGTTGGTATCAATAAAAGACTCGTTGCCTAATGTTGTGGCGATTATCTTCAGCCGGCCGTCCCGACACTCTGCCACCCCTGGGGGGCATTCTAAAGTTAGAGAGCTTTCGTTGATGCTAAAGTTCACGTCTGAATACTGGCGAGGCTCTTGACTGGTCCAGTTCACGCTACACGACCCACTGCTGCGTTCAGGATTGTCGTCGTCGGGCGTGATGAGGCAGTCTCCGTCAATCGCTGCACCGCTTGCGGTAAAATAAATGGGAGTGCCAATTGGTGCCGGATTGTTAAATGCATCTGCTGCGCGAACCGTGATGGTGGATTCCACGCCATCTGTATTCCAGCTGGGCGGGGCTACGTCGCTGGCAGCAATGCTAAAGCTGTTTTGGTCCGGTAAGCCGCTGGATAAAACGAGGCCTATCGATTGCGTGGTAATTCCGCCGTCTGTTGTTGCAATAACCTGCACTGGCCCGGGAACCGTTCCGGCTTGCACGGTGGTATAAACGTAGCCATCAACGCCGGAAGTGCCGCTGCTACTAACCAGTTGAAGACCTCCGCTGGTGCGGCTTAACGCAAAGTTGACGTCAACATCTTTGACGGGAGCGCCTGTGCTACCCAGCACCCTGAAGCGCAGGGTGGAGGTTTCGATGCCGCCAGAGCCTTTGAGGGTAATGAGGCTTGGGCTGGCGTCTATGAAGCGTAGGCTGGTAACCGTATCGGCTGCAACATCAATGGTTGTCTCTGCGCTTATTACAGAGCCGCCGTAGGTTGTAGTCGCCTTTATTGTGTCTGACCCGATACAGCCGTTAGCGGTATAGCGGATCGTGGCTTGGCCATTTGAGGTCTGGACGACATCGGTAGGACAGCCATCTTCACAAGTTCCACCCGTTTGAGGCGAAAGTAACGCTTCCCCCGCGGCGATGCATGGAGAGCTGAAAGTAACAGCCACGCTGTCGGTGATGAGGCTGCCATTATTGACTACATTGACGCTCAGCAGCGTATTTCCGCCGGCAGAAAGAGTGTTGTCGCCAATACCCTTGCCTATTTCTCCGGGCACGAAATTATCTCCAGAGCCTCTGCCGATTTGGGCGAGCTCGTTTCCGGCGCTACTGCTGCTGCCATTGCCATTGCCTCCGCCGCCCCCGTTTAGGTTGTCCAGGGCGCTACCACTGCTACCGCCGCCACAGGCGACAAGACCAGTACAAAGGGCAATGAGAGCCGCGCATTTTGAAGCTTGAGACCCGAGTGTTGTTATCCGCATGTCTAAGTCCTGATTTATCGGAATTGTCTTTGTTATTGCCTTAAAGGGGCGGCCGGTTAAAGTAGCTTTCCGATCGTGACGCGCCCTAGACAAATATTGTGCTCCGGGGCCTGATGAGCCCAAAACACCGCTCCTGCTGCCTAAATTAGCGTAATTTTCAAGCGGGATAAAGGCCTAGACGGCTGAAAATGAGGAATAGTGGCACATTTTTACAATTTCTTTTAATTTCAGGCTCTTGTTGTAGGGTGTTACTGTAGTTTCTTAATATAAATGCGCCACATAAGTGGGTGGTTGTTGCAATTATAACCACTAGGCAATACCCTGATTATAAGTCTAATCACCCTGTCGCACATCGAATAATCCGCCGGTTTGTGCCGGCCTGCTGAGCCCGCTTCCGCTTGCCTAAAGAGGCTCCAGCGGGTAATATTCTGCGCCCATTTGTATAGCCCCTCTTGTTCAGGGGCTTTTTTGTCTGGCGCACCGAGCGGGCACGACTGGCTTGCCGGTGCGAGAGTGAATCAGGTACTAATTGAGAGACTGCGTATGACCACTGGTCTGTACAGGTTGGACGAGTTTAAAGACAACTGTGGCTTCGGTCTTATTGCCCATTTGAAAGGCAAGACCAGCCACCGTCTGCTCGAGACCGCTATCGAATCATTGACGTGTATGACGCACCGCGGTGGTATTGCTGCGGACGGCAAAACGGGTGACGGTTGCGGTCTGTTGCTGCAAAAACCTGACAGCTTCTTGCGTGCCGTTGCAGCCGAAGCAGGCTGCCAGCCGCTGGGAGACATCTATGGCGTTGGCGCCGTGATGTTGAGCCGTAGCGTCGAAAAAGCCGACCAGGCCCGCAGTGTGCTGGAGCGCTCGCTCACCGATGAGGGCCTAAGCGTCGCAGGCTGGCGCGAGGTGCCGGTGGATTCCAGTTGCCTGGGGCCGATTGCTCTCGAGTCCTTGCCGCTGTTCAATCACGTATTCGTCAATGCCGACTCGGCGCTGTCTAACGCTGAGGTCAGTGCCAAGCTGATGATGGCTCGTCGTCGCGCTGAGCTGGCTCTGAAAGATGATCCTTCTTTTTATATCGCCAGTCTTAGCACCAGCGTCCTCTCCTATAAAGGCCTGATGATGCCGGTGGACTTGCCCAAGTTTTTCGCCGATTTGGCGGATGAGAGGCTTGAAACTGCGATTTGCGTGTTTCACCAGCGCTTTTCCACCAACACCATGCCGCAGTGGCCTTTGGCACAGCCTTTCCGCATGCTGGCGCACAACGGTGAAATTAACACCGTAATGGGAAATCGCAATTGGTCAGTAGCGCGCACCGCCAAATTCTCAACGCCCTTGTTGCCGGATATCGCCGAGGTGGCGCCGCTGGTCAACCGGACCGGCTCTGATTCATCCAGCCTGGATAATATGCTGGAAGTGCTGCTTATCGGTGGTATGGAGCTGCACCGCGCCGTGCGCATGCTGGTGCCACCGGCTTGGCAAAATGTCGAGCACATGGATTCCGATCTGCGCGCCTTTTACGAGTATAACTCCATGCACGTGGAGCCTTGGGATGGCCCGGCAGGCCTCGTGATCACCGATGGTCGCTACGCGGTCTGCACGCTCGATCGCAACGGCCTGCGCCCGTCTCGTTGGGTAATTACCAAGGATGACTTGATCACCGTCGCCTCTGAAGTGGGCGTTTACGGTTACAAGCCTGAAGATGTTGTCGCCAAGGGGCGGCTCGGTCCCGGCCAGATACTGTCGGTCGATACCGAGACAGGACAGCTGTTTCACACTGAAGACATTGACCAGATGCTGAAGCAGGGCAAGCCCTACAAGCAGTGGCTGAAAGACAATGCCGTGCGCATTGAGTCCACCCTGGAGTCGGACGTCGCTGAGAACGGGCTGTCGCCAGAAGACATGAAAGCCTACATGAAACAGTACCAGGTCACCTTTGAAGAGCGTGATCAGGTGCTGCGCCCGCTGGCTGAAGGTGGCCAGGAAGCCGTTGGCTCTATGGGTGATGATACCCCTATGGCGGTGCTCTCTGGCAAGCAGCGTTCTTTGTACGACTTTTTCCGGCAGCAGTTTGCTCAGGTAACCAATCCACCTATTGATCCGCTGCGTGAAGCCATTGTGATGTCTCTGGAAACCTGCATTGGTCGCGAGCTTTCCGTTTATGAAGAAACCGAAGAGCACGCCAACCGGGTCATCCTGACTTCGCCGGTTTTGTCGCCGGCCAAATTCCGGGCTTTGAAAAACCTCGGGCGCGACGATTATCGTGCGCAGACGTTCTCTTTGTCCTACGACCCCGAAAAAACCGGATTGCAACAGGCCATTCTCGATTTGCGCGAGCAGGTTGCCGAGGCGGTTAAATCCGGCGTGGTTCTGGTTATTCTGAGTGATATGGGCTTGAAAAGAGGGCTTTTGCCCATTCATGCCCTGTTGGCCACAGGTGCCGTGCACCATTACCTGACAAATCGCGGCCTGCGCTGCGATGCCAACATTGTTGTCGAAACGGGCACGGCGCGCGACTCGCACCAAGTGGCGGCCTTGATCGGTTACGGTGCCACGGCGGTCTACCCCTATCTGAGCTACTACGTCATGAACGATTTGCTCAACAAGGGCGAGCTGCTCACAGATGTGGATCACGCCTACAAAAATTACCGCAAGGGCCTCGATAAAGGCCTGCTGAAAATTCTATCAAAAATGGGTATTTCCACCATCACCTCCTACCGCGGTGCTCAGCTGTTCGAGGCTGTGGGTCTTGCTGAAGAAGTGGTGGATATGTGTTTTGCCGGTACTACCTCGCGTATTAAAGGTGCCCGCTTTGAAGACCTTGAGGCTGATCAAAGAGCTTTGGCCAAAACCGCCTGGCTGGATCGAAAGCCCATTGTTCAGGGCGGCCTGCTCAAATACGTGCACGGACAGGAATACCATGCTTTTAACCCAGATGTGGTTCAGGCATTGCAAAACGCGGTGCAAACGGGCGACTGGAAGCTCTGGCAAAAATATTCAGACTTGGTGAACACCCGCCCGGTGGCAACCCTGCGCGACCTGATTAAAGTGCGCGGCGGTGCGGGCAAGCCTGTTCCACTTGAAGAAGTCGAGCCCGTCGAAAGTGTGATTCAGCGCTTTGACTCTGCAGGTATGTCTTTGGGGGCTCTATCTCCCGAGGCTCACGAGGCCCTGGCCGAAGCCATGAACAGCCTAGGCGGGCGTTCCAACAGTGGTGAAGGCGGTGAAGACCCGGTGCGCTACGGCACCAACAAAGTTTCCAAAATCAAGCAGATTGCCTCAGGGCGTTTCGGGGTTACGCCGCACTACTTGGTGAATGCCGAAGTCCTGCAAATTAAAGTGGCGCAAGGGGCAAAGCCCGGTGAGGGTGGTCAGTTGCCCGGCGGCAAAGTCAATGAGTTGATCGCGCGCTTGCGTTACTCGGTGCCGGGTGTCACCTTGATTTCTCCGCCGCCGCACCACGACATTTATTCTATTGAGGATCTGGCGCAACTGATTTACGACCTTAAGCAGGTCAACCCGGATGCGCTGGTGTCGGTCAAGCTGGTATCCAGGCCCGGTGTCGGTACCATCGCCGCCGGTGTGGCCAAGGCTTACGCCGATTTGATCACCATCTCCGGCTACGACGGCGGTACGGCTGCGAGCCCGCTGACCTCCATCCGCTATGCTGGCTCTCCTTGGGAACTGGGTCTGTCGGAGACACATCAGACGCTGCGAGCCAACGATCTTCGTGACAAAGTGCGCGTGCAAACTGATGGTGGCCTCAAGACTGGCCTGGATGTTATTAAAGCGGCCATGCTCGGCGCTGAAAGTTTTGGTTTCGGCACCGCGCCCATGGTGGCCTTGGGCTGCAAATATCTTCGTATTTGTCACCTGAACAACTGTGCGACTGGCGTTGCCACGCAAAACGACAAGCTGCGCCGCGATCACTACATCGGCACCGTAGAAATGGCGAAGAATTTCTTCCGCTTTGTCGCGGAGGAAGCCCGCTTGCTGATGGCCGATCTTGGCGTGCGCTCGCTGGCCGAGCTGGTGGGGCGTGTTGACTTGCTGGAGCTGGCCGAAGGTGTAACCACCAAGCAGAAGCAGCTAGACTTGAGCCCGGTGGTGCACACCGATGCCTTCCTCGCGACCAAGCCACAGCTGTGTGCCGTTAAGCGCAACGAGCCCTTTGATAAAGGTGAGCTTGCTGAGGCCATGGTGCGCGAAGTGCTGCCAGCTATTGAGGTCAAGTCCGGCGGCGAGTTCCGTTTTCATATCACCAACTGCGATCGCTCAATTGGGGCGCGCATCAGTGGTGAGATCGCCAAGCGTCATGGTAACCAGGGCATGGCCGATAAGCCTATCCGCCTGAATCTTACCGGTATTGCCGGGCAGAGCTTTGGTGTTTGGAACGCCGGCGGCCTGGATATGTACCTTGAAGGAGATGCCAATGACTACGTGGGCAAAGGCATGGCCGGCGGGAAAATTGTCATCCGCCCGCCCAAGGGGTCAAGCTTTGATTCTAACCGCACCAGTATCATGGGCAACACCTGCCTCTACGGTGCGACCGGAGGTAAGCTGTTTGCGGCCGGTACCGCGGGTGAGCGCTGTGGTGTGCGCAACTCGGGCGCCCATGTGGTTGTCGAAGGCGCCGGTGACCATTGCTGTGAATACATGACTGGCGGTGTGGTGACGGTGCTGGGTGATACCGGCGTGAACTTCGGTGCGGGTATGACCGGCGGCTTCGCCTATGTGCTCGATGAGAGCAACCGCTTTGTGGATCGCTACAATCACGAGCTGGTGGAGATTCACCGGGTCGACACTGAATCGCTCGAAGCGCATCGCAATCATTTGCGGGGCATTGTCGAAGAGTTTGTTCGCGAAACAGAAAGTGCCTGGGGTGAACACCTGTTGGCACACTTTGATGATTACGTGGGCAAGTTCTGGTTAGTCAAACCCAAGGCAGCCAGCTTTAAAAGTCTGCTGGAAAGCTTTAAAACTCGCGGCGAATAACCCCTTGGGTTTAACAGTTTAGAGGCATTGATTATGGCCGATCGTTTACACAACAACTTCCAGTTTATTGATGTAGGGCGTCAGGACCCGAACAAGAAGGACATCCAGACGCGCAAAGAGCAGTTCGTAGAAATTTACGAGCCCTACAGCAAAGAGGAAGTGGCCGGCCAGGCACATCGCTGCCTGGAGTGCGGCAACCCCTATTGTGAGTGGAAGTGCCCGGTACACAACTTTATTCCCAATTGGCTGAAGCTGATTTCCGAGGGCAATATCTTCGAGGCGGCGGAGTTAAGCCACCAGACCAACACCCTGCCCGAGGTGTGTGGGCGCGTCTGCCCGCAGGATCGTTTGTGTGAGGGAGCCTGTACACTGAACGACGGTTTTGGTGCGGTTACCATCGGTAACGCCGAGAAGTACATCACCGATACCGCATTTGCCATGGGCTGGCGCCCGGATATGTCCAAGGTTCAGTGGACCGATAAGAAAGTCGCCATTATTGGTGCCGGCCCGGCGGGCCTGGGCTGCGCCGATGTGCTGGTGCGCAGTGGCGTAAAGCCCGTGGTGTTTGATCGCTACCCCGAAATCGGTGGCCTGCTGACCTTTGGTATTCCCGAGTTTAAGCTGGAAAAATCTGTGATGAGCCGCCGCCGTG
This sequence comes from Gilvimarinus algae, assembly GCF_030518215.1. Lineage (GTDB taxonomy): Bacteria > Pseudomonadota > Gammaproteobacteria > Pseudomonadales > Cellvibrionaceae > Gilvimarinus > Gilvimarinus algae. The sequence continues at coordinate 273,237 of NZ_JAULRT010000032.1, forward strand.
AAATTTTCACGGAAATGGGTATTGAGTTCCGGTTGAGTACTGAGGTAGGAAAAGACATTTCCATGGATGAGTTGATGTCCTCTTATGATGCCGTCTTTATGGGCATGGGGACTTACACCTACATGAAAGGTGGCTTCCCGGGTGAAGACCTTCCTGGCGTATTCGATGCTCTGCCGTTTTTGGTCTCGAACGTAAATCGCAACTTGGGCTTTGAAAAAAGTCCGGAAGAGTTCATCAGCGTCAAGGGCAAACGTGTGGTTGTGCTCGGCGGTGGCGATACGGCCATGGACTGTAATCGTACTTCAATTCGTCAGGGGGCAGAGAGTGTTACCTGCGCCTACCGCCGCGATGAAGAGAACATGCCTGGCTCCAAGCGCGAAGTGGCCAACGCTCGCGAAGAGGGCGTCGAGTTTCTCTTTAATCGCCAGCCGGTCGCGATTGTTGGCGAAGACAAAGTCGAAGGGGTTAAGGTGGTCACCACGCAATTGGGTGAGCCCGATGAAAATGGCCGCCGCCGTCCTGAGCCTGTGGCTGGTAGTGAAGAAATCTTGCCGGCTGATGTGGTATTGATCGCCTTCGGCTTTCGCCCTAACCCGCCCGAGTGGCTCGCCAATCATCAGGTGGGCACCAATGATTGGGGCGGTGTTATCGCGCCGGAGGAGCAGGAGTTTAAGTTCCAGACCAGCAACCCTAAAGTGTTTGCCGGTGGTGATATGGTGCGTGGCTCGGATCTGGTGGTTACCGCCATCTGGGAGGGGCGCCAGGCCGCAGAAGGTATCCTCGATTACCTCGAAGTCTAATGATAAGCCGGTCGCAAGACCGGCTTTTTTCTGGACACCAACGCACGACCGACAGACCAATACTATGACCGAATTAAAAAACGATCGCTTTTTGCGGGCCCTAATGCGCGAGCCCGTGGATGTCACCCCTGTCTGGATGATGCGTCAGGCCGGGCGCTATTTGCCCGAATACCGGGCCACCCGCGAAAAAGCGGGCAACTTTATGGGGCTGTGCGGCAACCCTGAGCGCGCCTGTGAAGTTACGCTGCAGCCACTGGAGCGCTACCCGTTGGATGCAGCGATCCTGTTTTCCGATATTCTGACCATCCCGGACGCTATGGGGCTGGGCCTTTACTTTGAAACCGGCGAGGGGCCCAAGTTTAAAAAGACGGTCCGCAGCGAAGCTGACGTCCAGGCCCTCAAGGTCATTGATCCCGCCAAAGATTTACCCTATGTTCTCGATGCCGTCTCATTGATTCGCCGCGAGCTCGGCGGTCGGGTGCCGCTGATAGGTTTTTCCGGCAGCCCCTGGACCCTGGCCACCTATATGATTGAAGGCGGCTCCAGCCGCGATTTTCGCCACGCCAAGCAAATGCTGTACAACACGCCCGAGCGGATGCATCAACTGCTCGACACTTTGGCGCAATCGGTGACTCGTTATCTCAATGCCCAAATCCGCGCTGGTGCCCAGGCCGTGCAAATTTTTGATACCTGGGGCGGCGCCTTGTCTCATGCCGCCTACCAAGAGTTCTCGCTCAAGTATCTGGCGCAGATCGTCGAGGGCCTGATCCGCGAACATGAAGGGCGCCGTGTGCCGGTGATTCTGTTCACCAAAGGTGGCGGTCAGTGGCTGGAAGCCATGGCCAATACCGGAGCTGATGCACTGGGTCTGGACTGGACCACCGATATCGGCGCCGCCCGTGATCGTGTCGGCAACCAAGTGGCCCTTCAGGGGAACATGGACCCGAGCCTGCTCTATGCCCAGCCCGAACGAATTCGTCAGGAGGTGAGCAGTATCCTGGCCTCCTACGGCAAAGGCGCAGGGCATGTGTTTAATCTCGGCCACGGCATCACCCCCGAGGTGGATCCGGAGCACGCCGGTGCTTTTATTCGAGCGGTTCACGAATTATCAATTCCTTACCACGGCTGACAGGCCTGCTCTGGCACGGCAATTGATTATTGATTAAACTGCCAGAGCCTTGCAGAAGGCGCCCTGTTGCTCCTGCCGCTTTGCCCGGTCGGAACGGGGCGTTTCCACAACCAGAGGAATTGCCGTGGGCATCAAGCAAGTCAAGCTTAATGTCAATGAACTGACCATCGGAATGTTTGTCTCCGGGCTGGATCGCCCCTGGACACAGACTCCTTTTCCGCTGCAGGGCTTTTACATCCGCGATGTGGATGAAATCAAGAAGCTCAAAAGCCTCTGTCAGCATGTCTACATCGATGTGGTCAAAGGACGCGCACCGGTTGCCGCCAACCTTAAGGCGATGACCCCGGGTATGGGCGGCACCGCCGAAAAGTCCACAGCCCCAAGACAGTATGACCGCACGCCCGTTACGGTTCCCGTCAAACCCATTAAGGTGCAACGCGACCGCTACACCGAGGTCAAGCCCCTGGCCAAAGAGGTGAAAAAGGCGCGCCTGCTGCATCAGAAAGTGTACGACGCTGTCGGACAGGTATTGGGCCAGCTGGATGCCGAACGCTTTTACGATATCCCTATTTCCGAAACTCGCAAGTTGGCCAGTGATATGGTCGACAGTGTGGTGCGCAACCCCGATGCTTTTACCTGGCTGTCGAGGGTGCAGGAAGCGGATGAATACACCTACAGTCACGCTCTGCGAGCAGCTGTCTGGGCCATTTTGTTTGGGCGACATATTGGGCTCGCCAAGCGCGACCTCGATGTGCTGGCTTTAGGCGTGCTTTTGAAAGACGTGGGCAAGACGCGGCTGCCCAAAGCGCTGTTGGTCAAGACCGAGCGCACTGCGGCCGAGCAGGAAGAATACGAAACTTTTGTTGAACTCGGGGTGCAGCTGCTGCGCGATACCGAGGGTGTGGAGCCGCGGGTCATCAGTGTGGTACGCACCCACTGCGAACGGCTGAATGGCAGCGGCTTTCCGCAGCACCTAGTGGGCGACAAAATTCCATTGCTGGGCAAGATCGCCGGCATCGTGACCTTTTACGATACCGTGATAACACCGCGTAGCGCGACCGTGCCGATTGCCCCCTCACGGGCGGTGGCGCGCTTGTATGAGCTTCGCAACACCCAGTTCCAGGAAGATCTTGTGGTCGAATTCATTCGCGCGATTGGTCTCTACCCCACTGGCACCCTCGTGGAGCTAAGTACGGGGGAAGTGGCGGTTGTGGTGGAGCAGAATTTTGAGCGCCGCCTCAAGCCGAAAGTTCTGGTCGTCATTGATGCGCTTAAAGAAAAGCTCAAAAGCCCCCGCCTGCTGGATCTGGCCGAGGACGACAAGCGCAAGCAGGCATTGGTGGATTCGGGCAAGAAGCGGCTCGATGAAGTGCAGAAAATAGAAATCGCCCGCGATCTCGAGCCCGGTAGCTACGACGTCGATATTATTCAGGTTCGCGACAGCTATCTGCTGGCCAGCGAGCGCAAAGGGCTTTTGGGGTTGCTCGATCGGCTAACCAACTAGCTGTTGCTTCCCGCAATGTCACCCAGTGCCTCGCCCATGCGGGTTGCGGTGCCGGCTTCGAACGACTCGCGCCAGTTAACCTGATCCTTGGCAAACAGCACTATCGCAGTCGAGCCGAGTTTAAAGCGTCCCATTTCAGCGCCTTTGGCGAGCTTAATCTGCGGGTTTGCTTCGGCCCCGTACCGGGTGGTGGCAATGCGCCGGCGCAGCGGCGCTACCTCGCCGCTCCAAACGGTCTCAATGCCGGCAACTATCACTGCGCCCACTAACACCACAGCCATGGGGCCTGCCTCGGTATCAAATACGGTTACTACACGCTCATTGCGGGCAAACAGGCGTGGGACTTTCTGCGCCGTCACTTCATTGACCGAGAACAACTCTCCCGGAACCACCGTCATTTGGCGAAGCTGTCCGCCCAGCGGCATATGGACTCTGTGGTAGTCCTTGGGCGAGAGATAAACGGTGGCAAAGCTGCCTTCGTCAAACTCCCGTGCCAGGGCTTCATCACCGCCAAGCAGCTCGAGCGCTGAGTACATCTGGCCCTTTGCTTGAAAGATACGGCCATCGGCAATGTCGCCAATTTGGCTAATGCTGCCATCGGCCGGGCACACAATGGAGCCAGGGGCCGCATCGATCGGCCGCGCACCCGGCTTGAGGGCGCGGGTGAAAAAATCGTTAAAGTGGGCGTAGCTGTCTAACGCCTCGCGCTCGGCCTCGCTCATATCGACGCCGTAGCGCTTGGCAAACCATTGAATAAAGCGGCTTTTGACCGTTTGGTTTTCACAGTTGGCCAGTTTCCCTGCCAGGCGTGAGAGAGTGTGTTGTGGCATCAAATACTGGCTGGCAATGAACAGGGCGTCTTTCATGGGGCTCACTTTAAAACCTGTGGGAGGCTTATGCTACCAGAGAAGCAAGCTCTGCGGGTGCCGGGCTGGTAAAATGCCGCTTTCGCTCTTTTGGTGGAGGATTTGTGCTTGCCTTTCGAATGATTCCGGTGACTCACTATCAGCAAAACTGCAGCCTAATCTGGTGTGGCACAACCCGCGAGGCGGCCCTGGTGGACCCTGGGGGCGAGCCGGATAAGCTCCTCGAGGCCATCGCTGAAGTGGGCGTGCGAGTTGGCAAAATTCTGCTCACGCACGGGCATATGGATCATGTGGGCGCGGCCACGGCTATGGCACAGTCGTTGTCAGTGCCGATCATTGGGCCGCACCGGGACGACAGCTTCTGGCTTGACCGGTTAGATCAACAGGCTCAGATGATGGGTTTTGCACCGACTGAGGCGGTGCGCCCGGATCGCTGGCTTGCCGATGGCGATCAAATCAGCGTCGGCGATTGCCAGTTGGACGTGCTGCATTGCCCCGGCCATACGCCCGGGCATGTGGTATTGGTGGACCGAGCCTCGCGCCTGGCCTTTGTCGGCGATGTTCTGTTTAAAGGCTCGGTAGGGCGCTCCGATTTTCCCCTGGGTGATCACGCCGTGCTGGTGCGATCTATTGTCGGTAAGCTCTGGCCCCTGGGGGACGACATTCGCTTTGTGCCTGGGCACGGTCCCATGTCGGACTTTGCGAGCGAGCGGGCCGATAACCCCTTTGTCGCGGACAAACAGTTTGGCTAGTTGGCATCCGGAGTTCCGCTTCTCGGCGAAGCGGCGCACCATCGGCATAGAGGTGCGCGAGACACGGGTGATTGTGCGTGCCCCTAAAGGCTTTTCGCAGGCACAGCTGCAGCGGTTGGTGCGGGAAAAGGCCAGTTGGATTGATGCGAAAGTGCGGCAGCAGCAGCTACGGATCCAGAGCCGTCCGCGCTATGAGTATCGAGGCGGTGAGCGCTTTCCCTTTCTCGGCGATACACTGGTGTTGGCGGTTTCTCTGGGCGCCTCAGCCGCCTGTCAGCGGGTCGGCCAGACCCTCCAGATTCAGTTGTCCTGTCGCAGTCGCAAACCTCAGCCAGAGCAGGTGCTGGCCGGTTTGACCGGCTGGTATCGCGCGCAGGCGCTCGAATTGCTTGAAAACAAAACATACGCCCTCTGCCGACAGCTGGGGCGCCACTGCCGCACTGTGCGGGTCCGTGCGACGCGCTCAAAGTGGGGGCATTGCACAGCCCAGGGCGACATTCAGTACAACTGGCAAATAGTGCTGGCCCCGGAGTCTGTGGTGGATTATCTTGTAGCCCACGAGGTGAGCCACCTCGTGCATCGCCATCACGGCCCAGCTTTTTGGGATCAGGTCGAGAAGCTCTGTCCCGGCTATCGCCACAACCGGCAGTGGCTGAGGGAGCACGGGCACCTGTTGATTTTACCGCCGCTATGAGAGGTCCATCATGGAACCCTTAACCGATGACTTTGAAGAAAATGTTGATCGCTTTATCGTCGAGGGGATAGACACTGGCTGTGTCTGGGGGCTTGAGGGGCCAGAGGGCTGGGCCCTGTGCGACTCGGAGAAGCACGACGATACCGATGTGATGCCGCTTTGGTCATCCCGCGAGCTGGCCGCGGTGCACTGTGTCGAGGAGTGGTCGGATTATCAGCCGCTGCCCATCGCCCTGGAGGAGCTGCTCGAAGACTGGCTGCCGGGCATGCACGACGATGTAATTCTGGTGGGGGTTAACTGGAACAAAGAGCTTGAAGGCGAGGAGTGGGAGCCCCTGGATCTGCTCGCCGAATTTGAATCTGAGTTGGGTTAGCCCGCTTGTCCGGAAACGTCCTCAACGCCAAACAAATAATCGTGCAGAATATCCACCTGATTGTCACACACATAGCGCTCAAGCTGTTCCAGCTCGGTAAACGCGGGGGTAATGGCGCTGTCAGGGTCGCCGGTGTAATCGGCGCGGGTCATGACCACCACCTTGGCGGGCGGAGAGAGCTCGGACTCAGGGCTCAGCAGAAGCTGCAGTACCTTGAACTTGAAGTCCAGGCAGAAGCGCATGAGGTTTGGATAGATCGATTCCTGTCGATTATTAAAGCGAATTTCCCTGCTGCCAAGCAGTTCCTGGTTGTACAAACGGTGGTCAGGCATACATATTCTCTGGCCGGCCGCAAGGGCGGCAAAACGATGGTGTCGATTACAGCACAGGGACAAGGCTTGCCAGTGTGAACCCCGTCACAAAAAGCCGGTGTGCCGTCGCAACCGGCGTGGTGACACTACTGAAATGTCTGAGAGTTTGACGACTCGGGAGGTCGCCCAATGCTGTCAAGGTTATTCGCCGGATTATTGTCGCTGGTGCTGCTGTCTGTGCTTGGTTGCGCCAGTCTGCAGCCGGGTTTCAGCAAACCTGAGGTGACGGTTACCGGTCTGCGCCTGCTGCCGCCGCTCGACGGCGAATTTGCGCCAAGGCTTGGGGTGACGCTGAGGGTTCTCAACCCCGGTAGTGTGGATTTGTCCGCCGATGGCATGTCCTATAGCATAGCCTTGGACGGTTTCGATCTACTCACGGGCGTTCGCTCCGGCTTGCCGGTGTTTGCCGCCTACAGCGAAACGCCCTTGGAGCTGGTGCTAACGGCGGACGTGCTGCAGATGCTCAGGCTTGGGCGCGCCCTGGCCGAGCGGCCGGATTGGCGTCCGGTAGAATACGAATTCAAGGCCCGGATCGATACCGGGCGCTTCTCGCCGGCCATTGAGGTGCGTGAGCAGGGCGAGGTGAGCTTTGAAGACATGGCCGCCAGCCCGCGGCTGCAGTAACAGGAATTATCATGTCAGAACACACCACTTTTTCCGAAGCGGAAGAGTTTATTTCTCTCAAAGAGTATGCCGAAAAGGCTTACCTCGATTATTCGATGTACGTGATCCTCGATCGCGCGCTGCCCCACATTGGCGACGGATTAAAGCCCGTGCAAAGACGCATTGTCTACGCCATGAGCGAGCTGGGGCTTAAATCCACGGCCAAGTACAAGAAGTCGGCGCGCACCGTGGGTGATGTTATCGGTAAGTTTCACCCTCACGGCGACTCGGCGGCCTATGAGGCCATGGTGATCATGGCTCAGCCGTTTTCCTATCGCTATCCGCTGGTGGATGGGCAGGGCAACTGGGGCTCGCCCGACGACCCCAAATCCTTTGCCGCCATGCGTTATACCGAGTCCAAGCTGGCACGCTATGCCGAGGTGCTGTTGGAAGAGCTGGGTCAGGGCACCGTGGACTGGCAGCCTAACTTTGATGGCACTATCGACGAGCCGGAGGTGTTTCCCGCACGCGTTCCCAATGTGTTATTAAATGGCACCACGGGTATTGCGGTGGGTATGGCAACGGATATTCCGCCGCACAATTTGCGTGAGGTGGTCGATGCTTGCATCCACTTGTTGGATAACCCAAAGGCCAGTGTCGAGGAACTCTGCGAGTTTGTGCAGGGGCCGGACATGCCCACTGAGGCGGAAATTATTACGCCCCGGGAGGATTTGATTGGTCTGTATAAAACCGGTCGCGGCAGCCTGAAGATGCGCGCGATCTGGAGCCGCGAGAGCGACACTGGTGATTTGATTGTCACTGCCTTGCCGCATCAAGTCAGCGGCGCACGCGTGCTGGAGCAAATTGCCGCGCAGATGCAAAATAAAAAGCTGCCCATGGTGGCGGATCTGCGCGATGAATCCGATCACGAAAACCCCACGCGCCTGGTGATCACCCCGCGTTCCAACCGGGTGGATAGTGAGCAACTGATGCAGCATTTGTTTGCCACGACCGACTTGGAAAAGTCCTACCGAATCAATATGAACATGATCGGTATCGACGGCCGTCCGGCGGTGAAGAGCCTACAGAAAGTTCTCAGCGAATGGCTCAGCTTCCGCACGGTGACCACGCGCCGGCGCCTGCAACACCGACTGGAAAAAGTCGAGGAGCGGCTGTTGCGCCTGGCCGCCTTGATGCTGGTATACCTCAATGTCGACGAGGTGATTCGCATCATTCGCGAAGAGGAACATCCCAAGCCCGTGCTCATGGAGCGCTTCAACCTGATTGAAATGCAGGCGGAGTACATCCTTGAAACCAAGTTGCGCCAATTGGCGCGGCTTGAGGAAATGAAAATTCGGGAAGAACAGGAAAAACTTGAAAAAGAGCGCGATGACTTGCAAAAGACGCTGGCGTCGGCCACGCGTTTGAAAACCCTAATTCGCAAAGAGCTCAAGCAAGTGGCCAGCGACTTTGGTGATGATCGCCGCTCGCCCCTGGTGGTGCGCGCCGAGGCCCAGGCCTTTAGCGAAACGGAGCTTATCAGCGTCGATCCTGTCACCGTGGTCCTGTCGGAGAAAGGTTGGATTCGCGCCGCCAAGGGTCATGATATTGATCCCGCTTCACTCAATTACAAAGCTGGCGACAGTTTCAAACTCGCTGTGCCGGGAAAGTCCAATCAGTCGGTCATACTGCTTGATTCCACTGGCCGCAGCTACGCCATGGCCGCCCATAATCTGCCCTCTGCCCGCGGTCAGGGTGAGCCGGTGAGCGGTCGCCTCAATCCTCCCAATGGGGCCAGCTTTGAGGGGCTGCTGATGGGGGCTGATGATTTGCCGGTGTTGCTCGCCAGCGATGCAGGCTATGGTTTTATCGCCACCCTTGCCGATTTGTACAGCAAGAACAAAGCGGGAAAGAATGCCTTAAGCTTGCCCAAAGGGGCCAGGGTTCTGCCGCCAGCTACCGTGAGTGATGCGGCCACAGACCGAGTAGCGGCCGTGAGTAATGAGGGCCGTTTGCTGGTGTTTCCAGTGACGGAGTTGCCGCGCTTGGCGCGGGGCAAGGGCAATAAAATCATCAATATTCCGTCCGCCCGTGTGCAGGCCAGAGAAGAGTTTGCCGTGGCGATCGTTGTTTTGAGCCAAAGTCAGTCACTTACCGTGTTCTCCGGCAAACGCCACCTGACGCTCAAGCCCGCAGATCTTGAGCACTATCAGGGGGAGCGTGGCCGGCGCGGAAATAAATTGCCCAGGGGGTTTCAGAAAGTGGATCGCCTGGCGGTCGATGAAAAATAAAAAGGAGTAGGCTGTGGCCGACGATAAACGCGAACACCTGCGCACACCCATGACGTGCCGCATCAAAATTTGCCACAAGGAACTCGGCGAAATGATGGTGAAGACCCGGGACATTTCCGAGGGCGGTGTCTTCGTGATACTCGACCCGGAGCTTACACCGCCGGTGGGTGATCGCGTGACCGGCCAGATCCAGGGGCTGATGGACGAGGCGCCTGTGGTAGACATGGAGGTGGTAAGAGTGGAGCCAGAGGGCGTGGGGCTTAAATTTATTTAGGAAAACCAATGAGCTGGTTGCAAACAAAACAGTGGCTGCCAGTGCTGTTGTCCGGTATTTGCTGCTCTGCCGGCGCTCAGGTGTATACCTGGACCGACGATAAAGGCAAAGTGCATTTTTCCGACCAGCGGCGCGCGGAGAATGCCGAGGCGCAGCAGATCGATATCGGCACCATGCCTGCCGCACCGCTGATCGAGACCAGCGACCCGGCCACTTATAACGGCCAACTCTACCCCTTGATAGTCGACCGTTTTTTTTATGCCGACAGCGTCAGCGATGAGCAGCGCCCGCTGATCACCTTTTACTTTGGCGGCGATTGTGTCTCGCCCACATCGCAAAACTTTAATCAGTTGCGCACTCGCTACACCATGGTGCTACGCGACGAAAGCAAGCTGCAAGCGGATGTCTTTCGTGCCCTGCGCACCCGCGCCTATGGCAATGTCTATCGCACCGGGCACTATAACGCGCCCGATGTGGATACCGCTGATGTCCGTTACTTGAACGGTGAAATCACTAGTCTCAAGATCAATGCCTGTCGAACCAACCTGCCTCCCGGCATCAGTAACAGTGATCTCGATGGTTCACTGGTCACACAGTTTGATCTGGTCAATGCCTGGCTGGAAGTGAAATGGACGCTCTCGAGTCGACTTGATGGTGAGCCTATGGCCGAGTTTACTACCCGGGGCGTTGCGGCAACCCGCCTTGACAGCGGCTTGCGTCTGGGCTCTGCCGTTCGTGTGGCCTTTGAGACGGCCATTGATAATCTTCAAAGCGAGGACGCCTGGCGTCAGGCGGTGACGCAATCGGCACGCGGAGAACCTGAAACGGCCTCAGGTGCTCCAGGCGTAGTGACCGCGAATGGCTCGGCGCCATACGATTTTCAGCAACGGCAATTGCAGCAAGCCCAGCAGCGTTCGGCTTTTGTGGCAGCCCTGGCGGAGCTCAGTGCTGTACGCATGGCAATTGCCGAGTATTATCAGGTTCGCGGTGTCATGCCGCTGTCCATGTCGGCCATTGGCTTTGAGCGCGGCCCTCAAACGCGCAGTCGACATATCGAGTCTATGCACATGCAGGCGCCCGGCGTTGTACATGCCGTTTTGCCGGAAACCGCCCTTCCCGGCGGGCACTATATTGAGCTTATCCCTGAGGTAGAACAGGGATTTACCCTTTTGGAGTGGCGTTGTGTAACCAGCGTTGCCTTAAACACAGCTAGCGGGTGCGAGTCCCTATGAGATTTAAACGGTTTGCCTTTTGTTGTTTTGCAAGTGTGTTGAGCCTTATCTCGCTAGGCGCGCGAGCTGCTGTGATACTACAGTATCACCATGTCGATGAGGCAACGCCTGCCTCTACATCGACAACACCTGCGCGGTTTGCCGAGCACATGGCTTACCTGCAAGAGCACGAGTTTACGGTCATGGCATTGCCAGAGTTATTGGATGCGCTGAAAGATGGGCGCTCACTGCCTGAAAAAACCGTGGCCATTACCTTTGATGACGGCTACGACTCAATCTACCGCGAAGCCTTCCCAGTGCTTAAAAAGCACGGCTACCCCTTTACCGTATTTCTCAACACGGCGCCGATGGAGGCGAAGGGTTTTCTGAGCTGGGCACAGGTGCAGGAGATGATCGACTCGGGCGCCAGCATGGCCAACCACACAGTGAATCACCCTCACTTGGTACGCAAGCGCGAGGATGAGTCCGAGGAACAGTGGCAAGTTCGTATCCGTTCCGAGCTAAAAGATGCGCAGCGTGAAATCGTCAAGCACACTGGGCAGGATTACCCGATCCTTGCTTATCCCTACGGTGAGTTTGATGCGCGCGTTAAGGGGCTTGTCGAGTCACTTGGCTTTATTGGTGTGGGCCAGCACTCCGGAGCTGTCGGCCGCAACAGTGATTGGCTCGCACTGCCACGCTTTCCCATGGGCGGGAATTACGCGGCTATGGACAGTTTTGCCACTAAGGTCAACACCTTGCCCCTGCCGCTCGAACAGGTAAAGCGGCTGGATCGTGAGGGCAAGGCGCTGAGCGATGCTGTGGTACGCGCGGGTGAACGCCCCCAGTTGATTTTGCAGCTGGCTAGCAAGTCTCTGGCGCAGGCGCTTCAGTGTTATCAGCAGGGCAAAGCATTGCCGGGTAAAGTTGAGGGGGCGAGCGTGCACGTTCGTGCTGAGCAGGCGCTAACACCCGGCCGTTCGCGCTTTAACTGTACGGCAAGGGATGAGAAAACGGGTCGCTATTATTGGTATTCAGAGCCCTGGCTGGTGAGCTCTAAGGAGGGGCAGTGGGTACACGAGGAGTAAACGAGGTACTGAAGTTCTGGTTTGACAGCCTCCAACCGCAAGACTGGTTCGCAAAGAGTGACCGGCTCGATCAGCAGATCGCGCAGTGCTTCGGCGCTTTGCATCAAAGGTTAGTATCAACCAAAGACGATGCCCTGCTGCAAAGCCCTGAGCAAGCTCTGGTCGCGGTGATTGTGCTCGACCAATTTTCCCGCAACCTATTTCGCGACCAACCCGAGGCGTTTGCTCAGGACGACAAGGCCCTGGCGATCGCCCGCGCTGCGATTGAGCGTCAATGGGATCAGTTGCTGCCGCCGCGCCAGCGCGCTTTTTTGTACATGCCCTTTATGCACAGCGAACGCCTGGAAGATCACGAGCAGGCGATGGCGCTGTTCACTGAGCTCGGCAACGAAAAAAATCTCGAGTTTGAGCGCAAACACAAAGTCATCATTGAACGCTTTGGTCGCTACCCCCATCGCAACGCGGTTTTGGGCCGGGAAAGCACGCCCGAGGAGCGGGCGTTTTTAACCCAGCCGGGGTCGAGCTTTTAGTCATCGAGCTCGCCCAGGCGGTTATAGCGAATCAGCTCCGCCAGCTCATCCACATAGGCCTGTCCGCGGCTTGAATACTGCGTTAACCCAGTAATCAATGCATTGCCGGTAACCGGCGTCTCGGCTTTTCTCAGCTCGGCGCGCTTTTGCCGAACCTCCCGGTAAGCCCGGTGAGAGTTGATGTTACGGTAGTAGGCGTTTAGCGCGTGCTCAATGCCGCGAAAGCGTCTTACCTCATGGCGCGCCCCGGCTGCTCGGCGGGCGGGCACTATGCCGCAACCTTTGCTGTAACACCATTGGCCGAACAGATTTTGCGCCTGCTGGGCAAAACGCGAAGTGCCCCAGCCGGATTCGGCGGCCGCCTGCGCCAGGACCATGGAGGGAGGGATAATGTCCACGCGACGGTTGAGAATATCCAGGCTCTGTTCTGCGCTGAGAGCGTTATCGTCATCATCGATCTGATAGCGCTGCTTGAGGCGCTCCAGCCGCCTAAGTTGCACGTGGGTCAACGCTTGGCCGGTGCGCAATTGTCGCTGCATCTGCAGTACCTCACCACGCAGCTGCAACAAGGCGGTGTTTTTCTCTTCAATCATTGGCAGTAACAAATCGATAAACGTCTGCTTGCGCGACGGAATATCACTGATGGACTTCATGTTTGGCAGTTTGGTTGAGCCCGACAGAAGCGCCAGCTGCGATGCGGTATGCACCGATTGGCTCAGGTAAAGCGTCAGGGCCAGAGTGCCCAGGGCATAAGCGGCGAGCACCGCGGCGGTCAGTTGGAATTTTTTTTGACTCTGCATAAAAGGTGATTGCCTGCCATTACAAGTCGAGGGTTTTGCGCAGCTCATTCAGCCGCCGTTGGTTTTCCTCTTTTGTCAGAGGTGTCTCCAGCGTTTCGGGCAGCGCTGGGGTGTCCGGTGCCGGTAAGGTCTCGCCGTCCATCACCCGCTCGCACAGGCGCCGGTAGTGCTGTTCAAATACGGGAAAGGCCGTGCGTTCGGATGAGCTGGCGAGAAAAAACCAGTCGCTGGCTTTGCCGGCGTAGTAGACCGCCGGGTGGCTCCATTTAAAAGCTGCTTTCGGTGATGGGGCCTGGCAGGCCTCCACATAGGCGGCGTGCGGATCTTTCAGCCCGTGCTTTTTGGGGTCGCCCTGGCAGGCGGTGATCATTTTGTTCAGGGTGGGCAAGTATTCGGAGGTTTCAATGACCTCGCGCGCGCCGCGGCGAATGGTGGCCGGGCTAAAGCGCAGCAGCGAGTCGAGCCAGAGTTTTTTGATTTGTCCGAGCACGCTCGCGTCGCTGTAGGCTTTGTAATACTGGTTGTGATAGTTAATACGAAACAGCGCAAAAACCTCGTTGAGCGCATCTATGTGCTCGGTGGAGGCTCTGGGGCGCTCCTGCGTGTCAGCTTGCCCAGCTTCTGTCGGTGAGGTCTTCGACAAGGCTTCGATCTCGCGTTGCGCTTGTTCCAGCAGGTGATTGCTGTCGGCCATCTTGATTACCCTGTATCGGTTGTGCTCCCAGCGCGTGTTGACGCGCCCAGTGGTGCTTTACGTGTTGCAGAAATTTGGTATTCCAGGAGCTGTGAACACGGTTGCTGTCGCGCCAAAACAAGACAAACTCCGCCACCTGGCGCCTGGCAAATTCCAGGTCAATATTGGCCAGTTGCAAGACATCATAGACATCCCGGCCCGGTTGCCAGTTATCCGGTATGCGCTTGGGCTCAGTGTCGTGCTCCAGCGCGCTGGTGTACCTGGCCCACTGGCGTTTGACGTGCTGGATAAATTTGCTGTTCCAGGTGCGGCCCACTTCGCCCCGCTCGCGCCAGTAGAGCACGAACTCGGGGATGGCGTCTTCGACAAAGGCCTGGTTGATGCCGGCGTGACGTACCAGCAATACCATGGCATCGCGCGATGGGCGCCAGTCGCCGCTCATGGCAGTATCCTGCTCGCGCTGAAACAGCCCGGTTTCGTGCTCGCGCCAGTTGCGGATCACTTGCTTGAGAAACTTGGCTCCCCAGGCGTGGTGGGGCTCGCCCCGTTCGCGCCAGTAGGTCACAAACTCGGGCACCTGCTGGCGGATAAAATAATCCGGAATGTTGTACTGCGCCAGCTGCGCCATCAGCTCGGCATCGGGCCTCCAGTTGGGGGCGATTTGATTGCTCTGTCGCGGCCCGTCGCGCAGCCCCTGAGGCGGCTGAGGCGGTGCGGCGCTTCGTATCACGCCCTGAGTAAAGCGAAAGTGCAGCTCGCCGCTTTGGCTAAAGGGCGCGTTAAGCAGCGTGAGCAGACCCTTCTCCTGCAAGTTTTTGCTGATGCGTTGTATTTCCAGCGGCGGCCAAAATGGCAGGCGCTCAGCAATGTAGGCGCCTGAGAGGGTGATGGCCTCTTCCCCGCTGGCGATCAACGCATCGCTGAGCACACCCAGCATAATCGCCTCCTCCAAGCCTATGGCGGCAGCCAGAGAGGGGGAGACGACCAGGGGTTTTTCTGGCAGCAGGGGCGAATTCATACGAGCACTTTAACCGACAAAAGACGCTATTGTAACACCGCCGCCGATGTTGCCGGAGGCGGTGATTCAGCGGTTCTCCAGTCGGTTGTAATCCAGCAGCCCGGCCTTGGTTGGCTGTTGCTGGTGATAGGCGCTGTGGATATGATCGCTGATCTCCCAGAAATTCGGGTCCGCCCGGCTGATGCCATAGCGCGCCTTAAGGGCGCGGTAGTCTGCTTCGGTCTGGGCGCCGGACACCCGCTCGGCAAAGGTGGCCAGTTGCTTTTCATCCACCAGCCAGAAGGTATTGGGGTAGGCGCCTATTACACCCGCCGTAACCACCAGAGAATCTTGCGCGGGCAGGCGCCTTTGCGCCTCGCTGAACATTGAGGAGAGGTTGCTGTGGGCACTGGTGCGCAAGATACTGAAGACGCCCTGGCCGGGCACCAGCAGGAGGCTCGCTTCGGGCATCAGGTGGGCGCCCTGGCCCTGGGTGTTTTGCAGCGCCTGCAGCGCCGCTTTCAGTTGGGCGGGCCAGGTGAGCTGAGCAATGCGCTCACTATCGGCAAAGGCGGGCTCAAGGTGTTCGTGCAGCCGCTGCAAGAGTTCGGCCTTGGGGTGATCGGTTTGATAGTCGAGCAAATGCACCGGAGGCAGGCGGTCCAGATAGCGGGTCAGATACCCTTCAATATCGTCCTCCGCGCCCTGATACCAGTGCGCAATCAGCTCATTTTGACGGGACTTGGGCAAAAAGGCGACAAAGTTCATTTCGCCTTCAATGCGCAAGAAGTCCATATACAGCCGGCTCAACAGCTGATGGGACGCATTGCCGTAGACGTCAAAGCCGGCGACCAGCAAGTAGTGAATGCGCTCGAGCAGCGGGTAGTCGATGACCCAAGCGGTTTTTGGGGCTGGGCCAATCATACCTCGGGTCACACTGGCGCTGTCGTTGTGCCGCACGATGGTGAGCGCCGCGTTGTCATTGTTACCTTCCCCGTCCCAGATAACGTCGATACCAATGTCCGTTTCGTTCTTCATGCGCTCGGCGATATATCTGGCCTTGGCCTCAAGGAACCTCTCCTGCAGGTGGGCGTATTCCAGCCAGCGGGAGAGCGGGCGCAAAGTGTTGCCTGCTTCTGCAGGCAAGCGCAGGTGCTCACTGTTGCTGGACAGAAACTCGCCATCGTTGGCCGGGTCAACGGTGTCGGGGGAGAGAAAAAATACCCAAAAGTGGTCCTGAATCACATTGAGCGCCACCTGGCCGCGACACACTGGCCCTTTGATAAAGTTCATGATGGTGAACTCGGCTTCGTCCAGCAAAAACCGGTAGCGGGCATCCACGGGCAGATCGGCAAAGCTGGCGAAGGGGTTGGCGGCCACCTCCGGTGTGTAGCCGGGCAATGCGGTGATCTCGTACTTGGGCGCGTAAAACCAGCGCCGCCAGTTCGCCATGCGCTCAGGGTGCAGTCGGTAGGGCATATGCGTTTTTGCCAGGCGCGTGGATGGGTCTTGCCAGAGGCGGTAGTACACTCGTTCCACCTTCGGGTCATCAAAGGGGCGTCGGCTGGCGATACGCTCAATTGGCTGGCCGGGCGGGGTGCGTGAACGCACCAAGCGAAACACGGTATCCGGTGCCGCATCAAAGTAGAGCCCTGCGAGAAAAAGATGCTCATAGAGATAGCGGTTGATGAGCTGGGACTTGGTGTCGTTACCATTAAAAAAGGTTTCCCAGTCCGCCAGCATCTTGAGAAGTTTTGACGGCACGCCCGGCTCGGCGCCAGTTTGAGCACCGCTTTCGAGCCACTGTATAAGGGTGTCGTGCTCCTGGGCCGATAGCGCTGGTAGGCCATAGGGCATGCCCCACAGTGGGTAGTCGCTGGCATAACCGTCAAAATCCTCGGCACGCGGACACTGCTGATCCCGGTCTGTGGCAAAGTCAAAGCTGTCGGGCAATACTGGCGAGTGGGGCAGCGGGTGTTGTTGTTTCAAAAGCAGCAGCTGCGCCATGACGCTGCCGGCCAGGTTGGCCTCGGCGGTATTGGCTCGCTCGTTAATAACCGGGAAGAAGTCCTTTTCCCGCCAAGCAGCGGTTGAGCCCGCATCTTCAAACAGGCGCGTCAGCTCCGCCCCCATCAGGCGGGTGCCGTCATAGACTTTGTTTTTACTGGCGCCGCGCAGGAGCCCTTCGGTGGCGTCGAGCTTGAGCTGGCAGGGGGCGTCGTAGCAGCCGTGGCAGACCGTGCAGCGCGCCTCCAGCAACGGGCGAATGTTGGTCTGGTAGTCGGCGGCATCACCCCCGATGCCAGGCTCGCGCGGGCTCGGTGAGCCATAGCGGGCATCCAATTGAGATGCCCCAATAGCGGCGCAGCCTGCAATCAATAGCAACATGAGTACGCAGGTGCGCGTGTGCAACATGGTTTTCTCTCCACTTCGGCTGCCCGTAGCATAACACAGGCGTTTTGCTTTAAAGTGTGGCTGATATTTTCCGATGAGGGCTTCGCATGACGCAGTCACCCGCCAACAAACTCGCCGATCCAAAGTCCCACCTGATTGTGCGCAATGCGACGCTCAGCGATGTGGATGCCATCGTGGCCCTGTCTGCGCGGGTGTATATTCCCATTGGCATGGAGGCCTATGTGCGCTCTGCCATTGTCGGCCAAATTAATACCTTCCCCCAGGGGCAGATTGTGGTCATGGTGGGCGAAGTCCTGGTGGGCTATTGCGCGACTTTTCGTATCTCGGGCAAATTTGCCTTGAAACCGCACACCTGGGCTGAAATCACCGGAAATGGCTATGCTTCGCGTCACGACATCAATGGCGAGTGGCTCTACGGTATGGAGGTGTGCATTGACGATGCCTATCGCGGTTACCGTATTGGCCAGCGTTTGTACAACGAGCGCAAAAAGCTTTGTCAGTCACTGGAGCTTAAAGGGGTGGTGTTTGCCGGACGCATGCCCAACTTGTCGCGCCGGCTCAAGCGCTTTAAAACGGTGGAAAACTACGTCGATCAGGTCATTCGCAAAAAGGCCAAGGATCCGGTGTTGTCTTTTCAGTTGCGCAATGGCTTTGAAATCATCGGCATCCTTGAAAACTACCTCGACGAAGACAAGCAGTCGCTCGGTTACGCCGCTCACATGAAGTGGGAAAACCCCAAAGTCCCCAAATCCAATGACAAGCCGGCCAAACATTACGGGGTGCGCATGCCCGAAGTGGTTCGAGTGGCCACTGTGCAGTACATGCAGCGCAAAATTACCTCTTTTGGCGAATTCATAAAATACATTGAGTATTTTGTCGACGTAGTGGCCGACTACAAAAGCGATTTTGTGGTTTTCCCCGAACTGTTCACGCTGCAGCTACTGTCGATTGAAGATCAGGAGCTGTCGCCCTTTGAATCCATTGAGGCGCTCACCAAATACACGCCACGGTTGAAAGAAGCGTTTCGCAATATGGCGCTGCACTACAACGTCAATATCATCGCCGGCTCACACCCCACCCGTATGGAAAACGGGCGCATTGAAAATATTGCCTATATTTTCCTGCGCGATGGGCGCATGTTCGAGCAGCCTAAAATTCACCCCACGCCCAATGAGGTGTACTGGTGGGACATCGAAGGCGGCAGCACCCTGCGAGCTATTGATACCGACTGTGGCCCCATAGGGGTGTTGATTTGCTACGACTCGGAGTTTCCGGAGCTGGCCCGGCATCTGGCGGATCAGGGTATTCACTTTTTGTTTGTACCTTTTTGTACAGATGAGCGGCAGAGTTATCTGCGTGTGCGCTACTCCTGTCAGGCGCGCGCGGTAGAGAACCAGTTTTATGTCATTATGTCCGGCAATGTGGGCAACCTGCCCAATGTCGCCAACATGGATATTCAGTACGCCCAAAGCTGTATTCTCACACCCTGTGACTTCGCTTTTGCCCGAGACGGTATTGCCGCTGATACAACGCCCAATGTGGAAACCGTGGCTTTTGCCGATTTGCGCCCCGAGTCCCTATTGATGGCGCGCAACAGCGGAACCGTGCAAAACCTGAAAGACCGGCGCCACGACCTCTACCGTATGGTCTGGAAGGGCGACCGTATTACACCGATAAAAGACGAGGGATAAATTCCCCGCCGAGCCCGATAGATGATCTCAACCACTGGAGAGATCGCATGCAAAAAACCATAAACCTGCTGCTGGTAGCCTTGGCGCTGCTGGTAGCTTGCCGCGCTGTTGCACACGAAGATCACCATCACCACCACTACGATCCGGTGATCATTGGTTATGTGTTCAGCCCGGACAAACCCCTCGATCCGGATACCATTGCCGCAGAAAAACTCACGCATATCAACTACGCCTTTTCCAATATTGAAAACGGCAAGGTGGTCAATGGCTTTGATTTTGATGACGACAATTATCAACTACTACAAAGCCTGAAAAAGCGTAACCCGTCGCTTAAGATATTGTCCTCAGTCGGCGGCTGGACCTGGTCCGGCGGTTTTTCCGATATGGCGCTGACGCCGCAGTCGCGTCAGACATTCATCGACAGCGCAGTGGCCTTTGTGCGCCGTCATCAGCTCGATGGCATTGATATCGACTGGGAGTACCCGGGTCTTACCGGTGCCGGCAATACCCATCGTCCGGAAGACGGTGTCAACTTTACCCAGGTACTTAAAGGGTTG
The DNA here is from genome assembly GCF_030518215.1 of Gilvimarinus algae. Classification (GTDB taxonomy): domain Bacteria; phylum Pseudomonadota; class Gammaproteobacteria; order Pseudomonadales; family Cellvibrionaceae; genus Gilvimarinus; species Gilvimarinus algae. The sequence goes on from NZ_JAULRT010000032.1 coordinate 292,877, forward strand.
CGCTCGGCCTTTGATAAACTGGAAAAAGAACTCGGTCGCGAGCTGTTGATCACCATTGCCACGGGCGGATTTCCCGATTACTTGGCCAAGAGCGATATCGGCAACTGGCAGGCGTATTTGGATTACATCAACATCATGGCGTACGACTACAACTTCCCGCGGGACGGCGGCACCACCGGCCATCACACGGCATTGTACAGCCACCCCGATGATGACAGTGGTCAGTCCGCCGATGCGGCGGTAACCCATCATATGGCCGCCGGTGTGCCGGCCCATAAACTGGTGGTGGGGGTGGCTTTCTACGGTCGCGCCTGGACGGAGGTTGAGCCCGGCAATGCTGGTCTTGGACAAACCGCTAAGGCCGGCCAGCCCGCCTTTGGCAGCAGTCGTTACCACAACCTGCGTGAAGCGGTTATCGGGCAGGGTGATTACACCCGCCATTGGGACGATCTGGCCAAGGCGCCTTGGCTTTGGAGCGAAAAAGAGCGCACCTTCGTCAGCTACGATGATCCCGAGTCGGTCGCAGCCAAGGTGAAGTACATTCGCGAGCAAAAGCTCGGCGGGGTAATGTTCTGGCAGTACACCTCTGACTACAACCACGAGTTGTTGGACACGATCAATAAGGCCTTCGGCCGCCGCCATTGATGGCGAATACCCAGCGGGCAGGGAGGCCCTTTTCTGTGCGCGGTGTGCCACAGAACGACGGCCGTTAGTCGTTCTGGCACCGCCGGCCAGCCTGTCTTTACGATTCTTTTTCTCTGGTCTTTGAGGGCGCGCGTTAGCATAGAGGCGTGTGTTTCTGTCAGAGAGGTTCACCATGCTCCAAGCAACCGCTTACTCAGTTCTCGACCTCGCCCACGCCAAAGTAGACGCCAGTTACGCGGACGCCTACGCGCGTGTGGTGGAGGCGGCGCAGGCGGCCGAGGATCTCGGTTACCGGCGTTTTTGGTTGGCCGAGCATCACAGCATGGACGGCATTGGCAGCTCGGCAACCAGTGTCTTGATCGGCCACATCGCTGGCGCGACTCAGACGCTTCGCGTTGGTGCAGGCGGTATTATGTTGCCCAATCACGCGCCCATGGTGGTGGCGGAGCATTTCGGTACCCTTGAGGCCCTCTACCCCGGCCGCATTGACCTGGGGGTGGGTCGGGCGCCGGGCAGCGACGGGGCTACCATGCGCGCGCTCAGGCGTGAGCTGCACAGCGGGGTAGACGATTTTCCCGAACAGCTGGCTGAGCTACAGTACTTTTTGGGCGAGCAGCAGCCCGGGCAGAAAGTCTTTGCCGTTCCCGGTATGAGCAGCCAGGTGCCCATCTGGTTACTGGGGTCGAGCCTTTACAGTGCGCAACTGGCGGCTCGACGCGGCTTACCTTTTGCTTTTGCCTCGCATTTTGCGCCGCGGTTGATGCTGGAGGCGCTTCACCTGTATCGCACAGGCTTTGAACCCTCAGCGGTGCTCGATGCGCCCTATGCGGCGATTGGTGTGCCCGTGTGTGCGGCGCCAAGCGATGAGCAGGCGCGGTATCTTCATACCACGGCGCAGCAGAGCGTTCTGGCGCTGCTGCGTGGTGAGCACTTGCGGCTGCGTCCACCGGTTGAGTCCATGGAGTCGCTGTGGACGCCACAGGAGGCGGCGCACATCAGTGACTTTCACGGCATTGCCGTGGTTGGCGGTCCAGAGACGGTAAGGCAGAAGCTTCAGGAGTTGAAAACCCTCACCGGCGCTGATGAATTTATTTTTGCCAGCAACTTCTTTGATCAGCGCGACCGCCTGCGCTCGTTGGAGCTGGTCGCGCTGGCGATGAACGGCATCTGATCTCGGGATCTGCTATCGTAAGGGTGCCAGACAAAGAGGGAGTGGCACCAAACGTGATGTGTGTGAAATTGCCGGCAGTCTTCTCAGCACTCGTGGTCTTGCTGTTCAGTGCCTTGTCGTTCGCCGAGGGATCCGTGCGTTTTGAGCGCTTGGCACTGGCCGCGGTTCAAGACCAAGGCGGAGGCGCTATCAGTGCTGTGCGGGCCGTGGTGAAAGGGCCGCAGGGTTTTATTTGGCTCGGCAGCGAAAACGGTGTCTTCCGTTACGATGGCCGCTCGCTGGTTGGTTATCACGCCCAGTCCGGCAATGACGCAACCCTGAGTGGCAATTTTGTCTGGGATCTGGCGGTCGATCAGGACGGCACCCTCTGGGTAGCCACGGGTAATGGGCTGAACATCTACCGACCCCACACCAATCACTTCGAGCACTTTACCCTGCAAACCGCCGAGACCAGCCTCACTGGCGAGAGTATTTTTACGCTGGCGGTCGACGCGCAAAACCGACTTTATCTTGGCACCTCGAATGGCCTGTTGGTGCTCGGGCCGCAGCGCGAGCAGTTGACGCGCTATCGCAACAGTGAATCTCAAGCGGACAGTTTGAGTCGGGATCATGTGCGCGACGTGTTTGTCGATAGCGCCAATCGCGTCTGGGTGGCCACCGCTGGTGGCGGCCTGAATCGGCTGCAGCGAGAGAGCGGTGGTTTTGTTGTCTATCGCCATCGGGACGATGACCCCAATTCGCTGATTGACGACGATGTCTCGGCCATTACCGAGGATCATGCCGGGCAGATTTGGGCGGGCTCCTACAGCAGTGGCTTGACGCGTTTTGATCCCGCGAGCGGGCGCTTCTGGCGTTACAGCCGCAGCGATGACAAGTACTCGCTGGCCAGCAATAACGTCGCTGACTTGCTCACTGACAGCGGCGGGCGAGTGTGGGTGGCCACCGATCACGGTGGCCTGGCACTGTACCGCCCGCAAACGGATGACTTTCAGCGCTTTACTCACAGCGCTTACGATTCCGACAGTCTGAGCTCGGATCAGCCGCGCCGGCTCTATGAAGACGATCAGGGAAACCTGTGGATTGGCATGTTCCCGGCGGGTGTCGATTTTCTCGACCGCTCGGCGTTCGTGTTTAAGAACTACACCCATCGACCCGACGACCCCACAAGTCTTAGTCACAATGGTGTGTTGACGTTTTTCCAAGATAACGCCGGGCACTACTGGATAGGCACCGAGCGCGGCGTAAACCGCTGGGACCGGGAGAATCACCGCTTTGTTCGCGCCAGTGGCGCTCTGGCGCCCCTGGCAGATGCGGCGGTGCTGACCATAGAGCAAACCCGTAACGGCGACTTTTGGTTCGGCACCTGGTCGGGTGGTTTGTACCGCTACCGTCCGGCGACCGATCAATTGCAGCACTACCTGCCAGACAAGGCCCAGCCAAGCAGTATTGGTAGTGTGTTTATCTGGAAGTTGCTGGAAGATCGCGACGGCACTTTGTGGGTCGGCACTGAGAATGCCGGATTGAGCCGCTACCGCCCGGCCACCGATGACTTTGTCCACTATACGGCCCGCGGCACACAGAGCGAGGGCCTGATCAGCAATCAGATATGGACGTTGTTGGAGTCGCAAGACGGCCACATCTGGATTGCGACTTTGGATGGGTTGGACCGTTTGAATAAAAAGACGCAAACCTTTGAGCATTTTCCAGCCGATGCCACAGACCCGGACCGGCTAAGCAGCCATCAAGTGATCTCTCTGTATCAGGATCGCGCCGGCGATATTTGGGTGGGCACGCGAGACGGCGGTGTAAACCGTTTTGATCATGCCAGGGGCACCTTCGAGCGATTGAGTGTTGAGCAAGGGCTGCCCTCGTCTACCGTCTCCAGTATTATTCAGGATGACGCCGGTGATGTCTGGGTGACGACGGTAAACGGTATTGCCCGCATCGATCCGGAGGCCTTTCGTGTGCTCAACCGCTACTACCGCTCCGATGGTCTGGTGGCCAGTAACTTCAATCGCGATGCCACTTTTAAAGATGACCAGGGGCGTTTGTTTGTGGGCAGCATTGGCGGTTTCAGTGTGTTCGATCCGGCCAAGCTACAGACCCATCAAAATGCGCCGCCCGTGGTGATTACCGAGTTGCGGCTGTTTAATCAACCGGTCAGCGCGGGCGATGACACCGGAGTTTTGAAAAAGGCCATTAATCGCACTCGCGAGCTCACACTGCGACACGACCACAACATGTTTTCCTTTGAGTTTGCGGCGTTGAGCTTTCGCACGCCCGAACTCAATCGCTACGCCTATAAGCTGGAGGGCTTTGACCGCGACTGGAATTTCATTGGTCACAAACACACGGCGACCTACACCAACATGTCACCGGGCGAATATGTGTTCCGGGTAAAGGCGGCCGATAAGGAAGGCAACTGGAACGAGCAAGGCGCGGCTATCGCCGTGCGTGTGGAGCCGCCGCCCTGGCGCAGCGGTTGGGCCTATTTCGCTTACTTGCTGGTGTTGGCGGCGCTGTTGTATACCGGGTTGAGGGTAAAGCAGTTACGTCAGCAGTCGCGCGAGTATCAGACGCTCTCGCTGACGGATCCTTTGACCAACGCCAATAACCGTGCCGGTATGGCACGTCAGGTTCAGCAGCGGGTAGGCCAGAGTTTGTTCGACTCTTCCGCAGGCTTGTTGGTGCTCGATATCGATCACTTTAAGCCAATTAACGACTCGCTGGGTCACGATACCGGCGACCGGGTACTGCGTGAACTCGCCGCGCTGTTGGCGCAAACAGTACGCGCAAGCGACTGCCTGGCGCGGTGGGGCGGCGAAGAGTTTGTCTTGTTCTGTGCGCCAGTGGACACAGCCGCGCTCAGGTCGCTTGCCGAGAAAGTGCGCCGCCGGGTAGAGTCTCATGTGTTCGACGCGCCCGGCCACCGACTGTCGTTGACCTTAAGCATAGGCGGCGCTTGCGCCCGGCCGGGGGAGGATTTTGACCGCCTGTTCAAGCGCGCCGACGAGGCGCTTTACAACGCTAAGGCTGACGGCCGCAACCGCGCGGTTATGGCGCAGGATTAGTGTCGTCGGCCACCAGCGGTATGTGGCTTGAGCGCAAGTGCAAGTCCCGCTGGGGGAAGGGAATTTCCACACCTGCCTCGCGCAGCGCGTCGTCAATCGCCCAGACGTAGTCCGAGGTTACCTGGGTGGGGCGTTTGACCGCATCGGGCGCAACCCACACGCCCAGCAAGAAATTGAGGCTGCTGTCGCCAAAACCGCTCATCCAGACAATGGGTTTGTGTTTTTCATCGTTGAGCGTGTAGCTGACACTGGCGGCGGCCTTGAGCACGGCCTCGCGGACGGTGTTTTTGTCCGAGCCGTAAGCGACGCCAAAAGGGATGCGAAAGCGGCGCACGTTCTCTTCCAGGGTCCAGTTCACCACCCGGCCACTGATAAACTCCGAGCTGGGCACCAGAATATCAATATTGTCGTTGGTGCGTATCAGCGTCGAGCGCAGGCGAATGGCTTTTACCTCGCCCATCAGCCCAGAGTCCAACTCGATAAAGTCGCCCACTTTGATGGATTTTTCCAGCAAAATAATAATGCCCGAGACAAAGTTATTGACGATGGACTGCAGCCCGAGGCCAATACCAATACCCAGCGCACTGCCGATAATCACCAATTTATCGAGCTGAAAGCCCAGCACCGAGAGCGCGCCAATAAAACCGAGCACGACCAAAAAGTAGTAGACAATCCGGTTGATGGTGTAGATCTGGTGGGTCACCGTGGGGTGGCGATAGAGCGCCAGGCGATTAATGGCGCGGCTGATCAATCCGGCGATCACAAAGGTGGCAATGATCACGATGATCGAGGCGCAGAGCGCGCCGCTGGTGAGCGTGTAGTTGCCGACTTTAAGTAGCGTTATATCCAGCCATTCCATAGATCGGTTACACCTCTACCGGCGTGTCCGGGTGGTTACCCCACTCGGCCCAGGAGCCGTGATAGCCCTTGATATCAAAGCCCAAATGCTTGCCCACTAAATAGGTGAAGCCCGAGCGGTGATGGCTCTGGCAGTGAGTGACAATGGGCTTGTCGCCAGTAATTCCGCGAGCGGCCAGATAGTCGCGCGCGTCGGTGCGAATACGCAGGCCGCGATCGCGGTCCATCAACTCGGTCCACTCCACGTTGACGGCGCCGGGGATATGACCGGCCTTTTGCGCCGTGACTTTCTCCCCGTGGTATTCGCTTGGGTTTCGGGCATCCCACACCTGCAGCGATTGCGCGTCAAGGCCCGCCAGAATATCCGGAATTTCCACCAGCTCAGCAGGATTGATCGCCACCTCAACGGGTTTGCTGTTGGGATCTTCAATTGCTCCGGTTACTGGGTAATCCTCACCCAACCAGGCGTGCAGGCCACCGTTTAAGTAGCTGTAGCGGGTGTGGCCAATGGTGTCCAGTGTCCAGATAAAGCGCCCGGCCCAGCCGCCGCCCTCGTCGTCGTAGACCACCACATGGGTCTCGGGCGTCAGGCCCAAGTAAGTAAACAGCCGGTTGAGCTGCTCCACTGGCGCAATGCGCCCCGGCGCAGGCGGGCGGTTACACAGCAGCATTTGCGGCGGGACATGAGCCGCCCCCGGGATATGGCCGCGGCGGTAATTTTCCTCACTGGATAAGTCCACAATCAGCGGCGCCTGCGGTCCGCCCAACAGCGGTAACAGCTCGGCGGGCTCAATGATCAATGGCAGTGGGGACATACACAGAATCCTTTTTTGGGTTAAATCGCGGTGGCGGGCTCAGTAGCCGCTGCGGCCAGGGTGCAAATCTGCCAGAATTCGGCGGTAGCCGGCAAGTCTTCCGGCACTGATTTCGCCATCGTCCAGTGCTTGTAAAATAGCACAGCCCGGCTCGTGGGAATGTGAGCAGTCGCGAAATTTGCACGCGCCAATGTAGGGTCTGAATTCTTTAAAACCCGCCAGAACGTCCTCCGGCTCGATATGCCACAGGCCGAATTCGCGGATACCGGGTGAGTCGATTAAATCCCCGCCGGTATCAATGTGATAGAGCTGGGCGCTGGTGGTGGTGTGGGTGCCTGTTTGTTTCTCGCTCAGGGCGCCCACACGGCTGTTGGCATCGGGTAGCAGGGCGTTGACCAGCGACGACTTGCCCACGCCGGATTGGCCGACAAAGACGCTGGTGTAATGCGCCAGATACTCGCGCAGCGGCAAAAGCCCCTCGTCGCGCTTAGCCGAGGCGAGAATCACCGTGTAGCCGAGCCCGGCGTAGAGCGCGTGAATGCGCTCCACTTTGTCGCGCTGATCGTCGTCAATCAGGTCCACTTTATTGATCACCAGGGCCGGCTCAATGCCAATGGACTCGGCGGCCACCAGATAGCGGTCCACCAGGTTAAAGTGTGGCTCGGGGTAGGGGGCAATGACGATCACAATGCGGTCGATATTGGCGGCCACGGTTTTCAAGTCGCCGTAGGGGTCGGGCCGCATCAGCGCCGAGTCCCGCTCGGTGCGCGCCACGACCACCCCATAGGGGTTGCCATCGCGCCAGATCACCCGGTCGCCTGTGACCAGCCCGCCCAGGTTGCTTCTGAAGTGGCAGCGTTTGAGGGTTTGTTCAGCGGGGTTTTCCACCATCACCTGGGTGCCGTAGTGAGTGACAATCAGCCCTTCAATCTCGGGGCCAAGGTCGCTCTCACCGAGCCGCTCGCCGGTGTTTTCATCCCGCCGTGCGGCGCGCTTTTCACGCTCTTTCTGTATTTTTTCAATACGCCACGCCTGGCGGCGGCTCAGCTTGCGTTTGCTCAAAGGCAGACCCTGGTTGGCAGTGGTAACATACGGGATTATAGGCCCCGAACTGCATTGTAAAGGAAAAACCGCTATGAGCCCTACCGCCAATGACGACAACCTGATCTGGATTGACCTGGAGATGACCGGCCTCGACCCGGACAGCGACGTGATCATTGAAATCGCCACCATCGTCACTGACGCCCAGCTCAATATCCTCGGCGAGGGTCCGGTTATGGCCGTACACCAGCCCGACAGTATTCTAGACGCCATGGATGAGTGGAACACCAACCAGCACGGTAAATCCGGGCTGACCGAGCGAGTCAAAAACTCCACCACCACCCTCGCCGATGCCGAAAACGCCACCATCGCCTTTCTCGAACAGTGGGTCCCGGCCGGAAAATCCCCCATGTGCGGCAACTCCATCTGCCAGGACCGGCGCTTCCTTGCCCGCGGCATGCCGCGCCTTGAGCGCTACTTCCACTACCGCAACCTGGATGTCAGCACCCTGAAAGAGCTGGCGCGCCGCTGGAAGCCCGAGGCGCTGGAGGGCTTTAAAAAGTCCGGTGCGCATTTGGCGCTGGATGATATTCGCGACTCAATTGCGGAGCTGGTGCATTATCGTGAGACGTTTATTGATTTGGGGTGAGGTTTCTTTCATTTTCTTTTGGTTGTTGATTTTGCTTTGGACGGCGCTCTGTCGCCGCGTGGACGAGTGACTTGTTCCTGTGCGGCATGAAGTCACCGGCCGCTCCTTCGCATTCATGCGCTCGTGAAATTGGTTAATGCCTTTTCCGTCAAAAATCACTCCGGACAACCGGGCCTTAGGTGTCCCTCTCTCCGGTCTGTATATACGCGAAGTAAGCATCAGGTTGAAGATTGAATTATCAATGAAAGAGCGAAAACTCCGAGGGCTATAGGTATCAAGAACTCAAACATAAGCCAGCGGTAGTTTTGCATTTTGCATAACATCAAAAACCAGTGGTCGAATCTCCATAAAGCGTCATCAAGTCTGGGAGTCCTTAATAGTTCTAGAATGTTGTCTAAGGATGTTTGAATTTGTTTGAGCTCTTTATCGCTTTTTGTACCTAGAGCATTGGCTGATTCTTTGATTTTCTCCGCGTCATATAACAAGCCCCTTATTAAAAAACGATAAATAGAGGTGTTCCGCACTTTTAGTGTTAGGTCTTCTTCAGTTATTCGATCTCCGCCGCCGTCCCAGCCCCCAGTATCAAGTGCCGTTTGGCGTACCCGCCATTCGCTAAAAGACTCAATTGAGATCCAGAAAAAATGGCTCAGCTGATAAATTATAATTGAGAATAGCAGCCATAGAATATCACTTTTCTCTAGGTCAACTAGGTTGATCCCCAATATTGATGAGTTTGGTCCGATATCTAAGTCGCTAATCAGAAGGGCAATCGCAGAAAGGCTAAAGAACAGCAGTTGGGCTTTTACTATTCTGGTTCCGGGCTCATGCTTTATGAAAACTGGGTGTTGAAGTAGCTTTATTTTTCTGTCTTCGTTTAGTTTTTCCATGGTATGTTACTCCATATAGTCAAAGGATAGGTTAGAAATTGGTAGCGCAATATGATTCGAAGTGGGCGATGGTAGATTTAATTGTGCTTCAAGTGTCGATCATCCACCTAGTTAAAATATCAGAATTGAGAGGTTGATTTTTCGCCCGATTACGACTGAGCCCAGTGGAGGGCGATTTTAGGAGGTAAGCAGAAAAGAAGTCTGCGCAAGCATAGTCACAGAAGGGATACAGTGACTATGAGGCCTTCTAAAACCGGCAGGAGCGAGGGAGCCCCGAAGGGGCCGGTTGTTGGGCAAGATTTTTGGTTACTTTTTGTCGCAAAAGTAACTCCCCCGTTCGTTGAATTGGACGAATAAAACCCCCCCCCGTTTCCAGCAGCCCAAACCATCTATGACTATAATGCCAACACTTAGAAAGGCGAAAGGTGCCTAGTTGATGAAAAGCGGCAAGTTGTTTGATTTGGCAGACGTTTTGGACTTGATGCTGGACGCTGTCTGCGTGGTTGATCGAGACGGACGTTTTTTGTTTGTCAGTGCGGCGTTTGAGCAGATTTTTGGCTATAAGCCGAGTGAGGTGTTGGGTAAGCCGATGATCGACTTGGTGTATCCCGAGGACCGCGAGCGCACGCTTAGTAAAGTTGATACTCTGTTGGCGGGCGAGCCGAGTCCGCACTTTGAAAATCGCTGGGTTCGTAAAGATGGGCGGGTGGTGCATGTGCTTTGGACGGCGCAGTGGTCGGAAAAACATCAGGCGAGAATTGCGGTGGCGCACGATATAACTGAACGCAAGAAGATGGAGGGGCGGCTGCAGCATCTGGCGGTGCACGATCAGCTAACCAATTTGCCCAACCGGGTATTGTTGCAGGATCGTATCGCCACGGCCCTGGCCAGCGCCCGGAGGGATAGCAACCAGCTCGCGCTTTTGTTTATTGATCTGGACGGTTTTAAACACGTCAACGACAGTTGCGGGCATTCGGTGGGCGACCGGTTGCTGCAGGAGGTGGCGCGGCGCCTCGAGCGGTGCGTTCGAGAATCTGATACCGTAGGGCGCTGGGGTGGCGATGAGTTTTTGGTGTTGCTAAGCAGTATTAGTGCCGTGTCCGATGCCGAGAGAGTGGCGGAAAACATTCGTCTGTCGCTGGCCAGGCCGTATAACCTGAACGGTGAGCTGCTGAACTTGGCTCCAAGCATTGGTATTGCGCATTACCCGGAGCATGGCGGCGGTGAGCAGACGTTAATTCAGTGTGCGGACCACGCCATGTACAAGGCTAAAAAGGCAGGAGGCAATCGCTTTTTGGTGTATACCTCGCCCGCAGAGTAAGCCCGTGTATCTGACACCCCTTTTACTTTATTCAGAAGAGAGAGGCTTTATGTCATCAGCCAACCCGTTTTCCGATTTGGAGTGTTTAACACTCGAAAACCCCAAAGCGGGCGCCAGCGACGCCTGTGTAATCTGGCTCCATGGTCTGGGCGCCAGCTGCAACGATTTTGCCAATCTACTGCCCGAGCTCAAGCTGCGCGAGGGCGCTCGCATCCGGTTTATTTTCCCTCAGGCCCCCACGCTACCAGTGACCGTTAACGGCGGCTATGAAATGCCGGCCTGGTATGATCTGGTGAGTTTGGATGTCGAGCGAAAGTTCAATGAAGTGCATTTGCAGCAGGCGAGTGCGGCTATTCACGAGATCATCGAACGGCAGGTGGCTGCCGGGATCGCCAGCGAGCGGGTACTGCTCGCTGGCTTTTCACAAGGGGGCGCCGTGGTGTTTGAGGCCGCGCTAAGCAGTAACCGGCCGCTGGCGGGCTTGCTGGCCTTATCGACTTACTTTGCCACCAGCGATACTTGCCGCTTTAGCGAGCAAAACAAGAATTTGCCTATCTCTATTCAGCACGGGCTGCACGACGATGTTGTCTTCCCCTTGTTGGCAGAGCGGGCCGAGGCGACGCTGGCGGCTCATGGCTATGCGTTTGAGTCGCACCGCTACCCCATGGCCCATGAGGTCTGCCGCGAGCAAATCGACGATATCAGCGCTTTTATCAATCGCTGTCTGCCGGCCGACCCGTCACCGCGCTGACAGCGGCCTATTTCTTGGCGTCCTGGCGGGCCCGCACGTTCGCCAGCAAAGCTTTTAGCTCTGCCTGTGCCCATACGGAGGCTTCCTCTTCAGAAGCAAAACCGTCCTGCGCTTTGGAAACAAGGGTTTTCCGAGCTGTGGCGCGGCGGGTCAGTTCCGCGCGCCAGCGGCCATTGCTCTCAATAATGCGGTAGTCGTACTTTTTGCCGGTCGCCATAGAAATTCCCAAAGATGAAGTTTTGGTGCGTGTTTGCCGCTTTTGTCTGAGCGGGAGACTCACCAGAAGGTATAGACCATAGGTGTACAGAGGATGCGCATTATGCACGCTTTAACGCCAGGTACAATGGCTTTTGTTGGGTGTTAAATACGAACCTTTCCCAACAACGTGAGAAGTACCTTGAGTTCGTTGGTGGAGAGCTCGCCGAAAGCCTCTTGCAGCAGTGGCACACAGGCTTGCTGGGCGGCGCCAAGCTGCTTAATTCCGCCCTGGGTGATCAGCAGGTGGGTAATGCGTCCATCGTTTTCATCCCGCCTTTTTTCAACCCAACCGCTGCCTTGTAGAGCATTAACCGCTTTGGTTAACACGGGCTGGTTCATTTCCATTTTCTCCACCAGTGAGCTGATGGTTTCCGGGGCTTCTGGCCGCCGTGCTAGGTGGGTGAGCACCGACATCCGAGTCATGTTCAGGCCGAGCGGCTCCAGCACCTGAACCAAATGGGCGCTGAGGTGCTGGTAGCAGATGGACAAGCGGGTGATGCACTGCCCCAAGAGCATGACATTTTCTTTCATTCCATCATCTTGACAATCCATTCCGCAGAATACAATAATATATTCCGTGGAATGTATATTTGAAGGAGAGGATAAGTCTTATGTGGAATTTACTGAAACGCTATGCATCATCGCTTATCGGGTTCGCCACCGGCAGGTTCGGTGCTGTGCGGTGGTGGCTGCTGGCGCTGTGCACCTTTGTAGTTGCGCGTTTTGCTCAGCGCTGGCTGGACGGGTTTTACGCACGCTCGGAATTTCCCGTGCCCTATTATATCGGTCAGACCCGCTTCAGCGGCGAAGTGCTCAAGGGCTACTACCGTGAGTTACTGGAAAAGGGGACTCTGGATGTGTATATCCAGACTCAGCTTGTGGATTATGTGTTTATGGTGGCGACGTTTTTGTCCTTTTTTTGTCTGGCCGCAGCTGTGTTGCACACCGTGCATAAGGTGTACGGCGAGGGGATCCTGCTTCGTATCGCCCGGGTGTTTGTCTGGCTGGCGCCCAGCGCCGCGCTGATGGACGCACTGGAAAACCTGATCTCCTTTGTCATGCTGGCCAATCCCACCGGTTTTGCCAATTGGTTGGCAATTCCCTATTCTTCTTTTGCCGTGTGCAAATTTGCGATCTTTGCGGTGACCTATGTCTGGGTAATCACAGCCGTTGTGCTGAGTGTGGTAGGTGGGGCGGTAAAAGCGGTGAGACGGCTTCGGCCTGGCTCTTCGTCGTAAGAAGGATTGAGAGTTTGCTAAGCGCTTTCTTACTCGAGATAATAGCGGCCCGAACACACGCTGAAGAGATGCCACATGCCACTACCTGCCTGCCCGCTTTGCAAGGGCGAATACACTTATCAAGATCAAGCGTTTCTTATGTGCCCTGAGTGCGGTCATGAATGGATAGCAGGTGAAGAAAAGGATGAGGGGGTTTCTGTTCGAGATGCCAACGGTAATTCCCTCATTGAGGGTGACTCGGCTACTCTTGCCAAAGATTTGAAAGTCAAAGGCACCTCTGAGGTTCTAAAAGTGGGGACCAAAGTGACGATCAAGCGCATTGTCGATGGTGACCACAATATCGACTGCAAGCTCGCCAAGGGCGGAGATATGATGCTGAAAAGTGAGTTTGTGAAAAAGGCATAGCCATGCGTACGCCTGGGTGTTGCCGCAGCATAAGGTTTTAACCTGCACCCTAGCATTTACGGTTTAGTGCACAGATAGTTGGGTTCCGCCTCGAGTCCAAACCGTGTTCGCTGGCGCTCAGGTAGATGACTAATGAGCTGATCCTCTTTGACAGAAAATCCTACCGCTCTCAGTTTTTGCGGGTAATCTCTGCCATAGAGTCGAACATGATCCCATTGCCAAAAGGCTTTGGTACGCTCCTCCGGTGAGGTGGTGTCCAGCCCTAATAGGTTTTCTCCGCTTCGTAACCCATCGGAATATCAAGGAAGGCCTTCAACCTAGTTTGAGTGCTCGGTAAGCCTCGAAAATGGCTTTATATAATCCCTACCTAGTGTCGAGTGTAGTTGTTTGGGAGTCTTTGTCTTTAGGGTTTGGTTCGTTCTAAAAACTTTTCTTTCTCTCTCTCGGTGAGCTTTCTATAAATATGAATAAATAATTTTTATTTTATTGATCTTTCAAAAACAGATATTTGCTGTCCGCACAGTCTTCCAGGTCTATCTTTTAGGTGTAGCCCAGCTTCTAGAGCCAATGTATCTAAAAAATCATCGCTGATCATCATGACTTGTTCATTGCCTACAATGTCTTTGTTGTTCGGTATGGGTGTTTCAGGGAAAAAGGTACAGAATTCATCCGGCGTGTGAGTTGAAAAAATTGCGACCCCATTAGGTGATAAGCTAGCTGCTGTTTGCTTTAAATAATGGGAGATATCGCCTTCATAAAGGTGAGTGAGTATTGATGCGCCTATGGCTAGGTCAATTGATCCGTTCTGGCATGGAAAGATAAAATCCCTTGTTGGTACCCGGCCCTTGGGATTGTACATGTGAGATATTCCGTCAAAGTGGTGAAAATTAAACCTGTTGCCGTAAACTTTTTTAAAATGATATTGGCACCACTCTATAGCAGGCCAATAAATGTCGAATCCGATGTACTCTAACTGAGGTAAAAGGCAGAAGTGCCGCGCCATTTTCCCTACCCCACAACCAATATCAAGAACTCTTGGGTTTGTGCAATTTGTTGTGTACTGCATGCTGAGTTGAGTCCAGGCAGAGCCAATATATAGAAATCGATCCAGCTCCGGCCCGCTTACAGTTGCTCGCAATCGTTTGGAGGGTATCGGGAGCTCAAGACTATTGTAAGTGAATTGAGCATCTATTTCCTCTGATGGGTGAGAATACTGATTGCTGATCCATGTTGCAGGCTTCGAGAAATCCATGTACTTGTCCTCCGTCTGATTCTCAATATACTGTTTGTTGGTTCTGCCAAATGAATTGATCATTTATTTCGTTTTTTGTCAAGCATGATTTTCACAGATGTTGATAAATTGGAAGATTTCATTTAATGAGCTCTCGAGGGGCACAAGTCGCTTGATGTTGGTCGGGCGCTATTAGCTGAAGAAGTCTTGAGACTGCTGTTGGTATGCTACATCTGTAAGGCAAGGCTGCGGTGCATCACATACGTTGCCACTGCCTGCTTGACTTACATGTTCTGCTGCTTTTGAAAATCATCAAAAATATGACTTGATCCTGTGACAGTTTTTTCGGGCGTGTAACCTTAGTAGACAAAATGATGGATAGTGCGACTCTGGCCAAAAGACTTGAAAGTCAAAGGCGCCTCTGAGGTTCTAAAAGTGAGCACTAAAGTGATCAAGCGCATTGTCGATGGTGACTACAATATCGACTGCAAGCTCGCCAAGGGCGGCGATATGATACTGAAAAGTGAGTCTGTGAAAAAGGCATAGCCATGCGTACGCCTGGGTGTTGCCGCAGCATAAGGTTTTAACCTGCACCCTAGCATTTACGGTTTAGTGCACAGATAGTTGGGTTCCGCCTCGAGTCCAAACCGTGTTCGCTGGTGCTCAGGTAGATGACTAATGAGCTGATCCTCTTGGACAGAAAATCCTACCGCTCTCAGTTTTTGCGGGTAATCTCTGCCATAAAGTCGAACATGATCCCATTGCCAAAAGGCTTTGGTACGCTCCTCTGGTGAGGTGATGCTCCAGTCCTCATAGGTTTCTTCCCTGTTGTGGTCTATCGGCACATCCAGTAGCGCTACTCCACCTGGTTTAAGAACTCGGTATACCTCGTCCATCGCTTTTCTATCGTCGCTTATATGTTCAAAGACATGAACGCAGACGATATAATCAAAGCTGTTAGATGGAAATGATAAGGCGGTGATATCTTCTTTTCTCATTGCCTTTGTGTGATCAATATCGACACTCAGATAATCTATGTCAGCATGGCTGCAAATAATTTCCGTGATCATTCTTTCCGGTGAAAAGTGTAGAACTTTCTTTTTCCCGTTGCTGTTCAAAAGTTTTTCCAAGCTAAAGGCGTAGCTTCTATGTCTTGGGTGGGAGTAACAGCTTGGACAAACAGCGTTTGGATACACGTGGCCATAGCCAGTGTAGAAGTTGATAAACGATCGTCCCTGCCAGCCGCATAGGTTACACTCCACCTTGGCGCGGCGTTTGAATAATGCTTGACAGCGTGCCGCTTCCATTACTCCTGCCGCCAACAGAGCTAGCCTTTTTGCTGGAGAGAAGCTTGTGGTGGACAGTCTGTTATAGTTGATGTGCTGCGAAATTCGCACTAGCTGCATCATTAGTTGAGTCCTTATTTTCAATAAAGTTCATTATAAATTTGGCGCAAGCTGCAGCCCCATTGTGGCGCTTCACGTCATCGCTGAAGTGTCTAATTCTCTCTTGATGAATGTTGCTTGATTCGATGTGCAAGAGTATGTTGGCAAACATGTCGGCGTTGAATTCTTGTGCGGGGATGGAACCGCCAAGGCCGCACATCATTACGCGTAGGCCATTAATGGGTTGGTCATACATTCTCGGTCGAATGATTTGCGGAATTCCGGCCCGAATAGCCTGGGCTGTTGTTCCTATGCCGCCGTGGTGAACCAAGCAGCGGACTTTGGGTAAAAGTTCTTCAAAGTTGACGTGCTCAATAAATTGAATGGGAACGTCAAAGGGGATTTTCAGTGCTTCGAAAGCGGCGCGCCCATGCTTTGATACCAAAATCGCAGGTGAGCCCAGCTTTCGGCAGATGGGGATGATTTCCCGGCAAAGGTGCTGGATGTCCTCAACGGCGGTGCCTGGAGTAAACACAATTGGATTTGAGTGTCTCTCAAGAAATTCTTGAAGTTCAGGTGGGTTTTCCTGTAGTTCGGTAACGAAGGGGAAGCCCGCAAACTCAATGTGAGGGAAATAGCGGTTTACCGGATCGCTGAACCATGCAGGTAATAGGGCAATATGAAGATTGACCTTTACGCCAGAACGGCAGCCTAAAAATTTAGGGAAG
Organism: Gilvimarinus algae; assembly: GCF_030518215.1. GTDB lineage: Bacteria > Pseudomonadota > Gammaproteobacteria > Pseudomonadales > Cellvibrionaceae > Gilvimarinus > Gilvimarinus algae. The sequence continues at coordinate 309,331 of NZ_JAULRT010000032.1, forward strand.
ACTTTCGCAATAACTCGCCGAAAGCCGGATGGTATAGGCGCTAAACCGTATTGTTTTCGGTATTCGTTGAGCTCGCTTTCGACCTCAAATGAGAATAGGCGATGAAGTTTTTCCAGCGGTCCGAGGATTCGCTTTGATAGCCATGAGTGTCTTCCATGAAACTCATTGTACATATCCATATCGTAACCATTGTGAGGGATCTGCGACGTGGCGTAGTAAGTAACGATTAACGGAATGTTGAACTTCTCACAGGCAAGAGTGGCAGGGCTTAGGTTGCCGTGAGTGATTACCGTAATGTCGACTCCGTTAGTATGCTGTCTTTCAATATACTCAAATGTGCGTTCGAAACTTTTTCCAATAATATTCTCAAAGCGGTGTTTCCTGCCCTGTTTGGTTTCTCCTGACGAGTCTTCGCTCTCTCTAGCAGCAAGTTGATGCTCTATCAATCCGATTGAGTGGAACTCAATGCCTCGGCCCACAATGTGGTCTTTGAAGTATTCATTGGCCAAGAAGGCCACGTTGCAGTGCTTTGCCAGTCTTTCAGCGATTGCCAGCAAAGGGTAGATGTCACCCAGAGAGCCGAAGGCAACCATCACTATTTTCCGATTCATTGTTTCACTCCATGATGCCAGATTGAACATCTGCGGGCTTCAAGCCCGCAGATGTGTTGCTTCTCTAGTTGTTGCAGTGCCACGCACTAGAGTAAGGATCGCAAGGTGGCGGTGGTGGTGGCGGTGGGTCACACTCAACGCTAATCACGTTGTTGTAGTTGTCTCGGATGACGCGACATCCGCCACCACTGACTGCCTTCATTTCTTCTTTCGTTAGATAACGCATAAGACATTCCTAGTCGTTATGAATGGTATGCCGAGGGTTCCCGGCAAGATGAAATTGCTTCCCTGCAGACCGAACAGTTTCCGGTCTATGTGCTACCAGAACCCGGGTGATACTGAGCTTGCCGATGTTTTGGCTGACTACTGACTCACTATCAGTGTCCAGGTGGCTGGTGGCCTCGTCCATGAACAGAATTTGCGGAGTGCGATAGAGCGCACGAGCTAAAATGACACGTTGCTTTTGTCCTCCGCTGAGATTTGAACCTAGATCACCAATGAGGGTTTCATACCCCATGGTCATTTTCTCGATGTCTCTATGAATACAAGCATTAGTTGCGCATTGCTTAATTCTTTCGCCATCGGGCGATTCTGAGAAGAAGGCAATGTTATCTCGGATGCTGCCGCTGACAAGCTGGTCATCCTGCATGACGCCAGAGATCTGGCCTCGATACTGAGGTATGGATTTTAGGGGTTTTCCATCGATAAGGATTTCGCCTTCGGTGGGCTCATACAGCCCCATTAGACATTTAATCAGTGTGGATTTTCCGCAGCCGCTCGGGCCGGTGATTGCAAGTGACTCGCCTTTCTCTACCTCAAAGCTAACGTTACGGAAGGCGAAATCCTTCTCTCCCTCAAACTGGTACCCTAAGTTGACGACTTTAATATTTCCTTCTATGCGATTGTCCTTGTCAAGACTCGCTTCGTTGGACGCTGGTTCCTTGTTTGTAAAAGCAATGTCGGAGAGCCGCTCTAAATGAATGTCAAGAAGCTTGAACTCTATGGACTGAGTTATTAGGTTGTTGAAGGATATAGTGAAGCTGCTCTTGAAACTGACAAACGCAAATAGCATCCCGAGACTAAATTGATTATCCCTGACCAGAAGTGCAGCAAGGAAAATTACTGCAATATTTTCGATGCCAAATAGAATGTTGCTGGCATTTGTGGTGAAAGTATTCCACTTGGACAGCTGTACCTCTTTGTCGATATGATTGCTAAACTTTGTTGCCCATTGGGCTTGTCGGATACCCTCCTTCTGAAAGAGTTTTAGTGTTTGTACAGCCCTTAGCGTCTCAAGGAAAAAGCTATTTTCATTGGCAGAGGCGATGATGCTGTCTTGGCTAAGAAGGCGTATCTTCCGATATAGCGAGATTCGCAGCAGGGTGTACAACGAGACCGCCATAAGGGTTATCATCGTTAATGTGGTGCTGTAGTAAAACAGGATTGCCAGAGTGATTATTGTCATGGCGCCATCCAGAATGGCGGTGACAAGGCCTCCGGTGATCATGTCCCGAACGCTTCGTAGGGAGCCAAATCTCGAGACGATGTCGCCAACATGTCTTCTCGAGAAGAAGCTAAAGGGAAGCCTTATTAGATGAAAGAACAAGTTTGCACCCATTTGTAAGCTAAGTTGCTTCGAAAGGTGCAATATGGCAAAAGACCTAAGAAAGCTAATTGCCGCCTGGGTGAGAACGAGCAGTGAAAACCCTATGGCAATTGGCACTAACCAGTCCCAGTACTCGGTGCTTACTACCTGATCTACTACGAGTTGCAGATAGAGCGGAGATAAAATCGTCACGAAGTGGAGTGCAAAGGTAATTGCAATTATCTGAAAAAGACTTCGCTTCAGGCCAATGACGTTAGTCCATAGGTCAGATAGCCTTAACTTTTTATTGTAGTTTCCTTTGTTGAAGTCTTCAGTTTTGGTGACTTCTACCACAATTCCCGTGAAATGAAGGTTGAATTCGCTTAACGGAAGTAAAACCTCTCCTCGAGAGGGGTCCATTACAGTAAATTGGTCGTTTCGCTTTTTAGTAAGAACCACAAAGTGATTGATATCCCAGTGAAGCAGGGCGGGAAGCTGAATCTGATCAAGTTCTTCTGTTTCCGCCCGAATGGCACGGGCAGATAGACCTAAGGATGCGAAAACATCAATAACATCAGAAAGATCCATTCCCTGCATGGATACTGGATATTGTTTCCTCATGGAGTTTAGGTCAATGTCCAGGCCGTGAGCGCTGACTATAGCTGTAATGCAAGCCAGTCCGCACTCCGCTTGCTCATTTTGTAGGACGACGCGGGACGGCCGATTTGGTGATTCACGAAAGAGCTTAATGATGCCGGAGGTGTCGCTGGAAATTGGCTGAGAGTTCATTGCCGAAACTCCTGCTTCGTAGAATTCTCTCGCGTCAGTAACTCGTAGAAAGTTCGCTTTTCTTGAACTAGTTTAAGGCCTACTGTCTTGAGCAGAGTTTCCGGTTTCTCCAATTGAATCTCTAGAATCCATTTTTTGTCATTTATGTCTTGATTGATCAAGCGGCCTTTAAGTGAATTCCCTGTACTTGAAGAGCTTGGGTAAAGGTTAATGGTTTCACCGGTTGATACTTTATGGTTGGGCGCCGTCGATAACTGTATTCTAGCCCTGAGCCCTGACTGAGCGAGTACATTTGCCTGATAATACTGATAGCTTCTCCACTCAACGCTGAAGGCCGCATAAGAAAGAAATGCAAGCCAGGTTATCGATAACATGAAAAATGAGAAGTATGAAATTTTCGGTGTCGCTATGACGCTGCCATAGAGTTTGTTGTTGGTGGCCGCAATTGCTTGTTCTCTAAAAAGTGAACTTCCTTGGCTCATGTATAATCGCCTCAGCGTTGCAAGTTATTATTCTTATCTTATTGTTAAAATAACTATAACACTGGACGTTGTATTTAATCACGTTAACTTAGTCACAAAATGTGATATGTCTATTTTCTTGAGGGGAATAGTTATTTTTTTGTGTCTGAAAAATACGATAAATGAAAGGGGGTAACGTAGGAGGGATTGCGAAAAGAGGAGGTTTTATGTGTGAAAAATCCGATAAGTGGCACTCAATGAATCCTTCATTTTTAGCCGTCCAATAAGACGGGGGTTACTGGGTTTTTGGGAGCCGCTGTTGAGGTAAATGCCTAGCTTGCTTACTGCGAGAGTTCAGTAAATGAGTAAAAGAGGGGTGTCACTACCGGAGTGGTGTTATGGGTCGCAGGCTGTCGTACAAGCAGAACGGGGAGTCTTGACTCTCCCCGTTCTACATTCAATTATTTCCCCTGCTGCTCTTGAATGTCATCAAAAATATGACTCAGACCCGTGGTAGCAGTTTTGCCGGGCGTGTAGCCGTGGCAGACAAAACAGTTAAGTACACCGCTGGTCGAGGTATCAATTTGCCCATTGTTGACACTGAGGCTGCCTTGAAAGGTGGTCTCCATCACGGGGTTGGCCAGTTGCATGGAGCCGCGCTGGTTGTCGGTGGTGGAGGGCTTGGACGGGTCGCTGACCCAGAGCGCGCCGATATTAAAATAATGGCGCCACACGGACATGGTTGAGGGTACGCTGCTCTTGTTCAGCAGACTCTGGATTTGGTTGTTGAGAGACTGGACATCCACAATGTTTTCTTCACCCTTGTGATCGCCCGGTGCGGTGCCCTCCGGAAATACACGGCAAATTTCAGACGCGGTTCCTGTCAGGCTGCTTGCTTTTGTAGCCTGGTTGTAGCTGCAGCTTTCCAGGCAAGCCGATGTTGGGCTCTCCAGACAGCTTTGGCAGCTAGCAGATAGGAATGACCAGCCCTCTGCAGGTGCCTGTGCCGGGCTCTGGCAGTTGGGAGCATTGTTCTTATGCTCGAAGCTGGCCCATACCAGCTCGCGGTGTTCGGGTGTGCCGCGCACCAGGTGAACGCCAATTAAGCCCAAGGTTTCTCCGATGGGAGCGCCCTGCTCGGGAATCACATCGGCCTCAATCCAGAAATACTCGTTTTTCAGCGAGTCGTCTATCACCCGCCAGGCGAGCTTTAGCTCGGTGGTGTCTGCCGGCAAGTCGCCGGTAGCGGTTGCATCGCACAGGCTGCGGCTAAATGAGATGCTGTAGAAAACAACGTTGCTGTTCTGGTCGTAAATGGTGGCACCACCTCCGGCCTGGCCGATACGCTCAGGTAGGGTAAAACTGGTGTCTGCGGCCTGGTCCTTAACGGTGCGAACAAAAAACACGGGTTCGCTGGATGGGTTGGAGCAGGAGTTTCCGTCAATTTCCAGTACGGGGTAATCGGCAACCATTTGAAAGTTGCGCAGTGATGGATCGCTCTGGGACGGCGACATCAGGTAAAAAAACCACTGCCAGGAAAACTGATAAAACTGACAGAAGTTGGTGCCGCCGCCAGGGATCTCTGTGGGCGGGTTGGGGTCAGTGATCCAGCTCAACTCCGCCTGGCAGGCCTTGTCGGATGAGGCGCTGCTAACGGCTGTCTTTGCGGTGCTGCTATTAGCGGGTGTGTTGAGTGCGGTGGTTGTTTCAATGGTAGAGGGCGCGGGTTTGTCATCTTGGGTACAAGCGCCAATCAGGGTTGCGAGTGTCGATATTATCAGTATGCGCGAAAGCGTCATGCCTAAACCTCCAGTTGTTCAGTGCTGAGACGTTGAATAAGGCGAAAGCCTGTCCAGATTGTAGGCCTGTCACCTAATACCGCAAGGGGGTGGGATAGAACAATTTTGAATGACCATGTCTGGCACAAGAAAAAACGGGGAGCTTTGCTCCCCGTTTACGGTATCGGTTGCCCACAGAAATGGTTCTATTGTTTGGGCAAGGACGGCCCTTGTTACACGTCGTAAGTGGTCGAGGCCGTGGAGCCGCCGCGGCCGGTCCAGTTGGTGTGGAAGAACTCGCCGCGCGGCTTATCGAGGCGCTCGTAGGTGTGGGCGCCGAAGTAGTCGCGCTGGGCCTGGAGAAGGTTGGCGGGCAGGCGGGCAGTGCGGTAACCGTCAAAGTAATTCAGCGCGGCCGTCAGGCAGGGCACGGGTACGCCGTTGGTGATAGCGGTCGCCGCCACATTGCGCCAGCCTTGTTGCGCCTTGGTGACTACGTCTTTGAAGTAGTCGTCCAGCAGCAGGTTGTTCAGCTCTGGGTTTTTGTCAAAGGCCGCTTTGATGTCACCGAGGAAGGCGGAGCGAATGATACAGCCGCCACGCCACATCAGGGCGATGCCGCCGTAGTTGAGGTTCCAGCCAAACTCGCTTGCCGCTTCGCGCATCAGGGTGTAGCCCTGGGCGTAAGAGACGATCTTGGCGGCCAGTACAGCCTGGCGCAGATCTTCGATAAAGGCGGCTTTGTCGCCGCTGAACGACGGCTCGGGGCCGTTCAGTACTTTGGAGGCCTCTACGCGCTCGTCTTTCAGGGCGGAGATGCAGCGGGCGAATACGGATTCGGCAATCAAGGTCAAGGGTACGCCAAGATCCAATGCAACCACACCGGTCCATTTGCCGGTACCTTTCTGGCCGGCGGTGTCCAGGATTTTCTCCACCAGCGGCTCACCGTCTTCGTCTTTAAAAGCCATGATGTCGCGGGAGATTTCTACCAGGTAGGAGTCCAGCTCGGTGTTGTTCCAGTCGGCGAATACCTGATGAATCTCGTCGGCGCTCATGCCCAGCAGTTCTTTCATGATTTGATACGCTTCACACAACAGTTGCATGTCGCCGTACTCGATGCCGTTGTGCACCATTTTCACAAAGTGGCCGGCACCGTTTTCGCCGACCCAATCGCAGCAAGGAGAGCCGTCGTCCACCTTGGCGGCAATGCCCTGGAAGATGGGTTTGACCGCTTCCCAGGCTTCAGGTGCGCCGCCGGGCATAATGGATGGGCCAGTCAGGGCACCTTCTTCACCGCCCGATACGCCAGCGCCGATAAAGTGAATGCCTTTTTCACGCAGTTGTTCTACGCGCCGGTTGGTGTCGGGAAAGTGGGTGTTGCCCCCGTCAATAATGATATCGCCTTTGTCCAGGTGCGGTACCAGCTGCTCGATAAACGCATCCACCGGCGCGCCGGCCTTGACCATCAGCATGATTTTGCGCGGTTTTTCCAGTGATGCTACCAGCTGCTCAATCGATTCGGCGCCGCGAATATTCTTGCCTTTTGCGCGGCCCTCAATAAAGTTGGTTACCTTCTCCACAGAGCGGTTATACGCCGTTACTGTGAAGCCTTTGCTTTCCATATTAAGGATAAGGTTCTCACCCATAACGGCGAGACCGACCAAACCGATATCAGACAGTGTTTTCATAGCAACCCGTACTTTTGTCAGTGATTGGAGAGGGGTGTATAACCGATCATCGCCGCCGAGGTCACTCTGGGCATTGGCAGCGCCCGGTTTTGAGGGCCGCAATTGTACCTGAATGCGCTGCCTTTTGCTTGGGCAGGGGTGATATTTATTGGCTATGGCGCCGATTGAAAAGGCTAACCAGAGGCGCTCGGGGCCTTGATTTTGCGCTTGCGCCGGTAGCCGGGACGGCGCTGGCGCTCCAGCGCCCAGAGCAGGTGTTCATCGACTACCGGGCCGTGCTTGCCAAGCCGTTGCTCCAGCGCCTCAATGATATCCGGCCGGCTCGGTGCGTTGCCGAGGCCGGTGGCCAAGTTGCGCAGCCAGCGCTGGTAGCCAATTCGGCGAATGGCCGAGCCCTTGGTGTTGCGCAAGAATGCTTCCTCGTCCCACTTGAACAGGCTCAGCAGGTCCGAGTCGTTCAGTCCGTGGCGGGGCAGAAAGTCTCTTTCGCCCGTGGGCTGGGCGTACTTGTTCCAGGGACAGATGGCCTGGCAGTCGTCGCAACCAAACACGCGATTGCCCATGGGTTCGCGAAACTCCTCTGGAATGGCGCCTTTGAGCTCAATGGTCAGGTAAGAGATGCAGCGCCGCGCATCCAGTGTGTAGGGCGCGGGGAAGGCATCGGTGGGGCAGACTTTCAGGCAGGCGGTGCACTCGCCACAGCGGTTGGGTTGCTCACTTTCATCCACCGGCAGGGGCAGGTAGGTGAACAGTTCGCCGAGGAAAAACCAGCTGCCGGCCTTGTCGTTTAAAATCAGCGTGTGCTTGCCGGTCCAGCCGAGTCCGGATTTGGCCGCCAGCGGGCGCTCCAGCACCGGCGCGCTGTCGACAAAGGCACGCATCTGCTGCCCATCTTGCGCTTGAAGGTGCGTAGGCAGGGCGGCCTCGATTTGCCGGGCCAGCTGCGACAGGCGCTTGCGAATGAGTTTGTGGTAGTCCCGGCCCAGGGCGTAGCGTGACAAATAGGCTTTTTCCGGGTCTTTCAGCACTTTGATCTGTTCAGTGTCTCCCGGCAGATAATCCATGCGCGCCGAAATCACCCGCACGGTGCCGGGCACCAGCTCGGCTGGGCGCGAGCGCTTATTGCCGTGCTCGCTCATCCAGCTCATTTCACCCTGGTAGCCTTTCGCCAGCCAGTCTTTGAGTTGCGGCTCTTCGGCGGACAGGTCCGTATCGGTAATGCCCACCTGCTGAAACCCAAGTTCGCGCCCCCAGCGTTTGATGTCGCGGGCCAGTTGTGCGTAGTCAAAAGCGCTCAAAAAGCTCTCCAGTTGGGAGTGGTGAAGTAAAGCCCCTATAATGGCGCCAAGATTATACCGACTCAGGACCCTTTATGACTGCCACCAAGCTTTACACGGCCGAGCAGGTGCGCGCACTGGACGCCGCCTTTATCCAGTCCGGCACTCCGGCGCAGCAATTGATGAAGCGCGCAGGGCGCGCCGCCTTTGACGCGCTGCTGGCGCGCTGGAGTGAGCCCGAGGAAATCACCGTCTATTGCGGCAGTGGCAACAATGCCGGCGATGGTTTTGTGGTGGCAGCGCTCGCGGCAGCGCGACGCATACCGGTGAATGTGGTGCTGGTGGGCGAGGTGGAAAAGCTCAGCGCCGAGGCCCGGGCCGCCTACGATTTCGCTCGCCAGGAAGGGGTGGTGATGATGCCCCCGGGCCCGGCGCCGAGCGCGGGTGTGATTGTTGATGGTTTGCTGGGCACGGGGATTAGTGGCGAGGTCCGGCCCGAATACCGTCAGGTCATTGAGCAGATCAATGCCAGTGCCCTGCCCGTGGTGGCGCTGGATCTCCCCTCGGGGTTGAATGCTGACACCGGCGCCGAGTGTGGTCTGGCGGTGCGTGCGGCCTTGACCGTGAGCTTTATCGGCCTCAAGCAGGGGCTGGTCACAGGCCGTGCCCCGGCACTCACCGGGGAGTTGTTGTTTGCCGATTTGAGCGTGCCGGCCGAAATCTATAAAAGCCTTACCGCGACGGCCGAGCGGCCCGAGTTTGCCGATTTGCTGGCGGCTCTGCCCTCGCGGGAGGCGGATGCACACAAGGGCAGTTTTGGTCATGTGATGGTAATCGGCGGCGACACGGGGCGAGGCGGGGCTGCGATCATGGCGGCCGAGGCGGCCGCGCGCACAGGCGCCGGGCTGGTGAGCTTGGCCACGCGCCCCGAGCATGTCGGCGCCGCTTTGGCGCGCAGGCCCGAGATCATGAGTTGTGGTGTTATTTCCGGGCAGGAACTCGAGCCCTGGCTGGCCCGCCCATCGGTGCTGGTGGTGGGGCCCGGTCTGGGCGAGTCCCCCTGGTCCGAGCAAATGCTGCAACAGGCCCTGGCAACTGACCTGCCATTGGTGTTGGACGCCGATGCGCTTAACTTGATTGCCGCCGGCCGGTTGTGGCGCGAGGGCGCCCGTCGGGACAACTGGATTCTCACACCGCACCCGGGCGAGGCTGCGCGGTTGTTGGCCTCCACCACTGCAGGGGTGCAACAAGATCGCTACGCCGCTGTGCGCTCAATACAGCAGCGCTACGGCGGAGCCGTTATTTTGAAAGGCGCGGGTTCTTTAGTGGCGAGCGCGGATGCCCCCGTACAAGTGATCACTGCGGGCAACCCCGGCATGGCATCCGGCGGCATGGGCGATGTGCTCAGCGGCATTCTCGGCGCGCTCCTAGCCCAGGGCGCACCGCTTGCGCAGGCGGCCGCGCTCGGCGCTAGCCTTCATGCTCATGCGGCCGACTTGGTGGCCGCTGAGCGCGGCCAGCGCAGTTTGTTGGCCACCGACTTACTTGACTATCTGGGAGAGCTGCTGGGTGACTGAGTGGTCTGGCTTTCTCGAAAACGAGGCCGCCACTGTAGCTGCGGGTCGAGCGGTGGGGCGCGCGCTGGCTGAGCATCCGGGCGCCATCAGTATTCATCTGGCGGGAGACTTGGGCGCGGGCAAGACGACCTTCACGCGCGGCGTTCTCCAACACTTTGGTCATTCAGCTGTTAAGAGCCCAACTTATACGCTGGTGGAGGTCTATGACCTGCCCGGGCGAAGTCTCTATCACTTTGATCTCTACCGGTTGGGCGACCCCGAAGAGTTGGAGTACATGGGTATTCGCGATTATTTCGGTGGGCAGAGCCTATGCCTGATTGAGTGGCCCTCGCGAGGCGAGGGGATTTTGCCGCCGGCGGATATTATTGCGACTTTGGCGGTCAGTCAGTCAGATAAGATGCAAGTGCCCGGCCGAGTTGTTAAGCTAGAAGCGGGTTCCGATGCGGGTTCTCGTCTGATTGCGCGGGTGGCAGAACAATACAGTGACTATGGCCTTCATCAACAACACTAAGCGCATATTGAGTGGCTTTCTGGCCGCGCTCGCGCTTTTTGCCCCCAGCGTTTTAGCGGCAACGGATGTGGAGGGGGTGCGCCTGTGGCGTGCACCTGACCATACGCGTCTGGTGTTTGACTTGTCTGCTCCGGCTGAGCACACACTCTTTACCCTGGAAAATCCCGAGCGCGTCGTTATCGATGTGCGTAACGCCCGTTTTAAATCCAGCTTTGCCTCGCTCGATTTGAGCGAGACACCCATTAAAGACATTCGCCACTCGCCTCGCGACGGCACCGACTTGCGTGTGGTGCTGGACTTGTCCACGGCGGTAAACCCCAACAGCTTTTTTTTACAGCGCCAGGCTGGCGCGGCCGACCGGCTGGTGGTGGACTTGAAAGATCTGCGGCCCACCCCTAAGGGGCCGCCACCGGTGAGCGTGCCGGAGCCCTCTGAGAGCCGTCGCGATGTGATTGTCGCCGTGGATGCCGGGCACGGCGGAGAAGACCCGGGTGCCCTGGGCCCCAATGGCCTGCGGGAAAAAGACGTGGTGTTCAGCATCGCCAAAATACTGGTGGATAAAATCAACGCCGAGCCGGGCTACACCGCCAAGCTGGTACGCACCGGCGATTACTATGTGGCCCTGCGTGAGCGGCGCAACATCGCCCGCAAAATGCAGGCAGACTTGTTTATGTCCATACACGCCGATGCGTTTACCAAACCTTCGGCAAAAGGGGCCTCTGTATTTGCCCTGTCGCGCTCTGGCGCCACCAGTGAAATGGCGCGCTTTCTCGCGCAGCGCGAAAACGAATCGGATTTGATAGGCGGCGTCGGCAGTGTCAGTCTGGAGGATAAAGACGAAGTGCTTGCCGGGGTGCTGGTGGACTTGTCCATGACGGCCACCCTCGGCGCCAGCTTGCAAGTGGGCGATTACGTGCTCAAGTCCATGGGGCGGGTGGCGCACTTGCACAAACATCAGGTAGAGCAGGCGGGCTTCGCGGTGCTCAAGTCGCCGGACGTGCCTTCCATTCTGGTGGAGACGGGTTTTATTTCCAACCCGACAGAGGCCAAAAACCTCGGTAGCCGCCGCTACCGGGAAAAATTGGCCGATCAGCTGGTCGCCGGTGTTAGGCAGTATTTCAACCAATATCCGCCAGCGGGCACTTATCTCGCCTGGAAAAAATACGGCGGAGGCGAGGCCGGTCAAATTACCGAGTACACCATCGCCCGCGGCGATACCTTGAGCGATATCGCCAAGCGCTTTAACATCAGCGTCAGCCAACTGCAGCAGTTTAATGACCTGGATAACCACATGATCCGGGTCGGTCAGGTGCTGCGCATTCCCCCCACGACCTAAACGCGGTTTCATGTCAAAAATCAAGCTGTTAAGCCCTCGTCTTGCCAACCAGATTGCCGCCGGTGAGGTGGTGGAGCGCCCGTCATCTGTGGTCAAGGAGCTGCTGGAAAACAGCCTGGATGCGGGCGCCACCCGCCTGGATGTCGAGGTGGAAGACGGCGGCGTCAAACTGATGCGTGTTCGCGATAACGGCTCGGGCATTGATAGAGAAGACCTCGCACTGTCGCTCTCGCGCCACGCCACCAGCAAGATCACGGATCTGGATGATCTGGAGGCGGTTGCGACCCTGGGTTTTCGCGGCGAGGCGCTGGCCAGTATCAGCTCTGTGGCACGCCTCGCGCTCACCAGCGCCACCGACGAAAGCGGGGCCGGCTGGCAGGTCACCGCTGAGGGGAGGGATATGGAGACCGAGCTGGCGCCCGCGCCTCACCCCCAGGGGACCACGGTCGAGGTGCGTGATCTGTTTTTCAATACCCCGGCCCGGCGCAAGTTCCTGCGCACTGAGAAAACCGAATTCAATCATTTAGAAGATGTGGTCAAACGCCTGGCGCTGTCGCGCTTTGATGTGGGCTTTACTCTGCGGCACAACGGCCGCGCCATTCACAGCTGGCGCGGTGGTCGCACGCAGGCCGAGCGCGAGCGGCGGGTGGCGCAGGTGTGCGGACCGGCCTTTATGGACAACGCCGTTCACCTAGACATTGAGCGCGCCGGGTTGCGCTTGTGGGGCTGGGTGGCGCTGCCGACCTTTTCTCGCTCGCAGGCGGATTTGCAGCACTTTTACGTGAATGGACGCTCCATTCGCGACAAGCTGGTGAGCCACGCGGTGCGACAAGCCTATCAGGATGTCCTCTATCACGGTCGCCACCCGGCTTTTGTGCTGTATTTAGAGGTGGACCCTGCCACAGTGGATGTCAATGTGCACCCTACCAAGCACGAGGTGCGGTTTCGCGATGGGCGCACAGTACACAATTTTATCTTTAGCTCTTTGCATCATGCGCTGGCCGAGGTATCGCCGGGTGATCGGCTGGATCGTGAGCATGAGCCGGCGGTGCCAGCGGCCGACGCAGGCGTCGCGCAAATGTCCCAGCAGAACACTATGGCGCTGGCCGGGCAGGGGCGTCCCACTGGCGACTGGCGAGAGTCTTATTTCCCGGCGGCCATGGGTTCACACGCTGGCGATACCTCGGTCGCCGAAACGCCCTCGGCCTACGGCCGGCCGGTAGCCCCGCAAGCGGCAAGCCTGTCTGAAATAGAGACTTCCGATGGCGAAATTCCCCCGCTCGGCTTTGCCATTGCCCAGCTTAAAGGTATATATATTCTGGCGGAAAACGCCCAGGGCTTGATCATTGTTGATATGCACGCCGCTCACGAGCGCATCACCTACGAGCGCATGAAAAGTGCATTCGCTGACGGACGCATTCAGGCCCAGCCGCTGCTGGTGCCGGTGACGCTGGCGGTGAGTGAAAAGGAGGCCGCCTGCGCTGAAGAGCACCCGGATACCTTTGCCGCTCTGGGGTTTGAATTACAGCGCGCCGGCCCTGAGTCCCTGCTGATCCGACAGATTCCGTCTATCTTGCACGGCGCCAAAGTCGATCAGCTGGTGCGCGACGTACTGTCGGATTTGATCGAGCACGGTGCCAGCGAGCGACTGGCGCACCACGTAAATGAAATTCTCTCCATTATGGCCTGCCACGGATCGGTGCGAGCCAACCGGCGCCTGAGCCTGCCGGAAATGAATGCCCTGTTGCGGGACATGGAGGCGACTGAGCGCAGCGGCCAGTGCAATCACGGCCGGCCTACCTGGACGCTGCAGTCGCTGGATGCGCTGGACAAGCTCTTTATGCGCGGCCAGTGATGCTCGGGATTCTCCGCTTGTGAGTGCTCGCAAACCCCAGGTTCTTTTTCTGATGGGGCCAACCGCGTCCGGTAAAACGGATCTCGCCACGGCGCTCTACCGCGAGCTGCCCCTTGAGCTGGTGAGCGTGGACTCCACCCTCGTCTACCGGGGCATGGATATCGGTACCGCCAAGCCCAGCGCCGAGGAGTTGGCGCGCGCGCCACACAGGTTGATTGATATCCGCGACCCGGCCGAGCCCTATTCCGCCGCCGACTTCGTCGCCGATGCGGAACGCGAGATTGCCGACATTCATGCCGCGGGGCGGATTCCGCTACTGGTAGGCGGCACCATGCTTTACTTCAAGGCGCTGCTGGATGGCTTAGCCGAGATGCCGGCGGCCGACCCGGCCGTACGCGAGCGGATCGAGCGCGATGCCCGAGAGCACGGCTGGCCCCATGTTCATCGCCAGCTGGCCGAGGTAGATCCGGTGTGTGCTGCCGAGATTCACCCCAATCACTCCCAGCGCCTGTCCCGGGCTCTGGAGGTCTACCTCGCCAGCGGTAGCACCATGACGGAGCTGCGCCGGCGCCAACGCGAACAGAGCGGGCCGGCGTTTACCGAGCGCTTTGATGTGACCCAGCTCGCAATTGCACCGCGTGATCGCAAAACTTTACACAAGCGTATAGAAAAACGTTTTCACCTCATGGTCGAATCAGGTCTGGTGGCTGAAGTAGAGACCCTGTACCGGCGTGGTGATCTGAATTCTGAGCTGCCGGCCATCCGCGCGGTGGGCTACCGGCAAGTGTGGGATTATCTGGACGGTCGCTGCGGGCTCGATGAGGCCATCGAAAGAGGCATTATTGCCACCCGGCAATTGGCCAAAAGACAGTTTACCTGGCTCAATGGCTGGGAGAGCGTTTGCTGGATTTGGAGCGAAAACGAGGCCGGAGAGGCGCTATCTTTCGAAGAAATTGTACGATTTAGCTTGAATTCTATACCGTCGGGGGCCATATAATACAACTGTGAAAACCCTAGTCAGTTTTTCATGCTTGTCTTCGCCCCCTTTCAGGCGGTTTTCCCGATTTTGAAAGACTTAGGCGTATTTTTATTATCAAAAGGAGAAAAAAGATGTCAAAAGGGCATAGCTTACAAGACCCTTACTTGAATGTGCTGCGAAAGGAGCGCGTTCCTGTATCCATTTATCTGGTTAACGGTATTAAGTTGCAGGGCCAGGTCGAGTCGTTCGACCAGTTTGTGGTGCTGCTGAAAAACACTGTCAGTCAAATGGTGTATAAGCACGCCATTTCTACTGTGGTGCCCTCCCGCGCTGTTCGTGTGCCTCTTCTCAACCCCGCTGCAGAAGGCGAGGGTGAGGGTGACGAAGGACAGGGCGACTAAGACCACGAGGTAAGTCATTGTTTTTTGATCGTCCCGATTCAGGTGAGCTAGCCGTGCTGGTTCATCTGGACCTTTCCAGCGGCCAAGAGCCCGAAGACCCCCGCGAATTTGAAGAGCTTGTCCTGTCTGCCGGTGGTGACCCGGTTACTATGGTGCTTGGCCATCGAGATGCGCCACACGCCAAGTACTTTGTCGGCACCGGAAAACTCCAGGAGCTGCAGGCTCTGGTGGAGGAGCACCGGGCGGAATTGGTTATTTTCAATCATACCCTGAGCCCGTCGCAGGAGCGCAACCTGGAAAAAGCGCTCAAGTGCCGGGTATTGGATCGCACCGGTCTGATTCTGGACATTTTTGCCCAGCGTGCCCGTACCTTTGAGGGTAAGCTGCAGGTGGAGCTGGCCCAGCTCAAACATATGTCGACCCGCCTGGTGCGGGGCTGGACGCACCTTGAGCGGCAAAAGGGCGGTATTGGCCTGCGCGGTCCGGGTGAAACCCAGCTTGAGACCGACCGTCGCCTGCTGCGGGGGCGTATCACCAATATCGAGCGGCGCCTGGCCAAAGTGCGTACCCAGCGTGAGCAGGGAAGGCGCTCGCGCCTGCGCGCGTCAATTCCCACGGTGTCGCTGGTGGGCTATACCAACGCCGGGAAATCGACCCTCTTTAACCGCATTACCGGGGCCGACGTATACGTACAGGACCAGTTGTTCGCGACGCTTGACCCCACCATGCGCCGGGTGGAGCTGGACGACATAGGGGCGGTGATTCTTGCCGATACCGTAGGTTTTATCAGCCACTTGCCGCACAAGCTGGTGGAGGCGTTTCGCGCCACCCTCGAGGAGGCGGCCAACTCCAGTTTGCTGCTGCACGTGATCGACTCGGCGGCCGATGAAAGGCTGCACTACATTGAGCAGGTCGAAGAGGTGCTTGATGAAATTGGCGCTGGCGAGCTGCCCCAGCTGCGTGTTTTTAACAAGACCGATCTGATCGGCATGGCTCCGCGTATTGATCGTGACGATGACGGAACGCCTGTTGCCGTTTGGCTATCGGCGCAAACCGGTGACGGTGTCGAGCTGCTGTTTGAAGCGGTTACTGAGCTGCTCGGTGAGGCGATGATCGAGGGAGATTTGATTCTCGCTCCCACCGATGGCAGGCTGCGGGCCAGACTGTTTGAACAGCACGCCGTGTCTGCCGAATCCTACCGCGACGACGGCTGTAGCACCCTGTCGGTGCGTATCCCGCAAAGCGACCTGATGCGGATTTTGAGCGGTCTGAACCTCGGCTTTGAGCAGTTGCACTGGGACGGCGAGCCGCCTGAAGAACATCAGGTGGCGGGGAACTTTTAGCCGCGCGATAACGGGTGCTAAAATCCGGCGCTGAACACCTCAGGCGTGGGCAGAGCCCGCGCTCTACATCATTATAATTGGAGTCAATCTATGGCCTGGAATGAACCGGGAGGCGGGGATAAGGATCCCTGGGGTAATCGCAACAACGACGGTCCGCCGGACCTGGATGAGGCCCTGAAAAAGCTGCAGGAAAAGCTCGGTGGCATTTTTGGTGGCGGCTCGGGTGGTAAGGGCGGCGGCAGTGCCAAGGGCTTTGGCACTTTGCTGATCGGCGCCATCGTGGTGGCGGGCCTGCTCTACGCCTTTGCCGGTTTTTACCAGGTGGATGAGAAAGAGCGTGCCGTGGTACTGCGCTTTGGTGCCTTCAGTGAAATCAAGCAGCCGGGCCTTCGCTGGAATGCCCCGCTGATTACCGAAGTGTTTGTGGAAAACGTCACCGAGGAGCGGCAGTACCCGAGCCGCGGCCTGATGCTGACCGAAGACGAGAGCATCGTCGAGCTACCCATCACCGTGCAATACAATGTAAACGATGTGAAGGCCTATGTGCTCAACGTCCGTGATCCGGAAGTGAGCCTGCGCCACGCCGCCGATTCCGCCCTGCGCCATGTCGTGGGTTCGACCGAACTCGAGCAAGTGCTCTCGGAAGGCCGTGGCAAAATCGCCGATGAGGTGGAAGTGCGCTTGCAGCAGTATCTGGACAGCTACGGCACGGGTATCCTGGTACGCGATGTGAACATTCAGGAAGGCCGGCCGCCGGAAGAAGTGCGCGCTGCTTTTGACGATGTGATTAAAGCGAAAGAGGACGAAGAGCGCCTGAAAAACGAAGCTCAGGCCTACGCCAATGCGGTGGTCCCGGCGGCTCGCGGTCGCGCCCAGCGTATGCTGGAAGAGGCCGAGGCCTATCGCGCCGAAGTCACCAGTCGCGCCGAAGGTGAATCGGAGCGCTTTGTCAATCTGCTGACAGAGTACACCAAGGCGCCGGAAGTGACCCGCGAGCGTCTGTACATCGAGGCGCTGGAGCAAGTCATGGGCAATGCTTCCAAGGTTTTGGTGGATGTTGAGGGTGGCAACAATATGATGTACCTGCCGCTGGATAAATTGATGGAGCAGTCCTCCGGCCAGTCCCGCAGTACCACGCTCAGTCAGGAGCAACTGCGTCAGATCAGTGATTACGTGTCCCGCCAACTGGGGCGTTCCAATAACACCTACCGGGAGGGCCGCTAATGTCTAATCGATCCTTTTTCGGCCTGGCGGTACTGGCGGTTGCGCTGCTTATCGGCGCCAACAGTGTGTATATCGTGTCTGAGTACGAGCGTGCTGTGGTGCTGCGGTTTGGCCGCCTGATCAACCCGGACGTAGCGCCGGGGCTGCATGTAAAAATTCCGTTCGCGGACAAGTTGCGCAAGTTCGATGGCCGCATTCTGACCACTGACGCTCGCCCAGAGAGCTTCTACACCATCGAGAACAAGCGGCTTATCGTAGACTCCTACGCCAAGTGGCGCATTCGCGATGTGCAGAAGTACTACAAAAGCACCGGTGGCGATGAGGCCGTGGGAGCCAGCCGTCTTGCCAGCCGTGTTGCCGATGAGTTGCGTAACCAGATTGGTAGCCGCACCTTGCACGAGGTAGTGTCGGGCAAGCGCGATGAGCTGATGCACGAACTGACGGAAAAGCTCAACAGCGTTGCCGATGAACTCTTGGGTATTGAAGTGCTGGATATTCGGGTCAAGCGCATCGACTTGCCTGAAGATGTCAGCCAGTCGGTCTTTGATCGCATGGCTGCCGACCGAGAAAAAGAGGCGCGCGAGTACCGCTCCAAAGGTGCTGAGCAGGCCGAAGTGATTCGCGCCGATGCCGACCGTCAGGTCGCTGTGCTGGAGGCCAATGCCTATCGCGATGCCGAAATCATTCGCGGTGAAGGCGATGCAACGGCCGCGGCAACCTTTGCCCAAGCCTATCAGCAGGACCCGCAGTTCTATGCCTTTGTCCGCTCACTGACGGCCTATCGCAACGCCTTTGCCAACAAGGATGATCTGATGGTGGTGGATCCGGACAGCGACTTTTTCCGCTACCTCAAGAATATCGAGGGCAAAAAATAGGCGATTTTTCGCTCAACATTTGCCACGCAAAGGTGGTAAAATCCCCCAGCCGGGCCGCGAGGCCCGGTTTTTTTGTGTCGGGGCCCGGCAAGACCGCCTTACGTCACGGCCACACGTTTCAACGAAGACCCAATACCGACAGAGTCTGTTATGACTTACGCCGACAGATGGCTGCTGCCCGACGGAATTGAAGAAATTCTGCCCGACGAAGCACGGCCTATTGAATTATTGCGCCGCAGGTTGCTGGAGCTCTACCGCACCTGGGGTTATGAAATGGTGATTCCGCCGCTTTTGGAATACACCGACTCTCTGCTGATTGGCCTGGGGCGCGACGTCGATTTGCTGACCTTTAAGGTCACCGATCAGCTGACCGGTCGCACCCTCGGAATTCGCGCCGATATCACACCGCAGACGGCACGTATGGATGCCCACAGCTATAAGCGCGAGGGCGCCAGCCGCCTCTGCTATGCCGGGCATGTGGTTCATACCCGGCCGAAAAACCCGCTGGCAACCCGCACCCCAATCCAGGCGGGTGTGGAGTTCTACGGTGAGCCTGGGCTGGGCGCCGATACCGAAGTCGTGTCTTTACTGCTCGAATCGCTCCGCGCGGCGGGCCTTCCTAAATTGCATATCGATCTCGGTCATGTGGGCATTTACCGTGCCCTGATTTCCAAGGCGGGCGTGGAGCCAAGTCAGGAAGATGCCTTCTTTGCAATGTTGCAGCGCAAAGCCGTGGCTGAAATCCAAGCCTGGGTCGCTGACAATATCCACGATAAAGCCATTGCCAAGGTGCTGCTGGCCTTGCCGGGGCTTGCGGGCGGTCGCGAGATACTGACCAAGGCGCGTACGCTCTTTGCCGCTGTCGCGAGTGAGGCGGTTAATGCGGTGGACGAGTTGGCGGCGGTGGCCGATGTGATCGAGCAGCGCTATCCCGAGGCGGAACTCTACTTTGATCTCGGTGAGCTGCGCGGCTATCACTATCTGACCGGTATGGTCTTTGCGGCTTTCGCCCCAGGTTATGGTAACCCTATCGCCAGTGGTGGCCGTTACGATCACATTGGCGAGGTGTTCGGGCGTCGTCGCCCGGCCACGGGTTTTGCGGTGGATATTACCGCCCTGTCCAAGCTTGGGCTGTTGAAAGCTGAAAGCCTCGGGCTTGTGGGCTTTGTGGATGATAACTCCCAGGCGCAATGGCAGAAGGTTGCCGCGCTTCGCAGCGATGGCGAGCGAGTGGTCAGCGCGGCGAGCACCGATGAGCTAAAAGCGCTCGGCTGTGACAGAGTGATGATTAAGACAGGCGACGGCTACGAGCTGGCGCCATTGTAAGCATTTATTATTTTCACGTTTAAGAGAGTAAGGCCAATCATGGGCAAAAATGTTGTGGTTCTGGGCACCCAGTGGGGTGACGAAGGTAAGGGTAAAATCGTCGACCTGCTGACCGATCAGGTATCGCTGGTGTCGCGCTTTCAGGGCGGGCACAATGCCGGGCACACACTGGTTATCGATGGAAAAAAAACCGTTTTGCACCTGATTCCATCGGGCGTTCTTCGCGAGGGCGTCACCTGCCTGATCGGCAATGGTGTGGTGCTGTCGCCGGAGGCGCTGTTTGTCGAGCTGGCTGAGCTGGAGGACAGCGGTGTGCCGGTGCGCGAGCGCTTGCGTTTGTCACCCGCTTGCCCCCTGATTTTGCCTTACCATATCGCATTGGATCAGGCGCGCGAGCTCAAACGCGGCGCGGCGAAAATCGGCACCACGGGCCGCGGCATTGGCCCTGCCTATGAAGACAAAGTGGCCCGTCGTGGTCTGCGCCTGGGCGATTTGTTGGATATGGACAGCTTTGCCGGCAAGCTCAAAGACGTGATGGAGTATCACAACTTCGCTCTGACCGAGTACTACAAAACCGATCCGGTGAGCTATGAGAAAGTTCTGGAGCAGGTAAAAGCCTGGGCTGTGGAACTTAAGCCCATGATTGCCGATGTCACCGAGATTCTGCACACGGCGCGCGAGCAGGGCAGAAGCATTTTGTTCGAAGGGGCCCAGGGTTCGCTACTGGATATCGACCATGGCACCTATCCGTTTGTGACCAGCTCTAACACAACCGCCGGTGGCACCGCGACAGGCTCAGGCTTTGGCCCTCTGTATTTGGATTACGTGCTGGGCATTACCAAAGCCTACACCACTCGCGTTGGCTCTGGTCCGTTTCCGACGGAGCTCGGCTGCGAAGTGGGCCAGCACCTGGGCGAGAAAGGCCATGAGTTTGGTGCGACCACTGGCCGGCAGCGTCGCTGCGGCTGGTTTGATGCTGTGGCCGTGCGTCACGCCAACCGCATTAACTCGGTGTCTGGTATGTGCCTGACAAAACTCGATGTTCTGGACGGCCTGAAAACCGTGAAAATTTGCATCGGTTATCAGGACAAAGACGGCAACTCTATGCCTATTCCTTTCGATGCCGACGGCTGGGATCGTGTACACCCGGTGTATGAAGAAATGCCCGGTTGGAGCGAGTCCACTATCGGTGTGCACACCATGGATGAGCTGCCGCAAAACGCCATCAACTACATTAAGCGTCTGGAAGAAATTCTGGATACCCCGGTGGATATTATCTCCACTGGCCCGGATCGTGTGGAGACCATTGTTCTGCGCCATCCGTTTGCGGAGTAACTGTTCCGTTTTGCTGCTGAAAAAAACACCGCCACCTGGCGGTGTTTTTTTATCGGCGCTAGAGTTGCAGTCGCAAGTTGGCAAAGATCTCATCGGCGAAGGGTGCGAACACGCCTGCCCGGTTGGCGTAGTCTTTCCACTGGGCGATCACAGCAATGGTCTCGTCAATTACGGCAGTGGCCTGCCTGTCGTTGAAGCGGGTGATCAGTTTGGCCACTTGCAGTAAATCGCCGCGCGTAAAGCCATCGCGCTTGCCATTAATGCTCAGCTGATGGCTGTTGACCCAGGGTGAGCCGGGCTTGTAGCTATAGGCGATGTCGTAGGCCGGTGCCAGGCGCCAGCGCAAATCGTCGTCCACATAAAAGGCCGTATTTTTGGTGTGGTCATCGTGGTTGCGGGCAATGACGTTGAACACCATGCGTCGGTAGATTTGTCGCTGCTCTTCCACACTTAGGTTCAGTTGACGGGCGACGCTCAACAGCTCTTCGTAGCTAAAGGCCCCCGGCTGCTTGAAGTCGGCGTGGGCCATGGCGCACAGGGTGAGTATGTGGTATTTCTGGTTGCGCTCGCGATCAAAACGACGGGTCATAAAGTGAGCCCGGCCGTTTTCCTCCAGCAGCTCACTGGGTGACATATCGAGGCCGCAGTCGAGTGCCATCAGGTAGTAGGCGTATTCCATCAGGCCGTAGCCCTGCGGGTCGCCAAAGGTTTCCCGGTCTTGGCGGTACTCAACGACTCCGTCAAATTTCAACAAATAGTGCTCAAAGCCCGGCGGCGCCTCCACTTGTCCGGAAAGGATTTGTGTGCGATCTGCGTTGACCGCAATAACGGCTTTGGGGCGGGCACCGCCGGCGGAGGTGCCAACCTGTAGAAGATGGCTCATGGCATGATCCTGTCCGGCGTTCACTCGCACCTGGCCGCGCTGGTTGAGCACTTGCTGAGCGAGGTGTACCAGTTCAGTCATTTGCAGAGCTTCGGCCCGATTGGCAAAAGGCTCGAGTGCCTGTTGGTACTCGAGAGCGCCCATCCCCCGGGTGCCGGTGTACAGCAAACGGTCAATGGCGCCGAACTGCGCCTGATCCAGTCCCTGTCGGGCCAGCCAGGCGTTGATGAGCGCGTTACCAAAATCGTCGGGCAGGGAGTCAGCAAAGGCGGCGGGAAGCCCGCGGTAGGTTTCCGAGGGAAGATGCGGAAACTGATAGACGGCGCGGCTTAACGGCATGTGCAGCGGGGCCACGGAAAAGCCCTCCGCCAGCCACTGCGGACTGTATTCAAACATGGCGCAGGGGGCGTCGTCTGGTTGGGCGAGAGTGCCGACTTCCAGGCCCATAAACTCGACTTTGCAGGCTTTGGCAATCATGATTCCGGGGTCTCGGTTTTGAGCTTCTGGCGCGATGCCAGCGCCTGGGCGATGCGTCCGCTGCCTGCGCGATGCTTTTGACCGTGTTCGCGCTGCCACAGGTCTGTTGGTCGTTGCTGCGTTGGTGGAATCAGTGACTCCAGGGATTCCAACAGGTTGAGTTGACGCAGCACCGTAATAAAAATCAGTAAACTGCTGTGTCCCTGGCGCAGATTGCGGTAGGTTTTTGGGGTCACGCCCACTCTTTCGGCCATTTGGGCCTGGGTAATGCTCATGGCCTTGCGCCGGTTTTCCAGGCGCTCAAAGAGCGCCTCGGCCACGGCTGTGTCGGTAAGCGTGTTGGTGA
Organism: Gilvimarinus algae; assembly: GCF_030518215.1. Taxonomy (GTDB): domain Bacteria; phylum Pseudomonadota; class Gammaproteobacteria; order Pseudomonadales; family Cellvibrionaceae; genus Gilvimarinus; species Gilvimarinus algae. Next base: position 331,988 of record NZ_JAULRT010000032.1, read on the forward strand.
TCTTTGTCATGGGTAAAAATATACCTCATTGGGGTGGAGTCACGCGATTTTGGGTATTTTAATACCTTTAATATTTCGTTGTAAAGGGTAGGTTGCTACGCTTTTGGTGCTGATTTCGCCAAAAATAGGTAATTTTATACCTTTTTGAGTTGACCCTCTGAGACTCCTGACAAACAATAACAGTCGCGCGAATCGCTTGGGATATAAAGGTTACTAACTAGGGATGCCGTATGGTCAGACGCAACTTAAAATTTTGGGATTTTATCGCCAAGCGGTACGCCAGGCAGGCGGTACCCAGCGAGGAGCAGTATCAGCACAAGCTGGAAAAAACCCGCGAGTTCTTTACCAAAGACTGCCAGGTTTTTGAATTTGGCTGTGGTACCGGTACCACAGCTTTAGCTCATGCTCCCTACACTAAGAGCATCCTGGCGGTGGATGTGTCCCGCAAAATGCTGGAAATTGCCGAACAAAAACGCCAAGCGCAGGCGGCGGATAATGTCAGCTTTCAGCAGGCGACAATCGAAGAGCTGGCGTTTGAGCCGGCGAGTTTCGATGTGGTCATGGCGCACAATATTTTGCACCTGCTGGATGACAAGGAGGCGGCGATTGCCAAGGTCTATCAGTGGTTAAAGCCCGGAGGGGTGTTTGTCTCGACCAATGTCTGCCTTGGTGATCGCATGACCTGGTGGCGCCCGCTGCTGGGGTTTGGCAGGCTCATAGGCGTTCTGCCGCTGGTGCGCTTTTTCAGCGAGCAGTCCTTGGAAGATACGCTGCGAGAGGCCGGCTTTGAAACCGAATACCGCTGGCAGCCTAAAGCCGGTGACTCACTGTTTCTGGTGGTGCGAAAGAGCACTCACTGAGCCCGGGCGCCACGGGTAAAAAGAGTTGTGATCACTTGACGCTATACTCAGGTATTACACCAGTAAATAGGGGCCAGGCTTTGCGAGTGAAGACGCACACCACATTCGGATACCCGCACCGCCTGGTTCGCGCCGTGACCTTGGTCTTTGGCATGCTGGTTGTCAGCGCTTGTGCCAGCGCCCCGGACAGGCGGCCTGTGACGGCGACCTCGGTAGCGCTCGAGCCTGCAGCCGATGCGCCTTTGGCTGTAGTGGAGCGCAGGGCGCGCGAGCAGTCGGCGGCTCAGGCGGCGCATTCGGGTGTGCATGTGCTGCCTCAGGGCATTGACGCATTCGCCGCCCGGCTGACTCTGGTAGAAAGTGCGCGCCACAGCCTGGATGTTCAATACTATTTATTCCATAGCGACGCCACAGGGGTGTTGCTGGCTTGGTCTCTCTGGCAGGCCGCCGAGCGCGGGGTGCGCGTTCGCCTACTACTGGACGATATGGAAAAGCGGCAGGACGACTTCCCGCTCACTGTGCTCGATGCCCACCCCAACATCGAGGTGAGGCTCTACAACCCTTTTTACTGGCGCGCCGCCAGAGTCTGGCAGCTGGCCAGCTCTTTTGGCCGGCTCAATCACCGCATGCACAATAAGTCATTTACTGCGGACAACCTCGCCACGGTCGTAGGCGGGCGCAATATAGGCGATGAGTACTTTGATGCAAACCAGTCGATAAATTTTGGCGACATGGACGCGCTCTTGCTCGGCCCTGTGGTGCGAGAAGTGTCCAGCGCTTTTGACCGCTACTGGAACAGCGAACTGGTGTACTCGTTTGCAACACTGAGCGACCACAAGCCGCTTGACCGTCAGCATCATGCCTGGGCGGAGAAACTTTTACAGCAATCGGTTGCGGCGCTGGAAGGCAGCGCTTACGCCGATGCGCTGGTCAACACCGGATTTATGGCACGGTTGAATGAAGGCCAGTTGCCCTTGCACTGGGCGAACATTGAGCTCTGGGTCGACAAACCCGATCTTGAGGCGATGCGGGCTAGAGAGTCGGGCAGCGCCTTTGTGATCAACCGTTTGCTGGGAGCGTTCAGTCGCGCTGAACGCGAGCTGTTTTTGATTTCCCCTTATTTTGTGCCGCGCAAACAAGGCACGCAGCTGCTCAGAGAGCAGGCAGAAAAAGGTGTTGAGGTTAGTGTCGTGACCAACGCCCTGGCGGCGACCGACGTGGTCGCTGTGCACAGCGGTTATGCCAAGCGGCGCGAGGATTTACTGCGCTCGGGGGTGAGCGTTTTTGAGGTCAAGGCAAAGCCCAGTATTGCGCCAAAGGCCTGGAGTATTTCTTCTGCCTCGAGCCTGCACGCCAAGACGTTTGTGATCGACAAGCGCTGGGTCTTCATCGGTTCGTTTAACCTCGACCCGCGCTCCGCTTGGTTGAATACGGAAATGGGAGTGCTTATCGATTCCCCTGAACTGGCCGTGAAGCTGCTGCAGGGCGTGGCGCCGCTGCTGGATAATATCGCTTACCGGGTGAGCCTGCGCGATGGCAAAGTCGTCTGGCAGGATATGGCCACAGGGCAGACCTTTGATCGCGAACCAGAGGCGAGCTGGTGGCGCCGGGCTCTGGCCGGCGTGTTGCGCTTTTTACCGGTGGAGCCTCAGCTTTAGCTTATCGGGCTTTGCGGCGCCACTGTCCCTGTTCTTTGCAAAAGGTATACACTCCCTGGGCGTGAGCGTCTTTGCTGTCGGTTAGCTCAATGCTCATCAGCCGGCAGTGAGAGTCATCAACTGGGCTGCTCAGCGGGGTAATTCGGGCTTGGTGGCCGCTGCGCTCCCACTCGGCGGTTTGATCGTTTGGCAGGCTATCGGCCGCCTTGGCGAAAGCTTCGCCGAGGCTGGTCCAGTCGTCTTTGCTAAATTGACTCGCGGCAGTCTCGGTGACCTGCCATTTGCCGGCGTTATTGCACACATCAACGTGAAAAAAGTCGCGCCGCTGTTCATCGTTGCGCAAATCCAAAATGGCCTTGCGACACTCGGTGCCGCTGTTTTCATAACTGTATTTGACTTTGATGCGTCCTTGCAGCGGCGAGTCGGGCGACTGCCAGTGGATGGTCTGTTGATCGGGGGCATCGTTCAGTGCTGATCCAATTGTGGTTTTGAAAGAAGCGACCTCCGTTTCGGTCATTTCGCTGGCGACACTGCGCCCCATAAACTGTAAATTTGCCGCTTGGGCAGTGCTGACATAAAGTAGGGCAGAGCACAAGAGCAGTGGGTTGCGATAGAACATACAGTCTCCTTTGACAGTTCCTGAACCGGCTACGGGGCGTGGTACACTGAGCCATTCGAGCCGCCCCTATGATAGCGCGATTTGCCCAGGGGTGGTGGTTCGCGTCGCGGTTTTAGGTACTAGTCTTGTGCCGGCCTGTTGGCCTCAAATAACAGGGAGCTAATGTTTGTCACTCATACTGAGTATTGTGCAACAGGTGTTAGTCTGGGGGCATTTGCTGCTGGTGGTGGCTTTTTCCGTTCGGGTAATTATGCAGCGGCTACCGGTGGGCGTGTCTCTGGCGTGGCTGTTGGTGTTGGTGCTCCTGCCCTACGTGGGAGTGGCGCTTTACTTATTGTTTGGCGAACGTTTTTTAGGGGTAAAGCGCTCGCAGCGCAGTACCCGCCTGCGGCTGGCCTATGTCAATGCCAGGCGTAACGGCCCTCAGGAAGACCCCCTAAGCTGGACCGAGTGCCACCCGGCCAGCCAGGCGCTGGCCATCTTGGAGTATCGCACCTCCGGAATACCGCCTCTCGGTGGTAACCAAATCCGGTTTCTGCAGCAAGCCCGAGACATCATCGATGCACTGGTGGCCGACATTGCCAGCGCCCAGCGCTTTTGTCATATGGAGTTTTACATCTGGTATCCGGGTGGATTGGCGGACCGGGTGGTGGATGCACTGCTCGAGGCGGCGGCGCGGGGAGTGCAGTGCCGGGTGATGCTCGATGCGGTGGGCAGCTCGGAGTTTTTTTCCTCCGAGCAGGCGCGGCGTTTAAGAGTGGCCAATATCACCTTGGTAAAAGCCTGCCCCATTGGCATTATGCCCTGGCAGCTGGCTCGCTACGACTTGCGCAATCACCGTAAAACCCTGGTGGTAGACGATCGCGTGGCCTATATGGGCAGCTTCAACCTCATCGACCCGGCGTTCTTCAAGGCCGATGCCGGTGTGGGGCAGTGGATTGATGTAATGGCCAGGATTGAAGGGCCGAGCGTGTGTGTGCTCGATGCCGTGTTTCGCTGGTACTGGAACATCGAGTGCGACGAGTCTCTGCCGCTACTCGATGGCGAGATTCCCGCTGACACTTCTCCGGCGTTGGTGCAAATCGCACCCTCCGGACCCGATGCGGCCAAGGAGAGTATCCTCAGCGCTCTTTTACAGGCGATATACGCCGCAAGTAAATCGGTAGATATCGTTACTCCTTATTTTGTCCCTGGCGAGGCTCTGGAGCAGGCCCTGAAAATTGCCGCCCGGCGCGGGGTGCGGGTGCACCTGGTAGTGCCCGAAAAAGTGGATTCTTTTCTGGTGCGTCACGCCAGCCATTCATACTTTGCCGGGCTGCTTGAGGCAGGGGTCAGTATTTATACCTATCGCGCCGGTTTACTGCACACCAAGGCCATCATTGTCGACGAAAGCCTGGCGTTTTTTGGCACGGTCAATCTCGATTTACGCTCTCTTTGGCTGAACTTTGAGATGACCATGATCATCTACGATCGCGCTACCGTTTGCGATTTATCAAGGCTTCTGGCTGAGTATCGGGAGGATGCGGAAAAACTCAGCGCTGAGCTATGGCGCAAGCGCAGCGCCGTTTCACGGTTTTTTGAAAACATCACCCACTTATTCAGTCCGCTGATTTAAGCGCTTCTTCCAGCGGCGACTCGCCGTTTACCAGCGGATAAATGCGATTGAGTGTCGCCGGGTTGCCAAGGCAGTAGACACAGGCCGCGGCAACGTCTTCGCGGGTAATAATCTGAGCTTCTTTGTCCGCGGGCATATGAGTGCTAAAGCCGCCGGTGGCGGGCTCATTTAACAGTCGCCCGGGGCGCAAAATTGTGTAGGGCAGGCCGCATGCCAGAAGGTAATCATCGGCGATTTTTTTGCACACCGAATAGTGCTTGATGGCGGCGGGGCCATTGTCCGGATCTTCAGCGCCGCGCGAGCTGATCATAACAAACTGTTTGATGCCGACTTGACGGGCCAGGTCCATAGCTTTTATGGCGCCCCACATGTCGATCAGGATGGTCTTGTCTGCGCCGGTTTTAGCACCGGAGCCCGCGGTAAAAATCACTCTGTCGCAGCCCTCCATGGCGTGGACAAAATCGCCTTCGAGGTCGCCGCGCACCGTGTCTGCGCCCAGCGCTTCAAGCTCAGGGGCGGGGCGGCGCACCATGGCCCGCGGTGTCTCCCCCTTTTGAAACAGTTGCTCAATGATCAGCCGGCCGATTTGACCGCCGGCACCGATAACCAGTGTGCACATAGGTTGCGCTCCTTTTGCGTAATCCGGTGTAATCTCTTGGGTCAGTTTCTATGGTAACAGGCCGCCGGGGTTGATAAACCTCGCGGTCACCACCATTAGAGCGGTTTAACGCACAAACAAAGAGGTTCCCATGTCCAAGACTGTCGTGATTACCGGTGCCAACCGCGGTATTGGTTTGTCGTTTACCCAACATTATCTAGCACAGGGGTATACGGTCTACGCCGCCTGCCGCAGCGCCTCGCCCGAGCTGGAGGGTTCCGATGCCCGCATCATTGATGGGGTCGACGTGAGCACAGAGGCTGGACTCAAGACCTTGCTGGATGGTCTCGACGGCGTCGGCATTGACCTGTTGATCAACAACGCCGGTATTTTGCGCAACGAGCAACTCGGCAATCTCGACCCCGAGACCATTCGCGAGCAATTTGAAATCAATGCACTGGCACCGCTGCGGGTAACCGATGCCCTTGTGGGGCAGCTCAACCCGCAAGCCAAGGTGGCCGTCATCACCAGCCGTATGGGCTCTATCACTGACAACACCAGCGGCGGGCGCTACGGTTACCGTATGTCAAAAGCCGCCCTGAACGCGGCGGCCATGTCACTGGCCCAGGATCTCAAAGGCCGCGGTATTGCCGTGGCGATTTTGCATCCGGGGTTGGTGGGTACCGATATGATCGGTGGTCACGGCGATATTACACCCGATGAGGCGGCCGAACGTTTGATGCAGCGCATTGACGAGCTGACGCTGGCCACCACCGGTACCTTCTGGCACTCCAATGGTCAGGTTTTGCCTTGGTAACACCGGCCGGCCTGGGCGATCCCGACTATGCCTTGGCCTTTTGCATTGCCAATCGTCCGGCGCTTGATCACTACCCGGCGCTGGAGCGCATAGCGCCATTGGCGCCGGGTGAGTTACAACACATAGTCGCCAATTCAAGCAACCATTGGCGCAAGCTCTTCAGTGTCTATGCCAAGTGTCTCTATGCCCTGGGGCCAGCCTCTCACTGGCCAAGCCGCTGGCAGGATTACCGGGACAAGCACTTGCTGCAAGCGGGCTCTGGCTGCGCCCTCCTGTTTACCCCGCCGGCTGGAGGTGAGCGACTGCATATTGTCGCGGGGAAAACCTATGCAGCAGCGCTGGGTTTGAATCAGCTCGAATGGTTGGATGCGCATTTCGCCATTGATGTCGCTCACCGACAGATCGTCACGCCTTATCTTGACTACCGCCAATTGTCTAATGAGCGAATTGAGAGGCTGGCCGAGCTTATCCGCCGCCACGGTCTGGCAACCTCGGTCAATGCGCGGCTGCGCTCAAGGGTTGAGTCAGCCGATTAACATGTATTGATGTCTCCGCTTCGGATTTAGCCTGAGCGAGTCGTGGTTTTGACCTTGGTGTTAGTGAGCTACTCGAAGTCTTTATCTGAGCGAGTGCTTACCAGCGGATGATCGGCGGCCGTATCCTGACTCTCGCGCTGATTAATTTCCCGCAGTAGTGCGCGCAGCGTGGTGGAGTGAAACTCCCGGCGGTAGAGAACGCCTACCACCACGGCCACTGCGGCGATGAACAACCAGGTATTAAAAAACCAGGGCAAGACGGCCAGGGAAAAATAGTAGGCGCGCAAGCCGTAGTTATAGCTGTGGCCTGCCTGATCGATGATTTTTGCCGTGCTGACCGCGTAGCGCCGGCGGTCTTCCTCGCTGATTTGCGCATCGTGCGCGGGCGCCGCGCCGAATAAAATCGAGCAGAAACCGTACTGGCGTAAAGCCCAGGTTAGGGTGAAAAAGGCGTACACATAAACCAACAGCAGCAGGATCACTTTCAGCTGCATTTGCCGCGGGGTCATATTGTCATTGGCAAAGGGCAGGGCACTGAGGGTGATGTAGACTTTGTCGATGGAGGCCATAATGGTTACCAGGCCCGCGATAATTAAAATCGAGGTGGACGCCAAAAACGACACGTTGCGCTCAAGGCTGGCAATCAGCGCGGTATCGGCAATGCGGTTCTGGCGGCTGAGCATTTCGATCATCCAGGTTTTGCGGTACACGTGCAGTACCGAGGCCAGGCAGTGATCAGTGCGCGCCCTACGCCGGGCGAAGCGGGCATAACCAATCCAGGCCACAAACAGCCAGACGGCGGCGCCGATATTGATCCAATCGTAGGGTGTCACAACTCAGGTTCCTGCTGGATGGGGAAACAGCCCCTTTATAACAGATAGCACGCCAAACGGGAATTTGGGCACAAGATTCGGAGTGACGGCCGAGCAAAGAGCGCGCACTATACAGCCATGATACAAACTCCAGATGACAAGGCAATGCCAGTGCTCGGCGTGCGGGAAACCGATGCGCGCTGGCAGGCGTTGCTCCAGCGCGATAAAGCGGCCGATGGCCAGTTCGTTTACGCCGTTACAACCACGGGCATTTACTGTCGCCCATCCTGCGGTGCCCGCCGACCGCTAAGGCGCAATGTGCAGTTTTTTGCGCAGGCGGCGCAGGCCGAGTCGGCCGGCTACCGGGCTTGCCTGCGCTGCCAGCCGCAGCAGTTGCCAGGCTCATCGGGTATTTTGCAGACGGTGACGTGTGTCTGCCGCAGGCTCGAGATGAGCGAGCAAATTCCCACGCTCGCTGAGCTTGCCGAGGAGCTGAGCGTCAGCCCACAGCATTTGCAAAAAAGCTTTACCCGGGTGGTGGGGCTCAGCCCACACACTTACGCCCGCGAAGTGCGCGCGGCCCGCCTGCGTCAGCAATTGTGCGAAGGCGAAAGTGTGACCAATGCCATTTACCGGGCCGGCTATAACGCCAGCAGCCGTTTCTACGAGGAGTCAAACCGTATGTTGGGAATGCAAGCGGGCCAGTACCGCGAGGGCGGGCCGGGGGTGACGATTTACTTTGCCCTGGCGGAGTGTTCCCTCGGCCATATTCTGGTGGCGCAGTCGACAAAAGGCGTGTGCGCCATATTGTTAGGTGAAGATCCCGAGACTCTGCTAAGCGATTTACAGCAGCGCTTTCGCGCGGCCGAGCTGGTGGGCGCGGATGCCCGCTATGAGCAGACGGTCGCGCAAGTGATTGGCCTGATTGAAGCCCCCGCCCTGGGGCACGAGTTACCGCTGGATATTCGCGGCACCGCGTTTCAGCGCCGGGTTTGGGAGGCACTCGTTCGGGTGCCGCCGGGGCAGACAGTCAGTTACCGTGAGCTGGCGACTTCTCTGGGTATGCCGAGCGGTGCGCGCGCTGTGGCCAGTGCCTGCGCTGCCAACCCGCTGGCGGTGGCCGTGCCCTGTCATCGGGTGGTGCGCAGCGATGGCGGCTTATCCGGCTATCGCTGGGGGATAGCGCGCAAACGCGAGTTGCTGGAGCGCGAGCGTCAAGGTGTACGCTGAATACCGTCTGAGGTTGCCCGCCGGCTATGATCAGAGCGCCTTTGTCGACTTTCATGGCCGGGACCGCCAGTCGGTGGCCGAGCGGATAGCCTCCGGGCGTGTCGGCAAAGGCTTTGTCTGGCGCGGACGGCCAGCGCTGATGGAGTGGTTTTTCACCGCCCACCAGGCACGGGTTCGCCTCGCGCTCGATGGCGCGGGGGAGATCGCGCCGGCTAAGCTCAAGGCCGAACTCAAGCGTCTCAGCCGCCATGCTCTCGGGCTCGATCAACCCGTGCAAACGTTTAATGCCGCCTGGTGTTCTCACCCTAAGCTCGGGCCGCTGATCGCTCGCCGCCCGGGCCTGTGTATCCCTCAGACTTTAACGCCGTTTGAGGCCATCGCCTGGGCGATCATTGGCCAGCAAATCAGCGTGACCGCGGCCACGGCCATTCGCCGCCGGCTGATTCTCGCCTGCGAGGTAAAACACAGCAGTGGTCTTTGGTGCTTTCCCGCGCCCGCGCACTTGTTGCAAGCCGATACCGAGGCCCTTATGGCGGCTGGTTTGTCGCGGGGCAAGTGGCGCGCACTGGTGGCCTTGGCGCAGTGGTTTGAAGCTGGCCAGTTACCCGAGGTGCGCACGAGTGAGTCCGAGTCCCTTGAGGCGCTGGGGGAGTGCTTGTTGGCCTTACCCGGCGTAGGTCCCTGGACGGTCAACTATGCGCTTTTGCGCGGTTTTGGCTGGCTGGATGCCTCACTGCATGGCGATGTCGCCGTGCGCCGCAATCTGGCCCGATTACTCGGTAGGGATGACATCAGCCAGGCCGATACCGAGCGGTGGCTGCGCGCTTTCACCCCTTGGCGCGCTCTGGTGGCCGCGCATCTGTGGGCGATGTCGACCTGACTTAGACACACTGTGCCAGCCATTGGGTGAGCACCGCGCGGGATTTGGCCGCCAACTCGCGGGCCTGCCCTGCCTGCTGACGCAGGATGCGAGGGTCAATGCCGGCGCCGGCGATTTCGCAGGCGTGGCCGGCCAGCCAGCGCTCGATTTGCCTCGGGTCCGCCTCCAGGTGGCACTGGAGCGCGAGCACTTTGTTGCCGACACGAAACGCCTGATGTGGGCATTGGGCGCTGCTGGCCAGCAGTTCGGCTTGTTCTGGCACAGCAAACTGGTCGCCATGCCAGTGAAGCACGGGGGTGTCACCGAGCAGTGCCAGCGGTGAGTTGGCACCGGCGCGACTCAGCTCCAGAGGCGCAAAGCCGATTTCCTTTTGCTTCATGGGGCTGACCTCCGCCCCCAGTGCCTTGGCGATGAGCTGCGCCCCCAGGCAAATCCCCAGCAGTGGCGCTTTGCGCTCCAGGCGCTTTTGAATCCACTCCAGTTCGGTGTCGAGATAGGGATAAAGGTGACCGTCGTCAACGCCCATAGGACCGCCGAGGATCACGAGTAACTCCGGCGCCAGAGGGTCGATGTCGGCCAGCTTTTCAGTGCAGGCGTTCAGGTATTCCACCCGAAAGCCTTGTTCTTCCAAGGTGCTCTCCCAAGTGCCGAGCTGCTCAAAGTCAATGTGATAGAGGACGGTGGCGGTTTTCACACGAATTCTCCCTGCTGCCAGTTGCCGAGCGCGAATAATGACACGCCGATAGAGCGGGTATCCACTCGCGCGGCTCTGCTTTCGCTTCTTTACGCGACGGGCGCCGGTGTTGCTTTACGAGCTTCCTGATAATAAGTATCATTTGCGGGGTCAAGTCTTATTAACGGAATTTTTTATGAAAGTTTTATTGCGAAACTGTCACAAAGCCTTGTGTGCCGCCGCCCTGCTGTTGGCAGCGGTGCAGGTGTCGGCCAATGGCGCCATTGGCGAACACGTCAATCATCTGCAGGATAACCTCGGCAAGTACACCAAAGAGGTGAACTGGATTATCGAGCGAATCGATATCATGGTGAACACCTACGAGGCCAAAGGCGCTAAGGCGGCCGAGTCGGACCAGGTGGTGGATATTTGGGAATCGGTGATCTTTCACTCGGCCATTGAAGTGAACTATGTGCCGATTTACGCCAACATCTGGCAGGGCCTGTACGGCGTGAAAGAAGCCATTGATGCGGAAAAGCCCGTGGCCGAAGTACGCGCCGAACAGGCGGCACTGGAGCAATCGTTGTGGCAGGCCCTCGGGGCGGTTAAACTGGCGGCCCAATATCAGCAGCGCGGCTTGCTGGCACAGGTCAAGACCACAGAGACTCTGCCTACCACTCTCACAGGGACCCTGGATGAGGTAAAGCACCGTCTGGATCGGGTGGTCGCCAAGTACGCCGAGCAGTTGCCCGAAGAGGCCACCAGCATTGTTCACGACACCTACCTGAACCTCTTTGAGGGCGTGGAAGGGGCCCTGATTGAACAGGACGCCAAGCTGGTGGAAGCGCTCGAAAAAGACTTTAACGTCACCCTGCCCAAGGCGATCTCTGGCAACGGCAGCGTGGATGATGTGCGCGGTGTGGTGAGTGCTATGCACACCAAACTCGACCGCGCCAAAGCGCTTTTGCAGAAAGCGGAAGAAGAACGTAAGGACGTTTTTTAGTGCAACGCAGAACTTTTCTACAGACTCTGGCCGGCGCCGGCATCCTGGGCAGCTTGCCCTTGGCCCGCGCATTGGCCGCTGGCGCCACCGCGCTCTCGGTGGACGATCTTCCGCCGCTTGAGGGGGAGTTGACGCTCTATCTAGGGCGCGGTGAAGGCGGGCTGTACGAAAACGTGCTCGAGGCGATTAAAAAGCGCAATCCGAAATTTACCCTGAACATTCGCCGCGGCGTCACGGCGGCGCTGGCCAACACCATTGTCGCCGAGGCCAAGGCCGGTGTGCGCCGGGCAGATATTTTCTGGGCAGTGGACTCTGGTGCCATAGGTCTGGTGAACGATGCCGGATTGGCCCGGCCCCTGCCGGCGGATCTGACAGGCCAGCTCAAAGAGGGCTTTCGCTACGACAACTGGTCTCCCGTGACCGGGCGTATTCGCACTCTGCCTTACAACACTCAAAAGCTCAGCGCCGATAAAATCCCCGACAGTGTGATGGCGCTGCCCGACAGCGGCCTGTCCATTGGCTGGGCACCGGCTTACGCGTCTTTTCAATCGTTTATTACCGCCATGCGCTTGCTCGAGGGTGAGAAGGCTACGGCCGAGTGGCTCAAAGCCATGAACAAGCGCGGAAAAAACTACGCCGGTGAATTGGGTGTGGTGATGGCGGTGGAGCGCGGTGAGGTCGATGTGGGCTTTGCCAACCACTACTACACCCTACGCCTGAAAGCCGGCAAGCCAGATGCGAAAGTGGACCTAGCCTTTAGCAAAAATGACGCTGGCTGCCTGGTGAATGCTTCGGGCATTCTGGCTCTGAGTGAGGGCGCTTTGCCCATCAACTTTATCCGCTATTTGTTGACCCGCGAGGTGCAGTCTTACCTGGCCAGCGAGGCTTACGAAATTCCGCTGGTGGCCGGCGTAAGCCCACCCGAAGGTTTGCCCCCACTTGCCAGCATATCACCGCCGCAAATGGACCTGACCCGGCTAGCCGATTTGCGGCCAACCCTGGACTTGATGCGCAGCGTCGGGGTGCTATGACCCGACTGCCCGGTTCCTACCCGCTGGCGCTGCTGATAGCGCTCTTTGCGCTGGTGCCAGTGGGGGTGCTGTTTGCCCTCGCCAGCGATACTGCGCAGCTATTCGACACCCACAACCTGAAAGTGCTGGCCAATACCCTGGCGCTTATGGGTCTAACGGTGCTGGGCTCGGTGCTTATCGGCGTGCCTCTGGCACTGCTTACCGCCTACGCTTATATCCCGTGGCGCAAATTTTGGCTGATTGTCTTCGCCGCGCCTCTGGCCATGCCCAGCTACATAGGTGCCTTTACCCTGTATGCCGCGTTTGGCCCCGGCGGCGAGATCAATAACCTTACAGGAATCCCCACGCCTGCGTTTTACGGCTTGCCCGGGGCGGCGCTGGTAATGACGCTTTACACCTATCCTTTTGTGCTGCTCACTACCCGCGCCTCGTTACTGAGTCTGGACGCCAGTCTGGTCAACGCCGCCCGCACATTGGGTATGTCGCTGGGTATGAGTCTGTGGAAAGTGGTGCTGCCCCGGGTGGTCAACGGTATTGCCGCCGGCGCTCTGCTGGCCGCGCTCTACACCCTGTCGGATTTTGGTACCCCGGCCATTATGCGCCTGGATACCTTTACCCGCGTGATTTATGTGGAGTACAACGCCTTTGGCTTGAGTCAGGCGGCCATGTTGTCTTTACAGCTGTTGGTGATTGTCGCTCTGGTGCTGTTTCTCGAGTCGCGCGTGAAAGTCACCCGCGAGCGGCCCGGCCGCAGTCTGACACTCTGGCCCTCGCGTTGGCGCAGCGGCCTGATGCTTGCCGCCTCTGCGCCAGTGCCCCTTTTATCCATTGCCCTGCCGCTGGGGATCTTTGGCCTGTGGCTGGTGCGTGAGGGCGCCGCGGGCTTCGAGCTCAGCTACGCCTGGAATTCCACCTACGCCTCTTTTCTTGCCGCCATAGTCGCCGTGGTGTTGGCTGTGCCTGTCGCTCACGCCGCGATCAGCGGGCGCGCCGGCCGTTTGATGGAGCGGGTGACGTATTTTGGCTTTGGCGTGCCGGGTATCGTCATGGGTACGGCGCTGGTGTACGTCGGACTGCAGCTGCCTTTTTTGTATCAAACATTGGGCCTGTTGGTGCTCGCTTATGTGCTGCGTTTCTTGCCTTTGGCCGTGGGCTCGGTGCGCTCGTCGGCCGAGAGCCTGGATGCCAGCTTGGTGAAGGCGGCGCGGCTGCTGGGCGCCTCACCGCGCGAGGCTTTTACCCGGGTCACCCTACCGTTAACGTTACGCGGTATGATTGCCGGCGCGGCGCTGGTGTTTCTCGAGGCCATGCGCGAGTTGCCGGCTACTCTGCTGCTCGGCCCTACCGGCTTTGAAACCCTCGCCACCTACTTGTGGCGGGTGTACGAGGCAGGTTATTTTGGTCGCGCTGCCGTACCGGGGTTATTGCTGGTGTTGATGTCCGGCCTGGGGCTGGCGCTGATGTTGTCCGGTGAACGACGCAGTGAGTTTGAAGTTACCAAGAGCGGGCCCAAGTAATGCTGAGCGTAAGTAATTTGTCGGTCGACTACGGCTCCACCCGTGTGGTGGACAAGCTGAATCTGGCTTTGGCAGACGATGAAATCCTGATGCTGGTAGGCCCCACCGGCTGTGGAAAAACCACCATTTTGCAAGCGCTGGCCGGGCTGATCCCCATCAGTGAAGGTGAAATCACACTGGGCGCCTGGAGCGCCAGCGCGCAAAAGCCGGTGCCGCCGGAAAAACGCAATGTGGGTATGGTGTTTCAGGACTTTGCCCTCTTCCCCCATTTAACCGTGCAGCAAAACGTCAATTTCCGCCTGAAAGACAGAGCGCTTGCCGATCACTGGATTGAGCTGCTGGGCCTTGGTGCGCTTCGCCATGCCAAGCCGGCAACACTGTCGGGCGGGCAAAAGCAGCGTGTGGCTCTTGCCCGTACCCTGGCCCACGAGCCGGTATTTATTCTGCTTGATGAGCCGCTGTCCAATCTGGATGCGGCGCTGAAAGACAACCTGCGCTGGGAAATCCGCAACGCGCTTAAAGCCGCTGGCGTGCCCGCCATATGGGTCACTCACGACCAGGAAGAGGCGCTCTCGGTCGGTGACCGAGTCGGTGTTTTAAAAAGCGGTAAGCTGGAACAATTGGACACGCCCGAGACCTGCTTTTCCGAGCCCTCCAGCCGTTTCGTTGCGCGCTTTCTGGGCGAGGCCAGTTTTATCCCGGGCCATCTAGAGCAGGGGCGGGTACGCACCGCCATTGGCGATGCACCGGGTACGCCCGTAGACGGCGCGACTGGCGCTGTGGATTTGCTGCTGCGTCCGGACGATGTATCGCTGATACCTGTGGCCGACGGGGGTGGCAACGGCGAAATTGCCTGGGTGCGCTACGAGGGCGGTGCCCGGCTCTTTGCGGTGACCCTTGATGACGGCACCGAAGTGAAGGTGCGTGCCAGTCACGAAACCCGCGCCGAGCCCGGCAGCCGGGTGCAACTGGCGGTGATCACTACCCATCCGCTGGCCGTATTTAACCGGGAGTAATTGTGCTTCCTGACATGTGAGGAGAGGTTTATGAAAGTTGTAAAATACCTGGTATCTGTTGGCTTTTTGGCGCTGATCGGCTCTGCCGCCCAGGCCGATGACTGCTCTGTCACCATCGACAGCACCGATCAGATGCGCTTTGATACCGACGCTATCACCATCTCGTCGTCCTGCGAGCAGTTCACGGTCAACCTGACTCATTCAGGTTCGTTGCCCGCCAATGCCATGGGCCACAACTGGGTGCTGACCCAAACCGCCGATCTGCAGGCCGTGGCGCAAGACGGCATGTCAGCTGGCCTGGAAAACGACTACGTTAAACCCGGTGACGAGCGCGTTATCGCTTACACTGAGGTTATTGGCGGCGGCGAGAGCACCTCTGTCACCTTCGATGTGGCGCAGCTGGAAGTGGGCGGCGATTACAGCTTCCTCTGCTCTTTCCCAGGTCACTACGCGTTGATGAAAGGCACGGTAACCGTCGAGTAAACACACTTTGCCGCGTGCCAACGCCACAAGCCCCGGCTGCAAAGCTGGGGCTTTTTTGTCGTTTGGGGGTGATTTAACAGTCTTGGGCAATGCGCGTGAGTGCAACAGGCCCTAAGTAGCGGAGTAGGTAGATGCCTGTTTGTTTTGACATAGGTGGCACAAACATCCGGTCTGGCTGGCCCGACGGCGAGGGCATTGTTCAAATCTCTGGGCAGTGTGCCACGCCAGGCGATTCACTGGAGAGGTTTTTGTCGGCCTTGACGGAGATGGTACAGAGCGCGCCAGCCGAGCAACAAGACTTCGTCGCTATTTCCATTACCGGCCTTGTTCATCCCAAAACAGGCGCACTGACCATTGCGAATATTCCCTACCTGAAAGACCAAAACCTTTCCGAGTTATTGCGAGCGCGGATCAACTTACCGGTTCTGGTGGCCAATGATGCGGACTGTCTGGCGCTGGCAGAGGCACACGTCGGCGTCGCGAAAGGCGAAAGCAATGTATTGGCGATTGTTCTGGGCACAGGTGTCGGCGGCGGCTTGGTCTTGAACGGCGAACTGGTGACGGGTTTTGGCGGGATTTCCGGGGAGTGGGGGCACGGCCCCATTGTCGATCCAACGGCGGGGGGGCTGGTGGAGTCTTTGGGTTATTTTCAGTGTGGTTGCGGCCAAACGGGCTGCCTGGACACCGTCGGCGCCGCCCGGGGGATGGAAAATGTGCACAGAGCTTTAACCGGTGCCGAGCTCGATGCCAGGCAGATACTCGATCAATGGCGTACCGGTGATGCCTCAGCGAGCAAAACGGTAGAAGTGTGTACAGAAATAGTCGCGCGCGCACTGAGCGTTTTTGTCAATGCATTCGGCCCGGGCTCAGTGCCTGTAGGCGGTGGCTTGGCGAACGCTCATGACTTTGTTGAAAAAATCGATGCCAAGGTGCGCACTATGGTCCTGGCTCACTATGACCGCCCGCTGGTGGTTCAGGCGCAGCATGTCAAAAACGCAGGGCTTGTCGGTGCGGCCTTTCTGCGGCCTGGCAGAACATTCGGGGACGTGTGAGTGCCAAAAATCACCTTTGAAGTCTGCGTAGATACCCCCGAGGGGCTTGTTCGCGCCCAGCGCGGTGGCGCTGATCGAGTTGAGTTGTGTTCAGCCCTGGCGATAGGGGGCCTTACACCCACGCGCGCGTTCATGCGGTTTGCGGCGGCGCAATCCATGCCAGCCCATGTCATGATTCGCCCGCGCGAGGGTGATTTTTGCTTTAGCGCGGCTGAGGTACAGCTGATGCTCGATGAGATTGCTCTGGCGCGCGAGGAAAACATGCAGGGCGTGGTGCTCGGCGCAACCTGTGAGGACGGCTCGCTCGATCAGAACACTCTGGAAAAACTTGTCGTGGCCGCCGAGGGTATGGACCTCACTCTGCATCGCGCTTTTGATGTTACGCCCGATCCATACGCGGCGCTGGAAGCGGCCATTGCCCTTGGTTTCAACCGAATTTTAAGCAGTGGCCAACAAATCACCGCCCTCGCGGGCAAGGCGCTCTTGGCCAGCCTGGTTGCCGAGGCGGACGGCCGCATAGAGATCATGCCGGGCAGTGGTATCAACCCTGACAATCTGCACACTTTGGCAGAGGTCATGCCTCTGACTTCTGTGCATGCCTCCTGTTCTAGCCCGGAGCAACAATCACCTGAAGCGGTATCGCGGCTTGGGTTTAGCGGGGCGCAGGGACGCCGGCAAACAAATCTCGCCATGGTGCAGCGGATGGCAAAGGCCCTGGCTGAGATATAACTCTTAGCTGTGCATTTTGAAAATGCGCACTCGCGCTGTTGTTTGGACTTGAGTGTGTGCAAAAAACAGGACGGCGGTAAACCGCCCTTATCTGATTTGGCGTGGCTCGGCTATGCGGGGCAGCGCTGACCGTCTGCGAGGCTTTCGCGATTCACGCGTCCTGCTCTGACATCCCCCTGGCGCGGGACGCTTATCGACTCAATTTGCGGTGATTTCAGGTGGTTCAACTCGATTGACTTCAATCGTGTTCTTTTGCCCTTGCTTTAACGACCAGTCGATACTCTGTCCGGTTCGCAGACCCAGCAGTGCACTGCCTGCCGGGCTGAACACTGACAGCGCCTCATCGTGCTTGCCGGCATCTCCGGGATACACCAGTTGGTAAGTGAAGGTCTTCCCCGTCTCCTGAATGGTAAAGGTGACTTTGGAGTTCACCGTCACTACATCCTCGGGCAGCTTGGCGGGCTTGACCCTGCGGGCGCGCTCCAGCTCATTCAGCAGTTGCTCCGCGGCCGCATCGCCGTCGCGGGCATCAATCATTCGGCACAGCGTGTCGTAGACATCCTGCGCCACCATAATACTGGGTTTTCTAGGCATGGTTGCTCCAGTTAGAGACGGCCCATCCCAACAATACCAACAAGGCCTTGGGCTTTGGGCACAACAAAAGTAAACACTACGGACAGCAAAACTCACAGAGTGCCGGACGGCACCCCGATTAAACGGGGAAGATGGGGGCGAGCCTCCACATCAGAAAGCGGTTTACATCGGTCATGGTGTTAGGAATAAACCAGAGGTGAAAGGGTTAAATTAACCGATTGAGCGGTAAAGTCAATTCTCTGGGGGTTGATTCCAAATGCTCCGCGTAGCGTAAACATTCAAATTTTACGAGCCGCCTGACGTGCGGAGTCGCATTTATCGCCTTGGAGTAGATGGAAAAAAGCCCCGATTAAAGATCGAGGCTTTTAATGTTTGGTGCCCAGGAGAGGACTTGAACCTCCACGACCGTAAGGCCACTAGCACCTGAAGCTAGCGTGTCTACCAATTTCACCACCTGGGCAGATGGTTAGCGGTGATTAAGCCCGATTGGTTCTTCGCTGATCGCGGTCTTGCCGACACGCTGCGCGTGGTCACTATCAGCCTCCTGCTTTACGTGACACTAGTACAATCCTGTACGTCGTCTACCAATTTCACCACCTGGGCATACCGGAATGGCTGGCGCCACAACCCGAGGACGCGCACTATAATGGCAGCCATTTGCCTTGTCAACGCTTTGACTGAGAAAATTGCAAAATTATGTCTGGTGCTTGCAAGTTGATGATTTCGTGAGCATTTTTTCTCATGTCCGAGCCGATTGTGCCTAATAAATTATTATAATACAATTATGTTAATGCAATACTTACCTGAATAACGACAATAGACAGAAGAGGCAGATATGAATAAGACACTGATGGGCCTTGCGCTTGCGTCCCTGCTTGGCGCTTCGCAGCTGGCCAGCGCACTAACCGTGGGTTTTTCTCAGGTCGGATCAGAAAGTGGTTGGCGCACGACTTTTTCCGAGTCGGTTAAGGCTGAGGCCGAGAAGCGTGGAATCGATCTTAAATTCTCCGATGCCCAGCAAAAGCAGGAGAACCAAATCAAAGCTATTCGCAGTTTTATTGCCCAGAGCGTAGACGCCATCGTAGTGGCGCCAGTGGTGGAAACCGGTTGGCGGCCTGTGCTGATGGAGGCGCGGCGCGCTCGTATACCGGTGGTCATTGTCGATCGCAACGTGGCCGTTACCGATGATCGTTTGTACATCACCCGTATTGCCCCCGACTTTGTCGATGAGGGGCGCAAGGCCGCGCAGTGGCTGATGGAGGCGACGGACGGGCGTTGCGACATCGTCGAGTTGCAGGGCACAGTGGGTTCGAGTGCGGCGATTGGGCGGATGGAAGGCTTTAACGAAGTGATTGGCAAGCACCCAGAGGCCAGCATTGTGCGCTCGCAGACTGCAGAGTTCACCCGCGCCAAGGGCAAAGAGGTGATGGAGAGTATCCTTAAAGCTGAGGGGGGCGGCAAAGCCCTGTGTGCTCTTTGGGCCCATAACGACGAAATGGCCCTGGGCGCTATTCAGGCGATCAAAGAAGCGGGCCTCAAGCCGGGCGAGGATATTCTCGTGGTGTCGGTGGATGCGGTGGACGATATTTTTACGGCCCTGCTGGACGGTGAAGTCAACGCATCGGTAGAAATGAGCCCCCACCTAGGTGGCCCCGCGTTTGACGTCATTGAAGCCTACCTGGGCGGCAAACGCGACTTCGAAAAGTGGATGGTGATGGATGGGCGCGTTTTTACTCAGGAAAACGCTAAAGCTGAGTACGAGAAACGCCAAGCCAACTAATTCTGCAGTCAGCCGGCCTTGGTGCCGGCTTCAGGTAATCTTATGAACACGGACAATACGCTACTGGCGCTCAGGGGAGTGGTGAAGACCTTCCCCGGAGTAAAAGCGCTGGACGGGGTCGACTTCACTCTGCGCAAAGGCGAGATTCACGCACTACTGGGTGAGAATGGCGCCGGTAAGTCAACCTTGATCAAGGTCATGACGGGCGTCTACCGCCGCGATGGTGGTGACATATCGCTGGAAGACAAGCCGATTCACCCCGCTAATACCGGTGATGCTCAGAACCTGGGGATCAGCACCGTGTATCAGGAAGTGAACTTGTTGCCGAACCTCACGGTGGCGCAGAACCTGTTCCTGGGTCTTGAGCCGAAACGCTTTGGCTGCATTGACTGGCGCCGCATGAACCGCGAGGCGCGCGAGCTGCTCGCGGGCTACGAGCTGGACTTGGATGTGACCGCCGCTCTGAATACTTACTCGGTGGCGATTCAGCAGTTAATTGCCATTGCCCGCGGTGTGTCTATGTCCGCCAAGGTGTTAATTCTTGATGAGCCCACCGCGAGCCTCGATGCCGACGAAGTCGCCTCTTTGTTTAAAATTATGCGCGAGCTGCGCGACAAGGGGATCGGGATTGTCTTTGTGACCCACTTTCTCGATCAGGTGTACGCCGTCTGCGACCGAATCACGGTATTGCGCAACGGAGCGCTGGTGGGCGAGTTTGAGGCGGCGAGCCTGAGCCAGCAAGATCTGGTGAGTCATATGCTCGGCAAGGCGCTGGAAAAAGCGGTGCATGAAAAAATTGAGCACGCCGACGCCGAGTCCCGCGACAAACTGTTTGAACTAAAGGGTGCGCGCTCGCAAGCACTTGAGGCTCTGGATCTGAGCGTCAGCGCCGGACAGGTAGTGGGCCTTGCGGGCTTACTCGGTTCTGGCCGCACCGAGCTGTGCAAGCTGGTGTTTGGTGTGGACGGCCTGGTGGCCGGCGATGCGGAACTCAATGGCCAGCATGTGCGCTTTACGAATCCGCGCCAGGCGGTGGTGGCCGGGCTGGGCCTGTGCCCGGAGGACCGCAAAAAAGACGGCATTTTCGGTCCTATGTCCATTCGTGAAAACATGATCATGGCGCTGCAGAACAAGCGCGGCTGGTGGCGCTATATTCCCATGAAAAAGCAGCGCGAGCTGGCCGAGCGCTATGTCAAGGCACTGAAAATTGCCACCAGCGATATTGAAAAACCCATCAATCAGTTGAGCGGTGGCAATCAGCAAAAGGTGATTTTGGCGCGCTGGCTTGCGGCTGAGCCCCGCTTGATGTTGCTGGATGAGCCCACCCGCGGTATCGACGTGGGGGCCCACGCTGAAATCATTCAACTGATTCGCCAGCTTTGCGCTCAAGGCCTCGGGCTGATTGTGGCCTCGTCCGAACTGGATGAGCTGGTGGAGTTTTCCGACAAAGTGATTGTCATGCGCGACCGGCGCAAAGTGGCCGAGGTGTCGGGCAACGAGATCACCCAACAACGTATTATGCAGGCCATCGCCGGCCAGCCCCAGGCGAGTTGACTATGAATTATCAAAACCTATCCCCTCAGTTGCGACGCAGCATTTGGCCCGTGGCCGGTTTGCTGGTGCTGCTTCTGACCAATGTGTTAATTGCGCCGGAGTTTTTCAGTATTGAAATCAAGGATGGTCGTCTGTACGGCAGTTTGATTGATGTGCTTAATCGGGCGGCGCCTGTCGCGCTGCTGGCTATCGGCATGACCCTGGTGATTGCCACCGGGGGCGTGGACCTGTCGGTTGGCTCGGTCATGGCCATTGCCGGAGCGGTAAGTGCCGGGTTGATTGTCAGTGGTGTCGACAGTGTGTTTCTTGTGATCGGTGGCGGCCTGCTCGCTGGTTTGGCTGCAGGTTTTGTCAACGGCTTTTTGGTGGGGTACTTTGGTATTCAGCCGATTGTCGCCACTTTGATTCTGATGGTGGCCGGCCGCGGCGTGGCCCAGCTGATAAACTCAGGGCAGATCGTGACCTTTCATCACGAGGGCTTCGAGTTTCTCGGGGTGGGCTATCTTTTCGGTTTACCCTTTCCCATTATTCTCGTGATTATCACCTTTGTACTGGTGCAACTGCTGATGAGGCGCACCGCCTTAGGCTTGTTTGTCGAAGGCGTGGGGGCCAACGCCAGCGCCAGCCACTACATCGGTATTAATGACAAGCTGATCAAGTTGATGGTGTATTGCCTCTCGGGCTTGTGCGCTGCCCTTGCCGGTATGATCGCCGCCGCCGACATCGGTGGTAGTGATGCCAATAACGCGGGTCTGTGGTTGGAGTTGGACGCCATTTTGGCCGTGGTGATCGGCGGTGCCTCACTGATGGGTGGGCGCTTTTCTTTGTTTTTGTCCATCATCGGTGCGCTTATCATTCAGGCACTGACCATTACAATTATTCTCAGCGGTGTACCGCCGAAGTTTAATTTGTTGATAAAGGCCGCTGCCATCATTGTCATCCTGCTGCTGCAGTCGCCTGAATTTCGCCGCCAGTTAGGGCGAATCAAGCAGTGGCGGAGGGCTTAATCATGCACAAGAAATTTTTACCCTTGTACGTCACCTGTTCGCTCTTTGCCCTATTGTTTGCGGCCGGCGCCGTGCAATTTGAAAACTTCGGCAGCCTGCGGGTGTTTATGAATCTGTTCACCGATAACGCCTTTTTGATTATCGCGGCGATCGGCATGACCTTTGTGATTCTTTCGGGCGGTATTGATTTGTCGGTGGGCTCTACCATTGCCCTGAGTGGGGTGATCATCAGCGTACTCATGCAGAACTACGGTTGGCACCCCTTGCCAGCCTTTGCGCTGGTGTTGGTGCTAGGTACCTTGTTTGGTGCGAGCATGGGCGCGATCATTCACTACTACCAGTTGCAACCCTTTATCGTTACCCTGGCGGGTATGTTTTTCGCGCGCGGGTTGAGCTCGGTGATCAGCGAAGAGTCAGTGCCTATCATGCACAGCTTTTACGATGATGTGGCCATGTTTGGTTTTGAGCTGCCCGGCGGCGCCTGGCTGGGCAGTTCGACCATTATTGCCCTGGTGGTGCTCGCCCTTGCCATTTGGCTCGCCAATTTTACCCGTTTGGGCGGGCGCGTTTATGGCCTGGGTGGCGATGCCCAGTCGGCGGCTCTGATGGGCGTGCCCATCGCCAGAACCACCATCAGTGTCTATGCCTTGAGTTCCTTTATGGCGGCGCTGGCAGGTATCGTCTTTAGTTTTTACACCTTTTCAGGGTACTCGCTGGCAGCGGTGGGTGTGGAGCTCGACGCCATTGCCGCAGTGGTGATTGGTGGCACCCTGCTGACCGGTGGCTATGGCTATGTACTGGGGACGCTGTTCGGTGTGCTGATCATGGGGGTTGTACAGACCTATATTTCGTTTGATGGCACTCTGTCGAGCTGGTGGACCAAGATAGTTATTGGACTTTTGCTGTTTGTCTTTATTGCCCTGCAGCGCTATCTGGTTGGGCGAGGACAAAAATCCAGATAGCTTCGGCCTCAGCGTCTATACTCGGGGCATTGGTAGGCAAGCGATGTTCAGCGGGGCGGCGAGTGACCTTCTCTTTCTGGGGCAAATGTATTGCGGTGGCACTGGTGTCTTGTTTGTGGGCACCGGTGCTGGCCGAGTCCGAATCCTCCGGCCAACAAGCGGTTCTGACCGTGCGCTACCCGCAGTACGCCGGCGATGACATTGTTTTCCAAAGGCAGGTCAACTACTTTGTCAGCCTGCTGACCCTGGCGCTGGAAAAATCGGGCCGCCCCTTTGAATTGCACCCTGTGCCCGGCGGAGCGGTTTCCGACCGGCGCAATTCGAGAAATCTCGATACCGGCTTCTACGATGTGAATTGGATGCACAGCAACCCGGACCGGGAGGCGACCTTGCAGGCTGTGTACATTCCGCTGTTTAAAGGCCTGGCCGGCTGGCGTTTGCTGCTGATCAGTGAGAATGCTGAGCCTGCATTTCAAAAGGGTGTCTCCCTGACAAAGCTCAAGACCCTGCGCGCCGGCCTGGGGCAGGACTGGCCCGATACCAGTTATATGAAGGCCAATGGGTTTAGCGTGGTGACCTCTATCAACCGCGACAGCCTGATCAGCATGCTGGTGAGCGACAGGGTGGACTATGTGTCGCGCTCGGTGGTTGAGATATGGGATGAACTCGAGGCGCACAGCGATAAGCGTGTGGCGGCGGCCTGCTGCGTTGCTTTGCACTACCCATCGGCATTTTATTTTTTTACCAACCGGGACAATCATGCACTGTCCCAGGCGCTGAGCACCGGGCTGAACGCCGCCATTGCCGACGGTTCTTTCGATCGGGTATTTAACGAATTCTACGGTGAAGCTCTTTCTCGCGCGCGCTTGGGCTCGAGGGCGGTGTATCACCTGGACATCCCCTGGGAAACGGCCACCATGCCACTGCACCGCCCTGAGCTCTGGTATCAGCCAGAGTGAATGGTCTCGCCCAGTGGCCTGGGTAAGCGGTCACCCCCAGTGGTTGGATACCTGTTGTCTATAAAACGTCTTTGGGCTTTCACCCATGCTATTAACGCGGCAATTATGATGGTCGGGTTAATAGCGGCGCAGGAAGCGCCGATGCCGCCGAAGGCGAGCGCGAGAGCTGTAAAATCAAGGGATTTCACAAATTGCTCAGATTTTACAGGGCGACAATTGGGGGGCTCAGGGCGAGCATCTTAATTGCCAGGTAAATAGCTGCGCCATTTACTCCACATGGGGCTGTGGTAAGGTTGCGCTCCCGCCCGCATTTTTGAGGTAGATACACTGTGTACGATCAATACCAGGCCATCATTTTCGATATGGACGGCACCCTCGTGGACAGCGGCCAGCTGCACGAGGTGGGCTGGACACAAACGCTCAACCATTACCAGATTCCCATTGATCGGCCTTTAATGCGTTCGCTGGCCGGTGTGCCCACCAAGCGCACCATTGAGATACTGTTGGACACTTTTGGCGTCTCAGCGACCGCTTCACTGGACGAGATGAACGATTACAAAGAGCGGGTGGTTGCCGAGGTGGCTCATCAGTACGTGAAACCCACGGCGTTGATCGAAGTGGCCAACCGCTATGCCGGGGTTAAGCCCATAAGCATCGGCACTGGCGCCTATACCGATGAAGCCCGCGCTATCATTGGTCACTGTGGCATCGCTCACTTGATAGATCATGTCGTGGGGGCTGATCTGGTGGCGCACCCCAAGCCGGCGCCGGACACGTTTCTGCGCTGCGCGCAGCTGATGGGGGTCGCCCCGGAGCACTGCGTGGTGTTTGAAGACTCCAAACTGGGGCTGGAAGCTGCCCAGCGCGCGGGTATGACCGGTATTGATGTGCTTGATGTGCTGGGTATCGAAAACGACTACTTTTTATAGTGCTCATAAGGCCTGTTTACACCAGGCAGGCACTTTCCAATTGGCCTAAAGCAACTGTACGGCCCGAATGGCTCCGGCCAGCACCCCCTGGTCGGTGACCCACACGCGATCCAGCCCCTGTGCCACCAGCAGCTCGCGCACACTTTGCAGGGTGTCATCCGCCTCGACATGCGGTGGATCGGGCAGCATCACCTGGTGCACAGTGCAGTAGACCAGTGCCCGGCGGGTCCACTGGGTCAACTCATCCATATTGTCCATATCCTGCCCGGTTGAGCGGCGGAAGTTGTCGTTGATCATCCGGGCGCGGTAGGTCTCCTCCAGATTCATCAGCCGATGCAAATCGGCGCTGCCGACGCTGCCCACCAGCTGGTGGTCTGAGGCGATGACGGGTACCCGCGCCAGTTCGTGGCGCATTAAAAAATGTTCCAGCCGCTGCAGCGACCAGCCTTCATAGGCGCAGAGAACGTCAGGTTCGAGCAGCTCACGGGCCGTAGGCATGGCGGGCATAGCGCTTCCTTATCGTTGTTCTTTTTCAGAGTTTACCCTCGGGCAGCGCCCCGGCCAAGGCAGGCCAGGTGGCTACACGCAATTGTATTAAGAAATATTTGACAAGCTCCGGCACTGCTCGGATAATATTATAATACAAAATAAAAAGCGCTCTTTCCGGGAGCGCCAGAAGGGTTTTGTTTTTATGGTTTCTTATGCACTGGGCCTCGACTACGGGTCCGATTCTGTCAGAGCGCTGCTCGTCAATACCGCTACCGGCGAAGAAGTGGCCTCGAGTGTGGTGAACTATCCGCGCTGGTCGCAAGGGCTCTATTGTGAGAGCGCCGCCGATCAGTTTCGCCAGCACCCACTGGACTACCTTGAGAGCCTGGAGCAGGCGGTGGCACAGCTGTGGCGCCAGGCGCCTGAAGGCGCGGCCGAAGCGGTTGTGGGGTTGAGTTTTGACACCACCGGCTCAACCCCAGTCGCCGTAGACGCGCAGGGCGTCGCGCTGGCGCTCAGGCCCGAGTTTGCCGACAACCCCAACGCCATGTTCGTGCTGTGGAAGGACCACACCGCGGTGAAAGAGGCGGCGGAGTTTACCGCCGCTGCCGCACGCAGCGAGCCCAATTATCTCAAGTATGAAGGGGGTATTTACTCCTCGGAGTGGTACTGGTCAAAAGCCCTTCATGTGATGCGAAAGGACAGCGCTGTCAGAGACGCTGTATACATGTGGGTGGAGCACTGCGACTGGATGTCGGCGGTATTGACCGGCACCACCCACCCGAGCGAATTCCGTATGGGGCGCTGCGCCGCCGGCCACAAAGTGATGTGGCACGAGAGCTGGGGCGGTTACCCACCCAATGACTTTTTTGTGAGTGTCGATCCCATGCTCGACGGCCTGGCCTCGCGGCTGCCCACAGACACATTTACCTCGGATCAGGCCGTTGGTGGTCTTACCCAGGAGTGGGCGAGCAAACTGGGCCTGCCCGTGGGGACGCCCGTGGGGTTTTCGGCGTTCGACTGCCACATGGGTGCGGTGGCGGCGAATGTGCAACCGGGTGTGCTGACCAAGGTCATGGGCACCTCCACCTGCGATATCACTATCGCCGGTTACGAAGCCTTGAGCGAGACCTGCGTACGCGGCATTTGCGGGCAAGTGGACGGCTCTGTGATTCCGGGCATGGTGGGGCTGGAGGCGGGGCAGTCCGCCTTCGGTGATCTTTACGCCTGGTTCAAGAATCTTATCAATGGTCCGGCCAAAAGTATTATTGCCGCCAGCACGGCGCTGAACGAGGCGGGGCGGGCCGCGCTTTTGCAAGAGCTGGAAGACAAAACCTTGGTCGAGCTGTCCCGCGCCGCCAGCGCCCTTGCGCCTGGGCAGAGCGGTGTCACCGCATTGGATTGGGTCAACGGCCGGCGTACGCCCGATGCGGATCAAACGGTGGCAGGCGCCATTGCCGGCTTGAAGATGGGCAGTGGCGCCCCCGAGGTCTTTCGCGCACTGGTTGAGGCGACGGCGTTTGGTGCCCGCGCCATTATCGAGCGCTTTCGCGCCGAGGGTGTGGCGGTCGATAGCGTGGTCGCCATTGGCGGCATTTCGAAAAAATCCGATTTTGTCATGCAAACCTGCGCGGACGTGTGGAATTGCCCGATTGATGTGCTCGACAGCGAACAGAGCTGTGCTCTGGGCGCAGCAATTTTTGCCGCTGTTGTCGGCGGCGCTCACGCCGATGTGGCCAGTGCCCAGCGGGCTATGGGCTCAAAAGTCTGCAAGACCTACGAGCCAAATACGAAAGCGGCTCGTGTCTACGACCAGCTCTACACGCGCTACCAATCCTTGGGTGAATTCGTCGATGGAGGTCAATCGTGAGTTATCTCGAACTCAAGCGCGAAGTCTATGAAGCGAACATGCAATTGCATCACCGCAATCTGGTGGTCTATACCTGGGGCAATGTGTCCCAGGTGGATCGCGACAGAGGTGTCGTCGCCATCAAGCCCAGTGGGGTGGCCTACGAGGATATGCAGGTAGAGGATATTGTCGTCGTCGACCTGGACAATCAGGTGGTTGAGGGCAAGATGCGGCCATCGTCGGACACCAAGACCCACACCCATCTTTATCGCCACTTTGACAGCATCGGTGGTGTGACGCACACCCATTCCACCTACGCCACGGCCTGGGCGCAGGCACAGGAGTCCATTCCCTGTTTGGGGACGACCCATGCCGATTACGCCTATGGCCCCATCCCCTGCACTGCTGTGATGAGTGACGCGCAAATCGCACGCGATTACGAAGAGGAGACCGGCGTACAAATTACCGATTGCTTTAAAGGTAAAAGCCCGGTGGAAACCCCTATGGTGATCATTGCTGGCCATGCGCCTTTTACCTGGGGTAAAAACGCCGCCCAATCGGTGTACCACGCTGTCATTCTGGAAGAAATTGCCAAGATGGCCTATCTGACGCGCACCCTCAAGCAGGACGTAAAGCCGCTTAAACAGGGCATTCTAAATAAGCACTACCTGCGTAAGCACGGCAAAGACGCTTACTACGGGCAAAATTGATCTATTGAGACTTGCAGGACATAACCATGAAAATTTACGGTGAAAAAGAAGTGTGGCTGGTAACGGGCTCGCAAACCCTCTACGGCCCGAAAGTGTTGGAACAAGTGGGTAAAAACAGCGAGCAAGTGGCGGCTGGCCTGAGCGCCTCTGCCTTGCTCTCTGCCAATGTGAAATTCCAGCCGGTGGTGAAAAATCCACAGGAAATTCTCGACGTTTGTCTGCGCGCTAACTCAGACCCCAACTGTGTGGGTCTGATTTTGTGGATGCATACTTTTTCCCCCGCGAAAATGTGGATTGCCGGTCTCAAAGCGCTGAACAAGCCCTATATGCATCTACACACCCAGTTCAATGCCGAGTTGCCCTGGGGTGAAATCAATATGGATTACATGAACATGCACCAGAGCGCTCACGGCGACCGTGAGTTCGGCTTTATCGGTGCGCGCATGCGACACGATCGCCGCGTTGTGGTGGGCCATTGGGCCACCGAGCGTGTGCAGCAGGAAATCGACGACTGGGTGCGCGTGGCCATGGGCTGGGATGAAGCTCAGGGTCTTAAAGTGGCCCGCTTTGGTGACAACATGCGTCAGGTGGCGGTGACTGAGGGCTGCAAGGTCTCGGCCCAAATCAACTTTGGCTACGAGGTTCACGCTTTTGGCCTGGGTGATCTGGCGGTGGTGGCCAACGAAGTGAGCGACGCTGATATTGATGCACTGGTTGAGCAGTACAAGGCCGAATACACCGTGCCCGATGAGCTGCTGAACGACGCTCACCAGTTCGAGGCGCTGCGCAATGAAGCGCGTCTTGAAATTGCCATGCAAAAGTTTTTGGATGACGGCGGCTTCAAAGCCTTTACCAACAACTTTGAAGACCTGCACGGCATAACGGGGCTGCCGGGTCTGGCGACTCAGCGGCTGATGCAAAAAGGCTATGGCTACGGTGGTGAGGGCGACTGGAAAACCGCTGCCATGACCCGAGTAGTGAAGATCATGGCCAAGGGCAAAGAAGGCGGTACCTCTTTTATGGAGGATTACACCTACAATTTTGGCTCCAGCGATCAGGTGCTGGGCGCTCATATGCTGGAGGTTTGCCCGACCATTGCCCAGGAAAAACCGCGTGTTGAAGTGGCGCTGCACACCATCGGCATTCGCAAAGACATTGCCCGGCTGATTTTCAATGGTAAGCCCGGGCCAGCAATCAATGTGTCTATCGTGGATCTTGGCAACCGCTTTCGCATGATCATCAATGAGCTGGACACAGTCACACCGCCAAAAGATTTGCCCAATCTTCCAGTGGGCCGCGCCCTGTGGGAGCCGCGTCCGAACCTGGCCGTGGCCGGCGCCGCCTGGATTCACGCCGGCGGCGCGCACCACAGTGTGTACAGCCAGGCGGTGACCACAGATCAGATCATCGATTTTGCCGAAATGGCGGGCGTTGAAGCGGTCGTGATCGACAGTGATACTAAAATTCGCGATTTCAAAAACGAGTTGCGTCACAACGCTGTTTACTACCATCTCAGCAGCGGCGTCTAAGCACTTAGGTCAAGCGCTCACCGCGCCATGCCCGGGCCTAATGAGGCCCGGGCATGTGTGGCTGAAGCGCAGCCTCCCTAGTAAGCAATACCGATAGATTTTGAGAATAAACAATAATGAAAACTGAAAAATTGTCCGTTGTAGAAAAAGTAGGCTTTGGTGCAGGCGACATGTCCGTCAACGTCATGATCGCGGCCATGTTCTACTTTATGCAGTACTTCTATACGGACATTTTCGGTCTGAAGCCGGCCCATGTGGGTACCTTGTTTTTGGCAGCTCGCTTTATCGATGCCTTGAGTGACCCCCTGATGGGCCTGCTGACCGACAAGATCAAAAGCCGCTGGGGACGCTTTCGCCATTACTTTCTCTATTTGTCGGTCCCCTACGGCTTTGCCGTTTTCCTGTTGTTTACCACCCCGGATTTTAGCTATAACGCCAAGCTGGTCTGGGCTTACGTCACTTATCTTTTTGCCACCTTGATGTTTACCGGCGTGGCTATTCCGTATATCTCCTACATCGGCGTTTTGACCAGCGATCCGAAAGAGCGTCTCTCCGCCAATGGCTACCGCATGTTCTTTGCAAAGATTGCCAATGTGGTAATTGTGGCGTCCGTGCCCGAGCTGGCCGCTCTATGGGGCGAAGGTAGCCCGGCCAAGGGATATCAGTTGGCCATGGGTTTTATGTCGTTTGTCGGGGTCGGGTTGCTGTTGTTTTGCTTTGCCACCACCCGCGAGCGGGTTGAGCATGTGGTGGACAAAAAGCCTCTCGGTGAGCAGTTGCAGCTGCTGCTGAAAAACGACCAATGGCTGGTGCTGGCGGCCTGCTGTGTGCTCGGAACGCTCGGTTACGCCATGCGCGGCGGTGTGGCGTTTTACTACACGATTTACTACCTCGGCGGCACAGAGTCTATGGCCGCTATGTTTACCAGCGCGGGGATTGCCGCCTCTATCGTCTCTATGGTGGCCTCCACCTGGATCACCAAGCGCTATTGCAAGGTGCAGTTGTTTCGCTGGTCGCAGATTCTCGTCGGCGTATTGAGTGCGCTAATGTTCTTTGCCGTCTCGCCTGGCGACCTGGCACTGGCGCTGGTGCTCTATGTCATCTTGTCTTTTGTGGTGGATCTGCACGCCCCGGTTTTTTGGTCGGCCATCGCCGAGGCAGTGGATTATGGTCAGGCGAAAACCGGCAAGCGGGTCTCAGGGCTGGCATTTGGGGGTATCTCTTTTTGTCAAAAGGCGGGCGCGGGTCTGGCCGGTTTTGTCACGGGCTTGTTGCTGACGTTTTTTGGGTACCAGGCCGGTCAGGAACAAAGCGAGTTTGCGCTGACCGGTATTTCCCTGATGTTGACGATTATTCCCGGCGCCTTTCACGCGCTGCTGGGTTTTGTCATGTTCAAGTATAAAATTACCGATCGTTTTTACAACGAGATGAAGGCCCGCGGCGATATTGAGTCCGAGGCGCCCGACCACACCATTGAAGAGTTAACCTGAGCAATCTGGAGATCAGAGTGAACGTATTGCAACCGTTAATTGAGCAGCGGGCCGATCCGCACATCTACAAGCACACCGATGGCTACTACTATTTCACCGCCAGTGTTCCCGCTTATGATGGTGTTGAATTGCGGCGCGCGACCAGCATTCGTGACCTGGCCAGCGCTGAACCTGTGATGGTCTGGCGCAAGCCGGATACTGGCCCTTACAGCGATTTGATCTGGGCGCCGGAAATTCACTTTAACCAGGGCGCTTGGTATGTCTATTTTGCCGCGGCGCCCTCGCGGGAGATTAAGCACGATCTTTTTCAGCACCGGATGTACGCCATCTCTTGTAAAGACGCCAACCCTGTTACCGGCAGTTGGACATTTGAAGGCCAGATTGACACGGGCATAGACACGTTTTGTCTGGATGCGACCACCTTTACTCATAAGGGCGTTCTCTACTATGTATGGGCGCAAAAAGAGGAGGGCATTCGCGGCAACTCCAACCTTTACATTGCACCGATGAAAATCCCCACGGAGATCGACGGCGAGCCGGTGCGTCTGAGCATTCCGGAATACGACTGGGAGATTATTGGTTTTTGGGTCAACGAAGGCCCCTCTATCGTTAAACATGGCGGCAAGATTTTTATGACCTATTCGGCCAGCGCCACGGACGAAAACTACGCGATGGGCTTGCTGTGGGCTGACGAAAACGCCGATTTGCTGAATCCCGCGAGCTGGCACAAATCCAAGCAGCCTGTGCTGCGCTCAAGCCCCAAACACAAGATTTTCGGCCCGGGGCACAACAGTTTTACCAAAGCGGAAGACGGCGTCACCGACCTGCTGGTGTACCACGCGCGCACTTACACCGAGATTGAGGGCGACCCTCTTTGGGATCCCAATCGCCATACCTTTGTAAAGACACTCAAGTGGGATGATCAGGGCATGCCGGTCTTTGGCGACGCCGCCCTCGATGACTAATGTTTCATCATGACTGAAACCTCAGTGATTTAGGCCCGCCATGCGGGCCCTTTTTTTAGTCGCAGGCTCCTGTAGGGGATAGAGATGATACGAAAACTTGTGCTCGGTATTGGCCTATTGTGGCTCAGCCATACAGTCCAGGCCGTTGAATACTTCGCGCTGGATGAGGTGCGCCTGACAGAAAGCCCGTTTAAGCAAGCCCAGGAGAAAAACCTGGAGTACGTTATGACCCTGTCGCCGGATCGGCTGCTGGCGCCCTACCTGCGCGAGGCGGGTCTGACCCCCAGGACGGCCAGCTATGGCAACTGGGAAAATACGGGGCTGGACGGTCACATCGGAGGTCACTATGTCACCTCTCTCAGCCTTGCCTATGCCGCTACCGGCAGAGCAGATGTTAAAGCGCGGCTCGAGTATGTGCTCAGTGAGCTTGAGCGTGCGCAAAAAGCCAACGGCAATGGCTATTTAGGCGGTGTGCCTGACAGCGACAAGCTCTGGCAGGAAATCGCCAGAGGTGAGCTGCGGGCTGACTTGTTTGCGCTCAATGGCTACTGGGTGCCCTGGTACAATCTGCACAAAATATTCGCAGGTTTGCGCGATGCCTACGTCTATACCGGTAGCGAGCAGGCCAGACGCATGATGCTTGCCTGGGCCGACTGGGCGGCAGCGCTGATGTCCCATTTGTCCGATGAACAGATTCAGCAAATGCTGACCACCGAGTACGGTGGCATGAATGAAACCTTTGCCGATGTGTATGCGCTGACCGGAGATCAGAAATACCTGACTCTGGCTGAACAGTTTTCTCAGCGCAAGTTGCTTGAGCCTTTGGTGAAAGGGCGTGATGAGTTGACGGGTTTGCACGCCAACACCCAGATACCCAAGGTGGTGGGATTTGAGCGCATCGCGCAGCTCAGTAACCAGGAGGACTGGCACCGCGCCGCCGAGTATTTCTGGCGCACGGTGGTCAATGAACGCAGCGTGGCGATCGGTGGTAACAGTGTGCGCGAGCACTTTCACGACAAGGCCGACTTCGATCCCATGATTGAGGAAATCGAAGGGCCGGAAACCTGCAACACCTACAACATGCTCAAGCTCACCAAGTTACTCTATGGGCGTCGTACTGCACCGGAGTACGTCAATTACTACGAGCGCGCGCTTTACAACCACATCCTCAGCTCGCAAGACCCGCACACCGGCGGGCTGGTGTATTTCACGCCTATGCGTCCGAACCACTACCGGGTGTATTCACAAACCCATCAGGGGATGTGGTGCTGCGTGGGCTCGGGTATCGAAAACCATTTTAAGTATGGCGAGTTTATTTATGCTCACCAGGGCAATGAGCTCTACGTCAATCTCTATATTCCCTCGACACTTCACTGGCGCGAGCAGGGCGTGCGTCTGAGTCAGACTACCCACTTCCCCGATGAGTCGGGCACCTCGTTTAGCTTTGAGCAAGCTGCCGACATCACCCTGAAACTGCGCTACCCGCAATGGGCTGCGGGTGAACCCCAGGTTCAGGTCAATGGCAAGGCCATCAAGGTAGAGGTCGACGCCGATGGCTATATTGCGCTCGACAGACACTGGAAAAAGGGTGATCAGGTGGCCTTGGCCCTGCCGATGCAAACGCATCTGGAAGCCCTGCCCGGTGGTTCGGATTTTTACGCGATTCTCTACGGGCCCATTGTGCTCTCGGCCGAAACCTCACCCTTTAAAGATGAGGTGCTCAATTACTACGCAGATGCCAGCAGAATGGGGCATATTGCCGATGCTGAGCGCTGCCCGATTGATCAGGCGCCCATGCTGGTCGCCAGTAGCCCGGATTTTGCCGAACAGATTCAGCGTATTGATGATCATCAGTTACGCTTCAAGGCGAGCGGTGTGATTCAGCCGGTCGAGTACCAGAATCTGGAGTTGATACCTTTTTTCCGCGTGCATCGCTCGCGCTATATGCTCTACTGGCCCTACAGTACGCCCGAGAACATCGGCGCCTTGCGCGAGAATCGCGCCCGCGAAGAAGTCGCTCAACTGGCGTTGGAAGCGGTTACCATCGACAAGGTGGCCCCCGGTGAACAGCAACCTGAGTCAGATCATTTTTTCCAAGGCAGTGAGAGCGAGGCAGGTGTTCATCTTGGGCGCCACTGGCGTCATGCCCACGACTGGTTCAGTTATCAACTCAATGATCCGCAGGCGCAGGCGCGATTTCTGCAAATCACTTACTTTGGCGGGGACGCAGGCAGACACTTTTTTATCGAGCTCAACGGTGATGTTTTGGCACAAGTCCGTCTGAGCGCCGAGCGGGGGCCGGAGTTCTACAGCGTCGAGTACGTCATACCGCCAGAGAT
The DNA here is from genome assembly GCF_030518215.1 of Gilvimarinus algae. GTDB lineage: Bacteria > Pseudomonadota > Gammaproteobacteria > Pseudomonadales > Cellvibrionaceae > Gilvimarinus > Gilvimarinus algae. The sequence goes on from NZ_JAULRT010000032.1 coordinate 366,273, forward strand.
TCTAGCGAAAGCGGATAAAGGCAAGCACTTGCTGAAATTTGTGGCCGGAGAAAAATCGATAGCCGGTGGAATTTACGGCGTGCGCCTATTATCTGATCATTAGCACAATGCAAGAAGAATGAGCATTATCTTTTGGCTGTGGAAAGCAGTCGCTTACAAGCTGGTTTCTGTTTCTACAGCCAACGCTTTCGAAAGGTATTGGTTAAAGTACGTTATGATGCTCTCCGGTTCTCGAAACAGCTGAATAGACATCGGGTGTATGGCGTTATTAATAGCGTCTATTCGCTCTCTTATCTGGCCGTCGGAACCTATGTCCCGAATCCAAATGGCTTTCACTTGGTCTGGAAACTCCTTGTATATGGCCTGGTAAACCTCTGGGTCGTGCTCCCCGCTGTCACCCACTAGAATAAAGTCTCTTTTAGGGTAGCGATTAATCAGCTTGGAAATTTGCTGTGGTTTCGTTTCGATTCCCTTTTTAAAGAGCCCAAAAACAGTTTTATCCCGGAAACGAACACTTTTGAGGGTGAAGCTGGCCCAGGGGAAGTCCGATTGATTCAGCATGCTCAGTAGTTCGGGGTACAGTTGCCAAGGGCTGGATGACACATAATGGAATTGCGCGCCCTTGCTTTCCATTTGTTGGTAGGCTCTGCTCATTCCTGCAATGCTTGAAAATGGAAGGAGAAAGGTACTTCGCATCAACTCTTCGGTATTTGTCACCCCTGTGCGTTTTACGGTGTCATCAATATCACTGATTACGGTAAGGCCTGTGGGAGGGTAGAGTTTCACCTCCCCGGAGAATTCTCGAGTGTCGCTAGAGCTTAAAACTGCTCGGAAATGAATAGTATGATTGGCGGGGTTAATGTGGCTGATGGCTTCCTCTGGAGTGAGGTTTATGATGTGGTAAAAGTGACCATTAGGCGTGGTTTTAGGAAGAGTAATGGTGTCGTCTGCCAGCCTGATGACTATTTTCTTACCTCTCTCATTATCTGCTATCAGCAAATTGACTCGCTTTTCAAAAGTCTCCCGCTGGGTGTCCGATATGTCTATCTGATATTTTGCTGATAAAGCGGCTTCAAACAAGGACGCTCTTACAATGCTACTTTGGGGTTCATATACCCAACCATGAATCGGTATTTTCCAGAGATTTTCGGAGTTGTCGAACCATGCGCTGGTGCGGAAAAAAACGATTGTTTCGTCGCTTTTTAGGTCACTGGCTGTCTGCGCTGTGTTGGTACAGCCTGTCAGCAGAATGAAAAGTATGACAATTGATGCCGTCAGCTGATGCATGTGGAGTGGTTGTTTTTGATCTATGTGGAGTGGTTTCATACAAGGAGTTCAGCTTGAGTTCAGTTGCCGAGCGGACAATAATGCTTTTTACGCCATTAAAATAATAGGGGAGCCAATTGTGACGCCAGCTTTAGCGAAACGGCAAGGTAGCATTCATGGGATTCTTTTCGTTTTTATGGTGGCTTGCGTTGTAGCCACCATCAGTGCTTGTCAAACTCAAAAGAAGGAGCCTGTGGTTGTTTCGGCCATTGTACCTACCAATTCCGATAAGCCAAGCATATTGCAGTTGGTGGATTTGGGAGGCTTGGATATCCAGAACGGAGGTGGTGTGCCGGTACATTTCCACGATTCTGAATTTTCCCCCGGAGAGTGGGTATTAGTAAGAGGGAAAAATCTGGGCGTTTCCAGCGTCTCCGTCGATGGATTGCGAGTGCCAGTAAAGCAATACTTCGGTAATTACCCACTGTTCAAAATTCCGGTAGGGCTTTCCCCTGTCAACGAGCACACGCTGGTGATTGAGAACGAATACGGCGAATCACGAAGTACCTTCACCACGAAGCATTACCTGTTTGCCAATGATCTAGATGATTCCAAAACGCATATTCTCCAGGTTGACCGAAACTCGGAAGGGTTTATTCGTGAAGAATGGTTAGAGCTTGAATCACCTGCAGACCGGCCGCTTTTTACGATAGTCTCCAACGATAGTCGCTTCTTATATCAAATGGATGTCGGTAAGCGCTCGGGGGAATCATTAATGGACGAGGCAGATACCTATCCGGTTATCGTTCGTACATTCCATCTGGCTGCACCGCAGCGGCCGGAGAAGGTCGCGGAATCTGAACTAGCGGTAGGGTCGGTACCGATTGATTCGCACTTGAGCGGAGATAACACATTGCTACTGTTAGGCAAGCAAAGCTTTACGTTGGTGGACGCCGCAGATCCCCTGAGTTTGAGTACACTTAGCCATACCGCTCTACCGTTTAATGAGGATGGAAGCACAACTTACGTTGACGCGATTTTTCTGGATAACGATAAGAAGCTGGCTTTACTTGAGACCTATAGTAATCGAGTTGTGCTTTTTGATGTGTCAGATAGAGCTTCGCCCAAACTGATAGACGAGGTCCAGCTCTTGCCAAGTAAAACCGTTGCGCTTTCGATAGATTTGGAGCCGGTTCCGGATAATCCCACTGCTTTTTGGGTGCTAGAAGGGCCAAACTATCGAGTGGCAGGTTCGAAGCTGGCTGACATGTATAAGCGTATTGTTCTGGATCGCGATATCTCTGAGTCAAGATCACTTCTCAGTCAGCTCCAGAGAGTTGCAATCGCCGACAATAAACTGGTTCTGGATAGGAGGGTTTCTCTTCCTGAAGGCTTTGCCTCGTATTTTTCAGTGTTTGGCGAAGACGGAAGACTTTACATTACACAAACAAAAACTGATTTCTTTAATGTGGACATGGAAGAAGGTAGCCCGAAAACCATCCTAAAACGTGTTGGTGATCTCGTGTGGGAGAATATGTCGCTTGGGCGGGTGGTAGCGTTTGACTTAGAAACTGAAGCGGTGGAAACCATCTCGCGCGGTGTCGGCATTTACTATCACATAGTCGATGTGCCGGGGATCGGCCAGGTGTTTACTTTGCTCAAATTTGGCCCCTCGTTCAGTTTTCCTTATCTAACCCCCAATTGGGGTGTTGGAGTCAAAACCACTGGCACCTATGCAAAGCGAAAAATGAATAGGCGCGCGGCTTTTCCACCCTACTCCATTGGCTTTATCGCCTATCAGTATTAACTGAGTAGAGCAAAGGGCCTAGCCCTTTGCTCTTACCGATCTATCAGTTACAACTACCGCTGAAACAGTCATCGGTGTGGCCAAAACCAATCACGCCGCTGCAGTGCATAGTTTCTGAGTAGGAACCGCCACCGCACTCGCCGTTGCCGTAGGTGGCCGTGTTGTACTCCATGTCTTCGGCCTGACGGTTTTCACCGTTGACGGTGACATAATCCAAAATGACATCGCGACCAGAGGCATCGTTGGTGTACTCCACATTCACATCGCCTGTAGCGCTGCCGATGTAGGTGTAGCTCTGGTTACTGGTGCCCAGTGTCCAGTCGGCCACGACACTGCCGCCTACCAGCAAATTGATGTGCTCGTCACCGTTGGTGCCGCGGGCGCGCACAACAATATTGTCACTGCCGCCGCTATTTCCACCACCCGCGTTGCCGCCGCCGGAATTACCACCGCCACAGCTGCCGCTGAAACAGTCGCCGGTGCCACCAAAGCCGATCACGCCGCTGCAATGCATGGTCTCGGAGTAGGAGCCGCCACCACACTCGCCGTTGCCGTAGGTGGCCGTGTTGTATTCCATATCCTCGGCTTGACGGGTCTCGCCATTGACATAAACCGAGTCGAGGGTGACATCGCGGCCACTGGCGTCGTTGTCGTATTCCACCTGCAGATCGCCGCCGGCGCTGCCGTAGTAGGTGTACTCCTGCATGCCGGTAGAAAGTGTCCAGTCGGCCACCACGTTGCCGCCGATAAGCAGATTGATGTGCTCTTGGCCGCTGGCGCCCTGCGCACGCACGACAATATTGGTGCTGCTCGGTGTGGAGTCCCCACCACCGTTGCCGCCACCGTTATTACCGCCACCACTGCTGCCGAGGGTGATGTTGGAGCTGCCGCTGCTCTGGTAGCCCTCAGTGGCCATCACCATATAGTCGTGGGTGCCGAGGTTCAGACCGTTGCTGGCCCAGGCATCAAAGTGATTGCCGGTGGTGATGGTGCCGCCGGTGCGTTTTTGCTGGCGCACGCTCCAGTATTGGTAGAAAGTCGCCGTGCCCTCAATGGAGGGCTGGTTAACCCGCTGGGTGCGGTAGATGTCGTAGGTGCCACCATCGGTGTTGACGGTGCCGTAGTAGGTACCGCTTTCACCTGGACGATAGGAGCCCCAGTTGTCGACAATGTAGTATTCCACCAGCGGATTGCGCGTCCACCCATAGAGGGTCAGGTAGCCGTTGCCGGAGGGGTTAAAGGTACCGGAGTAGCTGACGGTACGTCGACCGCCGGGATTCCAGCCTTTACCGCCGACCCAGTTGCCGGTGTTGCTCCACTGGGAGGTGTAGTTACCGCCAGAGCCCAGCGTCATGGACACAGTGCCGGGGGCGTCGGTCCAGAACGAGTAGTAATAACCGTTATGGTTGCCGGTTTGGTTGGATGTCAGGGTTTGGGCATGGGAGGTTGTCATACACGCCGCAGCGGCGGCCGTTGCGATCCAGGCCAGGTGCTTTTTTGCGTGCGTTGTTGCTCTCAATATTGTCATCATTATTCTCCAGGTTTCGCCTCGACCAATACCGCCTACAGAGGAAGAGGCTGGGCTTTTGCCTGGTCTTTGCGAACAGGCGGTTCGATAGCGTTACTTAACCCACTGCTTATTGTTAAAAAGAGTTAAGTGGCCGGGACTCTACGAGGCTAAATTTATATTGTCAACAGGACTATATGCTTTTGGTCAAAAATACTATAAGGTTGCGCTACCATATTGCATTGGGCGATAACGATAACGCTAACGAATCAGGTGGCTTTTGCAAAAAAGTCCAGTAAATTTAAAGGATTAGCGTATCTTATTTGTGGTTAAAAACACCGTTGGCGGATAAAGCCGAATATGAGAAAAATTGGTGAATTCAGGCGACAGCACCAGTAATCCCTTGACCGCCGCTGCCCGGCTGGGTAGTTTCACTCTCTCGTGCCAAGAGGATGTGAATTGTGAAAGTTTTGCTCAGAGTTGTGTTTGTGATTGCCTGCTTTTTTGCCGCTGTCGCCTGCTGGCAATTTGGTGTCCCCATCGGCGGGGGCCTGTTTATTGTGCTCGGTCTGGTGTTTGAAGGCCTGTTCTGGACCGGCATATTCGGGCGCAAGAAAAAAACGCTGGATGCGCCTCAGTAAACCAGCTTGGCGATTAAGGCGCAGGCGGCTTGGTAAATAGCCAGCTCACTGCCCGAGTAAAGCCCACAGGAAACGTGGTTTCATGGATCGAGCCACTGATAATCTCGTCCTTTATCTTTAGCCCTGGGTAGTTTCTTGAGCGCAGGCTTGCGACAAACGCATTTTGATCGCCCACCATGTCGTGGCGGGTGCTGCCGTGTTCGGGGTTCTCGTACTCACCCACGGCGAAATAGACCTTGGCCCGGAGGTCCTTGTGGTTCTCGGCGTAGCTTTTTTCAAGATCGAAAATCATGCGTTGATGGAACCAGAGCGAGGCGCTGGTAAGAATATAGCTGTCGAAGAGCTCGGGGCGAGTCAATAACACCCAGGCACCAAAAGAGCCTCCGAGCGACTGGCCGGCCAGCGTGCGACGCGTCGGGTCGGCGCGGTAGTGCTGCTCGACAAACGGCAAGACGTCCTCTTCCATAAAATCCAAATAGGCTTGGGCCCCGCCAGTGGTGTAGTTTGTCCAGCTTTTGTCTTGTGTTGGAGTCAGATCGCGCACCCGGCTGGCCATGCCGTCTTCGCCCAGAGCGAAAGAAATCCCCACTACTAGCAGGCTGTTGAAAACCCCTTGCATGCTCAGCACGACCTGAAGCGCGCAGATGTTGTGACTTGCCTTGACGGACAGGGTGGCTCCCTTTCCTAGAGGCAAGGCGCAGCAGATGTGCGCTTCAGGCCACGCCCTTCGGGGCTTTCGGGCTGGCCCGTACTCGTCGTTGCCGCTTCTCGATGGGTGGTCACACACCTTCAAAACGGCGCCTAGATTACGAACCAGCCCGAAAGCCTGAGTACGCAAGGGGTTTTCAACAGCCTGCTAGCGCTTGCTCAAGCTTTCCCATGTTCATCGGCAGGTGAGTGACGCCCGAAGCGACCTGAAACGTGTAGGGGCCGTCGTTTAAATAGATTACCGGGTAATACTTTTGACGATTCTCCTCGTTGTGGTAACGGGCAGGGACTTTGACATAAATATCATAGCTTCGGCCCAAGTCGCTGGAGGTCAGGGTGTGCACGAATGAGTGGGGAATTTCGAACGCCGGTGCTTCGGCTTTGGCGGTGAAGGTCGCGATAATCAACACCGTGGCGAGTAATCGTGAGAAGACGGTCAATGGGGTGTCCTCAGTGTTTGGGCATCGGTAGCTAATGTGAATGGTGCCAGAGATTTCCTACCGGCAACACGATTTCGGTCTCCGGTCGCTGCGTGGCCTGATGAAAATCCGCGTCACCAACTTAGGTGTTTTCAAGCAATCTCGTCCCAGTAGGGCGAATCGCCGTAGTAGCCGTCGATAAAATCCAAAAAGCAGCGCACCTTGCTCGCCAGCAGTTTGCGGTGGGCATAGACGGCGTAGAGCCCCAGTGGCTCGGGCGCCAGCTCCGGCAAGAGAATCTGCAGCTTGCCCTCGGCGATGGCGCGGCCGGCGATAAACGTCGGTTGCAGCACAATGCCCATGCCCAGGGTGGCCATGCGCATCAGCACCTGGCCGTTGTTGCAAACCATACTAGAACCGGCCACAGGCTGGGCGCGGCTGAGTGTTTGTTGCAGGCTGCCTGGGTTGTCGCTGTCCATCAGGCTGTAACGCAGGTAGCGGTGCTGGGCCAACTCATCGAGGTTAGCGGGTGCGCCACAGCGGGCGATGTAATCCGGTGAGGCGCAGAGCACCAGGCGCACCGGGGCAATACGTTTGGCAATCAGCGATGAGCTCTTCAGCCGGCCGATGCGCAGGGCAATATCAAAACCCTCTTCGACAATATCGACCTTGCGGTCATCCAGCATCAGATCAATGCCCACACCTGGGTGTGCCCTTTGGAAATCACTGAGCAGGCCCGGCAGGTGCTCGCTGGCAAAGGACACGGGCGCACTGATGCGCAGCAGCCCCTGGGCGCTGCCACCGAGATCACCCACCTGGCTGTCTAAATCATCCAGCTCTTCCAGCAACTGCTGGGCGCGTTCGTGATAGCGAAGACCGGCCTCCGTCAGGTGCAGTTTGCGTGTGGTCCGATTGAGCAAGCGCTGGCCCAGGCGCTCCTCGAGATGCGAGACATACTTGCTCACCAGCTGCGGTGAGAGCGCCAGGCGGTCGGCGGCCCGGGTAAAGCTGCCCTCGCTCACCACAGTGACAAAGGCCCGCATGGTCTCGACCTTATCCATGGTTATCCACCCCTTTTATCAACATTTTGTTGATTATATGGCAATAAGTGATCAGTTACTCTTTTTATTTGTTGTCAGTAGACTGAGTTCAAGCCTCGGGAGAGTGCCCGGGACTCAATCAACAGGAGACGATCATGAGCACAAAACTGACAAAAGCATTACTCAATACCCACGGCGGCTACGGGGCACTGGCATTGCGACTGCCTATTGGGGGGATACTACTGGCGCACGGGGCGCAGAAACTGTTTGGCTGGTTTGGTGGCTACGGCCTTACCGGTACCGGACAGTGGATGGCGAGCATTGGTTTGGAACCCGGCTACCTGATGGCTTTGCTGGCGGGTAGCGCAGAGTTCTTTGGCGGGCTTGCGCTGCTGCTGGGTTTTCTGACACGTCCCGCCGCGGTGGCGTCGGCGTTTACCATGCTGGTAGCGATTTTTGCCGTGCACATTGGCAACGGTCTGTTTATGAGCAACAACGGTTATGAGTTCGCCCTGTCTCTGCTGGCCGCCACCGTGGCCCTGGTTTTTCTCGGCGGCGGCCGGGTGTCGGTGGATGCCTGGCTGAGTCGTGCGCTTGAGCGCGACGCCCTGCCGACCGCGAAGCTCGCCTAAATCACTTTACCGAGCCTTCAAACATATTTGGTGGGCCTTGCCCGCCCGTTCGAGAAAAGGAGTAAGCCGGTGTTGGTGAATGGTGTTTGGCAGGAAAAATGGCAGCCCGTGCAGGGCGCCGATGAGCAGGGCCGCTTTGTTCGTCAGGGTTCGAGCTTCCGTCACTGGGTAACCCCCGACGGTTCTGCCGGGCCGACGGGGCAAGCGGGCTTTAAGGCGCAGGCGGGGCGCTATCACTTGTACGTCGCCTACATTTGCCCCTGGGCATCGCGCACCTTGATTGCGCGACAACTCAAGGGCCTGGCCGAGCTGGTCAGCGTGTCAGTGGTAAACCCGCAGCTGACCGATCAGGGGTGGCAGTTTGGTGGGTTTCCCGGCGCCGATGAGGATGTTATTCGCGGTGCCCGTTATCTTCACGAGCTGTACACCTTTGCCGACCCATCGGTAACCGGACGGGCGACTGTGCCGGTGTTGTGGGATAAATATTCGCAGACCATCGTCAACAATGAGTCGGCGGACATTGTGCGCATGCTCAACAGTGCATTTCGCGAGCTGGTGGATACCGGGCCAGACTTGTACCCAAGGACCCTGGCGCATGAGATCGATGCGCTCAATGATGAGGTGTATCACGGGCTCAATAACGGCGTCTACAAGGCGGGCTTTGCTACAACGCAGTTTGCCTATGAGGAGGCCTGCGAGGGCGTTTTTGCCACCTTGGACAGATTGGAAAGCCGCCTTGCCGATGGCCGCCGCTATTTGTTCGGTGACCAGCTGACCGAAACGGATATCCGCGTTTTCGTGTCGCTGGTGCGGTTTGATGCTGCCTATCATGGGCTGTTTAAGTGCAATCGCAACACCCTGCGCGACATGCCTGGTTTACACGCCTACACCCGGCGGCTTCTCGCCCTGGAAAGCGTGGCGTCTTCGGTGAACATAGATCACATAAAAGCGGGTTACTATTCCATCAAAGCCTTGAACCCAAGCGGCATAGTGCCTCTGGGGCCTGAGCAGATTTAGGGGGCAGGTATGGCGGCCAAGCGGCAAATTGTTTTTCTTTCGCACGGCGGTGGTCCCATGCCGCTGCTCGATGATCCGGGTCACGAGCCCATGGTCAAGGCCCTGCGCAGCCTGGCGGGCCGCCTGCAAAAGCCCAGCGCGATACTGGTGATCAGCGCGCACTGGGAGGCGCCGGTGCCAACGCTTACCAGTGCGGCCAGCCCGGCTCTGGTGTACGACTACTACGGCTTTGCGCCGGAGGCTTACACCATCACCTACCCCTGCCCGGGCGAGCCGAGTTTGTCCCGCACTGTGAGTGATCTGTTGCGCCAAAGCGGTATCGAAACGCGGCAAGATCCCGGACGCGGCCTGGACCACGGCGTATTTGTGCCGCTGCGTTTAATGTACCCAGATGCCGAGATACCCTGCGTGCAGTTATCCTTGGTTCGCGGCCTTAGGGCCTGTTAACACTAATTGAGTACGCCTGCTGGAAGGCAGTTTTGTCTCCCGCTAGGCGCCGTGAGCGAAGTTTGGTTACTCCAAATAAGCGATCGGCAACAACGCTGGAGGAAAAACTGACTCCAGCCCTACGGGTTACACCTAAAAATCCGCCACTCTGCGTTGCTTGTCGTTCATTTGGAGCTACCAAACTTCTCTCCTCGCGCCTTAATTGGCGAAATTTTTAGGTGTAACAGGCTGTACTCAATTAGTGTTAACAGGCCCTGGCGCTCGCCTTGCAAAAGCTCGACTATGACAACTTGCTGGTGATTGGCTCGGGGTTTAGTTTTCACAACCTCAACGCGTTTTTTTCAGCCGGTGGTGAGGCTGATGCCCAGGCCTTCGCCCACTGGCTCATCGATACCTGTACCAACGGCGAATTGTCTCAGGCCCAACGACTCGACCGGCTGGCGCACTGGGACAGAGCGCCGGGTGCCCGTTTTAGTCACCCCCGCGAAGAACACCTGTTGCCCTTGCACGTCTGTGCGGCCTTGGCCGGTGCGAGCTGCGATGAGCACCATCTGCTCAATATTGTAGGCAAGCCAGCGGCTATGTTTTACTGGTATTAATGGTTAATGATGGCGTGTTTTAACGTGCATACTTTTGTCGGTAGGCCTGAGGTGTCAGGCCGGTTAGCCGTTTAAAGACTTGACGGAATGTTTTGCTGTCGTTGTAACCTACCTCTAAGGTCAAAGACTGAATGCTAAGGTGGCCGGCTTCCAGCGCTTTTTTGGCGGCTTCTATTTTGATCCGCTGGAGGTATTCCAAAGGCGGCATATCCACCGCCTGCTTGAAGCGGCGAATAAAATTGCGCTTGCTCATGTGTACTTTTTGGGCCACTGTCTCAAGATTAAGCGCTTGGTGGTAATGGGCCTCCATGTAAGCCTGAGCCTCGCGAATCAGAGGGTCGCGGTGGTGGGTCATGCCGGTAAAAATGGAAAAGTGCGCTTGGCTGGCGTGGTCCCGCTGAATAGAAAAATTCTTGGCGACCTGTACACCCAGCTCATGGCCGCAAAATTTCTCAATCAGATAAAGCAATAGGTTTAAGGATGAGAACGCGCCTCCACCTGTGTATGTGCCGGACTCGTCTGTGACAACGGCATCGGGTTTGAGTTGTATCTCTGGAAAACGCTGGCGCATGTCATCGGTTACGGCCCAGTGAGAAGTGCAGGGTTTACCTTTGAGCACGCCGGCCTCGGCGAGAAAGTAGCTGCCTTTGCACAGGCTGGCGACCTCTGTGCCCGCTTGATAATGCTGCTGTAGCCAGAGCAGCACATCGGCGTAGGCGTGTTTCAATTGATCCCAGGAGCCCTGAAAAGCTGGTATAAGAATCAGCGCCTGTGGGTGACCAAAGGACTGAGCGGGTCGATCTTCAATCGTGCAGTCGCCGCGCCAATAGGAGATACCGTCGACCGTTAGCGGGCCGGCTTGCGGGGTGATGCGGGTAATGGCAAAAGCCGGCGCTTGGTCTTGGCTCAGGAGAATTTCGTTGGTGCGGGTCAGAATATCGAGCGGTGCCGCCAGAGATGATAGTACAACGTCCTCATAGGTCAACAGATAAATGGTTTTCATTGCTCGGGTTCCGCTCAAAACTGCGCTCAGTATAGAAACGAAATTGGCACAAAACCACCTTAGAATTGGCATTTGCACGAAGGCACACAACGGCGTCATCGGTGCAGACTGAGCATTATCATTCAGCGGTAAAGCTCAGGAGGTCCTATGAAAAACAGTGTCAGCGAAAAAGAGTGGCAGGCGGCGATGGAGGCTTTTCGGGAAAAGGAAAAGGCCTTTACGCGCCAGCGCGATGCGCTCAATGCCGAGCGCCGCCGCTTGCCGGTAACGCCTATCACCAAAGACTATCGCTTTTCCGGGCCGCAAGGGGAGGTGGGGCTGGTCGATCTGTTTGCCGATAAAAAGCAGTTGATTGTTTACCACTTTATGTTCGCCCGTTCACCGTGTAACGGCTGCGCGATGATGGTAGACAATATGGGGCACCCGGCGCACATTCGCGCGCGTGATACGTCTCTGGTGCTGATATCCCTTGCGCCACTGGAAAAGCTCGAGGCTTTTAAACAGCGCATGGGTTGGACCCTGCCTTGGTACAGCTCGGCGGACAGTGACTTTAACCGGGATTTTGGCGCGACCCGAGATAACGGTGAAATGTTTGGTCTCAGTGTGTTTATCCGCGAGGGCGAGGACATTTATCGAAGTTATTTTACCAGCTTGCGCGGCGTGGAGTATTTGGGCAGCAACTTTTCCTTTTTAGATCTCACGCCCATGGGGCGCCAAGAGCTGTGGGAGGATAGCCCCGACACGGTGCCGCAAACGCCACCTTACCAATGGTGGCGCTTCCACGATGAATACGAGGAGCAATAGCCGTGTGCCCTGTCTGCGCAGCCGGCGCTCTCGGCTGGGCCTTGGCGGCCGGTGTCGGTGGGAGCGGTGTGACTTTGGCGGTGCTCCGGCGGCGCCGAAAAAAATGCGCACCTACCACTCAAACCGCAGACCGATCAGAGGTAGCAGGCTGCCCTCCTCGGCGAGCACCTCGCCGGTGCGCTCGTTGAAGTCCACATCGGAGGGGTTTTTCGAGCCCAGCAGGTTAATGATGTCGACAAAGGCAATCACCTGGGTGCGGCCCAGCGCGCGGCGGTAGTCCACGCGCAGGTTGAGCGAGCTAAAGCTGCCGTAGCGCTCGGTGTTGTTACTGATCGTCTCACGGCTGTAGCGCAGTGGCTGGTCCTCACCGAGCACATTTTCGTGAATGATGTAGGCCCCATAGGGACGGCCGGAGGCCCACTTCCAGCGTCCGGAAATTTTCCAGCGTTGGTTGATTTCCCACACCCCACCCAGGCTGAACGAGTGGGGCCTGCCGTAGTCTGCGTCGTATTCTTCACAAGAGCCGCAGTCGCGGCGCACGGATTGGTTGTAGGAGTAGGTGGCGCTGGCGGACCAGCCGTGGTCAAACTGTCGGGTAATGGCGGTGTCCACGCCGTAGGAGCTGCCTTCGCCGCGGTTATTGTAGCGCTGGGTCACTTCGTCGGTGAGCACGACCAGGTCGCTCAGTTGTTGGTAGTAGGGCTCGATAAACAGATCCCAGCGATTGGTCAACTGATGGTTGAGGCCGAGGCTAAACTGATCGATGGTTTCATATTCCAGGGTGGTACCACTGGTGTTGCTGGCCAGATCCTGAATCTGTGGTCGCTGCAGGTAGCGGCCGACAGTGGCACTGAGGCTGAGATTGTCGGTCATTGCCCAGGAGGTGGCGAGGCGCGGCGATACGCCGTCGGCGCCGGTCAGCTCATCGCCTTCATAACGCAGGCCGGCGCGCCAGTCGAGCGGCCCGAAAGACACTTGCTGTTCCAGATAGGCGGCGTAGACCAGGCCGTCTTCGGTGTAGCGGGTATTGACGCCGTCACCGGTTAGGACAATGTAGTTTTGGTCCGGTTGAGGCCGGTAGGCGCTCTGGTCGTATTCGTAGCGAATCCACTGGCCATCGATGTTTCTGCGCAAATCGAGTTCCAGCTGACTCAGCCTCAGGCCTGTGTTCAGGCGGCCCAGTGTGTTATCGGCGGCGAAGTCGAGGCGCCAGCCCATTTCACTGTCGTCCTGGCGGGCGGTGATGATCGGAATTCGTCTGGGGATGTCTCCCGCCTGAGCTCCCTCCGGGGCCTGTTCGGGATAGGCCTCGCCCACTTCGCTTTGTTCTGAGTAATTGCGGTAGTAGAGCCGGTTGGTCAGTTCGGCGCTCTCGCCCAGCAGCCGGCGGTAGGTGAGCGCCAGCAGGGTGTTGTCGGAAGATTGATTGACCAGCTCGACGTCCTCGTAATTGCCGGGGTCGTCTTCATCGGAGGCGAGTACATGGTCGATATCGCGCTGAAATTCTTCCGGGGCGTGAATCAGCAAGACCTCAAGCTCATCACCATTGCCCAGGTCTGTATAGGTTTTCAGGATGATGTCGGTGACCTCCGGCTCGCCGACATCATCCAACCCGACGGTTTCAAACAGGCGGCCAAAATTGAGCTGACGGGCCGAGAAGAGCACGCTGGTATTGTCGAGCAGGTAGCTCGGGCCGTCGTAGCCAATTTCCAACCCGGCGATGTCCACTCGCGCGGTATAAGAGGGGGTGTCGGGGTTGCCGCGGGCGACTTCCAACTCGAGCAGCGATCCCGCGCGGCCGCCGTAAGCGGACGACCAGCCGCCGGGCTGAAAGCTGGCGCGGCCGATGACGTTGGGGGCGAAGATGCTGTAGCGGCCGCCGTCCTGGGCGTCGGCCAGTTCGCCGAAGCTGTCGCTGAAATGCACCACCGAATCAAAGGGGACGCCATCGACCAGTATCTGGTTGTCGCGGGGGCCGCTGCCGCGCACCGTGAAGCTGGAAAACTCGCCATCGGAAAACAGGCCCGGGATGCCGTCCAGCGCGCGTAGCACGTCGCTGCCGCTGCCGGCTGAGCTGCGCAGTGCCTCGCGGTCCTTTTCGGTGGCGCCTACCGAACTGAGCCAGTTGCCGCCGATGTTGTTGCCGAGCACCAGAACCTCCTCCACCGAACGGCTGGCGGGGCTCAAGCTGACCTCCAGTGGCGTGGTTTTATCGTCGATCAGGCGCACGCTCGGCAGGCGCACGCGGGCGTAGCCCGGAAAGGCCACTTCAATGGTGTAGAGCCCCGCATCCAGCCCCGGCACCCGGGCTTTGCCCTCGGTGTTTGTCTGCGCGCGCCAGTCACGGGCGTCGCGGCTGATGATCACGACCTCGGCCCGATCCAGCGCACGGCCGGTGGTTTTGTCGACGACTTCCAACAGTAGTTCGGCGGCCGATAGGGGGGTGGCGATACTCGCGAGACTCAGTAGGGCAGCGTAGCCCAAGGGTTTTGCGTTGAACGGGGCAATCATAGTGCGTCCTGAGGATATCCGGTGGCCTTGTGGGTGAATGAACGGTCGCTCTTGCAGCGGTTGCTGGACTATACGCTGGCGCCGCCAGCTGGATCGCAAAGAATGTATAAAAAGCGCTTCTTCTGAATCAATGGCGCCCGGCGTTGCCACCCATAATGTCGAGTGGCGGTGACCGTTCATGCAAGTCGTTGTCGTTTAATGGTCTATTGCGGCAGACACAAGGGAACTCAGGCATTATGGCCGCTGATGGTTACAGAGTAAGCCCCGCATGATTCAACGTACCATATTCGGCGTTGCCCCGATTCGAACCAGTGTGCTGGGAGTGGGCGCTGCGCTGACCCTGTTGTTTACGGCGGTGGAGCCGGCCTCTTCGGCGGGCCTCGGTTTCCTCCCGCGGCTGCTGTTCTGGGCCCTGCATGTGGGTCTGGGTCTCGGCTGCCTGTTGCTCGTCAGTGTTGTCATTCGCCATTTCGGGGCGGCGGGCTGGGCGCTCTGGGCGCTGATCATTTTGTCTGGGCTGCTGGGAGCTGTGTTGGCCACCGGCCCCTATTGGGCACTGGAGCGTTTGTTTGCCGCGCAGCTCGGGCCCGAGATCGTGGATGACTTTTGGGATCGTTTCGGTCAGCGGGGTATCTGGCAGGCAATCGTGGCCGAGTTTTTTGGTATTTTGCCGGTGTTTATGAGCAGCTGGATTGCCCTCAACCTGCCACTGCTTTTTCATCGACCCACTGTCTATGATCCACCCGACCCTCCTAAGGAGACAGTCTCAGCGGATTGGGCCCGCGAGCAGAAGGCGCGTCGGCAGGCGTTGCTGGAGAGTCTGCCGGAGGTGGTGGGGCAGGAGCTGGTGGCCATGTCGTCGGATTTGCACTATCTGAACGTCTACACCCGGCTCGGGCAGGCGCTGGTGCTGGGCAGTCTGAAAAAAATGGCGGAGGCCTTCGGCGAGGAAGGGCTGCAAGTGCATCGCTCGCACTGGGTAATGAAGCGCGAAGTGGTGCGCGTTTTTATTGGCCGGGATGACGCTTACTGTGTGATGACTACCGGGCTGCGGGTACCCATCAGTCGCAGCAACCGTAAGCTGGTCAAAGCCTGCTTCGGTCAGCTGCGCCGCCAATCGCCCATAACCGAGGTTCATCAGGCAAAGGCTTGACCGCACATGGCGACGAGGCTATAAAAAGTAAAATTTTTCGGCCTTTGAATAGCCATCATAATAACGATAAGGACTTGCGCGATGAAATCCATCCTGCCACTTGTCTGTTTGTTGCTCGCCTGCGTTAGCGCCCGGGCCAATGACGTCATTAATCCTGATTTTGTCTACTTTACCCAAGGGCAAACTCCCGGTACTTGGCAGTGGGTGTTGGCTGACCCCGGGAACTGGTGGCAGCCCATACCCGACTCCGGTGGCGCAAGCGCCAAAGGCAAGGTGCGCCTTGAGAACGCCGGCGACGAAAGTTTCCCCGGTGCCATCAAGCTGAAGTGGTCCAAATCCAGCGATTGGGGTAGCGTCAGTCTGAGTGGTGCTCCCGTGAACCTGGCCAAATACGAGCAAGCCGCTGAGCTGGTGCTGGCGGTTAAGGTGATGTCCAAGGTGCCCGACACCGTTGACCTGGTGATGCATTGCGGAGAGGGCTGCGAGGCGAAGGTCAATATTGCCGCCAACCTCAAGCAGGGGCCACGCAAACAGTGGTTCGCCCTGCCTCTGGCGTTGGATTGCTTTACCGCTAACGGCTTGGATCTTACCAAGCTCAGTGGACCCTTCAGCCTGGGTACCGGGGGTAAGTTTGAATTGCATATTGCCGAAATCAGTTTGGCCACACTGGCCGAGGGTGATCAGGGTTGTGTGCCTAACCCCTAACGTTGTTGTGGTTCTACCGGCGGCTCGTTCCGCCGGTTGGCGCAGTCTTGATTGCCTGTGAATGCCCATTTTCCGCCGGCTGACTAGCCAAGCCTGTCTCGCGTTTGTCGTCAAAATATACTACCTTTAAAAAGCTCCCTATAAACTGTCTACACAGCGAGATAAACCGTGCACGCTATTCATAACCTATCGATCAGGCTGCGCCTGCTGATGAGCTACGCCTTACCGGTCGCCGCACTGCTGTTGATTGCCATCTTGGCCATTCAGGGGCTCAGTTCGACACAAAAAGGCGTAGAGAGTATTTACAAGGATAGGGTGATTCCTCTCGAGCAATTGAAAGTCATCTCCGATAACTACGCCGTACGGATAGTGGACGCGGTGAACAAGGCCAATGCGGGGATAGTAACGGGCGATCAGGTGCTGAGCGATATTGGCAAGGCGCGCCAGGAAATCGAGCGCCAGTGGCAGGCGTTTTTAAGCACCCACCATACCCCCGAGGAGGCGCGCTTGGCCGAGGAGGCCAAGGCACTGTTTGGCAATGCCAATCAAGCTCTTGATGCACTGGAGTCGTACCTGGCGCCGACATCAATGCGCGGCAATGTGCAGGGGTTACTCTACGAATTTGACGGTCCCTTATACGAGAGTATTGATCCGATCAGTGACAAAATAGCGGAGCTGAGTCAATTACAGTTGAGTGTGGCAGAGCACGAGTACGAACGGATTACGAACCTCTACGAACTCGACCTCAAGGTGTTTTTGACGGTTTGCACCTTGGCGGTGTTGGGTACTCTGGTGCTCGGCAGTGTGATTTATAAAAGTATTAAGAGCCCACTTGATCGCATGGGCGCGACCATGAAAAAAGTCGCCACAGAATCGGATTTATCTGTGTTCTGTGAGTTGCCTGGCAAGAACGAGCTGGTGGACATGGCCTACAGCTTCAACAACATGCTCTCGCAAATGAGAGCCCTGGTCGTCCAGATAAACGATGCCACCACTCAGCTGGCCGCCGCCTCTGAAGAGCTGAGTGCGGTGAGCGCCGAATCCAACGGCACTATTCAACGCCAGACCGAAGAGATTGAAATGGTGGTCACGGCTATGAACGAAATGCTTGCGACTGCACAGGAAATTGCCAGCAACGCCGGCACCGCCGATACCGAGGCGCGCAACGCCGAGGCCCGCGCCCGTGCCGGCAACCAGGTAGTCTCCAACGCAGTGAATGCGACCTTTAGCCTGATTGAAAGCCTCAACCAGGTGGCCGAACGAATCCGCACCCTGGAGGCGGACAGCACCAACATTGGTTCAGTACTCGGGGTGATTACCGGCATAGCGGAGCAGACCAACTTGCTGGCTCTCAATGCGGCCATTGAAGCGGCCCGCGCGGGCGAGCAGGGCCGGGGCTTTGCCGTGGTGGCCGACGAGGTGCGCACTCTGGCCCAGCGCACCCAGACCTCGACCGCGGAAATTGAAGAGGCTATCAGACGCTTGCAAAGCGGTACTCACAATGCGGTGGCGGCTATGGAAACCAGCCGTGAGCAGGCCGAGAAAACCGGTGAGCACGCCACCGAGGCGGGTAAGACCTTGCAGCAAATCACCGAGGCTGTCAGTCTGATTACCGATATGAACACCCAGATTGCCAGCGCCTCTGAGGAGCAGACGCAAGTCAGTGAAGACATTAATCGGTCGCTGGTACTGATCAATGACGCCGCGCGCGAATCCTCAACCGGTGCGCGCCAGGTGACTCAGGCCAGTACCGAGTTGTCCGATCTGGCTCAGCAGTTACACTCTCTGGTGGCTACCTTTAAAACTGCTTAACGGAGAGCCACTATGTTGCACGTTGAGGTGAATGAGCAGGCAAGCTTGGCGATACTGACGCCGCAAGGCACGCTCAGTGAGGCCGATTTTGCCGCGGCCAGGCGTATCATTGACCCGCTGATTGCCCAGACGGGCGGGTTAAGGGGTATTATCATTCACGCCGAGCGATTTCCGGGCTGGGATTCGCTGTCGGCGATGATGTCTCACCTGCAGTTTGTACACGATCACCATCGCAAGCTGGACAAAGTGGCGATCGCTACGGACTCGCCCATCGGCTCGGCCCTTCAGGGCCTGGCACAACACTTTATCGCGGCGCAGGTCCGCTCCTTCGCCTACGATGAGATAGCACAGGCAAAGGCCTGGATTAGCGGACCGGCCTAGCACCCGATTTTACCGAGGACTATTTTGGATAAACACACACAAATTGAGATTGAAGCGGCCGCGTTTCGCCGCTTACTGGCGCACCTGGACGAGCGCAAAGACGTGCAGAATATTGATTTAATGGAGCTGGCGGGCTTTTGCCGCAATTGTCTTGGCAAATGGTACCAGCAGGCCGCCAGTGAGCGCGGCCTTGAGCTGGACAAGGAGCAGGCGCGGGAAGTGATCTATAAAATGCCCTACAGCGAGTGGAAGGAAAAATACCAAACGCCGCGAGGATGACAGCCCGGCTTGGGTAACAGAGATGGAGTATGACGGACATCGGAGGTCGGCTTTGGGTGGCCATTGCGGTTTTTGCGATCAGCCACTTTCTCTACCAGTGGGTGTCTATCTTTAGCGCTATCGCCTATGGCGGCTGTCAGCAGTGGGTAGTTTTCTGGCAAGCGCACGAGCCCCTGTTGGTCAGTCCTTTTTGGGCGTTTGCGGCTGTATACGGTCTGCTGTTAGCGTGGGCGAGTGTGGAGGTCTGTATTGGCGGCGATGGCTAGGCTCTCGGCGAGCGCGCTATCTGGGCTGCAATGGTGGCCGCTCTTTTGCTCTGCGGGCCGATTTGGCTGACTCATTGGCAGGCGCTGCAAGCGATTGCTTCCGGTAATCGCGGCGCCGACTTTACCTTCCCCTTGTTCGATATTCCCGTTGCTACATCTGCCCGTTGCTACATCTGAAAGCAGCGCGGAGGCGTAAGAACTAGCTCACCTCGCCTGCAAAGTCTACAAACCTGTGCAAATATACCAAGCTCCAAGTCGGATTTGACGCCGTAGAAGGCTGTTATTCGCGAATTAGTCCGGACTGATATTTGCAGACTCTAGGTGACCCATGTGTCGCGAGCGCCCGAGCAGCGACCGGTTAACGCAAGAGGAGGCATTCAATGGCAAAGTCCGCGCAGTTGTATCGTATGGCCACCCCCGAGCACATCTGTCCCTTTGGTCTTAAATCCCGAGCACTGTTGAAGCGCAAAGGGTACCAGCTTGAGGATCACACGCTGGACTCTCGCGAGCAAACCGATGCCTTCAAACAGAAGCACGACGTGGACACTACGCCCCAGGTATTTATCGAAGGTGAGCGGATTGGGGGTTACGATGATTTACGGGCCCATCTTGGTCTGCCCAGTGAGTCCAGCGAGGGCACAAGCTACACGCCGGTGATGGCCATTTTTAGCTGTTGCTTATTAGCTGCGCTCGCGTTGGTGTATGCCGGCCCGGCGTCGCTCGTATCCATGCAAACCCTTGAGGTGTTTGTGGCCTTGAGTATGTTGGTGCTGGCTATACAAAAGTTGCAGGATTTGACGGCGTTCTCCAACCGGTTTATTACCTACGATTTGCTGGGGATGCGCTATGTGCGTTACGCCTATGTCTACCCTTTTGCCGAAGCCTATGCGGGTATTGGTATGTTGGCAGGGCTCAGCGCCTGGCTGGTGGCACCGGTGGCTTTTGTGATCGGGAGCATTGGTGCCATTTCGGTTTTTAAGGCGGTGTATCTCGATAAGCGTGAGCTCAAATGCGCCTGTGTTGGCGGTGACAGCGATGTGCCGCTTGGCGCCATCTCTCTGACCGAAAATCTGTTTATGATTGCCGCCGCCGTGTGGATGTGGGTTTCTTAGCCGTTGGCGGCGGTCAGCCCTGCCTGAAACGGCAGGGCTGGGTAGGGCGATCGGTCGCTTAGCGGCCGGCTTTTAACATTTCCCAATACTTTTCGTACAGCAGCACACTCTCCCCGAGATCCTGGTGAATGGTGCCGCGCGCAATGTCCTCGGCGTCAGGGAAGATGATTTTATTGTTTTTCAACTCATCGTCCAGTAGGTCTTTGGCGGCCGTGTTCGGTGCGGCATAACCCAGCTCTTCAATGGCGGCTTTGGCGCTTTCAGCGCGCAACATAAAGTCAATAAAGCGGTGGGCGTTGTCGACATTGCTGGCACCCTTGGGAATCACAAAGCTGTCTACCCAAAGTATGGCGCCATCGCTTGGGTAGATAAACGCAATGCTGCCCATTTCTTGCTGAGCCATATACGCCTCGCCGTTCCACATCACGCCGACACTGGCATTGCCCTGAATCAGCGGGGTTTTGGGCGAATCGGAGTTGATAACCTTGATGGAAGGCCACAGCTCTTTGAGGGCTTCGTAGCCGGCCTGAACTTCCTCTTCACTGGTGGTGTTGTCTTTGTAGCCAGCTACCGTCAGGCCTACCGCCATAATATCGCGCACATCATCCATGATCATCAGCTTACCCGATAGCTCGGGCTTCCACAGATCTGACCACTGGGTAATGGTGTTGGGGTCGATATCCTGAGTGTTGACCGCAATGGCGGTGCTACCCCACAGATAGGGAACACTGTAATCGTTGTTCGGATCATAGCTTTTGTTCAGCATGGTGCTGTCCAGGTTGCCATAGTTCTGCAGCTTGTCCTTTTGAATCGGTTGCAGCAAACCCTCGTTCCGCATCTTTTCCAGGTAGTAGGTCGAAGGCACAACAATGTCGTAGCCCGAGCCATTGAGCAGCTTGAGCTTGGCGTACATGGCTTCGTTACTTTCGTAAGTGGCGTACTCGACTTCAATGCCCGTCTCTTCGGTAAACTGCTCAAGGACCGCCGCTGGAATGTACTCGGTCCAGTTGTAAATCACGACTTTTTCAGTGGTCTTTGCCGCAGTAGTCGCACCCTGGTCAGACGATTCTTCTTTCGCACAGCCCACCGCCAGTAAGCTGGCGAGAAGTGCGCAACAACGAAGGGCAGAATGTATGGACATGCTAGTGATCCTTTTTAATAAGGAGTTGAGAAACCACCACCAGAACCAAAGAGATTCCGAGCAGCAGCGTTGATATGGCATTGACTTCGGGAGAGACCCCAACCTTTACCATGGAGTACACTTTTAGAGGCAGTATTTCGTAGCTCGGCCCGGTGACAAAGGCGCTGACGATAACGTCGTCTAAAGAGAGTGTAAAACTTAATAGCCAGCCGGACAGTACCGCAGGCAATATGAGCGGAAGAATCACTTCCCAGAAAGTACGCAACTCATTGGCGCCCAGGTCCTTGGCGGCGCTGAGCATGCGCATGTCAAAGTCCTTGATGCGCGAGTACACGGCGATGATGACAAAGGGCAAACAAAAAGTGATGTGCGCAATCACCAAAGACACAAATCCAAGGCTGATACCCAGAGTAATAAAAACAATGAGTAATGCAATGGCCATGACGATCTCCGGGGTGAGCATGGCGACGAACACCATCGAAGACAGTAACCCTTTGCCTTTAAAATCATACCTGTGCAAGGCCACAGCGGCGAGGGTGCCAATAACGGTGGCCACGCTGGCGGCGACAATCGACACAGTGAGTGAGTTTAATGCCGCCTCAATCAGTGCGTCATTGTTAAAAAGCTTTTGATACCACTGCAGGCTAAACCCGCCCCACTTATTGCCGTATTTGGCCGCGTTGAACGAATTGACGATCAGTACCGCGATGGGCAGATAGATAAGCGCCAGTATCAGACTCAGGTAGCCCCACTTAAAAATTCGAATCATGGATGCCACCTTGTTTGTTGGTAAAGCGTGAGGCGCGGTAGTACAGCCACAGCATAACGCCCAGCAGCATCATAAGCATCACGCTGAAGGCGGAGCCGAAGGGCCAGTCTCGGGTGTTTAAAAACTGGGTTTTAATCACATTGCCAAGCAGCAGATTCTTGGCGCCGCCGAGCAAGTCGGAAATGTAAAACATCCCCATGGCCGGCAGCAGCACCATTAAACAGCCGGCGACAATACCCGGCGAGGTTAAGGGCAAGGTGATCTTGATAAACCGGTGAAAAGCGCTGGCGCCGAGATCCCGCGCGGCAAAGTGCAGCCGTGGGTCCAGCTTTTCCAGGGCCGAGTAGAGCGGCAATACCATAAAGGGGATGAGGATATAGCAAAGCCCCAGAATGACGGCAAACGGGGTGTACAGCAGCTGCAATGGCGTATCAATCAGGCCGAGTGCCAGCAGGCTTTTATTGATAATACCCTGATTGCCAAGAATAAATTGAATGGCGTAAGTGCGGACCAAAGAGTTGGTCCAGAAAGGCACAATCATAAAAAACAGGGCGATGGTCTGCCAGCGCTTCGGCAGACTGACAATGGCCATCGCAAAGGGAAAACCGATCAACAAGCAGCTGATGGTGGCAAGCGCGGCCATTTTTATGGAGTTCCAGAGCACGTCAAGGTAGAGCACGTCCAGAGTGCGCCAATAGCTGTTGAGATTAAACGGCAAGCTAACTGTGGCTGATGGGTCGCGGGTCAGCAAGCTGGTAATCACCACCAAAAGATTCGGAAAAAACACGAACAACGCCAGCCAGACACTGGCTAGCCCGATGGCGAAAAAGCGAAAATAACCGCTGTTCACTTTCATTGATCGTCTTCCTGCAGCACTGGCAGTACCACTTCCCAGCCGGGCACCCAGTTGACGGCCACCTTTTGATTGGGGCGGTAGTCAAAGGAAGGATCGTCCTCGTTGAAAAACTCGCTGGTGGTCAGCTCAATACCGGACTCCAGCCGGATCAGAGAATCCAAGGTGCTGCCTTTATAGGAGCGCTCGACCACTGTTCCTGTCAGGAACTGGTCTTTATGGTCCTCGTCAATATAGGTGATTCGCAAGTCTTCGGGGCGTAGCAGGACGTGTACCTTGGTGCCGGGCGTAAAATTGTGATTGGCCTGAAGCTGCCATTGCAGGCCCTCCACTTTGACCTCGTAGGTATGGTCGCTCTCTACACTGACCACTTCGCCGCGCAGTTGGTTGATCTCACCAATAAAGCGTGCAACGAATAAGTTAGCGGGGTTTTCGTAAATTTCTCTTGGGCTGCCCAGCTGCTGCACACGGCCGTTGTTCATCACCACAACCCGGTCGCTCATGGACAGAGCCTCTTCCTGATCGTGAGTCACATAGATAAAGGTAATGCCCAGCTGGCGCTGCAGGCGCTTCAGCTCGATTTGCATTTGTTGGCGCAGCTTGTAGTCAAGCGCCGAGAGGGACTCATCCAGCAGTAATAACTTGGGCCGGTTGACCACTGCTCTGGCAATAGCAACACGCTGTTGCTGGCCGCCCGAGAGTTGGGCCGGTTTGCGGTCAGCCAGGTGGTTGAGTTTGACCATCTCCAAGGCTTCACGCACGCGCGCCGGTATCTCGGCTTTCGCTACCTTGGCCATGCGCAAACCAAACGCAACATTGTCGAACACCGTCATGTGCGGAAACAGTGCGTAGCTTTGAAATACCGTGTTCACCGGCCGCTGCTCGGCGGGAATGCCGGTAATGTCCTGACCATCGAGCAAGATGCTGCCGGTGTCGGAGGTTTCCAGTCCGGCAATCATGTTCAGGATGGTGGTTTTGCCGCAGCCCGATGGGCCAAGCAGGGTAAAAAATTCCCCATCGTAAATGGTCATGTCGAATTGGTTGAGCACTCTGCTTGAGCCAAAGGTCTTCGACAGACCTTGCAGGGAGAGTAAAGGACGCGGTGAAGTCACGCAAAAACCTCTTAAGTTCAGTGAGTCGTCTTCAATGTAAAGTAGCGCAGGCGCTGAGCATCGGCTACTCCCGGTGCACCCCAGCCGCAGCTTTGAGAGCGACGGCTCCAGTAACTGACGGCCATGCCACCTGCCAGACAGTGGTTGGGTGAGAGCCTCGTGGGCACGATACTGAGAGTGAAAGCGGGTGCAAAAACTGGCCGCCTGCGCACGGACGCAAGCAATCAGTGTGAGACTGCCGGGCGGGTAAAAGAGCCCGGCTGGCAGTCAAGTGAACAATCAAGCAAGCGTATCATTCACGCTAAACCCTCATGAAAAGCGGTGGGGGAGGGGGAAGGGCCTGGCATGGGCAGAGCCCCGGGCGCTTCAACCGTTTAAAAACTGAGCTATTATTCACATTTGGCGTGAATCTACAACGGAAATTTTTGCGGGGCAATTTGACGGGGCAAAGCCGAGAATCAACCTATTGATTTAGCTAAAAAAAGGGGAGCTAGGCCCCCCAAATGACAACATCGTAGGTTGCGTAAATCGGCCGGTGTTACTCGATGCTTTCGACGAGCTCGCTGCGGTAGGTGGCAAGGCCAGCAGCGTCTACCTGAGGCCAGCCCTCCTGCCAGGTGATGGGTAGTATTTTGAGCTTCTGTAAGCCGTTGTCCGCCGCTTCATAAGCGTGGAAGACCAGATAGTCTTTGCCATCAAACGTGTAGGCACTGTTGTGTCCCAGCCCTGGCCAGTCAGGGTTACCTTTTAAGATAACGGTGGCGCCGCCCTGGGCCAGATCACGGCCCTCTTTGTCCAGATAAGGGCCGGTCACCGATTCGCTGCGGCCCACCGCGAGGTGGTAGGTGCTGTCTGCGCCGCGGCAACACTTGCCAAGAGAAATAAATTGATAGTAGTAATCGCCGTGCTTGAAAATAAACGGCGCTTCCAACTCTACAGGGCCCGCTTCGGCCGCGGGCACATCGTCAGGGCGTATGCCGGCGGCGATGCTGTGCCACTGCTGGGGCTGCGCCGGGGCCGACCAGTCGTCATTGAGCTTAAACATTTTGTGACCGCTCCAGAAGGAGCCAAACGCCATCCAACCATCGCCGTTTTCATCTTCAATGACTGCCGGGTCAATGGCGTTCCAGTTGTCGCGATTTGGGACGGACTGGACAACGATACCCTGGTCTTTCCAGCCGTAGTCGGGGGAGTTGGGGTCGAGAGTGTCGGTAACCGTAAGGCCGATGGCCGAGGTGTTTTTACCAAAAGCCGATACCGAGTAGTAGAGATGGAACTTGCCGTCTTTTTCCACTACATCCGGGGCCCACAAGTGACCATTAAATCCGGGGGCGACGCTCTTGGCCCAGGTGGGCTCGGTGTCGAAGGCGCGGCCCTGATACGCCCAGTGAATACGGTCTTTAGAGCGGTAAATGGTGATGCCGGGGCCAGTGCTAAACAGGTAGAAGTAGCCGTTTTCCTCCGCCATCACCGGGTCATGAATGCTGACTTGCTGGCCGATACGGTCAATCTCGGGTTTAGCGCTCACCGGAGCAGTGATGAGGGCGCAAAGAATGGCAGTGGTGGAGAGGGTCGTTTTTATCATCTAAAACTCTCGGGTCTTTTTAACGTTTCTTGATGATTCGCCCGCAGGGCTGTGGGTAAATGACAGACTGCGTGCTTGTGCCTATTATTGTATTATAATAATATTCAATTGCAAGCGGCTTTGCCGTCTCCCGAATAATAGTGGCCAACAGGGGTAGGGATTCACATGGCTTTGAAAGTATCAATGGCGCTCTTGCTGTGCCTGGCGAGCTTACAGGCTCTGCTGTGCAGCGCTGAGCCTGCCTATGAAAATCCTATTGTCGAGCAGCGCGCCGACCCCTGGATCCATCGCCACAGTGATGGTTACTACTATTTTATCGGCTCGGTGCCCGAGTTTAACCGGTTGGTGCTGCGCCGCGCCAAGACTCTCAATGAGCTATCTGCAGCGCAGGAAGTCACCCTCTGGCAGCCCGACCGGGACAGCATCATTGGGGCCAACATCTGGGCGCCGGAGCTTCACTACCTAGACGGGCAATGGGTGATTTATTTTGCCGGTGGCCCTGTCGATACCCCGTTTAAGATTCGCATGTATGCGCTTACCGCCCGCGGCGATAACCCGCTGAGTGCCAAGTGGAGCGAGCCGGTACGCATGCACACCCCGTGGGACGACTTTTCTCTGGACGCCACCAGCTTTGAGCACAAGGGCAAGCGTTACCTGGTGTGGGCGCAAAAAGATCGTGAGAAGAAATACAACTCCGCGCTATACAAGGCCGAGCTGGATACACCGGTGAGCATAAAAGAGCCGGTGATGAAGCTGACTGAGCCAAGCCTGGACTGGGAGGTGATCGGTTACAAGGTCAACGAGGGTGCGGCCGTGATCAAAAAGCACGGCCGTATCTTTATGACCTATTCAGCCAGCGCCACGGATCATAACTACGCCATGGGGTTGCTGTGGGCGGACGCCGAGTCGGATTTGATGGACCCGGCCAGCTGGCACAAATCACCCGAGCCCGTGTTCTACACCAATGCTGAGCATCAGCGATTCGGCCCGGGTCACAACAGTTTTACGGTCGCTGAGGATGGCAAGACGGATGTGCTGATCTACCACGCCAGAGACTACCAGCAGCTGCAAGGCTCGCCGCTTACCGATCCCAATCGCCATGCCAGGGCCCGCGCCTTGCAGTGGGACGAGCGGGGCTTTCCGGTGTTTGGACAAGAGCGCGGCGACTGACGTCAATAGAGCCGGGGCTCTGTTCGGCTCCGGCGCACACTAGCGGAACACATCATGTTTACAGTTGAAGAAACCGAGTTTGGCACTTTGGCCGATGGGCGCAAGGCGAGGCTTTTTACTCTGCAAAACCCGTCGGGCATGCGCGCCTGTATTACCAATTACGGCGGTATCATCACCCAGTTGTGGGTGCCCGACAGAAACGGTGAGTTGGCCGATGTAGTCCTGGGTTTTGATCAATTAAGCGATTATGTCGAGCACTCTCCGTATTTTGGCGCCTTGATTGGCCGGGTGGGAAATCGACTGCAAAAAGGCCAGTTCACCCTGGATGGCCACACCTATCAACTTGCCAAAAACGAAAACGACACCAGCCATTTGCACGGTGGCCTGAAGGGCTTTGATAAGGTGTTGTGGGAGGCGAGTGCGCGCACCACCGCCGAGACCGCAGAACTGCACCTGCGCTACATCAGTGCCGATGGCGAAGAGGGCTATCCGGGCGAGTTGACCGTGGATGTCATCTACACCCTCACTCTGGATAACCAGCTGTCTACGCGCTATCGCGCCACTACCACTCGCGCCACTCCGGTCAACCTCACCCAGCACAGCTATTTTAATCTGGCCGGCAGTGGGGATGTGGACGCCCACATCGTACAGATTCACGCTGAGCATTTTACGCCGGTCGATCAGGCGTTGATTCCCACCGGCGAGTTGGCGCCTGTGTCCGGCACAGCGTTTGATTTTACCCAGGCCAAAACCATCGGCCGCGATGTGAATGCGGCTGATCCACAGTTGAGTTTGGCCGGTGGCTACGACCACAACTATGTACTGCACAAGAACGCCGGTGGCGATTATGCGCTGGCGGCCGAGGTTTCGGAGCCGGTTTCCGGCCGCTGCCTCAAGGTCTACACCACCGAGCCCGGTGTTCAGTTCTATTCAGGCAATTTTCTCGATGGTTCGCTCGCAGGTAAAGGCCGGGTCTACGGCAAGCGCGCGGGTTTTTGCCTGGAGCCTCAGCATTTTCCCGATGCCCCCAATCAGCCCAACTTTGGCGGTATCACTCTGCAGCCTGGGCAGACATACACCAGCCAGATGAGTTATGCGTTTTCGTAAAAGACGTCATTTGAGGAATAAAGAAGACCTAACAAATAAAATAATGAAGGAGAGTCCATGAAATTTCCAAGCCTAGTCTTGTTGTCCCTGTTGCTGTGCGCTTGCAGTGAGCCTGAGCACCGAAGGCTTATCAGTCCAAACGGCGATTTGGTGCTTACACTCTCGCTGGGAGATAACAGCAGTATTGAGTACTCATTATCGCATCAGGGGCGCGTAGTGCTCGAAGCTTCTCCACTAGGGTTGGTGTTAGATGATGCCCACTTCGATCGCGAGCTTACGTTGGTTGATGCCAGCGATACCCGGCCGGTAAGCGACCGCTACACCATGGCCCATGGCAAGCAGCGGGAGATAGAATATATCGCTAATGAGCGAGTCTATACCGTAAAAAATGCCCAGGGTGATCAGCTTGCCATTGCGTTCCGCGTCTCCGATGACGGGCTCGCGTTTCAGTACCGCATACCCAACAACACTGGCCAAAGCCGCCGTTTGATAACTGAACTGACCGGCTTTGACTTTGAGGCCCAAGCCCAAGCCTGGCTCCAGCCCGTTGCTGTGGCGCAAACCGGATTTGCCAATACCAATCCGTCTTATGAAGAGCATTACCAGATGGCAATACCTGTGGGCACGGCGAGTCCAACGGAGGCCGGTTGGGTTTTTCCATCGCTGTTTTATACCGGCAAAGATTGGGTGCTGATTAGCGAGGCGGGGATGGACGGCCGCTTCAATGCCTCGCGCCTGGCGCAGGAATCAAACGCGGGAGAATACCGTATTGGCCAGCCGATGGATGCCGAGGTCGTTACCGGCGGCGCGCTTATGGCCAACTCTAGCGATGCCTTTGCCTCGCCCTGGCGCATTGTGGCCGTGGGGGATCTGGCGAGCATTACCGAGTCGACTCTGGGGACAGACCTGGCCGCACCTGCCCAAGCGCAAATGGACTGGGTCAAACCCGGGCTGTCGGCCTGGAGCTGGGCTCTGCTGAAAGATGATTCGGTCAATGTCGAGACCACGCGCGAGTTTATTGACTATGCCGCCAGTATGCACTGGCCCTACGTGCTCATTGACGTCAACTGGGATCAAAATTTCGGCTGGGAAAAGCTCGCCGAGCTGGTGCGTTATGCCGCACCGAAAAATGTGGGCCTGATGGTGTGGTACAACTCATCTGGCGACTGGAACGAAACCGAATACACGCCCAAAAGCCAGTTGTTTGACCGACAGTTGCGTCTGGAGCACTTTGCTCGCCTGCAGGACATTGGCGTGAAAGGGGTAAAGATTGACTTCTTCCCCGGCGATGGTCAATCAGTGATGCAGTACTACCTTGATCTGGTCAGTGATGCCGCCGCACATCAATTGATGGTGAATTATCACGGTTCCTCGCTGCCGCGCGGTTTGCACCGCACCTATCCAAATATGATGACCATGGAGGCGGTCAATGGGTTTGAAATGATTACTTTTACCCAGCAAACCGCGGACAGGGCCCCTAGCCATATGGCGATCTTGCCCTTTACCCGCAATGTGTTTGACCCCATGGACTTTACCCCCACGACCTTTGACGACATCCCCAATATCGAACGCCGCACCAGCAATGGTTTTGAGTTGGCTCTGCCTGTGTTGTTTACCAGCGGTATTCAGCATATCGCGGAAACTGCTGAGGGCATGGCAAAGGTTCCCGAGTTTGTCAAAGCCTACCTGCGCGATATTCCAACGCTCTGGGATGAGACTCGATTACTTGCTGGCATGCCTGGCGAGTACGCCGTAATGGCACGCCGGCGCGGCGATGATTGGTTTATCGCCGGTATTAATGGGACTGATCAACCGCTTTCGCTGAGTTTGGACCTGTCATTTATTCAATCGGCCAAGGGCCAGCTGATCACCGATGGTGACAGCGAGCGCTCATTCAGTCAGCGGGATGTGGTTGCAGATTCATCACTGGAGCTGTCCGTGCGGGCTCGCGGCGGCTTTGTCATTAATTTCTAAACCGAGGACGTTATGAAAAACTGGAAACAGCTCACAGGCGCTGGCGCACTGGCATTGTCTATGGTGGCCTGCGCGCAACACCCTACAGCAGAGGGTGGTAAACAGTCGCCGACTCTACCCGATGGTTATTTCGCCAACCCACTGTTTGCCAATGGTGCTGACCCCTGGCTGGAGTACTGGGATGGCAACTATTACCTTACCACAACCACTTGGACGTCTCAGTTGGTGATGCGCAAGTCGCCGACTCTGGCGGGGCTGTCTGAGGCAGCGCCGATCAACGTTTGGTCGGATACTGATCCGGCGCGCAGCTGGAATTTCTGGGCGTTTGAATTTCACCGCCTTAATGGGCCCAACGGCTGGCGCTGGTATTTGATGTATACCTCGGGCGTTCACGGCACATTAGATCATCAGCATTTATCGGTACTGGAAAGCGCCGGCGATGATCCCATGGGGCCCTACGAATACAAGGGCCACTTTATGCCGGATGAGTGGAACATCGATGGCACCTATCTTGAGCACAATGGCAAACTCTACTTGCTGTATTCCCAGTGGCAGGGCGATGAGCAGCTTAACTTGATCACTGAAATGGACAACCCCTGGACCCTCAAAGAAGGCTCTCCCAAAGTTGTACTGACCCGCCCGACGCTCGACTGGGAAATCAGCGGTCGTAAAGTGACTGAAGGGGCCGAGATACTCAAGCATCAGGGGCGCACCTTTCTGATTTATTCGGCCAGTTACTGCGATACACCCGACTACAAATTGGGAATGAAAGAGCTCATCGGCGACGACCCGCTCAACCCCGATCATTGGCAGCAGTACAACGAGCCGGTGTTCCAAAGGGGTAACGGCGTTTACGGGCCGGGGCACAACGGCTTTTTTACCTCACCGGATGGCACAGAAGACTGGATTGTCTATCACGGCAACTCAAAAGAGACCTATGGCTGTGGCTCCACGCGTTCCGTGCGAGCACAAAAATTTACCTGGACGGCGGAGGGCCTGCCTGATTTCGGGGAGCCGATTCCGGAAGGCGAAGCGGTAAAAATGCCCTCGGGCGAGAACGGCCCCATTAAAGTATCTGTGCAGGGTGTGCCACAGCAACTGGTCAACCCTGCGGGTCAGTGCCTGGAGGCCCGCAAAGGCAAAGTGCGAGTGGCTGCCTGCGAGTCCGATCAGGCGAGCTGGGTGCTCGATGCAACGGCCGATGGTGCTTATCGGCTGGCCCATGTGGCAACCGGTACTTTTCTCAATGACAAAGGCATGGCCGCTCCCTGGATCAATACCGATACCCAGCGCTGGGACGTGAGTACTGGCGACAGTGGTTGGCTGAGCTTTACCAATCGCCATACTGGTCGCCCATTAAGTGTGGCACAGAGCAATCAATGGCGGCTGGCGCCCCAGGGCAAGGTCGCCGTCATGAGTGTGCAAAGTGGTAAGGCGCTCGCGATACAGGATGAGAATCTGGTCCAGCGTGCCTGGCGAGGTGAGGCCGATCAACAGTGGCAATTTACCCACGCAGAAGAGGGCTTTTACCGCCTGCAGCTCGCGCAGAGTGAGAATGCTCAGTGTCTTACCCTAGACGGCAATCCCATAATTCCCGGTGCTAATGCCGAATTAGGCGCTTGCGAAAGCCCCTGGGCACAGTGGCTGGTGCGGCCTTTGGGTGATGGCTCGGTGGAACTGCGCAATAGGCACAGTGGCCTGTCGCTCAATGTCGACAGTTGTGCCTTGGCCGATGGCGCCAATGTCTCCCAGGCCCCCTGGTTTGACAATGACTGCCAGAAATTCCAGCTGCGTGAAACCCATTAAGTAGTGTAAAAGCCCGCCCCCGCCGGCGGGCTTTTTGTATGATGTAATGATAATAACTGAAGGAGACCACCATGAAGATAAAACACCTGATTGCAGCCGGTATGCTACTGGCGGCTGCCCCTGTTCTCGCGAAAGATCACAAGGTAGATCTGACGTTTGATGCTGGCAACACCGGCCCCGTTATCGACAAAGACATCTACGGTCAGTTTGCCGAGCATCTCGGCCGGGGTATCTATGAGGGCGTATGGGTTGGCGAGGATTCTGACATTCCCAACACCCGCGGCTTTCGCAACGACGTGCTCAATGCCCTGCGAGATATTGAGGTTCCGCTGGTGCGCTGGCCCGGCGGTTGTTTTGCTGACGAGTATCATTGGCGCGAGGGCATAGGTCCGCGCGACGAGCGGCCGGTGAAGGTCAATACCCACTGGGGCGGTGTGGAAGAGCCTAATACCTTTGGCACCCACGAGTTCTTTGAGTTTGTCGAGCTACTGGGCGCCGACGCTTATGTCAATGGCAACCTGGGCAGCGGCAGTGTGCAGGAAATGGCCGAATGGCTGGAGTACATGACTGGCGAAAAAGGTTCTACGCTGGCGCAGGAGCGTCGCAAGAACGGCCGCGAAGAGCCTTTTGAGATTGCCTATTTCGGCATTGGCAATGAGGCCTGGGGGTGTGGCGGCAATATGCGGCCTGAGTACTACTCGGATCTGTACCGCCAGTACGCTACTTTCTTAAAGGCGCCTGAGGGCAATATGCCCAAGCTGGTCGCCAGTGGTGGCCACAGTGAAGACACCACCTGGACCGATGTCTTGAGTAAAAACATTGAGCAGAAAATTGATGGCATCAGCTATCACTACTACACCCTGCCCAACAGCGATTGGGACAATAAAGGCCGCGCCATCAATTTCAGCGAAACGGACTGGTTTAATACCATGGACCGGACGTACAAGATTGATGACTATATCGAGGCCAACCTGAAGGTACTGGAAAAAAATGATCCGGAAGGGGACATTAAGTTCTATGTGGATGAGTGGGGCACTTGGTACGACCCGGAGCCCGAGCGTGATCCGGGCTTTTTGTACCAGCAAAATACCCTGCGCGATGCGGTTGTGGCGGCAGTGAACTTCAATATCTTTCACAAATACGCTGAACGGGTCACCATGACCAATATCGCGCAAATGGTGAATGTATTGCAGGCCATGATTCTCACCGACAAAGAGAAAATGGTGCTGACGCCCACCTATCACACCTATGGCATGTACAAGGTGTTCCAGGACGCGACCTCCATTCCGTTCAAGCTGAAAACACCGGATTACAAAAACGGTGACAAGCGCGTGCCGGCGGTGACTGCCTCTGTTGCCCGAGGAACCGATGGCAAACTGTATCTGGCGTTGGTAAACATGGACCCGAAAAATGGCGCCGATATTGATCTGGATATCGATGGGGTGAAGGCCAAGCGTGCGGAAGGTCAGATTCTCACCGCGGAGGCCATGGATGCTCGCAATACTTTTGACGCTCCCGCTACTCTGGAGCCGAAAGCCTTTTCAGCCGATCTGGATGAGCTGCGTATTCCCGCCAAATCGGTGGTGGTGGTTGAGCTGAAGTAGCGCGGCGACACTATGAGCCGAGCCCGCCTCTAGGCCTGCATAGGTCTGCAGGTGGGCTTTTTTGTGCTCTTCGCTGCAGGCCGCGCAAATTTTGTGCGTATCTTCGGGGCGGCCGATGGAGGTGGCGGGTGAACCTGTTGGTGCGCTCCATGGGATGTCGAGTGCTCAAAAATGCATTGAGGGGTTGGTCGTAAAAGCGCGCTGCCGGCAATAGCCGCCGTTGTTCCGCAATGTATTTCTGGTGGCGGCCGATCTGGAGAACGAAATCCTCGAGCAGGGAAAAGGCGGCCGCAACACCGTTGACTCGGCGAGAAATACCCTGATGTACTTTGCCAATGATGACTTTGCCATGCCGGCCTCAACGGCGGCCAATGTCAGCAACAAAACCCGGTCGCGTCGCCTCGGCATGACCGGCCCAGAGAACATCAACCGCCTGCCGGGCAGTGTCTATGAGGTGGATTGCGATGATTTTAATAGCCGTTTTGATCGCAAGGGCCACAGCTATTTTCTCCGCGATAGTGCCTTGGCCACCAGTCCGTTGTATTTGCACATGGCCGATGCCATTGCTGGCGAACGGGTGACACCTGGAGCGAGATGCCAACGGCTGGTTTGCCCGCCCCTTTGACGCTACACTGGCGAAAAACAAAGAGGTTCCCCATGAAAAGTGTCTTTGCAATGGCGCTGAGTTTGATGCTCGGCGCAGCGTCTGTGGCGGGTGCAACACCAGCGTCTTTTTCGGTTTCCAAAGCAGAGTATCAAGATCGCCTCTATGGGTTTTGGCTCGGTCAGTGTATCGCCAACTGGAGCGGACTGGTCACCGAAATGGATAAAATTGGCAATATTGGCGAAATACAAACCGGCGACTTTTACACGCGCGAGAGTTGGGAGCAGGCCGATCAGCCCAGCATCTGGGGGCAAGGCGTACCCAGTGATTTGTCGGGCACCATTGATTTTGTCTTCGAGGAGCCCGGTGGGGTTTGGGGCGCTGATGATGACACCGATATTGAGTACCTCTACCAGTACCTGCTCGCTAAACATCAAAGCAGCCTTCTGAGTGCCGAACAGATTCGCGATGGCTGGCTTACCCATATTTATCCGGCCGACGAGCCCACACCTTTTGGCAAGGACCCGGACGGCAACTATGAAAATTTTCTCTGGGTCTCTAACCAGCGAGCTTACGAATTGATGCGTGGCGGTCTCTTGCCGCCGGCAACCGGTCAGCGCGGCAACAACAGCCATTACGATATGATTGACGCTCAGTTGACCACCGAGATATTTGGCCTTTACGCTCCGGCTCGGCCGGATATAGCCAGGCAGCTGGCGGATTTGCCCGTTCGTACGACGGCCGACGCTGAAGCCGTCGACATTGCGCTTTTTTACGTCACGCTCTATTCGCTGGCCGGGTCGGTGGCACCCGGCGAGGTCGATGCGCCTGTTATTGAGTGGATGGCGGGAAAAGCCCGCGAGCTTTTGCCGGACGGGCAGTATCCGGCGGCCATGTATGACTTTGTGTACCGCCAATACCGCCAGGGCATTCCCTGGGAGCAGACGCGCGATGCGGTTTATCTACGCTACCAGGTCGAGCAGGCCGACGGCTACGATGTGACCACGCGTAACCTCTATTGCAATGGTTGTTTTGCCGCGGGTATTAACTTTGCCGCGAGTCTGATCAGCTTGTTTTACGGGGAGGGCGATATTAAAGAAACCATTAAAATCGCCATGCTGGTGGGATGGGATGCCGACAACCCGGCGGCCACCTGGGGCGGTTTGTTGGGGTTTATGTTGGGTCGCGAAGGCGTGGAGGCCGCCTTTGACCGCCGCTTTGCCGAACAGTTTTTTATTCATCGCACCCGACGACACTTTCCCAACAATGGCCTGGATAACTTTCCGGCCATGGCGGCGGTGGGAGCTGAGATTACAGAGCGTGTCATCAAAGAACAAATGCGCGGTGAGGTTCAAGGTGATCGCTGGGCGGTTCCCGAGGCTGTGCGAATTCCCGCATCGGCGAGAGCCGCTGACGGAGATCCATCGTTGGGCACTGGCAGATAGTCTGTGCAGAGAAAAAGGGGGCCGAACTTCGGCCCCTCCCGTCAAGATTGGTTCGTAAGATAGAGAGCTCTGATACGGGCAAGATCGTCTTGGGAGACACCCAGTTCCTTCTGGATATAGGCCATGGTTGATCCGTGATTTTTTTCCAGTTCGGAGAACATTGCCTGGATAAATATGGGGTCGGAGCCCATAAACACAGCGCGAATCTCAGCGGGCATTTGCGTAAACCCACTGTGCGGCGCATTCTGATCTTCCTCTTGGGTCGGACGCTCGTCGTGGTGCGCGACCTTTTCGGTCAGGGCGTAGTCTGCGACAACCGTATCGCGCGGCACACCCAGGGCGGTTAGAACCAATGCCGCGGCCATGCCGGTTCGATCTTTACCCGCCGAGCAGTTAAAAGCCAGAGGTGCGTTCCCGGCGGCCAGCTCCTGGAACATTTTGCGGTATTGCTCTTTAAACACATAGGGGCCGGTTCGGTAAAAGCCGGCGAAGACTTCTTTGGCATCATCCGCGCTGCGAATGGAGGCAAAGTTGAGTGCGTCATCGCCGGACATCATTTCGCGCATGGAATAGTCACCGGTCAGGTACTGGGCGTCGCCGGCAAAGGATGACCAGTCGGTGGGCTCGTGGGCCAGCTCCTCGCGAGAGCGAAAATCACAGATTACGCGAATATCCAGCGCACCCAGGTACTCGTAATCTTGCTCTGTGAGCCCGACCATGGTGCCGCTGCGATAGAGTCTGCCCCATTTCACACTGCGGCCGTTTTCGGTTTTATAACCACCGAGATCGCGAAAGTTGTGGCCGCCCTCCAGTGGCAACAGACGCTCGGCGACCCATTGTCCCTCGCTGCCCTCGGGCTGAACGTAGTAGTACTGACGCGTGTCGTTGACATCCGTGAGTCGGTAGCTGTTGCCTGTGACATCATCGGCAATTTTGGTCATGGAGGCTGTGCTGGGCGATGCGGCGCGGTAGATGTCCACCGGCGTATGGGCACTGCTGAGCTCCCAGTAGATCAGTTGCGATTCGGGCAAGAAGACGCTGTCCTCGTTGACCAGCGTCAGGCTGGCAAACGATGTCTGAGTCTGTGTTTGAGTAGCCTGGTGACTGCAGGCTGACAGCAGAGCCGCCGACAGGCTCAGTACCAAAGCGGATTGAGTAATACGTTTGTTCATAAAATTCTCCTTAGAAGCTGGCGCGTACGCCAAACAGGTAGCGTTTGCCGAAGCCTTCAATCTCTACCGGGCGGTTTTCATTGCCCTGGTAGCGAATGCCAAGCTCATCGGTGAGGTTGTTGATGTCCATGTACAGCCCAATGGCTTCGGTGATTTGGTAGCGCACCGACAGGTCCAAGCGCTCAGTGTCCTGCCAGTAATAGTCGCCGTCGGCGTCGGGTGAAATGTCGTCAAGCCAGGCGTCTCGCCATTGCCAGTTAAGACGAATGGACCAGCCAAAGTTCTCGTAGAACACCGACGTATTGATCACTTTGTCAGAGGTGCCGGGGAAAGCGGTGGTGCGTCCGTCGGGTGTGGTGAACTCGCCATCAAGAAAAGCGATATTGGCCTGCATCCCAAAGCCGTACCAGGGCTCTGGCAAAAAGTCCCACTGGTGCTGGTAGGAAAACTCAACGCCAGCCAGCTTGCCGTCGTCGCCGTTGCGTGTGGTCTCGTACTCGTACGCAGAGCGGTCAATGCCGTCGCTGTTGTAGCGGTCATCACCGATGGTGGCGACCGAGTCAAACAAAACGTTGTCGACGTCGCGATAAAACGCATTGACCGAGGCGACAGCCGCATCGGTGAAATACCATTCAAGCGCCGTGTCCAGCCCCTTGGCAAACTCGGTTTCCACATCGGGATTGCCGCCGGACACGCTTTGCCCTGCATCACTGATGCTGGCGCCGGCGCGCATTTGGCTGAAGGTGGGTCGGCTGCTGCCGGTCACCAGAGCGAGGCGGTATTTCAATGTTTCGCTGATATCAAAATTCCAGTGGACGCTCGGATAGAAGCGCGTGTCATCGCTGCGGCGGGTGACCGGGTAGCTGCCTTCGCCATCGTTGAGATAACCGCTGCTGACAATGTCCACTTGTTCGATCCGGCCACCGATAAGAATTTGATGCGCACCCCAGTTCCAGGTGTTCATGGCGTAGAGGCTGGTTACCTCTTCGGTGACGGTGTACTGAGTTTCCGGGCTGATAAACTCATCGGGATTGATAAGACCTGCATCGGTGAGTGCGGCAAGGGTGGTGTCCAGGTGATCGCGCAGCCCTTCGTTGTCCACGTAGGTGGCGGTAAAGCCACGATCAAAGTCGGTGTCCCACGGATCGTCGGTCACATATTGGTTCGGGTTCCATTCCAGGCCGATCGCCTGTGCCAGGGGGCTGACGGTGACAAACGCCGAGCTGCTGCCCGGTGAGCCGGCTTCGCGATCATCATACTGAACGCCAAATTTGAGCTGGGCATCGACACTGCCCATTTGCCAGTCGCGGGCAAAATCCAGCTTGTAGGTCATGGATTCGGTTTGCGAGTCGCCCAGGTAGTTCACCAGGCCGTCGAAACCGTAACCGGTCTGATTCAGTGCCTCGGTTGCCTCGCCCATTATGGGGACGCCCTGCGCATTAAAGGTGGTCCCGTAGAGCTCCACCTGCGGCAGGCCGCGGTTTGAATGTTCGTAGCGCAGGGAGACAAACTCCGTGGGATCTACCTGATTGCGCAGAATAATCGGCAGCTTAAAAGAAGATTCGGTTTCGGTGTAGTTGACGCGCCAGCCGATCTCCCATTCCCCGGCCCAGTGATCGCCGCCGAGGGTATTGGTAAAGGTGGAGTTTTCGTAGTCGCCGTCCTGCAGCCAACCCTGAACGGGAACGCCAATCAGCTCACCGCTGTTCGGCTCTGCCGAGCCTGCAATCGCATCGGCCAGCGACAGCTGGTACATGTTGCGCAGCTCGTGATCGAGAAACTCGGTGTACAGCGAGGACAGCACAAAGCGGTGGCTGGCGCTCGGGGCAAACTCCAGCTTGCCCATGGCCGAGTTGGTTTCGCGCTCCAGCTGATAACTTCTGAAATCAAACAGCGACGGCGTGTCACCTTCGCCGTAGGCAATCTC
Source organism: Gilvimarinus algae (assembly GCF_030518215.1). Taxonomy (GTDB): domain Bacteria; phylum Pseudomonadota; class Gammaproteobacteria; order Pseudomonadales; family Cellvibrionaceae; genus Gilvimarinus; species Gilvimarinus algae. The sequence continues at coordinate 404,651 of NZ_JAULRT010000032.1, forward strand.
ATTGTTGTCGGTGACCTGCTCCATGGAGTAAGTGGACAAAGCCACGACTGCGCCAAAGGTGTCATTACCCCAGGCAAGACGACCCGAGTAGCGCTCCTGGTTGCCGTCGCCCAGTTCCATGGGGCCGTAGCCCACATCCAGATCGGCGCTGAAGCCCTCACTGTTCAGTGGCGAGTACGTCTGGATATTGACCTGCCCGGCAAGTGCCTCAGCGGACATCTCGGGCGTAAGCGTTTTACTGATGGCGACCGAGTCCATCACCGCAGCGGGCACCGAGTCAAACCGGAAAATTCGCTCCTCTGCACCCAGCACATTGATGCCGTCAAAGGAGACCGTTGTCCAGCGCGCAGGAGCGCCGCGCACTTGAATGTAGCGTGGCTGGCCCTGATCGCGCTGCACAGCCACCGCCGGCAGCCTGGCCAAAGCCGCCGCCGCCGTGTGATCGGGAAAGCGCCCGATATCGTCAGCGGCGATGGCGCTGATGACATTTACGGCATCGCGCTGCAGGGCGATGGACTGAGCCTGAGAGTCCGCTATGGGGCGCGCTGTGACCAACAGCTCTTCCATAACAGGTGCAACAATGTGTTCTGAATTTTGCTGGGCGAGGGCGCCGCCGCTGCACAGGCTGGCACACACCAAGGCCAGTGCACGCTGCTTAAAATGTCGTTGGGTTGAGAGCATTACACATTCCTCAAAGTTAGCGTCGTTATCGGGCGCATAACCTAGAGCAGCATTGTGACAAGTGTATTACTACAATGTAGTAGATCTGTTATTGCGTGATATTTTTGCTATTTTGAAGGGGTGTGACGACACTGTCACAAAATTGTTATATCCCGCCGATACCATTCGTCGGCTAACCTGTGCCGGAGGAATCGTGAAGCAGAAGAGCTTGCCAGAATTGTCGAAAACGGAATTCAGTTTATTAAATGTATTGTGGAAAAAAAGCCCTTTGTCTGTGCGAGAAATTCACGATCGGCTGGATAACGGTTGGGCCTATACCACGACCAAGACCACCCTGGACAGAATGGTGGCTAAGGGCATTCTCGGGCGCGAATCGGCGCACGGTGTTTATATCTATTCGCCGTGTATTGGCCGGGCGGCGGGCCTGGTTCAGTGGGTGCGTTTTATCGCCGACAATGTGTTTGATCTTGAGCCCCTTGAGGTGGTGAATCTTTTTGCTAAACGCAAAACTTACTCCGACGAAGAGTTGCGTGAGCTGCGTGAACTCTTATCCAGAGATGATGATTCATCTCGTTGATGCACTGAGGTTTTACCGTGTCAGAACAACTGGTTTATCTGATTGGTAATTCAAGCTTCCTGCTCATGGGGCTGGCTCAGCGCTTTCTGCTCTTTTCCATTATTGGCCTGATACTGGTGATTTTGATGGTGCGGCTTTTTAAGCCGCGCTGTGCCGGCCCGGTGTGGGGCATCTATTTGCTCTGGCTGGTGCCGGCATCCGCGCCCATGGCGCCCTCGCTGTCGCCCGGATGGTGGTCTCATCTCGGTTTTTCCCACATCGACTGGCTGGACCCCTGCGCGCTGCTGCCGGTAGAGCGAGTCAGTGCCGTGCCGTTTTCTTCTATGCCCTTTATCAGCCGGGAAGCGGTTTTGATTGGGGCCTGGCTGCTGGTTTCGCTGTTGTTGTTGGCGCGAATCGTCTATCGGCGGCTCAGCTTTTTGCGCATTGCCCGCGAGGCCCACGTTGTCAGCGACCCTCACTGGCAAACGCTGGTGCAACGATTGCGCAAGGATTACCGAATCAACCGGCCGGTGCGCCTGTGCAGTTCAAGCGCCTGCGCTACGCCTTTTACCATCGGCCTGCTCAGGCCGGAGGTGTTTATTCCTGAGTCCATGCTCAGTGAGCTCGACCGTGAAACCCTGGAAGTGGTGGTGGCGCACGAGCTGGCGCACATTGCTCGCGGTGATGATTTGAGCGTTACTTTTCAACATGTGTTTCGCGCACTGTTTTTCTTTAATCCGCTGGTCAATTACGCGCACCGCAAACTGGGCGAGGCGCGGGAGGTGGGCTGCGATACCTTGGCGGTTGTGCGCTGCCGGATCGCGCCGCGCGACTACGGTATTGCCATGGTGCGAGTGCTCGAGCACTTTAAGGGCAACTTGGGGTCGTCGCAGCCGGTGGCGGGTTTTCTCAATCAGGATGTCCGCCAGAGAATTCAGACTCTGCTGCACTCGGAAAATCAGGGTCGCGACTGGCTGTTGCCCAGCGCTTTGACGGTGGTGCTCTTGCTGGGCGTGAGTCTTGCCCTCTCCGGGGCGCATCAGCCCTCAATCATGCCTGAGGATGAAGCTCGCGCGTTACTGGCCCCTTTGCAGGCCCAGCCGCCCATAGAGCGGGCGCGAGTCACGGGCGAGCTCTACCTGAATGCGCCGCTCGGCTGCGCTATCCCCCACAAGGATCACTACCACTCAGGGATGGACTTTACGCCCGCATCGACCACGGCCGCCGTCAGTGCGATTGCGGCGGGGGTGGTGGTGGAGGTAATGACACCGGCTGGCAATGTGGGAAAGTTGGTCAAGATTCGCCACGACAACGACATCTACTCGACCTACGTGCGCCTCGACCAGGTTGAGGTCCACGCCGGTCAACCAGTGGGCAATGGTCAGCGGCTTGGCAGTCTGGGCGCGACCGAGCGCACGGATCACCTGCATTTTGAATTGCATCACGGGCAGCAGGTGATCGACCCGGGTTTACTGATTTATTGATTCTCCAGCGATAGCTCAGCCACCGTGTGTGATACCTTGACCGCGCCGGCGTTGATTTTTTCGATGACCTCGGCGACCTGACCGTTCAGCAGGCTGCCGCTGTCGACCGATTGGGACACCGACTCGACCTGCCCGGTAATGGCCTGGGTCAGTTCCTGATTGTGTTTTACCACCTGCTCGATCTGGCTGGTTGACTGTGTGGTGCGTGCGGCCAGCTGCCGCACTTCATCGGCTACCACAGCAAAGCCCCGGCCCAGGTCACCGGCGCGCGCCGCCTCAATGGCCGCGTTTAACGCCAGCAGGTTGGTTTGATCGGCGATGGCGCTGATGGTCGACACTATGGCTTTGATCTGTGACGACTGCTCGTTCAGTTGCTGTATCAGCTGCACGGTTTCGTTGACCTGCTCGTCAATGGCTTCAAAATTCTTTAGCGCCGTTTTGAGCATCTGCGAACCCTCTACCGCTGTGGCAGAGGTTTGCTGCGCGCTTTGCTGCGCGACGCGGGCGGCCTCGGCCACGCGCTCGCCGTGCTGCACGCGAGCGGTAATGTCCGAGGCGAATTTGACCACCTTTTCGACTTTGCCGGCTTCGTTGTAAATGGGGTTATAGGTGGCCTCCAGCCAGATGACTTTACCGGTTGAGCTTCGCCTTTCAAAGCGGCCGGATTTAAAGGAACCCGCAGCCAGCTCTCGCCAGAAGTCAGGGTGTTGCCGATAAAATTCGGGTGTGCAGAACATTTCGTGGTGTTTGCCTTCAATGTCGGCGGCGCGGTAGTTCACCACTTGAAGGAAGTTGTCGTTGGCTTTGAGGATAACGCCCTTGGGCGTGAATTCGATTACTGCCATGGAGCGCTCGAGCGCATCGATCACCCCGGCCCGCTGGACGTTTTGCTCATGGGCTTGGGTGACGTCTGTGCAAAGTTGCACCACCTTGATCACTTTTGAGCCCTCGCGGATCGGCACAAACTGGGCGTCCAGCCATACGGTGGATTCCCCGCTCTGGTGCGCCAGACACAGCTGCTGAGCTTTACCTTGGGTCAGGCTGTGCCACAGCGAGCGGCTGTCCAGGCGGGCGATCTGCTCTGGCGTGCACAGCTGGCGGTGGTAGCGGCCAATCAGCTGGTTGGGTTGACCGCCCAAGCGAGTCGCCAGCGGGCCGCTGATCTCCAGCAGCTTGCCCTCGGGGCTGTATTCGGCGTAAAGCAGATGGTGCTTGAGGCTCGTCAGCAGCAGTTCGTCTGCTCGGGCACGTTGGCTTAGGTCGGTCAGTTGGGCTTTCAAGGCGCGGTTGAACATAGTGGTCTCTCTTGGTCACAGACCGTTAAGGGAGTCGTCCTTTGAGGTGATTCCATTCGTTGATATACGCGCCATTTGTGGCAATAGATCATTGGCTGTAACCGGCCCGCCGTATTTTTTGCGGTACTTGGGTGCTGGCGAGTCGCGGAGGCTGTCGGGGGCTTATCCCGATTCGTCTTGCCTGCTACATTAGTGCCTATACAAGCTAAACCGGCGGGGAGAGCGGATGTACGACGGCGAGAGAATCAACAGTATTACCCATTTGGTTGGGGCCGTGCTGGCACTGGTGGGCTTTGGTGCGCTGCTGACCATCAGTATTCAGCAATGGGATGCGGCCCTGATTGTCAGCTTTATCGTGTTCGGGGTCACGCTGATCCTGCTCTATACCATGTCCACCCTCTACCACAGCTTTCGCTCCCCCAAGGTCAAGGCGGTGTTTCGCCAGCTGGATCATGTGTGCATCTACCTGCTGATTGCAGGAACCTATACGCCGTTTATGCTGGTGACCGTCGGCGGCATGACCGGTCTGGTGATGCTGGTGATTATCTGGTCCCTGGCCGTGGTGGGGCTGCTGCTGGATATCCTGCCGAAAAAGCGCATCAAGTGGCTACAGATCCTGATCTATCTGGTTATGGGCTGGGTGTGCGTGGTGGTCTATCAGGACCTGGCGGCGGGCTTCCCCCTGGCCGGGCTACTGTGGTTGTGGGTGGGCGGTATTGCCTACACCGTGGGAGTGATTTTTTATGTGCTGGATGGGTTAAAGAAGCTGCGCCACGCTCACGGTATCTGGCACATGTTCGTACTCGCGGGCTCTTTTTGCCATTTTGTTGCGGTGGTTGCCTACGTCCGGTAGGTGACCTCCCATTTACTTAAATAATAATAAGTGTGATAATCGTTCTCTTTTAGGAATTTGTAACTACGAGGACGATCCGTCATGCAATGCCCCGTTAGCCCTGCCACCCACGTCAGCCTATTCGCCCTGGCGCTCGCGTTAAGCTCAACCCACGCCCTGGCGCAAAGCGGCGCAGAAGCGAGTAAGCAGAAGGAAAAACAAGCACAAATTGAAGAGCTGGTGGTGATTGGCGAGCCGGTGGACAGCCTACTCACCTCGGCCGACCTGGAGCGCAAGCAAGCCAATGACCTGGACGATATTTTCTCCGGGGTGCCGACGGTGCTGGTGGGCGGCTCGGTGGGTGCCGCGCAAAAGATTTACGTCCGCAATCTGGGTGAGGATACCCTCAATATCAGTGTCGATGGTGCGACTCAGTCGGGCGTGACCTACCACCACACCGGGCGCATTTCCATTGAGCCCGAGCTGCTCAAACAGGTTCATGTACAGGTCGGCGCGGGCGATGCGACCAGCGGCTCGGGTGCACTGGGCGGTGCGATCAAGTTTGAAACCAAAAACCCCGAAGACATGCTAGGCAACAAAGACTTTGGGGCGATTGTTAAAGCCGGCTATTTCTCCAACACCGAGGGCTACAAGGGCAGCGCTACGGTATTTGGCCGTTTGGGCGGGGGCTTTAGTGCCATGGCCAGCTATGTCACGTCTGACCAGGATGATATGGAAGACCCCAGCGGCAATCAGCTGCCGGGTACCAACTCCGATCAGGACTTAGGCTTTTTTAAACTGGTGGGGGATTTTGGCGGTGGTCACAAGGCCAGTATCAGTTACGAAAACTTGACCGAAGAGGGCGAAAAACTGACTCGCCCGGAGTGGGGCGAAGGTCCGCGCAACCCTCTGCGCGATCTGGAGTTTGACCGCACTACCACGACCTTGAAGTATTCCTGGGACAAGCCCGACAGCGATTGGCTGCTGCTGGACGTGAGCCTGTACAACACCGACTTTGAAATCTACCGCCCCTGGGACGATTACACCAGCGCGGTGGACACGCAGGGCTTTTTACTGAGCAACACCAGCCAGTGGGGTGAGCACAAAATTGTCTACGGCTCCGACTATCGCGACGATGAAGTCACGGCTGGCGAGCGGGCTCTGGGTGGTAATGTCTTCACCGAAACCAGCGATGTGTTGGGTTTTTTCGTGCAAGATTACTTTCAGGCCAGCGATACTTTGCTACTGACTTTTGGCACACGCTGGGATGACTTTAACGCGGTGGATAAAGAAAACAACGAGTTTTCCTCCGACGGGTTTAGCCCGAATGTGGGTTTCTCCTATGACCTTACGCGCGCTTTGACCGTCAGCGGTGGCTACGCCGAATCTCTGCGTGGGGTGGAAACCAACGATGGCTTTAAACTCTTCGGCACCACCAATGATCCTGACTTGAAAGCCGAGCGTGCGAAAAATTTTGAATTGGGGCTGGACTACACTCTGGGCGATTTTTTACTGAGCGCAGGTTACCACGATACCACCATCGAAGATGCGATCGGTAACGCCCTGCCTTGGTCGCGTCACTACGAGAATTTGGGTGAGCTGGAAACCAACGGCTATTCTCTGGGCGCGACCTACAATGGCGAGCGCCTGTTCTCCAAGTGGACCTACGTGGATACGGACGTAGAGCTCGATGGTGAATCACTGACTCGTTACGCCTACGGCTATCTCGGCACATCGACCGGTAATACTCTGACCATGGATACGTCATATCAAGTCAGCTCCAGCGTGGACATTGGTTGGATTATGACCTTGGTGCAAGACCTGGATGACATCTACGTGGAGTCGGCGCAGGCGAGCATCGATAAACCGGGCTATAACGTGCACGATGTCTATGCTCACTGGGAGCCATTGGCGCTGAATGGGTTTAGCGTCACGCTAACGGTGAAAAACGTCTTTGATGAAGAGTATCTCGATCACGGCAGTGTGGAAGACTTTACCCACTTGCCCGACTACGAGGGGGTGAAGAGCTATTCAGCGCCCGGCCGGGACATTCGCTTAAGCTTTGCGATGCGTTTTTAAGCCTTCGCCGAGGTTCAAGTCGAAAAGCGCAGAGGGGAGCCCCTGCGCTTTTTTATCCGCCGACGTTCGCCGGGTCAGGGGCGGTGTCTGGCGCTTTTTAGGTATCGGAGCGTTCAGCGTCGAGCAGGCTGCGCTCCACCGCCCGCTGCCAGCCCTTAATCATGTCGGCCTTGAGCTCAGGCTCTATGGCGGGCTCGGCCTTAGCCTCCAGTGTCCAGTTTTGGGCAATGTCCTCCAGGCTTGAAAACAAGCCCAGCTGCAGGCCGGCGAGGCGGGCGGCGCCAAGGGCTGTTGTCTCTGTGATAGCCGGTCGCTCGGCCGTCATACCTGTGATGTCGGCGAGCGTCTGTAGCAGCCAATTGTTGGCGATCATGCCGCCGTCTACCCGCAAGCTGGTGAGTGTTTGCTGAGTATCTTTGGCCATCGCCTCCAGCAGGTCATGGGTTTGATAGCACACCGCCTCAAGCGCGGCGCGGGCAATTTCGGCGCGGCCACTGTCGCGAGTCAGGCCACAGATAACGGCCCTGGCGTCGGGCCGCCAATGGGGCGCACCCAGTCCGGTAAAGGCCGGTACCAGATAAACGCCGCGGTTGGAGTCCAGGCTGGCGGCCAGCGCTTCGGTCTCGCTGGCCTGCTGAATGATACCGAGTTTGTCCCGCAGCCACTGCACGGCCGCCCCGGCGATAAAAATGGAGCCTTCAAGCGCATAGTGCACCTCGCCGTTTAAACGGTATGCCAGTGTGGTGAGTAAGCGGTTGTCGGACATTTGCGCCTTTTGTCCGGTGTGGAGCAGGGCAAAGCAGCCGGTGCCGTAGGTGCTTTTGATCATGCCGGGCTCAAAACAGGCCTGGCCGATCATGGCGGCGTGCTGGTCGCCGGCAACACCCGCAATGGGTAAAGTGCGACCGTCGAGCCCTTCCTGCGCTTCGCCGAAATCGGCGGCGCAATCGTAGACGTCGGGCAAGATCCCTTCGGGAATATCAAACAGCTTGAGCAAATCTTCATCCCAGCGCTGCGTATGAATATTAAACAGCAGGGTTCGCGCCGCATTGGTGGCGTCGGTTGCGTGGACTTTGCCGCCGGTAAATTTCCAGATCAACCAGGTATCGATAGTGCCAAAGGCCAGCTCGCCACGACTTGCCCGATCTCGCGCGCCTTCCACTTTATCGAGAATCCAGGCGAGCTTGGTGGCGGAAAAGTAGGGGTCCAACAACAGGCCAGTGCGATCGCGCACAAGAGCCTCGTGTCCTTGCTGGGCGAGCTTTCGGCACTGCTGGGCGGTGCGCCTGTCCTGCCAGACAATAGCGGGATAAATGGGCTCGCCGCTGGACTTGTCCCAAACCAGCGTGGTTTCTCTTTGGTTGGTAATCCCGATGCCGGCGACCTGCTGCCCCTTGGGCAACTGAGCGAGGCAGTCGCGGCACACCGCACTGGTGACTTCCCATATTTGCTGCGGGTCGTGCTCCACCCAGCCGTCGGCCGGGAAGTGCTGGTCAAACTCGCGCTGGGCGCTGGCTTTTATCTCGCCGTCCCGAGAGAAAATAATCGCGCGGCTACTGGTTGTTCCCTGGTCAATCGCCAGAATAAACTCGCTCACCATTGTCTCTCCTGTTCTACACGCTCGTGGACTTTTCCTATTATGATGTAGCTGCAGTGTAGCGCAAATAAACGGTTAAATATTATAAATAAAGGATACGCCATGATGACCCGAACTCTTGAAGAACAACGTGAAGAATACAAGCGGCGGCGGTTTATTGCCATGCCGATCGCCGGCATGGTGATGTGGGCACTGATCGGTATTGCCGGCGCTGTGTTGCCAGAGCAAGTGGCCGCTTTGTGCTTATTTATCGGCACCGGATCTATCCTGTACCTTGGGCTCTTCGTGTCAAAGTTTACCGGTGAAAACTATCTGGACCGGTCGCGCCCCAAAAATGCGTTTGACAGTTTGTTTTTGCAAACCGTTGCCATGGCTTTGTTGGTGTTTTCAATTGCCATTCCATTTTACATGCTGGTACCCAGCTCCCTGCCTTTAAGCGTTGGTATTCTCACCGGGCTGATGTGGTTGCCGCTCAGCTGGGCAATTGGCCATTGGGTGGGGATTTTTCACAGTGTCAGCCGGACATTACTCATTGTGCTTTTCTGGTACTTACTGCCGGAGTACCGCTTTGTGACGATTCCCGCGGTGATCGTGGTGATTTATGCGCTGACGTTGATGGTTTTGGAAAAACGCTATCGCCGGGTAAACCATCTTGACGGAGAATAATATGATTTTCGACACTCTTTCGGGGGATGGCGGATGATGGCGGAATCGGCTGTACGGATGTTTGACCACTCGCTGACTTGCCTTTCGCGTTTGGTAAAAAAGCTGGAGGATGTTGACCCTCAGGGCGAACTGCTGGAGGCGAGGCTGGCTCCGGATATGTTGCCTTTGGTGAATCAGATTAAAACGGCGGCCAATTTTCCCCTGCGTGCCTGCTGTCCGCTGGTGGGGCGCGAGAGAGTCAGCTTTGAGAGTACTGGCAATGACTACACTTCGTTGCTCAGACACATAGAGCGCACCATGGCATATATGCAGAGTTTACCGGCCCTCGAGCTGGATACGCCCTATACAGTGTCCGATACAGCGGGTTTTCGTCAGTTGAGCTTGCCGCCGCAGGAATACCTTTATCGGTACGCGCTGCCCAACTTTTACTTTCATCTGGCAATGGTCTATGCCATTGCCCGGGCCCAAGGGGTGGCGCTCAGTAAAGGGGATTTTGACGGGTACCATCAGTACCCGCCAGGGTTTTCGTTTGAGCGTTGAAGGCCTTTACCAGAAACGAATGTAGATGCCGGCGATAATACCGACAATAACTACCGAGTGAATGACATCCCACTTGCTGATGCCGGCGCGGATTTCGGCTCTGTGCTCGGCGCTAATGGAGCCGTAGGTAATGCCTGCCAGTTGTTGCTCGCTAGCGGGCTTGGTGAAAAGACTCACCGCAAGCACGATGATGCAGACAACCACAAAAAGGCCGATGCAGTAGTAGAGCCAGTTTACCGCCAGAAGCGAGTGGAAGACGCCGCCTGTAGGCAGCGAGTCGGAAAAAATTTGCAGCACCAGACGCATCATCCCCAGCACAAAGCCGGCCACAAGCCCAACGAACCCGGCTGTGGGGGTGATACGTTTCGAGAAAACCCCGAGCAGGAACACCACGGCAACGGCCGGGGCAATGAGAGACTGCACCAGCTGCAGGTACTCGTAGAGCACATCGGCTACCAGCTGCATCACCGGTATCCAGACAACGCCCAGAGCCACCACCACCAGTGTTGCCAGCCGGCCGACTTTGACCAGGTGTTGCTCGGATGAGTCGGGCTTAAAGCGCTTATAAAAATCAATGGTAAACAGCGTTGCCGAAGAGTTAAACAGCGATGCCAGGGAGCTCATCAAGGCGGCAATAAGGCCGCCGATGACAATCCCCTTAACGCCCGCTGGCAGAAGGGTTGAGACCAGGGTAGCAAATGCCTCATCGGGGCTGTCCATCTGAATAATGCCTTTGGCGTTTAGCGCGTAGGCGATCATCCCCGGAAACAAAAAGATAAACACCGGCAGCAGTTTGAGATAGCCGGCCAAAATAGTTCCACGGCGGGCAGCGGCTATGCCTTTGGCGGACAAGACCCGCTGCACAATGTATTGATCGGTGCACCAGTACCAAAAGCCGATAATCAGCGAGCCAAAAATGACGCCGGGCCAGGGGAAGTCCGGGTCAGAAGCTGGGCGGAACAGGCTCATTTTTTCGCCGTTAATGCGCTCCAGCTCCGCAAAGCCGCCAACGGCTTCGAGCCCGGTCACCAGAATCACCACAGAACCTATGATCAGTACAGGCGTTTGTATTACCGAGGTCCAGAGCACCGCTCTCATTCCGCCGAGGACGGTATAAAGGCCGGTAATCACCACCAGGCCAATGGCAGCAACCCAGAAGAAATCAAACCCCCACAAGGTATCTATCCCGAGAACGGTTTGCAGAACCACACCGCCAGCGTAAACCGTTACTGAGACCTTGGTGAGTACATAGCTTACGAGAGAAATCACTGAAAGGAAGGTGCGCGAGGCGGTGCCGTAACGCTTCTCCAGAAACTCCGGCATGGTGTAGATCTTACTGGACCAATAAAAGGGCACAAACAGCCAGCCCAGCAGAATGATGATAAAAGACTGTAGTTCCCAGTGCGCCATGGCCATGCCGGTTTGAGCGCCAGCGCCCGACAAGCCCACCAAGTGCTCAGAACCGATATTGGAGGCGAAGATAGACGAGCCAATCACCAGCCAGCCAGCGTTGCGCCCGGCGAGAAAGTAATCGGCAGTGTCCCGCTCTTTTTGCCACATGGCAACGCCGACAGTGGCCGCCAGTAACAGAAAAAACAGCGCGAGCACCCAGTAGTCCAGGGAAGAGAATTCAATCATCGTGAGCTTACCTTTCCAGATTGTCGGTGTATTTCCGATTATTATTTGATCAATCTTTAAATTATTATACTATAATAGTTCTTATGACTATAAGTCTGACCGGGCGCGGTAGGATTGCGCTTGGCAATGACCGATTATACGGCTGTATTACTGATTTTTCCCCCATTTTCTGCCAGATGTGGCCAATTTTTCTGGGTTTTCCCTGATAAACTCGCTATTAAACATAAAAAAAGTGCGGCTTATTCTCTTCTTTTAAGTAAGATAAATACTTTTATCGGAGTGGTTGACAGATCATTTAGACGGTATTAGCATTCAAATTGTAATACAAATAGCGAGCTCCCAAAGCAGGAGTGATGACCCGTTTGCCCGGAGCCCGCCGGGATTTGTTTTGCCTTTATCAATAATAAATCTGGCGTTGTGCTCAATCGGCCGCGCCACCATAAATGGAGAAAAGCTATGTTCAAGCGACGTTTGCTCAGCTCGTCAATCGCTATGGTTGCTGCGTTGGGTTCTCTTCAGGTAGCCGCACAAACCCCCAGTGACAATGAAGAACTCGGGATGCTCGAAGAGGTTGTTGTAACCGGTATTCGAGCAACCGTGACCAAATCGATCGATATCAAGCGCAATTCCATGCAGGTGATGGATTCCATCGTCGCAGAGGATATCGGTAAGCTCCCCGATAATAACGTTGTTGAGTCTCTGCAGCGCGTGCCCGGCGTGCAGGTAACTGACCGTGCTGGTGGCGAGGTAAACGTTGTGACCATTCGGGGCCTTACGGACGTGAGTACTACCATTAACGGCCGCACCATTTTTACCGCCTCTGGCCGTGAGGTGCAGCTTGCTGACATTCCATCGACCTTGGTAAACCGAATCGATGTTATTAAAAACCGTTCTGCGAACCAGTTTGAAAACGGAATCGCCGGTCAAATTGATGTGCAAACTTTCCGTCCGCTGGATTTCGATGGCTCTAAAGTATCTTTAGCCGCTCGCGGTATTTACCTGGAAGAGGCTGACGAGATCGATCCAATTGTCAGCGGTCTGTTCAGTAATGTCTGGGAGGCCGGTGCCGGTGAGTTTGGCGCGCTCCTGAACGTTTCTTACGCTGAAACCACATATCGCGATCAATCAGTTACTCCGGGTGCTCAGGTCGCCTTTATGACTGAAAACCCAACTGATCCTTGGATTCCGCTAGAGCGTATTTTCCCCAATGATGGTCGCGCCGCTGAGCAGCCCATCTGGACCCCGGGTCTCGACAACGGTTTGCCAAGCACACCGGGTTCAACGTTGAGTGTGAATGGCACTGATACAGAGTACTACTTGTCTCGCGATGCCATGTTTATGGCTGACTACAATGGTAAGCGTGAGCGCCAGGCAGCGAACATATCTTTGCAGTGGGCGCCCAACGAAGCTTCTACCTACACCTTTGAAGCTTTCTACAATGGTTTCCGCAACGAAGGCTTCAACTCACTGAACTTCGCGTTTGTTGACTGGTGGGGCTCCCTGGGTGAGCTGGGCAATATCGAAGATACCTTCGAGCTGTACGAAGGCACTAATATTATTAAAGAGCGTACAGTTCGCAACCCGTGGACCTTCACGAGTGGTGATCAATCAACGGGTGAAACCGACTCATTCTTGTACGCGTTGGGCGGCGAGTGGGACTTTACCGATAACCTGCGCTTGAAATCTGAACTGGTTTATCAGGACAGTACTTATGAGTCCAGCTTTATCGCGATGCGATCTGAAGGCGCTCGTCATCAAGTAACCGCCAACTTCAGTAATGACCCTAGTATGGTGTGGCGTGATAATCCAGACACTCCAGACGTTGATGAGAGTGATCTGACCGATTTGACGGTCTTCCCTATGGCGCAAATGTACGACAGCGGAGAGAAAAATGAGGGTGAGGCTCTCACCTTTACCGCTGACGGCGAATACGATTTGGACGGCTTCTTCCGCAAGTTTACTTTCGGTTTGCGTTACGATGATCGCGACTCAATGGAATACTCCCGCAACCAAGATGCTGGAGTTTGTGCAGGCGCTAACACCTCAGGTGACCCTGCGAATTGTGATTTTTCCACCTACGGTGAAGATATCGTCTATGTGAACGACAGCTTTATGGAGGGCGAGTTCAATGTGCCTCGTTCTTGGGCTGTGGCCAATGGACCTTACATTGCGGCGAATCGTGCGCAGTTCTTGAACCTGTATGGTCTGGATCCAAACGATCCGCTGGTTGCAGAGTTTGCGGTTAACGAAGTTAACACGGCGCTCTACGCCACGGCGCAATTTGAAGCAGATTTGGGCGGCATGATGCTCGATGGTGAGGTAGGTGCTCGTTACGTTGATGTGACCACTGATACCGTCTTCACTGACAGCGTTACTTTGGAAACCACCGACGGATCTACGGAAACCTCTGAGTTCTTGCCAAGTTTGGCATTGCGTCTGCACTTGACCGATGAGCTGATGCTGCGCTTTGGCTATGGTGAAACCCTGCGTATGCCTTGGTTCGGTGATCTGAACCCAACCATTACCTACAATGACGATATTACCGGCATCGGTTACGGCACGGCGAATGGCGGTAATGCTAACCTGCAGCCAACAACGTCGCAAAACTTGGACTTGTCTCTGGAGTGGTACTTCGGTGACGCCAGCAATGCCTATGTGACTTTGTTCCAGCGCGATATCGAAGGTCTGGTTATTGGGTTCCGCAATCAGGTGACTCGCGACATCGAAGGTTACGAAACCAACACCTTTATTCTGTCGCAGCCAGATAACGCTTCTGATGGTGAGCTGTCGGGTGTTGAACTGGGTATGAACTACTTCCCAGAGCTGGATGGCGCTTTGGATGGCCTTGGCTTTCAGGCGGCATTTACCTTCCTGGATTCAGAGCAGACCATTCCTGAGCTGAATGATCGCGGTGAGCAAATTGGCACCGAGACAGCAGACATCTTTGGTGTGTCCGATAAGTCTTACTCGCTGGCAGCGATCTACGAGCGTGAGAAGTTTGATATGCGCTTGGCTTACGTATGGCGTTCAGACTTCCTTAACAACAACGAGGCGGCGCTGTTTGCTAACCCGCTGAGCGTATATCGCGACGAACAGAGTTCACTGGATGCTCAAATCAGCTACAACATTACCGATGAGTTTGTTGTGACCTTTGATGCAGTGAACCTGACTGGAGAGGTCAATAAGAGCCGTTACGGCAATAGCCCGTATCACACCTTCGGTAACTGGAAAATCAGCCGCTCATTCGCCTTGGGCGCACGCTACTCATTCTAAGGCTGGGCCTTTTCGGCCAGTGTTGGAAGAGGGGCTCCGCTCGAGGGGCTCATGCCTGGTAGCACAGGCAGCCGCCGGCCCCGCTGGCGGCACCGGCAGGCTCTGCCTGCCAGTGTGTTTCTGTGCGGTGGGCCTTGGCCTGCCGCCAGTAATGCATGGTCTCTTCTTTATTATGCTTGCCCCCGCTTGCGGGGGCTTTTTTGTTTCTGCGGTGCAGGTGTGGAGCGAGCGCTTATCGGTGGTATGATAGGACAAATGCGTGCCTGCGGGCCCGCGCGACAAGCCTGATCAACCAATGGGAGCGAGTAGACGGCGAATGGCGGTGCTTGAAAGAAACAATAATCTATCTCAGCGTATGACCCAGCAGTTGGGCCGCGCCATTGTCTGTGGTGAATACAACCAGGGCGAAAGCCTGCCTACAGAGGCCGACCTGTGTGACGAGTTTGGCGTGAGTCGTACGGCCGTGCGCGAGGCGGTAAAGATGCTCTCGGCCAAAGGGTTGATCTCAAGCCGGCCACGCCAGGGTATCCGTATCATGCCCGAGGAAGAGTGGAACATCTTCGACTCCGACTTGCTGCGCTGGTCACTGGAGGGCAATCCCTCCATGAAGGTCCTCAAAGAATTTCTGCAAATGCGCATTGCGATAGAGCCGGAGGCAGCGGCGCTGGCAGCGCGTTACGCCCGCCCGGAACGCATCCGGGCCATTGGCGATGCGCTGGAGCGGATGCGAGTCGCTTCTGACAACTCGGAAAACGAGCTGGAAGCGGACATTGATTTTCATATCAGTATTCTCTATGCCAGTGAAAATCGCTTTTATATCCGTATGCGCGATTTTACCCGCACGGCACTGAACGTCAGTATTCGCCATACCAATGTCATTAAGGCGAACCCCGACGGGGTGATTGAAGATCACGCCAAGGTCTATCACGCCATTTCCAGCGGCAATGCTGAGCGCGCCAAGAACGCCATGTTCCTGCTGATTGACGAGGCGCTCGGGTTTATCGAGCACGAGCTGGAAAAAGCGGCCGAAGATTGATGCTTCGCCGGCAGGTTCCGGTTATTTGCCGCACCTGCCAATCAGTTTAGGGTTTAGCGCCCCCAATGCCCTATAATGTCGGGACTTTTCATTCTCCGACATTATGGAGCATACCTTTTGAGTAAACGCCAAGGTCCCCCTTCCGACCCTTTCGCTGAGCGCGAGGCGCAAAAATACGACAATCCCATCCCCAGCCGCGAGGTGATTCTGGAGCTTCTGGATCGCCAGCCCGGGCCCTGTACCCACCCCGAGATTGCCGAGTTGCTGCAGCTGGTTGACGAGGATGACGTCGAGGCGCTGCGCCGCCGGCTGATCGCCATGGCGCGCGACGGCCAGTTAATCAGCAATCGCCGCGGTGCCTACGCGCGGGTGGATTTAATGGATGTCGTCCGCGCCCGGGTCCAGGGCCATCGCGACGGCTATGGTTTTGCTATCCCGGCCGATGGCGGCGAGGACATTTATCTGCATAACCGCCAAATGCGCAAAGTCTTTGATGGCGACGAGGTGCTGGTGCGTCTGCAGGGCGAAAGCTATCGCGGCCGAGAAGAGGGCGCTATCGTCGAGGTGCTCACGCGCAATACCAACACCTTGGCGGGCAGGCTGATTCGCGAGGGCGGCGTGCAGTTTCTCAGCGCTGAAAACCCGCGCGTCACCCACGATGTCATGATCGCCCAGGGCGACGAAATGGGCGCCCGCTCGGGGCAGATTGTCGTGGTTGAAATTACCCGTCAGCCCGAAAAGCAGCGCCCACCGCAGGGCAAGGTCATACAGGTTCTGGGGGATCATATGGCCCCCGGCATGGAGATTGAGCTCGCCATTGAGTCTCACAGTATCCCCAACCAGTGGAGCTACGAGGCGCTTGAGGAGGCTGAGGCGCTCTCCGATACCGTCGATGAGGCGGACAAAGCCGGCCGGGTGGACTTGCGTGAACTGCCGTTTGTCACCATCGATGGCGAAGATGCCCGCGATTTTGACGACGCGGTACTCTGTCAGCGCAACAAAGGCGGTGGCTGGCGCCTGTTTGTCGCCATTGCCGATGTCTCGCACTATGTGCGCCCCGGCAGCGGGCTGGATGTGGATGCGAGGCGCCGGGCGACCAGCGTGTATTTCCCGGACCACGTCGTACCCATGCTGCCCGAGAAAATCTCCAACGGCCTGTGCTCGCTCAACCCGGCGGTCGATCGTCTGGTCATGGTGTGCGAAATGACTCTGAATACCCGTGGCCAACTGACCGGCTACACCTTCTATGAAGGGGTAATTCACTCCCATGCGCGGCTAACCTACAACCAGGTGGGCGCCGTGATCGAAGGCGATGAAGCAGCCCGGGCGCAACATGCCGAACGGCTCGGTGAGATCGAGATTTTGCACGAGCTTTACCGGACGCTGCGCGAGGCGCGCACTGAGCGCGGTGCTATCGACTTTGAAACCGTCGAGACCCGTATTGTCTTTAACGACGAGCGTAAAATTGATGAAATCGTGCCTGTACGGCGCAACGACGCACACAAGTTGATTGAAGAGTGCATGCTCTGCGCCAACGTGTGCGCCGCCAGCTTTCTGGATAAGCACAAGCTCACTTCGCTGTACCGGGTGCACGAAGGGCCAACGGCGGAGAAACTGGAAAACCTGCGGGAGTTTCTCGGTGAGCTGGGCCTCGGGCTCGGTGGCGGTGATGAGCCGAGCTCGGCCGATTACCAGAGCCTGATGGAAGTTATCCGCGACCGGCCCGATGCCAATATGATCCAGACCGTCATGCTGCGCAGTCTGCGCCAGGCGGTCTATCAGGTGGAAAACGAGGGCCATTTTGGCCTGGGTTACGATGCTTACGCCCACTTTACCTCGCCCATCCGCCGCTACCCGGATCTGCTGGTACACCGGGCCATCCGCTCGGTAATCCGCTCCTCTGCCCCATCCAGCCATGTGGTTCGCCTTGAGGGGGTGAAGGACATTCCCAGCGCGAAGATTTACCCCTACGAGGTGCCCGACATGATCGCCCTGGGCGAGCACTGCTCGCTGGCGGAGCGCCGGGCCGACGAGGCGACACGCGATGTGGTCAGCTGGCTCAAATGCGAGTATCTGCAGGACAAGGTGGGCGATGTCTTTAACGGCGTGATCAGCTCGGTGACCGGCTTCGGCGTGTTTGTCGAGCTGGTGGATATCTACGTCGAGGGTTTGATTCACATTACTGCCCTGCCGCAGGATTACTACCGTTTTGATCCGGCCAAGCACCGCTTGGTGGGCGAGCGCACTCGACAAGTCTTTGGTCTTGGTGATGAGCTGACAGTGCGCGTTGTGCGCGTCAGTTTGGATGAGCGCAAAATCGACTTTGAGCTCGAGTCGGTCAAGCATGTGCGCCGCGCCCGCGCCGCCGCGCCCGGAAAAGACAGCCCGCGCAAGGGCCGCGGTGGCAAGTCGGGCAAAGCATCGCGCGGCCCGAAGGCCAAAGGCGCCAGCGGATCACGCGCGCCCAAGCCGCAGTCCAATACGCCCAAACCCCGTAAAAGGAAACGACCCAATGGCAATGAAACCGGCGCGCAAGCAAGTCGCTCGTCGCAAAAATCGCCAGTTCGATCGGCGCAAGCTGAGCCAGCGCAAAAGAGCCGATCTTTACTTGCGCAGGCAACAGCTGGTGTTAAGAAGGCGTTGGCGCGATTTAAAAAGAAGCCTAAGAAGGACTAACGCCATGTTGTTCTGGTGTGACAAGTACGGCGGCGTGGCGCCGGAGGCGGAGAGAGACAGCGAGTGAGCAAAACAGAAACTCTCTATGGCCTGCACGCGGTGCAGGCCATTTTACAAAGTGCTCCCCATCGGGTGCTGAGCCTGCTGGTGCTGCAGGGGCGGGCGGATCAACGGCTGCAGGCCGTTCGTCAGCTCGCTGAGGCCAACGGCATTGCCGTGCAGGAAGCGGCGCGCAAGAAAATGGATGCCCTGGCCGGCGATGCCAACCATCAGGGGGTGATCGCCCAGGCGCGTCCAGGCCAGAGTCATACCGAGGCCTACCTGTACGAGCTGCTGGATGCGCTTGAGGAGCCGCCCTTTTTGCTAGTGCTCGATGGCGTTACCGACCCCCATAATCTCGGTGCCTGCATGCGCTCGGCCGATGCCGCTGGTGTTCATGCGGTCATTGCTCCCAAGGATAATGCCGCAGGGCTCAACCCCACCGCGCGCAAAGTGGCTTGCGGTGCAGCCGAAGTGGTGCCGTTTATTCCGGTGACCAATCTCGCCCGTACCCTGGAAAAGTTGAAAGAGCGCGGTATCTGGTTAAAAGGGGCCGCCGGCGAGGCAAGTGACACCATTTATTCGGCTGACCTGTGTGGGCCTCTGGCTCTGGTCATGGGCGCCGAGGGCGCCGGGTTGCGGCGGTTGACCCGCGAGACCTGCGACTCGCTGGTTAAAATCCCCATGGCTGGAACTGTCAGCAGCCTCAATGTCTCGGTGGCGACGGGTATTTGCCTGTTCGAGGCCGTTCGCCAGCGCAGTCAGGGCCGCTGATTCGGGCACCAGAATGCTGCACTTTTATGCTAATATGCGCGCAAATTGCGCCAAGTGAGGCAAATTTCATGCATTGTCCCTTTTGCAGTGCCGAGGAGACCAAGGTGATCGACTCGCGGCTGGTGGCCGAGGGCGATCAGGTGCGCCGCCGCCGGGAGTGTCTGTCTTGCCACGAGCGCTTCACAACCTATGAAATTGCCGAACTGGTGATGCCGCGTATCATCAAGCAAGATGGCACCCGCGAGCCGTTTGATGAGGCCAAACTGCGCGCCGGTTTGCAGCGTGCATTGGAAAAACGGCCGGTTTCGGTCGAATCCATAGAGAGCGCCATCAATAACATCAAGCACTTTTTGCAGGCCACCGGCGAGCGCGAGGTGCGCTCCCGCCGCCTGGGTGAAAAAGTGATGGATGAGCTGCGCGGGTTGGATGAGGTGGCCTATGTGCGCTTCGCTTCGGTCTACCGCAGCTTCAAGGATTTGCACGAGTTTCGTCAGGAAATCGACCGGCTGGAAGGGCAGGACCGGGACCCGGCGAACACACCCTGAACGAATTCAACATGAAGAGCCAAGTAAACGACAGCGTCTACATGGCCGAGGCGCTCGCTCTCGCTCGCCGCGGCATTTATACCACCACGCCCAATCCGGCGGTCGGCTGCCTGTTGGTGCGAGACGGGCAAGTGATTGGCCGCGGCTGGCACAGGCGTGCCGGTGATCATCACGCCGAAATCAACGCCCTGCGCAACGCCGCCGAGCTTGCCGGGGGGGATCCGGCCGATCGCAGCATGTGGGCTGAGGTCTGTCGCGGTGCCACCTGCTACGTCACTTTGGAGCCTTGCAGTCATACTGGGCGCACCGGGCCCTGCGCCGAGGCGCTGGTCGAGGCTCAGGTGGCGCGGGTCGTTTACGCCATGGAGGACCCCAACCCACAGGTGGCCGGCGACGGCTTTGCGCGGCTCCGCGCTGCCGGTATTCAGGTGGAGGGACCGCTGCTCGAAGAGGAGGCGCTGGCGCTCAATCGCGGCTTTGTCAAGCGCATGACCCACGGTCTGCCCTGGGTGAGCTGCAAGCTCGCCATGAGCCTCGATGGCCGCACGGCCATGGCCAGCGGAGAGAGCCGCTGGGTCACCGGCCGGCGCGCGCGCGAGGATGTTCAGCGTCTGCGCGCGAGCAGTTGTGCCATAGTTACTGGGGTGGATACTGTGCTTATGGATCAGGCCTCGCTAACCGTTCGGGGTGGCGACTGGCCGGAAGCGCCCGCCGATGGCGATATCCGCCAGCCGCTTAGAGTGGTGCTTGATTCCGGTGGGCGACTGACGCCCGACTGCCTGTTGGTGCAGCAGCCCTCCGCCGTGCTGCTGGTGCACACCCGCGAGGTGGATGCCAGCGGCTGGCCTGAGCATGTCGAGCATCTGGTGTTGGCCGAGCGCGAGGGCGGTGTGAGTTTGCAACTCTTGCTGCGCGAGCTGGCCAAGCGCGGTTGCAATCAGGTGCTGGTAGAGGCGGGCGCTAAGGTAGCAGGCAGCTTTTTGCGTCTGGGGTTTCTGGATGAAATCATCCTTTATATGGCGCCCAAGCTCCTGGGTAACCGTGCCCGGGGCTTGTTTGAGTTGCCAATCGACGCCATGTCGGCACAACTGCCGCTGGATATAAAAGACATTCGCGCTGTGGGCCAGGATTGGCGCATTACCGCAGTGCCGGACTTTGACTCCTGAGTGAGAGGAGAAACTAGACTGTGTTTACCGGCATTATTGAAGCTGTGGGCGAAGTGGCCGCCGTAACTCCGGCCAGTGGCGATGTGAGCCTGTACCTTCGCACTGGCAAGCTCGATCTGGCGGACGTGTCGCTCGGTGGCTCTGTTGCCACCAACGGTGTTTGTCTGACGGTGGTCGATTTACCCGGCGATGGCTTTCGCGCCGACGTTTCGCGCGAAAGTCTGTCCCTAACCACTATTGAACACTGGCAGACGGGGCAGCCCGTTAACTTGGAAAAGGCGCTCTTGCCCACCACGCGCCTCGGTGGCCATATTGTTAGCGGCCATGTGGATGGCGTGGGCGAGGTGATTGGTCGCCACAGCGATGGGCGCTCCGAGCGTTTTCGCCTGCGCGCCCCCGAGGCGCTGGCGCGTTACATTGCGCACAAGGGCTCAATCACGGTGGATGGCATCAGTCTGACAGTCAACAAGGTTGAAGGCGCCGAGTTCGAGCTCAATATTGTGCCTCATACCCTGGCCGAGACCATTATGGGCAGTTACCGGCCGGGGACTTTGGTCAATCTTGAAGTGGACGTACTGGCGCGCTACCTGGAGCGCTTGCTGGCGGGCGAGTCCAAGAGTGGCAAAACCGGGATGACCATGGAATTTCTGACGGAAAATGGTTTTAACAAATGAATTTGAACACCGTTGAAGAGCTGATTGACGACCTGCGCCACGGCAAAATGATCATCCTGATGGACGATGAAAACCGTGAAAACGAGGGCGACCTGATCATGGTGGCCGAGCAGGTGCGCGCCGAGGACATCAACTTTATGGCCAGCCATGCGCGCGGCCTGATCTGCCTGACGCTGACGCCGGAGCGTTGTCAGCAGCTCGGCCTGCCTCTGATGGTGCAGGATAACAAGGCCAAGCACTCCACCAACTTTACCGCCTCGATCGAGGCTGCTGAAGGGGTGAGCACGGGCATTTCCGCGGCTGACCGGGCGCGCACAGTGCGTGTGGCGGTGGCGGCCGGAGCCAAACCCACCGATGTCGTCCAGCCAGGCCATATCTTTCCGATCATGGCGCAGCCTGGCGGGGTAATGAGCAGGGCCGGCCATACCGAGGCAGGCTGTGACCTCGCCCGCATGGCGGGATTTGAGCCAGCGGCCGTGATTGTAGAGGTCATGAATCCCGACGGCTCTATGGCCAGAAGGCCCGAGCTGGAGCAGTTTGCTCAAACCCATGGCTTGAAGATTGGCACCATCGCCGATTTGATCCACTATCGGGCCACGAAAGAACAGACGGTGGAGTGTATCAATCAGCGCCGGGTGGAAACCGAGTATGGCGAGTTTGCTCTGCACACCTACCGCGATACCGCGCGTGGCGATTTGCACTTTGCTCTGGTCAAAGGCGATATCCAACCGGAAGATGAAACCCTAGTGCGGGTGCATGTTATGGATACCGCGCGGGATTTGCTGGCGATCAAGCGCCCGGCGGTCGACGGCGTTTGCTCCTGGACCTACGGCGAGGCGCTGGCGCGTATTGAGCGCGAGGGCCATGGGGTACTGGTGCTGATTTGCCACGATGAGTCCACTGCCGATGTGGAGGAGTCTATCGACTGGCTTTTGTCCGGCCGCCAGCAGCGGCGCAGCGCCGATGTGGTCTACAAGCAGGTCGGCACGGGGTCTCAGGTTCTGCGGGATCTGGGCGTGAGAAAAATGCGGGTAATGTCGGCCCCCATGCGCTTTTCTGCGCTGTCGGGCTTTGATCTTGAGGTGGTGGATTACGTCAGCCCGGACAGTGAGTGATACGACTAACGAGTGAGAATCTTATGAGCAAGCAGATTATTGAGGGTGATTTTTCCGCATCCAGTGGCAAGTACGCCCTGATTGTCAGCCGCTGGAACAGCTTTGTCGTCGAGAGCCTGAAAGACGGTGCTCTGGATACGCTGCGCCGCCACGGCATCAGTGACGACAATATCGTCATCTACTACGCGCCGGGCGCCTTTGAGTTCCCGCTGGTGGCGCAGAAAGTTGCCGCCAAGGGTGAGTACGACGCGATTATTGCCCTGGGCGCGGTCATTCGCGGTGGTACACCGCATTTTGATTATGTGGCGGGCGAGTGCACTAAGGGCTTGGCCCAGGTGTCGCTGAATGCGGGCGTCCCCATCACTTTTGGCGTGCTGACGGTGGATAGCATAGAGCAGGCCATTGAGCGCTCCGGCACCAAGGCAGGCAATAAGGGCGTGGAAGCGGCCTCTACCGCTTTGGAAATGGTTTCACTGCTGGGAAAAATCTAGATGAGCGACAGCAACGCAATATCGCCCTCGGCTCGGCGCAAGGCACGTCATTACGCCATGCAGGGGCTCTATGAATGGAAGATGTCGGGTAATAGCGTCAATGTGATTGAAGCGGCGTTTCGCACCGACTACGACATGAAAAACGTCGACGTCGCCTACTTTCATGAGTTGCTCCACCAAGTGCCGGCAAGGCTCGATGAGGTTCAGGCGGTGTTTACGCCGCATCTGCAAGAGCGCAGCGACGAAGAGCTGGACCCGATTACCGAAGCCCTGCTGCGCCTGGCCAGTTACGAGCTCAAGTGTCGCATTGATGTGCCCTACAAAGTGGTTATCAACGAGGCGGTGGCGCTGGCGAAAAAATTTGGCGCCACTGACAGCCACAAGTTTGTCAACGGTGTACTCGACCGAGCGGCGGCAGATGTGCGCGCTTTGGAAGTCAAGGCCAGTAAAGGTCAGAGGTAGCTGTGGCGGCGGGCGAGTTTGAGCTGATCGACCACTATTTCAAACCAGCTCCGGATGAGCTGGCACCGGATTCCGTGGTGCTCGGTATTGGTGACGATGGCGCGATCGTTCAGCCTGACCCGGCGCAGCAGTTGGTGGTGGCCGCCGACACTTTGGTGGCGGATGTTCACTTTCCGGCGGACGCCGATCCAGAGTTGGTGGGTGAGCGCTCACTGCGTGTCAATCTCAGCGATCTCGCCGCCATGGGTGCAACACCCGCCTGGTTTACTCTATCGCTGACGCTCCCGCCGCAGTGGCCTGAGGAGGCTCGCCGCCGCTGGGTGGCGGGTTTTAGCCGGGGCCTTAAGGCATGTGCCCGGGCCTACGATTGTTCGCTGATCGGTGGGGATACGACTTCCGGCCCGCTGACGGTGGCCATCCAAATGCTCGGGCAGGTGCCACCAGGTAAAGCATTGCGACGCGATGGCGCGGCGGTCGATGACTTTGTTCTCGTCACACATCGGCTGGGCGACGGTGCCGCTGCTCTGGCCGCGCTCAAGGGCGAGGTGTCTTTCGCCCCCGAACATGCCTCCTACTTGCAACAGCGTTTTTATCGCCCGGAGCCTCGGCTTTTGGAGGGCATTGTGCTCAGAGAGATCGCCAGCAGCGCTCAGGATATCTCCGATGGACTGCTTGCCGATCTCGGCCACCTGTGCGCCGCCAGTGATCTTGCCGCTGAAATTGATGTGGCGCAGTTGCCGCTGAGTCGGGCGCTGGAGGCGCTGCCGTGTGAACAGGCGTATCACTGGGCCCTCACCGGTGGCGATGACTACGAGCTGGTGTTTACCGTGGCGCCTGACAAGATGCCGCTACTGGCCATGGCCCAGGCCAGCGGTGAGATTGACGCCAGCGTGATTGGTCGGATTGTCACCGGCGCTGGTGTACACTGCGAGCTCGACGGCAAGCCCTACCGGTTGGCGCGCGCCGGGTATCGCCATTTTGAGTAATCGGGCGCGGGCTGCGCCGATGAGGCTGAATCAAACGGTGCCGAGGAGCCCGCAATGAGTCAACGCAGACAACTTCCAATGCCCCGCCCACGGGAACTGCTGACCAACTCCAGCCACTTTTTTGCTTTTGGTTTCGGCTCGGGGTTTGCGCCCAAGGCCCCGGGCACCGTGGGTACCCTGGTGGCCATTCCGGTCTACTGGCTGATTGCCGACTGGAGCCTGCCGCTCTATGCGCTGTGGTTGGTGGTGACCTTTGCCCTCGGGGTCTACTGGTGCGAACGCAGCTCCAAAGCTCTGGGCTTGCATGATCATCCGGGGATTGTCTGGGATGAAATGGTGGGCTACTGGCTGACTATGTTGCTGGCCCCGCCCGGTTGGCAGTGGATGCTGGCGGGCTTTGTCCTGTTTCGCTTGTTCGATATTGCCAAGCCCTGGCCGGTTTCCCTTGCGGATCGAAAAATACACGGCGGGCTGGGCATTATGATCGATGACATTTTGGCGGCGGTCTATGCTTGGCTGGCGATGCAACTGTTGGCTTACTTTTTTGTTGGCTGATGTTCGCTGTGAAGGATCTTAAAAGGACTGGTTGCAAGAGGGATGAGACATGATGCGATTGATCGGAATCGGTTTAGCGCTTTGGTTGCTGTGCAGTGCCGGCTGGGCGGCTAACTTATCGGTAAAAATGCTCGCCAAGGACTCAGCGCTTATTGAGATAAACGGCAAGCAGCGTATGATGCGCGCTGGCCAGACCAGCCCTGAGGGGGTGACTTTACTCAGCGCCTCACGCGCGGGCGCTGAGCTTGAATATGAAGGCCAGCGCTATAGCCTGGGGCTCGAAAAGCACATTGCCACTGCCTTCGAGCAGGCGGATCTGCCCGAGGTAAGGATTGCCAGCGGCCGAGGCGGCCACTATGAGGCATCCGGGCGAATCAACGGCATACCGGTGAAATTTATGGTGGATACCGGCGCGACCTCGGTGGCCATGAGCAGTCACGCTGCGGAGCAGTTGGGTATCAACTATCGTGCCGGCCAAGAAATACAGGTCAGTACGGCAAATGGCATCGCCGCCGCCTACAACATTTGGCTTGACAGTGTGTCGGTGGGCTCTGTTGAGGTAAAACATGTGGAGGCTGCCGTGATCATTGGCAGCTCACCACGCACCATACTGCTGGGTAACAGCTATTTGAGTTTGGTGGACATGAGCACGGAGCAGGGGGTGCTGGTTCTCAAGGCGCGCCACTGACCGAGTAATGAAGAGACATCTAGGTGACCATACGATTTGTAGAATCCTCTAAGCTGCCCACGCCCTGGGGCATGTTTGTTATGCACGGTTTTTCGGATGACAAACTGGATAAGGAGCACTTGGTGTTGACCATGGGTGATTTGTCGGGCAATCAGCCGGTGCTGGCTCGAGTGCACTCTGAGTGTCTGACGGGGGATGCGCTGTTTAGCATGCGCTGTGATTGCGGCCCTCAGCTGCAGGCCGCTATGCACAAAGTCTCTATCGCCGGTCGCGGAGCGATTTTCTACCTGCGTCAGGAAGGTCGCGGCATTGGCCTGTTGAACAAAATCAAAGCCTATCACCTGCAAGATTGCGGCGCGGATACCGTGGAAGCCAATGAGCAGCTTGGTTTTGGCGCCGACATGCGTGACTACAGCATCCTAAAGCCGATGATGGATCATCTGAATGTTCACGCGCTCAAGCTAATGACCAATAATCCACGCAAGGTTAAAGCGCTTGAGGATATGGGCATCACCATCGCCGAGCGCATTCCTCACCAAACCGGTCGCAACCCCCATAACGCCAAGTACCTGGCCACCAAAAAAGGTAAGCTTGGCCACCTTTTTGAAGATGAAAGCGACGCATAAAAGGTTATCGTCATGACAACACGCATTGCAGTGACCGGTGCGGCCGGTCGTATGGGAAAAATTCTAATCGAAGCCACGGTCAAAGCCGATAATACTGAGCTTACCGCAGCACTGGTGCGCCCTGGCAGCTCTTTGGTGGGCGCTGATGCCGGAGAGCTTGCCGGCGTTGGCAAGCTTGGCGTGACGCTTGTTGACAATCTCGCAGACGTGATCGACACCTTTGATGCGATTATCGATTTCACCACTCCGGCAGCCACTCTGGAAAACGCCGCCCTGTGCGCGCGCCACGGCAAAGTCATGGTGATTGGTACCACCGGTTTTAGTGATACTGAGAAAGATGCGCTGCTCGCCTATCAGTCGCAGATCCCTCTGTGCCTGGCGGCCAACTACAGCACGGGTGTCAATCTGTGCTTTAAATTGTTGGAAACCGCCGCGCGGGTTATGGCCGCCGATTCCGATATTGAAATTGTTGAGGCGCACCATCGCCATAAGGTTGACTCCCCGTCGGGTACGGCACTGCGAATGGGTGAGGTCATCGCCGAAACCACCGGACGTGATTTAAAAAAAGTCGCTGTCTATGGACGTGAGGGCATTAGCGATGCCCGAGCCCGCGACACCATTGGCTTTGCCACTGTGCGCGGCGGTGATGTTGTCGGTGAGCACACGGTCATGTTTCTCGCCGATGGCGAGCGGGTAGAGATTACACACAAAGCGTCAAGTCGCTTGGCTTTTGGCAATGGCGCCGTGCGTGCCGCTGGCTGGCTGCTCACACAGCCGCCAGCTCTGTACGATATGCAGGATGTGCTGGACCTCAAATAAAGCAATACAGCGTTCTTCACTTCTAAGGGACTCTATGCCAACTCAATCTGCTGCTGTTGCTGCGGGAAAGCAGCCCTATTTTCCCCACATTGATGGACTGCGCGCGATCGCTGTCATCAGTGTGCTGCTTTTCCACCTTGAGTTTGTTCTGTTTTCCGGTGGCTTTATCGGCGTTGATGTCTTCTTTGTGATATCGGGTTATCTGATTACTGCGCATCTCCGCTCAGCCGTAACCGAAGGTCGGTTTAGTTTTGGCTGGTTCTACGCAAAGCGAGCACGTCGTCTGCTGCCTGCCCTTTTTGCGACGTTTATTGCAACGTTTATTGCATCCTGGTTCATCTTGCCGGCGCCGAATCTTGAGCGTCTTGGCCAGGAAACGCTGTTTGCACTTTTCTCGGTATCCAACGTCTTGTTCTGGAACGAGTCGGGCTACTTTGATACCGCCTCAACCCTAAAGCCCCTGCTGCATACCTGGAGCCTGTCCGTTGAAGAGCAGTTTTATCTGTTTTGGCCCCTGTTGTTGTGTTTTGTTCGGCGGGAAAAAGCGGTATTTATTCTACTGCTGAGTCTGGGGCTGGTCAGTCTGATTGCAGCCGAACTGTTTGTCCGTCAGCAGCGTGAGTTGGTTTTCTACATGATGCCCTTCCGAATTGTAGAGTTTTGTTTGGGGGGGATTTTAGTCTGGCTGGAACGTCGCGAGCCACTGCCGGGCTGGCTGCAGGAGTGTTTGGTGGCTTTGGGTCTTTTGGCCATAGTCATTCCTGTTTTCGCCTACACAGAAAAGACCGTCTTTCCTGGGCTGACCGCTGTCATCCCCTGTGTTGGTACCGCGGTGGTTATTGCCTGGGGAGCAAAGGCGCGGGTATCCGTGTTGTTGCGCTGGCGGCCCGTGGTTGCTATCGGGCTAGTGTCCTATTCACTGTACCTTAATCACTGGCCGCTGATTGTGCTGTACAAATATGTGAATCACGAATTCTCCGCAGTGGACAAGTGCCTATTGTTGGTGGTGTCTTTGGTTCTTGCGGCGCTTATGTACCAATTTATCGAGACGCCGTTTCGCTCGAAACGAGTTGCTTTTTCTCGAAAGCCAGGTGCCTTTACTTCAATCATGGGTGGTGCGGCTGCTACCGTGATCGGAGTTTCTGTGTTGAGCCTGGTTTTTGACGGCTTTGCTTCACGCTTCGAGCGTCAGCAACTACTGGAGTCTGATATAGAGGCGGGCAAAAAAGCGCGATTCGAGCTGATCTCGGCAGATTGCCGGGAGCGGGGTTGGGATGTGTGTAATAGCCCGTCATTAAGCCGGGAGAAAAACGTTCTTGTTATCGGCGACAGTCATACGGTGGATGCCTATAACATTCTACGTTTCGCTTATCCAGAGAAGTACTATGTCAATGTTTCACTTGGTGGATGCCCGCCAACGGTCAATAATACACTCTATGAGATTTGGGAGGGATGGTCCGAGCTGGAAAAGTGCGACCAGCTCAACAAGAAGCGACTTGACCCGGACTTTCTCAAGGCTTTCGACACTATTGTTATAGCCGTGTATTGGGGGCGATATAAGCCTGAGCACTTGTTGGAGACATATAATTACATCTCAAACGCTGTCGATGCTGAGATAGTTGTTTTTGGAAATTACCTAACGTTGAAAAAGTCCATGGCCGACCTCCACAATCAAGGCGTTGATCCAAGGGTGACGCCTGAGGTGGTAAATAATTTTGCGTTATTTGAAGAGGAACTTGCTCAGATGGCGGTCGATCGATACCGGTTCGTCAGTAAAAAGAGTCTTCTCTGTGGCGACGAATTGTCGAGCTGTGAGCTTTATTATGACGGTAAGCCTTTTAGTTATGATGAACATCATATGAGCCTCGAGGCAGCTGAGGCTGCCTCGCTGCGTCTGGAGGGGCTCTACTCTACATGGGACTCATTTATAATGCGGTGACTTGGCAGTGTGTTGGGTTTCACATTACTGCTGTGCTGCAGAAAATAATCGTTGCAGTTGTAAATTACGCACTACCTCTTCAATCGAACCTTTGCTTTTTTCGTTCTCCGATAACGCATGAGACAAGAGTTGGTAGTCTGTGGACTTTGATAGTCCAGCTAGTTCCAGAGTCCATACGCCCAGTTCGTGACTGGCTTTAGGTAGCCAGTTACTGGCGATGGGATAGTTGGCAAATGCCAGTGCAGGTGTGTTTTGTTGCCAAGCCTTTCGCCCGTTCTCAAAGCTCACTTGTGCAAATACACGTTTTAGGTTGGGCAGATGGTCTCCAAAAAAAACAACCAGTGTGGGGCGTTCGCGTTGCGCGATGTACTTTTTTAAGTGGATCATTGTGGCGGAAGCATTTTGTGCGTGGTAGATAAACTCTCTCCACTCGGCGCTCGCCTTTTTATCAAGGGCGGAAGGGGCTTGAATGTTGTCTCGGCGCACAGAATCGATCACGGGCTGAGTATCAAAGGGGCCGTGACCCTCCATTGAAATGGCAAAAATAAATTGGGGCTCTTTCTCGCCTTCAAGTTGGCTTTTTATCGTTTCGGCTAAGGCCAGGTCTGACACCCAAATCCCGTCTCGTCGTTTTCGGTCAAAATGTTCTATGTCAAAGAATTGATCAAAGCCCAGTAACGGAAGCGCTCTGTCGCGCTGCCACATGCTTTGGTTGTTTGGGTGCATGGCTGTGGTTTGATAGCCGAGTTGCGAAAGAGACCAGACGATAGATGACTGTTTCGCGTGAACAATGGAAATGTAGGGGTAGTCTTTCGTACCTAGAGCGTGAAACGGAATCGCAGTCAGAACTTCGAACTCCGTACGGGTGGTGTTTCCTCCAAATGTCGGGACGTCAATAATACTCTTAAGCGCCGTATTGGACAGTGCGCAGAATTGCGGAATAAGCGCGCAACTATCCACCCCCTGAATGATGCCTGGATTGAAGAAGCTTTCGGCAAGCCAAAGCACAATGTCGGGTCGAACATCTGTTTGAGTGAAGTCGGGCTCTATGGGGTTGTCGCGCAAGAACTGGTCAACGAGCGCATGGTTGACCTCAGGCAAGCTTAATTGTGCAGAGCGTGCTCCTGTCACCAATGATGCTAACAGCCCTTGCTTAGCTGGTGCCTGGCTCGTTGCCCAAGGTTCAGCGCCGTGGGCCTTGGGGCTGTACATCAACTCTGGGCTGACTGCTTTATCACTAATGAGGGCGAAGCCAACCAAGCTCACGAGAAGTGTTGGGGGTGCCCAGCGCCACTTTATCGCAGGCTCCTTTATAAAAAGGTAAATGGTGAGGGCGACTCCAGCGGCCAGTATAAGGCTGATGCCCTTGGGGGCATACAGCGAAAGCAGGTTCCAGTTGGCAATGGTTTGGCCTGCCAAAAACGCATCGGCAAATGTTAATGGTTGGTTGAGGTGTTCAAGCTTCAGCTTGTGAGCGCTAAACACCGCAAGGCCCGCGCAGGCTGTGAACAGCAGCGAGCACCAGGCTCTTCGGGTGACGCCGAAGAACAGCAAATAAGCCAGCAGCAGAGGCAATATATTGGCCGCCAGCTTTACCGGTGACGAACCTACGGAAAGATGATCGTCGAGGGCCAGTGGCAGAATGAGCAGAGCGGCAATAATAAGCAGTGGCTTGTTTGTGCGCGGATGAAGCAAGGGGCTCTCCTTGAGGGTAAAACGGGTTCCGTTGGGGGGCGCAATCGGGGACGCATTGTAATAAAAATCGTCTATTTCTAATATGTTACTGCAAAATGACACTCGATTTTGTGAAAATCTGTTTCTAGCCCCCACTCTCGAGTGGTCATTGAGCTGCCTTTTTCAGGGCGGAAACGGGGTATTCGGGTTGGACAATGAGGGGCTACTCACCTACAATACGCGGTTAGTTGCATTAACCCAAGCCGCGCCAATGGTCGCCTTAGCACAGTGAATAAATAAGCGAGATGAAGCCGACTGGTTCATCTCGCTTTTTTGCAACTTGCGACCGGGCTTTACTTATTCCGACGAGATGTATCCGCGCTCTCGCGCCTGCTCTGGCGCGGTCGCTTCGCTCGGCATAAAAAAAGTGAAATCTTGAGGAGGTTGACTTGATTACTGGGGCCCACAGACCCGCATTACTTGTGCTCGAAGACGGCAGTGTCTTTCGGGGTACCGCAATCGGCGCCGAAGGTCTTTCGGCAGGTGAGGTGGTCTTCAATACCTCCATGACCGGTTACCAGGAAATCCTCACCGATCCGTCCTACGCTCGGCAGATCGTGACACTGACCTACCCGCATATCGGCAACACCGGCACCACCCCCGAAGATGAAGAGTGCGACACGATCTGGTCGGCAGGGCTGGTGATCCGGGATCTGCCTGCCCGATCAAGCAATTTCCGCCAGACCCAGACTCTGGATGAGTATCTCAAGGACAAGGGTGTTGTCGGTATAGCCGATGTTGACACTCGCCGCCTGACCCGCTTGCTGCGCGATAAGGGTGCCCAGAATGGCTGCATCATCGCCGGCGAGCTGGACGAGGCCAAGGCGCTGGCGGCTGCCAAGGCGTTTCCGGGCCTCAAGGGCATGGACCTGGCCAAGGAGGTGACCTGTTCTGACCCCTACCGCTGGACCGAGGGCAGCTGGCAGCTCGGCGGCGGCCACAGCGATGTGGTGGAAACCCGCTTTAAAGTGGTGGCCTATGATTATGGCGTGAAGCGCAACATCCTGCGCATGCTCGCCGACCGCGGCTGCGATATTACCGTGGTGCCCGCCAAGACACCGGCCAGTGAGGTGCTGGCGATGAATCCGGATGGCGTCTTTTTGGCCAACGGCCCGGGAGACCCAGAGCCCTGCGATTACGCCATCGCGGCGATCAAGGCCATTCTCGAAACGGATACCCCTGTGTTCGGCATTTGTCTGGGGCATCAACTGTTGGCGCTGGCCTCTGGCGCCAAGACCTTGAAAATGAAGTTCGGCCACCATGGTGGCAACCATCCGGTGCAGGACCTTGAAACAGGCTGCGTCATGATAACCGCCCAAAACCACGGCTTTGCGGTGGATGAGGCGACGTTGCCTGCCAACCTGAAGGCGACTCATAAGTCACTGTTTGACGGCTCCTTGCAGGGCATCCACCGCACCGACAAGCCGGCGTTCAGTTTTCAGGGGCACCCGGAGGCGAGTCCCGGGCCGCACGATGCCGCCAATTTGTTTGACCACTTTATTGAATTGATGGAGAGCGCGAAGCGGTGACGGAGACGCGACGCCCAACGACGACGCTTTGACCCCGTAAACCGATTCTGACAGCGAGACCGACATGCCAAAACGTACCGACATTAACAGCATTCTGATTCTGGGCGCGGGCCCCATTGTCATCGGCCAGGCCTGCGAGTTTGACTACTCGGGCGCTCAGGCCTGCAAGGCACTGCGCGAAGAGGGTTACCGGGTGATTCTGGTGAACTCCAACCCCGCGACCATCATGACTGACCCCGCCATGGCCGATGCCACCTATATTGAGCCGGTGGAGTGGGAGACGGTTTCCAAGATTATTGAAAAAGAGCGCCCGGACGTGATTCTGCCGACCATGGGCGGGCAGACAGCGCTCAACTGCGCGCTGGACCTGGCCAAGCACGGCGTCCTGGAAAAATTTGGTGTGGAGTTGATCGGTGCCAATGAAGAGGCCATCAATAAGGCCGAGGACCGCGACCAGTTTGACAAGGCCATGAAGCGCATTGGCCTTGAGTGCGCTCGCGCCAAGATCGTTCACACCATGGAAGAAGCGCTGGAAGTGCCTAAAGAGTTTGGCTTCCCCTGTATCATTCGCCCCTCTTTTACTATGGGTGGCTCCGGCGGCGGCATTGCCTACAACTGGGAAGAGTTCGAAGAGATCTGCAACCGCGGCCTCGACTTGTCTCCCACCAATGAGCTGCTGATTGACGAGTCGCTGTTGGGTTGGAAAGAGTACGAAATGGAGGTGGTGCGCGATAAAAACGACAACTGCATTATCGTCTGCTCCATTGAAAACTTTGACCCCATGGGCGTACACACCGGCGACTCCATCACGGTGGCGCCGGCGCAAACGCTGACGGATAAAGAACTGCAGATTATGCGTAACGCTTCACTCGCCGTGCTGCGCGAGATCGGGGTAGAAACCGGCGGCTCCAACGTGCAGTTTGCGGTCAATCCGGAAAATGGTCGTCTGGTCGTTATTGAAATGAACCCTCGGGTGTCCCGCTCTTCGGCGCTGGCGTCCAAAGCTACGGGCTTCCCTATTGCCAAGGTAGCCGCCAAGCTTGCGGTAGGTTATACCCTGGATGAGCTGCAAAATGAGATTACCGGCGGCGCGACCCCGGCCTCTTTTGAGCCCAGTATCGACTATGTGGTCACCAAGGTGCCCCGTTTTACCTTTGAAAAGTTCGGCGATGCCGACGCCCGTCTCACTACCCAGATGAAATCCGTGGGCGAGGTTATGGCTATTGGCCGTACCTGGCAGGAGTCTCTGCAGAAAGCGCTGCGCGGCCTGGAGGTTGGCTCGGCCGGCTTTGAGTCCAAGCTGGATCTGAACGATGAAGAAACCCCGGCGCGTATCCGCCGCGAACTGACTACCCCGGGTGCCGAGCGTATCTGGTACGTGGGAGACGCGTTCCGCTTGGGTATGACCGTCGAGGAAGTTTTTGAGACCTCGAAAATCGACCCTTGGTTTTTGGAGCAAATTCGCGAAATTATTGAGCTCGAGCAAAAGGTACGTATGGCCACGCTGCCCGAGCTGTCGGCCGAAGACCTGTATCTGCTCAAGCGTAAAGGCTTTTCCGACAAGCGCCTGGCATTGTTGCTGGGGGTGAAGGAGGCGAAAGTGCGGGCGGCGCGTCACGAGCTGAACATTCGCCCGATTTTCAAGCGTGTGGATACCTGTGCGGCCGAATTTTCCACCTCCACCGCCTATATGTACTCGAGTTACGATGAGGAGTGTGAGGCTCAGGTGACTGGCAAGCCCAAAATCCTCGTGATTGGCGGCGGCCCAAACCGTATCGGGCAGGGCATTGAGTTTGACTACTGTTGTGTGCACGCGGCGCTGGCCATGCGCGAAGACGGCTACGAAACCATAATGGTCAACTGCAACCCAGAGACGGTGTCTACCGACTACGATACCTCCGATCGCCTTTATTTCGAGCCGATTACCCTGGAAGATGTGCTGGAAATTGTGCACAAAGAGCAGCCAAAAGGCGTGATCTTGCAGTTTGGCGGCCAGACGCCGCTGAAGCTCGCGCGGGCTCTGGAGGCTGAGGGCGTGCCCATCCTGGGAACCAGCCCGGATGCCATCGACCGGGCCGAAGATCGCGAGCGCTTCCAGCAAATGATCGACAAGCTGGGGCTGCTGCAACCGCCGAATGCCATCGTGCGGTCATTGGAAGAAGCGTTGATCAGTGCCGAGAAAGTGGGTTACCCACTGGTGGTGCGTCCCTCTTATGTACTGGGTGGTCGCGCCATGGAAATCGTCTACAAAGAGGAAGAGTTGCGCACCTATATGCACTCCGCGGTGAAAGTGTCCGAGGATGCGCCCGTGCTTTTGGATCACTTCCTGAGCGCTGCCGTTGAGGTGGACATCGACGCTGTCTCCGACGGCAAAGAAGTGGTTATTGGCGGCATCATGCAGCACATCGAACAGTGCGGCGTGCACTCAGGCGACTCGGCCTGCTCTCTGCCGCCTTACTCCCTGCCCAAAGAAGTGCAGGATGAAATGCGTGAGCAGGTCAAGGCCATGGCGCTTGAGCTTGGAGTGGTAGGGCTGATGAACACCCAGCTCGCCTGGCAGGATGGCAAAATCTATGTGATTGAGGTCAACCC
This sequence comes from Gilvimarinus algae, assembly GCF_030518215.1. Lineage (GTDB taxonomy): Bacteria > Pseudomonadota > Gammaproteobacteria > Pseudomonadales > Cellvibrionaceae > Gilvimarinus > Gilvimarinus algae. The sequence goes on from NZ_JAULRT010000032.1 coordinate 439,741, forward strand.
GCGTGCCTCGCGCACAGTGCCTTTTGTTTCAAAGTGTGTTGGTGTGTCTCTGGCCAAAATCGCCGCCCGCTGCCAGGCGGGTACCTCTCTGGCCGAGCAAGGCTTTACCAGTGAGATAGTGCCCACCTGCTTCAATGTCAAAGAAGCGGTTTTCCCGTTCAACAAGTTCCCGGCGGTGGATCCGATCCTCGGTCCGGAAATGAAGTCCACCGGTGAGGTCATGGGCGTGGGCACCACGTTTGGCGAAGCATTCGCCAAAAGCCAGCTGGGGGCTGGCAGCAAATTGCCTACCGGCGGGCGCGTATTTATCAGTGTGCGCGATGTGGACAAGCCGGGTGTTGTAGCCGTGGGTAAAGCATTGGTGGAGCTCGGCTTTACTTTGGTTGCCACCCGCGGCACGGCCAAGGTGCTTGAGGGGGCTGGAGTCGGAGTTGAGGTGGTCAATAAGGTTGGAGAAGGCCGTCCGCACATCGTCGATATGATCAAAAACGACGAGATCAGGATGATCATCAATACCACCGAAGGGCGTCAGGCCACACGTGACTCGGCGTCGATTCGTCGCAGCGCCGAAGCTCACCGGGTGTATTACACCACCACACTGGCCGGTGGCGAGGCCGTGTGCATGGCTCTGAGCTTTGGCAAAGAGATTCAGGTACGCCGCCTGCAGGATTTGCACGAGGAGGCTGCACAATGAACAAGGTACCCATGACGGTAGAGGGCGCTGAGGCGCTTCGCGCAGAGTTGAATGACCTGAAAAAAGTCCAGCGCCCGCGTATTATCGAGGCGATTGCCGAGGCTCGTGAGCACGGCGATTTAAAGGAAAACGCCGAGTACCACGCCGCCCGCGAGCAGCAAAGTTTCTGTGAGGGCCGGATTCAGGAGATTGAAGGCAAGCTGTCCAATGCCCAGATCATCGATGTAAAGACCATCCCCGCGACCGGTAAAGTGATTTTTGGCACCACGGTGACCATTGTGAATGTCGAAACCGAGGAGCAAAAAGTCTACCGCATTGTCGGTGACGATGAGGCGGACGTGAAGGCCAATAAAATTTCGGTAAGCTCGCCCATTGCGCGCGCGCTAATCGGCAAGGAAGAAGGCGATGTGGTGATGGTTAAGGCTCCGGGTGGCGAAGTCGAGTACGAGATCGACAAGGTGGAGCATCTATGAGGGGCTAAGCCCCTCATCTTTCAAACCCTATAACTCGGCTGTCTGGTGTTTAGAAAGAAAACTGTTAGCACCAGACAGCCGTTGGGTGTCGTCACAAGGCTAGCGCAATAAGTTCGATAACTTTGGGTTGGGTTTCTTGGCGGGGCGATAGAGTAGGGCAACCTTACCGATGGCCTGCACCAGCTCAGTGTTGGGTAGGCGCTTCAGCGTTTCGAGAACCTCGACGCGGTCTTCACGCTCTGCCAGCGCCAGCTTAACCTTGATCAGCTCATGATCATCCAGAGCTCGCTCTAACTCGCCGAGCACACCCTCTGACAAACCGTTACCGGCGACGGTGACCACCGGCTTTAAATTGTGTCCCAGCGTGCGGAACTGTTTGCGTTTTTCAGCGCTTAGGGGCATAACGTCACCTTAACCAGAATGGATACTTAATCGCCTTGGCAGACGGGGCGCTATTGTAACGCATACCGGAGGCAGCAGGTTCAATGGCCCGCTCCAAAAGCAGTAAACGCTGGCTGCAGGAACACTTCTCTGACCAGTATGTCAAACAGTCGCAGCGCGACGGCTATCGTTCGCGTGCCAGCTATAAGCTCCTTGAAATCGATAAAAAGGATAAATTGTTCCGTGCCGGAATGAAGGTCGTGGATTTGGGCGCGGCCCCTGGCGGTTGGTCTCAGGTGGCCGCCGAGCGGGTCGGGGACCGGGGTCGGGTGGTCGCCTCGGACATACTGCCGATGGATTCCATCGCCGGTGTGGATTTTATTCAGGGTGATTTTACCGAAGAGGCTGTCTTTGAGGCGTTGCTGGCGGCCATCGACGGTGCGGCGGTAGACCTTGTAATATCCGACATGGCCCCCAATATGAGTGGAGTAGGGGCGGTAGATCAGCCCCGGGCTATGTACCTGGTAGAGCTGGCGCTCGATATGGCGCGTGAAATACTGGCCCCGGGTGGTAGCTTTGTCGCCAAAGTCTTCCAGGGTGAAGGTTTTGAGCCCTGGCTTGCCGATGTGCGCAGCGCCTTTACCAAAGTGGCAACGCGCAAGCCCGACGCCTCGCGGGCGCGCTCGCGAGAGGTTTATATAGTTGCCAGAGGTTTTAAAGGCAACTGACATTTTTTTACGGTTAGCCATTGATCCAAACTATGACTGTCAGGGCTATACTGACAGTCACGCACAGTGAAATGGTGACCGGGGCCTTGGCCCCCCGAGGGCGCTAAGGCGCCCAGAACGATGTAAATGAGGGTTTCACCTTGAACGATATGACCAAAAACCTGATTCTGTGGCTGATTATTGCCGCCGTCCTGTTCAGCGTGTTTCAGGGATTTAATCAGCCCGCGCAATCTGACGCAGTCACTTACTCAGAGTTCGTGACCGCAGTAGAGCAGGATCGCGTGAGGGAAGTCACGATTCAGGAAATGCAGGTCCGCGGGGTCATGGCCGACAACACGCGCTTCACCACGACCTTGCCTCCCATTCGTGATGAGAACCTTATGCCCGATTTGCGTCGCCATGACGTTGAAATTACCGTTTTGCCGCGCGAAGAGCCCAGCCTCTGGCACCAGCTGTTGGTGGCCAGCTTCCCGATTTTGATCATTATTGCGGTTTTTCTGTTTTTCATGCGCCAGATGCAAGGTGGAGCCGGTGGTGGTCGCGGCGGCCCCATGAGCTTTGGCAAGTCCAAGGCGCGCCTGCTGGGCGAAGACCAAATCAAAACCACCTTTGCCGATGTGGCAGGGGTCGATGAGGCGAAAGAAGAAGTGCAGGAGCTGGTGGAGTACCTGCGTGACCCCTCCAAATTCCAACGCCTGGGGGGGCGTATACCCCGCGGCGTGCTCATGGCCGGTCCTCCGGGTACCGGTAAGACCCTGTTGGCCAAAGCCATCGCCGGCGAGGCCAAGGTGCCCTTTTTCTCAATTTCCGGCTCGGATTTTGTCGAGATGTTTGTGGGTGTCGGTGCTTCGCGCGTGCGCGACATGTTTGAGCAGGCCAAAAAGCAGGCGCCCTGCATCATTTTTATCGATGAGATTGATGCCGTCGGCCGTCACCGTGGTGGCGGTCATGGTGGTGGTCATGACGAGCGCGAACAGACGCTGAACCAGTTGCTGGTGGAAATGGACGGTTTTGAAGGCAGCGAAGGCGTGATTGTGATCGCCGCGACCAACCGTCCCGACGTTCTCGACCGCGCCCTCTTGCGCCCAGGCCGCTTTGACCGTCAGGTGGTGGTTGGTCTGCCCGATATTCGCGGCCGCGAGCAGGTGCTCAAGGTGCATATGCGCAAAGTGCCGATTTCCGAGTCGGTAGAGGCCTCGGTGATCGCCCGCGGTACCCCGGGCTTCTCGGGCGCTGACTTGGCCAATTTGGTCAATGAGGCCGCTCTGTTTGCCGCCCGTGCCAACAAGCGTCTCGTGACCATGGAGGAATTCGAGAAGGCCCGTGACAAGATCATGATGGGTGCAGAACGCCGCTCCATGGTCATGGGCGAAAAAGAAAAGGAAAACACCGCATACCATGAGGCCGGGCACGCTATTGTGGGCCGTTTGGTACCGGAGCATGACCCGATCCATAAGGTCACGATTATTCCGCGCGGTCGCGCCTTGGGGGTGACCCAGTTCCTGCCGGAGGCTGACAAGTACAGCTTGAGTCGCCGGGCGATTGAATCGCAGATTTGCACCTTGTTCGGTGGTCGTATCGCCGAGCAGATGACCCTGGGGGATGAAGGCATCACCACCGGCGCCTCAAACGATATTGAGCGTGCCACTGAGCTGGCCCGCAACATGGTGACCAAGTGGGGGCTGTCGCAAAAGCTGGGGCCGCTGCACTATGGCGAAGACGAAGGCATGATGCCTGGTTCCGGCACGCCCAATTACTCGGGTGAGACGTCTAAGCTGATTGATGAAGAAGTACGCGAAATTGTCGATCGCTGCTACAAGCGCGCCGAGCAGCTTCTGCACGACAACCGCGATATTCTCGAGTCCATGAAAGACGCGTTGATGGAGTACGAGACCATCGACTCCGAACAAGTGGATGATTTGATGGCCCGCCGCAAGGTGCGCCCGCCTCGCGATTGGCACGATGGCGACTTCAATAGCCACATCGGCGGTGGCGGCGTCAGCGACAAGAAGGCGGACGAGCCCAAAGAGGGCAAGGCCGGCCCGATTGGCGGCCCGGCTGAAGATCACTGAGGCCTGTCCGCGTCCATAACCCCGCTGCGGCGGGGTTATTTTTTTGTATGAATTAAGATGGCATGAGCGCTTCTATACCTTACTCCGGAACCCTTGCAGCAGCTGCCCACTCGCTGGATTTGTCCCGCCCGCTGGTCATGGGCATTCTCAACACCACGCCCGATTCTTTCTCCGACGGCGGTAATTGCTACCGCGCCGACACTCTGGACCTATCGCTGGCAGTCCGACGCGCCGAGGCCATGTTGGCCGACGGCGCCGCCATTATTGATGTCGGTGGCGAGTCAACCCGCCCCGGGGCAATGCCCGTCAGCGAGCAGCAGGAGCTGGAGCGGGTCGTGCCAGTGGTGGAGGCGATTGTCCGGGAGTTGAATGCACCTGTGTCTGTGGACACCAGCTCCCCGGCCGTTATTCGTGAGAGTGCTGCGGTCGGCGCGGCACTGATTAACGATGTGCGAGCCCTGCGCCGAGAGGGCGCGCTGGCGGCGGCCACACAAACCGGCTTGCCAGTGTGTTTGATGCACATGCGTGGTGAGCCCGGCAATATGCAGGACGCTCCCGCTTACGACGATGTGCTGGGGGAGGTCAGTGAGTTTTTTCGCGAGCGCCTCGACGCCTGCGCAGCGGTTGGTTTGAGCCGCGATAAAATTCTGCTCGATCCGGGCTTTGGCTTTGGTAAATCGCTCGCGCATAATTTGACGCTATTACGCGAGCTCGCACACTTCCACCGCTTTGGCTGCCCTGTGTTGGTTGGCATGTCCCGTAAATCCATGCTCGGGCATTTGCTCGGGCGCGAGCTTGGCGAGCGCCTGCCGGGCTCGTTGGCGCTCGCTTTGGAAGCCGCCTGGCGCGGCGCTCACATTATCCGGGTGCACGATGTGCGAGAAACGGCCGATGTACTCGCGGTACACCTGGCGCTTAAGGAGAATAAACCGTAATGAGTCGTAAATATTTTGGTACCGACGGCATACGTGGCCGGGTGGGGGAAATGCCCATCACGCCGGACTTTATGCTTAAGCTGGGCTGGGCCGCTGGCCGTGTGCTGGTCGATCGCTTCGACGGGCCGGGCTTGTTTCTTATTGGTAAAGACACCCGTATCTCCGGTTATATGTTTGAGTCGGCGTTGCAGGCAGGGCTAATCAATGCCGGGGTTGATGTGGGGTTGCTCGGGCCTATGCCGACACCGGGCATCGCCTATCTGACGCGTACTTTCCAGGCCCAGGCCGGTATTGTGATCAGCGCCTCGCACAACAGCTACTACGATAACGGCATTAAGTTTTTTAGCGCCAATGGCACCAAACTGGCTGATGATATTGAACAGGCGATTGAAGAGCAGCTGGAATTGCCAATGGTCACGGCCGAGCGGCTTGGCAAAGCCCGGCGCATCACCGATGCCTCCGGCCGTTATGTCGAGTTCTGCAAGGGGACCATGCCCTGGGGCTTTAACCTGAGCGGACTGCAAATTGTTGTCGACTGCGCTCACGGCGCTACCTATCACATTGCCCCCAGTGTTTTTTCCGAACTGGGGGCCAAGGTGATTCCCTTTGCCACTGAGCCCAATGGCACGAACATCAATCGCAGCTGTGGCTCCACCAACCCCGAAGCGCTGAAAGAGCGCGTGCAGGAGGTCGGGGCCGATCTGGGCATCGCCTTTGATGGCGACGGCGACCGGGTGATTTTCGTCGATCATAAAGGTGAAATCGTCGACGGTGATGAATTGTTATACATCATCGCCGCCTATCAGCACCAGTACGGTGGAGGCTGCAGCGGCGTAGTGGGCACCTTGATGAGCAATTTTGGTTTCGAGTTGGGGCTCAAAAACCTGGGCATTCCCTTTGCGCGGGCCAAGGTGGGTGACCGCTATGTGATTGAAACCATGCGCCAAAACGGCTGGGCGATCGGCGGTGAGTCCTCGGGGCATATCGTCTGTAGCAATGTGACAACCACAGGCGATGGCATTATTTCGGCGCTGCAGGTGTTATTGGCTATCGCCACCATGGAGGAGAGCCTTCACAGCGCCAAGCAGGGCATGATGAAACTGCCGCAAACCATGATCAACGTCCACCGCGTGAAAAAAGTGGATTTGAACAAGGATGAAACCATTCAGCAGGCTGTCGCCGCTACCGAGGAAAAGCTCGCCGGGCGCGGGCGGGTGCTGCTGCGTCCCTCGGGTACCGAGCCGGTAGTGCGGGTGATGGTTGAGGGCGAGGACCGGGCCCAGGTAAAAACCCTGGCGCAGGAACTGGCAAAGGTCGTCGAACGGGCGCTCAACTGAGCCGCTAGCGGCGGCCCGATTTTAGGGGCTTTCGGCGTTGTAACTTGGCGGCTGTTCCGCTACCATTGGCGGCCGCTTTACGGAGGGTAGAATATGGCGTCGCAACCGCAGGGTCAGCGTCGCCGGCTGGTGGTCGGCAACTGGAAGATGAACGGCACGCGGGAAGACAATACCCGCCTGTTGCAGGGCATCTTAGGGGGCTGGACTGCGCTAGAGAGCGTCGATGTGGCAATTTGTCCCGCCTTCGTTCATATACCCCAGGTGGCCGAGTCTCTGAAAGGCTCCCAGTTACACTGGGGTGGTCAGAGCACAAATCCCCACGAAGCGGGTGCCTACACAGGCGAAGTCTCGGCCGCTATGCTGGCTGATCTGGGCTGTCGCTATGTGATCATCGGGCACAACGAGCGCCGGCGCTTGCGCGGCGAAACCGACGACTATGTGGCCGAGCAGTTTTTGGCGGTCCAGCGAGCCGGGCTGGTTCCGATACTCTGTGTCGGTGAGACCATCGAGCAACGTGAATCCGGTCAGGCTTTGGCGACCATTGGTGCTCAGCTTGATGTGGTCCGCAATGCTGCTGGCCTGGAAGCCTTTGAGCACGCCGTAGTGGCCTACGAGCCCATTTGGGCGGTGGGCACTGGCAAAACTGCAACGCCCGATGAGGCGGAGCAGGTACACGCCTATATTCGCGAGCAGTTTGGCGAGTTGGGGAGGCAGTTGACGATACTCTACGGTGGCAGTGTCAAATCGCATAACGCCGCAGAGCTGTTTCAGCTGCAGGATATCGACGGTGCCCTATTGGGCGGTGCCTCGCTGGAGGCAAATGAATTTCTGGCTATTTGCCGGCACGCCGAACAGGCGGGCAAAAGGTCATAACGCAAAGCAGCTCATAGAGACTGGAGCAATGGAAAAAATCGTTCTTATCGTACACATACTGACAGCGCTGGCGATTATTGCGCTGATCCTGATGCAGCAGGGCAAAGGCGCCTCAGCGGGTGCTTCTTTTGGTGCCGGCGCTTCACAAACTGTATTTGGCAGTGAAGGCAGTGGCAACTTCTTTACCCGCGCCACCGCCATCTTCGCCTTTGTGTTTTTCTGCACCAGCTTTGGCTTGGCGATAATTGCAAAAAATAGTGCATCGGTGACTGACGAAGCGATTCCATCCATGATAGAATCCGCCCCCGCTGGAGCAGCGGCCGATAGCGATGTGCCGGCTGTTTCCGATGAGGCCTCTGATGTGCCCAGTATGGGCAGCGAAGAGGCCAGCGACGTACCCGCCATCCCGGCTGAGTAATCGTATTACGGTTTTCGACGCCGTAGGTATCATCCCTTCGCCCAAGTGGCGAATTGGATAGACGATGTGCAGGAGGCACAAGTGTCGCGAGAGGCAGGACGCCGACAGCGGCCACGCGTAGTGTGTCGGGATGATTGGCAGATTATGCATTAGTAAATTCGATGTTTAGGCATCAACCCCTTTGCCCAAGTGGTGAATTGGGTAGACGATGTGCAGGAGGCACAAGTGTCGCGAGAGGCAGGACGCCGACAGCGACCACGCGTAGTGTGTCGGGATGATTGGCAGATTATGCATTAGCAAATTCGATGTTTAGGCATCAACCCCTTTGC
>NZ_JAULRT010000033.1 GCF_030518215.1 Gilvimarinus algae
CCCGATGAAGATGTCCAAAATCATTAGGCCAGTTCACGCTCGCTCCTACGTTTGTTTCGGGCCAGTAACGCCTGTGACAGGCGCGCGCGGCCGCCTTGTTTGTACGGCGCGATATTGAGGCATGCACCAAGGCGTTCGCGCGCGAATCCCACAGGAATAATTGGCCCGAAACAAACGTAGGAGCGAGCGCAGCTCGCGATTGCGCCGCGCGGGCGGCGCTCGCTCTAACAGGCGCTGCCATACCTTGTGGCAAACACCTGTCAGCCCTAAGGCGATCCCTGTGGGAGCTGGCTTGCCGGCGATAGGGCCGCAAAGCGGCCCCGGCAATCTCAGCGTGTACAGAACATCTTGGCGGCGGCGTTTTGTTTACACGGTATGCAGGTACCAGTTGTACTCGAGGTCGGAGATCGAGTGTTCG
>NZ_JAULRT010000034.1 GCF_030518215.1 Gilvimarinus algae
ATCCAGGCTTGTTAACGGTATCGAGTACCTGGCATGCATCGGACTACTTCTCCGGTAACTAGTTGCCGCTAGCTACGGGCTTCAATTTACCCGCCAACAGTCGCAAGGAACAGCGTTTCTATGAATATTCAACCATACAAGGCATTGCACTCAGACCGCCTTACACGCCGCTTCGCTCTGTTCCAGGCGGCTGGTGAATGCGGCGTTAGCCGTGAAGGAAAGTATGTTCGGATTATTCAAGAAAAAGGAAATCCCACTTCTTCGTGTTTTAGTTAATGGCGATGAAGTGTGCAAGATATCAGAAGGTGACATACCGTGCGAAAAGCTGCCCTCAAGAAGGCTTGAAGCTGGTAGCACCATAGAATTTATTGATCAATCTGGTGATTCTCATAAGCACGACTTAGGGGGTTTTTCTGGGTGGTTTCATTTTTCTGTTCGCGTTCATCCGAACAGAGCTTGCCAAGCCGATTGTGCAATCACTGGAGACGAAGAATATGACCAGAATGCTTTCTCTCAAGGCAAAGCTAAAGGCATAAGGTTTCAGCCGTTCTTTATCACGGGTGCAGAAACAAGCAATGATATTTTTATCGGTAAAGGTTTGTTTAAGCGCGGCCTACACTTCAATGGCAACGTAACGAATGGAGCCATATCTTTATCTTGTGAATGCGAACATTGCCGAAATTCTTTCATCATTAATTCATTTCATTCTGGCTTTAGCAATTTGGGCTACTTCTATTCAGATTCTGGAGCTTATACCCTAACCGTGAGTGATCGTTTGCCGGGCAGCCCCGCTGCGCTTTCCACTCCAGATGAAAGTGAGCTCAAAGAACTAGAGTCAAAGTTACCTTTAGCACCAGATGGCACCAGATTTAAATATAGAAATTCTTTCAAATGCCCGCATTGTAAAGAGCCATATATTGATTTTACTGCGAATCCAGAAGAACGCGTTGCTGAGTATTATGGTAACTACTTTCCAGATAAAGGAATATTGCAGTATGAACCAGATCACGGCTAACAAGGCGCTGCTGCCGGACAAATTTTCCGCTGCGCTCCAAATTTGCCGCAGAGCGCGGCGTTATATCTACAAAGAGGTGAAAATGAGAGCACTCGTTTTTTTAGTAGCATTGGTATCGTTCCCGGCATTTGCACAAGACTGCGATGCTGAGTCCGAGGCATTTTTCAGTCTCGTTGCTACAAAGTGGGCTGTAAATGACCGTATTAAGAATGACCCGAAAAGCTTCGAGGCCGAAAAATGGGTTTACATCTGGGGAGGCGCCGAGTCAGCACTTGAGGAGAAGAACATTTCAAAAAAAAGTGCACAGAGAATGGCGCGCCTAGTTGCGGAGAACGACTACTCCACCAACCCCGAAGTCGAAGTAAACATCTTTGAAGACTACTGGTATCTAAGTTGCGAACTTCAAAAGAAAGGGCATGAAACAGCCCCCTTGGCGGAAATCGAAAAACGTAGCCTTATCGAATGCTGGAACACCGTGGCGTCGAGAGAAGAGTTTCAGGGTTGCTTGATGCCTTTGATCAAAAGGAGTTGAGATATAACAAGCGGCATCAGTCGGAGCCATTTTTCGCTCCTGCTTCGCTACAAATGGCCCGCTGTGCCGGGCGTTAGGCGATAGGAATGGCTGACCTATGGATGAAATATTCGGAAAATACCGACAGGACTTCAGCGAAATTAGACGACTTTGCTTGGTATGTCATGGTCTTGACTTATCGACTAGCGCTCTTTCATCTGACTTGTCGACCTGGGTGCTATCTGAGGCCACGAACAGCGCGCTTCAGAACCTTGTGTCGAGTACGCTTCTGCATTTGGCGATTGCAATTCGGACAAACCTCTATCAAAAACGCATCAAAGGTTCTGACATCCGCTTAGAGAATAGCGCATGGTTTTACTACGACGAAGAACTGATTGAGAGGCCTGCTACCTTAAAGCAGGTTTGCGACAAAATTGTCCACGCCGATACGTTTTCAAAGTCAATTTATCCAAAGGAGTTCGCAGACAGAGCTGACAAAATTGCAACGCAGATTAGGGGAGCAGAGCATAATCGGAAAGCGTGGACGATGAACCTTGTTTTAGATCTTCTCGCTGAAGACATACTGTCCATGCTCGATCAAATCGAAGCCAACGTGCCTAACCAAGCAATCCACGCGACAAGCGCGTGATTGCGGCGTTACATGTTTAAAGAGATGCCGGAGTGATTTCAAAGATATTCAAAAAGGATAAGCCTCGAGTCTATCTAGATAAAATGCTTGTAGCTTCTCGAGACGAGTTTGAAAAAACTGATGAGTGGGGGATTTTTAAAAGTGAAGATTTGGAGGATGGAGTTCGTGAAAAGCTGGACGGTATTTTTTGCTTGCCGCCTATATCCACGCGACAGGATAGCAAAAAATCTGATTTGGCTCTGGAACTAGTAGTCTTAAAAGTTAGAGGCGGCGAGTTTGAGGGAGTAGATTTTGGGTTGCTTGGATTTGCCCCCATTTTCTGGCGCCCCAAAATTGAACTGGCTGCTAGGCTCTATTATTTAGACTCTGGTAAAACACACTCCACTTACAAGGCAAAAGAAATAATGCGCTGGGGCGAATATTTTTCGGGCGTATTTAGTTTAAGAGGATTTTTTAGATACAAGCCAATCTTTGGACCAAAAAACTTAGAGCCTATTCTTTACAAGGCCTGCGAGAAACTCTTATTCAAAATGGTGAACGGCATATGACATGTAACAAAAACAGGCACATGGACAAATTATTCGCTTCGCTTCAAATTTGCCTGTGCTGTGGGCGTTATGTAAGCATCCGAAAATTCCGGTGGGCGAAGCTGTATTTGATTTTAAGGTGAATATGTTTGATCTACGTAAACTTTACTTAGAAGAACCTCAAAAACATGATGAGCTATCTGCCTTCCACTGGTTCACGAAAGCTATATGTCTCGAGTATGAAAGTTTAGAACTCACTGAGAGGCCGGATTTTATAATAGATTCGGACCAGAGAAGAATAGGTATTGAAATTACACTTGCTGAACGTAATTGCTCATCGAGTAAATATTCCTCTCAACAGATCGAAGCCGAGCAGACGAAATTTTCTGACAGTTTGCTTCAGTCTATCAATTCAAAAATCCCACTGGATGTTGGTTTAGTTTTTGAGGATGGTAAAGAGGTTGATATAAACCAAACTAATGGAGTTAGAGATGCTCTTGCTAACAGAATAAATGAGATCTCCGCAAATATGACTCCCCACTCTGTGGAGCTTATTGTGAGATCTGAAGGGGATATGTGCCGTAGCAAACATAGAAAGCACGTTTTTCCTGGCCTCCCTAACTTCCTACAGCATATTCAATTGTTTAACGACGGCCATGAAGAATCAGTTGTGACTGGAGCTAGGGGAGGTTTTCTTGATTCATTTACGGAAGCTGACATATCGTCAATATTAGAGAAGAAGCACCGGTCTCTTATTGGGTACCAGAAGTGTGATGAGCAGTGGCTTGTAATAGTTTCGGGGTCAGTGCCGCCTCTCTTCGTGGAGCATGATAGTCGGCCAAACGTACTTCTTGCATCCATCGCAACTAGTTTCGCTGGAGTTGATGCTAAACTCCCGTTAAAGTCGAATTTTGAAAAGGTGTATTTTTTTAACAGCCCTATTCATGCCACACTACTTACATAACAAGGTTGTCAAATTGACAGTTTTTCCGTCGCCCCTTTTTGTGCTTAATAGCACAAACGGGCTCCTCCAAAACCGCAATTTACAACGGCGTTAACAGTCTGGGGATTGCTGATGGCTGTCGAGAAATTCGAGTTTCCTTCAAGAGGTTTCCATATAGTGGCCACAAAGGTTGGGGAAGCTGACTATTTTCTCGGCATGCTAAAGGAAGTACAGGGGCACTATGATGAGTTTTCATACGTCTTAAGCGCCTTCGCATCTTCTGCACGTAGTATCACTTTCGCACTACAAGCTGTGATGACTAAATATCCAGGTTTTGACGACTGGTATGTAGTTCACCAAGCGAGCCTGAAAGCCAATGGTCTAGCGAAATATTTTGTGAATCTTCGAAACTATATGCAGAAGGTTGGCGAGATACCGGTGGGGCATACCGGCACAATGAGAAATGGGCAGGTCAAGCACTTATCCTACTTCGTAGATATTGATGATCTTAAAGATGCTCCTGCAGGTGAAGTGACCAAACTGGCTGAAGAGTATTTCGTAGCAGTTTTAGAAGTTGTTGAGGCTTGCTACCGAGATTTCTGGATGTATGCCGATCCTCGGGCAATTTTTACTGAAGAGGGCTTGGGATTACTGGGTTGGGTGATTGAGGATATTGAGGAAGCTGTCGGTCTTCCTAGAGGGTACACAGATATACCGTATGATGGAGGAGATAAAAATTATCAGCGTTTACGTCTGTTGGCGAGAGAGTTTCACGGGGATGAGCTGATGGAGCAATACTTCGAAAAGTACGGTTTGGAAACAACTGTTAAAAAAGCATTGCAGCGGACAAGCCGCTGAATGCGGCGTTATCTCATAGGAGAAATTAAGTGGCATATGAGCTAGTTGAGTTCACCGGTCTATTGGAGAAGAGGATTAGTGGTTCCATTAAATCTATTTCTGGGCATTCTTGGAATGAGGATCACATAACTTTAAAGCTGCTAGACGAACTCAATAGCACCCTTTCACAGGTGACCCTTGAGGGAGAAGATTTTCGCCGAAAAATTGAATGGGAATCGTATAAGCTTCGAGGTCAATACGAAACACATTTTGGAGATGTTGCGATAGTTGTCACTATCAGCTATCGAGATGGGACAAGCTTGGAAGGTTCAGCATTTCTAGAAGCAAAAAGAAGAGATTGGAGGAAAACAACCTTTAGCGCAATGAATAAGAATCAGCTAAGGCGAATTCTTAAGCATGCTCCACGAGCCCATTATTTACTTTATGACTATGAAGATATAACGGGCTTCTCAAACGCTGTTTCGTTTGGTAGTGAAATTCGAAGGTATGGTGGCTATTGGTCTGGGTTGGTAACAGAGAGAACCAACTCTGTATGCGTACCTTTGAACGTCGCAGATGCGACCGGTTTTAAAGATACGCTTTTATATCGACATGGGACGCCATTCTCCTGGATGCTTTCAAATCGGTATTTTCAAGGCCTAGATTTGGAGTTCGACCCTACGGCTAAAGCAATTTCTAAGGGCTTTCTAGACAAGTTTGGCTTACCTAGATTTATAATGAAAGTCGACGTGACAGAAAACGGCGCTGATCGGAAGGACAATGATATGCAAGTAAACTTTCAAAAATATGAAAAAATTGAGCAAAGATAACAAAGCAAGGCAGGCCGACGCGACAAAGCCGCGCGGCTGCTTGCGGCGTTAATTTCTGATGATTGAAAAGATCGCCATTTTCTACCTTCTTGTATTCGCTCTGTTGGTGGCATTGAAACGCATGCGTCCAAATCTACTAAGCTCTTTGGCATTTAGTTGGTTTGGCCCATTTCCCGAGGAGGGAGAGTTGCTATCTAGCTTCAAGGCCAGGAGAGTGATGTATGCTCTAAATTGGGCAATACAGTTTGTTGCATATTTCGCTTTTTTGGCTCTCGCTAGGGTCTATTTCAATAGTCCCTTCGACGAGACTTTTTTCCTAGTGGCGGGGTTTGCAGGTACGATCGGTTTGGGAATGGCGGTTCTAGCCTTCGCTGGCTTTTCGATTTCATGGTTGAAAACTGTTATTTTTGGGCCAAACCCTAAATGTGAGTACATAGAAGAGCATGAGGTATAAAATTAACAAGCGGCATCAGTCGGAGCCATTTTTCGCTCCCGCGTCGCTACAAATGGCCCGCTGTGCCGGGCGTTAAATTTCACGAGGCAGGCGTCACTATGTCAAATGAATTAAAAGATCATATCGACGAACATATGCCACACATCGATAAAATCTTGGCGGAGCAGAATATTCCAATCCATAAGAGATTCTTTATTGCAGGAAAGTTGTTTGTTGAGACTGCAATTCAGAAATCCAATTTTCAATCTAATGAGGAATTACTTGAGAGCGACGTTTATCGTGAATCTATTCTCCCTCTATTTAATGACTGGTACTTTGAAAAATATGGTGATCTTGCTAAAGGGCTAGGAAGTGATGTGTATTCTGGTGTTGTATTAGCTTACGGACAACCCATAAAGCTGAACATATCTGCCGCTACAAACGAGGTCATAGAGGAAGGGAAATTGTCGAAACTGACATTTCCTGATCATTTGCAAGAGTCGGAAGACCTTGAAGATTTTATCGAAACAAAGTTTGATCTTAGCAAGATGGACGAGATTTCTATTTGTGAGCTTCGTTCTAAAATCGAACAGGTAGTTGCTCTAACTCGGTCAATCAATCTAGATTTGAACATGGCAAGCCATTCCAACCAGTCAGCTTCTGATATGGCGCTGGGAATATGGAGCCACTTCGAAAAAGGCATAAGTGACATACTGAGCTTTAAAAATGAGCGGGCTTCCGTTGCTTGCTGGGAGTTCCATTTAGCGATTGAAAAATCAATTAAAGTATTGATTCATTCAAAATCTGGAAGCGGTAAGCATGGTCACAACTTGGATGATTTAATTGAACATTTGAGTAAGTTTGAGAGTGGCATTGATTCATCTGGTTTGGCAGGTTTGCCTTCTGACAAAGATGCTATAAAACTTAGGTATTCGGAAATGATCAAAACTCCTATTGATGCTTTCGAATATTATCTTATAGCTATTAGGTTTGTAGCTGATATTGTTTCTAGGCTAGAGCATAAGATCGGCATAAAAAACGCGTCCTTTACCTTAAAAATGGCCCCGTGGGCGAGATAAATTTAACAAAGCATTGCACCGGACGAGCCGGTGAATGCGGCGTTACAAGGCATCAGATAATTCATCATGAGACGAGAAGCTGTAGTAGAAGAAATTGAATTAAATCCTCTCGGCGAGATACGCATGGGGTGTGATGCCTATGGTGTGGTTATAAAGACCAATTTTGGCTGCTTTGACATTTTTAAAGACATCCCTGTTTTAATCGGACATGCCGACCATTCAAAGTGCATATCTCAATCTGAGTGTAAGCGCTATCTTTTAGTAAAAGGTAGTTTTGGCACGTACATTCTCGATATAAAAGAACAATCTATAAGTATCTACAAGACAACGATCAGAGGCAAAAACAACGAATGGAGTGAGGAACAAGCCATTTTTGGCAAAGATAAAACTCATATACAAGGCTTTTCTCAAACCTACTATCTCCAGTTTCCGTTCGTAAAGAAGGCTCAGTTCAATGAAGTTTTGTCTAAATTTGAGAGCTTGCGCAAGCAGCAAATTGAGGCCGCAGTAAATGCCTTGTAACAAGTCAATCAACTACGCGCCTTGCAGGCGCCGGACACAGCTAAGCTGCGCCGGTTATTGAGGCGTTACATGCTAAGGAAGATATGAGCACCACATTAAAGTTAATTGGCATATTCGGAGTATTTCTATTTGGTGTCCTATTCTCTGTGACTTTCGTTTCGCCTGAGAAAGTTGAAGATTCCGCCAAGGGATTCGTGAAAAGCCAGATTGAGAAGGAAGTACGCGCAAAGCAACAAGCTATAAGCGAATCATCAGTAACAGAGGCTGCCTTGAATATTGCCGGTAGACTGGGTCTGGAGAAAGGGAAGATTCAGGCTGACTTAGATAATGATTTACCTGAAAAAATAGCTAGCATAGTCGCAGCTATGTGTGGGTATGATTGCGAGAAGAAGAAAGCCTTGGCTCAATCTATAGCCACGGGTTACATGGAACGGATCAAGAATATTCAAGTTGCAGAAAGCACGTTAAGCGATGTCGTAAAGGGGAAATACCTTGAAATCGTGAGCAACCTGAAGCTTGATCTCAGAATATTTCTCGGCTCAAATTTGGCAATGTTCTTTATTCTCATCGCAATATCATTTTTAAAGCCTAGAGCAGTGCAGCATTTATTCCTTCCTGGGCTGTTGTTAGTCGTAGCAACAATAGTATCTTCAAGCATATATATTTTTGGTCAAGATTGGTTTTATACCATCCTGTACAATGACTATATGGGCTTTGGCTATCTGTTCTATATAGCAACAATATTCGGGTTTCTGATCGACATAGCCTTTAATAAGGCTAGGTTCACAACTGAAATCATTAATGGCATAGCAAACGCGGTTGGCTCAGCGTTTTCGGTTGTTCCGTGCTAGGCGCATGTAACAAGTCAATTAACTTCGCGCCTACGGCGCCGGACGCGCTAAAGCGCGCCGGTTATTGAGGCGTTATGAGTCCAAGTTCCCCAAAAAAAGTAGACACCTAATTCCCACCTATGGACTTCCCACGATACCCAGGCGACAGCAGAGGACATCGAATGACCAAGCATAAAATCTTTACCATGGCCTTTGCCAAGGTGTACCCGCTGTATGTACAAAAGGCGGAGCGCAAAGGGCGGACCCAAGAAGACGTGGATGCGGTGATTGCTTGGTTAACCGGTTATGACCAAACGAGCCTTCAACAGCAGCTTGAGCAGCAAGTCGATTTTGAGGCGTTTTTTGCTCAGGCGCCGCGACTCAACCCAAAGTGTACGCTGATTACCGGAACCGTCTGTGGCGTGCGTGTTGAGGAGGTCGAGGACCCATTGATGCAAAAGATCCGCTATCTGGATAAACTGGTGGATGAGTTGGCCAAAGGCTGGCCGCTGGAAAAAATTCTCAGAAATTGAGCGGCCACCGGCAAGGCGTTGCTGTCGTATAAAGGGATCTTGGCATGTTGTATCTGTCTTCAGGGTTGTTGGTGCTTATAGGCTTCGCCCACTCCTATCTGGGTGAGCGGTACATTCTCATCCGCCTGTTCCGGCGTGAAGACCTGCCCCGGTTGTTTGGCGGCGACGATTTCACCAAGCGTACCTTGCGCTTTGCCTGGCATATCACCACCCTTTGCTGGTGGGGCTTTGCCGCTATTTTGCTTCTTCTTGCCCGCGGTGAAGCGTCCCCCGACGTTATTGGTCTCATTGTGGGCGTGACCTTTACCCTTCACTTTTTGGTTGCGCTGATCGGCTCGCGGGGTAAACACCTCTCCTGGATAGTGTTTCTTGCAGTAGCCTTGCTTGCGGTATTTGCATCTTTAAACGTCTCACTTTAAGGGGTAGCACTCATGGCGGAGACAACTCTACAACAGTGGCTGGATGACGTGCGCTTGCTGGACGAGGCTCAATATCAGATGGTGAACGAAGTGCGCTCGCTGGTTAGGCGCCTCGTTTCATCGGTCGCGGAGCAGATTAAGTACGGCGGCATTGTGTTCTCCGCCTCGGGGGTTCATTTTGGTGGGGTGTTTGTCTATCAGCACCATGTAACCGTCGAGTTCAGCCAGGGCGCCCGCATTGAAGACCGCTTTGGTTCTCTTGAGGGCAGCGGCAAAGCCCGCCGACACATCAAGCTTAAACACTTGAGTGATATTACCGAAAAGCATCTTAATCACTACTTACCTCTGGCGGTAGCCGCTGCCCAGCACAACGCCCACTGAAAGGACGCCGATATGATCGCCCGCCCCCTAACCCCTTTGCTCTTATTGCCATTGCTTTTCACCACGGGCTGCGTGTTTTCGTCAAAGACGGTGTATGTCTACGATGAGGCCTGCAATATCAATGTTCGCAAGGAGCAGCTGAGTGTTCAGCAAGTCCGTAGGTTAAAAGGCTGCTCCAATGAAAAGTGCGTGAGCGATGTAGTCGCTGCCAGTATTGTCAGCGCCGGTAGCGCGATTGTGGCGGGCAGCGTTGTTATTGCGTCCAACATTGCCTATTGGTTTGAAAATCAGGAGGATTGCCAATTGGTTAACGGCTCGGAAGCTTTGCATGCCGAGCCCAATGATGGGAGGGTTTTACAGTGAGTCAACAAAAAACACTACCGGACATTGTCTCTTCTGAACAGTGGGAAGCCGAGATGGCCAAACACCTGGAAAAAGAGAAAGCGCACACCAGGGCGCGTGATGCCCTGGTGGCTGAGCGCCGCCGGCTGCCCATGGTAAAAGTCGCCAAAGATTATCACTTTGCCTCAGCGCAGGGCGATGTGTCTTTGCTGGAGTTGTTTGCAGGTCGGCGCCAACTGATAGTCTACCATTTTATGTTTGGCCCCAACTGGAGCGCCGGCTGTGATGGTTGCTCCTGGGTGGTGGACGCCATGACCCATCCGGCGCATTTGCATGCCCGGGATACCTCGTTGGTCTTGGTTTCCCGGGCGCCGCTGGCAAAGCTTGAGGCCTATCGCGAGCGCATGGGCTGGCATTATCCAATTCCCTGGGTGTCGTCCCTTAACAGTGAATTTAATACGGATTTGGGCATGTCCGGCGAGGACTTTGAGCGTCACGGTGTCAGTGTGTTCTTGCGTGACGGCGATGAGATCTACCGTACCTTTTTTATCGGCGCGCGCGGTGTGGAGTATCTTGGCTCGCTGTGGAGTTATCTGGACCTAACACCCTACGGGCGCCAGGAAACTTGGGAGGACTCGCCCGAGCACTGGCCGCAGACACCCCCTTACGAGTGGAACCGCCGGCACGACGAGTACGACTTTACCAACCAATAACAATAAGGCAAAGGCGATGCGATACCTCTGGGCTATGTGTTTTCTCGCGGTACTGATTTGGTCGGGTATTCACCCGAAAGATACTTTTACCTGGTTTTTGGAGGTGTTACCGGCAGTGATCGGGGCGTTATTGCTGATTGCCACTTATTCGCGTTTTCGCCTGACCCCGTTACTCTATACGCTGATATTGATTCACTGCATCGTGCTGATGGTGGGTGGGCACTACACCTACGCGGAGGTGCCGCTGTTTGACGGGTTGTTCGGCGCCGAGCGCAACAATTACGATAAAGTTGGGCACTTTTTCCAGGGCTTTGTGCCGGCCCTCTTGGCGAGGGAAATACTGCTGCGCAAGCAGGTGGTGAACGGCCGGATGTGGCTCAACCTCTTTGTGGTGTCGGTATGCCTGGCGTTCAGCGCTTTTTACGAGCTGATTGAGTGGTGGGTGGCTGCCGCTACGGGCGAAGGCGCTGAGGCATTTTTGGGAACACAGGGCTACGAGTGGGATACCCAATCGGATATGGCGCTGACGCTACTGGGCGCTGTGAGTTGTTTGGTCTTTCTCGCTCGCTGGCACGATCGGCAGCTGCAAAAAAACGGCGAGCTTTGCTCGCCGTTGTAAGCGCTTGTGTTACTGGCAGTTGGCGGCTTGTGCTGTTGCCAATTCATTTTGCCAGTGGGCCAGACCTTCGCCCTCAATCCAATCCACCGGACGGCGATCGCCATCGGCGCGTTCAATAGCCTTTTCCAAAAAGTGGCAGGCCTGAAGCCGTTTGCCGCGCTGTTCAAACCAGGCCGCTTTTTCCAGCGTGGTGTAGTAGAGCAGCGAATGAAGGGTTTGCACCAGATACCAGCGGCCACTGCCGCGTAGCTCGCCGGCGAGTGCAGCCCGGCGGTAGCTTTGCACCAGCTGCTCAAAACTCAGCGCTGCCGCCTCAAAGGTTAACCCCGCCAATAGTGGATCGTGATCCGACGTGCGGTAGGCCGTCGTGGCATTGAAGTAGCCGCTGTCGCGGCCGTAATCGAGGTTGTAGTCGAGCGCATCGGCTTCATCGGCATTGATGTGCCAGACGGCCGCGCCAGAGAGCTTGTCCGTCAGGCTGGCGCTCAGCAACAGATAATCCAAGGTGCCGATTTGGCCATCAAACACATAGGAGTATCCGTCGGCGGGCTCGACATTGTGGTAGCCCTGATCCAGCAGGTACTGCACAGGCTGCTCGGCGGCGTAGGCGTTGAGGTCGCCGGCAATGGCAATGTCGTCATCCGTGAGGCCTGTGGGTGAGGTTTCCAGCCAGTGGACCAGTGCGATTGCGGCGTCGAGGCGGCGCTGATTCCAGAAACCCGCACCGTCGCCTTGATCAAAATTGAGGCTGGCATTGTCACTGAGCCCAGAGCTGCCTTTGGATTTAAAGTGGTTGGCGACAAAGGTAAAACTCTCGCCTGTGGCTGTGTGGGTAAAGCTGGCGGCGAGCGCGACGCGGTTGGTGGATGGGCCGTTAAAGATCGGGTCGGCGGTAAAGTCGCGGCTGGCAAACACATCCAGGGTTGCGGCGGCGCTGTCGTCCAGCAGCGCCGGGACACTGCCCTCGGCCAAGCTGAGGCTTTGCGCTTTATGGATGATGGCGACGGCAATAGCATCGCTGCCGACAAAGGTCTGGCCGGGGTAGACGTAATTGTAGACCTCGCTGCCCAGTGCTGTATTGATGGCATTGACCAGGGTTTCGACGGCGGTGGAGCCATCGTTGTTGCTGTCAAACTCGTTTTCTATTTCCACCAGTGCAAGTAAGTCGGCGTCCATGGCGGTGATGGCATTGACCAGCTTGGCCTGCTGGCGCGCCAACTCAGCGGCACTGTTAGCACCGCGCGGTTCCATGCCGATGGCGGTGTTGCCGCCGTTGTCCAGCGTGGTGAAATAGTTCAGCACGTTGAGCGAGGCGAGTTTGAGGTTGCCCGGCAGCGAGGGCGCTGTGGGCCGTGCACCGGCGCTGGTGAAAAGGTTGCTGCCGTCGGTGTGCGAGCGCACCCGCCAAGTGGCGCCCGAGGCGGCATTACCCGCCCACTTGTAATCCAGCACGCCGGCCAGTTGAGCGATGGTATCGCCCATGCGCGGGGCGGTGGCTTCGTTGTAGGGGGCAAAGCCATCCAGTAAATCAATACTGGCGTTTTGCTCGTTCAGGCCGTCGTCGTAGGTGATGCTGCGGGCACCGAGTGCTCGCAGATGATCCGAGAGTCCGGCGGCGTTGGGCGTGTTTTGTTGGGTAAACTGGTAGGGGCGCTCGCCCGCGACCAGGCGTATTTCGTTGAAGCGATCCAGTTGATACTGCTCGGTAATTTGCAGCGTGTCGTTGATGCGAATCAGCATACCCTCGTAGGCTTCCAGGTCCGGTTGCCAGGCACCATTTTGAGCCTGGCTGACTTCGGCGTTCGCGAGCAGAGACACGCTGGCGGGTGTGACATCGGCGAGCCGGTCCGACTCGAGAATCTGCAAATCACTGACGTTTGTGAGCTGGGTTTCACCAAAGTACTGGTCGACGGTCGCGTTCAGGCGCACCCGGTCTCCCAGGTTGACATCCACATCCGAGCCGTAGACAAAAACGCCTTCTGAGGAGAGCGGGTTGCCGTCTTCATCGGCAGTTTCTTCGTGCAGATAAAATCCGTTCAGGTTACGTGCGTCGTCGCCATCGCCGTTTTGAAAATCGCCGACGACGACGGCCTCAACAGTGATCTGCTGGCCGATTAACGGGCTCACGTCAGTTTCACCGTAGCTGTTGCTGCCGTAGGTATCCGGGTGACCTTGAATGCTGGAGATCAGTGTTATCTCTGTTGGCTCGGGAGCACAGGCGTTTTCGGCGCCCGGGGTGGGGGCCGCCTGCACATAGCTTTGCGTATTGCGGGCACCGCCTTCGCCGTTGGCGCAGCGCTGGTTAGAGTCCGCTGCGCTGTTGCCATTGGCCGATTCGTTGACTTGCGGTTGGCCCGGGTTGAGCAGTGCGAGCAGGCCGGCATCGTCGCTATCGTTGGTGCCGTAGACAATGGCATCCGCAATGGAGCCCTCGGGGAGCGCGGAGCCTGCCGGGTAATCTGCCGCGGCGCCCTGCACCAGTACGGCGGCATCGGCGCCATTTTGCACGGCGTTGCTGCTGCCGATGATCAAATCCACATTGGCCACACCCGGATTCCCCAGCACAAAGTAGCCGCTGGCGTTGGTGCTGTAGCCTGTGAGATCAAAAGCGCTGTAGCTGGTATCGCTGCTGCCGTTGTAGAGCACCAGTGTCAGGCCGTCGAGGTCGGTATTGCCGGTGCCGCCGTCGTAGAGCTCGATAAACTCGAGCACATCGGTGCCATCGGTGTCCGCATCCAGCTCGTTGATGATAATGCTGGCGGGGTTGCTGCTACCGGAGCCGCTGTAGCTGCCCAGAGGAATGGGCGCGGCGGCGCTGGCGTTGGTGGATTCGTTATCGAGCGCGTTCGGGCCGCTGTAGAACCAGTCGGTGTCACTGAATACGACCGAGGGGCCAGTGCCATCGGTGCGGTAGGCCCAGCCGTCGAGGTATTCCCAGCTCTGGTCGGTGCCGTCCACATCCTGCTGGCCAAACACATCTTGCAGAGACCCCAGGTAAAACAGCTCTACGGCGTCGTCGCCGTTGATGCTGAGGGCCGTGCTGGCGGTGTAATCGGGTGCAAAGCCAAAATAATCGGCAAAGCCAATGTCTTCGCTGGCGACGGTGATAAACGAGCCCGCACTGACCGCCACGGCGGGAAAGACAAACTCTTCGCCATCACTGCCGCCACCGTTGTTGGCTCCGCCGAGGCCGTAGTCGCTGAGATCGGATATGTCGCTGGTGGCGTAGAGCTCTACCCCTTTGGGTAAGCCGCCGGGCAGTGGGCCGTCATAGACGGCGGTGATCAGCAGATCGGCATGAACCGATGCGCTAGCCAGGGCGAGGGCCGCGGCCAGAATTCCTTTTTTCATGTTGGCACCTGATGTCTGTTATTGGGAAAAACGCTGTCAGCGTCAAAGAGCGGACGCTGCGAGCCGGTAGCTCATGGGAACAGACAAAAGTGACAAGGGTTTAACGGAATGATGGCAGTTTCACGCCGTTTTTATGACAGTGGCGCCGGACTGCGCCTGGGCGCTGCGCTGCTGAAACTGGCCGGGGGAGACACCAAACCAGCGCTTGAAGGCGCGGTTAAAGCTGGGCTGATCGGCGTAGCCCAAGAGGTAGCTGATTTCACCCAGGGATTTATCGCACGTGGCGAGATGCAGTTGCGCCAGTTCACGCCTCACCGATCCCAGCAGTTGCTTGAAGCTGCCTTGTTCGCGCTGCAGGTGTCGCTGCAGGCTGCGCGGGCTCATGGCGAGGGCTAAGGCCACTGAGGCCTCACAGACCTGGCCGCCGGGTAGTTGGTTGACCATCACCCGGCGGGCTCGGTCCGTGATACTGACGTTATCCAGTTTGCCGAGGTGCTCCAGTGCCAGCTTTTCATTTAATAGCGCCAGCTCGGCGTTGGCCCCGGGTAGGTGTACATGCGCCTGCTGGCGATCAAGCGCTACTGTGCAGCGGCCCCGGCGCTCAAGGTGACAGCCCAGATAGGCACGGGCTTCGGCAGAAAGGTCGACATCGGCCAGCGAAACACTGACGGGGCTAAAGGACGGCCCGAGCAACAGGCGGCACATGCTCACCAGGGCCGCTATACCCGCGAGGCTGGCGGCCGGGTGCGCATTGCCGTGAATGAGAATGTCCAGCTCGTAGACGGCGCCTTTGGGGGTAAGCTTCACCTCGAGCCCATTGCTAATGAGACGGGCGTAGCGTTCCAGTCGCAAGAGCGCCTGCTGCAAAGTGTCGCTGGCAAGCCAGGCGTAGCCGAGGGCGTTAAAGGTAGTGGGGTGCCATCTTTGGCCAACGGCCAGGCCGAAGTCCTGGTGTTGGTAAAGGCTCTGTCCGGTTTGCCAGAGGGTGATCATGCCGCTGACCGGGTAGCGGGCGTTGGGGTTGGACAGAAGCGCGGGGTCTAATCCGGCCTGGGTAAAGCAGGCCCTGGAGTCAATGCCGTTGTCGCGCAATGTCTCCCAGATCAACTGAGCCCAGCTGGTCAGCGTGGTGTTCATGCAGCGGGTTCCCTTGCGTGCTTAACTCATTCTAACCAGCAATTTGCTCGGGTGACAGTGTCGCCGCGCGGGCTTGGCGCCAAATGCTAAACGATTGGCCGCGAGAGGAAAAAACCGCAGCTTAGCTGGCGGTACGCTGAGTCTGTACTCAAAAGGAGACAGATCATGACACAGACTCAATACCATCAACACACACTGGCAGCACCGTTTACCTGTTTTGGCCGGGGTTTGCACACCGGCGTGGCTGTGGTGATGAAAGTACTACCGGCGCCCGAGCACACCGGCGTGACCTTTGTCCGGCGCGACTGCAAAAGCGGTGAAAACGAAGTGCGAGCCATCTGGTTTAATGTGCGTAACAACCGTTTGAACACCACTATTGCCAACCGTTTTGGTGTCACCATCAACACCATTGAACATATTATGGCAGCACTCTTTGCCCATGGGGTGGACAATGCGCGGGTGGTGCTGGACGGACCCGAAGTGCCCATTCTCGAGGGCAGTGCGCGGACGTTTTCGGATTTAATTCTCGCCTCTGGCGTCAGAGCCCAGCGCGCGCGCCGCAAGGTGATTGTGGTGCGCCATCCGGTGGCGATCAGTGACGGTGACAAGCGCGCGGCTCTGACGCCCTCACCTGTGCTTTCGGCGGACCTCACCATTTCCTTTAAGGCGGCCGCCATAGGTACCCAGCGGTTGCCCAATGTACGGCTGGATGAGGCGACCTTCACCAGCAGTATCCGGGATGCGCGCACCTTCGGTATGGCGGAAGACATTGAGTCGATGCTGCAAAGTGGTTACGGGCGAGGCGCCTCTTTGCGCAATGCGATAGTGGTGAAGGGCGATAGCATTGTGAATCCGGAGGGGCTTTTTTATCCGGACGAATTTGTGCGGCACAAAATTCTGGATCTGTACGGTGATTTGTCTTTAGCCGGCGCACCTATTGTCGGTCACTTTCGCGGTTACAAAAGCGGTCACCAGATGAATACAGATTTGCTGAGTGAGCTGTTGTGCGAGTCCGAGAACTTTGCGTTTGTCGATAAAGAGTATGCCGAGCACTACTGGCTTGAGATTCACTATAAAAACATTGCCTAATCGGCAGTGGCTGGAACCTAGCGTCAGCCACTGCGCAGTGTACTACTGGGTTGCGATTTCAAAGTTGAGCGTGGTGCCTGTGAGCACAGCGCTATAGGCCGATTCTTTTTCCAGGCGGCTTTTGTCAAGGCCGTCATCCACCAGTTGTTGAATCACGTGGTCGGCCCGCAAGTCGGCAAGTTGCTCAAGCGTAAGGTCTGTGATGACAATAGAATCACTGAGTGTGGCAAAGGCCGCTTGCAAGGCGGCACGCTCAGCAGCGGCGGAGTCCTGCTCGCCGTCTTGCGCCGAGTCCGCCTTAAGCTTGGTAAATGGCTGGCCAGTTTGCGATTGGTAGCGCTCTTGTACCTGGCGGGCAAAAGCCGCTTGTGATAACAATTCGGTGATTTCGGCCTCTTGGAGTATGGGTTGGGGCAAGGGTGCTGTGTCCCGGCCTTGCAGTTCATAGGCGAGCCGGGTTTGCTGCAGGCGAATCCGGTCGGCCGTTTTGTCGGCATTGCCGCGCACAACGAGAGACAGCTGCGGCTTTTGATTCAGTGCCTGAGCCAGTTGCTGTAAATTTTCTGTTTGCGACTCGCTGAGTGTGTGCTGGCCGGGGGTAAAACTCACCTGGCCCAGATCGGCGTCGCTACTGACAAGCGAGCCCAACAGCGTAAAGGGCGAGGCAGCGGCTTTGACCAAAATGTTGACAAAGGCTTTGGCGATCAAGCCGGGCACGCTGAAGCTCGGGTCGGACCTGTCGCCTTTGATGTTCAGGTCAAGATCAATGTTGTTGTCCAGATCCTTGAGCAAGGTGAGCCCCAGTTTTACCGGCGCTTTGACCGCCTGCTCACTCGGTACGCTGCTGCCAAGATCAAAGTCGCTGGCGAGAATGGCGTTTTTACCGCGGAGATTCTCTCCTTGCAATTGGTAGTCAAAATCGTAGTTCAGTGCGCCCTGGGCAATGTTATAGCCAATGTAGGCGCCGCTGTAGGGCGACAGAGACGGCAGTTGCATATTTTTCATTGAGCCTTTGACGGCAATGTTCTCAGCGGCGATTTGCGCCTTGGCGTTCAACGGAGCGTGTTTGTTGATGAGCGCCTGCAGACTTGCGCGCGCTTCTTCGCCCCCGCCGGTGCTGAAATTCTCCAGGTTTAGAGTAAGGTCATCCACGGTGGCGACAAACTCCGGTTTGACCAGCGCGTCTTTGTAATGCAGGCGCCCGCCCTTGACTTGCGTGTTTAGAATGCGGAGCTCAAAGCCCTGCTCACGGCCGCCGGCTTCACTGTCGCCGGCGCCAGCGGTTGGGGTTGTGCTCTCTGTGGTTTTTAACAGACTATCCCAGGTAGACGGTGTGCCCCGGATCAGCATAACCCGTGGTTCATTCAGTGTGATTTGACCAATGGCCAGTGCCGGTTGTGGGTAGGTTAACGTAGCATCAGCCAGCTCCAGTGTTTGCCATTTTAGGACCTGCTCATCGGTCACCTGATTGTGCAGTTGCAGATTATTCAAAGAGGTGTCGATTTTGAGGGTCAGTTCAAGCTCCGGCTGCGTCATCATCGACAGCTCTGTGGTGGCTGACAGCTGACCCTCGGTTAAGGCCGCGTGTGTGCCAGTGGCGAGATAGGGGTTGATCAAAGTGGCCGGAAATTCTGAAAGCTTCGCCGTAAGTTGCAGTGATAGTGGGGTGACGGTCAGAGCGCCCTCGACAGACAAGCTCGCGCTGTCGTTGATGGTCGCTTGCGCCTTAATGTCACCCGGCTCATTGCCGGTGAGGTGCAGCGGCGACACGCTTAGCGATACTGGGCTCAAAGACCACTCGGCGGCCGGTGTGACATTGTGATCGGTAAAGCCGAGGTTAGCGTTGGTGAGGGCAAAGCGATTGATTGTGGCAGACCAGGGCGAACCGGATGCACTGGTGTCGTTTGCTTCACCGGCCTTGGGTGTTGCTTGCGGGTTGTCGGCAGCGCGAACAATCAGCGATTCATAGCGAAAGCTGCCATCGGCATTTTGGGATTGATGCAGAGTCACACCATCATACTCCAGAGACTCGAGTAGAAAGCGCTTTTGCCGGACATCGACAGAGGCGCCCCGGGCAGCGATGCGCTTTATTCTGAGCATCGCGGGGTCGCTGATTTCATCGTCCAGGGCCAGATCGCTGATCGTCAGCTCGCCGTTACTGAGGGTGATAGCCGCGTCATTGTCACCACCACTTTGTATTTGCAGGTGTCCACTGGCGTCCAGCGTGCCCTCACTGATGCTGGCGTTGACCAGGTTGCGAACAAAGTCGGCAAAGCCGGGTAAGTGGATTTCGCTAACGGCGAGATTGGTATCAAACAACAGTGGCTGTAAGCGATAGTGCCCATCCAGGTTCAAGGCGCCACCGTCGGCGAGTTGGGCCGAAACACTGAAGGGGTTACTTTGCTCATCGCCAGTGGCGATGTACAAATCGTTGAAGCTCAAACTGAAATCGCGCAGGGTGGCGCTGGCGGGCACCGGGCCGGAGCGGTCTTGATATTGAAATTGTCCTTGTTGTAGGGTGATCAGCTCCACCGCAAACGCAAAGGGTGTTGACTCACTCTGCGGCGCAGGCTCAGTGTCGGTGGAAGATGCGCTAAGACGCTGGAGAATATCGTCAAAGTTAAATCCATCGGCGGACTGTACGATGCTGGCTTTCGGCTCGAGTACATGAAT
Organism: Gilvimarinus algae; assembly: GCF_030518215.1. Taxonomy (GTDB): domain Bacteria; phylum Pseudomonadota; class Gammaproteobacteria; order Pseudomonadales; family Cellvibrionaceae; genus Gilvimarinus; species Gilvimarinus algae. The sequence continues at coordinate 19,434 of NZ_JAULRT010000034.1, forward strand.
CTCCTCAAGCACCAAATGCAGGTTAAATAACGAGGCCCAAAAGCCCAGATTGATTCGCACCTGTTGCCATTGCAGCAACGGGGCGCCAGGCTGATCTGCAATGGCGAGCTCGTTGCTGGTCAGCTCAAAGGTGAAGGGATTGTACTGAAAGGACTCGACAGTGACTGCTCGCCCAATGGTCTCTGAGCCTTGCTCTTGGACCAGGGTTTTAAGCTTGTCCGGTACATAAAAATAGGCCGCCGCGATGTAGCACAGATAGACAAGCACAGCGAGGGTAAGTGCAGCGTAAGCCGCGATCCGTATCCAGTTTCTATTGATTCTGGTTGACATCTTGCGACTCCTTTTGACTGACGAAACAGCGAGTCTCCTGCGGACACGTTACGATTAACCCGACAATACGCTTTGTCGGATTAATCGCACTCCGCCCTCAGTATCTTTCACTCCATTCCAGGGTGGAATCAACTGGCGCGTACCAGGTCACGCCGTTATCCGAGCTTAACAGACTTTGCAGTCCCTCTCCGGTAATCCATAAGCGGTTATCGAGGACAGTGGCGCTTAGGTTTTCTGGTAAAACGGTGTCGGGTTCGCCGGCCAGGTGCCAATCAATGCCATTGGTGGATGTGTAGACACCGGCGTTTTCAGAGGAGCCTCCAAGCAAGTAGAGTACGCCGTTCAGAGTGACCACTTGATGGTTTATTCTCGGGCCATGAGCGGTATTTTCGTTTGCCATAAACCACTCGATACCATCGCTGGTATGCCATATGTCGCCAAGTGGCTGTGCGGGATCACTGAAGCCTCCTGAGATAAATAGCTGCTCGTCAACAACATAGGCCGAGAAGTCATTCCTGTAAGAAAAGGTCGGAATGCCAAGCGACTCGCTCCATTGAGACCCGTCGCCGGAATGCCAAACCCCTTCACTGCTAATGATCCAGAGCCGGTCTTTGAAAACAATGAGCTGACTGCTGCTTTGAGGGGAGATTTCTGGCGTAAATACGGCGCTCCATTGGCCGGTGTCCTCGGTGCGCCAAACAGTATGGTCGTATGCCGAGCCTGCACCATTGCCGGTCGGCACCTGGCCTCGGGTCAGATAGAGGGCGTTGTTGAAAGTTGCAGCGCTGTGAATGCTGCCCGAGCCTATTTCCAGGCTGCTGTCTGCAAGCTCCCAATGGGCGCCGTACCGTGACGTCCAGAGGTCATCGTACCAGGTAACCGTGGAGTTTTGATGGACCGCTTTTCCACCGACAAGCAGGAGTTTATCTTGATTGCCTATCAAGGTGGCGCCTGTTCTTTCACTGAAAGGCGTCATTGCCGGGTCAATATAAATGGGTCGGGCCCTATACTCACTGTTTTGGAAAAAAAGGAAAGGCTTGGTACTTAACTGTGAAAAATAATCAATAATCGGCAACTGCTCGGATGAAGTAATATTAAATTTTGCGTAGTTGGGACAGTTAAAGAATACGTCAAGGTCACACAGAGACGTACTTGTTCTAATAGCCTCTATGACGCCCCACTGATCGCTCCAGTTGACGAGTGTATCCTCTTGGCCTACATGAATATTGAGCCCACCAATAATATCGTAGGCTGTCAGTTCGTACTGTGCTTGTGCTGCCAGATAAATCGAGTCCTCTGCCTTGACGGCGGTAATGACCGCGGTACCCGCCGAGTGTAGATCTACCTGTCCGGTGATTGCGTCTACGCTGGCAACCGCACTGTCGCTAGAGATAAATTCAATGCCGCCAGTGCCTGAACCTCCCATTGGTGTGTTGATATCGGGGTTGAAACCTAAGGCCGCTTCTACCAGAGAGTCTGAAAATGTAAACGCTGCTTGAGGGTACTTTAACACCGTCAAGGTGTAGTCAGCGGATGCAGAGGCATACTGCTCATCGGCTGGCCGAAATGCGGAGATAGTGACTGTGCCATCGTCAATGAAAGTCAGTTCGCCGGTCGCAGCGTCGACTTTTGCGATAGCGGCATTGCTGGAGGAAAACGTCGTGATCCCCGCTCCAGAACCACCGGTTACCGGATTCTGAGTAGGTGTTTCATCGATGTACTGCTCGATCTGCGCCTGAGCAAAACTCAGGGGTGTCTGCGATGACTTGGCAATGAGTAAGGCATAAGAAGCTGTAGCGCTGAAATTGTTTGCATCGGCAGACTTCTCGGCGGTAATCATTGCATCGCCCGCTTTAATAATATCCAAACGTCCGGTCACCGCATTGACCTTGGCGACAGTGTTGTCGCTGGAGGTGTAGATGACGGCCCCTTCTCCCGATCCGCCCAGCAAAGGGTTGTTCGGCGCCGGATCGCCATAGGTTATTGCTACCTCGGGGCTCTGGAAGTACAGCGGTGCTTGTTCCTGCTTGAGTGCACCTGGGTCGGATGGCGGGGCAGAGGAGGTGCCGTTGTCACTTCCACCACAGCTCACCAGTAAAAGGACACTCGTGCACCATAAGCTATGACCTAACATCTTTAGGATGTCATTGAAGGCTGTCTTCATGTTCTCTTTTCCGGTGGTAGGTGGTTAGAGGCTTTTGCTGCCACTATAGCCGATTTGGACATCCGTGGCATGACGCGCCGGCAAGCACAAATGACGCCGGGCTCAGTCACTGGACGAAAGATCTTAAGTCTACCGACGCAAGTTCGTGTAGTAAAATAGCCCGTTCTGTCTTTGAATAGCGTTGTTATGGCACTTTCTCATCAGGTACCCACAAGCCTCTGGCGCAGTGTCCTGACACTGGCGCTGCCGGTTGCTCTGCAGATGCTGCTGCAATCGTTTTTGGGGATGGCGGACGTCATTATGGTGGGCGGACTCGGCGCTCAGGCCGTAGCGGCGGTGGGTCTGGCGGCCAAGCTGCATTTTTTGATGTTGGTCACCATGATGGGGGTGGCGACGGCCTGCGCCATTATGGTGGCCCAGTACAGCGGCGCTCGCGATGCCTGGGGCTCACAGCGGACTCTGGCTATGGCTCTGGTGTTCGGCGCTGTGTTTATGCTGCCCTTTACCTTGGTGTTTTGCCTGGGTCACTTCTGGCTGGGTTGGATCAACCCGGATGCTACGGTCAGTGCATTAACCGCCAACTTCCTGCTGATTACGGCGCCGGTGTTGCTCATCACGCAATTGATCACCGTGTATGAAGCCGCGCTGCGGGCACTGGGGAATACCACGGTACCGCTGGTGATGGGGGCGGTGGCGGCTCTTCTCAACATTGGCTTTAACTATCTTTTGATCTTTGGTCACTTTGGTTTTCCCGAATTGGGCGTGGCAGGCGCTGCCTGGGGCACGCTGCTCGCACGGATTATTCAGCTGCTGCTCACCCTTGCCTGGCTCTACGCGGTGCGTCACGAGTTTGCCTTGCGCCTTGGGGATTTTTTCCGGGCACTGGAGAGAGTTGAGCTGCAGCGATTCTGGTGGTTTTCCCTGCCGCTGCTGGTAAACCACGCCATTTGGGCACTGGGCAATGCGGCTTATCATGTGGCATCGGGTTTTGCCGGCACGGATGCGCTGGCGGTGATGGGCGTGATGGTGCCGATTGAGAGCACCTTTTTTGCGCTCTTTGTCGGGCTTGCCAATGCCTCTTCGGTACTGGTGGGGCGTTCTCTGGGCGGCGATGATTCCGAGGGCGCCTGGCGACTCTATCGTTTTTTTAATCGCCTCACCCTGGTGCTGGTGTTCACCTTTGCCGCCGCGCTGTGGCTGCTCAAACCCTGGGTACTGGGGATATTTTCTCATGTGGATGAGGCAACCACGCGGCTGCTGGAGCAGACGATCGCGGTTTTCTGTATCGGGGTTTGGGTCAAGGTCATCAATATGCTGCGCATTCTCGGTGTGCTGCGCGCCGGTGGCGACACCCGCTACTGCCTGGTGGTGGATGTGATTGTGATGTGGGTATTTGGCGTGCCGATATACCTGGCGGCGGTGTTTTTCTCCGGTTACTCCTTTGCGGTTCTCTATGCGCTGATGTACGTGGAAGACGCACTCAAGTGGCTGCCCATCCGCTGGCGTGTGGGTCGCGGTATCTGGCTGAAAAATCTGACGCGGGGTTAAGTTACCCCCGGCCTCTGCTATGCTCCGCTCTGGACGAGTCGTCCGTACAGTACAAGGAATGCAAGGAGAAGCAGTATGTCAGAGCACAAGCGCTACAACGTTTTATTGATCTTAACCGACCAACTTCGCTACCCGCGTTTCCCCTACGGCAGTGATCATGGACTGCTCGATCCCATCAAGAACATTGTCGGCTTTGCTGACGGTGTGACGCCAGAAAGCCCCTACGCGGACATGTTTCCGGGGTTTATGGCTCTGCGCCAACAGGCCCTGGTGATGCGCAATCACCATGTGGCGGCTACCGCCTGCGTGCCCAGCCGGGCCACCATCATGACCGGGCAGTACGGTACCCGAACCGGGGTGACGCAAACCAATGGCCTGTTTAAAAGCGGCGATGCCCACAATTTTCCCTGGCTCGACAGCGACGGTATTCCCACGGTGGGTGACTGGTTTCGCGCGGCGGGTTACAGCACGCACTACTTTGGCAAGTGGCATGTGTCCAACCCCGCCGATCACAGCCTCGATCGTTGGGGATTTTCCGATTGGGACTTGTCTTACCCCGAGCCCCACGGCAAGGCGCTGAACAACCTGGGCAGTTATCGCGACTATGGTTTCGCCGATCTGGCGGCGACTTTTTTGCGTCGGCGCGGGCTCGGCTGGGGCTGGGACAGGCGCAGCGCCAGCGCCGAGCAGGCGCGTCCGCTGATGAATGAAACGCCCACCGGGCAAAAGCCCTTTTTTGGCGTGGTGTCGTTTACCAATCCTCACGATATTGCGGCCTATCCCACCCTAACGCGTTCGCTCAACCCTAGCGGTCAAAAGCCCGATGCGCCGGTAGAGGTGCCAGTGCAAGGCGCTCACTCTCCCGCGCCAGAGGGTGGCAGTATGTCGCTATCGCTCAACCCGCGTGGCTTTACCGGCGAGGGGGCGAATGTTCCGCCGCTGTCGTCACTGACCGATGAGCTGCTCAACAAACCCTCTTGCCAGTTTGACTATGCCTACAAGTGCGGGCTCGGATTGGCTTGCGGTGGCGGTTCTTTGGAATTTGCGCGTCTGGCACCTATGCCTTTTCAGTTGAACGCCAAGCCCAATGAATGGGCCGAGGCCTTTGTGCGTTATTACGCCTACCTCATGCATGTGGTGGATCAGCACATCGCCACGGTAATGCGTGCGCTGGAGGAGGCCGGGCTGCGCGATAGCACCATTGTGGTGTTCAGTTCCGATCACGGCGAGTACGGTACAGCGCACAACTACATGATTGAAAAGTGGCACGGCGCCTACGATGAAATTCTGAAAGTGCCCCTGGTGATCAACGCGCCTTGGGTTAGTGAACCCGGGGACAATCAATTGCGCTCGCTCGATACCCTCACCAGTCACATTGATGTGGCGCCCACGCTGCTGGGGCTGGCCGGCGTGGATGAAAGCCATTGGCCCGAGTTGGCGAGTCGGATGGAGACGCATCAGACTCCGGCGCCTTTTGCGGGCAGTAACCTGGCACCGCTAATGAGCGCGGCGGGGGAGGGCAAGGCGCCAGCCTCCTGGCCGCTGCCGAAAGATGCCGATGGCAAGGACCGCGACAGCGTGCTGTTTATTACCGATGACCGTATCACCGAGCCCTTGACCTACGCTTCCGACCGGCACAATGCGGCGGGCAATCAGGCCTTCGGTGTTTTTTGTCAGCGCGTCGAAGAAGTCCGCCAGCAGGTACCGAGGCTCAAACCGGGTGCGGTCACACAACCGAATCACTTGCGCTGCCTGTGCACCCGCGATTGGAAACTGGTGCGCTATTTTGATCCCTTGGGCCAGCACGCCGATGAGTGGGAGCTCTACCATCGCCGCGTCGATCCGCTGGAGACTCACAACCTTCTCGTGTTCAACGGCGCTTTTCCGACCGTGGTGCCCGAGCGGGACTTTCCCGAGGGTTTGTCCTTGACCGGCGAGCAAATTGCGGCCGAGGCCGAGCGGCTGTTCGCGAAGCTGCAAACCTCAGAGCAGCAAATGCTGACGCCACTGGCGCCCGTCGCGGTTGAGCAGCTGCAGGCCGTGCCCTAGGAAATGTGGCGGGCCACTCTCGTGGCCCGCCTACTGAACCGACTGAAAATGGCTTGGATCATCAACTCAACTCAACTCGCTTCCGCTTACGCGAGCAAGTGGTCCGTTAAAGTGCAGAGAGCCGCGGATATTCAAAGCTCTGGCGAGGCTTGGTTTGTTGTGTATGTGGTGAATCTTTGGCGGTATTAAGCGCGGGTGTAGAGCACCGAAGCGTCGATGTCTGCCACACGGGTGACGCCGGTCAGTGCCATGGCGACGCGCATTTCTTTGGCCAGTAGCTCAATGATCTCTGCGACACCGTGCTCGCCGGCTGCCGCCAGGGCGTAGACCCAGGGGCGGCCAATCATAACGCCTTTAGCGCCTAAGGCGAGGGCGCGCACTATGTCCACACCGCTGCGTACGCCGGAGTCCAGCAGAATGTCCATGTCGTCGCCGAGCGCCCTGGCGATCGCGGGCAGGGCCTTGATGCTGGAGCTGGCGCCGTCGAGCTGGCGGCCGCCGTGGTTGCTGACCACTATGGCGTCGGCCCCGGTGCCCGCGGCGGCGCGGGCGTCTTCGGCGTCCAGGATGCCCTTAATGATCAACTTGCCCTGCCAGTGCCGGCGAATTTCAGCCATATCCTCCCAGCGGACGCGGGGGTCGAAGTTATCGGCCATCCAGCGCCAGAACTCATCGATGCCGGCGCCTTTACCGAGTACCGGGGCGATGTTGCCGAGACTGTGGGGGCGGCCCAGCAGACCCACGTCCCAGGCCCAGGCCGGTTTGACCAGCGCCTGGGCGGTGCGCCGTAACTTGCGGCGCAAGGGGCTGCCGCCGGACAGGCCGGAGCGAATATCCCGGTAGCGGGTGGCGGGCACCGGCATGTCGACAGTGAAGATTAAGGTCCGGCAACCTGCCTGCCAGGCGCGATCGAGCATGGCTTTGAGAAAGCCCCGGTCGCGGATCATATACAGCTGAAACCAGAAGCCGGGTTCAGCTCCAGCGGCCACTTCCTCGACGGAGCAGGCCGAGACGGTCGACAGGCAAAAAGGGATGCCGGCGCTCTGTGCGGCTCTGGCGGCCTGTACCTCTCCTCTGCGGGCGTTGAGCCCGGCGATGCCCACCGGGGCCAGCACCAGGGGCAGGCTGACGCTTTGGCCCAGCAGCTCGGTGCGGGTGCTCAGTTGATCCACATTGCGCAGCACGCGTTGGCGCAAGGTAAACTCGTGAAAGTCGCTCTGGTTGCGCGCTAGGGTGGTTTCGCTGAAAGCGCCACCGTCGATGTACTCAAACAGGAAGGTGGGAAGGCGGCGTCGGGCGAGAGCCCGATAATCGCTGATGCTGGCTGGTATCATGGCGGGGCCTGTGTCGCGGGGTTATATGGTTTATATTTTAAATATAAACCACATTTTACTTATAAATTTGCTCGTGGTATACAGGCTTTACAGGTTCCCTGATATAACAACAATGGCCAGGAGGAACGGTGCAGACTGATAACGCCAAGCGTCCGGTGTGGGCGGGAGCCCGCTTGTGGTTACCCCTGTTTCTGATCGTCAGCCTGTTTTTTATGTGGGGTGTGGCGAACAATCTCAATGACATACTGATCACCCAGTTTAAAAAAGCGTTTGTTCTGTCGGATTTGCAGTCGGGGCTGGTGCAGTCGGCCTTTTACTTCGGGTACTTTGTCTTTGCCATTCCCGCCGCCCTGGCCATGAAGCGCTTTGGCTATAAGTCTGCAGTGATTGTCGGCTTGGTGCTCTATGCGCTGGGGGCTGTTCTTTTCTACCCGGCGGCCCAGGCGCACGAATACGCGTATTTTCTCGCCGCCCTGTTTGTGATTGCCAGCGGCCTGTCGTTTCTCGAAACCTCGGCCAACCCCTTGATTGTCGCACTGGGGGATCCGGCCACAGCGGAGCGGCGCCTGAATTTTGCCCAGTCGTTCAACTCCCTGGGCACTATCTCCGGGGTGTTGATCGGCCGCGAGTTTATTCTCTCGGGGGTCGAGCACACACCGGAGGAGCTCGCCGCTATGAGCGAGGCTCAGCAAACCGCCTTTTACACCGCCGAGGTTCAGGCCGTGGCCGGGCCCTATCTGGCTATAGCCGCTGTGGTGGTGTTTTGGGCCCTGTGCGTGGCCTTGGTGAAATTTCCCGTGCTCGCCAATGCGCAGGCCGGGGCCGATCAGGATTTGCGCCTGGCAGATTTTCGCGCATTGTTCAGCCGGCGGTTTTATCTTTTTGGCGTACTGGCGCAGTTTTTCTATGTGGGCGCCCAGGTGTGTATCTGGAGCTTTATGATTCGCTATGGGCAGGAGGCCATGCCCGAGACGGGTGAGAAAATGCTGGCCACCTACCTGACGTTTTCACTGGTGGCTTTTATGGTGGGGCGCTTTTTTGCCACTTGGCTTATGGGGTATGTGCGCCCCGGCAAGCTCATGGCACTGTATGCGCTGATCAATGTGCTGCTCTGCGTCTTTGCCATGTTCAGCGGCAGCCATGCCGGATTGCTGGCACTGGCGGCCACCAGCTTTTTTATGTCTCTGATGTTTCCGACCATTTTCGCCATGAGCATCAAGGGGTTGGGGCCACTGGCGAAGGCGGGCTCGTCGCTGCTGATTATGGCGATTATCGGCGGCGCACTGCTCACCGCACTGATGGGATGGGTATCGGATTTGTCCAGTATTCACACGGCCGTTGTCGTGCCGCTGGTTTGCTTCGTGGTGGTGGGGCTCTTTGCTCGTGCAGGCGATAGGGCAGCCGCTCATGGCTGAGCTGGCGGTGATTGATGCGCATCAGCACTGTTGGCAGATTGACGCGGTGCAGTGGCCTACCCCCGAGCTGGAGCCTATTTATCGCGATTGCACGCCCGAGGATTTCGCGGCCGCCAGCCGCAGTTGGGGCATTGCGGGTTCGGTGCTGGTGCAATCTCAGCCTGAAACGACCGATACGGATTACCTCCTGGCATTGGCAAAACGCCATCAGCACGTGCTCGGTGTTGTCGGCTGGGTGGCGTTGGAGGCGGACAATGCGCCCGAGGAAATTGCCCGGCGAGCCCGCGAGCCCGCCTTTTGCGGTATCCGGCCCATGCTCCAGAATCTGCCGGAGGACGACTGGATAATGCGGCCCGAACTGGCCCCGGCCCTGCAAGCGCTGTGCGAGCATGGCCTGAGTTTTGATGCTCTGGTTTACCCGCGCCACTTGCCGGCCATACGGCGGTTGGCCGAGCGCTACCCGGCTTTACCGATTGTGCTGGATCACGCCGCCAAGCCGGCGATACGCTCAGGCCAGTGGGCCGACTGGCACGGGCCGCTGGCGCAGCTGGCAGCGGCAAACAACGTTTGCTGCAAGCTCTCGGGGCTGGTCACAGAGGCCTCCCCAGGTGCTGAGCTGGACCGAACCCTGCCCTATATGGAGGCGGTGCTGCGGCTTTTTGGGCCGGACAGGGTCATTTGGGGTAGCGATTGGCCGGTCGTGAATCTGGCCTCTAACTACGGCGATTGGCTGCAATTGTGTCGCAAAACGGTACGCAAGCTGGTACCTGAGGCAGAGTCGGCCATTTTCTGCGACAATGCCAGGCGATTCTATGGTCTGGACAGAGACATACCTACAACACGAGCAGAACAAGAATGAATCAGAAGACCACACTGAAAACCACGGAAGACGATAGCCGCAAGTACAAGGCACCGGCATTGGAAAAGGGGCTGGATATTCTGGAGCTGCTGGCCTCCACCAGCGAGCCTATGACCACCTCGCAGATGGCCAGCCGTCTCGGACGCTCGGTGAGCGAATTGTTTCGCATGGTGCTGGCTCTGGAGTACCGGGGCTATATTGCCGCGGCGGACGACGGGCGCGACGGCTACATCCTCTCCAACAAGCTGTTCACCCTGGGCATCGCCCGAGCGCCTACCAAAACCCTGCTGGAGGTGGCTCTGCCGGTCATGTCGGCGCTCACCAGAGATATTGGGCAATCCTGCCATTTGGCGGTGGCCTCGGGCGATCAGATAGTGGTGATCGGCCGTATTGAAAACCCGGGCGATCTGGGATTTTCGGTGCGCATCGGCTATCGCCGGCCGCTGATTCGCGCCGCCTCGGGACGCGTGATCTTTGCCTTCCAGGCGCCCGATGTGCGCGATGTGATGCTCAAAGCGCTCGGCGATGCAAACCCGGAAGAAGTGGATGCTTTTATCTCTAGCGCCGAGCAGGCGCGCGCGCGCGGTTATGTGCGCACGCCCAGCGACTTTATTGACGGGGTCACGGATTTGTCGGCACCAGTGATGGGCTATCGGGGCGCCCTGGCGGCCATCACCGTCCCCCATGTGGTTTATCACCCCGAGCGCTGCAGCGTGGAAAACGCCCTCGAGAGCCTGCAGCAAGCCGCGCGTAAAATCTCGTCTCAGCTGACCGAGCACAGTCACTGACTCCCGTGTGTGGCGCGCCTCAAGGCCGCCACAGCGCCGCGTACAGATGCGGCTTCACCGTTTTTTAAAGTCCTGAGTTCGATATGCCGGCGAGCGAAACCGGTTGACATTTAACGCCTGTTAATTTTTACTTGTGATTGATTTTTTAATTATAAAAAGGTTGGTCTGTGATTTCTGGGGATGAGCGTGAGCACCGCCGTATCGCGGCGCGCGGGGTAACCCTGCCGCCCTACAGTCTGGGCGCTGCGCCTTTGGGTAATCTCTACCGGCCCATGGAAGAGCAGCAGGCCATCGCTGTGATTGACCAAGCGGTGCAGGCGGGTTTTACGCACATCGATACCGCTCCGCACTATGGTTTTGGTCTGAGCGAGTCACGTCTGGGGCGGGCCTTGCCCGCCCACCCCGAGATCAGTGTGTCCACCAAAGTGGGGCGATTGCTGGTCCCCATTGACGCCGACGAGCGAGCGCCGGTGCGCTTCGGCTTTGCCAATGCGCCGGATCTGAAGCCGGTGTTCGATTACAGTTACGATGGCCTCATGCGCTCGTTCGAGGCCTCTTGCGAGCGCCTGGGTATTGAGCGAGTCGCCATTGTCTTTGCCCACGATCTGGGTGAAATGACCCACGCCGAACAAAACGAAAGCTACTGGCGGGAATTTTGCGAGGGCGGTATGCGCGCCCTAGCCGAGCTCAAAGCGGCGGGCCGTGTGGGCGCCATTGGCCTGGGGGTGAATGAAGTGGCAGTGTGCGAGCGGGCCCTGAGCGCGCTGGATCTGGATGTGTTTTTACTCGCCGGACGCTACACCTTACTGGAGCAGGCGCCGCTGGATTCGCTGCTGCCGCAATGCGCCCAGCGCGGCGTGAGCCTGATCGCCGCCAGCCCCTTTAACTCTGGCATTTTGGCGGGCGCGGAAGGCGCGGGGCCCGCGTACTACAACTACGAGCCCGCACCCGAGGCCATTGTGCAAAAAGTGCGACGGATACAGTCGGTGTGCGAGCGATATCGCGTGCCTGTGGCGGCTGCGGCGCTGCAATTTCCCGCCGCACATCCGCAGGTGGTGTCGGTGTTGGCGGGCTTTTCCCGCGCCGAAGAGGTGCGCAGCGCGCGCCGCTGGATCGATACGCCGATTCCGCCCTCGCTGTGGGATGAGCTCAAAGAGCACGGGCTCTTGCACCCGGGTGCTCCCTGCCCGACCTAAAGTGATCCGACAGGTTTTAAACGACATGACTTCAGCGGCAATAAAAGATGGCGAGCCGAAGCCAGGGGTGGTTTTGCTGCACCCGGATGACAATGTGTTGATCGCTGTGGCCAGCCTTGCGCCCGGCACCGAAGTGAGTATTGAGGGGCGGCGCCATCAACTGCAGGAGGCGGTGCCGCTGGGACATAAAATCGCCCGCTGGGACCTGCCTGCGGGCACCCGTATTCTGCGCTACGGCGCACCCATTGGCTCCCTGTTTGCCGCCGTAAAAGCCGGTGACTGGGTGCACATGCACAATTTGAAAAGTGATTATTTGGCCAGTCATACCCGCAAGGGACGGGCCGAGGAGCAGTAACCGTGAGCAGCAGTGCCAAGAGCAATCCGCCCGAATGGCGCGCCTACCCCCGTGCGGACGGGCGCAAGGGCATTCGCAATGTGGTGGTGGTCGCCTATCTGGTGGAGTGCGCACACCATGTGAGCCGCCGCATTGTCAGCCAGGTGGATGACCTGGATGTGCACCTGATTGGCTTTCCCGGCTGCTTTCCCAACGACTACGCGAGCCGCATGATGCGCGCTGTGTGTACTCATCCGAATGTGGGGGCGGTGCTGCTGGTATCGCTGGGCTGCGAAAGCATGGATCGCGACGCGCTGCAACAGGCCATCGTCGATTCAGGCCGGCCGGCGGAGTTATTGGTGATTCAGGAAAACGGTGGCACGGCCAGCACCATCGCCGAAGGTGTGCGCCGGGTGCGCCAGCTGCGCGACACCCTTGCCGGTGCCGCCACCGTCCCCATGGGGGTGGATGAACTGGTGGTGGGCACCATCTGCGGCGGCAGCGATGGCACCAGCGGCATTACCGCCAACCCGGCGGTGGGCCGCTGCTTTGATGCGCTGGTGGCAGACGGCGCCGCCTGTGTGTTTGAAGAGACCGGCGAGCTGATTGGCTGCGAAAACATTATGGCCGAGCGCGCCGCCACACCCGAGCTGGGGGAGCTCATCCAGGCCTCTGTCGCCAAGGCTGAGCGCTACTACCGCACCATGGGTTTTGGCAGCTTTGCGCCGGGCAACGCCGATGGCGGGCTGACGACCCAGGAAGAAAAATCCATGGGCGCCTACTCCAAGTCCGGCTCCTCGGCCATCAGTGGCTTGATAAAGCCCGGGGATATACCACCGGCGGGCGGCTTGTATTTGTTGGACGTGGTGCCCGATGGCGAACCGCGCTTTGGTTTTCCCAATATTGCCGATAACGCTGAGATTGTCGAAATGATTGCCTGCGGCTGTCACCTTACGCTCTTTACCACCGGTCGCGGCTCGGTGGTGGGGTCGGCCATTTCGCCGGTGATAAAAATCTGCGCCAATCCGGAAACCTACGAGCGCCTGAGTGAGGATATGGACATCAATGCTGGAAAAATCCTGACCGGTCAGGCGAGCCTGGATGAGCTGGGTGAAGAAATCTACCGCCGGGTGTTCGCTGTGGCTGGCGGCGAGCGCAGCCTGTCCGAAGCGCTCGGGCATCAGGAATTTATCCTCACCTACAAGAGCTTTGAACCCATAGGTCCGGCCTGTCTGCCGCTGCGCCAAGTGAACTGAATATTGGGAGTACAACGGGCCCGCGTATGAGACTGCAAGGCAAAACCGCGTTTATCACCGCCGCCGGTCAGGGCATCGGACTGGCAACGGCCCGGCAGTTTCTGGCAGAGGGCGCACGCGTCATCGCAACGGACATTAACGCCGAGGCCCTGGGTGAGCTTGAGTGTGAGGTCCACCGGCTAGATGTCACCGATGGCGAGGCCGTGTCTTCACTGGCGGCTCGTGTCGGCGCGGTGGATATTTTGTTTAACTGTGCCGGCTATGTGCACTCGGGCACGATACTGGAGTGCGACGAGCAAAGCTGGCAGCGCTCCATAGACATCAACATCAACTCCATGTACCGCACCATTCGCGCGTTTTTACCGGCTATGCTGGAGGCCGGTGGTGGCTCTATCATCAATATGTCGTCGGTTGCCAGCTCTATTAAAGGCGCGCCCAACCGCTGTGCCTATGGCATGACCAAGGCGGCGGTGATTGGGTTGACCAAGGCGGTTGCCGCCGACTTTATTACTCAGGGCGTGCGCTGCAATGCCATTTGTCCGGGCACGGTACAGACGCCCTCGCTCGAGCAGAGGTTGGCCGATACCGGCGATTACGCTGCCGCCTATAAAGCCTTTGTGGCCCGTCAGCCCATGGGGCGCATGGGCACGGCCGAGGAAATGGCCAAGCTGGCGCTCTACCTGGCCAGCGACGACAGCGCCTTTACCACAGGTACTATCAACATTATCGACGGCGGTTGGAGCAACTGACCGCCCGCAGACAAAAGGTGTCATCATGAAACTACTGCGTTTTGGCGAGCCGGGCCGCGAGCGGCCGGGCATTATCGATTCACAGCAGCAGATACGGGATCTGTCGTCAATCGTGGGCGATATCAGCGGCCAAACCCTGACCCCGGAGGGGCTGGCAAAGATTCAGGCTTGCGACATCAACACGCTGCCAGTGGTGAGCAACACCCACCGGATTGGCCCCTGCGTCAGCGGTGTGGGCAAGTTTATCTGCATCGGCTTGAACTATGTGGACCACTGCGAAGAGACGGGCGCCGAGGTGCCGGCCGAGCCGGTGGTGTTTATGAAAGCCACCAGCGCCATCACCGGCCCCAACGATGGCGTGATCATGCCGCGCGGATCGGAAAAACTCGACTGGGAAGTGGAAATGGGTATTGTTATTGGCCGCGAGACGCGCTACGTGGATGAGGCCGATGCCCTCGATTACATTGCCGGTTACTGCGTGGTTCACGATGTGTCAGAGCGCAGCTTTCAGCTCGAGCGCGGCGGCCAGTGGGATAAAGGCAAGGGCTGCGATAGCTTTGGCCCCATTGGCCCCTATCTGGTGACGGCAGATGCGCTGAGTGACCCGCTCAACCTGGATATCTGGCTCAGCGTTAACGGAAAGCTGTACCAAAACTCCAACACCCGCAATATGGTGTTTGGTCCTGCCAAACTGGTGTCTTACCTGAGTCAGTTTATGAGCCTGCAACCGGGCGACATTATTTCCACCGGTACGCCGCCCGGGGTAGGCCTTGGGCAGAAGCCGCCGGTGTATCTCAAAGTGGGTGATAAAATCCGCCTGGGCATCAAGGGTTTGGGCGAACAGGAGCAGAGCGTTCTGTCATCGGTTTAACCATCCGTTCATGGGCGCCGGTTTATAGTGGGTGATTGAAAACCGGAGTGCCATTGATGATAACCCTGTTGAGAGTGCGCTACTGGATGCTGCTGCTGAGTCTGGCCGCACCGGTGAGCGCCTCGGGTGAACCCGAGACAGTGCCCGAGTGGCAGGACCCCGCCGTTTTTGCGGTCAATCGTCTGCCGATGCGCGCGGACTTTCTGCCTTTTTCGTCGCGCCGCGATGCCCGGCGCGGGCAAATCGACGGCACGCCTTTTTACCAGCGCCTCGACGGCGTTTGGCGTTTTCATTTTTCCCCCAATGCGTTGAACGCCCCCGAGGGGTTTTATCGTCGCGAGTTTGACGACAGCCAGTGGTCGAGCATTCCGGTGCCCGGCAATTGGGAACTGAACGGGTTTGGCAAACCCCGCTACACCAATGCCGGTTATGTGTTTCCCGCCAACGAGCCCCGCGTCCCCTACCGGGACAATGCAACGGGTTTTTACCGCCGCTCGTTTACGGTTCCCGATGCCTGGCGCGACCGGCAAGTGGTGATTCACTTTGGCGGTGTCAGCTCGGCGTTTTATCTGTGGGTTAATGGCAAAAAAGTCGGTTACTCCGAGGACTCGAAGCTGCCGGCCGAATTTGATATCAGTGCGTTTGTCCAGCCGGGAAAAAATCTGCTGGCGGTGCAAGTGTACAGGTTTAGCGACGGCAGTTATCTTGAGAACCAAGACTTTTGGAACCTGAGCGGTATTGAGCGCAGCGTCTATCTCTACGCCAGGCCGTCCACACATTTTCGCGATATCAACCTGGATGCAAATTTGGCGGATGACTACCGCACCGGGATCTTACGTCTGAACATTGATCTCCACGCGCCCAGGCAGCAAACCACTTCTGTGGAATACCGCCTGCGCGATGCCACCGGCAAAACGGTGCTGCAACGCAAGCTGACCACCGACGAGCGGCGCCTGAAACTGGAGCAATCGCTCGATGAGGTAGGGCCTTGGTCGGCGGAGTCACCGTACCTCTACACTCTGGAGCTGGCGGTGTTTGATGATCGCCATCGCCTGCAAGAGGTAGTGCGACAGAGCGTGGGATTCCGGCGTGTGGAGATGCGCGGGGGACAACTGCTGGTCAATGGCCAAGCGGTGATTCTGCGCGGCGTGAATCGCCACGAACACGACCCTCGGACCGGCCGGGTGATCAGTCGCGAGAGCATGGAGCGCGACATCGCTTTGATGAAGCAGCACAACATCAACGCCGTGCGTGCGGCCCACTACCCCAACCGGCGCGAGTGGTACGAGCTGGCAGATCAATACGGCCTCTATGTGATGGATGAGGCCAACAACGAATCGCATGAGTATCAGGTGATCGGTGTGTTGCAAGGCGAAGAGCACTGGCTGGGCAACAAACCTCACTGGCGCGCACCGATGATGGCGCGCATGGAGCGCATGGTCAAACGCGATATCAATCACCCCTCCATTATTCTCTGGTCCATTGGCAATGAGTGCGGTCTCGGCACCACCCTGCAAGCGATGGCCGACTGGAGCCGCCATTACGATCCGACGCGCCCGGTGGTCTATGAGGGCACGGGACACAATTGGCAGGCCCTGCCTTTATCCTACTCCGATCTCTACGCGCCCATGTACCTGCGGGCCGAGCAGGTGCGTGAGTATATCGATAACGAGCCGAAAAAGCCGATCGTTCTGATTGAGTACGCCCACGCCATGGGAAACAGCCTGGGGGGCTTTGATGCTTACTGGACGCTGATTTGGCAAGAGCCACAAGCCCAGGGTGGTTTCATCTGGGATTGGGTGGATCAAACGCTTATCCAAGAGCGCGATGGTGAAACCTACTATCTCTACGGTGGCGATTTTGAGGAGGGCGAAAATGCCGGAAACTTTCTCGCCAATGGTTTGTTTCAATCGGATCGCCAGCCACATCCGCATGCGCAGGAAGCCAAAAAAATCATGCAGCCGGTGGCCTTTTGGCCCGTCGATATTCAAGCGGGTGTATTTGGTATTCGCAATCGTCACAACTTTCGCGATCTGTCCGACGTCGCCTTAACTTGGACACTGACTCGCGACGGCGAACGCATTGACCGCGGTGATTTGCAAACCAGTGAGCTGGCCGCGGGTGCCTTTACTCATATCCAGCTCAACCCTGAATACTTCGCTCAGGACAAGCCGGGTGAATACCACCTGAGTTTTCACGCGCTGGCCGCCGAAAATTATCATCCATTGGTGCCCGCAGGTCACGTTATTGCGTGGGATCAATTCCCCGTCGCCAAGGTATCCGCTGCGCAAACCGAACCGCCGGATATTGAGCTGCGCACGCAGGAGAGCGACGCGTTTCTCGACGTGGTGCTACCGGGTCAACGGTTCCGGTTCTCACGCGCGAGCGGCTTGCTCGAGCAAATTTTTGCAGGGCAGACACCGCTGCTTAACAGTGCAATGACCGGCAATTTCTGGCGCGCGCCCACAGACAATGATCTGGGCGCGAACCTGCACGTGTACTTTGGCATCTGGAAAGATTTACCCCGACTGCGTCAGTTGCAGACGTTTACTTGGCTGCAGCAAGAGAACGAATTTCACATCAACACGCGCGCCGTGTATGGCGAGCTTTTGCAAGAGCATCTGCACTATCGGCTGTCGGCCGAGGGGCTTTCGGTCGAGGTCAGCTGGCAACCACTCACCGACAAGTTACCGGATTTTTACCGCTTGGGTATGACCATGGCGGTGGCGGATACATTGGAACAAGTGACCTGGTACGGGCGCGGACCTCATGAGTCCTACGCTGACCGCTATCTGAGTGCGGCTGTCGGGCGCTACTCGGCGAGGGTAGATGAGCTCTATCACGCCTACGTGCGCCCACAGGAAACGGGTAACCGGCAAGAGGTACGCTGGCTCAGTCTGACCAATCGTGAGGGGTTGGGTTTGCAGGTGGAGGGGGCGCCACTGGTCAACGCTTCGGTCTTGCCGTTTGCCAACAGTGAACTGGCCTACCACCCGCTGAAAAATCGCCACGGCGCTGAGTTGAGAACGGCTGCCAGACGAGCCGAAGAGCACACCCTGAACATTGATTATGCCCAGCTTGGTCTCGGGGGCGACAACGCCTGGGGCGCACGCCCCTTACCCGCCTACCATTTACCGCTGGCCGATTATCGCTACCGCTTTACCCTTAAAATTATTCAATAAAACACAACAACTCGATAACAGGAGTGCCTATGCCCAAGCATCCATTACTGCCACTACTCAGCTTTCTCATGCTCACTGCGTGTCAAGAAAAAGCGCCCAACCTCGAAGAGGGGTTAACCCTCTGGCCGCAGCAAAACAATACCCAGCTGGCGTTTTACAACGACAAGGGTAATGGGGTTTTCTCGGTGCCGCGCAGCACGCTGGATGAGCGTTTTACCCTCACACAAAAAGGCGAGCATCTGCACATGAGCCTTAAGGACAATCCCTGGGCGGGTATCCAGTTCACTCTGCCCGAGGCCGTCGACCTGTCGCCCTACCGGGAGCAGGGGGTCGTCGCGTTGGAGGTGAACGTCGAAGCGTCCTCCGAGCTCAGCATGGAAGTACAGCTTGGCTGTGGCGAGGGTTGTTTGCGCCGGCGTGAGCTGCACAGCGAATTTGTCGATCTTGAAGGGCAAGGCTGGCAGCCAGTGCGCATCCCGTTTTCGTGCTTTGCGCGAGAAGGCGATGAGTTTGATTCAGTGGCGCAGCCACTGGCGCTGGCCATGGGTGGTTCGGGTGAGCTGAGTCTTCGCAGCGCCCGCATGCTGCCGGCGGGCGAGGCAAACATCCAGTGCACCGACTACGACAAACTGGCTGTGACACCCGCGACGCTCAACCCGCACTGGGCACGCCCTTGGTGGCTGCCGCGTCACGAAGAGAAAAAGGCTATAGCCGCACAAGAGGAGATCCAACTGGTGTTCCTCGGCGACTCCATCACCCAGGGCTGGGAGAAAGAGGGGCGCGCTGTCTGGCAAGAGCGCTATGCGCCGCGAGGCGCCCTCAACCTGGGTTTTGGCGGCGACCGCACAGAGAATGTGCTCTGGCGACTTCAGCAGGGCGCGGTAGATAAGATGGCACCCAAAGCGCTGGTGTTGATGATCGGCACTAACAATACCGGCCACCGTCAGGACGCTGCCGAAGTCACTGCAGCGGGGGTAAAAGCCATACTCGACGAGCTCAAAGCCCGCTTACCCGACACCCGGATACTGCTGTTGGGCATCTTCCCGCGAGGCGCCGAGGCAGATGACCCTTTGCGCCAGCTCAATGCCGACATCAACCGTCTGATAGAGCAATTTGCCGACGGCGAGCAGGTGGTGTACCGCAATATTAACCGGGTGTTTCTCGACGACGAAGGCCGCTTGTCCAGTGACATCATGCCCGATTATCTTCACCCTAATGAGGTCGGCTATCGTTTGTGGGCTGATGCTATGGACAAAGAAATCGAGCAGTTGATGCAATAGGCATTGACCGGTCGTCAAGATCGCCGGGTCAATGGGCGCCTGTGTCTTCGGGCACTGGCGCCGATGTGCCCTCAGTGACTTTTTCCAGCAGCAGCTGGCTCTCTTCTTTAATGACATCTACCACAGGAGCGCTGATGGCTTGGTGCGGCGAGGTGATAATCTCCGCCGGCGATGTCGTATCCGGATCCGTTTGCCCGGGCGAGCGCTGATCGACCACCTGAAAACGCAAAACGCCAATCACCTGATTGGCCTCGGTGACCACGGCAATACGCCATTTGCCCTTGGGGTAGGGTGGAAAATTCACTTTGTGACTCCAGGCCCGGTAGCCGCCCTCGCGCCCGCCGTTAATGTCCAAGGGTATTTTATCCACTAGCGTGAGGTTGTGCCGCCACACATGATAGATACGTTCGTTTAGGCCCCGCGGTGCGTGAATGGCTGTGTAAGCGTAGAGCCCCTGACGGAGCTCCTCGACACTGACCACTTTGATTCGCGCCGTGGGCGCTTTTTTGTCATCGTCGATGCGTGGTGTCACGGCAACCTGGGTCAACCACAGACTGGCCGGTGGCACCCAGGGTTTTGCCAGCCAGCCGACAATGCCCGCACCGCCTAGGAGCAAAAACGCCAGCGCACTGCGGTGCCACCAGCCGAAGGACAGATCGCGCACCATGTTTAAAAACGACAACACCACCGCTATGGCCAGGGCCCATTGGTAGGCCTCGGCGGTGGGTATGTGCAGCAAAATGGGCAGGGCGGTCAGGCAAACGGCAAACAAGGTGAAGCCGTGGTAGAAAAAATACAGCCAGCGTTTGGGTGCGAGCCACTGATAGTAAAGAGGGTCGATGACGGAAATCACCGCGGCCAGAATCAGGGCGCCGGTAAAAACCATTTGTCCGCTGTTCCAGGCGGTGGTGACAACAAAAAAGGGCACAACAAAAAACAGGCTTTCCTGATGCACCAGTTGCGTGACAAAACGCACGACCGGATCGGGTAGCTCAGCGCCAAACCAGCGGCTGATACCGCGCTTGAGCAAATTCTCCAGCATCAGCAGTACCCAGGCCGCGAGCATGAGCAAGGCGACTGCCTGAGCAAATCTATCCTGTTCGCGTTCGACCAGAAAAAAGCTGGCTACACCGCTGACAAAACCCACCAGCGCTAGCAGGCCGGGGTAGCGGGCGGCTAGCCGGGCGAGGCGCTGCAAAAGAAGGCGCATGTCAGCCATGTGATGTTGGGGCCGCTGTATGGTTGGTCAGTATACCAAAGCGTTGCCAAGGCTCAGCCTGAACCGAGCCTTGTTGGAAGCGTTTAGCCGCGAGGCTGACTGGCCAGCGTCTGCTGGTTACGGGAGATGGTGCCGACCAGTTGAAAGAGCGTTTGTCGCCAGCGCCCTTCATCGCGGTAGACATCGGTCATGGACAGCAAGTCGTCAATCACGATCTGCTCCAGGCTGATTCGGTTGAGCACTTTGTCGTTAACAAACTGCATGCTCCAGCGCGGAAAACGTCGGGCCCCGGTAAATTCATCCTCTACCTGATTGATGACCTCATGGCGTGAGTCGCGGGTAATGCTCTGCATCAGCTCGGTGACTTCATCGCCCTCGCTTTCAATGTATTGAAAAAAATAAGGCGCTTTATAGAACAGATAGCCGGTAACCCCAAGCTCAAGGTTGCGCGCCTCTGCCTGCTGCAACAAATCGCCGAGTGCGCCATCGCCAAACGCCTCAGTGGCCCGGCTGACGTATAAAATGGCTTTCATGAAAAACTCTGATAGGAGAAAGGTCAGCCAGTGTGGGGCATGCCGCCGGCCAATACAATCTTTATTTAGGTGCAGGGGTAGAGTGAGGCGCCCTTGTGATAGCTGAGCTGGAGATGCCAAACCGGGGCTGTCCCCGATCTGGCTGAGTGGTATCAGTGCCCGCCCGGCACCGGGTACCAGGGATCGGGGATATAGAGTTCTTTTTCCATGCGCTTGTAGTACTCAAGCTCGTGCGCTGGTTTGGGCGATCCCTTGGGCAGCGACAAGCCATTCACACTTTGAAAGTAACTGATGCAGGCGTCGCGCCAGTGAATGGCGTCGCGCTCTTGGATCTTTAACAGTGCTTTTACGTGTTCGAAGCGTTCGGTGTCCACGTAGTCTTTGGCGCTGTCCCACAGGTTTTGCATCTGTTGCACCTGGGCGACACCGGTGTCGTATTTGTGCACCAGCTCGTGCCATAGACTGCGGCCAGAGTCCATTTCATAGCGCCAGCTCAGGTGGTGGAACCACAACAGCAGATCTTCGGGCGTAGTGTCCGGGTTGGCAAAGCGCTGGGTCAGCGGCTCGTGATACTGCTCTATGGCGTTGGAACCACTTTGGGTGCGATCAAAACCGATGCCGTCTTTTGTCGCCTGATGGTAGTAGTAAGCGGTCCAGTCCGGGCGGCCGGATTTGTCGTGCCAGGGGGCGGGGCCATAGTGATGTCCCTGGGCGTAGAGGTGTGTCAGGCCCAGCGGGCTGCGGTAGTTCACCCCGGCTTCGCGGGAGATGCTCATGATCTCATGCAGCGGTTGCAGCAGCGCCGGATCGTTGGAGAAGGTCATGCGCAGCCATTCATCGGCGATAGTCTCTGAGCCCAGGCGATAGTCCCAGGCCATGCGGCCAAAAGCGTACCAGCTCGATTGCACAAAGGGGTGGCCGGTCCAGTTGCGGTCAGTGCCTGGATTAATGACTGCCGCCATGCCGGTTTGCTGATACTCAAAGATGTCGCCAGCGAGAATCTTGCCGATGGTGCTGCCCTCACCCTTGGCGTAGGTATCGGCATTGAGCGCCTCGGCAAACAGCGGCCCTTGATAAGCGAGGTGGTAGGAAAAACCGAAGTACTCCTGAGTCACCTGCAGCTCGAGCGCAATATTGGTTTTTTTCAGGCTGCCAAACAACGGTGAAAAAGGCTCACGCGGTTGAAAGTCGATGGGGCCGTTTTTGATTTGGACAATGACGTTGTCTTTAAACTGGCCATCGAGCGGCATAAATTCATCATAGGCCTCGCGGAAGCGGTCGCCCTGCTCGGGGGCGTAGACGAAGGCGCGCCAGAAGACTACTCCGCCGAAAGGCTCCAGGGCCTCGGCCAGCATGTTAGCGCCCTCGGCGTGGTTTCGGCCGAAGTCCTGCGGGCCGGGCTGGCCCTCGGAGTTGGCTTTGACCAAAAAGCCGCCAAAATCGGGAATATAGTCGTAGACTTTTTTCGTCCGCTCTTGCCACCATTTTTGCACGTCGGGGTCCAGCGGGTCGGCGGTCTCGAAACCGTCTAACAGCATGGGGGAGTTGAATTTCACCGAGAGGTACAGCTTGATGCCGTAGGGGCGAAACACATCGGCCAAGGCGGCGGCTTTTTCCAGAAATTGATCGGTAAGAATGCGTGCGTCGGCATTCACATTATTGATCACCGTGCCGTTGATGCCCAGCGAGGCGTTGATGCGGGCATAGTCGTGATAGCGCGGGTTGTCTTTGTAGGCGGGCAGAGTGCCCCAGTCCCAAAGGGACAGACCGGCGTAACCGCGCTCCACCAGGCGGTTGAGGTTATCCCAGTGATTGACCACCCGGTGTTTAACGCTGGGCGCTGAGTGCAGTTCAAGGTTGCTGATGTCGGCGTGGGTTTGCAGCTGCCGGAGCAGAGCAAAGGCGCCGTAGAGCGCGCCCACCTCCGTGTTGGCGGCAATGACGGTGGCGGGCTTGCCGTTCACTCGGCGGCTGCTGATCAGGTAGCCCTCTTGCCCCAGACTGGTGAGCTTGGACATTTTGAGCGCGGCTATGGTGGATGAGGTGTTGGGTGTGCCGACGATCAGTGCGCCGGCGCGGCTTGCCTTGTCAGCGCGTGCGACGGGGCGACCGGTGAGCCCTTCAATACCGCGGGTCAGCTCAGCAGCGGCAAGTTCAAGGGTAGCGGAGTCGCCGGCGACCACCAGCTGAGTGAAGTGCTTGCGGTACTGGGCGAGGCGCTCTGAGTCGGCCACCTGATCGTAGCGCAGCCACATGCGGTAGCCGTCTTCGGCGCTGGTGATGGTCGAGAAAAGCAAGGCGATGATGAGTGCGAGGTAACGAAACATTGTCCTGTCCTGCCGGTTGTTATGGTCATAATGACCATCTTATCATTACTTGTATACAAGTGGTGGCGGTTATGGCCAAGATTCACAAAAATTGACGCTGTGTCAGAGTGTAGCGTTTTTACGCCGGTGGCAGTTGCCGGTCTTTGAGGGAGCGGACCACTCGCTCCCAGAGCTCGTTGGTCCAGCGGGCCAGCTCGTGAACAAAAGGGTTGCGCGCCAGCGATGGGCGAATGCTCCAAAGGTCGATGTCGGCGTGACCCAGAGCGGCGTATTCCCAGTCGATGAGGTAGAGGCGCCCGCCGGTGTCGAGCACATTTTCGGGGATCAGGTCGTGATGCGTTAGCTCGGCAGGCCAGTTGTCGCGATCAAAGGCGATAAGCTCCGGTAAAAAGGCCTGCCAGCGCTCGGTCAGTTCACCCTCAAGTTCGCCGACGGCGCTCAGTAGCGTCCAGTATTGCTCCAGATAGCGCTGGTAACTGCGCCTGTGGGTGGCGGGGTTGAGACAGCGCACTTGCTCAAGCAAGGTCAACAGCCGGTTGCGCTGCAGCGGGTTGGCAAAGTCGGCGCTGTGCCAGGTGCGCGCCTCGATAAACGGCAGCAGGGCAAAGCGGTGGGCCGGGTCGCGGTAAACGGGCTCGGGGGTGAGGCCGGCGCGGGCGGCGGTGTGCACGATTTGCGCTTCGTCGTTGCGATCTATCCCCAGATAGCGCGCCCTAGGGTTGTTGATGCGTAGAATCAGCGGCTGCTTTACGCCTGGTGCGAGCAGTTTGAAATTGCGGTTGGTGCGCCCGCCGGGTATGGGGCCGAGCAACTTGGGCGGCGCGCTGATGGGCAGCGGCCAGTCGCGCCAGCCGGCGAGTATGGCCTGCAGAACACTGGCCTCAGGCACGGCTGGGCGATTGCTGGCGGTAGTCCTTTTGCCAGTTGATCAGGCCGAACACCGAGATGATGAGATAAGACACCAGCAGCAGCGCTGTCAGGTACAGGCCGCGATCGATAAACAAAAAAATCGACGTGCTGTTGATCACCATCCAGTAAAGCCAGTTTTCCAGGATTTTACGGGCCACCATATAGGTGGTGATGACGCTCGCCCAGGTGGTAAACGAATCCACAAAGGGCCAGGCCGCTTCCGTGTAACGGCTCAGCAGTGAGCCCGAAATAGCGGTGACAGCGGCAATGCCCGCCAGTGTAAGGGCATGCTGCTTAAAGCGCCAGCGCCTGACGGGTAATTCGCTGTCGTCTTTGCCACCGTGACGCCACTGCCACCAGCCATAGCCGGCCATGGCCATATAGTAGACATTGAGAGCCGACTCCATCACCAGCTGCACATTCCAAAAAAGCGCGGTGTAAATGGCGGTGCTGGCAAAAGCGCAGTACCAGCAGAGGCTGTTCTGGCGCACCGCCAATAGCAGGTAGGCGATGGCGAGCGTCACCGCCACCAGCTCCCAGGGGGACATGGCGAGCCAGGCGGCGGTGATCTGCGCGCCTATTTCGCTCACGCGCCTGCCTCGGGCAGGGCCTCAAAGCCGGGCAAAAACTTGGTGACAAACACCGCTTTGCCCCAGGTCTGAACGCTGTAGCGCATGCCATGCGTCAGCACGGCCATCACCCGGTCGTAGTCGCCGGTGACAAGGGTGCAGGTGGGCTTAGTGGCGATCAACAAACCCTCTTGCTGGTTGAGCCACTCGATAAAGCCTTTAATGGGCGGAATATAGTCGCCGTTAAAGGGGTACATGCTGATTTCAGCTGTGAGTTTCATATCAGTCAATTCCCGGATGATTAAAAGCGGTACTCGCCGCTGAGCCCGACCACGCGCGGCTCGCCAAACTGGTAGTAGGGCTCGGTCGCGTAGCCCTTGCGCGGATCATTGCCAAAGCTGCCAAAGCCGCGCACCTGAGTGTCTTCATCCGTGAGGTTGCGAGCCCACAGGGCAAGCTGCCAGTGCTCGGCGTTGTAGCCGATACGGGCGTTGATCAGCTCGTAAGCGTCCGATTGCGCCTCGTGGCGGCTGGAAAAATAGAAGCTGTCTTTGCCCTCAAGTTCGATACGGGCGAACCATTGATCGGTGAAATAGTATTCCCCGCCCAAGGTGAACTGATAGCTGGGCGCATGGGGCAGATCGTGGCCGGACAAATCGTAGGGCTCGCCGGTGTCTTGATCCGCTTGGGCATGGGCGTAGCTGATAAAGTCATCAAACTCCGAACGCAGCAGACCAAGGCTGGAAAATACGGCGAGGGCGTCGCTGATTTGCCAGTTCAGTTCCGTCTCGAGCCCGTAGGCGCTGCCCGAGGTGGCGTTGGTGGTGTAGTCGGAAAAGTCGCAAGGGCAGTTCTCGCCCTCAATGGTGGTGACAAAGGACTGCTTGGTCTGGATGTCGTCACGGTCTTGATAAAACAGCGCAAGACTGGCCGTCAGGGTGTTGTCCAGCGCGGCAAACTTGGTGCCCAACTCGATGTTCATGAGAAATTCCGGCTGGTACTCCCGGTCGTCAAACGGTATGGCGCTGTCGCTGTTAAAACCGCCGGCTTTGTAGCCGCGTGAGATCAAGCCGTAGAGTAAGGAGTTGTCGCTGGCTTGATACTCAAGGGACACTTTGCCGCCGAGCATGTCGTCACCGGGCGCAAAATTGGCGCCGTCGCTATCGCGGTAACTGGCCGAGCGCTCTTCATAGCGCAGGCCGGTGACCAGAGTCAGTTTTGCGGCCAGGGGAATATCCAGCTGGCCATAGACGGCGGTGTTTTCAGCGCTGAACTCGCTGGTGAAGTCTTCGGCCAGATAGGTTTGCTGGCGGTATAACGCTTCGGCTTGATCGCGGTAGTAAACCCCCGCTACCCAGCCGAGGGAACCTGCTTGAGTGCTGGAGACCAGGCGTAAGTCGACAGTGGTGTTGTCGATATCGCGCTGGTAATTATCGATGGAGTTGTAGCCGTAGTATTGCACCTCCTGACCTTGCTCGTCTTTGACAACGCAGCTGAAATCCTCGCACAGGCCGGGATAGGCCCAGTCCTCGTCATAGCCGTATTCGGTATCGGAGGTGGCGTGACTGATAAGGCCCACCATCTTGAGGCGATCGTTGAGTCCCAGTTCCAGGCGCGTGGAGCCTGCCAGGGTTTCAATGCGGTCGTGCCCAGGCTGATCGGACAGGGTGGAGCGGGTGTTGTCCAGCGAGAAACCGTCGTAGCCGTTGTCGGCATTGACGTAGAGGCCGGTGATATCGAGGGTCATATCGCTGGCCGGTTGCCAGCGCAGTTTGGCGCGGGCGGTTTGCTCGTCAATACGGGCGTTGTCGTCGGTGTCCAGGTAGGCGTTGTCTTGATAGCCGTCCGAGCGGTGTTGCTCCAGTGCCAGGCGCGCACTGACCGTGTCGCTCAGCGGGCCGCTCAGCACGCCGCTGGTGGTGCGGGTATTGTAGTCACCCAGGGTGGCGGCCACTTCGCCGCTGAAGGTTTCGGTGGGTGTGCCAGAAACCATGTTGATCAGGCCGGCCAGGGCGTTCGCCCCAAAGAGCGTACCCTGAGGGCCGCGCAATATTTCTACCTGAGCGATGTCCAGCGTGGTAGCGGCGCCGCCGAGGCCGGTGAGGTCGATGCCGTCTACCAAAAGACCCACCGATGGGTTGACCGGCTCGACAAACTGGCTGCGCTCACCGATACCGCGAATTTGGAAAAAGCGTCCGCGCGAGGCGCCGGCCGAGAAATTAACGTTGGGCGCGATGTTAAGAATTTGCGCCAGGTGCTCGGCGCCGCGCGACTTTATGGTGCGCTCATCGATCACTGTGGCACTGGTGGCCAGCTCGTTCAGGTTGGCCGCACGAAAGTCCGCGGTCACGCGGATTTCTTCAATCGTCTGTTGAGCGTATACGGGTGCGCTAATGGCCAGAGCCAGTGCGCAGAGGCGAAAGTTGCTGGGTTTCATAGAGTCTCCGGTTACAACAATTGGAGACCCGGTCTGCGGATAAGCGTGGATATGAGAGGCGCTGTGCGCGTAATGTCCTATCCCTACGCCGGCATTAACCGGATCAGGTTCAACGGGTCCGCATGCGATGCGTCTCAGGCCTGGGCCGCAACAGCCGCCAGCCACCCCGAGGATGGCGTGAATTTTACGCCTGATGCGTCGGCGCAGCAATACGCGCACCTCGGGGCCAGGGTGAGTGTATTTTTACTATCAAACTGGTAAGCCGAGGCGCGAAAGATTACTATCGTAGCGAAAGATGACTAATCTGCCGCGCGAGCAGAGCGAGGAAACACACTCTTGGCCAAGCCACCCGTTCGATTTTTTGATAAAGCCGCCGCCGATGGGGGCAAAGGTATTTCCTATCACCGCCCATCCGCCAGCCAGATTTACGGTTTTGTCCGCGATGCCATTGTGAGTATGGAATTACTGCCGGGGCAGATGATTTCCGAAACCGCCCTGGCTGCCAAGTTCGGCGTCAGCCGCACACCTGTGCGCGAGGCGCTGATCCAGTTGTCCGCCATCGGTTTTGTCGATGTCTTGCCCCAGCGCGGCACCTTCGTGTCACGCTTCAGTATGGAAAAAATTCTCGAGGCGCGCTTTATTCGCGAGGCGTTGGAATTGTCGGTGGTCAGTTATCTCGCAGAGAATATTACCGATGAAATCGTCGAGGCGGGTGAGCGCATTATTGCCGAGCAGAAACTCGCCGCGGCCGACGATGACGCCCTGGCGTTTCAGAAGTTGGACGATTGCTTCCACCAAACTCTGGCCGACTTTACCTGCTATCCCCGGGTGGCACTGTTGATTGAAGCGGAAAAAGCCCATATGGACCGGGTGCGTAATCTTAGCCTGCACATGCGCGGCCAATACAAGCGCGTTTTGTCGCAGCACAGCGCCATTATCAAGGCCTTAAAGTCTGGCTCTCCCGCGAAAGCCGTGGAGGCCATGAGTGTACACATGAAAGATGTGTACAACGTTCTCAAGGTGATTCCCAAAGAGCACCCCGAGTACTTCCTCTAGAGGTTTGTCTGTGACGCCTAAGACAAAAAAAACCCCGCAGTGGCGGGGTTAAGATTCTAACGTACGAGGAGAGTACATCGAAATTTCTCGGGGGCCTCTGGCTTGTCGGCCAACCGTTTAAACCGAAGTCTTGGTGCACGGACAAAGGCGGGCCAATATTGTATTAACCTCAACCCACTCGTTCTGTCACTGTGGATCGCCCGCTTCGGTGTTCACCGCGCGGCGTTGAGCCTGATTTCTTTTGTGTCGGTCTTTTTCATGTCTGCCTGGAACCGAAGAGGGTATCAAGGCGGTGTCTGGAGCTACGGATTCTTCCGGCCTAGTTATTGTGTGCGATTACCGAACCTTATTGTCGGGTGCCGGGCCTCTTGTATACAAGGCATTTAGTCACAAATACTATAACTGGTATACAAGTCTGTCAAATTTTTCATGTGCTATTTTTCTTTGGTAGAAAATGGCGCCAGCCAGTCCCCTTGGGGTTTGGTCGAATGCGCTAGGGCGCTTACAATTGCCTGTGCGGTAAGCGAGCCTGTTGTTGCGTCAGGACGGCAGACCGTGTTTTAGAGCGGCCTTGGCCGCCGCCCATACTGACAGATACGAGACTTGCTATGACACTGGAAATGTTCCTGACCAAACTCACCACCGAGCCACTGAACGTCGAGTTTGACGAAACCATGGCCATTATTGAGGCCTACTACCGGCATACCCCCACCGCGTTTACCAATGGTGAGCTGCATAACGGCGAGAAGGACAACCAGGGTTCGTGCAAAATTCTGGCGTTTGGTCAGTTAAATGGGCTGACTGAAGCCCAGACGTTGGCCTGCTTTGGCCGCTATTACCGCGAGGATGTATTGCAGCATCCGGAGGGTTCAGATCACGGCAATATCCGCAACTTTATCGCTCACGGTTGGGCCGGCGTGGCATTTAAAGGGGAGGCTCTGGAAAAACGTTAAGCTGTACCCGCCCACCGGATACCGCTAGGATAGGGCCTGGTAATGACCGTGTCGGTAACATGCTGAATTTTTATAAGAAAGCCTTTGCGGTTCTTTGTGTCCTTTTGCTGTTGAGTGGGCTGATCGCCTACTGGACTGTCCAGCGAACTTTTTCCTTTGAGGCGCTTCTGCCAGCGCCGCAAAGCGGCTATCTGTGGCAGGCGGTATTGGAGGACGATGCGTCTCAGGCCGGCGAGTCGACGGTGCGTATTGTTGATGACCACTACAGCCTGGAGTTTGCACTGCAGTTGTCTGATGTGGCCCCTTACCCCTATGCCGGTCTTGCCCTGAACTTTGTCGATCCGGACAGTCAGACAAGTACTGTGGATTTGACTCCTTACAATAAAGTGTCTTTCAGTGTGAAGTGTAGCCCGGCCAATGTGTTGGGCTTTTCGGCGTCAACCCTTGAGGCGGGTATCAGTAAAGTGGGCGAGCCCCTGACCTATCGCTCTCCCGCCAGCTATTTTGCCTGCGACGACCAGTGGTCGTCGGTAACCATTGACCTGACCCGCCTGGAGACGCCTCAGTGGTGGCTGGAAGCCCAGGGTTTAAAATTGTCCATGACGGAATACCAGTTGGATGAGGTGGTTAAACTGGTATTCGGCTCTAGCTATCAAAGCCCGATGGGCGTCGCTTCCCGGGTGCAGATTAACAATCTCACTCTGCAGGGGCGCGACTGGCGCTATCTGTATCTGTTGGCGGCGCTCTTGCTGGCGGGTTGGTTGGGCGCAATTGTCTGGTTGTGGCGCGAGCATACCCTGGCACTGACGCGCGCTTTGAAAATCAAACTGCAAAAAGACAGGCCTCTGGTGGCCTACCAGCAGTTGTCTATCGAGCCCACCCGAGATCGGGAAAAGGATGCCCTGTTGCGCTACCTGGCCACAGAGTACGCCAATAGCGAGCTGAATCTGGACACCATGGTCAAGGACATCGGTGTCAGTCGAACCAAAATCAACGACATACTCAAAGCCGAGCTGGGGTTTACCTTTACCAGTTATCTGAACAAGGTGCGTTTGACGGAAGCGGCCCGATTATTGTCTTCCGGTGGCGAGTCGAGCATTGCTGAAATTGCCTATTCTGTGGGCTACCGCAACGTGTCCTACTTTAACAAGCTGTTTAAGGACGAGTACGGGTGCACGCCCAAGGTGTTTAAGAATATCTATCAGAGCAAATGAAAAGATAGGTTTTTGATTTTGGCACTTTCATTTTCCGCAAAAAACCTTCAACTTTTGTCCGCCTTGTACAGTTTTTTCCAATTTCATTACTGCTAAAGCGCTGTTTTACCTAGGCTTTGGGCTCCTACCCCGTTCAACTGGAAAACAGAGGCACAGCATGGCCATAACAATAACGACTGGGGCAAGCATAGGCATTGATGCCCCACTGCCTGTTCAGTCTGCGAGCAGACTGATAAAAAATCATCCTGCCGGAATGCTCTTCCGCTTTTGCAAATACCGCGTTGAGAACGACTGTGCGCTGGTGGAGGCGGAGCTGGAACAGAAGCTGTCCATTGGCGCGCCGGGCTTTCGCGGTGCCCTTGGGTGTCTTATCGACTGTGTGGTGCAGTTGGCCAGTCATGACCCCCTGGGCGACAGTGGTATTACCGAGCTGGAAGTCGGCTACGGCGAGCCCTGGCAGGGTGGCCCCGTGCGCTTAGACGCGCAGATCCTCTCACGGGAAGACGGCTTGGCGATATTTTCCTGTAGCGTCAGCAGTCTGCGCGATGGCGCCCACCTGGCACAGGCGCAGGGAACGCTCTGCAGCGCTGGTCGTGAGTCGGGCTTTAACCGCGTGGGTGTCGTCAGCCAGCTGGCTTAAGTGACCGAAAATGCGGCTCGTCATAAAAAAGGGCCTGCTCACTTGCGTGAGCAGGCCCAAGAGGGTGGGTTATACCCGTCAGCTATTGAAAGGTCTCTACTCCGAGCACCTCCACATTACTGTGAGGGGCTTACCGGAGCCGACTGGAAAAGGCCTGAACGCTGATCCTCCAGGCCTTTTGTGAATCAACGTCCCTGTTATATGCAGATGCTGGATGTTTAGTCAGGCAGAACCCAGCGGATATTGCCTACCTGGAAGGTCACATCCTGCTGGCCGAATACCGGCCAGAGTGAGAAGGGCGTGTTCACTTTTTCGATATCAAAGCCGCCCTGGTTGATGTCGGCAATCGGCACAGTCACGGTGTGCCAGTCGTTGTCGGCCGGCAGAGGGACCGGCACTTCGGCTCCCACGCACGGGTAGACACAGTCCGCCTTCACCAGGAAGCCGCTGGTATTGCCATTGTTGCTCACTACCTTCAGGTCAAACACCAGACTGCCGGCTGCAAACGCGCTGAGATCCTTGGGCGCGTCCTGAATATAGAAAGTCCCCATACCGGTATTGGTGAATTCCACCTGGACCACGGTGCCTTTTTCAGCATCTTCGACGGTGGCGTCAATGGTGATGACTTGACCACCGTCCTGCCAGACGCCAAATCCGGGGTTGCCCCAGTCAGGCGACAAACCGTTGACAAAAATATCCATGTCCTCGGTGATGGTCACGGGTGCCAGCTTGGGCTTGATGTCGCAGTTCTCCAGGCACGCGATACGGACGTTGTCCAGCTGCACGTGTGAGGCGCCACCGGTGAGTTCCACCTCGAAGGGGTGCATGACCGATGAGTAGTCGACTGTTGGGCCCCAGGCTTCATTCGGGTTGGGACGCAGGCTGTAGAAGCGCACAGACACAGGTGTCCATTTCCCGACCATCTCCGGTGTTAGCTCAACCTCACCGACGCTCAGGTCCGGGTAGGTCGAGTTAAGTTTCACTTGCAGTTTTGAGCCCGCCTCGGCCTCTTCAACCCAGATATCAAACTTGAACTCGCCAAGGTTGCGTGGGCGGTTGTGCAAGGGGTCGCTACCGAAGTTAAAGCCATCTTGCACCTCTGGATAGCTGCTCATATCGCCGGAGCGCAGCCAGGCAACACCTGGGTTGGTGTTATTAAACTGCAGGTCCCAGACAACCGTACCGCCCGAA
The DNA here is from genome assembly GCF_030518215.1 of Gilvimarinus algae. Lineage (GTDB taxonomy): Bacteria > Pseudomonadota > Gammaproteobacteria > Pseudomonadales > Cellvibrionaceae > Gilvimarinus > Gilvimarinus algae. The sequence continues at coordinate 51,837 of NZ_JAULRT010000034.1, forward strand.
CCATTGTCGATTGGCGCCGCACCCGGATCCGAGATCAGGGAGCCATCGGGGTTGTACATTTGATGCTGCAGGGTGTTGTTCACCTCGGTGCTGTTGACATCGAAGCTTAAGGTTTGCACGCCACCTTCTGAACCACGGTACAGCCATACTTCATCACGGGTATCCGGTGGGGGTACGTGGCCAACGATTTCCGTGGGCGTGGTACCCGCATCGGCCGTTGGCGTTTCACAGCCTTTGCCGGTCGCCGGGTCGTTGGAGCACTCGTACACGCGGACGTAGTCTACTTCCATGGTTCTGCTGTCGGTGAAGGTTGGCAGATCAATATAAGTGCCGTTACCCAGAGCAACGTTCAGAATCATATGGAAGGGTTGATCAAACGGCTGAGCGCCCGTGCCTACCTGATAACCGACTTCCTGACCACCCCAGTAGTAGATAAACCAGTTGCCGCTGTTGCGGGCGAAGAGCACGTCATCCACATACCAGCGGATTTCACCTTCTTCCCATTCGACGGTGTAGGTATAGAAGTCGTCCCAGATGTTCGTCGGAGGTTCGTAGGGCGCGCCACTGTATTGGTTCCAGGGCCAGGAGTAGCCGTAGTGCAGGGTGCCGTGCATTTCATTGGCGGCGCCTGTCGGTTGCGGGCCTGCTACACCGGGCTGGAAAGCCTCAAAGATATCCAGTTCGCCACTGTGGGGCCAGCCGCCATAGGCGGTGTCGGTCGGCAGCATCCAGATGGCCGGCCAGACGCCCACACCTTGCGGAACGCGGGCACGGATTTCCATGCGGCCATATTTCCAGTCAGCTCTATCGCGGGTGCGCAAGCGGGCTGAGGAATAGGCTTTACAGGCATCCGCTCCTGGGTAGCCTGGGTCTTCTTGATTCAACGAGGGGCCGCACACCTGGCCAGCACCTTCATAAATGGAGGTGATATGCAGCAAGCTGTCTTCAACGTAGCTGTTGTCGGCGCTGTCGGTGTAGCACTGGGCTTCGTTGTTACCGCCGCCCCAGCAGTTGACCTCATGCTCCCAGCGGTCGGGGTTGATGCTGGTGCCGTTGAACTCATCGTTCCAGACCAGCTCCCAACCATTATCCAGAGTCGTTGGCGCAGAGCCGCTTTCATCAATGCCGAGAATGCTGCTCGGTTCGTGAGACACAACGCCTGAACCGCCGCTTGAACTGGAGGAGCTGCTGGTGCTTGAGTCAGAGCTCGAGGAGCTTGACGAGCTGGAAGAGCTCGATGAGCTGCTGCTGGCGCTGCTGGACGAGCCACTGTCGAGCAGCCAGCGGATGTTATCCAACTGCACGCTGACGCCCGCCTGATCGCCCCATGCGGGCAGGAAGACAAACGGCGTGTTCATGTTGGCAATGTTAAAAGCACCGTTGGTGCCGCTGTGGGCAATCATATCGGCAATGTCGATGGTGTAGGTTGTCCAGACGCCCTCTATTGGATCGGCAATGACATAGTCGCCCGTGCCGGTGGCCGGACCACTTTCCATTTTCACTACCAGGCCGTTTTCGTTGTCGCCGAAGCTCAACACTTTAATGTCAAACTGCAGTTGGCCCTCGCTGGCAAAGGCGCTCAAGTCCTTGCCCTCGGTGGACTGGATAAACACCAAGCCGTTGTTGGCGCTGGTACTGAAATCCAGCTGCATAACATCGCCGCGCTCAGTATCGTTGAAGGTACTGATGGTGATGTGGCCGGTACCATTGTCCCAGGAGCCGACGCCAAAGTCCCACTCGGGGCCGGCGACGCCGTCCACCAGCACATCAAAGGTCTCGGTGAGTGCGGTTATGGTCGGCTCAGTTGAGCCAGAACCGCCGACCCAGTGCACATTGTCCACCTGAATATGCACGCCAGCCTGGTCGCCCCAGACGGGCAAAATTACAAAGGGCGTGTTCATGGCGTCGATGTTAAAGCCGGTATTGTTCGGCGCACTGATCATGTCGGCAATGTTCACCGTGACGCTTGTCCACGCGCCTTCAGCTGGGTTAATCACGTAGTCGCCGGTACCTGTGCCCGGGCCACTTTCGGCTTTCACTACCAGACCCGTTTCATTGCTGCCGTAATCGAGCACCTTAATATCAAAGGTCAGCTGGCCGTTTTCGGCAAAGGCGCGTGCGTTCTTGCTGGTGGTGGATTGCACAAACGCCAGGCCGTTGGCCTCGCTGTCGCTAAAGGTGATGTTGAGCACCTCACCGCGGTCGATATCCTCGACAACATTCGCGGTCACGTGGTCACCGGCGCTGCCCCAGGTGCCTACACCGAAATCCCAGTTGGGGCCGGGCTCGCCTTCGTCAAAGACCACAAAGCTATCTGTCAAAGTATCTTTTACTGCGGCCAGTACCGGATCTATGTCACACGGAGCCATACAGTCGACGGCAATGTCGGCCAACTGCACCTGTGCCATGCCGGATGACTCAATCACAAAGGCGTTGATCAACTGCCCCAGATTTGCCTGCCCGGTTTCGATGTTGTTGGGCAGCAGCTGGTTGATGGCAACGGCCATTTCGGTCCACTCGCCAACCGGCGGATTATCGATGACCGCATAGCTGACGTTGGGCCAGCCACTGTCGAGTTTGATGGCCAGCTCAGTCGCCGGATCAATAGACTCGATACGCAGTTTGAAGCGAATTTGCCCGTAGTCAGCCATATTGGTGAACTTGAGCCCATCATTCACTTCGGGGTAAGCAGACATGTTGGCCGTCGACAGGAACGCATTACCCGGCCCGTTAAACGTAATGTCCCAGACTGTATTTTCACCGTCGGTAGCTGCGGGATCGCTGATCACATTGCCACTGCCGCCGTCGTAAAAGCCCGGCACCAGTGTGTTGGTGACCTCGCCATCAGGCGTATCAAAAATGAAGCTGGCTGGGCCATCGTTGTACAGGTCGAAGGACTCGGTTGTTGGTGAGTCGTAGCCTGAGACCTGAATCGCCCCCGGTTGGGAGGTGCCGCAACCGGCGCCAGTACCGTCATCCTCAGAGCACTGGTAGACGCGCACATAATCGACTTCCATGGCTTGTGGGAAGCTGGTGGCACTGTTGGGCGCACCCGGCCAGTTGCCACCTACCGCAACGTTCAGAAGCATGTGGAAGGGCTGATCAAAAGGGGCGTCTGCACTGCCGAGTTGAAAGCCTTTTTCCGCCGCTGTCGCCGTGCCGGCTTTTAGCAGTGGCTTGGTGGAGCCTTCCTCGTCGTCCCAGTAGTAGGTGAACCAACCTTCCTGGGTTTGTGTGGCAAAGTGCACGTCATCGACAAACCAGCGAATCTCGCCTTTTTCCCACTCAATGGCGTAGGTGTGGAAATCTTCCCACACGTTCTTTGTGGGGGTGTATTTCGCACCGCTATTGAGGTTGCCGGGCCAGACGCGGCCGTAGTGCAAGGTGCCGTGTACTTCGTTTTCGCCTGTGCCGTTCGGGTTGACGGCCTCCATGATGTCAATTTCGCCGCTCAGGGGCCAGCCGCCGTACTTGGCGTCGGTTGGCAGCATCCAGATGGCGGGCCAGAGTCCCTGACCCTCGGGCAGTTTGGCGCGGATTTCCATACGCCCGTAGGTCCAGTCGGCCTTGCCGCGGGTGCGCAGGCGCGCTGAGGTGTAAGGTAAGGTCTTGGACGTGTCGGCCGGGTTGTAGGTGGGATCTTCCTGGTTAACGGCGGGACCGCTGAACGATTCCTGGCGGGCGACGATAAACAGCTTGCCGTCTTCCAGATAGCTGTTGTCGCTGCGGTCGGTATAGCACTGCAGCTCGTTGTTGCCGCCGCCCCAGCAGTTGACCTCGTGTTCCCACTTTGTGCCGTCAATACTGGCACCGTCAAACTCATCATTCCACACCAGCTCCCAGGAGGGCGCTTCGCTCGAACTGGAAGAGCTGCTGCTGGATGAGCGCACGGATGAGCTACTCGAGGAACTGCTCGATGAAGAACTGGAGGATGAGCTCGATTCCGAGCTGCTTACAACAGAGCTGCTCGACGCGACCGAGCTGCTGGAGCTCGACAGGCTAGAGCTGCTCTCAATTGACGAGCTGGAGCTCACTGAGCTCGAGCTGATGGAGCTGGAAGACACGGATGAGCTCGATACGCTGGAAGAAGACTCCGAGGAGACGTCAACACTGGAGGAGCTGCCATCGCCAACGGCGCTGCTACTGCTGCTGGCTACGGATGAGCTGCTGTTGGTATCACCGCCCCCCGAGCCCCCACAGGCCGCCAGTGTGAGCGTGAGGGCGCTCAGCACAAAGGGTAAACAGGCATTCTTTTTCATTATGACCTCGTTATTATTGTCGAGAGGCTCTCCGGCGCCTGACGCTCTGGCCGAAAAGCGGGTTTGTTATGGTTATGAGTGCTCGCACTGCGCACGGGCTTAAGAACTGTACACGGATTGAGCAGTGCGCCGATTCTCCGCTGGGCAAAGGGCGCTGTCGTCCCATTTTGTCGGGCGGCTCAAGGTGGCATGAGTGTCTGTTTGCGCGGCAAAACTGTGACGCATGCCACTTTCAGTGACGTTAAAAAGCGCCGAGCGCCGTATTAGTGGCGCCTGAGGGCCGTTTGCTGGGGAAATCGTAAAGTGGGATGAGCTCGTCAGGGGGGCTCAGGTTTTTTGGTGTGGGCGCCACTTTTAGGTGTGTTCGTCAGAGATGATCAAGAGCGCCAAAGCTTGGAGTTATACGAACCCTCTGGCGCTTTGAAGAGGCTTATCTCGCGAGAATCGCTAGGGCCTGTTCACACTAATTATATGCAGCCTGTTGTGACTAAAAATTTACCAATCAAGGCGTGAGGAGAGAGGTTTGGTCACTCCAAATGAACGACGAGCAACGTGGAGTGGTGAATTTTTAGCCACAACCCGAAGGGC
>NZ_JAULRT010000047.1 GCF_030518215.1 Gilvimarinus algae
AGCTTTTACCGGCTCGGGCAGTTTGATGTAAGAGACGTTACCAATGGCAGCGTCTCATACTGGAGCCTAAAAGTGTAACCCATGTATATGGACACATGTGTTACCTATGTATGCGGACTATACAGGGTGTCCTCTTTTGAGTACTTTTCTGGACAAGCAGAAAAGTACTTCGCCCGCCCGGCGATAGAGGGCAAGAATTACGGGAGAGACTAATTTAAAACTGAAATAAGCTAGGAGCCAACCAAACACAGCTCCAAAAGGATGATACAGGCACATCCCTGTGCCCAAAAAGCCATTAATCCGCAGGATTAACACCCAACTCCTGATACACCTTCTCCAGCTTCTTAAGCTGCTTCTTCCCAGGCTCTCCCAACACATTGATCGCCTGACGCAACCGGGCGCGGCTCATATCCGGGCCCAGCAGGGTCATGGAGTCCATCACCGAGAAAGACGCGGTGGTGCCGGCAATGGCGATAAAGATAGGCGCCAAAAAGTCCTTGAGCTTGATATCCATCTGCCCGGCCAGTTCTTTTAGGGTGTTGAAGATGGCGTCGCGCTCCCAGGTGCGCAGGGCCTCTAGGCGCCAGAGGGCAAATTGCAGCAACTGCTTTTGCTCATCCGGCGGGAGTTTGCTCTCGGCAAAACTCGCCTCAGTGAGCGGCAGCTGGCCTGAGGCCAAAAAGGCCACCAGAGGGATAAAGTCCCCCAGGGTTTCCATGCGCTGCTGAGCGTGGGGCAGCACTTTGAGCAGGTTGTCGCGGTTGAGCAGCCATTCGCCCAGGCGGTCGGCCAGTTGCTCGGCGCTCAGGTTTTCGCGAATCCACAGGCCGTTGAGCCAACTGAGTTTTTCCACATCAAAGATGGGCCCGCCGAGGCTGACGCGGGAGATATCAAAGTGTTCCTGCATTTCGGCGAGGGTGAACTTCTCGCGCTCGTCGGGCATGGACCAGCCCATGCGACCCAGGTAGTTGAGCAGCGCTTCGGGCAGGTAACCGGCCTTTTGGTAGTAGAGAATACTGGTGGGATTTTTGCGCTTGCTGAGCTTGGATTTGTCCGGGTTGCGCAGCAACGGCAAGTGGCAAAGCACCGGCGCCTGCCAGCCAAAGTATTCGTAGAGTTTCAGGTGTTTGGGGGCGGAGTTGATCCACTCCTCGCCGCGGATCACGTGGGTGATGCCCATCAGGTGATCGTCCACCACATTGGCCAAGTGGTAGGTCGGCATGCCGTCAGCCTTGAGCAGCACCTGCATGTCCACCTGCGACCAGTCGATTTCAATTTGGCCGCGCAGCATATCGTCGATAACGCAGGCGCCCTCTTCCGGGATTTTCATGCGTACCACATAGGGCTCGCCGGCGGCCAGCTTGGCCTGCACTTCTTCCCCGGAGAGTGTTAAACCCCGGCCGTCATACTTGGGCGTTTCGCCGCGCGCCTGCTGTTCGCGGCGCATTTCGTCCAGCTCCTCGCTGGTGGCAAAGCAGTAAAAGGCGTGGCCTTTTTCAATCAGCTCGTCGGCGTATTGTTTGTAAATATCCATGCGCTCGCTCTGGCGGTAGGGGCCGTGGGGGCCGCCGACATCCGGGCCCTCATCCCACTCAAGCCCCAGCCAGCGCAGGCTGTCCAAAATGGCCTGTTCGGACTCGGCGGTGCTGCGGGTCTGGTCGGTGTCTTCAATGCGCAGCAAAAACTGGCCGCCGTGCTGACGGGCAAAGGCCAGGTTAAACAGGGCGATATAGGCGGTGCCTACGTGGGGGTCGCCGGTGGGTGACGGCGCTATGCGGGTGCGAACGGTCATAAGAGTCTCTTGTGTCAGTTCTGAAGTTGAATCAGTGATTGCCAGAGCTGATCGCCACTGATGGCGCTCAGGGTTCGGGGGCGATTTCCCCCAGTGTCTTGGTGGCGGCACAGGCGCTTGCCGCACTGCTCACACACATAGCCCGGCGCGACAATATGCGCAGAATGCGGGCCGGTGGCGCCAATTAATTTAGGGTCGGTCGGGCCATAGGCCGTCACCGTCGGCTTACCCAGCGCGGCCGATATATGGGCCAGGCCAGTGTCGTTACACACGGCGCCCTGGCTTGTGTGCAGCAAACCGGCAAGCTCAGTGAGCGTCATCCGCTCCAGTACCTTGGCGTTGGCGCGGCCCGAGGCTACAGCCAAAGCGGCGTCTTTTTCCGCCGGTGAGCCCCAGGGCAGCAGCACATCTAACCCCTGCCCGGCGGCGGCATCAATCAGCCCCTGCCAACTGGCTTTGGGCAAACATTTGGTGGGCCAGCTGGCATTGGTAACCGCCACAATATAGGGGTTATTCGTAATAGTTTGCTCGGGCCAACTAATATCCGCCAAGCCAAACTCGGGCGCGGTATTGGGCCGCTCATAACCGAGGCCAGCGGCGAACAAATCCCGCCAGCGGTCCACTGCCAGAATGTCCTGCGCCACGGCAAAGCGGCGCTGATAAAACCAGTGGGCGCCGCGCTCTCGCACCGAGTCGGCGTCCGGCCCGGCGCGCAACCCCCGCGCCAGGCGGGTAACGATCGCACTTTTAAAATTGGTTTGGGCGTCCAGCACCAGATCGTAATGGGTGCGGCGCAGCTCGCGCCAGTAGGCCTTGAGCTCGCCGGAGCGCCAGGCGGCTTTCGGGCTGCGCTTCCAGCGCCGGTGGGCGGAGACTATGGTGCGCTCTACCGCCGGGTGCCAGCGGGGCACCTCGGCAAAGGCTTCATCGACCGCCCAGTCGAAGGAGATGCCGGGAATGGCGCGCACAGCATCGCAAACGGCGGGCAGCGTTTGTACCAAATCTCCCATAGAGCTGAGTTTTACGATCAATACCTTCATGCGCGCCTTGCCCTGCTCAACAAGCGCGCCATTGTAGCGCAAAGCCCCCGGCACTTGGGGGCGGCACCGACAAAAAAGCGCCGGCAGAGCCGGCGCGGAGGGGGAAAGGGTCAGTCGGCGTAGAGCGCTTCGAGCGCGCCGGTCACGTACACCAGTGGCGCGTTCCAGTTGATGGTGACCTCGTTGGTGGAGTAGCTGCACCAATCGTCTAAATAGGCGCGCGCTTTGGCCTCGCTGCCCGCGGGGTAATTGCCGCCACAATCGCTCGGGGCATCGGTGTTCGGGCCGCCGGCGAGAAAGCCCGGCACCGGATCGACAATGCCATCGGCCTCAGACTGGCGGTGATGGATGTGCATGGGAGGGCGCTCGCCAAAGCCGGTGACATAGCTGTAGTCCGTGGGGTTGCGACCCAGGGCGTAATCCAGCAACCCCTGAGCGGCGTTGGCGTAGCTCATGTCATCGCTCAGGCGGTAGGCCTGCATCAGCATCATGGCTTTGTTGAGCGCGCCGCCGTTGCTGCCCCAGTAAAAGTCGCCGTTGGTCATGGCCACACCATAGGCCGAGGCAGTGGCCTGAGCGCGGATGTTATCGGCAAGACTCAGGATGGACGACTCGATCAGCGAGGTGTCGGCCAGCTCGGTCAGCTGGTTGCGGTGATGGGCCAGTGACATCCAGGCCAGGGCCGCGGTGTTGGACCAGCCGGGATTGCTGATGGGTACGGAGGTGGGGTTCATGGCCTGGTAATACTGGTCATCGCCGGTAGTGATATAGAGCTCGGCCGCCGCCCAGGCAAATTCGTCGCTGAAGCTGCCGTCGCCATAGGCGCCAGTGCTGACATCCGACGGCTGGTTGTAGGGGACGTTACTGTTGTTCTGTGCCCACTGCCAGGCGGACTCTGCCGCCGCCAGCATTTCATCGGCCAGGCCCGAGTAGACGGTTTCGTACTCGGCCACCACCCGGCTGGCCGTGGCCATTACCGCGGCAAAATTCAGCGTCGCCGCTGTGCCCTTTTGCACCACGTAGCGCTGGGCTGTGCCCTCGGCGGGCATTACCGCGCCGGCAAAGTTTTTGGTGGTGAGCTTGTGGTAGACACCGCCATCGGCCGGGTCCTGCATATCGAGCATCCACTCGAGATTCCACATGGCTTCATCCAGCAGATCCGGCACGGCATTGCCGCTCTCGGGTATACCGATGTCCTGGGCGGCGTAGAAGCTGCCGTAGTGCTCAAGGGCGGCCAAGAGGGTGTAGGTGGAGATACCGGAGTTGACGATGTATTTGCCAAAGTCGCCAGCGTCGTACCAGCCTTTGGGGGCGGACAGTACCGTGCCCTCGGGGCGCTCGGCACTGGCAGCCGAGGCGTGTACCAGCACATTGGTGTCCGGATGGCCGGCGGCGCGCGCCCAGGTGCCGGCGTGCTCGGGCAAGAGCTCGGTGCTGGCGCGGTTGTAGTAATAGGCTTTAAGGGCGGCGGCGTTGAGCGCCCGGTAGGGCGTCTCGCCAATGGTAAAGGGGTCGGAATCCAGCGCGCCTTGCACTCGCACCACATAGGTGCCGGGGGTTTGCAGCTGGCTGAAATCCGCCAGGGCCACGCTCTGCCCCGCCGGGGCCCAGGTGTTGTAGGCGCCTAGATCGCCGCTCATCACCTCGCTGTCAGTGGCGGTATCGATAATCGCAAAACCGCCGCTGCCGCCGGCGGGCACCACCGCCATCTTGGCCGCCTCGGGGGCAAAGCCGAGTTGGTTGACCTTGATGCGCGCCGCCGCCACCGAGCTTGAACTTTCACTGGAGCTCTCACTGGAACTGACGGAGCTTGAGCTCTCGCTGGAGGTGACCGAGCTGCTGGATGAACTGGAGCTGATAATGGGCGTATCGCTGCTGCCACCACCGCTGCTGCCGCAACCGGCGAGAATAAGGGCGCTGCACAGGGCTGTAGCCGTCAGGTTAAAAGGCTTCATGACTCTTCCTCGTTATTGTGATTTTGTCGGGAGAGTGTAACGCGATTGCGGCTTTGGCCACATCAGGCTTCGCAAAGAATGGTTAACAAGACTATAAGCGCATGGCCCCTGCGAGCACGCTGGAAAAACCGGTCAGGCGTCTTGGCGTTATAGCCCCAGGGTTTTTTTCACAAAGGGAATGGTGAGCTTGCGCTGCTCGGCCAGCGAAGCGTGGTCCAGCCGGTGCAGGTAGCAAAACAGCTGGTTCATATCCCGCGGCACCCGCTGGACGATAAAGGTGGCCACCTCCTGGTTGAGCTCGAGGCCGCGCTCGCGGGCGCGGGTGGTGAGTGCGCGGATCTTTTCCTCGTCGCTCAGCCCCTGCACCTGATAGGTGACGCCCCACTGCAGGCGCGAGCGCAAGTCCGGCAAGTTAACCTCAAGGGCGCGCGGGGTTTGCGGGGCCGCCACCAGCAGCAACCGGCCGGCATCGCGCAGGGCGTTATAGAGGTTAAACAGGGCGCGCTCCCAGTCCGGTTTGCCGGCAATGGCGTTGAGCCCGTCCAGGCAAACCATGTCCAGATGCTCCAGTCCCTCCAGCAGCGCCTCTGGGGCAAAACCGGTGACTTCGCTGAGCGGCAGGTATTGCACCGACAGATTGCGGGATTCGGCGTAGTGGCAGCTGGCCTGCAGCAAGTGGGTCAGCCCGGCGCCGGCGGCGCCCCACAAATAGACAAACTGCTCGCCGGTGCCCTCGACTTGTTGGCACAGCGCAGCCACTACCTGGGCATTGGCGGAGCCGGCCGGTGCGTAGAAGTTGTCGAAGGTGGCATCGTCTTTCAGGCTCACCCCCAGCGATAGCTGCTCGGGTGTTGAGCTCACGGCTGGGCCCCCTCCAACCGATAGCGCAAAGGCCGCAGCAGCGAGCCGCGAATTTGGTAGCGGTTCTCCGATAAGCTGACGCTCTCAGAGGCGGGCAAAAGCGTGCGATCCAGGGCCAGGGTATTTTCCAGCCGGGCGACATCGCCCTCGGTGTAGAGGTTGAGCATCAGCCCGTTGGCGCCGATGGAGTGCAGCTGCACTCGGCGTACCAAGGCCAGGGACGCCAAATAGCGCTCGGCCTTTTTGTAGTCGCCAAAGCTGTGCACGTTATCAATAAGCATGGCGATACTTGCCGCGCCCGACTCGCTGGGGCTGATACCGTAGAGCCCGGCGAAGCGATCGGCCACCGAATCGATGGCGCCACTCAAGAGCTCTTCGGCAGTGGCGCCTGCGCCATCAAAACCAAGGTCGCCCTCACTGTGCAGCAACTGCCAGTTGCCTCGCAGGCTGCCATCGGACAAGGCGCTGTATCGCAGCGTGAGTATGGCATCGGCGCGGTAGCGCTCGGAGGCGTTGCGAATGGCGCTCTCGTCCATGCGCCAGAGGCTTTCGGCGGGCATGGCCAGGTGATCTTCCAGGTCAAACAGTGGCGCCATTAACGGCAGGCCGCGCAGCTCGGCGCGCTCGCGCAGCGCCTGCCAGACTTGCTCGTCGCGCACTACTTCCAGGCCGTCGGCGGAGTTGACCACCACCCAGACCAACAGCGTCGGCCGGTTGGCGGGCCAGAAAGACAAGCCGGTAGCGCGCAACAACTGTTCAACGGAGGCGGGAGAAAATTTAAGGTGCAAGCGCGAGGCCGGGACCGGCTCGCCGTTGGGCCCTTCTAGGGTTTCATCGGTGCTGGCGTAGCTGTATTCGTAGACGTAGTCCTGCGCCCGGGCGAGCGCCTGACGGGCCTGAGGGCTTTCGGCGGCGGCTGTGTTGCCGGAGACCCGAATCAATACCCGCTCCAGGGCGTGCTTGGCTGCCGCCTCGCGCTGGGCCTGAGACTGGGATTTGACCAGCGCATCAGCGCGGTACAACTCCACCACCTGATCGGCCTGGACGGCGGTGGCCATAAGGCTCAGAGCCACCCAGATAAACACACATCGAATAATCAGCGCCACGTCTCCCAATCAACCCCAGCTGACCAAAGGCCGGCATTGTAGCAGGATTACCTGCATCGGGCATTGTGCGGGATTTTCCGGTAGAATACGCGCCTTTCAGATCAACCTGTCCGGCCGATTCCGGGCGCAATTACGGAAGCAGCGAGCGCTATGAGCGAAAACACCCCCACCTCCCTGAGCTATAAAGACGCCGGCGTTGATATCGACGCGGGCAATGCCCTGGTCGAGCGCATTAAAGGCGTGGCCAAGCGCACCCGCCGGCCAGAGGTGTTGGCCGGGCTCGGCGGCTTTGGCGCGCTGTGTGAACTGCCCGCGGGCTACCGCCAGCCGGTGCTGGTGTCGGGTACCGACGGTGTGGGCACCAAGCTGCGTCTGGCAATGGATCTCGGTAAGCACGACACCATCGGTATCGACCTGGTGGGCATGTGCGTCAATGACCTGGTGGTCGCCGGCGCCGAGCCTCTGTTTTTTCTCGACTACTACGCCACCGGCAAGCTGAACGTGGATGTCGCGGCGGATGTGGTCACGGGTATCGGTGAAGGCTGTGCCCAGGCCGGCTGCGCACTGGTGGGCGGTGAGACCGCCGAAATGCCCGGTATGTACGAGGGTGAGGACTACGACCTGGCGGGCTTTTGCGTCGGCGTGGTGGAGAAAAGCGAGATTATCGACGGTAGCAAAGTCGCCGCCGGCGATGCGCTGATTGGCCTTGCCTCCACAGGCCCCCACTCCAACGGCTACTCGCTGATTCGCAAAATCATCGAAGTCTCCGGCGCCGACCTGGCGCAAGACTGCGGCGGCGTCAGCCTGGCCGACGCGCTTATGGCGCCGACCAAAATTTACGTAAAACCCCTGCTGGAGCTGATCAAAACCCTGCCGGTCCACGCGCTGTCGCACATCACCGGTGGCGGCCTTTTGGAAAACATCCCGCGCGTATTGCCTGACAACGCCAAAGCGGTCATCGACACCGGCGCCTGGCAATTGCCGGCGGTGTTCCAGTGGCTCAAGCAAGCGGGCAACGTGCAGGCGCGCGAAATGTACCGCACCTTTAACTGCGGCCTGGGTATGATCATCGCCGTGCCCGCAGAGCGCGCCGACGAGGCGATTGCCCTGCTCAACGCCGCCGGAGAAAACGCCTTTAAAGTGGGCGAGATTGCCACTGCCGCGAGCGGCGAAGAACAAGTTGAATTAAAAGGTCTGAGTGCATGAGCGGTGCGACCCGCGTTGTCGTGTTAATTTCCGGCAGCGGCAGCAACCTTCAGGCACTGATTGACGGCCAAATCGCCGGTGAGCTGCCCATTGATATCGCCTGCGTGATCAGCAACCGCCCGGGTGTGCGCGGCCTGGAGCGCGCCGCCGAGGCCGGCATTGAAGCCCTGACTCTGGACCACAAGGGCTTTGACTCGCGCGAGGCCTTCGACAAGGCGCTGGCCGAAACCATCGACGCCCACCGACCCGACCTGGTGGTATTGGCGGGCTTTATGCGCATCCTCACTCCGGCCTTTACCAGCCGCTATCTCGGCCGCATGCTCAATATTCACCCGTCGCTGCTGCCCAAGTACCAGGGGCTGCACACCCATCAGCGGGCGCTGGATGCCGGCGACAGCGAACATGGCGTGACCGTGCATTTTGTCACCGACGAGCTCGACGGCGGCCCGGCGGCCATTCAGGCGGTGGTGCCCGTTCTGGCCGGCGACGATGCCGCGAGCCTGGCCGCCCGCGTTCAGCAGCAAGAGCACCTGATTTACCCCATGGCCGTGCGCTGGTTTGCCGAAGGCAAGCTGAGCATGCGCGAGAACAAGGCACTGCTCGATGGTGAACCTTTGCCCGCGAGCGGTTACCAAGTAAGGACACAAACAGCCCCATAAGGATTCTATGAGCCGTTTTCTACGCTACACCCTCACCGCCGCTCTGACCCTGTTTGCCGCCTCAGCTCTGGCTGAGCCGGCCGCCAAGCCAGAGCAAGAACAAGAGAAAGAGCAAACGCCGGCTGCGCGCCAGGCGCCCGAGCAGTTTAAAAACATCTACAAGGCCCGTGTCTACGGCATTGGTATTACCGTGACCCACGAGCTGACACCGACCGACAACGGCCACAAACTGCGCTTTTTTGCCGACTCTTTTGTCGCCAGCATTGAAGAGACCAGCCTGTTCGACTGGCCCACACCCGGGCAACTGCGCCCGCTCCAGTACACCTACGAGCGCACCGGGCTCGGCCGCGACCGCACCGCTAAACTCGATTTTGACTGGCAGGCCAAGCGAGTCACCAATAATGTGCAGGACAAGCCCTGGAAGATGAAAATCCACGAGGGCATTCAGGACAAGCTGAGTTTTCAGGTACAGCTGCAGCGGGATTTGGCTGCCGGCAAGACCGAGGATCTGTACTACCAGATCGCCGATGGCGGGCGCATCAAAGAGTACCGCTTTGCCAAAGTGGGGGAGGAAACCCTTGAAACCCCACTCGGCAAAGTGGACACTGTGAAAATAGAGCGCACCCGCAAAGACGACGATCGCGTCACCTACGCGTGGATGGCACCCGAATACGGCTATTTGCTGGTGCGCATGCAGCAGGAAGAAGGCGGCGACGTCTACACGATTTACATCCATGAATCCGAGATCGACGGTGAAACGATCTCGCGCTTTGAGTGATACCACTCGTTCATTTTTGACACTCACCAACCAAAGGCATTCACTATGATTATTTCCGACAACTGCGTCGCCAGTTTTCACTACACCCTGACCGATAAGGAAGGCAAGGTGCTCGACTCCTCAGAAGGTCGGGAGCCTCTGGCCTACCTGCACGGTGCCAGCAACATCATTCCAGGTCTGGAAAAAGAGCTGGCTGGCAAACAGGCCGGCGACAAGTTGCAAGTGGCGGTTCCGGCTGCCGAGGCCTACGGTGAGCGCAATGACGCCATGATGCAGGAGCTGCCGGCCAATATGTTCACCGGCGTGGACAAAATTGAAGTGGGCATGGAGTTTCACGCCCAGACCGAAAACGGCGTGCAGGTTGTCAGCGTTACCGCCGTCGACGGCGACACGGTCACTGTGGATGCCAACCACCCGCTGGCTGGCGTGGACTTGAACTTTGACGTCGAGATCACCGAGGTTCGCAGCGCCACCGAAGAAGAGCAGCAGCACGGCCACGCCCACGGCGCCGGTGGTCACGACCACTAAGGTCCAGTCCCGGAGCTGGCGCCCGCCAGCTCCGTATTCCCCCAGCAGTACACCAAGAGCACGACGGCTTTCCTGAGCCCACCGCCCGACTCATTCGCCTCCCCCTAGCCCGATTGTCCGCACTGCACGGCCGTGTTATGGTCACAAAAACCACAAGACAAGGCTCACCCATGCACCGCCTAGCCGCTCTATTGCTTTTTGCCCTGCTCTGCCCCCTACTCAGCCACGCTCAATCCGACGCCCGAGTCGTCGGCAAACAGGCGATTCAAGACCTGCTCGCGCGCGACGAGTACATGATGTACATCAGCGATCACTTTACCGGCATTCACTACGCCGAGGCCGCGGCGGGTTATGGCGCGCTCAAGTTTGCCCGCGAGGCCGACCAGCAGGCACTGACCGATGCCCTGCTTGGACGCTATCGCGAGGTGCCCGGCACTGACGGGCTGCTGGATGACGATCATGTGGACGCCAACGTCTACGGCATACTGCCCATAGAGCGCTACTTTGCCGGCGACAAGGCGGCCTTGAGCGAGGGTCTGGCCCTGGCCGATGACCAGTGGCAAGACCCGCTGCCCAGCGGCCTGACCCGCCAGGCCCGCTACTGGATAGACGATGTCTGGATGGTCGCCGCCCTGCAGGTGCAGGCCTACCGGGCCACCGGCGAGCCCCTCTATCTACACCACGCCGCCCTGCTGACCCACGACTACCTGCAAAAGCTGCAACAGGCCAACGGGCTGTTTCACCACGGCCCGGAGGCGCCCTTTTACTGGAGCCGGGGCAACGGCTGGGTGGCCGCCGGCCTTGCCGAGTTGCTGTCGGAGCTGCCCGAAACCCACCTGCTCTACCCCGCCATCGCCGAGGGTTATCAATCCATGATGGCCGCGCTGCTCAACTATCAAGCCGAGGACGGCATGTGGCGTCAGCTGATCGATGACCCCGACGCCTGGAAAGAAACCTCGGGCACAGCCATGTTTGGTTTTGCCATGTCGGTGGGCATCAAACGCGGCCTTTTACCCGCCAAGCCCTACCAGGCGGCGGTGGATCGCGCCTGGCAATCACTCGGTGGCTATATCAATGAGCAAGGCCAACTGACCGACGTCTGCGTCGGCACCGGCCAGAGCCGCGATGCTGATTACTACCTCACACGCCCGCGTACCACCGGCGACCTGCATGGCCAAGCGCCTTTGCTGTGGTTTGCCGCCGAGCGCCTCTAATCACGAAGTGACCCCTTAGGCTCAGGGCCTCCCCTGAGCTGGCCTTTGCACCTGCCCGCAGCCCTCTCCCAAGCTGCACGACGTCTTATTCTCGCTCGTTCGACTCTCACCGGCCACCAATCGTCATACATATAAATCACTTATATGGTCAAAATGACCATATAAGTGCAGAAAATCGCCTATTTATCGGTGAATTTGTATTAATTATTAATATTGTATTATTATTAGATAAATAGCCTTGATAGCGACTTTCTCGATAAAAACATAACAGGGGTACACCTATGACCATCCGGCATCTCGCCCTGGCGGCGAGCTTTCTCTCAATTGCGGCCTGTGGCGGCGGTTCTGGCGGGGATTCCAACCGAGCGTCCTCCAGTTCATCCCCCTCCAACTCGTCCTCCTCGGTTTCATCCTCGTCGAGCTCCGAGGCGCTGCAGAGTTTTGACAACCCGACGGTCGAGCCGAGCCTGATCAATTTCAACGACGTGGCCGTTCACGACCCGTCGGTGATCCGCGCCGAAGACGGCACTTTTTATGTGGTGGGTTCGCACCTGGGCTTTGCCAAAAGTGAGGATCTGGTGAGCTGGGAGCTGGTGGCCACAGACGTCAACGACGCCAACCCGCTGTTTAACACCTACGCCACGGAAATTGCCGAGGGTATCGAGTGGACCGGCGGCTATGTGGGCTCCTGGGCCTCTGACATCATTCGCCTGGACGACGGCCGCTACTACTTCTACTACAACCACTGCACTCAACCGGCCACCGGCCAGTGCGATGGCCCCCGCTCTTATCTGGGCGTGGCGGTATCGGACAATGTGGAAGGCCCCTATGTGGATCAGGGCATCTTTCTCTACTCGGGCCAGACGCCCGAGGAAATGGCCGGCGATTACGGCGTGGGCGATCTGACCGCGTTTGACGCCACCATTCACCCCAATGTGATCGATCCTACCGCCTTTTTCGATAAAGACGGCGCTCTGTGGATGGTCTACGGCTCCTACTCGGGTGGTATTTTTATTCTCGCCATGGACGAGGCCACCGGTATGCCCGAGCCCGGCCAGGGCTATGGCACTCACTTAATCGGCGGGGATCACAGCTCGATTGAGGGCAGCTTTGTGCTCTACAGCCCGGAGTCGGATTACTACTACTTGTTTGCCTCCTTTGGTGGCTATGAAGCCAACGATGGCTACAACATTCGCGTCGCCCGCTCGCGCACGCCCGATGGCCCCTACCTCGATGCCCAGGGTCAGGATGTCGCCGCCGCCCGCGGCGGTTGGGACAGCATTGCGCCCTACGGCACCAAGTTGATGGGCGGCTTTAACTTTGCCGCCTACCCCGGCAGCGATGCCGAGGCCTATGGCTACCTCGCTCCGGGGCACAACTCGGCCTACTACGACGAGCAGACCGGCAAGCACTATCTGATCACCCACACCCGCTTTCCCAACCGCGGCGAAGCACACGCCATTCGCGTGCACGAGCTGTGGATCAATGAAGACGGCTGGCTGGTGGCCTCACCCGAGCGCTATGCGCCGATTGAGGGGGAGAACATCGTCGACTATGAAGACATTGTCGGCGACTACCAGATCGTCAATCACCGCAAAGACATCAACCGCAGTGCCCACAACTCGCAATTTGCCAGCCTGCACGCCGATGGCTCCATCACCGGCGAAGTGTCCGGCCACTACACGCTCTACAGCGATAACACGCAGCGCCTTACCATCACCCTGGACGACGGCACGGTGTTTGAGGGCGTGGCCGCCTGGCAGTGGGACCCTCGTTTGCAGAGCCTGATTCCCACCTTCAGCGCCCTGTCCGGCGAGGGCGTCTCACTGTGGGGCCTGCAACTTCCAAGCAAAACCAACGATGAGATTATGGCCGCAATTGAAGCGGACCTAAGTCTGCCGCAAACCTACAAAGGCAACCAACTGAGCCTGCCGACACAGGGCGCGCGCGGCGCCGGTATCGAATGGAGCAGCAGCGACCCCACCGTGATCAGCGACAGCGGAGAGGTTATTCGACCGAATGTCGGCGAAGGCGATGCCAGTGTCGAGCTCACGGCCAGCATTACCCGCCAGGGCGTGGAGTCGCAGCGCAGCTACACCGTCAATGTGCCGGCGCGAATGACCTACAATCGCACCGCGCAATACCGCTTTGACAATGATTTGTCCGACACCCTGGGCAACCGGGCCGATGGTTTGCCGACAGCCGATCGCATTCACAATTCGGGCGCTGTGGACTACGCCGCCGGTCACGAGGGCCAGGCACTGATGCTCGACGGCACCAACGGCGTGCGCCTGCCCGATGGTCTGATCGACAACTACGAATACACCGTCTCGGCCTGGGTAAACCCGACCGTACTCACGCAGTTTTCCACGGTCTTTTTTGGCGCGATCAACGAGCAGACCGACGGGGAAGGTGGCCTTTACTCCGATCAGTGGATCAGCCTCCTGCCCCAGGGCTGGGATGGCAACACCATGCTCTGGAGCGGCAGCCAGGCCTGGGTAGACGCAACCACCGGTGAGCTGATTCCCACCAACCTCTGGACCCATTTGGCCTTTAGCGTCAACCGCGGCACCATCACCGTGATGATCAACGGTCAGGCGGCCTTCACCGGTGGCAACCTCACGGACTTTTTCACCGACAACACCGGTCTGTTCGCCCTCGGCGTCAACTACTGGGACACACCCTACAACGGCCTGATTGACGAGCTGAACATCTACGATGCCGCCCTGAGTCCGGAGGAAATCATCGCCCTGGATATCGATCAGCTGCCCGCCGCGGATCTGCTCGCTTCGGCCGAGGCGATTCTGGATTTGGGCGATGTCTCTGCCGTGCAATCGGACTTTGCGCTGCCCGCCACCGGCCCCTACGCCGCAGCGATCGAGTGGAGCAGCTCTGACCCGAGCCTGATCGCCATCAATGGCAACACGGCAGTGGTGACCCGCCCGCAGTCGGTCGATGCCGAAGTAACACTGACGGCCACACTGACGCTCGACGGCGAAACCGCCCAAAAGGCGTTTAACATCACGATCAACTCCCTGGCACCGGCTGAGCCCATCGCTCACTTTAGTTTCGACGAGCACCTGATGGATGTCACCGGCGGCTTTGGTCCGGGCAGTATCACCGGCAACCGTCTGGACAACACCGGCGGCAACATCGCCTACGCCAGCGGCAAGAGCGCCATGGCACTGAGCCTTGATGGCAGCGGCGGCGTCGCCCTGCCCAGCGGGTTGATCAGCACCAGCCGCTACAGCTTTGCGGTGTGGCTCAACCCCACGGCGCTCAACCAGTTTACCCCGACATTCTTTGGCGCCATGAGCGATGCCAGCTGGATCAGCGTCGTGCCCTTTGGTCCGGGCGCCGGCAATACTATGCTTTGGTCGGGCACCAATTGGTTTGACGGCGATACCGGCACCCAGATCGCCACCAACACCTGGACGCATTTTGCCGCGGTGGTGGACGCAGGCAATATCACCCTCTACCTCGACGGCGAAGCGGTGTTTAGCGGTACGGGCTTCCCCAACGTGTTTACCGGCAGCGACGCCGCCTTCGGCCTGGGCGTCAACTACTGGGATACGCCATACACCGGTTTGATTGATGAGCTTGTGATTTACGATGAAGCGGTCAGCGCCGAGGTAATTCAATCGCTGGCGGCTGAGTAGCCCCTGCGTGCCATTAACCCGGCCATCAAAGCGGCCGGGTTGAGGCGCGGCGCGTAAGAAAAAGGGGAGCGCTTATGCGCTCCCCTTTATGAGTAAATCAATAGGGCTTTACCTCGCCTCGACTTTTTCCTCGCCACAGCGCTTGCACTTGTAGCGCGTCACCAGCCGGCCCTGTTTGACATCGAACTGCTGCTCAGTGACCACTTCCCATTTGTGAAAGCCGCTTCGACACAGGGTTTTTCCCTTGTGTTTTTCCTTGGCGCTGGGGCGCTTAAAGGGGAGGACATTTGACATACAAGGCAGCTGACCAATAAGAATCTGAACGACAGTGTACCCCAAGACAAAGCACCCTAACTACAGTCTGTAGTTGACAACTCACGGTGGGTGCACCACCTTTTGTCTATTCATCTCGTTTGCCGTTCGGCACAGGAAGCGCCCATGCATCAACCCTCGCCCATTGAGCTGCGCCAGCGAAACCTCGACATTGCGGATTTCGATCAGCGCCAGCCGGCCCTGCACAATAAAGCCGAGTACAAGCGGCAACTCAAGCACTGGCAAAAGCGCCTACTGCGGGTACAGCAGGCTTATTACCATCTGGGCAAGCGGGCCATAGTCGTGTTCGAGGGTTGGGACTGTGCCGGCAAAGGCGGCGCCATCAGGCGGATCACGCAAAAGCTGGATCCGCGCGGCTACACCGTTTACCCCATCAGTGCACCGAGCGAGGAAGATCAGGGCAAGCACTATCTGTATCGTTTTTTCACCAAGCTGCCCAAGGCCGGTACAGTCTCCATTTTTGACCGCTCCTATTACGGCCGTGTTCTGGTTGAGCGCGTCGAAGGCTTTGCCGCACAGCACGAGTGGCAGCGCGCCTATCAGGAGATCAACGAATTCGAGCGTCTGCTCATTGACGACGATTTACGGGTGGTGAAACTGTTTATTCACATTGATAAAGACGAACAACTGCAACGTTTTATCCAGCGACTGCAGGACCCGAGCAAACGCTGGAAGCTCACTATGGACGATGTGCGCAACCGACAAAAATGGCCGGAGTATGTGACGGCCATTAATGCCATGCTGCAACACACCGATACCGTGCAGGCGCCCTGGCAGATCATCGCCGGGCACAACAAACCCTACGCGCGGGTGCAAGTGCTGAAAACCCTGGTCGAGTCATTAAGCTGCGGCGTGGACATCGAGCCACCCCCTATCGACCCTGAGGTGGTCAAACTGGCCAAGCAGAAACTGGGGATGGTCATTGAGGATTGAGTAAAACAGCAAGACCAACATGCCGGAAAACCATGCTTTCCCTATAAGGTGATGCTCTTGGCGTTCTCGCCTCTTTCGGTAACCAGCCGAACGGCTTGCCACACGTCCTCCTATCCCTTAAAAGGCTTCCTCCTCGGTTATCGCACGCGGTCTTACCACCAACCGGTTAAGCGTCAAAGCGTCAGCAAAAATCCAGTTGTCAAAATGTTTACTTGCGCGCCAAGCAGTTTTCTGGAAGGATTTAGCCGCCACAGGTTTTGAGGCTCCCTGCCAAAACCGAAAACTACAACTTAGGGATTCATCCTTTGAAATTAACTTTACCCTTGGGGCTTACCGCCCTACTCTACTGCCTAAGTGCCCCGTCACTCGCCTTTGTGCTAACGCCCGCAAATCAAGCACCAGACTTTGCAGAACCCTGGAATCCACCCTGGCCATCGGCCAATATCGCCCTCGAGCCAACAGCAAGTGTTTCAGGCGACGCAATTGGCCTTGGCGTTGAGTCCACGGATACTCCGATTCCTATAGGCGGGCGCATAGTGTTCACGCTGACAGGCGGTGCGACCTTTGCGGACACGGCTTATTCACTGGAGTCGTGGGAGGCTGGAGCTGGCAATGGCAATCTTACCTACGCTACGCTGCTCACGGGCTCGACATCCGGTGCGAGCAGCATTGAGTTTTTGATGGCCGAGCAAACCAACCCTGAGCGCGACACGATGTTTGGCTCGCCGCCTTGGCCCGCGCTCGCGGATGTACCCATTTTTTTGCTCTCTGGAAGCAGCATTGCCGGGCAGAGCATCAACGTCAACTTACCGCAGATACCGGGCCGCGATATTTCTCTCCAAGCCGAAGTGTTTGACGCCTCAGATGCGTCATTGGGCACAGCGTCTATGGTGATGTTCAGCAGTACGCTGGAAGCACCTGCACCGGCCGTAGCCCTGCCAACCAGCAGCCATCTCGGTCAGCTGATTCTGCTGGCCCTATTTAGCTGGCTTGGTGCGCGCGCCATCAGACAGCGTCACCCTTAGCAGTCCCAAGGCCCCCGAAAGGGGCCTTTTTTACAGCAACAGGCAGGTAGCTCCCGCACCGAAAGACAATGCTCACACATCAGCTGCGATTAATCGCGTATGCGCTCGTTTTAAAAGTTCGCTGGAGGCGCCCGCTACTCCTTTGCCAGCCAGCAGCCTGTGGAGTCAATTACTACTCCTCATTGGTATCGGCATTTTTGGCGCGGCGGCAATCGGTCGTCGCGAAGCATCCTAAACCTTACACGCTGAAACAAGAGCCTTGTTGCGCAAGGCTCTACGGATTCCTGCTCTTCTCCAAGTGCTGACACAATAACTGCGCGCCATCGAGTATGCGCAGCGTGTGGCGCTGGATAATATCCGGCGGGACAAAAAATAGGTTTTGTTCGCTCACCGCTTGCAGCGCCGGATAGGCGAGCCACTCGTCCAGCCACTCGGGGCGCTCCTCGCCCATGCCGCTGGCCACTATGGCATCCGGGTCGCGCGCCAACACCGATTCTATGTTGATCTTGGGCGCCAGGGCCGGCGCATCGGCAAAAATATTGCGCCCGCCGCACAGGCGAATGACGTCGCTGACCAGGTGCTCGCCGTTTAGGGTTTGCAGCGGATCATTCCACACCTGGTAGAACACGCTCACCGGTGGCGCTTGCTCGTAGTTAGCCCTCAATCGGGCCAGTCGATCCAGCCATTGGTCCACCCGCTGGTTGGCCCGAGCCGAGGTGCCGGCCAGCGCACCGAGCGTGCGTATTGCGCCAGCGATGTCCTCCATGCTACGCAGCTCATCCACGTACACGGTCAGGCCCAGACGCTCCAGCTGCCGGGCGGCTTCCTCGCCATTGCCCGAGGCCCAGCCGAGCACCAGATCGGGCTTGAGCGCCAATATGGCCTCGTAATTGACCAGCTTGTAACTACCCACCTGGGGCAACTGCGCCGCTTCGGGCGGGTAATCACTGTAACTGACCGCCGCCACCAATGTATCGCCGGCGCCGGCGGAGTAGACGTTTTCCACAATGTGAGGCGCCAGAGCGACAATGCGCTCGGCCGGTTGTTGCAGGCGGATCACTTTGCCTCGGGCGTCAGTGACCTCGATAGGCGCCGCCTGGGCAATGACACTCAGGCACACACCGAGCATTACCCACATGGCTGGTGTCAGTTTTAATCGCATAATACCTCCGTTAATCGTCGACCTTTATCCTCTGGCAGCCCCAGGCGCAACCAGGCAGGTTCAGTGTTAGCCGCGCTGTAGCACCAGCGCGAGAAAATGCCCCCGTGGCCAAGCTTGGTAAACAGTGCCTGCAGATACGGCCTGTCGCCCTGCAAAGTGACAAACAAACCACTGTTAGCGCACTCAACCGACTCAGGCACACAGTTCGCGAGTAACTGCGATAGCGCCTGCGCCGCCTCACTGATGCGCTGGCGCTGCGAGATCTGCCAGTGGCGATCCGCCAGTGCCCGCTCACCCACCCAGAGCGCCGGTGTGTTCACCGCCCAGGGGTCCATACCCGAGTGCAGCTTCGCCACCGCACTTCCCGAGCCCAGTAAAAAGCCCAAGCGCACACCCGCCAGCCCAAAAAACTTACCCACCGAGCGCAGCACATAAAGCCGCGGATTGCTTGACACCGCCGCTGCTACCGAAAGCGACGGCCAGAGATCGGCAAAGGCTTCATCCACCAGCAAAATGCCGGGCAGAGATTGGCTTAGCGCCAGCAGCTCCCGCGCCGCAACACGCTCACCGGTGGGGTTGTTGGGGTTGATCACCACCGCGTGGCAAACGCGTCCTGCCTCCGCCGCCTCTCTGAGCTCGGCTAAGCCGCGATAAAAAATCGGCGTGTGACCGCCTGCCAGCCAGTGACGCGCGTGCTCCTCGTAGCCCGGCCGCGGCAAGGCGACGCTTGCCGACTCAAGCAACGCCGGCAGGCGCGCCAGCGCAAACTGACTGCCCGGCACCGGCAGAATATGCGCAGGGTCAGCGCCATAATAGGCAGCGGCGCTGCGAATCAATCCGCTCTGATCGACCGGCAGTTGCCGCCACACCTGCGCCGGGACCTCGCCCACCGGATAGGCCCAGGGGCTGATGCCCGTGGACAAATCCTGCCAGCCACCAGTCGGTGTGCCGAAACGACGGGTGGCGTAAGCCAAGTCGCCGCCATGGGCCGGATGCTCGCCGCTGTGCGTCACAGGGAAAAGCCCTCAAGCGCCAGTGCCGCCAGGCTTAACATCAGCACTACCAGTAACACCGCGCGACGCGCCAAACGCCTGGCCAGTGTGATGTCCGCCGCCTGGGGTTCGCGCCCGGCGGTGGCCGGCTTGTCCTGCCACACGCCGTGATAGGAGGCGCCGCCACCGAGAGCAAGGCCCAGAGCGCCAGCACCGGCGGCGATCACCACCCCGGCGTTGGGGCTGCTCCAGTGCCGGGCCGAGGCGCGCCACTGCCGTGTGGCCGCGCCGGCATCGCCCGCCGCCGCAAAAGCCAGGGCGCACAAGCGCGCCGGCAAGAGATTTAATAAATCGTCCAGGCGCGCCGCGGCCCAGCCAAAGTAGCGGTAGCGCTGGGTGCGATAGCCCCACATGGCATCCAGGGTGTTGCTCAACCGGTACACCAGGACACCGGGCAAGCCGGCAATGACAAACCAGAACAGTGGGCCGACCACCGCATCGGAGGTGTTTTCCAGCAGCGACTCTATGGCCGCGCGGGCGGTGTCGGACTCACTGAGGTTGTCGCAATCGCGACTGACAATCCGCGCCACGACCTCGCGCGCCGCCGGCAGCCGTTCCGCTTGCAGGGCCTGGGCGATGGGCACCGCATGTGCATTGAGCGAGTGCCAACCCAGGGCAAAATAAAGCCCCAGCGCGCCGGTGAGCAGCGCCGCCAAGGGGTGATCGGCCAGCAGCCACCACCAGAGCATGGCGCTTGCCAGCAGCACCGGTAAGAGCAGCAGGCTCAGGGCCAGCGCCCCCCACCATAAAGCCTTGCCGCTGCCGCGATTCAGCCTCGCCTCCACCTGGCCGGCCAAACGGCCAAACCCCACCAGCGGGTGCCAGCGCCGCGGCTCGCCCAACCAGCTATCCAGAGCAAAGCCGAACCACAGGGCCGCGGCTAGGAGCACAGCGCCACCAATAAAACGAGCACCAGTACTTCGGACAGCTCCACCAGTGCCCCAAGGCAGTCACCGGTGTAACCCCCGATTTGCCCCAACCATAGGCGCCACCAAAACCAGATGAGCAGAGCCAGCGCTGCAAACACCACCGCAGCGGCCACAACGCCAAGACTGACGGCCACCAGGGCGCTGCAGATCAGTGCCACCAGCCAGAGCGCCTGCACGCTGGCCGACGCATTCGCTGGCACCGAGCCGCCGCCTCGGGCGTAATCACCGAGGGCCATAAATGGCAGTATGGCGGTGCGGCCAAGCACCGGGGCCACCACCAGGGCGAGAAGCCAGTGACCGGTTTGCCAAAGGCTCGCCAGAGCTGCGACCTTCACCAACAGCACCAGCACCAGAGACACCAACGCTACCGCGCCGCAGGCCGGGTCGTGCATGACCTCTAAAATCCGGTTGCGTCTCTCGGTCTCATCCGCGAGCTTGTGGCCGGCGTAGTAAGCGTCCATACAATCGGCAAGGCCATCGAGATGCAGCGCCCCGGTGAGCATCACCCACAGCGTCAGTGTCAGGGCCGCCGCCAGCAGCGGACCCAGCCCGGCAAACACACTGCCGGCCAGCGCCAACAATATCCCCATCACCAAACCCACCATTGGGTAGCAATAGACAGCCCGCGCCGCAATCTGGGCATCGGCGCCGTGGACATAGCGACCCACCGGCAGGCGGGTGAGAAACATCAGCGCGTAGAAAAACGCCTCGCGCCACCGCCCGATACTATGGCTGGTAAACATACTCAGACTCTTGTGGGTAGAGAACTCGGAGGTTATCGCCGTCGGTCTGCACAGAGGCGGCGAAACCGTAACCTACGGTAAGCTGCATCATGCCCGCTGGCGGCATCTGCCTGGCCATGGACAGGAGCAGCTTGATCACGCCGCCGTGGGTTATCCAGAGGATTCTATCTGCTCCGGGGATTGCCGCCGACTGCGCCAGCGCGGTTAACACCCGCGCGCGAAAGTCATGGAAAGGCTCGCCGCCGGGCGGGCCGGTTTTGTCGGGTGCCCTTGACCAGGCCAGACACAGCGCCTGTTGCTCACGCCAGACAGCCTCCACGCTCTGCCCCTCCCACTGGCCGTAACCCACTTCTTTGATGGCCGGCTCAATCTCAACGGGCACGCCCGTCTGCGCGGCCAAGGTCTCGGCAAAAGAGCGGCAGCGGACCAGTGGCGAGCTGACAATCCGCTGCCAGGGCCCTGCCAGTTGCGCCACCCCCTCGCGCATCTGCGCTCGGCCGGTAGCGGTTAACGCCACATCGATGTGACCGCGAAATATCCGCCCGCCCTCACACTCGCCATGTCGGAGCACATCAATCTGCATCGCTCACCCCCGCCTCGGTAAAGGTGGCCATGCCGTTGTGCAGTGCCAGCGCATCGCGCACAAGCCCCGCCGCCATGGCCGCACCACTGCCCTCCCCCAAACGCATACCCAGCACCAACAAAGGCTCAGCGCCCAGCTGCTCCAGCGCCAGGCGGTGACCTGCCTCGTCGGATAAGTGCGAATAAATCAACCAGGGGGATATCTCAGGCTGAATCGCCAGGGCCATGGCGGCCGCAGCTGTACTGATAAACCCGTCCACCAGCACGGGCACGCCCTGCTGGGCGCAGGCTATGTAGGCCCCCACCAGCGCGGCAATTTCAAAGCCGCCAAGCGCCTGCAACAGTGCCAGCGGCTGGCCTCGTTTAGCGCGGTGCAATTCAAGGGCCCGCTCGATCACATGGAGTTTTGTAGCCAGGGCCCGATCATCAATACCCGTGCCGCGCCCGGTGATTGCCGCCGCCGGAAGATCAAACAACGCCGCTAGGAGCGCGGCGGCGGCCGTGGTATTGCCGATACCCATCTCGCCGCCAATAAACACATCCGCGGGACCAATTTGCGCGCGCCCGGTGTTTAAGGCCAGCGCCAGTTGCGTGCGACTCATGGCCGGTGCCTGGGTAAAGTCGAGCGTCGCCGGCGCGATGGGTTGGTTTATCAGTATGGGGTGTTCGTTGATCTCGCCGACACAACCGAGATTGACCACTTTAAAGTCGGCGTTCAGTGATTGCGACAGAACACAAATGGCGGCGCCGCCTCGACAAAAGTTGGCGACCATCTGCGCCGTGACCGTTTGCGGAAATGCCGAAATCCCCTGAGCGGCGACACCGTGATCGGCGGCAAACACGCGCACAATAATCCGCTCAAGACGCGGGACAGAACTACGCTGCAAGCCGGCAAAGCGCACGGCCAGTTGTTCGAGCTGGCCGAGTGAACCGGGCGGCTTGGTAAGGTGGCGTTGACGTTCCAGCGCGCTGTGTTCCGACAGCGGATCGGGCGCTTTGACCGCGTCCGACAACCATTGCACACTCATGTAGGCGACCCTTTTAACGACAGAGGTAAACCGGCCACCACCAGGGTGACGCTGTGGCAGCGATCGGCCAGTGCCTGATGCAGCCA
The DNA here is from genome assembly GCF_030518215.1 of Gilvimarinus algae. Lineage (GTDB taxonomy): Bacteria > Pseudomonadota > Gammaproteobacteria > Pseudomonadales > Cellvibrionaceae > Gilvimarinus > Gilvimarinus algae. The sequence continues at coordinate 22,672 of NZ_JAULRT010000047.1, forward strand.
ACCACTGGCATCGACAAACTCGCGCGACAACTCACCCAGTGGCACCACCCCTGAGCCGACCTCATTGCTGACGAATACCCACTGGCAGGGCTCAGCGGCGGCGAGGCGCCGGTCGATCTCGCTCAGCAGCCGGTCGCGCTCGCGCTCCCAACAACCGGCGTGCAGACAATTGCTGATCCAGAGGGTCAAGCAATCCACCAGCACCCAGGTATCCGCTGCGCTGAGTTGCGCCAGTGTTGATGCCAATGCCAGAGGCTCTTCGCAGCTGCGCCACACGGCCGAGCGCTCGCGTTGATGTTGCTCAATACGCGCACGCATTTCACTGTCGCCGGCCTCGGCCGTTGCCAGATACACGGGCCTGGCGCCGCGCTCACGGCACAACGCTTCAACGCGCTCCTGCGCCAAACGACTTTTACCACTGCGGGCACCGCCTAAAATCAGTTGCATTAGCACCCCACAATCACCGGCTTGCCCGTTTGCGGGTGCGGCACTATCGACACCTGCGTAGCAAACACGTCGTTGATTAATGATTCGGTGAGCACCGCCTCGGGCCGGCCGCTCGCCAGACACCGGCCATAGTTGAGCACCACCACCGTATCGCTGTAGTGGGCGGCGAGGGTCATGTCGTGCACGGTCATCAGCACCGCCACGCCGGTTGCGGCAAACGTTTTAATCGCGCGCATTAACTGATGCTGATGACCAATATCCAAACTGGTGACCGGCTCGTCCAACAGCAGTAGCCGGCCATCGGCATCTTCGGCGCGCCAGATCTGCGCCAGCACACGGGCCAGCTGCAAGCGCTGTTGCTCCCCACCGGAGAGTGTGGGATAGAGCCGCTCGGACAGGTGCGCAACATCCATAGCTTCCATGGCCTCGCGGCAGATACGCCTGTCCATTGCTGCGCCGGTGCTGTGCGGGCCGCGGGCCAGCGACACCACCTCAAAACCGGTAAAGGAAAAATCCAGCGCGTTGTGCTGGGTCAACACCGCCATTTGTCGGGCACGCCGGCGCGGCTCAATGCTTGCGACCACCTGCCCGGCGAGTTCCACCATACCGCAGTGCGGTTGCAGATCGTTGGCAATGGCGCGCAGCAAGGTAGTTTTTCCTGCGCCGTTGGGGCCAATCACAGACACTACTTGACCGCGACCCACGTTCAGGCTCACATTGTTGAGCAAGCTCGTGCCGGCCAGCGCAACGCCTACACCGGTTACCTCGAGCAAACTCATCGAATCAGCTCCCGGTGGCGCGCGAGTAGAAACACAAAAAACGGTGCACCGATCAGCGCGGTGACCAGACCCACCGGCAACTCGGTAGGCGCCATGATCGTGCGGGCAAAGGTGTCAGCGAGCAGTAATAAACTGGCGCCGCCGAGTGCGGACAAAGGCACGAGCGCGCGATGATCCGGGCCCACACACAGGCGAATCATATGGGGGACCACCAGACCGACAAATCCGATGCTGCCAGCCACCGCTACAGAGACGCCCACACCCAGTGCCACGAGAACGATCAACAGATTTTTCAAACGCTCGACATCCACCCCCAAGTGCCGTGCCTGGGACTCGCCCAATAGCAAGGTGTTGAGCCCGCGGGACACGCGCATCATGCTGATTAACAATAAAGCCAGAACCGCAAGCATCACCACCGCGCGAGCACCCGTGGCGCCATCGAGCCCGCCCATGCGCCACAGGCTCATGCGCCGCAAACTCTCGTTGTCGGCAAAATAATCCATTAGCCCGGTGAGACTGGCCGCCAGTGCGGTCACGGCAATCCCCATCAAGAGCATGGTGGCCACTGAGGTGCCATTAATGCCGGTGGCGACGCGATACACCAGCCACACGGCGACCAGCCCGCCCGCAAAGGCACCGAGAGAGACCAAAGATAAATCGCCCACTGCCCCCAGTACCCCGCCACCAAGAACAATGGCCGCACTGGCACCGACAGAGGCGCCCGCCGTCACGCCGATCAGGGAGGGGTCGGCCAGGGGGTTGCGAAACATCCCCTGCAAATAGGCGCCGCACACAGCGAGCACGGCGCCGACACCGGCAGCGAGCAACGCGCGCGGCAGGCGGATTGCACGCACGATATCGCCGCTAAACCCATCCAAGGGAGTACCGATAAGCGCGGCCAAGATATCGCCAAAGGCAATGGGTACCGCGCCCAAGGCAATGGCAGTGACCAGGCTGGCCAGCAGACACAGCGACAGTGCGGCGGCGGTAATAACCCGGGGCCGCAGGCGGCGCAGCGACGCTGTCATGTCGCCCCAAGAGAGTCGAGCCAGCGGGCATCGAGGTGTTCTTGTACCGTGTCGGCCAGTCTTTCGAGCTGGGCCTCGCGGTGCTCTGCCAGATCAAAAGCCGCAAGCGCCTGTGGCTCGCTGCCGGCCCAGATCAACAGCTGCTCGAGCGCGGCGGCCTCATCAAACAAGCCGTGAACATAGGTCGCGAGGATTTGACCATCGCCACTTAAGACCCCATCCCCGCGTTGTTCGCCCTGAGCATCGATCATAAAAGCGGCCGAGGCCAGGTCCGGCCCGCGAGACACGCCGCAGTGAATCTCGTAACCGGCAAAAGGCACCTCGGCGTCGTTGAGCCTGAGCAGGCCTTTGACATTTTTTAGCGTTTTTTCCGCATGCAGCTCGGTGGTGAAATCGCAATAGCCAAACCCCGGTGTCTTGCCCGCGGTGCCTTCAATGGCCAGCGGGTCGGCCACGCTTTTGCCCAGCATTTGCAGGCCGCCGCAAATCCCCAACAGCTTGCCGCCGTAGCGTAAATGGCGATTGAGTTTTTCTTGCCAGCCATTGGCAAGCATGTGCTCAAGGTCGCCGCGCACATTTTTGCTGCCCGGCAAAATCACCAAATCGCAAGGCGGTAAAGGGTCACTGGCCGCAACAAACTGCAAATCCACCTGTGGATGGAGCCGCAGCGGGTCGACATCCGTGTGATTACTGATGCGCGGCAACACCGGCACCACCACCGTCAAACACGTATCGCCCGTGCGCTGTCCGGTGGCAATGGCGTCTTCGGCGTCCAGATGCAAATCGTGCAGGTAGGGCAACACGCCCAGCACCGGCAAACCAGTTCGCGCTTCCAGCCAGTCCAGGCCCGATTGCAACAGCGCCAGATCGCCGCGAAAGCGATTGATGACAAAACCTGCTACCCGCGCCCGCTCGCTCGGCGCGAGCAACTCCAGCGTGCCGACTAAGTGCGCGAAGACGCCGCCGCGATCGATATCGGCGATAAGAATCACCGGGCAGTCCACCGCCTCGGCAAAACCCATGTTGGCAATGTCGTTGTCGCGCAGGTTGATTTCCGCCGGACTGCCGGCGCCTTCGACGAGCACGCAATCGTACTGGCGCTGTAACCGGGCGAAAGCGTCCAGTACCGCCTGTTTGGCCGTGGCTTTGTAAGAGTGATAATCCAGCGCCTGCATAGTGCCAATGGCTCTGCCGTGAATAATCACCTGAGCGCCGGTATCGGAGGAAGGCTTGAGGAGCACCGGATTCATATCCGTGTGGGGCTCCAGACCGCAGGCCATTGCCTGGAGCGCCTGAGCGCGGCCTATCTCCCCACCATTGGCGGTGACCGCGCTGTTCAGCGCCATATTCTGTGGTTTAAACGGTGCCACTTTTACGCCCCGGCGCTTCAACAACCGCGCGAGCGCCGCGACCAGGGTGCTTTTACCCGCATCGGAGGTCGTGCCCTGAACCATCACGCTTTTCACTGGCGCACCTAAAAATCCACGCCTTTGCGGGCTTTTATGCCCGACTTGAACGCGTGCTTGATGTCTTTGACTTCAGAGACAGTGTCCACCACTTCCTGCAGCGCGCTGCCACCACCGCGGCCGGTGACCACAACACTCTGTTCGAACGGACGGTTTTTTATCGCCTGCAGAACCTTGCCTTCATCCAGATATTTGTAGGCAATCATATAGGTGATCTCGTCGAGCACCACCAAGTCATAGCGGTCATCCGCTAACAGTTTTTCCGCCACTGCCCAGGTTTTTTCCGCCTCGCGAATGTCGCCGGTGCGATCCTGTGTATTCCAGGTAAAGCCCGTACCCATTTGGTACAGGGTGACCTGCGGACAGTGATTTTTTAAATACAGTTCTTCACCGGATAACTGCTCGCCCTTGATAAACTGGACCACGCCCACGGTGTGGTCGTAGCCCAGCGCGCGCATCACCATGCCGAAGGCAGAGCTGGACTTGCCCTTGCCATTGCCCGTTAACAGCACCGCAACGCCGCGCTCGGTATCGGCGGCTTCAATGCGCGCGTCCACTTTGGCTTTTTGCTTTTCCATTGCCTTTTTGTGGCGCTCGTTCTTGCTCTGCTCGTCGGTCATGGTATTACCTGTGATGTGAGAGTATGTTGGCTGTTAAAATGTGACCTCGACACCGGCATAACCGGCAGCACCCGCGGTGCGATAATAGGGCACTTCCTGGTAATCTTCGTCGGTGATGTTTTCACCGCGAAGGTAGACCGTCAACGCCGGGCTCAGCGCATAGCGAATGTTGGCGTCCAGCACCTGATAATCGCCAATAGCCTTGTCCGTTCGGCTGCGCGCGCCATCGGCGGTACGCAGATTCACCGAGGCTTGCAAGTCGCTGACCGGGATAAACGTCAGTCCCAGATTCGCCATATTCTCAGGCTGACGCACACGTACAGCGCCCTCGGCAGTTTGGGCATCGGTATAGGTGTAATTGGCGTTGACCACTAGCCAGTCGGCCACCGGCACATCGACTATCAACTCCACACCCTCAGAGGTGCTCTCGCCGCTGCTTTGCACGTAGCCACCGTCCCACTCGATCTCGCGCTCAATGCTCTGGTCAAAAACCACCAGTTCCAGGTGCAAACCGGAATGTGCATAGAACTCGACCCCGGCGTCCCACCCCTGACTCTCTTCGGGTTCCAACGGCGCCAGATCGGGATTGTTTTGCTGGCGATTGTAGTCGATTTCAAACAAGCTGGGCGCGCGGAACCCCGTGCCGTAGCTGGTTTTGAATTTCAGCGAGCCACCGGTGACATCAAGCACATAGGCGCCACTGACCCGGTAGGTGTCAAAATCGCCAAAGTCATCGCTGTCGTCATGGCGCACACCGGCAGTGACATACAGCCCCTCGCCGTAGTGGCCTTGATATTCGGCGTAGGCGCCCCACTGATCGCGGCTCAGCTCAAGCACCGTGTCTTCGCGTTGCTCCAGGCCATAGGCAAGAGTATGCACCTCATTGAATTTTGCGCTGCCCAGCCACTCGAGCTTTTCAATCTCGCCTTCGGTATCGTAAGAGACCGTACCGGCGGCGTAATTTTTCCGCGCCACATCTGTGTTGGAGTACGCCAGTTCGTTGCTGAAACGCTCGGTGGTGTAAGCCGCGCTGACACGGGCGTTGGTTTGCTCAAAATCGCCGATGCAGTCATTGGTCTGCACAGCGCCCCAGCACTGATCAAACTCGTTAGTGGCCTCAGTATCGCGCACGACCGCCTCAAGGCGTAAAGCGTCAGTCACATTCCAACCCACACGACCGTGCAAGGTGGTGTTTTCGTAGCCGTCATTATCTTGCTCTAACTCGGTATCCGTATGGGAATTAAAACCATCCGTCTCGGCGTAAGAGGCACCGAGAAAATAATCCAACACATCGCTGCCGCCACCCACGCTGGCGTTGTAGCGCTGGCTGTCGAAGCTGCCGCCCTCGGCGGCGAGTTTGACCTGCGGATCACCGCTGGCGCTGATGGTGGAAATGTTCAAAACGCCGCCAGCATCGGCGCCGTACATCAAGCCCTGGGGGCCGCGCAGCAGCTCTACCCGGCCCACATCGGCGCTCATAATATGCTGTAATTGAGCGCTTGCCTGGGTACCCGTGGGATCGGTAACGTCTACGCCATCGACTCGCACCATGGTGCGATAGCCCGACTCACCGCGCACGCGAATGGAAGTGGGCTTGCCCATACCGCCGGTATTGGTCACCGACACCGAGGGCATGGAGCGCAGCACATCGGCCAGAGCGGTAAAGCCGCGGGCCTTGATCTGCACCTCATCCATAACCGCTACGGAGGTAGCGACTTGACGCATGGCCTCAGGTTGGCGCGAGCTGACCACCACTATGGTTTCCAGGCTCGGCAAGAGGTCTTTTTGCGGATTATCGGTTTGCGCCATAGCGGGCGTGGCAGCGACTACGGCTGCAGCAAGAAGTGTTTTTTTCACGGTTCAACCCCTAAGAAATCAATGCTTGGGATCGAGGGAGGAATAGCAATGCGGCGCGTGGGCGCGAAAAGTCGTATTGCCAGATGGTAGCCCTCCGCTCCATCACGGTTCGGATGCAAGGCCGGTATCGGGCTGACAGCCGTTGGGGCTGATCACCGTTGCGGGGGCAGCGCCGGATTTCCGGACTTCCCGTTTAACCTACTCAGCACTGGCTTAGCCAGGCAGCAGGCACCTCGTATCGTGGCGCGCAATGTAAGGCGTGACAGGCAATTTGTCAATTTGACCGGAAAGGGTTCACGGCAGCGACCGGGAGGTTTGGTCTTAGCTGATAGGGTTTTGCTTTGCCTGACAGCCCTCCCCTTTTCCTGGTCTGTTCAAAAAGTGTAAAACCCATTGCACTCGCCGGCTCCTCTTGCTGCAATAAAGCCACATCCATTCGGGAGACGTCGTATGAGCACATTGAACACATCACGCCGGCAACTGATCAAACGTGCAGGCCTGGGCGCCGCCTTGCTGAGTACCGGAGCCGGGCAACGACTTTGGGCCAGCACCCCCAAACGCAAGCTGGGTGTGGCCCTGGTGGGTCTTGGCTACTACAGCCGCGATTTACTGGCACCCGCGCTGCAGCTCACTGAGTACTGCGAGCTCACTGGTATTGTCACCGGTAGCCCCGAAAAAATCCCGGTATGGCAGCAAAAGTACGGCATCAAGGACGCCAACGTCTACCACTACGGCAACATGCACACCATAGCCAATAACCCCGACATCGATATTATTTACATCGTTGTGCCCACCGGTCTGCACATGAAATACTCGGTCATTGCCGCCAACGCCGGTAAACATGTCTGGTGTGAAAAGCCCATGGCCATGAACGTGCAGGAGTGCCAGAACATTATCGACGCCTGCCAGAAAAACAAGGTCAAGCTCTCCATCGGCTACCGTATGCAACATGAGCCCAACACCCAGACGGTCATGCAGTACGCCAGCAGCCGTCCCTACGGTGCTATACACCGGGTAGACACCATTGCTGCCTACGCCGGCAATGGTGCACCCGCCGACAACTGGCGCATGCAGGCTCACATGGGTGGTGGCGCTCTCTACGACATGGGCGTTTACGCCATCAATGGCGCGCGCTACGCCACCGGCCTTGAGCCCCTTGCCATTACCGCCAAACGCGATTTCAGCCACCCCAGATTTACCGAAGTGGACAATACCACCAGCTTCACCCTGGAGTTTCCCGAAGGTATCGTCGCCAGCTGCAAGACCTCGGTGGTCGAATCCGGCAACCATTTAAAAGTGGACGCTGAGAATGGCTGGTATAAGCTCGACCCCATGTCGGAATACAATGGAGTGAGCGGCGTTACCAGCGACGGCAAAAAGCTGGACAAGTTTTTGGCCAATCAGCAGGCCAAGCAGATGGATGACGACGCTTTGGCGATTCTCAATAACACGCCGGTGTTGGTACCGGGCGAAGAAGGCATGCGCGATATTGCGATTGTGCGCGCAGCCATTGAATCGTCAGAAAAAGACAAACGCATTGAGCTGTAGCGTTCAACAGACGATCATTATCCGCTCTGGTTAAGCCCCAGCTCGCGCTGCAACTTTTTACTGAGCCCCAGCGAGACAATCCGGTGGGACTCGGTGAGATAGTAAGTCAGAGGTTCATCCAGCGCCGCGCCACCGCCGTACTGCTGAATCCACTTCATGCCGCGCGATGCAAGATAAGGGGCCGGCCGATAGCCTAGCTCGTCTTTTAACAGCTCATAGTGCAAATCTGACACTTTAAACGTGTAGGCTGGACCACTTGATTTCTCCCAGCCGCCAACGGCAAACACCTTGCCGCCGACTTTCCACACATGAGAACCGCCCCACTGGATAACGTGACTGGTTGCCGGCAGCGAGCCACAAAAGGCATTAAACGTGTCGTAATTCATGCGGATCTCCGACCGCCAGGGACAAGTGCACTACGCCCGCTTGTCTTTCTCTCTCTTCAAAGCCCAAGCGCAGGTAGAGGACTAAGGCCGGGTTCTGCTCGTAGACAGCGCAGGAGATAGACCCGACAGCCAGCACCCGTGCCAGCTCAAGATACCACTTAAACAAACACCCACCGATCAACCGGTTTTGATGTTCGGCGGCCACCTGAAACGTATGAATATGGAGCCTGTTCGGATGAACCTCGTAAAACGAAAAAGCAGCCAGCCCACTTTTATGCTCGACAACCGCCCCGCTTAAATCGGCAAAGAAACGGCGAAGAGCCTGTTCGTTCCACGGCTCCTTGCGTTGCTGATAGTAGCCGAGCATATTTTCCTTCATTACCACATAGACGCGATCAAGATCCGCAGATTGAACGGCGCGAACCAACAAGGTCATTCAGCCTTATCAAAAAAAGTATGGACTTTTGCCACAGGCGCGTCGCCAATAAAAAACGGCGAGGGCCTGCTTTTCGCGCCGAGAAACCCCTTGGCCATAAAGGCGAGAATCTTTGGCAAAAAGGTGCGGGGAAAGCGCATATGGGCGTCTTTGGGCATGTCACCGATGGCGTACTTGCCAAAGGCTTTTAAAGTGACCGGCCCCAAGATGTCTATTTTCTGTTGCTCACTGGCGAATTTCATCAGCTTTACCGAAACCCCGACAAAGGGCACCTTTGCCGACCTTAGGGTATTGGCCAGGGGGAGTTTGCAACAATCGCAATACCAGCGATAGATGCCTTTGTGGGTCAGCTGCACGCCGCGAATCTGCTCTTGCCCTTCGGTGATCTCCATATAGGCCGGATAGGTCTGGAACAACTCGGAGCCACCGTGCTCATCCAGAATCTTATCTTTATTCTGCAGATAGCCGGCAAATTTCTGGCAATCGCGACACAGACAGTGAACGTGAAAAAAAGAACCGGGTACAACCTTTAACCTGCCCTTAACGGTGCCGCAGGAACATTCAAGCTCGACGATTTTCACGGCGTAAACCTTTTCTGCAAGTATTGTAAGAGGCCCAGAGTACTACGCCATTGTCACTTCGGATACTTCACCGAGTACTCTTTATGGGCAAGCCGTCACTCCCGATAGAAACTCCCGGCTCCCGCTACTGAGCCCTCGTAATCCCAGGCGGGCAACCACTCGCGCCCTACCATGCCGGGCTCGTCTGGGTCGACATCGCGCAAAAGTAGGTTGATTCGTACACCGTCCCAGTGGCTGCCGTGGTCGGTGTCGAGCAGGGCATAGGGAATGGCGACTTCGGCAGTATAGCCGCTCTCGGTAGTGCGGACGAACTGGCGTATGTCATCCGGCACCTCGGGGTTGGCCCGCAGGGCAGCCTCGAAGCCTTTGGCGGGTGGCTGCAAAACCATATAGCGCTCACCGGGCACGCGGTTGTCATAGGTGGGTTTGAGCAAACGCCGGTGTTTGGCGCGCGCATCCAGAGTGATCAGCAGTGCGTCCTGACTCCAGACATTGTCGCTGGCGTTGCGTAGCAGATGATCGTCGAGCACTTTAATGGCGAGCACCAAATGATCACTCGCGCTTGCCAGGGCAAAGGCCATATCCGCATCGCTGAGCCCCTGCCAGTTCTCGACCTGGAAGTACTGGTTGTCGGCTGCCTTGAAAAACTCGACGCTTTGCCACTCATCGAGTGCTCCATCCAACTCAATGTGGGGCAGCGTGTTGATCGGGCGCTCACGGCTCACCGCCAGCGTGCGTGCGCCCTCGTACTCAATGGTCTCCTCGCCGTGTTGGTAGCGTAGCTGCCACTGCACGTTCACCGCTCCGTGATCGCCCTCGCGCGGCTCCAGACTCTTGATGGGCACGGGCAAGGTGCGAACTTCATTGGGCGGCACCGTGAGCGTTTGTGTCGCCTCGCCGGCAAACGCAAAGCCCTCATTGGCCTGAACCTTAGCGGTCAGGGTGTAGGGGATATCCGCATCGTTCACCAGACGCAGCTCGGCGGTGCCCTCGGTGAAACCGCCACGGTGCAGCAGCGCCGGCGCCGAGAGACGGCCTCTGTCGATCATCCGGTTTTGCAAATCGCGCATCTCGCCAGTGCGCACGTTTTTATCCCAGATGCCGTCCAGCATCAGGTTAGCGATAATCGGGCCCTCATCGCTCATGGTAATCCACACCACGTGATCGAACTCACCAAAGCGGGTGCCGCGCATGCTACTGATACCGCCCGTGGTGGCCAGAGTAAAATACTCACGGCCGTGACGCTGGTTTTTGACATAGCGGTGATGGTGACCGGCAAACACCGTGTACGGGCGTGTATCGAGCAGTTGCTCCACCTCGCCCCAGCGGTCGGTATCGTCGCGGTCCCACAGAGGCGCGTGCGTGAAGACCAGAGTCCATTTGGGTTTTGGATTGTCCTTTAGCACCTGCGCCAGCCAGTCAATTTGCGTTTGCGACATGGTGTGAGTGCTGCCGCCGTCGTTGGAGTTGAGCATCACAAACAGCACATCGCGATAGACAAAGTGGTAGTAGCTGGCGCCGTAGCGCTCGCGCCAGACGTCGGCCATTACCTCATTGGTGTAATCGTGATTGCCGGCAAGATAAAAAAACGGCATGTCGAGACGCTGCACCATTGCGTCGAATTCGTTCCATTCACTCTCCAACTGAGCGCGATTTTCGGTGTAACCTTCAATCAAATCGCCGACGCTGACGACAAACTCGGGTTGCAGCAAATTGAGTTTATCCACCGCCTGGGAGAAAACCCCGGGGCGCAGCCCACCGGTGCGATCGGTAACCACCGCAAACTGAAAGGCCTTTGGGTCGTTGTTGAACTGCAGATGAGTCCAGGGGTTTACCGTGGCGGCGCCATCAATCATGACGCCTTGATGATGCTCTTGTGAATGCGCCTTATCCGAGTGAGCCCACGCCGGCAGCGAGCCGGCAAACGCTAACAGGGCAGCCATACCCCACAAAAAAACCGAATGCATAGTCTTTCCCTTGCCTGATGCTTTGGCCGCAGTGTAGCCAAGGGAATGTGACAGTGTCTATCAAGCTCCGCGGCGAATCGGGCACTCACGCCGACAGCTCCTGACGATGGGTGCGAATCAAGGCCGCGGGGGTCGTGCCATAGGCGCGCTTAAAAGCGCTGACAAAATTGGAGGGATGATCGTAACCGGCGAGATACGCCGCCTCCTGCACACTCATACCGTGCAGTAACATCGCCCGGCGCGCCCGCTCAAGTCGCTGGCTGCGCACATACTCCATGACCGTGACACCGCACAAACGCTTAAAACGCCGCTGCAATGTACTGACACTCATACCGAGCTTGTGAGCAAGGCCTGCCAGGTCGCACTCGCCCTCAAGGTAGGGGGCGAGCAATTGGCGCAGCTCGGCGCCCGAGTGCGCCGGAAGATCTGGCGACACCGGCTGCCCTGCTTCAGAGGCATCCAGAATCCGCCCGATCAGCTCCACCGCCAGGGCCTCTATAGCCAGGACCGAGCAGGCGGGCGCCCGGCTCAGGGCCAGTAATCTGCGCGCCAACCGCACCTGCCCCGCATCGGCCTCCCACAGGCGCACTGAGCGCTGCAGTACCCGGCCGGCCTCCACGTCTCCGAGCCGCTCGCTCAGCCACTGGCGGGAAACACTGACGTTGACTTTGCGCACCCGACTGCCGGCGGATAAAAACCGGGTAAAGGGCTCAGCCTTCCTCAACGCCAGGGCGATGCCGGCCGGTCCCGCTTCGGCACTGCAGCGATAATGCTCAGCCCCTAGGGCAAACCCCACCTGCCCCGCCAGCAGGATATTCACGCTTAGCCCGGCCGGGCACTCGCCACTGCTGCGGCTGTCGGCCAATTCTGTGGCATCTACACAGTGCACCGAGACATCCGCGCCTATGCGGAAAAAGCGCAGGTGGCCATCCAGCAGCGGCTTTTCCGGTGCACCCTCCACCCGGTGATCCGGGCTGCATGGCAGCACCCGCCGGTGCAGGTCGGCGGCGCTCACCGACTCGGGTAGAACGCCTGTGTGCTGATCATTTCTCATAATAGCTTGACGATTTCGCAGGCTGCTTTTGGGGGATGACAACTGTATCATAAATAAAAATGATTCTCATAAAGCATTACCCCGGCAGCGCCATATTTACCCGCGCTCTCCGGGGCTTTTTTAACGGATCTTACAAGGGGACTCGGACGTGAAGATCAAGACATCCTACTGCGCGGCAGCGGTGCTGCTGGGCGCCGTAGCCAACGGTTACGCCCAGAGCGGCGAGCAGCCGGAAATCGAACAAATGGTGGTTTGGGGCACCGAGGTGCGCGCCTCTTCGGTGTATATGGACACCGCTGACATCACCATCCGCCAAGCCGATCACATCAGTGACTTGCTGCGCACCATTCCCGGTGTGGATGTGGGCGGCGCCCACTCCATGAACCAGCGCATCACCATCCGCAGCATGGATGACAAAGACCTGCGCATCAGCATCGACGGCGCCAACCAAAACACCTACATGTACCACCATATGGGCAACCTGCAGATTCACGCGGACATTCTCAAGTCCGTGGACATCGACGTGGGTACCAATTCGGTGATTAACGGCGGCCTGGGCGGCGCGGTGCGCTTTGAAACCAAAGAGGCTAAGGATCTGCTGAGCGGCAACGATCGCTTTGGCGCGCGCCTGGAAGGTACGGTCAGCGACAACTCGGGCGACAGCTACTCGGCAACCGCCTACGCGCAGCTGGGCAGCAAGGTGGACCTGCTGGCCTATTACAACCATGTGGACCGGGATAACTACGAGGTTGGCGGCGGCGAAATCAAGGACGCCAACGGCGATGTTATCCCCGGTACCGATGGCAAGGTGCGCGGGCTTAAAGGTGATCTGGACGACGCCCTGATCAAGGTCGGCATTGATTTTACCCCCAGCCAGCGCCTGGAAATCGGCTACGAGTCCTACAAGGATGAAGGCAACTACAGCTATCGCCCGGACATGGGCCTGGCCACCGACCTGGCCATTACCGAATCCCTCGGTGTGCCCCTGCTCTGGCCCACTGAATTCACCCGCGACACCTACACCCTGAACTACGACGCGAGTATCGGCAGTCACACGCAAATCAAAGCCGCCGTGTTTCGCAATGAGAGCAGCCTCTGGCGCGACGAGCTGGGCTACGCCCAAAACCCCGCCTATGAAACCTGGGCCGCCGTGGTTGAAGGCGATGCCGAAAACACCGGTGTGAACCTGCTGGCGGAAACCCTGATTGGCTCAGGCGTTACCCATACCCTCACCTACGGATTGGAAATCACCGAATACGACACGCAATACACGGCCACTTACTTAAGCGGCGCCGTAGACAGCGCCGGTGAAGAGGCCACCGACTCGGCCGTCTTTATTCAGGATCGTATTGAGCTGGGTCAGTTTGCTCTGATTCCCGGCCTGCGCTACAACGACTACGATCTCAACTCCGCCGTGGTGGACAAGCGCTACGACGATGTGACCGGCGCCCTGGCGCTGGAGTTCCAGCCCACCGACAGTCTGTTGTTCCGCCTGTCAGGCACGGAGCTGTTCAAAGGCCCGGATATCTCCGAGGTATTCGTTGGTGCCGGCTTGTTTGAAGACCCCAACCCGGAGCTTGAGGCCGAGGGGGGACGCAACGACGAATTGTCATTCGCCTACGGCGATGCCGTGCTCGGCGCCGATCAGTTCAGCGTGGGCGCGACCCTTTTCCGCACCGAGATTGAAGGCTATATCTATCAGTACGCCAGCCCGGTAATGGACAACGTGGGCGATATGGAAATCACCGGTGGCGAGGCCTATATCGGCTACGACATCGGCGGGCTGAGCGCGCTGCTGACCTACTCCGACGCCGAGAGTGAACTGGACGCCTACGCCGGCTACGAACAATTCGAGGGCGCGCGCATCGACCGCCAGCAGGGCGATACCTGGAGCTTGAACCTCGGCTATGAATTCGCGAGCATCGACCTCAAGCTACACTACGATGCTCTGCTGGTGGGGGATGTTGCCGCTGGCCCGGATCTCGATGGCGCCACCTTGGAAAACGCCAAAGACGGCTACACCGTGCACAATATCTCCCTCCAGTGGCAACCGCTCGACAGCCTGCAGCTGACCGCCGGGGTGGACAATCTGTTTGACGAGTTTTACGCGTCGCAATCCTCGCGCACAGGTACCAGCTTTCACCCGCGCTTTGGCCAGCTCTACCTAATGGACTACGAGCCGGGCCGCAACATTAAAGCGACTGTGTCCTACCGTTTCTAATTTCGCCGACAAACAGGCCCAGCCGCATTGCACGGATGCGGATGGGCCTGTAGTTTATGGCGCTTGAAAAAGTCTCTGCGAACTCAAGCCCATGACAGCCCTAGCCCGCCAATTGAGTCTCACCGATGCCGTTTTCATCGGCCTGGCCGCCATGCTCGGCGCCGGCATCTTTGCCGCCATAGCTCCGGCGCTGACGGCCGCCGGCAACTGGGTCTGGTTATCGCTGCTATTGGCGGCGGTCGTCGCCTACTGCAACGCGGTGTCATCGGCGCAACTGGCCGCCTGCCACCCCCAGGCCGGCGGTACTTACCTCTACGCACGCGAGCGCTTGCATCCGCTGGCCGGGTTTATCGCCGGGGCCTGCTTTCTCGTAGGTAAAACCGCCAGCGGTGCGGTTATGGCGCTGACCTTCGCCCACTATCTGTTGCCCGCTTATGCCAAACCGGCGGCACTGTTGGCGCTGGCGCTGCTCACGGCTCTCAATCTCCTGGGGATCGCCAAAACCGCGCTGGTCAGCCGGCTGATTGTGGTGATGGTTATCGCCGGGCTCCTCGCCATTGTCGCCCTGTGCCTGAGCGCACCGACCGCAGATTGGCGTCGGCTGCTGCCGAGCGATTCCGTCTCGCCGGCCGGCCTACTACAGGGAGCGGCCATCTGGTTTTTTGCCTTTGCCGGTTACGCGCGCCTGGCCACGCTGGCCGAAGAGGTGCGTGAACCGCGTCGCGTGTTGACCCGCGCTATCCCGCTGTCCCTGACACTGGTACTGGGGTTGTATCTGCTGGTGAGTCTAGCCGCGCTCAGTGCCGCCGGCCCGAGCGCACTGGCAGCGAGCGCCGCCCCCCTGGCCACGGCGGTCGAGGCAGCGGGCTTCGCCGCTCTGGCACCGGCAGTGCGCCTGCTCGCCGCCATCGCCTGCCTGGGCGTTCTGATTGCCTTGATCGCCGGGATCAGCAGGACATTACTCGCCATGAGCCGAAACCGGGATTTACCGGGCTTTTTCGAACATATTGAACCGCGCCGCCAGGTGCCTCGGCGCGCCGAGCTGACCGTGGCGCTGGCCATCGGCATCGCCATTACCTCTCTGGATGTCTACGAGGCCATTGGCTTTAGCGCCTTTTGCGTGCTGCTTTACTACGCCCTGACAAACGCCTCAGCTCTCAAGCTCAGCAAAACCGAGCGGGTCTGGCCCAGAGCCTTGAGCCATATCGGCCTTGTCGGCTGTCTGCTGTTGGCCTTCAGCCTGCCTGACAAGGCGCTGCTTTGGGGCGGGCTCTGCGTCAGCGCCCTGACCGTTTATTATCTGATTCGCAAAAATCGCCATGGCTACTGAGCAGGCGGGCGAGAGACAGCTGTTTATCTACGGTACGCTGCGCGAACCCAATCACCCCATGCACCGCTTTTTACGCCGCCATAGCCAGTGGCTGGGACGCGCAAGTATCAGCGCCAGGCTCTACGAGCTGGGTGACTACCCCGGGGCTATACTCGCGCCAACCGGCATTGACGCCACCGGCGCTCGGGTTTGGGGAGATGTGGTTTGCCTGAGCGATGCCGCCGGGCTTTTACAAAAGCTCGACGACTATGAGGAGTGCACCGCCGCCTATGCCGAGCCGCACGAGTATCGGCGGGAAATCACAAGGGCGAGCATGGATAACGGGAAGAGCCTAAGTTGCTGGGTCTACGCTTACCAACACAAAGTAGATGAGAGCCGCCGGATTGTATCCGGCGACTACCTAGAGCACCTGAAACTCGCTAACAACCCCCGGCGCTGATAACGATAGCGGGTTGATTGTTTACCCCGGTAGCCGAGGTGTAGGAAACGCGGCAGTTGGCATCGATGCTGCCGTTGTCATCCAAATCGTAACCGACCACCCCGTCATTGGTGGTGCCGATATCCGCCAGGTCATCACTTTGTATGCGCAGTAAGGTTTCGATGCTGGCGGTGGTGGGGTAACCATAAGCCACCGCGACGTTATTGCCACTGCCATCGCCACAGGTGGTAGAGGCCGCCTGTTCATTGCCCTCAATCACGCAGCGGGCATAAATCAGGTTGGCCGCACCGATCATAGAGCCCTGCACGCCCTGTAGTACGGCAGCGCGGGCATCGCCCTGAATGCGGACAAAGCGCGGTACGGCAATCGCGGCGAGAATGCCGATAATCGTGATCACGACGACCAATTCAATCAGAGTAAAACCTCGAACCTGTGTTTTCATTGTTCCTCCTCGCAAAGCGATTGTTATTCTATCTTAGCCGATCTTTAGCGCCCTTGCGCCTCGGCGTGAACGGTGCTCACCACTTGCTCGCAAAGGCGGTGACTGTCCAGCACGCCTTGCAGATACCCAGCATCGACGTCGCCTTGTCGCACAGTGGCCAAAAAGCTCTCCAGCATAGCAACAAAGCCGCGCTTGTGCAGGGTATCTTCCCAATCGCCAAAACCGATGGCTTCGGAGCGGTTATCCACACTGTACAAACCCTGACGCAGGTTATCCACCTGCCAGCTCTCATTGAGAGCACTGTATTCGAGCCGCTCGCGAGTGCAGCCGTTCAGGCGATTCATGGCGGCCGTAAAAGACGCTCCGCCGCGGTGCCAGGTGACCTGCACACTGCCGAGCTGCTCAGGACTTGGGCAGTAGGAACTGACGTGCAAATCAGTGGGCATCTCCCCGGCGCAGTGGCGAACAAAATCCAGCACGTGGATAAAATCATCGTAGACAAAGGTGCGGGCATCGCCGGGCAAATTGTGTCGGTGCTTTTGATAGATCACTGAAATCGGCTCGCGCTGAAGCGCCTGCTGGTACAACGGGGCATAGCGCCGGTTAAAGCCGCAAAACAGTGGGACATTTTTCTCTAAAGCCAGATTCACTAAGGCTTCGGACTCGTCCAACTGATCGCTCAGGGGCTTGTCGACGAACACGGCAATGCCGCGACGCAAAGCGGCTTCGGCAATGACGCTGTGGCTATGGGTGCTGGAATGAATCATGACCGCGTCGGGAGCATTGTCGAGCAGCTGAGAGACGTCCGTGTAGGCCTCATCAATGCGATAACGCTCAGACAATTCTCGCAGGGTTTGGCGATTGCGGGTACAGAGAATCGGGGTAATCTCGGGGTGACGGCCGACAACGGGCAAGTAGGCCTTGCGGGCAATATCGCCCAAACCGACGAGGGCTATGCGCATGAAACGGTCTCGCAAAGGGCGCTATGTTACAGCAATGACCAGAGATCGGCGACACCGGCAATCAGCGGTGCCGGCCGCGAGAGTTTGTGCTCATCTCCCAGCCGGTACTTGCCGGTTTGCACCAGTGCCGCCTGCGCACCAGCATTGAGCGCCCCCTCCACATCGCCAAACACATCGTCGCCGATCATCAGGCACTGCTCGGGTGTCAAACCGGTAGAAGCGACCACCTGCGCAAAGAACAGCGCGCTGGGTTTACCCATAATCACAGGTTCGACATCGGCCGCATAAGCCAGCGCATGAATAAATGGCCCGGCGTCCAGACTCAGCCCCTCGGTATCGCGAAAATAGCGGTTGTCGCCGATACCCAACAGCGGACAGCCGTCCATCAACAGGCGAAATGCCGTGTTCATAGTCGCGTAGTTTAGCCCGTCGCGGGCATCACCGAGTACCACGCAGTTGTAATTGGCGGCGTCTGTGCGAAACAGCGGTGCGATGGCCGGGTGCACCAGAGCATAGGGTATTTGCTGGCGCTGAGCGAGATAGGCAACAGCGGCATCGGGCGCGGTGAACAGTTCATCGGGTTTAACCTCTATGCCCAAAGCACCGAGTTTGGCGAGAATCTGTTCGCGAGACTTGGTTGCGGTGTTGGTGACAAAGCGCAGTGTCAGCCCCTGCTCGCGGGCGCGGGCGATGGTATCGACCGCGCCCGGCAGACAGGCATCGCCTTCGTAAAGAACACCGGATAAATCAAACAAAAGCGCGTGGATGCTCATGGTTTTACCTCGCTCGGGCGCGCTTGCCGGCCGCTATTGCATCATAACCGTACCCAGCATGCCCAGCATAAAACCCAGTACCGCTCCCAGTGGCGGCGTCCAGTGACGGCGCATAACCGCCTGGGGCGCGATGTCTTGGAAAATCAGATACAGAATACCGCCCGAGGCGAAGCTCATGATCACCGCGGTCAATGCTTCGCGCTCCTGCAACAAAGTATAGCCAATGACCGCAGCCAGAGGCCCAAGTAAACTGGCAACAAAAATGACGGTGAGTATTCGCCTGGGACGCAGACCGCCAGTGCGCATTTCCCGGTAGGCGTTAAAGCCTTCCGGGAAGTTTTGCAGGCCGATAAAAGCCGCCAATACCATGCCCATTTTGCGGTCCTGGGAGAAGATAGCCCCCAGGGAAATCGCCTCGGGGACGTAATCCATAAGCATGGCGAGAAACTGGGCAAAGCCGCCGCCGCGACGGGCGAGCCAGGCATCCAGCACACAGAACAACACACCACCCATACAAAAACTCAGGGCCAGCCGCCAGGGCGAGAGCTCATCCATGGCGTGCGGCGCCAAGGCAAAAGCCACAGCAGCCAAGAGAGCGCCGCCGCCGAAAGCCACAAGCGCGTGAATCAGCTCGCGCTTGGCTGTCGATTCAGCCGAGCCCTCATAACGCGCCAGCTGGGCACCGATAAAGGCGGTGACGCCGGCCGACCAGGTGATCAGAACAATTTGCCACAGCGCACTCAAAGGTGTTGCTCCACTATCGCCGACTAACGCACCGCATTGAGAAAGTGCATGTGCTTTTCGTACTGATCCAGTACATCGGCAATCACCTGCTCTTCGGTCCAACCCATAATATCGTAATCCTGACCGCCCTCTTTCAGATACACCTCGGCGCGGTAATAGCGCAGCTTGTCGCCGCGCGCTTTACTGGTGTCGCGCATAACAAAGGTTGGCGGGGTGTAGGGGCGCGCATGTACCGAATAGAAAAAATCCATTTCCTCACCGTGATTGACCGACATCCATAGCCGGTCTTTGTCGTCGCGATTGACCACCGCCTCGATGTTTTTTTGTTGTATTTCCCCCGCCACCCGCTGCAGTGCCTGCTGCACGGTGCCGTCGATAAAGGCCAGCACTTCCTCGCGATTGGGCTGGCGAATAATGCGGGACAAACGCTTCTCCCAGGGCACCGGATTGTGTGCCACCCTTGGCGCCAACATGGCATCGCGCAAACTCACCCGTTTGACAATTTCCAGCCGCAGGGCGCGCAGCAAACCCCAGCACATTAGCAACATCACCACGGTAAACGGCAGCGCACTGGCGATAGTGGCGGTCTGCAGGGCGGAGAGCCCGCCGGCCACCAAGAGCGCAGCGGCGATCACCCCTTCGGTCACCGACCAGAAAATACGCTGCCACACAGGGGTATCTTCTTCCGTGCCACCCGAGGTGAGCATGTCCACCACCAAAGAACCAGAATCCGACGAGGTCACGAAAAACGTAATCACGAGCACGGTAGCCACGATGGAGGCGATGGTTGTCAACGGCAGATATTCGAAAAACTGAAACAGTGCCACCGAGGTATCCGCCGCCACCGCATCGGCCAGCTGGGTAATGCCCTGCTCCAACACCATGTGGATTGCGGTATTGCCAAAGAAGGTCATCCACAAGAAGGTAAAACCCACAGGCACCATTAAGACGCCGACGACAAACTCGCGAATGGTGCGCCCGCGCGACACGCGGGCAATGAACATGCCGACGAAGGGCGACCAGGCAATCCACCAGCCCCAGTAAAACAAGGTCCAGCCACCTATCCAGCCCGTGGGCTCGTAAGCGTAAAGTTTGAAGGTGGTGTCAACCAGGCCTGACAAATAATGCCCGACATTCTGGACATAGGTTTGCAACAGATAGACCGTGGGCCCAGCCGCCAGCACAAACAGCAGCAACACCACAGCGAGTATCAGGTTGAGTTCGGAGACGCGGCGAATACCGCCGTCCAGCCCCAATACCACAGACACTGTGGCCAGCACGGTAATACCGGCAATCAGCGCAATCTGCACTCCGGTACCTATTTCAACGTCAAACAAATAGTTGAGCCCGGCGTTCACCTGCATAACACCAAAACCCAGAGAGGTGGCCACCCCGAAGAGTGTGCCGAGCACGGCAAAAATATCCACTGCGTGGCCAATGGGGCCGTAGATCCGCTCACCGATCAGCGGATAAAAGGCCGAGCGAATGGTCAGGGGTAACTTATGCCGAAAGGCAAAGTAAGCCAGCGACAAGGCCACCACGGCGTAGATAGCCCAGGCATGTACACCCCAATGAAAGAAGGTGATACGCATGGCCTCGCGCGCCGCCTCGGCAGTGGCGGGATCACCCACCGGCGGCGTCATGGTGTGCATGACCGGCTCGGCCACACCAAAAAACATCAGGCCTATGCCCATGCCTGCCGAAAAGAGCATGGCAAACCACGAGAGGTAACTGTAATCCGGTTCGCTGTGATCGGGCCCGAGTTTAATACGGCCGTAGTCCGACAGCGCCAGCACCACCACAAAAATCAAAAACAGGGCGACCGCCAACACATAAAACCAGCCTGCCGAATGCACCACCCAGGCCTGAATGCTGCCAAAGAGTGTCTCTGCGGTTTCCGGCATAAGTACGGCGTAGAGCACAAACAGCAAACAAAGGCCCCCGGCGCCAATAAAAACCGGCGGGTTCACTTTGATCCAGCTTGGCTGAGATGGCGTGTTCTGCATGTCACTCATGGAGCCCCCAAGTATTGCAAGTACTTAACGATTACAGATAAAAATCCAGCGAGACGTAGAGCGCTTCGAAGTCGCCCTCCCCTACTTGGCCGTTGCGGTCCACATAGCCGTCCTGGGTCAGGTACTCGATGTAAATCCAACCGGGCCCATAGTTGTAGCGCGCACCGGGCGCAAAAGCCGTCACAGTGCCCGCGCCGGAATCTCGGGTATCCGGCTCGGCGGCCGTGGCATCGAGGTAGAACGCCCAGGGCCCGAGGTTATAGCCCACTTCTACGGCCAAGCGCTGGTTTTTCACTTCGGCCGCTACGCCCGAAGAGGCCACGTAACCGGTGGGCAGGTCCCGCGACTGAGCGATGTAGGAGGCCTTGGAGTAAAAATCGCCCACTTCACCTTCGTAATAGGCGACCGCCGCCTGATGCTCGCCGGAGGTCGGCCGGTCCGGGTCACCGCTTAAATCCTGCAGTTTGCCACTTTGCACCGAGAGCCCCAGGCGGTGATTGGCGAGTGGCGCCCACTGCAGGTTACCCACCAGGGTTTGGACTTTGCGATAGGTGCTTGCACTGCCCCAGTGGCCATTGTCGTCCACGGTATCCGTGCTGGTACTGCCCCAGTCATCCGCGTGGTAATAGGCAAGATCGTAGTTGATGGCAGAGGCGGTACCGCTCCATTTGAGACCGACGTCCATTTGATCGCCGTAACCGGCGAGCAACAGATCGCCGGGCCAGAAATTAACGGTTTTCCAGCCAAAGGGAACCTGAGATTTACCTACCGTCAGCAAACCGGTATCGCCCACTTGCCAGCCAACCCAGGCTTTGTGCAGGGTGTATTCATCACCGGTGGAGTTGTTTTCCGGGTCGGTGAAACTGCCGGGGCCGGCGCGAAACTCCGCCGAGTAAAGCCAGTTGTCCTCGGCTTCACCCGCCCCGTCGAGGTAGAGAATCAAGGCTTCACCGGTGAACTCACCGCCACTGTTCTTGTTGGCTTCGTCGTCGGGCAAATACTGGTAAGTGCCCCAGACGCCGGCGGACAAGCTTGTCTCGCCATAGGCAGGCAGGGTCGCCACTAAGGCAGTGGCAACCAGCAAGCGCGAATAGAGGTTAGTAGCCATCGGCATCCCTTTCGTGGTGTGTGTTTGTGCAGCAGCCAGCGTTTAGCCGACCCTGCAGCGCGTTGACAATCGAGCTCAGCGCTCAATAGAGAGTGGTCTTACGTCCGCCTTTAGACTATAGACCATTGAGGTGACCGGTAAAGTGCAGCCAACCCCAGACATTGACGGTCGTCGCGTCTTTAATCTCACCGTTGACAATCATCTTATGCACATCGGCGAGCGGGAAAGGACGCACGATCAGGTCCTCCTCTTCGGCATCCAGCTCTCGCTCACTCTGGCGTAACTGCTGCGCCAGATAAATGTGATAGCCCTGGTTGCAAAACCCATAGGCGAGATATTGATGGGCAAGATGGGTGAGACTACCGGCTTCGAGCCCGGTCTCCTCTTTAAGCTCGCCTGCGGCGAGCTCGGCGGGGTCGGCATCCGGCCGCTGCTCCCAGGCGCCCTGAGGCATCTCCCAATAACGGCCGCCAACGGTGTAGCGATACTGTTGTACCAGATAAATCTCGCCCGCTTCAATGGCAGCAATAACGGCAAAATCCGGCTTTTCCACCACACCGTAGATGCCCTCGGCACCGCTCGGGCGCACAACGCGATCTTCGCGCACGCGCATCCAGTGATTTTTGTACACTTCTTTAGAGTCCAGCTGAATAATATCGCTCATAGATCCGGTTAATATTTGATAAGAGACTTCTGCACTATTTGACCGCATATCCCCCTGTGTCGCAAACTTTCAGCAAAACAACACTGGAGAGCCTAAAGTGACAGAACAGACCATTCGCTGGGGAATTCTCGGCGCCGGCGTTATCGCCCATCAAATGGCCGACGCCATTGCCCAGGCGCCGGGCAACCAACTGCTGGCGGTGGCTTCGCGCACGCCGGAAAAATCTAAAGCCTTTGCCCAAGTTCATGCCATCGGCGCCGAGAGCTATGAAAGCCTGCTCACACGCCGCGATATCGATGTGGTTTATATCGCCACGACTCACAACCTTCACTGCGACAACGCGCTGCTGGCGCTTGATCATCACAAACACCTGGTGATTGAAAAGCCCTTTACCGTCAACGCGCGGCAAGCCCAGGCCATTGCGGACAAAGCGCGCGAGGTAGGCTGCTTTGTTATGGAGGCCATCTGGACACGCTTTTTACCGAGCATGCAGGCGCTCAAAGAGCATCTCGCCGAGGGCGCCATTGGCGACATCAAGACCGCACACGTCACCTTTGGCGGTATTTCGCCCGAGTGCTATCGCGGCAGACTGTTTGATCCTTCACTGGCCGGTGGTGTCACGCTCGATATGGGTATTTATCCGGTGAGCATGCTCAGTTGTGTGTTGGCAGAGGTACCCGAGGTAATCGGCGCCCACTGCCTGTTCACCGACACCGGCGTCGATGAAGTCGCCAGTTTTCAGTTGCGCTTCGGCAACCGGATTCTCGCGACCGTCAACACCAGTTTTAATCTGATGCTCGGCCAGGAGATGACGCTCTTCGGCAGTGAGGGGACGATTAGCTATCGCAACTTCCAGGGCGAGGGAGAGTACAGCCTGCGCAGCATCGCAGGCGACAAATACACCGAAACCGGTAGCTTCGGCGCCGAGAATGCCGAGAACGGCTTTGTGCATCAGGTGGAGGAGGCCGCCCGCTGTCTGCGCGCCGGCCTGCTGGAAAGCCCCGTGATTCCGCTCGCCGAGTCAGTGGCCATTATGCAGGTACTGGATGCCATTCGCGCCCGGCTGCCATTGAAATACGATTTTGAGTAGCCGCTGGTCATGGCACCAGAAGCCGGCATTGGGTAAAATGCCGGCTTTTTCACCCAGCGAGCGAGATTCATGGAAACCCTGACGCTAAAGCCTATCCGCACTGTAAAAGGCGAAGTTACCCTGCCCGGCTCCAAGAGCCTGTCGAACCGGATATTGCTCCTGGCGGCCCTGGCCAAAGGTGAAACCACCATCACCAACCTGCTCGACAGTGACGATGTGCGCCATATGCTCACAGCGCTGCAGGCGCTTGGTGTGAGCTACCAGCTCTCCGGGGACAAGCGCACCTGTGTGCTCAAGGGCCTGGGCGGGGCGTTCTCGTCCGCCGAGGCGCAAACCCTGTTTCTCGGCAATGCCGGCACCGCTGTGCGCCCACTGACAGCCGCACTGGCCATGAGCGAGGGCACATTCACCATCACCGGCGAGCCGCGCATGTACGAGCGGCCCATCGGTGATCTGATCGATGCACTGCGCCAGCTGGGTGCTGACATTAGCTACAAGCAAGACGAAGGCTTCCCGCCCCTGGAGATTCAGGGTAAACCGCTTGCCGGAGGTGAGGTGTCGATTAAGGGCAATATTTCCAGCCAGTACCTCACCGCCCTGCTGATGGTGGCGCCACTGTTTAGCGGCGATACCCGCATCCGCGTCGACGGCGAGCTCGTCTCCAAACCTTATATCGACATTACCCTGGACACCATGGCCAAGTTCGGCGTAGCCGTAACCAACAATCAGTACCAATCTTTTGATATCAAAGGCGGCCAGACCTATCTGTCGCCAGGAGAGATCATGGTGGAAGGCGACGCTTCCTCTGCTTCGTATTTTCTCGCCGCAGCCGCTATAGGTAAGGGGCCGGTACGAGTGCACGGCACGGGCAGCGCCAGCATTCAGGGTGACGCCCGATTCGCCGAGGTGCTGGAGCAAATGGGCGCGAAGGTCACCTACTCCGATATGTGGATTGAAGTCGAGGGCACAGGTAAGTTAAGCGGCGTAGATGTGGACCTGAACCACATACCCGATGCGGCCATGACCATTGCCACTACGGCACTCTTTGCCAAGGGCCCCACCCGCATCCGTAACATATACAACTGGCGGGTCAAAGAGACGGACCGGTTATCGGCCATGGCGACGGAGCTGCGCAAAGTGGGCGCCACTGTTGAGGAAGGCGACGACTACATTGTGATCGAACCGCCCGCCGAGATACGCAGTGCTGCGATTGATACCTACAACGATCACCGCATGGCCATGTGTTTTTCGCTGGCCAGCTTTGGCGCGGCGGATATTGTCATCAATGACCCCAAATGTACGTCAAAGACTTTCCCCACCTACTTTGACGAATTCGCGCGCATCAGTAAGGCCTGATCGTCATTAAGCCAATCGGGCAAGCGCCGTATAACAGCAGGGGCCGCATAGCGGCCCCTCAGCTCAAAAGCGGGCGGTGAGCCCCAGCGAAAAGCCATCGCCCTGATCCATTCCATAGCGCGAACCGAAATCTGTGTAACTTGCCTCCAAGGCAATAGAGTCGGTCACGAACTTCTTCAATCGAATTTCTGCGGTTTCATCGTCACCATAGCTCGCCCCCAGACTCAGGGTGTTGTTGAAATAATAGTCCGCACCGACCTGCCAATCGTTATAGCCGTTGTCGATAAAGTAAGTCGCCTCCAGATTCAGGGCCCGATTGCCACCAAACTGCCACAGATATTTGCTGCTGACATTGGCCTCGCCTTCAAACAGCGAGCCGTAGCCGCCTTCACCAAACTCCGCCGCCAGCAACCAGCCCTCCAGCGGTGTTATCCCCACCGAGGCTGACCAGTAATCGTGATCGCTGGTGTACTGATAGGAAGTATCCTGGCCATTGACACCCAGCCGGACGTCCGAACTTCTGTCCGAATACTGATAACGACCGGCGAAGTACAACCATGATTCGGGCAGATAGTACTCAAACCCGAGGGTTGCCTGGGTATTATCGGCCGAGCTACCGTAGTGTCTGGCCCGGCAATCCGGCCCCTCGGCACAGGTATAGTCATAGCGAGAGTCAATACTGTAGGAAGCGCGCCCGAGCGCGAGCGAGATATTGCTGGCGCGCGAGAGAAAGGCGGCCTCGGCCAGAGGCCCTTGGTCGGTTGCCACGGGGCTCCAGTAATACTTACCCCAGAGGTTGTACTTATCGGCACTGCTGCTCAGACTGGATGTGCGATCCTCCTTTTGGTATTGACCCTCAACCTCCCACTGATAGGGTTCGGCAAATGCCGGAAGAGAAAAAACAGCACACGCAACCAGAGGCGCTTTGACAAAAGTGGTGCGGGCGAAAGGTGTTGTTATTCGACGCATACTATCTCCTTGATAATAAATCTCCCCAATTAACGGCCGATACATCAGCTCTTCTCGTTACAGCACGTACTTCGCGTACGTGAACGAGCCTTACGACTGGTGCAAAGATGAAAAGTTGCAGAGCCTGACAAATTAAAGGCGCCAGGTAAAACGATGGGAACCGAGTTAAAAAAAGAAACTCTCAGTGCTTGGCCCGAAAGACTAGAGCCCGCGCTCACATTAAGCGCGGGCGGTTCTTCAATCAGGAATCAGGTTTTTGGCAGGGTCACACCGCGCTGGCCCTGGTATTTACCACCGCGGTCTTTGTAGCTGGTTTCACAGACTTCATCGGACTCAAAAAACAACATCTGCGCCACGCCTTCGTTGGCGTAGATTTTTGCCGGCAGCGGAGTGGTGTTGGAAAACTCGAGAGTCACATGCCCCTCCCACTCGGGTTCGAGCGGCGTGACATTGACAATAATACCGCAGCGGGCGTAAGTGGACTTACCCAAACAGACCGTCAGCACCGAGCGGGGTATACGGAAATATTCAACGGTTCGGGCGAGCGCAAAGGAGTTGGGCGGAATAATGCAGACATCGTTTTTGACATCGACAAAACTGTTCTCATCAAAATTTTTCGGGTCTACCACCGAGGAGTAGACGTTAGTAAAAATTTTGAATTCGTCGGCGCAACGGACATCGTACCCGTAACTGGACGTGCCGTAGGAGACGATGCGCTGCTGGTGTTCATCAAATCGCACCTGACCCGGCTCAAACGGCTCGATCATGCCGTGCTCCTCCGCCATGCGGCGCATCCACTTGTCCGATTTGATACTCATTGGAACTCCCGTGAGGCGTATAAAATGTGCGCGCATAATAGCGTTTTTGGCGCTCGCGGGAAACTCTGCGCCCACAAAAAAGCCCCGGCAACCTGAGTTGCCGGGGCCGGTGTGCCTCATAGGCGAGGATTAAGAACCTGAGCAGCTGCCCTGGTTAATCCACACTTCCCACTGGCCATCGTGCTCGGTTGGCGTATCGCCACGAGTCCACCACTTGGCTTCGTAACGGGTGTTGTTGTAACGCACCTGATCGCCTTGAGTGTAAACCGCTGAAGAATCCCAGTTCGCCACACCCACACAGGTGTTGGGATCGGTCGAGCTGCTTGAGCTAGAGCTGGAAGAGCTGGAGCTGCTTGTGCTCGAGGAAGACGACGAGTTAGGTCCGCCGCTGAACATAACGTCCACACAGGCGTAGAAAGCCTCGGGGCTGTCAGAGCGCTGCCATACCGCGTAGACAACATGACGGCCACTGCGTGAAGGCAGGCTAACGGTATGCGAGGGGTAGAACTCGGCCGCTTCTGGAGGCGTTTCGGTCAGCAGTTCCAAATCATCCCAACCGAGCGGTTGCTGCGGATTGTAGCCAGGCTTGGTGATGTAGTAACGGTAGTAAGCCGTCGCGTGAGCGGCTGAGTTGTACCAGGTAAAAGTCTGGTTGCCGTTGACGGGTGTCGCTACCCAGTCATTGCGCGCCAGATCCATACCACCAAAGGTGTTCGGATCGCCACCGGAGCAGAGCTCGCCGTTGGGCACAACAGAGGTGTGGTTGCCGCCGGCATTACCCTGGCGGATACCGTTCCAGTCGTAGAACTGCTGGGTGCCACTTTCGTTTTTCGCGGCGATACACGCAGCAGAGGACAGAGTCTCCGGCCCCTCTTGCTTACAGTTCCAGATACGGCTGGCAGGTGAAGTGATAGTGCCGTGAGCGATAGCGGTGTTGGTCGCCGCAACGCTGGCCAGTGAGAAGCAACCGATCATGGTCGCTTTGAGCGCTTTTTGAGTAAACCACTGAGATTTCATCCTATTAACCCTCTTTTTGCGGATGTTTGCTTTGACAGGTACGTTTATCGCGCCTGACGTTGACAACGTTGTCCCCGAGGCGCGAAATTGCAGAAAAATGACACGCCACAACCAACCCTTTGGTCGGCTCCGGTAGAGTGTTTTTATCTGCCGGGACGGGAAAGATGAAATCACACGTGGTACTTTCTTACAATACACACGCAAAATCGGTGTTACTTAATAACGGCTAGCCCATGCACTTGTTTGTGTCAATGCGTAACATTGTCGCACCCCCTTTGGGCTTATTCCCGCCCAAAAGGGTTTTTCTGTCGCATTATTCATTTTCAATATAGCGTATTGGAATTTTAACACTGTATAAAAATTAGGATTTATTCTTATTAATTTTTTAAATCAGACAATTAAAGCGCGGCAGTTTCCACCGGAAAGTGCGACATTTGTCGCACTTTGTTGCGCAAGAGAGAGGCAGGTGGGCGATAAGCCAGCCAAAACTGCACCCCATAACAGTTCTTTTATCAGGAGAAAACCATGAATACCCTTCCCCGCTCGCTGCTTATTGTCGTCTGTTTCTGCCTGACGCTTGTGTCAGTAAAGGTGGTGGCCGAACCGCTCCGTTTAATTCTAAGGGTGGATGATATTGGCATGACCCACGCGACCAATCAGGGGCTCCGCGATCTGGCAGCGCTGGGTATACCCTTTGCCGCCTCAGTGATGTTTACCACCCCCTGGTACCAGGAAGGGGTGGAGATTCTCAAGCAAAACCCGCAAATCTCCGTTGGCGTCCACCTAACGCTTAACGCCGAGTGGCGCCACTACCGCTGGGGGCCTATCGCCGGACGCAATGAAGTGCCGAGCCTGATCAACGAAACCGGCTACTTCTACCCGTCAACGGCCGAGTTTCTGGCTCAGGACATCAAGCTCGACGAAGTGCGACTCGAGCTTGAGGCGCAAATCCAGCGGGCACTGGCAACCGACCTGGACATCGCCTATGTGGACTACCATATGCGCACCGCCCTGGCGACGCCCGAGCTCGAGCAAGTAGTGACCGAGCTGGCGCAGCAGTATCAGCTGCGTATGTCAATGCGCATGGGCGAGGCTGTAACCACCCTGTTCGATGTACCCATAGAACAAAAGCAGCAGCGGTTTTTACAGCATCTGGATTCGGAGCTGAACGCCGATAAGGTCAACGTGCTGGTTATTCATGCGGCCCGCAATCACCCGGAAATGCAGGCACTGATCGACCTGAACAATCCCATAATGAACACCGAAGACATGGAGCCACTGGTGGCCCGGCACCGGGCCACAGAACTGGAGATGCTGCTGTCACCTGAGGCGCGGCAGCGCTTTCAATCGGGCAAGATGGAGCTGATCAACTACCACCAGACGCCCAACCCGTTTAAGACTCAATAATTGTCACCGGCGCGGCCCGGCGGTTGGCCCGCCAGAGCTCTGCCGCCAGGCGGCGGGCGATGGCCAGGTATTCCTGGCTCTCGGGGCTGTCGGGGTTTGCCACCACGGAGGGCTCACCACCATCGGCCTGACGCCGGATCGCCAGCGACAGGGGCAGCGCACCCAGCAGGCGAGTCTGGTAGTCAGCGGCAATGCGCTCGCCGCCGCCAGCACCAAAGATATGCTCCTTGTGGCCACACTCGCTGCACACGTGAACCGCCATATTCTCAATCACTCCCAGTACTGGCACATTCACCTTGCGAAACATCTCGATGCCTTTTTTGGCATCCAGCAGGGCAATATCCTGTGGCGTGGTCACCACCACAGCGCCCGTGACCGGGACGCTCTGCGAGAGCGTCAGAGCGATGTCGCCGGTCCCGGGCGGCATATCTATGATCAGGTAGTCCAGCTCATCCCAGCGGGTCTGGGTCAGCAACTGTTTTAACGCACCGCTGACCATGGGGCCGCGCCATACCATCGGCGTCTGCTCGCTCACCAGATAGCCCATGGAAATGCTCTGCAGGCCATGAGCTGGAATCGGAATCATTTGTTGAGCCTTGCCCTCACCGATTACCTGCGGCCGCTTTTGACCGACACCCAGCATCTGCGGCTGACTCGGACCGTAAATATCGGCATCCAGAATGCCCACGTGCGCGCCCTCGGCGGCCAACGCCAGGGCGATATTGGCGGCAGTCGTTGACTTGCCGACGCCGCCTTTCCCCGAGGCGACGGCGATGATGTTTTTTACCCCCCGGATGGCCATGGCACTGTTGGCCGCCGGGTGTGCGTCTATCTGCCAATCGAGTACCAGGCCCACCTCGTCGATGCCCGGCAGCGCCACCAGAGCGTCGCGAACACGTCGCGCCAGTGTGTCATCGCGCCCGAGGGGGTAACCGAGGCAGAGCTCTACTTCGGCCCTGGCGCCACTCACCTCAAGCTTGCGGATTGCATCCAACTCGGCCAGTGACTGCTCGAGCGCAGGGTCCAGCACCTGTCCCAGGGCGGTGTGAACGGCGTTTATATCGACATCGGCCATAATCGTCTCTCTCATCGTGTTCTGTGTGCCCTTGGTGGGGGCTGTCGGGCGCCTTTGCAATGCCAGCCGCGCGGCAAAAGTGCACAAGAGCCAGGCAAAGCCCGCTTGCATCGGCCAGATGGGCCCTAAGCGGTTGATTAGCCATCCAAAATCGGGGCTAAAAATGCTATAGTGCCGCTCCTTTTTTCACCTGCCCGCCGGGGCCCAACGAATCTGCGCCGCCAGGGCGCCAAGACCGACAGGAACGCTATGACCACTCGCCGCAAAATCATGGTAACCAGTGCCCTTCCCTACGCCAATGGCGAGCTGCACCTGGGCCACATCATGGAGCAGATTCAAACCGACATCTGGGTGCGTTTTCAGAACCTGCGCGGCCACGAGTGCCACTACTTTTGCGCCGACGACGCCCACGGCACCGCGATTACCCTAAAAGCCGAAGAGCAGGGTATCAGCCCGGAGCAGCATATCGAAAACATGCACGCCGCCCACAAAGCGGTGTCTGAGGGCTTTTTAATCCAGCACGACAACTTCTATACCACTCACTCACCGGAAAACCGCGAGTTGTCGGAGCTCATTTACAAACGCCTGGAAGCCAATGGGCACATTGCCCGGCGCGCCATCATTCAGGCCTTTGACCCAGAAAAGCAGCTGTTTCTCGCCGATCGCTACATCAAAGGCGCCTGCCCCAAGTGCAAAACCGAAGATCAGTATGGCGACAACTGCGAAGCCTGCGGCGCCACCTACAGCCCCATGGAGTTGATTGACCCCGTTTCGGTGCTGACCGGTGCTACCCCTGTGCCCAAAGAGTCGGAACACTTCTTCTTTAAGTTGCCGGAGTTTGCCGAGTTTCTGAAAAACTGGACCCGCGCCGGCCACTTGCAGGACGAAGTGGCCAACAAAGTGGCCGAGTGGCTGGACGCCGATTTGCAGGAGTGGGATATCTCGCGCGATGCGCCCTACTTTGGCTTTGAAATTCCCGGTCACCCGGGCAAGTATTTTTACGTCTGGCTGGACGCGCCCATCGGCTATATCGCCAGCTTGAAGCATTACACCGACCAGCAGGGTCTCGATTGGGAGGAGTACTGGCGAAAAGACTCGCCGTGTGAAGTCCACCATTTTATCGGCAAAGACATTGTCAATTTCCACGCCCTCTTCTGGCCGGCCATGCTGCACTCGGCCGAGCTGCGCACCCCAACCCGGGTGAACGTCCACGGTTTTGTCACGGTCAACGGCAAGAAAATGTCGAAGTCCCGCGGCACCTTTATCAATGGCAAGACCTACCTGGAGCACTTGGACCCTGAGTACCTGCGCTACTACTTTGCCGCTAAACTCACCGCCAATGTGGACGACTTGGACCTGAACCTCGACGACTTTATTGCCCGGGTCAACTCCGACCTGGTAGGCAAGGTCGTCAACATCGCCAGCCGCACCGCCAAGTTTATCGCCAAGACCGGCGGCCAGCTGAATGACAAGCCGGTCGATAGCGAGCTCTGGAGTCGCTTTGTCAGCGCTGGCCCCTACATTGCCGAGCACTATGAGCAGCGCAACTTTGGCAAAGCCATGCGCGAGATCATGGCACTGGCCGATGCGGCCAACGAGTACATCGCCGCCGCCGAACCTTGGAAAATAGCGAAGGAACCGGGCCGCGAGCAAGAGGTGGTGGACGTCTGCTCGCTGGGCATCAATATGTTCCGGGCGCTGATGGTCTACCTCAAACCGGTACTGCCGCAACTGGCTGCCCGATCCGAGGCGTTTCTCGGGGAAACCCTGAGCTGGGCAAGCGATGTCGGCTATCGCAGCGGCGCTATCAACGCCTTTAAACCACTGCTGCAAAGAGTTGAGAGAGAACAGGTTGACGCCATGATTGAAGCGAGCAAAGAACAGGCTCCCCTCAAAGTGAGCGGCCCGCTTGCCGATGAGCCCATCGCCGATGAAATAGAATTTGGCGATTTTGCCAAGGTCGACTTGCGTGTGGCGCGCATCGCCAAAGCTGCCCATGTTGAGGGCGCCGAGAAGCTCCTCCAGCTGACCCTGGATTTGGGCGGAGAAACCCGCAATGTATTCTCCGGCATCAAGTCCGCGTATAAACCTGAAGACCTTGAGGGCCGGCTGACCGTTATGGTGGCCAATCTCAAGCCACGCAAAATGAAGTTTGGCCTCTCCGAGGGCATGGTCCTCGCCGCCGGGCCCGGCGGCTCAGAGATCTACCTGCTGGAGCCGGACACCGGCGCCGCGCCGGGGCAAAGGGTGATGTAGCGCTTATGAACGTCTGACGTTCATAAGCATATGCCCAATCAACCTAATTGAGACTCGTTTTTATATTGAACCTGTGAGGGTGCATTGGAGATAATGCGCCCTTGCGAACTGGCTGATATGTCAGCCTCTTAGAGGTGAACAGCATGACCGATTTAGCGGTTATCTTGCTCAGCACAATACTGGTGAACAATTTCGTACTGGTCCAGTTTCTGGGCCTGTGCCCGTTTATGGGCGTTTCCAACAAGCTGGAAACGGCCATCGGCATGGCCAGTGCCACCACCTTTGTGCTGACTCTCGCCTCCATTTGCAGTTATTTGGTAGCCACCTGGGTATTGCAGCCTTTGGGCCTTGAGTATATGCGTACCATCAGTTTTATTCTGGTGATTGCCGTGGTGGTACAACTGGCCAAAATGTTTATAGAAAAGACCAGCCCGCTGCTCTACCGGGTGCTGGGTGTGTTTCTGCCGCTGATCACCACCAACTGCGCCGTGCTGGGTGTCGCCCTGCAAAACACACAAAAAGCCCACACTTTTGTCGAATCCACCTTATTTGGCTTTGGCGCAGCGCTGGGTTTTTCGCTGGTGCTGATTCTGTTTTCCGCCATGCGCGAGCGCCTGGCCGTTGCCGACGTACCCACGCCCTTTAAAGGTGCCGCCATTGGCATGATTACCGCTGGCCTGATGTCGCTGGCCTTTATGGGCTTTGCCGGGTTGGTTTAAACGCTTATGTTAGACGCCATTGCACAAAACCCCATCGCCGCTGCGCTGGTTGCCCTGATCGGGCTGGCGCTGCTATTCGGCGCCTTGCTGGGTTTCGCCGCCGTCCGCTTCAAAGTGGAGGGGGATCCCATTGTCGATCAAATCGACGAGATACTGCCGCAGACTCAATGCGGCCAGTGCGGCTACCCCGGCTGTCGACCCTACGCCCAGGCCATTGCCAATGGCGATGCCATCAACAAGTGCCCACCCGGCGGTCAGACTACCATTAACGAGCTGGCCGATTTGCTCGATGTGGAAGCCCCGACGCTCGATGAAGAGCACGGCGAAGAATCCGAAGTGCAGACAGTAGCGTTTATTCGCGAAGACGAGTGCATCGGTTGCACCAAGTGCATTCAGGCCTGCCCCATGGACGCTATTTTAGGCGCGGCCAAACAAATGCACACAGTGATTGCCGATGAGTGCACCGGCTGCGACCTGTGTGTCGAGCCCTGCCCGGTGGACTGCATTGACATGATCCCGGTAGAGACCACCATTAAAGACTGGAAGTGGGAGCTGCCGGCCACCAGCCACGCCCAGGCGCAAAACCTGATCGCCACCGACCTCGGTCGGGGCCAGACGCAAAAAACCGGTGAAGCAGCCTGACGATGGAAATGATTAAAGTCTGGGAGATACCCGGCGGTGTTCACCCGCCGGAGAACAAAACCCAATCGCTGCAAGAGCCGCTGGGGCAGATCGACATCCCACCGCAGCTGATCCTGCCGCTCAGTCAGCACATAGGTGCGCCCGCTAAGCCCGTTGTCGAGATTGGCCAGGCCGTACTGGGTGGCCAGGTGATTGCCGAGGCGGACGGCGTGTTCAGCGCCAATGTGCACGCTCCCACCTCCGGCCGCATCGCCGCGATTGTCGAGCACCGGGTGCCGCACCCCTCGGGCATGAGCGATACCTGTATCATTATCGATACCGATGGCGAAGACCGCTGGGTTGAGCTCTCGCCCTGGGAGGACTACGCCAGTCGGGACAAGAGCGATATTCTCGCCCGCATTCGTGCCTGCGGTATTGCCGGGCTGGGCGGTGCAGGTTTCCCGGCGGCGGTGAAGCTCAACCCACGTGCCAATCAGACCATTGATACCTTGATTATCAATGGCACCGAATGCGAGCCCTACATCACCGCCGATGACATCCTGATGCGCGAGCGCGCCGACGACATTGTTGCCGGCACCGGTATACTCGCCAAACTCCTGAACCACCCCGCCAGGGTGGTGATTGGTGTAGAGGACAATAAGCCCGAGGCCATAGAGCAACTGCGCCGGGCCGCCGAGGGCACAGAGATTCAGGTGGTCAGCTTTCCCACCAAGTACCCCTCCGGGGGCGAGAAGCAACTGATTCAAATCCTCACCGGCCGCGAAGTGCCTTCGGGACAGATTCCAGCCACCATTGGCGTGGTCTGCCAGAATGTGGGTACCACAGCCGCCATATACCGCGCCCTGCGCCATGGCGAGCCACTGGTAAAACGCATCACCACGGTTGTCGGTGAATCCCTGGAGCGCCAGCGCAACATTGAAGTATTGCTGGGCACACCTGTGCGATACGTGCTGGAGCAGCACGGGTTTGATGAGACAAAGGCCTCACGGCTGGTCATGGGTGGGCCCATGATGGGTTTTGCCCTGCCGGACCCCTCGGTGCCGGTGATCAAAACCACCAACTGTTTGCTGGCGCCGAGCAAAAAAGAGTTGCCACCGCCCG
This sequence comes from Gilvimarinus algae, assembly GCF_030518215.1. Lineage (GTDB taxonomy): Bacteria > Pseudomonadota > Gammaproteobacteria > Pseudomonadales > Cellvibrionaceae > Gilvimarinus > Gilvimarinus algae. The sequence continues at coordinate 57,989 of NZ_JAULRT010000047.1, forward strand.
AACCCGCGATGGCCTGCATTCGCTGCGGCATGTGCGCCGAGGCCTGCCCGGCGGAATTGCTACCGCAGCAGCTGTTCTGGTACGCCCAGAGCGAAGATCTGGAAAAGCTCGAAGCGCACAACCTGTTTGACTGCATCGAGTGCGGCGCCTGCTCCTACGTCTGCCCGAGCCACATTCCGCTGGTGCAGTATTACCGGGCCGCCAAAGGCGAAATTCGCCAGCACCGTATCGACAAAGAAAAGTCCGATCGCTCGCGCCGGCGCTTTGAATTCCGCCAGGAACGCATTGCCAAAGAAGAGGCAGAAAAAGAAGCCAAACGCCTGGCGCGCAAGCAGGCGGCCGAAGAGGCGAAGAAAAAGCTGGCAGAGCAAAAAGCCAAGCAGCCCTCGATCGTCGAGCAGGCCAAGGCCAGCGTACAGGCTCAGGCGCCGGACAGCCAGCAACAGCGCGCCAAGCTTGAGCGGCTGGTGGCCTCGGCTGAGGAGAGCCTGAAGCAGGCGCAAAAGCCCATCGACAATGCCACCGATGAGCAGCTCGAAAAGCAGGCCTCGCGCATCAAGCAGGCCGAGCTCAAAGTGACAGAAGCAAAGAAAAAGCTGGCGGCGCTCAGCGATGACAAACCGGCGAGCGGCGAAGCCGCGCATGACCCGGTGAGCGCGGCCATCGAGCGGGCCAAGGCCAAAATGACCATGAGCCCCGAGGAGAAGTTGCGCTCGAGCCTGGAGTCGCTCTATCAGCGCCTGGAAAAAGCCGAACAAAAAGTCAAAGAGGCCGAGCAAGAGGGTTCGGACAAACTCGACGCCTTAAAGCAAGGCGTGGACAAACTGAAAGACAAAATCGCCAGCACTCAGAGCGAGCTGGCCGAGATTACACCCTCGACCGTAGCCGAACCGACTCCGAAAGATCCAGCCACCTCGGACGACGCCGCCGGCGCCGCCATCGAGAAGGCCAAGGCCAAGGCGGCAGCCATGGCCAGCATGAGTGCAGAGGACAAGCTGCGCAACCAGCTCGACTCGCTCGGCGCCCGACTGGAGAAAGCCCGCGCCCGGCTGGCGCAAGCCGAACAGGACGAGGATGAAAATATTGACGCCTTTAGAACCGGCGTTAGCAAACTGGAAGAAAAGCTGAGCGCTACCCGCGAGCAGCTGGCCGAATACGAGTAAACGGATACCACCATGGCACTATTGCGCATTACCTCTCCCCATACCCACCGGGCCCTCGGTACCGGTGCGGTAATGCGCACTGTGGTGATGGCAACGCTGCCGGGGCTTGCGGTACTGACCTACTTTTTTGGTCTGGGCACACTGCACAATGTCATTCTGGCCAGCCTCTCAGCTATGGCCTTTGAAGCGGCAGTCATGGCGTTGCGCGGCCGGCCCGTTCTGTTTTACTTGAAAGACTGCAGCGCCCTCGTCACCGGTGTGCTGCTGGGCCTGGCGCTGCCGCCCTACTGCCCCTGGTGGCTGGTGGTGCTCGGCAGCGCCACCGCGATTATTCTCGCCAAGCAACTCTATGGCGGTATGGGCTTTAACCCGTTCAACCCGGCCATGGTCGCCTACGTTGTCCTACTGATTTCCTTCCCGCTGCCCATGAGCCAATGGGCGGCACCGGCGGATATCGGCGGGCAGACACCGGGGCTGGTTGAGGCGCTGCAAAAAATCTGGCTGGGCGCACCCATTGACGGCTACACCGCTGCCACTCCGCTCGATACCGTCAAGCAGAACACCAGCCTGATGCTCGACAGCCTCTACCTGCAGGACCCGGTCCTCGCTGCCGGGCAATTCGCCGGGGCCGGCTGGGAGTGGGTAAACTTGGCCTTTTTACTCGGCGGTGCCTACCTCTTGTACCGGCGTATTTTTACCTGGCACGCACCACTGGCCATGTTGGCGTCGCTCTCGCTGATGGCGATCCTGTTTTACGACGGCGGCAGCTCGACGAGCGGCGGCTCGGTGATATTTCACCTGTTCTCCGGTGCCACTATGCTAGGGGCGTTTTTTATTGTCACCGACCCGGTCAGCTCGGCGGTCAGTAATCGCGGCCGGCTGATCTATGGCGCGGCCATCGGCGTGCTTGTCTACCTCATTCGTATCTGGGGCAACTACCCGGATGCCATCGCCTTTGCCGTCCTCTTGATGAACTTCGCGGCGCCCTTTATTGACTATTACACCCTGCCCCGCACCTACGGACACAAAAAATCCCAGCGGGCCACGAAAAAGGCGGACGACTAATGCTCGGAGCATCCATCAGTAAGAACAGTTTGCTCCTGGGCGTGTTCGCGCTGGTAACGGCCGGTGTTCTCGCACTGACCAATGTGAGCACCCGCGATCGCATTGCCCAAGCTGAGCGCGCCGCCGCCGAGAAAGCACTTTATGAACTGGTGCCGGCCAGCCGGGTGGACAATGATTTGCTGCACGACACTCTCCCCACCCCGGTCAGCATGTTACCGGCGCTGGGGATCGACACGCCCGAGGCCATTCACCGGGCTCGCAACAACGGCCAGGTTATCGCCGTGATTATGCCGGCAGTGGCTCCAGACGGTTACAGCGGCGACATTCGCATTATTGTCGGAGTAAACCGCGACGGCAGTATCGCCGGTGTGCGCGCCCTGGCCCACAAAGAAACACCGGGGCTGGGCGATAAAGTGGACCTCGCCAAGAGTGACTGGATACTGGGCTTTAATGGCAAAAGCCTGGGCGAGCCGCCGGCGGAAAAATGGGCTGTAAAAAAAGATGGCGGCGTTTTTGATCAATTTACCGGCGCGACTATCACACCGCGCGCGGTAACGGCTCAGGTTAAAAGGGTCTTGCAACAGGTGGCCAAACACCGCAACCTGTTATTTGACATTCCCGCTGAGGCAGGAGAAGACAATGGCGAATAGCATCGAGTGGCAGGAACTGAGTAAAAAGGGACTTTGGAGCAATAACCCGGCACTGGTGCAGCTGCTCGGGCTCTGCCCTTTGCTCGCTGTATCCGGCTCTGTGGTAAACGCCCTGGGTTTGGGATTAGCCACCATGCTGGTGCTGACCAGCTCCAACATTGCCGTGTCGCTCATTCGCAAAACCGTCAGCGATGCCGTACGTCTGCCCGCGTTTGTGATGATTATTGCGTCGCTCACTACCTGTATTGAACTGCTGATGCAGGCCTTTACCTACGAGCTCTACACTATTCTCGGTATTTTTATTCCACTGATTGTGACCAACTGCGCCATTCTCGGCCGCGCCGACGCCTATGCCAGTAAAAATCCGGTACTGCCGGCGGCCTGGGATGGCCTGATGATGGGCCTGGGTTTTACGCTGGTGCTGCTGACTCTGGGCGCCATTCGCGAGCTGCTCGGCTCGGGCACGCTGCTGGCCAACATGCATCTCTTACTGGGTGAAGCGGCGCGTGACTGGACCATCACGGTTTTCGCCGACTACCCTGGGTTTCTCGTCGCTATTTTGCCGCCCGGGGCGTTTATCATCACCGGCTTTCTGATTGCCGCGAAAAACGTCATAGACAAACGACTGCAAGAGCGTGCCGCTGCCCGCAAGGAAAAACCCGTAAAAGGCAGCAAGCGCGTCAGAACCACCGGCAATATTGCCTGATCCACTTTTTATGCCACCGTCTTCGGTGGCACTTCCGGCTTGCGCTCCTATCACTAAGCGGCAATAATCATTGGCTACATTATCCTGTTTACACACGGGCGATAATGCCATGGACCTAAAGGAGTCACTATGCTTGATTTCAGCCAAGATGATATGAACACTCTTGTGGAGACCTATGTGATTCCCTGGGGAATCAATATTGCCATGGCCCTGGCAGTCTTTATCATCGGTCTTTTTGTTGTGGGCATACTGGTGAAGCTGCTGGGCAAGGCACTTAAACGCACCAAGCTTGATAACATCCTGATCGAATTTGTGCAGGCCATCGCCAAGGCGCTGCTGCTGATCTTTGTTATCCTCGCCGCGCTCGATCAGCTGGGCGTTGATACCACCTCGTTTATTGCCGTGCTTGGTGCCGCCGGTCTGGCCATCGGCCTGGCGCTGCAGGGCTCGCTGCAAAACTTTGCCGCCGGCTTTATGTTGCTGATGAATCGTCCCTTTACCTCGGGCGATTATGTTGAAGCCGGCGGCACCGCCGGTGTTGTCGTGACCATCGGCATTTTCACCACCATTCTCACCTCGCCGGACAACAAAGAGGTGATCGTACCCAACGGTCTGATCTACAACGACCACATTACCAACTACTCAAAGCGCCCCACGCGTCGTGTGGACATGGTCTTTGGCATCAGTTACGGCGACGACTTGCGCAAGGCCAAAGAGGTGATGCGAAAGGTGGTTGAAGCTGACGATCGTGTTCTGGCCGACCCGCCGCCCACCATCGCCGTAAACGAGTTGGCCGACAGCAGCGTTAACTTCGTCGTCCGCCCCTGGGTCAACACCGCCGATTACTGGGCTGTGAAATGGGACATTACCGAAAAAATGAAACTGGCACTGGACGAAGCGGGCATTACCATCCCCTTCCCTCAAATGGATGTCCATATGCAAAAGGTCGAGAACTGAGCTGATCCGATCTCAAAGGGCCCGCAAGGGCCCTTTTGCGTTATTCCCTGAGATTAATGGCACACGTAAAATAAGGTAAAACGCTGTGAACTGTCGCCGGTGCCCCCTACAATCAGAGCATGACCAAAATACACATTATTGATGATGACGAAACTCTGTGCGAGCTACTGGGCGGTTATCTTAGTGAGCACGGTTATGAGGTCATCACCAGTCACACAGGCCCCAAAGGTCTGGATACCGCACTCGACCACCTCCCCGATCTGATTCTTCTGGACGTGATGCTTCCGGGTATGAACGGCTTTGATCTGTTACGTCAATTGCGACTGCGCTCGCAAGTGCCCGTGCTGATGCTGACCGCTCGCGGCGATGAAATTGATCGGGTACTCGGCCTTGAGCTGGGCGCGGACGACTATGTGCCCAAGCCCTTCTCCCACCGTGAACTGGTCGCCCGCATTCAAGCGATCTTGCGCCGACTCACCCCACAACCCCAGTCGGCCGGGCAGCTGGTGCTTAAGCCCGCAAGCCTAGAAGCGAGCTTTTACGCAGAGCCCCTGGCGCTGACGGCAGCGGAGTTCCGCGTCTTATCCGTGCTCTTCGAGCGCCCGGGGGAGATCGTCGACAAAAACCAAATATGCGAACAGGCCTTCGGGCGCCGGCTGCATCAGTTTGATCGCCACATCGATATTCATATCTCCCACATTCGCAAAAAAATGGCCGATATCCACCCACAGGAAACCATCAAGACCATTCGCGGCACCGGTTACCAACTGCTGGTGCATGTGTGAACTGGCGCGCACCGTTCAGCGGTTTTGCCGGCCGGCTTTTCCTCTGGTTCTGGCTGTCCTTGACACTCTTAATGCTGGCAAACTTTTTTATTGGCCGCTACCTGGACGATCGGCAAACCCTGCATGAGCCCAGTGATCGCGACCTGAGGGCGCTCGAGCGATTGCAGCAACTGATCGGCGCCAGTGATATTGACAGCCCGGAGCAACTACAAGGCCACCGCTACGGCCAGTCTCTGGTACTGCTCGCCCCGCAAACCTTGCAACCCTTATTCGACAAACGCCTCTACTGGCGCCTGGCACCACTCGCCGAAGCCGAGGAGGTTCGAACGCTCTACCTGCGCCCGGGTCACAAAGCCATTGGTCCCTTTCAACTGCAACTAGGTCAACAAGATGTGCTCGCCATTTGGGTGATGCCACCGCGTCGGGTCGCGCCCTGGAAACAACTGTTGCACGACTCGCCCCACTGGCGCCTACTCGCTTCCATGTTATTGGTGCTGGCTCTGTCGCTGATTGTCGCACGCTGGCTCAGTCGGCCAGTGCGCCTGCTATCCCGGGCCGCCAGGCAACTGGGTGACGGTGACCTGAATGTTCGGGTCGCTCCCATCAAGGGCGAACTGGGTGAACTCGGGCGCGAATTCAATGCCATGGCAGAGAAGCTGCAGGCTTCCATAAACAGTCAACAACGTCTGTTAGCGGACGTCTCTCACGAATTGCGCTCGCCACTGACGCGCCTGAAGCTCGCCGCGGGTCTGTTATCGGAGCGCGACAGCAACACCTACACCGAGCGAATCGAAAAAGAGTGTGACACTCTGGAACACTTGATTGAGCAGGTATTGACCCTGGCGAGGCTTGAGGGCTCTGTCTACCAGGAAGACTACGAACCCACGGACATTGCCGCCCAAGTGATATCGGCACTGGAGGACTGGCGTTTTCAGCGGCCGGGTCCGGTGCTTGTGTACCACGGCCCCAAGCAGGCGCGTGCACTGGCCAATCCCCGGCTGTTGCAGCGCATTCTGGACAACCTGCTGGCGAACGCGACCCGCTACGGCACCGAGGTGCATGTGCATCTTGCTGTCGATGAAAACCGCTGGCAGCTCACACTAGAGGACAATGGACCGGGCGTGGCCGCCGATCAGCTGGACAAACTTTTCGAGCCGTTTTTTCGGGGCGACAGCGCGCGCTCGCACGGCGGCAATATCGGCTTGGGTCTCGCCATAGTCCAGGCGGCGGCACAGGCTCAGCGGATTCATATTCAGGTTCAACCATCGGCACTGGGCGGTCTTAAGTTCTCTCTGAACAGAGCCATCACATAAAAAACGGCGCCGAAGCGCCGATTATTTCACAAAGGTATACCGCAAGTGCTTCAGTGCCGGTGGGGCTTGTCACCGAAGCGGCGCTCTTTCATACGCTTGCCCATGGCTTTCAAGGTGTCTTTTTGCTCGTCGGTAAGCACTTGAGAGAGACTGTGGCGCAGCTTCATATCGGCGAGGCGCCGCTCATCATCGGCGTCCAACAGTGCGCGGGCCGCGGCTTCATCAAACTCTGCCGCTTGCATCAACGCCTCTACGGCCTCGCGCTTTTCTCGCCACAGTTCGCGTGATGGCGGATAAACCGCACGATGGTTGTCGATTAAAACCTGAATCTGGCTACGTTGTTGATCGGTAAGCTCGAGCTTTTCGGCCACGCGATCTTTCAGCAAAAACTCCGTGCCATCAAAGTGCTCACCCGGGGCTGCGCCCAGCGCGGCGAACGGCAACGCCAGCGCGGTACACAGTGTCAGCGAGGAAATCATTCGTTTCATGGGTATCTCCTGTAGTTGATTGACCTCATCGTCAGAGTACCCCGCGCCATGAAAACCACTGTTGTCCCATGTAAACTATTGAAAACTTTCCGGCTCGGCAAACCAGTAAGGAAAAAGCATTGCCAGCGGCACTGGTGTGTCGGCCACAAAGAGCTCCCCGCCGCTCAACCGGGCGCGAAGAATATACTCGGATCCCTCCTGCACGATGTAGGTATCAATGTAGTCGGCCAAAAAAAACATCAGCGGTGTGCCGGTCATGACCTTATCGGCGATACGCATTTCCATAGTGCCTTCAATCAGCCCGAGATAATCTGCCAGCGGCAAAGACGACATGTCCACCGCTTGCGCTGGCGGTGCGTAGTCAACACGGATATCCGTTTTCACATAGCCGTCGAGCATATCGGCGCCCATGGCAATATCCAGGCGAGCATCTTCGTGCAACAGCAGCTGAATTGCCTGTTTAAGCTCGGGCTCAAGGCTGGCTGTCTCCTCAGCCAGCTGCAACTTGGCAGACAATTCTCCCCAGGCGCGTATGGCTTCAAGCCGAGTCTGCGCGAGGTTGATGTCGTAGTAGATATTACTAACGGACAAGAGCCCGTCCACTTGAGCCACTTTAAAGGACACCTGTGTGTCCACCTTGCCATCCATCAGCGTCTGCGCCTGTGCATATTGCAGCTGATGCACTTGCACAGGCGCGCTCGATGCCCCCCTGAACTCAACTTGCTCGGTGCTCATCGCAATACTGGACAGGGGGATATCTCCCCCGGCAAACTGCACTTTGGCCTCACCGCTGATGGGCATCAGCCTAGCCTCGCTACCGTCACTCAGGGTTAACTCCAAGACACCCGTAGCAAAATAATGTTGGCTGTCGAGCGAGTCAAAATGCCCACTGCCCGACATCTCCACGCCAGCCACCTGCAGGCGGTTACCATCGCGAGACACATCAATATCGGGGGTTTTCCACTCATAATCGTAGCTGCCCGTGTAGCCACCTAACAGCGTCATCCGCCCCAGACCCTCAGGTAAGAGTTCTTGCAAGGCCGCTTGCTGCTGCGCATCGACAGAGGAGAGACTGTTTTCCGAGCGGGCATAAAACCAACCAAAGTGCAGCCCGTCGGCAAGAATAACCGGCCCATGTCGCATGCGAGTGGTCGATGTCAGAACCAAAGGCTCAAAAGCCGCCTGGTCGGGATCGAGATTCACCTGCAACTGAAACTGACTGGCAAAGAATCCGCGCTGATAATCGATTAACTCCAGAGTCACGCCACTGGTAGCGGAGCGATCCTGGCTGAGACGTACCTGCTCGCGAATGTAGCCCTCGCCTACCACGCCCGCGTAATAGGTAAGCCCCAAATAGGCGGCAATCAGTACCGCCAGCAGTGCCAGTTTTTTCATAGGTAGATCCTGGTTAATGTAGATTAATGCGATGCACTTGCGTCTGCGCCAGCTGGATTGGGGCTTTGAACGGGAACAAAGGCGGGAGCCGATAACCCCAGGGTTGCGTTTTTGTGCGGATGATCCAGCACGATCAAGCGCGCCGAACCCGATTGTAGCCTTGCGATAATCTCACCAAAGTACTGCTGAAACAAGGCGTCCAGTGTGCCATTATCGCGAATGATCTGCATGCCTCGCCCCAGGCGGTCCGCTAGCTCCGGCGCCTTAGCGCTAACGTGAAACACCAGCGGATGCGGATAGTAGAGCAGCAGGTCGGGTACTATCGCCAACTGCGAGCCGTATTCGCTGGAGCGCAAAACGGGCTCTGCCTCCATGATACCGAGCGCCAGCGCATCGAAGCGACCGTGAGCCAACATGCCGGGCAAGAGCGGGAAACGGCCGTTGTCGTTGACCTCAATACCGTTGTAGCGATAGATGTCGTTATCGTACCAGGCCGTGCCCTGCCCCACGGTAAAGCGCCGCAAGTCCGCCAGCTCAGTGACCTGCTCAAATCGCGCGAGTTCTGCCGCGCGCGCAATCAACAGGCGATAGCCCAACAGGCCTTGCAATAACGGTTGTTTGATCGCCAACAGCTGCCCGCTCTCAAGCAGGTCATCGACCCGATACCCAGAGGCGTAAGCGTTGACCACCTCTGCGCGCACCACCTCTTGCCGGCCGCGCAAGCTGCCCAGCGACTCGCTGATCAACACGATCTCGAAAGGTTTATCGCCCCCGGCGCTAAGCGCTGCGCGTAAGACCTCGAGCTCGTAGTCCACTCGCCCGGGTATGCCGCCCCAGTAGCGAACGTGCAGGGTATCGTCAGCGACGCTCATAGCCACACCGCTCAAACAAAGTGCCAACAGGAGCAGCCGCCGCCGGTATGTGTTATTTTTATGCATCAGGCGCCCTCCACTTATGGGGCCGGACTTTACCTCGACTCACATAATAGCCCAGAACGACTTATGAATACGACTCTACCACCGCGCCTGCTAACGGTCAGTCTTTGCTTGGCGCTCAGTGCCTGCTCCACGCTCAGCGAAGAAGAATGCCTCAACGCCGATTGGTATCTGATTGGCCTGGAAGACGGCAGCAGAGGCTACGATGTCTCACGTATCGGCAGCCACCGGGAAGCCTGCGCCAAAACCCGAGTCGTGCCCGAGATCGACGCCTATCGCCAAGGCCTGGCGGAAGGGCATGAACGCTACTGCCTGCCAGCCAACGGCTACAAAGTGGGGTTGAGCGGTGCGGAGTATCGCAATGTTTGCGGCGCTGCACAGGCCAAAGAGTTTGTCAGCAGCTACCAGCTGGGGCGAGACTTGTACCGTTTGCGCGAGACGCTGCGTGTTCTCGACCAGCAGATTTACGACAACCGCAACCTCATTGAGGAGCTTGACGAGGACACCGACTATCACGAGCAGCAGTTGATACACCACGCCTCGAGCCCTGCCGAGCGCCAGCAACACCTCGATGCCATCAAAGACAACGAGCGCGAAGCGGCAAGCCTCGCCGAAAGCATCGTCTATTCAGAGCGCGAGCGCGCTGTATTGGCCAGAGATCTGGCGGATACACAAGCGTACCACCGCGAGCTGGGATACTAGGGCCTGTTAACGCTTATTGAAAGAGGCCTTAGGGCGCAGAGCAACTGCGCCCTAAGAATTAATGGTGATGATGGTGCCCATGTTGATGGGAGCCATCGCCATGCATGTGCAAGTCCCGGTGTAGAGTGCGGGTCATTTTTTCCGTAGTGATAAAGCCCCAATTCCACTTCTCGTGATAATCGGCGAGCGGGTTCGCCGCGACGATTTCCTCTTCTTTTTTTCCATCCATAATCATTTCCGCCACCCGCTGACGCGCGTCAATCAACATGTCCCGCGAGCGCTCCACATCGCTTTCCTTTGCCAGCGGACCATGGCCAGGAACGATCACGGTATTCTCATCGGCAAGCTCGAGTACTTTCTCCTGAGCATCAAGGTAACCCTGTACCGAGCCGCCACTGTCCAGGTCGATAAACGGGAACAAGCCATTAAACAGCACATCACCGGTGTGCAGGACATTGGCCTCGGGGAAGAAAATAATGGCATCGCCGTCGGTGTGTGCGCGGGCGACGTGCATGACTTTGGCGGGCTGACCGTTGAGATAAAAACTCAATTCGTCAGAAAAAGTGATCACTGGCAGGGCAGAAGCGGGCTTTTCAGTGTTTTCCGCCATGCGCTCGCGCAACTTGTCATGACCGATAATGCGAGTACCCGTCTCAGCAAAGCTGACATTGTTGCCGGTATGATCGTCGTGCAAGTGCGTATTGATCAAAAACTCAATGTCTGTGCCAGCCACTTCCTTGATCGCAGCGCGCAGCTTACCAAGCAGCGGTGGAATGGAATCGTCAATCATGACCGTGCCGTCTTCGCCGGTACTGAGCAGAATATTACCGCCGGCAAAACCGCCCTCACCGGTAATGACGTACAGCCCCTTCGCCAGCTCTTGCGAGCGGAAGCGAATATCGCTCTGCTGCTCGGCAAGGGCGAAAGCGCTGGCGCACAGCAATAAAAACACCCAAATCTGTTTCATGTATCCTCCGTCAAGATAACTTCACAGGCATTCGTGTTAAAGGCTCTACAACTGAACCGCAATCCGATGCGTTATACGTGCTTCGGGCGGCGACGGATGCAGTCGCCGCCGAGGCTTCTTAAAACTGCTTCTTGGCTTTAATCAGTATCTGGTATTCATCAATACCGTCGCGCTCGACCAAGGGCGTTGCAATATCCAAATGCACCACATTGCCGACCCGTACCTTACTGGAACTTAAGCGCAGCCCAATACCCACATCGGCAAGCATCGTGTTGTCCATGCCATCGGGACCGTCCCAGGCCTTACCCGCCTCGACGAAAGCCACCGCACCTACCCGTACCAGGTTGAACCAGTGCCAGTCAGAATAGTAACGCCGCTCCAAGGTGGCGAGAAAACGCTTCTTGCCACGCTGATAGGAGGTGGGGTAACCGCGCATGCCGACAATACCGCCAACGGTCAACTCTTCATGCTGCAACAGGTCCTGTCCGGCATCGTAACTGACACTGCCGTACCAGCGATTTTTGTAGTTTTGCATAAAATTGTAGGCGACCTTACTGGACCAGATCGCACTGTCGTTATCGGCGGAGTCGAGATGGTCGCGACCATCTACACCGAGATTCACGGTTAGAAGGTGATGGTCCTGCACGCTGAAAATATGCTGGTAACTGCCGATGTAGCGAATCACGTCACCGTGATAAGTCGGCTCTGCCTCACCGTAACCAAGGCGAAAACCAAAAGTGATGCCCAGGGGGACGTCTTCGGTACGCTGGATTTGGTTTAAGTTGCGATAGACCGCATAGCGATCTTCCAAATACTGATACTCAAGCCAGGGGTAGCTCGCCTTACGATTTTCCGGCCAGCCCAGCTCGGTGGTGTTTTCATTGGCCGAAAAAATGTCTTCTTCAATAGTGTAACCGGCCAGGAGTCTCTGGGTGGAGTTACGATCCACGTGCAGGGTATGCCCCACATACACCTGCTGGTCCACCGTTTCATGCCGGTATTCATTGACCTCTTCACCCTTGGAGCGAATGATCTCTGACTCGGTAACATCCTGATACAAAACGCCAGCGGCCCAGGGGGTATGGCGGGAGAAAAACGGCCTTTGCAACTCGAAAATCACATTCTCGCCGTCGGAATTGTCGGCATAGGCGATGCGCGTCGCCCACCGGCTGCTGAGGATATGATCGGTACTCAGAGAGTAACGAATACCTCGACGCTCCTCGTCCTGTTCATAGCCGATGGAAAAGCTGGTACCGGTACCGAGAATATTGTCGTCACTCAGGCCAATCCCGCTCGAGGAGTCCCCGCCGCTGTGGCTGAACGAGCCCTCAATTTCAAAAGACCAGCTGTCGCGGGTGACCACCACCAGGTCCACACTGCCCTCGCAAATGCGCTCGGGCACAATAAAAGCGCCCGTAAGGTAACCGCGCCGCCGCAAGAGCCGTTCGGTTTCGTGAATTTCATCGGGGTCTAAGGTGTCACCTTCGGCAAACAAGATCTGAGTGGCGATGACATACTCTTTGGTGTTGATGTGCAGCTTGTTGAGAAATCGGTAGAGGCTGTTGTTCTCATCCGGGTTGTTCTCGTCAAACACGCCGATGCGCATGTAGCGGATATTGTTGATCACCCGCCCTTCAAGCTGATCGATATCGGAAGTGTCGAGCTTATTGCTGCCCTTAAAACGGGCCATCGCCGAGCTCTGATAGTCCACCTGATAGCAGCCCTGCTCGTCGGCAAGCCCAAGCTGCGGGAGCAATACCATGGACAACGCCAGCCATACCCATCGCAACTTAACAGTTAACACCTTGATTCCCATGCAATTACGGCTTCGCCAAACGGCTACTGCAGTCTCCCGAGCGGTTACCGGGCAGAAGAAATATCTGCCAGTTTGGCTCAAGGGTATCACGGCAGCTGACGGGGGCCATAAAAAATTGTTAAAAGCCCAGAATCCACTGCCAAGTGGGTCACACTTCAGTGGTGATGGTGGTGATGAGAAGGGTCACTCGGCTCAGAGGGGGCGCTGCTCGACGGCGCCTCTGCGCCGTGGTCATGGTGAGCGTGGCCGCCCAGAGCGCCGGAGAATGTCCAGAGCGCAAAAACCACCAGCGCGAGAGCAGCACCGCTGCGCACAAGGCGGGACCTGGCAAGTGCGGCCATGCGTTCGGCGGCCGCCGCCGTGGCAATCACAGCCGGCAGGGTGCCTAGGCCAAAGGCCAGCATAAAAGTGCCGCCAGCGAGCGCGCCGGGTCGGGTAGCGGCATAGCTAAGAGCGGTGTACACCAAGCCGCAGGGCAGCCACCCCCAGATCAAACCCAAAAACAGCGCCTGCCAGGGACCGCGCACCGGTAGTAGCCGTTGTCCTAACGGCTGCAAGGCGCGCCAGAAAGAGCGGCCTAGCGCCTCTATCCGGGTCAAACCCCGCCACCAGTCCGCCAGATAGAACGCCATCGCCAGCAAGAGTAAGGCGGCAAGAATGCGCAGCGCCGGGCCCGCACCCGCCTGGGTGAACTGGAGGCCGAGCGCGCCCACCAGTACACCGATCAGGGTGTAAGTGAGAATACGCCCGAGGTTATAGCAGCCGATAATGGCGGCTTTGCGCCCTGTCGCCTGCGGCGCGACGGCCATGGTCAAAGCGCCCATAATACCGCCACACATACCCACACAGTGGGCGCTGCTGAAAAAGCCCAGGGCGAGGGCCGTCAGGAGGCTGGCGCTATCGATCATCGGAATCGGCGCGCCGGCTCTCTGGATCGGACTTTTTTTCGGCGCCTACCGGCTCATCGTCGTCAAACAAAATACGGTGAGCCTCAGTGTCGAGGTTGTCGTACTGCCCTGAGTGAATAGCCCACATGAGCACGCGTACAGCGATGACCACAAAAATCAGCGCGATGGGAATAAGAAAAAAGAGACTGTCCACAACAACCAATTGCTCTGTTAACGAGAAAGACGCAGGGCGTTGAGCACGACCACCAGAGAGCTGCTGGTCATGCCCAGCGCCGCTGCCCATGGGGGCACCAGCCCCGCGGCCGCCAGTGGCAGAGCCAGCAGGTTGTACAGCAGCGACAGCGCGAGATTCTGGCGGATTACTGTCGCCGTTCGCCCGGCGGTTTGCAGCGCCCTGTCAAGCGGCTCTAGGCTATCGGTAAGCAGAAGCGCGTCAGCGTGGGTACGCGCCAGCTCCGAAGACCGGGCCATGGCGATGGACACGTCTGCCGCGGAGAGCACGGGCACGTCGTTAATGCCATCGCCGACCATAATGATTCTATCACCCCCGCGCTGGCGCTGGGCCAGATGCGTCAATTTGTCGTCCGGTGACGCCTGGGCCCGATACTGGTCAATATTGAGCTCGCGTGCGAGTCTGGCGACATTCTCCCGGCCGTCACCGCTGAGAAGCTCAACCGCAAGGCCCCGGGCCTGTAAGCGCTCCACCACAGATCGCGCCTCTGGTCTGATCGGATCGTCGAGGCCGATATACGCTAAAGGCCCGGTTTCATCGCCGAGCAGCAGCCAGAGGTGTTCGGCATCCGGTACAGCCCCGCCGCCACCGACAAACGCCGGGCGACCGATCCGGTAGGCAATACCCTCAACCACACCAGTGACCCCGCTGCCCGTTGTCTGCTTAAGCTCGCCCGCCCGGGCCAGCCCGCGCCAGGGCGCAAACGCATGGGCGATTGGGTGCGAGGTGCCCTCCTCCAGTGCGGCGGCGATGCCGAGCAGATCGTCTTGCCCATAACCTTCGCGCAAGACGCGCACCTGCGCCACCGACAGGCGGCCGCTGGTGAGTGTGCCTGTTTTATCGAAAATCACCCGGTTGGCGTGATTGAGTGCCTCCAGCACATGGCCGCGCGTCAACAACAGACCGCGACGGCGCAAGGCCTCGGTAGCGGCCGTCAAGGCCGTAGGCATGGCCAGCGCCAGGGCACAGGGGCAGGTCACCACCAGAACCGATAGTGCCACCCACAGTGCCCGCTCGGGCGCCAGGGCATACCAGAGCGCGAAGACCACAGAGCACACGATCAGCACGGCAGCGACGAAGTAGCGGGCGACGCGATCCGCCAGGGCAACCTGCTGCGGCTTTTCCGAGCCCGCCCGCTCGATCAGACGTTCGATGGCCGACAGGCGAGTCTCACTGCCCACAGCCGTCACTTCCACCTCCACCGGGCTATCGACATTTTCCGAGCCGGCAATGACCACTGCGCCCGGGGCTTTTTCCACCGGGCGGGACTCGCCAGTGAGCAGGGCCTCATTGACGCTAGTACTGCCTGCGAGCACCCGGCCGTCCGCGGCAAAGCTCTGACCCGCATCCACTCTGATGCGATCACCGGGGACCAGCAAACGCACAGGTACCTGCTGCCAAGCCTGCTCGTGCCAGCGCGTGGCCACCGGCGGAATCAGTTGCGCCACATTGGCCCTGCCGATGCGACTTTTCGCGCGTGAGCGCATCTCGAGGTAGCGCCCCACCAGCAGGAAAAACACAAACATGGCAATGGACTCAAAGTAGACTTCGCCCGTACCGCTCAGGGTCGCCCAGGCGCTGGCACCATAGCCGATGCCAATGGCCAGAGACACAGGCACGTCCATCACCAGTGCCCCCCCGCGCAGGCTGCGCCAGGCCGCGCGAAAGAAAGGCCAGGCACTGAACAGCACCACTGGGGTGGAAAGCAGCAGGCTGAGCCAGCGCAAAAGGTTTTGCCACTCATCCGCCGCACCCGTGTAGAGCCCGACAGCCACCATACCGGCCTGCATCATGCCAAAGCCGGCCACACCCAAGCGCGTCAAGGCCAGGCGGTTTTCCCGAGCCTCAAATTTCTCGCGCTCCTCGTCGGTCGCGGGCACCGGTCGGTAGCCAATGGCGGCAAGCTCCGCCATCAAGCGCGCCGGCGAGGTCAATGCGGGGTCGTAAACAAGCTGCGCGCGGTGGCTCGTGACATTGACCTGCACCGAGATCAGCCCCGCCACCCTGGCCATGTGCTTTTCGACCAGCCAGCTACAGGCGGCACAACTGATGCCCTGCAGCAGCAGATTTGCCTGGTGGCGGCTCTCGGCCAGAGGTACCACAAAACTTTCCTGCAGCTCGGGCAGGTCGTAGACCGCAAAGCCGGTTGCCAGGCTCTCTTGGGAAGGGCGCTCACTGAGCTGGCTGCGGTACTGGTAGAAGCGGCTGAGGCCGCCTTCGACGATGGCCCCTGCCACCGCCTGGCAGCCGGGGCAGCACATCAGCCGGCGCACTCCGTCAATTTCTAGTGGATAAACATCACCCCGCGGTAGCGGCAGACCGCAGTGGTAACAATCGTCTTGCGGAGTGTTCGGTTCACTCATTAATGCTGGACTGCGCGGCAGGCGTGGGGGCGAAGCGCCAGTGTGCGGCGCGGTCAAAATCGATCTCGCCGCGCAGGCGCCAGGGTGAGTCGCGCCGGGCAGACTCGTCGGTCCCCGGCACCAAAGTGGCATACCACATATGCTCGCGCGCTACAGTGTCGGTACGGTAGCGGTTGTCGCTTACCGGCTGCAAAATCAACTGCGCGTCCTGCTTTTCATCGAAGGGGTGATCCAGCCAGAGCGACAGCTCGGCGGGTGCGGGAATCATGGGGGAGTGCAGCACCACTTCCATTACCTGCGCGTCCGCCAGCCAGTGCAAATCGGCCGACAACTGCCAATTGGCCGCGCGGGTGTCCTGCTCCAGGCTCTGGTTGATCATGCGCCCTTCCTTGTAGTAGTTGTCCACGACCCTATCGTCGGCGTGCTTGACCGCCACGGCGACAAAGCTGAGTGAGACAATGACCACGACGATCAAAGGCGTGAGGACAAACCAGGCCCAGGGCTCGCGGTACCAGACGCTGGACTCGCTCTGTTTGATCGCTTGAGACACCATCAGTACTCCCGTTGTTGCGGCCCGATAAAGGACGATTCATGCTCGGCGGTGAGCTTCGCGTCGTCTTTCGCCGTCAGGGTAAAGGTGACGGACGTCTTTACCTCTGTCAATTCATCGCGGGCAACCGCCACGCGCACCGGTAGGGTAAACACTTCACCGGAATCCACCGTCATCGGCCGATAACCCTGCAGGCGGAAATCAAAGTCGCCGCTCACTACGAGGTCGTACTCGTGCGCCCTGCCGTCCATGTTATTGATCTTGATGGTGTAGACATTCTGCACGTCCTTGCCGCTGATGCGGTACATGCGCACGCCGCGATCGCGCAGCACTTCCATCCCGAGCGGGGTGCGGGTCGCAATGTTGTAGACAAAGACACTCACCATCACCAGCAACACCACCAGGTAGCCCACAAATCGTGGGCGCAGCACGTGGGTCTTGCCGTGTTTGATATTGTCCTCGGTGGTAAAACGGATCAACCCGCGTGGGTAGTGCATTTTGTCCATTACGGTATTGCAGGCATCCACACACAGGCCACAATCGATACACTCGGATTGAAGTCCGTCGCGAATATCAATGTCCACCGGGCAGACCTGAACGCACCAGGAGCAATCGATGCAATCGCCCAGCCCCTGGGCCTTGTAGTCTTCATCCGCCTTGCGCGGACCACGCTTTTCGCCACGCACGTAATCGTAAAACACCGTAAGTGTGTCGCGATCGTACATCACCGACTGAAAACGCGCGTAGGGGCACATGTACTTACACACTTGCTGGCGCATAAAGCCGGCGTTGATAAAGGTTGCCGCGGTAAAAAACAGCACCCAAAAAGCCGCCGCCGGGTGTACTTCAAAGGTAACCAAGCCGGTGATCAGCTCGCGCACAGGGACAAAATAGCCGACAAAGGTCAAGGCGGTGATCAAGGCGATGACCAGCCAGAACGCGTAGGTGGCTCCCTTTTTCATCAGTTTTTCTGGCCCCCAGGGGGATGCATCGAGCTTGATCCGCCGGTTTCGGTCGCCCTGGCACAGGTACTCCACCCAGATGTACATTTGGGTCCAGACCGTTTGCGGACAGGTAAAGCCGCACCAGACCCGTCCCACCAGTACGGTCACCGTAAAGAGTAAAAAGGCGCTGATAATCAGCAGCCACGCCAGGTACATACCATCGTGGGGCCAGAAGGTGGTCCAGAGAATATGAAACTTGCGCTCGGGCAAGTCAAAGAGCATAGCCGGGCGACCGTCGATCACCAGCCACGGCATCAGGATAAAGCCAGCGATCAGCGGCAGACCGGTATAGCGTCTGAGTTTTTGATAAAACCCGGTGATACGCCGGGTGTAAACCTTGTCATCCGCCTCGTAGAGGTTGATATAGCGAACGCCCTGCTCAGGGTTATCAGAAGACGGTTTTTGGCTCACACAGACACCTCGAAAACGTGGACAGTGTCTTGCGCCGGGGTACCCCGGCGCAGAGGAAGGTTACTGCTGCTCGTCCAGCGGCAGGGACAAACTGTAGACGTAGGCCGCCAACAGGTGGATACGGCTTTCCTTGAGAAGCTCTTTCTGGGCGGGCATGACACCGTTGCGCCCGTCACGCAGGGTCTGGCGAATGTCTTGCGGCTGGCCGCCGTAGAGCCAGATATCGTCGGTCAGGTTAGGCGCACCCAATGCATGGTTACCGCTGCCATCTGCGCCATGGCAGACAACGCAGTTGCGCTGAAAGTGCTCTGCGCCGGCGCTGGCCAACTCGCTGTCGTGCTCACGCCCGGACAGACTGAGCACATACTCAGTGGTCTCGGCAATGCCCTCTTCCCCGAGAATAGCGGCCCAGGGCGGCATAATGCCTTTGCGACCGTTGATCAGCGTCTGCTTGATGGTTTCGGGCTCGCCACCCCAGAGCCAGTCGTTATCCGTGAGATTGGGAAACCCGTAGTTACCGCCACCGTCGGCGCCATGACACACGGCGCAGTTGTTGGCAAACAGGCGCAGTCCCATTTTCATGGCATCCCGGTCGCGCGCGAGCTCGGCAATGGGCATGGCGTTGTATTTGCCAAACTGCTCCGAGTAGAGCGCATCGGCTTTCATCTGCTGCTTTTCCAGCTGGTTTTCCTGGGTCCAACCGGCCAGGCCTTCAAAGGCGCCAAGCCCCGGGTAGATAATCAGGTAGGCGCCGGCAAAGATAAAGGTGGCAATAAACATTTTGAACCACCAGCGCGGCAGAGGGTTGTCATACTCCTCAATGCCGTCGTAGACGTGACCTGTCGTGCGGTTCTCCGGCGTTTCGTCGTCGCGCACCGCCACCTTGCGATTGGCCAGCAAGACCCACAACACCAACACCAGGTTGATCAGGGTCAGGCCGATAATCCAAAGGCTCCAAAAAGTACTCATAATCAGTTCCGCCTTGCTACATCATCGGTCGATGGAGTGTTCTTTTCTGTTTCTTGTTTTGTGTCGCTGTCGGGCTCGTCGGCAAAGGGCAAGTTAGCAGCGTCATCGAAGCGCTTCTTGCGCTTGGGTGAGAACGCCCACCAGCAGACGCCGGCAAAAGCGATCGCAACCAGAACTGTGCTAATCGCGCCGAGCGTACCCTTATCCACTAGCGCTTCTCCTTGAGCAGGGTACCCAGCTGCTGCAAGTAGGCCACGAGCGCGTCCATTTCGGTAACACCTTTCACCTTGTCGCCAGCGCCTTCGATGTCTTCATCGGTGTAAGGTACGCCAACTTTGCGCAGACCGCGCATCTTCGCTTCGGTGTGTTTGCCATCGAGGGTGTTGTCGTACAGCCAAGGGAAGGCCGGCATATTCGACTCGGGTACCACAATGCGTGGATTGAACAAGTGCACCTTGTGCCAGTCATCCGAATAGCGGCCACCGACGCGCGCCAGATCCGGCCCGGTGCGCTTGGAGCCCCACAGGAAAGGGTGTTCGTACACCGATTCGCCAGCCACTGAGTAGTGGCCATAGCGCTCCACCTCGGCACGCAGCGGGCGCACCATCTGCGTATGACAGACGTGGCAGCCCTCGCGAATGTAAATGTCGCGGCCTTCGAGCTCAAGAGGACCGAGAGGCTTAAGCCCGGCAACAGGCTCGGTGGTCTCTTTCAGGAAAAACTGCGGAACAATCTCCACCAGGCCACCAAAGCTGATGGCGACAATCACCAACACGGTCATCAGACCAATATTTTTTTCTACGATATCGTGATTTTTCACCGATGCCCCCTTTAAACCGCTTGTGGCTCAGCGCCGGTTTGAGTTTTCTCTTCGCTCGGCGCCTGCGCTGTGCGGTAGGCGTTGTAAGCCATCAGCAACATGCCACTGAAGAAGAATGCCCCGCCGATAAACCGGACCAGGTAACCGGGGTAGCTGGCCTGAACTGCCTCGACAAAGCTGTAAGTCAAGGTGCCGTCGTCGTTAAAGGCTCGCCACATCAGGCCCTGCATAATGCCGTTGACCCACATGGAGGCGATGTAAAGCACCGTACCGATGGTCGCCAACCAGAAGTGCACGTTGATCAGCCTGACGCTGTACATCTCTTTGCGTCCGAACAGAATCGGCAGCAGGTGATACACGGCACCGATGGAAATCATCGCCACCCAGCCGAGCGCGCCCGAGTGAACGTGGCCGATGGTCCAGTCGGTATTGTGCGACAGCGCGTTGACAGTCTTGATGGACATCATGGGCCCTTCAAAGGTAGACATGCCGTAGAAAGACAGGGAGACCACCAGAAAGCGCAGGGTCGGATCAGTGCGCAGCTTATGCCAGGCGCCCGAAAGCGTCATAATGCCGTTGATCATGCCGCCCCAGGACGGCGCCAGCAGGATCAGCGACATCACCATACCCAGGCTCTGCGCCCAGTCGGGAAGCGCAGAATAATGCAGGTGGTGCGCACCGGCCCAGATATAAATGGAAATCAGCGCCCAGAAGTGAACGATAGAGAGCTGGTAGGAGTAGACCGGGCGATCGGCCTGTTTGGGCACAAAGTAGTACATCATGCCCAAAAAGCCCGCCGTGAGGAAAAAGCCCACCGCATTGTGCCCGTACCACCACTGCACCATGGCATCGGCCGCGCCGGCGTAAGCCGAGTAGGATTTCATCCAGCTCACGGGTATAGCGGCGCTGTTGACAATGTGCAGCACGGCCACCGTCAGGATAAAGCCGCCATAGAACCAGTTGGCCACGTAGATGTGCGCGGTTTTACGTTTGACGATGGTGCCAAAAAAGACAATGGCGTAAGACACCCAAACCACGGCGATCAGGATATCGATGGGCCACTCAAGCTCGGCGTATTCTTTACTGGTGGTGTACCCCAGTGGCAGGGTAATGGCGGCGAGTACAATCACCAGCTGCCAGCCCCAGAAAGTAAACGGCACCAGCCAGCCGCCAAACAGCTTGGCCTGACAGGTGCGCTGTACCACATAGTAGGAGGTCCCGAACAGGGCACAGCCGCCAAAGGCGAAAATCACTGCATTGGTGTGCAGTGGGCGCAGCCGGCCGAAATGAGTATACGGCTGGAAAATATCATTCAGCTGGGGCCAGTAAAGCTGGGCGGCGATCAATACACCGACTCCCATGCCGACTATACCCCAGACAATAGTCATGATTGCGAACTGGCGAACGACTTTGTAGTCGTACACCGGGTGGTCGCCCGCCGCAACTAGGTTACTACTCATAGGACCTTCCCTATTTCTTGGCAAAACACAATTTGTAAGGAATATTGTTATTAGAAGTGGCGCGCGAAGCACGCATCAGCCATTTGGGCGCCATTGTGCGGCACCCAGGCTGACAAAGATTTGATTTTCATCAACTATAGTACAAACGCCAGCGCCGTAAACACAGCGAGGAAATCTGGCAAACACCGACCGGCACAGGGCCAACCAGCCTTAAATCAGCGTGCGCCCTTTACCTGCGGCAATGCGCATCCGCAGAGCATTGAGCTTAATAAAGCCCTCGGCATCTTTCTGGTCATAAGCGCCGGCATCGTCTTCAAACGTTGCTACTTTTTCGTCAAACAGGCTGTCCGCTGACCGGCGGCCTACCACATGCACGCCGCCTTTGTAGAGCTTAACGCGCACTTCACCGTTCACCGGCTCCTGAGACTCGTCGATGGCCGTTTGCAGCATTTTGCGCTCCGGACTCCACCAGTAGCCGTTGTAGATCAGCTCGGCGTATTTGGGCATGAGGCTGTCTTTTAGGTGAGCGACTTCGCGGTCCAGTGTGATGGATTCAATGGCCCGGTGCGCCTTCATGATAATGGTACCCCCGGGTGTCTCGTAGCAGCCGCGGGACTTCATACCCACGTAGCGGTTTTCCACGATGTCCAGCCGACCGATACCGTTGGCACCGCCGAGCTTGTTGAGTTTTTCCAGCACGCTGGCCGGGCTCAAAGATTCGCCATCAATGGCGACGATATCGCCCTTCTCAAAGGTCAGATCCACATAGGTGGGCTGATCGGGGGCGGTCTCGGGAGAGACACTCCAGCGCCACATGTCTTCTTCAGCCTCGGTCCAGGGATCTTCCAGTACACCACCCTCGTAGGAGATGTGCAGCAGGTTGGCGTCCATGGAATAGGGCGACTTTTTCTTCTTGGAGGAGAAGTCCACCGGAATATTGTGCTGCTCGCAGTAGGCCATGAGCGTTTCACGGGAGGTAAGATCCCACTCGCGCCAGGGCGCTATCACCTGAATGCCGGGCTTGAGCGCATAGGCGCCCAGCTCAAAGCGCACCTGGTCGTTGCCTTTGCCAGTGGCGCCGTGAGAAATGGCATCGGCCCCGGTTTCATTGGCAATTTCAATCAGGCGCTTGGCAATCAGCGGACGGGCGATGGAGGTACCCAGCAGGTACTCACCTTCGTAGATGGTATTGGCACGGAACATGGGGAAAACGAAATCGCGGACAAACTCTTCGCGCAGATCGTCGATATAGATTTCTTTGACCCCCAGGGCCTTGGCCTTGGCGCGGGCGGGTTCAACTTCCTCACCCTGGCCAATGTCGGCAGTGAACGTCACCACTTCGCAGTTGTAGGTTTCCTGCAGCCACTTGACGATCACCGAGGTGTCGAGACCGCCGGAATAGGCCAGCACAACTTTGTTGATGGACGACATACTCTGCTCCTGAATTGGTTAGTCTTTCACCGATTGTAAACGCCCGATTAAGCGCGGCGAAATTGTACCCGCAAACGCGCACAATTCCCACCGCAAGGTCACCGAATTACACAGATATACAGTTCAAAGTGGCAAAGGGTAACAGTACTGTGGATAACTCTTGCGCAGGCGGCACATTGGCCGCCCGGCAGGCCTTGGGGAGCGGCCTTAGGCCACCTCTAGAGCCTGAACGTGGACACCTTGTCGTTGAGTGCCTCGGAGTACTCCTCCAAGGTCTTGGCCCGCGACTGCCCCTGCTGCGCCTCTTCCAGAGAACGCTCAGCCACCTCGGAGATGGTTTTCATGTTTTGCATCACCTCCTGTACCACATGGGACTGCTCTTCGGCGGCGGTCGCAATCTGTGTGGCCATAGCACTGATGGAGCCCACCGCCTCGTTAATGGTGGTCAACGATTTGGAGGCGTGATCGGCGTTTTCGACGCTGCCGGCGGCCAGCCCCCGGCTGTCATTCATGATGGCAACAGCACTCTGAGCGGTGTTGTGCAGCGCACTGATCATGCTCTGGATTTCCTCGGTGCTGGCGTGGGTTCGCTGGGAGAGAACGCGCACCTCGTCGGCCACCACGGCAAAACCCCGGCCCTGCTCACCGGCCCGGGCGGCCTCAATGGCGGCGTTCAGCGCCAGTAGGTTGGTCTGCTCAGCGATGCCCTGAATGGTGGCGAGAATGCCGTTAATCTCCTGTGCCCGTTCATTCAGCGAGCCGATGACCTCGCCGGCATGCTCAAGCTTGTCGGCCAGAGAGTTAATGGAATCGGTGGTGGTGTCCACTTGCTGCTTGCCCTGGCCGGCGCTGGCCACCGCCTCCTGCACGGCGTTGGCAGTATTTTCCGCGTGACGGGCAATTTCACCGGTGGCGTTAGTCATCTCGCTCATGGCGTGGCTCACCATGCCAATCTGCTCCTGCTGGTGGGTCATTTCCCGCACCGAACCGGTGGCTCGCTCCGCCGTGGCCCGCGCGTTGGCGTCCAGCTCGGCTGCCTGCATGCGGATATGCTCCACCAAGTCATGCATGTGCTCGGAGAACTGGTTAAAGCTGACCGCGAGAGAGCCCACCTCATCGTTCGAGGTTACCGGCAAGCGGCTGGTCAGGTCACCACCGCCCGAGGCAATTTCCGACAGAGCATCCGAGACTCGGTGAAGCGGCCGAAACAGGCGTCCGATCAACCAGTTGAGCGCCAGGATACTGATCACCACCAGCGCCAGGATAACCAGCATCTGTTGGCCCAAACTCGACAGTACCGGTGCGACCAGAGCATCGCGATTGAGGAGCATCACCAGCAACAAGTCGGAGTCCGGCACTGAAGTGGCAAACACCTGAGTACGCTGACCATTGACATCAATCAAGTGCAGGCTCTCGCTGGTGCCGAGCAGGGATTCGAGGTATGGGGCTGTCAGCTCGGGGGAAATGCTGGTGGTCTGGGCGTTGAGCAGGGACTGGTCAGCGTGGGTAAACACCGTGCCCTTGCGTTTGGCGATAAACAAGCTGCCCTGCCCCGGCAGCTCTATGGAACGCAGCTGCTCGACAATGGCGTCCAGCACCACGTCGGCGCCAATCACGCCGAGCATCTGGCCACCGGGACCACGCACCACACGCCCTAGCGACACCACATTTTTACCCGTGGCAGAGGCGACAGTGGGATCTTCGATCACCGTCTTGCGAGGCGTTTCCTTGGCGTGCATATACCAGTGCCAGACACGGGGATCGTTATTGTCCTCCGGCAGCACCAGCTGATTGGCGTTAATTAGCCCACCGTCCTCAAAACCAAGGAACACATTATCGACTTCTGCAGCCACTTTCACCTGGTTGAGATGGGTAATAAAATCGGCGGGGTCGGCACTGCCGGGAAAGCTCTCCAGCGCCCTGGCTTTGCTGGTGAACCAGTCGCCCACGTATTTGGAAAAAGTGCCGGAAATTCCCTTTACCTGGCTGCGGATGTTGTTTTCCATCTGCCCCATGGCGGCCGTATAGGCCAACCAGGCCACCACGCAACCAACCACAATCAACGCCACCGCGGCCGATGCACTGATCTTTTTTCTGAGGGAAAGGCGTAGACTCATGAGATCTCCCAATAGCTCGATATCGTTATTATTCGGCCACCAGCTGAGTGCCAAGGCCGTCGCTCTATATACTATATAGCGTAGTTTGGCAGATTCTCTTTAGTCTTTTTTGGCATCGGAGGCCTTTTAGTTGCCCTCCCCGCCGCCCGACCGAGCCTCGGCCAGCAGCTTCTCTGACCAACCGGCCAACTGCGCGAGCAGCTCCCGCTGGGCCTCGCTAAGCGACTCCTGCTGCGCCAAACGCGCTATTTCCTCGTCAAACTGACTTTTTATCAGGGAGGCACCGGCCTCGGGCTGAGTCAGACGCTGCAGACAAAAGACTCGCCAGCGCTCGAGTTCGCTCTGATTAAGGGTCTCGGGGAAATTGCGCGCCCGGTAACGCCAGAGCAACTCGGCCAGGCGCGGGTCGTGAAAGTCAAAGTTGCCTTCGGCCAGTGCCGCCGGGCTCGACTGACGCACTCGGCGCATCAACGCCTTATCGTGATCGTCAAAAAAGCCGTCGTAGAGCATGGTTTCCGGGTCGGTGCGCGGCGCAAACGCCGATAACTGGTAGAGCTTGGCAAGCTTCGCCCGCAGAGCGGTCGCCTCCACCAGCGTCATGGCGCTAAAACGTCGCCAGTGCTGCTCACATAGCGCGCGGTCGAGCCCCAGGCGCTGCTCGGTCTGCTCGTCCAGCATGGCCACTGGCAGCACCATGGGCGATTTGTTCAAGTGAATCTCTTTTAGCGCCAGACGCTCTACGCCCTCGGGCAAATCTGCCTTAGGAGTAAACAGCCGCCCGGCCAGCTCCTCGGCGGGCAAAGAGAACAGCTCTATGGGATCAATCGCGAGGTTGTAGGCAATTACACTGTTTTTGTTCTGCGGGTGATAAGCCAGGGGCACCACCAGCGCCGCATTGCCCTGCTGCGACGCAAACATAGAAGAGATATGCAGCACGGGCTTGAAGGCGTCAATATCGATCAAATCGGCAACAAAGCGCTTGTTGCGAAGCTTGAAGGCGTAGTCGAACAGGCGCGGTTGGCGGCGGCGAACCAGTTGAGCCAGGGCGATGGTGGCATAGACATCGGATAGGGCATCGTGCGCTGAGCCGTGCTCCAGCTGATTGGCGGCGCTGAGCGCCTCTAGCTTGAAACAGGGGCTGCCGTCTTCGTAGTTGGGCCACTCGATCCCCTCCGGCCTGAGTGCGCGGGTCATCCGCACTACATCGATCAAGTCCCAGCGGGAGTTGCCGTTTTTCCACTCGCGTTCGTAGGGATCGTAAAAATTGCGGTAGAGTCCGTAACGGGTAACTTCATCGTCAAAACGGATCGAGTTATAACCCACCGCGCAAGTGCCCGCTGTCGCCAGCTCGGTATGGATTTGCGCCATAAAATCGGCCTCACAGAGGCCTTGGCGCTGCGCGTGCTGAGGGGTCAACGAGGTCACTAAACACGCCTGGGGCTTGGGCAGAAGGTCCGGCGGCGGCTTACAGTAAATCATCAGAGGCTCGCCGATGATGTTCAGATCGGCATCGGTGCGCACACCGGCAAACTGTGAGGGTCTGTCCAGCGCCGGGACTTCTCCCCAGGTTTCGTAATCATGCCAGTAGAACGTGTGCATTCCTGTATTGGCCAAAATGACCCTCCATCAGTGTCTCAGGCAGGGCTACTGTACCATTTACCCGTTTATTTGAAATATACTTGTGCTTGCCAAACAGCAGGAGGAGTTCATGTCCGATCTAGATTATCTATTCAAACAAAATGCCGAGTGGGCTGAGAAGATCAAAGCCGAGGACCCGGAGTTTTTTGCCAAGCTGTCTCAGCAGCAGACCCCGGAATTTCTATGGATCGGCTGCTCCGACAGCCGTGTGCCTGCCAACCAGATTGTCGGCCTAATGCCCGGCGACATTTTTGTGCACCGCAATGTTGCCAATCTCGTGGTACACACCGACCTGAATTGCCTGTCGGTTATGCAGTTTGCAGTCGAAGTGCTCAAGGTCAAGCACATTATGGTCACCGGCCACTATGGTTGCGGCGGCGTCAAAGCGGCCATGCAAAATCAGCAGGTGGGCATCGTCGACTACTGGATTCGCAATATTCGCGACGTGTATTTCAATCATCAGCAAGAGCTGGAAAACATAGCAGATGAAGAGCAGCGCCTGGAGCGGCTGTGTGAATTCAACGTAATGCAGCAAGTCGCCAACGTCTCGCACACCAATATCGTGCAAAACGCCTGGCAGCGTGGGCAAGATTTAACCATTCACGGCTGGTGCTACAGCATTAAGGACGGCATTATTCGCCAACTGATGGAGCCGATAGATAGCCTTGACGAGGTAAGCAGTCGTTATCGACTGAGTTGAAAAAGCTCCGCTTTTGCGGAGCTTGATAGACATCAGAGAAACTCGCAGGCTTGCCGATAGAGAATTAAATCGTCTTCATTGGCATCCAGCAGTTTCTGGTAGACGGTATCACCCACCTCCTGCCTGATGTCTTCCAATCGCTCCGCCAGCGTTTTTTCACCGTCGCGTGAGACATTCTCCTTAACCGCCTCGAGCTGAAAATCCGCAAACCCTTCGGCGTGCAGCCAGCGCTCCAGCCGCACCAAAGACGCATCGAAGCGATCGACCACTCCGACAAAAGGCAGCTCAGCGAGTGCTTTCTCTGCACGCACCATTTCTGAGCCTACTTTAGGCGCATACATCATGGCGAGACGCTCTGTATGAAAATTACGGCACAACCGATCTCGGGGAATTGCAAGGCGGCTCTCAATGTAACCGGAGAAATTTGTGTTTCTGGCAAGAACCGCCCCAAAGTTATCCGTCCCCTGTTTACGCTCAAAGGCGTAGATAGAGGCGAGGCGATCGATGGGATGACGAATGAAAATAATGGGCAGAACTCTTACGCCAGACATTTTCGGCGGTGGAAAGCAGGCAGTATGTGAAGAAAAAACCTGCGCACTGGGCTCCTCTTTGAGCCATTCAGAGACTTTTTTCCGGTTCGCTTCCGGCGGCCCCGGAAACTCCCGGGTCACCCATTGATTTTCTGAAACATTCTTCTTCAATTGCGAATCTAGAGACGTACCCGCATTTTTAAAAAGGTGATAGTGAAAAATTATCTTGCGCATTCTTTTCCTGCTTAGTAAAAGGTGGATGCAGCCTAAGCTGTGTCCACTGCTGCACAGTGGTAAAGCGGGTGAAGATACCAGAACTCTACGATTTGAAAAGCGCAAAGGCTCTGGTTTTGGACGATATATGTGTAAAATTGTAACCGCTAACCACCGAGTCCATCGGTCTTTGCCGCCATAATAAAATCATTGCGGTGCAAACCCTTTATTTTGTGCGTCCACCAATCCACCGTCACCTTACCCCACTCGGTAACCAGTGCCGGGTGGTGTTGATAGGATTCAGCCAGCTCGCCCACTTTCTGGGTAAAAGACAGCGCCTCGGCAAAGTTTTTAAACGTGTACTGCCTAGTCAAAATCGCCACCCCGTCGTGATCTTTAACCTGCCAGCCGGGCACCTGTTGCAGATACGTTTGTATCTCTTGCTCAGACAAACGCGGTGCATCCGCGTTGCAAGCTTCACACTGTTGCTTTTGAAGTTCTGACATGCTCATTCCTCCTCAAGCGTTGCCGGGCGGCAAAATGCCGCCCGGATAAGTTAATTTACTAACACCACACCCTCTTCAATTTTGCTGCGCCAGAGTTGTGGTCCGGTTTGATGAACGGATTCACCTTTGCTGTCGACGGCAACGGTCACCGGCATTTCCTTGACATCAAATTCGTAGATCGCCTCCATACCCAGTTCAGGAAAACCCAACACCTTTGCCGATTTGATCGCTTGCGCTACCAAATAGGCGGCGCCGCCCACAGCCATCAGGTAGACAGACTCATTGTCGCGAATCGCCTCAATGGCGGTCGGGCCGCGCTCAGCCTTACCGATCATACCCAACAGACCCGTTTGCTCCAGCATAGTTCGGGTAAATTTGTCCATGCGCGTCGCTGTGGTAGGTCCAGCGGGGCCGACCACTTCATCGCGCACCGGGTCCACCGGGCCAACGTAGTAGATAAACCGGCCGGTCAGGTCCACGGGCAGGGATTCACCTTTCGCCAGCATATCCACCATTTTCTTGTGCGCGGCATCGCGGCCGGTGAGCATCTTGCCCGACAGCAGCAAGGTATCCCCCGGCTGCCATTGTTTGACCTCTTCCGCGGTAACCGTATTGAGATCCACCCGCCGCACCGAATCGGACACCTCCCAGGTAATCTCCGGCCAGTCGTCCAACGATGGCGGTGTTTGCAGTGCAGGTCCCGCCCCCTTCAGAGTAAAGTGCGCGTGGCGGGTAGCGGCGCAGTTGGGGATAATGGCCACAGCTTTGTTGGCGGCGTGGGTGGGGTAATCTTTGACCTTGACATCCAGCACAGTGGTCAGGCCGCCGAGCCCCTGAGCGCCAATCCCCAAGCGGTTAACCTTGTCATAGAGTTCCAGGCGCAGTTCTTCAGCGCGATTGTCGGCGCCTTTGGCCTGCAACTCCTGTATGTCGACAGGGTCCAGCAGGGCCTCTTTCGCCAGCAACATGGCTTTTTCAGCGGTACCGCCTATACCGATCCCCAACATGCCTGGCGGACACCAGCCTGCGCCCATCTTCGGCACCATGTCCAACACCCAGTCAACCACTGAGTCGGAGGGGTTGAGCATGGCAAATTTGGTTTTGGCTTCGCTACCACCACCCTTGGCGGCCACATGCACCTCGACGGTATTGCCCGGCACGATATTGTAGTGAATCACCGCCGGTGTATTGTCCCCGGTGTTTTTGCGGGCGCCATCGGGATCGGCCAGAATCGACGCACGCAGCACGTTATCCGGGTGATTGTAGGCCCGGCGCACGCCCTCATTGACCATGTCGGTGACACCCATGCGCGCATCCCACTGAACCTCCATGCCCACCTCGACAAACACGGTCACAATGCCTGTATCCTGACAGATTGGCCGGTGGCCCATGGCGCACATCCGGGAATTAATCAGAATCTGTGCCATGGCGTCTTTTGCCGCCGGATTGGCCTCGCGCTCGTAGGCTTGATGCACAGCCTGAATAAAATCGACGGGATGATAATAGGAAATGAACTGGAGAGCGTCGGCGACGCTCTCGATGAAATCGGCTTCTTTGATCACGGTGGTCATAGCAAAATCTCAGGGGTTTCGGATTTTGCGCGTGATTTTACACCATGGGAGAGGCGATTGCCCGCTGCGACCTCAAGGGCTGCTCGCCGAAGTGCCGAGCTGCTGTCTCAGCTGCAAAATATCCCTGTTGAGGTTGCGTCTGTAGGCATCGATAGCCGCTATGGCCTCTTCGTTGGTTTTGACGCGGCTGGCCAAATCGCGCAGTCCGGGCATTTGTTGAGTCAGGCGCTGCACATCGAGACTCAGGCTTTGCAGCTGGTCAGCGCTTGAGCGCAGTGTTTCAACCGCTTTCGTGGCCGAGCTGAGCTGCGTGCTCAACGCCTGCAGGCGCCCCTCCAGCTCGCGCTTAATGCTGGCAGCACTGGCGCGCGCCGAGGCGGCGTCTTTCTCAACAGCGCCCACCTGCTTTTTCAGCGCGGCGAGCGCATCTTCATTGGCAGTAATTTTCTTGCGGTTGGTGTCGTGCGACACCCCCCAGAGCTTACGGATTTCGGAGTCAGCCCACTCAAGCTTATCGCGAATTTCATCCACGGTTTCGCTGGACTGGTCGGAGTTGAGATCGAGACGCGCCTCCAAATCGGTAATACGGTTTTGCGCGGCAACCAGCGCTTTATTGGACTCTGTCAGCTGCCAGGCGAGATAACCCCCACCGCCGAGGCCGGCAAACGCCAGCAAAAGTGCAAGACCTGCAACCCAGCCAGAGCCACCGCCTGAAGGTGGCGGCTCGGGGGCGGAAGGGCTTGAGCGGGACCTGCCCGCTCCAGCCGATTGAGGGTCTTGACGCGGATGGTCGTCGTCCCGCTCAGGGACAATACCGGACAATGTGGGTTCTTTACGTTCCATAAACTACCTGTGCAACATCGTATGACTGGGTGTGGTTATAACAGGTATGACCGGAAAAAAGAAGGGAAGTGCGCCGCTCACGCGGGCCTGTTCAAAAACAAAAATGCCGGGCTAGGCCCGGCATTTTCGCAATTTCTGAGCATCAATCAAGCAAAGTTCTGATTGACGAAATCCCAGTTCACTAACGCCCAGAAAGCGTCCATGTACTTCGGACGGGCATTGCGGTAGTCGATGTAGTAGGCGTGCTCCCAAACATCCACGGTCAGAATTGGGGTCACCGACTCATCGGTCAGAGGCGTTTCGGCATTGCTGGTGTTTACGATGGCGACAGAGCCGTCGGCTTTTTTCACAAGCCAGGTCCAGCCAGAGCCAAAGTTGCCGATGGCAGAGTTGGTGAACTCCTCTTTGAACTTGTCAAAAGAGCCAAACGCACTGTCGATAGCTGCCGCCACAGCGCCCGTTGCTTCACCACCACCGTTGGGGCTCAAGCAATGCCAGTAGAAAGTGTGGTTCCACACCTGCGCGGCATTGTTGAACACACCACCTTTGGAGCTCTTGATGATCTCCTCCAGCGTTTTGCCTTCAAACTCAGTGCCCGGCACCATGCCGTTGAGCTTGTCGACGTAGGTCTTGTGGTGTTTGCCGTAGTGATACTCCAGGGTCTCTTCGGAAATGTGCGGCGCGAGAGCGTCTTTTGCGTAGGGCAGTTCCGGTAATTCAAAAGCCATAAAGTTCTCCTTAAAACACGGTGAAATTGATACACCGACCAAAGCCGGCTTTGTGCGGATATTGTCATCAGCAGGACTGCCCGCCGATACTTTTAATGAGGTGAGCGCCAAAGTATAGCGCCTAAATGCGAAGAAGGCACCTGCCAAGCAGGTGCCTTCTTAGGCTCGCTGGGCTTACATCATGCCGCCCATGCCACCCATACCGCCCATACCGCCCATATCGGGAGCAGAGCCGCCTTTCTCGTCAGGCTTATCCGCTACCATGGCTTCGGTGGTGATCATCAGGCCAGCCACAGAGCCGGCGGCCTGCAGCGCGGTGCGGGTCACTTTCGCCGGATCGAGAATACCCATCTCCAGCATGTCACCGTACTCACCGGTGGCCGCGTTAAAGCCAAAATTACCATCGCCTTTACGCACGGCTTCAGCCACAACAGAGGCCTCTTCACCAGCGTTGGTGACGATTTGACGCAGCGGCGATTCCATCGCGCGGCGTGCAATAGCGATACCGGCGTTTTGCTCTTCGTTGTCACCGGTCAGATCGGCAATCGCTGCTACGGCGCGCAGCAGAGCAGTACCACCGCCGGGCACAACGCCCTCTTCCACCGCCGCACGAGTTGCGTGCAATGCGTCTTCAACACGGGCTTTCTTCTCTTTCATTTCGATCTCGGTGGCAGCACCCACCTTGATCACGGCAACACCGCCGGCCAGCTTCGCCACACGCTCTTGCAGTTTTTCGCGATCGTAATCAGAAGAAGTGTCTTCGATTTGTGTGCGAATTTGCGCTACGCGGGATTCAATTTCCTTAGCGTCGCCAGCACCATCGACAATGGTGGTGTTCTCTTTGCTCATGGTAACGCGCTTGGCGGTACCCAGATGCTCAAGAGTCACACTTTCAAGATCCAGACCCACTTCTTCGCTGATGACGGTACCGCCGGTCAGCACGGCAATATCCTGCAGCATGGCTTTACGGCGATCGCCGAAGCCCGGCGCCTTACAAGCCGATACCTTAACGATACCGCGCATGTTGTTGACCACCAGAGTTGCCAGCGCTTCGCCCTCGACGTCTTCGGCCACAATGACCAGCGGCTTGCCAGATTTGGCAACGGCTTCCAGAGTCGGCAGCAGCTCGCGGATGTTGGAGATTTTCTTGTCCACCAACAAGATGTAGGGATCGTCCTGCTCAACCATCATGTTGTCTTGGTTGGTGATGAAGTAAGGCGACAGGTAACCGCGGTCAAACTGCATACCTTCCACCACATCCAGCTCATTTTCCAGGCTGGTGCCTTCTTCCACGGTAATCACGCCTTCTTTACCGACTTTGCCCATAGCCTCGGCAATGATGTCACCAATGTGTGAATCACTGTTGGCCGAAATAGTACCCACCTGGGCAATGGCTTTCGGGGTGTCACAGGGCTGAGCGATGGAGCGAATGTGCGCCACAGCAGCGGCTACCGCCTTGTCGATACCGCGCTTGAGATCCATCGGGTTCATACCGGCAGCGACAGATTTCAAACCTTCGTTGACGATTGACTGAGCCAGAACCGTCGCAGTGGTGGTACCGTCACCGGCGTCGTCAGAGGCTTTAGAGGCAACCTCTTTCACCATTTGCGCACCCATGTTCTCAAACTTGTCTTCCAGGGTAATTTCCTTGGCCACGGAAACACCGTCTTTGGTCACGGTCGGCGCGCCGAACGATTTTTCCAGAACCACATTGCGGCCCTTGGGTCCCAAAGTGGCTTTGACCGCATCGGCCAGGATGTTCACGCCTTTTGCCATACGCTGACGGGCGCTGTCACCAAATTTCACTTCTTTTGCAGACATAATTCAATTCCTTCCAATAATTCGTTCAATGACAAATGAGGGGCAGAGGCAATTAGGACAACACAGCTTTAATGTCACCTTCGCTCAAGATCACCAGCTCTTCACCGTTGACCTCGATGGTGTCACTGCCGGCGTACTTGCCAAACACCACAACATCACCCACCTTCACATCGACGGGGCGTACATCACCATTATCGAGAACGCGGCCGTTGCCCACAGCAACCACCTCACCCTGATTGGGCTTTTCCTTGGCGGAGCCCGGCAGAACGATGCCACCGGCGGTTTTTTCCTCTTCTTCCTTGCGGCGAACCACAACGCGATCGTGTAACGGACGAATATTCATGGACTGTTATCTCCAACTAGCAGGTTAATTGCTCAGTATTGTTAACTCCCCGGAGTCCCGGGACTTTGCCCCGGACCAATCAGCCCAGGGCAAAAATTCTCATTTGGCGACGCCGCCTCGGGTGCGGGCCGCCAACCTGCTCAGGAAGTGGGGATCATCCAGGGCATTTCAATAGCCCCGGGCGGAAAAAATGCAAAAAAACTTGCTCTTGGGAGGAAGATCTTGGAGATGACTATTTTTTAGACAGGCGATCCCGGTCTTTAGCGGCGTCAGCCCGCTCGTACTCGCCCTCAAAGGTATGGCCATCACTGCCACCATAGGGACCTGTGCGTCCACCGGCCACCCCCTGCACGGTGATGCGATCGCGCACCAGATTAAACAGCGCTTTGCGACAGGCAGGCACCAACAAGGCAAACCCCACCGCATCGGTGAAAAAGCCCGGGGTCAGGAGCAAAGCACCGGCAATGGCCAGCATCAGCCCTTCCACCATTTCCCGCGCAGGCATTTCCCCGGCTGCCATTCGCGAGCGGGCACGAAGCAGAGTCGCCACCCCCTGCCAGCGCAACAAGAGCACGCCAAGCGCCGCGGTAAACACCACCAGCGCCACGGTGGCCAGTACGCCGATTTCATCCCCCACCTGAATAAACAAGGCAATCTCAATCAGGGGAACGACAATAAAAAGAAGCAGGATAAACGGCATAGTTTGGGGCCTGTGTCTGGCTGGATTACGACCGCGAAGCGGTTCTCAAGTAGGCTACCACTCGTAGCTGACCCCCACCATCAGGCGGGTGTCTTCGCGCTTTTTGTCTTGCTGAGGCTGATTGTCCACGTTGTAGTCGACTTTGAGTTCTGAGTAGAGTTCCCCCGCAATCACGGTACTGACCCCGGTATTGGTGGTCAAGCGCCAGTCGCTGTCGTTTTCCAGCGAACGAATCATCTCGTTACGATGAAAAAAGGAGATCCCCAGTGGCAGCTTGTAGCGAAAGGTCGTGCCCAGCCTGCCGGCAAAGCGTTCATTGACCTGCTCAAAATCCGGCTCGGGGTTTTCCGGTATTTCATAACGCTCGTTCAGGTAAGTCAGACCGGCGGTGAGCGCAAGGGCCGTATCGCTGTTTTCCCAGAACTGATAACCGGTACCGCTACCGAAGGTGTAATAGGCCTCAACGGCACGCGACTCGTCAGCCCCAACCGAGACATCGTTGTTCCAGAACCAGCGCTCGCGGAAAAACCAGTCCACCGTATAGCGCCCCAGCCACAACTCGTCCGGGGCCTCATTGTCCGATGAGTAACTGGCGTACTCGAGCAGTCCGTTGTGGCGGAACTCGCTACGACGGTAATCGAGCTGGGTTTTCATTTTGATGTCGCGGCGGATGTCGTTACCCTCAGCGAAAAATCCCGAAAGGCTGAATTTGCCACCGTAGGTGTATTCGCCCTCAATGTGGCTCTCAAAGGGCATCATCACATCCAGCGCCGCCAGGGGCACGCTGCGCTGATCGGGGTCGCCCCCGCAGGAGTAAAACAGGTACTCTTGTTTCATTCCATCGAGCAGGCAAGGAGTAGCACTACCACTGATTTTCATGGGCATGGTGGTGCTGATGTTCTTGATCTTGCTACGGGCAATACGTACGTCGCCAAAGTTACTGGATGACCACACCAGCTTGTCACCCTCAAGCTTGACGAAATCCCCCTCAAGACGATCGCCATTGAACAGTTCGACAAAGCCCGCCTCAGCGGCCAGAGGCAAGGCGACGGCAACCGCCCACAGCAAATGTTTTACAATGCTCTTCATATCTATTCTGTATCCGGCCAGAGCAATCCATGCCCGAAAACAATCATCGCACAGCGCTTTATACCGCCCTTGCCCAGGTTCCGCCCGGACGTGTGCTTACTTATGGCCAGCTGGCGCGCCTGGCTGGCCGGCCAGGCGCGGCCCGCTGGGCAGGTAGCGTTTTGCGCCAGCTACCCGAGCACAGCCAGTTGCCCTGGCACCGGGTGCTCAATGCCGCTGGCCGGCTCTCGCTCGGGCCCGGCAGTGCCGGGCAACTGCAGCGCCAGCGCCTGCAAGACGAAGGTGTCATTTTTACCGGCGAGCGAGTCGATCTCACCATTTACGGCTGGCCGCCGCAAGCTGTATAGGACACCACCCGTTAGAGCAGGGTTCTCAATCAGGCTATTGTTCCGCCCCTTTTTTTCAAAACGCTCAGGCTTTTGACTCATCGGCGCCGCGCAGCTTGCGACCGATAAACACCAGCAGCACCAAGCCCGGAATGACCATCAGCGCCGTCAGGACAAAAAACAGCGCCCAGTTACCGTTTAAGGCATCCACTAAAAAGCCACTGCCTGAAGACAGTGACGTGCGCCCAAGGCTCCCCAAGGAGGCCAATAGCGCGTACTGCGCACCGGAGAAAGCCCGCCCGGTAAGCCAGGTGAGCAGCGAGACAAACGCTACCGTCGAAAAGGCGGCACAAAAGTTATCCACCACAATGGTGGCGAGAAACAGGCTCTCTTTCGGTCCCGCGACAGCAATCCAGGCAAACATCAGGTTGCTCGCGGCCATGGCTATACCACCTATAAACAGGCCGCGAACAATGCCGTAGCGTATGTTAATGGTGCTGCCGATCAGGGTAAAAGCTATGGTCAGCCCCCAGCCCACCAGCTTTGAGTACTGGGCGATCTGCTCATTGGAATAGCCCACCTCCCGGTAAAAGACAATGGACATGCGCCCGAGAAACGCCTCGCCAATTTTGAATAAAAACACAAAGAGTAAAATCGACAGCGCCAGGCGCCAGCCGTTGCGGCGAAAAAAGTCGGCAAAGGGCTCGACCACCGTCACCGTAAGCCATACCAGCGCCCGGCCGGTACCCGTGTTGCGCGCGTGCATCATACCGGCGTAGCGCAGCTCCGCCTCGCGCTGCAAGGCCTGGCGATCGGTGTTGGGCTCGCGTACCAACAGAGTAAATAGCATCAGCACAGCAACCACCACGGCCATCCACAGATAGACACCGGCCCAGCCAACCGTTTCGGCATTGGCAAAAGCCAGGTAACCCGGCAGGGAGTAACCCGTCCACCAGCCGACAATGCTCATGGCCGAGGCCGCGGGCACCTTGCGCTCATCGCGGCCAATAATCTCAATACGGTAGGCATCAATGGCAATGTCGTGTGTGGCGGCACTGGTCGACACCACCAGTGCCAAGACGGATAACAACAACAGGTTGTCGCTGGGGTCGGTCATGGACAACGCCAAGGTGGCGAGCAAAATCACCCCTTGCAAGGTGAAGATCCAGCCGCGGCGCAAACCCAGCCAGCGACACACCAGCGGCAGGCGCACCCGATCGAGCAGGGGCGCCCAGAGAAAGTTCACCGCATAGACGGCAAAGACCACATACAAAAGGCCCACCTGAGAGCGGGAGATACCTGCATCAGTGAGCCAACCGCTGAGGTTTGAGCCAATCAGGACAAAGGGGAAACCGGACGAGCAGCCGAGCAAAAAGATGTAGAGCAGACGCAGATCGCGATAGTTGCTGAGCGCGCCAAGCCATCGGTGTCGTTGCGAGGGTGTGGCTGTTTGTTGCTCAAGCATATTCTGCGCCGGTTCCACAAAAGCGCAACACTAGCAGAAAAGCCCGAAGAGCGCACGGCGACTCAGCCGCGACGCACCTGCAAAGTTTCGTAAAACGACGCGGCGCTGATTAGCAGCCCGCCGGCGAGTGTGGCCATGGTGGGAATACTGCCAAGCACAATCGCGGCGTAAAGCACACCATACACCGGCTGCATACAAGAGACCAAGCCCACTGTCTTGGGCCGTAAAAATCTCAGGGTGTAGCCGAGCAGCGTGTGCGCCAGAGCCGTAAAGACCACGCCCAACAACAGGAGCAGACCAATGTCCTGCGCGGCCGGCACACGGCCAAAGGACAGAATAAACGGCAGGGTCAAAAGCGCGGTAATGGCCGTTTGGTAGCCGAGGGAGCGCGCCGCTGATACCTCCCGAAACCAATGCCCGAGCAGAATATTGCGCAGGGCAAACAGCAGCGCAGAGATCAGCCCCCAGATTACCCCCTGCGTCATTTGGTTGTTGACGTCGAACTCGGGCACCAAGAAGTAGATGCCGAGCAACACCAGCAAACCACTGACAATGTCCCGCCAGTTGAGCTCAATACGATTGAAAAAGGGCTCTAAAAAGACCGTCATGACCGGGTAGGCAAAAAGCGCAATCATACCGATGGCGACACTGGAGACCTGCATGGCGTGAAAATAGGTGATCCAGTGGGCGCCGAGCAGCACGCCAAGCAACAGCATACGCAGGTAGTGACGAGGACCGGCAAGACCCAGTCCGCCTTCGCGCCAGAACACCCAAAGGGCCAGTACCACCGCCGCGATGGCGGTACGAATGCCAGTGATCTCCCAGGCTGGCAGGGCGATGGTGCGCGCGAACAGCCCAGTCGCCCCCATGACAATGACCGTAAAGTGCAGAGCGAGGATGGCCGAGGCGTGCTTATGCATACGCAGCCTAAGGGAGCACTCTAACGGGAGGGGCGACGCCCACGACCGCGTCCACCGCCACCACTGCGCCGTGCCTGCGAGCCAGAGCCCGATGAGGAGGCTCTGGGTTTGGCCGGGGCCATGGCCGGAGTGTCAGCCAACAGGGCCTCGGGCGGCTGCTCGCAACGCAGTTCGCGGCCCAGCAGCGCTTGTATCGGCTCGAGGCGAAACGCGTCGTCTTCACAGGCAAAACTGATGGAGGTGCCACTCCTTCCGGCGCGACCGGTACGCCCAATACGGTGGACATAATCCTCCGGCTCTTCGGGCAAGGTAAAGTTCACGACGTGGCTGATACCATCAATGTGAATCCCGCGACCGGCGACATCTGTTGCCACCAACACCTTGATGTCGCCCTCTTTGAACGCTCTGAGAGTAGACACGCGCTTATTCTGGGCAATTTCACCGGACAGGAGGCCGGACTTGATGCCGTGCCGATCCAGCTTATCCTGCAACCGGCGGCATTCGTCACGGCGGTTGGCAAAGACGATCATACTGTCGACGTCCTGCGTTTGAATCAGGTTATACAGCAAAGTGTATTTCTCGTCCGTGCTGGCGAGGTAGACGTGCTGCTCAACCGTGTCCGTCGCGACGCTCTCGGGTTGAATCTCCACCGTCACCGGGTTGTCGGTCCACTGCTCTACCAACCGATGAACCTCGTCGGTAAAGGTCGCGGAGAAAAACAGGGTTTGGCGGTCCTCGCGTTTGGGCGTCTGGCGCACAATCTGGCGCACCTGGGGGATGAAGCCCATGTCCAGCATACGGTCGGCTTCGTCAATCACCATCACTTCCAGCTGGTCGAGATAAACGTCTTTATTGCGGCAGAAATCCAGCAGACGGCCCGGAGTGGCCACAAGGATATCCACTAAGGTGTCGTGCAGACGACGCTGCTGCTTGGCGTAATCCATACCGCCCACCAGAGTGTGTATCTGCAGATCTGTGTATTTGCACAGCGCCTTGGCGTCCTCGGCAATCTGCATCACCAGCTCCCGGGTGGGGGCAATGACCAGCGCCCTCGCCTCGCCGGCGTAGCGCTCTTCGGTGAGATTGTGCTTCAGCAAATCGTCGATGATGGCCGTCAAAAAGGCCGCTGTTTTGCCGGTGCCGGTTTGCGCCTTACCCACCACATCGCGTCCGCGCAGGGCGTAGGGTAAGGATTGGGCCTGAATCGGAGAACAGTACTCGAATCCCAAATCGGCAATAGCGTGCATCAGATCCGTTTCCAGACCAAAATCGTGAAAACGGCTTTTGCCCTCTACTGGGGCCACGGGAAACTGGGTTATGTCCCAATTCTGGGCAGGTTTGGCGGGCTTTTTCTTGCCGCCACTGGCACTTTTGCGCGGTTTGTCTCCCTTGGGCGGCTTATTCTGGCGAGGGGACTCGGTGGCGTCTGTATGGCGGGGTTTGGACTTCTTGCGCTTACCCGCGGTGTCTGCCTTGGGCCCTGAGCCGTTTGCCGCTTTGTTGCGCGCGGGCTTGGTCGACTTTTTGGCGCCGCCGCGGGCTTCACCGTCTGCTTTGGGTTTGTCTGAATGGGGGGGCTGGGTCGGCGCTTTAT
The DNA here is from genome assembly GCF_030518215.1 of Gilvimarinus algae. Lineage (GTDB taxonomy): Bacteria > Pseudomonadota > Gammaproteobacteria > Pseudomonadales > Cellvibrionaceae > Gilvimarinus > Gilvimarinus algae. Next base: position 98,183 of record NZ_JAULRT010000047.1, read on the forward strand.
TACCGCCGACCACCCGCTTGAGCAGATTTGCAATCAAAATCCAACACCTGTTGACTAAAATGTGGGCGGAGTATACACGATTCTGCCGCCCACCGTCTCATGTCAACGCCTCGGCGAGCGGAGCCGTGGCTTGATCACTGAAGGTGTAGCGAGTGCGCTGGGCCTCGCGCATCAGCAGGCGGCTGTTAGTGGCAGAATCCGGATAGTGACTGTAACCGAGCGACCACTGACCAAAGCGTTGCGCGTAGGCATGCCCCGCCATCAGCTCTCTGAGCCGCGCCGCTATGGAGGCAATTTCACTCGTGCCGGTGCGCGGCAGCAGCATCATAAAGCTGCTGCTGGTGTAGCGCGACAGCTCCTCAGTGTCGGCCACCTGCGAGGCCAGGGCACTGGCAAATGAGCGCATCAACTCCCCTGCGGCCTCTTCGCCTTCGCTGGCGACCAGCTCCCGGTACTGGGTAACATCCACATAGATCAGGGTGAACCCCTGCCCTGCCTCCTTGCGAGCCAGGCGGCTCATTACCCGCTGCTCAAAATAACTGCGGTTGCCCAGGCCGGTAGCGGCGTCGTGAAACGCGTCTTTGTGGATTTTCTGGGCATGGACCACCTGCTCGCGCCGCTCGCGCTCCGCCTGGCGAAAATCCTGGTAAGCGACGATCAGAGAGAGCAGCAAAAAGACACTGGCCACTATCGCCGTAGGTATGCCCATCCACTGACCGCTGAGCGCATTGCTCGCGGCCATTTCGGCGCCCATGGGATAGCTGGCAGCCGCCATGCCCGTGTAGTGCATGCCGCAAATGGCCGCGCCCATCACCAGAGCGGCAACCGCCTTGGTGACCAGAGCGTAGCGCTTGGGCACCACGCGCACCTGCCGGCAGATCACCAGTGCAGCGCCAGAAGCGACCACCGCAATGATCACCGAGATGGCCACAATCAGCGAGTCATACTGAATGGGAGGATCCATACGCATGGCGTACATACCACCGTAATGCATGGCGGATATGCCCGCGCCCATAATGACGGCGCTGGCTACGACACTCTTTGCCGAAGCCGTGGGTCGGGTAATCACTGTCAGCGCCAGAGCCGATGCCAGCACAGCGGGCACCCAGGAGGCAATGGTCAGCGACAGGCTGAAACTCATGGGCATTTCCATGGGCATGGTGTAGGCGCTCATGCCGACAAAGTGCATCGACCAAATGCCGGTACCGAGGCAGGCTGCCCCCGTGGCCAGCCAGAACTTGCGGGCGGGCCCGGTCATATCGAATAACTTGGTGCCGAAGTAAATCGCCGAGTAAGCGGCGATGACGGCAACGCAATAAGAGGCGAACACCAGCGTTAGGTTATAGCTACCGGACATAAGAGTAGACACTCCGTGTGTGTATTTGGGGGCGCGGGAGGATACGAACCCGTGATGACAATGGATGCATTTGGCGCGTAAATATACGTAAAGATTTACGCGCCAGACCGGCTGAGGGGCTGATTAGCCAAAAAAAGGGAGGCCGAAGCCTCCCAAACCCTCAAACAAACGAAGTTGCGTTAATGACTGATCATCCAGGGGCGCGCCGAGGGAAACACCTTGGAGCCGTCGGCGGTGTAAATCACATGGGACTGACGAATGGGCTTGTCACCGCAGCCGCAGCCCTTACCGTGGCGGTGCTCGCGTCTGGCTTTGTCCTCAGCACGGGATTCGGGCGTTGAGAACTGCGGCCGCTCCCTCGCCTGCTCGTTACGCGAGTGTGCCTGGCGGTTGGCCGGCGCCATATCCAGCAACTGGGAGGACATCATAATGACCCTCGCTGAGAGCTGCGCGCACACCGGGCAAGGGGCAGGCTCTGCGCTCTTGCTCATGGTGGCCAGATCACTGAACACCCCGTGGGTCTGGCAGCGGTAGTCGTAAACGGGCATGGTTTACTCCTTATCCGGCGACAGCGGAATATCCACACCCGCCTTCACCTGAATGGTCGGGCCCTCCGCCGTGGGATTGATATCGAATTCAAAAATGTCGTTGGGCAGCCACAAGGTGGCGCAGGCATTGGGAATATCCACCACGCCACTGATGTGACCCTGGACCGGCGCACAGCCCAAAATAGCGTAACTCTGCGCTTTGCTGTAGCCAAACTTGGTCAGGAACTCAATGGCGTTCAAACAGGCCTGACGGTAGGCGACGTGCACATCCAGATAGTGTTGCTCGCCGTACTCATCCACTGAAATGCCTTCGAAGATGATGTAATCATCGTATTTCGGCGTGATCGGGCTGGGTTTGAAAATCGGATTCTTAATACCGTACTTTTCCATGCCGCTTTTCACGAGATTCACTCGCAGATGAATCCAGCCTGCCATTTCAATGGCGCCACAAAAGGTAATTTCGCCATCGCCCTGGCTGAAATGCAGATCGCCCACACTTAGACCACCGCCTTCCACATACACCGGGAAGTAGATCTTAGAGCCACGGGACAAGTCTTTAATATCGCAGTTACCACCGTGCTCACGTGGAGGCACGGTGCGCGCACCCTCGGCGGCCGCCGTCTTGGCAGCATCGCCACTCAAGCGACCCATGTGCGCGGTGTCGGCATAGGGCAAGGTGGCCAGGGCCGGCACACGATCGGGCTCGGTATCGTAGAGCGCCTTCTCGCGCTTGTTCCAGGTATCGAGCATGTCTTTTGACGGCAGGCAGCCAATCAGCCCTGGGTGGATCAAACCGGCAAATTCAACGCCGGGAATATGGCGGGATTTGGTAAACATGCCGTTGAAATCCCAGATGGACTTTTGCGCCTCGGGGAAATGCTCAGTGAGAAAGCCGCCACCATTGTTCTTGGAGAAAAAACCGTTAAAGCCCCACTGACTCTCCTGAAAAGCGCCGATATCGAGAATATCCACCACCAGCAAATCGCCCGGCTCCGCACCCTCAACCCCCACAGGGCCTGAGAGAAAGTGCACCTGCGACAAATCGACATCGCGCACATCGTCGGCGCTGTCATCATTGGCAATCTGACCGCCGGTCCAGTCGTAGCACTCCATAATAAAATCATCACCCGGCTTGACGGTCGCCACCATGGGGATATCAGGATGCCAGCGGTTGTGGATCATATCGTTTTCATAGGGTGACTTGGATAAGTCAATTTTGACGATGGTTTCTGTCATGGCAGAAGCTCCTAGTTGGGCCGTGTATGCAGGGTTGGATGAGTGTGCTCATCCGTCTGAATTCACGCCCAGTATCGAATTGACCGCCGTCATCAACAATACGACAAATTGCCCGACACCTACGTCAAATGACGCATAGACGCAAAACACAGAAGCAAGGACTCAGGAGCTGCGAAAATTAAGAGGTAGAAGCAGACATAATAGGAGCTATGGGCGAGGCAACAAGCGCGTACCTGAGTAGAGGCAGGAAATAGGCTTCAGACTTAGGGAGTGACAAAAAAGCGAAGACGCCCACCACTCCAATCGCCTTGCACATCAGTGACGGCGCTGCCAGCGCTGGGGGTAAAAGACGACGAAAAGAGAAACTGCGCCAGCGGCGCCTCTATGGTTTCTCGCACGATGCGGCGCACCGCACGGGCCCCGTAGCGGCGATTAAAACCGCGCACGAGAAGCTGATCGCAGGCACTAACAGTTAACGTCAAGCGCAAGGATTTTTTGGACAGCCTCTGGTTCAAGTGCTGCAACTCAATCTGCAGAATTTTCTCTGCAGAGGTTACACTCAGGGGCCGAAACTCCAGAACGGCATCCAGACGGTTAAAAAATTCGGGGGCAAAAAATGATTCAACGGCTGCTCGCACAGACGACTTAGCGCCGCGACCTGTAAGCCGGCGTAAAAAAGAAGCGTTCATCGCCGCCTCACGCGAGCCCAGATTTGTGGTAAAGAAAATCAATGTATTGCGAAAATCCAAAGTTTTACCCGATCCGGTCAGCGTTAGCTTGCCCTCCTCCAGCACATTGAGCAGCGCCAGAATGACCTCATCGCTGGCTTTTTCAACCTCGTCAAAAAGCACAATCCCAGGAGTGCTGAAATCGCCTTTAATGGCCGCTTCATCGAACAGGCTCACACCCTCTTTACTGCCAACATACCCAGGCGGTGCGCCGGACAACGCGGCGGCGTAATGCGACTGTGACAAGGTGTTCATGTCGATTCGGCAGTAAGCGTCTGCCGAGCCGGTCAATACCTCCGACATCAACTTAACGCTTGAGGTCTTGCCCACACCGGTTGGCCCGGCGAGCAACGCTGACCACAAGGGTCGGGCGGGATCGGCAATATCGGCTTTGACGACGGCCAAGGCTTCGCAAAGGGACTGAGACACGGCGTCCTGCCCCACCAGGTGCTCCTGCACATAGCGACAACCGGCTTCCAGGTCAAAGCGAAACCGGCTGGGGTAGTGGCCTTTTCCAGAATCAGCAGGCCGCTCGGCCCGCTGATTCGCCGCCTGGTTGTCGGCCAAGAGGTCGTTAATAAATACCATCAAGCGGTCTTTTCTTTTTCACCCACAGGCAGGTTACCCACAGGGCAGTCGGCCACACCGATGGTGCTGCGGGTGATGGATTCGACCTGTTGCTGAGTTTTTTCGGCATCAAGAACCCAGGAGCGGTAGAAATCAAAGGGGCAATCGGCCACACCTTTATCGCCGTCTCCAGACGCGTGAATTCCGCTGTAGCCCCTGTGCAGAAGTTTGAACAAATGGTTCTGGGACTGGTCGTTCTTGCGCGCGTCACGAATCTGAGACACAGACAGCTGTGCGTACTGCACGCCCATGTCTTCCTCGCCACACTCTCCGAGCGTGCGTCCGTCAAAACCGATCACCGCCGAGTGGCCGAAGTAGGAGTAAACGCCGTCGAAGCCTGTGGCATTGGCCACCGCCACATAACAGTTGTTGGCCCAGGCCATGGTTTTCGCCATCATCACCTGCTGCTCCTTGGCCGGGTACATATACCCCTGACAGCGAATAATCAGCTCGGCCCCTTTCATGGCGCAGTCGCGCCAGATCTCGGGGTAGTTGCCATCGTCGCAAATAATCAGGCTGATGTTTAAACCCTTAGGCCCTTCGGTTACATAAGTGCGATCTCCTGGGTACCAACCCTCGATAGGGCACCAGGGTATGCATTTGCGATACTTCTGGACGATCTCGCCTTTGTTGTTGATCAACACCAGCGTATTGTAGGGGGCCTTTTTAGGATGCTCCTCGTGGCGCTCACCAGTCAGGGAAAACACACCCCAGACATTCGCCTCGCGGCAGGCGGCGGAGAAAATCTCTGTTTCCTCACCGGGAATCGTCGCCGCTGTGGCCATCATTTCGTCTCCGTCGTACATGATGCCCATAGTGCTGTACTCGGGAAACACCACCAGATCCATCCCCGGCAGGCCCTGTTTCATACCGACGATCATCTCGGCAATGTTACGGGCGTTTTTCAGGACTTCAGCCTTGGTGTGCAGGCGCGGCATTTTGTAGTTCACCACCGCCACTCCCACGGTATCCGGGGAGCTGGAAATATCACCGTGTCGCATGGCAATCTCCTTTGTTTGGGTTAGACAGAGAGGTAAGAGGCGATCTTCGCTTCATCCACGTTGGAGCGGAGTTCTTCATGGACGATCTCGCCTTTTTCAATCACTAGAATGCGATCGGCAATATCCAAGGCAAAGCTAAGCACCTGCTCGGAAACGACAATGGACAAGCCACGCTGATCGCGAATCTCCTTAAGGGTTTTTGCCATATCGCGAATGATCGATGGCTGAATGCCTTCAGTCGGCTCGTCAAGCAACAACATCTTGGGGTCGCTGGCAAGGGCCCTGGCAATGGCGAGCTGTTGCTGCTGTCCACCAGACAGGTTGCCCCCACGCCGATTGCGCATTTCCAGTAGCACGGGAAAAAGATCATAAAGGTCTTTCGGCACACTGCGCCTTTTGGTGGTGGTCAACCCTGTCTCAATGTTTTCCTTGACAGTCATGCTGGAAAAAATCATCCGCCCCTGCGGCACAAAGCCGAACCCGGACTCGACCCTCTGATAACTTTTGAAATTGGAAACTTCTTTACCCTCTAGGGTGACGCTGCCCGACTGGCTGGGTATAACGCCCATCAGAGACTTCATCAGAGTGGTTTTACCCATGCCATTGCGTCCCATAATGGCGACAATTTCATTGGGCGCAACGGAGAAATTCATGCCGTGAATAATTTCACTCTGGCCGTAGCTGACGTGGTAATTCGATACGCTTAACATCGCTTTCTCCTCAATGCCCGAGATACACTTCTATCACTTTGGGATTTTTCTTGACCTCTTCGGCTGAGCCCTCTGCCAGAATTTTACCCTGATGAAGCACAGTCACTTTATCGGCGATCTCTGCCACAAACTGCATATCGTGCTCAATCACAATCACCGAGCGGTCCTTGGTGATACGACGCAATAGCTCGGCAGTTTGCCGGCGCTCAGACACCGACATGCCCGCCACAGGTTCGTCCAGCATCAGCAATTCAGGGTCCTGAATCAGCAACATGCCAATCTCGAGCCATTGCTTCTGACCATGACTGAGAAGATCTGCCCGGGTGCCCAGAAGCTCGCTGAGAAAGATCATGTCGGCGATTTCGCTCACCCGCGTCATCACCTCCTCGTCACGCTTGAACGCCAGCGCGCCAAATACGGATCGCCCTCTCGGGAAGGAAATTTCGAGATTTTCAAAAACCGTCAAGTCACCGTAAATAGACGGGGTTTGAAATTTCCGGCCCACCCCAGCGCGAACGATTTGATGCTCCTTCATCTTGGTCAATTCTCTATTGCGAAACCGTATCGAACCCTCGGTGGCCTTGGTCCGGCCACAGATCAAATCGAGAACCGTCGTCTTACCGGCGCCGTTTGGCCCGACAATGACTCGAATCTCATTCTTATCGACGTAAAAGCTGAGATCATTCACCGCCTTGAAACCATCAAATGACACGGTTAGCCCTTCTACGGCAAGCACAAAGTCAGTATTACTGGCGCTCATGGACCACCCCCTTTGAGTTCAGATCCCCGCCGAGGCCACCGCGCCCGGCTTTTACTTTATCGATAACCCGCAGCAGCAGAGGCTCGCCGTATTTTTTGTAAAGCCCGGCCAAGCCGTTGGGGAAGGCCATGACCACAGCGATAAACAGCGCTCCCATGGCGAACAACCACAACTCGGGAAAACTTTCCGAAAAGGAAGTTTTGGCCCAATTCACCACCAAGGTGCCGTAGACCGCGCCAATGATGGACAGGCGACCACCGACCGCGCAGAAAATCACCATCTCAATGGACGGCACAATGCCCACAAAAGTGGGCGACATAAAACCAACCTGAAGGGTAAACATGGCACCACCGATGGCGGCAAAGGCAGACCCCAGGCAAAAGACAAAGATCTTGAAGTTGGATACGTCGTAGCCTGAAAAGCGTACCCGATCTTCCATTTCTCGCATGGCCACCAAAAGCCGACCCAATTTGCTTTTGCGCACAAACTGCGCGATCAGCAAGCAGACAAACAGCAGAAACACGCAGAGAAAATAGAAGAAGTACTTGGCACCATCGGTGCGAATATCCCAGCCATTGAGCGTGCGCAGATCGGTAATGCCGTTCACACCACCGGTGTAGCCTTGCTGGCCAATAATTAAAATGGTGAGAATCGCAGCCACCGCCTGGGTAATGATCGCAAAGTACACGCCACCTACCCGGCGTTTGAACATGGCTACACCGATGATGTAGGCAAATACCGAGGGCACCAGCACAATCGCAATAATGGTAAAGCCCAGACTGTGGAAGGGCTCCCAGAACCACGGCAACTCAGTGAGCTGGTTCCAGTCCATAAAATCCGGGATACCCGGTGTGGACTGAATGGCTGTGTTTTCTGGCGATGAGGCTTCCAGCTTAAGAAACATGGCCATGGCGTAGCCGCCAAGACCAAAAAACACTCCCTGCCCCAGGCTCAAAATACCGCCATACCCCCAGCACAAGACCAGCCCCAGGGCGACGAAGGCATAGGTCAAATACTTGCCGATAAGGTTGAGACGGAAAATGTCCAGGCTCAGCGGCAGTATCACCACCAAGAGCAAGGCGAGCACGCCAAAGCTGAGCAGGTCGTTTTTCGGTAGCAAAGATCGAAGACCGGTGTAAGACATGATTCGTTCCTCCTAGCGGCGCACTTTGAGTGAGAAGAGCCCCTGAGGCCGCAACATCAGGATGAAAACTACAAACAGAAGCGTGAGCACCTTGGACATGGAACCACTGAGGAAAAACTCCATGCTGGACTGAGCCTGGGAAATCGTAAACGCCGAGGCAATGGTACCCAGCAGACTCTGCGCACCGCCAAAAACCACCACCAGGAAGGTATCGACAATATACAATTGACCGGAGGTCGGACCGGTAGAACCGATCATGGTAAAGGCACTGCCGGCAACGCCCGCGATGCCGCAGCCAAGACCAAACGTCAGACGGTCCACCTTGGCTGTGTTGATACCAACGGCGCCTGCCATGGGTCGGTTTTGCACCACCGAGCGCACCTGTATACCCCAGCGCGAACGGTACATAAGAGCAGCAACAGTTACCGAAATACCAATGGCCAGGCTCATCACGAAGATGCCATTGATGGGTACTTCGATCACATCGGTCAACTGGATCGACCCCATCAACCAATCGGGCAAGGTCACCCCCACCTCGCGGGCGCCGAAAATGGTCCGGTACAGCTGCTGGAGAATCAAACTCAGCCCCCAAGTCGCTAATAAGGTGTCCAATGGACGGTGATAGAGATGGCGAATCAGGGCCCACTCCACCAGCATTCCCAGGGCCCCGGCGGCGACAAACGCCAGCGCCATGGCGATAAAAAAGTAAGAGCCGAACAATTGGGGCATATGGTCGGCAAAGATGTTGGACGTCAAATACGTAATGTACGCGCCGAGGATCATAAACTCGCCGTGCGCCATATTAATAACACCCATCTGACCAAAAATAATGGCCAACCCCAGTGCCATAAGCACAAATACCGAAAACAGGATCAGACCGGCAAAACCCTGCATGGCAAATATAGACATTAATTCAGAGGTGGAATAATCGGCGAACATCGCTCAAACCCTCGTGCTGAAAATCGTAGAATTCTTCCTGCTCATCGGTAGGCTGGCTCTTCGGAAGAAGAGCCAGCTCCGGTCTTACTGATAACCTTCGGGGAAGGGGTCCGGCTCAATCAGCTCCGGAGTTTCGTAGACGATTTCATACTGACCATCGGTCTTGGCATTGCCGATGCGAGTCTTTGACCAGAGGTGATGGTTCGGGTGAATCTTCACGTAGCCTTCAGGTGCGCTGGTCAACTCAATACCGGGCGAGGCTTCGCGAACCTTGTCGATATCAAAAGAGCCGGCTTTCTCCACCGCTGCTTTCCACAGCCAGGGGCCAAGATAGGCAGCCTGCGTCACGTCACCAATCACAATGTCATCACCCCAGCGCTCTTTAAACGCTTTGACAAAGGCTTTGTTGTTGTCATTGGTCAGACTCTGGAAGTACTTCATGGAAGCGTAGGCGCCCTCAATGTTCTCACCACCAATACCGAGAATTTCATCTTCGGTCACGGAGATGGTCAGCACCAAAGGTTTCTCTTTGGTCATGTCGATACCGGCCGCTTTCAACTGCTTGTAGAAAGCAACGTTGGAACCACCGACCACAGACGCAAAGATGACATCAGGCTTTTTCAGCTTGAATTTATTGATGATCGAGTTGAACTGCGTATGGCCGAGGGGGTAGTAATCTTCCCCAACCACTTTAAGGCCCAGCTTCTCAATGTGCTTGCGAGCGATTTTGTTGGAAGTGCGTGGCCAAATGTAGTCAGAGCCCAACAGGTAGAACGACTTGGCTCCCTTGGTTTTCACCACCCAGTCAATACCCGCCAAAATCTGTTGAGTAGCCTCTTGACCGGTGTAGATCACGTTGGGCGACTGCTCCAGCCCCTCGTAGAAGGTCGGATAGTAAAGCATACCGTTGTACTGCTCGAAAACCGGCAGTACTGCCTTGCGCGATGCAGAGGTCCAGCAGCCAAACACTGCCGCCACCTTGTCATTCACCAGTAGCTTGCGGGATTTTTCAGCAAAGGTCGGCCAATCGCTGGCACCGTCTTCCTGAATGTATTCAATTTGCCGGCCGAGTACACCGCCCATGGCGTTGATCTGTTCAATGGCGAGCTTTTCCGCCTGCACCGAGCCGGTTTCACTGATGGCCATGGTGCCAGTGACCGAGTGCAAAATGCCCACGGTGACCTTATCATCCGTCACCGCCAGGTTGGTGGTGTTCACCTCCGCCGTTGAAGGCGCGGCGTGAACCGCGGCCGACAATGCCATAGTGGCACCGGCCACGGCGCCAGCCAGAGCTTTGACCAGCACCGGCAGTTTACTCCCAAGACCGGAGGGCCTTGCGTTTCTCATCGTAGCCATGATCTTTCCTCGTGTGTGTTTGCCAGATTCAGACAGCTGTGTGTCTGTGATCCATTCTCGGGAAAGCACACCGCCGGGCCAATTCGCCAAACACACCATGGGCCTACGTCATTTGACGCATACAGCCCGGCGCGGCAAATGCGTAAGGTCAGACGCCGTACTGGTACGGCTTTTGACTAACAAAGATTGGCCTCCACATGGAAACCGGCTTCTGTGGGTCTTGCGGGTTGACGGATCGTACCGGGCGCACCAAAAACGCTCGAGATCTGAAACAGCGCACCAAATCAGACTCATGCAAGCGCGGGTTTTATGGGGAGTTGATCATCAAACATGACGGCTAAGCAGCACATCTTTCGCGTGCGGCGAAATTATAACCAGTGGGTGGCCAACCAAACGCTGGAAGATTACGCCCTGCGCTTTACCGCTAAAAGTGCCAGACGCTGGAGCGTCACAAGAGTCGCCATTACCGCGCTCGGCGCCATATCCTTTCTCGCTCTCGAAGCCATAGGCGCGACCGTGACTCTGCACTACGGTTTTGTGAACGCCATGGCCGCGATCGCCGCCGTCAGCGTGATTATTTTTCTCACTGGTATGCCCATCAGCTACTACGCGGCAAAGTATGGTGTAGATATCGATCTGCTAACGCGAGGCGCTGGGTTTGGCTATATCGGCTCGACCATTACCTCACTGATCTACGCGTCCTTCACCTTTATTTTCTTTGCCCTGGAAGCGGCCATCATGGCCATGGCGCTGGAGCTGCTCTTTGGCATCCCTCTGGCGATTGGCTATTTTATCAGCGCCGTGCTGGTCATTCCTCTGGTGGTCTACGGCATTACCTTTATCAGCCGTTTCCAGCTCTGGAGCCAACCGCTATGGCTTATTTTGCAGCTCACGCCTTTTGTGTTCATCATTTATGCCGATGCAAGCGCCGTCAAAGACTGGACGGCGTTCACCGGCTCAGCGCAAAAGGACTCGCAGCTCGACATCATGCTCTTTGGCGCCGCCTCAGCCGTGATGTTTTCTTTGATCGCCCAAATTGGTGAGCAGGTCGACTTTTTGCGGTTTATGCCCGAGCCGACACCCGCCAATAAAAAGCGCTGGTGGGCCTGCGCCATGGCCGCCGGCCCTGGTTGGATTGTGATTGGCGCCATTAAAATGCTGGCCGGTTCGTTTCTCGCGGTGCTGGCACTGAGCCACGGCATAACACCGGAGCACGCGGCCGATCCTACCCGCATGTATATGGTGGCGTTTGGCTATATTACCCAAACGCCTGCCGTCGCCCTGGCGGTCGCCGGTATTTTTGTCGTCCTCTGTCAGCTGAAAATTAATGTCACCAACGCCTATGCCGGCTCCATTGCCTGGTCCAACTTTTTTTCTCGCCTGACGCACTCTCACCCCGGCCGGGTCGTCTGGCTGGTGTTCAACGTGGGCATTGCCCTGTTGTTAATGGAGCTCGGCGTTTACCAGGCCCTGGAGCAAACCCTCGGCTTTTATGCGATCGTCGCCGTGGCCTGGCTCGGCTGTTTGGTGGCCGACCTGGTGATCAATAAACCCCTCGGCCTGTCGCCGAAACACATTGAGTTCAAGCGCTCGCATTTGTTCGACATCAACCCGGTAGGGTGCGGCGGTATGATCATCGCCGCCTTGATTGGCATGGCGTGCTACTCCGGCATTCTCGGTGATCAGGCCCGCGCCCTCACCCACTTTATTTGCCTGGCGGCGGCGCTGATCGCCGCCCCGTTAATCGCCTGGCTCACCGGTGGGCGCTACTATCTGGCGCGCGAGGTGATTGCCAGTGATGTGATCTACGACGATCCCTCGCACCGCACGGCAACCTGCTGCATTTGCGAGTTGCGGTTCGAACGCGAAGACATGAGTCATTGCCCCGCCTACGCCGGTAATATCTGCTCGCTGTGCTGCTCGCTGGACGCACGCTGCGGCGACTACTGCAAACCGGGCGCCGGTTACTGGGCCCAGGTAAAGACGTTTGGCAACCGCTTTCTGCCCGCTTGGTTGGTACCCAACATCAACTCCCGCATCGGCCACTTTCTCGGTCTGTTGACCGTCATCAACGGCTTTTCAGCACTGCTGTTGTCACTGGTGTACTTTCAGTCCGCCACTCCGGCGACGGCGGCAACGCTCTGGAAAGTGTTTTTTTTGTTGGTGATCATCACCGGTATCGTCAGCTGGCTGTTTGTGCTCGCCCACGAGAGCCGTGTGGTGGCTCAGGAAGAGACGCAGCGTCAGACCCGGCTGCTGACAGAGGAGATTCTCGCTCACGAACAGACCGACCGCGAGCTGCAGCGAGCCAAGGAAGCGGCCGAAGCCGCCAACCTTGCCAAAAGCCGCTACTTGACGGGTATCAGTCACGAGCTGCGCTCGCCGCTCAATGCTGTGCTCGGCTACGCCCAACTGCTGGAAGCAGACCCGAGCATACCGCCGGCCAGACGTGACGCTATTTCGGTGATTCGCCGCAGCGGTGAACACCTGGGAGACTTGATTGAAGGGCTGCTGGATATTTCCAAAATCGAAGCCGGGCGCCTCGATTTGCACATGGAACAGGTGCGCCTCCCCCAGCTGCTGGATCAATTGGTGTACATGTTCCGCCTTCAGGCGGAGGCCAAGGGGTTGAATTTTAACTACGTGCAAGAGACCAGCCTGCCCGAGTTTGTCAAAACCGACGAAAAGCGCCTGCGCCAGATTCTAATCAACATCTTGTCTAACGCGATTAAGTACACCGAAAAAGGTCACATACGCTTTCACGTTCGCTACCGTAGCCAAGTAGCGGAATTCACCATTACCGACACGGGCGAGGGAATTGCAAGGGAAGACGTTGAGCGGATCTTCCAGCCTTTTGAGCGGGTCAAGCGCCCCGGCAGTACCATATCGGGAACCGGCCTGGGGCTCACCATTACCCGCTTGCTGACCGACATTATGGGCGGCGATATCGCCGTGCAAAGCAACCCAGGCCAGGGCAGCCAGTTTCGCGTCGCGCTTATGCTGTCGAGCAGCAGTTCCCCGAGACCGGCTCACAAGGAAAACCGGCAAATCCACGGCTACCTCGGTCCGCGCAAAACCATTTTGGCGGTGGACGACGAGGCCAGCCACAGGCAGCTGATTGAGGCGGTGCTGACGCCGCTGGACTTTACAGTGATCACGGTCGACAACTCCCTGACCGCTCTGGATCGGGCGCGTCAAAGCAACCCGGACCTGGTCATGCTGGACATTTCCATGCCCGGCCTGTCCGGCTGGGAAATCGCCAGCCAAATGCGCGCAGGCGGCATTGATTGCCCGCTGATGATGGTCTCTGCCGACGCTCGGGAAAACCACCCCGAAGAGCCGGACCCACCACTGCACAATGCCTACATCGTCAAACCGGTACAACTCGCTGTGCTGCTGGAAAAGATCGGTCAACTGCTGAATATTCAGTGGCAGTACACACCGGCAAAAGTCATTAGCCAACCGGAAAAGCAGCGCCCAGGCATCTTTGAGCTGCCACCGGACAATGCAGTGCAGCAACTGCGCAAGCTGGCTTTGATTGGTCACAAAAGCGCGCTGGTTCAACTGCTCAACAGCTTGATGGCCGAAGAGCTATGCAGCCGCGCCTTCTACGAGCAGGCCTATGCCAAAGCCTCGAATTTTCAGTTTGAATCCCTCATCACACTGCTTCAGGACAACCGCAATGAACCCGCTCAGTAGCGAGAAACAGGTCGTACTCGTCGTTGATGACTCGATCGACAGCATTCGCATGATCAGCGACGTGCTGGAGGAGGCCGGCATGACCGTGCTGGTCGCACTCGAAGGCAGCCAGGCTGTCACCATTACCCGCAACATTACCCCCGACATTGTGCTGATGGACGCGATAATGCCCAACATGGACGGCTTTGAATGCTGCCGGGCGCTGAAAGAAAACCCCAAGCTGATCGATGTGCCGATTATTTTTATGACGGGCCTGAGCGATACCGAGCACGTGGTCATGGGTCTCAAGTGCGGCGGTGTCGACTATGTCACCAAACCCATTAACGCCTCCGAGTTGATTGCGCGTATGCAGGTTCACCTGACCAATGCGCGCATGACCAAAAGCGCGCGCCAGGCGTTGGACGCGGCCGGGCAAACGCTGTTTGCCGTCAATGCCGCCGGCGGTATTCTCTGGGCCACACCGAGGGTGCATCAGCTGCTGAGCAAGCTGATGCCTTCCGACTCGCCAAGCCTACCCCAGCTCGCCCACACCCTGCAGCGCTGGCTGGAGCATCAACCCCAGCCCGGCCATAAGCTCAGCCTAGAGCAGATGGAAGAATCACTGACCGTAGAGTTTTTGGCGCTGGTGGACAACAAAGAGTACCTGCTGCGCCTGACCGATACGCCCAATGCGGAAAACCACACGGACCTGTTACGTCAAGCCTTTAGCCTCACCAGTCGCGAGGCGGATGTGCTGCTGTGGATTGCCAACGGCAAGACCAATCGGGAAATTGGCCAGATTCTGGAAATGAGTCCGCGAACAGTGAACAAGCATCTTGAACAAATTTTCAAAAAGCTCGGAGTGGAAAACCGCACCTCCGCTGCGGCCATGGCCATTCGGGCACTGGCCGAGCGGACCTACTAGCGGGCGGGTTACCCGAGGGCTGGCCAGAATTACCGACCGACCCAGGCCTGAAAGTCAGTAACAAGCCGCTCTAGTCTCTGACGAGTATCGCTGTCGGTCAGCTCTCCGCCGGAAAATTTGTTTTGTGCGCTGGGCACGGCAAACTCCGGGGCGCAGAACACCGGGGTCAACGTACCGGCCAACACCTGCTTCATTTGTCCCTGCGCCCGTACCCCACCCATGGGGCTCATCGAGGCGCTCAGCAGCAAAGTCGGCTTGTGGGCCAATACCGATTTGTACGCCGGGCGAGATACCCAGTCGAGCGCATTTTTTAATGGTCCGGGGACGCCGTAATTGTACTCGGGCGTGGCGATGATCAGCGCATCGGCCTCGGCGATGGCGTTTTTCAGGCGCACAACAGCTTCGGGTTTGTCATCGCCGTCAATGTCCTGATTGTAAAGCGGCAGGTCACCGATCTCGGCCACTTCAGTCTCAACCGAGTCCGGCAGCAGAGCAAGCGCCGCCTTTGCCAATGACGTATTCAGTGAGTCTTTGCGCAAACTGCCGCTGATCGCGAGTACTTTCATACCATCTCCTCCATTCAACTGGTTTTCTGCGAGCCGTGATCCACGCCCCGGTGAGCACCATGGTACGGCAAAAACCATTGTTTAGACTTGCGCATACCGTAACCAAAATCGTGCATCACCAAATACAGGCAAGGCACCAACAGCAGGGTAACAAAAGTAGCAAAGAGCACACCAAAGGCCAAGGACACCGCCATGGGGATTACGATTTTTGCCTGCAAGGAGCTTTCAAACATAATCGGCAACAACCCAATAAAGGTGGTCAACGAAGTGAGTATCACCGCGCGGAACCGCCGGCGACCCGCCTGGATAACCGCATTGTGCAGGGTTTCGCCGCGCTCGCGCGCGCCATTGACAAAATCCACCAACACCAGCGAGTCGTTTACCACCACGCCAATGGCCGCGAAAATGCCAAACAGCGACAGGCTGCTGAAATCATACCCCATGATCACATGGCCCCAAATGGCGCCGATGATGCCAAACGGAATCACCGACATAATCATCAACGGCTGGGTGTAGGAGCGCAGCGGCAGCGCCAGGAGCACGTAAATCATGATCAGGATCAAAAGGATATTGACGAAAAAGCTGGTAAAGGTTTCACGCTCCTCTTTCAGGTTTCCCGACTCTTCCAGGCTCACTTGCGGGTAGCGCTGCTCAATGTCCTTAAACACCGTATCTTCCAGCGCGCCGGCCACAGTCAAAGGTTGGGTCTTGGCAAAATCCAGCGTCGCCCAGACGGTGATCGTGCGGTTGCCGTCCTCGCGGTAAATCTGGTTCACGCCGTCCACGAGGGTAATATCGGCCACTTCTTTCAACGGCACCTTGCCGCCGGTGGGCGTGTTGATCAGTACCTCATCCACGGCGCCGAGCACATTGCGTTCGGTTTCGGGGTAGCGCACCATCACGCGAATTTCCTCGCTATCGCGCACGATCCTCTGTGCCTCTATACCGTAGAGACTGGCCGAAGCCTGGTTGGCCACATCGGCGGTGGTCAGGCCCAGGCTGTATGCCACAGGTTTAAGAGAAAAGCGCGCCTCTTTGACCCCTTGCTGCTCACTGTCCTGAATTTCGTAGACCCCATCCATTTTGCCCATGGCCTCGCGAATATCCGCGGCGGCCTGGCGCAACTGTCCAAGGTCAGTGCCAATTACCCTGAAGCTCACATCGCCGTCGTTGGTGCCATCTGACATCTGCACACTGTCGATCACCGAGAGACTTTTCAGGCCACTGATCTCGGGCATTTTTTCCCGCCAGCGAGCCGACAGGTCAAAGGTATCCATGGGGCGCTGTTCGGGGTCGACGAGCTTGGCCTGAATTTCCGCCTCGGTGCGCGACTGCATGGAGACAAACAGCTTTTCGATCATCGGGCGGTCGAACTCGTTTTGGATATCGCTTTCCACCGCGTTGATCATGCTTTCGATAGCGAGCAACGCCTTCAGAGTGTCTTGCTCCGGCGTGCTGGCGTTCATCTCAATATCCACAACCGCAAAGTCGTGCGGCACCTTGGGGGTACCCACAAACTTCAAGAAGCCGGCGGCAAACATGCCCACGGTGATCAAAATAGCCGCTGTGAACAGAGCCATGATCACATAGCGATAATTCAGGGCCCACTGAAGACCGGGGGTGTACTGATTATCAATAAAGCGCTGCAGGCGATTACCGATGGCCGTCTGCAAACGGTCGATACGCCCCTTCGAGTTGGGCGAGACCGGCTTCATGTGCGCCAGGTGCGCAGGCAAAATCAGCTTGGATTCCACCAGCGAAAACAGCAGGCAGAGCACCACCACATAACCGATGGCGTGCGGGAAGGCCGAATTGGGGCCGGACTCCAACACCATGGGCATAAAGGCGGCGCAGGTGGTCAATACCCCAAAGGTGGCAGGAGTAGCCACCTTTTGCGCGCCGCGAATGACGTTGTCAATGCTCTGACCCTTTTCCTCAATTTCCGAGTGCACGCTCTCGCCGATAACAATGGCATCGTCAACCACCACCCCCAGCACCATAATAAACGCAAACAAACTCCCCACATTGATGGTCACATCCACCCAACTCATGGGCAGCAGCATCATGGCACCGAGAAAACTCACGGGCAGGCCGAGCATGACCCACATGGCGAGCTTGATGCGCAGGAACAACGCGAGAATGCCGAACACCAGCAAGCCGCCCCAGAACATGTTGCTGAGCATCATATTCAAACGGCCGTTGAGGTAGTAGGTCAAATCCACCCAGGGCGCCAAATGCACGCCGGCGGGCAAAGACTGGTTGCGCTCGGCGATATAGTCTTTAACGGTTTGGGACACATCGGTAATGCTCTGGTCCTTAGTGGCGCCGACAAAAAACGTGACAGCATTGTGGCCGTTGAGCTTGGTGTAGTTTATGCCCTCTTCAAAACCATCGTTGACGCTGGCCACATCCCCAAGAAGAATGGTGGTGCCGTCTTCCAGTGTGCGCAGTGGCAGGCGTTCAAACTCCTCACCAATGTAGGCCTGGTTTTCCACCCGCACGGAAATAAAACCGTCCTGCGCGCGGATTTGTCCGGCCGACTGATTGGTGGACCAGTTGCGCACCGCCTGGGCAATGCCCTCGAAGGTCAGGCCGTACTCATAGAGTTTGTCGCGGCTGACTTCAATGGCAATTTCATAGTTGGAGCCGCTGTAGTAGTCGACAATGCTGATGTCGGGCAGAGAGCGCAGTTCGCTGTAAATCTCCTCGCCCATGCGTTTTAAATCGAAGTTGTTCAAGTCGCCGTAGAGCGACACGTACATGACTTCCTGGCGGTACTTGACGCGACTGACCCGCGGGCGCTCCATCCCGTCCGGAAAACTGGAAATGGAGTCCACCGCGGTTTTGACTTCGTCGAGCACCTCCTGTGCATCGTACTCATCCATCACCTCAATGCTGGCACTGGCGCTGCCGCGGTTGGAACGGGTAATCAGCCGCTTGATACCTTGCACCGAGGCCAGTGCCTCCTCGAGCTTGACCGTGATGGCTTCCTCGACGTCCTGCGGCGCCGCACCGCGATAGGTAATATTGATATTGATCCAGTTGATCTCGATTTGCGGGAACATCTGCTTTTGCAGGGTGAGCGCGCTGTACAAGCCAACCAGCACAATGACCACCATCAACAAATTGGCGGCCACACTGTTGCGGGCAAACCAGGCGATAATGCCTTTGCGTGTATCGTCAACCGATTCCATTACTCTTCTCCCGCGCCGGGCTGCTCATCCGCCTCTGGCTGCGCATCGGCCCGATCAAGCACCTCGCCGCGCAGCTGCAAATCCATGCCTTCCACAGGAAACTCCAGTGAGGTGGTGATCAGCTGATCGCCGCTTTGCACACCGCCAACGATCACACTTTCACCGCCGTTGTTGCGGATCACCTCCACCTCGGTAAACGCCAGCTTGGCGTCTTTGTACAGAGCCACTTTGCCCTCTTTAACCAGATAACGCGGCACCTGCACGGCGCTGTCCAATTCAACGCCCTGAAGCTGGGCCACCACGTAGCTGCCAAAGGCCAAATCGGCGGCATCGGTATCACCGCTCGCGAGGTGATAGGGGTCGGTGACTTTTGCCACCAGATAGCGCATGCGGGTGTCGGCGTCGATCACGCCTTCGGTGCGCACAATGCTTGCCTCCCAGGTCTGCGGCTCACCGTTTTTGTCCGAGTGCAAGATCACCGGCGTGCCCACGCCGTCACCGGGCAAATATTGCAGCTCGCTGCTGGCGATGGGCAGGCGAATTTCGGCCGTGCTGACATCCAGCACCTGACCGAGCTGCGCGCCCACATTGACAAAAGTACCCAGGCTGACGCCGCGCTCGGCCACCAGCGCCGTGTAGGGCGCGACGATGCGGGTGCGGTCGAGATCCTTTTGCGCCTGCTTGAGTGCGGCGCGCGCCGCCGTGACCTGCGCTTTAGCTTGCTCCAGCTGCGGCTTGCGCAACCCCAGCGCCGGTGCGGGCCGGTCGTTGATATCTTCCCACTCGACTCTGGCCACTTCGCCTTGCGCCTGTTCGAGCTCCAGTGCTGCCTCGGCGCTGGCAAGGCTCGCCCTGGCATTTTCTACAGCCACTTCGTAGTTGGTAGGATCGATGGTCGCCAGCACCTCGCCTTTTTGCGCGATTCCACCGCGCACAAAGGCCTCGGACAGAGAAACGACTTCACCACTGACCTGGGCCACCAGATTGGTGGTGTACTTGGGAGTCACCAACCCTTGGGACTTCACAGTTAATTGCAGCGGCTGCATCTGTACTGTACTGATTTCAACCAGCGCAGAGTGCTTTTCCGGCGGCTTTTCCGGCGGGGCCCCGCGCAGCGCCATCATAAGGATCAGCACCGCGACAGCGGCCACGATAATCAGCAGTGGCATCAGCCAGCGAATGTTTCTGCCCAAAAAGCCTGGGGTTTGCATGGATGTTTCTCTCCTGTCCATTTAGGTGCGAGACGACGGCGGGTGTAAAGACACCTCCGTGCGAAATACAGTGGGCGGTCGCGCCCCATTGAGCTCGCCCGATATCATACGCTCACTGGTCGCTGACTGTTACTGCAGAGTCCAGAAATGTTCTATTTCAAGGCGCCCGCCGCAGCACTGCCCCGCATTTGTTCATACCGCGACGAGCCTTAGGCTGGCATAGACGCCGCAATGCAGAAAATAGTTGCAGTGGCACTCATTCTCGGCAACCGCTAGAGAGTAATCCGTTAATTGGCATAGCAGTTGCTCAACAAGCCTCAGGGAAGGCTGGATCATTTTGAAAGGCCGGGCCTTTGCACCAGAAGAAGGCATTTTTTACCAGTTTCCGGCCATTCACGCCACTAATACCATCTCGGAGATGTATGAGCTAGCACCATGAACGGGCAAATAAGCGCACACACTGCACCAACTGAAAACACGGAAAGCGGTGCCTATCAACGGTACTACGCTGTCTACCGCCGCCGTCAGGATGCGCTCAACCTAATCCGCCAGCTCAACCGCACCATTAAAGCTGCCCAGCGCCACCGCGGTATGAGCATGGGCTTGCTCGGCGGCAACGACCTGTTTCGCGAAGAATTTAACCAGCTGCAGATGCAGCTGGAGCGGCGCATACTGCTGCTCCAGGCCATGGCCGGAGCCAGCGATGCACTACTCACTGAACGCGATCAGCAAAATCTGAAAAGCGCCTGGGTCACCATTAGCCGCGACTGGCAGGAAGACTCGGTAATCGACAACTACGAGCTGCACTGCCACCTTATTGAACAATCGCTGGCCATGCTCGCGAGTCTTTCCCGCGAACTGGAACAGCCGATTCAGGAATTTCTCGGGGACCAAAGCAACGCCAACGAGTCGGGCAGCTATCCCAGCCGCTTCAAGCACCTTGAGGTGCTGCACTTTACCACCCGCCTGCTGCCCGCCGTGGTGGAGCAGATTGGTCGGATTCGCGCGCTCGGCACCTACGCCGCTGCCGCCGGGTTTCTCGATGCTCACCACGACAGCAAGCTGCGCTATGTTATCCAGTGCACACGGGTGAACAACGAAAAGCTGCGCCACCAGATCAAACGGCTGGAGGGCATTCTGGAGCAGGACATTGGTCTGTTGAGCCAGCTTAAGAGCTACGAGCTCAAACTGATGTTTCTTCTCAATATGGTGGAAACCGACATTCTGCACGAAGGCGCCATTCACGCCGACAGCAACCGCATCTACAACCTGGCCACGGATATCATCGACATCTACTTGTCGATTGTCGACAACGGCATCGACTTGATCAGCGAGTGGCACGACGCCGATATGGACCAGTGGCTGGTCAGCACGAAGCATTAAGCACTTAACAGTCGGCCCTACCCACTCACTCCCGCCTCGGGCACAATAGCAGGGCCTGCTGTCTTCGGGGATGCCCTATGAAACCCACTGCCCTAATGGCGCTACCCGCCATTGTTGCCGCTCAGCTATCGCTCGCCGAGAACGCCGGCGAGGTTCCCGAACACGCGCGGGCGTCTTACCAGGCCTGCTTGAGCCACATGGTGAACACGGCAGACGGCGAGATGACACTGGCCGAGCTGCGCCATACCTGCCGACAGATGCTGGCAGCCGAAGCGGGAGCAACCCGCAGCGAGGCGCGCGAGCAAGCCCAGGAAAACGCCCTGCAAACCCGGCGTGAGATGGAAGCACTGAACCGCTCCAACCGGTTTTTACTCACCCCCCACCACCGCAACTATATTCTGCCGGCGGTGTATACCGACCGGCCCAATGAAGCGCCCTTTGATGAGGCCTACGGTGAGGACGTCTCGCTGCAAAACACCGAGATTGAGTTTCAAATTAGCCTTAAGGTTCTTATCGCCCAGGACTTGTTTCACAACAACGGCAACCTCTATGTGGCCTACACCAACCATTCCTATTGGCAGGCGTACAATACGGACATCTCGCGGCCGTTTCGCGAAACCAATCACGAGCCCGAGCTGATTGTCTCGGTGGACAACGACTGGGAGCTGTTCGGCTTTCGCAATGTGATTAATCAGGTGAGCCTCGCCCACCAGTCAAACGGCCAGGCCGGCAGCCTGTCGCGCAGCTGGAACCGCATCAAGTTCACCAGCATCTTCGAGCGCGGAAACCTCGCGCTCGCCCTCACCCCCTGGTACCGACTGCCGGAAGACAGCGACAAAGACGACAACCCCGACATTGCCGATTACTACGGTCACTATGAACTGACCGGCGCCTACACACGTAATCATCACATACTGAGTTTCATGACGCGCCGACCCTTCTCAAGCCGCGGCGCCCTGGAACTCAGTTGGTCATTCCCCGTCAGCTCTACGGTGCGGGGCTTTATTCAATATTTTGATGGCTATGGCGCGAGCTTGATCGATTACAACGAAGACACACAGTCCATCGGGCTGGGTGTGGTGTTCACCGATCTGTTCTGAGCCCCGCGTTCGGCCTCACGGAGAATCGCTGTGCTACTCGCAACTCAACTGACCGCGCGCCTGTGCCGCCTCCCAGCCCTTTTAAGCCCCCTGTGCTATGCGCTGCTGACCCTGGGGCTCGCCTGCACCCTCACAGGTTGCGCCAGCCCGGACATCAGCGACTACACCGGCCGCGAGCCGGCCTTTGCCCCGGAGGAGTTTTTTCAGGGTGATCTCACCGCGCACGGGGTGGTGAAAGACCGCTCGGGCAAGGTTACCCGGCATTTTAATGCCACCATCGACGCCTCCTGGAACGACGGCGTGGGCACACTGAAAGAGCGCTTTGTCTTTGATGACGGTGAAATTCAGTGGCGCACCTGGACGCTCACCCCCACCTCTGAGACGACCTTTGATGCCACCGCCGGCGATGTGCTGGGCACAGGCCGGGGCAAAGTGGCCGGCAACGCGCTCAACCTCAACTACACTCTGGAAATTGACTACAAAGACGACAAGCTGGCGCTCGACGTTGACGACTGGATGTGGCGGGTCTCTCCAGAAGTGGTGATCAATCAGTCGATTCTGCGCAAGTGGGGCTTTAGAGTCGGCAGCATCCAACTGGTGATTGAGAAGCGCTAGGGCGGGGCGCTCGACTGGCACTTAACCCTGAGTTTGTGTATAAAGTCACAGGCGCTGAACAGACTTCAGGGAATTGCACGTTTTATGGCCTTTTCGCGATTAGTTCCACCACAGCCGCGACCAGCCCCCACCGTCTCTAAGACGGGCCGCGCGCCCTTCGCGTGCGGCGTTGCACGTTATTACCAACCTTTCTACATGGATCCACCGGGCCCTGCTCTGCCCGGGCTGGTCGCTGCCTGAGCATTCCCTGACTTGCACCTGAGCGATAACAAGACTAACGAACGCGACCCGCGCTAAGGCGGGTCCGGCAACCGGGGTGTTACCACACCATGACACTACTGAGTATTATCCTGCTGCCCATGGTGGGCGCACTACTGCCTTTTTTTACCGAGCGGTTTGGCCGCACCCTCTGCGCTTACTCGGCGGCCATTGGCCCGCTGTGCGCGCTGGGGCTGCTGATCGGCAGCGCCCCGAGCGTGTTCAACGGCATGGTGGATTACACCTACCTGCCCTGGCTGCCCGCTATCGGCTTGGACCTCAGCCTGAGGCTGGACGGCCTGGGGCTGATGTTCGCGCTGCTCATCGTCGGCATCGGCCTGTTGGTGATTCTCTACGCCCGCTATTACCTGTCCCAGCGCGACTCACTGAGCAAACTCTACGCCCTGCTGCAGCTATTTATGATGGCCATGCTAGGCATAGTGCTGTCCAACAACCTGCTCCTGCTTATTGTGTTTTGGGAAATCACCTCGCTGGTGTCCTTCCTGTTAATCGGCTACTGGTCAGGGCAGACCGATGCCCGCAAAGGCGCGCGCATGGCGCTGGCTGTCACCGGCGCGGGCGGCTTGTGCCTGCTGGCCGGCGCCCTGTTGATCGAGCGCATTGTCGGCAGCTTTGAACTGGGGGCTATTTTCGCCGCCGCCGAGCAGATCAAGGCCGACCCGAGCTACCCGGTCATTCTGGTACTGGTGCTGCTGGGCGCCTTTACCAAATCGGCCCAGTTCCCCTTCCAGTTCTGGCTGCCCCACGCCATGAGTGCCCCCACGCCGGTCTCGGCCTACCTGCACTCGGCCACCATGGTAAAAGCCGGGGTATTTCTGCTCGCGCGCATGCACCCGGCGCTGGCGGGCACCGACGGCTGGTTTTACATCGTCACTTTTACCGGCATGGCGACACTGCTGTTCGGCGCCTACAACGCCCTCTTTAAACATGACCTGAAAGGCCTTCTGGCCTATTCCACCATCAGCCACCTGGGCCTGATCACCATGCTGCTGGGCTTTGGCACACAACTGGCGGTGGTGGCGGCGATTTTCCATATCATCAACCACGCCACCTTTAAGGCCTCGCTGTTTATGGCCGCCGGGATCATCGACCATGAAACCGGCACCCGGGACATGCGCAAAATCAACGGCATGTGGAAGTACATGCCGCACACCGCGCTGCTGGCCATGGTGGCAGCCCTGGCCATGGCGGGCGTGCCGCTGCTGAACGGCTTTTTGAGCAAGGAGATGTTTTTCTCCGAGGCCCTGCACATTGAATCCATGGGCATGTTCAGCTGGATCTTCCCGTTAATGGCGACCCTCGCCGGGGTCTTCTCGGTGGCTTACTCGGTGCGCTTTATTCACGATGTGTTCTTTAACGGCGAGCCCATCGACCTGCCCAAATACCCACCCCACGAACCACCGCGCTATATGATTGTGCCGGTGGAAATTCTGGTGGCCCTGTGCCTGCTGGTGGGGATACTGCCCAACTTTACCGTGGCGCCGTTTCTCGATGCGGCGAGCCTGGCGGTACTGGGCGAGAACAAGCCCGATTACCACATCGCCATCTGGCATGGCTTTAACCTGCCCCTGATAATGAGCATTGTCGCGACCGTGGGCGGGGTGATTATGTACACCCAGCGCTCGGGCCTGTTTGCCTTTTACGAGCGCAAATTCCGCCACGATGAGAAAATTGTGTTCGAATCGCGGGTGCAACTGTCCGTGCGCGTTGCCCAACTGTTTACCGATTTTGTACAGAACAACTCGCTGCAGCGTTACATGGCCCTGTTGATCGGCGCTGCCGTGGTGGTCATCGCCTACGCCCTCTACCCCATGACGCAGTTTCAGGGCACCCTGGGCGTGTCGGACATTGAGCCTGTAAGCCTCCTGGCCGCCATCATCCTGATCGTGGGTGCGCTGGGTACGGTACTGCTGCACCACAATCGCTTTGCCGCGCTCTTGTTAATGAGTGTGGTGGGGCTGGTGGTCTCGCTGATTTTTGTGCGCTACTCAGCGCCGGACTTGGCGCTGACGCAAATTTCGGTAGAAGTGGTCACTATTGTCCTGCTGATACTGGCGCTGTATTTCCTGCCGCAAATCACACCCAACGAGTCGGGCGCCAAGCGCGTCACCCGAGATATCGCCCTGGCCGCGGCGGCCGGTATCGGCATGGGCCTGATCACCTTCGCCATGATTACCCGCCCCTATGAAACCCTGTCGGAGTTTTATGTGGCCAACAGTGTCTCCGGCGGTGGCGGTGCCAATATCGTCAATGTGATTCTGGTGGACTTCAGGGGCTTTGATACCTTCGGCGAAATCACCGTTTTGGCGGTGGCAGCGGTGGGCATTTACGCCATGCTCAATGGCTTGCACCTGCCGCTCCCCCAAGCCGATGGCGAGGGCCGCCGGTGGGACAAAGAGCCTCACCCGCCCATTTTGGCGGTGATGGCGCGGATTCTCTTGCCCCTGGCGCTGATGGTGTCGGTGTACATCTTTTTGCGCGGCCACAACGCACCGGGCGGCGGCTTTATTGCGGGCCTGGTAACCAGCGTCGCGCTGATTCTGCAGTACGTCGCCTCGGGCACCGGCTGGATGCAAGAGCGCCTCAGGTGGAAGTATCGCCGGGTGGCAGTATCCGGGGTGCTGATCGCCGCGCTCACCGGCGTGGGCAGCTGGTTCTTCGGCTATCCGTTCTTAACCTCGACCTTCAGCCATATTCACTGGCCGGTGGTGGGCGATTTTGAGCTGGCCTCGGCCATGGCCTTTGATACCGGCGTCTACGTTACCGTGGTAGGCGCCACTATGCTGATCCTGGCCCACCTGGGTAAGCTGGCGCAAACCAGCCACTCGCCGCGCCCAGCCACCAGCAAAGTTTATAAAAACACCGAAGTGACCAGAGGAGAAAACTGATGGAAGTTCTGGTAGCCGTGGTGATTGCTGTACTCACCAGCTGCGGGGTGTACCTGTTGCTGCGCGGACGCACCTTCCCCATTATTTTGGGCCTGACGCTGCTCACCTACGCCGTCAACCTGTTTATCTTTGTCTCTGGCCGTTTGAACCCAGGCCAGAGCACCATCATCGGCGTCGGCGAAGGCTATACCGACCCACTGCCCCAGGCCCTGGTGCTGACCGCGATTGTGATCAGCTTTGCCATGACCGCCTTTGTCATGGTACTGGCACTGCGCGCCCGCGCCGAACTGGGTAACGACCATGTCGATGGGCGTATCAAGGTGGAGGACGTTAAACCGTGAATCACCTGATTATCGCGCCGGTCTTACTGCCGCTACTGACCGCCATTTTACTGCTGCTCGGCACCGGCCGCCCGCTGCGGGTTCAGCGCAGCATCAGCTTTTTAAGCATCATCGCGCAACTGGGTGTGGCCACAGCGCTGCTGGCGAGCGCCGCTGGCAGCACCATTACCGTCTATGCCCTGGGCAACTGGGCGCCGCCGTTTGGCATCGTGCTGGTACTGGACCGGCTCAGTGCGCTGATGGTGTTTGTGACCGTGGTACTGGCGTTTTTCAGCCTCTGGTACGCGGTGCGCGGCAACGACAAACCCGCCGACAGCCTGCACAGTGTGCTCCACTTTTTGCTGATGGGCGTGAACGGCGCTTTTTTGACCGGCGACCTGTTCAACCTGTTTGTGTTCTTTGAAGTGCTGTTGATTTCCTCCTACACCCTGCTGCTGCACGGCGGCGGCGCGGCGCGGATTAAATCGGGCCTGCACTATGTGCTGCTCAATCTGGTGGGCTCGAGCTTGTTCCTCATTGCCGCCGCGCTCTTGTACGGGTTAACCGGCACACTGAATATGGCGGACATGGCCAACAAGGTCGCGCAAACTACGGCCGAGGAAGCCCCGCTGATGAACGCCGCCGCCCTGCTGTTGCTGGTGGTGTTTGGCCTGAAAGCGGCCATGGTGCCGCTGTATTTCTGGCTGCCGCGCGCCTATGCCTCCGCCTCGGCGCCGGTGGCGGCCATGTTCTGCATTATGACCAAAATCGGTGTCTACTCGATTATCCGCATGTACACCCTGGTGTTTGGCGATACCGGCGGCGCGGTGGCCAACCTGGCCGAGCCCTGGCTCTGGCCGCTGTCACTGATCACCCTGGGCTTTGGTGTGGCCGGTGCCTTGGCCGCGCGCGAGTTACGCTTGCAAATTGCCTACCTGGTGGTGGTATCGGTAGGCACCATGCTCGCCGGTATCGCGCTCAATACCGAGCAAGCGCTGAGTGCCACCATGTACTACCTCATTCATTCCACCTGGGTGTGCAGCGCGCTGTTTTTGCTGGCTGACATTATTGTGCGCCAGCGCGGCGCCACCTCCGACCGCATTATTACCGGTCCCGCCCTGCGCCAGCCAGTGAAACTGGGGGCGCTGTTTTTTATCGCCGCCGCCGCAGTGATTGGTATGCCGCCCCTGTCGGGCTTTATCGGTAAAGTCATGCTCATGCAAGCAGCCACCACCGACGAGCGCACCTTCTGGCTCTGGTTTATGTTGCTGGCAGCGGGCTTTGTCACCATTACCGCGCTCAGTCGCAGCGGCAGCACCATTTTCTGGCGCACCGAAAACCGCGTGGCCAAGGTCGACAAAGCCGACCGTGGCGCGCTGCTGGCGGTGATTACCATGCTGGCGCTCTCGCTGGTGTTGTCATTCGGCGGTAATGCCGTCGTCGCCTACACCGATGCGCTCGCACAACAATTGAAAAATCCAGACATTTATACCCAGGCGGTGCTCAGTCACCAAGCCATTCCGGGGGTGCATCATGAGTAGTCTTGCCGGCAAAAAACTCTTTCCCCACAAGCTGCTCAGCGCGTTTATGCTGGGCCTGTGGCTGCTAATGAACAACACCATCGCCCCCGGCCACTGGGTGCTAGGCTTTCTGCTCGCCTGGGCGATACCCTTTTTTACCCAGTCGTTCTGGCCCCAGTCCATGGTACTCAACAGGCCGCTGCTGGCGCTGCGGTTTTTGCTGCTGGTGTTGTGGGATATTCTGATTGCCAATGTGCAAGTCGCCATTTTGATTATAGGCCCGCGACAAAAATTAAGCCCCGCATTTATGCGTATTCCGCTGGATTTAAAGCAGGACTTCACCATCACCCTGCTGGCCAACACCATCTCGCTCACGCCGGGCACGGTAACGGTCGATCTGCAGATGGAAGAGGGCTACCTGCTGGTACACGGGCTCAACGTTGACGACATTGACCAGGCCATCGCGGGCATCAAGCAGCGCTACGAACAGCCGTTAAAGGAGATTTTCGAATGCTCCAATCCGTAATCCAAATCACCATGTTTATTATCGGCGTAGCGCTGGTGCTCAACCTGTGGCGTCTGTGCATCGGCCCCACCATGACCGACCGCATACTCGCGCTGGACACCATGTACATCAACTCCATCGCCATGCTGATCGTGTTCGGCATGCACGAAAAAAGCACCCTGTACTTTGAAGGCGCGTTACTGATCGCGGTCATGGGCTTTGTCGGCACCGTCGCCCTGTCCAAATACCTGCTGCGCGGCGACATTATTGAGTGAGGCAACCATGAGTTTTGCAACCGAAGTCGTTATCTCCCTGTTCCTGCTCCTCGGCGCCTGCTTCGCTTTGGTAGGCTCCCTCGGGCTCGCCCGCCTGCAGGACTTCTTTATGCGCCTGCACGGCCCCACCAAAGCCACCACCCTGGGCGTAGGCGGCATGGTCATAGGCTCTATCATCTTCTTCACCGCCGGCGAACACGAACTCAGCCTCCACGAACTACTCATCGCCCTCTTCCTCTTTATCACCGCCCCGGTCAGCGCCCACATCGTGGGTAAAGCGGCACTGCACCGACAGCTGCCCTGTGAAGTGCGAACCAAGAACGTGCCCTGGGGAAATGACGGCGGGAAAGATTCGGTGGATACTAACTGATTGGGATTGCCGGAGCAGAATACTGGACTTTGAAATTATCGGGGGTGAACACCTGTAAAGGAATAGCTAATGCAGCGGGCGCACGGAGAAGCGGGAGCTGACTTGACTACTTCTTTGCTCACCAAAGAAGTATCTCGTCTTCAGGCGAAACAAATCCGCGATGCCAGTCGAAGTACTAATAAAGAACCTTATCGATCAACAAGGTTACGCCAATACCTCTCCAAAACCTTTTCCACCCTATCCCCCACAAATACCTGCGGTTCGGAGTGCTCAAACTCATCCTCATCTTCCCAGCGTTCAATCAGTGCTTTCGCCTGCTCAAAAGCCTGAATAAACCCCTCTGCCTCAGGAAGTGCTTGCTCAAAGTACGCCCGGCCAAAATAGGTCATTGTGTCGCTGTCGCCACAACCAAAACTGGTGCGGTCGGCGCGCGCGGCGGTCATGACCAGATGATTCGGCGCCTGCAGAGGCTCGACAAAACCGCCGGAGTAGCAAGCGGACAGCATGATGATTTTGGGATTGCTCTGCAGGGGCTCAAGATACTGCGTCAGTTCTGCGGCCGTTAAGTCAATAAAGTCGTGCTCCGGCGCCTCCAATGAAAGCTCGTGCTCTGCCGAGCCGTGACTGGTGAGATACAGCAGCAGAATATCTTCGCTTTGCATGTTCTCCGACAGCCGACTCAGCGCCTTTTGCAAATTCCCCAGGGTGAACAGCGGCAGGTTCGCCATGGTACTGGGATGATTGCTCAGCGCCGCAAGATGCCCGGGCTTTGCGAACGAGCGCTCAAGGGTTTGCGCTATCGTTTGTGTTTCCAGCGAAAACACCTTTTGGGTGCCGTCGCCGGCGCCGAGCAGGACAAACAAATCCACTTCACCGGGCTGCGAGGCTTCGAGTGCGGCGAAGGCGTTTTCAAAGCGGGCGTTTTGATCAAACAGCGCCTGCTCAATGGCCAGCTTTTGCGCCCGGCGCTCCTCGGCGCTCAGGCTTTCGCCGATAAATCGGCCCCAGCGCCACTTGCCCGCCTCCAAGACCTCCCCGGTGGCGACATCGACGCGCTCTCCGTAACCGTGAAACAGTCCGGCCTTGAACTCACCGGTGTAGCGGTTTTGCTCGTCCTCCCAAATACCGGCGCCACTGAATTGCCACGCCTCGAATTCGCCGGCGTAGCGGTTACCGTCTTCACCAGTGTAAGTGCCGAGACCCGTGAGCTGGCCCTCGACGAATTCGCCAGTGTAGGCGCCCTCGGGCGAGGCGTAGATACCCTCGCCATGAAAGGCGTCATCTTTGAATTCGCCGGTGTAGGATATGCCGTCCGAGCCCTGCCACTGGCCTTTGCCGTTGAGCACGCCCTGCTCAAAGTGGCCGCGGTAAACTTCTCCGCTCTTTAGGGTCAGCTCGCCCTGGCCCTGGATCACCCCAGCGGCAAACTCGCCAAGATACACGTCGCCGTTGAGCCACTCGAGCCGCCCCTTACCGCTCATCAAACCGTCTTCCAAGGGCCCGGTGTAGCGTGAGCCATCGGGTAAGATCAGGCTGTCGGCATCCCTGGCACTGAGCTGGCCGTGGCCGCAGGCGGTCACCCACAGGGCAAGGATCAAGGTCACGAATCTCACTGTTGAGGCACTCCTGTTAACAGGCTAAAGCTTTCCAGAGCCTGCTCGGCCACATCCCGACCAGCCAGGTTGTAGCCAATGGTGGTTTTCTTGCCGCTGCGATGCACGGCCTGAAGCTTGTAGAAAGTGGTGTGCTGACGACCGCTCTGGGATGAGTAACTCTCGGCCAGCGCGAGCCCGGTGATTTCGCTGCGAGGTGTGCGACGATTGCCAAGGCTTGCACCCAAAATGCGTGTGCGTGTGATCAGAGCGTTTTGATCCAATCGCACATCCAGGCTGCGCGTGAGCAGGTAAAGACCCGCCAGGGCCATGGGAGCGCCGATCAAGGCAAACAACCAGGCCGGAAAGTCGTCACTGGGAACAGCAAAGCCAACAGCGGTAAAAATACCACCCACCAACAGCAGGATAAACTTGCCACCGATGTGTTTAAAGGCCGGGTAGTGAACGATCACCCCGCCCGGAATCTGGCGGATATTCAAAACGCTCTCGAGGGCCTGTTCGCGCTTTTGCTCGGCGGCGCTGTGCGCCGTGCTCGGCTCGCGCAGGGCTTGCGCGTTTTGCGCCGTAGCAAACACCGGAATTTCATAACTGCGATCGAAATCGGCGCCCTCGAGCTCGCAGGTCATGCTCAGCCGCCACAGATGGTAGTTGTTGTCCGGCGCCTGCGATACGGGCAGACCATCCTCGACATCAAACAAAATGCTCAAACGCGTGCCCCGGGCCGTGCGCTGCGTATGTGCAGCGCCCTCACGCTGCCAAACCAGCGACTCGCGGCGTTTGCGGTTTTTCCCTGAGCCCGAGTAGTAAATGCGCACGCACTGCAACACCACCTCAAACACCTGATCGTGACGATAAGGCAGATTCACGTCGATGGTGCCACCCACCTGACCGCCAATAGAGCCAGGATAGGGATCGAGCGTCAGGGGTGCAGGGCCAAAACGTCGCCAGGCCAGCGTCGCTTTGACGGCCCAAGCCAGCAACCCCATACCTACAGCGGGAAAGATCAGAGCAATGTAGGCGGCGTGATTACCGCCCAGGGCCTCGCCAACGGCGCCCACCGCTGCCGGTATGGCAATCGCATTCCAGAAAATCGTAATCCCCCAGGCGGCGTACATTACGACTTTGCCATCGCTGCTGATAACAGGCGCCCAGTCATTGCGAGTGAGCCAGGGTTTGACTTGCGCGTCTGCCTCGGCCACACCCGCGGCTTTATCGGGCCTCGCCAGCAGGGCGTAAGCCCAAATGCCCAAGCCGACCAGGCCGAAAACAACCACAAAGACCAACTTGAAGATTACCAGCTCACCGCGCAGTTCGCGATTGAGGACGGCCTCGGCCGGTTGCTCGGGGTTCACGTAGGCGGGCACAGGACGCGCCTTGTCTTTGGCCGCCCTCAAACGGTCGTAAAGGTTTTGCTGAAAGTCACCAATATTATCAGCGCCCGAGGCAACCCCCACTCTCTGCCCCTGATAAGGTCGCCCGGAATAGTCGTAGCGATAACGGGCGATCACTTCGTAGGTGGTAGAGCCGTCCGAGCGGTGGGATTTAAGCTCAACCTGCTCGATTTCGGCCGGCACCTCCTCCCAGCGTTGCATGGACTGCCAATCCTTGAGCTGCGGGATCACACCGAAGAGCGCAAAACCAATACCCACCGCGGCAAACGGCAAGCCAAAGAGCAACAACAACCAGCGCTCTTTGAGTTTTTGTCCCAATTGAAAACCCGGCTGCGACATCCCACTTGCCTCACTGTCAACGCGATTTGCTTTATCTGATCATCACAGGCTTGATCAAATGCCGGCGACACACCATCATGCAGAAAATTTATTGTATCGGAATCATCCTATGGCCCGCATTATAGCGATTGTGGAAGACGAAAAGGCCATCGCCGACAACTATAAAGAGGCCCTCACCCGACTGGGCTATCGGGTAGAGCATTACGCCGATCGACCCAGTGCCCAGGCGGCTTTTGCCCGCGCGCTACCGGATCTGGCGATTATCGATGTCGGCCTCGGCGACGAGGTAGAAGGCGGCTTTGAACTGTGCCGGGACTTGCGCAGCCGCGCGCCAGAACTGCCGATTGTGTTTCTCACCGCGCGCGATGACGAATTTGATGTGATCTCCGGCCTGCGCCTGGGCGCCGATGACTACCTCACCAAAGACATCAGCCAGGCCCACATGCTCGCGCGCATCAACGCGCTGTTTCGCCGTATCGATGCTTTGCGCCAGCCGGTCAATGAAGACGACACCCTAGAGCGCGGCCCACTGGCCATTAACCTGTCGCGGATGAACGTCAGCTGGCACGGCCAGCCGGTGGACCTGACGGTCACCGAGTTCTGGATACTCCACGCCCTGGCCCGTCACCCGGGCCATGTGAAAAATCGCCAGCAACTGATGGACGCCGCCAATGTGGTGCTTGATGACAACACCATCACCTCGCACATCAAACGTATCCGGCGTAAGTTCACGGCTTTGGATGCGCAGTTTGACTGCATTCAAACCGCCTACGGTATGGGTTATCGCTGGCTGGGCAGCCCGTGAAACTGCGCCGCCAGCTGGCCCTCGTCTCTCTGGTGGCCCTAATCCTGCCCTGGGCCGCGCTCCAGTCTCTGCAGGTTTTTGACGCCCTGCTGCGCGAGAGCCAGGTGGCAAGCCTTACCGCCACCGCCCGCGCTGTAGCAGCGCGCCTGGGGGCCGACGCGGATTTGCTGGAGCGCTCGGAACTGGCGGCGCAACCGGCGGCCGCCGAAAACCGCGAGCTCTACGCGCACCCCTTGCCTGCTCCACCTATCCTCGACGGCGCTGGCGATGAATGGCGCACCTTTGGCGCCGAACCTCTGAGTTTCAGTGATGGCGACACTCTAAGCATGGCGTTTCTCGCGGGCTTTGCCGCCGACAAGCTCTATCTGTTTATTTCTGTCACGGACCCCGAGCGCCGCTTTCACAACCCGGCCAGCGGCCAACTCGCCAGTGGCGATCATCTTTTGATTCACAGCGAGCGGCCTGGCCTCGGCGGTCGCTACTATGTCATTCGCACCGAGCTGCCCGGCACCATTGAGGCGGTGTACCGCGACCTGAGCGGTGCCGAGCACCCAGACTATCGCATCCAGGGCAGCTGGCGCGAATCGAAAGGCGGCTACCAGCTAGAGCTGCGCATGCCCGCTGAGTTCGCCAAAGGCCACTTTGCCGTTTCGGCCGTGAGTAAGGGCGCTGACGACTTGGCCCATGTGGGTACTATCGGCGAGCTGGCCACGCTCGCCGGCGGTGAGGACCCAGGGGTGCTGCCTTCGGCCGAGGGCCGCCTGGTTAGCCTAAGCGAGGCTCTGAATGAGGCCCTGACCATCTTTACCGCCGAGGACACGCGCCTGAGCCTCATCGACCGCCATGGGTGGCTGCGAGCGCAGACCGGCGAGCTTACCCCAGAAGCACCGCGATCTGGGGCCACGACGGCACTGGGCTACCTGCTGCCGCGCCCGCACCACCCGCAGTGGCAGAACGCCAATACCGGGCACTGGGACCCAAAGGATGTGGGCCCAAGCAGTGCCGGCGAGGCCAGCGAACGTTGGTTTAGCGACCGCGGCGACAACATCGCCGCCGTGGCAGTGCCCGTGTATGTCGGCTGGCCAGACGCTGGCGCCGTGGAGTCGCAGCGCGCCGGCAGCGTTGTGATTGAGAAGCGCTTGGCCCCCTGGCGGATGCTCGACAATCAGGCCGCACTCGAGCTCCTTACCTTTACCCTCGGCGGCGGACTCCTGCTGCTGGCCCTGCTGATCGGCTACGCCAGCTGGTTGAGCCTGCGCATTCGAAAACTCAGCCGGGCGGCTGAGCTGGCCGCCTCCGAGCGCCAAGCACCGGACAAGGCCCTGGCCAGCTGGCCGCGCTATCGACTCGAGGACGAGGTGGCAGAGCTGTCCGAGCATTACCGTCAGCTTCTGGAGCAGGTGCGAGCACATACTCACTACCTGAAAACCCTGACCGGAAAACTGTCTCACGAACTGCGCACCCCGCTCGCCGTCGTGCGCAGCTCACTGGACAACCTGCTCGCGGCCCCCGCCAGCGAATCCGGCCGCTACGCCGAGCGCGCGCGAGAAGGCTGTGAACGCCTGAGCGCTCTGGTCAGCGCCATGACCGAGGCGAGCCGGGTGGAAGCGAGTATCGCCAGCGCCGACATTGAAGAGGTGGATCTAAAGCAACTGATCAACGACATCCGCGCCGCCTACGCCGATGCCTACCCCAGCCACAGCTTTATCGCCCGCATTGAAAGCCCGGGTTCGGGGCGCTATCGGGCCCGGGTATCTCCCGAGCTGCTGGTGCAGATGCTCGACAAGCTGGTGGACAATGCGGTCAGCTACAGCCCGGTGGACAAACCCATTACTCTGGGTCTCAACCGCAGCTCGGCTGGCGATGAGCTGCCCTACTTCCAGCTGAGCGTGGCCAATGAGGGGCCGCCTCTGCCGGAGCAGCTCGAGGGACAGCTGTTTAATTCCCTGACCAGCGCCCGGGAAACGAGTAGCGGCCAGTTGCATCTGGGGCTGGGACTCTATATCGTCGACCTCATCGCCCGCTTTCACGGCGGCGCGGCTGGCGCCCGCAATGAAAGCGGCGCCGGCGTGCTCTTCTGGGTCGACCTGCCGGACAAGCCCCGGGAGATTCGGGCGACCAAGCCGACCTGAGGGTTCGCCCCCGCCGAACGGCAAAGAGTTGACAACAGCCAGCAAACCG
Source organism: Gilvimarinus algae (assembly GCF_030518215.1). Lineage (GTDB taxonomy): Bacteria > Pseudomonadota > Gammaproteobacteria > Pseudomonadales > Cellvibrionaceae > Gilvimarinus > Gilvimarinus algae. Next base: position 133,747 of record NZ_JAULRT010000047.1, read on the forward strand.
GTAAAATGCCGCGTCTTTTATGAAGCCTGAGTCCAGCCAGCGCTTCGCGAAACAGATTTGATTTATTAATAGGAGCAACACGGTGGCAAATTCACCTCAAGCCAAAAAACGTGCACGCCAGAACGAAAAAGCTCGCAAGCACAACGCCAGCCTGCGCTCCATGGTGCGCACCTACTTGAAAAAAGTGGATGCCGCCATTGAAGCAGGTGATGCAGAGAAAGCCAAAACCGCTTACGCGGCGGCTGTACCGGTCCTCGACCGTATTGCCGACAAGGGTATTTTTCACAAAAACAAGGCCGCTCGTCACAAGAGCCGTCTGAACAGCAAGATCAAGGCGCTGGCCTCCTAATCGGAGCGCTTTGCCTAAAAAACCGGCTGAGGCCGGTTTTTTTATGCCCGAAAAACGCATTCCTCTGACGTTCGCAGAAAATTCACATCGGTGCAACACTACTTTCAAAAAGCTGACGTATAACACCCTCGACGCTAACCACAGAGGGAAAGTTATGTTGCCACGCGAACACTACCTGAAACAGCCCTTTCACGGTTTACAACAGCTGACAGACACCAGCAGCCTAACCAGCGCCCAAACCCGTCTGATCAAAAAGCACGGCGCGCTGATCACCGCCTTACTGAGTGATGAGGTGCTCAACCCCAACCTGGCGGATCTGCGCCTGGTTAAAACGCTCAGCAACAAAAGCGCACCGACCAACCCGGTGGAGCAAGCCTGGCTCAAGTACGAAGCCCTGCTGCAGGCCCAGCAGCCCAAAGCCAAGCCACTGAAAAAATCCGCCTGATCGTCAAGCCTGCGGGGGCTAAGCCCCGCGGGCGACCCTTCCCACCAACGCTGAGAAGCACGCCTCGGGGGTAGATTTTGCCCATTTTTCCGCATATGATAGCGCTACCATGCGATACCGACCGGGTGCAACGACTGTAACCCCCGGAGACCAGCCGCCGTCTCTGCGCGTCGAATCGCCACGATAACGACAAGCACGGGGGGTTTACTGTGCCGACTTCTTCTTCCGATCGCCTGGCCAAACTGAGCTGGCGCGAACGCATCGGCTACGGCTTGGGCGATGCAGGCTTTAACTTTTATTGGGCCATCATTGGCTCCTACCTGATTTTCTTTTACACCGACATTTTTGGCATCAGTGCCGCGGCTGCAGCGACCATGGTGACCATCACCAAGATCGTCGATGCCTTTACCGATCCGGCCATGGGCGCCATTGCCGACCGCACCCAGACACGCTGGGGCAAATTCCGACCCTATTTGCTGTTCGGTACCCTGCCCATGATGGGAGCCGGCCTGCTAACGATGACGACCCCCGATCTGGGCGAGGGCGGCAAGCTGATCTGGGCCTATGCCACCTACATGATCCTGATGCTCACCTATACTGTGCTCAACATGCCCTATAACTCGTTGTCCGGCGTGTTGACAGCCAATGCCCAGGAGCGCAACACACTCAACAGCACGCGCTTTTTCTTTGCCTATTTCACCGGCATTATCGTCGGCGCCGCCACACCGGATCTGGCCGAGTACTTCGGTGGCGGTGACCGCTACAGCCCCCTCGGCTGGCAAATCACCATGAGCATTTACGCGGTGATCGCCTCGGTGCTCTTTGTCGTGACGTTTGCCACCACCAAAGAGCGCATTGCGCCGCCACCCTCGCAAAAATCCGAACCGCTGAAAGATCTGAAAACCCTTTTCACCTGCAAGCCCTGGATCATTATTTTTATCCTGGCCATGGTGATTATGACCACCTTCACCCTGCGCGGCAGCTCGGCCACCTACTACTTTAAATACTTTGTCGAGCGGCCAGATTTGCTGGGGTCGTTTGTCGGCCTGCAAGTTCTGGGGCTCATGATCGGCGCCATGTCCGCCTCGACGCTGACAAGATTTATCGACAAAGTGCGCCTGCTGATGATTCTTATGGGCGTAGTCAGTGTACTCTGCGTAGCCTTTGCCTTTGTCCCTAAACCCCAGGCCCTCGGCGTGGTGGATGTCAATGACGCCGAGCGCACAGAGCTTGCCGCCAGCGACTTGCTCGCCGAACCCCACCAAAGCGGCGACAGCTACCAGTGGACCCGCTACGAAAAGGTGTTCTGGATTATCAAAAATCGCATCGCTCTGGACAACGACAGCGAGCAACTGAACCTGGAAGGCTTGGAGAATCAAACCATCAGCGTGATAAAAACCCGTGCTGATGGCTCCACGCTCGACAGCGCCAGTGTTCCCAGTGAAATTATCTGGATGTTTGTGCTCAGTATGCTGATCTCGCTGGCGTTGGGCCCTAAGGCACCGATTACCTGGGCTATGTACGCGGATGTGGCCGACTACAATGAATGGAAAACCGGCAGGCGCGCTACCGGCATGACCTTTGCCGCCACCACTTTCTCGCAAAAGCTCGGTAGCGCGGCGGGTTCGGCACTGATGTTGTCAGTATTGGCAGCGCTCGGTTACCAGGCCAACCAGGCGCAGTCCGACGCGTCTTTAGAGGGCATTGTCTATATGCAGACACTGGCCCCGGGCGCCTTCGCGTTTATTGCCATTATCGCCTTGATGTTTTACGACCTGACCGGCGAAAAGCTGGAGCAGATTCAAAAAGAGCTGGCAGAGAAAAATCCCTAATGCTTTAACGTTTTTAGGGTGACACGCGCTTTTTGAGGTTCTCTAGGTTCGACGGCGAAAGGCAGGGGCAACTCACCTCCTGCCATAGGTCACCCACGCTTGAGCGTCGCAATTTCGGTTGGGCGCTCTTTTTTTAATGAGGTCATTATGTCTTTTACTCCCGAGCTGTTTCCCTCAGACGACGGCAAGTATTTCCACCTAAAGAGCCCCACCCTGATGCCGCGCGCCTCCGGCTTTTTGTGGAACCGCAAGATGATGATTCAAATGAACTGCCGCGGCTATGCCGTCGCCCAGTTTATGCAACCAGAGCCGGCCAAATACGCCTACGCGCCCAATCTGGAAGCGAAAACCTTTATGCAACCGGAGCAGCCTTACTACGCGCACCATCCCGGACGCTTCTTTTACCTAAAAGACGAGGAAACCGGCGAGATTTTCTCCGCCCCCTACGAGCCTGTCAGAGTAAAAGCCGACGACTACACCTTCTCCCCCGGACAAAACGACATCCGCTGGCAATTACGCTTTGGCGAGCTGGAAATCGCGCTGCGCCTGAGCTTGCCGGTGGACGATGTCGTGGAGCTGTGGGAGTGCACCCTCACCAATCACGGACAAACACCGCGCGCACTTAGCCTCTACCCCTACTTCACCCCGGGCTATATGAGCTGGATGAATCAAAGCGCCGAGTACCGCAGTGATCTGGGCGCCGTGGTGGCCAGCTGTGTCACGCCCTACCAAAAATACCCGGACTATTTTAAAAACCGGCACTTTAAAGACAAGACCTACCTGCTCCACGAACGCGAACCACTCGCTTGGCAGGTGCAGCGCGAGGCGTTTGAAGGTGAAGGCGGGCTGCACAACCCGGATGCATTAACAGCAGATACCCTCGCCTGCGACGACGCGCGCTACGAAACACCCTTGGCGGCGCTGCAGTACCGCTTAACGCTGGACAAAGGCGCCAGCGAAACCTTTCGCTTTGCTTTTGGCCCGGCCAAAGACGACGAGGAGATTACCCAGATTCGCCAGCGGTATTTAAGCGAAGCCGGGTTTGAGCAGGCAAGCCTGGACTACCGCGCCTACCTTGACGGTGGCCGCGGCGTGCTGGCAATCAACACACCCGACAAAGGTCTCGATAATTTTGTGAATCACTGGCTGGCGCGCCAGGTGTTTTACCACGGCGATGTCAACCGCCTCACCACGGATCCGCAAACGCGCAACTACCTGCAAGACAATATGGGCATGAGCTACATCAAGCCCGAGGTAGCGCGCCAGGCATTCCTCCACGCCCTGAGTCAACAGGAAAGCACGGGCGCCATGCCCGATGGCATTTTGCTGCACGAAGATGCCGAGCTCAAGTACATCAACCAGGTGCCCCACACGGATCACTGCGTCTGGCTACCCGTGTGTTTAAAAGCCTATCTCGACGAAACCGGTGACTTCGAGCTCTTGCAAGAAGACATCACCGGCACGGACGGCAAAACCCTGACGCTTGCCGAGCGCATCAGTAACGCCATGCACTGGTTGCTCGGCGCACGGGACGAGCGCGGTCTGTCGTACATAGCTCAGGGCGATTGGTGCGACCCCATGAACATGGTGGGCTACAAGGGCCGCGGCGTCTCAGGCTGGCTCAGTGTCGCCACCGCCTATGCTCTAAACCTTTGGGCGGACATGGCGGAGCAAGCGGGCGAAGCACAGGTTGAGGTTTTTCGCCAAGGCGCGGCAGAGATCAACGAGGCCGTGAACCGGCATCTGTGGGACGGCGACTGGTATGGCCGAGGCATTACCGATGACAATCTGGTGTTCGGCATCCGTAAAGATCCGGAGGGCCGAATTTTTCTCAACCCGCAGAGCTGGGCCATACTTGCCGGCACCTGCTCCGATGAGCAGCGCGCACGCATGCTGCGCGCCGTGGAAGAACAACTGCACACACCCTATGGGGTCGCCATGCTGGCACCGGCCTACACCGCCATGCGAGACGATGTGGGCCGGGTGACCCAAAAGCATCCGGGGTCGGCGGAAAATGGGTCGGTCTACAATCACGCCGCTGTGTTTTACATCTACAGCCTCTACACGATTGGTGAGGCCGAGCGCGCCTTTACCCTGCTCCGGCAAATGATTCCCGGCCCAGAGGCGGAAGATTTTGCCCAGCGCGGCCAGCTGCCGGTGTATATCCCCAACTACTACCGGGGCGCCTACCATCAGTACCCACGCACCGCGGGCCGCTCCAGCCAGCTGTTCAATACCGGAACCGTGAGCTGGGTTTATCGCTCGCTGGTGGAGGGGCTGTTTGGCCTGAAAGGCGACGGCGATGCGCTGCGGGTTGAGCCTCAGTTACCGGCGCACTGGCCATCGGCGCAGATTACCAGGCGCTTTCGCGGCGCCACTTTTGAGGTGCACTATCGCCGCCTAAGCACCGCTGAAGGCGTGCGCGTGCTGCTCGATGGTGAGCCGCTGCCGGAAGCCAAAGTCGTACGGCCGCAGGCCGGCCATACCTATCAACTTGACGTACTGCTGGGTTAAACGATGCGTGTTAACCGGCCAATGTGACCGGCCGGTTAGGGGAACTGTGCGGTGCAGGGATGCGCCAAACGCTGACTCAACAGGCCCTGACGATCTATTTGGCAGGGTCCTGTGCGGTGCGGGTGGACTGACGCATACGAACCTCGTAGCCGATGTCCACCTTTTTCTCCAGCGCCGGTTTATTGTCCAGGGCGTCGAGAATCATCCGGGCCGCAGTGACACCCATTTCGTAGCGGGGAACGTGTACGCTAGTGAGCGAGGGGTTCACATAGGCTGAGGTTTCAAAATCGTTGAAACCGCAGAGCGCCAAGTCGCTGGGTATTTTGATGTTCATACGCTGGCTTTCAAACAGTGCCCCGAGGGCCAGGTCATCGTTACAGCAAAAAATGGCATCCAGGGCACCCCCCGTGGTGCTGATTAAGCTTCGGAACATTTCACCGCCCAGGGCAATCGACGAGGGCTCGGGCGTTGTGATGACGCAGCCAGGATCAAATTTGCCAGACGACTGCAGCGCTTCGGTAAACCCGGCCAGCCGCTGCTGCACACGGGTATCCATGCGCGCACCGATAAAACCGAGGCGCTCACAGCCGGTTTCCAGCAGCTTTAGGGCAACATCGCGGCCGGCGCGATAATGAGAAAAACCGACGTTCATATCCAGCGGACTGTCGAGAATTTCCATCATCTGCACCACCGGGATATTGGCTTTGAGCAACATCCGCTCGCAGGCCCGGGTTTGGTCACCCCCGGTAATGATCATCGCTTCGGGGGACTGGCTCAACAAAGTGCGAACCATTTTTTCCTCTTCCATCGGCGAGTAATGCGTGTCCACCAACAACACCTTATAGCCGTTGGCACCGGCCACATCGTAAATCCCACGCAAGACGTCATTGAACACGATGTTGGACAGTGAGGGAATGGACACGCCGATCACGCGCGAGCGAGCCGAAGCCAAAGAGCTGGCGGATTGATTGGGGATGTAGCCGAGCATGTCGATGGCTTCCTGCACCCGCTGTCTCAACTCACCGGACACCTTATCCGGGTGATTAATCACCCGTGAGACCGTAATCGCGCTGACATTCGCCACCTGGGCGACATCGGCCAAAGTGGCGCGTCTGGAAGAGGTGTTACGGTTTCGGCCGGTCATAATTGCCCCAATATATTAAAAGCGACATGGTAGCATAATGGTAAATGTTTGCGCTATCATTGTACCCCAGTGTTCAACCCAACCAGAGAGCCGCTTTATGAGTCACCCCCCCAATCAGTCGTCCCTGCGCCCGGTTTTGCTGATTGTTATGGGGGTCTCCGGTTCTGGCAAATCCTCCGTGGCCGAAGCCTTGGCGCAGCACTATCAGTACCACTATCTGGACGCCGATGATTTTCACAGTGACGAGGCCAAGGCGCAAATGGCCGCTGGTGTGCCTCTTACTGACGAAATGCGCGTGCCCTGGGTGCACAACATCTGTGCGCACCTGAAAGACTACGCACAAAAAAACGCAAGTTGTACCCTGGCGTTTTCCGGCCTGCGGCGCAGCCATAGAGACCAGCTGCGACAACTGCCGTTTACCATTGTCTTCGTCTACCTGTGTGGTACCAAGTCGCTTATTGCGGAACGCATGAGCGCCCGCGAGGGGCACTTTATGCCTGCAAGCCTGCTCGACAGCCAGTTTGCCAGCATGGAGGACAGCAGCGACGAAGCCGATGTGGTGGCTATCGATATTTCCCCAGAGCTGAGCCAGGTCATCACCAACTGCCTGCACCGTATCGAGCCATTCCTGGCCACTCGAGCGGTTGAATCATCACAGCCAGGCGTCGACTGAGAACTCATTAGGCACAGCTTTTGCGTTATAGTGACCCTTACCGACGCGTTAAGGGCCACGACATGACCACCGATTTTTTGTCTCTGGACGAGCTCAAACAAAAAATTCACGTACTGCTTCAATCCCTCTACCCAAACAGCGATCCAGAGGCCCTCACGGAAGCCTGCCTCGGCGCCATCGGCAAACGACTGAACAGCGATGTGGTCGCGCCCGAGCGGCTCTGGTCTGAGCGAGACTGCCTACTGATTACCTACGGCAACTCTGTCCGGGAGAGTGGACACAAGCCTCTCGATACCCTGCAGAATTTTCTACACGAGAACCTTCAGGGCGTATTCACGGCCGTGCACATACTGCCGTTTTTCCCACACTCATCGGACGACGGTTTCGCCGTCATTGACTACACGCAAGTGGACCCGGAACTCGGGGAATGGGACGATATCAATGCCCTCGCCCAGGATTTCAAACTGATGGCGGATTTGGTGATCAACCACGTTTCCAGCCAGAGCTTATGGTTCAGAAATTTTCAGTATGGCAAGGAGCCCGGCCGCGATTATTTTGTTGAAGCCGATCCCAACTACGACCTGTCCATGGTGGTGCGACCCCGCACCAGTCCTCTGCTGCGCAAAACCGATACAGCCGACGGGGTAAAACATGTGTGGTGCACCTTCAGTCACGACCAGGTGGATGTGGATTTTCGCAATGAAAAAGTCTTGCTTGAGTACCTCGGCATTATCGGCCGTTATCTGGACGAGGGGGCTCAGTGGATTCGCCTCGATGCTGTCGCCTTTTTGTGGAAGGAATTGGGTACCTCAAGCATTCACCTGCCGCAAACCCACGACGTGGTCAAATTGATCCGACTGCTGACCGAGTACAAAAACGCCCACGCGCTACTGATCAGCGAAACCAATGTGCCCAACCGGGAAAACCTCACCTATTTCGGCAACAGCAACGAAGCCCACATCATCTACAACTTCAGCCTGCCGCCGCTGGTGATTCACGCCCTCCTGGCCAGTGACTGCACTTACCTGAAAAGCTGGATGATGAGCATGCCACCCTCCCCCGTCGGCTGCACCTACCTCAACTTTACCGCTAGTCACGACGGTATTGGCCTGCGTCCGGCGGAGGGGCTGCTCAGCGACGATGAGCTCACACAAATGCTGCAGACGCTGGAATCTTTCGGCGGTAAGATTTCCTGGCGCACCGACGCCGATGGCAATGCCAAGGCCTATGAGGCCAATATCAGTCTGTACGACGCCTTTAAGGGCACCTACCAAGGCACCGACCGCTGGCAGGTGGAGCGGCTGATTGCCTCACAGGCCATCATGCTCGCCGTTGAGGGTATACCGGCCTTCTACTTTCACTCACTGTTTGCCACGCCCAACGATTACGACAAGCTGGAAACCACCGGTCATAACCGCTCCATCAACCGCCGTAACTGGAGCCTCAGCGACCTAAATGCCCGCATCCAGGAAGCGGGCGGCCCTGGTCAGAGAGTGTTTGATGAGCTGCGCCGCCTGATTAAAATCCGTGGCAAGCAACCTGCCTTTCATCCCAACGCGACTCAGTTTACACTGCACCTGCGCCCGGAAATTTTTGCGTTCTGGCGCCAAAGCATGCGTAGAACCCAGAGCATTTTCTGTATTTACAACCTGAGCGATCAGCAGCAAGAGCTCAATCTTGCCGACATTAATCTGATCAGCACAGAAAACTGGCAAGACTTAATCAGCGGACAAGTTATCAGCGATCTTTACGGCAAGATGGAGCTTGCTCCCTATCAATGCCTGTGGCTGACCAACTACTCTGACCCGTCCGCCTAAAAGGCTGTCGAGCCAGGCGGTGTGAGCGAAGAAAACATTCGCTTTGCCGAGGTAATATTTTAATAAAAACCTATGAACACAAGCGATTTACCTACCACCGATGTACAGTCAGTGGCGCCTTCGGCTAGACCACAAAAGGAGTTGACCGTAACGCCAGCCATGGCGCAGGTATGGGACACTTTGTTGCAGTTTGAAGCGGCGCGCTACGACGAGGCGCTCGACTACCTGCTCAGCGAGCTCTGCGGGCTCATCAATGGCACTACCGCGTTCTGGCTGGGCGCACTGAGAGTCAATACACACATGCCGGGCGATCAGCTACTTGGGTGGAGCCCCCGGGTGCTGCACCTGCTGCATACCGAGCTGAGCGACAGCAGCTTTATCAAACAGCAGTTCGCGCGCTTTAACGAGACCGAGCCCGACCCGTCAATGCTGGAGCATGTAAAGCGCGCCGGGCGCTTCAGAGCCTATCTACAAACCGATATTGTCGACGAACAGTGGTACCAAAGTGACTACTATCTAGCGAAGAAAGCGCACAATGATCTATCGGACCGGCTCTACATTGTCACCCCCCTGAACGAGGATATCGAGTGCTATATCTGTGTCGATAAGCTAGGGGAGCAACCACGCTTCACCCGCAGCGATTGCGACAACGCCGCAGCCCTTTTACGCGGGCTTGGCTGGTTCCAGCGTCAGGTGTCCCTAAGCTACGGCCTCCATATTGGCACAGCCGCCATTACAGCCACCGAGCGCCGGGTACTCCAGCTATTGCTGACTGAGAGCAGCGAGCGGCAAATCGCCGCGGCACTGAACCTCACCTACAACACCGTGCACTCCTACGTAACCACCATCTACCGGAAATTCGATGTCAAGGGCCGGGCGGGGCTGACGGCCCTCTGGTTAGGACAAGGGCTCTCGGTGCGTTAGCACAAAAGGCGAATTCGTAAATACTATGGGCACCCTGTGTCTGAGGGGTTGTCTGCGAGATACGCAAGGAAGCAAACACCAACACGGCAAAAGGCCCAGCGCGCCCCAAAGAAACCCTTTGAAGCGCAAAGGAGTGAGCAATTTTAACTATAGGCTTCGCTTTTCAGCTAGCTCCCTGCAGAAGTCCACAGCGTATTGTTGACCTCTGCGAATGACCTGAATCAGTGGGGTTAGGTCACTTGGGTTGGACCTCACATCAAAACGCGCCTGACGCAGTTCGCCCCTCAGCCCCATTTGGCGAGTAAACAGCGCTGGCATCTCGCCTGCACTTTGCAGCTCTCGATTCACCCATAGCATAGCAATCCGGCCATTACCATTGGAGAAAGGGTGCAACTCAATAATGAGATACAGGCCCACAACAGCGCGTATAATTCCCTCTGGCAGACTCTGGTAGTACTCGGCAAAGAAGCGCTTCAAAGTGCCGATCACCACAAACTGATGGGATTTATCGCCACCGGGGTCGTCGCCAATATGATTGATCAAGTGTTTAAAATGACCCGGTAAAAAACCCGTTAGGCCGTCTACAGACTTTGCGTGCCATGCCCTCAGCGTAAACTCGGCCGCTAACGGGCTACTGAAATCCCGATGGACTCTGGAAAACCTTACCCCGGTTTCATAGAGCAAGGACTCGCCATAATCATCCAGATTCTCTTCACTTTCCTGCTTTTGATCTATTGAGAGGTATTGATCAACGGTTTCTATGTAAGGGATCATAAAAAGCGCTTCAACCCTATCCCAATCTTCGGGCAGTTCGACAGTCTCAGGCGCTGGCAATAGATCGAGCGAATCAGCGCTGCGTATCATCTCAGCCAATACAGCCAACAGCTTTGAATCCTCCAATAACCAGGGCTCGCTTGCCTCGATAAGCCGCTGAACCGGCGCATTCGCAATGCCAAGTTGATGCACCTCGCGCCAAAAGCCAGCTATCCGGTCATACTCCTGGAAGGCAGCGACAAGCTCTCGATATTGCTCACTGTCCGCCTTTCCAATCGGCTTTCCTTCCAGCAGTGCTAGCTGTTCTTTCGCTTCGGGCCATTGATTCATCATCAGGTAGGTGGCGGTCAAATTCACTCTTGCTGTTACGAAGTTGGCATCAGACCGCAAGGCCTTCTTAAAGACTGCTGCCGCCTCTACTTTGAAGTTACTATACCGAAGCGCGCACCCGAACTTGTTAAGAACCAAGGGGTGATTAGAGCGAGCAGCAGCAGCGCGGTAGCTCTGCAGGGCGTCATCCTGGTAACCGTTCTGACGTAACGCATCGCCCAATAAAGTCAAGACTGCCGGGTGCTCTAAATGTATTCTTCCCGCCTCCCGAGCAGCCTCCAACGCATCTCGTTGCTGTCCCTGTTCAAGCAACGCTGTACTTAAATTGACCCAACCTTCAAGTCGCTGTGGTTGTGTTTGTGTAGCGACCTGAAACGAACGAACAGCCACTGGCCAATCCGCCCGCGCCATTGCGCTCATCCCATTTTGGACGTGGCCCAGCCACTCGCTTTCAATATTGCAGTCGTTCATGATTCAATCACCGGTTCTCTATAGTGCCTTGTCGCCAGTAGCCCTAAAGCGGGTGCAATGATTTCCCTGGCGATACGCCAATCAAGGGCTGTGGTAATTTTGATGTTGTACTCCTCACCTTCTATAGCCTGCACCGAATGCCCCTCTGCCAAAACATACTCCAGTGTCGACTGAAACGGTGCTCGTTGATGCGAGTGGAGTGCACTCAGCACCAAGTCTCGTGAAAAGGCTTGTGGGGTCTGGAATACCCCAACCTCCCTAGAGGCCAAGTACCCGGAGACATAGCCCTCCGATAAACTTGCCACAGGCACCGAGGACGGACCAAAGGCAGCCGCCGAGCCCGTCTTGCACGCCGCTGACAACACGCGCTTTAACAAATCCAGACTGGCGAATGGGCTGGCGGCATTTTGCAATAGCACATAGTCCGCAGTGCAAGCCTCCAAGAGCCTCAATACTGTTTGATACCTGTCATGCCCACCTGTAACAACGGATACGTTTGGACTCAAAAGCCGCTGAAAAATCTCTTCATAACCCGCTGGCGCCGCCACTACGACCTCATCGACAAGGCTCAAACACTTGTCGACAACGATTTCAACCAGAGATTGTCCACCGAGTTTTAACAAAGCCTTAGGGCCTTCGCCAACACGGCTTCCCATGCCAGCGGCGGGGATCAGCGCCGCGCTTTTTATGACCATGACTTTTGAATACCCAGAAGATATTGTTTTCGAAAGGCGCTATGTCTTATTAACTATGCGGTTATGTTGAAGTAGCGGTTATTCTAACGGTTTTATTGGCTTTTCGCTAAGTCCGCTTGATGAGCAGGTTCGTACGCTTGTGACTTCCCACCGCGCTCTTTACGGTCAAGGATCCCAGCGCCAGGAAGAGTCGAGCAATATCGCCCCGCTCGCTTGGGCCGCCGTTCTGCGGGGTCAAGCTGGGTGCAAAGGACGCCTTTTGACGCCCCTCCCGTGACCAATCGCTAGCGGAGCCCCCTATTCCCAGAACGTGTTGGGAAGTGTTAAACCGCCACCCAGCCTTGATCATTCAGACGCTAACCAACGTCACGTGTATCTTCCTCTACCGCTTGCAAAAGGCGCTGATAAACGTCCGGCACAGCACTCAGAACTCGCGACCAGTTGGCCATGAAGGGGCGCTCTGTAGGGTCGTTCAGAAACTGCTCTCCGGCTCGCATGATACATTTGGTGAACTGCTCAACGGTTTCTTCCTCTTTGTTGCGGTCGAGCGCCATGCCATTGATAACGGCATCGTTGTGGTAACGATCCACCAGATCCAGCGCCAACCGGTAGTAGCTGGCTTTCAGGGTACGGAAAACCTCCGGACTAAAGACCACACCTTTAATCGCAAGCTTGCGGAAAAAAGACTTGGAGATATCCGTGCTCATTTTTGACAGGCCGCCATCGGGATTGTCGGCGGACAGGTCTTGGTGTTTGTGATCGTAGGCGTCGGCAATATCCACCTGGCAGACCCGTTCATCGGAGTAGCGGCGATTGACCTCTGATAGCACGCCTATCTCCAGCCCCCAGTCGCTCGGTATACGAATAGAGCTGACCACATCCATACTCATGGAGAACTCGCCCGCCAGTGGGTAGCGGAAGCTGTCGATAAAATCGAGATAGTCATTGTGGCCACAGACTTTTTGGAGAGCCCGCACCAGAGGTGACACCAAAAGGCGGCTAACACGACCGTTTAATTTGCCACCAGCGGCGCGGTAATAGTAGCCCTTACAAAACATGTAGTTGAAAGTAGGGTGCGCAATGGGATAGAAAAGCTTGGCAACAATATCGCGCTTGTAGGTAACAATATCACAATCGTGCAAAGCCACGGCTCGGGCGCGGCCTTTTGCCAAAGCATAGCCCAGGCAGTACCAGACATTGCGCCCCTTACCCATTTGCTGAGGCGCCAGCCCCACCTCTTCCAGAATTTTGTCAACCGCTCTCAATCGAGGTCCGTCGTTCCACAGAATCGAGTGCTTTTGTGGTAAGCGGGAGAAAAACGCCTTTGCTTTTTTGTACTGTTCCTCATCGGCGCGATCCAGACCGATGATAATCTCATCGAGAAACGGCACCTTGGCCAGCTCTTCGACAATGTTATCCATCGCCGGACCTTCGAGCTCTGAATAGAGGCAAGGCAATACCAGACACATGGGCTTTTGCTGGCGCCACTGCATCAATTCTGCTTCAAGCTCTTCAATGGGTCGATCCCCCAGGTTGTGCAGGGTACCTATGCGGCCGTTTTGAAAAAAATCACTCATTGCTTTTCCTCATCCAGTTTTGACAGTGCCGCCTGCACTCCAATTTGCCAGCCCTTTGCGCCCTGAAAAGGTGCATGGATTGCTCCAGCCAGACCATCATCGTGCATGTATGTTCCATCAGGGTGCGGCATTACCACAGCTTGATCGACCGCCTTCAACATCTGCAGGTCATTGGGGCTATCACCGAGGGCGACGCTCCCCACTTTTGCCCCATCGTGGGACTCATAGATGCTCAGCAAATAGCGTACCGCATCGCCCTTGTCGCATTCGCCCATCACGTGGTAAAAACGCCCACCTTTGAGCACGCGCAATCCGTGCCTGCCCAATTGCTGGGCAAAGTCATTCATGGCCGCAGCAGAGTCGCGCCACAATAAAGGCTCCGATGCGCAGCGCTGCATGGCCTTGGCGGCGGCCCCTTCTGAAAGACCAGTGCAATCCATCACATCCTGCACAGTCATATCGGCAAAGCCCGAAAAGGCAAAATCGTCCTTCATTGTTTTCAGCAGTTGCACAATGCGCTCGCGGTTGGCGCCGCGATAATCCAGCAGGGCGCCCGCCTCTTCAACAAGCTTTTCTCTCTCCGCCGGGTAGACGTCCGCCCAGGCGGGCGGCACCACAATCACACTGCCATTCTCGCAGACGAATGGGTCGGTAATTTCGAGTTCCGCGCACAACTGGGCCATCTCGGCCCGGGTTTTACTCGAGACCAGAATCAACGGTATACGCCGCCTTCGTAGTTCCGCAATGGCGGGCAGCGCCTCGGCGTATGAGTAGTCGTCGTGATTGAGAAGGGTTCCGTCCAGATCGGTAAATACAGCAGCTGAGGGCAAACCGGCCTCCGGTTATTGGCAGTTATTGACTAAGGTGACAGTCGATCGTGGCAATTTGATGATCCTGCGCCAGCTCGAACAGCACATCCGCCCGGGCGGGCATTTCCCGCAACATCCAGCGGGTCAAGCGTTCATAGTGAGCGATAAACCGCTCAATTTTCGGCCCACTCATCAGCCGCGAGCTCGCCAGCATTTCGGGCGTCAGGGTGTCGCGCAGCTTTTGCTCTTGCAGCTGGCGCCACTCGAGCACTTGTGCAAAAGAAGGCGCTTTGAGCATGACCAGCAGATCCAGTTGAGAAAACAGCTGCTGATAGTCTGTCAGCCGCGTGTTCACGTAGCGGCGCCAGACGCCGCCCGGGTCCTCTTCTGCCTCAAGAGCGTTAACGGCCTGCTCAAGGTCGCCGAGGCGCTGGGGCCTAGCACCCACACACCAGCCCTCAAAGATAATCACATCCGGGCATCCGGTAACGGCCTCCCAGTCCTCCGGGGGGCAGCGGTCATCGACAGACTTATCAAATCGCGGGATACGGGTAATGTCTCCGGCACGAGCCTGTTGCAGCCGTTGAAAAACCTCCAGCGCCAACGGCAGGTCGTGAGTACCGGGTACGCCTCGGGTCTCGAGCAGCGGGTGAACCGCCGCCGCCAGATTCTCGCGCTGAGCGCGTGTCAGGTATAACTCGTCAATCGACATAACGCAGACGTTCAGCCCGTGGCAAGCCGCCAAGATCGCTTTAAGGATATGCGCCGCGGTCGACTTACCCGTGCCCTGAGCACCATTGACGCCCAAAATCAGACTATGTCCGCGCCCCTCGGAAACACGAGTGGCACAGTACGCTGCCAGTGGCCGGTAGACTTTACATAAAGAGTCCGCATTTTCTGGCGACAACTTGAGTTGTCGGGCGATCGCAAGCTCCAACCCTTCGGCTGGCAAAGGCGGCGCTCCTCGCTCGAGGATATGAGCGGGCCAACTGGGCGGGTAATGCTCTGACATAGCTGTGTTCTCCTTATTGTTATAAAGCAAGCACAAACTCTGCCATTAAAAGCAAATTCACGCGACAGATGCTTCGAATCTACCGGGGATTGAAGAAAACAGCAAGCGAGGTGCAGTCAGTTTCATTGAGCCCTCTGGGTATTTGGCATACACTTTCGAGTACCAGCCGAAAAGAGGTGACCACATGGAAGGCGCCCCCCTCATGATTGCGCTTGCCGGCCCCAATGGAGCGGGCAAAACCAGTTATTATTACAATGAACTGCACCTCGATTTGCCGGAATTGCCGTTTCTCAACGCCGACATCATTCAGCGCTTCGAACTGCAAAAGGAGGACATGCAAGCCTCTTACGAAGCGGCGCAAATTGCCGCCATCCGCCGCCAGGAATGCATCGCCAAGGGCACCAGTTTTATCTGGGAGTCCACCTTTTCTCACCCGAGTAAACCCGAGGTAGTGGCGGCGGCCAAGAAAGCTGGCTTTCGCACCCGGCTGATACACATCGGCGTCAGCAGCCCGGCCATATGTATCAGCCGTGTCGCACTCAGAGTAGAAGAAGGGGGGCACAATGTCCCAGAACATAAAGTGATTGAGCGCTATCACCGCAATGGCCCTTTGATCAGGCAAGCGTTAGAGCTGTGCGACGAGGCGATGGTATTTGATAATAGCGTTGACTTTGAAGAGCCCAGTTTGTGCCTGCGCTGGCAGGATGGACGCTACCACAGCGTACAACCCATACCACCCGACTGGATTCGCGAGACCTACCCCACCCATACCGAAAGCGCCTGATCAGCTGCGGGTGTTTCTCAGGTGCACCCCATACCAACCGCCAAGTAGTCTACTGTGGAGTCGGCTACCGAGCCGGGCCTGCTGGATCACTTGCCATCCTGGCGTCGGCAATTGTATAGAGCAGGTAAAGCGAACCTGCGAATAAAGGCCGGCTAACATTAGGGCCGAGAGGCATCGGGCGCGCCAGCGGCCCATACGCGGCAAACAATCGAACACCAAATCCACCCGGCAATGGGCCGCCTCGCAAATCACTGTCAGTTGCTGCCACTGAGCTTCTGACATGGCCGCAGCCGGCCCCTCCACCAGCACAACAGCCGGTTCCGGATCGGCGGCCAATAGCGCACTGAGCTCGGCTGCCAATTGCCCCTCGGATACCTCAATCAAGGCGTAATTATCCATTACGGGAAAGCAGTGGCGCTTAACACGAGCCCCCTCTGCCCCCTCCAACTCCCACCACCGAAACTGGGGCCAGTCGCTGGCCTGACTCAAGCGGTGAAAGCGCGTACTCAAGCCCGCACCGATACTGATAAACCGGCTGCATGGATACGCCTGCAACTGGGTCAGGCAACGCTCATCAAACCAGGCGCTGCGCCGCACGCGCAGCAGCTCGGCCCTGGGCCTGACCGGCGGTAAAAATCCCTGACAGCGCTCCCATAACTGCACGGCAGCCTGGTCGCGGAGGCCCAGCTCGGGCCAGCGCTGCTGGGCAATGGCATGACTGTAGACGCCGTTAACAAACTCCTGCGGCCAGACATCGCACCCATTCATAACACTGCCCCAGCGCTTCATGACTCCGCCTCAGCGTTGAGCTTCAAGGCCAGAGACAGGGCATAGCCTCTCATATAAATTTCCGGGTCACCCACAGCATCCAAAATCGGGCTGCCGTCGAGCGTCTGCACGGTCTCGTGCGCCACGGTTTGAGCCAATCGGGTCGAGCCAAAGCGCTCAGTAAGATAATCTTGCAACTGCTGTTGAAACGAGCGAGCGAAATTTATAGATCCAGACATAAGAACCTCCCTGCCGAATCTCAATTTAACGCTAATGATAATTATTATCAAATAAATCTTTACAATGACGCTTTGACTTGTCATTGCAAGAAACGAACATGGTTAGTGTTTCTCCCAGTCGGCGACCCCGTAGCGCCCGAGAATATCGGCCAGGCGGCCGTCCTCGCGCAACTGCTCCAGCCCCTCTGCCAGCAACGTAAAATAGATCGCGGCCCGATCAGCTTTCATGGCAGGGGAAAAAACAGCATAGACCGGCATAGCGCCGCCAATTTGCCCGACAGAGATAACCTGAGAGGAGACACCCATAGACTCAATCGTGTAACTAGCGACATTATTGTCCTCTACAAAAGCGAGAATACGCCCGCGCAGAAGCAATTGCGCCAGGCGCTGTTGTGGGTCGTTACCGGTGACAACGCGATTGCGCTCGGGCCGCGAATCGATAAAACGCTGCAGAAGTTCCGACCCATAGTCATAACCTTTAACCGATCCCAACGAAGTCAGACTCGCCAAGGACGACTCATCGCGAAACCGCCAGTCGCTGTCGCGCAACGTATAGAAATGAGAATATCCTTTGCCGAGATGCACCGAAGGAAAATAAAAATCGCGAACGTCTGTGCGATAGACACCGATAATGCCATCAAGCTGGCCTGTGCGGTTCATTTGAATGTTACGGGCAAAGGGCAAAAAGACCGTCTCTACCGACACCCCGGCGTTTTCAAAAATTTCGCGGAAGATATCCACCAGATACCCCTCACGCCCATCGGCAGTGGCCGGGTTACACACGTACGGGCACCAGTCACCGACGCCCATGCGCAGGTGGTCCGCCCGGGCAGAAACCGGCGTGAATGCCATGCACAAAAAAAGTATTACACCGACACCACGATGCGATAAGGCTAACAGCAACCGCCACACTCCCTGTTCAGTATTACCCGATAGACAATAGCAGATTATCATCCCAGCTGGGAGTTTTCGGAAAACGAGCTCGACATCAACACCATCGGTACTTTCGGGCGCTTCTGGACCGGCGGGCTGATTTACCACCAACCAACGGCTCGCCCCTTACGGCCAGCCATTGGGGGAGTGGGAATTTTACGACTTCTGCGTTAAAGGCGAAGCGCCAGTCAAACACAATCCCGCCACTGCCGGGCTACCCTGCTCGCCGCAAGACCCTATCGTCTTTCTTTGCGCCGATCCGAGCTTTATCAAGGACCACGGCGATGTCTTCCACGATAAAGTCTCGGCCTAGTTAACCGCGATTGTTGCATTGAGCATCTACAAAGGATCCGACATCTTCAGTGAGCACTGCGTCCAGGATAACGACTTTTCATTCAATGCCTGTTTTGATTATTTTTTTGACGCAATCCAATGACCTGGACAGCGAATGAGCATGCAACCTGCCCATTCGTTTGTCGCTCAGGGATAACCACTTTCAGAGGCGTCTTCTACCACTTCAAGTACTCGCCAGCTGTCACTGTAACGCGAGGTATTGGAAAACACGATTCTGCCCTGCCCTTTATAAAGGGCATCCTGTCGGCGAATATCGCCACCTTTGTAGTTAAAAGGAATCCAGTTTTTGCCGGTTTGATAAGCGTGCTTTGAGGTGGGTGCTCCGGCGAGATCAAACGCTTCCTGCATGCTCATGCCTTCGCGGATCACCGTAATCGGATGATACTCTTTGCCGGACGGCTCCACGCTGGCTGCCGCCGAAGGCGCTGGCTTGGCCACAGCCTCTTCTCCGGCCAGCGCCGCCAGGTCAACTGTGCCCAGAATAAAAGGCTGATCGACGGGCAGGTCATCGTCCTGGCGCTTGCGGGCATACTTTGAGAGCTTTTTGTGCGAGGCGTTTTCTTCCACTTCAGCGAGAATAGGCTGATAGCGATTGGTCTGCGCCAAAGACAGGGCATTGACCACCCAGGCCAGGGCATCGATTTCTGTGCGATCAAACGCCGATTGATAATCGCGCATCAGTACCTCGGCCGCCACATCCAGCACTCTCGGGTCGGTTTCCTTTGAGCGGTACATGCTTTTTGCCACATCGCGCACGGTAGAGGGGCCGCCCTTGGCGAGCCGCTCGATATAATTTTCCGCTACGGGTGAGAGGGGTTCTTCAGCCAACGAAAAAAAGCTGACGAAAAGGGTGATAAAGAGGGTAAAGCGTAAAGTCTGCATCCTTGTACTCCGTATTTTTGTTTTATTATCCGACTATTTGCCGATTAGCCCGACGCTCAGTATCACCGGGCCGGGCCACAAGCCAGGTCGAGGATAATACCACAGCGCTTAAAGGCGGCGGGTCAATACCATATTGTCGCGGTGAATCAGTTCTTCCTCACCCTGATACCCGAGAATCTCCCCGATTTTATAGCTGGCCTTGCCAATGATTTTTCGCGCTTCAAAGGCGTGATAATTGGACAGGCCGCGGGCGACTTCCCGCCCCTCGGCGTCGGTGCAGATCACCAGCTCGCCCCGGGTAAAATCGCCCCGCACTTCTCTCACGCCCACGGGTAACAAGCTTCTGCCCTTGCCGGTTAAAACGCTGACCGCGCCCTCGTCCAACACCAGAGTGCCCCGGGTTTGCAGGTGACCGGCGATCCAGCGCTTGCGCGCGGCCTGAGGTTGCTGGTCCGCCCAAAGATAGGTACCCAAGGCCTCGCCGCTGGCGAGCCGGGTCAGTACCGAGTCCTGCCGGCCGCCGACAATAATGGTATCGGCGCCGGAGCGCGCAGCCACCCGAGCGGCGCGCACTTTGGTGATCATGCCGCCGCGACCGAGGCTGCCCCCATCGCCCGCCATGGCGTCCAGACTGGTGTCGGCCGCAGCCATCTCACTGATCAACTCCGCCGCCGGATTACTGCGCGGGTCGGCGTTATACATGCCGCTTTGATCGGTCATGATCACCAGCAAATCCGCGTCCACCAGGTTCGCGACCAGGGCGCCGAGAGTGTCGTTATCGCCAAAGCGAATCTCGTCCGTCACCACGGTATCGTTTTCATTGACCACCGGTACCACGCCCAAATCCAGCAGCGTGGTGAGGGTCGAGCGGGCGTTGAGGTAGCGCTCGCGCGAGGACAAATCGTCATGGTCCAGCAGCACCTGCGCCGTATGCAAACCGTAGCGGGTAAACTCCGCCTCGTAATTTTGTATCAAACCCATTTGCCCGACGGCCGCAGCCGCCTGCAAGCGATGAATCTCCCGGGGGCGCTCACTCCAACCCAGCCGGGTCATGCCCGCGGCCACGGCACCGGAGGACACCAGCACCAGTTCGATGTCGCGCTTTCTCAGCTCGGCCATCTGCTCCACCCAGTGAGCGATACCGGCGTAATCCAGGCCCTTGCCGTCATTGGTTAACAGCGCGCTACCTATTTTGACCACCCAGCGCCGGGCGCGGGTAATATCCTGACGTCTTGTCATTGAGTTGCTCTTCTCCACCTGCGCCATGCTCAGGGCATGTAGACCACTTCCACGTCATCGTCGTCATCATCATCGTCGTCGCCGTCAGCCTTGTGAGCTTTGCGCGCCGCCCGATGCTGCTCGCGCAGCGATTCGATACGCTCGCGTACTTCGGCTTGCATCGCCGCTTGAAACGCCTCTTCAGCTTGCCGGGCCTCTTCGTCTTCGCGCTCGGTCAGCCAAAGCGCTTCCAGGTGACTCATCAGCGCCGAGGCCAGGGCGTCAGTGCCCAGACCGCTTGCTGCTGCAACCTGGTACACCGGCGCCTGCCAATTCAATTGCTCGGTGATACTCTGGCAAATTGCCTCGCGCTCTTCGAGGGGCAAGAGGTCGATTTTGTTGAGCACCAGCCAGCGCTCACGCTTGGCCAGATGGGGGCTGAAAGTCTCAAGTTCCCTGACGATAGCGCGCACATTGTCCACCGGGCTTGAGCCGTCCGGCGGCGCCACATCCACCACATGCAAGAGCACGCGACAACGGGTGAGGTGTTTGAGAAAGCGAATGCCGAGGCCCGCGCCTGCCGCCGCGCCCTCAATCACACCGGGGATGTCGGCGACAACAAAACTGCGATGTTCCTGCACCTTGACCACACCGAGGTTGGGCACCAGAGTGGTAAAGGGGTAATCGGCCACTTTGGGCTTGGCCGAACTCACCGAACGAATCAAGGTGCTCTTGCCGGCATTGGGCAAGCCGAGCAGCCCGACGTCAGCCAGCACTTTCATTTCCAGCTTGATATTGCGCACCTCGCCCTCACTGCCCGGCGTCGTCTGCCTGGGCGCGCGGTTGGTGCTGGACTTAAAGCGGGTGTTGCCCAGGCCGTGAAAGCCGCCCTGCGCCACTTTGAGAATCTGACCGGCCTCGGTCAGATCGCCCAGAGTCTCACCAGTGTCTTTATCAATCACTGTGGTGCCAATAGGTACAGGCAGGGTGAGGTCTTCACCGCTTTTGCCGCGGCAGTCTTTGCCACGGCCCGACTCGCCACTCTGGGCGCGAAAGCGCCGGGTATAGCGATAATCCACCAGGGTATTGAGGTTTTCATCGGCGCGCAGAAACACACTGCCGCCATCGCCGCCGTCGCCGCCATCAGGGCCGCCCTTGGCGATGAATTTTTCCCGTCGAAAACTCAGGCAGCCATTGCCGCCGCGACCGGCCTCGACCACTATGGGCGCCTCATCAACAAATTTCACGGTAATCCCCGTTCAGTTTATTCCAACCACATCAAGCCCCCATAAACGGGAGCGCTAGCGGCAGCAGCGAGCTGCCGTTCATTTACAGTTTACACCAACAAAAAAAGCCCCATCGCTGATCGACGGGGCTCTTTATTTGCCGGCTTGCGCCGAAGGCTGACAAGCAGCCTGCCGTAAGTGACTTACGCGGTTTCGATAGACACGAAACGGCGGTTTTTGTCACCTTTGGTTTCAAATTTTACTTTTCCGTCTGCTTTGGCAAACAGAGTGTGGTCTTTACCCACACCAACGTTTACACCCGGGTGAAACTGGGTGCCGCGCTGACGAACAATGATTGAGCCAGCCGAGACTGCTTCGCCACCAAAGCGCTTGACACCAAGGCGTTTACTTTCCGAATCGCGACCGTTGCGTGTACTACCGCCTGCTTTTTTGTGAGCCATGAGTAATCTCCTGCTTAACCTTTAATACCGGTGATTTTCACTTCAGTGAACCACTGACGGTGGCCCTGACGTTTCATGGAGTGCTTGCGACGACGGAATTTGATGATTTTCACCTTGTCCGCACGGCCGTGGTTTACCACCTCGGCAGTCACTTTGGCTCCGTCTACCACGGGTGCACCGATTTTTACGTCGTCACCGTTGGCGACCAGATACACCTTGTCAAATTCGATTTTCTCGCCGGTGGCGACTTCGATTTTTTCGAGCTTCAGGGTTTCACCTTCCACCACACGATGCTGCTTGCCACCGCTTTCAAAAATTGCGTACATAATTGCTCCAATGGTCTTGGACGGCACGAAGTAACGCGGCCACACCGCGTGTTTCGGGCACTTGCGCCGTATCAATAGCGTTAGGGGCGGCGATTTTAGGGCAAAGCAGGGGTCAAATCAACCGTTTTTAGGGATTATTTGCACAGTCCAACCCTTGGTATGATGCGACCTAGCCCCTATAATGCCCGGTCTTTAATTATCACCCTTAACCGCAGGGAATCACAGCCCACAATGCAAGAGCACTATCACCCCGCCGAGGTGGAATCCCAAGCCCAGAGCCATTGGGAAGAACACCAGAGTTTTGCCGTTAACGAGGACACCAGCCGCGAGAAATTCTATTGCCTGGCCATGTTCCCCTACCCCAGCGGCAAACTGCACATGGGGCACGTTCGCAACTACACCATATCTGACGTTATCGCCCGCTTTCAGCGCATGCAGGGGAAAAACGTTCTCCACCCAATGGGCTGGGACGCCTTCGGCCTGCCGGCGGAAAACGCCGCCATTAAGAACAATACAGCGCCGGCCAAATGGACCTACTCCAACGTCGAGTACATGAAAGGCCAACTCAAGCAGCTGGGCTTTGGTTTCGACTGGAGCCGCGAGCTGGCCACGTGCCGCAGCGACTACTACCGCTGGGAGCAGTGGTTCTTTACCCGGCTCTACGAAAAGGGGCTGGTGTACAAGAAAATGGCCACGGTCAACTGGGACCCGGTGGATCAGACGGTGCTTGCTAACGAGCAGGTCATTGATGGGCGCGGCTGGCGCTCCGGCGCTGTCATTGAACGCAAAGAAATTCCGCAGTGGTTCATCCGTATCACCGCCTACGCCGAAGAGCTGCTGCAGGATCTGAACAAGCTGCCCCACTGGCCCGAGCAGGTCAAGACCATGCAGCGCAACTGGATTGGCAAGAGCCGCGGCATCGAGATGCGCTTTGACCTGGCGCAGAAGCTGGGCGAGCACACGGGTTTTGAGGTCTATACCACCCGCCCGGACACTCTAATGGGTGTCAGCTATGTCAGTCTGGCCGCCGAGCACCCCATCGCCCAGCAGCTGGCCGAAGGCAACGCCGAGATCGCCGCCTTTGTCCAGGCCTGTAAAGAGCAGTCGGTGGCCGAAGCCGATATGGCCAATATGGAAAAGAAAGGCATGGATACCGGCCTCAAGGCCCTGCACCCCATTACCGGCGAAGAAGTGCCCGTTTGGATCGCCAACTACGTGCTCATGGATTACGGTTCGGGCGCTGTTATGGCCGTGCCCGCCCACGACCAGCGCGACTTTGAATTCGCACAAAAATACGAGCTTCCCATCAGTCAGGTGATCGCGCCGCAAGACGGCAGTGCCATCGATCTGGAGAAAGAGGCGTTTGTCGATCAAGGCATACTGGTCAACTCCGGCGAGTACGATGGCCTGGACTTCAAAGCCGCCTTCGACGCCATCGCCCAGACCTTAAAAGCCGCGAAAAAAGGCAAGGTGCAAACCAACTATCGTTTGCGCGATTGGGGCGTATCCCGTCAGCGCTACTGGGGTGCCCCCATCCCGATGTTCAATTTACCGGGCGGCGGTGAGATTCCCGTGCCGGCGGACAAGCTGCCGGTGTTGCTGCCGGAAGACGTGGTGATGGACGGCGTGCAGTCGCCCATTAAGGCAGACCCCGAATGGCGCAAAGCCGAAATCGACGGCAAACAGGTGGAGCGCGAGACGGACACCTTCGACACCTTTATGGAGTCCTCCTGGTACTACGCCCGTTATACCTGCCCCAATTTTGCCGACGGCATGCTGGACTCCGACGCGGCCAACTACTGGCTGCCGGTAGACCAATACGTGGGCGGTATCGAACACGCCATCTTGCACCTGCTCTATGCCCGCTTCTTTCACAAGCTGATGCGCGACGAGGGGCTGGTGGAGTGCGACGAGCCTTTTGAGCGCCTGCTGTGTCAGGGCATGGTTCTGAAAGACGGCGCGAAGATGAGTAAGTCCAAGGGCAACACCGTCGACCCGGCCGAGCTGATTGAGCAGTACGGCGCCGACACCGTGCGTCTGTTTTCCATGTTCGCCGCACCGCCGGAGCAGAGCATGGAGTGGAGCGACTCGGGCGTCGAGGGGGCTCACCGCTTTTTGCGCCGCCTGTGGAAGAGTGTGCACGGCCATCTGGCCGCCGGCACGCCGGGCAAACTCAACGCTGACGCGCTGAACGATGCCCAGCGGGACCTGCGCCGCAAAACCCACGAGACCATCGCCAAGGTCACCGACGATTACGGCCGCCGGCAAACCTTTAATACCGCCATTGCCGCCGTCATGGAGCTGATGAATGAGGTCGGCAAGCTCGCCGACAGGGCAAGCCCGGAAACCCTCGCCGTCGAACGCGAAGCGCTGGAGGCGGTCGTGCTGATGCTGGCCCCTATCGTGCCGCACATCGCCCAGGCACTCTGGTCCGCGCTTGGCTCCGGCAGCATTCCGCTGGATACCCCCTTCCCCGCGGTCGATGAGGCAGCGCTCAAGCGCTCCAGCATTGAGGTGGTAGTGCAGGTCAACGGCAAAGTCCGCGATAAGGTACAGGCGCCGATAGACGCCGAAAAAGCCGACGTCGAAGCCCTGGCCCTGGCCCAGAAAAACGTCCAGCGTTTTCTCGAAGGTGTTACCGTGCGCAAGGTCATCGTCGTGCCCAACAAACTGGTCAACATTGTTGCCAACTGATTGCGGAAACTGCCTATGAGACCTCTGCTGGCCGCCCTGCTGATCCTACTCGCCGGTTGCGGCTGGCAGTTGCGCGGCGAACTGATGCCGCCACTCGACATCAACCACCTGCGTATAGAGGCGAGCGAGGAGCACACCGAGCTGCAGCGTGAGCTTGAGCAAGCCCTGGCCCGCCAAGGCATCGCCGTGGTAGAGCCGCCCGCCGAGGCCGGGCACACACTGATACTTGGCGACGAATCCTTGACAAAGCGCACCGTCGGCGTGGGTTCGGACAGTCTGGCGGCCGCCTTTGAACTCACCCTCGAGCTCGACTATCAGCTGTACGACAGCGCGGGTACGCTGCTCGCCCCCGCCAGCACCGCTCAAGTCATTCGCTCTTTCGATGCCAGTGACCCCACCGGCCTCGAACGCGAACAGGACCTACTGGAGCGGGAAATGCGCCGCGAACTGGTGCAACAGCTGATGCGGCGCCTGTACTTTAGCCTGCGGGACGCCCCCGGGGCCAATACCGGGCGGGAACCCTAAATGGCCAAGCTGCGCCCCGACCAGCTCGGCCGCGCACTGGGCGAACGCCTGGCACCTGTGTATCTGGTCAGCGGCGATGAGCCTCTGCTGGTGCAGGAAGCCTGCGACAGCATACGGGCCGCGGCCCGCCACCAGGGTTTTGATGAGCGCGAGCTGCATCACGTTGACGCCGGCTTTGACTGGGCCCTACTGCACAACGCCGCCAGCAGCCTGTCGCTGTTTGCCAGCAAAAAAATCATCGAACTGCGCATTCCCAACGGCAAGCCCGGCGACAAAGGCGCCCGGGCCCTGGGCGAGTACGCCGCCGCGCCTTCGGAAGACAACCTGCTGCTGATCGTCACCGGCAAACTGGACGCCACCGCCACCCGCAGCAAATGGTACAAAGCCCTGGAAAGCGCAGGTGTGCACCTGCCCGTCTGGCCCATCGACCCGCCGCAGCTGCCCCGCTGGATTGGCCAGCGCCTGAAACAGGCCGGGCTGGAAACGGATTCCACCGCCATTGAGTTGCTCGCCTCGCGCATTGAGGGCAACCTGCTGGCCGCCGTGCAGGAAATCGAAAAGCTCAAGCTACTGGCGCCGGAGGGCAAGGTCGGCGCCGAGCTGATGGCCTCGGTGGTGGCCGACAGCGCGCGCTACGATGTCTTTGGCCTGGCAGACAAAGCCCTGGCCGGCGATGCCCGGGGCGCGGTGAAAAGCCTGCAGGGCCTGAAAACCGAGGGCACAGAGGCGCCGGCCATCCTCTGGGCGCTGACCCGCGACATACGTCAATTGCTGCAAGCCGCCCACCTGCTCGGCCAGGGCCGCCACCCGGACTGGACCATGAAACAGGCGGGCATCTGGACCAAGCGCCAGGGCCTGGCTGGCAACGCCCTGCGCCGGCTCAAAGCGCCACAGCTGCAACTGCTGCTGCGCCAGGCCAGCGGTATCGATCGCGCCATCAAAGGTATGCGCAACGCCGACCCCTGGGATGAGCTTCTGGATCTGGTCCTCAACCTCGCCGGCACGGCCAGCCTGAAGCCAGCCAATGTTCATCTGGGCCTCAAGCTCTGAACCCATCACTCGATAACATTCGCCTTTACAATAAAGAGAGCCACACCATGATTGACACCGCTTTCAAACGCCTGATAAAGCCGCTATCTGTAACCGGTTTCTTCCTGCTGTCGTGCCTTGCCGGTACGGTCGCACTTGCCGAACAGCCACGCTCGACTCAGCCCGTACCGCGAACCCAACAGTTCTCCTGGATGAGCCTGTCGAGCTGGTACCAGCGCCATGCGGACGATGTCGCTCTGGCCGAGCAGGGCCAGGCCCGCGTCGTCTTTCTTGGCGACTCCATCACTCAGGATTGGAACCACAAGCTCTGGGAGCAGCACTTTGCGCCTTTGGGGGCGGTCAACTTCGCCATTGGCGGCGACCTGACCCAGAACATGCTCTGGCGTTTTGACCACGGCAATGTAGAGCAACTGGACCCGCAGCTGGTGGTGCTTATGGCCGGCGTCAACAACTACCTGCACCACAAAGCCACACCCGAAGACACCTATGCCGGAGTAAAGGCGGTACTTGAGCGCGCCCTCAACGCCTACCCCAACGCCCAGGTCATACTCCAGGGCATACTCCCGTTTGGCGAGAGGCCCAACACGGCCGAGCGCGATTGGGTGATCGCCAGTAACCGACTGATCCGCACACTTGCAGAGGACCATTCACGGGTCAGCTATTACGACTTTGGCGAGCGGTTTTTGCAAAAGGACGGCCGCATCAGCAAGGAGATCATGGGCGACTACCTGCATCCCAGTGCGGCGGGCTACGCCCTCTGGCTGGACGAGCTTTTGCCGCCGGTTAAAGCGGCGCTGGAACAGGAGTAAACCATGCGCTACTGGCCTGTCATTTTGTTGCTGCTATCGGCCGTTAGCAACGGCCATGCAGAGACGCCGCCGGAGAAAACTCTGGCAGCCGACCATACCCTCATACGCTGGAGCGGCCGCGAGATCGCCGAGCAAGGCGCGGTGCGCTTTGGTTACCCAGCGGTCAGTGCCACGGTGCGCGTCTCCGGCGGCACGCTCGGCATGACCGCTCACAGCACCAAAGCGGGCAGCGTCCTCTCCGTTACCGTCGATGACGGCGAGCCCAGGCGCATACGCCTCTCTGACACCCCCGAACGTTACCCGCTGCTGCAGGATGCCAAGGGGCCGCATACCCTGCGGATCAGGCATGAGTCCGAAACCTGGCGCGGCATTGTCACGCTGGAAGGCTTTCATCTCACCGGGGGCGATTTTTTACCGCCGCCTCCGGCTCCGGAGCGCAAACTGCTGGTGATTGGCGACTCGGTCACCTGTGGCGAGGGCGTCTATACACCCCAAGAGGGCGACTGCAAAACTCACCCCAGAGAACCGGGCGCCGGCGATGCCTATGGCATGCTAATGGGCCGTGCACTCCATGCAGAAACCCAATTGGTGTGTTACGGCGGGCGGGGTCTGATTCGCAGCTGGAATGGCAGGACCGATGAGCTACAGGCGCCGCAGTTTTTCGATCTCGCCATCGCCGAACAAGGCGGTCCCGCTGCCGATCTGCAGGCATTTGTACCGGATATTATCCTCGTCTCCCTGGGCACCAACGACTTCAACCTCGGTATCGGCGCCTTGCCCGAGCAGGACACGTTTGTCGGCGCATACGTACACTTCGCCGAACGCTTACTGGCGCTTTACCCCGAAGCGATAGTCGCACTCACCGAGGGCTCCATCGTCAACGATCAGGCAGATCCGGCGCGCCCGCAAAAAACCCGACTGCGGGAGTACATTGCGCAAGCTGTCGCCGAAATCGACTCTCCGCGCCTGCATCAACTGGAATCGCCTTACTACCCGGGTGATTCATGCGACGCGCACCCCACCGGGGCCCAACATCGGGCCATGGCCAATGCATTACTGGAGCAATTGAACGGGCCTGTACAGGCAATTGAGAGGCATGACGCAAAAAAAGCTGAACCATAACGATAAATAACATTCCAAGGCTTGTATTGGCATTGCGGCTGACGCAAAGTGAATGAACCTCTGATTAATTTTCGCCAGTCCGGACATTGATCAGAGGTTCCTCAAGCTTGCATCAGGCAAAATTGCACACTAACGTTAGTGTCATTAGGAGTCAGGTAGAGTTTATGAACGACAGCAGATCGTCCAGCAACGTGCCGGTAATCATTGTGGTGCTGGTGCTTATTGCCCTTCTGGCCGGCTTTATCTACTGGTACAACACCCGGCAAACCGAACCCGAGCCGGTAACAGCCGCACCTACCGCCCCCGTGCCTGCTGTACCCGCGCCCGCACCAAAACCCGAACCGGCCCCAGAACCCGAGCCCGAGCCTCAACCTGCGCCCGAGCCCGAAGTGGTTGAACCACCGGCGCCCGAACCCATTCCAGAACCCAAAGTGGAGCTGCCACCACTGAACGAGAGCGACGACTTTGTCGCTGAGCAACTGCAAAGCGATATCCAAAAGCCCGAGCTGCTCAACCTCGTCGTCCCCGAGGAAGTGGTGCGCAAAACCGTGCGCGCGGTCATCGGCGTTTCGGAAAACCGTCTGGTCAACCAGTACCGCCCAGTGCTTTCGCCCCTGCCCACCATGGGCATCACCCAAACCGCCGGCGGTCCCGAGCCGGAATACCGGCTGACAGAAGAAAACTATCAGCGCTACAACAAGCACATCGCTCTGATGCAGTCGGTAGAGCCCGCCACCCTGGCCGCCACCTACCGCTCACTGGAACCAATGTTTGAAGAAGCCTACGCCGAGCAAGGCCTAGAAGGCAGTTTTCGCGACGCACTGCTGCAAGCGGTCGATAACCTGCTCGCCACCCCGGATGTGGAGGGCCCTTTCACCTTGAAACGCCCGGCGGTGATGTACAAATACGCCGATCCGGAACTGGAAGCCTTGCCCGAGCCACAAAAACTGATGTTGCGCATCGGCCCGGATAATCGGGAAAAGGTCGAAGCCTATCTTCGCGAGTTTAAAAGAGCGCTAGAGGCGCAATAAGCGGCAAGAAAAACCTAAAGGGCTGGATTTTTCCGGCCCTTTTTTATGCATAGCAAATGGTTTTCTGGACGGCGATGGATCATTACCTAAGCAAAGAAATCGAGGATGTGGGACGCTTGTATCTGCGCCCCATTGCTTTAAAGGATGCACCCCGAATCGCAGAGCTCGCCGGTCACCCAGAGGTGGCAAGCTGGACGTCAAACATCCCTCACCCCTATCAACTAGGGGATGCAAAGTCCTGGATCAAAAAAACCCATGCCGACCCGCTGCGTCAACCTTTCGCGATCATCACCGAGGGTAAACTCTTAGGCTGTGTTTCTTACTGGGAGAACAACGATGGAAACATGGAAATCGGTTACTGGGTCGGACGCCCCTACTGGGGCGCGGGAATTGCCTCACAAGCGCTTAAGCAACTGCTAAAATCCGAACCAGAATTAAGCGCCTCTCCACTTGTGATCGCACGAGTCATGAAGGGCAATATGGCCTCGCAAAGAGTCCTTATCAAAAATGGCTTCCGGTCCGAAAAACCCTGCTCCATTACTAAGGCAGGAAAAGAAATAGACGGGCTTGTGTTTCACCTTCGCAAATAACGCAACAGCGCAACCACCCACGACTCCATCACGGATTGATACAAATATTTTTGAAGCATTGGGATCGGGCCCTACTAATCACATAACGCTTACTGCATAAACGCATTGCAAACTGTAAGGGCTGCCCCTTGAAATTCATTTGATTATATAATGAATCTCATCGAATAACTGGTACTAATTCAGGGTAAAGGTCACTCTTTACCAAAAGGCTTCGTCAATAACACCAACTTAGGCAAGAGGGTCAGAGATCCCAGGATGGCGGCGAACATGGCCAGCGCCGTTAACAGTCCAAAGTAGATGGAGGGAATAAACTCCGACAACGCCAGTATGGAAAAGCCGACAATAATAATCACGGCGGTGTAGTACATGGCCCGGCCGATGGAGGCGTGAGAGTTGTGCATGGCCTGCACATAGTTGCCGGTGCGCGCCAGCTCGTCGCGAAAGCGATAGAGGTAATGAATGGCGTGATCCACTCCCACCCCGACGGTGATGGCGGCAATGGTGATGGTCATCATATCCAGCGGGATGCCGTAGAGGCCCATGCCTCCGAGGACCACGCTGGCCGCGAGCAGATTGGGCAGCAGCGAGATAATCGCGATGGTGAGCGAGCGGAACAGAATCAGGAACATCAACATAATGCCGAGAAATACCGCGCCGAGAGTGACAATTTGCGAGGTAAACAGACTCTGCAGCATGTTGTTGTAGAGCACCAGCATGCCGGTAAAGTGCACTTGCTCGGGCGCGAGGCCCACCTCATCGATGGCGTAGGCACGAATTTTTTCCACCAGCTCGGCGCGTTTGAGCTCAGGGCTGGTTTCCTTTACGCGCAGCGTAATGCGGGTCTGGCGGTTTTCGTCATCCAAGTAGGGCGCCACCAAAAAGCCGCGAATATCCTCCGAGAGCATATTGCGCATCACACCTAGCTCAAAGTTGTTGAGCGCGCCGCCGTTGATGTCCTGGGCCACCTGATACATGGTGTAGAGCGACTGCACCTTGCCCACTTCGGGCAGCGATTCCAGATAACGGTGCAACTGGCCCACGGTATCCAGGCCAACGGGGTTAAACCAGGCGCTTTCTATGTTGTCGGACTGCTGCTCGGCAAAAGGGTCGCCACCAAAGGGATCATCAAATTCGTCGCCCGCGGCCGACTGCTCGGCAGCAAAAGGCTCGTCAAAGCCGAAGGGGTCTTCCTCAACCTCTTCGCCACTTGCGCTGTCAGCGGCGGGCTCCGACTTAACCGCCGGCTCGGTAGGCGCATTGAGAATAATGTCCAGGCTGACGGTGCCACCCAGTTGACGATCGATCACCGACATGCCCTGGTAGATCTCGGTGTCTTCATGGAAATAGTCGATAAAGCGATTTTCCACTTCGAGCTGAGTAATGCCATAACCACTGACAGCAGCGGCCACCAGAGCAATGGCAATCACCTTGGTGCCGTGCTTCTCGGCGATACTCGAAAACCGCAAAGTGGTAGCGGCGGACTGATCACCCTTGTCTTTGGGCTCGCCTTTTTTCAGTACCATCAACGCTGCGGGCAGCAGTAAGAAAGCCAGGACCAGCGCGTAACTCAGACCAATGGTCATCATCCAGCCAAAGTCGATGACCGGGCGGATGTCGCTCACCACCAAGGAGACAAAAGCGACGATGGTGGTCAGTGCGGTATAGAGGCAGGGTTTGGCCATTTGCCGCGCGGTCGCCAGTACCAGCTCGCGCTGCTCCCACTCGGGGTGGCGCGCGTGCAACTCGCGAAAGCGCACCACCAGATGAATGGTAATGGCCAGCGTCATAATCAGCAGCAGCGCAACAAAATTGGAGGAGATCACGGTCAGGCGCCAGTCAATCCAGCTGAGCAGCCCCAGCACACTCACCACCGCCATCAGGCACACCGCCAGGGGTAAGACAACAAAGCGCAATTGGCGGAAAATCAGCGCCAGCATCAGCACAATAAACACCACGATGGCGGTGCCAAACACCACCAGGTCACTGCGGATAAACGCAATCATATCGGCGGTGATCATGCTCACACCACCGAGAAACACCTCGGCAGAGTCGTCATAATCGCTGAGGATCTGGCGCACAGTCTCCACCCGCGCGTGACTTTCGGCGGTTGCCTGGGTGCGGTAGGCGAGAAACTCGGCACTGACATCTTCCAAGCGCTGCTCTTCAGGTTCACTCAAGCCCTCGCGGTTGCGCTTGGCGCGCAGCGCATCGCGTTCGCGCACCAATTCAATGTAGCGATTATCCACCCGCAGGTTGAGCTGCAAGGCCGTGGTTTGGCCATCATCAGAGAGCAGAGTGTCACGGTAGATCGGGCTTTCGAGAAACTCCTGGCGGGCCATTTGGGGGTCGACACCGGGTGTGAGCAGTGTGCGGGTGGATTCCTGCTGCTCGGCCAGCGAGCGGATCGGGCTGTACAACAGTGGCACAGTAAGAATGGAGTTGACGCTGTTCACCCCATCGACGCTGGCCAGCTCGTCCTGCAGCTGTTTGAGGGTGTCGAGGGACTCATCGGAAAACATGGGCGCCTTGGGGGTATAGGTCACCACCAGAAAGTCGCCGCTCTGATAGCGTTTATTGATCTCGCGGAAATAGTCCAGCGACTGATCGCTTTCCAGGGTCAGCGAATCGGCCGAAGCGTCCAGCTTAAAGTTGGGCAGCCCGAGCGCCGCAATCACCGTCAGAGCCAGCAAGGCGGCGATGGTCCAGCGCGGATAACGGGTAATCAGCGCATCATAAGCAGAGGTTAAGACGTTCATGGCGAAAGGTACAGCTCCTTGTGTCGAATATCAGGCGACGAGGCGACATTATGCGCGAAGGCCCGGCAATTAGCGATCGCTGTGTCCCAGCTCGCGCTCGGGATTGACACGGTCGCGAATGCGTTGCTTGAGCACCTTGGCCTCCGGGAAACCACCGTCGCGCTGGCGCTCCCACACCAACTCGTCGCCGAGCCAGACGGCGAAGACGCCACCATCGCCCGGGTGCAAGCTGACCTCATCAAGCTCATCGGGAAAACTGCTCAAAAGCTCCTGCGCCAGCCAAGCCGCGCGCAGCATCCAGCGGCACAGGTTACAGTAGTGAATCACCACCCGTACACGGGCGGCGGGCGGTGCAGAAAA
Source organism: Gilvimarinus algae (assembly GCF_030518215.1). Classification (GTDB taxonomy): domain Bacteria; phylum Pseudomonadota; class Gammaproteobacteria; order Pseudomonadales; family Cellvibrionaceae; genus Gilvimarinus; species Gilvimarinus algae. The sequence goes on from NZ_JAULRT010000047.1 coordinate 167,241, forward strand.
ATCGTCAAAGGGCATTGGGGTTTCCTCTACAATAGAGCCTTTCAGACCTTCACTTTAGGTAACAATTCCGCTGTTCGTTTTCTGCTCAAAGCGCAGCAAAAGTGTTACTATTGGTAAATTGGCCGGGGCCTGTTCACACCTGAATGAAGAGCGCCGGTGGTGACTCAGCGCCAATAGTGTGAACAGCCTTTAGTGAGCGATCGGTAGGAATCATGCTGAAATTGCAACGCCAGGACAAGCCGCACCCACCCGTCCTGATTGTCGAAAAACTCTACAGCATCGGCAGCGCCCCGGATAACAATCTTGTGCTCATAGAGCCCAACATCGATCCCGTCCACGCCCGCCTGGTCAACGCCGAGGGCAAGATTACCCTAAAAGACAACACCAGTAGCAGCGGCTGTTTTGTCAACGGCCAGCGAGTAACACAGAAAGAGCTGCACCCAGGCGACGTGATTCGCCTCGGCTCGGCGCAATTTGAAGTTCTGCCCCTGACCCACGCCGACACCCGCCGCCAATCCAACAGGGGCAGCTGGCAGCTGATTGCCGACGGCAGCTGGCTGACCGGGCAGACCTTTACCATCCCCCGGGACCAGCGCTGCGTGATTGGCCGGGCGAGCGAATGTGACATCACCATTTCCGGCACCCACCTCTCACGCCGACATGTCGAGCTGTCGGTGGTCGGCAGTTCTCTGCGGGTACGCGACCTGGGCTCGGCCAATGGCACTTACCTCAATGATCAGCCCGTCGAGGACGATCTGGCGCACAATGGCGATCGGCTGCGAGTGGATGTGTACAGCTTTCGTATTGTCAGCCCGGGCGATGACCGGGAAAAGACCCAGGTGCGCAGCCCACTGCCGGAATTTACCAAGACCGTGGAGCGCAAAACCACCAGCGATGCCCCAAAGCGCTGGAAGACCCGCCCAACCTCCCCAGGCAACCGTATGGAGCCCACCTACCGCGAGGGACGCGGGTTCAACTTCTGGCCCTGGCTGGGTGCCTGCGCCCTGCTACTGGCCGTACTCATCTTTCTGCTGTTGCGCTGAGCATCGCTGGAGTATGTGGTAGAATCCCGCCACTTTTTAACCACTCCTTTTCAACGACTACGCGGAAACTGTGCTATGAGTTTTGACAAAGTCCCCTCCGGTAAAAACCTGCCGGATGATATGAACGTCATCATCGAAATCCCCATGAATGGCGAGCCCATCAAGTACGAAGTGGACAAAGACAGCGACGCCGTCTTCGTCGACCGTATTCTGGGCACCTCCATGCACTACCCTTGCAACTATGGCTATGTCCCCCACACCCTGTGTGGCGACGGCGACCCGGTGGACGTGCTGGTCCTGCTCAACCACGCCCTTATGCCTGGCTCAGTGATTCGCTGTCGCCCCATTGGCGTGCTGAAAATGACCGACGAATCCGGCGAAGACGCCAAAGTACTGGCCGTCCCGGTAGACAAAGTGACCCCGCTCTACACCAAGGTAAAATCTGTAGACGATGTGCCGGAAATTACCCTGAAATCCATTGAGCACTTCTTTGAGCGCTACAAGGATCTGGAAGCCGGCAAGTGGGTGAAGGTGGATGGCTGGGAAGGCGTTGAAGCCGCCCGCAAAGAAATCACCGAATCGGTCGAGCGCTACAACAAAGGCTGATTTTTTTTGCGGGTCTGCTGCGCGGCGTCAAGTCGTTAGCAGGCCCGTTAGGCCGGAGTCAGTCCTCCAGTTTCAGGCGGCTGACATCCGGCACCACAGCGGTTTTTTCCCGCTTGATCTGACCTAGATCACTGCCAACCGGTGCCAGGTCCACCGTCAGCTCCGTCACCTTCACCGCCGCCGGGCGGCTCTGCTCCTCGGGCTTGAGCAGAGGTTCTCCCACCTCCGACAACCCCCAATCCTCGATGTCCAGCTCCGGCAAGGGGAGATCGTAACGGTCCTCCGCGCGGATCAGATCCTCGCCCGCTGCGGCCAGATCAAAGTCGGGGGCAACTACTGGCACGGGCGCCGTTTTCACCTCCGCTGAGTCCAACAAGCGCTCACCGGCAGGCCGCAGACTCAGGGTGGACACATCGATATTCACGACAGGGGCTTTACTCCGCTCGGTGGGGCGCAACAAATTGCTCCCCACTGGGGCAAGCGAGAGACCGCGTACCGGCGCCGGACGCTGGGGCGCCGCTGACGGGGTCTGACTGCCGGCGGGTACCAAAGACACCTCGGCGCCCGCCTTTTGCAACACGGCCTGATACTTTTTCGCCGTCGCTTCATCCAGATTACGCTTAAGCGGTACCGGCCGGCCGATGAACAATGCGTCAATCTTGGCAGTATCAGCCTTAAACAACTGTTGCAGACGCTGCTTCACCGTATCGAGGGAGTGCCCGAGGACGATATCCCCGCGAAACACAATATCAAAGGTTTTGCCCGACTCTTCCATAACACGCTCGCTGAACTCTTGTTCGAGCTATCTTAGCACGTCTTTTCAGGGGCAAGCCCGCCGTCAGCGCCCGCCCCCATTGACTCATGCAAAAAGCTCCCCTGAAGACGACGTTTTTGTGAAAAATCGTTCTGGAAAATCACTGGAGAGCCCTCCTCATTGCTTCCATACTGAACAACCCACAGGGGCCGAACACGGAAGCGGGGTCATGCACAATGCGTAAAGCCGTCAGCCAGTTTCACGATCACTCGGCCAAACACTCGGTAAAACATCGGGTGGAGAGGGATATTGCGGCGCTCAACCGCAAAATTGTCCATCTGGAGAACGAGCCTCGCTGCAACGACCAGTTGCTGGCCGCCTACCGCATGATGCTTGAGACCCGAACGGAGGTACTCGAGTGCCTGACCCGCAGCCTGAGCCACGAGGAACACCGGCCGCACTAGAGTTTTAGTCATCCCCGAACGAGTGATTCATATCGCGGGCGGGCTCTTCGGAAGCCGCGCGCCCCACAACAATAGCAGGTACGCCCACCGCGGTGGCATGGGCGGGGACAGGCTCAAGCACCACACTGCCGGCGCCAATTTTGGCGCACTCGCCGATGTCAATATTGCCAAGGATCTTCGCCCCGGCACTGATCAACACGCCGCGGCCGATCTTGGGGTGCCTGTCCCCTTTGGCATTGCCGCTGCCTCCAAGCGTAACCGCGTGCAACATGGACACATCGTCGCCCACCACAGCCGTTTCGCCGATCACCACTCCCGTGGCGTGGTCGATCATAATGCCACTGCCCATGCGGGCCGCCGGATGAATGTCCACCCCAAAGGTTTGGGAGATACGGTTTTGCAGATAGAGCGCCAGGCAAGTGCGCCCCTGCCCCCAGAGCCAGTGGGCAAAACGGTAGGATTGCAGCGCCTGAAAACCCTTAAAGTAGAGCAGCGGCATCAAGTACTGGTTACACGCAGGATCCCGCTCGCAGTAGGCTTCAATGTCTCGACACAGCGCCAGCTCTATACGAGCATCGGCTGCAAGCGCCTGCAGAAAAACTTCCCGCATGGACATCGCCGGCAAGGCCTGACTGTCGAGCAGATTAGCCAGGTGAAAACTGACGGTATCGGCCAGTGAGTCGTGATTGAGAATGCTGGCGTGGTAAAAGCTCGCCAGCGCTGGTTCGCGGGCGGCAAGCTCTGCCGCCTCAAGGCGGATGCTATGCCAGATATCGATGGGGGTTTGCACAGGTTGCAACAAAGGCTCCTCCTTTCCGAGGCCCCATGCTCTCACATACCAAGCAATTCATCCATATGCCGGAACAGTTGTGCGCCCTCCTGCTCCAGCAGTTTTTGAGTGCGCCTGTCCACTTGCCCGGTGTCATCCGGCGGGCAGTAGCCGAATAATTTCATGCCGGCCAACCTGGCCGCGCGCGCGCCACTGGGGGAGTCTTCAATCACCACGCAATCAGCGGGCAAGACTTTCATTTTCTGCGCAGCGTACAAAAACAGATCGGGCGCGGGCTTACCCTCTGCCACGTCGGTGGCGCTAAAACGGTGGGAGGGAAAGTAATCGATCAAGCCCGCCTGGGTGAGCGACAGCCGCATTTTTTCGTGCCGGCCATTGGAGGCCACGCAAAAGGCAATGTTGCGCTCGCGCAGCGACTGCAGCAATGCTTTGACGCCGTCAATCGGTTCGACGCCGGCTTCAAACGCGCGCAGGGTTTCCGTTTGCACTTTGCTCCAAAACTCGCGAGCAAAGTCGTCCCGCTCATTCACCGGCCAGCTGCAATAGGGTTCACTATCGGCCAGAAGTGCGGCCACTTGATCGGCGCACACAGCGATAGATTTACCGCGAAACAGGGCAAAGACTTCGCTGATAGTGATATGCACCCCCAGAGGCTTGAGGCAATCGCGCAGCACCCTGGCACTGACCGTTTCTGTATCGACCAACACACCGTCGCAGTCGAAAATTACCAGCATAGCGCCCTGTGACCTCCGGAAAAGTTATCCGGCGGATCGAGAAAACCTCTGCCGGACCCGACTCAAGAAAATCGGTTCACGCAAAAACAACACAATCATTATGAACGAGTGCAGTGCGGTGGTGAGCATAAAAAAGTGTGGAATTGTAAAGTCCAACTGCCCGAGACAAATCACCGCCGCGACCGATGCGCCAATCATAAACAGGGCATTAAACACGTTATTGGCGGCAATGATCTGTGCCCGGTGCTCGGACTTTGCCTCCTGCTGCATCAACGCCTGCAAAGGAACCGAGTAGAGCCCACCGGCCACACCAAGAAGAAGGACGTCCAGAGCAATACGCCAAAATTCGGGCAGCGCCAGCAACTGGATTAACGTGTAGAGCTCCCCCTCGGCCGCGGGGGGATGGGCAGCGGCAAACCCCTGCCCGGCAAAGGCCAAATCGGCGCCAAGCAAAGCAATCAAGAGCGCACCGAGCGGCACCACCGCCGGCTCCACCAAACGCCGACTGATTTTTTCGCACAGTAGTGCCCCTGCGCAGACACCCAGTAAAAAGGCCACCAGTAAACAGGTCACCGCCGAAGCCGCGCCGGATAATACCGCGCGGGTAAAATTCGGCAATTGAGTGAGATACACCGAACCGAGAAACCAATACCAGGACAGTCCGATTACGGTCCAGAAAACCAGATGTCGCTCACGGGCATAGGCCAGGGTTCGCAGCGTTTGTTTAAACGGGTTGCGCACAAGCTCAGGCGCCAATGGCGAGGGTGGCGCCGGGGGTATGCGCCGGCTCAGGCGCCAGCCCGCCCAGGCCACTAGAAACCCACCTATTGCCACCACATACTGCCCCCCTGTGAACTGCAGCGCCAAGGTGCCCGCAATCAACCCGAGAAACACCGCGAGCGAGGTGCCCGTGTGCAAAACACCATTGGCACCCACCAATTCACGCGGCGCGACATGCTGGGGCAAAATCGCGTATTTAATGGGACTGAAACAGGCCGACTGAATACCCGTGCCAAAAATCACCAGCAGCAAGAGCGCGGAGCTGCCGAGCCAAATGGCCAGCGCACCGAGCATCATAATCACAATTTCCGCGACTTTGATGGCGCGGGCAAAAGCGGCCTTGTCCAGCCGGTCGGCGTACTGACCAGCGATGGGCGCAAACAGCAGAAACGGGATAATCAGGGCGGCGGCGACCAAGTTGTTAAGCACATCCACGCTCAACCCCCAACGCTCCACACTGCCATAAGTAAACAGCATCATCAGGGCGCTTTTATAAAAGTTGTCGTTAAAGGCGCCGCCAAACTGCGTCCAAAAAAGCGGATAAAAGCGCCTCTGCCCCAGCAGGGCAAATTGACTGTTGTTATTCTTATCGTCAGTGGTCATACGTCCCTCTTCTGTAGACAAACGAAGCGCGCATAGATGGCATCGAGGTGGTTGAGTATGGCGCTCTTAAGTTCAATGTCTGTGACAGCCAACTGATCCCCCAGCAAGTCGCGCGTCAACACCTGCTCAAAGCGTCGGGCCAGTGGACCATAACTTAAGTGCCAGGGCTCAGGCGCCACACCGCCGCGATCACAGTCGTAGGGGCGATAGAAACCCCCGCCCGCGGTTAAAGCGCTGTCCAGGTGTTGGTGCAACCGCCCAAAAACGCCGCCTTGTGCGCACTCATCGTAGGTTAAGCGGACCCGGTAGTCCGGCTCGATGGCCGCCGCATCATAGACGTCGATGTCGGTGCCCCAGTGGTGACGGGAGGCGCCGGGCAGGGCGGAAAAGCGCAAGATGGCAAACAACTGCTCGCGCTCACTCAGCCCGGACATTTCCACCGGCCGGCCGGCATCGTCGAGCACCGCCCGCTCGCCCCGCGCCTTGGCATTGAAGATCGCGAGCTGGCGATCAAAGCTGCGGTAGCCGCTGGCCACGCTGAGCACACATCCATCGGCACGGCACTTGTCGTATAAGGTGCTGAGCGGCGCCTCTATAGCTCCGTGGATCAGGCAACCGGGCGAGATTTCCACCAGGTGCGATGGGTCGAGGCCGAGCGCCTGAGCCTCGGAAATCGACTCGAAATTCATAATCGGGTCACCCCCGGATGGTTGAATGTGAGCTAGCGCAAACTTTACTCCTTGTCGACGCCTCAAGCGAGTCAAGTATTTGCAGTTACAGTACAAGTCTGTAATATAACCCGAGGCTATAAATGGATGCTAATAGTCGCATTCAAAATATAATGAACAACAAAAATGGAGCGAAGTAGGTATGGCGACCGAGCAGAGCGAATTGCTTCAGTTAAAAAACCTGGGGATGGCATCCGTAAACATCCTCCGGGCTGTTGGTATTAACAGCTATCAAGACCTCCAGAAAATCGGCGCCGTGGGCGCTTATTTGCGCATTAAAGACCGCGACATCAACGTCTCCAAAGTCATGCTCTACGCTCTGCAGGGAGCCTTGATGGACGTGCACTGGAACGACCTGCCGCCCGATCTCAAAACGCAGCTCGTCGCCGAGGCAGAAAAGTCTGCCGCCATCGATGCCTGATCGACACCAGGCTGAATCAGCGGGTCTCGACTGAGTCAACAAAGCGCCATTTACCGCTGGTTTAGCCAGATACCCTCTTGCTATAGTATGGCCTGACCCTGCCGCCCGGCAGGCAGACACCTCGGTAGCGATAAAGACAGGTAGACCATGCATCTAGCCACGCATGAAAGCGAAGCCCTTGCAGAACTGGGCGAGAAGATAACCAGCATTTCCAAAAACCTGCTTGAGGGGTTAACACCATCGGCCCCGGTTCTGACATTAACCGCCGCCACCGATCTGTTCAACTCGCGCCCTGCCTCCCAGATTTATCAGATTCTCGACGGCCAGGTCAGCTTTGAGATGGCGGGCAAGACCGTCGCCCAATTCGAGCGCGGCGACCTGATTGGTCTGACGCGTATGCTGAGCCTGCCGGCCGGCACCTTTTCCAGCAACGACCCGGTGCGCTTGCAGCCGCTTGAGCGCGACGAGCTCATCACTCACGTCTTCGGCAGCGAAAGCCTGCAAAAACTCTGGAGCTATTACCTGGTGGCTCAGCTGAGCTGGTATCAGCAGGCCCTCGCCCAGGAAATGCGTAAAGAGTTTCAACCCAGCGCGGGCTTTCTGCACTTCGCCCCGGGGGAAACCATCATTCACCAGGGCGATGAAGCGGACTTGGTCTATACGCTGCTTGAGGGCAGCGCCGATGCCATCTGCGACGGGGTCAAGGTCGGACAAATTTTCAACGACGAGATCTTTGGCGCCCTGGCGGTCTTTACCGGCCAAAAGCGCATCGCCAGCGTAGTCGCTACCAGCGACTGCACCGTGCTGACTGTGCGCAAGGAAGAGTTTATTGAGCTGGTGGAGCACCAACCGCACATCTGTATCGGCCTGATCGAGGAAATGGCGGATAAGATCAAGCAGCTCAACGGCCAGCTCCTGGCGGTGCAGGAAGCCTGACCCCACCGATTTAACGGCCCCGCCGACAGCACGCAAAAAAAATCCCGAGCACCGCTTGACAACGCTAATGATAATAATTATCGTTACATAACTGGTCGCGCACAGTCATGCGCGTCCGGGGGTCGGTCAATTTTCCTGCAAGTCAATTGTCTGATCTTCTCCTCCGGTTTTGCCCTATGGCGCAAAACCACTGGCACTTCGGTGCCTTGGCTAATCACGGTTGCTTGGGCCGCCTTCGGGCGGCCACTTTTCTTTTGGTCAGCTATTGAAAATCCATCCGCCGACGGCATATACGTCTCGATATAACGGTTTATCGAGGAGTATTACCGTGCTGCGAATTGGCCTGTTTCTATTAACTAACCTGGGTGTGCTGGTGGTCGCCAGTATTACTCTGAACCTGCTGGGTGTGGACCGTATACTGAACGAGTCCGGCACCGGGCTAGACCTGACTGCCCTGCTGATTTTCTGCGCCGTTTTTGGCTTTAGTGGCGCGTTTATTTCACTGTTTTTGTCCAAGTTCATCGCCAAGAAAACCACCGGCACGCGGATTATCAGCAACCCGCGCTCGCCCGATGAAATCTGGCTGATGCAGACAGTCGCCGATCTCGCCGAAAAAGCCGGTATCGGCATGCCCGAGGTAGGTATCTTTCCCGCCAATCAGGCCAATGCCTTTGCTACCGGCTGGAACCGTAACAACTCCCTCGTGGCCGTGAGCGCTGGCCTGCTACAACGCTTTGATCGAGAAGAAGCCCGCGCCGTACTGGCCCATGAAATAGGCCACGTGGCCAACGGCGATATGGTGACGCTGACTTTGATTCAGGGCGTGGTGAACACCTTTGTGATGTTCTTTGCCCGCATCATCGGCCACACAGTCGACAAGGTGATCTTCAAAACCGAGCGCGGTGTTGGCATTGGCTACTATGTGGTCACCATCATTGCCGAAGTGATTCTGGCGTTTTTGGCCTCCATGATTGTGATGGCGTTCTCCCGCTACCGGGAATACCGAGCCGATGCCGCCGGCGCACACCTGGCGAGCCGCGAGGGTATGATCCGCGCTTTGCAACGGCTGCAGGCTGAGACCCAGGCCGGTGCGCCCAGCCCTATGCCCAAGGGGCTTCAGGCCTTTGGTATTTCCAGCGGCTTCAGTCAGAATATGGCCCGTCTGTTTGCCAGCCATCCGCCGTTAAACGAGCGGATTGAAGCCCTGAAAAAAGCCCCATGATGCTTACAACGCTTAAACATTGCCTCTGGGCGGCAGTGGCTATCGGCCTGACGGCCGCGCCTGGAGCACTGGCTGAGGCGCCGGATTTTGCCACCGACGATGAACGCAACACCATTGAGATCTTTGAGTTTGCCAGCCCCTCGGTGGTCTATGTCAATCGCCTGCAAGTGGTGCGCGACCGGCGCTCGTTTGATCTTTTATCCATACCCAGCGGCGCCGGCACTGGCTTTGTCTGGAGCGAAGACGGCTATGTGGTCACCAACTATCACGTGGTTGAAGGCGCACAGCAGGTGTCCATCACTCTGCCGGATCAGTCCAGCTGGCCCGCCGAGGTGATCGGCCTGGCGCCCGATAAGGATCTGGCGGTACTGAAAATCGAAGCGCCCAAGGAGCAGCTAAATGCCCTGCCGTTGGGCGACTCCGACGAACTGGCCGTGGGACGCAAGGTGCTCGCCATCGGCAACCCCTTTGGTTTGGATGCCACCTTGACCACCGGGGTGGTCAGTGCCCTGGGCCGTGAGATTCAGGCGCCCAACCAGCGCAAGATTCGCAACGTGATCCAGACCGATGCGGCCATCAACCCCGGCAACTCCGGCGGCCCGCTGCTCAACTCGCGCGGCGAGCTCATTGGCGTCAATACCATGATTTACAGTCCAAGCGGTGCCAGCGCCGGTATCGGCTTTGCCATACCGGTCAATATCGTCAAGGAAATCGTGCCCCAACTGATTGAATTTGGCCGTCTCGTGCGACCGGTGTTTGGCGTGGAGTTTGCGCCGGCCTATTGGGCAAAGCGCGCCGGTGTGGATGGCGTCCCACTGCTGCACGTGGCCGCGGGCATGCCGGCGGCAAAGGCTGGCTTGCAAGGCGCAAGGCGCGGCCCTTGGGGGCGAGTGGAGCTGGGCGACATCATCATCGCGCTGGACGACCACCCCACCCGCAACTACGACGAATTTCTCACCCTGCTGGAGGCGCGCAAACCCGGCGATACACTCATTGTGCACTATGTGCGCGACGGCAAGCTCCGCCAGGCGACGGTGACCCTGGCGGCGCCGAATCTGGAGTAAGCCCTTGCAGAGCTGGCAAACCCTGTGCTTCAGCAATGAGCTGCCCGAGAGCGAGAGCCGCGGCTTTACCCTTAACGGCGAGGAGGCCTCGCCCCTGGCGGTAGTGGTGGTGCGCAAGAAGGGCCAGGTGTACGCCTACCGCAACCTGTGCCCCCACGCCTTTATCCCTCTGGAGTGGGTGCCCAACGAGTTCCTGTCCTTCGACAAAAGTCTGATCCAGTGCGCCAATCACGGTGCCCTGTTTACCATTGAAGAGGGCCTGTGCGTTTCCGGCCCCTGCTCGGGTCAATCGCTGATCCGGTTGGAGACCGAAGAGACGGGGGGAAAGATCCGCATCCGCAGCGCCTGATTTGCTCACAATCTGACGGGCAGCGCTTCACTGAGCAAAATGCGACTGTGCTCGGGCTCGATGCGCGCGCGATAGGCGAGAATTTCAACACCGGCTGCTGCCGCCTCGCGCAAATTTTGACCGTATGCCGGGTCGATAGCATCCGCCGGGCTCACCCACTCAACCCCTGTATGCTGCACACAAAACAGCAGGACCGCTCTGTGACCGGCCTGCACCGTCGCCATGAGTTCGCGCAGGTGCTTACTGCCTCGGGTGCTCACCGCATCGGGGAAAAGCCCCTCGCCCGCTGCCTCCATCAGGGTGACGTTTTTCACTTCGACATAACAGTTACCCGTCTCGCCACTGAGCAGAAAGTCAATGCGCGAATTCTCACTGCCGTAGCGAACCTCGGCTCGTATTTGCGGGTAGCCTGCTAAAGGCTCAATAACACCCGCCTCCAGAGCGGCCCGCACCAGCCCATTGGCCCTGGCGGTATTGATGCCGGCGAGATGCCCAGTCGGCGTGGTCGCCACTTCCCAGGTATGGGGATACTTGCGGGTTTTGCTGTCGCTTCGCGAGTACCAGCAGTCGCTGCCCTCGACAATGCAGTGGCGCATTGAACCCGTATTCGGGCAGTGCAGTGTCAGCGTATCGCCGTCAGCCGTTACCACGTCCGCCAAAAAGCGCTTATAACGCTTGATCAGCTGGCCCTTTTGCCATTTGCCGTCCGTCATAGAGTCAACCCTGCTAAAAAGCCGCTCATTATAGGCCGAACTGCGCAAAAAGCGCCGGATTCAGCGGCTAGTGGCGACAAAAGTGCAAAAAATGCTGGCACAGCTTTTTCGAATCTGGTAGCTTCGCTGTCCTTCCGCCGCTGTGCCCCGGCCGGGCCCGGGAGGAAGGATTGGCGAAGTGCCTTTTTATCCCAGACAGGCGCATCAGTAACCATTTATAGATCGCTGGCGGGTCACCCCCTGTCAGACTCAGGAGACCGAGAGGCGTTGCACTATGCCCAATAACTCAACTCAAGCCGAAAGTTATACGCTGAGAACCTTTTCGCCCTACAAGGAAAAAAAGGGTGAAGAGTACATGAACGAAAACCAGCTCGAGCACTTTCAGAAGCTGCTGCTGGCCTGGCGCAAAGAGTTGATGGAAGAAGTTGACCGCACCGTGAGCCATATGAAAGACGAAGCGGCTAATTTCCCTGATCCGGCCGATCGTGCCAGCCAAGAAGAGGAGTTCAGCCTTGAGCTGCGCACCCGCGATCGCGAGCGCAAGCTGATCAAGAAAATCGACAGCACGCTGGAGCTGATCGAGAACGAAGATTACGGTTACTGCGACGCCTGCGGCGTAGAAATTGGTATTCGCCGCCTGGAAGCGCGCCCCACAGCCACGCTGTGTGTGGACTGCAAAACTTTGGACGAAATTAAAGAAAAGCAGATCGGCGGCTAAGGCCCCGATCACACCCGCGCCGGGCAGAGCCCGGCTCGGCCACTCAGCGTGACTTCCTCAGCCACACTTTACACCGGCCGCTTCGCCCCCTCTCCCTCAGGCCCGCTGCACTTTGGCTCACTGGTGGCTGCCCTGGCCAGCTATTTGGATGCTCGCTCACATCAGGGGCGATGGCTGGTACGCATTGACGATATCGACCCCCCCCGGGAACAGCCCGGCGCCACCGACCTGATTCTGCAAGCGCTTGAGCAACACGGGCTGAAGTGGGATGGCGAAGTGCTGCAACAGAGCCAACGCAGCGAGGCCTACCTGGCGCTGCTGGAGCAGCTGCAAGCCGGACAACTGATTTACCCCTGCACTTGCACTCGACAGGACATCAAAGCCATGGGCGGGGTCTACAGCGGGCATTGCCGTCACGCGCCCACCGGCGCAGAGCCGTGCGCCTGGCGCCTGAAACTTTACGATTTGCCCGGCGCGCTCGCCCGCCTGCCCGACACGGTGGTCTTTGACGATTTACTGGCTGGCACGCAGCGGCAAAACTTGGCGCAGGATGTGGGCGATGCTATTGTCCGGCGCAAGGACGGGCTCTTTGGCTACCAGCTCGCGGTAGTCGCCGACGATATCTGCCAGGGCATTACCCATGTGGTGCGCGGCGCCGACCTGCTGCCGGTCACAGCGCGGCAATTTCGTTTTTTCGAGATTCTTGGCGCTGCCCCTCCCCACTACGCGCATGTGCCTGTAGTCAGCGACACCGAGGGGCGCAAACTGAGCAAGCAAAACCATGCTCCGGCCCTGAATAACCGACGCGCCGTGGAAAACCTCTGGCAGGCGCTGGTCTTTCTAAGGCAAAATCCCCCCTCAGAACTCGCTGGCGCACCGCGCGACTCGCTGCTTGACTGGGCCATTGCTCACTGGCGCCGCGAACCGCTGATCCATGCGCCCTTGACACAAAGAGCGGATCTCCTATGAACAATCAGCGCCTGGTGATATTGCTGCTGCTGATCGCCTATATCTTTTCTCCGACGCTGTTTACCTGGATCGTCAATCCGGAGGGCGCCTGGTACCGCCCCTACATTATGTGGGTGCTGGTGATCGCCATAGCCTACGCTGTGCAGGCCCGCAAGAAACCCTCATGACATTTGAATTAACTCACGTTGCCCTGCTCTGCCTGGCTTACCTGCTGCTGATTTTCGGTATCGCCACCATTACCGAACGAGGCTGGTTGCCGCGCTGGATCACCGAGCATCCGGTGACCTATATTTTGTCGCTGGGTATTTTTGCCAGCGCCTGGGCCTTTTACGGGGTTATTGATCTCGCGTTCCAATTTGGCTATGGCGCGCTGGCCTATTACCTGGGTACGGGCGCACTGTTTTTGTTTGCGCCTGTGGCGCTGGAACCGATCACCGAGCTTGCCCGGCGCCACCAGGTGCACTCGCTGGCGGACCTGCTGGTGTTCCGCTACCACAGTCACGGCATAGGCGCGCTGACGACTCTGTGCATGCTGCTCGGGATTCTGCCGCTGATGGCGCTGCAGATTCAGGCCATCGCCGACACCATGCACATTCTCACAGTGAGCCGCGACCCGGCCATTCCAGCGGTGGGTACAGGCCTGACGTTCAAGGACCTGATGGCCCTGACCTACTGCGGCATTCTCGCCTTGTTTACCATTCTTTTCGGCTCCAACCGCGAGCGCCACCGGGGTCTGATCACCGCCATGGCGTTTGAGTCGCTGCTGAAAGTCTTTGCCCTGTGCGCGGTTGGTCTCGCCGCCGTCTACGGCGTGTTTGACGGGTTCAGCGGTCTGGAGCAATGGCTCGAGCGCAACCCGGAAAACCTGGCCCTGCTGCACTCACCCATTCGCGACGGTGCCTCGCACACCCTGCTGCTGGTGTTTGTCGCCACCGCCGTTACCATGCCGCACATCTTCCACATGGGCGTGGCGGAAAACCCGATTCTGCGGAACACCCGCACGGTCACCTGGGCGTTTCCACTGTTTTTGCTGTTTCTCGCTCTGCCAATATTCCCCATTCTCTGGGCGGGGTTCGAGCTGTCAGTGCCCCTGCCCGCGCAGTACTTCACCCTGGGCGTGCCGATTCTGGCCGAGTCCCACAGCCTGACCATTCTCGCCTTTATCGGTGGGCTTTCGGCCTCCACCGGCGCCATGGTGGTCATTACCCTGGCGTTGTCCACCATGGTGATGAACCACTGGTTGCTGCCGTTCTTACGTCTGCGCCGGCGCCAGGATATCTACAGCCAGCTGCTCTGGCTGCGCCGCCTGGTCATTGCCGCGCTGTTTCTCGGCGGTTATCTGTTTTACTGGATGCTCGACAACCGCCAGAGCCTGTTCCATCTGGCACTGGTGGCGTTTATTGAAACCCTGCAGTTTCTCCCGGGCATTTTTGCCATTGTCTTCTGGATGCGCGGCAACCGCCGCGGCGTTATCGCTGGCCTCAGCGCCGGCACCCTGGTCTGGGGTATCGGCCTGTTGATTCCCATGCTCACCGGACTGGAAGAGATCGCCGTGCCCTTTGGCGATGGCTCTCTGAGTGTGGGCATGAGTCACTGGAGCGAGATCACTTTGATCTCCCTCGGGCTCAACACCTTGATTTTTATCGGTGTGTCTCTGCTCACCCGCCAGAGCGAAGATGAAACCTACAGCGCCGAGCTCTGTGCCGCAGATGAGCTCTCTCATCCAGTGCGCCAGGCACTGGATGTGCACTCGGCGGCCGAGTTCAAGACCCGCCTGGCAAAACCCCTGGGCAAGGTGACCGCCAGCCGCGAGGTGGATATCGCCCTGCGCCAGCTGGGGCTGGCCATCACCGAGCGACGCCCCTACGCCCTGCGGCGCCTGCGCGACCAGCTTGAGGCCAACCTCTCGGGGCTGATGGGGATTCATGTGGCCGGTGAAATCATGGACAACCACCTGCCCTACAAACTGGCCGAAGCGCGCGATACCGTCGATATCAACCTGATTGAAAATCGTCTGTCCCAATACCGCAGCCACCTCACCGGTATGGCCGCCGAACTCAACAACCTGCGTCTGTACCACCGCAAGACACTGCAAGAGCTGCCCATGGCGGTCTGCTCCCTGGGACGGGACAAGGAAATCCTGATGTGGAACCGGGCCATGTCCCGCCTGACACACATTTCCGCCGAGGATGTGCTCGGCTCGCACCTGGACGATTTGGCCCAACCCTGGTGCGACCTGTTGCTGAATTTCTCCGAGGGCGAAGATGAGCACCTCTATCGCCACGAAATCGCCCTGGGTGGCCGTCCACACTGGATCAGTTTGCACAAAGCGGCCATTGAAGGCCCCGTCACCGGGCGCCGGGCTCAGCAGCCGGGCTTTGCCAAAGAAGAGTACGATCAGGTCATCCTGCTTGAAGATGTGACCGAGACCCAGCTGCTCGAGCAGGAGCTGATTCACTCAGAGCGGCTCGCCTCGGTGGGCCGGCTGGCAGCCGGGGTCGCCCACGAAATTGGCAACCCCATCACCGGTATCGCCTGCCTGTGCCAGAATCTGCGCTACGAGTCGGACAACCCGGAAATTCTGGAAACGGCCGAACAGATACTGAGCCAAACCGACCGTGTCAGTCGTATCGTCCAGTCACTGGTGAGTTACTCCCACAGCGGGCAAAACAAGAAGAGCGCGTTTGAAGCCGTGGTGCTGCGCGAGTGCGCTCAGGAGGCCATTGCCCTGCTGTCGCTGCAAAAGGACAAAAACCAGGTGGTGTTTGACAACCGCATCGCCGACAACGCCATTATTGCCGGCGACCTGCAGCAGATGATTCAGGTGTTCATCAACCTTCTGTCCAATGCGCGGGATGCCAGCGAAGAGGAAGGTCGTGTTATGCTAGAAAGCCAGGAAGATGAGGACAACATCACAATCACGGTCACGGACGAGGGTGAAGGCATAGCCCCCGAGCACATTGATCAGATCCTTGAGCCGTTTTTCACCACCAAGGATCCCGGCGAGGGCACAGGGCTGGGGCTGGCCATGGTATACAGCATTGTCGACGACCACGGCGGCAGCCTGGATGTAATCAGCCCCGCCAACCCGTCGACTCAGCGCGGAGCGCAAATCGTTATCAAACTACCGCGTCACCTCAACTCGATGCTGCCGGACAATCTGGTCCGCACGCACACTGACGCAACCGACAAGGCCGATTGACGCACTATGACTAAGATTCTGGTTGTTGAAGACGAAGCCATCATCCGCACGGCGCTGCGCAAGCTACTCGAGCGCAACAAGTACGACGTCAGCGAAGCCCCCTCAGTACGTGAGGCCACCTCAAAGTTCAATCTCAGCGACTTTCAACTGATCATCAGCGATCTGCGCCTGCCCGGCGCGCCGGGCACCGACCTGATCAAGCTGGCCGGCGACGTGCCGGTGTTGATCATGACCAGCTACGCCAGTCTGCGCTCGGCGGTGGACTCCATGCGCATGGGCGCGGTCGACTATATCGCCAAACCCTTTGATCACGATGAAATGGTGGGCGCTGTGAAGCGCGTCATCGGCAAGGCCAACTCGCAAAAAGACGCCGCGCGCCCGAGCGGCGACGACAGCAAAGTCACCGGCATGATCGGCTCTTCCGAGGTGATGAAGAAGCTGTATTCGCGCATCGCCAAGGTCGCGCCCACCGACGCCACCGTCTTAGTCCACGGCGAAACCGGCACGGGTAAGGAACTGGTAGCCCGCTCTCTGCACGAGCAGAGCCGGCGGCACAAAGAATTAATGATCTCGGTAAACTGCGCGGCCATTCCGGAAACGCTGATCGAGTCCGAGCTCTTTGGCCACGAAAAAGGCGCCTTTACCGGCGCCGCCAGTACCCGCGAGGGCCTGGTGGCCGCCGCCGACGGCGGCACCCTGTTTCTCGACGAAATCGGCGAGCTGCCGCTGGAAGCCCAGGCCCGGCTGCTGCGGGTCCTGCAGGAGGGCGAAGTACGCCCGCTGGGGTCTGTGGAATCACGCAAAGTGGATGTCCGGCTGGTGGCGGCCACCCACCGCGATCTGCGCTCGCTGGCGCAGGAGGGCAAGTTTCGCGAGGATCTCTACTTCCGCATCAACGTCGTTCAGCTGGAGCTGCCGCCGCTGCGCGATCGCGGACGGGACATCCTCATACTGGCCGAGAGTCTGCTGGAGCGCTATTGCCAGCAATTCAACAAACCGGGGCTCAAGCTCTCGCCAGAAGCCATCCAGGCCATTACCACCTATACCTGGCCTGGCAACGTGCGCGAGCTGGAAAATGCCATGCAGCGGGCCGTGATTCTGTGTGAAGATGAACGCGAGATCAGCCACGACTTGTTAGCGATTGATCTCGATCTGGTGCGCCTCGACGACGAAGACAACGACAACCCCTACGCCCAAGCGGCCGCCAACGCCGTCAGAAGCCAGCCCAGGCACAAAGACCCCAATGAGGACCTGTCTTTGGAGGACTACTTCCAGCGCTTCGTGCTGGAGCACCAGGACACCATGAGTGAGACCGAGCTGGCAAAGAAACTCGGGGTCAGCCGCAAGTGCCTCTGGGAGCGCCGCCAGCGTTTTGGTATCCCCCGGCGCAAGTCCACCGTCAAGTAACACGCCTACCCTTGGGCCGCTTCCTGCGGCCCTGAAAACCCCGTTGAGTCACAGCTCAACCGCCAACCCCATCACACCCATACCGGCAACAGTAACGGCATTTTGCCGCTTTTGCGCTCTGGGGCGCCAAAACGTTACCCACGGCCACAGGCCTGTTACCCGGCCAATTTGTTACCCCTTTTGGCCCAACGTAACAATTAGCCCGAAAGACTGTAACCGTTAGAAATAACAAAATCGAATATAGGGTTTTACGAAAATACTAACCCTTTGAAATTATTACAATTTACGCTTTTGGCACGCCGAGTGCTTTATACCGCGGGCATAACAACAACAAACAATAAAAACCGACAACACAATAACAACAACAAACAATAAGAAACTGAAGCTTTCTAATAACAACAACAAACAATTAAAAAACGTATAAGTTCAATAATAACAACAACAAACAATAAGAAACTGAAACACAAGAACAACAACAAACAATAATAACGACGAATACAATAACAATAAGGCGATAATAAAAAGACAAAGCGGAACGACTGACTAGGCACCGAAAGGATTGCAAGTGATTTTGGATTGGGCACGGACGCAACGCCCTGTTTCGACAAGGCCATTAATTGTGCCGCCCATCCTGCGGGAAAGCCTCGGCTTTCCCGTTTTGCTTTCCGGCCCTCTAACTTGCTGAATTACCCCAACTTTCACCTCTCCGGTGGCCGTGCTAAACTCTGCCTTTTACGGCGTTGCTCGCACTCCCAGGCAGGCTTTACCCTCAAACGACAGAATGCTCTATGCTAAAACGGCTGTTTAAACTGATATCCCCCCGAAGCAACGCCGCCGGCCCTCCTCAACCGATTATCATTCCCCGCGATCAGCACAATGTGTCCCGCCAATTGATCAGCCAGGCGGCCATCCGGGTAATGAAGCAACTCAACCAGCACGGCTACGAGGCCTATCTAGTGGGCGGCGGGGTGCGCGATCTGCTGCTCGGCGGCCATCCCAAAGACTTTGACGTGGCCACCAATGCCAAACCAGAGCAAATCAAGGGGCTGTTTCGCAGCGCCCGCATCGTCGGCAGGCGCTTTCGCATTGTGCATGTGCGTTTTGGCCGCGAGGTGATAGAGGTCACGACCTTCCGCGGTCATCACGATGCGGCGCGCAACGAGCACGGCATGGTGCTCAGGGACAACGTCTACGGCAATGTGCACTCGGACGCTGTGCGCCGTGACTTTACCGTCAATGCGCTCTATTACTCGCTCGACGGGTTTGCCGTACACGATTACACCGGCGGCATCCACGATCTTGAAAAGCGCGTGCTGCGCATTATCGGCGACCCGGCAACCCGCTATCAGGAAGACCCCGTCAGAATGCTGCGGGCAGTGCGCTTCGCCGCCAAGCTGGGGTTTACCATCGAGAGCAAAACCCAGGCCCCCATACCCGAACTGGCGCCGCTGCTGGCCAATATTCCCCCGGCGCGGCTGTTTGAAGAAGTTCTGAAGCTTTTTCTCGCGGGCTCGGCCACCGCCACTTTCCACCTGCTGAGAGAACAGGGCCTGTTTGGGCAACTGTTCCCCGGCACAGAAGCGCAGCTCGCTGCGGGCGACACCGTTGCCCTGGCGCTGGTCGAGCAGTGCATGTGCAACACCGACAAGCGCATTCGCGCCGGCAAATCGGTGACTCCCGCATTTATTTTTGCCGCCCTGCTCTGGCCCGTACAGCAGGCGCGCCTGATACAGCTGAGCGGCAACATGCCTCAGGGCCAGGCCTTTGCCGAAGCCGCCAGTCAAGCGGTGGGGCAGCAATTGGCTCGCACCTCAATCCCCAAGCGTTTTTTGATCCCCATGCGGGAGATCTGGGATATGCAGCACCGCCTGAGTCTTCGAAGCGGTGGGCGCGCCTTTAAAATGCTTGAGCACCCGCGCTTTCGCGCAGCCTACGATTTTACCCTGCTGCGCGAAGACGCCGGTGAGCCGCTCGATGGCCTCGGCAACTGGTGGACCCAGTTCCAGGCGGCCGACGAGAGCGAAAGGGAACGCATGGTCAGCGCCATCAAAGCGCCCGGTAAAGGCCGCAAGCGCCGTAGCCCCCGCAAAAAGGCTCCGGCAAAGCGGAACAGCGAGTGAGCACAGGGGTTTTTTGCTACATTGGCCTTGGCAGCAACCTCAACCAGCCCGTCGACCAGCTTCGCCGGGCCGTCTCGGCCCTTGAACAACTGCCGCAGTCGCAACTGATCAATGTCTCGTCTTTCTACCGGTCGAGCCCGGTGGGCCCCCAGGATCAACCGGACTTCATCAACGCCGTGGCCTGCCTGCACACCCAACTACCGGCTGCGGCCCTGCTCGAGCAACTGCAAACCATAGAAAAGGCTCATCATCGTGAGCGACTGGTCCATTGGGGGCCTCGCACCCTCGATCTCGACCTCTTACTCTACGGTGAGAGCACCATCAACAGCGAGCGCCTGACCGTCCCACATCCCCACATGAAAGAGCGCGCCTTTGTCTTGGTGCCCCTGGCCGATATTGCCCCGGGACTGCGGTTGCCCGATGGCGAGTCGGTCACACTGCTGGCCGCCCAGTGCGACCGGCAAGGGCTGGCCGTCACCGAGCGCGATGGTTAGAATTGACCCAGCCAACAGAGGAGTGCGGTGTGGCCGATTTGTTTGAAAAGCTGTCTTTAGACCTCAATGGCGTTGAACTGCCTCGCTACATCGCCATTGAAGGGCCTATCGGCGTGGGGAAAACCACGCTCAGCCGCAACCTGGCGCGCCTTTTCAACTACGATCTGTTGCTTGAGCAACCGGAGGAAAACCCATTCCTCGAACGCTTTTATCTCGACCCCAAATCTGTCGCCTTGCAGACCCAGCTGTTTTTCCTGTTTCAGCGGGCCGGGCAAATACAGCAACTGCGCCAGGACGATTTGTTTCGCCAGGCACGTGTTGCCGATTTTATGATTGAAAAAGACCAGCTGTTTGCCCAGGTCACCCTCGACGATGACGAACTGGCCATCTACCAGCAGGTCTATGAAAAGCTCACGCTCGACGCTCCCAAGCCCGATCTGGTCATTTACCTGCAGGCGCCGCTGGACGTGCTGCAAGCGCGCGTTCGGCAAAGGGGTATTGCCTATGAGCAATCCATCAGTGACGACTACCTGAAAGTGCTGAACGAAGCCTACACGGCATTTTTCCACTACTACGACGCAGCGCCGCTGCTGATCGTCAACGCCCAGGATCTGAACCTGGCGGACAATCGCGATCACTTCAAGCAATTGGTTGAGTATATCGTCACCATTAAAAGCGGACGCCACTACTACAACCCCACACCGGTTCTGTAACCGGGGAGTTCACCCATGCCCTATGTACAAGCAGACAACACCGGCGGTCTGGAGAAGAAAGTCACCATACAGACCCTGCGGCGGATGCGCGGCCAGGAAAAATTTGTCGTGGTATCACTCTACGATGCCCCCATGGCAGCCATGGCGCAGAAGTGTTCGGTAGAGGTGGTGCTGATCGGCGACTCACTGGGAATGACCGTATTGGGATACGACAGCGTCATCCCCGTGACCATGGAGCAAATGATCTATCACGTTGAGGCCGTCGCCCGTGGCAATGACAAATCGCTGATTATTGGCGACCTTCCCTTTATGACTTACGCCACTCCCGAGCAGGCCATGATCAACGCCACCCGGATCATGCAGGCGGGCGCCCACATGGTCAAAATTGAAGGCGGCCTATGGCTCACCGACACCATCCGCATGTTATCGGACAGAGGGATACCCGTGTGCGCTCACATCGGCCTGACACCGCAGTCCATGCATAAATTTGGTGGCTTTCGGGTGCAGGGTCGCGATGCCGAGCGCGCCGCTACTTTGCTGGACGATACCCGCGCACTCAACGATGCCGGTGCCGACCTGCTGCTTGTGGAGTGCGTACCCGCTGAGCTCGGCGAGCAAATCACTCAGGCGTCGGCGGTGCCGGTTATCGGTATCGGCGCCGGCGCTGAAACCGATGCCCAGGTGCTGGTGATCAACGACATTCTCGGCCTGACGCCCCAACCACCGAAGTTTTCCAAAAACTTTCTCGAGCAGGCTGGCGACATCCCGGGGGCACTGAAATGCTATCGTGACGACGTCAAGACCGGACGGTTTCCCGGCCCGGAGCATCAATTTAGCTAGAGCCTGTTAACTCTGCCTGCTAAACGCGCACCAACCTTTTTAACGACTTCGCTTGCGGCGCCTGAGGGTAGTGCTTGAGGATGTAGGCAGCCACCGCCCGGGCTTTCTCCGGCTCGCCCAGAGGGCCCGCCAGGGCTTTGGCGAGCAAGGTATAGGCAGTGGCAACACTCTGATCCGGCGCTACCCGCTTATGCAGATTGGCCAGCAATTTCACCAACAGGCGATACTCTTTGGCCTTGCCGAGCGCTTCAGCCGCCGCCGCGGCGACGGCTGCGCTGGCGATGCGGTAATCGCTTTGGCGTTCACTGGTTTGCCTGAGCAGGGCAACCGCCTCACCCTGCCGCCCCGCCTCTAGTAGAAGACCCGCCAGATAATCCGTGTGCCGGGCAATCGCCTGCTCGTCCTGGGTGTTGAGCAGTAGGCGTTGATAATGACGATGCAGATCGAGGTCGTCGCGGCAAATGTCTAGCAAGCTGCGCATCTGCTCGCGCGCTCTGACGTAGTCACCGGTTTTTTCCAGCACAATAACAGCGCCAAGGCTTCTGGCTCGCTGGAACGCAGGTTCATCCAGCGACTTTTCCTCGCTAGCCATATCGACAATACCGATGGCATCGCGGTACTGGTAGAGCGCATAGCCCATAAGCGCGTGAATCACCATGGAGAAATAAATACCGGCGCCGACGGCTACCGCAAAATGGTAAGAGGTGTCCAGCGCGGGTATCAGCCAGTGCTCAAGCGCCACCGGCCCAAGGCCAATCACAGCTGTCAGTATCCACAGCGCAATATAGGGTCCAAACCCCATGGCACCGATCAAATTGATGATATCCAGCGGGTTTGCCGCTCTGAGACAATTTTTTTCCAGTGCCAGAATCATAATACTGGCTGGCAGGGCCGCTGCCACCAGTGCGCCGACACCCAGCGCGACACGCACATCGGCGAGGATTGCGGCGGCGACAATCGCGGCCGCAAACAGCGCGTAGATCACCACCATCTGCAAAAACAACCAGTGAGGATCGGGCTTTGCCAGAGTGATCAGGCCCGGCGGCCAGCGTCGCCCCTGCGCCCGGTCGGCGAGCAGGGAGACGTAGTATTTCACCAGAATAATCGAAAATATCAGGGCATAGGAAATGGCGAGTAGGCCATTGCCGAGAGCGAAAATACCGCCAACCCCTACCAGCATAACCAAGAGCGCATTGATATGAAGGGGGTAGATAAACAGATAGGGAAGCACTTGCCAGAAAGGCAGCTGCAGGCGCGGATCGTCTGCGGGGATCAGTGGTGAGTGGCAGAGGATACACACCGGACCTGCTCGGCCCCACATGGCATTGGTGCCATCGGGAATGCACTGCTCACTGTATTTCGTGTCGCAGTGATCGCAGTACCAGGCGGCTTTGGCGCCTTTGACAAAATCGCACGCGGTTCGCGCCATAGTCCCTTGTACACGCCGAAAAAGAATAGTGGTCGGAGCGAGAGGATTCGAACCTCCGACCCCCTCGTCCCGAACGAGGTGCGCTACCAGGCTGCGCTACGCTCCGACTGTCAGACTAGAGGCCGCCGCAGCCGGCGACTCTGCTCTGAAAGAGCGCGCGATTATAGCGCATGGGCAATTTTATTGTAAACGGCGCACAGGCGATTCTTACCTCACCCGGCCGCGCGGCATAAAAAAACCGACGCCTTGGGGGAAGCGTCGGTAAAGAAGACCATTCTAGGAGTAACTTAAAGGAAAGATCCTATCGACCCGGAGGTCGCCCGGAGGCCGATTCAGGGAGTTGTTCTCAACCTCCGGTACCTTAAGTATTGCCCACAAGCGCCAAACTTCCACCCCCAAGCCTGTAGACCTTAAATCAATTGGAGATAGCGACGAGGGTATGCAGATGATATGGCTATATATTGAACATTCTCCCACTTAATGCCTGACCAATAATCGTAAAAAGGGTCGCCAAAGGAAAACCTCGGCCTGACCAGGATTGAATTCCGAGCCAATCACGCGACCTAGAACCACCAAAACAAATGAATATTGCGACAAAATGGAGCAAAAATAGCAATTAGTCCGCAGTTTACCGCCAACCGGCTTTACAAAAATTAAAAATGAACATAAATTGCCTTACCAAACAGGCCATACCAATAATAAGCCTGTCAGCCGGCACTCTGGATTGCCGGGCGCATTGCCACACACTCCCATGAAGGGCAGAAGTACTTCGCTCCGGCACAGCGGATAACCAACAGGACGTGCCGGTTCGCAGAGCAACCTTCATCTGATCCGCCAGCAATCAAACGGTATTGATGCGATTGGTCGGTATGGTTCATACCAGCGGTAACTGATTGCGACATTCATTTATAACGTTAACAACGGTAATGTCCAATGAAACTATCTATAGCAAAACTACTGCCCACCGGCGCCCTGACGCTGGCCATGACGGCAGTGCACGGTTATGCAGTAGCGGGCCCTGTGGGCTATGCAACACTGAACGGCGGCACCACTGGCGGCGCCGGCGGCGAGGTGGTCTACGCCACCTCAGGCACACAGATACACGCGGCGCTTTGCAACCGCCCGGCAAGCGACACCCCCATCATCATTCACGTGGAAGGCACCATTAACCACGGCAACACCAGCAAGGTATCCGGGGACAGTTGCAACACCGCTGACGACAAAATTGAAATCAAAGACGTCAGCAATATCTCAATCATAGGTGTGGGCAATGGCGCACTGTTTGACGAACTGGGTATTCATTTGCGCGGTGCATCGAACATTATTTTGCAAAACCTGCATGTGCGCAATGTGAAAAAATCTGGCTCACCCACCTCCAACGGCGGCGATGCCATTGGCATGGAGAGCAATGTCTACAACGTCTGGGCCGACCACCTGACGCTGGAGGCCTCCGGCGGCGAGAGCGCCGGCTACGACGCCCTGTTCGATATGAAAGCCGAAACCAAATACGTCACCCTGTCCTACAGCATTCTGCGTAACTCGGGTCGCGGCGGCTTGGTAGGATCGAGCGACGGCGACACCAACAACGGGCCGGTGACCTTTCACCACAACCTCTACGAAAACATCGACTCGCGCACGCCACTGCTGCGCGGTGCGACAGCGCACGCTTTCAACAACTACTACCGGGGTATCAGCAAATCCGGCATGAACCCGCGCATTGGTGGGCGGATGAAAGCCGAGCACAATTACTTTGAGGATTCCAAAGACCCGTTGGGCACCTTTTACACCAATGACATGGGCTACTGGGAAGTGAGCGGCAACATCTGGTCAAACATCACCTGGACGGCAGACGACGATGACAACCACCCTGCCGGCCCCAACCCGGTATCGACCACCTCGATCAATATTCCCTACAGTTACAGCCTGGACGATGCCACTTGCGTGCCACAGATTGTTCTGGCGGCCGCCGGTGCCAACACCGGCCTTGCGCAGTCAAACGGCAGCTGCCAGGTGTCCAGCAGCTCAAGCTCTTCCAGCGAGTCATCTTCGAGCAGTTCCAGCTCATCGGCGCAGAGTTCCTCAAGCTCCAGTGAGCCGACAGAGCCCGGCGAGCTCGGTAATAACCTGGCCATCGGCGCCGGCTCCGACGGATCTAGCAAAGGCGATGGCAGCTACGGCAGCGTGCGCGATGGCAACCTGTCCTCCTACTGGCAGCCCTCGGGCAGCAGTGGCGAGCGCATTTCCATCAAGTGGGGCACTGCCACCACCATCAACACTGTGATTATTCGCGAATTGAATGGGGCCACTGGCGCCTGGCGGCTCGAAGACAACAGCACCGGTGAGATTCTGGCATCCGGCAATGGTCTGGGCGGTGAAGCCGTTATCAGCTTCGATGAGATCACCACCGACAAGGTCAACTTGCTGATCGACAGCGCCAGCAGCGCGCCGCAAATTGGCGAATTCGAGGTCTATAATGCCTCCGGCCCGATCGCCAGCTCATCATCCAGTGACGCCTCCAGCAGCTCCTCAGTGCCCAGCTCTTCCAGCAGCTCCTCAAGCTCTGGGGCCAGCGAGACGCTAGTGCTGGAGGAGAACGATGGCTTCTGCGACCTAGAGGGCACCATCGACAACAACCACGCCGGCTATGGCGGCAACGGCTTTGCCAATACCGACAACACCGCCGGCAGCGGTATCAACTGGTCGGTCACTGTGCCGACAGCCGGTGAGTACCAGCTCGCCTGGCGCTATGCCAACGCCAGCGCTAACCGCCCGGCGGATGTGCGGGTCAACGACTCAGTGCAAGCCAGCCTGGACATGAACGGCACCGGTGGCTGGAGCAGCTGGAACGACTCGCAGAGCGTTTCCGTCTACCTTGAAGCGGGCTACAATACCCTGCGCCTGCAAGCGACCAGCAACGCGGGCCTTGCCAATATCGACAGCCTCAGCGTCAGCGGGCTGGCACCGACAGCGGGCGATTGCGCCGGTGGTAGCAGCTCCTCCAGCAGTGTCAGCAGCGCGTCGAGCAGCTCCTCCGAGCAATCGTCCAGCGCCAGCAGCGAGCCGCTCGTGCTCGGCAGCAACCTGGCACTGGGCACGGGCGCCGACGGTAGCAGCAAAGGCAATGGCACCAGCTACGGCAATGTGCAGGACGGCAACGCCAGCTCTTACTGGCAACCCTCGTCCGCGAGCAATGAGCGCATTTCGGTCAAAGGCCTGTCCGGCAGTTTCAATACCGTGATTATTCGCGAGCTGAACAGCGCCACCACCAGCTGGTCGCTGGTCAATAACGACAACGGTAACGTGCTCGCCTCAGGTGCCGGTTTGGGCAGCGAAACTCTCATCGGCGGCTTCGGCTCCATCAGTGCCGACAAGCTCAACCTGGTGATTCACTCGGCGAACAGCGCACCGCAGATTGCCGAGTTTGAAGTCTATAACGCCAGCGGTTCGGTAAGCAGCTCTTCAAGCTCCGATGCCAGCTCCAGCGACGCCAGCTCATCCAGCAGAGACAATGGCTCAGGGAGCAGCAGCTCTTCGTCCCAGGGCACAAGCTCCAGCAGTTCGTCTTCCAGCGACAACGGCTCCAGCTCATCGAGTTCATCCATTGATTACTCGGGCCCAATCAGCGATGACTGCATCGACCTGGTGAACGACCCATACGTCAACTGGCGCGATACGTCACTGCAAACCGACCAGGAAATTGTCGAGTGTTTGTCGCAGACACTGGGCCGCGCTGTCGGCTACGGGGAAAACGCCCTGGGCGGTTACGACCCGAATGGCAACAGCACACTCACCATAATCAGCAAAGGCGGCTCGAGTTCCGTTGAGCAGCAGCTGCTTGATGCCATTACCGGTGACGAGCACAACTGGATCGTCTTCGACAAGTTTGACTTTGCCGGTGAAACGGAAATTTCCATGCACCGTTTGCACTGCGCCAACCCGGATGTGCTGAGCGCGATTGGCGGCACCGAGGCGCAATGTATCGACTACCACCAGTGGTGTGATGACAAGGGCATTTCAGCGGGCAGCTGTGCGGCTGAGTTTTACAACGACCGGCTGAACGACAAAGACCTGCCGATCCGCAACGTCAAGGTCGGCTCCAATAAGACCATCGATGGGCGCATGAGCAATGGCTACTTCCGTTTTAACGGCTTTGCCATTGGCAGCGACAGTTCCGGGCAACCAGTGCAGACCGCTGAAAGTGTGATCCTGACGCATCTGGATTTTCGCGGCGCCGGTCACACCGAAGACCACGGACTGGACCCGGATATGATTCGCAACACCGGTGCCTCGCACGACATCTGGATTCACAAAAACACCTTCGACACCACCGGTGATGCGGCCTTTGATGTGAAAGTCGGCGCTTACGACATCACCATTTCATTCAACAAGCTGATCAACGTCAAGCGCGCCGCGCTGCACGGTTCCAGTGACAGCCGTACCATCAACGAGCAGATCACCACCACCATGCATCACAACGCCTTTGTCACCACCGATGATCAGTACAACTCTTTGGGCAATACCCTGCGCCGTGTGCCATTGATTCGACGGGGCACCTCGCACATGTTTGAAAACTTCTTTATGAACTACCGCAAGGACATCTTGAGTGTCCGGGTCGGCGCGACCGTTCTGTGGGAAGACAACATGGTGCTGATGAACCGTATTCATCAGGAAAAAGACGATGTCTATCAAGCCCTGGCGGAGCGCGGTGAAGAGCTGGCGCGTGATGTGGACGGCGGCAACTTCCGGGCGGAAAACACTCGGGTGTGGTTCTCCGACGCGTCCTGCAATCTGGACCCGGCCCTGGAGTACACCATTACCGATACCTCCGGCAGCGTGCCCGATTTAACGCAGGATTACTCCCAGGCCTCGCGTGATACCATCGCCGAGAACTTCCTTGGCGCTGGGCAGGCGCTGGCGGACTATGTCAGTGCCACCGCCGGCAAACACGGTCAGCGGCCTTTCACCTCGCCGCTCGGTTACGAGCCCTGGTACGTGCTCGGTCTGGGTCAGGTGGCCTGCCAGTAAACGCAAAACCTCTCACTGTCTCCCGACATGAGTTAGCCGGCCTCAGGGCCGGCTTTTTTATAGCGCTATATCCACCCACACCAGTCGGTGATCCGAGCTGGTGGCGCGACCCTTTACCAGATCCGCCAAGGGGTCCTCCTGCGCCGGCCAAAAAACACCCGCTTCCCCCACCACCAAATCACTGGACGGCAACACATAATCGGCGCGCATTCCCCAGGCGGCGGTGTGCCAGGGCGCATGGGGATTATCCGGCCGCATTTCGCGGGCGCCGACACTGGTTGGCGCCGGGTCTGTCACGGCGGGACTTTCCAGCAAGGCGGCAATGGCGTCCCGGCGCCCGTCCCCTTCCACCGTTGATGCGTTTAAATCCCCGAGCACCACAAAACTCGCCCCTTCAGCCAGTGAGCCGTAACGCCCTGTGTCGTCATACAGGTAGTCGGCGCGGCCGGAAATATAGTCGACCCAGAGGCGAATCTCATCGTGATTGCGACGGCCGTTACGATCTTCCGGCCCGTCAAATACCGGTGGCGTCGGGTGGCTGGCGAGCAGATGCAAGGTTTTTTCCCCAACCCTCACGGGAATATCCCAGTGCGACTTGGACGACAGGCGCAACAGCTCCCAGTACTCGGGCGGGTAGTAGGACTTACCGGAGGGCAGTACCGGCTTAAGCGCACCGGGCATATCCTTCCATTTAAAGGTTTGAAAACGGCGCACTTGCGAAGTATCAATCGGGTAGCGGCTCAGCAGCACCATACCGTACTGGCCCGGATAGTAACCAAAGCCATAGGTATCATTGGGGTGGCGGATCTTGCCATCGCCGTCGAGATCGCCGGGAAAGAGCTCACCGGTGTTGACCGGGGCGGTATAGACGTAGGGATAGTACAGCGGTTCTTCACCGCCCTCGCTTTGCAAAAATAACCGCTGAAACTGCTCGATGGTTTTGTAGGGTTCGCGGGTATAGTCAAACTCGTTCAGCAAAATAATATCTGGCCTTACATGGCGAATAATCCGGGCAATGCTCTGAATTTGCGGCTGCCCGGTTTTGGCCAGCGCTTGTGGCAGCAGCTCAGCGCTCAGGAGGCGGGTATCGCTTTGGTAATTGCGCCCTTCCATGCTGACATTAAAGGTGGCGATCCGGATGCTGGTCATTGTTTCACTGTTTATCGCTTTGTTATTCACACTCACACTCGCCGAGCCTCGCGTCCGGTCATTCGCGCACCCCATCAGCACCATCGGCAAGAGACACAAACCTAACAACCACCCAGCCAACGAAGAGCTTTGCCCATTCACACCCAGCACCTCACCGAAAAAAGGGCACAGGGTAGCGGCTCCTTGTGACGCCTCAATGACGATTTTCTGTCATTTTTCTGTCAGCAATTCGTCACGTTTTGGTCACCTAAGTTTCGCATAGATTGGTTAGATTCGACGGGCCAAGACGCAAACAACTCTAATAATTTCTCCAATCTACGGCTGCCCAAACGCCACTGATGTCTTCCTTGGAAAGCGTCAGGAGGTGTCGTGCGCCATTTTTTGCGGTTTGGCCCAATGACCATGGAGCAACCTAACGGGAATACAATGCCATGAAAAAGCAGTTTACCAAACAGACTCTGACACTTGCGGTTGCCGCAGCGATGGGGGCGGCGCTACCGGCTTTCGCACAGCAAACCACCTCGGCAATCCAGGGGGTAGTGACCGACGCCAGTGGCAATCCGCTGGAAAACGCACAGATTGTCATCACTCACGAACCGTCCAACAGCATCAGCGAATTCACCGCGGCGCAATCCGGCCACTTTAACGCACGCGGCCTGCGCGTCGGCGGCCCCTATACCGTGACCGTGACCTCCGATGCCGGCACCCGCACCGTGCAGGATCTCTACCTGACACTCGGTGATGCCTACCAGCTTGAAGTGATTGTCGGCCAAGTTCAAACCGAAGAAATTCTGGTAGTGGGCAACCTGCAAGAACAAAATTACGCCGCCGTCGGTCCCAACACCACCTTTAGTCTGCACGACCTGCAGACCGCCCCGGCCATTGATCGCGACCTGAAAGATGTGGTGCGCCTGGACCCGCGCATTTACATCGACGAGGCCTTTGTCGATGCCATCCAGTGTGCCGGCGCCAACCCGCGCTTTAACAGTTTGACCGTTGACGGCGTACGCATGAACGACAACTTTGGTCTCAATAACAACGGCTACCCGACCGAGCGCATGCCCTTCTCTTATGATGCCATTGAGCAGGTAGCGGTAGAGCTGGCGCCCTTTGATGTGCAATACGGTGGTTTCAGCGCCTGTAACATCAACGCCGTCACCAAATCCGGCAGCAACGAGTTTCACGGTGCCGTGTTCTTTGATTACACCGACGACTCTATGAGCGGCGACTCTCTGGAGGGCACTCCCATCGACGTTGCCCCCTATGACGAGCAGCGCTACGGCTTCAGCCTCGGCGGCCCGATTGTCAAAGACAAGCTCTTTTTCTTTGCCGCTTACGAAAAGCTCGAAGGCGTCGATACCTTTGACCGCGGCACGGCCGATGCCAATGTCGCCACACCGGTTGAAGGCGTCAGCGCCGCGCAAATGGCGGAGATTGAACGCATAGCCAACGAAGTCTACAACTACTCACCAGGTGGCCTGCCCTCCAGCCTGCCGGTAGAGGACGAAAAACTGCTGGTCAAGGTGGACTGGAATATCACCAATTCACAGCGCGCCTCCTTTACCTACAACTACAACGATGGTTTCTCCATTGCCCAATCCGATGGCGATTCCAATGAGCTGGAGTTTTCCAACCACTACTACGAGCGCGGCGCCGAACTGACCTCCTACGTCGGCCAGCTGTTCTCCGACTGGAGCGATAACTTCTCCACCGAAGTCAAAATCGGCTACCAGGAATTGGACAACCGTCAGTTGTCACTGGGCGGCACTGACTTTGGTGAAGTGCAGATCAGCACCAGCAACGACCACGACAACGACGGCAATGCGTCGCGGGCTACGGTTTACCTGGGCTCGGATGACTCGCGTCACGCCAACAAACTCACTTACGAAAACCTGAACCTAAAATTTGCCGGGACCTATCGCCTGGACAACCAGACCTTCTTGTTCGGTTACGAGCGCGAAACCTTTGATGTTTTCAACATGTTTATTCAGGAAGCCGAGGGCGAGTACCGCTTTAGCTCCATTGAAAACTTCGAGGCAGGCATTCCCAGCGTTATCATCTACGAAAATGCCGCCGGCACTAACGTAAAAGACGACGCGGCCGCCTCTTTCGAGTACGCCATCAACACCCTCTACCTGCAGGATGAGATTTTCCTCCAGGGCGGCGACCTGAAAATTGTGGCCGGCCTGCGCTATGACTGGTATGAAAGTGACGATGTCCCCACGCAGAACTACGACATCCTCGCCGCCTACAACATCGATAACCGCCACAACCTGGATGAGGCAGACCTGTTGCAACCGCGCCTGGGCTTTAACTGGAACATCACCGACGCGTTTGAAATCCACGGTGGTATCGGGCTCTACTCGGGCGGCAACCCGAATGTGTGGATCTCCAACAACTACTCCAACGATGGCGTGACCCAAATTGAAGTCTCCGACAGAACCGGCACCTCGATTCTCGATATGGACTTCAACGGCGAAGGCCGCCCCATCTATGACATCCCCCAGCATCTCTTCGATGCCGTGGCCAATAACGAAGGCAGCAACGGCGGTGTCAACTTGATGGACCCGGACTTTGAAATCCCCTCGGCCTGGAAATACGCTTTGGGAACCAGCTATGAGTTTGATGGCAACCTGGTGGTTTCGGCCGACCTGCTCTACACCCAGTTTGAAGACTCCGCGATCATCTCCGACATCTCGCGCGTTCAAACCGGCACGGCCTTTGACGGTCGCCCGATTTACGGCAGCATCGACGGTCGCAGCCAGGACTTTATGCTCACCAACGTCAAGGACGATGCCGGCGAGGCCATTACCCTGTCCATGGGCGTGAGCAAGTTCTGGGACTTTGGTCTTGAAACCGCCTTGGGCTATGCCTACTCGGATGCCGAAGACGTCAATCCCATGACCAGCTCGGTGGCCTTTTCCAACTACACCAACCTGGCGACGGCTGATCCGGAAAACCCCGGCACCGCCACCTCCAACTACAACATCCCGCACCGCTTCACTACCAAAATCGCCTACGAGCACGCCTTCTTTGGCGACTACAAAACGCGCATCACCCTGTTCGGCTCAGCAAACGAAGGTCGCCCCTACAGCTACACCATGAGCGACGGTTTTGTCTTTGGCGACTCCACCGGCTTCGTTGAGCGCCATCTGCTCTACGTCCCCACCGGCGTTGACGATCCGAACGTTGTCTGGGGTACCAATGAAGACGGCGAAGCCTTCGACACCGACGCCTTCTTCGCGTTTGTCGATGCCGAAGGTCTGGAGCGCGGCCAGGTCATGGAGCGCAACGAACTGAACAGCGACTGGTGGGTGAAGTTTGACCTGAAAGTTGAGCAGCAACTCCCCGGCCTGATGGAAGGTCACAACACCTCCTTGTTCTTCATGATCGAAAACCTTGGCAACCTGCTGAACGACGATTGGGGCGTGCAGTACGAAGCCAGCTTCCCCCGCGCTCAGGCTGCGGTCGACAATGGTATGGACGATCAGGGTCGTTACGTCTATAACGAATTCCTCGACCCCGCCGGCCCTACACGTGTCGGCCGCTCGTCGCTGTGGGAATTGCGTCTCGGTGTGCGTTACGAGTTCTAAGCACACCACAACGCTTAGCGAAACAAGCAGCCTTCGGGCTGCTTTTTTATGACTCTTTACCGCGCCACAGCAAATAGACCGCTGGCAGCACCACCAACGTCAATATCAGCGTACTCAGGGTTCCACCGATCATAGGCGCGGCAATGCGCTGCATGATCTGCGAGCCAGAGCCGGCACCGAACATAATCGGCAGCAGCCCGGCAAACAAGGTGGCCGCCGTCATCACGATGGGTCGCAGGCGCAAAAGCGCGCCCTCCTTGACGGCCTCCAGAAGCTCGCCGCGCGACAAGACGTCATCGCTATGGCTGCGTTTTTGCCGGTACGCAAGCTCCAGATACACCAGCATCAGCACACCGATTTCCACGGCAACCCCTGCCAAAGCAATAAACCCCATAGCAACGGCTACCGACCAGTAATAGCCCAGCAGGCTCATGAGCGCGATGCCCCCCACCAGTGAAAACGGCAGGGTCACGAGGATAATTGCCACCGGCATAAACTGGCGAAAATTCAGATACAGCAAAAACACAATAACCACCAAAGTCACAGGCACCACCAGCGTGAGCCGCTGCGCCGCCCGCTGCATGGACTCGTACTGGCCTCCCCAGCTGAGTGAATAACCGGCGGGCAATTCCAGCGAGCGTGCCACGGCCGCCTGGGCCCTTTCAACATAGCGGCCAATATCGCCCTGGGTATCCACATACACCCAGCCATTGAGCCTGGCGTTTTCACTTTTGATCATCGGCGGGCCATCTTCCACTATTACCTGTGCGATGTCGCCGAGCGCCAGGGTGACACCGGTGGGAGTGACAATCGGTAGGTTGGCGATGGCCTCGGGCGAGTCCCGGTAATGCTGCGGAAATCGCAGGCTCACCGGGTAGCGCGCCTCGCCCTGCACCGTTTGGGTCAGGGTTTCGCCACCAATGGCCGTGCGAACCAGCTCCTGCACATCGGCAATGTTCAAACCATAACGCGCTGCCGCCTGGCGCTGAATATCAATGGTGATATAGCGCCCACCCGAGACGCGCTCAGCGTAGGCGGATTCGGTGCCGGGCACCTCGCGAAGTATCGTCTCAAGCTCTGCACCAAGGCGCTGAATCACCGCCAGCTCCGGCCCGGCAATCTTGATGCCCACCGGCGTTTTCAATCCGGTGGAGAGCATATCAATACGGGTTTTAATGGGCATGACCCAAGCGTTGGTCAGGCCAGGGAAATCAATCAGCCGATTAAGCTCGGCCTTGATACCCGCCATATCCATGCCCGCACGCCACTGACTTTTAGGTTTGAACTGAATAACCGTTTCAATCATGGTCAAAGGCGCCGGATCGGTGGCGGTATCCGCGCGACCAATTTTGCCAAACACCGTCTCTACCTCGGGCAGGGTTTTGATCAGCCGGTCCGTTTGCTGCAGCAGCTGTCGGGCCTCGCCGACAGAGAGCCCGGCGTAGGTCGTGGGCATATACATCAAGTCGCCCTCATCGAGGGGCGGCATAAATTCACTGCCCAATTGCGTGGCCGGATACACGCCCGCCAGCATCACCAGCAAAGCCGAGAACACTGTGGCTTTAGGATAGCGCAAGGCTGCACTCAGCACCGGGCGGTAGAGGCCGACCAGCATGCGACTGACCGGGTTGCTCCGCTCGGTTCGAATGCGGCCGCGCACACAATAGCCCAGCAGCACAGGTACCAGAGTCACCGCTAGCCCAGCGGCGCTGGCCATGGCGTAGGTTTTGGTGTACGCCAGTGGGCTGAAAAGCTTGCCCTCCTGCGCGCCGAGGGCAAACACCGGCAGAAAACTCACGGTAATAATCAACAGCGAAAAAAACAGCGCCGGACCGACTTCCGCCGCCGACTGGGCGACGATTTCCCAGCGCCGCGCCTTGCTCAAGCTCTTGTGGTCTTGTCCCTGCAAGTGCCTGTGCAGATTTTCAATCATCACCACTGCGCCATCGACCATAGCGCCAATGGCAATAGCAACACCACCGAGCGACATAATATTCGCGTTGATGCCCTGCAGATTCATAATCACAAAAGCGCCCAGAATCCCCAAAGGCAAACTGACCAATACCACCAGTGCCGAGCGCAGATGAAAGAGAAAAACCGCGCACACCAGCACTACCACCAACAGCTCTTCACCGAGCTTTTGGTAGAGATTTTTCACCGCCGAGAAGATCAAACCCGAACGATCGTAGGTGGTCACCACCTCCACGCCATCCGGCAAACTGTTGCTTAAGTATCGCAGCCGCTCTTTAACACGCTCGATCACTGCGGCGGCATTTTCACCGCTGCGCATCACCACAATGCCGCCGACCACTTCGCCCTCACCGTTGAGCTCGGCAATCCCCCGGCGCATGGTCGGCCTCAGGCTGACCTCGGCGATATCGCCGAGGGTGAGCGCCGTGCCCTGCTCGCTCACCCCGAGAGGGACAGCGCGCAAATCGTCGAGCGATTCGATGTAGCCGGTGGTGCGCACCATGTATTCGGCCTCGGCCATTTCAATCACCGAGGCACCGGTTTCGCCGTTGGCACGGCGAATGGCCGTGGCCACTTGCGCCAGCGGAATCGCGTAGGCACGCAGCATCTCCGGTTGCACTTCCACCTGGTACTGGCGGTCCATGCCGCCAACCGTCGCCACCTCTGACACACCGGCGACCGACTGCAATTCGTATTTTAAAAACCAGTTTTGCAAACGCGTCAGCGCCTCAATGTCGTGCTGACCCGTGCGGTCGATTAGCGCATAGTTAAACACCCAGCCAACGCCCGTGGCATCCGGTCCCAATTCTGGACTGGCCGTTTCCGGCAACTGACCACTCACCTGATTGAGATATTCCAGCACGCGCGAGCGGGCCCAGTAGAGATCCGTGTCCTCTTCAAATAACACATAGACAAAGGAGTCACCAAAAAACGAAAACCCGCGCACGGTTTTCGCGCCCGGCACCGCCAGCATGGCGGTGGTCAGCGGGTAGGTCACCTGATCTTGCACCACCTGGGGCGCCTGCCCCGGGTAGCGGGTTTTGACGATGACCTGTACATCGGACAAGTCCGGAATGGCATCCACCGGCGTTTGCTTTAACGAGAAAAGACCGAGCACCAGCAAGAGTGTGCTGGCCAAGAGCACCAGCGGGCGGTTATGAACCGACCAATGAATCAAAGCGCGAATCATGGGTTAGTCTCCCCGGCCGGTTCGTGCTGAGCGTGGTCGTGTTCATGGGGCATGTCGTGCGCGCCGTGTGATGCTCCATCTGACACACCGCCATGCCCCATTGAATGATGGCTGTGGTTCTGTGGCGCCGTAGAGCCGCGCTCATTGTTTGCAGGCTGACTCAGACGCTCCAGTTCCACATGCACGCTGGATTCCGAGTCGATCAGAAACTGGGCGTTGGTCACCACCCGGTCGCCCTCGTTCAGGCCCTCAAGCACCTGGGTAAAACCCTGGGCGCGCACACCGGTGCGAATCACCGTTGAGCGGAACACACCGGGCTCGAGCTGCCTGACAACACGCTCGCCTTGACCCGTTCTGATCACGGCCGTGTCGGGAACCGTCAACATGTCGGTATCGCTGTCGGTTTCAATGCGGATTTGCACCAGCATGTTGGGCTGCAATTGCTGCCGATCATTGGCGATCACAATGCGCGCACGGGTAGTGCGATTGTCCGGGTTGAGCACCGAGTAGAGGTAGTCAATTTCACCGCGCCATTGCTCCCCGGGGTAGGCTTTAGCGCTCACGCTGACGCTCTGCCCCTTGCGCAACCAACCAGCCTGTTTTTCAAACACCTCGGCAATCACCCAGACGTCTTCCAGCGGCCCCACCGACAAGGTGTTTTGCTCAACAGAGACAAAACTGCCATTGGCCACGCTCAATTCGGCCACCACGCCAGAACCGTGGGCGTAGTAGGCAATGTCTGTTTTGACTTGGCGGCTCTTTTCGATGTCGGCAATTTCCCGCTCGGGCACGCCCTGGGCGACCAGTTTGGCGCGCGAGGCGCGAATCAAACTGCGATTACTGCTGGCCAGTGCCTGCAGAAATTCCTGCTGGGTATTGCGAATATCCGGCGAATAGAAATCAAAAAGTTTCTGGCCCTCGGTGACGGGGTCCCCCACCGCATTCACCGAAAGATTGGAAATCCAGCCGCTGGCACGCAAATGAAAGTGCGTCAGGGTTTGCTGGTTAAAGCTGACAAAACCCACCGCATCAATCGAAGGGCTCAACGGCCTACGGGTCACAGGCGCGGTGCTCACCCCCAGGTGCTGCTCCACGGCGGGCGAGATGCGCACATCGGCCTCGTTATCGCTGGCGCTGTCGGCATAGACCGGCACCAGATCCATCCCCATGGGGGATTTGCCCGGTTGGTCCCGGCGAAAGGACGCGTCCATAGGCGCTACCCAGTAAAGTGGTTCGCGCTCACTGCCCGCCTCTGAAGGCGCTTTTGATTGCTCTGCCGGCTTGCCCGTAAAAGTCATTCCAGCCCAAAGGCCCATACCAGCGGCGAGAACCACTGACAAAATCGTTTTGTAATGCATAGTACCTGCTCACAGAAAATGAAACCTTGCCCGTATTACGGGCGCACTTGTCCTGTGTCAGGCGAGAATGGGTGGGCGATAGACGGGCGCCGAGTGATCGGGGAGAACTTGGCGCGCCAGCCAAACGCTGTTGGCGGCGCGACGGAAGGGAAACAATTGCTGGGTGCTGGGCACAACCGCAAAAGCGCCACAGACGCCGGGGCAGCAACACTGCCCCTCGCAGTGCATGGCATCATCGGCTGGATGATGCTCGCTCGCGGACATTTCATGGCACTCGGGCATGGGCTGATCCGGCACGCCAAGAGGCGCAGCCGAGCTTATCAGCCCCTGCCCCAGCAATACCAAAATCACCAATACCCGAAATATCATCGCCGCTGCGTTCTGCTCTGCGTTTTCCTGTGAATCCAGTGAGTATGCATCAATGACCGCTAGCGCGCCACCTGCGCCAGCACAGTCTCCAGTGCCCGCGTCAGTGAGGCATCACTGCCACTGTAGCGCAGGCCCTGGCGGGCAAACTGTTCGGACTGAGCCGGCACAGCCAACCGCCAGTAGCTCTGCGCCAACAGCAGATAGGCACGGGCACTGCGCCGATCAATGCGAAGGGCTCGCTCGGCGCTGGCGATAGCGTGTTGATAGTCCCCATCGCCGTAGTAACGCTCCGCCTGGCCCAGCAATGCGTTAACCGCCGAATCGCTGTTGCCCCCCGGTGGTGGCGCCGGCTTTGCAGGTTCTGGCTGGCTGAGGCGCCAGCCGCTGTTGTCCTCGGCCGGCGTTTCGGTTTGCTCTGGCGCGCCAGCGGGGCGGGTATCCAGCACACCGCCACGGCTTTCTCCGGCATCGCTCACAGGTGCGCCGGGCTGGCTGGCGCAACCAGCCAACAAAACCATAGTGAAAAGAGTGCCGCCCGCTAAACCGTTTCTAGCTATCATCAATTCCAAAACCTCTGCCACCAACTGCCCTGGCGCTCGCGGCGCTCGAGCCGGCAGGGCACCGACTCGGCAGGCAAATAATCACTGTGTAAGGGCACCCAGATGGCACCCTCACAACCCTCGGCACTTAAAAGCCCTGTGTGCCGGTCAACCCAATCGAACACGGTGCTCTCGGGCGGCGTGATGTTCACGCCCCGGGTGGGCAGCTGTGTCATTAAATCCGCCCAGACCTTAAGGGCGCCGCCACTGCCGGTCAAGGGTGTCTCGGCGTTGTCGTCACGCCCGACCCAGCTCACCGCCAGATGCTCGCCACTGAAGCCCGCAAACCAGCTGTCGCGCTGATCGTTGGTCGTACCGGTTTTACCCGCGAGTGGCAAATCGGCCGGAAAGCGGTGGTATACCTGCCGCCCGGTACCCTCGCGCAGCACCGCCTGCATGGCGTACTGCAAGGCAAACACGCCCTCGGCGCTGAAGCGCTGCTCAATCTGCAGCGGATAGCGCTTGAGCGGCTCGCCGGTAGCCGTAAGCACGTCGCGAATAGCGCGCAGTGGGGTGTAGGTGCCCTCTGCCGCCAGGGTGTGATACACCCCGGCCACCGCCATAGGAGACATATCGATAGCCCCCAGGGTCATGGCCGGCACGGGCGGGATATAGCCATCAAAGCCGGCGCGCTCAAGGGTGTGAGCCACCTGCCGCAAACCGAGCTGCATCCCAAGGCGGGCCGTGGCCTGATTATAGGATTGCACCAGCGCTTCAAGCAGTGGTACTTGGCCATGGCTCTGGCGGGAATAGTTCTGCGGCTGCCACAGTTTGCCATCGTCGCTCTGCACCGTGACCGGCTCGTCGGACACCTGAGTGCCCAGGTGATAATTGGCCGGCTGCTCCAGGGCGGTGAGGAACACCAGAGGTTTCATCAGTGAGCCGACCGGCCGCTTGGCGTCCAGCGCCCGATTAAAACCGGCGTAGCGCGGGTTACGATCCCCCACCAGTGCCAGCACCTCGCCCGCGCCCACGGAGGTCACCACCATGGCAGCCTGCAGATTCTCGGTTTTGTAGCCTGCTTCCAGCTCGCTCAGGCGCGTGGCAACGGCCTCCTCCGCCTGGCGCTGCACCATGGGCGACAAGGTGGTGAAGATGCGCAGGCCTTCGCTGCGCAGATCCTCTTCGCGATAGTCCCTCGCCAGCTGGCGCTTAACCAGATCGACAAACGCCGGATAGGTGGTCTGGGCGTTTTGGCCGGGTTCCACCACCCCGAGAGGGGCAGCCTGGGCGCGCTTGAGTTCGGCGCTGTCGATCAGGCCATCGCGGTGCATCACACTAAGCACCAGGTTGCGCCGTTTGGTCGCCCGCTCGGGGTTGCGCCAGGGATTGTAATAAGAGGCACCTTTGACCAGCCCCACCAACAGCGCCACCTGCTGGGTATTGAGCTCGGAGACCGGCTGGCGAAAATAATACTGTGAGGCCAAGGCAAACCCGTGAATGGCCCGCACGCCACTCTGGCCGAGAAACACCTCGTTGATGTAGGTTTCGAGGATTTCCGATTTGCTGAAGTGCAATTCCAGCAAAATCGACATCACCGCCTCCTGCGCCTTGCGGGTCAGGCTGCGCTCGTGGGTGAGGTAGAAATTTTTCACCAGCTGCTGGGTAAGAGTACTGCCGCCCTGGACCACATCACCCGAGCGCAAGTTGACCCAGGCGGCCCGGGCAATGGCGGTGGGGGATACCCCGTAGTGATCGAGAAACTGCTTATCCTCCACGGCCAGCAGTGTCTCGCCCAGCAGCGGCGGCAGGTCTTTGAGCTGCACCAGCAGCCGATCTTCTTTTTGTGTGGGATAGATGCCGCCAATTTGCTCCGGCTCCAGACGCACCAGCGGCAGAGGTTTGTCGTCGCTGGTAAGGCTGACCACCCCTGTAGGCCCCAGAACCACATCAAACAACAAGGCCTTGTCGCGACCGTCCCAGAACTCAAAGCCACGGCTGTAGATACGGTAGCGGGTGTAGCCGCCGGCGGTGTGGCGGCTGAAAAAGCCCGGACGGGTCACCGAGGCCACCGGCCGGTAGCTGAGCGCATCCAGCTCCCGCTCCAGCAGATTGGGCGTCAGGCTCAGGCCCTCGTATAGCTCCAGCGGCCGGGCGTAGACCCGCGCCGGCAGGGCCCACTTCTTGCCGTCGAACTTCGCACGGACAATCACATCCAGGTACACCACCCACAGGCCGGCGGCGATCACCGCCGCCAGCAGACCGTAGAGAAAGAGGATTTTCGCCAGCGAGCGGGCGTGGGTTTTCCTGGCAGGCGCTTTTTTGCGGGAGCGGCGGCGCGGTGCGGGCGTACGGCGTTTGGTCATAGTGGCTCAGTTGGGCTTCGCGCTTTGATAAGGGCGCGCTTATTTTGCATAATGTGCGGCTGATTACAATCGCACAACGTGAACTGTCCGACATCCCGGTCCTATTCGCGTTCACCTCGAGGCTCACTATGACCCAGCAATACCACATCTACGGCATCGGCGCGGCGCTGGTGGATACTGAAATCACCGTCACTGACGCGGACCTGGCCAGCATGGGTGTGGACAAAGGGGTCATGACTCTGGTGGATGAAGCCCGCCAGAGCGAGCTGATTGCCTATCTACAAGATCATCTGGTGGCCTCCCAGCGCGCCAGCGGCGGCTCGGGTGCCAACACCATTATTGCCGCCGGCTACTTCGGCTGTCACAACTTTTACTCGTGCAAAGTGGCCGATGACGACAACGGCCACTTTTATCTCAAGGACATTGAGGACGCCGGCGTCAGCTATCCCAGACACATCGGCACCAGTGCCGGTATTACCGGCAAATGCCTGGTGATGATTACCCCCGATGCCGAGCGCACCATGAACACCTTTCTCGGTATCAGCGAGACCGTCTCCACCGCCGAGCTGGATGAAGCGGCCATTGCGGCTTCGCAGTGGGCGTATATTGAGGGCTATCTGGTCAGCTCAGACACGGGCCGCGCCGCCGCCATTGCCCTGCGCGAGATGGCGCAAAGCCGCAACACCCGAGTGGCACTGAGTCTGTCGGACCCGGCTATGGTGCGCTTTTTTAAAGACGGGCTGGCAGAGATGATTGGCCCGGGCGTCGACCTGCTGTTCTGCAATCGCGATGAAGCGCTCGGCTACACCGACAGCGAAACACTGAACGACGCCATAGAGGCACTCAAAGCAATTGCCAAGACCTTCGCCATCACCTGCGGCGCCGAGGGCTCCTATGTGTTCGACGGCGAATCGGTCACTCAGATTCCCACCCAAAAAGCCAAAGCCATAGACACCAACGGTGCCGGTGACATGTATGCTGGTGCCTTTCTCTACGCGCTGAGCCGAGGCGAGAGCCTGATCCGCGCCGGTGAGTTTGCCAATATGGCGGCGACCCAGGTGGTCACCCAATATGGTCCTCGTCTGCGCGCCGAACAGCATCAGCAGGTCAAGGAAGCCTTCTTTGGTCAGGCAAAGGCCCAGTCGAACTGATCATCCATTGTTCTGATCAGAGACTGCGAAAATCTTCCAGCCGCTCTTCTAGCTCCGGGTGGGTCGATAGATAGCCCATCCAGCTGCTGTCCGTGTCTTCGCCCTGCTCCGCGGCGAGTGTTTCGCACAGCGCCAAGTGCTCCTTGTCAGAGAGCTGCTCGTAGCTGACATCCTCTTGCTCATCAATCAGGTAACGACAGCGCATGGTCTCGCCCAGGCGTTGCATAACATCCACAAATGCCTGACGATCAATACCGGCGCGATCGAGGTACTCGGCAGAAAACGCATCGGCCTCGGATTCGTGACCGCGTGAATAGGCCAGCGTGGTTGCCAACACCGGTAAACCAATCAGCAAATCGCCCATGGCGCTGCCATCACCCACCAAGGTGACGTAGACAAAACCGATAACGGCGTTTTGAATCACCGCCCGCAAACTGTGGCGCAGCGCGACATGGCCAATTTCATGAGCCAGTATCGCGCC
The DNA here is from genome assembly GCF_030518215.1 of Gilvimarinus algae. Taxonomy (GTDB): domain Bacteria; phylum Pseudomonadota; class Gammaproteobacteria; order Pseudomonadales; family Cellvibrionaceae; genus Gilvimarinus; species Gilvimarinus algae. Next base: position 209,531 of record NZ_JAULRT010000047.1, read on the forward strand.
GCGTTCGTCCGCACTCTTCGACAGCTCGATCATCTGGTCGGTAAAAATAATCGTGCCATCGGGCAGAGCAAAGGCATTGGCGCCTATCTGCTCGCTGCCTTTGCGAAACTCCACTTTCAGCGGCAGCTCGGGAAACTGCGCCAGCACGGGGGCAAACTCCTCCCGCACCTGGTTGCGGGTTTGCTCGGGCAACTCGCTCGGCGAGAAATGCATACGATCGAGCAGGCCCAGGGTTTCCTTGGACACTCTGTCCAGGGTGTCTTGTGGCAGGCTAAACGCGATCACCCGGGCCGTGGCGGGCACGCCATAGAGGGCACCGGCCCAGGCCAGACCCACCAATAACACCGCCGAGCAAACCACCAGCCCTAGGTGCGACTCCAGCTTGTGCAACACGCCCCTCCAGCGTCCCGGCTGCCACTGGCGCTGTAGCTGATCCACGGCCGCATTGTCGGTGGTTTCAAAGGCGGCCCCACTGGCAAAGCGAACAAACCGCGCGCTGTTGCCAAGGCGCGATGACAGGCTCACCGCGCTGGCGTGCGCTTCGCCCAACAAGGAGTGCGCGGCTTGATCGCGCACCTCAAGCTGGCCGTCGTGGGCCACCGCCAGAGTTGCCTCGGTGGACTTTGAGCTTTTGCCGTCGTACCAGCGGCCATGAATCTGCACAGGCGCCTCCGGTTAAAAGCCGATTTCAATATCGAAAAGATCACCCACAGATTCAGCCAGGGCATTGACCTTGTCGCGCTCATCCGCCACCAACTCATCCATATCACCGACAAACACCGCCTGGGTGTAGGTGGCTTTAAACTGGGCCGTGCGCACCTTGGCCCAGGGAATAAACAACCCGAGGGTAATCAGCGTCATTAAGGTGTTGCTCACCAACAGCCAAGTGTAATCTTTCAAATCCCAGTTTGCACTCAGCGCATGATCTTTTAAGGTGATGGCGTTGTAGTTGACGTTGGCCAAGGCCACAACAAAGTAGGCAAAGGCAAAAAAGTAGGCGATCAGTGTCAGTCCCATCGCCACAAAGGGATGGACCAAACCGCCGAGAATGGCCGCGATACCACCCACGACAATATAGATCCCCAAGGTCAGCAGGAAGACTTTGTAGTACTCACCCACGGTAGCGGAAAACGCAAAGTCCGTGGTGCCATAGCCATGGCGACGATAAATGAATTTTTTCTGCTGATAGTAGGCGTAGGGGAAGAGCACGCCGAGTGTAATCAATCCCAAAAAAGGCCAGAGCAAATAGGCCATAGCCGCTTCCCCGACGCGACCGCGAAACGAAAAGGGCACATTGCGATAGCTTGAGTAGCGGGCGTTAAAGCGCAGGGATTTACAGATAACCCAGGGCAGAAAAAACGCCAGCAACAGTGCCATGATCAAGCCGCCGACCAGACTGACTTCACCCACCACGGTGTAGACCACCAAAAACACAAACGCGATGATGCGTCCGATAAGAATCTTGACCGGGTCGGCCGTGTAGGAAAAACTCACATCGTCCAGGTAAGTATTGCCGTAGAAGTACTGCTGGTTGCGCACCTTGGCCCAAGCCGAGTAGATGCCCAGGGTCACAATAGAAAGGACGATGTTGACGATCCAGATTTTAAAATATTCAAAACCATTGCCGGTAAACACAAAGGGCACCTCACGCGGCTCGCCGGCAGCGGCCGAGGAGACGGGCGGTGCCTGGGGCGCTTCGCCTCCCCCAGCGTCGGTGGCACCGGGCGGTGGTGCAAACGCCGAGGTATCCAGCGCCGGTTTGGGCTCTTCGAGCATGTCGCAGGCAACACCGACTTTGGACAGGCGATCCAGGTACTGCTGAGCCTGCTCCTTTGATAAACCGGTTTTTAACACACGCCTGGGTTTGGCAAAAATCGCTTCGACTTTGTCGGCGGGTAAATTAAACAACTTGGCAAATCCCGCCTGCGCTTGCACATCCACAACACCGGGCAAGGCCCCCAGCAATACAATTTTATAAGTGGTTTGATTATTATCCATCGTCCCTATTCCACGTTCTCTTGTTATTGATCTCTTTGCGCGCACACCGGGCACTCGGGGTCCTTCGGCAGACGCATTTCTCGCCACTGCCCTCTGAAAGCATCGTAAAACTGCACCCGACCCGCCAGGGTTTCACCCAATCCAGTCAGCAACTTTATCGTTTCAAGGGCCTGAACGGAACCAATGATGCCCACCAAGGGGGCGAGCACACCACTGGTTGCACAACTGAGCTGTTCATCGCGCTGCTCCTGGTACAGACAGCGATAGCAGGGGCTCGCCGCCTGCCGCGGATCAAACACGGCCACCTGCCCTTCCAGAGCGATAGCGGCGCCGGAAACCAGCGGAATACCGGCCGCCACGCAGGCGGCGTTGAGAGCGAAGCGAGTGGTAAAATTATCCGAGCAATCCACGGCCACCTGCACGCCGTCCAGCGCCCGGGTCAGCGCCTTGGTGTCCAGGCGCTTGGCGAGCAAGGTAACCCTGACATCCGGGTTCAACTGCGCCAACGCCTCGCGCGCCGATTCGGCCTTGCCCTTGCCGATGGCGTCTGTGCGGTGAATGATCTGCCGCTGCAGATTGGATAACTCCACCACATCGTCATCGGCGAGGATCAGCTCGCCCACTCCGGCGGCGGCCAGATACATGGCCACCGGCGCGCCCAACCCGCCGAGGCCGAGCACCAATACCTTCGATGACAACAGTGCCTGCTGCCCTTCAATGTCCACACCGCCCAGCATAATTTGGCGGGAATAGCGCAGCAGTTGTTCGTCGCTAAGATCAGCCATGAGGCCAGGCTCCACAGGTGATTCGCTCATGGCCGGCGAGGTCCAGGTGAGTGCGAACGGCCTCATAACCCAGCCGGCTCAGCAGATCCCGCACCGCCTGCCCTTGCTGCCAGCCGTGTTCCATTAACAACCAGGCGCCGGGATTCAAAAAACCGCGGGCCCGCTCGGCAATCGCGCGCAGATCATCGAGCCCGGCGCCTCCGGCCACCAGCGCCGACGTGGGCTCGAAACGTACATCACCCTGTGCCAGGTGCGCATCATCGGCATCAATGTATGGCGGATTGCTGACAATCAAATCAAAACCTGGCTCGCCCTCAAGGGCGGCAAACCAGTCACTCTGAAGGACGGTGATTCCCAGCTGCAAGCGCCGGGCGTTTTCGCGTGCCAGCGCCACCGCCTCTGCCACCCGGTCCACGGCCAGCACTGTCCAGCGCGGTTTTTCTTTCGCCAGCGCCAGCGCAATGGCGCCGGTGCCGGTGCCAAGGTCGAGGGCACGGGCCTCGGCCGGCAGCGCCAGAGCCAGCGCCTGCTCCACCAGCAATTCAGTATCGGCGCGGGGTATCAGGGTGTGCCGCGCCGTCTTCAGCGGCAGTGACCAGAACTCCTGCTCACCCACCAGGTAGGCGATGGGCTCGCCCCTCTCGCGGGCCGCCATTAACGCCTCAAAGTGCTCTTGCTCGGCACCGGCCAGGGTCGCCTCGGGCCAGGTGTAGAGATAGCTGCGGGATTTGCCCAGAACCCAGGCCAGCAGCACTTCTGTGTCCAGCCGGGCACTGTCGCTGACGTCATTCAGTCGCGCTGCCTGTCTGAGCGCCTCGGCGACTGTCAGCATCAATCGGCCAGTGCCGCCAATTGGTCGGCTTGGTATTCGTGGGTCAGCGGTCCCACCACTTCATCCAGCGCGCCCTGCATGACTTCGTCCAACTTGTAGAGCGTGAGGTTAATGCGGTGATCAGTCACCCGGCCCTGGGGAAAGTTGTAGGTGCGAATGCGCTCGGAGCGATCACCGCTGCCCACCAGCAAACGCCGCTCTTCCGCCTTGGAGGCGGCGGCCGTTTCTTCCTGAGCACTTTTCAGTTTGGCGGCCAAAAGGCTCATGGCTCGCGCACGGTTTTTGTGCTGGGAGCGTTCGTCCTGGCACTCCACTACGATGCCGGTGGGCAGGTGCGTGATGCGAATGGCCGAGTCGGTTTTATTGACGTGCTGACCACCGGCGCCCGAGGCGCGAAAGGTATCCACGCGAATGTCGCCCTTATTGATGTTCACCTCTTCGAGTTCGTCCGCCTCGGGCATCACTGCCACGGTGCAGGCCGAGGTGTGAATCCGCCCCTGGGACTCGGTTTCAGGCACACGCTGCACCCGGTGGGCGCCAGATTCAAATTTAAGACTGGCGTAGACATTGGTGCCGCTGACCCGGGTAATCACTTCTTTAAAACCACCGTGCTCGCCAGGGTTTTCACTGAGCACTTCAATGCGCCAACCGCGCTGCTCGCAATAACGCGAGTACATACGCAGTAGGTCACCGGAAAAAATCGCCGCTTCGTCGCCACCGGTACCGGCGCGAATTTCGAGAAACACATTTTTATCGTCATTGGGATCTTTGGGCAGCAGCAGCGTCTGCAACTCCACTTCCAGCTCCGCCTTGCGCGCCTCGCCGGTGTCGATTTCCTCGCGCGCCATCTCGCGCAGCTCCGCGTCGCCCTCATCCAGCATGGAGTGGGCCTCCTGCAGGTCATCCAGCACTGTGCGGTAGGCGTTGTAGGTGGCCATCACCGGCTCAAGCTCAGCGTACTCCTTGGACAGCTCGCGAAACTTATCCTGATCGGTAATGATGTCACCATCCGATAAAAGCGCACTGACTTCTTCGCTGCGCTCGCTGAGTTTGTCCAGTTTTTCCAGAATTGACGCTTTCATTCAGTCTCGCTGTTATCAATGTCGTTTTGGGTAATGGCAAAAAGTTCGTGGGCCAGGCGCACCGTATCATACTGGCCATTGGCGCTCGCCTCGCGCAGGGCCGTGGTGGGGGCGTGAAGCAGCTTGTTGGTGAGGTTGCGGGCCAGCTGGCCGGCGACTTTTTCCGCATCCACCCCCGAGCGCAATAGTTTGATGGCCTTTTGCAGCTCCTGCGCGCGCAGCTCATCGGCTTTTTTCCGATAGGCCTTGATGGTATCCACCGCATCCAGCGCGCGCTGCTCGCGCCGATAGGCCTCCACCCCCAGCTCGATAATATCCAGGGCGCGACTGGCAGCCTCTTCGCGCCCCTTGCGGTTCTGATCAATCACCGCCTGCAGATCGTCCACCGTGTAGAGGTAGACATCGTCCAGCTCGCCCACCTGCTCCTCAATATCCCGCGGGACGGCAATATCCAGCATAAACATGGGCTTGTGCTTGCGCTTTTTCAGCGCTTTTTCCACCGCGCCCTTGCCCAGTAGCGGCAGCTGACTGGCGGTGGATGAGATCACAATATCGGCGCGGTGCAAACACTCGGGGATCTGCGACAACAGCACCGCCTCGCCGTCGTGTTCACTGGCCAAGGCCTGCGCCCGATCCAGCGTCCGGTTGGCGACCATCAGGTGGCGCACGCCTTGCTCCTTTAAATGACGAGCCACCAGTTCAATGGTTTCTCCTGCGCCGATGAGCAAAGCCGTGTCCTGTTTTAAATCCGAGAAAATCTGCTGCGCCAGGGTGACCGCCGTATAGGCCACGGACACCGGGTTCTGGCCAATGGCGGTCTTGCTACGCACTTGCTTGGCAACCCCGAAAACCTGCTGAAACGCCGCGTGCAGGCAGGCACCCACGGCGCCGGCCTCACGCGCCTGCGAGTAGGCGGACTTCATCTGCCCGAGAATCTGAGGCTCACCCAGCACCAGCGAGTCCAGCCCGCCGGCCACTTTCATCATATGGCGCAGAGCGTCGTCGCCCTGCCACAGATAGTGACAGCGCTGCAGCTCATCGGCGCTGATGGCGGTGTGCTCGACCAGCCACTGCAGCAGCAACTGGCTATCGCCATCGCACTCGGCGTAGACCTCGGTGCGGTTGCAGGTGGAGAGGATCGCCACTTCGCGGGCACCGGCGCGGCGAATAGCCTCCGCCAGCGCCGGGGTGATGGCCTCGGGCGCAAAGGCAACCCGCTCTCGAATATGGAGAGGAGCGGTTGTATGATTGATGCCAAACGCCAATAATGTCATGCAATGAACAGTCGGTGCCGATGATAAGGGGCGTCATTGTCCAGCTAGCAACGCCCGCTGACAAGAGGCATTTTACACACCTGCCGCCCCCTGTAATGGCTTCAGGTGTCGCAGATACAGAGTTTGGGAAGGTCAAATGAAAGCAGTATCCATGGTGGCATCGGCGCTGATCGTCGCCGGACTTTTCGGCTGTGCGACGCAGCCACCCGAGCCCCCCAAAGAGCCGGTCGCCACTGCGCCGGTCGAACCAGAGCCACCGACACCCCTACCGCCGCGCGCCTTTACCAGTGACACTCTCTATGCGCTGCTCAGCGCTGAAATCGCCGGCAGCCGCGGCCGTTTTGATGTGGCACTGGCCAATTACCTGCAGCAGGCGCAGCAAACCGGCGACCCCCAGGTGGCCGAGCGCGCCTACATGATTGCCCGCTACCTTGGCGATGAGGATGCTGCACTGCGCTCCGCCGGCATCTGGGCCCAGGCCGATCGGGAAAACCAGGACGCGCAGGCGGCCGCCATTCTCACCCTGATTGAAGCCGACCGCTTACTGGAGGCCTTCGAGGCCACCAAAGGCGCCAACACCCGCGATAATGGTGCCCTTTTGCAAAGCATCGCCGCCAACGCCCAGCAGGTGACCGATACCCAACGCGAGCTGCTGCTGGAGCAATACCAGCAACTGCGCAAGAGTGACCCGGACAATGCCTCGCTGATGATTGGCACCGGCCTGCTACTGCAGCAACAAGGCCGCGCTGAAGAGGCCCTGGCATTGGCCGAACAGGCGATGGCCAAGGCACCGGACAACACCCACGCCCTGGTGCTCACCACCGGCCTGCTGCACCAGCTCGAGCGCAACGACGAGGCGCTGGCGTTGATGGAACAGCGCCTGGCCGCCGAGCCCGGCAACACCAGAGCCCGCTTGCAATACGCGAGACTCCTGAGCTTTTCCGATCTGGAGGCGGCCCAGGAGCAGTTTCAGCAACTGGCCAGGGGCAACCCGCGCGACCCCGACTTGCAGAGAGCTCTGGCTCTGATCGCCGAGGAGCGCGGCGATACCGAGACCGCTGAGCGCGCTTATTACGCCCTGTTGGAGCTGGATCAAAACACCAGCGCTGCACATTTTTATCTCGGCCGGCTCGCCCAGGAGCGCGGCGACATCGGCGAGGCTCTCAAGCACTACCAGGAGGTAGAGCCTGGCGATGAGTTTGCCAGCGCCAATGCCCGTATCTTTGCCCTCTATCTGGCCGAAGGCAATACTGCCAGCGCCGACAACCACTACCGGCGCCTGCTGCCTTTGCTGCCCGAACCCGAACAAGTGCAGCTGACGCTGGTGTACAACCAGCAACTGCAAAACAGTGATTTGTTAGAGCAGGCTCTCACGTTGCTCAACGACGCGCTGGCCCGAGCGCCGGAAAACAGCACCTACCTCTACGCCCGTAGCATGGTGCACGATCTGCTCGGCCAACATGAACAAGCCGAAAACGACCTGCGCACCCTGCTGCAGTACGATCCGGCCAACGCCAGCGCCCTGAATGCGCTCGGCTACATACTCACAGAGAACACCGACCGCTACGCCGAAGCTTACGAGTACATCAAGCACGCCCTGGAGCTCCAGCCGAACGACCCGGCCACCATCGACAGCATGGGCTGGGTGCAGTACCACCTGGGCAACCTGGATATCGCCCTGCGCTATTTGCGCCGCGCCATGGAGCTCTACCCGGACCACGAAATTGCCGCCCATCTCGGCGAGGTGCTGTGGGTCTCAGGCATGACCGAAGACGCCCGCGACATTTGGCGTCAGGGGTTGGCACTGCAGCCGGACAGCCAATACATACTCGAGACGCTCGAAAGACTGCAGATCGACGCCGAGGGCCTCACCGCAACACCGGCTGATCAATGACGAACTCGCGAAACCTTGTGTGGCGCACACTCGTAGGCCTTAGCCTGGCGGTACTCGCAAGCTGTGCGCGACTTCCCACCCAGACGCCGGAATCGGCACTGGACCGCGCCGCCCACGAGCAGGCGCTGAGAGCCCTGGAGCACTGGCGCCTCGGCGCTAAAATCGGCGTGCGCCTGCCCGGCGACAGCGGCTCGGCCCGCCTGAGCTGGGAGCAAGACGGCGAGCGCTACCGGCTGTCCCTGTCGGGTCCACTCGGCCAGGGACGCATTGACATCGACGGCGACCCCACCGGTGTTACCCTCACCGAAGCAGGCGAGCCTCCCCTGGAGGCCGCCTCAGCGGAGCAGTTGATTTTCGACAGCACTGGCTGGGAGCTGCCGGTCACGGCGCTGCGCTCCTGGGTGCTGGGCCTGACAGAACCCGGCGCACCCGTCGCACAGCTGGAGGTCGGCCCGCTCGGGCTCACCCGCAGCTTTCAGCAAGAGGGCTGGCAGCTGCGCTACGACCGCTACCGCCAGGTTGAATCGCTCTATTTGCCGGGGCTGGTCGTCGCGAGGCGCCCGCTCACCGACGGCAGCGAGATTCGCCTGACCTTGGCGGTACACGAGTGGAGCCTGGAACGTGACTGATTTGAGCCTGGCCGCCCCGGCCAAACTCAACCTGTTTTTACACATTACGGGCCGACGCAGCGACGGCTACCACGAGCTGCAAACGCTTTTTCAGCTAATCGATTACGCAGACCAGCTGCACTTCACGGCGCGCCGCGACGGCGAGATTGTATTGCACACCGCCTTTGCCGGCGTTGCCCACGAAGACAATCTGATCGTGCGCGCGGCCCGCCTGCTGCAGCGCCGGGCGGGCGATGTACCCGGAGCGGATATTCGCATCGACAAGCGCCTGCCCATGGGCGGCGGCATAGGCGGCGGCAGCAGCAACGCCGCCACCACGCTCATCGGCCTCAACCGGCTTTGGCAACTGGGGCTTAAGCGCGGCGAACTGATGCAACTGGCAACACCGCTCGGCGCTGACATACCGGTGTTTATTGGCGGGCAAACCGCTTGGGCCGAGGGCATTGGCGAGCGCCTGACGCCCATCGAAACGCCGCGCCTGTGGTACCTGATTCTCGCCCCCAAATGCCACGTCAGCACCGCAACAATTTTTTCACACAAAGATTTGACAAGAGACACACGCCCCATTAAAGTAGCGGCCTTCTCGCAGGGGGGTGGTCAAAATGACTGTGAACCTCTGGTCAGAGCGCTTTATCCCGAAGTTGATAACGCACTGATTTGGTTGAGAAATTTCTCACCACATGCGAGAATGTCAGGAACAGGAGCGTGCGTATTCGCACCCTTTGACAGCGAAAGCGAAGCGCACAATGCACTGGCCCAAGCGCCACCGGAATTGCCCGGTTTTGTCGCCAAAGGCATCAGCCATTCGCCACTGTTTGATCTGGGTTCTGACTGAGTAACTACTGGGGCGTAGCCAAGCGGTAAGGCAGCGGGTTTTGATCCCGTCATGCGAAGGTTCGAATCCTTCCGCCCCAGCCATATTTTCCTCGGTACCCATTGGCGGCGCAACTCTAGCGCCCTTGCTAGAGCCTGAAGACTAAACTCCCTGACTTCACTCTGGCACTGATGCCGGGATAACATCACAGCACTGTACCCTGGGTACAGTGCTTTTGTTTTATCTGCCTCCAGGCCGGTAAAATAAGCAGGCAAAAAACATTGGACAACGAAAGGGTACCTGACGTGACGGACTTGATGGTCTTTACCGGCAATGCCAACCCCGCTCTGGCGCAGAAGATCGTCGACCAGCTGGGAATGAGTCTTGGCGATGTTTCCGTCTCCCAGTTCAGCGATGGCGAAGTCGCCGTCGAGCTCAACGTCAATGTCCGTGGTCGGGATGTGTTTGTGGTGCAGCCGACCTGTGCGCCCACCAACGACAACCTGATTGAGCTGATCGTTATGGTGGATGCCCTGCGCCGCGCCTCGGCCGGCCGCATTACCGCCGTGGTGCCCTACTTTGGCTACGCCCGTCAGGACAGACGTGTTCGCTCGGCGCGGGTGCCCATCACCGCCAAGGTGGTAGCAGACATGATGGTGGGTGCCGGCATTGACCGACTGCTGACCGTCGATCTGCACGCGGAGCAGATTCAGGGCTTTTTCGATGTGCCGGTAGACAACGTCTACGGCTCACCGGTGCTGCTCGAAGATATCGAGCGGCAACAATTTGAAAATCTGGTGGTGGTATCACCGGATATCGGCGGTGTGGTTCGCGCCCGCGCGGTGGCCAAACAGTTGGGTGTGGACCTGGCGATTATTGACAAACGCCGCCCCAGCGCCAACGTCGCCGAGGTTATGAATATTATCGGTGAGATCGAGAATCGCACCTGCCTGCTGGTGGATGACATGGTCGATACCGCAGGGACCCTGTGCAACGCCGCCCAGGCACTGAAAAATCAGGGCGCCACCCGTGTCGTCGCCTACGCGACTCACCCGGTACTCTCGGGCAAGGCCATTGATAACCTCAATGCCTCAGTGCTGGATGAGCTGGTGGTGACCGACTCGATCCCCCTGCGCCCGAGCGCGCAGCAGTGTGATCGCGTGCGGGTTCTGACCCTGTCAAAAATGCTGGCTGAGGCGGTGCGCCGCCTGAGCAACGAAGAATCTCTGAGCGCGATGTTCCGCTAGTCGGTTCGCTCGGATGTACAGCCGCCCTGTGCGGCATACTGCAACCCCCGCAGAGTTCTGGTCGCGGACCTGCGTGGAATCAACTGAGGAAGTTCACAATGAGTGAAGATTTTGTATTGAATGCCACCAGTCGTGGCGACAAGGGGAAAGGTGCGAGCCGCCGCCTGCGTCGTAACGACGGCCAGGTTCCGGCGATTGTCTACGGCGGTAAGAAAAACCCCGCCAGCATCAGTCTCAGCCACAAAGACCTGGTTAAACAACTGGAAAACGAAGCGTTTTACTCGCACATCATCTCTCTGGTGATTGACGATAAAGCCGAAGACGTGATCCTCAAAGACCTGCAGCGCCACCCGGCCAAGCCGCAGATCGTTCACGCCGACTTTATGCGCGTTTCCAAAACCAAGAAACTCAACACCAGTGTACCGCTGCACTTCTTGAACGAAGACACCTGTAAAGGCGTTAAGCTGCAAGGCGGCAAGATCGTACATAATATGGTGCAACTGGAAATCACCTGTCTGCCAGGCGATCTGCCCGAGTTTATCGAAGTGGATCTGGCCGAGGTGGAAGTGGGTCAAGTACTGCACATCTCCGACCTGAAGCTGCCTAAGGGCGTGACCTCTGTCGAGCTGTCGCACGGTGCTGACCACGACCAACCAGTGGTTGCCGTCAACAAGCCCAAAGGCGTGTCTGACGACGCTGACGAAGACGCCGAAGGCGAAGCCGACAGCGAGTAAGCCCCTACCGGAGCCCGGCGTTATGGACACACCGGTTGAGCTGATTGTGGGCCTGGGTAACCCCGGGCCCGACTATCATCGCACTCGACATAACGCTGGCGCCGATCTGGTGTTCGAACTGGCTCGCCAGGCGGGCACCAGCCTCTCCCCCGACAAAAAATTCTTTGGCGAAGCTGCGCGTATTGCGCTGGGTAATCGCACCGTACATCTGCTCTACCCGACCACCTTTATGAACCGCAGCGGCAAAGCCATAGCCGCTATGGCGCAGTTCTATAAAATCGCCCCTGAGGCCATCCTCGTTGCCCACGACGAGCTCGACCTGGAACCCGGTGTAGCCCGCCTGAAAATCGGTGGTGGACACGGTGGACACAACGGCCTGCGCGACACCATCAGCGCCTTGGGGAACAACAAAAACTTTGGCCGCATCCGCATCGGTATTGGCCACCCGGGGCACGCCTCACAAGTCACCGGCCACGTACTCAAGCGCGCCGGCACTGACGAGCAAACCTTAATTGATGCCGCTATCGACCGGGCTATCGATGTGCTGCCACTGATCGCCAAGGGCGAGTGGAACAAAGCCATGCATCAGCTGCACACAAAATAGGCAACTGCCACCCTCTCTACACTTTCTTACACTTTACACCCTTTGGTTTTGCTAGGCTCTTTCGCCAATAATCACAACCGCAGAGAACCACTATGACTTTGTCTCGTAACGCTGTTGCAGGGATTGCACTGACCATGCTGGCACTGACGCCCGCACACGCCACCACCGTACAGTTTCAAACCGTGATGGGCGACTTTGAAGTTAACCTGTTCGACAAGAAAACACCGGAGACGGTCGCTAACTTTCTGGAGTATGTTGAATCTGGAGCCTACGAAGATACCTTTATACAACGCTCCGTCCCCAACTTTGTCGTCCAGGGCGGAGGGTTTAGCTTCGATTTGGAGGAAGACACGGTAAAAGCTATTCCTGCAAACGATCCTGTCACCAACGAACCTGTCTACTCCAATCAGCGGGGCACGATTGCAATGGCAAAGTTGGGAGGCAAACCCAACAGCGCGACAAATCAGTGGTTTTTCAATCTAGCCGACAACAGTAAGAACCTGGATTCTCAGAATCAGGGGTTTACTGTGTTTGGTCAGGTAACGGGAAATGGTATGGCTATTGTGGATGCCATTGCAAAGTTGAAATTTGGAAATTTCTCGGGAGATGATTTTTTGGGTGATTTCCCGCTTGAAAACATGCCAATACGTAACTACTCGCAAGAAGACTACGACGATAAGCTCGCAGTCACCGAGGATCACATTGTCCTTATACAAAACATCGTCGTTCTCGATGCCAGCCCCGACACCGCGGACGGCTTAAGCCCCAAACTCACCACCAAAAGCAACTCCGGCGGCGACGGCGGTAACAGTGGTGGTGGCGGCGGTGGCGGTGGCAGCTTCGGGCTGTTTGGACTGCTGGCGCTTGCCGGCGCATCCCTGTTCAAGCTGAAACGCCGAGTTACAGCCCGCGTATAAACGGCAGTATCGATAGCGCAAGAATGGCCGCCACCCCCACAAGCCCCAAACACACTTTCAGGGGGTGGCGCTTTAACTGGTGGCCAAAGCCGGTCTCGCCTCTGGCCGCCATAGCCCGATAACACTCCCTCGAGTCACGGGAGAACTCGCGCTGATAGGCCGCCAACAGGCTTGTCGCCTCGTCCAGCTCTTCCTTATGGACCAGCCACAGCCCATCCACACCCAGTCGCCAGCGCCCGGCTTCGGTCGTATAATTGGCAATTCCCGCCTCATCCAGGCGCACGATCATGCCATCGACTTCCTCGGCGCTGGCGCCACCGGTTTTCATCAGCAAGACGGCCACTAGCGCAAAGACTCCAGCAGTTTAATTTCATCGTGCAGCTCAGGGCCGACCAGCGCTTTTTGCTGGGAGTGTTTGTCCAGCAAGACAATGCGCGCAACGCCTGTGGTCACCACCCGCTGCTGTTCGGCGCTCAAAATTTCGTACTCCTGAGAAAACCCGTACTCGTGCAATTCGGTAATCGTACAGCCGACGGTAATATGGTCCGGATAGCGTAGCGGGCGTAAAAAACGGCAACTGGTATCGGCCAACACCGGCAAAATACGGCTCAAGTCAAAGACGCCGCGCCCGGCGACATGGCGCATGTAGGCGATCCGGGCCGACTCAAAATAACGCAGGTAAACGGCGTTGTTCACATGGCCAAAGGCATCCATTTCACCCCACTGGACATCGATGTCAATCGTCACGGGAAAGTTGCGGATAAAATCATCGCGATCGGTCACAAGCAATCTCCTCTGACAAGGCTTCTTCGCCATTTTAGACGCTATCGGCTATGATGAGTAGCCACACTCCCCGTCAACAGGATGATGTATGCACGATACCGCCCTGGCGATTGCGGTCATAGGTATCACCGCGCTGCTGTGTCAGTGGGGTGCCTGGAAGGCCCGCCTGCCCGCCATTCTTTTTCTTCTGATCGCCGGTCTCCTGCTGGGCCCCGTCACCGGCCTACTATCGCCCGACGAGCTGTTTGGCGATTTGCTGTTTCCACTGGTCTCTTTGGCCGTGGCCGTCATCCTCTTCGAGGGCAGCCTGACCCTCAATTTTAAAGAGCTGGGCAATATTTCTACCGTGGTACGACGCATGATCACGGTGGCAGCACCGGTCACCTGGCTGATTGTGGCCATAGCGACGCATTTTCTGTTCAATCTGAGCTGGGAGTTGTCGATTCTTTTTGGCGCACTGATGGTGGTGACCGGACCCACGGTGGTCACCCCGCTGCTGCGCACCGTACGCCCCTCGGAGCGGGTCGCTAACATTTTGCGCTGGGAAGGCATTGTTATCGACCCCATAGGTGCACTTTTGGTGGTGGTGGTTTTTGAATTCATAGTGACCCAAACCCAGGGCGAAGCCTTCAGCCACAGCCTGCTGTTATTTCTCGAAATTATTATTGTGGGGCTGGCCATCGGTGCCGCCGCCGGCTTCGCTTTAGGAAAAATCCTTATCCGTCGGCGCCTGCCGGAATATCTACAAAACCTGGCCACCTTGAGCCTGCTGTTCATGGTGTTTACCTTTTGTAATCACCTGGCTCACGAATCCGGGCTGCTCGGGGTTACCGTCATGGGCATGTGGCTTGGCAATATGCGCGGCGTGCACATTCACAACATCCTTCACTTCAAAGAAAATCTCACCATACTGTTTATCTCAGGGCTTTTTATTATTCTCGCCGCAAGACTGCCCATGGATCAGCTGCTGAGTATAGTGGCGCTGGCGCCTTTGCTGCTGTTACTGGTGATTCAGTTTGTCGCGCGGCCGATTGCCGTTGCCCTGGCGACACTGGGCTCAACGATCAAGTTTCGCGAGCGGATTTTGCTCAGCTGGATTGCCCCGCGCGGCATAGTCGCTGCGGCCGTGTCGGCGCTGTTCGCGCTGCGTCTGGCCGAGCAGGGTTATCCCGGCGCCGAGATGCTGGTACCACTGACCTTTGCCGTGATCTTGGGCACGGTCATTTTTCAAAGTGCCACTTCGCGTCCGCTCGCCAAACTCTTGGGTATTGTCGAGCCGGAGCCCCGGGGCGTGCTAATCCTTGGGGCCAACTCTGTCGCCCGCGCCATGGGCAAGGCACTGCAGCAGCAAGAACTGCCAGTACTGCTGAGCGATTCCAACTGGGAAAACATTCGCGCGGCGCGCATGGCGGGGCTGAAGACTTTTTATGGCAACCCGGTGTCCGAGTTTGCCAGCCAGCGGCTGGAGTTGACCGGCATTGGCAATTTGCTGGCCTTGTCACCGCTGCGTGAATTGAATGTGATTGCGGGTATGCACTTTCGCAATGAATTTGGCATTCACCGGACTTTTACCGTGCGCACCAGCGCTGACTCCAATCAGTCGGAAAAGCATCAGGTATCCACCCAGCTCAAGGGCACGCCGCTGTTTCAGGAAGGTATTACCTACGCCAAGCTGGCGAGTCTGATTCACTCAGGCGCCGAGATCAAAGCCACACGGCTGACGGAGGAATTTTCTTTCGAACACTTCCGCCGCCAGGATCCGGAGGCCATTGTGCTCTTTGGTATCAACGAGCGGGGCAAACTCAAGCCCTATCTCGCTGACGAGGCCTTTAAGCCCGCTACCGGCTGGGTCATTCTCAGCTTGATTCGCTCGGCGCGGGTGCCGCAGTCGGGGAACAATCCCAACGCCCTGGCCGAGCAGTAGCTCAGCAGGCCTCGGGTACCACCGCGATCGGACCGCCCTGAATCTGTCGCGGGGAGGTGCCCGAGCAATCGGCCAGATAGCGGCTGATGGCCTCAGTCAGGGTCGCCCCGCCACCGGGTATGCCCTGGTTGCCAAACAGACGGTTAAACTCCAGCAGGTAGGGATGGCTGCCCACCATGGCGATATCAAAACCCGCATGATCCACCCCCAACCGCTGGGCCACCTGCAGCGCCAGCTGCACCGCCTGAAAGGGTACAGGCGAGTGATCGACAATACCGCCACGAGCCACATTATTGTAAAAGCCCTGCTCCGATTGGTGGCGCCAATAGGCCGCAACCGACTGCTGGCCAACGACAATGACGCGGATATCGCGATCGATCGGCAAATACTCCTGCGCGTAAATCACATCCGTCAAACCCCGGTAGCGGTTATAGTCCGCGCGGTTTTCCACCAGCCAAACGCCCTCTCCCATGCTGGCTTTGGGCAGCTTGACGACAAAGGGTAAATCCATACTCTGCCAGACTCGCTCGGCCTCGGTATCAGTGTTGGCGGTGATCAGAGTAACGGGAGTATGTCCCGGTGCGACCATTTCAAAGGCGCGGGTCATCTCAATTTTATTGTGTCCAATCAGATAACTCGGCAGGCTGGGAAAAATCCGACAACCAAGCCCATAGACCAGTGCGTTGATCTGCCAGTATTCGGGGAACAGTACCCAGTCGGCCTGAGTCAATAAATCACGATGCTGCAGATAGAGCTCTGGCTTGATAAACCGGGCGTTGGCCAGGCCGAGGGTGCGAAACGCGTTGAATGAGATCATTCTTTAACCATCTCAAAAAAAGCGGATATTACCGCAAGCGCGCCACTACGCAAGCATTTTTACCAAAGGCGGCTTGCCATCGCTGGCGGGGCTTCGCTATGCTCGGGACACACCACCGACGAGGATGTCTCCATGGGCAATGAGCAAGGCCAAAGATTCGCGCCAGGCGCTCGCATAGAAAGCGCGCTGCGCCAGCTTGATCGCTGGCTCTGGCAGGTAGAGACGGCCCACCGCTCCCCTCTGCACCAGCGCTTTTGGCACCTCTCGCGGGTGCTGGTGGCGGTGATGCGCGATGTTTTTCGCGGCTATATTACCCTGCACGCCATGAGTCTCGTCTACACTACCTTACTCTCGCTGGTGCCCTTTCTCGCCCTGAGCTTTTCGGTTCTCAAAGGCTTTGGCGTCCACAATCAGCTCGAACCTGTACTACAGAACGTTCTGGCCGCGCCGCTCGGTGAGCGCGGCCCCATCGTGGTAGAGAATATCCTGAGCTTTGTCGACAACATTAAGGTCGGCGTGCTCGGCTCGGTGGGGCTCGGGCTATTGATCTATACGGTGATTTCGCTGATTCAGAAAATCGAGCGCTCGTTTAACGAGATCTGGCGGGTCAGTGAGAGCCGCTCGCTGGCACAGCGTTTTAGCAGTTATCTGAGCATTATCATGATCGGGCCGCTGCTGGTGTTTTCCGCGATGGGCGCCACGGCGGCGCTGATCAACAGCGATGCCGTACAACAGGCCATCACCTTCGCCCCGCTCGGGTGGCTGTACAACTTTCTCAGCCGACTCACGCCCTACCTGATCATCATTGGCCTGTTTACCTTTTTGTATACGTTTATACCCAACACCCGGGTGAAGCTGCGTCACGCGTTTCTCGGCGGTCTGGTGGCCGGCTTTATCTGGCAGACATCGATCTTTGGTTTTACCCTCTTTGTCTCCAACTCCACCAACTACACGGCCATCTACTCCGGGTTCGCGGTGGGGATCTTACTGCTGATCTGGCTCTATTTAGCCTGGCTGATTTTGCTGATCGGCGCCTCAGTGGCTTTTTATTCGCAGCACGCGCAGCAAATTACCCGCTCGCGGGTCAATCCGCCGGCAGCCAGAATCGACGAGATGAGTGGCCTCGCCCTTATGCACCGGGTTGCCAGTCAGTTTGATCAGAGCGGCGGCGGTGTTTCCATCGCCAAACTGGAGTCCACGTTGTCGGTAGGGCCGGAGATTGTCCAGCGGCTGATCAACAAACTGCTCAAGTACAAGCTGGTTGCACTGAGCGGGCCCGACGCCAACGAACTGGTGCCGGCGCGCTCGCTCGATCACATCACGGTGAAAGAGCTGGTGCACATCGTTCGTCAGGAGGAAACCGCCCTACCCTCATCGCTGCAGGGCCATCAGGCCATCAACCATTTGATGGGTGAACTTGAAGGCGCCATGGACAAGGCCATGGGCGAAATGACCCTGGCCGAATGGGTAAGGCACACCCCACCCGTCACAGCAAAGAAGACAGAAGGCGGCTAAAGCCCGGAGCGGCTTAAATCACTCACCAATGACCGCAAACAGTTTGCGCGCCAGCTCGGTATTGTCCTGCTGCCCGGCAAAAGCCTGCGCGCCCGCTCCGAGCGCCATAACGGCTACATCCCCGCCAGTGTGACCCGAGGTGGTCCAGCCGGTCGCGCTGGCCCTGTCAATCTGCGCTAAGACCTGAGCGCGCAAGGCGGTAATGGCGGTATTTTTCACAGCCTCAGTCTCGGCACTGTGCACTTCATCCAGGCGACGGGAAAAACGCTCTTTGGTCTCATTGGTCAGCTCAATACCCGTGATCGACTGCCAGGTGGCGTACCACGGCTTTTGCGCCACCAGAGCGGCCGCCAGGGTGTTCGCCGAGGCTTTAATACCGCGGACAACTTCGGCACGCCAAACGTATTCGCCCTCGGCGCCCATGGTCAGGCCCCCGGTGCTGTGATCGGCCGTGACCACCACCAGGGTCTGCGGATGTTGGCCGACATAGTCTTCTATTGCCTGCAGGGCTACCTCGGCGTCGGCCATTTCCCGCATGGCACAGGCAATGTCATTGGCGTGACCACACCAGTCTATCTGGCTGGCCTCCACCAGCAAGAAAAAGGGTTTGTCCGCCTCCAATAGCTCGAGCGCCTTGCGAGTCAGCACGCGCAACCGGTCCGCCGGGGGCTCGTCGATGGCGAAAGGCAGGCCGCGATCGGCCAGCAGCGCCAGCGCTGGTGCTCGCGTTAACGTGTCCAGGCCGGCAAAGTCCCCCGCGTATTGATAACCGAGCGCTTTAAATTCGTCCACCAGGTGGCGATCGTCGCGCTCGAAATACTGCTTACCACCGCCCAGCAGGATATCCACCCAGGGCTTGCCCTGATAGCGCCGCTCCAGATACTGATCGGCAATCTCATCGTACTTTTGCCGGCTGTCGATGTGGGCGGCAAAGCTGGCCGGTGTAGCGTGGTTGATCTGGCTAGTGGCCACCATAGCGGTTTGATAGCCGCGTTTTTTAGCTCGCTCGAGCAGTGTCTCCACCTCCCTGCCCTGACTGTCCACCCCGATGGCGCCGTTGTAGGTTTTGATCCCCGCGGCCAGCGCGGTGGCACTGGCTGCGGAGTCTGTCACCTGGGTCACATCGTCAGGGTGTGTGCTCGCCGTACCCACCAGATACCGATCAAACCAGGTGCTTTCCAGTGCCGCAGTCGTTGGGTCGTCCTGAAAATGACGATAAGCTGTCAGGTACTCCATGCCCATACCATCGCCAATCACATAGATAATACTGGTGGGCTTGTTTTGCGCGGTCACATGCAGCGCGCACAACATCAGGTAACAGGCAAGGACAACTCTCATGATCACTCCGGGGGTAGATTGCTCGGCTGGGTTTGGGAACGTATAGTGAAACGCTTGCTCACAGCTATGAAATCCTACCTCACAACAATGACAAAATACTAACAGCCATGACGCAAATGCCACCGAGCGCTAATCCCAAAGCGCAGATTCAATGTGTCCACATTGGTAAAGAACAGCAGCCAGTGCTGATCATCGACGATTTCTTAACCGCGCCCGAAGCGCTGATCGAACGCGCCTGTGAGCTTGACTTCGCCCCAGAGCAAAAGCTCTACCCTGGGCTCAGGGCCGAGGCACCGAGAGCCTACACCGATGCCATGGAGGCCATGCTGCCGCCCTTGTTGGCGCGCCATTTCGGTACGCGCGCGGGGGATATCACCCGGGTGGAATCGAGTTTCTCTCTGGTAACCCAGGCGCCGCACACCCTCTCACCCCTGCAGCGCCTGCCGCACTTTGACTCGCGTAACCGCCGTGAGCTGGCCAGCATCTACTTTTTGTGCAACCAGTCGTCACAGCGCTATGGCGGCACAGCGTTTTACCGCCATCGCCACACCGGCTATGAGGCCATCGACGACGGCAGGTTTCCGCGCTACGCGCAATCGGTGGAACAGCACATTCAGGCGAGCGGCCTGCCCGCGGCAGACTATATTCGCGGTGACACGCCGCTGTTTGAGCAAATTGCGGCCTTTCCCGCCCGCTACAACCGCCTGCTAGTGTACCGCTGCACCAGCCTGCACTCTGGTCTGATCGACGAGTCCTTTG
The DNA here is from genome assembly GCF_030518215.1 of Gilvimarinus algae. Classification (GTDB taxonomy): domain Bacteria; phylum Pseudomonadota; class Gammaproteobacteria; order Pseudomonadales; family Cellvibrionaceae; genus Gilvimarinus; species Gilvimarinus algae. The sequence goes on from NZ_JAULRT010000047.1 coordinate 229,477, forward strand.
ATTTTTCCACCGATCCGCGCCGCGCGCGCCTGTCCATCAATACTTTTTTGGTGAATTAGCCCGGCGCAGCGCATTGCGCTACAATCGCCGGGCCCACATAACAATAACCCGGGAGTGTCCTATGAGTTTTGCATCGCAAGACGCCGCGCGTGCCTATTGGCGAGCGAACCTTCGCTGTTTGTTTGTTCTTCTAAGCATCTGGTTTGCCGTCTCCTACGGCGCCGGCATTTTATTCGTCGATGAACTGAACGCTATCCGCCTGGGTGGCTTCAAGCTCGGTTTCTGGTTTGCCCAACAGGGCTCCATCTACACCTTTGTGGTGCTGATTTTCGTCTACGTACGCAAAATGAATCAGCTGGACCGCAAATTCGATGTCGAGGAGCGCTGAGCCATGGATGTACAAATCCTGACATTTATCATTGTCGGCCTGACCTTTGCCCTCTACATCGGCATTGCCATTTGGGCGCGCGCGGCCAGCACCAGTGAGTTTTACGTCGCCGGCGGTCATGTCCCCCCCCTGGCCAACGGTATGGCCACCGCCGCCGACTGGATGAGCGCAGCCTCTTTTATCTCCATGGCCGGCCTGATTTCGTTTATGGGTTACGACGGCAGTGTCTACCTAATGGGTTGGACCGGCGGCTATGTGCTGCTGGCGCTGTGTCTCGCACCCTATTTGCGCAAGTTCGGCAAATTCACCGTGCCGGACTTTATCGGTGACCGCTACTACTCGCAAACCGCGCGCACTGTGGCGGTAATCTGCGCTATTTTCGTGTCCTTTACCTATGTCGCTGGGCAGATGCGCGGCGTGGGTGTGGTGTTTTCCCGCTTCTTAGAGGTGGACATTACCCTCGGCATTTTTATCGGCATGGGCATTGTATTTTTCTACGCGGTGCTCGGCGGCATGAAGGGCATTACCTACACTCAGGTCGCCCAGTACTGTGTACTGATTTTTGCCTTTATGGTACCGGCCTTTTTTCTCAGTATGATGATGACCGGCTCACCCATTCCACAAATTGGTATGGGCAGCACGCTCGCCGACGGCTCGGGGCAATTTTTGCTGGACCGCCTGGACGGGTTGAGCGAGTCACTGGGTTTTAACGCCTACACCGAGGGCAAGAAATCCACAATTGACGTTTTTTGCATTACCGCCGCCCTGATGGTGGGCACCGCGGGTTTGCCCCACGTCATTGTGCGCTTTTTTACCGTGCCCAAGGTGCGCGATGCCCGCCGCAGTGCCGGCTGGGCGCTGATCTTTATTGCCGCACTCTACACCACCGCACCCGCCGTGGCCGTTTTTGCGCGGGTGAATATGATCGACACCATCAATGGCCCCGAAGCCCAGGGCGTGCCGCAGGCGCAGGCACCGGCGTGGATTGAGAGCTGGGAAACCACCGGCCTGGTCAGCTGGGAAGACAAAAACAACGACGGACGCCTGTTCTACAGTGGCGACGAGCGCAACGAAATGACCATTGACCGCGACATCATGGTGTTGGCCACACCGGAAATCGCCCGCCTGCCGGGCTGGGTCATTGCCCTGATTGCCGCCGGTGGCCTGGCTGCTGCCCTGTCCACGGCGGCGGGGTTGTTGCTGGTGATTTCCACGTCCATCTCCCACGACTTGCTCAAACGCAACTTGATGCCCAATATCACCGAAAAGCAAGAGCTGCTCTTTGCCCGGATTGCCGCTGCGGTGGCGGTAAGCGTGGCCGGTTATCTGGGGATCAATCCACCGGGCTTTGTCGCCGAGGTGGTGGCCTTTGCCTTTGGCTTGGCCGCATCCAGCTTTTTCCCAGCGATCATCATGGGCATATTCTTTAAATCCATGAACCGCGAGGGGGCCATTACCGGCATGATTACCGGGCTGCTGTTTACCGCCGGCTATATCGTGACCTTCAAGGGCATTTTTATCGAGCCTATTCTCCCGAACACGCGGGAGTATTGGCTGTTGGGTATTTCTCCCGAGGGGATAGGCGCACTGGGTATGGTCATCAATGTATTGGTGGCCGTGACGGTGTGGCGTTTCACCAAGCCGGCCCCGGCCGAAGTGCAGGAGCTGGTGGAATCCATTCGCTACCCCCAACAGATCCAGAGCTAAGGGATGACAAATGTCACCCTCAATCGGTGACATTGCTCAATGGTGTAAGCGCAGCAACCCTCTCACAATAAGCTCCCTGACCCACAACCCGGGAGCTTATTGTGATGATTGCCTTGCTCGAGTCTTTACTGACCACCGCTGCCTGCACTTATACCTTGCTCTGTGATATTTCCCCGTGGCTGGGGCAATCGGCTAAAATCGCGCTGAGCGCCAACTGGTTGATGCTGGCGTTTGCCGGCTACCTGTTTACCCTGCAGTGAGGCCACTGATGACGCTATCCAACACCGACCAGTTCGCTCCTGAGGCACGCAAGCGCTCAACGGAAAATGGCCCGCAGTATTTCGGCAATGACCGGCTCTACTATTTGTGGTTATTGTTCAGCGCCTATTACTTTATTCCGGTTTTCGCCCTGCCCCTGACCGGCTGGAAGCTGGCGTTCGCTTTAACAGGCTACGCAGCGTTTGTTGCCTGCTATATCAGCATCCGATTCTTGCCGCAAAAGCTCTGGCCGTTTGTTGTGATCACCTTGCTGATCGTCGCCACGCTCAGCTCTCTGGTCACCCCCGGGGCCTCCAACTTTTTTATGTACACGGGCTTTTTCCTGGGCGTGATCCTGCCACTTGGCTACTTTATTGGCGCCGTCGCCTTGATCATTGCCGGCACCTACTGGCTCGGTGAAATGATCGGCTACCCGTTTTTGTTCTACAGCCTGTATATCATGATTGGCGCGCCCACCATTGGTATGATTGGTGTGGTCGAGCGGCTGCGGGCGCGAAGTGCCCAGCGCGAACAACAGTCTCTGGAGGAGATCCGGGCGCTGGCGCAGTCGCTGGAGCGCGAGCGCATTGCCCGTGATCTGCACGACGTGATTGGCCACACTTTGTCGACGATTGCCTTAAAGGCCGAGCTGGCACAAAAACTCCTGCAAAGGGAGCAGACCGACCAGGCCGACAACGAGTTGACCCAACTGCAAGCGATTACCCGCGACGGCTTGCGCCAAGTGCGCGAAACCATCAGCGGCGTGCATCGCACCACCCTGGCCGCAGAACTGGAAAATTTGTCGCTGCGCATGAGCGAACAGGGCATTGCGTTTAGTCGCGAAGGAGAAGTCCCCAGTCTCGCACCCGAGGCGGACACGGCCCTGGCGCTGGTATTGAAAGAGCTCACCACCAACTTGCTGCGCCACAGCAATGCCAAGCACTGCCGGCTGACACTGACACAAGAGGCGGATGCGTACCACGTCCATCTTAAGGACGACGGTGTCGTTCGCAAGTTTACCGAGGGTAACGGCTTGCGCGGCATTCGCGAGAGATTGCAAGTGCTCGGCGGACAGTTCAACCTGAGCATCGACAGAGGCTTTGGCGCTCACATCCGCCTGCCGATCACCCCGAAGGTTGCAGGAAGTCCCCAGTGAAGATTCTACTCGCCGAAGATCAGACCATGTTGCGCTGCGCCCTGGCAAAGCTGCTCGAGCTGGAGCCGGAATTTCGCGTTACCGCCGTGAGCGATGGGGGCCAGGCACAAGCCCTGCTGCGCGAGCAAACCTTTGACATACTGCTGACCGATATTGAGATGCCCGGTGTCAGCGGGCTGGAACTGATTGCCTGGCTGCGCGAGCACAACAACCCTCTGGCCAGTGTGATCATCACAACGTTTAACCGCGCCGGATTTATTCGGCGCGCTCTGGCGCTGGACGTGGGTGGTTTTCTGCTAAAGGACGCCCCCTCCGATCAGTTGGTGGATGTCATTTACCGGGTGCACCGGGGCGAGCGGGTCATCGACAATGACCTCGCGCTGCAGGCGCTCGGCGATCAGGACCCGCTCAGCGATAAAGAGCGCCGTGCCCTGCGTCTGGCGCACGAGGGATTAAGCAGCGCGCAAATCGCGCAGCGACTGTGCCTGTCAGAAGGCACCATCCGCAATTACTTATCCGAAGCCATCAGCAAGCTCGGCGCCGCCAACCGGGTCGATGCCGCGCGGATCGCGCGGCAAAAAGGTTGGCTCTAGCGCACGCTCACCTGAAAGGAATCCACCAACTGGTGCAGCGTCACGGCAGTGTTTTGCAGCCGGTCGGAGCTGCCCCTTAGCACCCGGTAGACCTGGGACATGGCGCCGCTGGAGCTGGCCACCTCTTTCACCCGCTCACCGCTTTGCCGGCTGCTGCGCTCAATGTGCTGAATGGCGTCAAACATACTCGCAACGATCTCGTGCAGCTCGCTGTTGTCCGATGACGACGCCTCGGCCAGACGCAGCCCGCGATCCACCTCTTCCACGCTGGTTTCCATATAGCTCGCCGCCTGCTGCGATTCGGATTGAATCGAGAGGATTTTTTCGCCGATTTCATCGGCCACTTTTGCAGTGCGTGCGGCCAGAGAGCGCACCTCATCGGCGACCACAGAAAAGCCACGGCCGTGCTCGCCGGCCCGAGCCGCTTCAATGGCCGCATTGAGAGCAAGCAGGTTCGTCTGCTCGGTAATACCGCCGATCATGGTGACCATACTCGCAATTTCAGCCGTTTGCGTGTTCAGGCTCTGAATGGTTTTCGCTGAGTTTTCCACCACATCGCGAATGGATTGCGTCCCCGTTTGCACAGCGGTTAACTGCTCGCGAGCCTCGGCCACCACGCGATCCATGGTTTGCTTCATACGATCGGCGGTTTCACTGGCATTGCTGATTTCACCAATCTGGTCTTCCACCAACTGCAGCATTTGTTCAATGGACTGGGAGACGGTTTGCGAGGTTTCCCGCGCCTGTTCGTTGCGCGTCTGCATTTGATCGCTGTTTGACTTAACGTCTTGCGCCGCACCAATCACTTCACCGACGATGTTGTCGAGATTGTCGATAAAACTGTTGGTCCAGCGCCCGAGATCACCCGTTTCATCGGCGGCTAGGCGCCGGGTATCCAACCTCTGGCGGAGGTTGCCGCCGCCCTCGGCAATGGCGTGAATCATCTCTGTCATTTTGCCAATGCGCCGCGCCAAACGCCTCGGGCCCCGGTGGCGAAAAAAGAGTCCGCTGGCACACAGCAGAGCCGCTGTCGCCAGGTTGACGCTCCACAGTGGCAAATCGGCATAGGCGTGCAAAAGGGCGTTGGCGCCAAAGGCGATGAGCACCGACAAGACGTACAGCTGCATCATGGAAAAGGTCACAGAGCGAAAGCGGTAAACCTCTTCCAGATCGCCTTCGCACATCATACCCCAGCGATCCGGCGAACCTTTCAGGCTGAATGTCACCCCTTTGCCAATCACCGGAATGTGGCGATAGTCGGAGTAGCCGGGATAGGTCACAAACAGGTTGCTGCCGTTGCGAATGGTCTCTCTGACCCCCGGGTGCAATTGCCCGGTGGCCGGGTCGGTAAAACGAATTTCAAACTCTGTGTGCTCGCGCACCCGTACCACGCCGTAATTGGTATGAATACCGGCCTTGAGGTTTTCCCCGTGGGAGAAGGTGCTGTCTTCAAAGCGCGAGCGCGACAGGGCCGTGCCCGGAGCAATACCCGGATCAAAGCGCGACTCCACCATAAACAGGTAGTTGTCTCCGGATTCGGTAAAAATATGCCCGGCCTCACGCTGAATTAAATCACTGAGCACATCATTGGGGTAACGCGCGCACAGACTGCCGGGCGCTCCATCGGCGAGGGTCACCGGCAGGTAAAACATCAGTGTCACAGCGTCGTGAAACTTTGAGCTGGAAGGGCCAATGCGTTGTGTCAGCGTATCGACATAGGGGCCGTGAAGAAAGGGTTCGGCCAGGCCGCCGGCAACGGCCTTGGTGTTCAGGTCCCGAGCGCCTTTGTGGCTGCTGTAGGTGGACTCGATTACGCAGCCGGTGGCGTCGATCAAAAACAGCTCGGAGCAGTCTTTCATGCGCTGGTGTTGACGAGGCAGTAAGGTCTCGGCCGAGACATCGTCCTGCTCCAGCCGGGCGGCCACACTTTCTAAATGTCGCCACTGCGATTCCACCCATTGATGCATGAGACGGATACGCGTGTTGGCAATGCTCTCAAAAGCCTGTTCCATTAGCGCGTAGCGCCCACGATTGAGCCAGCAAGACCAACTCATGTTGAGTTTTCCATTGACACCCAACCAGTCCAGCCAGCGCCGCTCGGCGCCAGACAGCTGCATTTTTTCGCTTTGTAAGTTCATGGCATTGTCTCTGTGTACCCTCTATGGGCGGGGCATTGTTGTATGAGTTTTACACTCTTGTCACAGGGAGATAGCAGAAAGTGCGCCAACCGTTCTGTGGCGTATAAGACCGCAAACCGCCAGCGCTCAAGCAAGGCAGGGGAACCGGGAGAGCACCAAAATGGTGCCAATTGGCGAAGCGTGCACCCCGAAGCGCCCCACAAGGGCGCAACAGAGGAGATGGTCTTTAGCGGGAGAAGACGACGGTTTTCGAGCCGTTTAGCAGGACACGGTGCTCCGCGTGCCAGCGCAGCGCCCGATTCAGTACGACCGCTTCAATGTCCCGGCCGATTTCCGCCATCTGTTCCGGGGAGTTCACATGGGATACCCGCTCCACCGCCTGCTCAATAATAGGGCCTTCGTCCAGGTCGGCCGTCACATAGTGGGCCGTGGCGCCGATAAGCTTCACTCCGCGCTCATAGGCCTGGTGATAGGGTTTGGCGCCCTTAAAACCCGGTAAAAACGAGTGGTGAATGTTGATGGCCCTCCCCTCAAGCTTGCGACAAAGTTCGTCCGAGAGAATCTGCATATAGCGAGCAAGCACCAAACAATCGGCGCCACTGCGCTCAATCAAGCGCCATATGGCGGCCTCCTGCTCGGCTTTGGTGTCCGGGGTCACCGGTAAATAATGAAATGGCAACTCGTACCAGTCTGTCAGGGGGCGCATGACTTCGTGATTGGACACAACACCAACAATATCAATCGGCAGAGAGCCGACTTTCCAGCTGTTGAGCAGGTTGCTCAGGCAGTGCCCCCACTGGGATACGGCAATCAGCACTTTGGGCTTGCAGGCGGTATCGCTGATTTGCCAGTCCATCTGGTAGTCGTCGGCCACCGGTTGAAAGAGCGCCTCGATATCGGCCATGGTCACACCGACCGGACAATCAAAGACCGTACGCATAAAAAAGCGCTTTTTATCCGTATCTTCAAACTGGGAGGACTCGGTAATATTAAAGCCGCGCTCGGCAAACACGCCCGCCACCCGAGCCACCAGCCCCAAGCTGTCCTGGCAACTAAACGTCAGAATAATTTCACGCACACTGGCCATCTCGGTCTCCGTTATCTCTTGCCGCGCAAAGCCTATAGCAAGCGCACCCGCCTCGCAACACTCTGCGTCTACTACAACACCCACCATAAAATCATCGGCAGACAGACAAAGGCCATTGCCGTGGAGACGACCACGATAGCCGCCACCTCCTGCGGGTCGCGCTCATAACGAAGGGCCAGTAAATAGCTAAACACCGCCACAGGCATGGCGGACTGCAGTAGCACCACGCCGCGCTCTCGACCCTCGAGCCCGAGCAACGAGCAAACACACCAGGCCACCGCCAGGCCACCACCAATGCGCACCGCACTGAATACGACACTGCTGCGCCAGCGTTTGACTTTGAGCCGCCCCAGTGACACCCCGAGAGTAATCATCATCAAGGGTATGGCAAAGCCGCCTAGAAGCTCTACCGTATTCGCGGCCCACTCAGGCAGCGGCCAGTCGCCAAAGAGCAGAGCCAGCCCAAAGGCCATGGCCCAGAGCACCGGCTGCTTGAGCACAGACAGCAACGTCCTAGGCCCACCGGCGCCGCCGGCCACAATCGCGATCCCCAGGGTAAAAGTGCACAGCATCATCACCAGGAAGTACCCGAGTGCCAGGGCCAGGCCCTCCTCGCCAAAAGCGAACAGGCAGACCGGCAGTCCCATATTGCCGTTGTTGGGCAAGATCACCGGCGGCAAGTAAGTGGCTATCGACTTGCCAAGCAGGCGCAGAACCAGGGCCATCAAAAGGCCCAGTAGGCCCATCACCAATGCCGCCGCCAGAGCGACCCGGCCAATGCTGGCCAGCGCCACCTCGGTGTTGTTCAGCGAAGCCAGGATAAGACAAGGCGTGCCCACGGTCATGACCAGCCGACCGACAAAATCCGACGGGTAATCCGCTCCCCGGCGGGCCCAAATCACACCAATCGCAGTGGCGATAAACACCGGTGCGAGAATGGGGAGCAGAGAAAGGAGAATCATAGACAACCATGCCGGGGAAACTGCGCGAGCGCACATCTTACCACTGCCGTTTTATCTCGCGAGCCCGGGCGACGAAAACTCACAGAGTTTTTTGCCCAACTGCCCTACAATAAAGACCCGGCACCGGAAAAGGACTGACCCGCTATGACTGACATGATTCGAGGCTCTATAAGCGCCGCCGCTGCAGTAGCAATAAGTTTGCTGGCCATGACGGTGCAGGCCAAAGATCCGAGCGTGCAAATAAAGCTCGGGGCATTTGCGCAGACCACCGAGGCCACTGTCTCGGCGAGCCGCGACCAGGGCACTGGCACGGATCTGAGCTTGCAGAGCCTCGGACACGATGACTCGCAAACCAATGTCTGGGCAAGCGCCAAATGGCAGTTCAACGAGCGCTGGCAGCTGTGGGGCAACGTTTCACAGTTTGACAGTAAAGGGGATATCGATCGCAATTTCTACTTCGAGTTTGGCGATATCGATGTTCCCAGTGATATAGAGTCGGTAGAGGGCACCTTAAACGTCGACTCCCACTTTAACGCCGACTTGTACATTGTTAATCTCGGCTACGAGCTCTATCAGTCTCCCCGGGTTAAGATAGATGCAGGCCTCGGCATTCATGTGGTGGATTTCGGCCTGGATATGGATGTGGCTCTGACGGCCAATAACCTGACGGAGTCGCTGGGCTCCGAATCCAGTGATGTCACCGCTCCCTTGCCCAACCTGGTGTTGTTTGGCCAGTGGAAGCTGAGCGAGAAGCTCGAAGTCTCCTCCACCCTGGGCTGGCTCTCGCTCAACTATGATGACTACGATGGCGAGTTAACGGCACTGGAGCTTGATATTGATTACGCGCTGACCCCTCACTTTGGGCTCGGCGCTGGTTATCGCTACATCGATTATCGTGTGACCAAAACCGGGGAACGCCTGACCAGCTCCTTTGAGAGCCTGTTTCAAGGCCCGACGCTCTATGCGGTGGCGCGTTTTTGAGACCCAGCTCAGGTCAAGTTAAAAACCCTAATAAACCACCCTTATCGTCATAAAAAATTATTCTATCGCCATGCTATTGCCATTCCCTGCCGATAAGTTCGGCAGGCGTCAGGCTTTACGAAGTTGGTAAACACTAACATCGGGATCTACCCACATCTTATCCACAGCTTTGCGGCATTTTTCTTCACTTGCATTCACTCTAAAACCGCATTATCTTGTACCCCACTTTACAAAAACACCCATATATGGGGTTTCAGTCGCCTGAGAAGCCATAGAGAAATCACACACAGACGAGAGCCACCGGCTCGCACTCAATGGGCGAAAAGGCACTTCAAAGTAAGCATTTACTGACCGGTTTGGCGCCTCGCGGGCTCGATCCGGAGGTGGGGGAGCGTATGGTCACGCCCGGATGCAATCGACCTTTCGGGCCTCCGCCCGACGGGCATCGCCCCTACCTTTATCTAACGAAAAACACTGGTTACCGGGCTTTCTCCCGGCACTGACCACTGGAATAGACGACAAACTGAAACGTATTTCGGGCTCAACCCTGGCGGTTGCCGCTCGCCATTTCATCGATAGGGAACCTTCGCGGAGAACTTAATGTACACAGAGACAGACCAGCCCCGCCCCGCCCGGGCACACGGTGGCGACACCCACGAGCACAACCACGACCTGGAAGCGACAGCCCCAGGGCAACTGCGTGTGATCAAGCGCAACGGCACCGTGGTTCCCTTTGATGCGAGCAAGATCGCCGTGGCCATGACCAAGGCGTTTCTCGCGGTCGAAGGCGGCACCGCCGCGGCCTCCAGCCGGGTTCACGAAACGGTGGACAACCTCACCAAGCAGATCACCGCCACCTTCAAACGCCGCATGCCCTCCGGCGGCACCGTGCACATTGAAGACATCCAGGATCAGGTTGAATTGGTTCTGATGCGCTCCGGCGAGCAGAAAATTGCGCGCGACTACGTACTCTACCGCGAAGAGCACGCGCGCATGCGGGCGCAAAAACAGCCCGCGGCCGCAGCGCCGGTGAAAGAAGACCCGGACTACCCAACCCTGCAAATCACCCTCGAGGACGGCAGCACCGCACCGCTGGACATGGCGCGAGTGCGCACCATCGTCAGCGAGGCCTGCGCCGGGCTTGAAGACGTCAACGAAAAAGCCATCCTCGACGAGGCCATGCGCAACCTCTACGACGGCGTGTCACTGCAGGACGTCAACACGTCACTGGTGATTACCGCCCGTACTCTGGTGGAAAAAGAGCCCAATTACAGCTACGCCACCGCGCGACTGCTGCTGGACAAGCTGCGCGCTGAAGCCCTGGGCTTTCTCGGCATCGCCGATGCCGCCACCCAAACCGAAATGGAAACCTATTACGCCCGCGCCCTGCCGGTATACATCCGCAAAGGCGTCGAGCTGGAACTGCTCTCACCCGAGCTATTGAACTTTGATCTGGAAAAACTGGGCCAGGCACTGTTGGCCGAACGCGACCTGCAGTTTACCTATCTGGGCCTGCAAACCCTCTACGACCGCTATTTTATTCACAGCAACGATGTGCGCATCGAGCTGCCGCAGGTGTTCTTTATGCGTGTGGCCATGGGCCTTGCGGTGGAAGAAGACAACCGCGAGGAGCGCGCCATTGAGTTCTACCGCCTGCTCAGCTCGTTTGACTACATGAGCTCTACCCCGACGCTGTTTAACGCGGGCACCCTGCGCCCCCAGCTGTCCTCCTGCTACCTGACCACCGTGCCCGACAACCTGCACGGTATTTACGGCGCCATGCAGGACAACGCCATGCTCTCGAAATTCGCTGGCGGCCTGGGGAACGACTGGACGCCGGTACGCTCGCTGGGCTCTTACATCAAAGGAACCAATGGTCGCTCCCAGGGCGTGGTGCCCTTCCTGAAGGTAGCCAACGATACGGCCGTGGCTGTCAACCAGGGCGGCAAGCGCAAAGGCGCCGTCTGTGCCTATCTGGAAACCTGGCACCTGGACATTGAGGAGTTTTTGGAACTGCGCAAAAACACCGGTGATGATCGCCGCCGCACCCACGACATGAACACCGCTAACTGGGTCCCCGATCTGTTTATGAAGCGTGTGTTTGAAGACAAAGAGTGGACGCTGTTCTCCCCCGCCGACGCACCGGATCTGCACGATCTGTACGGCAAAGCGTTTGAAGAGCGCTACACCCACTATGAGCAGCTGGCCGCTCAGGGCAAACTCAAGCTGCACAAAAAGCTGCGCGCGGTGGATCTGTGGCGCAAGATGCTGGGCATGCTGTTTGAAACCGGCCACCCCTGGATCACCTTTAAAGACAGTTGCAACCTGAGAAGCCCGCAACAGCACGTGGGCGTGGTGCACTCGTCTAACCTGTGTACAGAAATCACCCTGAACACCAAGGCCAACGAAGAGATCGCGGTGTGTAACCTCGGCTCAATCAACTTGGCGCGTCACATCGTCGACGGTCAACTGGATCGCGCGAAGCTGGCGCAAACGGTGAAAACCGCGATTCGCATGCTGGATAATGTGATCGACATTAACTACTACTCGGTGGATACCGCGCGTACCTCCAACCTGCGCCACCGGCCGATTGGCCTGGGCATTATGGGCTTTCAGGACGCACTCTACGCCCAGCACATTGCCTACGGCTCGCCCGAAGCGGTGGAGTTCGCCGATACCTCGATGGAAGCCATCAGCTACCACGCCATTGAAGAGTCGTCCAACCTCGCGGCCGAGCGCGGCCGTTACACCACCTTCGATGGCTCATTGTGGAGTAAAGGCCAACTGCCTATCGACTCGCTGGATATTCTGACCGAAGAGCGCGGTGCCGACTTTATTCAAGTGGATCGCACCCAGCGTTTGGATTGGGAAACCCTGCGCGAGAAGGTCAAAACTCAGGGCATGCGCAACTCCAACGTTATGGCGATCGCCCCGACGGCCACCATTGCCAACATCACCGGTGTCAGCCAGTCGATCGAACCGACTTACCAGAACCTCTACGTTAAATCCAATCTGTCCGGTGAATTTACCGTGGTCAACCCGTCACTGGTTCGCGACCTCAAGGCACTCGGCCTGTGGGACAGCGTGATGGTCAACGACCTGAAATACTACGAGGGGTCGCTGCAGAAAATTGATCGCATCCCGGCGCACATCAAAGAGCTCTATGCCACAGCCTTTGAAGTCGAGCCGCGCTGGATCGTTGAGGCGGCCAGCCGCCGGCAAAAGTGGATTGATCAGGCGCAGAGCCTGAACCTGTACATCGCCGGCGCCAACGGCAAAAAGCTGGACGTGACCTACCGCATGGCCTGGTATCAGGGTCTCAAAACCACCTATTACCTGCGCGCCCTAGCCGCGACCACAACGGAAAAGTCCACCATCAGCACGGGCTCGCTCAACGCGGTCTCGGCCGGGGGTGGCGCCTCAGGCCCTGCGGCCGCCGCGCCGGCCAAAGAGCCAGCGGCCGGTGCCAGTGCCGCACCCGTGCCCCAGGCCTGCTCGCTGGACGACCCGGACTGCGAGGCCTGCCAGTAACTTACCAGCCGCCCGGTGCTCCGGGCGGGACATGCACACACGCAAAAAGGATACTGTCACAATGCTGAGTTGGGACGAATTTAACAAAGAAGAAGCGATTAAACCGCAAAAAGCCGCGCCGACACCTCCGCCCCAGGCCGCGCAACCAGAAGCCACTGCGACAGCCGGTGAACCCACCGCCGCCGTGAAGGCCGCGCGCGAATCGCTGGAGCACCTGGACGTTGCCCCCGGCTTGGAAGAGCTGGAAATGGGCGCCGCCCGCGTCGAGGTGGACGACAAGCGCATGATCAACTGCCGCGCCGACCTCAACCAGCTGGTCCCCTTTAAGTACGACTGGGCCTGGCAGAAGTATCTGGACGGCTGCGCCAACCACTGGATGCCGCAAGAGGTCAACATGACCGCGGACATCGCACTATGGAAAAGCGCCGAGGGTCTAACCGAAGACGAGCGCCGCGTGGTGATGCGCTCTCTGGGTTACTTTTCTACGGCCGACTCTCTGGTGGCTAACAATCTGGTGCTGGCCCTGTATCGTCTGGTTACCAACCCTGAATGCCGTCAGTACATTCTGCGCCAGGCGTTTGAAGAGGCCATCCACACCCACGCCTACCAGTACTGCATTGAATCGTTGGGCATGGACGAGGGTGAGGTTTTCAACATGTACCGCGAGCTGCCCTCGGTAGCGGCCAAGGCAGCCTGGAGCCTCAAGCACACTCAGGCGTTGGGCGACCCAACCTTTAACACCGGCACACCGGAAACCGATCAGGAGTTACTGCGCAACCTAGTGGCCTTTTATGTCGTGACCGAAGGTATTTTCTTCTATTGCGGCTTCAGCCAGATTCTGTCCATGGGCCGGCGCAACAAAATGACCGGTGTGGCCGAGCAGTTCCAGTACATCTTGCGCGATGAGTCCATGCACCTGAACTTTGGCATCGACGTGATCAACCAGATCAAGTTGGAAAACCCACACCTCTGGTCCGCTGACTTCCAAAAAGAAGTGACGCAAATGGTGATCGAAGGCGCCGAGCTGGAAATCGCCTACGCCCGCGATTCTATGCCCCGCGGCATCTTGGGCATGAACGCTGCCATGATGGAAGAGTACCTGCACTTTATTGCCAACCGCCGCCTGGCGCAGCTGGGCCTTAAAGAGCAATACCCAGGTGCGCAAAACCCTTTCCCGTGGATGAGCGAGATCATGGATTTGCGCAAAGAGAAAAACTTCTTTGAAACCCGGGTTATCGAGTATCAGACAGGCGGCGCTCTGAGCTGGGATTAATCCATATACCGGGCCCGCTCGCGGGCCCTGCATAACACAGGGGGAGTGTATGAGTGGTTCGGCGAATAAACCCGACCCGGAGGAAATGCTGTTTACTCTGGATCAACTGGAGCAAACCACCGAGATTATGGGCCGGGTCGTCTCGCGCCTAAAACGTCAGCTGCAGCAATTGCAGCAGGCCGCCCCCGCTGAGCCCGCGCCCCTGAACCGCACAGAACACACCTCCCCCCCCGCGGCAAAAGCCAGACGCACTCTGCACTGAGTAACTAAGGACATGGCGAACAACCTACGGAGTTCACCCTGCTATACTCCCGGGTAAGTTGACCCACTGGAACTGCCCGCTTGAGACCAAGGCACGCTGACAATCACTGCTCCCGCGCTGAACGCAAGGCAGCCGCCGGCCCTTGGATCAAACCCCTGTGGGGCTCAGTACTGATACTCACCTTGGGACTTGCCCTCACCAGCCTCGCCCTCCAACAAGACCGCTTGAGCCAAACCATGCAGCAGCGCTACGGTGATGAGGGCAGCGCGTTTCTCAACGCTTGGCTGACCTTGCTGGGTGAGCAGCGAGACCAACCGCCAATTCAACAGCTGGAACACATCAACGGTTTCTTTAACCGCCATATCACTTTCACAGAAGATCAATTACTCTGGCGGGAAAAAGACTACTGGGCAACCCCCCTGCAAACCATGGGTGTGCGCGGTGGCGACTGCGAAGATTTCAGCATTGCCAAGTACATTTCCTTGCTGGAGCTGGGTATACCCGCTGACAAGCTGCGCTTGATTTACGTCAGAGCCAAAACCGAGGGCAGCGTCCAGGCCCATATGGTGCTGGGCTATTTCACCGAGCCCGATGCCGTACCGCTGATTCTCGATAATCTCAACCCCGACATACTGCCGGCAAATAAACGCACGGATCTGACACCGGTTTTCAGCTTCAACAGCCAGGGACTTTGGCTTGGGGGACAAAAGTCCTCCTCCGACCCCACAGCCCGGTTGTCGCGCTGGCGGGATCTGCTGCAACGAATGCGTGAAGAGGGCTTTCACTGATGCAATACTTGACCATTACCACTCCAACGGAGACCACTGCCCATGTCATTGATTAAACAGCTCTGGATTGGCATCTGCCTGATTCTGATGCTGGCGCTGGGCGGCAGCTTTTTTATCAGTACGCTGGCGGCCCGCCAATACCTGGAGCAGCAACTGCATTTAAAAAACATCGACAATGCCACCTCACTGGCGTTGTCGATGACACAAATGGAGAAAGATCCGGTGACCCTCGAACTGCTACTGGCCGCGCAGTTCGACAGCGGCCACTACCAACGTATCCGCCTGCTGGACCCACAGGGCGAGGTAATCGCCGAGCGCCAGTACCATAGCCGTGACGAAAAGCGCATACCCGAGTGGTTTGACCGGTTCTTAAGCATTGATACACAGCCGGGCATCGCACAAATTCAAGACGGCTGGCAACAATATGGCTCACTGGAAGTGCTCAGTCACTCCCGTTACGCGAAAGAAGAGCTTTGGGCGAGTACCAAGCGATTGCTGCAGTGGCTGCTGCTTGCCGCGCTCTTAAGCGGTCTGGTGGGCACGATCATCTTAAAAATGATTACCCGCCCACTGGGGCATGTAGTACGTCAGGCCGAGTCCATTGGACAGCGGCACTTTGTTACCTCCAAAGAACCCCGCACCCGGGAATTTCGCAAACTGGTGCGGGCCATGAATACGCTATCGGCCAGTGTGAAAAGCATGCTGGAAAAAGAAACTCAAAAACTCGAAAAGCTTCGCACAGCCTCGCAGCAGGATGACCTGACAGGCCTTTCCAACCGCGAGCACTTTCTCAATTTGCTCGACAGCGTGATCACTCGCGAAGACAGTGAACAAGAAGTGGCTGTCTACCTGGTTCGTGTGCTCAATCTGGTCGAGCTCAACCAGCGGTTCGGGCGCGACAAGGTCGATGAACTTTTGTTGGGTATCGCCCATGCTCTGCGCAGCCACCTTTCCCGTCCAGAGGAGTTTTCCGGACGCCTGAACGGTACCGACTTTGCACTGGTCTCCTTCGGTGAGCAGACCCTGAATGAGGGCTCGCAATTGCTCAGAGAGCACCTTGAACAGCAACTGAGCTCATTGGTAGCCGATCCGCTGCAGATTGGTCTGCCCATGGCGGCCACCGACCTACAGCCCGGGGAAAGCCGTGGTCAATTGCTGTCGCGCCTGGATGGGCTGCTGGCGCGATCGGAGCAGCGCGGCAACCGCGGAATCATGGTGCACAACGTCGATCGCCCGGGCGGCGCTCAACGCAATCTCAACGACTGGCGCATCAGCATTACCCAGTCACTGGCCGACTCGGGCGTGGACTTGGGCTGCTACGCCGTGCGTGCAGGCTCGGGCAGCCTGATCCACTGGGAACGTCCAGTGCGGCTGTTTATCGATGGTATCTGGCAAAACGCCGGATTTTTCGTCGGCTGGGCCAGGCGCCTCGGCGTACTCGCCGAAATCGACTGGCAAGTGGTGCGCTTTGCCATTAACGATATCCGCGAACACGAACGCGACAGCGCCGTGAACATCTCTGAAAGTGCCCTGTGCGACCTGGAATTTCGTACCCGCGTGCTGGATTTACTCAAATACCACCCGGTCGAAGCGGCCCGATTGTGGCTGGAGTTTCCGGAAACCTGCGCCGTCAGGCAAATGCCACAACTCAAACAGTTCAGCACGCAGCTGCGCGAGCTAGGCTGTAAAGTCGGGCTTGAGCATGTTGGCCTGGAGTTCACTCAGATTCGTGAGCTGGAAGGCATAGGCCTGGATTACCTGAAAATCGACAGCGCGATTATTCGCCAGGCCGACAAAAACACCGCCAATCACTCTTTCATCCAAAGCCTTTGTGCTATTGGCCACTCGCTGGGCATTGTTATGATTGCCGAGGGCGTGCTGAACGAGCCAGAAAGACAAGCACTGGATGCACTGAATGTGGACGGCTACACCGGACCCGGCATTGAATAACCTGCCGGGCCAAGTGGCCTAGAGATTTAGCTCATCGTCATCGCCAAGCAAGGACACCGCCTGAAAGCTGCCGCGCATCTCCCGACGCTGCAGCAGCTTATCCTGCGCCGCATCGGGTAGATCGGTAAAGCGGATGATCGATTTATCGATCAGAAGCCCCACCACATCTTCCAACACGCGGGCCATCTGCAAATCAGACTCGGCGAGGGACTGCTCCACCTCTGGGCGCAACTGCATCAGAAAAGCCACCAGCTCGGGCGAATCAGCCACAATAGCCTCGAATCCCTCCAAGGCTTGCTTGCTGACAGCGCTAATCCGCCCTGCCTGATCTCGCTTTACATACATAACCCGTCCCCTGCGCCGGCTCAGTGTTTACTGATCCACGCTCAACTGACCGTTGTTCAGCAGCTGAGTGATGATATCCGAGTCAGAACCACTCAAACTCACCCCTTCCAGAGTGATGGTCTGATCGGTCTGCGAGGCATTGTAACCGCTTGAATAGCCACCCGAGCTGCTGATATGGACAATGGTATCACTGCCTGATTGTTCAAAGTGCAGATACTCGGTCAAATCACCCGCTTCCTCACCTTGCAGCAGGTCGCTCAGATCCAGACGGTCACCCTCAGAGGCATTGAAATCCAGAATCACATCTTCCGCCGGTGCACCAGCGCTGCCCTGATCGCCCAGAGACCAGGCGAAGGTATCCGCGCCGGCCAAGCCACTCAAAGTATCCATATCTGAAGTGGCTTCCAGCAAGTCATCCCCAGCAGTTCCCTCTACCTGATTGCTGAACGATGCCATCATGGGGCTGGCGATCGGGCCATAACTGACCGTGGCTGTAGCCGTACCACTGGAACCTGTCGCGTCATCGACCACAACCGTAATAACACGATCTGAGCTGTCAGTACCATCGCCAGCGTTATAGCGTACCTGTGCCAAGGCTGCCTGATAATCAGCCACACTGGCTGTGCCTGAGAGGACCAGTTCGCCGTCGGCGGCAAAATAGGTGGCCGTAATGCCGGTAGGTAATACACCGTCAACCGACAGCGAATCACCATCCGCTGGATTGGTCAGGGTGAAGGTCGCACCGAGTAAGTTAGATTCATTGCTCAACAACAAATCACTATCGACAAGCGCGACAGATTCACCGGCCAGAACACTGGTCGCAAAGTCATTGCCCGTCGCCGTACTGTCATTCGCATCCAGATCCAGCACCGGCAAGACATCGAGCTCCTGCACATCAATGGTCACCGTAGCCGACGAAGTCGCACCATGATTATCAACGATGGTGTACTGGAAGCTATCCTGACCGACAAAGTTTGCATTCGGGGTATAGGTTAAGGTGCCATTGGGATTGATCACCACTGAACCATTGGACGCAGAACCCACCGACTGGATCGAGAAGTTATCAGAGCCATCAACATCCCAATCATTCGCCAAAACGTCAATGGTGACGTCGGTATTCTCAGTCGCGGCAATACCTCCGGAGTTATAAGCCATATTACCCGGCACCCAGATATTGTTGCCAGAACCGTCTAGCAGCTGCGCATCAAACACATAATCTCCACCCTGATCCCAGTAATAGATCTCGACGTTGTGAGTGCCTGCACTGAGATTGACAGTTGCGGTTGTAGTGGTCGGCGGTGTAATAAAGTCGGCCAATACCACAGCCTCGCCATCGACAAGCACGATAAAACCGTCATCGTGCTGAATGGTGAAGGTATGGTTACCTGAGTTGGCTACATTGAACACACCATTAAACCGGACGATCGAGTCTTGTGCGGAGCGCTCCTGCGTCCCCGATGGTGTTTGCCATTCGAGTGATGCCGCATCCGAGCCTATCCAGCTTGCCAAATTGCCATTACCGCCCAAGTCGCCACCCGCTACGCCATAGTCCAGACCGGTGGTGGTAAAAATAGCATCCGGAGCATTGTTATTGGCGTAATTAAACACCTGTGCAATGGTTTCCAGGTTGGGCCTCCCAGCGGTTTCTTCATACAACCAGAACTGCGAAGAGAAAGCTCCTTCAACCAAACCACTGTCATCAACCGCTACGGGGGCATCATTGACGCCCGTCACGTTGATTGTGGCGGTTGAGTTCAAAGTGGTGCCGGCAATATTGACCGTGTAGTCAAAAGTCAGCTCGGCCGATTCGCCTTGCGCCAAAAAGTCAAACACATGCTCGCTGGTGTTAGTGAAGGTCACCTCACCGTCATCATCTACAACCAAACGCCCGACTCGATAGCCATCTTCATGGGCAATCAGAAACTCTGCCACACCAGAGCCGCCTGGTATCGCGTCTATGGTGAATTCATTGGTGATATTCGCACCGCCCTGGCGGATCTGAATACTGCCA
The DNA here is from genome assembly GCF_030518215.1 of Gilvimarinus algae. Taxonomy (GTDB): domain Bacteria; phylum Pseudomonadota; class Gammaproteobacteria; order Pseudomonadales; family Cellvibrionaceae; genus Gilvimarinus; species Gilvimarinus algae. The sequence continues at coordinate 248,907 of NZ_JAULRT010000047.1, forward strand.
GAGTTTACCGACGTCACATCAGCGAGATTTTCAATAACCGCGTTATCCAGCAAATTAAACTGGCCAGCGCCGATATTGCTGTTCTCGTTGATGGTAATCGACTCATCGCCATCGCTAACCTCTGAATCGTGGCTCACGGTAAGCGTTGCCGATGAGGTACTTCCATCAGCATCTTCGAGCGTATACTCCAGATTATCGACCAAGCCTTCCACCAAAGCCGGCTGATAGCTTACGGAGCCGAGCGAGAAACCTGAGGCCCAATCGGTGTTGGAAGTAAACACCAAGTATTGGAAGTCATCGCCTGGTGCAATTTCAACAGCGAGAGGGGTACCACCTACATTACCGAAAGTATCGCTGCCGACAAGGTTATTATCAGCATCAAAAGCAAACCAAGTGCCGTACTCGCCCCACTGAATACTGTTGACAATAACGGTTGCACTGAGAGCGCTCTCAGTTAAATCAACAACCAGAGCCTCACTGCTTCCGCCTTGGTTGTTAACATAGGCATTGTCCCAGGACGCATTGGAAGAGCCATCCACACCAATTCCATCTGCAATAAAGGTCACTGAGTTAGCGTCAAAATTCGTGGAGATCAGCGCCCCACTGCCATTTCTAAATGCGTCTCCCCGGTCAATACCATAGAGATTCACACCCGCCCAGCCAGAGCTGGAGGATCCTCCGACTGTGACCACAGAGAGATCCTGGGTTGACTGATAGGTGTAATCACCGTTTTGACGGACCGTAAACTGTCCATAATCGGCGTTAATTACCCACTCACCGCTAGCATTTCTATCGGCAGCGTCGTAAGTAACGCCACCGACGGTAACCTCTATCACTTGGTGCGCCAATAGCGGGTCGGCACTCAAGGTATCAGCGCCAGCCAGATCAGTGATTACGTTACCGGATACTTGGCCTGCGTAATCCACCTCAACCGAGTCGTCTTGCGCCACTGGGGCGGTATCAGAGACATCAATCGTTACCGTCGTCCAAGACGACTCATCACTGCCATCTGTTGCACGATACTCGAAAGTATCCTGTCGCGGATCTTCAATGGAATGGTCGAGAACCGGAGCCGTGTAGTTGAAGGTGCCGTCGGCGAAAACCTCCACCGTACCACCGAGCGCAGTAGCAATCACAACACTCGTACCAGCAAGCAAGCCAGGTGTCGAGCCGGTGTTTGTTCTTACCGAATGAACAGAAAGGGCGTCACCATCGACATCACTGTCGTTATCAAGAACGCTCGCGGTCAAATTCAATGTCCCGCCTTCAACGATGGTGTAACCAGAGTCAACCGACGCTTCCGGAGTATCATTCTCCGGTGTCACATCAATCGAGACAATTGCCGTATCCGTGTCTCCGTTACCATCCGTGACGGTATAGGTGAAAGTGTCCGAGCCGTTAAAATCCGGATTTGGCGTATAGATAAAGCTACCATCAGGATTCATCGACAGCGAACCATTGGCCGGTCCATCCCCAGGGGCAACAGAATAAACATTGGGTGCATCGGCACTTGCAGTGTCGTTTTGGCTGACATTAGCAGCCAGGACACCGTCCTCGACGACTTCAAAGCTATCGTTCACCGCATCTGGCACCACAGCCTCAGGGGCGGGAAGCACAACCACGGTAAAGCTCTCTGTTACCTCAGCAAAGCTACCATTAGAAGCCTCAGTCGCGGTGGCCGTTACCGAAAGGTCAAACGACCCAGTGAAATCCGCCGGCGGTGTAATCGTCAGCGTTGCCAAGTTCCAACCAGTGACATCCACCTCAGAGATCACCGAGGTTGCCGTAAAGCTGTTACTGCCGTCTGAAAGAACTGACCCCTCTGGCAGCTCAGAGATAAGGAGCGCCAAGGTTTCCGAGCCATCCGTGTCGGTCAACGAAGCTGCAATATCTTGTAGCTGGATAGGCGTATCTTCCAGTCCTTCATTCAAACGGACTGGGTAATAACCGCCATCGCCGCCGTTATCGCTGTAAGCCGAGTACTGGCCTCCCGCATCGGCGACGGCCTGGATATCGGTGAAGAGCGTATAGTTATCAAGGGTTTGTGCAGAGCCGCCATTGGCGGATATGAGAGCACTGATCCACCCTTCTGTCGTACTGGCTCCGTTATAGGCGTAAAGCTCAAAGGTATAATACCCAGACTCGGTAACCGTCAAGGTACTGCTGTTATAAGCCCCCCACGTATCATGCCCTTCCGAGCGCAACACGTTACCGCCAATCTCAATATGCAAAGTGTCATCTTGATACCCGGAGACCGAATAATCACCTGGTTCAAGGTATATCAATCCGGTAACGCGTACAGCGCCGTCAAGCGGAATAAACTCAGCATCGGCGCTGGTATTGCCATCGCCCAACTGATTGATCACTTGCTGAGAGTTAGGCGTCAAACCAGACAATGCGCCTTCCAGTACATCGGCATCTGCCGCACTGGATGGGCTGACCGTGGGAACATTGGTAAAACGGTCAATAACCAAACCATTGCCCGAGGGCAGGGTAAAGTTTGAATCATTGGAGACATCGGTGGTGATATCACCCAACGTCAGCTCTGGAGTGTCAGCAACAGCCACAACAGAGACCGTCATTGTGGCAGTCCCGCTATCTTCCACGCCATCGGAGACACTGAATGTGAAGTTGCCGCTATCGCTGCCATCATCGCTACCCTGAGGCGCATTTACCTCTGGCACGTAACGCAACCCACCCGCTTGTATATCGGATGCTGAAATGACTTGGCTCTCAGAGACCGTAGTCCAATTTAATCCGTCAAACCATTCAAGAGTCCCACTACCGGGCACGGATTCAATAGTGACACTGGCAATTGCGTCACCATTTGGATCTGTGTAAGGGAAGTCAGACAAATCGAAGATATAAACGGTATCTTCGTTAGTTTGAACCTGTCCGGCAGAAACTTGAGGAGTATCATCGCTGCCTTCAACGGTGAAGGTCACGGTAACCGTGCTGCTGTCCCCATCGCTGTCGCTCAACGTGTAGCTGAACGTGTCGGTTTCGCTTTCGCCCGCGTTCAGCGCCTGCGCCGCCGCGTTCGTCACGTAGCTGTAGCTGCCGTCGCTGTTGATCGTCAGGTCGCCGTAGGTACCGGTAATCGCGGTGTTCGCACCGCCTGTAATCGCCGTGCTGGCAACGCCCGCTTGCACGCCCGTCACCGTGCCACCATCGGCGGCCACGGTATCGGCGTTCGCGTTCACACCGCTGATCACGTTACCCGTGATGCCGGTGTCGTCTTCGTTCACCGTGCGCGTATCGGCAACCGCCACCGGCACGGTATCCGTGATCTGGATATCCAAGGTGTCGTTGCTGCTCTCGCCGGCAACGTCTGTCACCACCACCGCGAACTGATCGATGATGTTGTCGTTCGTCGCGCTGTGCGATTGCGCCGCGTTGCCTTCGGTGTAGCTGTAGGTGATGTC
>NZ_JAULRT010000048.1 GCF_030518215.1 Gilvimarinus algae
CTAGGGCCTGTTCACACTAATTATATGCAGCCTGTTGTGACTAAAAATTTACCAATCAAGGCGTGAGGAGAGAGGTTTGGTCACTCCAAATGAACGACGAGCAACGTGGAGTGGTGAATTTTTAGCCACAACCCGAAGGGCTGAAGCCAGTTTTGTCCCCAGCGTTGTTGCCGATCGCTTATTTGGAATGACCAAACCACGCTCTCAGCGCCTAGCTGGAAACAAAACTGGCTTTCAGCAGGCGCATATAATTAGTGTGAACAGGCCCTAG
>NZ_JAULRT010000049.1 GCF_030518215.1 Gilvimarinus algae
AGCGACAACTCGTTGCTCACTGCATGGCGATAGCGGTGGGCTTGCAGTTTCTGCAGGACCAGCAGCTGGCTGCGGCTGTCTTCGCGGCTCAGCCGGCCTTGGTCCAGCAGGGGTTGCAAGGTTGGATAGGTGTACCCCAGCACTGTACCGATGGCCTGGGGCGGCAGTTGCTCTGCTGCGACCGGGTTGCTGTCGCCAAGGCGCCCCACCAGCACGTCGCGCTGGTGGAACAGCGGGATGCTCCAGACAAAGTCCCCCGGGCGGTCATTGAACCACTGCGTGCTGACGTAGCAGCGCACATCAATGTCACC
>NZ_JAULRT010000018.1 GCF_030518215.1 Gilvimarinus algae
CCTGCCGCGTGAAGGCTATCGAGCAAGCGGCTGGTCTGGGCTTGGGACGCCAGAAAGACTGTAAATTGAGCATCAATTTTCTGCCCAATGCCGTCTACCGTGCCAGCACCTGCATCCGGGCTACCTTGGAGGCCACAGTCACATTCGACTTCCCCGCCAATCTGCTGATGTTCGAAGTGACCGAAGGCGAGCGGATCGAGGACACCGAGCACTTGAAGTCGATCTTCAAGGAGTACGAGCGACAGGGCTTCACCACTGCAATAGATGATTTTGGCTCGGGTTACTCAGGGCTGAATCTGCTCGCAGAATTTCAGCCGGCTGTGCTCAAGCTGGATATGGCTCTCACTCGGGGGGTCAACCAGG
>NZ_JAULRT010000050.1 GCF_030518215.1 Gilvimarinus algae
CGCAGCGCGATAGGTCGCATCTGAGGACTCGATTAGTCAAATCTGAATCGCCCCTGGTTTCGTAGACACCTCCAAGCCTCATAATGAGGCCCAAATAGGAGGTGCCATGAGTCGTCAGCGTTACCCCGAAGAATTCAAGATCGAAGCGGTCAAGCAAGTGACCGAGAAAGGCAAACCCGTCGCCGATGTCGCCCAGCGCCTGGGCGTGTCCGTGCATAGCCTTTACGCCTGGATCAAGGTCTACAGCAAGCCCCAAGAGCAGCGTCAGCAAGACGACGATCAGCAGGCCGAACTGCGCAAGCTGCGCGCTGAACTCAAGCGCGTGACGGAAGAGCGAGACATCTTAAAAAAGGCCGCCGCGTACTTTGCCAAGGAGTGCGGCT
>NZ_JAULRT010000051.1 GCF_030518215.1 Gilvimarinus algae
CCCCGCCTCATTGCCCACCACGAAGAGTATCGAGAAGCCGACAAGTCGGACTTCGCATTACAAGGTTGCAGCGGCATGAAGTTCGAGGTCGGGGAACCGGAGGCCATTGTTACCTAATTCGCTTGGGAGAGGGAAGAATGAGTGTCTGGGTTGGCCTCGATATCGGCTCACGGACTTCGGTCGTTGGGGTGCGTAAAGATGGCCGCACTGCCGGTCAGTGGGATATCGCTCAAACCCCTGCCGGTCGCAAGGCTGCGGTGAAAAAGCTGCAGGCGCTCAAGCCTACGTCGATCGTGATGGAGGCGACCGGGATCTATTACCTGGACTTGGCCATTGAGCTGCACGCTGCTGACCTACCTGTTT
>NZ_JAULRT010000059.1 GCF_030518215.1 Gilvimarinus algae
CCAGCACATTGGTCAAGCTTCTAATTGAAACGCCCTGTAGGTAATTACTCGCTCATCCCTGAGCTCGGCCTTCGGTCAGCTACCGCTGCGCTAATCGGCTCCCGGCCGATTAGTCCTGCAGGGCGTTTTTCTTGTGGGTTATTGTCCACGCTAGGGGGGGCTTGCCGATGACAGATAACCGCTCCTGCGTAGTTCTACTACGCCACATCCATGTAGTTAACCGTGTATCAGGGGCGTCCTACTCTTGACCCTACGGAGCGCGAAGCTGCGCCAACCTTTTCCTGAAGGATTGGTCGAGTAGCCTACGGCTATCCCAATTTGTTCCGCAGACCTCGGTCAAGCTTTTAAATAAATAAGGCTATCCTAAATAGGATGGCCTTATTTATTTAAAAGGCTCTGCGCAATTCGTGAATTTTCGTCATTGGTGAGCTCCTGTTATAGTTAATGCTCAAATGGCAGGAGACTATTTTCCCTATGCACATCAGCAATCCAGAAAAATTAGCATTATTTTTGGACTTTGACGGCACCCTGGTCGATTTTGCCTCTACACCTGAGGGCGTCGTGGTGTCGCACGAGTTGAGGCGGCTACTGGGAGAGTTGGCCTTGCAGCTTGAAGGTGCACTTGCCCTAGTCTCTGGGCGGTCTATAGGTTCTCTTAGTGAGTTGGTAAAACTGCCTCTGACAATGGCCGGAAGTCATGGCGCTGAGTGGCGCTACCGGGACGGGCCATTGAACCACGCGGATATAGCCTTTGGAGAATTCAATAATATCAAGTCCAGGTTGTTAGAGTTCGCCGAGCTTCAGAGCTTGATCGCCGAAGATAAAGGGCATGCTGTGGCGTTGCACTACCGCGGCCAGGAAGACAAAAAGTCTATACTGGATGCACTGATTGACGATGAGCTGATGCTGGGAGCGCGTACGGACGTTCGCGTGATCCGCGGCAACTGTGTGCGGGAAATTCAGCCGGTGGGTGTTGATAAAGGGGGCGCCATTGCACAGTTTATGAGCAGAGAACCCTTCGCGGGTCGGCAACCCGTCTATATTGGTGACGATACCACCGATGAGGACGCATTCGCCTGGGTCAATGATCATGGGGGGGTGTCCATCAAGGTGGGTGAGGGGGATACCTGTGCAGGGGTGCGTTTTACAGACACTGGCGAGGTTCTTGCATTTTTGCAGTTACAACTGGATAAGTTGAGGCAATTGAATGAAAGAACGCAATTTGGAACTGGCGCTGATCGGTAACTGCGTTATCGGTGCTCTGGTCGATAAGAAAGCGGAAGTTGTTTGGTGCTGCTTACCGCGATTTGATGGGGAACCTGTATTTTGCTCGCTACTGAAAACAGATGGTCCTGAAACTCTGATGGGGACCTTTGCCATTGATTTGGATGGGTTTAGCCACAGCGAGCAGCACTACGAAAAAAATACAGCCATTTTGAAGACGACACTCTATGACGACCGTGGCAACGGTGTGGTCGTCACTGACTTTGTCCCCCGTTTTACCCAATACGGCCGGATGTTTCGGCCAATGATGCTCAATCGGAAGCTCAAGCCCATTGGATCGCCCAAAATACGTGTGCGTGCTCGCCCGGCTTGTGACGATGGCGCTCAAGGCTATAACAAAATTCAGGGCAGCAATCATATTCGCTACATTGGCAGTGATAAGGCGTTGCGCCTCACGACCGGGTTGTCCGTGACCGCCGTGATGGACGAAACCTGGTTTATCCTCGATGGTGAACACCACCTGGTCTTTGGGGATGACAAATCGATTAAAGAACCAATAAAGCAGCTCAATGATCGGTTCTTGGCCGAAACGGAGTCCTATTGGCTCGAATGGTCACGCTATCTTGCGATTCCCTTTGAGTGGCAGGATGCAGTGATTCGTGCTGCGATCACTTTGAAGCTCAGCGCTTATGAAGATACCGGCGCGATTATTGCGGCCATGACAACGTCTATCCCGGAAGCGAGTGATACCCAGCGTAACTGGGATTACCGTTTCTGCTGGCTGAGAGACAGTTATTTCACCGTCCATGCGCTCAATCGTCTGGGGACGACGCGCACTATGGAGCAATATTTACAATATCTTGTAAATATCGTCGCCGATATGAAGGAGGAGCACCTTCAACCCGTATTCTGCATAAACGGTACCAAGCAGATGACGGAGCGCATCGCCCACAGCTTGCCAGGGTACCGCGGTATGGGGCCAGTGCGCTTTGGCAACCAGGCCGCTGAGCAAATTCAGCACGATGTATACGGAGCGATTGTCCTGTCCGCTACGCAGATGTTCTTTGATGAGCGCATACGCCGCCCCGGTAGCAAAGAACTGTTTGAGCTGCTGGAAACCATCGGCGATAAGGCTTTCTCCTATTACAATCAGCCAGACGCGGGGCTTTGGGAGTTGAGGGGCTCGCAGCATGTTCACACTTTTTCCAGCATGATGTGCTGGGCTGCGGCCGATCGCTTGGCAAAAATTGCCCGCAAGCTCAATCTAACCGATCGTTACCACTATTGGCATGAGGCATCCCACACCATTCGCGAGGCTATTGAAGAGCGAGGGTTTAACGCCGAGCTGAACGCCTATACCGCTACTTGGGATGGCGACACCATGGATGCCAGCTTGCTGCTTGCCTGTGAGCTGGGCTTTGTGAATGGTAAAGATCCCCGCTTCCTGGGCACGATTGCCCAGATAGAGGACAAGTTGATGCCGGAGGGCAGTAAATATTTGTTCCGCTATGTTGTGGAAGATGATTTTGGCACGCCGGAAAATGCCTTTACGATTTGTTCCTTCTGGTACATCGACGCACTGGCATCGGCTGGGCGGACGGATGAGGCTCGGGAATTGTTTGAAGAGTTGTTGGCAAAGCGCAATCATCTGGGTCTGATGTCTGAGGACTTGGACCCGAAAACCGGTGAGCTGTGGGGCAATTTTCCGCAAACCTACTCCATGGTGGGTATTATCAACAGTGCACGTGTTTTGAGTAAGAAGTGGGAGCAAGAACTATGAGCCGATTAATTGTCGTGTCAAACAGGGTGGCGAAAAGTGACGGCACCAGCAAAGGCTCAGAGGGTGGGCTGGCCGTCGGTGTCATGGCGGCAATGGAAAAAGACGGCGGCATATGGTTTGGTTGGAGTGGTAAAGTCGATAACAAAGGCGAAGCGCCTAAGCGAGAAACGCGCGGCAACATCGAATACATCACCGTGAATCTCAAACAGTCGGAATACAACCAGTATTATAAGGGTTACGCCAATAGCGTGCTCTGGCCGCTCTTTCACCAACGCCCCGAGTTGATGCAATACAGTGACGCAGATTTAAGCGGCTATTTGCAGGCCAACCGGAAATTTGCCGACGAGCTGCTCAACGTTATCCAGCCTGGCGATACCATATGGATTCATGACTATCACCTGATCCCGCTTGGGAAAATGCTGCGCGATGCCGGTATTCGCAATGCAATTGGTTTTTTTCTGCACACGCCCTTTCCCTCCCTCGATCTTCTTCGTACAGTTCCTGGGTACCAGAAGATTCTAAAGGCGCTTTTGCACTATGATCTGGTTGGTTTCCAGACCATTGCCGATCATATGGGTTTTTGTATGGGCGTATCTCAGGGCCTTGGCGGTGAGATACTGAAAAATGATCGCCTGCGTCTCGGTGATCGACACTGCACGGCGAGAGTGTATCCAATCAGCGTCGAGACCAGTGCGCTCGCTGGAGTGGCCCAAGCCGGAGAAAACACTCAGGAGTACAAGCGACTCTACAGTAGCCTGAACGATAGGAAGCTGATTATCGGAGTCGACCGGCTGGATTACTCCAAAGGGTTAGTGCAGCGGTTTCAGGCCTATGATCGCTTACTGGGTCATTACGAAGAGTTCATTCGTCAAGTTGTCTATCTGCAAATTTCACCCACCTCGCGCGGTGATGTTCAAGCTTACGGAAATTTGGCAAAGCGTATAGATCGCGAGGCCGGCCATATCATTGGCACTTACGCCGACTTTGACTGGATGCCATTGCGTTATCTCAACCGGGGCTTTCGTCGGCGTACAGTGTTGGCAATGTACAGGCTTGCCAACGTGGGCCTAGTCACACCGCTTAAAGACGGTATGAATTTGGTGGCAAAGGAGTATGTCGCCGCGCAAAATCCTGAAAATCCGGGTGTGTTGGTGCTCTCTGAAATGGCCGGAGCAGCCGATGAGCTGGACGCTGCAGTGATTGTGAACCCTTACGATGTAGGGGCCATTACAGGCGGCTTGGCGAAAGCCTTAAACATGCCTTTGGACGAGCGCATTGATCGTTGGCGCAAAATGATGGATGTTCTTGAGCAGCACGACATCCACTCCTGGCAGAGTCAGTTTCTCGAAGATCTGAACTTTGTGACGGCCCCCAAACTGGCCACGGCTGTTAATGACTAAAGCCCGTTCGTGCGCGGTTCACTGGCGCACCGGGCGCTTGTTTAGTTTTCGTTGCAGGGTACGCCTGTGCATGCCGAGAGCCCGCGCCGTGGCAGATATATTGCCATCGTGCGCGGCCAGGACTTTCTGAATATGCTCCCAAGCCATACGATCTACCGATAGCGGCTGATCCGGTATCGCCATGGGCTGCGGCCTGTCCTCGGCAAAAGCAGCGAGAATTTCGTCGGCGTCAGCCGGTTTGCACAGGTAATTGCGCGCACCTGCTTTGATGGCCTGTACAGCGGTGGCGATGCTTGAGTAACCGGTCAACACCACCACCTCAAGGTCCGCCTGGCGCGCTAGCAACTCGGCGACGACGTTCAGACCCGACTCACTGCCAATTTTAAGATCCACAATGGCTTTTTCGTAGTGATTGTTTTCCACCTGTTGGTAGGCCTGAGAACTGTTGTTGGCGACATCCGCCGTAAAGCCCCGGCGTATTAATGAGCGCTGCAATATTTCACAGAATGTCAGGTCGTCATCCACAATCAAAAAATTACTCATCGTTGCTCTCCAGAGGAAGGGCGATGGTTGTCAGGGTACCGCCTTGCTCACCGGGGGCGATATTGACCCTCCCACCATAGCGCTGAATGCTGGCGTGGGTGAGAAACAGACCTATACCCAAGCCGTCAGGCTTGGTGGTAATCGGTCGCTTCCCCAAGACTGCCGAGGTGCTTGGGGGAATCCCAGCGCCGCTATCGGCAATGAACCAGACCAGCTCACTGCCTTCGCAGCAAACCCTAACCCGTAAGTGCTGTTCACTGGCATCGGCGGCGTTATTCAATACATTGATGATGGCTTGTTCAACAGTTGGATGCAGGCGTACTTTACGGTGCGCCAGCTTATCGTCCAGCTCAATCAGTGTGCGCGCCTCCGGGCGCAACAGCTGCCAGCGCTCCAGCAGTTGTTCACAGTAGGTTTTGGCCCCTACCAGTGCTGGCCGGGTCAGCTGATCAATGTCGGCGCGTAGGCGCAGGCGCTGTAAAATGCTCGCACATTCGTTTACCTGATTCTTTAGCAGGGTGAGATCATCACCCAGGAGTTCACGCGTCTTTGCGTCCTGCGCCAGGTCGGTGAGCAGTACTTTTATGGTGGAAAGCGGCGTGCCCAGCTCGTGGGCGGTACCGGCTGCCTGGGTCGCTACTGCGAGTAATTGTTCATCGCGCAGATCGTCTTCGCGCCTAGCGTTCAGTTCATCTTGCTGTTGACGAACGGCGGCCGCCATTTTCACGACAAAATAGCTGATCAAAGTAGTGCTTAGAGCAAAGTTGAGCCACATACCGAGCACATGCAGGTTCACCCCAGGGCTGTGGTGAGCGTGCTCATGGGCGGGAGGTGCCAGAAGGTTGAGCGGTTCGTGCCAGATGAGCAAGAGGCCGTAAAGGCAAACGGCGACCAGGCTCAAACCCCAGGCATGAATGCCTGGTAGTACGGCGGCGGCTATACAGACGGGTACCAGGGTATAAGATAAAAACGGGTTGGTAGCTCCGCCGGTGAAATAGGCGATAGCCGCGACAGCCAGTATGTCCACCAAAAGTTGTGCGGCCAGCTCCTGGCTGCCGACTGACAGCGGCCAACGCAGGCGCAATGCAGACAGACCGTTGACGATAACCAGTACCAGAATGATGGCGCTGACTGGTGCAAGGGGGTAGCTGGCAATCATGTCTGTGAGCCAGGCGCCTACAGACAGCGCTGTAATCAGCAGCGTGCGAATAACAATGAGCTGGCGCAGATGGCCTGAAGGTGCTTTGAGCGTGGTAATGTGGCTGGTCATAGCCCGGATTATATCGGATATCCCAGACGCGAGATGCGACATTTGGTCGCAGCGAGTTGTACCCTGCGAATTATTCTGTCTCTAAAGTGTAGGCCATGATCACCGCATCCTCCCGCCCGCCATTTGCCGGGTAGTAGCCTGTCCTGAGGCCGACCTCGACGAAACCGATATGATCGTAGAGGGCGATGGCGCGGGTATTGGATTCGCGCACCTCGAGGTAGAGGGTATCGGCAATCCCGGTTAGCTTGGTAATTAAGTGTTCCAGGGCGCTTCGGGCTATGCCCCGGCGTTGAAAGGCGGGGCTGATGGCGATGTTGAGAAGCTCGGCATTGCCCGCCGCCGCGCAGACAATCAAGTAGCCGGCGATATCGTCGCCGTGCTTAACCACCAGGCAAGACTGGCGGCTACCGATACAGTCCTCAAACAGCGCTCGACTCCAGGGGTGTGACTGAACACTGCGCTCAATGCCCCATACGCTATCTACAAGCTCTGCCTCTAGGGGCACTAACTCATACGGCCCTGTGCTTTGGAGATAGCCGCTCAGGTCTTCGATCCTGAGGGGTTTAAAGGCCATTGAGTGCTTTCCACATAGGCCGCTTTAGCGCTGGCTGCTCAAGCATGTCCGTCAGGCTCGGGGCGATCAGCGCTTTTACTGCTGGTGAGTGGGCGCTGAGCGAGAGCTGGGGCCAGGTGAACCTGACTTCCAAGGGATTGTTATCTGGCGGGATGAAGCAACGCGCGAGCTCCCCGCCCATCAGCCAAAGCTCAGTCTCGGGCTGTTGCGCCAGTGCTTCAGCGAGCCAGGCCTGCAACTCTTCGCGCAGGTCTGCGTGACTGTAGATCTGTGCGAGTTGGTCGTTGAGGGGGCAGCGCATCCGCTCTGCCGCCCCAAGTGGCTTTTGTTGCGAACGGCAGGCAAGCAAAATGTTGAATAACAATGTCTCTGTCGGTAGGGCAGAGCCCGGTTTGTGCTCATCCAGTATCAGAAGGTTGGATTCTGTGCGCCACACATGCAGGTGCAGGGGCGTGACTCCCTGACGCGCCTTGGGCGCCGCAAGACTCACTGGGACTTTTCTGACCGGTTTGCTCGAAGCGGGGATGCCCATATCGCCGAGTACATCACCCACCGATGCTGAGGCCCCGGCCGCCTTTACGTGCCTTTTCGCGGGGGCGTTATCGAGTGGCGTGTCGCTCAGGCGCGGGCGGTTTGCGGTATGAGCTTCTTCAATAATCTCGGGTAGGGGGCAAAGCCTCGGTTGTGGGGCCCACGGCAAGATCACCCTCGGAACGAAGCTGTCGATTCCGAGAGCAGACAGATATTTCTGACGCGCGCGCTCATTCATGCGCTCAAATGCCCTCTCGCTGCGGATGTGAACGGCCGGGTGCGCTGAGTAGGTTGAGTGCATGCAGGTAGGCTTTGGCAGAGGCAACCACTATGTCGGTATCCGCCCCCACACCGTTGACGATATGGCCGTCTTTTTCCAGGCGCACGGTGACATCGCCCTGAGAGTCTGTGCCCTGCGTGATGGCATTGACCGAATAGAGCTTCAGGGTTGCGCCGCTATTAACCGCGCTTTCGATGGCTTTATAGGTTGCATCCACCGGGCCACTGCCCGTCGCAGAGCAGGTGTGACGGCGACCGTCGATGCCGAGCTCGAGCGTGGCTGAGGGGGCCTGTCCGGTACGACATAGAATTTCCATGGTGCCCAGCTCGTAGACTTCGGGAGCTTCGTGCGCGACCACATCGCTGACCAGCGCCTGCAGGTCTTCGTCGAAGATTTCATGTTTTTTATCAGCGAGGTCTTTAAACCGTTCGAAGGCAGCGTTGAGACTTTCTGGGGAGTCGAAGGTGATGCCCAGAGCTTCAAACCGCGCCTTCACCGCCGCTCTGCCGGAGTGCTTACCCAGCACCAGCTTGTTGGTGTGCCAGCCGACATCCTCGGCGCGCATAATCTCGTAGGTCTCGCGGTGTTTGAGCACGCCGTCTTGGTGAATGCCGGATTCGTGAGCAAAGGCGTTGGCCCCGACAATAGCCTTATTGGGCTGCACCGGAAACCCGGTGATGCTGGAGACCAGTCGCGAGGTGGGGACAATGTGCGAGGCATCAATGCCCGTTTGCACCGGGAATACGTCCTGGCGCGTGCTCACTGCCATAACAATTTCTTCCAGAGCCGCGTTGCCGGCGCGCTCACCCAGGCCGTTAATGGTGCACTCCACCTGACGGGCGCCGTGCATGACCGCGGACAGTGAGTTTGCCACAGCAAGGCCCAGGTCATTGTGGCAGTGCGTCGAAAAAATAGCTCTGTCGGCATTGGGAATAGCGTTGATCAGCCGGCCGAAGAGAGCTCCGTACTCGCCGGGTTCGCCGTAGCCCACGGTGTCAGGCAGGTTGATGGTACCGGCACCGGCCTCAATGACGGCCTCAATGATTTTGCACATGAAGTCGAACTCGCTGCGGCTGGCATCTTCCAGCGAGAACTCCACATCGTCAGTATAATTTCGCGCCAGCTTTACCGCTGCTACCGCCTGCTCCAGCACTCTAGGGGGCTCCATCTTCAGTTTGTACTGCATGTGGATGGGGCTGGTGGCGATAAAGGTGTGAATGCGACCCCGGTTAGCGGGTTTGATCGCCTCGGCGGCTCTTTCTATGTCGCCGGGAACGGCTCGGGCCAGGGAACAAATAGTGCTGTCTTTGACGGCTTTGGCGATGGCTTGAATGGACTCAAAATCCCCTTTGCTGGCAATGGCAAAGCCGGCCTCGATAATGTCGACCCGCATTTTCTCCAGCATCTTGGCGATGCGGATTTTCTCGTCCCGGGTCATAGAGGCGCCGGGGCTTTGCTCACCGTCGCGCAAAGTGGTATCAAAAATATAAAGCTTGTCTTTGTCTGTCATGGTCTTGCTCAGGGAGTAAAGCGCCCACTGAGTGAATAGGCGGTTAAGGGTAAAGCGATAGTATAAAGTTTAGCGCTCCAAGAGGACACACCCACAGGTGCATTTGCCGGGCTGAGCCCTGTCCGCTCCCGAGTGGCCCATCTGGTATAATGCGGACCCCGCCGTATGGCGCCATCCACCCGCACAAAGGTTGTGTTCATGCCTCCCATGCAGGCGACAATGACAGAAGGGCACGTGCCGGCCCAATTGCGAGTTTTGGCGCTGCCCATGGTGTGGGGGCTGATGGCGACCATGTCCTTCAATGTGGTGGACACCTTCTTCGTCGCGCAGCTTGGCAATACAGCGCTTGCGGCCATGAGTTTTACTTTCCCTGTGGTTATGGTGTTAACCAGCATTGGTATTGGCCTGGGGGCGGGGACTTCCTCAGCGGTAGCGCGAGGCATTGGCGCCGGCGACTCTCAACGGGCTCGCCGTCTGGCGACCGACTCGGTGACGCTGACACTGTTGATCTCGGTGACCGTTTGCCTGATCGGCTGGTTCACGATTGACCCTTTGTTTACGCTGCTCGGGGCATCCCGTGAGCTGATCCCGCTCATTCACGAGTACATGAGCATTTGGTACTTCAGTGCCCCTTGTCTGCTGGTGCCTATGGTCGCGCTGGCGTCCCTGAGGGCCATGGGTATGAGCCAGGTGCAGGGCACTTTGATGAGTGTTGCGGCTGTGTTTAATGCTCTACTCGATCCAGTGCTGATTTTTGGCCTTCTGGGGGCGCCCGAGTTGGGGTTGGCTGGCGCCGCCTGGGCAACGCTGATTACCCGCGGTCTTACCCTCTTGGTGGCTCTGTATATTTTAAAAGCCAGGGTCGGGTTATTGGTGAGCCCGTTGGCGCCCCTGCGGCGTATTTGGCGCTCTTGGCAGGCGATTGTTCATGTTGGCCTGCCCGCCATGGCGTCCAATGTGATTATTCCGCTGGCCAGTGGCATCGTGGTCATGATGGTTGCCAGCTACGGCAATGACGCGGTGGCGGGGCTGGGTGTGGCCGTGAGGATCGAGCCGCTCGCCTTGATCGCCTTCTACGCGCTTTCAGGCGTGATTGGCCCGTTTTTTGGTCAGAACCACAGCGCCTGTTTATACCCCCGCCTGCACGAAGCGGTGCGCGTAATTGCTGTCTTTTGCCTCGGATTCGGTGTCATTCTAACGCTGATCATGTGGCTCTTTGCTGAATCCATCGCCGGGGTGTTCAGTGAGCATGCGGAGGTGGTCGCCGTTGCGGTCCGCTACTTGAGTATTGTGCCCCTAAGCTATGGTGCGTATGGCCTGGTAATGTCAGTGAACGCGGCGTTTAATGGCTTGGGACGACCATTACCGGCCATGTTGTTGTCCGTCAGCCGGGTGCTACTGGTGTTTTTGCCTCTGGCCTGGGGCTTTCAGTGGTTCTGGGGGCTCGACGGTTTGTTTGCCGCCACAGCACTGACCAATCTGGTTGTGGGGGGGTGGGCTTGGTGGTGGCTTCGCAGGCAGGTCGCCGCCAGCGAGCTTGGAGACTCGCCAGCCCCATAGGGTACAATGCCCGCTGAGACGGAGACAGACGCAATGAGCAAATCCCCTTACGAGTTAAAAGACATTGACCTTCCTTCCAATGCGGTGTGGCACCGCTGCACGGTCAGCAGCGCTGACAGGGCGGAGCTTATGCAGCAGACGCCGCGGTGTATCTGGTTGACTGGCTTGTCCGGTGCGGGTAAGTCGACCATTGCAAATGCTCTGGATGCGACGCTCCATGCCAATGGCATCAAGTCCTTTCTGCTGGATGGCGATAATGTGCGTCACGGTTTGAACAAGGACCTTGGAATGACCGAATCCGACCGCGCGGAAAATATTCGCCGGGTCGGTGAAGTAGCGAAGTTAATGGTGGACGCCGGTTTGGTGGTGATTTGCGCATTCATTTCACCCTACAAGCGCGACCGGCAAATGGTGCGCTCTGTGTTTGATCACGGCCAGTTTATCGAGGCTTATCTGGACACGCCCTTGTCGGTTTGCGAAAACCGCGACCCCAAGGGGCTCTATAAAAAAGCACGCGCCGGAATGATCAAGCAGTTCACAGGTATCAGTGACCCCTATGAAGTACCTGAGAACCCTGAAGTGGTTCTCGATACCAGCAAAAACTCCGTGGCAGAGAGCGTGAAAGTAATATTGGGCGCACTGTCGCACTGACAGGAACCGTGAGACTTATAATGAGTGATAAGACTATTCCCCACCGCGAGGTCGTTGAGGTCGCACGCCAGGCCGGCGACCGAATCATGGATATCTATCAGCGTGACTTTGCCGTTGAGGAAAAAGCCGATAGAAGTCCGCTGACTGAGGCGGATCTGGCGGCCCACCAGCACATTCAACAATCCCTCTCAGCACTGACCCCTCATATACCGATTTTGTCCGAGGAAAGCGGTGGTATCGACTGGGAGACTCGACGTCACTGGAGCGAATACTGGCTGGTCGACCCACTGGATGGCACTAAGGAGTTCATCAAAAAAAACGGTGAATTTACGGTAAACATTGCCCTTGTCAAAAACGGGCAGCCCATATGGGGCGTGGTTTTGGCGCCGGCGCTTGGCTGGGCTTACTTCGGCGGAACGGCCGTGGGCGGCAGCGTTAAGCAAGCTGCCGGAGTTGAGCAGGCCATAAGTGTGGCCGTTTTGCCAAAGAGCAAAAATGGCTGGTGCATCATTGGCAGCCGGTCGCACCAAAGTGATGCTTTCTCCGCCTTCATCAGCCAGTTCGATCAGCCCGAAATCACCGCCATGGGAAGCTCACTGAAGATCTGTTTGATCGCCGAAGGCCGCGCTCATCTGTATCCGAGACTGGGGCCTACCTGCGAGTGGGACACCGCCGCTGCTCACGCTGTGCTAAACGGCGCGGGCGGTAAAATTGTCAGCGCTGACGATCACCGGGTGCTCAGGTACAACGCTCAGGAGAGCTTGCTTAACCCCTTCTTTATCGCCGCTCCGCGCGATTACGCTCCGGCTGACTGATTAGGCCGCCTAAAGGTGCTCGCTTAGGGCGGAGGGCTAAGCTCTCCGTCAATCTGACTTTTCCGGCAGCTCTGCTTTTTCCTATTTGTCGTGGCGCGTTTTGCATTACGTAAAACCTGGTCTACGCTTTTGGTGTACAAGACCATTACGGCAATATGGATATGAGCCCAAGCCTCAAGCCCTACACACCATTATTTATAGCCCTTTTGCTGCTGATTTTGTTGATTTCGGCGTCAGCATCCTATTGGGTGAATCCCTATGTGGGGTTGATTCTGGCCTTGGGGGCGACGACCTTTCTGCATACCTGGTCGGCCAAAATGGCTCGCCTCGCCGGCACTAGCCGCTCAGCAATGCTGGAGGCCGAGCAGCAGGAGAAGCGGGAGCGCTTTAAACAGTTGATGGGGCAGCTAGGCCAGTTGCTTGAGCGGGAGCACACCTTTCTTCATTCCCAGCTTTTGGATATGAACGGTGTCCAGCAAGATGCCGTCGAGACGCTTGAGCGTGCGTTTTCCAATATTCAGTCGCTGCTGCGCAGCCAGCAAGAGAACATTGGCCACATACTCGCGTTTGAGGAAGACGATGCCCAAATGAGTATGGAGCAATTTGCGCACGACACCTCAGGTATGCTAGACAGCTTTGTCAAAACCACAGTGACGATCAGTACCGAAACCATGGAGCTGGTGGACAAGGTCAGCGCCATTGATCAGAAAATGCCTCAGGTGATGAAAGCCTTAAAGGAAATTGACTCCATCGCTGAGCAAACCAATCTACTGGCGTTAAATGCGGCTATAGAAGCGGCCAGAGCCGGTGAGGCCGGGCGCGGTTTTGCCGTTGTAGCGGATGAAGTTCGCGCGCTGTCAAATCGCTCCACGGGGTTCAGTAACGATATTCAGTCGCAGTTAAATCAGATTGACGCCGCCATCAAGGCACTTAACAAACAAATTGGCAGTGTCGCCGCCACGGATATGACCTATATCTTAAAAGCCAAATCAGAAGTGGAGGCCGCCATCAATCACCTTGCGAAAAAAGCTGAAAGTGACAAGGTAACAACAGTACAAATTGACGAAATTGCGTCCTCCTTGGTCGATGCATCCAACACTGCCGTTCGTGGGTTGCAATTCGGTGATATCAGTCGGCAAGCCATTGAGTATCAACAGGAGCGATTGCGGTTGCTGGAGCCTCTAGTAAGTGTTTTGCAATCGCTATCAGCCGAAAGAGGGGCCATCGAAGGCTCCACACTCGAGCTTGTCGAGAAGGCGGTTGTTAGCGCCGAGAATTCGATTTCGCAGTATAGGCATAACCCGGTAAGCGCAACATCTATGGGGCGTGGCGAAGTTGAGCTATTTTAAGGTGAGAGCATGAGTACTTTTCAAGTAAAGCTACCCGGGCGATTTGACTTTAGCTTTCACGGGAGCTTTAGCGAGCAGAGCAAGGCTGGGCTGGAAAACGATAGCTACAAGCTTCTGGTATTGGACTTTGCGAGCGTTGCCTACTTAGACAGTTCCGCGCTAGGAATGATAATAATGTTGCAGAAAAAATGTAACAAGTCGGGGAAATCACTAAAAATTATTAATGCCCACGGAACGGCAGATGCGTTACTGAGGTTGGCAAACATTGATCAAATGGTCGTCATTGAGTAGCGATTATGTACCGCTTGCAAAAACCTGAATATCGCATACTTGTGATTGACGACGATGAGATGCTTCTGGCTCTGTTCGAAGACGTGCTCCGAGAAAATGGCTTTCTGGTGACAACCTGCGCTTGTGTGGATGAGGCAGAAAAAGCCCTATTCTCTACCGACAAATTTGATTTAATTGTATTGGATCAATACTTGGATGATGGGTTGGGAACCGATTTTTTGCGTATAAAACAAGATTACACTCATCTTAAAGCTATTCCGGTTCTTATGGTTGGCGTTGACGATGACGTTGAACTTCTAGAGGAGTGTTTTGATCTGGGGGTGGCTGACTACATTGTTAAACCCGTCCACTGGAACCTTCTCGTTCTCAAAGTTGAAAGATTGCTGAACGAGCAGCGGATGGCTAGAGAGCTTGAAAACAATAACTCTCGTCTGGAAAAGTTGATACATAGCACAGATCAAGATCAAGAGATGGCCCATTTTGTGTATGAGCACCTTCAGCAGCGCTATCACCAGCAGTTGCCTGGAGTGAAATTCAAAATCATTCCTCACTCGGTCTTCTCTGGAGATATCGTGCTGACTGTTCAATCTCCAAACGGTAATACTCTGGCAATCGTAGCGGATGCCACAGGCCATGGATTGGCAGCCGCGTTGTCAATGATTCCTGTTATCCCCACTTTTGCCAGTATGGCGAGAAAAGGCATTACGCTTCCCCTTATTGTACAGGAGTTAAATCAAAAGCTACTGCTGGAAGTCCCGGATAATAGGTTTGTAGCCGCAATATTGGTTGAGTTGGATGTTCATAGGCGATGTTTGAGGGTTTGGAATGGTGGTATGCCGAATGCATATTGGATTCCTGATGGCGATCATAGACCTATAAAATTTCCCTCAGTTCATATGCCTCTTGGCGTTTTGGAGGTTGAGGATTTCAGCTCTGCAGGCGAGGTTCTTAGAGATATAGGCGCTGGAGAGTTGTTGTTAATGAGTGATGGGTTGACGGATTTATTGCACCCCGAGCTAGAAAAATCCTTGAGCTCAATAGAGTCTGTCTTAAACAGTTCTAACGTTGGTGATCGCTTTGATGACATTCTCGGGCTGGTTGAGGCTGCGCCCGCCGAGCCTCATGACGATGTCAGTATATTCTCTCTCATATTTGATCCGGAAAGATCGTATCCTTTCATTGAGGATGTACAGAACTTGGCAGGCATATCCCCTTTTGAGTTCACAGTTAGTCAAAAGGGTGAAAACCTCAAAAACAATTCTTTGATTGGATCTGTCGTAACGCTTCTTGCGAATGCAAATCTTCCACCTGACAAGCAACAGGTGGTTTTTACAGTTCTAACAGAGCTGGTTACCAACAGCCTGGATCATGGGTTGCTGAAGTTAAGCTCAAACTTGAAAGAAAAGCCTGAAAATTTTGACTTATACATACTAGAGCGAGACAGGGCCCTAAAAGGTGTGACGGATCGCGATAAAATTCAAGTCAACGTTGTTCTTGAGTCGCACAAACTAACAATTACTGTGAAGGATACAGGGCCTGGCTATAGCGTCCATCAAACTGATGTGAGCAATGAGAAATTGTCAGGTCGTGGGATTATGCTAATTGAAAAGCTTGTGGACAAGTTTTCGGTAACGCCTCCTGGAAATGAAGCCAAAGCCGAGATTATTCTGAATAGAAAACAGGAGCTAAAATGAGCAAGCATGTACTGGTTGTCGATGACTCAGCATCCATTCGGCAAATGGTTGAGTTTACCTTAAAAGGGGCCGGCTATTCTGTGACCGCCGCTAGGGACGGCGAGGAGGCGCTGTCTCTATGTAAAAGTAACACCTATGACTGTGTGCTGACTGATCAAAACATGCCCAAAATGGACGGCATTACTCTGATTAAGTCCTTAAGAACTTTACCTGCCTACTCACGCAAACCAATTCTTGTGCTAACGACAGAGGCGGGCGACGCCATGAAGGCACAAGGGAGGGCAGCTGGTGCTACAGGATGGATGGTCAAGCCGTTCGATCCGAAAAGCCTATTGGATGTGGCTGCCAAGGTAATGGCCTAACGCTAAGTTCGGAGAGGCGCTATGAGTGTCGATCTAAAGCAGTTCCACCAAGTTTTCTTTGAGGAAAGTCAAGAGCATCTTGACACTATGGAACAGCTCCTGATGACTCTAGATCTTCAGCAGCCAGACGCTGAGGAGCTTAATAGTATTTTCCGGGCAGCACACTCTATTAAAGGTGGTAGCGGTATCTTCGGCTTTGACGCGCTTGGAAGCGTGACTCATGTTATGGAGAATCTGCTCGATCGCTTGCGCAAAGGGCTGCAACAGCCAGATACAGAGTTAGTGGATGGTTTGCTGAAGGCGGTAGATCATCTTGGAGTCCTTTTGCTGCAATATCGGCAAGATGAAGTGATTGACTGGAACTTTGTTGCGCAGGCGACAAGCCACGTGGAAACGCTTTTGGCCGACGGAGTTTCCCAAGGTTCGGATAAAGATAAAAGTGCGCCTTATGGGCTATTTGAAGATCCCGTTCTGCCTGACAGGGCAGAAGAAAAATGGGGTTTGTTTGAGGGTATTGAGTCCGGGCCTGAAAAATCTGAAGCTTTTGGGTTTTTTGAACCTTTGCCAGGGGCGATTGATGGCGCGAAAGAATCAGCTGAGTCAGAGGCGGGCGACTCTGCTTTTGGCTTTTTTGACGAGCCAGCTTCTGGTGTTGTCGCTGAAGAACTTGGCTCGAGTTCCGGCGAGAAGAGTGGTCTAGTCGCCGCTCCCGGAAAGCCACCAGCTCCGAAATCCGTGGCTGGAAAGAAGATGCCTGGTGTTTCGCCCACAAAGATGGTGGCAACAGAGAGTACCTCGATACGAGTGGACGTAGATAAGGTTGATAAGCTCATCAATCTGGTTGGTGAGTTAGTAATCACTCAGTCAATGCTTGCAGTACTAGGCAAGGATCTGGATGAGCAGCAGGCAGAGCGCATGCAGAATGTTCTCGGAGAACTCGAGCGCAACACGAGAGAAATTCAGGAGTCGGTGATGTCCATAAGAATGTTGCCGGTCTCCTTTGTGTTCAATCGTTTTCCTCGGGTAGTGAGAGATTTATCGGCAAAGTTGGGAAAGGATATTGACCTCCACATTGAAGGCGGCAACACCGAGCTGGATAAAAGCCTGATCGAGAAACTCGTAGATCCACTGACTCATCTAGTGCGCAACAGTATTGATCACGGTATAGAGTCACCAAAAGCAAGAGCCGCTGCCGGTAAGCCAGCCACGGGCCGGGTGACTCTTACGGCCGCTCAGCAAGGAGGCAATATCATTATTGGTATCCACGATGATGGGGGTGGACTTAATCGCGACAGGATCCTTTCTAAGGCCGAAGAAAATGGCCTTTCTGCATCAGATACCATGAGTGATGAAGATGTTTGGGCATTGATTTTTCAGCCCGGCTTTTCAACGGCTGAAGTGGTTACCGATGTCTCAGGTCGGGGGGTTGGTATGGATGTTGTTCGTCGCAACATTAGCTCATTAGGTGGCCGTATTGAAGTATCTTCAACGCCCGGTCAAGGCTCAGTGTTCACAATTGTATTGCCACTAACCTTGGCTATAGTTGATGGAATGGGCGTTCGCGTGGGCGATCAGACCTACATTATACCCTTGGTGAATATTGTCGAGTCCATGCAGCCGCCTGAAAAAAGCGTGAAAACGCTTGGTAAGGACGTGCTCTTACATGTGAGAGACTACTACTGGCCAGTGTTACCCTTGTACCAGAAAATGAATGTCAAGCCCGATTGCGTTGATCCAGAAAAAGCTATAGTGGTTCTGGTGGAGACCAGTAAAAGGCGTTTTGGGTTGATGGTCGATGAGCTCGTAGGACAGCAACAAGTTGTTATCAAAAGCCTGGAAAAACACTATCGACGCATACCGGGTGTCGCAGGAGCAACTATTATGGGAGATGGCAGTGTGGCCCTCATATTGGATGTGGAGTCGCTGGCATCGTCCGTTGTGGATCCTGTGAATTTGGAGGAAATCGCGTGACATCAGAATCTTTTGGCGGCCAGGAGAAAGAATTTCTATCATTTACTCTGGGTGATGAGCACTACGCCGTAGATATTATGCAGGTTCAGGAAATTCGGGGCTGGGAAAAGGCGACTAAAATTGCAAATGCTCCCGATTTTATTAAGGGGGTAATCAACCTACGTGGAGATATAGTCCCGGTTGTGGATTTGCGTATCAAGTTCAATGTGGGAAAGCCTGTCTACAATGAGTTTACGATTGTTATCGTTCTACAGATACGCCAACGTGTGGTGGGTATTGTGGTCGATAGTGTCTCTGACGTCATTCGACTAACGCCTGACATGATCCGACCCGCTCCAGAGTTCGGCGTTGCTTTTGACAGTCGCTACTTGAAAGGGCTTTCAAATGTTGAGGATCATATGGTCATCCTGGTGGATATTGACGAGTTGATCACCAGTAAGGAATTGGCGCTCTTTGATCAGGCCGATAATAAAAGCATAGATCATTAAATATTTTGGGATATCGTAGCCGCTCGCACGGAGGAGCTGGACATGTTGGATTTTTTGAAAAGTAAATCCGCCTTAAAAGAGTTGCAGGATAAGTTCGATGCTGTCAGTAAGGCCCAAGCGGTAATTGAGTTCAAACCCGACGGAACCATTTTGCACGCTAATGGAAATTTTCTTTCGGTAATGGGTTACTCCCTTGATGAAATTGTAGGTCGTCATCACAGCATGTTCGTGGATGACAAGGACAAAAACAGTGGAGAGTATCAGGAGTTCTGGCGATCTCTCAATCGTGGGGAGCACTTTGTCAATGAATATCGGCGCTTGGGTAAGGGGGGGAAGGAGGTCTGGATACACGGTTCCTATAATCCACTCAAGAATGAAGAAGGAAGTGTTTATAAGGTTATAAAATTCGCTACAGATGTAACGCAGAAGCGACTTAAGGAGTTTTTCAATGCAGCGCTTAATGGTGCTGTGAAAAGCACCAGTGCCAATATTATGGTGGCCGATCCCGACCGTAATATTATTTATATGAACGAGGCTGTAACTAAGCTTTTATCGGATGCAGAGTCCGATATTCGAAAGGACTTACCCCATTTTTCAGTAAGAAATGTGGTCGGCAGCTGCATGGATGTATTCCATAAGAATCCAGGCCATCAAATGCGGCTCCTCGATGAGCTTAAAAGCACTTATCGCGCTGAGATCAGTGTTGGTGGAAGAGTGTTCGGACTTATTGCAAACCCGGTATTCGAGGCGGAGCGACGGCTCGGAACTGTGGTTGAGTGGCTGGATCTCACCAAAGAGAAGGCGGCCGAAGAAATCGCCGAAAAGGCAAGAAAAACAGCGATTTTTAATACGATTATTAAAGAGGCTGTAGACAATACCTCAACCAATATCATGATTGCCGACGCCGATCGTGTGGTTATATACATGAATAAAGCAGTAAAAGGAATGCTTCGGCGAGCGGAAAGCGATTTACGAAAAGCTCTGCCAGACTTTTCAGTCGATACAGTGCTGGGAAGCTGCATAGATAGGTTCCATAAGAATCCTGCCCACCAGATGGGGCTATTGGATAAACTCACCACAACTTACAGAGCTCAAATTGTAGTCGGAGGCCGGACTTTTGGGTTGGTGGCGAATCCGATATTTTCTGAGGAAGGAAATCGTCTTGGATCCATTGTCGAGTGGATTGATCGAACCGACGAATTGGCTACCGGACGCGATGTCACAAAATTGGTTGAGGCTGCTGGGCAGGGGGATTTTTCAGCTCGAATTGCGACAGATGGAAAAGAAGGGTTTTTCCTCGAGCTTGCCGAAGGGTTGAACTCGCTGGTGCAGACTTCAGAGAAGGGGCTTAATGATGTGGCTCGCGTATTGAGCGCCATGGCGGATGGTAACTTGACTGAGCGTATCGATGATGACTATCAGGGGACTTTTGACGAGATTAAGAATTACTGTAATAAAACCACTGACAGTTTGACATCAATGATCGGCGATATACGAAATGCTGCTGATACTATTTTTACTGCATCGAGCGAAATTGCCTCCGGAAACGCTGACCTGTCGGGTCGAACAGAGCAGCAAGCATCCAGCCTGGAGGAAACCGCTTCCAGTATGGAAGAGCTCACCTCTACGGTTCGAACAAATTCAGACAATGCTAAACAGGCGAATGTTCTGGCCGATCAGGCGACAACAATGGCGAGTCAAGGCGGTGATTTGATCAAGCAAGTGGTCAACACTATGGCGGCTATTAACGAGTCTGCGAAGAAAATTGAGGATATCATCGGTGTCATTGATGGAATCGCGTTCCAAACCAATATTCTCGCGCTCAATGCGGCGGTAGAAGCTGCTCGCGCTGGCGAGCAGGGGCGTGGCTTTGCGGTAGTGGCGTCGGAGGTTCGTACTTTGGCCCAGCGATCAGCAAATGCAGCTAAGGATATTAAAGCTCTGATTTCCGATTCGGTTAGCAAAATTGAAAGCGGAAACTCCCTTGTGGGCCAGTCGGGCGAGGCTATGGGCGATATCGTCACCGCAATCAAGCGAGTAAATGACATTATGGCTGAAATTGCAGCTGCCTCTGTTGAGCAGTCTTCCGGCATTGAGGAGGTTTCTAATGCTGTTAGTCAAATGGATGAAATGACGCAGCAAAACGCCGCGCTCGTGGAGCAGGCGGCAGCAGCGGCAGAGAGCTTGCAGTCGCAGGCTGATCAACTTAATAGATTTGTCAGTCTTTTCAAACTCAGCGAAGAGGCTTCATCAGTCCTGCAGCCTTCAACCCCTGCCAAAGCGCCGCAGAGAGACAAGTTGGAGTTGCCAAGCCGCTTTGCTAAAGAGAAGCCCTCTAGTAGGCTCGCCAAGCCTAGTGCCTCGGATGAAGATGATTGGGAAACATTTTAATTTATGGCCTCAGGAGGAGTTGTACGAGAATTTGAATATACCGATAACGATTTTGAGAAAATTCGTCGGTTAATCTATGACGCTGCAGGGATTCGTCTGCAAGACAGTAAGCGTCAGTTAGTGTATAGCCGCATCGCACGGCGTATTCGAGCGCTAAATCTCAAGCGATTTAGCGAATACTTAGTGTACTTGGAAGGTCATGATAACGAACTTGAGCAGTTTATTAATGCGTTAACAACGAACTTGACGTCTTTTTTTCGGGAGTCGCATCATTTCGATTACTTGAAAGCCTATTTCAGGAAGAATCACCTTTCCGGAAAAACATTTAAGATCTGGTGTGCCGCTGCGAGCACGGGAGAGGAGCCCTATACGCTAGCAATAACCGCGATGGAAGCGTTTGATACATTAAAGCCTCCAGTAGAGATTGTGGGAACAGATATCGATAGCCAGGTTTTGTCCCAGGCGAGGATCGGAGTGTATAGCGAAGAGCGTATTGAGCGTTTGGAGGCTGCCAGAAAAAAGAGGTTTTTTCTCAAGGGAAAGGGGGCAAATTTAGGGAAGGTGAAGGTAAGGCCTGAGGTCAAGGCGCTCGTTACGTTTGAACAACTTAACTTGTTGAGCCAGAGCTGGAACCTTTCTCCCCCCTATGATGCAATTTTTTGCCGAAACGTAATGATTTACTTTGATAAGCCCACCCAATATCGATTGCTGGAGCGGATGCTCCCTCTATTGGGCCCGAATGGTATTTACGTGGCGGGTCATTCAGAAAGCTTTAGCGAGGCCAGTGGGTTGTTGCGGTCGCTTGGGCGAACCATCTTTTGTCGTGCCGAGAGCACTTTAGCTCGGTGGCGAATGTGAGTTACGACGCAGATGTACACTTGGCCCCCAATACATACTTTGATCGCCATTTCGGTTGTCAGGCAGTCAAAATTCTACCAGGAGAGTACTTTGTAACAGCCAAGGACCAGCTGATTGTAACGGTTCTCGGTTCATGTGTCGCTGCTTGTGTTTTTGACGCAGACCGGGAGATTGGCGGAATGAATCATTTTTTGTTGCCCAACGACGGCGCGGTAGATGCAGGAATGGTAAATGAATCTGCCCGCTACGGCGTCTACGCCATGGAGTTGCTGATCAACCACTTGCTTAAGCTGGGTGCTCGTCGGAGCCGATTGGCAGCCAAGGTCTTCGGCGGTGGTAACGTGTTGCAGGGTATTACCTATACTAACGTTGGTGAGCGTAATGCTGAGTTTGTACTGGAGTTTTTACGCAATGAGCGAATTCCCTTGCTTGCTCAAGATTTGCTTGATCGCTTTCCACGCAAGGTTTACTACTTTCCAAGCACCAGCAAGGTAATGGTTAGAAAGCTCAAAAATATGCACAATACCACCATCATTGACCGCGAGAGTGAGTACCGTATGCGGATGAAGGCCGCCCCCAAATCTGGCGAGGTGGATCTGTTTTGACGATGAGCATCTCGGTGCTGGTGGTGGATGATTCGGCGCTAATCCGTACCCTGCTGAGCGAAATAGTGACAGGTGCACCCGATATGCGGCTTGTGGGGGCAGCGCCCGATGCTTATGTGGCAAGGGATTTAATCAACCAGCACTCGCCGGATGTAGTGACGCTGGACATTGAAATGCCACGTATGGATGGGCTGACGTTTCTCGATAAAATGATGCGCGCCCGCCCGACGCCAACGATTATGATCTCCACTTTGACGGAGGAGGGCGCCGAGGCCACACTCCGCGCCCTTGAGCTAGGAGCAGTGGATTTTGTGCCCAAGCCCAAGCTGGGTATTCGCGAGGGTATGGCAGAATACAGTGCTCTGATTTTGGAAAAAATCAGGGTGGCTGCCAAGGCACGCGTCCGGAAACCGCCGGCGGCAGGCCAAAGGCCCACGGCCGGGTCTTTACAGATCTCTGGAACCGAGCAGTTACTGGCAATAGGCGCCTCAACGGGTGGCACAGAGGCCATTAAAGAGCTGCTGATGCAGCTGCCAATTAATACCCCAGGGACGGTCATTACTCAGCATATGCCAGCGGGATTTACCAGTTCCTATGCTCAGCGTCTGGACCGGCTCTGTGCCATGCGGGTGCAGGAGGCGAGAGGCGGAGAGCGTATTCTGCCCGGTCATGCCTATCTGGCTCCCGGCAATTGGCACCTTCTGGTGGAGCGCCATGGCTCGGACTATGTGACGCGCTTGTCCGACGCTGAGCCAGTGCAGCGGCATCGGCCCTCTGTCGATGTCATGTTTCAGTCCGTAGCCCGCGCAGTAGGAGCCAATGCCTCAGCGGTCATTTTAACGGGCATGGGCAAAGATGGCGCTGAGGGAATGTTGTCCATTCGCACAGTGGGCGGTCATACCCTCGCGCAGGATGAGCAAAGCTGTGTGGTGTTTGGCATGCCTAAGGAGGCTATAGGGCGTGGTGGCGTGCAGACCGTTGCCCCCTTATCAGAGCTGGGGGGGCACCTGCTGGATCACTTCCAACGGCGCGGCCGAGATAACCGGGTTTAAGCGGGCTGTGATTGTGAAAGCGGGTCTTTTCATGGACAATAGCGCCTGCATCAAACCGGTTAAGCCTGAAAATTATGTCCTCTGCTCTGTCTAAAAATATCGACAAACGTCGTACTTTTGCCATTATTTCGCACCCGGATGCGGGTAAAACCACCATCACAGAGAAATTGCTGTTGTTCGGCAATGCCATTCAGGTGGGGGGCTCGGTCAAGGGTAAGCGAGGCCCTCATGCCAAGTCGGACTGGATGAGCATGGAGCAGGAGCGCGGTATTTCCGTTACCTCCTCGGTGATGCAGTTTCCCTACAAGGGCCGCATCGTCAACCTGTTGGACACTCCTGGGCACGAAGATTTCTCCGAGGACACTTACCGCACCCTGACCGCCGTGGATTCCGTGCTGATGGTCATTGACGGCGCCAAGGGTGTGGAAGACCGCACCATCAAGTTGATGGATGTCTGCCGCTTAAGAGATACACCGATTCTGTCTTTTATCAACAAGATGGACCGCGATAGCCGCGATCCGATTGAGGTGATGGACGAAATTGAAGACGTTCTCAAAATTTCTGCGGCGCCGATCAACTGGCCGCTGGGAATGGGTAAGCACTTTAAAGGCGTGTACAACCTCTACACTGATACCATCCACGTCTATCGCTCTGGCCAAGGGCATACCATTCCTGAAGACGAGCAGATCAAAGGCCTGGACAGTCCGGAGGCGGCAGCCCTGTTGGGCTCTGATGTGGATGATATCCGCGAAGAGATTGATCTGGTGCGTGGAGCCACCAACGAGTTTTCTCTGGATGAGTACCTGGCCGGTCGTATGACACCCGTGTTTTTTGGTACTGCGCTGGGCAATTTTGGTGTGCGGGAAATGCTCGATGGGTTTGTCGAGTGGGCGCCCAAGCCTATGGGGCGGGACACTAGCGAGCGCTTTGTCGAGGCCAGTGACGGCGCCTTTTCTGGATTCGTTTTTAAAATTCAGGCGAATATGGACCCCAAGCACCGCGATCGCATCGCCTTTATGCGGGTCTGCTCTGGGCTCTATACCAAGGGCATGAAAATGCGGCATGTTCGCATTGGCAAGGATGTGAAAATCTCCGATGCTGTGACGTTTATGGCCGGTGATCGCGAGTCAGTGGAAGAGGCTGTGGCTGGTGACATTATTGGCCTGCACAACCATGGCACCATTCAGATTGGAGATACCTTTACCGACGGTGAGTCGCTGAAATTTACCGGTATTCCCCACTTTGCCCCTGAGCTGTTTCGCCGCATTCGCTTGAAGGACCCGTTAAAAACCAAAGCGCTGCAAAAAGGGCTACAACAGCTCTCGGAAGAGGGGTCCACTCAGGTGTTTTTTCCCCTCGCCAATAACGATATCGTGGTCGGCGCAGTGGGTGTGCTCCAGTTCGAGGTGGTGGCCTACCGGCTGAAGGACGAGTATAAGGTTGAGGCCATTTACGAGCCGGTCAATGTGGCTACGGCCCGTTGGGTGGAGTGTGATGATGCGAAGAAGTTTGAGGAATTCAAGCGTAAGTGCAATGACAACCTCTGCATCGATGGCGGCGGGCACTTAACTTACCTGGCCCCGACTCGGGTGAATTTATCGCTGGCCGAAGAGCGCTACCCCGACGTTCGCTTCCGGGCGACCAGAGAGCACTGATGGTCTCAGTGCGGATTTGCTGACCGAGTCCGCGAGCAAACTCTTGAGCCCCGGGCCTTCAGGGCTTCATCTTGCCCCGGTGCCACTCTGAGGTATACTGGAGCGAGAGGGGACAGGGGAGCCGGTGTGGATCTAGCCAACGATAATAAAGACTTAGTCTGGGATCTGGATGCGTTTAATCAGCGTCAGCGAGCCGTTTCGTTTGTGATGGGCTTTGAAAACAAGTTGTGCGTCTACTCCCACTCCGTAGAGCAGCTCTACACCAACTACAATATCTTTTTTCCCAAAGAGGAGTCACGCAAGCTCGTGATTCTTCCCAACCCATTTGCACCTCACGATACCTTCAATGGCATTCCTGCAAATTCGGTGACGGCGACGGGCTTGAATATCATCCCAGCCGAGGATGGTTCCTTGCAGATGACTTTGCCCTTAAAGCGCGGTGAAAAGGCCTACCGTAAGGTGCCCTTGCGTGTTGGGTTACGAATGGTGGATCAGCGCCTGCCGGAGGGAAAGGTCTTTTTGCCGGTGCTGGTCAAGGGGGATCTGCGCGAGTTGGACGCCTCAACGCCTTGCTTGCACCTGCACTTTATTCATTTGGACCGTTTGGAGGATCACTCGGTGCTCGAGCGCAACGGTATCCGCAAGGTCATCGAGACTCACCTCAACGGCCTTTGCTAGCTCGCTGAGGTGGTCTGCACAAGCGTTTTACTGCTCGAGAGCGAAGGTGATCGGGATAGTGAATTCGTGGGTCAGGCCGCCGATAACGCCGGGTATTTCCGCAAAGGGCGCCGCGTCCTCCACCGATTCCATGGCCTCATCGTTGAGTATGCCGTGTTCCGACTCTTCAAGCATTTCTGCCCCTAACAGGTTGCCGCTTCGATCCAAAGTGACGGCAATACGGATAAAGCCTTCGTAGCCGCGCTGCAGGGCGCGCCGCGGATACTTGATCTCTAGTTGAACTTTGCGCACCAGCGTGGAAAAGTAGCGCTGGCTCGCCAGCAGAGACTCGGCCGTGAATGTGGGCACATAGTCCTCGTCGGTCTCATCTTCAGGCTCGGGCTCCGGGGCAGGCAGTGGAGCCGAACTGCTTGCAGCGGCGACGGAGCTGCTTTGGGCACTGGATGTCGTGCTTAGCGGCTCGGGCTCGTCGGCTACAGCGGAGGCGACACTGCTGGATGCGGCTGGGGGCAGCTCAATTTTGGGCGGTTCAATGACTGGCGCGGCAACCGCCACGTTTGGTTCATCAGAGACGGTGGGCTCAGGTTCGGGCTCTTGGGTAACGGCAGGCGCTGGCTCCGGCGCTGGTGGCGGTGCAGTCCACGCTGCCACCTGATCCTTACGTTCGGGGGAAGGCTGAATGGATTGGTAGCGGGCTACCAATGATTCAGTGACCTCACCGGCGGCCAGCAATTGATCGCGGAAGCTGGATGATAGCGGTACTCTCCCCACCCAGGTACTGACAAGCAGTGAGAAAAACTCATCGTCATCAATTTGCCCCAGTTCAATACCGTTCACACTAATGGCAACGCCTTCTCCGGGCGTCAGCGCAAAGACCACCCGGTCATTCTCTAGCAGCCGCTCTTTGAACATGTTGGTGAAATCCACCATGTTGTCCGCCTGCGCGGTCAGGGCATCGGAGCGGATGTTGATAGCCATCCCCTCAATCCACATGCGGCTGAAGCGTCGGGCGGCCATGCCGCGGTCAGCGGTTATCTTCATTTCCATGCGCATTGGAATATCCGCAGCGAGCAGCACACCGGCATCGCTGGTCAGCGTTTCACTGTATATCGCGCCGATAAAGCGGTCTTTGCCGAGCTCCTGATGAACCGCCATACCATTGAGGAGGGGGGCGGCCTGAGCAGCGGCTGACAGGCACAACAGACATGTGGTAAAAAGCGCCAAGCATGATCGGACAGGTAAAAGGGCTCGCATAAGTGGCTTCGCTTTGGTGTTAGAGTTATGGGCATTATGACCTAAGGTGCTGAGTACAGCCCTTTGTCGGTTGTTTTTTTACTATGACTCTTTACTCTACCGAAAAAATGTGCCTCGGAAAAGTGAGTTAACCTTTAATTTATCAGACAATTAGGAAAAAACGGGCAAATTTGCCCTGAGCTGCCTGACCGGCTATAAAGTGTAAAGAACTGCTATGATGTCCGGTGTCTTGAGTTTGGCTTAAGCCAGCCAGATAGATTCTGACAATAAACGAGTTGGCGTGGTATGGAAATAAAACTGATCGAGAAATTTCAACGGCAAACCATCGAGCAACTGCTCTCTGCCATACCCTTTTTTAAGGCGGTAAAACAACTCGATCCGGCGCAGTTTGACACTCTCCTGCAGTATTCGCGCATTATTACCTATCGACCGGGTGAGGTGGTTTTGCACCGAGGAGACGGAGATCAGTGTCTTTATTTCCTGCTGAAGGGGCGTCTGGCGGTTTACCCCAGTGAAGCGCTGACCGGCGAGCCGGTCAATTATGTGACCCCCGGAGAGGTCTTTGGCGATCTCGCGCGGCTTATGCACAGCCCGCGTTCAGCGACCATAGTCGCGGATACGAGTAGCCGCGAAATCATGGTCTTTTCGGCTGATTTCAGTGCATTTGGGGAGCTGGAGTCCACACACCCCATTAGCCTGCCGACTAAG
Source organism: Gilvimarinus algae (assembly GCF_030518215.1). Classification (GTDB taxonomy): domain Bacteria; phylum Pseudomonadota; class Gammaproteobacteria; order Pseudomonadales; family Cellvibrionaceae; genus Gilvimarinus; species Gilvimarinus algae. The sequence goes on from NZ_JAULRT010000059.1 coordinate 27,495, forward strand.
CTGCTGTACTATCGCAACACGGTACACAACTTGCGCTGGAAGTTAGAGGTCTATCGCTCCCTTCATCCCAAGGACGAGCTGGCCAACCGCCACAGGGCGGTCAAGCTGTACCTGGGCCCAAAGGACACCCTCGAGGAGTTACGCTCTCTACACGAGCAGGCGCGCACGCTGGCGAGCCTTCTGGTCGCCTGGAATGATCGCTTTGGCTCTATCGCCCCCTCCTCGGGACAATCACCCGACCGCGAGTTGCTCAAGGCCCTTGAACACTGACGCAGTGCTGAGGCCACGGCGCCTGCTGTTTGCGCCTTGCAGTTGTCAGTGAAGAGCATCTCTTGCGATACTTCTTACGGCTACCGCCTTTTCCAATCCCTTCAGGCCAATCTTGGATAGAGAATGCCAGCGCGGGCGCGGAGACTAAAACAACTTGATTGGGCTGTCAGAGTCTATGGAGTTTGAAGATTTAAAATTGCCGCAGGGCACGGCCTTGCAGCTTCAAGTGACCAACAGTGCCGGTCAGCCCGAGCGCTTCTCCTGTCGGTTTGTCGGTGCCGTGCCCGGTCGCAGCCTGATTTTCTCCGTGCCTCGCAGTAGCGGTAAGCTTGCCCGTTTTCGCCCGGGCCAGAAAATGGCGGTTCGCTTGATGGTGGCCAACGGTATTGGCTTGTTTGCCTCGGTGGTAGAGGCTCAGGGCACTGAGCCCTACCCACTGCTGTACGTCAGTTATCCCGAGAGTGTCACTTTCAAGGGTATACGCAGTGCAACCCGCGTCGCCATTGATCAGCCGGTTGAGGCGGAAAACACGAGCTCTCTGCATGGCTCTCAAACCAGCGGTATAATTGCTGATATCAGCATTACGGGCGCCCGTCTAGAGCTGCGTGACGCCATCGCCGAAATCGGCGATCAGCTAACCTTGAGCGCGCGCGTGCGGATTGTGGATATCGAACTCGATCTTGTGGTGGCGGCGGTGGTTCGTTCTCGTGTGGAGAGAAGCACTCAGGAACAAAACCAGCAGTTACCGGCCATTTATGGAGTGGAATTCACGGAGCGCAACCCGGAGGCCGTACTGGTGCTTTATGCCTATGTGTTTTCGCAAATTGTCGAAGAGCAGACGCCTGGTGAGTCTGCCTAGTCGCTTATTCCTGCTCGGCCTCCTCTCGGCTCAGGTTCAGGCCGTGCAGCTCGACCAGCTGGAAGTGCCGCGTACCTACCTGCGTTACCTGCCACAGCTGCTCGATGGCGCCAAATTGATGGCCGCGAGTGAACAGTGTGTAGTGTTTATTTCAGGCAAGGTCAAGGTAGATGACAGCCGCGAAGATCAGCCCGTGTTCAGCTACACCTGCCGCGATGCCCAATCTATGACGTATCGCTGGCGGGTGGATGGTTTGACCCTGGAAATACTGGATGAGACCCGCCCCGAGGGGCGGATTAGCTTTGCGCAATTGCAGGCTGAGATTGACGCGCGGCGCGAACGTGAGCGCGAGCTGGAAGCGCAGCGCCAAGCGCAGATCGCGCAGATTCAGGCGCAGCGGGCGCAAGTGGAGCAACAGCGAGAAGCCGAACGCCAGCGCAAAGCAGAAGAAGAGGCCCGGCGGCGGGAAGCGCAGCGCCGCGAGCGCTTGTGGGGCGTTTGCCAAGAGACACTGCAGCGCCAGACTCGCACCATGAATGACTTGGTTTGGGTTACGACAGAGCAACCCGAAGCGCTCGAGCTCGAGCTAGCAGCGCTTCCCTCGCCCGATCCAGGGGCGCTGGAGCAAGAGTCAGGGAGTATGCCGCCTTCACAAGAGGAGCAAGGAGAGGGGGCAGAGGCCGCTGAAATGCTCCAGCCCTTGCGCTTTACCATCGACTTTAATGCGTCGGATTATTTTGGTGAGGCGCTCGAGTATCGTGCCTATTGCGATATCGACGAGCAGGAAGTGGTGCAGGTCAGTATTCACCCCCGCCGTTTGGAAGAGGCTGAAGCGCCAATTGCGCCTTGATGTCTTTACGTCATAAAAAACCGCCGCAACTTTCGTTGCGGCGGTTTTTGTTTTCTGGCCTGAGCCGGATTTACTTAGCCTTTGGCTTACGACCGCGCTTGGCAGGAGCTTTCTTGGCCGCAGCACGCTTGGCGGGAGCTTTGCGTTTAGCGGTGGTTGCTTTGGCCTTGCGTGGAGTAGAGGCTTTTTTTGCCTTGGTTTTCGCTTTGGCTTTGGCGGCGGCTTTCTTAGCAGCGGCGCGGGCTTTAGCAGCGGCTTTCTTCTCGGCGGCTTTTTGCTTGGCAGCGGCCTTTTTGGCAGCAGCTTTGGCTTTGGCAGCAGCTTTCTTGGCCGCTAGCTTTGCTTTAGCAGCGGCTTTTTTCTCGGCGGCTTTTTGCTTGACGGCAGCCTTTTTAGCAGCGGCTTTGGCTTTTGCAGCCGCTTTGCGATCAGCGATTTTCTGCTTTTTGGCCAGCTCACGCTGAGCTTTGCTCATGGCTGCATCGTGCTGGCTAGCCACTTTGTTGGCAGACTTGATGGCAGCAAGCTGCTGCTTGGCTTCAGCCAGAGCGGCACGGGCGCCGGTCACTTCAGTCTGCGCTTTACGCACAGCGGCATTGGCTGCCGTTACTTGCTTGGCGGCAGCAGGGGTTTTCTTCTTCTTCGCAGCGGCCAGCTTGGTTCTGGCTGCTTGCAGAGTTTTTGTGGCTTTGGTTACAGCTTTCTGTTGGGTGTCAACGGTCTTCGCAGCGTCTTTCTCTTCCGCAGTGCGAGCCTTGCTCAATTGATCCTGCAACTGAGACAGTTGTTTTTCCAACTGAGCAACTGTATTTACAGCTTTGGTTTTACGAGCAGCCATGGTGAGCTTCCTTTATTGTTGTGAACAAAAAAGTAAACGGATTAGATCCGGCGGTTAATACGTTAAAACTTTACCGGCGAATTTCAAGCATTTTACGACATTTTTATTGAAAAAAACGCGCTTTTTAGAAAAAACATAGAAAAATCCCACCGTTTTTTCAGCTATCGCCACATTTTTAGCGAAAAAAATCCGTTAGGCACATTAAAAAGAATTTTTGTTGGGAAACTTTTCTGTTCCCTGTGCCTACATTATACTGACTGTATATACAGTATTTATTGGCTTGAGCGGAGGGTTTGTTTTGTCGCGCATCATTATGCATGTCGATGCAGACTGTTTTTTTGCCGCGGTGGAAATGCGTGAGCAACCCCTCTTTCGTCATCGCCCCATGGCCGTGGGCGGTAGTGCGGACAGACGAGGCGTGATTTCAACCTGCAATTATCCGGCGCGTGTGTTTGGTGTACGTTCTGCCATGGCAAGCGCTCATGCGTTGCGGTTGTGTCCCGGGCTTACGATTTTGCCACACAGGATGAATCTTTACCGCGAGACATCCAGCCGCATGATGGACGTTTTTCAGCGCTACACCGATCGTTTTGAGCCGCTGTCGCTTGATGAAGCCTATTTGGATTTGACCGGGATTTGCAGTGATGAAGCTCAGGCTGTTGAACTTGCAGCCCGTATTCGCGCCGAGGTAACCGCTGAGCTCGGTATTACGGTGTCGGTGGGTCTCGCGCCCAATAAGTTTCTTGCAAAAGTCGCCAGCGAATGGGAAAAGCCAGATGGTCTTTTTTTTGTGCGCGCCCATCAGGCCGACACCTTTGTTAGAGGTTTGAGCGTCACCCAAATACCGGGGGTTGGTCGTGTTACCGCAGAGCAACTGCAGTTCATGGGAATCGGGCGTTGCGATCAGTTGCAGGCTTGGCCGCTCGACGCATTGACTGAGCGCTTTGGTCGCTTTGGTCATCGACTGTATTGGTTTAGCCGCGGTGTGGATGAGCGCGAAGTTCAAGTCACTCGTGAGCGCAAATCCATTAGTGTTGAGCAAACTTATTCTCGGGACTTAACCGGAGAGTCGGCCTGCTTGCAACAGCTACCTGAGTTACTGTCCCGGCTCGAAGAACGACTTGCCAAACTGACCGGCAAACCCCAGGTTCGCAAAGGCTTTGTCAAAGTAAAGTTTGGTGATTTTAGCAGTACCACCATTGAAAGGCCCGGTGAGCACTGGCGATTGTCGGATTATCAACCGTTGCTGAGTCAGGCGCTGACGCGCGGTCCGGCTCGTGTTCGGCTATTGGGTCTGGGTGTTCGGCTGGCACCTCCCGCGACGCCAGAGGAGGTTGAACAGATGCCCTTGTTCCATTAGGCGCCAAAGTCGACTTGCTTCATTTTGGTGCGGGCAGGCTCTGGCGACCGCGAGTTTTGGTGAAAAAACAGTCAGAAAGCCCGGTTGGCGGGGGGTTTACGAATATTTGCCCTGAAAAACACAGCAAATAATTAGTCAGCGTCGGTACAAGCTGGTAGTATTGCCATTCTGAAATTTTGCCATCCACTAGCATAATAACGGGAGTGTGTACGGTGAGTCGTAGAAAGAAAAACCGTAGCTCTGAGGACAGCAACGATATCGATCTGACGCCAATGCTTGACGTCGTCTTCATCATGTTGATCTTCTTTATTGTAACGGCGTCCTTTGTTAAGGAAATTGGCCTTGATGTCAATGTTCCGGAAGAGAACGACGAGCCGCCACCGCCGAATGCTGACCCTAACATTCTGGTTCAAATTACCGCCGACAACCAAATCTGGATGTTTGGCGACAATGGCCTGCGCCGTATTGATGAGGCCTCTGTACGGTCTAACATCGCGCAAATGCGCGCTGAGCTGCCAAAAGCCGCCGTAATCATTCAGGCCAACCATGAAGCAGACGCCGGTGTTTATGTCGCCGTCGCTGATGCAGCCCGCGCCGCCAAGGCGCCTAGCGTTGTATTGGTTCCGGTCGAGAAGAACTGAGCGCTTCTCGCTCCTGCTAAAAAGGCCGCCTTAGGGTGGCCTTTTTTGTTGCTTAGGATTGCCAAAAGACCAATAAAAAGCCGCCGAGGCGCTGAGCCTCGGCGGCTTTTTGCTTTTGTGCTTTGACGAATTAGCGTGTCAGAGCCTGACGCACGGATGCGAGTTTGACGCAGGTTACAAAAACCTCCATGGCACCGACGACCTCGTCGACGGAAGGCACCGAAGGCGCGATGCGAATATTGCGATCCTCAGGGTCTTTGCCATAGGGAAAAGTCGCTCCGGCAGGGGTCAGCTTGACCCCCGCTTCTGCGGCCAGCCGCACGGTTTCCTTGGCGCAGCCAGGACGGGTGTCGAAGGAGACAAAGTAACCACCTTCGGGGGTTTCCCAGTTGCCGAGATCAGTGCCGTCAAAAGCGCTGGACAGCGCGCTGAGTACTGCATCAAAGCGCGGCTGGAGCAAGGCTGCGTGCTTTGCCATATGGCCCATCAGAGCATCGCGGTTGGGCAAAAAGCGCGCATGGCGTAGTTGATTAACCTTGTCCGGGCCGATAGTGCAGGCGCCGAGGAAGGCTTTCAGGCCATTAAGGTTGGTGGTGCTGGCAGCGACAAACGCTACGCCGGCACCGGCGTGAGTAATTTTTGAGGTGGAGGCAAATTGCACCACAGAGTCGGCGGTGCCGTGTTTGTTGCACAAATCAAACACGCTGGCCAGGGTGGCCGGGCTCTTCACCAGATCGTGTACCGCGTAGGCGTTGTCCCAGAAAACCCGGAAGTCAGCGTGCGCAATCAGCCCCAACTTGGCAATCCGCTCTACGGTCTCATCGGTGTAGACAACGCCAGTCGGGTTGGAATACTTGGGGACACACCACATGCCGCGAATACGGCTGTCGCTTTTAACCAGCGTCTCAACGGCGTCCATGTCAGGGCCGGTGGCGGTCATGGGGACGGTGACCATCTCAATACCGAGCTGCTCGCAGACTGTAAAGTGGCGATCATAACCGGGGACCGGGCAGATAACTTTAGGGGCATCGATATTTTTCCAGGCGCTGTCGGCGCCGCTCAAGCCAAAGTAGTAGGCCGTGAGCATGGTTTGGTGCATCAGCGTAAGGCTGGAGTTGCCGCCCACCAGTATATTGTCCGCCGGCACGCTCATTAGGTCAGAACCCAGACGCTTCGCTTCCGGGATGCCGTCGATGCCGCCGTAGTTGCGGGTGTCGGTACCGTTAGCGGCGACATAGTTGCCGTCGAGTATGCCATCGAGGGCGTCGGAGAGATCGAGTTGATCGGCAGAGGGCTTACCGCGGGTGACATCAAGGTTGAGCTTCTTACCGACGATGGCGTCGTATTCTTGGCTCAGTTGACTTTCCCATTCGCGCAGTTGTTCGGGAGTGGCTTGGTCCAGTAACAAGGGGTCACCTCAAAAGTTGGTTTACAGGGCGCGCCCATTATAGCCTCACAGAGCACAAGATTTAAGGGTGGTGATCGGCTCTCAGCGGCGGTACGGGGCAGTTGAGACTGTCGGCGACGGCGCGAAACAGCTCGGCTTCTGCGGCACTGACTTGGCCGTCGTGCTCAATGCAGGCGATCATGGCTTTGAGCAGCTGCGGCTTCTGTAGTGGCTTGACGCGATTGAGCTTTGTCAGCGCCCGATCAAGCAGCGCTGTGTCCAGCTGGGCCAGCCCCAGAGGCTCACAAGGGGGTAGCCCTAGTGTCTTGCAGGCGGCGGCAAAGCTTTTATGGGTTTGTGCCCCATCTTGCCCACCAGCGTAGGCGAGAAACGACAGGAGCACGACCGACTCCTGGTGGAGTTGGCGCAGATTGAGCGTGCCGCTGCGCTCGGACGCGGCAGCCAACTGGTGCGAAAGAATGCGTCGAATGGCCCACTCCATCAAGTTCACCTTATGATCGGCATTGATAAGCGTGTCCATGGCCTTAAAAAACGTGTTCCGCTGGGAGGCGGTGAGCTCTTTGAGCGCGGGCATGCACAGTTCAATTAAAGGCAAGCGGTGCAGATCGTGCACCTGCGCGCTGGCGCGGGCGATGTCAGCGAGTTGATTGAGCTCGGCGTTGGGGTAGTGCCCGCTCAGTGCTCGCCATTGCTGCGCGCGTGCCTGGCGATCCCGGTCCAGCAGCAACCCGAAAATCAGTCCCCGGGCAGAGAAGGTCTCGTGTGCAGCTTCGCGTAAGTGCACCGGCATCTGCTCCAGAGCGGAGCGTGCGCTATCGATATCCTGGCGCTGCGGCTGGCCAATGTGATCCACCGCCGTCGCCACTGCAGCGGTCTTGAAGGCGGCAACCGGGTCTGCACTAAAACCTTTGGCCTGCTGCGCGCTGCCGGCTGTTGTTTTGCTCGCTTGTGGCTCGGTGGACAGAGTGGGAAAGGTGCCGTTCCAGTTGGGCTCAACGCGGCGGATGCGCTCGTCGAGTGGTGGGTGCGTGGCCATTAAGCTATTGAACGCGGTGCTGACCCCCTGGCCGAAATACATGTGGCTGAATTCAGCGCTGTGCTCAGCTTGCAGTTTACTGCCGGCGGGGAGCGCGCCGATTTTTTTGAGGGCGCCGGCAATGCCTGTATTATCGCGGGTAAACTGCACGGCCGAGGCGTCGGCCAAAAACTCCCGCTGACGACTCACTGCAGCTTTTATAAGATTGCCAAAGAAGGTACCTGCATAGCCAATAATCATTAAGCCAATGCCAATACCCACGATGGCCCCCTGGCTATTGTTTTTGCTCGAGCGCCCCAAGCTGCGATAGGCCGACCCGCGCACCAGAAAGTGACCGATAAGCCCCAATAACATTATGCCATTCAGCAATGCCACCAAGCGCATATTCAGGCGCATATCACCGTGGAAAATATGGCTGAATTCGTGGGCTACAACGCCTTGGAGTTCGTCGCGGTTCAGTGTTTCTATGCAGCCGCGCGTGACGCCAATAACGGCATCTTGCGGCGTGTGACCCGCGGCGAAGGCATTGATTGAGGGCTCTTCCATCAGGTAAACCGGCGGTACGGGCGTGCCCGAGGCGATGGCCATTTCCTCCACGACGTTTAACAGCTGGCGTTCGTTGAAGTCTTGGGTATTGGTATTGAGCAGTCGCCCGCCGAGCGCTTCTGCGACCGCGCGTCCGCCGCGGCTGAGTTGGAAGTACTTGTACAGACCGCCGAGAAAGACCACGGTCAAGACCACCAGTGCGATACCGCTGACGGTTTGCCAGCTCACCACAGTGGCGAGCTTTTGCCAAAAACTCATGCCGGCGGTTTGTGCATGAAACATGCTGTTGCCGGTTTCTAGGTGAGCCATAACACCGGCAAAAAGGGCTGTGGTTACGGCGATAAGCGAGGCGATGGCTAGCCCCAGCAAGATGATCAGCTTGCGGGTGTTGCGGCGGGCGATATCCTGCTGCTCAAAAAAGTTCATGCTGACTCCCGGCGGCCTGGCTCGGCCTGAGACTGGCGCAAAGCGCGAAGGTGCCTCAAGCGCGGGCCTGGCGTAAAAGCTTGCTGTTTAAAATTGTACCTTGGGAGCCGCCTGAATCTCGGCGCTGTCTTCAAATTCCAGCAGGCTGGCGTCTTCGCTGTGGCCAAACAGGCCGGCGAGAACCACCTGTGGGAAGCTCTGTTTGTAGGTGTTGTAGGTCATTACCGAATCGTTAAAGGCCTGGCGGGCAAACGCGATACGGTTTTCGGTGCTGGTCAGCTCCTCAGACACTTGCTGCATATTGCTTGAGGCTTTCAGGTCCGGGTAGGCCTCCATTACCATGTTGAGGCGTCCTAGCGCACCCGCCAAAGCGCCTTCCGCGCCCGCCAATTGCCCCATGGCAGCAGCGTCGCCCGGTGCGGCGGCGGCCGCCTGTAGGCCGGCCATGGCTTGATTGCGCGCCTGGGTGACCGCCTCAAGGGTTTCTCTTTCGTGCTTGATATAAGCTTTGGCCGTTTCCACCAGATTGGGAATCAGGTCGTAGCGTCGTTTCAGTTGCACTTCAATCTGGGCAAAGGCGTTTTTGAAACGGTTCTTCAGGCTGACCAGTTGGTTGTAGATGCTGATGGCGTAGATCACCAGCGCCGCGAGTATCACCAGTACCACGATGGTTGTAATGTCCATACACAATGTCCTGTTGTTAGGGGTTAATCAATGTACTCGAAGACTCTGACAACTTTTTGTACGCCGCCTGTGTGCCTGGCAACGTCCGTGACCGTTTCCGCCTCGGCGTGAGTGACCAGGCCCATCAGGAAAACGGTGTTGTTTTCCGTCACTATATGCAGCCGGCCGCTATCGATATCGCGATTGGTGAGCAGCTTGGATTTGATTTTGGTGGTCAACCAGCTGTCGTTGGCTCCTGCCAGTAATGACAGCGGCGCCTGTACCTGCAGCTCATTGTGTACCTGACGAACGTTAGGCAATTTCTTCACAGTATTACCGGCGAGTTCGCGCAGCTCGTTGGTGGGCACCTGGCCAACCAGCAGAACCACAGCGTTAAAGCTATGCACACTCACCGGCGCGCTGTCGAGCTGCGGGTGAGCTTTGTCAATATTCACTGAAGCCACGGTTTCGATTTGCTGATCGTCTATCTTAACGCCCAGTGATCGCTTGCCCGGGTCTATGGTGATGGGCTCATCCGTAGTAGCGCTGATGATGCTGGTGCAGGCTGAACCGGCGATACAGAACAGAACAATAAGGCAAGCCTGGGCAAACCGTGAAACCATTATTCGTGACTCCCGAACAGTTGTTGCTCAATAAGATCGCACAGGCAGAAGAGCGTCAGCAAGTGTACTTCATGAATGCGCGCATAGGGGGCGTCCGGACCGCGCAGTTCGACGTCGCGATTATCCAGCAAGGCGACGATGTCACCACTGTCCCTGCCGGTGAGGGCGATCACAGGCATATCCCGGTCGTGGGCGGCGCTGATGGCCTGTAAAAGATTGCTGGCACTGCCCGAGGCGCTCAGCACGACCAGCACATCGCCGGGTTGCCCCAGGGCGCGAATTTGCTTGGCGTATACCTCGTTGTAGGTGTAATCGTGGGCGATGGCCGATTGCAGGACCGGGTCGGCGCCTATGTGCAGTGCAGGAAGGCTGGGGCGCTCGTGTTCGAAGCGGTTGATCATCATGGCGGCAAAGGCCTGTGCCAGGGAAGCGCTTGCGCCGTTTGCGCAGGTGAGAATTTTGCCGCCGTGCAACAGACTCTCAACCATTAACTCGCTGCTGTGAGCAATCAGCGGGGCCAGCTGTTCGCCGGCCTGCATCTTGGCTTCAATACTTTCGTGAAATAGGGTGATAACCCGCTGTTCCATAATTGACCCTAACGGTTAAGCCGCACCAAAGGCATTGACGATCCACTGCACTGCATTGCTGTCTTCGAGCGAGGACAATGCTACCACATCAAAACGGCAGGGTAGGGCTTCGGTAAGCCCTTGTTGTTGCAAGTAGTATTGGGCTGTTTGTACCAGACGGTGCTGCTTGCGCGCGTCTATGCTTTCACTGGCAGAAGAGAAAGCCGGATGGCTGCGCAGTCGCACCTCCACAAAGACCAGAGTCTGCTCATGGCGCATGATCAGGTCTATCTCCCCACCGGGGCCGCGCACGTTGGCGGCTACAAATGTCAGCCCCTGCCGTTGTAAGTACTGACGGGCCAAGTGCTCGGCGCGAGCCCCCCGGCCCCCGCCTGATTTTTTACGCCAAAGCGGGCTCAAGAGCCCGGCCTTGCCCGTTCGATAGAGCGCGAGCTGACTGGTCGGGCAATGCCATCGTCGAACTCGGCCCAAATGGGCTCGCGCTCAACGCGCCCCTCTCGATTGAGCGTCAGGGAACCGGTGGCCCCGAGCACTCGGGTGTGCGGTAATTTTTGCAGCTGTGGCAGCCGCGGGTAGAGATGATAGGCATCGGCCCCCATGGCGTGCAAACGTCGGTAGGTAGCGGGGGCCTCCGTGTGAGTATCAATGGCCCGAGCCTCAGCGTCTGCGGAGAAAAACCACGGCAAGGTGTTGAAACGGATACCGTTGAGGTCGCGGTCGCCCTTGCCGTTTTCTTCACCGTCGTAAATTTGGCTGGTGGCGAGAACGGGAATATCACCGGCGTAGTGAAACGCCAGAGTGGGTTTAATCTGCCGCGCCTGGCGGGGGTTGGCAATCAGGAAAATCACTTCTACGTCCTGCCGTCTTCTCGGTTCAAACTCACTATTGGTGTAAATGATCTGGCGCAGAGCCTTGTGGCGCTGCTCACTGGCATCGAGTAGCAGGGCGTTTTTGATGACATCGGAATAATCGCCCGCGCCTATGTATCGGCTGTCGGCAACGACTAAGCCATCGAGGCTGCTCCATTCATCGACAAAAGCTTCGACGCTGCGCTCGGCCCAGTCGATGTCCGGGGCGATGATCATGGCGCGGCGGTAGCCCTGCAAGTGCGCGTGGCGGGCGATCTGTCGTGCTTCGTCTTCCGGGGCCAGACCAAACTGGTAGAGCTGGGCCGAGACCGACGGCTGGTTTGTGATCATGCCGGGCACAGGAATCTGGGGGGAGATTTGTTTGCCTTGCATGGGCAGTGGAGTGGCCAGAAGAGCGCTAGTTTGGTTGCTGGCATCGGCTTCACGATAATTGAGCGCGAGCACCGGCACCGCTAGAGAGGGGCGCTCAGCCAGGGCTTCGACGTGCTCCTTGGCTAGCGGGCCGACAATCATTTGCGCACCCTCGGCCACCGCCTGGTCATAGAGGGCATTTATGTCAGCATCACTGCTGTCGTACTGAATAATGGTGGGTTTGAACTCGGCCTCGGCCTGGGCGTAGTAGGCTGCGAGAAAGCCATCGCGCACGGCTGAGGCGGCACCAGCGAGACGCCCGGTCTGCGGCAGCAGCAGGGCGACGGTGCGCGGCTGCTGGTCAATGAGCTGACGCAGCAATTGCAAGTCGCTGGGCAACTCGACACTGGCGGGGTGACCTGGCCAGTTGCGGCGCCAGGCTTCGACGCGGTCCAACTGTTGGCTTAAATTAGCGGCGTTGTTGCGGCTGATCAAGGCCAGTTGCGCCCAGCCCTCGAGTTCGCTTTGTTCATTCTGCCTTGCCAGGCGCTGCAGCTCGTCGGCGGGCAGGCTCATTAAATCCTGCCATATAGCCTCATTATTCATTTGCAGCTCATCGTTGCTCGCGAGCAGACCGCCCAGGCGAATACGCGCGCTCAAGCTCTGTTGATAATCGCCCAGCAGAGAGTCGAGGCGGGCTCGCTGTTCGAGCAGCCGGGTCTGCCGATCCAGTGCAAGGCTGCCCCAAAGAGCTTCAAGGCGCTTTTCAAACAGGGCGTCGCGCGCATCGAAATAGTAGCCGCTGGCGAGCGCCGCTTCGCTGTAGGCCTGAATATAACGCAGATAGGTGTAGTCGCCGAGCCGGTCGGCCTCAATGCTGTTTAGCAGGTTGAAGGCCCACTCGGGTTCGTCTTCTCCCAGCAGCAGTTCGGCCGCCTCCAGCAGGTAGCCTGTGCGCTGGGAGACAGAGGCTTCCCGGGCCTGCTGCACCAGTTCACCGACCCGCCGCTCCAATTGCGCCTGGCTCATCTCGCCCGGGACATGGAGTTGAGTCGATTGGCGCGGCTGGTTGGAGCAGCTGGCAAGGATGGCTGCCAACAGGGTAATGGTGAGGGGGCGTGTCAAACGTTTGTACATGTAGTGCGCTCGTGTTGGGTGGGGCGCCAGACGGCCGGTCGATGTTAAACTGGCGGCTTTTGCCGCGGAGTCAGACATGAACGATCAGTCGGGTGTTCTCTATGTAGTCGCCACACCTATTGGTCATTTGGCCGATATGGTACCGCGTGCCGTCGAGGTGCTCCAGACAGTAAGCCTCATTGCCTGCGAGGATACCCGACACAGCGCACGTCTGCTGCAACATTTTTCCATCGAGACCCGCTGCGTGGCCTATCACGATCATAGCGACGAGCGCCGGGTGGACGAGCTGCTTTCGCATCTTGCCGCCGGGGAATCTCTGGCGCTGATCAGCGATGCCGGCACGCCCCTGGTCTCTGACCCCGGTTATCGCTTGGTGCGCGCTGCCCGCCAGGCGGGTGCCCGGGTGGTGCCGGTCCCCGGAGCCTGCGCGCTGGTTGCGGCGCTCAGTGCGGCCGGGTTGCCCTCCAATCGCTTTGCATTTGAAGGCTTTTTGCCGGCCAAAGCGGGTGCCAGGCAGCGCCAGCTTGCAACTCTTGCAAGCGAAACCCGCACCCTGATCTTCTATGAGGCGCCGCATCGCATTGTCGAGTGCCTTCGGGACATGAGTGAGGCCTTTGGTTCGTCGCGCGAGCTGGTGCTGGCGCGCGAGCTGACCAAAACATTTGAAACCATCAGGGGCGGCACTGCTGCCGAGCTGCTTGACTGGGTGGCCTCAGACAGCAACCAGCAGCGCGGCGAAATCGTGGTCTTGGCGCATGGCGCGCCCGCACGAGAGTTAGGGCTGGATGCGCAGGCCGAGGCCACTATGACCATCTTGCTTGAGGAGCTTCCCGTTAAACAGGCGGCCGCCATCGGTGCCAAGTTGACGGGGCTGCGCAAAAATGAGCTCTACCAATGGGCTTTGGGGCGTGATTAGCCGGTTTTTCTTGACATTTTTGCCGGTCAGTTTATCTTTGGGCCTCGGAGTCGGCTCGGCAGTCGCTGCCCTTAGGGGTGGAGGAAAGTCCGGGCTCCGCAGGGCAGAGCGCCAGGTAACGCCTGGGAAGTGCGAGCTTACGGAAAGTGCAGCAGAGAGTAGACCGCCTAAGCGCGCAAGCGCCGGTAAGGGTGAAAGGGTGCGGTAAGAGCGCACCGCGCGGCTGGTAACAGTCCGTGGCAAGGTAAACCCCGCTCGGAGCAAGACCAAATAGGAATCCATTGGTGTGGCCCGCACTGGATTCGGGTAGGTCGCAAGAGGTGTGTGGCGACACACATCCCAGATGAATGACTGTCCCAGACAGAACCCGGCTTACAGGCCGACTCCGAATTATTCCTCTCCCGATGTTATGCCTCAATCGTCTATCGTGTCTCGACGCTTAATCCCAAAAGATCCCACACTTAAAGTAGTTTCTTAGGTCTCGCCTCTACGTGCCTGTAAATTAACAGGATTATTCACTGCTGCCGTTTGTGTGGAGCACCTGCTTTTTACCAGTTCGCCGATTTTTCTCCCGCTTTTGTGAATTTTACCGTCATTTTCCTACCTGCTTGCTTGACTTTGGCTGCCCCCGATTTATAGTGTGCCAATGTGGAGAAAAGTGGGTAATAGTGGTTTTTTGTGGATCTAGAGCCCCAATAAGTGGTGATTTGTGTTTACTGGTAACTATGCCATCAATATGGACGCCAAAGGGCGTATGGCGGTACCGACCCGGATTCGTGAAGGGTTGGTGGAGCTGTGCGCCGGTCGTCTGGTGGTTACCGCTCACACAGAAGATCCCTGCTTATTGGTGTACCCGGAATCCCGCTGGCTCGAAATTCTGCCGAGCATCCAGGCCCTGCCTGCCATGAACAAGGCCGCCCGACGCGTTCAGCGCCTTCTTATCGGTCATGCTTGCCCGCTGGAGCTCGATGGCAACGGCCGCATCCTGGTGCCGCCGACCTTGAGGGCTCACGCTCAGCTGGACAAAAAGCTGATGTTGGCCGGCTTGGGGGAGAAACTGGAGTTGTGGGATGAGGCGGCCTGGACGGCCCAGATGCAAGAGCCTGGCGACGATCAGTTGCCTGAAGAACTTCAGTCACTGGTTTTATAGGGGGCGCCATGGGAGATCAGCCTCATATTACCGTGCTCGAACAAGAGGCGGTGGACGCCCTCGTGGTGGACGCTGCCGGCTTTTATGTGGACGGCACTTTCGGCCGAGGCGGTCACAGCGCGCGTATTTTGGAGCGCTTGTCGCCGGTTGGCCAACTGTTGGCCTTTGACAAAGATGAGGCAGCGATTGCCGTCGCCCAGCAGCGTTTTGGTCAGGATCAGCGCTTCACAATTGCCCACGAAAGCTTCGCCTGTTTGGAGCAGCGGGTTCATGCACTGGGAAAGGTGGGCCAGGTAAGCGGTATTTTGCTGGACCTTGGTGTGTCATCCCCGCAGCTGGATGAGCCGGAGCGCGGATTCAGTTTTTTGCACGATGGCCCGCTGGATATGCGCATGGATCAAACGCGCGGCATCAGTGCAGCAGATTGGGTCAACAGCGCTGATGAGGCTGAGCTTGCACGGGTAATGAAAGAGTATGGCGAAGAGCGGTTCGCCAGACGCATGGCTCGCGCGTTGGTGCAGGAAAGGCAAAAGGCGCCGATTGTCCGCACCGGTCGTCTGGCGCAAATTCTCAAGGATGCCAACCCGGCATGGGAGAAGGGCAAGCACCCTGCCACCCGCGCATTTCAGGGTATTCGCATACACATTAATGATGAGCTTTCGGATCTGCAGGCGGTGTTGGCACAGGCGCTGGAAATGCTGGCCGTGGGCGGCCGGCTGGTGGTGATCAGTTTTCACTCGCTGGAAGACCGTTTGGTTAAACGGTTTATTCGCCGTTATGAAAAAGGCGATCCGGTACCGCGAGGTCTGCCAGTGTTGGACAGTCAGCTCAACCGTCGGCTGGTGAGCCGCTCTAAGGCTTTAAAGGCGGGAGAGGAAGAGTTGGGCCGCAACCTACGCTCGCGCAGTGCGGTGATGCGGGTAGCGGAAAAAATTGCCTGACCATGGCTGCAGGTGCCGGTGCCAAGAGTGGCCAGTGGGTGTTGGTGGCGTTGCTGTGGTTGGCCTGCCTGATCTCGGCGCTGGCTGTGGTGAGTGTCACTCAGCAGGTGCGCAGGGAAACTGATCGGCTCGAGTCGCTAAGGCGCGAGTCGGCCGAGTTGGAGGTGCAGTGGGGGCAGTACTTGCTCGAACAGAGCACTTGGGCCTCTTACTCAAGGGTGGAAAAGAAGGCACGTGAAGAGCTCGACATGCATGTGCCCGAAGCCGAACACATTATTTTGGTGAAATAAATAAAAGGAACCTTAAGTGCAGCAAACGGCGATACAGCCTTGGCGATTTTACAGCGTAGTGGCCGCTATGCTGGT
Source organism: Gilvimarinus algae (assembly GCF_030518215.1). Lineage (GTDB taxonomy): Bacteria > Pseudomonadota > Gammaproteobacteria > Pseudomonadales > Cellvibrionaceae > Gilvimarinus > Gilvimarinus algae. Next base: position 43,331 of record NZ_JAULRT010000059.1, read on the forward strand.
GCTTGCTGCGCTTTTGCTTTGGCGCATTGCCTCTTTGCAGGTGCTGCCTGACGCCGACCGTGGCTTTGAGTTCCTGCAGGGGCAGGGCGATGCGCGGACGGTACGCACGGAGCCGGTCAGCGCCTATCGCGGCGTTATCACCGATCGCAATGGCGAGCCGCTGGCCGTTAGCACGCCGGTTGAGTCCATCTGGGCGAATCCGCAAATACTCTTGCAAAGTCCGGCCAATTGGAGCCGCCTGGCGCAGGCGCTCGGTTGGGATAAGGCTGAGCTCGAGAGCCGCCTGGCGCGCTACTCAGGCAAAGAGTTTGTCTATCTGGAGCGTCATCTGCCGCCACAGGAAGCGGCGAGTATTCTCGATCTGGGCATCGATGGTGTTTACAGTCAGCGTGAATTTCGCCGTTACTACCCTGCTGGCGAAGTGGCTGCTCATATTGTCGGTATGACGGACATTGATGATCGCGGTCAGGAGGGCATGGAGCTTGCCTACGATGCCTGGCTCGCCGGGGAGAGTGGCGCCAAGCAGGTGCTCAAGGACTTGCGCGGTCGCACCGTTAAAGAGTTGGGCCTGATTCAGGCCGCTCGCAGCGGCAGACCTCTGGCGCTCAGCATTGATTTGCGCCTGCAGTATTTGGCGCACCGCGAGCTGAAAAAAGCGGTACAGCAATTCGGCGCTAAGGCCGGTTCTGTGGTGGTGCTCGATGTCCACACCGGTGAAGTCTTGGCGATGGCCAATCAGCCTTCTTATAACCCCAATGACCGCGCCAATATTCACCCTGCCAGTCTGCGCAACCGCGCGCTGACGGATGTGTTCGAGCCGGGCTCCACCATCAAGCCGCTGGCAGTGATGGCGGCTCTTGAGACGGGTAAGTTCCAACCCTATTCGGTGATCGATACTACGCCCGGCTATGTGCAGGTCGGCAAGAAAACCTTGCTCGACCCCGTCAACTACGGGGAGCTGGATTTAACCCGTATCATTGCCAAGTCCAGTCAGGTGGGCATGACCAAATTGGCTCTGGCTGTCGAGCCGGACACCATCCGCGATATGTACTATCGCCTTGGCCTTGGCCAGGGTACGGGTACAGGCTTTCCCGGCGAAGCGGTGGGAGTGCTGCCTTCTTACACCCGCTGGAGGCCGATTCAGCGGGCTACTTATGCGTTTGGCTACGGGCTGAACCTGACTATTTTACAACTTGCGCAGGCGTACTCAGTGCTCGCCAGCGATGGTGTTCGTCGCCCCGTGTCGCTGCTTCGCAGCGAACAGGCGGCCTCGACAGAGCAGGTGGTGGACGAGCAGTACACTCGCGCGGTCATGAAAATGTTGCGCAAAGTGGTGAGCCTGGAAGGCACGGGCAGCCGCGCCAAAGTAGACGCCTACCCAGTTGCCGGTAAGACGGGCACAGCGCATAAGGCCGATGCAGGCGGTTATGCCGATCATCGTTATATCGGTTCATTTGTGGGGGCTGCGCCGGCTGACAGTCCGGACATTATTGTCGCGGTCATGATCGATGAGCCTCGCGATACCAAATACCACGGTGGCCAGGTGGCAGCGCCGGTGTTCTCCAGCATCACCGAGGGTGCTTTGCGTCTACTGCAGGAGCCACCGCAAACCCAGGCGGCCCGTATCAGTGTGACGCCCCGCAGCGACAACTCGCAGTTGGCGCTCACTCAGGGGGTGCGGTTGTGATGGCGCTGGCCGAATTGACACTGGGTGAAATGCTGGGCTCTGTGGCCCCTGAGCCCCTGCGAGAGCTGATGGTGCAGGGTATGGCATCGGACAGCCGCCGAGTGCGTGCCGGAGATGTCTTTGTGGCTCTGCGTGGACAGCGTGTCGATGGCGCTGACTTTATTGGCGATGCCGCCGAGGCGGGCGCAGTGGCTGTGCTTGTTGATGCGGACGCTATGATCAGTTACACCGGCGGGGTGCCCGTCGTGCGGGTGCGACAACTGGATAAGCAGCTGAGCGAGCTGGCCAGCCGCCTCTACGCCGACCCCAGCGCCTCCTTGGACGTGATCGGCATTACCGGCACCAATGGCAAAACCACCAGCGCTTTGCTGATCGCCCAACTGCTCGCGGCGCTGGGCAGAAAGTCCGCCGTGATGGGAACGCTCGGTGTCGGGTTGATTGGAGATACCTTTACCCCAACTGGGTATACCACACCTGACCCGCTCGCAACTCAGGGCGCTTTGGCGGCCCTTGTCGATCAGGGGGCGGATACTCTGGCAATGGAGGTGTCCTCCCATGCACTCGTTCAACACCGCACCCGGCACGTGCGCATTACCACCGGGGTGTTCACGAATCTAACCCACGATCATCTCGACTTTCACGGTGATCTGAAAGCCTATGGCAAGGCCAAAGCGCGCCTGCTCAAGGCAAGGGGGCTGCGCCACGCGGTGATCAATCGCGACGACCCCTGGTGCAAGTCTCTGAGGAAGAAGTCTGAGCGCGTCGAGCAGGTACTCAGTTATTCCCTGAGCTCGCCAAAGGCCGATGTCTATTACGAGTCTATTGTCTATTCCCGCGACGGGATTAGCGCTGTGGTGTGTGCCGGCGGTGAGAGTGCCAGCATTCGTTCTCGCCTGCTGGGCGATTTTAATGCCGGCAATATGTTGGCAGCTATCAGCGTTGCCTTGCTCCGCGGCTATCGTTTGGGTGAGATTGCGCCTCTCATTTCACAGCTCAAACCGGCACCGGGGCGAATGGAACAAATTGCGCTAGACGCCGGGCAGGATGTTCAAGTAGTGGTGGATTACGCCCACACGCCGGATGCATTGGCGAAGGCCTTGCGGGCCTTGCGCCGGCACGCCGATGGCAGTCTTTGGTGCGTGTTTGGCTGCGGTGGCGACCGGGACGCCGATAAGCGTCCGGTAATGGGGCGGGTGGCAGAAAAAGCCGCTGACTACGTTTTGGTGACCAATGACAATCCACGCCGCGAAAATCCGGCAGACATTGCCGGTCAGATTGTGCGCGGTATGTACACACCTGAACGTTGCCTGGTAATTCCGGAGCGTGATAAAGCGATTGCCCTAGCTGTACAGCAAGCCGCTGCGGGCGATGCGGTATTGATTGCGGGCAAAGGGCATGAGCAGGTGCAAGTTTTTGCCGAGCACGAGCAGCCTTTCAGCGATCGGGAGCAGGCGCTCCAAGCACTGAAAGAGCGTCAGAGAAAGGCCGGCGAGGAGAGTGCGTCATGATTGGCACTATGTCCATTAAGCAGTTGCAGCGTGATTTCTCCCGTTTTTTCACAACACTAATGACAGCAGATTCGGGGCCCTTTACCCGTATCTGCACCGATTCGAGAAAAATTGAACCCGGTGATTTTTTTGTCGCTCTGCGCGGCCCCAATTTTGACGGTCATAACTTCCTCGCTGATGTCGAGCGCGCCGGGGCCGTCGGCGCCCTGGTGGACGCCATTGACAGCGCCTGCCCCCTGGCTCAGTTGCAAGTTGATGACACGATTCTAGGGTTGGGTGAAATAGCCCGCATCAATCGTGCGCGTTTCAACGGCCCCGTGGTTGCGATCACCGGTTCGAGCGGCAAGACCAGTGTGCGCAGCATGGTCCACAATATTTTGCAGTGTGAGGGCCCGGTGCTTGCAACCCAGGGCAATTTTAACAATCACATTGGCGTGCCCCTGACACTGTTGCGGCTTACCGGCGAAGAGCGTTTTGCAGTGATCGAAATGGGCGCCAGTGCTATTGGCGAAATTGCCTATTTGTGTGAGCTGGCGGTGCCCGATGTGGCGCTGGTCAACAATGTGATGCCCGCTCACCTGGAGGGGTTTGGATCGCTTGAGGGCGTGGCCGATGCCAAAGGAGAAATTTATCAAGGAGTAAAGGCCGATGGATGCAGCGTGGTCAATCTCGATGATCAATTCGCTGCCCAGTGGTTGCATCAGCTGCACGATCGCAGTCGTTTGACGTTTTCCCTGAGCAACACCGTGGCTAACTGCTACGCAACGGAGCTTGAGGCTGACGGACACGAGCAGCGCTTTACACTTAATTTGCTGGGGCGCAGTTTGCCAGTGCGTCTTGCTGTCGGTGGGCAGCACAATATTCGCAATGCTCTTGCGGCTGCCTGTTGTGCCCATGCAGTGGGCGCGTCCGATGAGGCAATTGTCAAAGGCTTGGAGGCGTTTGCTCCGGTTGAAGGCCGGCTGACTTTTCGCAAGGGACTTGGTGGCTGCACGGTAATTGATGACAGCTACAACGCCAATCCGGGTTCTGTGCGGGCCGCCATTGATGTGCTCGGTGACATTAAAGGCGCCAACATTCTGGTGTTGGGGGATATGGGCGAACTCGGGGAAGAGGCTTACCTGATGCATGCGGAAATTGGCGACTATGCTTCGCAAAAGAAGCTGCAGGCTGTTTTTACCTTTGGCGTCTTGTCTCAGGCGGTGAGCGATAATTTTTCCGGGCCTTCGCGTCATTTTGAAGATCAGCAGGACCTCATTGAACATCTTTTGACAATTGTTACGGACAGCGATTGCACCGTTTTGATTAAGGGATCACGCAGCGCTCGAATGGATCGAGTGGTTAGGGCTTTAACCGAAGGGGAGAAGACCTGAATGCTGCTCTGGCTTGCAGAACAATTACAAGAATTGAATAGCGGCTTTTTCGTCTTTCAGTATCTGACGCTGCGTGCCATCTTGAGTGTGATGACGGCGCTTGGGATTTCGCTTTTACTCGGCCCATGGATGATACGCAAGTTAAACCAGCTGCAAATTGGCCAGGCGGTGCGCGATGACGGTCCGCAGTCGCACCTGACTAAGTCTGGTACACCGACAATGGGTGGCACCTTGATACTGGCGGCCATTTTTATCAGCAGCCTGTTGTGGTCGGACTTGGCCAATCGTTATGTCTGGGTCGTGCTGGCGGTCACCGCTGTTTTTGGCGCTGTCGGCTGGGTGGATGATTATCGCAAGGTGGTACAGAAGAATTCTCGGGGCTTGCCTGCGCGTTGGAAGTATTTCTGGCAGTCGGTGGCGGGCATTGGAGCCGCAGTATTTTTGTATCTGACGGCAACAACGGCCGTCGAGACCCAGCTTTTCTTGCCATTTTTGAAAAACTTTGCTTTGGAGCTGGGTATTTTCTACATCGTACTCAGTTACTTCGTTGTCGTTGGGGCGAGCAATGCGGTCAACCTAACTGACGGGCTCGACGGCTTGGCAATTATGCCGTCGGTTATGGTGGCAGCGGCGCTCGGTGCCATTGCCTATGTGACTGGGCACTATGAATTTGCCCAGTACCTGCACATTGCTCATGTGCCGGGCAGTGGCGAACTGGTGGTGTTTTGTGCGGCTTTGTGTGGCGCGGGTCTCGGTTTCCTCTGGTTCAACACCTACCCGGCACAGGTGTTTATGGGCGATGTAGGGGCATTGTCCCTGGGGGCAGCCCTGGGAATTATTGCCGTAATTATTCGCCACGAGGTGGTGTTTTTTATTATGGGTGGCGTGTTTGTCATGGAGACGATCTCGGTCATCCTGCAGGTGGGTTCCTACAAGTTGACCGGTCGGAGGATTTTCCGCATGGCACCGCTGCACCATCATTTTGAGTTAAAAGGCTGGCCCGAGCCGAGAGTGATCGTGCGCTTCTGGATTATCACCGTCATGCTGGTGCTCTTTGGCTTGGCAACATTGAAATTGCGTTGAGGTAGCAGTGAGTCACTTGATTGCAACGAGCAAAATGAAAGCGATCGTTGGCACCGGGGTTTCCGGTCTGTCGGCTGCGCGCTTTTTGCAGCGCTGCAATGAACGTTTTGTGCTGTTTGATACCCGAGATCTTCCGCCAAATCGGGCGTTAATTGCGCAGGAATTTCCCGGCGTACACTGCGAGTTTGGCCAATGGGATCAGGCTTTGTTGAACAGCGCCGATGAAATTATCGTCAGTCCTGGTGTGCCCATCTCTATGCCAGCATTGGCAAAGGCCCGCGAAGCCGGCGTGCCCCTGGTGGGGGATGTCGAGGTGTTTTGTCGCCATGCCCGTGCACCGATTGTCGCCATCACTGGCTCCAACGGGAAAAGTACCGTCACTACGCTGGTGGGCAAAATGGCTGAGGCCGCCGGTCGGTGCGTTGCTGTTGGGGGTAATCTGGGCACCGCCGCACTCGATTTGCTCAATGAGAGTGTTGAACTCTATGTGCTGGAGCTATCGAGTTTTCAGCTAGAAACCGTCTCCAAGCTTGGGGCAGAGGTCGCCTGCGTACTGAATATCAGTCCAGACCATATGGACCGCTACGACAGCATGCCGGCATACCATGCGGCCAAACAGCGAATTTACTACGGTGCCAAAAAAGTTGTTGTCAACCGTACCGACCCACTGACGCAACCACCCTTGGCTGCGGATGTTGAGCGTGTCTCCTTTGGTGGCGTGGCCGATTTCAAAAATATGGGGACAGTGGATAAAGACGGCGAACTCTGGCTTGCAGAAGATCTGAAGCCTTTGATCCCCGCCAGTGAGTTGCGAATTGTCGGCCGTCACAATGTCGACAACGCTCTGGCCGCACTGGCTATTGGTAAGGCGGCAGGTTTGCCTATGATTGCGATGCTTGAGGCATTACGTGCATTTAGTGGCCTGCCGCATCGCTGCGAATGGGTTGCCGAGGTGGATGGTGTAGGTTATATCAACGATTCCAAGGGAACCAATGTGGGAGCGACCCTCGCGGCCATTGAAGGGCTCGCCCAAGCGCATGGAAAGCTGGTGTTGCTGCTCGGCGGTGTCGCCAAGGACGATAATTTCCGGCCATTGCTGGAGGCTCTTAAACGCCATGCTCGGGCGGCGGTCGTCTTTGGTCGCGACGCTGCCATTATTGAAAAGTCGCTCGCGGGTTACTCCGCACTTGAGCGAGAGGCAGGCTTGTTGCCCGCGCTGGCCAAGGCGCGCGAGCTGGCATATTCGGGCGACACGGTTTTGTTGAGCCCAGCGTGTGCCAGTTTTGATGAGTTTGATAACTACATGGCCCGCGGTGAGACCTTTAAACACTGGGTAAAGGAGGCCGCCAATGATTAAGTGGCAGCAACCCCTCAGTGCCGGTGTCCAGCCCGATTGGCCCCTGACCTGTCTTTGGCTGGCGCTCTTGTCTATCGGACTTGTGATGGTCGCGTCTGCTTCTGTGGCATTTGCTGGCGCCAATTACGGCGATAGTTGGTATTTCGCTAAGCGTCATCTTGTGTTTTTGCTGATGAGTTTTGCCGTGGCCAGTGTGGTTTTGACCTTGCCGACCGATGTTTGGCGTCGTTTAAGTGTGCCTTTGTTGTTGACGGCTGTGGCTTTGCTGGTTGTTGTATTGATTCCGGGTCTGGGGAAAAAAGTCAATGGCGCGCAGCGCTGGATTAACCTTGGCTTTTTTACCCTGCAGGTTTCCGAGGTGGCAAAGTTTGCCGTGATTGTCTTTTTTGCTCAGTACTTTTCTCTGCGCCCATCGGTTGCCGTCAGCAGCTGGCGAGAGTTCGGTAAGTTACTGGCGATACTGTCCTTGGTATTAGCCTTGCTGGTCTTGGAGCCCGATTTTGGTGGCACCGTGGTCATCGGGGCCACGGTGATTGCAATTATGTTTATTGCCGGGTTGAAGCTTAGATACTTTGTGCCTTTGGCGGTTGGGGGTGTTGGGCTCCTGGCGGCCCTTGCGGTCGCAAGCCCATATCGGCTCAAGCGCTTGGTCACCTTTATGGACCCATGGGCCGATCAATTTAATGCCGGTTACCAATTAACCCAATCGCTCATAGCTTTCGGGCGAGGCGAGTGGCTGGGCATGGGACTCGGAAACAGTGTTCAGAAGTTATTTTATCTTCCCGAGGCGCATACCGATTTTATTTTTGCGATTTTTGCCGAAGAGCTGGGGCTTTTGGGCGGCTTAGTGCTTCTTGGATTGTTTGCTGCGCTGATCCATCGAATTCTGGCGGTTTACCGTACCTGTCGTGCACGTGGTAATGCGTTTCTGACCTACGCGGTGTTTGCAATCGCGGTGCTGTTCAGCTTGCAGGTGTTTATTAACGTTGGCGTAGCCAGCGGGCTTTTGCCAACCAAAGGGCTGACGCTGCCCTTTATTAGCTACGGTGGCAACAGCTTGCTGGTCAGCTGTGCCCTGGTCGCCTTTGTATTGCGCGCTGATATGGAGATGCGCACCGCCCCCGAGCGACATACACCGGTGACCAACCCCTCGCGAGTGCACCGCGAAGGTTCCTTGGCCGGAGGTGCGGCATGAGTCGGGTGCTGATCATGGCGGGCGGAACCGGCGGCCACGTTTTCCCTGCGTTGGAGGTTGCCAAAGTAATGCGCGAGCGCGGCGTCGAGGTGCACTGGCTGGGAACCCAGCGAGGCATTGAGCATCGCCTAGTGCCGGCCCAGAGCATCACTATTGATTATATCCGCGTGGAAGGTGTGCGTGGCCGAGGCGCCGCGGGCATATTGAAAGCGCCGTTTTTGATTGCCCTGGCTGTACTGCAAGCGATCAATGTATTGCGACGCGTCAAGCCCGAGGTGGTGATCGGTTTTGGAGGTTTTGCCTCTGGTCCCGGCGGCTTGGCGGCAAAAATGATGGGCCTGCCGCTGGTTATCCATGAGCAAAATGCGGTGGCGGGTACGACTAATAAGCTCCTCTCCCGGTTGGCCAATCGCATTCTTACCGGTTTTGACGATGTATTTAACAATGGCCGTTGGGTGGGTAACCCGGTGCGGCAGGCGATTCGTCAGCTACCGGAACCTGCCCAGCGGTTTGCGGCAAGGGCTGATGAGCCTTTGCATCTTCTTGTGTTAGGTGGAAGTCTCGGGGCGTTAGCCATCAACGAGCTTGTGCCCCAGGCGCTTGGTCAGCTGAATGCGTCCGAGCGGCCTAAAGTACGGCACCAGTGCGGTGAAAAGCACGCTGAGGTTACGACTGCGAATTACCTCGCATCGCAAGTGGAGGCGAGCGTAGAGCCATTTATTGACAACATGTCTGAGGCCTATGGCTGGGCAGATATCGTGATTTGTCGCGCAGGTGCGCTGACCATTGCGGAGCTCGCTTGTGCGGGTGTCGGGGCCATTTTGATTCCGTTGCCAACAGCGATTGATGATCACCAGACGCATAACGCCGCGGTATTGGCCAGCGCTGGTGCGGCCATCAGTGTACCGCAAGGCGATTTGAGTGCTGAGCGCTTGGCCAAAGTGCTGCGCGAACGCCTGGCGAGTCGCAGTGCTTTGTTGCAAATGGCGGAAATTGCGCGACAAGCCTGCCGCGGTGATGCCGCTGCAAAAGTGGCAGACGAGATTGGGGAACTGATTCATGGATAAAGCAATACAGTATTACGAAGTTCCCGAGATGCGCCGTATCCGCCGGATACATTTTATAGGCATCGGTGGTGCTGGCATGAGCGGCATTGCCGAAGTGCTGCTGAACCAAGGTTATGATATCTCTGGCTCAGACTTGAAAGCATCGACGGTGACCCAGCGCCTCGTCGACAAGGGCGCGACGGTATTTGTTGGCCATAGCGCCGAGAATATTGCCCAGGCCGATGTGGTGGTCAACTCCAGCGCTGTGGATGAAACCAACCCGGAGATGAAGGCCGCACGTGATGCCAGGGTGCCTGTGGTGCGCCGGGCCGAAATGCTAGCGGAACTGATGCGGTACCGCCACGGCATTGCTGTGGCGGGCACTCACGGCAAAACGACCACTACCAGTTTGTTGGCCTCTGTGTTAGCTGCCGCCGACAGGCATCCCACGTTTATTATTGGCGGACTGGTCAACAGTGCCGGCAGTAATGCCCAGCTTGGACAAAGTCGTTACTTGGTGGCCGAAGCTGATGAGAGTGATGCTTCGTTTTTGCATCTGCAGCCGATGGTGGCCATCGTGACCAACATTGACGCGGATCATATGGACACCTATGAGGGTGATTTTTCTCGCCTGAAGCAAACCTTTGTTGAGTTCCTGCACAACTTACCCTTCTACGGTTTGGCTGTGGTGTGCGGAGACGATCCAGTGGTACAGGAGATTTTGCCCGAGGTGTCGCGCGCCGTGACGACATACGGATTTTCCGAGCACTGTGACCTGCGCGCTGAAAATATTCATCAGGAAAAGATGCACTCTGAGTTTGATGTCGTGCACAACGACAGTGACTTGCGCTTGAGAGTGCGCATTAACATTCCCGGCCAGCACAATATTCTAAATGCCTTGGCTGTGATCGCCGTGGCGCGTGACGAAGGTGTAAGCGACGAGGCTATTGTCAAAGGTCTGGCAAGTTTTGCCGGAGTTGGGCGGCGCTTTCAGGTGTATGGCAACTATCCGGTAGCAGGCGGCGAGGCCATGTTGGTGGACGACTACGGGCACCACCCCAGAGAGGTGGCCGCAACCATCAAAGCGATACGCGATGGCTGGCCCGAGCGCCGGCTGGTGATGGTATACCAGCCACATCGATACACTCGTACGCGCGATCTCTACGAAGATTTTGTCGATGTTTTATCGACAGTGGACGGGTTGGTGTTGCTTGAGGTCTACAGCGCTGGCGAAGAGCCAATCCCGGGTGCGGATGGCCGGCATTTGTGCCGCAGCATTCGGGCGCGAGGGCAGGTTGAGCCTATTTTTGTCGAGGGTATCGACGGCGTACCTGCAGTGGTGCGGGACTTGGTTCGCGCCGGCGATATCGTGATTACTCAGGGTGCTGGTAATGTCGGCGCCCTGGCCGCTGAGCTGGCAAAGCGTCAATTGGTGGAATAAATGAGCAAAGGTGGTTGCGGGTGAGTCAGGAAATGATTGCACAGTTTGGGCGCGTGGGCGTGCTTTATGGCGGGCAGTCGGCCGAGCGTGAAATCTCGCTGAAAAGCGGCGCCGCTGTTATGCGGGCGCTGGAAACACTCGGTATCGACTACGTCGGTATCGATATTGGGCGCGACAGTATTGGCGAGCTGCAAAAGGCCGGGCTGGACCGGGCCTTTATCGCTCTGCATGGGCCTGGCGGCGAGGATGGCCGTATCCAAGCTGTGTTGGAGTATTTGTGCATACCTTTTACCGGTTGCGACGTGCAGTCGTCTGCCATTGCGATGGATAAGTTGCGCACTAAACAATTGTGGCGTGGCATTGGTGTGCAGACCCCGGATTTTGAAGTCTTGACGCAAAACAGCGACTGGCCACGAGTGCTTGAGTCGTTGGGCGGCGAGGTTATGGTGAAGCCCGCGCATGAGGGCTCGAGTATCGGCATGGCCAGAGTGGCTACGAGTGCGGAGCTCGAAAGTGCCTATCGTAACGCTGCGGGGTTTGACTCGCTGGTCATTGCGGAGCGGCTGATTCGTGGGGCTGAGTACACCGTGGCGATCCTGGACGATGAAGCGCTGCCGGCCATTCGTCTGGAAACCGATCATCGGTTTTACGACTTTGAGGCCAAATATGTTGCCGGGGACACTCGCTATATCTGTCCTTGCGGGCTCGAGCCGGAGCGCGAGCAAATTCTGCGGCATCGCGCGCTTGAGGCCTTTAGAGCAATAGGCTGTCGTGGCTGGGGGCGCGTCGATGTTATGGCCAATGAGGCGGGCGAGTTTTTTATGCTCGAGGTCAATACCGTGCCCGGAATGACCAGTCATTCACTGGTGCCTATGGCAGCCAAGGCCAGTGGTTTGAGTTTTGAATCTTTAGTCTTGGCCATTTTAACGGAGAGCTTGCGTCGGTAATGCAAAAGCGCAGCCGGGCAAAAGGGTATCGCCAGGCGACGCCGAGAGGCGCCGCAAGGCCCGCTCAGCGATTTCAGTCGCTGCAAAAGGTCGCGCGTGCACTCAAGCAGGTCACGCTCCTGGGTGTGCTCGGCGCGGCTGGCGTTGCGATGTATCACTACGGCGGCATGGCCCTTTCGACGGTGATGCGTCACCCGGTCGAGGAAGTCAAAGTCGAGGGAAGTTTTGTACAGCTGTCGAGAGAAGAGGCAACCGCGCTGATCAGCAGGGCCATTGACCGGGAATTTGTCGAGCTTGATCTCACTGAGCTGAAGCGAGACATCGAACGGCACCCCTGGGTTGAGCGGGCCGTGGTTGCGCGCTCTCTGCCCAGTGCGCTTACTGTGACATTGATTGAGCAGGTGCCCATTGCTCGATGGGGCGAGGTCGGTTTTTTGAATCAGCGTGGCGAGGTTATCCATACGTCGCAAGCGAAAACGCTGGAGCATTTGCCGCAACTGATGGGTCGTGAGTCTGAATCGACGAAGATTATGCAGCAATATCAGGATTTATCGCGGGTGTTGCGCTCGCGCAGTCTGTCCATTACTCGGCTGTGGGTCGATCACCTGGGTACCTGGAGAATCGCCCTGGAAGGCGGCGCTGAGCTGACCCTGGGGAAAGATGAGTTGCCGGAGAAAATACAACGTTTTCTGTGGGTGTACGACGAGCACTTAATTCAGAACTTTGAGGCGGTCGCCCGGGTGGATTTGCGCTACGCCAACGGCCTCGCTGTGGCTTGGTCGGATGAATACGAAGTGAGCATCGAGAAGACGAGCTAAATGAAATTAAACACTTTGCAGGTTTGGGGATAAGAGGTCCAATCAATGGCGGGCTCTAATGACAACAAGATGATCGTAGGACTGGACATAGGCACCTCCAAGGTGGTGGCGATTGTCGGTGCCGTGAATCCGGAGGGAAATCTGGAAATTGTCGGTATCGGCTCTTGCCGCTCCAGCGGCCTAAAAAAAGGCGTGGTGGTGAATATCGAGTCTACGGTGCACTCCATTCAGCGCGCGGTTGAAGAGGCGGAGCTGATGGCCGGCTGTCAAATACACTCCGTCTACGCGGGTATTGCCGGCAGCCACATCCGCAGCCTCAACTCGCACGGCATAGTGGCGATTAAAGATCGAGAGGTGTTCACTCAGGATGTCGAGCGGGTAATTGACGCGGCCCAGGCGGTAGCGATACCGGCGGACCAGAAGATTCTGCACATACTGCCCCAGGAGTTTCTGATCGATGATCAGGAGGGAGTGAAGGAACCGCTGGGGATGAGTGGCGTTCGCCTTGAGGCCAAAGTGCATCTGGTGACCTGTGCGGTCAATGCGGCGCAGAACATCGAGAAATGTATCCGTCGCTGTGGGCTCGAGGTAGAGGACATTATTCTCGAGCAACTCGCTTCTAATTACTCGGTGTTGACCGATGATGAGCGCGAGCTGGGTGTGTGCATCGTGGATATCGGTGGCGGGACGACCGACATCGCTATTTTTACCGATGGGGCCATTCGGCACACAGGTGTAATTCCGATTGCCGGTGATCAGGTGACTAATGATATTGCTATGGCGCTGCGCACGCCGACGCAAAACGCCGAGGAAATAAAAATTAAATACGCCTGTGCGCTGGCCAAGCTCACAGGCCCGGATGAAACCATTAAGGTGCCAAGTGTCGGTGATCGGGCTTCGCGTAATCTCTCACGTCAGGCATTGGCCGAGGTGGTTGAGCCGCGCTATGACGAGCTTTTCACGCTCGTGCAAGCTGAAATTCGACGCAGTGGTTACGAGGATATGTTGCCGGCCGGCATTGTTTTGACCGGCGGCACGGCAAAAATGGAAGGTGTAGTGGAATTGGCTGAAGAGATTTTCCACATGCCCGTCAGGCTAGGAGCGCCACAGAATATTTCGGGGTTGTCTGACATTGTCAATAACCCGATTTACTCCACCGGTGTGGGGCTATTGCAATATGCCCTGAAACAACGTCAGGGCGATCATTACGCGACACCGGCCAGCGATGGTGAGCCCGGGTGGCTCGCCAGGCTGAAAAAAATGTTTCAAGGTGAATTTTGATTGTTAACTTTTTGATTTACGGACGAGAGGGGAAACGTCATGTTTGAGCTAGTAGACAGCATGCCACAAAATGCAGTAATCAAAGTGATCGGTGTCGGCGGCGGCGGTGGCAACGCCGTTAAACACATGATCTCCAACAATGTAGAAGGCGTGGAATTCATTTGCGCCAACACAGATGCTCAGGCCTTGAAAGATGTTGATGCGAGGGTTGCTTTGCAGCTCGGTAACAGCATGACCAAGGGCTTGGGTGCGGGTGCCAACCCTGAGGTGGGGCGCCATGCCGCCATGGAAGATCGCGAGCGCATAGCCGAGGTCCTCTCTGGGGCAGATATGGTCTTTATCGCTGCAGGTATGGGTGGCGGTACGGGAACTGGTGCCGCTCCGATTGTCGCGGAAGTCGCTCGGGACATGGACATTCTTACGGTTGCCGTTGTGACCAAGCCCTTTCCCTTTGAAGGGCGCAAGCGCATGCAGGTGGCCGATGCGGGTATCAAGGAGCTCCAGGAGCGCGTCGACTCCCTGATTACGATTCCCAACGAGAAGCTCTTGTCGGTATTGGGAAAAACCACCAGCCTGCTCGATGCCTTTAAAGCCGCCAACAGCGTGTTGCAGGGCGCTGTGCAGGGGATTGCCGACCTGATTATCCGCCCGGGTATGATCAACGTCGACTTTGCCGATGTACGCACTGTGATGTCGGAGATGGGTATGGCGATGATGGGTACCGCTCATGCGCGCGGTGAAAATCGCGCTCGAGAGGCCGCCGAAGCGGCGATTCGCAGTCCGCTGCTTGAAGACGTCAATTTGCAGGGCGCTCGCGGCATTCTGGTTAACATCACCGCCGGTATGGACCTGTCGCTGGGTGAGTACGGTGAAGTGGGTGAAACCATCGCCGAGTTCTCCTCCGACGATGCCACAATAGTGGTGGGAACCGTTATCGACCCCGAGTTGTCGGATGAGCTGCGCGTCACCGTTGTTGCCACCGGCCTGGGGGCCGCCGAGCAAATGGCCAAGGCCCCGACCAAAGTGGTGGTAGACAACACTCGCCGCTCTGATGGGCAGGTGGACTACGCGGCTCTGGATCGCCCCACCGTTATGCGTAACGGTTCGGGTGGTCAGGCAGCCGCTGCGGCACCCGCCGCAGACCGGGACATGGAGTATCTGGATATCCCGGCGTTTCTGCGCCGTCAGGCGGATTGATGCTGGCAGGTCCGGGTCACCCGCCGTGCGTGTCAGCGGTGGCGGGTCGGCCTGGCGCTGTTTTGGCTATTTGCACCAGAGTTGGGCGATAAACGCGCAATAACTGGTGGACTTCGCGTTTTTTTGCTATAGTCCGCCGTTTTATACAGCCGTATTTCGGGCGATGTCGCTGTGCCGTGCGTTCGCTGGGCCCATGAGGCCGTAGTGCTGGCAAATGAGAAGTCACGCCTGCCCAAAAAGATGTTTGTCCAAACCATCGATAGTAGAGCCAAATTCAACAATGATCAGACAGCGTACGCTTAAAAATGCCATTCGCGCCACCGGCGTCGGCCTGCACACCGGCCAAAAAGTCTATTTAACTCTTTTGCCAGCCGCCGTGGATACCGGCATTATTTTCCGTCGTGTGGATCTCGATCCTGTGGTGGAGATTGAGGCCAAGGCGGAAAATGTCGGTGACACCACCCTCTCAACCAGCTTGGTTAAGGATGACGTCAAGGTGTCGACTGTTGAGCATTTGCTCTCGGCGATGGCTGGCCTAGGTATTGATAACGCGATCGTTGAGGTCAGCGCGCCCGAAGTCCCCATTATGGACGGCAGCGCCGGGCCATTTGTGTTTTTGATCCAGTCCGCAGGCATTCAGGAGCAGGCTGCAGCGAAGAAGTTTATCCGTATCAAGCGACCAGTGACGGTCGAGGACGGTGATAAATCTGCCAGTTTTATTCCCTTTGACGGCTTTAAGGTGACCTTCTCAATCGAGTTTGATCACCCTGTGTTTCAAGGGCGCGCCCTTGAAACCTCAGTAGACTTCTCCAGCACCTCCTTTGTGAAAGAGGTCAGTCGTGCTCGGACCTTTGGTTTTATGCACGAAATCGAGTATTTGCGCTCCAAGGGGCTCGCAAAAGGTGGCAGCGTGGATAATGCCATTGTCGTGGATGAGTATCGGATTCTCAATGAAGACGGCCTGCGCTATGAGGATGAGTTTGTTAAGCACAAGGTATTAGACGCCATTGGCGACTTGTACTTGCTGGGCAACAGCCTGATTGGTGAATTTAAAGCGCATAAGTCAGGTCATGCGCTCAATAATAAGTCCCTGAGGCAGTTGATTGCCCAGCCGGACGCCTGGGAAGTGGTGACTTTCGACGACGAAACGGCTGCCCCTATCTCCTATATGAAGCCGCTACTGGCGGTTTAAAACGATAAAATTCAGGCCTGCAGATTGTACTCTGCGGGCCTTTTTACTATAGTTGGCGGAATTTCCTGCGATTTAGTCGCTATAAAAATTGAGTCTGGTTATACATTCAGACCTTAAAAATGCTAGTTAGTTAGCACTTATTAACGGGTGATTCAGCTAAAATTCGCGGTATGAAGATCATTCTGGTCAGCAAGCGTCACGGTCACGCGCGCAGCATTACGCTGGGCGGCTGGACCCGTGCGGTCTTGTCAGTGTGCATTCTCGGTCTGCCGGCTGTTGCCGGTGTGCTCGGGTATCACCTACTGGTAGCTCAAGCGGGCCATGAGATGTTCACCGCCGAATCGCGTCGGGCTTGGGAAGTCGCCCTTGCCGAACAAAAAGAGCAGGTAACCGAGAGCCGTAAGCGTGCACGGGCCGAGGTGGCGGCGCTGACCCTCAAAGTGGCTGAACTGCAGGCCAGGCTGGTGCGCCTGGATGCTTTGGGCGAGCGCCTGACTACCATCGCCAAGCTCGATTCCGGTGAATTTGACTTCAGCCAAAGTCCGGCAGTGGGTGGCCCCGAAGGCGATGCCTTGGGAGAGGCCTATTCTCCCCCTGACTTTCTTACCGCTATCGATGAGCTCTCCCGCCAGATTGAAAATCGTGAGCAGCAGCTCGAAACCCTAGATACCCTGCTGGTCAATCGCCGACTAAAAGAAGACATCTTCGTGGCCGGCCGACCGGTAGAAAAAGGTTGGATGTCATCCCGCTTCGGCCGACGAACGGACCCTTTTACGGGTAAGGTTGCCTGGCACGGCGGTGTAGACTTCGCAGGCAAGGACGGCTCCAATATCATAGCCGTAGCATCCGGGGTGGTAACTTGGTCGGGCGATCGCAGCGGCTACGGGCAGATGGTTGAAATCAGCCACGGTAATGGATTCAGCACTCGCTATGCCCACAACAAGGAAAACTCCGTCGATGTGGGCGATGTGGTAAAAAAAGGTCAGGTAATCGCCCTGATGGGCTCGACCGGCCGCTCGACGGGGCCGCACGTGCACTTCGAGGTGTACAAAAATGGCCGAGCGGTAGACCCCTCTTCGTACATTCATCGCACCCTGCGATAGTTCCTCTCCCTGACTTTCCGACTCTGTGAGTCTCCCGCAGCGTAGCTTGGCTTTGTTGCGGTTGCGTCTTTTGATGTTTTCTATGGATTAATACGATGTTAGGCAAGATTACCAAACTGGTTCTGGGTTCAAAAAACGATCGCGTTCTCAAAAGGATGCGCAAAACAGTCGCGCGCATTAACGCTCTCGAGGAGCAGCTACAGGCGCTTCCCGACGAACAGCTAGCGGCAAAGACCGCTGAGTTTCGCGAGCGCTACCAGGGCGGAGAAACACTGGATGCTCTGCTGCCGGAGGCCTTTGCTACTGTGCGCGAGGCCAGCCGGCGTACTTTAGGCATGCGTCATTTTGATGTTCAGTTGATCGGTGGTATGACCCTGCACGAAGGGTGTATTGCCGAAATGCGCACCGGTGAAGGTAAAACCCTGATGGCGACCCTGCCATGTTATCTGCGGGCAATCACCGGCCTGGGTGTTCATATCGTTACGGTCAACGATTACCTGGCCAGTCGTGATGCCGCCTGGATGCAGCCTCTATACGCCTTTCTCGGTATGACCGTAGGCGTCATTCAGTCAGGACAGGACCCTGCAAGTAAGCGCCAAGCCTACCAGGCCGATGTGACCTATGGCACCAACAATGAATACGGTTTTGACTACCTACGCGATAACATGGCCCTGTCGAAAGCAGACAAGGTGCAGCAGCCTCTGCATTTTGCCGTTGTCGATGAGGTTGACTCTATCTTAATTGACGAGGCGCGCACGCCTTTGATCATTTCCGGACCGACGCAAAACAGCTCGGAAATGTATCAGCGCATGAACAAGCTGATCGGCAGTCTGTCCCGTCAGAATGAGGGCGAGGACGATGGCGACTACTATGTCGATGAAAAGAGTCGCCAGGTGGAATTGACCGAGCAGGGTCACCAGCATGTGGAAGAGTTGTTAATTCAGTCGGGCTTGTTGTCCGATGAAGACAGCCTCTACTCCGCGGTAAACTTGAGCCTACTGCACCATGTGAATTCAGCGCTGCGTGCTCACGCGCTTTTTCATCGTGATGTCGAGTACATTGTGCAAAACAATGAGGTGGTGCTGATTGATGAGCATACCGGGCGCACCATGCCCGGGCGGCGCTTGTCAGAAGGCCTTCATCAGGCGATTGAGGCCAAAGAGGGCGTTCGCATTCAAAGCGAAAGCCAAACCTTGGCATCGACCACCTTTCAGAACTACTTCCGGCTCTATCCAACCCTGTCCGGTATGACGGGTACGGCGGATACCGAAGCGTTTGAGTTTCGCGAGATCTACAGCCTGGATGTGGTGGTAATCCCTACCAATCGGCCGACGCAGCGCGAGGACAAAAACGATCTGGTATACCTTTCCATCGAAGAAAAATTTGATGCGATTGTCCGGGATGTTGAAGAGTACCGAAGCAATAATGCTCCAATATTGGTGGGTACGGCCTCTATTGAAACATCCGAGGAGATGTCCAAACGCCTGAAAAAGGCCAAGATTCCCCATCAGGTTCTTAACGCTAAGTACCACGAAAAAGAGGCCGAAATTATTGCACAAGCAGGCCGCCCCGGTGCGGTGACCATCGCCACCAATATGGCCGGTCGCGGTACGGACATTGTGCTGGGTGGTAATTGGGAGGCCGAAGTCGCGCAGTTGGAGAATGCGACTCCCGAGCAGGTTGAGAAAATCAAAGCAGACTGGAAGCTACGTCATGAAACCGTTTTGCAAGCCGGTGGCTTGCATATTATCGGTACCGAGCGACATGAATCCCGCCGAATTGATAATCAGCTGCGCGGTCGCGCCGGTCGCCAGGGGGATCCGGGTGTGACCCGTTTTTACCTCTCCCTGGAAGATAACCTGATGCGGATTTTCGCCTCAGACCGCGTGCGTAACTTTATGCAGGCGCTCGGCATGGACAAAGGCGAGGCCATTGAGCATCGCATGGTAAATAATGCAATCGAGAAAGCTCAGCGCAAAGTTGAAGGGCGCAATTTCGATATCCGCAAACAGTTGCTTGAATTTGATGATGTGGCCAACGACCAGCGCCAGATCGTATATCATCAGCGCAATGAGTTACTTGAGGCGGAAGATATTTCTGAGACGATTACCAATGTGCGCGCGGATGTGGTGGATGATCTAGTCAGCGCTCATGTGCCGCCTCAGTCTATTGAAGAGCAGTGGGATATCACCGGCCTTGAAAAGCAAATCGAGGCAGATTTCGGGTTGAAGCTGCCTGTGCAGCAATGGCTCGATGAAGACGACAATCTGCACGAGGAGAGCTTGCGCGCGAAAATCCTGGCGGAAGTGCAGGGCGCCTATGACGCCAAGTGCGAGCGTATTGGCGGCTCTGTCGGTGATGCCAATGCCATGCGGGAAATCGAGCGGCAAATTATGCTGCAGGTTCTCGACAATGCCTGGAAAGAACAGTTGTCCAGCATGGATCATCTACGCCAAGGGATTAACCTGCGTTCCTATGCCCAGCGCAATCCAAAGCAGGAGTACAAGCGCGAGGCCTTCTATTTGTTCCAGGAAATGCTGCAAACGGTAAAACGCGAATCGATCAACCTTTTGGCGCGCGTGGAGCCTGTGACCCGCGAGCAAATGGAAGAAATGGAGCGCCGTCGTCGTGAAGTTGAAGAACGCTCGCGCCAGCAAATGCAGCTTCAGCACGAGCAGGCGTCTGCCATGGGCGAGCAGGCCCAAGCCCCAGAGCCGGGACAGCCAGGGGCCTCGCCCTACACTCGAGATGGCCGCAAGGTCGGACGCAACGATCCGTGCCCCTGTGGCTCGGGTAAAAAGTTCAAGCAGTGTCACGGGACGTTAAGTTAACAGAGAGCACAAACATGGCCGTAGGTGATTACCCTTTCCCTGAAATGCCGGCGATTGCCGGCGTTGCTATTGGTGTTGCTGCCGCTGGTATAAAAAAGCCGGGCCGTAACGATGTTTTGTTGTTTGCCCTGGCTGATAAAGGCTGTGCGGCGGGGGTGTTTACTAAAAATGCCTTTTGCGCTGCACCGGTGACGATCTGCCGTGAACATCTGGGCGCCGAGAAGACGCGCTACCTAGTGATCAACTCCGGGAATGCCAATGCCTGTACGGGCGAGCAGGGCCGCGTGGATGCGCTGACGGTTTGTTCCGCTGTGGCAACTGCTGGTGGTGCGCAAACTGCACAGGTGTTGCCGTTCTCTACGGGGGTTATTGGAGAGCCTCTGCCTGTCGGAAAAATTGAGGCGGTGATTCCTGCACTCTTTGACAGTTTGCAGGAGTCAAATTGGGAGGCTGCCGCTCGAGCGATTATGACGACCGACACTCGCCCTAAAGGAGCTACACGACAAGTGGATATTGAAGGGGTGACGGTCACGGTCAACGGTATCAGCAAAGGTGCTGGTATGATCAACCCAAATATGGCGACGATGCTCGGTTTTATCGCGACTGACGCTGCGGTGGAACAGGCTGCTCTGCAGGGGATTGTGCGCGAAGCCGCGGGACTCTCGTTTAATCGCATAACGATTGACGGCGATACCTCGACCAATGATGCCTGTGTCATCATGGCCTCAGCCGAGGCGGGCAATCCTGTGATCAGTGACACTCGATCGGCGGCGTTTGAGAGCTTAAAGCAGGCGGTGACGGAAGTGTGTACCGAGCTGGCACAGATGATTGTGGCCGACGGGGAGGGCGCCACCAAGTTTGTCACTGTGGATGTCACCGGCGGTGCCAGCCATGATGAATGCCTTAAAGTGGCCTACGCCGTTGCGCACTCGCCCCTGATCAAGACCGCGCTTTTCGCTTCAGACCCAAACTGGGGGCGCATTGTCGCTGCGATTGGCTACGCCGGAGTGGAAGATCTTGATCCTACAACGGTAACCGTCCATCTGAATGATGTGTTGATTGTTAAAAACGGCGGGAGGGCCTCTTCTTACACCGAGGCCCAAGGCCAGGCCGTCATGAGCGGTGATAGGATCGGCATTTACATTGATCTTGGGCGGGGTGATTGCCGCGAGCTGCTCTGGACCACAGATTTGTCGTATGAATATGTGCGAATAAATGCCGACTATCGCACCTGAGCGCGCGAAAACAATTCATGTCGCTGTGGGTGTAGTGACCGACGGCGAGGGGCGGGTGCTGATTGCCAAGCGTCCGGAGCACGCCCACCAGGGTGGCCTATGGGAGTTTCCCGGGGGCAAAGTGGAGGCGGGAGAAAGCTTGTTCACAGCGCTCGATCGGGAGCTCTTCGAAGAGCTGGACATTCGAGTGTTGGCGACCGAGCCCGTCATTGAAATAATCCACGATTACGGCGCCAAAGTTGTACGACTCGATGTTCATCGGGTTTCCCGGTTCAGCGGTGTACCGAGGGGTAAGGAGGGTCAGCCCCTGCTCTGGGTGAGGTGCGATGACTTGCCCGGCTATGACTTCCCAGCCGCCAATGCGCCCATCTTACAAGCGCTGTCCTTACCCGATACCTTATGCATAACCGGATCTTTTGCGTCGGAAGAGGTGTTTATCGAGTGCTTACAGTCGGCACTGGGTAAAGGCTTGTCACTGGTTCAGTTGCGGGCACATGAGCTATCGGATGAGCAATATCTGGTTCTTGCACAAAAGTCGCTTGATCTTTGCGATCAAGCCGGTGCGCGTCTGCTATTGAACCGCCGCTGTTTGCCTGAGAGCCTGAGGGAGCGCGTCAGCGCCCATGGTTTGCACTTGGATAACACTTCGCTCGCAAACCTGGCAGAGAAGCCTGAGGCGGGCTTAGTGGGGGCATCCTGTCACAGTCTTGAAGATTTGCAGCGCGCAGCGGCATTGGGGCTCGATTACGCCACACTATCACCCGTCGCTGCGACAGCTTCACATCCGCAGGCGGCGCCTATGGGTTGGGCGCGCTTTGCCGAGTTAGTCAGGCAGGCAAAGTTGCCGGTGTATGCCTTGGGCGGCATGAAACAAGAGGATCTCGGCAAGGCGAAAGCGAGCGGCGCCCAAGGTATTGCTGCCATCCGGGCCTTCTGGGCGGCCCCCTAGGCTATTGCTCGTCGTTTTGCGCCAATGCGTCCTCTCCTGGGATGCGGTGCCCTTCGGTCGCCCACTCCCCCAGGTCAATCAACTTACAGCGTTCACTGCAAAAGGGTCGGAAAGGAAAGTGCTCGGTCCAGGCCACCTGCGCCTGGCAGGTGGGGCATTGCAGCATAATAGGCTTGTCTTCACTCATAGGGCAGTATGTTTGGCAAGGGAGGTGTAGGTCGCGTGCAGAGTTTGCACCTGCGCCTGAAGCTCTTCTAGCGAGCCGTGATTGTGCAGAATGTCATCCGCTCTTGCAAGGCGCTCCTGACGATTTATCTGGCTGGCGATTATGGTTTGTATCTGCTCACGTGACGCTGTGTCGCGCAGCATGGCTCTATAAATTTGGTCCTCCTCAGGACAATCCACCACCAAGATGCGGTTTGTCAGGGTGTGTTGATCGGTTTCGAGCAGCAGGGGGGATACCAGCAGGCAGTAATCGGAGCTCGCGGCGTGAAGCTCTTGGATCAACTGTGTCCGAATAGCCGGGTGAAGTTGAGACTCTAACCAGGCTTTCTCGGTGGGGTCGGAAAAGATAATCTCTCTCAGAGCCCTGCGGTTGAGCGTACCATCGCCTTGCAAAACCACTTTGCCATAGCGCTCGGAAATCGCTGTCAGCGAGGGCTGGCCGGGTTCAACAACGGCCCGTGCGGCAAGGTCGGCATCGGCAACGGTTACGCCTTGGTGGGCGAAAAATGCCGCTGCCGCGCTCTTTCCGCTGCCGATACCCCCCGTCAAACCAACGACGAAGGGTCTTCTGATCGTCGCCATGACTTGCTAGCCGATGTTGGCAAGCTGAAGATAGCGCGCTGTGATCTCATCGCCCCACAAGAGCGCAATCCAGCCGGCAATGGCGAGGTAGGGGCCAAAGGGAATGGGGATATTTTTGTCGCGCCCTTTAATCAGAATCAAACCAATACCGATGACGGCCCCGACAAGGGATGAGAGGATGATAATCAATGGCAGCATCTGCCAACCCATCCAGGCACCAAGGGCCGCGAGCAACTTGAAATCACCGTAACCCATACCCTCTTTACCGGTCAGCAGCTTAAACAGCCAAAAAACCGACCAGAGCGACAAATAACCAAAAATAGCGCCCCAGAGGGCGCTAGGCAAATCGGTAATCAGGCCGAAGTAATTAACAATTAGCCCGAGCCAGAGCAGAGGCAGGGTGATGCAATCGGGTAATAGCTGAGTGTCAAAATCGATGACCGTCAGTGTTAACAGTGCCCAAGTTAACACCAAAACAGCCGCTGACGTCCACGTTAAGCCAAACAGGTATACTGCGGTAACTGAGAGAACTGCTGTGGCTATTTCAATAATTGGGTAGCGTGGTGATATCCGGGTTTTGCAGCTCGCGCATTTCCCGTTTAGCAGCAGATAACTTATTACTGGTATGTTGTGCCATGCCTTAATGGGCGCTTTGCAGACGGGGCAGTGTGAGGCTGGAAATGCCAGGCCCAGTTTTTCCTGCTGAGGTGCATCCTGCTCAAGAAGCTCACAGCATTGAGCACGCCAGCTCGCCTCCATAATTTTGGGGAGCCGCAGTATTAAAACGTTTAGAAAGCTGCCTAAAGTAAGTCCAAATAGTCCTGCAAATAGAAAGATAAACCAAGAAGGTAGCTCCGACATCGCCTGTTATCCCACCACATTGCCGAGTTGGAAAATCGGTAGATACATTGCAATGAGAAGCCCGCCTACTAGAACGCCCAAAATCGACATAATCATGGGCTCTAGCAGTGCAGATAGGCTATCGACTTTGTTATCAACCTCTTCTTCATAGTAGGTGGCTACCTTGTCCAGCATCTCGTCTAGGGCGCCAGACTCTTCGCCAATCGCGGCCATTTGAATGAGTAATGGTGGAAAAATACCTTGGTTTCTTATGGCGGTGTTTAGCTGAAGACCGGTTGATACATCCTCTCGGATCTTTATAACAGCCTCACTGTATATTTTATTACCGGCTGATCCCGCTACAGAGGTCAGGGCGTCGATTAACGGCACCCCGGCAGCGAAGGTGGTAGAGAGCGTACGAGCAAATCGAGCGAGAATTGACAAATATAGTATGTCACCAATCACCGGGATTTTAAGAGAAGTTCGGTCTAAAAAATACACAAATTTGGGGCTTCTAAGTTTGAGCTCGCGAAAGACAAAGCCGAAAGCTATAATTCCTACCAGAACGTGCAGCCAGTATGCCTGTGCCAAGTCTGAAAGGTGCAAAACAAATAGGGTAAACGCTGGAAGCTCTGCCCCAAAACCTCCAAATGTGTCTGCAAACTGAGGAACGACTTTGATTAGCAAAATCGCCGTTACGATTAGGGCGACAATTACAACGGCCGTTGGATAGGTCAAAGCTTTTTTAATTTTCTTCTTCAGTGCTTCTGTTTTCTCTTTGTAAGTGGCAATTCTATCAAGCATGGTTTCCAGGGCACCGGATTGCTCACCTGCTTCTACAAGGTTACAGAATAGATCATCAAAGTACCTTGGATGATTACGTAGTGCTGGCGCGAACCCTCCTCCTGCCGCTACGTCTTCTCGAATTTTGAGGATTAACTCTTGCATGGATCTATTCTCTAGACCATCGGCGACAATCTCAAAAGACTGTACAAGAGGCACGCCTGCTTTCATCATTGTTGCCATTTGTCTTGAGAACACGGCAATATCACTGGGCTTAATTTTCTTTTTGCCACCACTTAACAAAGGCTTCGGCTTTTTTTTGATCGATTTTACTACTAGACCTTGTTTCTGAAGCTGAGCACGAATGATAGCAGGATTTGTACCGCTCATTTCGCCCTGTAAAGTCTTCCCCTTTTTGTCTTGCACTTTATAGGTATAAATACTCGCGGTAGAGCTCTTGGAGCGATTCGTTGCCGAACTGTTTTTGCTGGATTTTTGAGCAGTTGCAGTGGCCATAAGTTAGTCCTTAGTGACTCGGTTGGCTTCTTCCAGGCTGGTTAAGCCCTGTGCAGCTTTTCGCAGTGCTGAAGTCCGCAAATTGTTGAAGCCAGCCGCTTTAGCCGCCTTGGCAATTTGCAGAGAATTTCCCCCTTCCATTATAAGGGAGGCTATCTCGGGCGTGATGCGAACTACTTCATATACGCCTACCCGGCCCTTATAACCTTTTAAGCAGACGTCACAGCCTACAGGATGATATAACTCAAACTCCTCCCTGGGAATGCCGATATCGTCAAAGCCTTCCTGGCTGAGAATTTCGTCTGGTATATCATCTGCCGGCCGTCGGCACTTGGTGCACAGTCGTCTTGCAAGCCGCTGGGCAATGATCAGGCTAACGCTGGTGGCGACGTTGAAAGCCGGTACGCCCATATTGAGGAGGCGGGTAAGGGTTTCAGGCGCGCTGTTGGTGTGCAGCGTAGAGAGTACCAAGTGCCCTGTTTGTGCAGCCTTAATAGCAATTTCGGCGGTTTCAAGATCGCGAATCTCCCCGACCATCACGATATCTGGATCCTGTCGCAAAAACGAACGAAGTGCTTCCGCAAAAGTCAGCCCTACCCTGGTGTTCATTTGCACCTGGTTGATGCCTTCCAGGTTGATTTCTACCGGGTCTTCCGCGGTGGAAATGTTGCGCTCTTCGGTATTGAGAATGTTAAGGCCTGTATACAGAGATACCGTTTTACCGCTGCCGGTAGGCCCGGTCACCAAAATCATACCTTGAGGCTGTTCTAGGGCAGAAAGGTACATTTGCTTTTGTTCGTCCTCATAGCCTAGTGCATCAATGCCCAGCTTGGCGGAGCTGGGGTCCAGAATCCGCAGTACGATCTTCTCGCCAAACAAAGTCGGCAGCGTGTTGACCCGAAAGTCAATCGCTCGCGTTTTTGACACTTTCATTTTTATGCGCCCATCTTGAGGTACTCGGCGCTCGGAGATATCCATTTGCGACATAACCTTCAGGCGCGCCGCGAGGCGTGTAGCAAGGCTGGTCGGTGGTTTGGACATTTCCCGCAAAATTCCGTCAGTCCTGAATCTAACGCGGTAGGTTTTTTCGTAAGGCTCGAAGTGTATGTCTGATGCCCCGATTTTGATGGCATCCAAAAGAATTTTATTAATAAAGCGCACGATAGGAGCTTCGTCGGCCTCGTTGGCCTCTTCCTCTGCATGTACATCAGCAGAGTCGGCCTCAAGCCCCTCGAGACCTTCGTCGTCGAGCCCTCCAAGAGCATCGCTGAGGCTCTCTTCATTTGCATTGATATAGGCTTCAATCGCAATGCTCAGCTTATCGGCCTCTACCAGAACAGCTTCTGTGTTAATGCCGGTGTTGAACTTGATTTCATCCAGAGCGCGCAAATTGGTGGGATCCACCACACCGACAAACAGGCGGTTTCCACGGCGCATCAGCGGCAAGGCGTGATGCTTTTCAATTAGCTTTGGGTCGACAAGCTTTTTTGGTAGGGAGAGAGGGCTGATCGCCTTAATGTCGAAGACGGGTGTTCCGAATTCGTCCGCAGCGATCTGGGCAACAGTTCTGGCATCTAGCAAATCATTTCGCACGAGATACAGTGCGAAGGGTAGCTTTTGCTTATTAGCTTCCGCCTGGCTGTCGGCGGCCAAGGATTCATCGAGAACTCCGTCGCTCACCAGTCGCTTTGCCAAACCTGTCAACGCTGCCATGAGTGCCCCAGTATTAGTTGTTTTGGGTATAAATTAGTAAAATTCAGAACGTTGAACCTACAGAGCAGCGGGTTAGAGCCTCATCCTGCCGCAGCTATTGGCCTCGCCCAAGTATCGGGGGTCGCCTATGCCTTTGGCATGACTTCAATAAAGTCCTGTAACATATTGTCTGCAAAGGCGAAAGTTCTTTTGTCAGGCCTTACTTTATTCGTTAGCGCGTGGTAAGGCAATGCCTTGGCGTTTTAATCCCTTTTTTTGGTTCGCGAAAATACGACCTTATCGGATAAGGTGTGACAGAATTTGTCACATTTTGCTGCTTAAGGGCTGCCATGCTGCAGGGCAATAGGTAGCAAAGCCAATTCAGGGCTAGTCTGCGGTCGAACTGAGGGTTGGCCTTTTTTTTGCTTCCTGTTGTGTAGGTTGGTGGCAAACTAACCCTAACGTTAAAAATGGTTGTCAAACAGTGAGCGTTTCTGGAGGCTCTAATGAAAAAGCAACAAGGTTTTACATTGATCGAACTGATGATTGTTGTAGCAATCATCGGTATTCTGGCGGCTATCGCACTGCCCCAGTACCGAGACTACACTCAGCGCTCAGCAAACGGCGCTTGCCTGGCAGAAGCTAAAGCGTACATGAGTGCTGCTGTATCCGATGCGGCAGATAACAGGGCGCCGACTGCGTTTACCGCTAGTGCTTGTACTACGGGCGCGACAATGTCTGTGGCAGATTACAATGCCGGCAATAGTTTGACGTTTGCCGCAAAGACACAAGGTAACGCGTCCATCAAGCAAGACACAACTTGCGATGCTGGTAAAGGCTCTTGCGAGCTGGCTGCAGCTGGCGGTGGCGGTGGTACCTGAGTTTAATCTAACGCGGGTCCCTCAAAGGCGTGCTTTGCACGCCTTTTTTATATGCTGTCTGTGATTTAACTACACATTATGTATGCCTCTATAAGGTGTGAGCAGTGTCGATAAAAATCTATTACGATGGCAAGTGTCCGTTCTGCCGCTCCTACACCCAGTATCTGCGCTTAAAAGAGTCTCAGGGGGAGCCTCAGCTTATCGATGTGCGGATCGACGAAGCGTCTCGGTTGATGCTCAGGAGCGAAGGATTTGATTTGGATCGAGGTATGGTCGTTGATGTAAAAGGGCGGTTATACAGCGGTGAAAAAGCTGTTGCTGTACTGGCTGGTTTGAGTAGTAAATCAAACCTGTTCAATCGTATTAATGGTTGGCTGTTCTCTTCAGTATATCTCGCTGCAATATTTTATCCGGTGTTAAGGCTTGGGCGAAACTTGGTATTGCTGGTTTTGGGGGTTCGCCCTGTCAACGAAAATCCTGAAAATCAAAATTTAATACTTTTTTCATGTTGCTGGGGCTTCTTTAGTGTTTTGCACGTTCTGGTTTACTCCTACCAGTACGGGGTTGACCTATTTTGGTCTACCTATTTGGTGGCTGCTGCCGGCTTTCTACTCTTTGTTCGGCCGGATAAGGTTCTTTTGCTTCTTGCGTTGTTGTTGCTTGGCGTTTTTGACGCTTGGCTACAAATGCCATCTTTTTCTAATCACACGATTATAAAAAACTTTTTTTTGTTGGCAATAATTTTCTCTGGGTTGACCTGCGCGTGGCGGGGTGACTCTTGGTCCGACTGGTTTGAGGTGGTTGCGCCAGTAGGTCGAGCTCTTTTGCTAATGATGTATGTATTCGGTGTGTTCCATAAGTTGAATAGTGGCTTTTTGGATCCGTCAGTCAGTTGTGCCGTGGAGTTGTGGCGTAGCATGCCTTGGCCATTGTACTTGGTCGATTGGGGCTGGGCTAGGTATTTATTTATATATGGCACTTTGATTGCAGAGGTGGCGATTCTAGTTTTCTTATTGGTGCCGCGGTTTCGCCATTGTGGCGTCTTGCTTGGTATAGCCTTTCATATGATGTTGGCGTTAAGTAATTACGCCATGTATACCGCCTTTTCGATGTTATCCGTAGTCTTACACATATTATTTATATCGCGGGCAAGTGCAAAAGCAATTATCGAGGACCCGTTAAGTCGACGGTTTTTATCGTTGTCTCGCTCTTGGAGGGGCTGGATTATAGCAGCTGCCTATCTTTCCGTGATTCGGGTTTTGGCGTGGATGAATGTATTTTGGGCGGTGACATTAGTTTGGTTCTTTTGGGTGGTGCCGTTTTTGTGGATTGTATTTAAGTATGGGAAAGACAAGCGTGATCATAGAGTCTCAGCTGTATTTTTTTCTAAAAAGCCGCTGTTGAATGTAATATCTCTGCTGTTTTTCGTTAATTGTATTACCCCTTATCTGGGATTAAAAACCGCGCAGTCCATTAATATGTTTGCAAATCTTCGCCTGGAAGACGGGGTCAGTAATCACTTGGTTCTCTCGTCGCCGCCCGGTCCATTTCTCTACCTCGAAAATGTAGTTAGAATTGTAAGTAGCACGGGAGTCGATTATTTCAATTACGTAAAGGCAAATCAGCTATATATAACATACTACGACTTTTTAAATCGCCTTGAGCAGCATCCTGCTGCAATAGTAAGTTATGAACGGGAAGGCCATATCTACTTGGATAAGACGGCCGAAGACCTTAGTGTGGAGATGGAAAAAGTGTTACACCCCGAATGGGTGAGAAAGTGGTTTCACTTTATTCCTGTTGATTTAAATACACCGAAAGCTTGCGCTTTAGATAGGTAGGCTAGCCTAAGTATTCTCCCAGAGCAGTGTAATTTTCCTATTAACAAATGGTTACCCCTGTGGATTTTTCTGACAAAGAGTTCTTAAGTTTGAGATCTGTCCAAGTATTAAGCATCAGTTTGGCATTGCTTCTTGCTATTGCTGTATTTGTCCCGGGCCTAGGGGGGGAATTTATTCTGGATGACGGCATAAACATTATTCAAAATCGCCTTCTATACCTGGAAACACTGAGCGTGGATGGTTTGCGGAATGCGGCTTTTAGTTTCCACGATGGGCGGGGAAGCCGGCCGATACCGATGGTGAGCTTTGCAATGGATTACTGGCGCGCTGGAGGGATGCATGCGTCGACCTTTAAAGCAACTAATTTGGCTTTTCATGCGCTAACGACTTTCATTCTTATTTTTTTCTTGAGGCGCTTACTGCTGTTAATGGGTTGGGATTCGAGTCGTGCGTTCTGGGTGGGTCTAGGTTTGGCTTTAGCATGGGCTGTACATCCGTTGCAAGTGTCATCAGTTCTCTACGTTGTACAGCGTATGCAGACTATGGCTACGCTCTTTATACTGCTCGCAATGTGGTGTTATGTGGCTATGAGGCAGTTTCAGATAGATGGCGTCGGCCGCGGACGCCTGCAGGGCGTGGGTGTTATTATCTTTGGTCTACTGGCATTAGCATGTAAAGAAGATGCGCCTTTGCTTTTTGCGTACGTTTTGGCTCTTGAGTTGTCACTTCTGCGCTTTCAGGCTGCTGACGAAAAGGTATCTAGAGGACTAAAACAAAGCTTCATAGTGCTTTCTTTCGTGGTTCTGTTTGGATACTTTTTTATCTTATTGCCCCAATACTGGCATTGGGCTGACTATCCTGGTAGAGAGTTCTCTTCCTGGGAGAGATTGCTGACGCAAGGGAGGGTTTTGATTATGTATTTAGGACAAATTATTGTCCCTCTACCGGATAATATGCCGTTTCTATACGACAATTATGTCGTTTCAAGGGGCTTGCTGAAGCCATTAACGACTCTCCTTTCAATTTTACTAATTGTCGGAATACTGCTCTTGGCGTGGTTGTGGCGCTGTTATAGACCCTTGTTTTCCTTCGGTGTGCTCTTATTTCTATTTGGCCACTCCATTTCAAGTAATGTGATCCCACTGGAGTTGGTTTTCGAGCACAGGAATCACTTTCCGCTTATTGGAGCTTTGATAGCAGTTTTTGAGCTACTAAAATTAGTCTGCGATCGCTTGACAGTAGAGAAATTTTCCAGACTGGCTTGCTTTGGTGTGGTGCTTATGTTGTTGATGTTTCTTACATTGCTGCGCTCCTTCACCTGGGGAGATCCCGTCCGACATGGCGAGAAGCTAGTTGAGCTGGCAGCTCAGTCCCCTAGGGCTTGGGCGCAACTTGGTGGCGCGTACTACGACAAATACAAAGAGTTAAGGGAAGAACGTTACTTGATTAAAGCAATTGAGGCAAATGAGACTGGGCTAGAGCACGTTCAAGCCCCATCATTGGCCACCAATATCGTAGTATACAAATCCATCTTAGGTCAGCCTGAGAGGGATGACTGGAATCTTCTATACCGGATGCTTCGAGAGGGGACTTCTGAGTTGCAGAGCAAGCTGGCGGTTTGGACTTTGCTGGACAATGTGCGAAGAGGTACAAATTTAAGCGTTGAGGAGGTCGTTAACGCTATCGAAATTCTTGCGGAGAGTTTCGAGCTTGGGGCTGCGGAGTATTTGCAGTTGGCCGTTTTTGTGTTTAAAAGTGCCGATGCGGAAAGGTCGCTCCCTCTTTTTCTGGAATTTTCTCAAAGTGCTGAGGCGAATGATCCTAGGGTGGCGCGTATCGCTAAAGAGCTAGAAGGCGTCGGTAAGCTGGATTGGGCTAAAGAAATTTTGGCTGTAAATGTAGGCAAAATGTAGCTACGGTCACCGTAAAAGGGGAAGGTTTGATGTGCAATTATAAGCGCCAAATTAAACTACTGAAAAGGTGAAGTCCTTGCACTTAAGTATTTGTTGGAATAGGTATTTATACGTATCCCTAGGCTTTACGATTGCAGTGGTTGCAGCAATTTTGCTGTCGATAGGCATAAATGGTGGTTTCTTTTTTGATGACCATTCAAATATCGTAAACAATACGGCGTTGAATGTGAGCGACTCAAGCAGTCTGAAAGACGTTATACGAGCTGCTTACAGTTTTGAAGCGGGCGGTGGGTCTCGCTCTCTAGCGATGCTTACTTTTGCTTTTGATTCGTGGCGATCTGATATGAATCCGGCTGCTTTTAAGGCAACCAATATTATCATTCATTGTCTCACCTGTCTTGTCCTATGCCTGTTTGTCCGGCAGCTACTTTTGCTTTCTGGTTGTAGTGTTAAGCGCTCTGAAATTTCAGCACTTGCGATCACTGCGGTATGGGCGATACATCCATTGCAGGTTTCATCTGTTCTGTATGTCGTACAGCGAATGCAGACCCTCGCCACATTGTTCACGCTACTTGCTCTGTTTCTATACCTTCGGATGCGGAATGCGCAGATGAAAGACCTGCATTGCCAAAGATATGGCATTTTGGCAGCACTTTCTGCGCTGCTTGCCTTCGCCTCAAAAGAGGATGCTGCATTAATACCTCTGTATTTGTTGGTTTTGGAAATAACAATTTTAAAGTTTAGGGGGAGTAATGGTTTGGACTTGGAAGGGATGCGCCGAATCTATTATTTTTTGACTTTTATCGGCATCCTCATATATTTATTTGTTGTGATTCCCTATTTTTGGAGTTGGGAAAACTATTCTGGCAGAGATTTTAATAGTGTTGAGCGTCTATTGACTCAGGCTAGGGTTCTTACAGTTTACCTGCAGCAGATACTATTTCCCTGGCCAGACTGGATGACATTTTTCTATGATCATATTTCCGTCTCCAGAAGCCTTCTGAACCCTCCGAGTACATTTTTTTCGATAGTGTTAATACTTATTGTTTTGGTGAGCGCTTGGTGTCTTCGTATCGTGCAGCCCGTATTCTCATTCGGGTTTTTGTTTTTTTTTGCAGGCCACTTCATGACAAGCAATGTCATAAGCTTGGATTTGGCCTATGAGCATAGAAATCATCTACCTATGGTCGGTGTATTCCTTGCAGTAGGAGATATTCTGTCGACAGTTGTCAGGCGCTATGGTTGGTTTTGTAGGAGTTCTCTGTTTTTTCTCTGTATTGTATTGTGTGTTGAAGGTCTGGCTACCGCTCGAAGAGCACACTATTGGGGGGATGATTTGCGGTTGGCTGAATACCATAAACGCATAGCTTTGGAGTCTGAGCGCGCTTGGTTATCACTTTGCACCGCTCATTTTGAGAGGCATGGTATAAATAAGGATGGCAAACACCTCGCTTTAGCCATAGATGTTTGTCAAGAAGGGGCTAATCGTTTATCTCGATCTGCCATTTTGGTGAGTAACTTAGTTACCTACAAGGCAATCAATGGAACAGTTTCCTCGTCAGATTGGAAGCTATTAGAAAAGCGTTTGAGAGACGCCCCTATGAACATTCAGAATCAAGGGATTTTGTGGGCAACTCTTTTAAATGCCGAGCGAGGGCTTTTTAGTGAAAAAGATGAAAATGGTGTGCTCCAAACGATTAATATAATTGCAAGTAGAATTGAAATCCCCCCTGAGTCGTTGTTACGAATCGCTGTTTTTATCTTCAATGAAACGTATCAAACAGAAATGGCGCTCCCATACTTGAAGCGCGCTGCTTCTCAAATTCCTAAAGAGGATCCACTCATGGAGCTTATTATTAGTAGGCTTTCTGAAGCTGGGAAGGATGATTGGGTGGAGCTTCTAAGAAATGTTAATCAGAAAAGTGTTAGGGGTAGTACATGAAGGAAATTTCTGTGATCCTCCCAGCGAAGAATGAGAGTGCTTCCGTGGGCCAAACAGTTTCACTGATTAAGAGTCATTGGGCTGGTGCTGAAATAATTGTTGTCGACGATGGCTCAACTGACGACACCGCCTGTGTTGCTGAGAGTTCTGGTGCGAGAGTTGTAACTCACCCCTATAGTAAGGGCAATGGTGCTGCGATAAAAACTGGTTTGCGCGCGGCGTCGAATAATATAGTTGTCTGTATGGATGCTGATGGACAGCACCGCGCTGAAGATATACTGGTTCTGTTGGAAAAGTTAGAGGCCGGCTTCGACATGGTAGTTGGTTCGCGCAGTAGGCAGGGGCAGGCTGGGTTTCACCGATCGCTTGCGAATGGATTTTACAATCGATTTGCCAGCTGGATGGTAGGTCACAAAATTGAGGATCTTACTTCCGGTTTTCGTGCTGTAAGGAAAGACAAATTCATGGAGTTTATTAGTTTGTTGCCTAATAAGTTTTCGTATCCAACGACTATTACCATGAGCTTTTTCCGGGCTGGATACTCGGTTGGTTACGCTCCTGTAAATGTTTTGAGTAGGGCGGAGGGGTCAGCTAGTCATATTAGCCCGTGGAAAGATGGTGTTCGCTTTCTTTTGATAATTTTCAAGATCGGAACTTTGTTCTCGCCCTTAAAACTGTTTTTTCCAATTTCGTTGGTGCTAGGTTTAAGTGGGATTTCTTATTATGCTTATACTTATTTGACTGATGGAAGGTTTACTAATATGGGTGCGCTGCTATTCACTACGGCTATTCTCGTGTTTTTAATGGGGTTGGTTTCGGAGCAAATAACAGCGCTAATGTATAAGGGTAAAAATTAAGGGATCTCTTTCGCTGGGGGAAATGTGTCGCGGCGAATGGTCTCTTAGATTTTCGTTTAAGGTCATTTGCTTGAGAGCTTTTAATGGTATGTTTTAATGAAAATACGCGGCTTTCATGACTAGTGGTGCTGTTGCTACAGCTACAATTCGAACTGGCTTGGTTCTTGGCGTGCGATTGCTCGTGCTGGCGGGAACGCTATTGCTTGTTGCGAGAATGCTTGGTTCTCAACAGTTCGGTGTTTTTGCTGGGGCGTGCTCTTTGGCGCTTTTTCTCGGCTCGCTTTCTTCATTTGGATCCCAGCTAATGATGCTGCGTGCAGTTTCAAAGAATGCAGAAAGTAGTGAGGAAATATTGTCCTATGCTATTCCCCTTGTGCTGCTCCTCGGCGCCATCGCTTTAGTCTGTTTCTTGGTCGTCATGTCGTGGGCTATTCCTTCCGCTCAAATTTCATTTGGCGTGCTATTGGCTATTGGATTCGCAGAAACCATTCTTCAGCCTTTCTTGGGATTGATGTCGGCCGAGCATCACGGTTTAGGGAGGGTTGCCAGGTCCCAAGCTTTGCAATTTTCTCCCTTAGCTTTAAGATTTATTTTTGCGTTGTTAGTATCCTTTATTGGCTTTCAGGATGTTCTGAGTGCTTATGCATTGGGCTACTTCTTGGCATCAGTTGCGGCGTTGGTTTTAGGTGCATACTATCTTCCTAAGTCCTGGCCAAATTGGAGAAAATGGCGTGTTGTAACGCTTACTTATATCAGCGCTTCTTGCTCTTATGCTGCCATTAATTTCTGCAAATCTGGTTCCGCTGAGCTTGACAAAGCGGTTGCTTTAAAGCTCCTTCCGGTTGATCTGGTGGGTCTGTATGCGGCGGGGTCTCGTGTTTTGGGAGCGCTAATGCTTCCAGTTTCTGCTATGGTCGTTTCCGCAGTTCCTTATATATTTCGGTCTCAGGATGCCCATTTGCACGATACTCGTCGAATGGTTTTCTATATGTCTGGTGTCTCTTTTGCCTATAGTCTGTTTTTGCTGGTCGGGCTATGGATAGCTTCTCCATTCATAGAAATAATTTTCGGAGATGGTTTCAAGGGGCTTTCGGAAATACTGCGCATATTTTGCTTTGCTATTCCTGGATTGTCGTTACGATTGGTTTCGGGGAATGCTCTAATGGCGATTGGAAGGCCTTGGCTAAGGGTTGGCCTAGAGGTGATCGGGCTGGTTACTTTGGTGGCATCAAGTATATGTTTTGTTATTTTTGTTGGTGAAAAATACATGCCTTTTGCTGTCATTCTGTCTGAAAGCATTATGGGCGTTTTCGGCATCTTGATTCTTAGGTCTGTTCTGTATAAAAAGAGCATCCCCTCCTGCTTCTAGTGCCGAGGTTCTATTATGTGTGGTTTCATCTTTCAGCTAAGTCAAAGGGCGAAATGTGCTGATGATTTTGGCAGGGCTTTAGAGCGAATTTCTTGGAGAGGGCCGGATGCTCAACGGATTGTCCGGTACAATCAAGGAAAAGTTCTTTTAGGCCACTGCCGATTGGCCGTAGTCGATTTGAGTGATGATGCCAACCAACCAATGGAGTCCGTTTGCGGGCGATATGCTATTGTTTTCAATGGTGAAATATACAACCATGATTTTATCAGGAAAAAACTCAATTTAAAGTGTAAGACTAAGTCGGATACCGAGACTATTCTTGAGGGATACTCATTGGTTGGAGATGATATTTTCTCGCTCCTCGATGGAATGTTTTCTTTGGTCATTTATAATCGAGCTACAGGCCAATGGACCGCTGCGCGAGATGCTTTTGGTATCAAGCCGCTGTTCATGTGGCGAAAAAATCAAGAGATAATTTTTTCTTCGGAGGCTTCAGTTGTTGCAAGCCTAGCAGGAGCCATTCCATGTCCTATTGCTTTAGCCGAATGGAGGGTGATTCGCCGACCGCTACCAGGGGCAAGTTTTTTTCAGGGTGTAGAGGAAGTTACCCCTGGCCAGGTCGTTAAATCGTCGGGAGAGACCTTTTTTCATTGGAAGTGGGCGGCGGCAAATGAGTCCTTCGAGCAAAGTGCTTTTGAAGAAAGGGTCAGGCGCAGCGTTGATTTGCATGGAATGAGTCATGTTGAAAACGTTTCTCTGCTAAGCGGAGGGTTAGATAGTGCTATTGTTGTTTCCTTGGCTGGCACCAGCGCTGCATACTCAGTAGGGCTTGAGTATAATAATGAGTTCGAAGGGGCGCAAGAGACCGCTGATCTGGTGGGAGCCTCTTTAAAGAAAGTATCGGTGTCAGAAGACGAGCTGGTCTCTACTTGGAAGTATCTGACCCGTCTTCGTGGTGAGCCGCTCAGTTTGCCAAATGAAGGATTAATTTACAATGTTTGCCGGAAAATGACCCCACAGCAAAAAGTTGTTCTTACCGGAGAGGGGGCGGATGAAATATGTTTTGGGTACGATCAGATATTTCGTTGGGCCTCAGGCTTGAATGAGCTTGACACGCATGCTTTTCTTGATCTGTACGGTTATTCTGCTGATTGTCGATCTGAACGTTTGGAGTCATTTGTAGATCTCCTGAAAAGAGGTAAAAGCCCCATAGAGTTTGTTGAGGATTTTTTCCTCTTAGTTCATTTGCCATGTTTGCTTAGACGAATGGATTTTGCGTCAATGGCCGCCTCTAAAGAGGCTAGAGTTCCGTTTGTTTCTAAATCACTCATAGGGTATTGCTATCGCCAGCCGTCATCGTTAAAAATCAATTCGCTAGAGTCTAAGCTCCCAATTCGAAAATTCGCAGAGAGGCTTGGTTTATCTGGAGCATTACAGCGAAAAAAAATTGGATTTTCTGCTCAATTTACTTCTAATGCTTCTAGAAAGGAGTCTTACAGAAGTTTTCAGGATATAGTTTTGGGGGAATTGAAATGGTGATTGGTTATACGGCGGGAGTTTTTGATTTGTTTCATGTTGGGCATGTAAATGTTCTAAGGAACTCAAAATCATTATGTGATAGGTTAATAGTTGGCGTGACAGTTGATGAGCTGGTTGCATATAAGTGCAAAAAGCCTGTAATTCCCTACGAGGAACGGGTCGAGATAGTGAGGTCGTGCAAGTACGTTGATTTGGCTGTGCCTCAGTTGTCTATGGATAAATTGGATGCGCACGATAGGTATGGGTTCAATCTTATGTTTGTGGGCGATGATTGGTATAAGACAGAGAGATGGAAAGATATTCAAGAAAAATTATCTAATAGAGGAGTTAAAATCATATATTTTCCTTATACTAGGACGACGTCATCAACGCTAATCAACTCTACTTTAGAGAGTCTTCGTTTGCTTTGAGAGTTGTTTTTTGAGTTTAAGGCCAGAGGCTCAAATTTTCTCGAGGATTCTTTGCGTGCACCTTTTGCTGGCATTGCCGTCGGCATAACTTGAATAAAGCTTGTTTTTTATTGATGCGCGTAGTGTTGAGCTGGCGTTTAGTGACTTTTCTGGGTTGCCTAAAGCAGTGTTCATCAATTCAATCATTTCGCTCGTGTTTTTTGCGATACTATCGAATCTAAACTCTGGACCGAGGAAGAACCCTTCTTTGAAAGGTGGTGGAACATCTAAAAATATCGTTGGGCGGTCGAGTAGCAGCCAATCAAACGCGATGGAAGACCAGTCGCAAATTAGAAGGTCGCAAATTAGCAGTAGTGATTCAGTGTTTGGATACTCTTCGAAAGATCTAAATATAATCCTATCTGAGTGGTATGAGGTTTTTTCTCTCGAGTTTAGGTGAGCTCTGACAATAATCACTGATTCTGATTGTTTTGCGAAGCAGTCTAGTTTAGAAAGCAGCGATGCTTTATGCTCCTCAAAAGGGAAGATGCTTCTATGTTTTGAATCTTGTTGCCAGGTCGGCGCAAATAATACGATTTTTTTCGACTGTGGAATTCGGAAATCGCTTTTAATTTTTTTTGTGTTCTCGCTGTTGTTGATCAAGATATCTGTTCTTGCGTAGCCTGTTATTTTAACTTTGCTGGCGTTGAAGCCAAATTTTCCTGTATATAGTTGAGCTATATAAGGCGAGGTTACCCATGTTTCATCGTACTTATGTTGTATTGAAAAGTTTTTTGGTTTGAATCCCTTGAAGGGTATTCCGTGCCAAACATCAAAAAATTTTATGCTGCTGAGAGTTGTCAATATGCTCATCGAGTGCAGTCCGTGACTGCTTACAATTGCGCTCGCTTGGCTGAGGAGAATGGCGGTCTTTGGGTGATAAGCTAGGTAGCTATTGTAGCCGCCTTTCCTAAGCACCCTATTATAGTTTGCGTCTAAAGTTAAGAATATGGGCTTGGTTGTTTTTGAGTGGTGATTTTCTATATCTGTATAGATCGCGAGTAGGTTTCCGCAAAGTTTATGTCCATAGAAAACGATAACTTTTCTATTGCTTTTTTTTTGTCTGATTCTTAGGGGTAGCGACAGAAAGGCGTTGATTGCTAGCGCTGCCAACGATAAAAGATGAAGAGGGTTTTTTTTATCTACCTTCATTGTTTTTGGCTTATTTGGCTATCGCTGCGCTAATGCGATCTTTAAAATTATCCCAAGAGAAAGATTCTGCAAACTTAAGGCAATCTCTTTTATTTGTCGGGTTCTTCAATATTGTCTTGATGATTTCTGATAAGGCCTGATAGTTTCCTTGGCTTGCCAAGTGTCCGGAAACAGATTCGGCTACTGAATCAACGGTGCCCCCGGTTGAGAATCCCGCTGTGGGTGTTCCGCACGCTGCCGCTTCAATCGCGACCATTCCAAATCCCTCCGGGTCTCCTTGTATCTCTCTTACAGGAAAAACATGCACGTCGCTAGCTGCATAGGCGATTTGTAGTGTTCTAAGGTCAGTTATGTTGCCCGTGAACACTAGGTTTGACGTTAGACCATGTTTTCCGGCTTCTTCTAAAATTTCTGATTTGGTTTGAGCTTTAGCGTAAAGAGAGTTTTGAGGGGTTTCGCCGACAATTAATAATTTTACGGTCGGAAACTCTCTTGCAATATCGGCTAATGATTTCGCGACAAATTCTTTGAGTCCCTTTCTTGTAGTTAGGCGCCCCACGGATAGCAATACCGGTCCTCCTTGCAAGCCATACAGCTGTTTGAAACTATTTACTTCCATTGCGCTTGGTTGCTGCTCAGGTATATCTACCCCTGGGTGAATAACGACGATTTTGCTTTCCAAAATTCCGCGCTCTACTAGTAAGGCTTTTGTTGGTTTGCTGTTGGCGATTACCGTATTCATTCGTCTTAGGCTAGGAATCCAGAAGCGTTTGTATAGCGGGTGTGCAACAGCCACATCCAGCCCATGTGTGTAGGTGATCGCCTTGGCGCCAATAAGCTTTGCGCAGACTAGAGCAATGGGAGCCGTTAGTCCGCTTCCGGCGATTATGTGTGTCGGGCGAAGTTTAAACGTGTGGAAGATTGCATTGAGCTGGGCGTATAGTAAAAAAAGCCAAATGGGCGTTAAGGGCGCGCCTGAAAATTGGACATTCGCGGGAAGACTGTCTCTCGAGATGCTCGGTCCGATTACGGCGACCTTGTTATGTTTCGCCAACCCTTTTGCCATATTCAAATTCAGTCTTTCCATTCCCCCGATCAATGGCGGCAGATTGCGGGTTACAATTAGAATCCTATTGTCTGAAGTCTTAGGCTTTGACAACGTTTTCACCATCAAGTCGGTTACGTGTGTCAACAATCGTCAAGCTGTGTTCTTGAAGCTGAAAGTAATCGAAATCATCGTGGTCTGTGGCCAAGACTATGCAGTCGTATGACCGTAATCTCTCCGGTGTTAATGCCACGCTTGATAGGTCAAAGTGATAGTCTCGCTTATTTGGAAATGTGGGCACATATGGGTCTGAGTACTCAATAAGTGCGCCCTTGTTCTGTAGCTGCGCCATTATTTCCACTGCGGGAGACTCTCGTGTGTCGTCTATATTCTTTTTGTACGCGAGACCAAGCACCAAAATCCGACTGCCGTTTATTGATTTCTTTCGCAGGTTGAGCGCTTCCGATACCTTGTTCACCACCCACTCCGGCATCTGGTGGTTTACCTCGCCGGCTAATTCAATAAACCGTGTATTTATGCCGAATTCTTTGGCCTTCCAGGTTAGGTAAAAGGGGTCTATGGGAATGCAGTGCCCTCCCAGACCAGGGCCGGGAGTGTAGGGTACAAAGCCGAAGGGCTTAGTGGCGGCAGCTTCTATAACCTCGTGTATGTTTATACCCATTTTATCGGCGACTATTTTCATTTCGTTTACCAGGCCGATGTTAACGGCCCGGTGTATGTTCTCCAGAAGCTTAGTCATTTCTGCCACTCTGGTGTCACTAACGGGTACAAGGGTGTTGATGGCGTGGGCGTAAAGGGCTTTCCCTAGTTTTAAGCAGTTCGGTGTCATACCGCCAAGAACCTTGGGTATCGTGGCCGTTGTATAGTTGGGGTTGCCTGGATCTTCGCGCTCAGGGGAGTAAATCAAAGCGCAATTTTTGCCGGCAGTAAAACCTTGCTTCTTCAATCTGGGGTGCAACAACTCTTCTGTTGTGCCCGGCCATGTTGTGCTCTCCAAGGAGAGTATTTGTCCGGCACGAAAATAAGGTAATATAGAGTCTACTGTGTTGGTGACGAACGATAGGTCTGGTTGGTGGTGTTGATCCAATGGCGTAGGCACGCAGATAATCTGCGCGTCCACCTCTGTACTTTTGCTAAAGTCGGTGGTGGCGTAAAACCCATTGTTGAGGGCAGCGGTTATATCGCCTCCACTTATGCGCTTTATATAGCTCTTTCCCGAGTTTAGCTGATCTACTTTGTTCTGATCGATGTCAAAGCCGGTGACTTTTACCCCTGCCTCGGTAAAGCGCAAGGCCAGAGGTAGACCCACATAGCCCAGGCCGTAGATTCCCACATGGAAGTCGCCCGACGCCAGTCGTCCTTCTAGTTGCTTAAGGGGGTTATTGTCTTCGACTGACATATTTTGCTCTTTGAGGCTTCAAGTTTTGGTTCAATTCGATCATCGCAGAAGTTCGTGGGAGGAGCAAGCAGTGTCACGGGCTACCTGGCTGTTGCATATTTGAAGCGTTAATCAAATGATGCGATGACTCTCATGGATAAATCTACGGCCTTACAGTGTTTGGTCAATGCCCCCACTGATATGCGGCTGATGTTTTCAAGCACTGCTCTCTGGGTTTCCAGTTGGGAGATGTTCAAACCGCCGGATAGCTCGAGGTGGGAGGTTAATCCGCGGCCTTGTAAATGTTGATTAATCTCTGTTAGCTCCATTTCATCCAGCATAATAATTTCGGCGCCTGCAGCGATGGCCCTATCCAGCTCATCCAGAGTTTCCACCTCTACCTCCACCGGTTTACCGGGTGCTAACTCGCGAGCCTTCTTGATCGCTTGGGCGATGCTGCCTGCCGCTGCGATGTGGTTTTCCTTGATTAAAAAAGCGTCGTAAAGCCCCAGTCGGTGGTTGTGGCAGCCTCCGCAGGCGACGGCGTATTTTTGGGCGCTTCGCAGCCCGGGTATGGTTTTACGCGTGTCGAGTATTTTGATGGGCAGGTCTTTGACCAGGTCGGCGTATTGTCGGGCCGTGGTGGCTGTGCCGGAGAGTAGTTGGACGAAGTTGAGCGCGGTTCGCTCGCCGGTTAATAGGGAGCGTGCCCGGCCCTGGAGTTCAAAAAGTACACTGTCGGCGGCTGCCTTCCCGCCATCGTCGATGTGCCAAGTGATTGTGACCTCGGGGTCCAACTGGCGGAAGGTTTCCTCTACCCAGTCTTTACCGCAAAATATGCAGTCTTCACGGGTGATGACCTCGGCTTTGGCGAGTTGCTCGGCTGGAATCAGTTGAGCGGTGATGTCGCCTGAACCCACATCCTCTTCCAGGGCGGCTGTCACGTTCTTGATGATGTCGCGGCGCAGGTTGGGGATGGTATCGGCATAAAGCTTGATCATGGGGCTCTCTCTGGATGTCCGGTGTGTGACGCTATTGTACTCAAGGCGGCGGAGGCCTGCCCGAACTTCCGCTTGGCACATTAAGTTACCTTGTTGGTCGCGGCGACATTTTATATAACCTGGATTCTGGGTTCTCAGTGGATCAATAGCTTTCAGTTATTTTCCTTACGGCTTTTTAGCGGCAAATGTGATATTCCGCTCATTGTGTCAAACTCTGGCTGTGCTTGCCGATACAGATACCTATACTAGTCAGTGAAAGGTTCCCATTGGGTTGTCATCATGAACAAATCTCGATCAAACGGCCACGAAAACGTCGTCCATCTCAACCCGGAGCACAAGCGTCCGGCCGAGGTGGCCTTGGCTCGTATGCCTGCCGCTATGCATCAGTTGCGCGAGAAGGCCCGGCTGAAGCTGCAGGCACTGCTGCGTGGGCTGTTTGATAAGGCCGATGACGCGCTTTTTGAGCTGGCAGACCAAGCGACCAACAACCACGAGCAGAACCTGTATTTTGATTCGATGCGCCAAGTACGCCTGCGCCGCAAGGAGACAGAAACCGAGTTTTTCCGTCAGCTGGATATCGGCTTTGCCCGGTTGGTGGACCCGGCCGCTTTTCCTGTGAAAGACGAGCAGGACGACGAGGCCCCTGAGAATCTCGCGCTCGTGGGTAATGATGAGCTTG
Source organism: Gilvimarinus algae (assembly GCF_030518215.1). Classification (GTDB taxonomy): domain Bacteria; phylum Pseudomonadota; class Gammaproteobacteria; order Pseudomonadales; family Cellvibrionaceae; genus Gilvimarinus; species Gilvimarinus algae. The sequence continues at coordinate 86,279 of NZ_JAULRT010000059.1, forward strand.
AGGAAATGGTCGCGAGCGAAACCATGATCAACCGGGCTAACGAGCAGTTTGCAGAGCAGGTGCAGCACCTCACCTTGCGCATGGACCAGCTCGTGCCCGTGAAGGTGTACCAGAAAAACAACCCTGTTGGCCCCGACGTTGTCTGCCACGCCTTTGTTGAAGCTGCCAGTCAGATTGATGTCGACGTCAAGGCGCGTCTGGTAGTGTTTAAGCTGTTCGACCGTATGGTAATGAATCAGCTGGCCGAACTCTACGCTCTGCTCAACCAGCAGCTCATCGACGCCAATATCCTGCCCTCACTGCGTGGTAATCCGGGTATCTCGCGCCCAGCGCGTCCCTCGAGCATGGCGGCGCCACACAAGTCGCAGGAGCGCTCCGCGACCAGCCAGGAGCGTGCGCGTGAAGAGGGCGCCGATGAAGGTGCCCAGCAGCTGCTGGGGACGCTGAGGGAGCTGCTCGGTAGTCAGCGCGGCGATTCAGCGGTCTCTGCAACTGATGCCTCCTCGGCTCCGAGTCTGTCGTCTCAGGATTTGGTGAGTGTGCTGACGCTGGCACAGCAGCGTGGTGGGGCTTCAGCAGAGTCGGTTGCCTCGCCGGAGCAAGTGAAAGCGCTGGTCTCGAACCTGCTTCAAAGAAGCGGCAATGGCGAGCGGGATATCAATCAAGTCGATGAAGATGTGATCAACTTGGTCAGCATGATGTTCGAGTTTATTCTCGAGGACCGGAGTTTGGCCGCTCCCATGAAGGCCTTGCTGGCCCGCTTGCAGATACCCATGATCAAAGTGGCGATTGCCGATAAGTCCTTTTTTGGTAAGGGCGGCCACCCAGCCCGTCGTCTGCTGAACGAAATGGCTACCTCGGCGCTCGGCTGGCAGGATACCGGGGAAGAAAACCGCGGCAGGGATGCGCTCTACAAGAAAGTGGATGAGACCGTTAGCCGCGTGCTTACTGATTACACCAAGGACGTGTCGATTTTTGAAACATTGTTGCTGGACTTTCGCGCTTTTCAGGAAAAGGAAAAGCGTAGGGCGAAAATCCTGGAACAGAGAACCATCGATGCCGAAGACGGCAAGGCCAAATCCCAGCGCGCCCGAGCCGAGGTGGACGCCGCTCTGGCAGAGATTTCTGCAGGCGTAGAGGTTCCACACGCGGCTGCGCAGCTATTAGCGGCGGCTTGGTCCAATGTGTTGTTTATCACCTGCCTGAAAGAAGGACCGCAGAGCGAAGTGTTTGAGTCGCAACTGCAGACGGCCCGGGATCTGGTGTGGAGCACCACGACGACCATGGATGTCGAAAACCGGCCTAAGCTTTTGAAGCTGGTGCCAAGGCTGCTTGCCAGCTTGCGCAAGGGGCTGGAAGACATTGCCTTTAACCCCTATCAGATGGGGCAAATGTTCAAAGCACTGGAAAAGCTGCATCTGGATATTTTGCGGGGTAAGGCGCAAGACGCTGTTGAGTCCTCGGGCGTTGAGGCGGCGGAGTCTGTGGTTCAAGCGGCACCCGTTCAGGCCCCGGAGCTCGAGGCTCAGCCGACATCACCTCCCGTAGCTGCTACCCCGGATGTAGCTGCTACTCCGGCAGAGGCGCCAGCGAGTAATGCGCCGGCTCCAATTCCAACACTGGCTGAGCAGGCACACGAGCAAGCTCTGGTTGTGCCAGAAGCGGCTGCTGGCGAGGACGATGAGGTGAGTGGGCAGCATATGGCGTTGGTGTCAAACCTGACGCAGGGCTCCTGGTTTGAAATGACCGCAGAGGGCGGCGAGAAGTGTCGCTGCCGCCTAGCGGCGATCATCAAGCCTACCGGCAAGTACATTTTTGTTAACCGCACCGGGATGAAAGTGGCCGAGCAGACCCGGGAGGGCTTAGCGCGCGCCTTGCGCGATGGCCATATGCTGCTACTGGATGATGGTATGTTGTTTGACCGGGCTCTTGAGTCCGTGATTGGCAACCTGCGCCAGTCTCGGGGTCACTAGCGATAGGCTTCATCGCTTTCTCGTTCGTTACGCCGGGTCTGGTCACCCGGCGAGTTTGTTGCTGCCGAAAAAATCATCGCTTGGCAGCCCGCCTGAGATCGGCTTTCTCCTGACATTGCCCTCCCGTTATACTGCTTGAGCTTATATCAATCAGGAAGGCGCTTTTGTCATTTAATTCGCAGGCGGTCAGCATCGAACGCGGGTGGGTCTCTACGGCGAGATCTTGCCCCTCTCCTAATTGTGGGCCCCGTCCAGAGGGGGCGCTCGTCAGTTTACTGGTGATTCACAACATCAGCCTGCCTCCCGGGCATTACGGCGGCGGTTGGATCGAACAATTCTTCACCAACCGGCTGGATCCCGCGGCGCACCCCTATTTTACCGAGATTGTCGACTTGAAAGTGTCGTCACACCTGTTGGTGACCCGTGAGGGTGAGCTGGTGCAGTTTGTCAATTTGGATGATCGGGCCTGGCACGCAGGCGCCTCTTGCTTTGAGGGTGTTACTGAGTGCAATGATTTCAGCATCGGCATCGAGCTGGAGGGTACCGACACTGAGCCCTACACGGATGCGCAATATCGCACGCTCGGTGAAGTCAGTCGGGCTATAATGGCTCAATATCCCGCCGTCACTGCCGGGCGAATAGCCGGTCACTGTGATATTGCGCCGGGGCGGAAAACGGACCCAGGCCCGGCTTTTGACTGGTCGCGTTATCGGCAGATCATTAACTCAGAGGCTTGAGTAGCGGCAGTATCAACGACAACAGGAGGTGGTGCGACTATGACATTTTTGAGCCTGGTGATTGTCCTGCTGTTGGTCCAGTGGTGGGGCTCTGGCAAGCCACTGCAGAGAGACGAATGGTTTTACCGTTGGTGGCAATGGTTGCAGGCCCACGCCGGTGAGCGCCTTCCCGCTGGCGCCGTTGGCTTTCTTGCCGTAGCCTGTCCGTCATTGGTGCTTTTGGGGCTCGTGTTGGTGATTGGCTGGTATCTGCCGGCAGTTTGGCTGTTGTTGGTGAATGTCCCGGTGCTGCTCTACAGCCTGGGGCGCGGAGAGTTCAGTCAGTCTCTGCAGAAATACCTAGAGGCCGCCCGAGCTGACAATTCCGTTCGTGCCGCTCAAGTGCTGGATGAAATGAATTTGGACCCTGGCTTGCGCTGTGAGCGCGAGGGCGATAACTGGATGCAGCTTCACCAAGAGGCGTTGCGTGTTTTCAGTTATCGCGGCTTTGAGCGAATGTTCGCGGTACTGTTCTGGTTTTTGGTTGCCGGCGCTGTTGGGGCGCTGGTGTATCGGCTGGTGGTGCTTTTAAGGGCGCACCTGCTTGAGCAAAATGATCCGGCTGCGCGCTCTGTCAATTGCGCCGCCCATTGGCTGGAGTGGCCCGCGGCACGCCTTATGGGTGTGTCATGGGCATTGGTGGGAAATTTTGAGGCCTGTATCAAGCCCTGGCGACAGTATTGCTTGGATACCCGTGTCTCTACCCCGGTTTATCTTGCGGCCGTATTGAGCGGCGCTCTGGGCGATGAGCGACACTGGCCCGACAGTGACGCCGCTACAACGCAGGGGGCTCGTATCGAGCCTGCTTACAGCTTGCAGCTCGTGGCACATACAGGGGCGATGTTTTCCCGGGCGCTCCTGCTGTGGGTTTTTGCGGCAGCGCTGATAATATTGATTGTGTAAGGAGTCGTTATTCATGCCATCATTCGATGTAGTATCCGAGGTGGATAAGCACCAGCTGACCAATGCCGTCGATCAGGCCAGTCGGGTGATCGTCAATCGTTATGATTTTAAAGGCGTTGATGCCAGCTTTGAGCGCAAGGATTACTTGGTCACCATGACCGCCGAGGCCGAGTTTCAGCTACAGCAAATGCTGGATATTCTGCAAAGTGCGGTGCATAAAAACCAGATTGATATTGCCTGCCTGGACGTCAAGCCCTGCAGGATGAGTGGTAAGCATATGACTCAGGAAGTGGTCGTCCAAACCGGTATTGAAACCGAGCTGGCCAAGAAACTCGTCAAGATGATTAAAGATGAAAAATTTAAAGTCCAGGCGCAAATTCAGGGGGATCAACTGCGGGTAACGGGCAAGAAGCGCGATGACTTACAGGCAGTGATCGCTTTTCTCAAAAGCGCCGATGTTGGGCTGCCCCTGCAGTTTTCCAACTTCAGGGACTGACAGTGGTGGGTTGAGGGCGCAACTCCTCAACCCAGTAAACGGTAGCACCAGCGACGGCGATTGGCATTACAAAAATATTGACTATCGGAACAATGCTGCCAAGCATCACCAGGGCGCCGAACGGGTAGCTGGTAAGAGGGCGCCGTCCGAGCTTTTTGCGAAGCGCCGGGAAGGGAGTTTGGTGATTGTCGGCCGGGTAGTCCACATACTGCACCGACATACACCAGGCTGCCCATAAGCCTGATATCAATAATACCAGCAAGTTGATTCCAGGGATAAACCAGCTAAAAACAATCAGCACCAAAATCAATAAGCCGCGGGTGATAAAGTACCAGAGTTTGATCAGTTCTCGCCCCAATGTGCGGGGAATGAGCTCGCCCCAGCTCTCTGGTGGCGGCGCTGCTCCGGTTAGGTGTTGCTCGATCTTTTCTGCCAGAACGCCATAAAACGGTGCTGCAATCAGATTGGTTATGAGATTGAAGCTGTAGCCATAGACAAACAAAACCGCGATAGCGAAGATGACCCACAACACCCAGGCGAGAAATTCCAACCAGCCCGGCAACCAATCCATCATTAGCGCGAGGAAATCACTGAACAGGTGCACCAGCGCCACGGTGGTGAGCACAAAAACCAGCAGGTTGGCTACAAGGGGAACGACGATAAAACGCTTGAGCCCCGGGGCGGTAATGATATGCGCCCCGCGGCTCAAGTATTCAAGAGCCTTGGCCGGGTTGCCCTGCATTTAGTGAGCGCCGGCCTGTTCCAGCGCCGCAACATAGTCGTCTGCGTGCCGGTGCGCTTTGATTGTCTGCAGAAAGGTCTTGCCGTCCGGACCGGTGGCATTCAGGTCACGGCCTTGCTCCACAAAAAAGCGCACGAAGGTTGCAAAGTTTTCTTCCCGCATTCCCCGGTATGCCTTTTCCAGCAGGTGGTAGTCCTGATTTACGCCATCTGGCGCGGGATACAGGAAGAAACTCTTGATGCGTTCGTCATCAAACACCTCTCCCAATACTTTTTGCTTGTCTTTTTTTACGGTCATTGTTCGTCCAACTTCTTCAGTAGAATCTCGTTCACAGCTTGAGGGTTCGCCTGCCCCTTGCTCGCCTTCATGATCTGGCCGACGAAAAAGCCCAGCATTTTCGGCCGTTTTTTCTCATCGGCCGCTTTATAATTGTCCACTTGGCTCTGGTTGTTGGCGATAACCTCATCCACCATTTTTTCCAAAGCCCCGGTGTCTGATACCTGCTGCAAGCCGCGTTTGTCGATGATCTGATCAGCGGAGCCTTCGCCTTCGGTCATGGCCTCAAAGACTTGCTTGGCAATTTTCCCGGAGATGGTGCCGTCTTTGATGCGGCTGATCAGCCCGGCCAGGTGTTCGGCGCTCACTTTGCAGTCGGCTAGTGTTTGCTCGCTTTTGTTGAGGTGCGCGGCCAAGTCTACCATCACCCAGTTGGCTGCCAGCTTTGGTTCGCCGGAGGTTTTGGCGACGGTTTCGTAGAAATCCGCCGTGGCCCGATCGGCGGTCAATACGGCCGCATCGTAGCTTGAGAGCTGATATTCGCTGACAAACCGATCGCGCTTGGCATCCGGCAGTTCGGGCAGTGACTGTCTGATCTGCTCAATGTAGTCGTCGTCCAGGATCACCGGCAGCAGGTCCGGGCAGGGGAAGTAGCGATAGTCGTTGGCCACTTCTTTACTGCGCATTGAGCGGGTTTCGTTTTTCTCTGAGTCGTAGAGACGGGTTTCCTGTACGACCTTGCCGCCATCCTCAATCAGGTCAATTTGGCGCTCTGCCTCGACTTTAATGGCTTTTTCGACAAACTTAAACGAGTTGATGTTCTTGATTTCGCAGCGTGTGCCGAGGGTTTCATCGCCCTTCAGGCGCACCGACACATTGGCGTCGCAGCGCATGGAGCCCTGCGACATTTCGCCGTCGGAAATGCCGAGGTAGGTAATGATGGAGTGAATTTTCTTTAAATAGGCCACCGCCTCTTCGGCTGAGCGCATATCCGGTTCGGAGACAATTTCAATCAGAGGCGTCCCTGCGCGGTTCAAGTCAATGCCGCTCATGCCGTGATAGTCTTCGTGCAGCGACTTGCCGGCGTCCTCTTCCAGGTGCGCATGATGCAAGCGGATAGACTTGCGCTCGCCGTTACCCAGCTCAATCTCTATCACCCCTGAGCCAACAATGGGCTCAGCAAGCTGAGTGGTCTGGTAGCCTTTGGGCAGGTCGGGGTAAAAATAGTTTTTACGCTCGAACACTGAACGCTTGCCGATCTCGGCGTTCATCGCCAGGCCGAACATAACGGCAAAGCGGAAAGCCTCTTCGTTGGCCACGGGCAAGGTTCCGGGCATGGCCAGGTCAATGGCGCAGGCCTGGGTATTTGGCGAGGCGCCAAAGGCGGTGCTGGCACCGGAAAATATTTTCGATCGAGTGGCGAGCTGTACGTGAATTTCCAGCCCGATAACGGTTTCCCATTCCATGTTCGCTACCTCTATTTACGCTGTTTCCGGGGCCAGCTGCTGATGAAAGTCAGTGGCGAGCTGGAATTGATGGGCGGCATTCAACAGTCTACTTTCGGCGAAGTAATTGCCAATCAGTTGCAGGCCCACGGGTTTGTTGTCGACCAGGCCGCAGGGAATGGAGAGTCCAGGCAAGCCGGCCAGGTTGGTGGCGATGGTGTAGATGTCTTCCAGGTACATGGCCACGGGGTCGTCGCCTTTGGCGCCAAACTCAAACGCTGGATTGGGAGCGGTCGGGCCGACAATCACGTCGACGTCTTTGAAGGCCTCGACAAAGTCCTGTTTGATCAGGCGACGCACTTGCTGAGCCTTGTTGTAGTAAGCGTCGTAGTAACCCGCTGACAAAGCGTAGGTGCCAACCAGTATGCGGCGTTTTACCTCGTCGCCGAAAGCTTCGCCGCGCGAGCGCTTGTAGAGGTCGGCAAGGTCTTTCGGTTCGGCGCAACGGTAGCCGTAACGTACGCCATCAAAGCGTGACAGGTTGGCCGAACACTCGGCTGGTGCGATCACATAGTAGGCTGGCACCGCCAGGTGAGTATGAGGCAGGCTGATGGCTTTCACCTTGGCGCCGAGTGATTCATACACCTTGATAGCGGCCTGCACCCGCTCGGCCGTCTGCGGGTTGAGTCCTTCGCCGAAATACTCTTCGGGAATGCCGAGGGTGAGTCCGTCAAGTTTGTCGCCCAGTGGCGCTGTGTAGTCTTCCAGAGGCTGATCAACACAGGTTGAGTCCTTGGCATCAAAGCTTGCCATGGCGTTGAGCATTATGGCGGCGTCTTCGGCGGTGTGGGTGAGCGTGCCCGCCTGGTCGAGGCTTGAGGCAAAGGCAATCATACCCCAGCGCGAGACCCTGCCGTAGGTGGGTTTGATTCCTGTCAGCCCGCACAGTGCCGCCGGTTGGCGAATCGAGCCGCCAGTATCGCTGGCGGTGGCGGCCGGCGCCAATAGAGCGGCTACCGCCGCGGCTGAGCCGCCGGAGGAGCCGCCGGGCACGCACTGGGTGTTCCACGGGTTCTTTACCGGACCGTAGTAGCTGGTCTCGTTCGACGAGCCCATAGCGAATTCGTCCATGTTGGTTTTGCCCAGCATGACCGCGCCAGCACGTTGGTAATTCTCGACGATGGTGGCGTCGTATGGGGCAATAAAGTTATCCAGCATTTTTGAGCCACAGCTGGTGCGGACACCCAGGGTACAGAATATGTCTTTGTGGGCAATGGGAATGCCGCAAAGGGGTGAAGCGTCGCCTGCCGCCAGACGTTGGTCGGCCGCCTCGGCCTGCGCGAGGGCGATATCATCGGTGACGGTGACGAAGCTGTTGTACTTACTGTCCAGTGAGTTGATCCGGTCTAGATAGTGACGGGTCAGTTCAACACTGGAAAAAGCTTTACTGCGCAACCCCGAGACGAGCTGGGCAATGGTTTTGGTATGCATGAACAGTATCCTTGGTAGGAGGGCTGTAAAAGTAGCTCAGGTGTCGCCGGGCCTATTCGACCACTCGCGGAACCAGATATAGACCGTCTTCAATGGCCGGTGCCATGGCTTGCAGGGAACTGCGCTGGTCGGTTTCTGTGACTTCATCGGCGCGCAACCGCTGTACCGCGTCCAGAGGGTGCGCCATGGGAGTTACGCCAGAGGTATCCGCTGCCTGCAGCTGGCCGACCAGCTCCAGTACCTGAGATATGCTTTGCGCCGCAGCGCTGGCCGCCTCTGGGGAAATCTCCAGCCTGGCCAACTCTGCCAGTTTTTCAATGTCTGATTGATCTACCGCCATGGGTCTCGCTCCAATATTACCTTTGGCCCTGGTGGGCAAAAGCGCGATTTTAAGGGGAATAAGGCAAGTGCACAGCACAAAAGGTGCAAAAATGCCGATATTGCCTGAAAAGGCGCTAAAGTTATCACATTTGCGCCTTGCCCTAAATCCCTGCCATTGATAGAGTGCCAGCATTGCCGAGAGGTCTGTGGTTAGCGACTCTAAACCCTGGCGCAGACGGTTAGGCTCAAGAATTCATAAGGCCCGCTTGAGACGGGCTTGCGAAACAGAACAGTCGGCTCGGGTTTCCCTCTTGGGTGACTCGAGCACTCTTAGTATCTAAGGCCAGCAACACACATGTTTAAATATCTTCGCGGCGCTTTTTCCAACGACCTTTCCATTGACCTGGGTACAGCAAATACACTGATTTACGTGCGCGGCCGGGGCATTGTGCTCGACGAGCCGTCGGTGGTCGCCATTCGCCATCACAACGGGCAAAAAATTGTCGAGGCCGTCGGTACTGAGGCGAAGCGCATGCTGGGGCGGACCCCCGGCAATATTACCGCCATTCGCCCCCTTAAAGACGGTGTAATCGCCGATTTTCAGGTTACTGAAAAGATGCTTCAGCATTTTATTCGCAAGGTTCATGAGAACAGCTGGTTTGCCCCTAGCCCCCGGGTACTGATCAGCGTCCCCTGCCTGTCCACAGAAGTGGAAAAGCGGGCCATTCGTGAGTCAGCGCTCGGCGCCGGTGCGCTGGAGGTCAGATTGATAGAGGAGCCCATGGCGGCGGCCATAGGTGCCGGCTTGAAAGTCGCGGAAGCCAGTGGCTCCATGGTGGTGGATATCGGCGGTGGGACCACCGAAATCGCCGTTATCAGCCTCAACGGTGTGGTCTATTCCGATTCCGTTCGCATTGGTGGGGATCGTTTTGACGAGGCTATTGTCAATTATGTACGTCGGCACTACGGCAGTATTATTGGCGATGCCACGGCTGAGCGCATCAAGCAGGAGGTGGGCTGTGCCTACGCCAGCTCTGAGGTGCGCGAAATTGACGTTCGGGGCCGCAACCTCGCCGAGGGTGTTCCGCGCAGCTTTACTCTGAACAGTGATGAGGTGCTCGAAGCGCTGCAGGAGCCCCTGGCAGGTATCGTTCAGGCGGTGAAAAGTGCGCTGGAGCAGTCTCCCCCGGAGCTGGCTTCGGATATTGCTGAAAGCGGTGTGGTGCTGACCGGTGGCGGCGCCCTGCTTAGGGATATCGATCGGCTGCTGGCGAACGAGACAGGTTTGCCTTTTGTCGTGGCTGAAGACCCCCTGACGTGCGTTGCGCGCGGCGGCGGCATTGCCATGGAAATGAACGACAAGCGAAATATTGACCTATTGTCCTCCTGAGGCCCCCCCGGCCTGTCAGCGTGCCGGGTTGAGTAAGATCGAGTCCGCCGGCGCTGGGGCCTGCGGACCACTTTGCCGGTTACGTCGGAGCAAGAGCCATTAAAACGCTTTTTACCAAAGGCCCCGCCGTCAGTTCTCGCTTTGCTCTGTTCAGCCTGATAGCGCTGTCACTGGTGTTGATGTCCCTTTATACCGACTGGTTGGATGAACCCCGCCGACAGTTGAGCGCTGTTGCCAAACCCCTTTATCAAGTCACTGATTGGCCCCGCCGCATCAACGAGTGGCGCGAGGAGACGTTCGTCTCCCGAGCGACCCTGCTGCAGGAAAAGCAGCGGCTTGAGTCCGAGTTGTTGATTCACCAGCGTAAGTTGCAACAAATGGCGGCACTGGCGGCGGAAAATGTGCGCCTGCGGCAACTGCTGAATGCTACCGAGTTGCTGGAAGATGACGTTCTGGTGGCCGAGTTGATAGGGGTGTCGCCAAATCCACTGAGCCACACCTTGGTGCTTAATCGCGGTAGCGATGACGGTGTCTATGAAGGCCAGCCGGTATTGGATGCCAAGGGTCTTATGGGCCAGGTAATTGAAGTCAGCTCTGCCAGTGCCCGGGTGCTCTTGCTGACCGACCCCTCTCACGCACTGCCTGTGCAGGTTAATCGCAATGGCGTCAGAACCATCGCTGAGGGCACGGGTGATCTCTCGCGCCTTAAGCTCAGACATGTGTCCAATACCACGGACATACGTGAAGGCGACTTGCTGGTCAGCTCCGGGCTTGGCCAGCGTTTTCCCTCGGGCTATCCGGTGGCGGTTGTGGAGCAGATTATTCGCGACCCGGGGCAGCCGTTTGCGGAAATCATCGCACGGCCGATGGCGCAAATGGACCGGGCCCGCAACGTTCTTCTGGTGTTCGATTCGCCGCTGGCAGGGCGTTGACAGATGGGGGGTGACCGGCCTGTCACATACGCGTTGGTGCTGGCGACAATCCTGCTGGCCACGCTACTTGATATCTACCCGCTAGAATTCGAGCATCAGATCTTCCGTCCCCAATTTGTGCTTTTGGTGGCCATTTACTGGATTTATGTGCTACCTCAGAGTACCAGCATGACGCTGTTACTCATTCTCGGGCTGCTGCAAGACGTTATTGTGGGCACGCCGCTGGGCCAACATCCGCTTATGCTGACACTGGTGGGTTATCTCTGCCTGCGCTCCTACCGTCGAATGCGCCATTTTGCCCGCTGGCAGGAAGCGTTGTGGGTGTTCGTCCTTGTCGTGCTGGCCCAGCTGGTGGCCTACTGGGTGCAATCGCTTGCCGGCAGGGAGTTTGCCGGGCTCGAATTTATGATGCCGGCTCTGGCCAGCGCCAGTGTCTGGCCCATGCTGGCGTTGATTCTCGATGCGGTTCGTCGGCGTTATCGTATATCGCGGCAGATATAGGAGCCAATATGAATTCCAGCCAGGTCACACCACCCCCTCTGTATTTGGCCTCCGGCTCTCCCAGGCGCCGGGAACTGCTCAGTCAGATAGGCGTGCGGTTTGAAGTGCTTAGGGTGGACGTGCCCGAGGTACGCGCCGCCGCTGAAACGCCTGAGTCCTACGTCCAGCGACTGGCTCTGGATAAGGCGCGCGCGGGCCGTGCGCGGCTAGCCGGTCAGCCGGGGGTGGTACTCGGTGCCGATACCCTGGGCGTGCTCGACGGTGAAGTGTTGGAAAAGCCGCATCATCGCGACGATGCCCACCGCATGTTGAGTGCCATGTCCGGGCGGGAGCACACGGTGCTGACTGCCGTCGCACTTACCGATGGGCGTCTCGAAGCTCAGGCTGTGGTTGAAACTCGAGTTAGGTTCCGTACTCTGGACGCTGGCGAAATAAACCGCTATTGGGATACCGGAGAGCCGGTCGATAAAGCGGGGAGTTATGCCATTCAAGGTCTGGGCGCCGTATTTGTCAGCCGTATTCAGGGCAGTTATTCTGCGGTCGTCGGTCTGCCGCTGGAGACGACAGCGCAGCTGCTGTCGCAGTACAATATCCCGGTGTGGCAGGTATGAGCGAGTGTCAACAGGCCCGAATCCGGTGATCCCGAGTTAAGAGAGCGTGGCGGTGAGCGAAGAAATTTTGATCAATGTGTCGCCGGTAGAGACCCGGGTGGCCCTCGTGGACAATGGCGTCTTGCAGGAGCTTCACGTCGAACGTATTCACCGCAAAGGCTTTGTCGGCAATATCTATAAGGGCAAGGTTGTGAGAGTGCTGCCGGGTATGCAGGCGGCGTTTGTCGATATTGGTCTAGAGCGAACGGGCTTTATCCATGCTCAGGAACTGACCCCGGAGCTGGTGGAGGGCGAGCCAAGACGCACAGAGCTTCCCGACATTCGCACACTGGTGCGCGAGGGGCAGACCCTTTTGGTACAAGTCAGCAAAGACCCCATCAGCACGAAAGGTGCGAGGCTTACCACCCACATCACTCTTTCTTCCCGGTATCTGGTGTACATGCCCAACAGCCCTCATATTGGGGTGTCCATTCGTATTGATGACGACAAAGAGCGCGAGCGCCTGCGCACAGCGGTGGAGTCCTCTGTCAAAGAGGGAGGTGGCCGTGGCGGGTTTATTGTCCGCACTGTCGCCGAGGGCATCGAAGAAGACGCTGTGGTGGCCGACATTCCCTTTTTGCAAAAGCTCTGGCAAGACCTTAACGATAAGCTCTCCGCTGTGGAGGCGCCGGCGGTTATCTACGAGGATATGCCGCTGACTCTGCGCTCGCTGCGCGATCTGGCGCGATCTCCGATTGAAAAAATCCGCGTCGACTCACGTCAGAGTTGGTCGCAGATGCGCGAGTTTGCCAACGAGTATTGCCCTCAGCTGATCAATATTATCGAATGCTACCAGGGAGAGCGGCCGCTGCTTGATCTCTATGGTGTGGAGGACGAGATTGCCAAAGCGCTCGATACTCGTGTCGCGCTCAAATCGAGTGGCTATCTGATTATCGAACAGACCGAGGCCATGACCACCATCGATGTCAACACCGGTGCCTTTGTCGGGCGTCGCAATCTTGAAGAGACAATTTTCAAAACCAATATGGAGGCGGCGGGGGCGATCGCCCGGCAGCTTCGGGTGCGCAATATTGGTGGCATTATTGTTCTCGACTTTATCGATATGCAGGACCCAGAACATCAGCGCCAGGTGCTGCGCACCCTAGAAAAGGCGCTGGAGAAAGATCACGCCAAAACCAAAATTACCGGTGTGTCTGAGTTGGGTCTGGTGGAAATGACGCGTAAGCGCACCCGAGAATCGCTGGGTCAGATGCTCTGCGAGACCTGTCCTGTATGCCGCGGCCGGGGCGAAGTGAAGTCGGCTGAAACCGTTTGCTATGAAGTCTTTCGCGAAATTTTGCGCGAAGCCCGGGCCTACGATAACGAAAAGTTTTTGGTGTTGGCCGCCTCGGTGGTGGTTGACCGTCTGCTCGATGAAGAGGCCGCCTATGTGGCCGATCTAGAGGCTTTTATAGGCCGTACCATCGAATTTCAGGTTGAACCTCTGTTCAATCAGGAGCAGTACGACATTGTCTTGGTGTGACGTCTTTTCTACTGCTCACTTTTGCTTGAGCGAATGCGCGGGGAGCTGATTGATGCGGCGGCTGCTCCGGACTCTTCTGAGAACCTTCTATCTAACTCTTGCCTTTGCGGTCATTCTGCTAGCGGTGGTTGTGCAACTCGGCCGCAGCTTTACCTATTTGGTGTCCGACTATAACGAACAGCTTGCAGCACTGTTGTCCGAGCAGACGGGCACACGGGTCGCACTGGGCGCCCTAGAGGGGCACTGGGACGGTTTGCAGCCACTGCTCGATGTCGACGATATTGCTGTGTACGGCGAGCAGGGCGAGTTGCTCATTGCTCTGAAGCACGCTCGCCTAAGGCTTGATTTGCTGTCCAGCGCCATTGCCTTTACGCCAGTGTGGAGTAATGTCACCTTGAACGGTGGCAGCATGAGCCTGATTGAGGACGAGACGGGCCGCTGGCGCATTCGCGGGGCCAACACTGGCGATGAGGCCATGGCGCCGCAGATGCAGGAGAAGCTGGTGGACATTCTCCTGGCGGCCCGTCGTATCGGCTTCGAGCGCACTCAGCTCGATGTGCGGTTCCAAAGCGGTGAGCGCCTGAGTCTCGAGTCGCCCAGTTTGCTGTTGGAAAATCGCGGCGACTTCCATCGTCTGCTGCTGCACTTGGATGTGGAAGAACGCCCCAATGCGCTCTTCTTGCTGCTGGAGTCCAATGGCGATCCGCGTCTGGCTCGCAGTGAGATAGACGGGTATCTGCAGCTTCGAAAACTCCCCTTTAGTCAAACCACCTTTGCTGAATCTTCGGTGCAGGGCGCGGTGGATGCCAGTATCTGGTTGCATAAACCCCGCGGCGGTGAGCCTTACCAGTTGAGCGGAGAGCTGGCTCTGACTGATCTTAGCCTGCCTTCGCCGGCAGGGCGTCTTAATGTGGATCAGCTGCGCGCCGAGCTCTCCGGCACGCTCAGTGGGTCGCAGCACTGGCAGATTGGCACAGACTCTTTGTTTGTCGCGCTCAAGGGGCGTTCTCGCGGTGGGTTGAGCCTATCTATTGAGCGCGATGGCTCTGAGGCTCCGATGATCGCGCGTATGGCTCAACTGGATCTCGCCTGGCTCAGCGACTGGCTGCTCGGCGCCGGCGTGTTTGCCGAAGGAGGGCGCCTAGAGGCCCTGGTACAAGACCTAAACGCGCGCGGGGCGCTGACTCATGTGGCCGTGTCGTTCCCCCCTGCGGAACCTCGTGCGTGGGAGCTGCGGGCGCAGATCGCCGATGTGAGCCTGGACAGCTGGAATCGGGCGCCTGCGTTTGAGCATATTCATGGCTATCTGCAAGTGGGAGCGACACAAGGGCAGGTGCAGATTGATCGTCAGGGGCCCTTCGCAATGATTGTCGAAGAGGTCTACGATCAGCCCCTGAACTTTGACAGTGCCAGCGGGCAGGTGGCTTGGCTGTTGCGCCCGGAAGACAATCAGGTGGATGTTTATTCCGGGCCGCTGACGTTGAGCGACGGTGCCGAGCGCGCCCGCGGGCAGTTTCATCTGTCGCTTCCGTTTGAGCGCAACACCGGCTCCATTGATCTGACCATCGCGCTGGCGGCAATGGATGTGAGGGCAACTCAGTATCGCAAGTACCTGCCAGCTATAGTCCCTGAGTCACTGCGCGAGTATCTCGATCGCGGTATCGGCAGTGACAATCCGGGGCGGGCCACGCGCGGCAGCTTTGTCTATCGCGGTTCACTCAACGATCAAAGCGCACTGGCGCGCAGCGTCGGGCTGGATCTTACCGTGACCGATGGTTCGTTTATTTATCACGATAACTGGCCTCGGGTGCACGACCTGCAGGGACGACTCGTTATTGATGATGGCGATGTGCACGGGCGTTTGCGCCAGGGGCGCGTATACAACAGCCGCGTTTACGATGCCAGGATTGCGATGACAGACAATCCGAGTGACGAGGGACGTCTGCTCGAAGTGGCGGGGCTGGTCGATGGCATCGCCAGCGACGGGTTGCGGATATTGCGCCAGAGCGTCCTGCGCCAATACGTGGGCAGCCATATGGACAGCTGGTACCTGCACGGTGAGTTGTCTGCTGCGATTGATCTGGCGATTCCGCTAACGGAAGGTAGTCGTGGCGGCCATCAAAAGCTGGCGTTCGATATCGATGCCGAAACCTTTGCTTTGGATAACTTTCGGCTGGAGCTCGCTGATTTCAGCGGTCGTGTGACCTATGACAATACCAGCGGTATTCGCTCAGAGAAATTACGCGCGAGTATGTTTGGTCATCCGACGACTATTGCCCTCAGCTCAAAACAAGGGGCTGATCAAGAAAACATCACAGTGATTGATGTAAGGGCGCAGGCCAGTGCCGAGCAGCTCGCGATCTGGAGCCGCCAGCCGGCACTGCTGTTCGCTCAGGGTGAGTTGCCACTGGATGTCCATGTCGAGCTCAATCATACCTCCTCGGCTGGGAAGGGTGCCTCGTCGGACCGGCGAGTGGCCGCCGTGGCCGTCAACGCGGATTTGGCGGATGTGGCGGTGGATTTGCCCGAGCCGCTGGGCAAGGTGGCCGGAGAGTCCGGGGTGCTGGCTGCCAATTACATCCTCGGGGCGCAGACCGCCCTGGTGGATGTCCATTATTTGGATGAGTTGCGCGCGCTATTGCACCTTAAGGGGGGCAGCGGCGAATTGCTCAACGGCTCGCTAAGCCTTGGCGGTGAACCTGAGTTGACTCTGGCTCCGGAGTTCCATATTGCCGGTGAGCTGGAGTACCTGCAGCCAGAGCGCTGGTTGGATGTCATAGACCGCTATCGGCAGCAGCACGAGTCCCTTGGCAGTGACGGCGAAGCCGCGGGGCTCGGCGGCGGGCAGCTCGACGTCCCTCTGAGCGTGGATCTTGTGCTCGCGCGCCAGCCATTGGGGCCGATGGCGCTGACCAATTTGCGTCTGCGGGCGCGCCAACTCGAAGGTGGCTGGGACTTTTTGTTCAACAATCAAGCCGTGTCCGGCGAACTTTTCTGGCCTGCTGACAGCGCTGAACCTTTGCGCCTGTCTCTCGCTGAGCTGGATATACCCGAGTCTTTGTTGCCGGTTGAGAACGCCGATGAGCAGATAGGCGGCGATTTTGATGCCAGCCGCCTGGCGGGCTGGCGCGCCGCTGATGTGACCATCGAGAGTTTAAAGCTCGCTGGCGGCGATTATGGTCGCTGGGCGTTTGCCTTCCGTCCCGCGGCCGATCGCCTGCAACTGGCCGACATCATTGGTGATATTCGCGGCCTGCGAGTGGCCGGGCAGGGCGAAGCGCCCGGCGCGAATTTGACCTGGTTGTTGAGCGACATCAATCGCACCGCCTTCAGTGGCGAGGTCACTACCGATGATATGGCTAAAGTGCTCAGGCTTTGGCAGGCCCCGCCTAACATTGAGAGTGATTCGGCCGAGTATCAGCTGGATCTCAGTTGGCCCGGCAGTCCTCTGGAGTTTGACTTGGTGACTCTTTCCGGGGTGATGGATACCCGGCTCGGTCGGGGGCGGTTTATTCGCGACGGTTCGGGTGCTGGGGAAGGCCTGTTGCGTTTAATGGGGTTGTTTAATTTCGACTCTTTAGCGCGGCGGTTGCGGCTGGATTTTTCCGACTTATACAAAAGCGGGCTAACCTTCGATAGCATAACCGGCACACTGGTTTTTGATGAGGGGAGCCTGCACATTAAAAACCCGATTCAAATGCGCAGCCCCTCAAGCCGTATGCAATTGACAGGTTCCGTCGACTTGGTGGAGCAAACGCTGGATACACAGCTGGTGGCTACCTTGCCCATGGCGGGTAATTTGACGGTGATTGCCGCGTTGGCGGCCGGGCTGCCCGCCGCCGCCGGCGTCTTTGTCATCAGTAAACTGTTTGAAGAGCAAATGAACAAGGCCACTAGTGTTAGCTACCGGATCAGTGGGGATTGGGATGATCCGGTCAGCGAGTTTCAAAGCGCCGCAGAGGCCGGCGACTAAACTCAGTCGCGAGCGGCCAAGGTGTCTCGAAGGTAGCGAAACAGTTTGCGGGCGTGAGCGGGGGCTTTTTGTTGTGATTGCTCTTTTTGCGCCAGGCGGACAAGCTGTCTCAAGTGCTGAATATCCACCTCGGGGTACTGGCTGATAAACTCTGACAAGGCATCATTGTCGCTGAGCAGCCGATCGCGCCACTGCTCAATCAGATGTTGGCGCTGCACGCTGAGGGTGCCGGCGGACTTAATAGCATCGATGTCCGCTGCGACACGCTCTCCATCGACATTGCGCATCAGCTTGCCGATAAATTGCAGGTGCCGTCTCTTAGCCTCATTCTGTCGGATGCGCTGCATTTCTCTGACTGCGGTCAACACCTCTTCCGGCAGCTCGATGCTGGCCAGCTGGGATTCCTTGAGCTCGGTCAGTTGTCGGCCGAGCTCTTGCAGGGCGTGCATCTCGCGCTTGCGTTGGGTTTTACTCGGGCCCAGATGTTCTTCGTCGTCGTAATAGTCGTTCATTTTCAGTCTTCTTCGCTCTCTTCAAAACCGGACTCGATCAGGGCGCAAACCGCGTCCAGTGCCGCCTCGGAATCTTCGCCGTTGGTGTAGACGCAAATTTCGGTACCGAGGCCGGCGGCGAGCATCATCAGTGCCATCATGCTGGCACAGTCAGCACTTTTCTCCGGCAGGCGCAGCTCAACGGCGCAGTTGTACTCGCGCGTTAAGGCCACCAGCTTGGCGGCTGAGCGCGCGTGTAGCCCCTTGCGATTGACAATGGTAACCGTTCTTTCGGGCATTTAATGGTGCTCGGTATGATCCTGATTCAGTTCGCGGTGACGTACCTGAACATTGTCCAGTTCTTGACTAAAGTGGCTCTGTAGTTTTTCGCACAAGTAGACAGAGCGGTGTTGGCCGCCCGTGCAACCGATGGCAATGGTTATGTAACTGCGATTGTTGGCCTGGTAGTGCTTCCACCAGCGTCCCAGAAAACCTTTAATATCTTCGTACATTTCCTGTACGAGCTTTTCGGCATCGAGAAAATCGATAACATCTCTGTCCAGACCTGTCTGCGTTCGCAAATGGTGCTCCCAGTGCGGGTTAGGCAGGCAGCGGGCGTCAAATACCAAATCGGCGTTACTGGGCGGACCATGCTTAAAGCCGAAGGATTCGAAGAGCACAGCCATACCGTCGGCGTGGGGCTCGGCCACTCTGGACTTAATCAGTTCGCGTAGCTGGTGGAGGTTTAGCGCTGTGGTGTCGATCACCAGGTCGGCACTGTCGCGCATGGGTTCGAGCAGCTGGTGCTCGGTATTAATCGCTTCGGTCAGGTGCCGATGTTTATCGCTTAAAGGATGTTTGCGGCGCGTCTCGCTAAAGCGCTGGACAATTTTTTTGGTGTCTGCGTCGAGAAACAGCACGGTGAAAGGCAGGTGGGCGTCTTTCAATGTGCCGATCATGGACGGGAAAATCCCCAAGTCCTGCCAAGCATCGCGAATATCAATGCCTATGGCAAAGTTTTGGTTCTCGGCATCTTTGTGAATTTGGATCTGGGCGATCAGTGACGGTAGGAGGCTAACCGGTAAGTTGTCGATGCAGTTGTAACCCGCATCTTCCAGAGCGTTGAGCGCGGTACTCTTTCCCGACCCGGAGAGGCCGCTGACAATCACTAAATGCATAGGTGACTTTCCCGGTCAGTGTCAGTGATCGATGGCTGTCTGGTAGAGCACCGCGGCCGTATCGGCGCTGCGCAGCGCCTGACGAAATCCGTCGTCGTTAAGTGCACTGGCAAGCGATGCCAGGGTCTGCAAGTGCTCATCGTTGGCTTGCTCTGGCACCAGCATGGCAAAAAGTACGTCCACCGGCTCCCCGTCGACCGCATCGAAATCAATGGGCTCTTTGAGGGTGATCAGTGCCCCCAGAGTGGCGGCGCAGCCGGGAATGCGACAGTGGGGAATGGCCACGCCGTGACCAATGCCGGTGGAGCCCAGTCGCTCGCGGGCAATCAGACGACGGAAAATGTCGTCCGCATCCAGTCCCTGCTCCTGCTCAGCAATGGTGTTGGCAAGAATTTCCAGAGCCCGCTTTTTACTGACCCCTTCAATATGGCTCAGTGTTCTTTGGGGCGCGAGTATTTGCTCAATGTGCATGGTGATCAGCGATGGCTTTTGAGTTTTTCTTTGTGCTTGATCAGTTGGCGATCAAGCTTGTCGGTCAGGGCGTCGATGGCCGCGTAGAGATCTTCTGACTCGGCATCTGCAAAAATATCCTTGCCATTGACGTGAATCGTCGCTTCGGCTTTTTGCACCAGCTTTTCAACCGTCAAAATGACGTTAATGCTGGTAATAAACTCACTGTGATGGGTCAGGCGCTCAAGCTTGCTGTCCACATAGTTGTGAATGGCTTCGGTTACGTCGAGATGATGGCCGCTGATATTGACTTGCATAATCTGTCCTCTTGTCAGGGTGGTTTGCCCTTTTGTCCAGTAATTGCCTGTCTGCTATTCAGAGTACAGGCTCTGACTCACTCACACCAGAGCCTTGCGCTCATTGGAAGGCGGTATGTTCAGAGACTCGCGGTACTTGGCGATGGTGCGGCGAGCAACCTGAATGCCCTGCTCCGATAGCATTTCGGTGATCTTGCTATCGCTGAGGGGCTTTTTCGGGTTCTCGGCGGCGACGAGCTTTTTAATAATAGCCCGGATTGCCGTAGACGAACACTCGCCGCCCGAGTCGGTACTGACGTGTGAGGAGAAAAAGTACTTGAGCTCGAAAATCCCCTGAGGTGTGTGCATGTACTTTTGCGTCGTTACCCGCGAGATGGTCGATTCGTGCATTTCCACCAGCTCGGCAATGTCGTGCAGAACCAGCGGTTTCATGGCCTCGGCACCGTAATCGAGAAAGCCGCGCTGCTTTTCTACGATGCAGGTGGCAACCTTGAGGAGTGTCTCGTTACGGCTCTGGAGGCTTTTGAGGAACCAGCGCGCTTCTTGCAGATTGTTCTTCAAAAAGGTGTTTTCTCGGCTGGAGTCGGCGCGCTTGACCAGCGATGCGTAGCCCGAGTTGATGCGCAGCCTCGGTGCGATATCCGGGTTGAGCTCAACGGTCCAACGTCCATCGCGCTTTTCGACAAAGACGTCCGGAACCACGTATTCGGTCTCACGGGTGTCGATAATTTCGCCCGGGTGGGGGTTGAGCGTTTTAATCAAGGCTACCGCCTGGGCCAGTTCCGGCTCCTTGAGGCGGGTCTTGCGCATTAGTTGGCGATAGTCGCGGCTGCCCAGCAGCTGCAAGTGGTGCTGAACAATTTGCCGTGCGGCATCCAGGTATGGGGTGTCTTTGTCGAACTGGGCCAGTTGTACCAGCAGGCAATCCACTAGGCTCTCACTGCAGACGCCACAGGGGTCGAACTGCTGAAGCCGATGCTGGACGGCCTGTACTTCGTCCAGTTCCAGCTCTTCCAGGCTGTTGGCCAGCCCTTCATAGATGTCTTCAACGCTGGTGCTGAGCAGACCGCTTTGCTCTACCGCATCGATAATGGCCATAGCGATGATTTCATCGCGCTCCGACAGGGGGGTCAGGTTCAGCTGCCACATCAAGTGGTCGTAGAGTGATTCGGTGCTGCCCCGGCGGCTTTCGAAGTCCGAGTCGTCGCCCTCGTAGTTGCTGGCCGGAAGTGTCGGACCGGAGGTGTCGTAGACATCGTCCCAGCTGGTGTCCACGGGCAAATCCTGGGGGATAGCCTCGCTCCATTCACCGTCAGCCGTGTCGCCCTCGTCGTTGCGCTCCTCCCGGGTTTTTACGGTCTCGCCATTGCCAAGGTCGGAGCTCTCGTCGTTACGGGTGTTGTCGTCACTGGCGGATTTGTCAACTTCGCCGTCGAGGTTTTCCTCTACTTCCAGCATTGGATTGGAGTCCAGCGCTTCCTGGATTTCCTGCTGTAAGTCCAGCGTTGACAGTTGCAGCAGGCGAATAGCCTGTTGCAACTGAGGCGTCATGGTCAGTTGTTGACCCAGCTTGAGCTGTAGCGATTGCTTCATAGTTAACCGATCAATTCGACACGATGTAACCGCAGAGTTTAGTCAGCATACCGCTTGCAAGCAATACTGTTAAGCAAGCTTTGTGCCTATGAACGTAGAATTTGCAAATGTCAAGATGTTGGCGGCAGATGGGGCCGCTTATTTGTGCCGCTTAGAGAACAAAGTGTTCCCCGAGGTAGACTTTGCGAACCTTGGCGTTACTCAACACCTGCTCGGCGCTGCCCTCGGCGATAATGTGTCCCTCAGAGACGATATAGGCCTTCTCACAGATGCCCAGGGTTTCCCGTACATTGTGGTCGGTGATTAAGATGCCGATATTGCGGTCCTTCAGGTGGCGCACAATCTGCTGAATGTCGCTCACGGAGATGGGGTCCACCCCGGCAAAGGGCTCATCAAGCAAGATAAACGCGGGTTCTGTGGCCAGTGCCCGGGCAATTTCCACACGCCGTCTCTCACCGCCGGACAGGGCCATACCGAGGCTGTCGCGTATATGGGTGATGTGAAACTCCTGCAGCAGGGACTCGAGATGCTGCTCGCGAGCGCTGCGATCCAGGTCTTTGCGGGTCTGCAAAATGGCCATGATGTTGTCGGCGACGGACAACTTTCGAAACACTGAGGCTTCCTGAGGCAGGTAGCCGATGCCGGCGCGGGCGCGACCGTGAATCGGCATGCGTGTCAGGTCTTTGTCGTCCAGGGACACCTTGCCGCGATCGGCCTGCACGAGACCTGCGATCATGTAAAAACAGGTGGTTTTACCGGCGCCGTTGGGGCCGAGTAGGCCGACAATCTCGCCGCTCGAAACGCTCAGCGAAACGTCGATGACGACTTGCCGACCCTTGTAACTCTTGGCGAGGTTGCTTGCGTTCAGTGTCGCCATACTACTGCTCAATGACTGCCGGTGGAATGACCATTCTGATCGGCTCGCTCGATTCGCCATCGCCCTCGGCGCTCACCAACTCGCGGGTCAAGTCATAGTGAATGCTGTGGCCTTCCATTACCGCACCATCCTGCTCTAGGCGGGCCTTGACGCTCATGGAGACGGTATTTTTCTCGCTGTTATAGACAATCTCTTGAGCTTGGGCGGTGACGATGCCGCGCTCGAGGCTGGGCTGCTGTTGAAAGTGAGCCGGTGAGCCAGTAGCGGTAATTTGTTTGACGCTGTTGTCGGCGGCAAACTCAACGACGATTTGATCGGCGTTGATGATCAGCGAGCCCTGTTGCAGGCGCGCCGATCCGGTATAGGTGACCCGGCCATTTTTTTGGTCAAAAGTCTGCTGATCGGCCTGCAGCTGGAAGCTCTGTTGTCGGTCTTCCGGCAAAGCACTGGCGCCGGCCGCGGCCAGTACCAGTAGCAGTGCGAACAGCCTGCGTGGCGCGCGGCGCCATTTACTGGGGTTCATAGATACCTTGTACCTCGGATAACAACTCCACGCGGCCGCTTTCGAGTTCGGCGTTCAGGCCCACCGCGCTGGTGATCCCGCGGGCGCTTCGCATGGTAACAGGTTTATCGGTCTGGGCGAATTGCCGCACC
Source organism: Gilvimarinus algae (assembly GCF_030518215.1). GTDB lineage: Bacteria > Pseudomonadota > Gammaproteobacteria > Pseudomonadales > Cellvibrionaceae > Gilvimarinus > Gilvimarinus algae. The sequence continues at coordinate 109,191 of NZ_JAULRT010000059.1, forward strand.
GTGTCGATCAGCAGGTCGTCAGTATCCACGGTAATGCGGCCAAATTCCGGGTGATCGCTGTAAGCGGTAACATTGTTTTTCAGGGTCAGGGTGTTGCGCTGGGTGTCCGCGACGCCGCGCTCGGCCCTAAGGTGCCAGGGGGGGCTATCGCTCTGAGCAAAGAACACCAAATGGGGCTGTTCGACGAAGCCTTTGGTTTGTCCCTGTTCGGTGTAGTAGATCACCCGCTCGGCATTCAGGGTGTGCCTGAGCGTGCCGGTGTCCGCGTAGGCCCGATCGCTCATGCCTTCGATGTAGGTTTCGGGGTAGCGCGCTTGGCTGTCCTCGGTATCCGGCCCCATCAGATCGCGGGGCGAGTACTGCAGCGCGACATAGACCAGTGCGCTGCACAACGCAATCAATAGGATCCAGGATTTGGGCTGGCGCGGACGCATGTTCAGTCGTCCTGCCCGAGGTAGGGCGCCAGAGCGGTGGCATAGGTCTCCTGAGCCTGCATAATCAGGTCGCAGGCGTCGCGCACGGCGCCCTCGCCACCGGCGTTGTGGCTAACCCAGTGGGCGCGCTCGGCTACCGCACTGTGCGCGTTCGGTACGGTCAGTGCCAAGCCGACGCGGGTCATGACTGACAGGTCCGGCCAGTCGTCGCCCATATAAGCGATGTCTTGGGGGGCGAGCTGCAACTCGGGGAGCAGCTCCTGCAGCGCCTGCCATTTATCTTCGCGGCCCTGAACCAGCAGGCCGATGCCTAGATCGCGGGCGCGTCGTGCGACCAGCTCACTGGTGCGCCCAGTGATAATGCCCACCCTTACGCCACTCTTTTGCAGAGTTTTGATACCGTGGCCGTCGAGGGTGCTAAAGGCTTTCATTTCATTGCCGTTGTTGTCGAAGTAAAGTCGTCCGTCGGTGAGCACACCGTCGACGTCCAACAACAGCAGTTTGATACGGCGCGCCAGCGCCAAGGTTTGTTCGGTCATAGACGATTCCGTATTACATCACGCCGGCGCGCAGCAGGTCGTGCATGTGCAGAACTCCGACCACGGCACCGTTATCAGATTCCACGACCAGAGCGGTAATTTTGCGATCTTCCATGATTTTCAACGCTTCGGCTGCGAGTGTATCTTGCTGAATGGTTTTTGGGGCCGGCGTCATAACATCGCGAATGTGCGCCGTGCGAATGTCGACATCGCGATCAATGCTGCGGCGCAGGTCTCCGTCGGTGAAAACGCCCAGTAGCCGGCCGCCCTCTTGCACCGTGGTCATGCCAAAACCTTTGCTGCTCATCACCAGCAGGGCGTGCGAAAGGCTGTCCGAGGGCGAGACCACTGGCAGCTCGGCCCCGGTGTGCATTACATCTTCAACTTTTAGTAGCAGTCGCCGCCCGAGCGCGCCACCCGGGTGAGAGAAGGCAAAGTCTTCGGCGGTAAATCCCCTCGCTTCGAGCAGGGCAATGGCCAGCGCATCACCCAGCACGGTAGTCACGGTAGCGCTTGAGGTGGGTGCCAGTGCCAGCGGACAGGCCTCACGCTCAACGGCAATAGAGAGGTGGACATCCGCCGTCTTCGCCAGTGTTGAGTTGGGGTCGCCCGTCATGGCGATCATGGCGACGCCCATGCGCTTAATAAGCGGCAGCAGGGTGATTAACTCGGCCGAGTTACCGGAGTAGGAAATGGGGATCAGCAGGTCGTCGCGCGTGAGCATGCCCAGGTCTCCATGGCTGGCTTCGCCGGGATGCATAAAGAACGCCGGTGTCCCTGTGCTGGCCAGTGTGGCCGCGATTTTCTTGCCCATGTGTCCGGACTTGCCCATGCCAGAGACGATAACCCGGCCTTTACACTCGAGAATACGCTCGCAGGCGTGGGTAAAGGCTCCGTCAATACGCTCGGCTAGGGTGGCGACGGCCCGCGACTCAAGCTCGATGGTGCGCCGCGCGGAGGCTGTAAAGTCAAATGAACTCATAGGCGTTGTGTTCGTCCGGGCCAGTCATTATACGCAATGATAGGCAATCAACCGAGCAAGAGTACGTAGTAGCCAGCATAGAGTGCGAGCAGCAGCAAGCCTATGGCCTTGCCAAGCCTCGCGCCGCCGCGATGGCGGTGCAATAAGCCGCTGGCATAGAGAGCCAGTGCCAAGAGCGCCGTCAGTCCGCCCATGGCCAGATAGTCGCGGCTGAACACGTCTGTCTCCATGGTTAGCGGCTGGATGATGCCGGGAATTGCCATCACCGCCAGCAGGTTAAACATGTTGGAGCCGATTACATTGCCAATAGCGATGTCGTGATGCCCCTTGATAGCGCTCGCCACCGAGGCGGCCAGCTCCGGTAGGCTGGTGCCTACCGCTACCACCGTTAGGCCGATGATCAGTGGGCTGACCCCAAAAGCCAGTGCCAGCTCGCTGGCGCCGCGCACAAGCAGGTCAGAGCTGATGATGAGTAGTACCAAACCAAGAGCAAACCAGAAAAAGGCTCTGCCGCGGGTCATGGTGGGGATCTCTTCGTCCACTTCTTCAGGGTGGTGGCGCTTGCTCCAGATGATGATGCCCATGGCGCAGGGCAGCGTCAGAAGCAAGAGCCAGCCCTCAAGCCGGCCCAGTTGGGCGTCAAAGAGGAACCATCCGGCCAATGCGGTGACCAATAGCAGCAGAGGCACTTCCACTTTTAGCAAATGGTTTTGTACGGGCAGGGCGGCAATCAGGGCGGTCACGCCCAGTACCAGGCCGATGTTGGCCAGGTTGGAGCCCAGCGCGTTGCCCACGGCCAGATCGCCGGCCCCGCGCAGGCCGGCGTTAATCGAAACGATCACCTCGGGAGCGGAAGTGCCAAAGGCGACAATCGTCAGGCCAATGATGAGCTTTGAAATGCCAAAGTTACGCGCCAACGCTGCGCTACCCCCGACAAAGCGATCGGCACTCCATATGAGGCCGACAAAGCCAATCAGGACAAGCAAAGCGGGAAACCAGAGGTCGGTCATAGAAAACTCTCAGGGTGTGGAACGAATCTCGGATTGTAACGGTCAGAGGCAGCTCAAATAGTATCGACCGGGCGCAAATGGTATAGTGTTACGCCTCACGCAGCAATTGTCCGCGCCGCTCCCGGTGCACAGATCACTGTCAACTTGGTTCAGCAAAAGGAAAGAAAGATGAAGAATTCGGGCTTTGTGGCTGTTGCCGGCCGCCTGTGGGTAATGGTGCTTTTGGCGTTGCCGATCAGTGGTGTCTTCGCCCAGGAAGCGGACCCCTACAAGGTGGTCAGCCAGGTCACCGATAAACTGGTCAGTGCGGCGCGTGCCCACAACAGCGGCGGCGATAAAGCCGCCTACGATGCTCAGGTGCTCCAGGCGCTGGAGCCAGTGGTGGCCTTTGATTACATTGCCCGGGTGGTTATGGGCGACTATTACAAAGCCGCCTCCGAGGAGCAGCGCAAAGCGTTTGCCGAGAAATTCAAGACCGGGCTGGTTTCTACCTATGCCAAGGGCATTGCTACCTATGCCGACAGCGATATTCGCGTGCTGCCGGCCAGCGAGTCCGTGGGTGATAAGCGCCGGGTGACCGTGGATCAGGAGGTCAAGTATCAGGGGGCGACCCACAAACTCTCCTACACCATGGGGAAAAACCGCGAGGGTCAGTGGAAGCTGATCAATCTGGTGCTCAATGGCGCCAACCTTGGCAGCTCCTTCAGCAGCCAGTTTGAGCAATTGGCGAACAAGTACAAAGGCGATGTGGCCAAAGTCATTGACCACTGGGACGCCGATAAAGCCTGATCTCCCCTCGCCGGGGTGCGCCGCAAGGCGCAATCCGGTAAGATTCCCACCCTCAGATTGAAACCGCCCGCACTGGTTGCGGGCCTTGCCCTATGGGGATTCTATGCAAGCCGAACAGCTACAGGCACTCATTGAAAACGCCGTACCCGACAGCCAGGCGCAGGTGCAAATTGAAGGCAATCACGTGCACGTGCGGGTTGTCAGCCCGGCTTTTGCCGGCATTAGCCCGGTGAAAAAGCAGCAAATGGTGTACGCCGTGCTTAACGACCGCATCGCTAGCGGTGAAATCCACGCGGTGCACATGCAAACGCTGACGCCGGAAGAATCTGCCAGCAGCAACGGGTAACAGGCACTCCATGGATAAACTGATGATCAACCGGGCCGGGCCGCTCAAGGGCGAGATCCGTATTTCCGGCTCAAAAAACTCGGCGCTGCCGATTCTGGCGGCAACCTTGCTGGCCGATAGTCCGATTCATATTTCCAATTTGCCGCATCTGAACGACATCACCACCATGCTCGCGCTGTTGCGCTGCATGGGGGTGGGGGTGACTGTGGACGAGCGTATGTCGGTGGAGATTGATGCCAACGCCATCAACGACTTCACCGCCCCCTACGAGCTGGTGAAAACCATGCGCGCTTCGATTCTTGTACTCGGGCCCATGCTGGCGCGTCACGGGGTGGCCAACGTTTCCTTCCCCGGTGGCTGCGCCATTGGTTCACGGCCGGTGGATATTCACCTGCGCGGCCTAGAGGCCATGGGCGCCAGTATCGAGGTGGACGAGGGCTACATTCGCGCCCGCAGCGATGGTCGCTTGAAAGGTGCGCACATTCTCATGGATACCGTGACCGTTGGTGGCACCGAAAACCTGCTGATGGCGGCTGTATTGGCCGAAGGCCGCACCATACTGGAAAACGCTGCCCGTGAACCCGAGGTGGTGGATTTGGCCAATTGCCTAGTGGCCATGGGCGCGCAGATCGAGGGCATTGGTACCGCCACTTTGGTCATCAATGGAGTAGAGCGCCTCAGTGGCTGTCACTACAACATCATGCCCGATCGCATTGAAACCGGTACTTATTTGGTGGCAGCGGCTGCCACGCGCGGCAGCATCCGCATCAAGGACACCCGCGAGGACATCCTCGAGGGAGTGCTTCTTAAGTTGGAGGAGGCGGGTGCCCACATAGAGACCGGTCTCGATTGGATCAGCCTGGACATGAAAGGCAATCGTCCACGCGCTGTAAGCCTGAAAACAGCGCCATACCCGGCCTTTCCCACGGATATGCAGGCCCAGTTTACGGCCATGAACGCCGTCGCCGAGGGCTCGAGTTCGGTGACAGAAACCATTTTTGAAAACCGGCTGATTCAAGTGCACGAGCTCAATCGCATGGGGGCCAACATCTCTTTGCAGGGCAATACAGCGCTGATCACTGGCGTCGAGACGTTAAAGGGCGCGCCTGTGATGGCCACGGACCTGCGCGCCTCGGCCAGCCTAGTGATTGCCGGTCTGGTAGCCGATGGCACCACCTTGGTCGATCGTATTTACCACATCGACCGCGGTTATGAATGTATTGAAGAGAAACTGCAAATGCTCGGGGCCAATATCCGCCGGGTGCCCAACTGACAGAGACCGCCATGAGTGAAATGATCACCATCGCCCTGACCAAGGGCCGTATCCTCGAAGAAACCCTGCCACTGCTGGCGGCGGCCGAGATTCATCCGGAAGAGGACATCGATAAAAGCCGTAAGTTGGTCTTTGCCACGAACCAACCAGATGTTCAGTTGCTGGTGCTGCGCGGCGCCGATGTGCCCACCTATGTGCAATTTGGCGCAGCGGATATGGGTATTTCTGGCAAGGATACACTGATGGAGAACGGCGCCGACGGTCTCTACGAGCCCCTGGATTTGAACATCGCCCGCTGCAGACTGATGACCGCGGCAATCAAGGGTGCACCGCCCAAACACGGGCGTATTCGTGTGGCGACCAAGTACGTCAATATCGCCAAGCAGTACTATGCGGCCCAGGGCAAGCAGAGCGATATCATCAAGCTTTACGGCGCTATGGAGCTTGCGCCTATTATGAGCCTGGCCGATGAGATTGTGGATATTGTCGACACGGGCAATACCCTCAAGGCAAACGGTCTGGAACCGCGCGAACACATCGCCGACATCAGTTCGCGTTTGATCGTGAACAAGGCGTCTATGAAGATGAAGCATGTGCGTATTCAGGCTATTATCGATGGTATAGCGGCCGCCGTAACGGCTGGCTGAAGCTAAATCAAATTCCCTTTTGTAGAATGTGTAACGAGCGACACGCAATGATCAGCCGACTCTCAACCCTGGATGCCGACTTCAGCCAGCGCCTCAATGCGCTATTGGCCTGGGATTCCGTGTCGGACCATAAAGTGGCTGAAATCGTCGCCGAAATTATTGAGGCGGTTAAAAGCCGCGGCGATGCCGCCGTGGTGGAATACACCAACCGCTTTGATCGCCGCCAGGCCGGCTCTCTATCAGAGTTTGTGATCAGTGCTGCTGCCTTGAGAGAGGCGCTCGGTGCCATCGCCCCCGAACAGCGCGTCGCGCTGGAAGAGGCGGCCCGGCGCGTGCGCGCCTATCACGAGCATCAGAAGCAGGATTCCTGGCAGTACACCGAGGCCGATGGCACAGTGCTCGGGCAAAAAATTACGCCCATGGAGCGCGTCGGTTTGTACGTTCCCGGAGGCAAGGCATCTTATCCGTCATCGGTGCTGATGAACGCGATACCCGCTAAAGTGGCGGGTGTGGATGAGCTAACCATGGTGGTGCCCGCCCCCGATGGCGAATTGAACAACATGGTGTTGGCGGCGGCGGCCATTGCCGGAGTGGATCGGGTGATCACCATCGGCGGCGCCCAGGCGGTAGCCGCGCTTGCCTATGGCACTGAAACGATCGCCCGTGTGGACAAAATTGTCGGGCCGGGCAACATTTTTGTGGCCACCGCCAAGCGCGCCGTATTTGGTCAGGTAGCCATCGATATGATTGCCGGTCCCTCGGAGATTCTCGTGTTGTGCGATGGGCTGACCGACCCGGACTGGATTGCCATGGACCTGTTCAGTCAAGCCGAACACGATGAGCAGGCGCAGTCGATTTTGATCAGCCCGGACGCTGAATTTCTCGATAAGGTCGAGGCGGCAATGAGGCGCCTGCTGCCCGGTATGTCGCGCCAGGCTATTATCCAGCAGTCGCTTGCCGGGCGCGGCGCATTGATTCTCGCCCGGGATATGGATGAGGCTGTGACTCTGTCAAACCGTATCGCGCCCGAGCATCTCGAAGTGTCCGTCGCTGAGCCCGAGGCGCTTTTGCCTCGTATCCGCCACGCCGGAGCCATTTTTATGGGCCGCCACACCCCCGAAGCGCTCGGTGATTACTGTGCAGGCCCCAACCATGTGTTGCCCACATCGGGCACAGCACGCTTCTCTTCACCACTGGGTGTTTACGACTTCCAAAAGCGCAGCTCCATTATTTTTGCCTCACCCGAGGGTGCCTCTATATTGGCCGAGACTGCCTCGGTGTTAGCCCGCAGCGAAGACCTGGAAGCTCATGCCGTTTCGGCAGAGTATCGCAAGCGATAAGCGAATGAGAGTTGGCCGCTGATGTTTGTTGTCGGGCTTAGGCGCTGGCAGGCGCAATAGGCCTGTCGTCCAACCAAAACTAAAAAGGAAAGACCGTTCGGAGGGGGCAGGGCTGTGGTGGCTGGTTACTTATTGTACATTTGTGTGGCGCTCGCGACCATTGCCCTGCCTGGGCCTGCGGTGATGCTGACGTTAAATAATGCCGTCCAGCGTGGGTTGCCAAAAGCGCTTGCCGGTATATTTGGTATCTCACTCGGAGTTCTTCTGGTGGCCCTAATTTCCGCCTCGGGGCTGGGCGTGATTATTGAGACTTCGGCCATGGCATTTACGGTGATTAAAATCGCCGGCGCTGCCTATTTGATCTATCTCGGTCTCAGAATGTTGCGTGTGAAATCGGTTCATACTAGCCCGTTGTGTGATCACGGGAGCTCTTTTGCAAAGTGTTTTGGTGAAGGTTTCCTAGTTTCAGTAACTAACCCCAAGGCGGTGGTTTTCTTTATTTCTATACTGCCCCAGTTTGTAACGCCCACTGAATCGCACAGTGATCAGCTGGTGGTGCTGTCACTTACATTTAGTGTTTTGGTTGTCTTGGTGCATACAGCGTATGCTTTGCTGGCATCGGTGATTAAATCACAATTGATGTCTTCAGCAGTTAGGTTGGTTTTCAGTCGAATCAGTGGTGGTCTGTTTATTAGTTTTGGCCTCGCGCTTGTTGGAGCCAGTCGTTAGGCTTGTCGAATTTTACCCGTGGGCGCAAGGCGGTTAACGCCTAAGTCCTGACGCTGCCATCCAGTGGCCGTTCGGCCACAGTCACTTCAAACTCCAGTTCCAGCGGTGCGCTGCCGGGTCTTGGGCGCAGTACGCGCACATTGACCTTGGTGCCGGGGGCGAGATCGGCCACTTCGTTCAGTCCTTGGCGTTCGGTACCGATGGGCTGACCGTCAATGTGGGTGAGAATATCGTTGCGGCGAATGCCGGCGTTAAAGGCCGGGTCGCCGGGGCTGGATTGGGTCACCAGTACCCCGGCAATGCTGCCAAGGCCAAGCTCGCTGACGATGGCGGGGTTGAGGCGCTCAACGGTTAAACCCAGCCAGCCGCGCACAACGCGACCGTATTGAATAATATCTTTGAGTGATTTCATGGCATCGTCCACCGGGACCGCGAAGCCGATGCCGACGGTGTCGAAAATAATAGCGGCGTTGATGCCGAGCAGATTGCCCTCGGAGTCGATGAGCGCGCCACCGGAGTTGCCGGGGTTAATCGCTGCGTCCGTCTGGATATAATTTTCGTAAACGCTGATGCCTAAACCGTAGCGACTCAGGGCGCTGACAATCCCCTGTGTGACCGTTTGCCCCACGCCAAAGGGGTTGCCGATGGCCAGCACGACATCGCCCACTCGTATCTTGTCCGGGTTGCCCAGCGCGATGGGTGTAAGGTTGTCCAACTCAATTTTCAGCACTGCCAAATCGCTTTCCGGGTCGTTGCCAATAAATGTGGCGCTGGCGCGCCGTCCGTCGTGCAGCAAGACAAGAATTTCATCGGCGCCGTCAATGACATGGTTGTTGGTGAGCAGGTAGCCCTCTTCATTGACGATCACCCCTGACCCCAGTGCTGACTGGATGCGCTTTTGCTGATCCGGGTTGCGGTAAAGCTGCTCGTAGAGTGGGTGATTGGCCAGTGGGTGGCGCCGGGTCTCAATGACTTTGCGCGAGTAGATGTTCACCACCGAGTTGGTAGCCTTGTCTACCGCATCGGCATAGGAGGTCACCAGCTGCGGTGCGGGGCGGGGGAGGAGTTTTTCTCCACCACTGCCGGGCAGCAACTGGGGAAAAAAGGCGAACACAGCCAGTGCGACCACCAGCCCGGCCAGTGCTGGCCAGGCGAGAAATTGCAGCAGGCGTATGAGGGGCATGAGCGTTTCCGTGTTGTTATTGTGTGGTATGTCAGCGCGCTTGCGGTGGATCTTTCTCTTCAGCTTCTTCAACGCTGGCAAAATTGCCGGTATCCCCATCGTGCAGGCCGTAATCTTCGCTCAGGGTACCCTTGCTGCCCTGGCGCTTGGGCGCCCAGTCACGCGGAGCCTCGACACTGGGTTGATCAATCTCCTGGCCCTTGTGGCCGGGCAGTTGGTGCCGGGCATCGGCCAGCAGTTGGCGGCTGATCTCCGGGGTGCTCAGCTTGAGCGCGCTTGAGGCCAGGTGCTCGTGCATGTCCCGGTAGCTTTCGTTGAGGCTATTGACCAGCTCGGTGGTGCGGGCAAAGTGTTCGGTGACATCGCGCTGATAGTTGTCCAGCGCTTGCTCGGCATCGGTGAGCCGCTTTTGCAGATCGCTGCTTCGGGTGCTGCTGGCACCGGCGCGCGATAACATATAGCCGGCGGCGCAACCGACGAGCAGGGCGATAAGAGCGGTGACAATAACCGTGGTTAATTCAAACACAAACACATCTCCTGAAAATGGACAGCATCCAGAGTCTTGCATGTTAGGTGGGTATACCGTGCGTGTAAAACTCTGAGCCGTTATTATACGGCCTTTTCCCCACTAAAGAGAGGCCGAGTGCCCAGTAGTGATTCATGAGTGATTTGTTTTACCATTCCGGCTCCCATGTGATTGAAGGTCCCGTCGGCCCTCTGGAGGTGGCGGCTATGGCTGGCGGCGCCGAGGCGCCATACAGCGGGCGACACGCCTTTGCCCTAATCGCGCATCCGCACCCCCTGCACGGCGGCACCATGGACAATAAAGTGGTGACTACCCTGGCGCGCGCCTACCGGGATCTAGGGTTGCCAGTGCTGAGGTTTAATTTCAGAGGCGTGGGCCAAAGCGGCGGTGAGCACGATCACGCCCGCGGTGAGGTGGACGATCTGCTGGCCGTGGCCGCTGCTGGTTTTGAGGCTTTGCCTGGCGCGCGCGTGCTTCTGGCAGGGTTTTCTTTCGGCTCGTCGGTGGCGGCGCGTGCCAGCTACCGACTCGATTGCCCGCATTTGACCTTGGTGGCGCCGCCAGTGCCGCGCTACGAGTTTACCGAGGGCAAGGGGTTTGCCATGCCCGTATGCGTACTGCAGGGGGAGGCCGATGAGCGGGTGGAGGAGGCTGCGGTGCGACAGTGGGCGAAGCAATTGCAAGGGGATGTGTCCTATCACCGCTTCGCCGACACCGGCCACTTCTTTCACGGTCGTCTGCCTGAATTAAAAGAGCAGCTTGGCGCGACCCTGCGGCGTCAATGTCCACCGGAGGCGCTGCAATGACGGCGAATGCGTTCACGCCCGAACAGCGCTACCGTCGCGACCTGGAAACAGAGGGCTTCCAGTACGACCCGGCGCAGGAGCGTGCCGTTGCCGAGCTTCAGGCTCTCTACCAGCGCCTTCTGGCGCCACCGCCCAAAGTGGGGCTGTGGGCCCGACTTACGGGTCGTCAGGCCATCGAGCCGGTGCGTGGCCTGTATTTTTGGGGCGGTGTCGGGCGCGGCAAAACCTACTTAATGGACAATTTCTACGAAAGCTTGCCTTTCGAGCAAAAAATGCGGGCGCACTTTCATCGCTTTATGCGCCGGGTACACGCCGACCTGAAGAGTCTTGCCGGTCAAAAAAATCCGCTGGAGCAGGTGGCGGCCGGTATCGCCGCTGAGGCTCGGGTGATTTGTTTTGATGAGTTTTTTGTCAGTGATATCACCGATGCCATGATTTTGGCGGGGTTGCTGGACGGGCTCTTTCGCCGTGGGGTGACCCTGGTGGCGACCTCTAACATCGAGCCCGCCGGCCTCTATAAAGACGGCTTGCAGCGCGCGCGTTTTCTGCCCGCCATCGCTCTGCTGGAAAAATACACTCAAGTGGTGAATGTCGACGGCGGGGTGGATTATCGGCTCCGGGCGCTGGAGCAGGCCGAGCTGTACTACTCGCCGCTGGACGACTCGGCCCGTGAGGGCTTGCAGGCGGCGTTTGAGCGCTTGTGTCCGCCGGGGGCCGAGGTGCGTGAGGCGCCTCTGCTCGAGGTGGAGGGGCGGTCGATCCGGGCGCGGCGCCTGGCCGATGATGTGGCCTGGTTTGATTTTGCCGAGCTGTGCGATGGTCCGCGTTCGCAGAATGACTATATAGAGCTGGCCCGGGAGTTTCACGCGGTTCTGGTCTCGGATGTGCCGGTGCTGGGGCGTGAGCGCGACGATCAGACCCGGCGCTTCATCAATCTGGTGGATGAGTTTTACGACCGCCATGTCAAGTTGGTGCTTTCCGCTGCGGTCGGACTGGATCAGCTCTATGCTGGGGGCCGGCTCAGCTTTGAGTTTCAGCGTACCGCCAGCCGGCTGCTGGAAATGCGCAGTCATGAGTATTTGGCGCGGCCGCACCGCCCCTGAGCATTTGCCGGCAAGCCCCGTGGCGCGCGGGTTCTCCAGGTTAGCAAAGGAGATTTGCGGCGCTTAAAAAAACCGCATAAAAGGCTTGAAAAGCCTTGCCGGCTTATGTAGTATTCGCGCTCTTTTGTGGGAAGCACCACCCTAGTAGGCAGGTATAACATGAAGACATATAGTGCTAAAGCAGAATCGGTCGCTCGCGACTGGTTCGTGATTGATGCAGAAGGTAAGACTCTGGGCCGTATGGCTGCGGAGATCGCTACTCGTCTGCGCGGAAAGCACAAGCCTGAGTACACTCCCCATGTGGACACCGGCGACTACATCGTAGTCATTAACGCGGAGAAAGTGCGCGTTACCGGCAACAAAGCGACTGACAAGATGTATTACCACCACACCGGTTTTATCGGTGGCATCAAGTCAATCAGCTTTGAGAAGCTGATCGATAAGGCCCCAGAGCGCGTTTTGCAAAATGCTGTTAAAGGCATGTTGCCGCGTGGCCCGCTCGGTCGAGCTATGTTCAAGAAGTTGAAAGTGTACGCAGGTAGTGAGCATCCGCACACTGCTCAGCAGCCGCAAGAACTGAATATCTAAACGGAAAGCTGATTATGGCAGTTACTCAATATTACGGTACCGGCCGTCGTAAGACCTCGACCGCTCGAGTGTTCATTACCCCCGGCACAGGTACAATCACCATCAATGGTCGTCCGCTGGATCAGTATTTCGGCCGCGAGGTTGCACAGATGGTTGTGCGCCAGCCGCTGGAAACCGCCGATCTGACGGACAAATTCGACGTTAAAGCCACTGTTGCAGGTGGTGGCAGCTTTGGTCAGGCGGGCGCCATTCGCCACGGTCTGACCCGCGCGCTGATAGAATACGATGAGACCTTGCGTCAGTCTCTGCGCGCCGAGGGTTATGTGACCCGCGACTCGCGTGAAGTAGAGCGTAAGAAAGTCGGTCTGCGTAAAGCCCGTAAGAAGCCGCAATTCTCCAAGCGTTAATTTGGCTTGTTGCTGCCTTATGGCAGGATCGATCGAAAGCGCTCAGGGTGCTCCCCTGGGCGTTTTTTGTATGTACCGCCAAATGACCCGAATGTTTTTTGTGCCATTGGCTCGCAGCCCTTACAGGGCGCGGGTTTGCGCCCTTATTCTTGTAAGAGGCGCGTAATTTCATTAAGATTGGCCAATTTTTAACGACAATAACATCAATCTAAATCGTTGAAATTCAGTGATTTTTAAGCCGTCGATGCTGTTAGGGGAGAAGTCGTCATGACCAATGACGTTGTCAACAAGACTCGCCGTCGCGTGCTCACCGGCGCCACCACTGTGGTGGGCGCAATCGGTGCAGTGGGTGCTGCGGTTCCTTTTGTCGGGTCCTGGAACCCGAGCGCAAAAGCCAAAGCGGCCGGTGCTCCGGTCCAGGTGAACATCAGCAAGATTGAACCCGGTGCCATGATCACCGTAGAGTGGCGCGGTAAGCCGGTGTATATCGTCCGTCGCAGCGAGCAGGCCATCGCCAACCTCGACAAGACCGATGAACTGGTCAGCGACCCCAACTCTGAAAATCCTCAGCAGCCCGCCTACGCTCAAAATCACACCCGTTCGATCAAGCCCGAAGTGCTGGTATTGCTGGGTCTGTGCACGCACCTAGGCTGCGCACCGATGTTTCGCCCAGAAGTGGGCGCTCAGGACCTCGGTGGCGACAAGTGGCAGGGCGGCTTTTTCTGCCCGTGTCACGGCTCCAAGTTTGATCTGGCGGGCCGGGTGTACAAAGGTGTACCGGCTCCTGTCAACCTCGAAGTGCCGCCTCACAAGTATGACAACGATAATCTGCTAACCATCGGCGTGGATCAGGAGGCGTAACATGAAGTGGATGAAAGGTCTGTGGAATTGGGTTGACGCCCGCCTGCCGGTTCAGCGCGCCTGGGATACCCATATGGGTAAGTACTACGCGCCGAAAAACTTTAATTTCTGGTATTTCTTTGGGGTTTTGTCTCTGCTGGTGCTGGTCAACCAGCTGCTTACCGGCATCTGGCTGACCATGAACTATACGCCCAGCGCCGAGGAGGCCTTTGCCTCGGTTGAGTACATCATGCGCGATGTCGATTACGGCTGGATTCTGCGCTATATGCACTCCACAGGTGCCTCGGCTTTCTTTGTGGTGATTTATCTGCACATGTTCCGCGGCTTGATGTACGGCTCCTATAAGGCGCCACGAGAGCTGGTCTGGATCTTCGGTATGACCATTTATTTAGTGCTGATGGCTGAGGCCTTTATGGGCTATGTGCTGCCCTGGGGCCAGATGTCCTATTGGGGTGCACAGGTGATTGTTTCGCTGGTCGGCGCAATCCCCGTCGTAGGTGAGTCGTTGGTAGAGTGGATTCGCGGTGATTACCTGATCTCCGGTATTACCCTTAACCGCTTCTTTGCCCTGCACGTTGTCGCCTTGCCGATTGTGCTGCTGGGCTTGGTGGTATTGCACTTGCTGGCTCTTCACGAAGTGGGTTCCAACAACCCCGATGGCGTGGAAATCAAAAAGAACAAAGATGAGAACGGCGTACCCAAAGACGGCGTGCCTTTCCATCCCTTCTACACCGTGCACGACTTAGTCGGTATTACCGTCTTCCTGTTCGTGTTCTGTTTTGTGATGTTCTTTATGCCGGAGATGGGCGGTTTCTTCCTCGAATACGCCAACTTTGAAGAAGCCAACAACCTGAAAACCCCGGAGCATATTGCGCCCGTATGGTATTTCACGCCTTTCTACGCCATCTTGCGGGCGATTAACTTCCCCATCGGGCCGCTCGATGCCAAGTTCCTCGGCCTGGTGGCCATGGGCGCTGCGATTGCGATTCTGTTTGTTCTGCCCTGGCTGGATCGCAGCCCGGTGCGGTCGATTCGCTACAAAGGCAACTTCAGCCGTATTGCGCTGATCGTCTTTGCCGCCGCTTTTGTGATTCTGGGTTATCTGGGGGTGAAATCACCTACTCCTGGGCGTACCTACCTGGCCCAGGCGTGTACCTTCCTGTACTTCGCCTACTTTATCGGTATGCCGTTCTGGACCAAGCGGGAGAAAACCTTGCCTGAGCCTGAGCGGGTGCAGATGAAGGGTCTACCATTGCGCTTGGTACTGGGTGGCTTTGCGCTCTTCGCTATCCTGGTGGTGGTACCGATCAAGGCCGTGGGCGCCGAGAGCCACTTTGCCTGCGGCTCCATCCCCTGCGATACCATGGAGCCTGACCTGGAAAACAAGGCCTCGCTGCAGCGCGGTGCCAAGTATTTCGTCAACTACTGCATGGGGTGCCACTCGGCGAAATTCTCCCGCTATGAGCGCGTTGCCGATGATCTGGGTATTCCCCACGATCTGATGATGGACAACATGGTCTTTGGCGATAAGCGTATCGGCGATCTGATGGACAACGCCATGAGCGCCGATCACGGCAAGCAGTGGTTCGGTGCCGCACCGCCGGATTTGACGCTGGTAGCGCGTGCCCGTTCGCCTGAGTGGCTCTACACCTACCTGCGTAACTTCTATAAGGATGAGTCGCGCCCCTTGGGTGTGAATAACCGGGTGTTTGCCAATGTGGGTATGCCCCATGTGATGATGGAGCTGCAGGGTCTGTACGAGTGTGGTGCCGGCCCGAAGCTTGACGCTCACGGCCATGCTGAGCGTGATAACCTGGGCAACCCGGTAATGGATGAGCACTGTGGTGCGCTGGTCGAGGGCGAAACCAAGGGCAGCATGAGCGCGGAGGAGTTTGATCGCGCCATGTTTGATCTGGTGAATTTCCTCGAGTATGTCGCCGAGCCCTATCAGTTGGATCGCAAGCGCATTGGTGTTTTTGTTCTCCTGTTTCTCTGTGTGCTGTTCGTCTTTACCTACCTGTTGAACCGTGAGTACTGGAAAGGTATTCACTGACAATCGAGCGGGCAGTAACGCTGCCCGCTCTCTGTAATTGTATTGATATTGAGGTGACCCAATGGGTGTTGTGACCAAGCGCTCATCCATGACGTTTTTTTCTGATTCAGGCGATCACTACAGTCATCGGGTGCGTATCGTTCTGGCCGAAAAAGGTGTTTCGGTGGATATGGTTGAGGGCAGTGCCGGCAACAAGCCCAGTGAATTGGCAGACCTGAACCCCTACAATTCATTGCCCACACTCGTGGATCGCGATTTGTCCCTGTATGAGTCCAAGGTCATCATGGAATATCTGGATGAGCGCTTTCCTCATCCTCCACTACTGCCCGTTTATCCTGTGGCCCGCGCGCAAAGCCGGCTTTGGATGTACCGGCTGGAGCGCGATTGGGCACCTCTGGTGGATATCATTGTCGCCAGCGACGACGCCAAACAGGTGGAGCGGGCACGCAAAGAGCTGAGCGACAGCCTGCTGACCATCGCGCCGATTTTTACTGAAATGCCGTTCTTTATGAGCGAGGAATTCACGATTGTGGACTGCTGTCTCGGGCCCATTCTCTGGCGTCTTGAGGCTCTGGGCATTACCCTGCCCAATACCCGTCAAAGCCAGCCGCTCAAGCAGTACATGGAGCGGCTCTTTTCGCGTGACTCGTTTCAGCAAAGCCTGACCGAGCCCGAGCGAGAGATGCGTCCGCAAGCCTGAGGGCTTGCCAATCCACAGGCCGGAGTGTGATGCCGGCCGCTGCCGATATCAGGAGCGCCACAATGTCGATGAGTTCGAGCCGCCCCTATATGATTCGCGCTCTGTACGAGTGGATCGTAGACAACCAATGTACTCCCTATATTCTCGTTAATGCGCACGCCAGAGGCGTAGAGGTGCCGCAGGAGCACATCAACAAAGAAGGCCAGATCATTCTCAATGTCTCCCCGACCTCGGTGGTGGGGCTGGAGATCGGTTTGGAAAGCATTGTGTTTAGCGCTCGCTTTGGCGGTATTCCTAGAGATTTATTTATCCCCACCTACGCGGTGCTGGGCATCTATGCCCGCGAAAACGGCCAGGGCATGGTGTTTGAAGCCGAGCCTGAGCCGCCAACGCCACCAGAGCCCCCCAAGCCGGAGGGCAGTGATGACAAACGCCCCAGCCTGCGGGTGGTTAAGTAACGGGGTGTTACCCCGTTGCTACCTCATATTTCCTAGTATATTTACCGAATGCTTTTATATAGCAATTACTTATTTGTGACGCTCTTAGTGCGCTTGTTATTGTTAAGACTGCAGATCCGTGCATTCCATAATAAAAACACAGCAGTAGGAGAAGTATATGGCGATGTTCCAGCACACACTGGGTATTTTCACTAACCCTGATCGCGAATGGCAGCGCATTCGCAACGAAGAGCAAAGCTTCTTCAAGGTCTATTGGACCCACGTCCCTTTATTGGCCCTCATCCCGGTTATATGCGCCTATTTTGGGGTCACACAACAGGGCTGGAGTATCGGTAGTGGCGGCGTGGTCAAGCTTACCGCCGACAGCGCGCTCATTCTTTGCGCCTTTGCTTATCTGGCCCAATTGGCGGCCATCTATATCCTTGGTGAATACATCAACTGGATGAGCCAGAGCTTTGGTGTTGCCGACGAGGCGAAAAAGCGCCACTACGAGGGTACGGCACTGGCGGTTTATTCGGCAGCGCCCATGATGCTGGCCGGTGTTGTACTGCTGTGGCCTGAGTTGTGGCTGGTGGCCGGTGTGTTTATCGTCGCGGCTTGTTACTCGGTGTACCTGATCTATGAAGGTATTCCGATCTTGATGAATATCCCTAAAGAGCGCGGGTTTATTTACGCCAGTTCTGTGATTACTGTGGGATTGGTATTGGCCGTGGTGGTCATGGTTGCGACGGTGATTGTCTGGAGCTCAGGGATGGGTCCCATCTACGTCAGCTGAGGCTTTTAGCTTCCGGTATCAAGGGCGGCCATGGGCCGCCCTTTTTTGTCTGGGCCCGCTGCCCAAGGGCCCCAAGCGGATTATGTCTTTTTTGTGACAGTTTGTTTACAGGCTGTCACATAATTGTCATATAGGACCGATAGAGTGCGCCCGAGATTCACCAATATTGGAATCAATCGAGGAGCGCTCCATGAAAGCCAACAAGATTCTTCGCGGTTTGACGCTGGCAAGCTCACTGCTGTGTGCGGCGGTGTTTGCCGAAGTCGACCCCAAGTTGCCGGGCTACGAAGCCACTTCCGGTGTATCGGGTAATGTAAATAGCATCGGTTCAGACACACTGAACAACCTGATGACCCTCTGGGCCGAAGAGTTCGCCAAATACTACCCCAACGTGAACATCCAGATTCAGGGCGCTGGCTCTTCTACCGCGCCGCCGGCGCTGACCGAGGGCACCGCCAACTTTGGCCCCATGAGCCGCGAGATGAAAGCCTCGGAAATTCAGTCGTTTGAGGCTCACTTTGGCTACAAGCCCACCGCCGTGCCGGTGGCTATTGACGTGGTGGCGGTCTATGTCAACAAAGACAACCCGATTGAGGGCCTGACCATGGCTCAGGTGGACGCCATTTTCTCCGCCACTCGTCTGTGCGGCTTTGGTGAGGACATTACCCGTTGGGGGCAGGTGGGGCTAACGGGCGCCTGGGCGAACCGCGATTTCACGATCTACAGCCGTAATGCGGTATCCGGCACTTATGGCTTTTTCAAGGATGTTGCCCTGTGTGGGGGCGACTACAAAGCCAGTATTAACGAGCAGCCCGGTTCTGCCTCGGTGGTGCAAGGTGTCAGTGAATCCATCAACGGCATTGGCTATTCCGGTATTGGCTACGTGACCTCCAGCGTGCGAGCGCTGCCTCTGGCCGCAGAAGCCGGTATGCCCTATGCGCCTGCCGATGCCGAGCACGCGGCCGATGGCAGCTACCCGATGGCGCGCTTTCTCTATGTCTACATCAACAAGCACCCCAACCGCCCGCTGGACCCGCTGCAGGCTGAATTTTTGAAAATGGTGATCTCAAAGCAGGGGCAGGAAGTGGTTGTCCGTGACGGTTATATACCGCTGCCCGCCAAGGTGGCCGAGCGCGTCACCAAAGAACTGGGTTTGTAATCAACGCTGACAAGGGCCAGGGCTCCAGCCTTGGCCCCCGGTAGTACTGGCCTTAACAATGCCTGCCCGGCTGTAGGGTGGGTATCAGGCAGGGGCCTTTGAATACTTTTCCACACCAGGAATGACGACTATGAGTGAAGCACCTCCCGCCACCGCCGAGAGTTTGATGCCGGATGCTCAGGAGCGGGCCAGATTGCGCCGTGTGCGCCGCCTGAAAGATCGCTTTTCCCGCTGGGGCGTGGCCTCTGCCGGTTTGGCAGTGGTGGGTGCTCTGGGGTTGATTTTCTTCTACCTGTTCTCTGAAGTGGCGCCTTTGCTCAAAGACGCCGATGTGGAGCCAACGCAAAATTACTCTATCGCGCGAACTGGCGTTACAGCACCCACCAGGCATTTGGTGCTCGAGCGTTACGAGCAGCTTGGTGCCAGCGTCACTGAGGCAGGTGAGGTGCAGTTTTTCGCCGCCGATTCTGGTGAGCCCCTCACTGACTTTACCGTGCAGGGCCCGGATGGTGCCGGTTTTAGCGCGCTGGGCGTGAGTACCCCGATTGAGGCGCTGGTGGCGTTTGGCTATGATGCCGGGCAGGTGGTCCTGACACAGCTCAGTTATCAATTGAGCTACCCCAACGACACGCGCAAGATCACTCCCGAACTGCTCTATCCTCTGGGCCGTGAGCCAATCGCTCTGGATGAGCGCGGCCAGCCGCTGACGGTCCTTGCCGTGCAGGCCACCGCCAGGGGCCACGTGCTGGCCGCGGCAACGCAGGACAAGCGTCTGTTGCTTGGCAGCTACACCTCGCGCGAAAACCTGATGACCGGTGAAGTGACCTCCACCGGCCGGGTTTTTGAGTTGCCGCCTCTGCCCAATGGCGCTGAGGCGCGGTTTATCCAGATTGATCGGACAGCGAGTCATTTGGTGGTCGCGGACGATCAGGCCCGCCTGCATTTGTACGCCGTGTCCACACCGGCCGAGGCGCGGCTGACTGAGTCTGTACCGACCGAGCGTGGTCAGGTGACCGCCATGACCTACTTGGTAGGCACCGGTTCTCTGGCCATAGGAACTGACAGCGGCAGTGTCAGTCAGTGGTTACTGGTGAGGGATGAAAAAAACGTCTATCACGTGCAGCCGGTACGTGACTTTGACGCCCTGGCCGGTAGTGTCACTACCATTACCCCCGAGTACGCACGCCGTGGCTTTCTGGTGGGCGATGATCAGGGTAACCTCGGGATTTATCACGGTACGGCCGCGCGTACTTTGCTGACTCAGCAAGTGGACAACGCGGCGTTGAGTCATCTGGCGATATCCCCCATCAACGGCAAGATGCTCATGTTGAACTCGCGCGACGAGGTCCAGGTTGCCGATGTCTGGAATGAGCATCCGGAAATTTCCTTCAGTTCACTGTGGCAAAAAGTCTGGTACGAAGGGCGTGCCGAGCCGGAGTACGTCTGGCAAGCCTCCTCGGGTGGCGACGAATTTGAATCGAAAATGAGCCTGGTGCCCCTGTCGCTTGGAACCCTGAAGGCGGCCTTGTTTGCCATGCTGTTTGCCATTCCGCTCGGCATCATGGGCGCGCTCTATACCGCCTATTTTATGACGCCGAAAATGCGTGGCTTGGTTAAGCCGACCATCGAGATTATGGAAGCCTTGCCGACGGTGATTCTCGGCTTTCTTGCCGGCTTATGGTTGGCCCCGTTTTTGGAAAATCATCTGCCTGCCATTTTTAGTATTTTGATTTTCATGCCTTTGATGATGGTGGCCGCGGGTTTTGCCTGGTCGCGCTTGCCGCAGGTGGTACGCTCGCACATCCCCGAGGGTTGGGAGGCGGCGATTTTGATCCCGCCAATCCTGTTGACCGGGTGGGTGTGTATTGCCCTGAGCCCTCAGGTCGAAGTCTGGTTTTTTGACGGCAGCATGCGTCAGTGGTTTACCGATAATGGTATCAACTACGACCAGCGCAACGCCTTGGTAGTCGGTATTGCCATGGGCTTTGCCGTCATCCCCACGATTTTCTCCATCGCCGAGGATGCTGTATTCAATGTGCCGCGCCACCTGACTCAGGGCTCTCTGGCTCTGGGTGCGACGCGCTGGCAGACAGTGATGGGAGTGGTTCTGCCAACCGCTAGCCCGGGGATTTTCTCTGCGGTCATGATGGGTTTTGGCCGCGCGGTGGGTGAGACCATGATCGTGTTGATGGCCACGGGTAACAGTCCGGTGGTGAACTTCAACATCTTTGAAGGTATGCGTACGCTCTCGGCGAATATCGCCGTGGAATTGCCGGAAACGGCGGTCGACAGCACTCACTTCAGGGTTCTTTTCCTGGCCGCACTGGTGCTCTTGGCGCTGACCTTTATCGTCAACACCTGCGCCGAAATCATTCGTCAGCGCCTGCGCAAGCGCTACAGCAACCTGTAATTGATGAGAGGCGACACGACAATGAAAGACTGGTTTAAAAGTGGCGCACCCTGGATCTGGCTCAATGGTGGGGCGGTGGCGCTGTGTATTGTAATGGTGGTGGGGCTTTTGGGTTTGATTGCCATTCGCGGTTTTGGTCATTTCTGGCCTGCCGATGTGCTGCAAACCACCATTATTGATAAAAATGGCAATGAGCACCGCATTCTCGGGGAAGAGGTGCGCTCCGAAGTCATTCCCTCCGCTGTTGCCCGCGATGGCGGCTACCAAGTCCCCGACGATGTAGAGCTGGTCACCCGCTACCTGATTAAGCAGGGCAATCGCGATGTCAGCGCCCGGGACTTTAACTGGTACTTGGAAACCGGTATGGGGGAATGGGAATACCCGGCCGATGCCATGGTGATCGAACGGCGCGAGTGGGGCAATTTCTACGGATTCCCCCTCGAGCTCAAGGAAAATGGCGAAACCCTGGTGACCACCAGCTCACCTGAGTTTTGGCAGGAGTTGTCTGAGCGGGTCGAGCGCAGCGTGGAGCTGCACCATGAAATCAATCACATTGAAAAAGTCGATATCGGCCGGATTAACCACAGCCTGGAGCGGATACGCCTGGAGCGACGCCGGCTGCAGTTGCAGGGCGCGGACTCGGCCACTATGGCTGAGGCCGAGGCGCAGTTTGCCGAGCGCCGCGCTGAGCTGGACGCGCAGTATCAGCAGGTAAAAGCTGAGCGCGATGCACTCTACGAGCAACTGGAACGCGATGCGTTGGTCGCACGGGTAGCCTCGGGCACACAGGTCACCATTGCGCTGCACAACATTGTGCGCGTCACAAGGCCAAACGACATGGGCGTGTTTGCCAAGCTGGGACAGTATCTGGAGCGCTTCTGGGAGTTTCTCACCGATGAGCCGCGCGAGGCCAATACCGAAGGCGGTATTTTCCCGGCGATCTTCGGCACGGTCACCATGGTGATGGTGATGTCGATCATAGTGACCCCTTTCGGTGTGCTGGCGGCCATTTACTTGCGCGAATACGCCAAACAGGGTCCGGTGCTGCGCCTGATTCGTATCTCTGTCTATAACCTCGCGGGTGTACCGTCGATCGTTTACGGGGTTTTCGGGCTGGGCTTCTTTGTCTATTTTCTCGGCGGCAGTATCGATGAGCTGTTTTACCCTGAGTCGCTGCCCGCGCCGACCTTTGGTACCCCGGGGCTGTTCTGGGCCTCGCTGACCTTGGCGCTGCTGACCCTGCCGGTGGTGATCGTCTCCACCGAAGAGGGCCTGTCCCGAATCCCGACTACCATTCGTCAGGGTTCACTGGCGTTGGGGGCAACCAAGGCCGAGACGCTCTGGAAAGTGGTCGTGCCCCTGGCGACGCCGGCCATGATGACAGGCTTGATTCTCGCCATTGCCCGCGCCGCGGGTGAGGTGGCGCCCCTGATGCTGGTGGGGGTGGTCAAGCTGGCGCCGTCTTTGCCCATCGATGGCAATTACCCCTATCTGCACCTGGACCAGAAGATCATGCACTTGGGCTTTCACATCTACGACGTTGGGTTTCAAAGTCCAAACGTCGAGGCGGCCCGGCCGCTGGTGTATGCCACGGCGCTGACCCTGGTGCTGCTGATTATTGTGTTGAACCTGACCGCGATCCGGATCCGCAACAGTTTGCGTGAAAAGTATCGTAGCGCATCCGATTGATAACGGGAGTTGAATCATGTTAGAACCGACCGACGTCGTGGAGCGCAGTGACGCCACCGCCAAGGCAAAGGACACTGCCAGGACCCCAAGCATCGAGGCGACTCAGGGCGACAACCGCCCCTTTGACCAGGCAGAACCTATGGCTATGGAAAACGAATCTATTAAACTGGAGGTGTCGGGCCTCGAGCTTTTCTACGGTGCCGAGCGCGCTTTGAAAAACATCAGCCTGCAAATCCCCGAAAAGAAAGTAACGGCTTTTATCGGCCCATCCGGTTGCGGTAAGTCCACGCTTTTGCGCTGCTTTAACCGTATGAACGATCTGGTCGACAGCTGCCGAATCGAGGGCAAGATACTGCTCGACGGCGACGATATCTACGCCCCCGGCGTGGACGTGGCCGAGCTGCGCCGCCAGGTGGGAATGGTGTTTCAAAAACCCAATCCCTTTCCCAAGTCCATTTACGAAAACGTCGCCTACGGCCTCAGGCTGCAGGGGGTGAAATCCAAGCGTATACTGGATACGGTTGTAGAGAACTCGCTGCGCGGGGCGGCCCTGTGGGATGAGGTGAAAGATCGTTTGCACGACAATGCATTTGGCCTGTCCGGTGGTCAGCAGCAGCGCCTTGTGATTGCGCGGGCTATCGCCATTGAGCCCGAGGTGATCCTGCTTGACGAGCCGGCCTCGGCGCTCGATCCCATCTCGACCTTAAAGATCGAAGAGCTGATCTACGAGCTCAAGGACAAATACACCATTGTCATCGTTACCCACAATATGCAGCAAGCTGCACGCGTGTCCGATTACACGGCGTTTATGTACATGGGGGATCTGATTGAGTTTGGCGATACCGACACACTCTTTACCAACCCCACCGAGAAACAGACAGAAGATTATATTACCGGTCGCTACGGTTAATCGGTGCGCATCGCCCGCCCGCTGCCTTAGCGCCTGTTATTGGAGTCCGCCTTATGGCCATGGATATCAGCAGTCATACACAGCACATCTCTCAGCAGTTTAATACCGAGCTGGAGGACATCAAGACACACCTAGCCGAAATGGGCGGCATGGCCGAGCGCCAGGTTAACGATGCCATCGCCGCCATGATCGAGGTGGATGTCGAAAAAGCCGAGCAAGTCGTGCGCGGGGACCACAAGGTCAACTCCATGGAGGTCTCTATCGATGAAGAGTGCGTGCGTATTCTGGCCAAGCGCCAGCCTGCCGCCGGGGATTTGCGCTTGGTGATCGCCGTGACCAAGGCCATTACCGATCTGGAGCGCATCGGCGATGAGGCGGCCAAAATTGCCCGTCAGGCCATGGCACTGAGCCGCGATGGCGCCGCGCCGCGCGGTTATGTCGAGGTCAGGCACATCGGCGAGCACGTCTCGCGCATGCTGCACGACGCACTCGACGCCTTCGCCCGACTGGATATGGATGTGGCGCTCAAAGTGGTACAGACTGACCGCACGGTGGACATGGAATACAGCACGGCCATGCGAGAAATGATCACCTACATGATCGAAGATCCGCGCAGCATTACCCGGGTACTCAATATTATGTGGTCTCTGCGGGCGCTGGAGCGCATAGGCGACCACGCCCGCAACATCGCCCAATACGTCGTCTATTTGGTAATGGGCGAAGACGTGCGCCACGGCAGCTACGAAGAAATCGAAGAGCAGATCCACCAGGAAGAGTGACACCGGGCCCGAGGCGATAAAGTCCTGCCAGGAGTCGAGTTTCGCGCTTGATTGCCCTGACGGGGTTTTACTTTGAGCGGCGCACGCGGTTAAATGACCCCACTGTCACAATAATACAGG
Source organism: Gilvimarinus algae (assembly GCF_030518215.1). GTDB lineage: Bacteria > Pseudomonadota > Gammaproteobacteria > Pseudomonadales > Cellvibrionaceae > Gilvimarinus > Gilvimarinus algae. The sequence continues at coordinate 133,807 of NZ_JAULRT010000059.1, forward strand.
AGGTTTTATGGCCCGTACCCCGTCCAATATGCTGCCGCTGGGCACCGAGCTGCCCGCCGTGCAACTGCCCGATGGCGCTGGGGATATGTACGACATCCGCCACAACCTGAGAGACAATGGGCTGCTGGTGATGTTCATTTGCAATCACTGCCCGTTTGTTCTCCATGTGGCGGATTTCCTTGGTCCCCTGGCACGTGAGCTCGGTAAACTGGGTATTGGCAGTGTGGCCATCAGCTCCAATGATGTGGCGAACTACCCGGATGACGCGCCGGACAAGATGGTCGCCTTTGCCGCCCACCATAACTTTCCCTTTCCCTACCTCTATGACGAGACCCAAGAGGTCGCCCGAGCCTTTGACGCGGCCTGTACACCGGATTTTTACCTCTTTGACGGTGCCGGAAAGCTGGTTTATCGCGGCCAGATGGACAATGCCCGTCCCGGTAACGACGAGCCGGTCGATGGTGCGGACCTACTGAGCGCCGCAAGAGCGCTGGCCGATGGCCTGCCTGTAGCCCAAGCGCAGCGGCCGAGTCTCGGCTGCAATATCAAGTGGAAGAGCTGACACTTGAAGCCGCTTCTGCGCCTGCTGCTGTGTGTGTGCCTGATGGGCCTGGCACTCGCGGCTGTGGGTCAGGAGTTCACCCTCAAGGACGTGGTGGAGTCGGGCTCCGCCGAGGTCCAAAGCCAGCGGCGTGAACAGCCGCTGGCCTCGCCGTTAGCCGCTGCCCTGGCACTGAGAGAGGCGGGGCAGCGCCAGGACTGGGCCCAGATGGCCCAGTACGCCGATTTTCGCTATCTACCCGATGACGTGCTCGAGCAGGGCCAGGCCAGCCTTATGCGCAAGCTGGCACTCATTTGGGAGCAGCACCAGATTCTCGATCTCACCAGCCTGAGCGACGATAAAACCGGGCGCCTCAACGACGGCTTGCCCGAATTCCGCGAGCGTCTCGGCACCTTGCGCCATGGGCAGGAAGTGTTTGACGTGCTCTTGCAGCGAGTGCCGGACGGTGATGGCGCTCAGGTGTGGAAAATATCCAATGCCACAGTGAGACAAATCCCGCGCCTGTGGGACCTGTTTGGCTATCACCCGAGCCTGGAGAAGCTGGAGCGCTGGCTGCCCGAGTTTCGCGTTTTCCATATGCATAACTGGCAGTTTGTCGCGCTTTTATTGTTGTTCGTCGGTGCCTGGTTGCTGAGTGGCCTGGTCAAATGGTTGTTACTACGGGTGATAGCGCGCCTGTCCATTTACCGCGATACCATGCAGCGGTTGATTCGCCGCCCCCTGCGGTTGTTTGTGTTTTTCTCCACGCTCAACTGGGGGATCTACCAGTTGGGTCTGCCCCTGCGGGCGAGAGTGTTGTTCGACTCTGGAATATTTATGTTCCTCGCCGGTCTTTTTCTGGTGCTGGGCGTTATTGAGTTTATCCTGGCACTGTATATCTCCAGAGCTGTCGCCAAAGACGAAAACTATTCGCCGGGATTTGTCAGGCCGCTGGTGACCATCGTTAAAATCGTCGTGATTATCCTCGCCATACTTTTTTGGCTGGACAATGCGGGTTATAACATGGCGACCATTCTTACCGGTCTGGGTATTGGCTCGCTTGCCGTGGCTCTGGCGGCGCAAAAAACCCTGGAAAACGTTTTTGGTGCCTTTACCCTCTACATTGCCCGGCCCATTAAGCCGGGGGACTTTTGTCGATTTGGCGATGTTCTCGGCGTTGTCGAAGAAATCGGCTTGCGCTCAACCCGTATGCGCAAATTAGATCGTACCGTGGTGAATGTGCCCAATTCGGTGTTCTCTTCGCGCGAGCTGGAAAACTTGTCCGAAATAGACCGGCGGCTCTACCGACAAAAATTTTGCCTCGATACCGCGACCGAGAGCGAGACGCTTTCGGCTTTGCTCGAGGACATGCGTGAAATTCTCGGCGCACACGAGCGGGTGTTGGAGTTGGCGAGGCGCGTTCACTTTGAAGAGATCTTGCGTGAGGGGTTTGTCGTGCAGGTCAACGCCTACATCGATACTGCGGACTTTGCCGAGTTTTTGCAGATTGCCGAGGCACTTAACGTAAAATTGCTGGCCGCGATCGAAAAACGTGAAATTGCTCTGGCTCGCTGGGTGCCGGCCGCTGGGTGAGGGGCATCAACCGCTCACCCAACCGACGCCAAACCTTAGGTTCTATGATTGTTCGCGGGCGATGGCGCGATAGGCGATATCCCGGCGCATGTAGACGTCTTGCCAGCTGATCTGGTCGGCCAATTGATAGGCGCGCTTTTGCGCTTCGCCGACGGTTTCTCCCAGTGCGGTGGCGCACAGTACCCGACCGCCATTGGTTACCACCTGGCCGTCTTTATCGGCGGTGCCCGCATGGAAGACTTTTTCCCCGGCGGTTTCTGTTGTCGGTAGCCCTGAGATCACATCGCCTTTGTTGTAGTGGCCGGGGTAGCCGCCAGCGGCAAGAACAACGCCAACGGCTGCGCGCGAATCCCACTTAGCCGATACAGTGTCGAGTTCGCCGCGGATAGCGGCCAAGCACAGCTCGACCAAGTCGGATTGCAGGCGCAGCATGATAGGTTGGGTTTCCGGGTCGCCAAAGCGGCAGTTATATTCAATAACCTTGGGTGCGCCCTGCTCGTTGATCATCAGACCTGCGTAGAGAAATCCGGTGTAGCGGTTGCCTTCGGCGGCCATGCCCTCGACGGTGGGCTTGATCACCTCACTCATAATGCGCTGATAGACACTCTCGGTGACCACCGGGGCAGGGGAGTAGGCACCCATACCGCCTGTGTTCAGGCCTGTATCGCCGTCGCCAGCGCGCTTGTGGTCTTGGCTGGTGGCCATGGGAAGAATGTTTTCCCCGTCCACCATCACGATAAAGCTGGCTTCTTCACCGGTGAGAAACTCCTCGATCACTACGCGGCAGCCAGCATCGCCAAAGGCGTTGCCCGAGAGCATATCGCGCACGGCCTCTTCGGCCTGCTCCTGGGTTTCGGTCACAATCACGCCCTTGCCCGCGGCCAGGCCGTCGGCCTTGATGACAATCGGCGCGCCTTTTTCACTCAGGTAGGCCAGCGCCGGTTCCACCTCGGTAAACGTTTGGTAGTCAGCGGTAGGGATCTTGTGGCGGGCCAGGAAGTCTTTGGTAAATGACTTGGAACCCTCTAGCTGTGCGGCGCCTTTCGTGGGACCAAAGCAGGCCAGGCCGCGCTCGGTAAAGTAATCGACTACGCCTTCAACCAGAGGCACCTCTGGGCCGACAATGGTCAGCTCCACTTGCTCTGCCTTGGCAAACTCAACCAGCTGGGGGAAATCGCAGACATCGATATCGACATTTTTCAGCTTGTCGTCCAGTGCCGTGCCGGCGTTGCCCGGCGCCAAAAACACGGTATCCACTTTCTTGCTCTGCGCGGCCTTCCAGGCCAGCGCGTGTTCGCGGCCGCCGCCGCCAATAATGAGAATGTTCATAGGAGTCTTGGTTCTGTGGACGTTAAATGTTTATGCGCTCGTCGGACGTGAGAGGTCCGACGAGCTGCGTCTTAATGACGGAAGTGCCGCATTCCGGTAAACACCATGGCAATGCCCGCTTCGTCAGCGGCGGCGATGACTTCTTCGTCGCGCATGGAGCCACCCGGTTGAATCACCGCGGCAATCCCGGCTGCAGCGGCGTTGTCGATGCCATCGCGGAAGGGGAAGAAGGCATCGCTGGCCATGACCGATCCCGGAACTTCCAGCCCGGCGTGCTCGGCTTTAATACCGGCAATACGCGCTGAGTTCACCCGGCTCATTTGGCCAGCGCCGACACCGATGGTCGCGCCGTCTTTGCCGTAGACAATAGCGTTGGACTTGACCATTTTGGCCACTTTCCAGGTAAACAGTAGGTCGCGCATTTGCGCTTCGGTCGGGACTTTTTTGGTGACCACTTTCAGGTCAGTCTCGGTCACGGTGCCGTTATCGCGATCCTGTACGAGGAGCCCGCCGGCCACACGCTTATAGTCGAACTCGGCAGGCGTCGGTCCCCACTGACCGCACTCGAGCAGGCGGACATTTTTCTTGGCGCTGACCGCTTCGACGGCGGCGGCATCGATACTCGGGGCGATGATCACCTCGACAAACTGTTTATCGACGATCGCCTGGGCCGTGGCGGCATCCAGTGGGCGGTTGAAGGCAATAATGCCGCCAAAGGCTGACTCGGGGTCGGTGGCGAAGGCACGTTCGTAGGCGCTCAGCAGGGTTTCGCCACTGGCAACCCCACAGGGGTTGGCGTGCTTGACGATCACACAGGTGGGCTCGTCAAACAATTTGACGGTTTCCAGTGCGGCGTCGGTATCGGCGATGTTGTTGTAGGACAGCTCTTTGCCTTGCAACTGTTTGGCGGTGGCGATGGTGCCTGCCACCGGGTTTTTCTCAATGTAAAAAGCGCTTTTCTGGTGCGAGTTTTCCCCGTAGCGAAGGGTTTGCACCTGATGAAACTGGCTGTTGAACGTGCGCGGGAAATCCTCGCTGCCGCCCTCGACCATGCGGCCAAAATAATTGGCGATGGCACCGTCATAGGCGGCGGTGTGTTCGTAGGCTTTGATGGCAAGATCAAACCGGGTTTGGTAACGGGTGTTGCCATTGTTGGCTTTCAGCTCGCCGAGCACCGTGTCGTAGTCGCTGGCGTTTACCACAATATTGACCCAGGCGTGGTTTTTTGCCGCAGCGCGAACCATGGTTGGACCGCCGATGTCGATGTTCTCAATGGCGTCTTCCAGGGAGCAGTCCGCCTTAGCAATGGTATTTTCAAAGGGGTAGAGGTTGACCACCACCATATCAATGCCGCCGATGCTATGCTCGTTCATGACGGCATCGTCCTGCCCGCGACGGGCCAGAATGCCGCCGTGAACTTTCGGGTGCAGGGTTTTTACCCGGCCGTCCATCATTTCAGGGAAGCCAGTGTAGTCGGACACTTCTACGGCGGGAATGCCGTTGTCCTTAAGCAACCGGTAGGTACCGCCGGTAGAGAGGATTTCCACGCCCTGCTGGTGCAGGGCGGTAGCGAATTCGACGATGCCGGTTTTGTCCGATACGCTGATCAGCGCGCGTTTGACAGGAGCCAGGTCGGTGACAGTGCTCATGTGGTCTCAAGTCCCCAGTAGCCATTTGTGAAAGGGTAAAAAATAAAAAGGGTGGTTTGTACCACCCTGTTTACGGACGCCTCGGCGCCTGCAGTAAGGCTTAGAGTAAGCCGTATTGCTTGAGTTTTTTGCGCAGTGTGCCGCGGTTTAGCCCCAGAACCTGGGCGGCGCGGGTTTGATTGTGGCGGGTGTACTTCAATACCACTTCCAAAAGCGGCGCTTCCACCTCAGCCAGGACCATGTCGTAGACATTGCTGACGGACTGACCGTCCAGGTGCTGGAAATAATTTTCCATGGCCTGCTCAACACTGCCGCGCAAGGACTGGCCTTGTGCCGGTTGCTGGGCAAACTGTTCCTGGGGGGCGATGGGAGCATCGGTGATAAAGGTTTCTGCTGAATTCATGCCGCTTTTTCCTCTCTTTCTATCAGCGGTTCGAAGTAATCGCGAACGCTGGCATGTTGATCTTGGGTCGTTTCCAGCCGGTTGAATCTGGCGCGAAAATCTTCACTTTCGGGTATGGTTTTTAGGTACCAGCCCAAATGCTTGCGGGCAATCCGCGGACCCATAAGTGGGCCGTAAAAAGCTGCCAGTTCACCCAGATGGGTACATAGAATGTCCCTGATGTCACTCAGGGCCGGCTCCGGCAAATGTTGTCCAGTGCGCAGATAGTGGTCGATCTGCCGGAATATCCAGGGGCGTCCCTGAGCCGCGCGTCCAATCATCACGGCTTGGGCGCCGGTGTGGTCGAGTACCTGTCGCGCCTTTTTCGCGCTGTCGATATCGCCATTGCAAAACACCGGTATGGAGATGGCCTGGGCGACTGCGGCCATGGTGTCGTACTCGGCCTGACCTTCGAAGCGGCAGGCGCGGGTGCGACCGTGAATGGCCAGAGCGGCAATGCCCGAGTCCTCGGCGATGCGCGCCACGGTCAAGGCGTTGCGCATCTCGGGGCTCCATCCGGTGCGTATTTTCAGGGTGACAGGCACACTCACGGCGGCAACCACCGCATTGAGAATATCTGCCACCAGTGTTTCGTCCTTTAACAGAGCTGAACCCGCCGCCTTTTTACAGACTTTTTTTGCCGGACAGCCCATATTGATGTCGATGATCTGGGCGCCGTTATCGACATTCAGTCGAGCGGCGTCGGCCATCATCTGCGGGTCGCCACCGGCAATTTGTACCGAGATCGGGCCCGTTTCCCCGCTGTGATCAAGCCTTTGACGACTCTTGCGGCTGTGCCACAAAGACGTGTCCGAGGTGACCATTTCGGAGACGACCAATCCCGCGCCCTGGCGACGGCACAGCTGGCGAAACGGACGATCCGTCACCCCCGCCATTGGCGCTAAAATAACCTTAGAGTCGATCTGATAGGGTCCGATTTGAAACACAATAGCTACCTTACCGACTTGCAACACCGTCGCTGGAATTGGTCTTCCCCAACCGGCCGGGCCGGTCGAAAAAGGCTGGCTATGATACCTTTTTGAAACAGAATTGGGAACGCAGAAATCGCACAGATTGGTTTTTTTTTAGCCGATTTTGGGCTTGACTTTGAGGGCAATAATTCCACCCAAAAGGCGGTTGTCGTCCCTAGCGAATGTCCAGTCGATAGTTGACGGCTTCCGGGCCCGGGTCCAGCAGCTCCAGTGACAAATGGATGGGTTGATTGCGTGGCATAATCTTGCTGCCGGATAGCTCGCCACGCAGATATTCCTTGGGGGTAAAGCGTCGCGAAGCCACGGGTTTGCCGTCGATGTCGGTAAAGGTCAGCTGCAGCTGGGGGTAGGCCTGGGTGAAGGCCGCGTTGTTGAGAATAATGGCGTCCACCATCAATGCACCCTGGGTCTCCGGGTGGTTGCGCACCACCAGATTAAAGGCGCGAATACGCGAGGGGTCGCTCATGGCCGGCAGTTGGCAGCCAAGCAGGTTGCAGGCCGTTTGATAGTAATCGCGGTACGGTTGGGTCCGGCTCAGGCGGTCGAACTGCAGCCAGGCAATTTGGCTGATCAACACTATCACCGCCAGCAGACTGAGTCCGCCCCATAACAAATGGCGCCGCCACCCGCCTGCGCCCGCCTCGGTCATTTCCACCGGCTCCGGATCAATGCCCATGAGCATTGCGCTGCGCTCTGTGTCGTAGGCTCTCAGCCGCTCGGTGTAGCTGGGTTGCTCGTCGTCATCGCCGCTCAGGTGAAAGCGCGGCTCGGGAGCGGTGATGCGTTGCTCCTCGTCGTGCGCCATTTCCGCCTCATCGATAGAGGCGTGGTCATCCATTGACGGGGCCGGGGGCAGCTCGTCATCCGGCTTGGCGCTGACGATGCTCAGCGGGTTGTCGTAGGCGGTAGGGCCTGTCTTAGCTGAGCTGACAGACGGTGTCTTGGGGTCAGTGTCTTCTTCCAGCAGACTCTCAGCCCAGGACTCGTCACTGTCGTCGACAAACTCTTCGCGCTGCTCTTTGATTTCCCGGTCAAACAGGGAGCGGCCCTGGGGCTTGGCGTCGATAAACAGGGCGTTATCGGCTTGCGGGCCCTCACTGGCGTCGCTGTCCATGTTGTCGCTGATTAGCGTGTCGTCGTCGATTTCGCTCTCGCGGTCGATTTGCGCCTGATCAAAGTGCAGTTTTTGCTTCGCCGCTTGCGGTGGTTTTACCGGTGGGCGCGCCTGGCGCGCTTCTTCTATAGCGAGACTCGCTTGCTGGGGTTTGGGTTGGGCTGGCTTGGGTTTGGCGGCTGTCTTGGACGGCGTTTTGGCGCCCGCAGGCTTGCCTTCGATCAGGTGCTTTTCCGCGTTGAATATGTGCAGGCAGGAACCACAGCGCACAGCGCCGCGCGCTTTTTGAATCTGCGCGGCGGTGATGCGAAAAGAGGTTCTGCACTGAGGGCAGCGAGTCACCATTTCAGCCATGGATCAGCCAGTCCTTGTTCGGCGCCCGAGGGCGCCCTATGTTGCCGAGTGTAGCGGTAAAGCGTCAGTCGGTAAATTTTGCGCCATTTTAACGGGTTTTGCGCCCTGTAAGCCGAACCCATTCGTCTTTTTGCGCAATCGGGTCAAAGTCAAAGTGCTCCGCGTAGGCGGCCATTACCGTTTGGGCTTGGCTGGCGAGTATGCCGGACAGACACAGGCGGCCGCCTGGCCGGGTGAGCTGCGTCAGCGTTGGTGCCAGCTCTGCCAGGGGGCCGGCGAGAATGTTCGCAAGTACCAGATCGGCGCTGGCGGTGGGCGCGTCCTTGGGCAGGTACACTGGCATGGCATCAGCCGGCAAGTGATTGCGCGCCGCATTGTCGGCGGTGGCCAGCAGAGCCTGAGGATCAATATCCACACCGATGACCCGCCGGGCGCCGAGTTTGAGCGCGGCAATGCCGAGAATGCCCGAGCCGCAGCCGTAGTCGATCAGCGTTTTGCTGTCCAGCTCCGCGCCAGCGAGCCATTCGAGACACAAAAAAGTGGTCGGGTGGGTGCCGGTGCCGAAGGCCAGCCCCGGATCGAGCAGGATGTTCACCTTGTCCGGCTCCGGTGGTTCGCACCAACTGGGGCAAATCCAGAGGTTTTCGGCGCAGCGAATAGGGTGATAGTTATTCATCCATTCGCGCTCCCAGTCTTTGTCCTCGAGCTGCTCCCAGCGATGCTCGGGCAGCGGGTCGGTCAGGTTCTGGGCAATTGCGGCAGTGGTGGCGTGGGTATCTATATCGGCCTCGTAAAGACCGGTGATTTTAACTTGGTCCCACAGCGGTGTTTCACCCAGCGCGGGCTCGAGTATGGGCTGATCGGCGTTGTCTTCCAGAGTAACGGAAACGGCGCCGCTGTCGAGCAGGGCGTCTTCGACGGTTGCGGCGTTGCGCCGGGAGGTGGTCAGTTTCAGTTGCAGCCAGGGCATAGTGTTGGCTCGAGCCGCCCGCACGCGGGCGGCTTGCGGGAGTTAACCGTCGAGCTTTTTCTCCAGATAGTGAATATTGACGCCGCCCTCGCGGAAGGCTGGGTCGCGCACCAGTCGCTGTTGCAGCGGAATATTGGTGCGAATGCCGTCGATAATGGTCTCTTCCAGCGCATTGCGCATACGGTTGAGCGCCTCCAGGCGGGTTTCGCCGTGGGTGATGATCTTGGCAATCATGGAGTCGTAGTTGGGCGGTACGGTGTAGCCGCTGTACAGGTGCGAGTCCACGCGCACGCCAAAACCGCCCGGCGGGTGATAGTTCTTGATGGTGCCCGGGCAGGGCATAAAGGTTTTTGGGTCTTCGGCGTTAATCCGGCATTCAAAGGCGTGGCCGCGAATGACAATGTCGTCCTGGGTGATCGACAGTTTCTCGCCCGCGCAGACCCGAATTTGTTCTTTGATGATGTCCACGCCGGTGACCATCTCGGTCACTGGATGCTCTACCTGAACCCGAGTGTTCATCTCGATAAAATAGAAGCGGCCGTCTTCGTACAAAAATTCAAAGGTACCCGCGCCCTTATATTTGATGTCAATGCAGGCCTGGACACAGGCTTGCGCAGTGGAGGCGCGCACATCTTCCGGGATTCCCGGTGCCGGCGCCTCTTCCAGAACTTTCTGATGGCGCCGCTGCAGCGAGCAGTCGCGATCCCCCAGATGAATGGCGTTGCCCTGGCCATCGGAAAGTACCTGAATCTCCACGTGACGCGGGTTTTGCAGAAACTTTTCCATGTAGACAGTATCGTCGCCAAACGCGCTTTTGGCTTCGCCCTGGGTGATGTGAATGGAGCTCATCAGCGAGGCTTCGGTGTGAACCACGCGCATACCCCGGCCACCGCCGCCAGCGGCGGCTTTAATGATGATGGGGTAGCCAATGCGCCGCGCGATTTCCTGGCACTTGTCGCGGTCTTCCGTCGGCAGCGGACCATCAGAACCGGGCACGGTCGGCACGCCGGCTTGTTTCATGGCAGCGATGGCCGAGACCTTATCGCCCATTAGGCGAATGACGTCAGGGTCCGGGCCGATAAAAACAAAACCGCTTTTTTGCACCTGTTCGGCAAAGTCGGCGTTTTCCGCCAGAAAGCCATAGCCCGGGTGCACGGCGACCGAATCGGTGACTTCCATGGCGCTGATGATCGCTGGAATGTTCAGGTAGCTCTTGGGCGACGGATTAGGGCCTATACAGACAGACTCGTCTGCCAGGCGTACGTGTTTCAAATCGCGATCCACTTGCGAGTGGACCGCGACGGTCTTGATGCCCATTTCCTTACAGGCACGTAGAATCCGCAGCGCAATTTCGCCGCGATTGGCAATCAGAATTTTCTCAAACATAAACCAACTCCTCGATATCTATCGGCACAGGGTGCTTAAACGATGGTTACCAGGGGTTGGTCAAATTCCACAGGTTCGCCGTCTTCTACCAAAATAGCCTCGATAACGCCGGCTTTGTCGGCTTCAATCTGGTTCATCATTTTCATGGCCTCGATGATGCAGATGACATCGCCGGCCTTAACATGCTTGCCCACTTCGACAAACGACGGAGAGCCGGGGCTGGGAGAGCGGTAAAAGGTGCCAACCATGGGTGAGGTGACAACATGGCCTGCCGGTGCTGCCGGCTCCGGCGCGCTGGCGGCTTCACTTGCGGGCGCCGGTGCCGGGGTGGGCGCTGGGGCCGGCGCGGGCGCATAGGCCTGCGGGGCGCTCATGGCGACGTGACCGGAGTTGCGGCTGATGCGCACGGACTCTTCGCCCTCTTTGATCTCCAGCTCGCCGATATCGGACTCTTCCAGAAGTTCTATCAGTTTTTTAATTTTACGAATATCCATCCTGCCCTCACTTTGTGGGTGACTATTTGTTTCAGGGGCTCAGCTTTTGCAGCGCGCCAAAGCGGCGGTCAGCGCGAGCTGGTAACCGTCGGCGCCGAGGCCGCAAATAACGCCCTCGGCAATATCGGAAAAATAAGAGGTGTGGCGAAACGGTTCGCGCTTGTACACATTGGATAAGTGCACTTCGATAAACGGAATGTCTACCGCCAGCAAAGCGTCGCGCAGCGCCACGCTGGTGTGGGTGAAGGCAGCCGGGTTGATGATAATAAAATCCACGCCCTCACCGCGTGCCTCGTGAATACGCTCTATCAGCTCGTACTCGGCATTGCTTTGCAGGCAAAGCAGGTGATGTTCCAGTTCTCGGCAGCGCTCGGTCAATTGGCGGTTGATGTCTTCGAGCCCGGTAGCGCCATATAGGCCGGGTTCGCGAGTGCCCAACAGGTTGAGGTTGGGACCGTGCAACACCAATATGCTCGCCATGCTAGTGTCCTTTTGCCTGTCGTTTCTGTGGGTGCCCTGCAGCGTTTGCCACACCTGAGCCCGGATCTATTGGCTGATCAGGGGACTCAGGCCGGGAGTTTGCCGCAAATTATCACGCCTGTCCATGTCAGCGATGGGTTTTTCTTAAAATCCTGAAAAATGCCTGCACGTTTGCGTCCGTTCGAATGATTTTTGTCGCACCTTCCAAATTGCCTGCCTAGTTTAAACAGCGTTTTCCGGCATTTTCCCTGCTATTTTTATGGGATTGTCTACACGATAGCAGAAAATGCAGAAAATTCCATGATATTGCTCCCATCGTCGGCAAAAAACAGGCTTTACGGTTTATAGCTCTGTTCAAAGGCCCGCAATAGGTGCTCTTTGCGCAGTAGTTGGGGCAAAATCTCCGCAGGCCCCTCTTTGCCGGGAGCGAACCAGAGGTACAGCGGGACACCGCTGCGGTTGTACTCATCCAGTAGCTGGGTAATGGCCGGGTCGCGGTTGGTCCAGTCGCCCTTCAGTGTGGCTACTTGGTAGCGATCAAATGCCTGTTCCACGGCATCGGTGTGCAGGGTAACGCGTTCGTTGGCCAAGCAGGTCAGGCACCAGTTGGCGGTGAGGTTGACCAGTACTCCGCGGCCGTCGGCGCGAAGCTCAGCCAGCCGCGAGGCGCTGTAGGCCTCCCAGCGGGAGAGTTCAGAATCGCGCTGCTCTAGGCTGGTGTAGGGCAGGGCCAGGGCCAGCACCACGCAAGCGCCCGCGGCAATGCTGACCAGAGCCTTGGCCACGCGTCCGGCCGGTTTATGGCTGGTGAGCCAGAGGGCAAAGGCGAACGCCAGCGCACCGAGCAGCAGGGCGATGACCGAGTCGCTGCCCGCCTGGCGGCCGAGTACCCATAGCAGCCAGATGGCGGTCAGGTACAAGGGGAAGGCCAGAGCCTGTTTGAGGCTGTCCATCCATGGCCCCGGCTTTGGCAGGTAGTGAATCAGGCGGGGGAAGTAACACAGCAACAGCAGTGGCAGGGCCATACCGAGCCCCAGAGCGGCAAACACGCTCAGAGATACGCCGGCAGGCTGGGTCAGGGCGAATCCGAGGGCCACACCCATAAAGGGCGCGGTGCACGGGCTCGCGACCACAGCGGCCAGCACGCCGGTAAAAAAGGAGCCCGAGAGCCCGTCGCGCTGAGTCAGCCCCTGGCCGACACCCATCCAGCCGGCGCTCAGATTAATGACGCCGGACAGTGCCAGCCCCATCAAGACAAACAGATACACCAAGGCGGCGACGAGTAGCGGCGATTGCAGCTGAAAACCCCAGCCAATGGCTTCGCCGCCAGCGCGTGCAATCAGGAGAATACTGGCAAAGGCGATAAAGCAGAGCACAATACCGGCGGTATAGGCCCAGCCGTGGCGGGCCAGGCGCGAGCGGTCGGCGCTGGCCAGGCTCATGACCTTGATGGAGAGCACCGGAAAGACGCAGGGCATAAGGTTGAGAATAACCCCGCCGATCAAGGCGAACAGCAGCGCTGTGGCCAGTTTCACGGCACTGGCGGTCGGCGCCGGCTTGGTGAGTCTCGGTTGCGATGTGAAGTCTTCAGCGTCAATGATTTCGGTGGTGCCCGCGGCCGGATCGATATAAAAATAGTCGTCGTGAGGCGGGTAGCACAGACCAGCATCGGCGCAGCCCTGTGATTGCACCTTGAGGGCAAAGGGCGCGCTCTTCTCGGCGAGCGCTACTGTCAGGGTGGCGCTGGTGTAATGGACCGCCATGTGTTTTTCAAAGTACTCGTCGTACTTCTCAATGCTCTCGGAAAAGTTTGGCGTCAGTATGCTGCCATCGGTGCGAGTCAGCTTGAACTGTTCCTGATAGAGGTAGTAGCCGGGTTCGATATCCCAATGAACGGTCAAAGTGCCATCTTTCAGCCAGCTGGAAACCAGATAGGCCTCGGTGACGGGAAGGAATTCCGGTTCCGCGCCTGTAGAGCTGCCCAGAGCTGGCTTTGCTGCCGGGGAGGCCGGTCCCGATGCGGGGGGCAGCAGCTGCAAACCGGCGTTTTCTTCGGCCAGGGCGTCGAGACCGGCGGTGAAGAGAGTAGTAAGCAGGCCGAGGGTGAGCAGGCATCTGAAGCAGTATCGGGTCATAGTCTCGTATCTGATGTTTTAGGATCGGCTATTTTGGCGTCCCCGGCGGCGCTTTACAAATGCTCTTGCCTGGGGGCGATGCCTGAGACTTCTGCCTCAGAGCGAAGTTCAGCGCGTTGCCCGCCAGTCCTCGCTCGCGATAGACTGAGCGATTAGTCGCTGTCGGCGGGACAGTCGGGCAATCATGACACGGGGGCAAGCTTGGTTTGGCACAGACAATGATTCGATGGGCGGTATTGAGTGTGTTGGTTATGCTGGGCGCCTGCAGCAATCAGCCTCCGGCGCCGGCCGAGGCAGGTGGGTCACAGGCTCAGGTTCAGGCGCAGCCGCCGCTGAGTAAAGCCGAGCGGCGAGAGCGTCAGATCGAGCACCTCCTCGATCGGGCCGAGCTGGCGCTGTCGCGAGACCGGTTACTGATGCCCGCCCACGACAATGCCTACGACCGCTATGCCTCGGTTCTGGTGCTTGAGCCTGGCAACGAGGCGGCCCGCCTGGGGCTGCAGGCGATTGTCCTGCGGTATCTGGACATGGCCCGCGATGCCGCTCAGCGCAGCCGCTTTGCCGAGGCGGAGACTTATCTTGATCGAGCCGCTGGGATCCTGCCGCAGGATGAGGGTGTGCAGAGCTTGATACAGCAGCAGCGCGAGGCCATTGCCCGACCGCAAGAGCGCCCTGCGGCTGACAATGTCACCCTGCTCGATGCCAGGGCACTCGGCAGCCGGTCGGACGGCATTAAAACCGAATTGGTACAGCTTGCCCGGCGCGCGAAGCAAACCGATCACATGGTGCTGATTGTGGCTGCCAGCGACGCTCAGGGCCGCTGGATTTACCAAACCATGCGCGAGGCGGTGAAGGGCTATCTCTTGCGCGGCGATATTCAGGTTGGTTCGCCGGCGAGAATTGAGTTTTTACCGCCACTGGAAGAATAGGAGAGTTCTTTTGCCTTTACGACTGACTGTTGTCATTGTCCTTGTGCTAGGTTCTTTACAAAGTCTGGCCCAGTCTCCCGCCGATGTACTGAGCAGTGATGCCTATGTGCGCCTGCCGGTGCCCGGGCAGAAAAATGCAGCCGCTTTTATGACGCTGCGCAACCGAGCAGAGAAAGACCGCGTCTTAACCTCGGTGAGCTGCAGCTGCGCCGCGAAAGCAGAGCTGCATTCGCACCGTAACGAGGGCGGTGTGATGAAGATGCGTCGCGAGGCATCGGTTAAGCTGCCTGCGGCGGGCTCGTTTGAGTTTGCGCCGGGTGGCTGGCACATTATGCTGCTCGATTTTAATCGTGCCCTGCGTACCGGAGACGCCGTGGACATCACCTTGTCGTTTGCCAATGGCGACACTCTGCAGGTGCCTGCTGTGACGAAGAGTGTTTTTGACAGCAGCGACCACCAGCACCATCACTGAAACGGAGGCGGACAATGGAACGGCTAAAGCAAACGTGGCATCGATTGACAGACCGGACAGCGCGCCCGCAGGCCGACGGCGGCGGCTCGTCCGGGCGCATCTCTTTTGCCTGGCTGGCGATTCCCTTGGCGCTTTTGCTCTTGTTTCTACTGGTGTTGGGGTGTTTCTGGAGCTACACGCCGGGGCTGTTTAACGTGCAGGCTCGGACCGAAAGCGTCCTCGCGCAGCGGGATAAAAAGCCCGTTACGGGCGCGGCGACAACGGTGAGCCTGATTGCTGTTGCCAGTACTTTGCTGGATAAGCCCGGCGGCTACCTGAGCAATGATGTAACGCCGCCCAGCTTGTGGTTGGACAACATGCCCAACTGGGAGTACGGGGTGATTATTCAGGTGCGCGATATGAGTAAAGCCATGCGCGAGGCTTTCAGTCGCTCTCAGTCCCAGTCGCTGGAAGACAAGGATCTGGCACTGGCCGAATCTCGCTTTAACTTCAATAACGACAGCTGGCTATTTCCGCCTACCGAGCGCCAGTATCGCGAGGGCATCAAAAGTCTGGAC
Source organism: Gilvimarinus algae (assembly GCF_030518215.1). Lineage (GTDB taxonomy): Bacteria > Pseudomonadota > Gammaproteobacteria > Pseudomonadales > Cellvibrionaceae > Gilvimarinus > Gilvimarinus algae. Next base: position 149,244 of record NZ_JAULRT010000059.1, read on the forward strand.
CTTTATCTCGACCGGCTGCTGGACCCCGCGCAGAAAAACGCTCAGTTTTTCGCAAGAGCCGACAACCTGCGCTACTGGTTGGCGACGGTGGAAACTCGTCTCGGCAATTTGTCGCAGCGCCTGAGCGCTAGTGTCGGGCAACAGCGTATCAATACGGATCTCGCGGGCGAAGCGGGAGCGGTGCAGGCAACGCCGACGCCGGGTGAAGACTTCGTCAAAACCCCCTGGCTGGAAATCGATGATATTTATTTTGAAGCCCGCGGCTCCGCTTGGGCTCTGATTCACTTTTTGCGGGGCGTCGAGCGTGATTTCGCCGACGTGCTGGAAAAGAAAAATGCCCTCGTGAGCTTGCGGCAAATCATCCGCGAGCTGGAGGCGACCCAGCACCGGATCTACAGTCCTATGATTCTAAACGGCAGCGGGTTTGGCGTGCTCGCCAATCACTCTCTGGTCATGGCGTCATACATTTCACGGGCCAACGCCGCTATTATCGATCTGCGCGAGCTTTTGGCCCAAGGGTAATGTGAGCAAAGGTGTGCGTGAAGGTTTTTTGCTGACGCGCGCCTGGCGCGATACTCCCCGAGGGCTGGAGCTGGATTTTTGGTGGGCGACGGCCTCGGGGCCTGTGCGCACGCGCCATACCCAGCAGGAAGCAATATTCTTTATTCCTGCCAAAAAAAGCGCCGAGGCCGAAACGATTTTGCGCGATCTCAGTGGTTGGCGCAGCCGCTTGTTACCCATGAAGACCCGCGAGGGCAAACCGGTAGCGGCTCTTTACTTTCAGCGATTGTCCCTCGCGCGCGAAGCGGAAAAGCGCCTGACCTCCCATACCATTCCCTGCTGGGAGGCCGATATTCGCCCCCCTGAGCGTTTTTTGATGGAGCGCTTTATCACCGCGGGGGCCCTGATAGACGACAGTGCCGGGCGTGCGGCGATGTCGATAGACCCTAAGCTGGCGCCAGCCGACTACCGCCCGACCCTGAAGCTCGCCTCGGTGGATATCGAAACCTCCATGGATGCCAAGCGGCTGTTTTCCATCGGCGTCTGGTCGGCCGAAACACGCTGTGTTTTTATGGTAGCCGACAAGCCTGGACGCCAACCACTTACAGATGAAGACGGTGCGGAGCTCATCTACTGCACCGACGAAAAGCAGTGCCTGCAATTGTTTTTGCAGTGGCTCCAGAGCGAGGACCCGGACGCCCTGATTGGCTGGAATCTGGTGCAGTTTGATCTCTGGGTGCTGACAAGTATCGCGGAAAGGCTACGCATGCCTCTGACGCTGGCGCGCGCTGGTGAGCGTATTCACTGGCGAGAAGAAAAAGGCGAGGGAGGGCGACGTTTTATCAGCGTCCCCGGGCGCGTGATGCTCGACGGCATAGAGCTGATTAAGGCGGCGAACTACCAGTTCGACAGCTACGCCCTGGATGCGGTGGCCGGCGAGCTACTGGGACAGGGCAAGTTACTGCATGGCGCCTCACGAGGAGAAGACATTGCCCGCCTGTTTTGCGACGATAAGCCGGCACTGGCCCGCTACAACCTCAAAGATTGCCAGCTGGTGTGGGATATTTTTGCCCAGCAGAAACTGCTGGATTTTGCCATTGTCCGCAGTCAACTCACGGGTCTGCTATTAGACCGGATCGGCGGCTCTGTAGCGGCTTTTGAATACAGTTACCTGCCCCGGCTGCACCGCGCCGGCTTTATCGCTCCCAATCTCGGCGAACTGCGCTCAGACATTGTCAGCCCCGGAGGCTATGTCATGGATTCTGTGCCGGGAATCTATGACCACGTTTTGGTATTGGATTTCAAAAGTCTATACCCGAGTATTATTCGTACTTTTTACATCGATCCCTGCGCTTTTTGGAGCGCTGGGCTGAGCCAGGGCTCGGGGCAGCGCTTTGTGCCCGGCTTTAACGGTGCAGAATTCGACCGAAAACAGGCCCTGCTTCCGGAGATGATCGAAAAGCTCTGGCAGGCGAGAGACAAAGCAAAGGTGGAGGGGGATCAGCCCCTGTCTTACGCGATTAAGATCATTATGAATTCCTTTTACGGGGTCTTGGGTTCCACAGGGTGTCGCTTTTTCGATCCCCGTATCGCCAGTTCCATTACCCTGCGTGGACATGAAATTATCCAGACCAGCAAACAGTGGATTGAGCAGCAGGGGTATCGCGTTATCTATGGCGATACAGACTCCCTGTTCGTCTGGCTGTGCGAGAACGACAGCAATCTCGAGACTCAGGCCGCTTATGACATTGGTCGCGAGCTCGCCCGGCAGTTGAATCATTGGTGGCGGGAGACGCTGGAGAAGAAATACAAAATCGATAGCGCACTGGAAATCGAATTTGAAACTCACTATCGCAAATTTTTAATGCCGACCGTGCGCGGCTCGGAGGAGGGCAGCAAAAAGCGCTACGCCGGTCTTGCGTCCAGACCGGACGGCGAGGAGCTCGTATTCAAGGGTTTGGAGTCTGTGCGCACGGATTGGACTCGTCTCGCTCGCGAGTTTCAAACCGAGCTCTATCGTCGGGTTTTTGCCGGTGAGAGTTACCGTCAATATATTCTAAACGCCGTGGAAGAGTTGGTGGCGGGATCCTGTGACGACAAACTGGTGTACCGCAAGCGGCTGCGGCGCAGGTTGGACGACTACGAGAAAAACATTCCTCCTCATGTCCAGGCGGCGCGTAAATGGCGGGATTGGTCGGGAGAGAGTTTGCGTCGTGGCGATTGGGTCAGTTATCTGATCACGGTGAATGGCCCCGAGCCTGCCGAGCAGGTGCGCAGCCCCATCGACTATGAACACTACCGCGAGCGGCAACTGGCACCGGTGGCCGACGGTATCCTGTATTTTGTCAATGACTCCTTGGCGGCGATTACCGATCAGCAAATGTCGTTGTTTGGTTGAGTGCAGTCACCTTGCCAGTTATTGACTTTTACAGAGCACCTTTGAAGGTGCTGCCTTGCCCAGACGCGTGGCGAAACAATCGCGGTTGCGAGTGTCTACTCAATTCTGGCTCAATTAGCATGCGGCACTGATATGCTGCCCACGACAAGGCGCTTGTCACTGGCGGGCCGAGGGGGTAGTCTAGCCGCTTTCTACTTTCTGAAGTGCGCCAATCTATCTATGCCAATGCTCGCCCTAATAGAGATGCACCCATGGACGATGTGATCGACGAGCTGCGAGACAGCAGCATTAGTGTACCCGTGCCGCTTGAGCTGCCGGATGAGGATACCCTGGTGGTGGTAGAGGAAGAGCTCTTGCTGCCGCTGCCGCGAGAGATGCGCGAATTCCTCCTCAGGGTCAGTGATGTGGTCTACGGCTCTATGGAGCCGGTAACAGCTGCCGATCCTTATGCTCACACCTATCTGCCCGAAGTGGCAGCGCTCGCCTGGTCTCAGGGGGTGCCCCGGCATCTGGTCCCTCTTTGCGAGATCAATGGCCATTATTATTGCGTTGAGCCCGAGGGCGAAGTGGTCTTCTGGCGCGATGGTGATTTGACCGACGAGCGCTGGCAGAGCGTCTGGCAGTGGGCGCAGGAAGTCTGGCTCGAAAGCTGACCGCACACTTAGACAGTTTTGGCGTAAGAATACTCTTTCATTAGCGCTTTTTAACCTTAACCTTCCCAGCCGAATAGCCGATAGCCCACAGGTAGAATTGCCTGTGAGGTTTTACGATGATTGTTGCCGATTCGCGCATCAGCTTTGCCGTTGCGCACCAAAAGCAAGAGACGACCCACACCTTCGAGCGCCTTGAGCTGCGCTTTTCTGAGCCGGGTGTGGCACCGCAGCGCAGGGTAATGCCAGACGCGCCCGAAACAGGCCCCGACCTGTCCCGCGCAGGGTCGCTGTTGCGCCTGGAGCGCCAGTCGCTGGATTTTACTGTGCCGCTCAGCTCGGACGATCAATTGCAAATCCTGCTGCTTAAAGAACTGTATTACCGCCTCACGGGCAGACGCTTGCGCCTTAATGCGCCGGAGTTTGACGCCGGCCCGGTAACCGCCACACTGGAGATGCCCATTGCGGTAGCCCCCAGTGCGGCTGAGGCCGGTGGCCAGGGGTTTGGCATGCTCTATGAACGCCACCAAGTGTACCGAGATAGCGAGTCCTTGAGCTTTCGGGCTGAAGGCGAGGTGACCACCGCCGATGGGCGGGTGTTGGATATCGCAGCTGCTCTGAATATGAGCCGCGAGTACATAGAGCGCACGTCTTTCAGCGTTCGGGCGGGCGATGCCGCACTCATTGACCCGCTGGTGATCAATTTTGATGGTCGCGGTGCGCGCCTGAGCGATGAGCGCTTCGAGTTTGATTTGGATGCCAACGGCGAGGCGGAGCAGATCGCCGCGCTCGCCCCAGGCAGTGGCTACCTCGCCCTCGATCGCGATGGCGACGGTCGTATTGCCAATGGCAAGGAGCTGTTTGGCCCCCAAAGTGGCAATGGCTTTACCGAGTTGGCCGAGTTTGACGAAGATGGCAATGGCTTTATTGACGAGGCCGATGCTATCTACCGCCAGTTGCGCATTTGGCGGCGCTTTGAGGATGGTTCACAGCAGTTGATCGCTCTGGGGGACGCGGGCGTCGGCGCCATCTATCTGGGCCATGTGAGTAGCCCCTTCACGCTCAAGGGGGCGGGTAATGAGACTTTGGGGGAGGTTGCCTCCAGCAGCGTTTACTTGCGCGAAGACGGCACCACCGGTCTGGTGCAACAGGTCAATCTCGCTGTCTAGCGCAGCCGGGGCTGATCTTTCTCGATCAGCCCCGCTTTACGTCATTAGTAGAGCAGTGCGGCACCTGCGGCGGGCGCTGAATTGTCGGCGGAGTCGCCTGCGAGAATTTTGCCGCTACCGGCTTCGCGGTGAGCCGATACGGCCAGGATGTCACCATCGCCGGATAGACTGACGGCGCGGCCGAAACGGTCGTTTTCATCGGCGGCTTTGCCCTTGATGTAACGGCTCTGGCTCCAGCTGTCGTTAACCTTTTCAAACAGATACACAGCGCCGGAGCGGGTTGCGCTGTTATCGCTCTGGTTGCCGTCCACACCGATGGCGCTGCTGTCCTCAAAGTAGGCGCTGACCGCCAGGGTATTGCCGTCGGCTGTGAGGTCAAGGGCATAGCCAAACTGATCGTTGACTTCGGGATTGCTCGCCTTGAAGTAAGTGGTCTGTTGCCAGTTACCCAATGAACGCTCGAACAGAAAGGCAGCGCCGGAAAAGCGCGCCGAGGCGGGTCGCTGTTCGCCCTCGGCCACTTCCGCCAGCTCGGCGTAGTCTTCGGGGTCGCCATTAACGCCGGTCGCCATGCTGCCTTCGCCGTAGGCGCCCACCGCCAGGGTATTGCCATCGCTCGACAGCGCCAGTGCCTGACCAAAATAGACGGTCTCAAAGGCGAACGAGGGCTTTAGATACGCTTCCTGGGCCCAGGTCTGGTCGGTTAGCCGGAAAACATAAGCCGCGCCTATGGCACCGTTGAAGACGCCGTCGTAGTAAGAGCTGCGTCCGGGTGTCAGTTGATTGTCGGGTATTTCGCCGTCTACGCCGGTGGCCATAAGATCTTCGCCGATAGCGCCTACCACCAAGGTGTCACCGCTGTGAGAGAGGGCGACGCTGGAGCCAAACAAATCTCCGTTACGAGGAGTTTGCGCTTTCACGTAGGCATCTTGAGACCAGCCGTCGGCTTTGCGCGAAAAAACATAAACGGCGCCGGAGTTCGAGCCTGTTTGTACGTTCAGGCTCTCGTCGCCGTTGATGCCGCCATCATCGCTGTCCTCGCCGACAGCGCCGACCGCCAGGGTGTTGCCATCGCCCGACAGCGCCAGCGAGTAGCCGAATCGATCTCCCGCTGTGTCGGTGTCCGGGTCTTCGCTGCTGGAGCTCGAGCTGGAACTGCTGCTCGACGATGAGCTGCTGCTGGAAGACGAGCTGCTTTCCTCTTCCGGGGTATTTGAGGCCTTGACGTAGGCCGTCTGAGTCCAGCTGCCCTCGCTGCGCTCAAACAAGTAAACGGCGCCGGCGTCACTGGCGGCATTATTGTCTTCCTCGCCGTTCACGCCGCGGGCGTTGCTGTCTTCGCGCAGGGCGCTCACCGCGAGAACATTGCCGTCATCCGACAGGTCGAGGGCATAGCCAAATCGATCCTGGGTGATGTAGTAATCGATGTCTTCGCCATCGCTGTTTTCCGCGGTACGTTTTTGTTCGGTGTTCGAGGCTTTGATGTAGGCTTGACGCTCCCAGCCAGCGTCTGAGCGATAATAGACATAGACGGCGCCGGTGGCAAAGTTGGTGTTGTCCTCTTCGTCGCCATTGATACCGCGTGCCAGAGAGTCTTCCTGGGTGGCACTGACGGCGAGTGTTTTGCCGTCGCTTGAGACCGCCAGATCCCAGCCAAACCAGTCTTGCTCTTCAGTGTTGAAAGCCTTGAGGTAACCTATGGCATCGACCATGGCATCCAGGGCGAGGGTTTCATTGGAGTTGCTGCAGTCATTGGCGCTGACGCAGGCCTCCACCATATAGCGGGCCTCGCTCCAGTCGGTCTTGTGCACGCTCACTTCATCCAAGGCTTCTGGTGCGGTGAGATCGCCGCCGATCTGGGTATAGCCGCTGCTGCCGTCGGGGTCCTTGTAGAGGCGGTAGAAACTCGCGCCCTCAACCGCATCCCAGTAAATGCGCAGGGTTTTCGGTGCACTGCTTTCAACATTCAGGTCGGGCCAGGCGGCGTTGCCGCCAGCGCTGCTGCTACTGCTCGAGACGGATGATGCGCTGCTGCTGGAGGAGCTGACCGAGCTGCTGGAGGCGGAGGAGTCGCCGTCATCATCGCTGCCGCAGCCGGCCAGGGTGAGGGCGGCAATCAGGCCGGTAACCAGGTTCAGTCGCTTAAAGGTAGGGTGAAACGGGTCTCTCATGCAGCAGCTTCCTGAATTATGGTGTGAGCCGGGGATTCTGTCCGCCCCGGCCGGGTGTGTCAACGCCTAGAGCGGCAAAGGCCGCCATCAGGCAGCCTAAGACCGTGAAATCTTCAGAGAATTCCCGTGGGCCTCGCCCGCGGGCTGGGCGGGCTAGTAGAGGTAGACAGCGCCAGTGGCATCGCCGGTGTCATCGGCTTGGTCACCGTTCACACCCGTGGCTCGGCTGTCTTCACCAGTGGCAGCCACCGCCAGGGTGGCGCCGTCGGCTGATAAGGTCAGAGAACGGCCGAAGGTGTCATTGGCGTCGGTGTTGCTTGCCTTGACATAATTGCCCAATGTCCAGGCTTCTCCGGTGAGGTTGCGGTATACGTAGGCGCCGCCAGCCGCCGGGTCGCTGCCATTACTCCAAAGCTCGGAGATGCCCCGGGCTTCAGAGTCGTCCCGTGGAACCCCTACGGCCAGAATCTTGCCCTCGGCATCCAGGCTAATGCTAAAACCAAAAAGGTCATTTTCATCGGCGTGCTGCGCTTTTATGAAGCTGGTCTGCGCCCAGTTGGATCCATCGAAACTGAACAAGTAGGCAGCGCCTGAGTCCTGCTCTGTTTCTTGTTCATTGGTGAAGTCGAGATTATCCAGTTGGCTCTGTGCTGTAACGCCTGTGTGAAGGCTGTCTTCATAGGGGGCTCCCACGGCCAAGGTATTTCCATCGGCTGAGAGGGCGAGGCTGTACCCAAATTCGTCATCAATATCGGGATTGGACGATTTGATGTAGTCGGTGTGCTCCCATACCCCCTGATCTTTGCGCAGAATAAAGACGGCCCCGGAGTTTTTTCCGCGGTAGTCGTCCATGCTGCCATTGATGCCCGAAGTGATAGAGCCGTCACCTGGAGCCCCAATGGCCAAGGTGTTGCCATCGTTGGATACGCCAAGGCCATACCCAAATCGCGAAGGAGCCCTCTCGTAACACTCATTGTTTCCGGGGCGAGGGTCAAAGCAGAATCTCTCCGGCTGCGAGGGTATGGCTGGCTTTATGTAATGAGTTTGTGCCCATTCTCCATTGGCGTTTTCAAAGGCGTAAACAGCCCCGGCCTGTGGAATGCTGTTGTCGTCTTGATTACCATTAATACCCGCGTCATTGCTGGCTTCAAAGGGAGCGCTGACAAGGGCTGTATTCCCGTCTGGCGTCAATATCGCCCGAATACCAAAGTAATCGTCTGTATCAGCGTTCGAAGCTTTGAAATAAGTAGTTTCTTGCCACTGACCGTTGATGCTTTCGTACAAAAAAGCAGCGCCAGAATTTAATCTGCCTTTGCTGCGATCAGGTTCATTGATTGTTCTGCCGCCGCCATCTTCTTGAGGAGCGCTGATAAGAAGCTTAGTGCCATCTGCCGATAGTGACACTGAGTAGCCAAAGTAATCGCGCGCGCTGTCCTCCGCCGCTGGATTTTTAAACTGATGCCTGAGCACCCAGTCGCCATCTTCGCGTGCGTATAGATAGACGGTACCTGAGTCATCGGCAAGAAAGTCACTTTCGGAAAGATCATATCGTGGTGAGCCAACAGCAAGCGTGGATCCGTTTTCTGAAAGGGCGAGACTAAACCCGTAAGCGGCGTCGTTATCTGCCGACGCCGCTTTAAAATAACCAATCGCATCCAAGACAGCATCTTCAATAAACAGATCGCCACTGGGCGTGCAGCCGGCGCTGTTGCAAGCCTCTACTACAAATCGTCCGTCCTCCCAATCCGTCAAGTGGGCGGCGAGCGATACCTGATATTCGGTGCCGGAAAGAGCGCCGCTGATGTCGTCGAGGCCAGAGCTGCCGTCCGGATCGTGATAAACGCGGTAGGAGTCCGCGCCGGCGACCGGATCCCAGGATAGGGTAAGGCTCTTGGTGGAAACCTCGGTGGTGACGCTAGCGGCCCCGGGCTTTTGAGCGGAGGCGCCATTGTCGTCATCGTCACTGCCGCAACCGGCGAGTGATGTGGCGAGAAGACCGCCGAGCAACCAGCTCCCCAGTTTGAAAGTGCTATTTGCCATTATCGTGCTCCGTAACCAATCTGTGTTACGGTAAACTTAACAGAGTGGTGGAGAAAATGATGTGGGGAATTTGTTAAAAATGTTTATTCCTTGCACAGCTCCGAACCCTGCCTGAGCTGTGCAAGGGTTTAAGGTTTGCCGCTGACAGGCAGGTACTCTATGCCGGCGATGGCGTCGCCCCAAAACACCGGTTTGTCCCCGCTATCTCGGCCGGCCTCAAGGGTCAGGCCGGCATTGCCATAACCTTGAAAGTAGCTGAGGCTCAATTGATACTCTCCTTCCTCGAGGGTCTGGTAACAGGACTGCTTGCGAAAAGGACGGTCTTTGACGTGTTGGCACAGCAGCTTGCCGTCGATGCTCAGGCGGAAACCGTCGTCGCTTCCCACCATAAACCGGTAGCGTGCTTTTTCGGCAACGCGAAAGCGGGTTTCGATATCGGCAAAAAAATGTTCCGACCAGCCCAGCGGGCCGAGCACCGAATGACCGAAGCGATTGTTGTGGTTGAGTTCCACCTTGTCGATCATCAGGGTTCTGGTTTCAGTGATGTTGCGCGCCTGGGTGATGGCTGTAATGTTCTCAGCGTTTTTGCTGAGCGTCATCTCCAGAATTTCATCCACGGAGGGCGGAATCAAACGAATGACAACGAGCACGGCAAAGCCGATCAGCAAGAGTGAGAGCAGCGAGTTCTTGGTCATTAGCGCACCAGCTCCAGTTTCCAGAATTCAAACCAGTTGCGCATGGCAAACTGGGCTTCGGTCAGCTCCCAGCTGTAGGTAAAGGGGGCGAAGACGAAAAAAACACCGGTCACGAGCGCTACAAAGCCCGCCAGGTTGGCATAGGTGTGCCGCGAGCCTTTCTCGAACTCCTCGTAAAACAAGTATTGAAAGATCAGAGCTAAATTGAGGCAGCCGAAAACCAGTGGCACTAAATAGTGGTACAGGTACATGACCCGCTCAATTTGCAAGATCGCAAGCATGTAGCTGAAGTACAGAACCGTAAAAGCCAGTATCCAGTAGAACAGGGCGTTGTTCTTGACCGGTTGTTGATAGACGTAGCGACTGATGATCAAGCCGCTGGAAAGGATGATGCCCGCGAGCACGGAAAACCACACCGCCGGATTGGCCACCAGATTGTGGTAGCGCACATAGGTGGTGCCGTCCGTTGTTTGTTTTGACCAGCGATAGTTAATGGTTTTGGTTCCCAGCGGCCAGCCCAGCGCGTAGCTGCCGTTTTCGCCGTCTTTGCAGACATCGAGTCGGGGGACACCGTCAGCGTACTTGGACATGTAGCGGCTGTTGTCCTGAAGCCCGGTCCAAAAAGTGGCTGGTGACCAGCTCTGGCCATTGTTAATCTGCTCGCGGTACTCCGGGCTGGCATCGTAGTCTTTATGCGTCGGCATCTCGCCACCAAGGCCAATATGCAAATAAAATATGCTGAGAAAAACCGCAATGAGAGGAAGAACTCCTGCCGGGACGGTGCTCAGCAAACGCTTTAACAGCGTTGCTATGCGCAGCCCCCTGATGGCCTGCCACTGGTCCGCACCGTAGAGCATGACAAACAGCAACAGCAACACCGCCCCGTTAACCTTGACGGAGATCGCCAAGCCTATCCACACGCCAAGCAGCGCATAGTCTGGAAGTCGAATAGTACGGTCTTTCTGGAAGTGGCTCGTGATCACACGCACGCACTGATAGATTGCGCCCAGAATAAAAAACAGCTGTATGCCCTCGAGCATGGCGGAGCGCGCGTGTATCACCAGCGCGTTATCAAAGATGAGTAAAAAACTAAAAGCAAACGCCAGGTGGCTGTTGTTGCTGACGCGTCGTACGATGCCGTAAAAGAACAGTACCGCGAGTACCATCAGCAGCGCAGAGGGCAAGCGGAAAGCGAAGTAATCAATGCCGCCCTCAGGAAGATGATTGTCGCGCAGGTAATCGGTTTCGGAAAACTTTGATTTGTCTTTGTCACTGTTCAGGCCGAGAGCCGCTTCGCTGCCTGCCATAAGCAGTTTTCCGAGCGGTGGGTGAGGCTCCATGTACATGACGCTGTCGATGTACTTTTGCGCTGAGGCGATGTGATAGTTCTCATCCCAGAACAGGGCGTTTGGATGGCCAATGCCGACGGTGTAGACACTCAAAGAGCACACCAGCAAAAGGCCGATGTAGACTTTGTGCAAATGTTTGATGACGAACTCGCGCATGGGGTTTCAGTCGCTGTTGTTATTCATGCGCGAAGATCATACCCGATTGCTACAGTCTTGCCCAATGCCCAGGATCTATCCAGGTGGACTATAAGCGGGCGTCACTCCGCATCCAGATGCTCGCTGCACTTTTGTAAGCTCTGATTATCAGGGACTGAGCGGCAGCTGCGCGGTGTCGGCGATTCCCCGGGCCGCAGGGAGTGAAGGGTAAACTCGTTCTATCACCTGGCGCGCCGTGGCTCGGTAAGTGGTGAGTTTACCGCCCATAACAGTCAGCACCCGCGGGGTGGTCTGATTGTCGGCGATCATCATCACCTCGCGACTGCGACCAAAGGCTGCTGCATTACTGTGGGGCAGTACGCGCAAGCCGGCAAAAGTCTCGGCGCTGGAGGGCAGTATATGAAGCTGCGGGAAGTAGTGCTTCAGCACATTAATCAGGTAGTGCATTTCCTGGGGGTGGCACTCAGCCGCCTCCGGCGCGCCTGTGTGCGGCGTCTCGGTGGTGCCCACAAGCAGCTGCCCCCGCCAGGGCAGGGCAAAGACCGCCCGGCCATCGGTTGGCGACTCAAGGTAGTAGTGATGCTGTAGCAAAGGGGGCAGCAGCAGATGGCTGCCCTGCACCAAATCGATGCCGGGCAGCTCGGGAGCCGGGTCAATCAGGCCGTTGACCTGCGCCGCCCAAGGGCCAGCGCAGTTGATCAGCACCCGGGTGCGAAGATGGTGGTGTTGGCTACTTTTGACATACTCCAGGTCACAGCCAAAGGCGTGGCGTGCAGCGCTTGTCAGCCGCGCTCCGGTTTGGAGCTCGGCACCGAGTGAGCAGGCAGAGGCGACCACGGCGCGCGTCAACTGGCGATCGTCCGTCTGGGCCTCGTAGTAGCGGAAAACGCCTCTGAGCCCCTGAGTGTTGATGCCATCAAGAGCCTCCCACTGCGAGGGCTTAAGCTGAGTAAAGCGGGTGCTAGGGTCCCAGCCCGAGAGCAGGCGGTATAGGCTCAGTCCCGCAAAAATAGTGGCGCGTGAGCGCGAGCTGCTCTCGTAGACGGGAATGTGCAGCGGTGCGAGCTTGACCAAACCGGGAGCCAGCTTCAGGAGCAGCTCGCGTTCGTGGAGTGATTCGCGCACCAGCGAAAGCTGCGCCGATTCCAGATAGCGCAGGCCACCGTGAATGAGCTTGCTGGATTTACTCGAGGTGGCATGGCCGACCTCTCCCGCTTCCAGCAACAGCACTTTATAGCCGGCCGCAGCCCCGGCTTGGGCGACTCCGGCACCGGTAATACCGGCACCAATGACGGTGAGATCGTAGTCCACAGCTGGCTCCTAGAGGGGGTAGCGCACCATGAGTGCGGCGAGAAGAGGGATCAGCAGCACACCGGCCAGTTGCATCCGTTGCAGGTGCGCGATTGCACCGGGCAGCGACACCGTTGCGCTCGGCCCGGCGCTGTTCGCCTCGCGGCGGGCTCTGACAAACCTCACAGTGGGCCAGGCAGAGAGCAAGCCGGTGAGTACAAAGACGCCGACTTTGGCATGAAAGAAACCGTTGGCCAGATAAAATTCAGCTGGGGTGCCGACCGCGAAGACTTTCAGCAGTCCTGTCATCAGCACCACGAGAGCGCTCGCCCCGTAAAGACCATCGATCCGTGCCAAGCGGATAACCTCAGCTGGGCTCAATTGGCGTGAAAACAGTAAGTGCTGAGCGAGCAGAGCGGCGAACAGGGTCATGAAGCCGATATAGTGAAGGTAACTGACAATGGTTTCGAGCACGGCAAGCTCCCTTGGCTCAGTGCGTATATACCAAGGATGCTAAAAGATTGTACTGCGGGAGTAAATGCCAGCTCTGATCCGGCCTATCGCCAAAGCGGCCGAGCGCCAGTGGCGGCTCCGGGTTAAGAGTCGCCCGGCATCATACCGCCGTAGGGAAAGGGGGTGACCTTGTCGCCTTTGAATTCGCTGACCTTGGCAGAGCCCTCTTTCTCGACCTCGTCGATACGTACAATCGCGTGCATGGGCACGTAGGAGCGCTTGACCCCGGCAAACTCATTCTTGAGCTTTTCCTCGCCCGGATCGACCACGACCTGGCTGCGCTCGCCAAAGACGAACTCTTCGATTTCGATGAACCCGTACATCTCGCTCTGGTAGATGGCTCGGGCGAATACCTCAAAGATCTGTCCTTGATTGTGGAAGATGACTTTGTAGATAGGTTTGCCGGTCATAGATCCTCTGCGAAAGGGGCTGGAAAAGGGCGCGAAGAATAGCATATCCAGCTGGCTATGGAAGATTCTTGCACAAAAAACAGTCGATTTTTGTGGTTGGAGTATGGGATTTGAGCGGTGAGATGGCTATAATGCGCGGCCTTGAATTTCCGTCCCACAGCAGGTCCTGTTTTATGTCCGCGACCGAAACACCGGTGAAAAAGCTCTACATCAAGACCCACGGCTGCCAGATGAACGAGTACGATTCGTCGCGCATGCGTGATCTTCTGGGCGAATCCCACCAAATGGTGGCGACCGAGGACCCCGAGGAGGCAGATGTGGTGTTGATCAATACCTGCTCGATCCGCGAAAAGGCCCAGGACAAGCTCTTTCATCAGCTCGGCCGTTGGAAGCAGCTGAAGGAGAAAAAGCCGGGCATGATCATTGGCGTGGGCGGCTGTGTCGCCAGCCAGGAGGGGGCCGCCATTGCCGAGCGCGCGCCCTACGTGGACTTGATCTTCGGCCCGCAGACACTGCATCGCCTGCCTGAAATGATCGAACAGCCACGGGAAAACGGCGCCGTGGTGGTGGATATCAGTTTTCCTGAAATCGAGAAATTTGACCGTCTGCCGCAGCCGGACGCCGACGGTGTCAGCGCCTTTGTCTCCATCATGGAAGGCTGCTCGAAGTACTGCACTTTCTGCGTGGTGCCCTACACCCGCGGTGAAGAGGTCAGTCGGCCGGTGGCAGACGTGATGGCTGAGGTGGTGCACCTGGCGGGTCAGGGCGTGCGCGAGATCAACCTTTTGGGACAGAACGTCAATGCCTACCGCGGCGAGTCGGACAGCGGCATTGTCGACCTAGCGGAGTTGATCACCTTTGTCGCCGCCGTTGACGGTATCGATCGCATTCGCTTCACCACTTCTCACCCGGTGGAGTTTTCGGACGCGCTTATCGATGTCTACGCCGAGGTGCCCGAGCTGGTCAGCCATCTGCATCTGCCCGTGCAAAGCGGCTCGGATCGCATTTTGATGGCCATGAAGCGCGGGCATACGGCTCTGGAGTATAAATCCAAGATGCGACGTATCCGCAAGTTGCGCCCGGATATAAGCTTTTCCTCGGACTTTATCGTCGGTTTTCCCGGAGAGACGGATGCCGACTTTGAAAAGACCATGGACCTGATCGCCGATATTGGATTCGATACCTCCTTTAGCTTTATCTACAGCCCGCGTCCGGGAACTCCGGCCTCGGATCTGGCCGACGACACCCCGATGGCTGTGAAAAAGCAACGGCTCCAAATCCTGCAGGCGCGTATCACCCAGCAGGCCCAACAGATCAGTCGCCGCATGGTTGGCAAGACCGAGCGGGTACTGGTAACCGGCTACAGCAAAAAAGACCCGGGGCAGTTATCCGGCCGCACGGAAAACAACCGGGTGGTGAATTTTCGCGCAGACAATCCGGCGCTGATTGGCCGCTTTGCGGACATCCGTATTGACGAGGCCCTGCCCAATTCGCTGTTGGGCACGCTCATCGGTTCAGAGCTGGATGAGATGTAACACTTACCCTATAACCTGAGGTTTCATGCTGGCTATTGGTAATAATCAATTGACCGGTTGACAGGCTTCCCCCTTCGGGAGGAATGGTTTAGGCTTTCACTGACATATCGCAATAAGAGTACTGATTCGTCCTTGAATAAACACGTCGTCCCCGATGCCTCACAGGTCACCTGTGAGCTTACCCTGGAACCCAATGACAATCGTCGCCTCGCCAGCCTCTGCGGTCAGTTTGACCAGCACTTGCGCCAGATTGAGCAGCGCCTGAACATTGAAATTAGCAACCGCGGCAACCAATTTTCCCTGGTGGGTCAGCCGCAATCGGCAACAACCGCCGCCCAGGTATTGCGCGAGCTCTACCGGGAGACCGATACCACCGAACTGACGCCCGACGAAATCCATCTGGCGTTGCAAAGTGCAGGAATTGAACAGCTGATGCAGGATAACTCCGAGGCCCAAAGCGATGACGCGCCCGTGCCCGCCGGAACCGTATTGATTCGCACCAAAAAGTGCACGATCAAGCCCCGCGGTCTTAACCAGCTGCGCTACGTGCGCGCGGTGCAGACCAATGATATCAATTTTGGCGTGGGTCCCGCCGGGACCGGTAAAACCTATTTGGCGGTCGCCTGTGCGGTCGAAGCCCTGTTGCGCGACGACGTCGAGCGAATTTTGCTGGTGCGCCCGGCGGTAGAGGCCGGTGAAAAGCTGGGTTTCCTACCGGGGGATCTGGCTCAGAAAGTGGACCCCTACCTGCGACCTCTGTACGACGCGCTCTTTGAAATGCTCGGGTTTGAAACCGTGGGCAAGCTGCTTGAGCGCAATGTGATCGAAGTGGCGCCCCTGGCCTACATGCGTGGGCGCACTCTGAACAACTCTTTTGTCATTCTCGATGAGAGCCAGAACACCACCTGCGAGCAGATGAAAATGTTCCTGACCCGGATTGGCTTTGGCTCCACAGCGGTCATCACCGGGGATCCGACGCAGATCGACTTGCCACGCGGGCAGAAGTCCGGTCTCAGGCATGTGGTGGATGTGCTGGATAACGTCGAGGGCATCAGCTTCACTCACTTTGGTGCCAAAGACGTCGTTCGTCACCCGCTGGTGCAGCGAATCGTCGAAGCTTACGACGCCTACGAAGCCAAAAACCCCGACGGGCGGGAGCGCTGAGATGGCCTGCCAGGTCGACATCGAAATACAGGTTGACGACGAGAGCCTGCCCTCCGACGACGAGGTACACCGATGGGTGGCGGCGGCGGTGGCAGACCGGCGGCCCCAGGCCGAGGTCAGTGTCTGTATCGTCGACGCCAGCACCAGTGCCGAGTTGAACGGCCGCTATCGCGGCAAAGATTCGCCCACCAACGTCCTTTCCTTTCCCGCTGACCTGCCCGAAGAGCTCGGACTGGCGCTGCTTGGCGATCTTGTGATTTGCGCCGAAGTGGTGGCCCGCGAAGCCCGCGAGCAGGGCAAGCCTGCCGCCGCCCACTGGGCGCATATGCTTGTGCATGGCACCCTGCATTTGCTAGGTTACGACCACATTGACGAGCACGAGGCCGAGCAAATGGAAGCGCTGGAAACTGACATTATCACCGGGCTGGGCTTTGCGCCGCCCTATGCGACAGCGCCTGACAGCGCATCGGATCAGCCACACACCACACAGGACCTATCAGTGCCATGACGGACGACCCCTCGAGTAGCAGCGCGTCGCGCCCCCAGGAAAAATCCTGGCTGGACCGGTTGTTAAACGCCTTTTCCGGCGAACCGAAATCCCGCGACGACCTGCTGGAAATCATCAAAGACGCCGCCGAAAATAAACTGCTGGACCAGGAGGCGCTGAGCATCATCGAAGGTGCGTTGGATGTTTCCAGCCTGCAGGCGCGCGAAATTATGATTCCGCGTACCCAGATCGTCGCCGTCAAAATTGACGATAAACCCAAGGACTTTCTGCCCAAGATTATCGAGTCGGGTCACTCCCGCTTCCCGGTGATCGGAGACTCCATCGACGATATCAAGGGCATACTGCTGGCGAAGGATTTGCTGCGCATGATGCTGGAGGGAACCACCGATTTCAGCCTCGATAGCATTATCCGCACCGCCAATATCGTCCCCGAGAGCAAGCGCGTAAATGTGCTTTTGCGTGAGTTTCGCGAGCAGCGCTACCACATGGCGCTGGTTATCGACGAATATGGCGGTATCTCCGGCCTGATTACCATTGAGGACATTCTCGAAGAGATCGTCGGGGATATCGAAGACGAGACCGATGAAGAGGTCTCGGACGAGTACATCAAAAAAGTCAGTGATACCGACTATGTCATCAAGGCCCTGACGCCCATTGAAGACTTCAACGATTATTTTGAAGCGGGCCTGTCCGATGAAGACTTCGACACCATTGGTGGCATTTTGATGCAGGCTTTCGGACACTTGCCCAAGCGCAATGAGACCACCGAGGTCGACGGTTTTACCTTCCGCGTGCTCTACGCCGATAACCGGCAAATTCACTTGGTGCGACTCACACTTGGTAACGACTGAAACCATTATCACCGGTCAGGTCAGCACCGGGCTTAACCGCTTGGGTTGGTATAACGCCGCCTCTTTAGCGCTTCTGGCCGGGGGGCTGCAACCCCTGGCGCTGGCACCTTTTAATCTCTGGCCACTGGCTATCCTTGGTCTGGCGGTGTTTGCGCTACTGATGTTTAAGGTCTCTGCCCGGCGGGCCATGCTGGTGGCCGGTTGTTTTGGTGCCGGTCTCTACGGCGTCGGCATTTCCTGGATTTACGTTGCCATCCACGAGTTCGGTAACGCCTCGGCGCTGCTGGCGGCAAGCTTGACCGCGCTCTTTGTGCTGTTTATGGCTCTTGTCTTTGCCTTGCCTTTTGTGGTGTGCCGTTCGCTGCTCGGCCACGGCCGGCTCGGGGTGCTCCTGGGCTTTCCCGCTTGTTATCTGCTGGGCGAGTGGCTGCGCTCTTGGCTCCTGACGGGTTTTCCCTGGCTGTATGTCGGTTATGGGCACCTTGAGAGTCCGCTGGCGGGTTGGGCTCCGTTGCTCGGCGTCCTGGGCGTCGGGTACATCGCCGTTTTCAGCGCCGCTACCTTGGCCTCTTGGGCGTTTTTTGTTCGCCCCTCTGGCAACCTGTGGATGGCGAGTGTCTCGGTGGTGGCCTTTTGGCTGGTCGGTTGGGCGCTGGCTGATGTGCACTGGACGCGTATTAATCACGATCACCCGGTCTCGGTGGCGATGGTTCAGCCCAATGTGCCCCAAGAGGTTAAGTGGGACCCAGCACAGGCCGAGCCTACCCTAGACCGCCTGATGGCCCTGAGTGAGCCCCACTGGAATGCCGACTGGTTGATATGGCCCGAGGCGGCCGTGCCCCTGACCTACCACAATGCCCTGGACTTTCTGAACGAACTCACCCGCCAGGCCAGCCGTTCGCAAACGGGTGTGATCACCGGCATTATCTACGACGATCATGCCCAGCGGAAATTCTACAATTCGCTGGCGGGTTTTGGCGACGCCCTGGGCATTTACCACAAGCGTCGGTTGGTGCCTTTTGGCGAATATGTACCGCTGGAAGACTGGCTGCGCGGGACCATCGAGTTTTTCGATTTGCCCACCTCTTATATTCACCCGGGGCCCGATGAACAAAGTGGCCTGCAAGTGGGTGATGTCAGTATTGCTCCGACCATCTGCTATGAGGTGGTCTATCCATCGCTGGTCGCCAATAGCGCCCATCACCGCAATGTTTTGCTCACGGTCAGCAATGATGCCTGGTTTGCCGATTCGATTGGCCCCCTGCAGCACCTGCAGATGGCCCGGATGCGGGCACTGGAAACGGGGCGTTACCTGCTGCGCAGCACTAACAACGGTGTCAGTGCTATCATCGGGCCCAAAGGGCAGGTGTTGGGTCGTACCGAGCAGTTCGTCAGTGCCACGCTGACAGGGCGCGTTTACCCGGCCTACGGTGACACACCGTTTATGCGTTGGGGCAGCTTGCCGGTGGTGGCACTGGGGTTTGCCTTGCTGCTGGGCTTGTTGGCGGCAAGGCGCAAATACCAATACTAGCGGTTGCCATTACTGGCTATCCCCATTTTTGACCAAGTCAGAAAAGTCGCACGCTTATTGATCTGGCCTAGGACGAAGCACCAAGTATTGATGTGGGCCTTTGGCAATGACGGCTTCAGCCTCAAACCGTTCGTGTCCGGGGCGATTTAGGGTCTTGTAAGCGGTGAGTCTTACCTGGCGGGGTTAACCCGGGAAAAGCTGATCTCGTACTTGCCGGGGACCGCTTCGGCCTGAAACACCTTGGTACCCGGGTAGCGCTTTTGCAGTATTTCTAGCAGCGTTTTTTTGTCTTCCACGCTCATAAACGCGCCCAGATAAACGGCTTTGAAGTGCTCCGGTTCAAAAGTGACCTGAGAGTACCAGTCTTTTTCATCGGTGGATTTGCCCGCTTCAGCGGCGTCAACATTAAAAAAGCAGCGCCACTCCTGCTCGCCCTTGGCGGCCGGCTGTTTGCTGAGAAACTTGTCCTGAAAAAACTCCTGGCTTTGCAGCCGCTCGTTATGGAGTACTACGTTCAGTTGCTCCTTGAGGGTGGTGATCTCCGGGCGGGCGGGGTTGTAGTGCACCTGGAGCGGATTCTTTAAAACTGTATTTTCGCCGCACTGAAAGCGCAGCACTGCGCCGGTGTGGCTGTCGGCGTAGTATTGCCAGGCAATCAGGTTGTCTGCTTTCGCGCTAAAGCTGCAAATGCGCAGGCTGCGGGTATAGCGCCGCCAGTCGCTCATCATTGCGTCGATTTCGTCCTGGCGCTGGTCTACCATTCGCGCCATCAGCTCATTGAGCACCTCCTCTGCCTCCTCGGGAGAGGCGAAGCGCTCTTCGTCCCGCCAGCGACGGATCACCGTCGACAGTGGCGAGGCGCCGCGAGGCTCTTCGCGGGCGAAGATCATGCCGCAGGCGGTGCGAATCACGCTCTGCAGCAGGGTTTGAGGATCGAACGAGAGCGGGGTGCGGTGATTGAGCTCAAACGGGTCTACATACAAGGCCGGCGCGCTAAAGCGCAGCGCCTGACTTTCGAGCAGTTCGCGAGCCGTGGCGGCCGTGGCGTACTTGGCCAGTGTATCGGGGTGATCGGGCACTTGTTGTCCTTGTTAGTCCTATCGGCCTGAGAGTTATCGGCTAGGCCGCCGATTTATAAAGTGTTTTGTGCCAGCCGGCAAGCGCTGTTGCGCAATATTCAACGTTGGCGTCTCTGTCTATTTAATAGCGGTTCGGAGGGAAATGTGCAACTTTCGCCATTTCGCCGAGCGCTTTTGGGCGTTAAAATAGCGCCACTTGCCAACCGCCAAAGGATTCACCGTGATATTCACAGGCTCGCACATCCTCTCCGTTGAACAGTTTGACCGCGCCGACATCGAACGAATTTTTCAGGTGGCCGATGCCATGGCGCCTTACGCCCTGAGGCGGCGGGTAACCCGGGTGCTGGAAGGCGCCATTTTGGGCAATATGTTCTTTGAGCCCAGTACCCGTACTCGCATCAGTTTTGGCTGTGCTTTTAATTTACTGGGTGGCGAGGTGCGTGAAACCACCGGCTTTGAGAGCTCGGCCATCACCAAAGGGGAGTCGCTCTACGATACTGCCAGGGTGCTTTCGGGGTTCTCTGATGTGATTTGCATGCGCCATCCGCAGGAGGGTTCTGTGGCCGAGTTCGCCGAGGCCAGCCGAGTGCCTGTGCTAAACGGCGGGGACGGCGCCAATGAGCATCCCAGCCAGGCCCTGCTGGACTTGTACACCATCCGTAAGGAGCTGGTGTCAAAAGACCGGGGTATTGACGGTTTGCGCATCGCCCTGATTGGCGATCTGAAATACGGCCGTACCGTTCACTCGCTGTGCAAGCTGCTGCGACTGTTCAACAATATTCACGTTACTCTGGTCTCGCCGGTTGAGCTGGCAATGCCTGAGCACATCGTCGAAGAAATGCGCGAAGCGGGTCATAAGGTCGTGATTACCGAGGATTTGCCCCAGAGTATTTCCAGTGTGGATATCGCCTACTCCACTCGCATTCAGGAGGAGCGGTTTGCCACCAAAGAAGAGGCCGATTTATACCGCGGTCGCTTTCGGTTGAATCAGGCCATTTACACACAGTATTGCGAGCCCAACACGGTTATTATGCACCCCCTGCCGCGGGATTCGCGCGCTGGCGCCAATGAGCTGGACAATGACCTCAACCAGAATCCCAACCTGGCGATTTTTCGCCAGGCGGATAACGGTGTTCTGGTGCGCATGGCGCTTTTTGCCCTGGTGTTGGATGTGGTGGATCAGGTGGATAAGTGCTCGCGCGATGTTAACTGGTACAACTCGTTGCGCACCCTCTAGGACTTTTTAACCCCCCAGCAGCTGGCCCGCCATTTTTACCAGCTCCTCTGCTTCAAACGGCAGGTTGACGCTCGGGCGCTGAGTGGGCGGCGGCTCCTCGACATGGCCCAAATACAGTTGGGGCGTGGCCCTGGTACGCGGCGCCTGGGCGAGGCGATCGGCCAGAAAGCGTCCCCCGCTGTCGCGCATGTGTGGGCTTAAGATCAACAGGTCTGGGCGAATGTTCAGTGCCAGCTCCAGGGCCTCGTCGGCCGTGTCGGCGGTAATCAGGTTGTAGTGTGGTTGCAGGCAGGCGGAGGCGAGCTGCTGAACATCGTCATCCGGATGGGCGATGACCACGGTGCGATGGGCAGTCATTTCGTCGATCTTGTATTGGTTTCGCCCCGAGTGTTTCGCTCGGTAGAGCGCCCGGTCGGCCGCCTTGATAATGTCTTCCAGGGAATAGCCACTGGTTTGCGGGCAGCTGGCACCGCCGACCGAGACAGTGACCCGCTCGGCACTCGGGGACACCTCGTGCGCAATATCGGCCTTGGCAACGGCGTTTTTGATGCATTGGCTGACCCGTGTCGCGCCGGCGGTATCGGTGTCCGGCAGCAGCACCACAAACTCTTCGCCGCCATAGCGGCCCAGCAAGTCGTAGGGCCGGTGCAGGCAGCTTCTAATGGCCTCAGTGATGGATTTCAGGCAGCGGTCGCCCGCCGGGTGGCCGTAGTGATCGTTATAGAGCTTGAAGTGGTCGACATCAATCATCAGCACACTGGTGTGCGTCTGCTTGCGCCCCGCCAGCAGCCACTGCTTTTGCGCCTCTTCGTTGAAGGTTCGGCGGTTGAGAATCTGAGTGAGGCTGTCGAGCTGGCTCAGTGCCTCAAGCTCCTGGTTCAGCCGATTGAGTTGGTCGCGCATGTCGGCGATTCGTTCCATGGCGCGGATCTTGGCGGTGATAATCATTTTGCTGACCGGTTTGATCAGGTAGTCGTCACCACCGGCTTCGATACCTTTGCGGTAGTCCTCGTCGTCGCTCATGCCGGTCACAAAGATAATCGGTATCCAGTGGCTACCGAGCCACTCGCGGATCAGGGTAGTGGTTTCAAAACCGTTCAGGCCAGGCATTTCCACGTCCATGATGATCATGTCCACCGGCGTGTCCTCGAGCAGCTGCAGGGCCTGCTCACCACTTTCGGCAACCAGCGCGGTGTGGCCGGCCTCGACAATATACTGGCTCATGGCGTGGCGCAGGGTGGCACTGTCTTCAACCAACAGGATTTTCATGGTGCGGGCACTACCTTCGGGACCAATCTTTGGCTAGTGTAACGAGTATTGGCGCCGAAAACATCTTTGTGCGTCACACTCCGAGTGCGAACCTCAGGCGCAGTGATCAACGTACCGCCACAGGCCGTTTTCGCGCCGAAACAAAGACTTTTCCAGGTGCTGGTGAGCCTGCTCGCCGAGGCGATAGCTGGCACTGAAAGTGACGGTGCCCTCATCGTCCGCCTCGCCGCCAGCTTGATGGTCCAAAATGTCCAGCCCGAGCCAGTCGCAACTGGCTGCCCACTCGCGGATCGCCTCGGGAGAGGTTCGGTGGCGAGTGCTCTCGCTCCAGGTGTTCCACAGGTAGTCAACGGCCAGCAGCACGTGAGCGCTGTAGCGCGAGCGCATCAACTCAAGGGCGGTTTTTGCCGCCTGGCCGTGAAAAATGAGTGCTGAGCAGCAGCTGGAGGAGGCCGTGCCCGAGCCGCAGGGGCAGTAATTGATAGCGGTGAGTGGCATTTTGCACCTCTTTTGGGTATGTTGTGCGCCTGTTTGATGCCGCCCTTCAGGCCGCCTAAGCGGTTGGCCGAGGTACTTCCCTGTAGTGTGCAGCCGGCGGCTGCCTTGATTCACGTAACGACCAAACTCATGACCGATTTTGACGACATTCGACCCTATAACGATGACGAAGTGCGCCCGGTGCTCGACCGCATACTGGCCGACCCGGAGCTGGCCGATGCGGTAGCCAGGCTCAAGTTTCCCCGGTTGGCGGGACCCTTTGGATTTATCCTCAGGCCCTTGGTGCGCTCGGTCATGACGCGCCAGCTGGCCGCTGTAGACAGTGTAGATAAATTTCAACTGGTTGTTGAGAAATACATGCGCCATATGATCGAGACCACCACCACCAGCCTGACGAACTCGGGCCTGGACAAGCTGGATCCGCAGCAGGCCTACTTGTTCGTGAGCAACCACCGCGACATCGCCATGGACCCCGCCTTTGTCAATTGGAGCCTCTATCACGCGGGTTTTAAGACCCTGCGCATCGCCATTGGCGACAACTTGTTGACCAAGGAGTATGTCTCCGATCTGATGCGTCTGAACAAGAGCTTTATTGTCAAACGCTCGGTCAAGGCGCCGCGGGAGAAGCTCAAAGCGGCCAAAACGCTGTCTGCCTACATCTTCCACTCCCTGACCGAAGACAAGGCCAATATCTGGATCGCCCAGCGCGAGGGCAGGGCGAAAGATGGTAATGATTCAACCAACTCTGCGGTGGTGGGAATGCTGACGCTCAACCGCCCCAAGACACAGGACTTTTCCGAGTATGTGCACTCGCTCAACATCGTCCCTGTGTCCATTTCCTACGAACAGGACCCCTGCGACCGGGCAAAAGCCCATGAGCTGCACGCTCAGCGCACCACCGGCCGCTACGAGAAGGGCGACCAGGAGGATGTACAGAGCATTGCCAAAGGCATTGCCGGGCAAAAAGGCCATGTCCACGTGGCCTTTGGTGAGCCTCTGCGCGGTGATTACTCCGATTCTGACGCCGTCGCCGACGAGATCGACCGCCAAGTGTGGGCAAATTATGTGTTGCACGCCAGCAACTGTTTTGCCTATGAGCAGACCGGAGGTGAGGCGCGCTCACTGCCCTACTCGGACAAAAAGCGGCCCTTCGAGCCGGGTAACCTGCGCGATGAAAGGGCCAGCTTCGATTTGCACATTGGTGCTACACCGTCTGAGTATCGCGACATTGTTCTTGGAATGTACGCCAATCCGGTGCGCAATAAACTCAAGGCCCAGGGTGTGGCCACCGCTAAGTAGATGCTGACGGACGAGATCAAGCGCCAGATTCAGGACACCTACTCGGCGTTTCTAAATTCCCGTGAGCTGGGCCCGCGCCACGGACAGAAACTGATGATCGCCGAGATTGCTCGCACTCTAGGGGCGATCACTTCAGACGCCGAGGGCGTGCGCAACAGCAACGGTCACGTCTGCGTTGTAGAAGCGGGCACCGGTACCGGCAAGACCATCGCCTACTTGTTGCCCGCCATTGTCATCGCCAAAGCCCTGGGCAAAAAGCTGGTGGTGTCCACCGCGACCGTCGCTCTGCAGGAGCAGATCATTCACAAGGATTTGCCCGAGTTAAAAAACCACACTGACCTGTCTTTTAGCTTCGCCCTGGCCAAGGGGCGCGGGCGCTACTTGTGCCTGTCCAAACTTGATAACCTGCTCAGCGAATTTTCCTCAACGGGCGACCCTACCAAAGCGCTCTACGAAGACGAGTTGCCAAGCGTGGACGAGCAGGGTATCAAACTCTACGAGTCGATGATGGATGCGCTGGCGGCGAATAAGTGGAATGGCGAGCGCGACTCCTGGCCCGCCGCACTGGAGGCGGCCGACTGGCAGCGTGTGACCACTGACCACCGCCAGTGTACTGGCAGGCGCTGCTCCAACGTGTCGGCCTGCAGCTTTTTTAAAGCGCGCGACGCTTTGCATACCGCCGACTGCATCGTGACCAATCACGATTTGGTGCTGGCCGACCTCGCCCTGGGCGGCGGCGCCATATTACCTGAGCCGGAAGAGACGATTTACGTTTTCGACGAGGGGCACCACCTGCCAGATAAGGCTCTCAACCACTTTGCCCACCACGCCCGGATGCTCTCCACCAGCCGCTGGCTTGAGCAGTGCAATAAGGCCCTGTCCGGCGTGCTGGGGCAGATCAGCGGCGCCGGGCGGGTTGACCATTTTGGCGAGCAGCTGCCTGGGCAGTTTATCGAAAGCAAGCGCGAGCTGGACTTACTCTATCCCGCGCTGGATGAATTGATTCAGACATTGGCTGATGACCAGCGGGACAGGCGAAGTAACCACTACCGCTTTGTCGGCGGTATAGTACCCGAGAGAATTCGCGCTCAGGCCGAGCAGTTGCACGCCGGCTTTGATCGGCTCAGCGATCTATTGAGTAAGATGGTCGGTGAGATCAGCGAGGCCATGGAAGACGCTCATTGTCGTGTGCCCAAAGTGGACCTGGAAAACAACTACCCCATCATCGGCGCCTGGCAGGCCCGCGCCGAGGCCAGTGCTGAGTTGTGGCTGAGCTATGCGCGCAGCGATGCCGACACCAGCATCCCCAAGGCCCGCTGGCTGACGCTGGTGGACTTTAACGGCAACTACGACATCGAAGTTTGCTCCAGCCCCATTTTGGCAGCGCGCACCCTTGAGTTCAGTCTTTGGAATCAGGCTTATGGCGCGGTGGTCACTTCGGCAACGCTCACCGCCCTGGGAAAATTTGATCGCTTTCAAATGCGTGCGGGGACACCTGAGAGCAGCCGCTACGCTGTAGTGCCCAGCCCTTTTGATTTTAGCCGCGGCATCTTGCGGGTGCCGGCCGACGCCGTGGACGCCGGCGATAGCGCAGCGCATACCCGTGCGGTGATTGAACAACTACCGAAGCTCTTGCAGCCAAGTGAGGGCTCACTGGTGTTGTTTTCATCGCGCCGGCAAATGCTGGATGTTTACGACGAGCTGCCGAGCCAGTGGCAAGACAAGATTCAAGTGCAGGGCGAATCGTCCAAGCAGGAGATGCTGGTGGCTCACAAAAAGCGCATCGACAAAGGCGAGGGCAGCGTGCTCTTTGGGCTCGCCAGCTTTGCCGAAGGGGTGGACTTGCCCGGCGATTACTGCGCCCATGTGATCATTGCCAAGTTGCCCTTTGCGGTTCCCGATGACCCTATTGAAGCATCTGTGTCCGAGTGGATTGAAGCGCGCGGCGGCAACGCTTTTATGCAAATCACCATCCCCGATGCCTCGTTAAAACTGATTCAGGCTTGCGGGCGATTATTGCGGACCGAGGGCGATACCGGCCGAATCACCCTGCTCGACAGACGCGTGGTGACCAAGCGCTACGGCAAGGCCATACTGGACTCCTTACCGCCTTTTACCCGGCAGATAGAGACATGAGTGAAAAGCATATCGCGGTGGCGAATATTTTGATGGACCTCGAGGCGGCCATGCGCGATCTCAATTTGTGGCATCAGGAAGTGCCACCGCCGCAAGCGCTCGCCAGTGACCAGCCTTTCGCCATCGACACACTGACCTTTACCCAATGGTTGCAATTTTTGTTCATTCCGAAAATGTACCAGCTGGTGGAGCAGCGTGCGGCGCTTCCCGAGGCGTGTGCGATTGCGCCTATGGCGCATGAGTACTTCCGACCCCAAGTGATTGTCGCCGATACGGTGGTTGCCGAGCTGGCGCGCCTGGACCGGTTGCTCAGCACCCCTTGAACCCCTACGTTCTTTTACACCTATTTGCTTGAAGCGCGCCGACTCAAGCCCTATGGTAAGCGCAGGAAAAACTTGTGCTGGTCGCAATACTGGCTTAATTTTAGTGAGCGCTACCATACTGTCTATGGTCGTTGAGCACAGGAGGTCTCAGATGAAATCATCGCTGTCTATCGGCGCGTCGCTGCTGGCGTTGTTAGCCGTCGGCTGCGCCACACCACCGCCGCCAGTGAGTCATGACGGTTTACACCTGGTTGAAAATCGGGATCTGGATGAGGTCTACCTCAAACCCGGCATCGAGCTGGCGGATTATACCGCCGTCAGTCTCAAACCCTGTACGGTTGCCTTTCGCGCCAACTATATGCGCGATCAGAATTCCAACCGGGGTCTTATGCGCGACAGGGTGACCGAAGAGGATATGCAGGTGATCCAGGCGCGTTTTGCCAAGTCCTGCGATGAGCACTTTCGCGAGGCGCTGCAGGATTCGCCCGCCTACAAAATTGTCGAGCAGGGCAGCGGCGAGGAACGGGTACTGGATATCCGCCCCGCGGTAATTGATCTCGACCTAACCGCGCCGGACATCAACTCGCCGGGCATCTCCCGCACCTATACCACCTCATCCGGTGAAATGACCCTGTTTCTCGAGGCTTATGATGGCACAACCGGAGAAATCATCGCCCGCGTCGTCGATGAAAAAGAAGACCGGGATGATATGTACCTGGAGTGGACCAACCGGGCTTCCAATATGCACGACGCCAACCGCGCTTTCGCCAGCTGGACCCGCTCTCTGCGCCGCGCTCTGGACCAGGCACGCCAGCTCTAAAGTTTGACCAACAACCCCTCGAAGCCGCGCCAACGCGCGGCTTTTTATGTCGCGGCGCTGTCTGGTTGGGCGTCTTTGAGCGCGCGTAGAGGCACCAGCAAGGCCGTACTGATCGCGACCGATACCAGCATGACGTTCACCACCGGACGCAGGCTCCCATCGTGCAGCGCGCTGCCCAGAGCGCCCATGGCGGAGCCGAACACAAACATGGACACCAGTTGAATGGCCGCCGCACTGCCACCTTGGCCCGCCGGAAACATCGCCATAAATCGGGCACCTCCGGCAGGGTTGGAGACGCCGACGCAGCTGACGACAAATACAATCAACGCCACCGCCAAGGGTAGCGTCAAGGCGTCGCTATAGACCAGTGCGGCGAGCAGCGCCACCGCCAGCGCCTGACATATCACCACGCAGCGAAATACCGCCATGGGGTCAAAGACTCTAAGCACGCGCGTGCTCAAGGCGTTGGCCGCAATCAGGCCAATGGCATTGAGGGCGAACAACACCGAGAAAAGCGTTTCGCTGGCGGAAAAAATAGTCATGTAAGTAAAAGACGCGTGGGTGACAAAAATCAACAACACGCCGGCGGCGGCGCCCATGCACAGTGCAAAAGTCGCCGCGAGCAGGCGACCTTGGTGGCGGTGGCCGATGATGGCAGCGTACTGGCGAAAAATCCGGGTCAGAGACAGCCGTGGCTTTTCCTGCGGCAGAGTATCCGGGATAACAGTGAGCATCGGCACGAGCAGCGCTGCCGCGTAAACCACCTGAAAAATGAAAATAGCCTGCCAGCCAAAGTGTAAAAGACCCGTGCCAATCAAAGGCGCAACCACTGGCGCAATCATCATGACCATCATTACCGTCGCAAACCGTGCGCCTATTTGCTCGGCCGGATAGGCATCGCGCACCTGGGCCATGGCCGTTATGGAGGCAAAGCCCCCGCCAAAGGCCTGCAGCAGGCGCAGCAAATTGATGGTGGCGGCCGATTCAGACAGCGAAATGGCCAGACTTGCCAAAACAAAAAGGGCGGTGCCAAAGACGCAGACTCGCCGGCGCCCGATCTGGTCCGATATGGGCCCACCGAGCAGCTGGCCCGCCGCAAAACCCACCAAAAAAGTACTGACCGACGCGCTCAAGGTGGCAATTGAAACACCGAGCTTGTTGGCCATGGTGGGCAGAGCGGGCAAGTAGGCGTCCATTGCCACCGGGCCCAGGGCCACCAGGGCGCCGAGATACAGAAGAAAAAAGCGGGGTAGTTGTGAGTGGATCATCTGCCCTGGGTATCTTCCATCGCAAAATAAGTGCTCGCCCATCGATAGGCGCTAACGAGCGCCGTATTTTGCCATATTCGGCGCTTTCTCCGGGTACTGAGCGCGCGCAAGCAGCGGTAATTTACAAAAGTATGCACAGAGTAAACCTGAGGATACTGGTCTGGGGCAAAGGGCGGCCATGCTGCCTGATGCTCTTAAAAGACCAGCTGTTAATTTCCTTGAGGAATTAACAGAGGAACTGTGTCACAGTTTTCGCTTACCTCTTTATCCACCCCTTTGTTCGGTTCGCTCTGTCGTGGTATTCATGGTGCTGCTGACAACGTTGTCTTTGGGCTTGCTTCAGGCAGTTTGTCGGTGATCACTGCTGTACCCGCGTGGGATGCGTAACTGACAGGTAGGAACCTAGGTGATGTCGTTTTTACAACAATAACAGCCCGACATCGGCAAGCGTATTAGGGTGTCGGGAGACATGAGGACACCGCTATGCAACACAAGTTTTTGATCAGTGCGGCGCTGATCGGCTCATCACTGAGCGCTGTTTCGGCGCACGCTTACGATTGTTCTTCACTCAACGCCTGGAACGCCGGGGTGGCTTATTCTGGTGGCGCCCAAGTGCAGGAGGCCGGGGTGGCTTACCAGGCCAATTGGTGGACCCAGGGAGATAACCCGGCTCAGTTTTCGGGGCAGTGGCAGCAATGGAGTGCCTTGGGCGCTTGCGGCGGCTCATCCTCCAGTAGCTCAAGTTCATCGTCGTCTTCCAGCTCCTCAAGCTCATCATCGTCCAGTAGCAGCTCTTCAAGCAGCTCGTCTACTCCGGTGGGTGATTGCACCTCGCCGGTTTATGGCGCCGGAACGGCCTACAATGCCGGCCAACTGGTACAGAACGCCGGCGATGAATACCGCTGCGATATTGCCGGTTGGTGCTCCTCCAATGCCGGCTGGGCCTATGCGCCCGGTACCGGTGCGCACTGGGCAGATGCCTGGACAGAGGTGCGTTCTTGTTCCGCGAGCTCTTCAAGCTCCAGCACGTCTAGCTCCTCAAGCAGCTCCAGCTCGAACCCCGGCGGCGGCTATACCGGTAACTTCCCGGAGCACGCACTGGTGGGCTATTGGCACAACTTCGTCAATGGTGCCGGGTGCCCGATTCCGCTGTCTGAGATCCCCCCGGTTTGGGATGTGATTGACATCGCTTTTGCCGACAATGATCCGGCCAGCGATGGAACGGTGCTTTTCAACCTGTTTGACGGTTCGGGCACCAGCTGCCCGGGGCTGGATCCTGCGCAGTTCAAGCAGGAGATGGCCGATCTGCAAGCGCAGGGAAAAATCTTCGTGCTGTCGTTAGGTGGCGCTGAAGGCACCATCACGCTCAATGACGATTCCGACGAGGCTAACTTCGTTGCCAGCCTGACCGGTCTCATTAACGAGTGGGGCTTTGATGGTCTGGATATCGATTTGGAAAGCGGTTCGCAGCTGGTGCACGGCTCGCAAATCCAGGCGCGCCTGCCGGGTGCCCTGCGTCAAATCGACACCAATGTTGGCGGTATGGCGCTGACCATGGCACCGGAGCATCCCTACGTGCAAGGCGGGCATACAGCCTACAGTGGCATTTGGGGCGCTTACTTGCCAATTATCGACCAGACCCGCGATCTGCTGGATCTGCTGCACGTGCAGTTGTACAACAACGGCGGTCTGCAAACGCCCTATGCGGCCCAGTCTTATCCAGCCGGTTCAGTGGATATGATGGTCGCCTCGGCGCGCATGTTGATTGAGGGTTTCGAGACAGCCGGTAATGTCTACTTTGAAGGGCTCGATCCACAACAGGTGTCTCTCGGCCTGCCGTCAGGACCTTCATCTGCCGGCTCAGGTTTAGCGAGCAATCAGGCGATTATGGATGCTCTGGACTGCATTACGCGCGGCACCCAGTGTGGTTCGGTGGATGCCGGGGGTATCTACCCGGATTTCAGCGGCGTGATGACCTGGTCGATCAATTGGGATATTCACGACGGATACATTTTCTCCGGCCCCATCGGCGAGAAGGTGCATAACCTGCCCTGATTGCCATAGAGTGCAAGACTAAAAAAGGCGCCCCGCGAGCGGGGCGCCTTTTTTATGGCCTTTCCGGTAGGGCTTACATTTGCTCGGACACTTCGATACCGAGCATATCCAGGCCGGTGGCCAGGGTACGCGCTACCAGGTGACACAAGCGCAGCCGGCTGTCGCGCAGCTCAGGCGATACATCCGATTTCAGGATCGGGCAGGCCTCGTAGAAGCGCATATACAAGCTGGCCACGTCGTAGAGGTAGGTGCACAGCACGTGGGGCAGGGCGTCTTCTGCCACTTGGCTCAGAACCTCGCCAAACTGCAGCAACTTGATGGCCAGCGCTTTTTCCTGCTCTTCGCCGATGACGACCGGCGCCGAGATGCTCTCTGGATCAACCCCAGCTTTGCGGAACAGGCTCTGCACTCGGGTATAGGCGTATTGCAGGTAGGGTGCGGTATTGCCTTCAAAGCTGAGCATGGTGTCCCAGTTAAAGACATAGTCGTTGGTCCGGGTCTTACTCAAATCGGCGTATTTCACCGAGCCAATCCCGACTTTGCGAGCAACCTCTTCGGCGCCTTCGAGCTCAGGGTTCTTTTCGGTAATCACCGCGCGCGCGCGCTCCACCGCCTCATCCAGCAGGGCGGACAACTTTACCGTGCCGCCGCTTCTGGTTTTAAATGGTTTGCCATCGGCGCCCATCATGGTACCAAAGGCGTGATGCTCGAGGCTGACCGAATCGCCGACAAAGCCGGCCAGGCGCGCCAGGGTAAAGACCTGCTGCATATGCAGCGACTGGCGGGCATCGATAAAATACAAAATGCGATCGGCGTTTAAGGTGTTGGCGCGGTAGCGCAGAGCGGCCAAATCGGTTGTGGCATAGAGAAAACCGCCGCCTTTTTTCTGCACAATCACCGGAGAGGGTTTGCCCTCTTTGTCAGCCAGCTCCTGCAAAAATGCCACTTGAGCGCCTTGATCTTCACTACAGCGCCCCTGTTCCTTCAGCTCTTTTACTATAGGTGCGAGATCATCGTTGTAAAAACTCTCGCCCCGTACGTCGGCCTCTGAGAGGGTGACGTTGAGCTTCTGGTAAATTTCTGCACTGTGCTCGAGGGAGACTTGCTTGAACTGTTCCCAGAGTTTGAGCACCTCGGTATCTCCCGACTGCAGCTTGACCACGTACTCGCGCGCCTTGTCGGCAAAGGCCTCGTCAGCATCAAAGTGCGCCTTCGCCTGTTGATAGAAAACCTCCAGGTCAGCCAACGCCATTCCAGCGCTCTCATGCTCGGCCAGCTTTTCTTCCAGTTCGGCGATGAGCATACCGAACTGAGTCCCCCAGTCTCCCACATGATTTTGGCGGATGACCGTGTGACCGAGCCGCTCGAGAATCCGCACCAGCGCATCGCCGATGATGGTAGAGCGCAGATGCCCCACGTGCATCTCTTTGGCAAGATTGGGAGAGGAGTAGTCCACCACAATGGTTTGGGCCTTGGCGGCGGGGCGAATGGCCAGTGCCGGGTCGCGCTCGGCGTTGCCTGTCTGCTCCCCGAGCCAGGTCGGAGCGAGGTGTATGTTAATAAAGCCGGGCCCGGCGATGTCGATCTTTTCGGCGATACCGTCGAGTTGCAGTTGCTCGACGATTTTGCTCGCCAGCTCGCGCGGATTCATGCCCATTTTCTTGGCCGCACCCATGGCGCCATTGGCCTGATAGTCGCCAAAGCCGGCTTTTTTGGCTGGCGCCACCATGGCGCCACAGTCGGGCGGCACGCCAGCGGCGCTCATGGCGGCCTGTACTTTTTCGCTGAGAAATTCGCGGATGTTCATAGTGACGGGGTCATCGTTGCAAAAAGCGCAGATTGTAGCACGCCTTAGAACTCGTAACTGACCCCCACGGTGTAGCGAAAGTCGTCCCGCTCCGGGGTGACGCCCTCGGCGTCGGGTTGCGGATACTTGATGCGATCCCAGTAGGCGCTGGTGGTTAAGTCGAGTTTATCCGTCAGGTCGATGGACAGGCTGATGACGCCGTGGTGTTTGTATTGACCTGACTCGCGGTTGGTAGCCGTCAG
Organism: Gilvimarinus algae; assembly: GCF_030518215.1. Lineage (GTDB taxonomy): Bacteria > Pseudomonadota > Gammaproteobacteria > Pseudomonadales > Cellvibrionaceae > Gilvimarinus > Gilvimarinus algae. The sequence continues at coordinate 182,208 of NZ_JAULRT010000059.1, forward strand.
CTGATAGCTGGCACTGAGATCCATATAGCGAGTGAGGGTTTGGTCGTACTGACTCGAGAGAAAAAAGGCCCCCGAGTCGACAGTGCGCTCCTCGCCGCTCGGGGTCTCTTCGTAGCGCGTGTACATGTAGCCCGGGCCGGCAGAGAGAGTCCAGCTCAAATCGCTGGTGTCAAACAGATAAATGCCGCCACCCAGGCCCGCGGTCCATTGGGAAGAGATATTTTGCAGCGGCGCGCTGTAATACTCGAACTGTACCGGTTGCCAGAACCACCTCTCGGAGCGGCGCACATAGTAACTGCCAGTAGCACGGTGCTCGTTGCTGGTTTCTTCGCCCCCGTCGTAAAACACGTCGGCGAGATAGGTAAGCCTCACGCTGGAACGGGCAGTGCGGCGCAGCAAGTTGAGGTTTGCGTTGAAATCTTTCTGATCCACATTGCCGGTGCGATAGTTGATGCCAGCGCCGATCTTACCACTCCAGCGTTCGCGCTCGCGCCTGCTGGTGCGGGCGATGTGTAGCACATCGCTCAGCGCCATGGGGCCGGCCTCGCCGATAAAAAGTTTGCCGTCAACCGTTTCCAGCTTGCCCAGGTAGAGTTGTTGATTGTTCGTCAGCACATTGACTGGGGCCGTGGTGTGAATGGCCGCCACCGAACTCCAGTCGATGGCTTGCTCGCCCAGCTCATCGCTGTCGAAGCTCAGCGAGTCCTTCTCCAGTGCGGTCAGCTCGCCCTTAAGCCACTCCCCGGAGGTCAGTTTCACCCAGTCCCAGGGGGCGTCTATGGCAATGGTGGCCGTTGTTGCGCTATCGGATGCCAGTAAGCCGGCAGAGGGCAGGGCGGCAGTAACGGCCAGAAGCACCGCGCCCCAGCCGCGGGTCAGTGGGTTCATGGCTAAATCCTTTTCAGACGAAACAACCGTCGGTGGAACCTGAGGTTAAGATGCCAAGGCAGAGCCGCGAATGCAAGACGCGGCCCGGATATTGTCACTAAATCAAGCTACACTGAGCAGGCCACTGTTTTTTCGATATAGGAGGCTCTTGTGGATTTGCCTTTCTCACCCTGCGCGCAATTATCCGTTACCTTGACGCGCGGTATCCTCTCGCTTGTGCTCAACAGGCCGGCACAAAAAAATGCACTATCTCTCGCGATGTACACTAGCCTGACCGAGGCCTTGCGGTGGGCCGCTCAAGCGCCTGAGGTGCGAGTTGTGCGCCTCAGCGGCAGTGAGGACAGTTTTACCGCGGGGAATGACCTGGCCGATTTTCTCGCGGCGGGAGAGCTCAACTCGGAGCATCCGGCCGTGCAGTTTATGGGCGCTCTGATGGCATTGCCCCAACCTATGGTGGCCGAAGTCAACGGTCTGGCGGTGGGTATCGGCACTACTTTGCTCCTGCACTGCGATTTTGTCTACGCCAGTGAAGACGCCTATTTCCAGCTGCCTTTCGTGCGTTTGGGGCTGAGCCCGGAATTCGGCGCCAGCAGTCTTTTGGCGCGCCGCGTCGGTGAAGCCCGCGCGCGTGAGCTGTTGTTACTGGGTGACCGGTTGGAGGCGCTGGAGGCCGAGCGCATTGGCCTGATCAATGGTGTCTATCCGCTCGAGCGTCTGGCAGAGGAAGTGGAGTGGGTGTGTAAAGAACTGGCCAAGCTGCCACCCCAGGCACTGGCGCGCAGCAAGGCACTGTTAAATGCTGTGGCCGGCTGGCCGCTGGATAAGGTGATTGCGCAGGAGCTCGACGTCTTTGCCCAGTGCCTCGACGGCGAAGAGGCGAAACAGGCGATTGCCGCGATGATGAACAAGGAGCAAGTATGAATATTCATGGGGATTTTGCCGGAAAAACCGTGCTGGTGGTCGGCGGAACCAGCGGTATTTGCCGCGGTGTGGCCGAGCGTTTTGCCGGGCTTGGCTGCAGTGTCTGTGTTATCAGTCGCTCGCAGGATAAAGTGGATGACACGGTAGCGGCGCTGAACTCACTGGGCGCACAGGATGCCTGTGGCTACAGTGTGGATGTGCGCAAGGGCGATGCCATGCGCGAGGCGGTGAGTCAGCTGTACGCGCGCTGGGGCGCGTTAGATATTGTTGTCTCTGGGGCGGCGGGAAACTTCCCCGCACTGGCCAGTCAGTTATCCGACAACGGCTTTGGCGCTGTGGTGGATATTGATCTGAAAGGCACCTTTCATGTGATGAGCGCCATTTATCCCTATTTGCGCAAGCCCGGCGCCTCGGTTATTAATATCTCTGCTCCCCAGGCGCAGTTGGCCATGGCCGGGCAGGTACATGTTTGTGCGGCGAAAGCCGGGGTCGACATGATCACCCGCACCTTGAGCATCGAGTGGGGTAGTGAAGGTGTGCGTATCAACTCGATTATCCCCGGACCCATTGAAGGCACCGAGGGTATGGAGCGGCTGGCACCCGGTGAGGATATCCGCCGGAAAATCGTTCAGACTGTGCCGCTTAAGCGTATGGGGCGGGCACGGGATATTGCTGACGGCTGTGTGCTCTTGAGCTCTGAGCTGGCCAGCTTTATCACCGGTGCGGTGGTGCCCATTGATGGAGGCTGGAGCCTCGGAGGTGCCGCAAGCATCGGTACGGGGATAGCGCAAATGTTGCAACAGCAGCAGTAGTTTGCTTTTCGCGATTTAGCTGTTGAGGCGCCGCTGAATAAGCACCGCCAGCTGCCACAGAACAAGACCTACTAAAATGCCTGAGCTGTTCGCGAGAATGTCCTTCAGCTCAAAACTGCGCCAGGGCAGGGTGTACTGCACTATTTCAATGGCGGTTGAAAATCCAAAGAGCTGGGCGAAGCGCTGCCAAAGGGGCTGGTTTGGCCAGGCCAGGCTGACCGATACACCGGCTGCGACGTATCCGGCAAAATGCATCAGCAGGTCGTTGTAATCGCCAACGACCTGCTGCGGTTGTCTGGCGACACCCAGCGCCACATAAACGAGCAGTAAGCCGAGGTATTGCCCGACCAGAAGAAACCTTACCGAGAAGGACGTAATCGGTCTCAACGCAGCACCAGCATACTGGTCTTGCAGCGGCAGATCATGGCGGTGGTGGTGCTGCCAACGATAAAGTGACGAATGCGCGAGTGACCGTAGGCGCCCATGACCAGCAGGCCGATTTCGTGTGATTGTTGATACTCAACCAGAGCCACTTCGGGTTCGCCGGCAATAATCGCATCGCTGACCGAGAGTCCGGCTTTTTGCAAAGCACTCGCCGCCCATTGCAGGGATTCGCGATTGGTCTCCAAATCCGCGCCCACCATGACCAAGTGGCAGTGACAGCCTTTAAGCAGCGCGCTGGCGGCGATCATTTCAATACCCTTGCGCATGGTGGCGCTGCCGTCATACGCGACCATAATATCGGTGGGTGCGTCGAACGCCTGCTGCACAATGAGAATCGGCTTGTGCATCGCGCGAATAATTTTTTCGATGTGGCTGCCAATATGACCGTGGGCACTGGCGCTCTCCGCGCCGCGCTTGCCAACCACCAGCAGGCGGGTTTCGCTTTCCAGCTCGACGAGCGTGTCCGTCAGCTCGCCGTGGCGCTGGCGGGTTTGCACGTCACCGATGTTACCCTGACTGACCCGCTCGCGGGCTGCTGCGAGCAGCAGTTTACCCTGTTCCATGGCTACTTTTGCCCGCTGTTCATCCAGTGCTGCCAGTTCCTGCAGCAGTGTCTCCTGGGCGCCAAAACCTAGGGTGCCAGAGAGATTGCGCTCGCCCGATCCATGCACATAGTCGAGCACGTGCAGCAGGTGCAAGGGCGCCGTCAGTTGGTGCGCGGCCCAAGCGGCCCCGTCGCACACGGCCTGGGCGTATTGGGAGTCGTCGATGCAGGCGATGATATTCTCGGCCATGGTGCTGCCTCTTTATTATGTGTCAGTGACCCATCAGCTTTTCAACGGCTTCGGGCTTGTCGTGCACAGCGAAACGGTCCACCAAAGTGGCACTCGCCTCGTTGAGACCAATCAACTCTACGTTGGTGCCCTCGCGGCGCAACTTGATCACCACCTTATCCAGTGAGCTAATGGCGGTGATATCCCAGAAGTGAGCGCGCGACAAGTCGATAGTGACACGATCCACCGCCTCTTTGAAGTCAAAGCGGCTGACAAACTGCTCGGCCGAGGTGAAAAAAACCTGCCCCACCACCTGATAGGTTCGATGGCTATTGTCCTCATCCAGCTCGGAGCCAATATAAAGCAAGTCGCCTACCTTGCGGGCAAAAAACAGCGCGCTGAGCAGAACACCCAAGAGCACACCCAGGGCCAAGTTGTGTGTGGCCACCACTACGGCGACAGTGGAGACCATGACAATGGACGAACTTTTTGGGTTAGTGCGCAGAGCCTTGACCGATGACCAGCTAAAAGTACCAATGGAGACCATGATCATGACGGCCACCAATGCCGCCATGGGGATCTGAGCGACCCAGCGGTCGAGAAATACCACCAGGATCAACAAAAACACGCCGGCCACCAGAGTGGACAGCCGGGTGCGCCCACCGGATTTCACGTTGATCACCGATTGGCCAATCATGGCGCATCCGGCCATGCCTCCCAGAAATCCCGCACCAATGTTCGCGGCGCCCTGGCCCATGCACTCGCGGTTTTTATCGCTGTTGGTGTCGGTCAGGTCGTCGACAATGGTAGCGGTCATCATCGACTCGAGCAGCCCGACAGCGGCCATGGTCAGTGCGTAGGGAAGAATAATGGTCAGCGTCTCAAGGTTAAGCGGAATATCCGGCAGCAGGAAAATCGGCAGGCTGTCGGGCAGCTCGCCCATGTCACCCACGGTGCGGACGTCGATACCAAAGTAAATGGCGACAATGGTCAGGCTGACGATGCAGACCAGCGGCGAGGGGACCGCGCGCGTGATATAGGGGAAAAGGTAGATAATACCCAGCCCCGCTGCCAGAAGGGCAAAAACGGGTAGAGTGGCATTGGCGCCGGTAAATTCAGGTACCTGGGCCAGAAAGATCAGAATCGCCAGAGCGTTGACAAAGCCCGTTACCACCGAGCGTGAGACAAAGCGCATCAAACCGCCGAGTTTGAGCACCCCGGCAATGATCTGAAAACCCCCACAGAGCACCGTGGCTGCCAGCAAATACTGCAAACCATGGTCTTTGACCAGTGTCACCATCAGCAGCGCCATGGCTCCTGTGGCCGCTGAAATCATACCTGGCCGCCCGCCGGCAAAGGCAGTCACCACGGCGATACAGAAAGAGGCGTAGAGCCCCACCTTAGGGTCGACCCCGGCGATAATCGAAAAGGCAATGGCCTCGGGAATCAGGGCAAGGGCGACAACGGTTCCGGAGAGCAAATCGCCGCGAACATTGCTCAGCCAGTGCTGGCGTAAAGTGTCAAGCATAGTGGTGTCCAGTACAGGGTTTTACTGCGTGCAGCAGGAGGTGCACCGAGCGCGCGGCCCAGTTCGTGGGGGTGGGGCCGGGCCCCTCAGCGGAGACGTCCTAAGGCGGACTGGTGTTGCCTGTGTCAGTCATGGCGCAGTTGGGTCATTCGGAAAAGGCGGCAAGTCTACCAGATTGGCCGGTAATTGCCAGGCGATGCCCCCGAGTACTGGTTCGTTAGAGGTCGCCGTAACGGGCGATCAGGTCCTGGGCGGCGTAGAGATCCTGGGGTGCATTAATGTTGGTAAAGGGATCAAAAGGCTCGCTCGCGAAATCCACAACGACGTGGGGGTGTTCGACGATCCAGTGCTGAAGCCAGGGAATCTCGCCTTTTTCCAGGGTTTGGGCAAACTCCTCGATCAGGTTTTTGTGCCACAGAGCAAATACGGGCTGGATTTTGTCACCCGAGCGGGCTACGGCAATTTTGCAGTCCGGCTCAGTGATAGCCGCCGCCAGTTGGTCGACCATGTCGCGCGGAAAAAAGGGCGTGTCGCAGGCGAAGCTCGCCAGCCACTGGCAGTCGGGTCGTTCGCGCTGCATCCAGCTCATGGCGGCGTGGATGCCCGCCATGGGGCCGGGGAAGTCCGAGAAGACGTCCGGCACCACCTTGAGTTTGGTGCGGGCAAAGCGCAGAGCATTGCCGTTGGCGCTGAGCAGGAGTTGATCCACCTGCGTCTGCGCGCGGCCAAGGCTGCGGCTGAGCAGGGTCTTGTCTCCCAAGGGCAGAAGGCATTTATCGCCACCGCCCATGCGGCGGGCGAGTCCTCCAGCCAGTAACACGCCCGTCGGCTTTGTCGAGTTATCGAACATGGCAACTCACTGCTGTAGATATATGCGCCAATTCTACGCGTAATTGTGTATGGATTGTAGTCACAGGCGCCACTATTTGCCGAACCTTTTCTTATTGACCTCAATGGGCTTGGGATGATTCCACCGCTTCGTCATATTACTTGAAATCGTTCGGTGGTGTCGCTCCGTTGGCAGGCTAAGCGGGGAAGTGGAGAGAAATCCACGGTTGAGCCTGATCACTGGCGATCGACATACGCTCTGCGGACGTATAATGTCGCATCAGAAATACCTTGAACGAAGGGGTGAGCGATGAGCCACATGTTTGAAGCCAAACGGCGTGAGTACACTCAGGGAGGCCTGCGCCGGCGGGATTTGGCGGACAGCCCTCACGCGCAGTTTGAGCGTTGGTTTGCCGAGGCGGAGGCGGCCGGCCTCAGTGACCCCACGGCGATGGTGCTGGCGACGGCCGATGCGCAGGGGCAGCCCTCCCAGCGCATTGTATTGCTCAAGCACTTGGACGTGCAGGGGTTTGTTTTTTACACCAACCAGTCGAGCCGTAAGGGCCGCGAGTTGGCGGCCAACCCTAGGGCGAGCCTCCTGTTTCCCTGGCACCAGTTGGACAGGCAGGTAAAAGTCAGCGGCGCCATAGAGCGTGTCGAAAAGGCCATGGCGGCAAGCTACTTCGCCTCTCGGCCGCGCGAAAGCCAGTTGGCGGCCTGGGCCTCGGAGCAAAGCCAGGTTATCGGCTCGCGCGAGGCACTGATGGAGGCTTTTCGCGAGGCTGAAACCCGATTTGCCAATACAGAAATCCCACTGCCGGACAACTGGGGAGGCTTCCGTTTGCTTCCGCGTGACGTAGAGTTCTGGCAAGGTGGGGCCCACCGTCTGCACGACTGCTTTCGCTATCGCAAGGACGAGGATCACTGGGTCATTGAACGTCTGGCACCGTAAGTCGCTATGTTGGCTGAGAGTATGAAATAAACGCTATGCGCGCGATTATCAGCACATCGCCAGACGCGGCCGGACTGGTGTTGGACGATATAGCGGCCCCGTCGCCTGGGCCTGGCGAGATTCTAATTAAGGTCGCGGCCGCGGGCGTTAACCGGCCGGACGTTCTTCAGCGCCGGGGGCTCTATCCCCCACCAGCAGGAGCGAGCGACCGGTTGGGCCTTGAGGTGGCGGGCCGGGTAGACGCACTTGGTCCTGGAGTATCCAGCTGGCGCCCTGGGCAAGCGGTGTGCGCATTGGTGAACGGTGGTGGCTATGCCGAGTGTGTCGTCGCTAGGGCAGATCAGGTGTTGCCCGTTCCCGCTAACTTCTCTTACCTGCAGGCAGCCGCTCTTCCCGAGAGCTTTTTTACGGTTTGGCACAATGTCTTTCAGCGTGGCGGGCTCGGACGCGGGGAGCTGCTGCTGGTGCACGGTGGCGCCAGCGGTATAGGGACCACCGCCGTGCAGTTGGCGAGTGCTTGCGGCGTCCGGGTGTTTGCGACCACTCGTAGCGCCGCCAAATGCCCCGCGATTGAGGCCCTGGGCGCAGAGCGCGCCATTGATGTGATGAGCGAGGACTATGTTGAGATCCTGCGCGGCGCCGGCGGGGCCGATGTGATTCTGGACATGGTTGGCGGTGATTATATTGCACGCAACTTTAGAGCGGCGGCGGCCGATGCACGCATTGTCAATATCGCCTATTTGGCGGGCAGCAAGATGACCCTTGATCTGCTGCCTGTGATGCTAAAGCGCCTGACCCTTACCGGTTCCACGCTGCGCTCGCAAACCGATGAGGTGAAAGCGGCTATCGCGCAGCAGTTGCATGCGCAGGTGTGGCCCATGTTAAGTCGTGGAGAGTTAGCGCCGGTGATTGCTGCGCATTTTCCCCTGGCTGAAGCGGCCAGGGCGCACCAGTTTATGGAGTCCGATGAGCATATCGGCAAGATTGTTTTGGCGGTAGAGGATATGGCATGACAGAAACGCTGAAGCCACTGACGGGGATTCGGGTTATCGAGTTCGGCCAGTTGATCGCCGGCCCCTTTGCTGGCTGCCTGCTCGCTTACTTTGGTGCCGAAGTCATAAAGATAGAGCCGCCCGGCCAGGGCGATCCGATTCGGGGCTGGCGGGCCGTGGAAAACGGCACCTCCTTCTGGTGGCGCAGCATTGGTCGCAACAAGAAAAGCGTGACTATCGATTTAAAACACCCGGAAGGCGCCGCCTTGGCCCACAAACTCACTGACACTGCGGACGTTGTGATCGAAAATTTTCGCCCCGGGGTCATGGAGTCCTGGGGGCTTGGGCCTCAGACGTTAAAGCAGAGCAATCCTGAGCTTGTGTACGCGCGCATTTCCGGCTTTGGGCAGGACGGCCCCTACTCCGCCAAGCCCGGGTTCGCCTCCGTATGCGAGGGCATGAGCGGCTTTCGTTACGTCAACGGTTATCCCGGTCACGCGCCGGTGCGCCCCAATTTGAGTATTGGGGATTCCATTGCCGGGCTGCATGCGGCTTTCGGGATTGTCCTGGCGTTACTGGGGCGTGATCGACACCAAAGCGGTGGCCAGGTCGTGGACGTCGCGCTGTACGAGTCTATGTTCAACTTGATGGAGGCGGTAGTGCCCGAATATTCGGGCGCCGGTATTGTGCGTGAGCCATCGGGCACCACGGTTACAGGTATTGTACCCACGAATACTTATTGTTGTAGCGATGGCAAGTACGTTGTGATCGGCGGCAATGGCGACTCCATATTCCGCCGCCTTATGGTGGCTGTGGGCAGGCCCGAGATGGCGGAGGATGCGCGCATGGCAAACAACGCCGGCAGGGTCGCCTGTGAGCAGGAAATTGATACGGTTTTATCCGAGTGGTGCGCTACCAAAAACAGCGCGACTGTGCTCAGCACTATGGAGCAGGCCCGGGTCCCCGCCGGCCCGATATACAGTGTGGCCGATATGTTTTCCGACGAGCACTTTCGGGCGCGAGGTTTGTTTGAGCGTGTTGAGATTGATGGCCGGGCCCTGGAAATCCCGGCAATGGCGCCCAAGCTTGCCGAGACGCCCGGCGGCACCCAATGGCCGGGGGGCGAAGTCGGTGAGCACAGCTGGCAAGTACTGCAAGAGAGCTTAGGCCTGTCGGAAGACGACTACGCCGGGCTGCGCGAACGGGGCGTGATTTAATTGGCAAGGATGCTGCTGTTTTTTGGTGCGCGCCGGGCGATCTGTGCATCGTTATTGATCTTATCGGGCGAGGTGGCTTAAGGCGGCAAAGCAGGCTATGCTGATTTCGCAGGGGGCTTTTGACGACGCGGTGAGCGGGAGGGGCCCCTTAAAATAAAAATAATGTGATTTTTTGCTCAAATATTGACAACGTTGTCCAAAGCGGAGTAAAAATAGTATCTGAGTTTACGGAAAATTAATGTTAATAAGTAACATAACTCAGGAGTGAGCTCTTAATGTTTCATTAAGTTACGTTAAACACCCCCTTGCGTTTCGTGCAGTAACAAGGTTGGTGTGGTTGTTGCTCTAATGAGACAAGAAAATCGGGGGTTCGGGGCATCCGATCCGAATGCTAAAAAGATCATTCTCAAAGAAGGATAATATGGCTATGCAATTCAGTAAAAAACTGCTGAGTCTCGCGGTGTGTGCCGCGACGACAGGTTTGACACTTCCAGCGGCTTACGCTCAGGAAGACAACGGTGAGGAGTTGGTCGAAGAGGTTGTGGTTCGTGGCATGCGTGTCAGCGTGCAAAACGCGCAGGACATCAAGCGCAATGCCGATACCATCAAAGATGTGGTAACCGCATCTGACATTGGCGCTCTACCTGACAAGTCAGTGACGGAAGCGCTCCAGCGGGTACCGGGTGTTACCATTGAGCGCTTTGCCTCTTCCGATGACCCGAACCACTTTGCCGATGAAGGTACCGGCGTATTGGTTCGCGGCTTGGACCGCGTACGCAGCGAGATCAACGGACGCGGCGCTTTCAGCGCAAACCCCTGGGGTGGGCTGAATTACGAAGATTTCTCTCCCGAGCTTCTCGGTGCTGTAGAAGTCACCAAAAACCAAACGGCCGATATGTCAGCTGGTGGTATCGCAGGTACCGTGAACCTAATCACCCGCAAGCCCTTTGACTCGCCAGACATGATGTTTGGTGCCACCGTTAAGGGTAACTATGGCGACTTCCGTGAAGAGTGGAGCCCAACGGCCTCTGCGCTGTTCAGCGATCGCTGGGAAACCTCTGCTGGTGAGTTTGGCTTTTTGATCAGCGGTTCATACTCTGAGTTGTTGACTCGCGGCGATGGTGTTGGCGTTGCTAACTTTTATTCCCGTGGTGACTCATTTATCGGGGATTACCTCGGTTGGGGGCCCGTCGCTTCGATTGATCCCGAAAGCCCGGTTGACGGCCCCGCTATCGGTGGTCAGGAACCAGGTACAGTCGTTTGGGTTCCAGGTCAGTACTCTATGCGGACGGCTGAAAACGACCGCGAGCGCGAAGGTCTAGCTACTTCATTGCAGTGGCAAAACACCGATGAGACGGTTATCGCAACGCTTGAGTACATTCGTTCAGATGCTTCTTTGACTTGGCGCGAAAGGGTTGTTGGTGCGCAGGCTCAAGGCTTCGACAGGGCTCCTCGTTCTCACCCGGCCTATTATGGTACTGAAGAGTACCCGATGAGCTTTGACGAGAATAATTTCTTTGAGCAGGGTGTGTACCGGTATGTTGAGGACTCTATTTTACAGATGTCCTCGCGTTACAACTACAACAAGAATACCGTTGAGGATGCGTCGTTTAATTTAGAGCTTCGCCCCAATGATGACCTGACCATTGAGTTGGACTACCAGCGTGTAGACTCAACCAACAAGGTTGAAAACTACGGTATTAACGCCAGGACTTTGTATGCCTATACCGATACTTATGTGGATCTGACAGGTGATACTCCGACCTTTGAGTTTTTGAATGATGCTTTCTTCGATCAGGCCGTGTCACAAAACTGGGAAGGAAAGGACCAACATTCACATTTGCTTGGATCGGCGCTGGACCAAAATGTCGACTCAGATGCGACTTCTGACCGCTTCGCCTTGGATTTGGATTATCAAATCAGCGATGGCTGGGCGCGCAGTGTAAAAGTGGGGGTCGAGTACTCTGATAAAGACCTTACCATTCGCGATACAGAGTACAGCAACTGGGGTGCGCTGAATTACAGCTATGTGCCGGAGGCGACCGTTGCCGGTTCAGCCTTGACGAATCCCGACGAGTTTGAGACTGTCAATTTTGACGATTTCTACGATGGAAGCGCTTTGCTGGGGCGTACAGAGATTCTGTTCCCGCGTATGAGTAATGCCGAGAACTTTACCGACTTCGTGCGCCGTGGCTGTGAGCAGGGTTTTAATACGGCCAACTACGGTGGCGCCGGTGGCGAGAACCCGGGTCAAAACAACCCGAACTGTTACCTCGCGCAAGCTGATCTGGGTGACCGTATTCCGGGCACTGTCTACGCGCCTCACCAAATCACAGGCTCCAATGAAGAGCGTGCAGAGGCTTATGCCCGGTTTGACTTTGCTTTTGATGACTGGGCAGTGCCGGTACGAGGTAATGTCGGTCTTCGCTATGTAAGCTACAAACTCGAGTCTTCAGGCTTTACCAATCTGCCAGATCGCCCGACAACAGATGGTCAGGGGGCAGATGTAGGTGCCATTTTTGCCGACACCTACCCGGATGCTTACGAGTGGGCTGACGGCGAGGGTCAGGCGACAACAGTCAAAGGCACGGATTATTCTACCGTTTTGCCGAGCTTAAACCTGGCAGCCAACTTGACTGAAGACTTGATCTTGCGGTTTGGTCTGTCTAAAGGTTTGTACTTCCCAGGTTTGCAAGATACCCGTAACTCGAAAGTGATTTCCATGAGTTTCGATAGTATTCGCGAAACTCAAGACGGACCGGTTACGGCTGTTACTAACCTGCAAATTTCGGGTATCGCGCGCAATCCAAATCTCCAGCCTGAAGAGGCGATCAACACGGACCTTAGCCTCGAATGGTACTTCGCGGACGCGGGTTCATTGAGCATGGCGGTGTTTAATAAAGATATTGATCATCTCTTCCGTGAGCGTAGCTTTATTGAAGAAGTGCCTAATGTCAGAAACGGAACAGCGCAAACAGTGACCTTCACCGGCCCCGCCAACGAAGGCTCTGGTAGTATCCGTGGCTTTGAATTGTCCTATAGTCAATTCTATGACTTCCTGCCGGGCATTCTGAGCGGTTTGGGCTTACAGATGAACTATACCTACATCGATCAGGATGACCTGAACGATAAGGTTGACGGCTCCCAGGTAGGTCAAATCCGATACGATACCGGCGGTAATCCGATTTATGATGACCGTGCTAACTTCCGCGCATTCAGTAACTTGCCTCTGCCGGGTTATTCCGATGAGAACTACAACATCATCGGTATGTATGAGTATGCGGATATTTCGGCTCGTGTGGCTTATACTTGGCGCTCTGAGTTCATGGTGACTCGACGTGATTCGAATGAGTTTGCCCCGGTTTATCAAACTGACTACGGCCAGTTGGATGCTTCTATTTTCTACAACATTACCGACAATATTAAAGTTGGCTTGGAAGGTACTAACTTGACCAACGAGGTAACGACAACAGAAGTGCAGTACAATCAGGAAGGAGATAGAACACAATCTCTTAACTTCTTGACTGATCGCCGCTACGCCGTTAGTTTGCAAGTGACCTTCTAAGAGAAGCAGTCTCTTTGAAGAAATGCGCGCCATGAAAGTGGCGCGCATTTTTTTTTGGGGTTAAGATTCTATCGACTACGCAGCGTTGGATAAGAAGATGGTTAAGCAATCGATCGTGATAGTGGGGGGAGGTACGGCAGGTTGGATGGCTGCCGCCGCGCTATCGAACAAGCTCAATCCATATTTGTATGATGTTACATTAATCGAGTCCGAGAAAATTGGTACTGTTGGGGTGGGTGAGGCAACTGTTCCGCATCTGCGCTACTTTAATGATAGCCTAGGTATTGATGAGCGAGATTTTATTGCCAGAACAAATGCTACCTACAAGCTGGGAATTGAGTTTGTCGACTGGGGCAGTATAGGATCCTCTTATGTTCATCCCTTTGGCCTTTTTGGTCGACCTCAAGGCGACATCAGCTTCCATCATTACTGGGTGAAAGCCCATAAGCTTGGTGCTGCCTTGCCCATCACCGATTATAGTGTGGGTGCTGTTTCTGCTGAGCAAGAAAAATTCTCATACCCTACCGATGACCCCGATTCTTTGGCCTCAAAATTCAGTTACGCTTTCCATATAGATGCGTCGTTGTATGCTGGTTACTTAAAAGAGTACGCGAAATCGAAAAGCGTAAAAAGACGAGAGGGAAAAATCGAAGCGGTAAAGACCAATGAAGAGGGCGATATAGAGAGCTTGACTCTAGATGACGGCACAAAAATCAACGGTGATTTTTTTGTCGATTGCTCTGGCTTTCGGTCTTTACTGTTGGGTCAAACACTCAATGTTGATTTTGAGTCTTGGGCACACTGGCTTCCATGCGACAGGGCTGTCGCTGTCCCCTCAGAACGAAGCGGTGCCCCGATACCATATACCAAAGCAACGGCGAAGTCGGCAGGTTGGCAATGGCGTATACCTTTGCAGTCGCGTATCGGTAACGGATTGGTGTATTGCAGCAAGTACTTGTCGGATGAGGATGCTGAAAAAACTCTATTGTCAGGCTTAGATGGTGCGCCTTTGGCAGATTTGAACTTCTTGCGCTTCCGTGCTGGCCGTAGACGGTGCTCCTGGGCAAAGAATTGTGTGGCAGTAGGCCTATCCGGTGGTTTTCTCGAGCCTTTGGAATCTACAAGTATTTATTTGATTCAAGTTGCCATAACGAAGCTGCTGGATTATTTTCCTGGAATGCAGGACAGCTCTTATCTTCGCCAGCAATTTAACGCGGAGATGGAGGATGAGTATAAAAAAATTAGAGATTTTCTTATTCTCCACTATGTGGCAACCAATCGGGATGATTCGGATTTTTGGCGTTATATTCGGTCCATGGAGTTGCCTGAGTCTTTGGAAAGAAAAATGAGACTTTTCTGTGAGCGAGGTGTGGTTGAGCAGTATGTAAAAGGCATGTTTCTTGAGCCTAGCTGGGTGGCTGTCTATTTGGGGCAGGGGATCGTGCCAGAAAACTACCACCCAGCCGTTGACTCTATGAGCGAAGATGAGTTAGTTCAAAGTCTTGATCGCTTAAAAACTGAGGTGCAACACCATGTAGAACTCATGAGTAGTCATGCAGACAGTCTCAATTTTTACGCAAGCGAAGAGAGTTTCAAGTCGTGGCCGCCGGGCGCAATGAGTTTATATGGGGTGTTTTCATGAGCGCTGGCATACGAAAGTTGGTTATATGTGGAGGCGGCATTGAATCCTATACTTTGGCGCATCGGTTAAAAAAGCACTTTTCAGATTCTCTGTCTATAACTCTAATTGAGTCTGGAAATGTTTCCGAGCCTGCTTGCGTTTCTGTTCCACCTGCTGCGGTAAATTTTTTTACATCGCAAGGTGTTTCGGAGGACGTTCTGGTGGGTGAGGCGGGAGGCCTGTATCGCACCGCAGTTCTTCTTAAGTCCGTGAACCAAGGAAAGGACTTCTATTTACCATTTTCTCCCCCAGGCTTTATGCTTCATGCTCGTGACTTTCAGCATTTTTATGTGTGGGCACATAAGAAGGGGCTGGCGCACAGCTACGATGAGTTTTCTCTAAGTTCGATGTCCGCAAAGAGGCTTAAGTTTCTTCCCGCCTCTAAGGATGCTGGGTCATTGCTGTCGACGCTGAATCATGGTTACACATTAGATGTGACACGCCTAAAAGACTATCTTCGTTCTAAATTTCAATCTATGGGTGGTTCGATTGTTGATGGCGAAGTGAGCTCTGTGAGTCTGGATGCTGACGGTTGTATAGCTTGTTTAGATGTTCATGGGATCGATGATTCTTCAGTGGTTGGTGATTTTTATATTGACTGTTCCGGCGAAGATAACAGTAATTTGTCGAGTGCGTTGAACGCTTCTTTTCTAAGTGAGAGGAAGTCCTTGCCTGTTGATTCGATCATAAGATCGGTTTCCAGTTGCTCAGGCTCTTATCGTCCGTTTAGTTCTATTTCTCTGCAGGGGGCAGGATACATTATAGAGCAAAGTGCGCAGTATAAAAAACAATCTGATTTTGTTTATAATAGTGGCGAACTATCCGATGAGGAAGCAGTGAATCTATTTTCTGAGTACATGCGTACCCCGCCTTCTGATCTAAAAAAGCTAAGCGGTCAATCAAAAAGACGGAATCAGTTTTGGGTAAAAAATTGCATTTTTATGGGGGCGTCATCAGGCTTTTTGCAAGATCCCTTTATGGGTACCTATTCGCTTTCTCAATCATCAATCTTGCGATTTATTAGCCTTTTCCCTAGCGCTAAAGAGTCCGCCCCTTTGGCAGAGGAATATAATCGATTAACTCATCTCGAGTATGACTGTGTTGTTGATTTCCATTCATTGCTGTTTCGTGTTTTTGGTTTGAAAAGTGCTAATGCTCGGTCCGATAGTTTCTTGGGTGAAGCTGTCTCAGATAGACTGAAATCCAGAGTGGATATGTTTAATCATACGGGTAGAGTGCCGTTTAGAGAGGGAGACCCTATATCGCAGGACTTATGGGTGTCTACCTTGCTTGGCAGCGGATTGGTGCCCAGAGCCTATGATATCTTGGTGGAGGGAATAGAACCAAAATGGATTGCTGATCAACTTAAGAAAATGTTTCAAATGATTGATGGCGCCTCTGCAAAGATGCCCTATCTCAAGGATTATATCGCTCAGGGGTCGGCTGTATGATAATGCCCTGGAAACGCATTGTGATCGCCGGTGGAGGTACAGCCGGCTGGATGGTCGCTGCAGCTCTGGCTCGAGTCTTTGGTAAGTCAGGCTATGAGATTACTCTGGTCGAGTCTCCCGATATTGGACCTGTTGGAGTGGGTGAGGCAACCATACCGCCTTTGATTGCCTTTAATCGGATGCTGGGGTTAAACGAGCAGGAGTTTATCCGTCAAACCAAAGCTACCTTTAAGCTGGGGATAGAGTTCGTGGACTGGAGGTCCGCTGGCGAGCGCTATTTTCATGGTTTTGGTGGATTTGGCACCGCAGCGCAGGGTGTGCCTTTCTATCACTACTGGTTAAAGTGGAAAAAGGAGAATCCAAACTCAGATTTATCGGATTTCTCTGTCACAGCAAGCAGCGCACGATCGCAGAAGTTTATTCATCCCGACTCTCGCGGTGCAGCGGCCATCGCCAATATGCGCTACGCTTACCATATCGATGCAGGACTCTATGCGTCTTATCTTAAACACTTTGCTATTGCTCTAGGTGTAAAACACGTACAAGATGAAATCCTTGATGTTTGTCTAAGACCTGACAATGGCTTTATTGAAGCTCTGCAGTTAAAGAGCAGCAATGCTCTGCAAGGTGATTTTTTTGTCGATTGCACAGGCTTCAAGTCCCTTCTGTTGGGCAAGGCTCTGGGGATTCCGTACACGACTTGGGGCGAGTGGTTACTGTGTGACAGTGCGCTCGCCGTAGCGTCAAATCATGCCAGCGAAGCGATATCCCCCTATACGACTGCAATTGCGCACAGCGCCGGTTGGCAGTGGCGCATCCCTCTTCAGCACCGCCTTGGTAACGGTCTAGTTTATTCCAGTAGCCATCTCGATCATGATGCCGCGCAAACTCTTCTTCTAAGCCGTATTGAAGGTGAGCCTCTTTCCGGTATGAAAAATATTAGATTCACTCCTGGTGTCCGGAAGAAGGCATGGGAAAAGAACTGTCTGGCCGTTGGATTGTCCTCGGGGTTTGTTGAGCCGCTGGAATCAACTAGTATCCATTTGATCCAGTCGGCAATCAGTAGGCTTGTTCAATTGTTTCCTGATGCCGATACTAATGAGGTGTTGGCTAGGCAGTTCAACAGAGATTTCTCGAGCGATATGGAGGAAGTTCGAGACTTTATTATTCTCCATTATTGCCTGACAGAGCGAGTCGGTGACCCGTTTTGGGAGCGCTGTCGAACTATGTCGTTGCCTGACAGTTTGCAGGAGAAATTAGAACTTTTCAGATGCTCAGGCCGACTTATCTATGAACAGAAGAATGTTTTCACAGACATCAATTGGGTAAGTGTGCTCATCGGCCAGGGGGTGCTTCCAGCCTCTCATAGTCCGCTGGTGGATGGCATTCCGCTGAGAAATTTGCAAACCTTTATGGAGAAAACCCGCTCTGAGATCGCCGCAGCAGTTGATACTATGCCGTCGCACCAATCGTTTTTGGCGCGCTTGTAACTCTAGCGTACGGGGGCAATGGCAAGAAATGTCTTTATGGGCGCTCTATTAGAAAAAGAGTACTTCACAGCGCTTGTGTCAGCCGCTAGGATAGCGCGAAGTCAGATCTTTGAGGTCCCATGCAAATCTCCCCAGGCTTATACCGCCACTACAAAGGCAGTGATTATTTCGTCTACCGCATCGCCACTCACAGTGAGACCCGCGAACCGCTGGTGGTGTATCGCTGTCTGTACGGTGATTTTTCCTGGTGGGTCAGGCCGTTGGCCATGTTTACCGAGCAGGTGAGCACTGCGGGCGAAGCCAAAGCGCGCTTTGCCTTCGTGGCGCCAATGAGCCTCGCCGAGGCCGAGGCGCTGGCGGCGGGCGAGTCGAGCCAGCCAATGGCCAGCGATGAAGACCGCCACTGGATACGTGAGGCTATGGTGCTGGCGAATATGGCCGCTGAAAACGATGAAGTGCCGGTAGGCGCTCTGGTGGTGAAAGAGGGTGTGGTCGTTGGTCGCGGGTACAACCGACCCATTGGCGGTTGCGACCCGACGGCTCATGCCGAGGTGATGGCGCTGCGCGACGCGGCCCGCGCTCTGGGCAATTACCGGCTCAGCGATTGTACGCTCTACGTGACTCTAGAGCCCTGCACCATGTGTGTGGGCGCTATGGTTCATGCGCGGGTTGCCAGGCTCGTGTACGGCGCTTCAGAGCCCAAGGCCGGGGTGGTGCGCAGTCAGGCACAACTGCTGGATGCTCCCTATTTCAACCACACCGTAACAGTGACGCCCGGTGTGGAGCGCGAGGGTTGTCAGGCGCAATTGCAGGCGTTCTTTCGTCGACGCCGCGCCGAGAAAAAACTGCGTTAGCGCCCGTCCGCTGCCGATAGGTCGGCGATACCGGTTGGCGTTTGGGGGCTTACAGCCTTGGCTGTGTTTACCCGGCCCGCTTTCACCGGATTACAGTTTTCGATGGTGACTCGCCCCTGCAGCAGGTTGCCTTTGGAGTACTCATTAAAGTGGCAGGTGTTGGTGGCCGGATCGTAGTTTTCCACCCAGAGGTTATCGTCCTTCCAGGTCGCGGCAATGTGCTGCTGGCCGTCCGGGACTTTGATTTTCATAACCCCGCCGTAGCGTTTAACAAAGACCTGCTCGAAGTGGAAGTAGTAGGCGCCCCAGCCCCCCGCAAACACCAGCAAAGAAGCGATAATCGCGCTGCGCCAAAAGTTGTGCTTGCCCAGCAAAATCAACACAATCATGGCAAGACAGATGACGGCACCCCAGTAGAGGTAGGTAATCATAGAGAGCTCCGCGGCAGTAAGTAGGGTGACCTCTGATTCACGCCCAGAGGCCTTCTGGCTTAGGCGCTAGTGTTGCCCGCGGCGGCTTGGCTGTCAAACCGCAGTGCGGTTACATCACCGAGGTAGTGGGCAGCTTGGGCTCAGCATCTGGAGGGGTGTCGCTGTTATCCGGCAGGCTGTGATTATCGGCCATGGCGAGGCGGCGGCGCTCTTGTTGATCGTGCCAGGCAATGATATCGCGAAATTGCAAAATGTTATTGACGTATTGCACTGGCTCCCAGCCCCTGGCGTAGCCGTGTGCCAGGGTGCGGTAGTGTTTGCGTTTGGCCAGTAGCGGCAGGTTTTTCTCTACGTCCTGCCACTTATCCGGATCGCCACCGTGGCGCTGGGTGAGTATACGCGCGTCCTCCAGGTGGCTCATGCCGACGTTGTAGGCGGCGAGGGCTAGCAGAGTCCGGTCTGGTTCGGCGATGCGCTCGGGCAGACGGTCGTGGAGCCCTTTGAAATAAATGGCGCCGCCGCGCATGCTCTGCTCCGGGTCCAGGCGATCATCAATACCGACTTCGCGGGCGGTAGTGCGTGTGAGCATCATCAGCCCGCGCACTCCTGTGTGGGAGCGAGCCTTGGGATTCCAATGAGATTCCTGGTAGCTCATAGCGGCCAATAATTGCCAGCTGAGCCCTGTTTCTTCGGCCACCTGTTGGATCATGGCTTGCCATTGCGGCAAGCGGTTTTCCAGTCGCTGCGTAAACAGCAGGGCCCCGCCTGTGCTCACAGGATCTGTGTGCTCAAAAAACTCGCTGGCAAGGGCTGCCAGTGAACCATTTTGTTCAATTTCTGCCAGGTATTGCTGTGCTTTGTCGTAGAGGGAGGTGTCGGCCCGACGGGCGAACGCCCAGCCGAGTGATTCCGGCTCGCCTAAATCAAAGGCCACCTGGGCTTTGGGGAAAATCTTGGCGTTGATCTGATAGGCGTTAGAGTCGACCACGGCATAGTCAATTTCACCGCGATGGACCATTTCCATCAGGTCTATCATCTCCAAACTGCTCTGCTCGCGCCATACCAGCTCGGGATGCTCGGCCTTGAGTTGCTCCAGCCGCTCGACGTGGGAAGATCCGGCGATGACCAATAAGTCGCCCTCGGCCAGGTCGGCCAGCGATTCGGGCTTGGGGTTGCCACGGCGGTAGAGCAGTTGCTGAGTGACTTGCAAATAGGGGCTGGAGAAGTTGACGCGGGCCGCGCGCTGGGGCGTGATGGCAAGACCGGCTGCGGCAAGGTGTCCCTGTTCCCGCTCAATCATTGTCAGCATTTTTGCCAGGCTCTCCTGCTCGACGATATCGAGCTCGACACCCAGGTAATCGGCGAAGCCCTGCAGGAGCACATACTCAAACCCAGTGGCGCCGTGGGGGCCTTCATAGTAGGTGGTGGGTCCGTTGCGGGAGATGGCTGTCAGTGTGCCTGATGCGAGAACCTGTTCCAAAACGGTGGGTGGCCGGCTGGCCACCAGTGCGCCGCACAGCGCAATCAGCGCCAGGGCAAACACCGCCCGCTTTGGCTTGAACCGCCGCGGTAGTGTCTGCACATACTGCCAGATTGTCACTTTCAGCATTCACTCCAGCCTTCCGGTCGATACCGGCTCCGGTTGACAATGACCCCAGAGGCGAGATGCGTGTGTGCCCGCCGAGACCCTGTGCGCAAAATTTGCGCGATTTTAAACGCTACAGGTGTGATGTGCCAGCTTGTAATTGTGCAAAAAGTTTAGTAGGGCTGGTTGAATTTTAGTCGATTCATCTGCCGCCGTCCAAAGCCGTTTTGGCGTAAGGCCAAGGTTTTGCTGGCGTTTTTGGTTATGATTGCAGGGCCGCTTTGGTAAAGTCACCAAAAAGTCGGCCCGGACGAGCACGGGCGGCTGCCAATCAGGAGCAATTGCAGTACAATAGCCGCCCTCTCGCGGCTGCCTCAGCTTGACCCACAGGATGGAGTCAGTCGGCGGCCGGATGTCTACACAACTCCAACCCCGCAAGCTTGAGGTGGCAACCCGCTATGCAGATTTTGCCCGGTGCTCCCGCACTTTCCCCTTTTCGTACCCAGAAGCTGCTGGCCAGCCTGCAGGATGTCGCCCCCGGGGTGACGGGCGTGGCCGCCGAATACACACATTTTGCCGATTTATCCGCCCCTTTGTCGGATGCTGAGCAGGGTGTGCTGGGGCAGCTTTTGACCTATGGCCCGCGCATGGCTGAGGTCTCGCACGAGGGGGAGTTGTTTTTGGTGATCCCGCGCTTTGGCACCATATCGCCCTGGTCATCCAAGGCGACGGACATCGCACACAACAGCGGTTTGTTCTCAATCAAGCGACTGGAGCGGGGCATCAGCTATCACCTGCAAGGTGATATTCAGGGAGTCGAGCGCGAGTCGATCAAGGCGTTGCTGCACGACAGAATGGTAGAGTCCGTGCTCACCGACGTTGATGCCGCTGCAGGCCTTTTTGACCACGCAGAGCCAGCCCCGCAAACCACGGTGGATGTCATGGGCGGTGGGCGCGATGCCCTGGTGACTGCCAACCGCGAGCTGGGCCTGGCGCTGGCCGATGATGAAATAGATTACTTGGTGGAGAATTTTCAAAAGCTCGGCCGCAATCCAGTGGATGTCGAGCTGATGATGTTCGCCCAGGCCAACTCCGAGCACTGCCGTCACAAAATCTTTAACGCCACCTGGACGCTGGATGGCGAAGAGCAGCCGCGCAGCCTGTTCAAAATGATCAAAAACACCTTCGAGTGTGGTGGCGAGCAGGTGATGTCAGCCTATGCCGACAATGCCGCCGTGGTCGAGGGACCTGAGGCCGGGCGCTTTTACCCCGACCCGCACACCGGCGAGTACCGCTACAGCAGCGAGGCCATCAACTTGCTGATGAAAGTGGAGACCCACAACCACCCCACGGCCATTTCCCCGTTTGCCGGCGCCGGCACCGGCGCCGGTGGCGAGATACGCGACGAGGGCGCCGTGGGGCGCGGCTCCAAACCCAAAGTGGGGCTGACCGGCTTTTGCGTCTCCAATCTGCAGATTCCGTCGTTTATCCAGCCCTGGGAGCAGGATTACGGCAAGCCGGATCGCATCGTCAGCGCCCTGGACATCATGCTCGATGGCCCCATTGGTGGCGCAGCCTTTAACAACGAATTTGGCCGGCCCAATATCTGCGGCTACTTCCGCACCTTTGAAGAGAACTACGACGGCGAGCGCCGCGGCTACCACAAACCCATTATGCTGGCCGGGGGCTACGGTAATATTCGCACCGAGCACGTGGACAAACCGCCTTTCAGCGCGGGGTGCAAGCTGGTCGTTTTGGGTGGCCCAGCCATGCTCATTGGACTGGGCGGCGGTGCAGCCTCCTCCATGGATTCGGGAAGCTCTTCAGAGGATCTGGACTTTGCCTCGGTGCAGCGTCAGAACCCGGAAATCGAGCGCCGCTGTCAGGAGGTGATCGACCGCTGCTGGCAGTTGGGCGATCAAAACCCCATCGCCTTTATTCACGACGTGGGCGCCGGCGGCCTTTCGAACGCCTTCCCGGAGCTGGTAAAAGATGGCGGCTGTGGCGGCCGCTTTGAGCTTCGCAATGTGCCCAATGACGAGCCGTCCATGAGCCCGCTGGCGATCTGGTGCAACGAGTCGCAAGAGCGCTATGTGCTGGCGATTGCGCCGGAAAACCTTGAGCGCTTTGAGCAAATTTGCGCGCGTGAGCGTGCCCCCTACGCTGTGGTGGGTGAGTCCACCAGCGAGCAGCACCTGCTGGTGAACGACACGCACTTTGATGCCAAGCCCGTCGATTTGCCGATGTCCCTGCTGTTCGGCAAGCCGCCGAAAATGCACCGCGAGGCGTCGAGCTATACACCGGCGACGGATGAGTTCACCACCTCTGAGATTCACATTAATGAGGCCGCTGAGCGCGTACTCAAGCACCCAAGCGTGGCCTCAAAAAACTTTCTGATTACCATCGGCGACCGTTCGGTGACCGGTATGGTCGCGCGCGATCAAATGGTCGGCCCCTGGCAGGTGCCGGTGGCCGACTGCGCGATGACCACTGTCAGCTACGACTCGGTCAAAGGCGAGGCCATGAGCATTGGCGAGCGTACCCCCGCGGCGCTATTGAACGCCCCGGCCTCAGGTCGTATGGCCATTGGTGAGGCGCTCACCAATATCGCCTGCGCCCCGATTGCCGATATGAAAGACATCAAGCTGTCCGCCAACTGGATGTGTGCCGCCGGCCACAAGGGCGAGGATGAAAAGCTCTATCGCACGGTTGAAGCTGTGGGGATGGAGCTCTGCCCGGCGCTGGGCATTACCATTCCTGTGGGTAAAGACTCGATGTCCATGCGCACAGCCTGGCAGGACGACGGCAAAGACAAGGCCGTTACCGCGCCTTTGTCTCTGGTGATTTCCGCCTTCGCACCGGTCACCGATGTGCGCCTGGCGGTCACTCCGCAACTGCGCACTGACCAGGGCGATACCGAACTGCTGTTGATTGATCTGGGCGCTGGTAAGAACCGCCTCGGCGGCTCCATACTGGCGCAGACCTACAACCAGCTGGGTGATACCCCGGCGGATCTCGACAGTGCCGAGCAACTGAAGGGCTTTTTTGAGGCGACGCAGAAAGCCTTGGCGCAGGGCTGGTTGCTCGCCTATCACGATCGCTCCGACGGTGGTCTGTTTGCCACCTTGGCGGAGATGAGCTTTGCCGGTCATTGCGGTGTGGATGTGGACATCAATGACCTCGGTGAATGCCCGCTGGCGGCACTGTTTAGCGAAGAACTGGGAATCGTGTTGCAGGTTAAACGGGAACACAGCGCTGCTGTGAAAGCGCTCTATGCCGATGCGGGTCTGGCCGGTATGACTCATGTTATCGGCGCGCCCAATGAAGACGACTGGCTGCGCATTGCGCAAAATGGCGAGCTGGTGTTTGACCAAAGTCGCGTGATTTTGCAGAGCCTGTGGAGCGAAACCAGCTACCAGATGCAGGCCCTGCGGGACAACCCGGAGTGCGCAAGCCAGGAATTCGATGCGATTATGGCGCCCAATCCGGGGCTCTCTGTCAGTCTCAGCTACGACCTCAACGACGACATAGCCGCGCCGTATATCGCCACGGGCGAGCGCCCGCGCATCGCGGTATTACGCGAGCAGGGCGTGAACGGCCACGTTGAAATGGCAGCGGCTTTTGACCGCGCCGGTTTTGCCGCTGTGGATGTGCACATGAGCGATCTGTTGGCCGGACGTATGGGGCTCGAAACGTTCAAGGGCCTGGTGGCCTGCGGCGGTTTTTCCTATGGCGACGTGCTCGGTGCCGGTGAAGGCTGGGCCAAGACAGTGCTGTTTAACCAACAGGTGCGCGATCAGTTCGAGAGCTTTTTTAACCGCGCCGATACCTTTAGCCTCGGGGTGTGCAACGGCTGTCAGATGATGTCCAACTTGAAAGATCTGATTCCCGGTGCCGCTCACTGGCCGCGTTTTGTGCGCAACTTGTCTGAGCAGTTCGAAGCGCGCTTTTCGCTGGTCCAAGTGCAGGAGTCTCCCTCGGTGCTGTTTCAGGGGATGGCTGGCTCTCACTTGCCGGTGGCTGTGGCCCACGGTGAGGGGCGTGCGGAGTTCGCCGATGACAGCGCCTTGACGAGCTGCGATACCAGCGGCCTGGTATCCATGCGCTATCTGGACAACAACCTGCAGGTGACCGAGCATTATCCCGCCAACCCTAATGGTTCGCCCCTGGGCATTACCAGTGTCACCAGCGAGGATGGCAGGGCGACGATTATGATGCCGCACCCGGAGCGGGTTTTCCGTGCGGTGGCCAACTCCTGGCACCCGGATGACTGGCGCGAAGATGGTGCTTGGTTGCGGTTATTCCGCAATGCCAGGGTCTTTGTGGGGTGATTCAGTCGCCGCTGCATTGAAAACCTAGCACTCAAAGGCGGGCCAGTGGCCCGCCTTTTTTATGTCCGCGATTTGACGTAGGGCAGGACGGCACTCGAGGGTTGGTCGCGGCGGCACCTTAAATTTCTGCCGTTGCCTGGGGGGGGTTATAGCGGTGCCTTGGGTTTATGGCGGCACCCTGTGCTGTGGGCCATACTTTGGGGGCTCTGGCCCGCCTTTGTATTGTTTATTGCTATTAGCTAGTTAAATAAAAGAAATTTTATTAATAATTAGGGCGCGGCTATAGTTTGACCATGGAACGATCACTCATCCCAAGCCACTGTGTACAGGAGATATAGAACATGGGCGCCACTAACACCCCCGGTCAGGGCAAATGCCCGGTCATGCACGGCTCGCGAACCAAGCTCTCTGAGGAGCGCACCGGCAACGCACACTGGTGGCCGAACCAGTTGAACCTCGGCATCCTTCACCAGAATCACCCCAAATCCAACCCTCTGGGCGACGCCTTCGACTACGCCAGTGAATTCAACAAGCTCGACCTGCCTGAGGTTAAAAAGGATATTGAAGCGGTATTAAAAGACTCACAGGATTGGTGGCCGGCGGATTACGGACACTATGGTCCCTTTATGATTCGCATGGCCTGGCACAGTGCCGGGACTTATCGTTTGGGCGATGGCCGTGGTGGTGCGCGCACCGGCACTCAGCGGTTTGCGCCTCTGAACAGCTGGCCCGACAACGGCAACCTGGACAAGGCTCGCCGTCTTTTGTGGCCCATCAAGAAAAAATATGGCAACAAGTTGTCCTGGGCTGACTTGTTTATCCTCACAGGTAACGTCTCGCTCGAATCCATGGGGTTTAAAACTTTCGGCTTCGCTGGTGGCCGGGAGGATGTTTACCAGCCCGAGGAGGACATTTATTGGGGCGCTGAAAAAGAATGGCTGGCCACCAGCGACAAGGAAAACAGCCGCTACAGTGGCGATCGCGAACTCGAAAACCCGCTGGCCGCTGTGCAAATGGGCCTGATTTATGTCAACCCCGAAGGCCCCGATGGCAATCCTGATCCACTTGCTTCGGCGCGTGACATTCGCGAAACCTTTGCACGCATGGCCATGAATGACTACGAAACCGTTGCCCTCACCGCCGGCGGTCACACCTTTGGCAAAACCCATGGCGCTGGCGATGCCGCTCACGTAGGTCCTGACCCAGAGGCGGCGCCGATTGAGCAGATGGGCTTTGGCTGGATTAGCACACACGGTTCGGGCAAAGGCCGCGACACCATCACCAGTGGACTTGAGGGTGCCTGGACGCCGACTCCGACCCAGTGGGACATGAGCTACTTTGATGTGCTGTTCGGCTATGAATGGGAACTCGGCAAGAGCCCGGCGGGCGCCAATATTTGGGTGCCGAAAAACCTGGCCGAAAAAGACCACGCCCCCGACGCCGAAGATGCGAGCAAACGTGTCGGTATTATGATGTCGACCGCTGACATGGCCATGCGGGAAGATCCCGAGTACCGCAAAATTTCCGAGCACTTCCACAAGAACCCGGAAGAGTTTGCCGACGCTTTCGCCCGCGCCTGGTTCAAGCTTACCCACCGGGATATGGGCCCCAAAGTGCGTTACCTCGGCCCCGAGGTGCCCGCCGAAGATTTGATCTGGCAGGACCCGGTGCCGGCGGTGGATCATCCACTGGTCAATGGGGACGACATCGCCCAGCTCAAGCAGAGCATTCTCGCCTCGGGCCTGCGGGTCACCGACCTGGTGTATACCGCCTGGTCTTCGGCGTCGGTGTTCCGCAGTTCGGATCTTCGCGGTGGGGCCAACGGCGCGCGCATTCGGCTGGCGCCGCAAAAAGACTGGGAGGTGAATCACCCGGCACAGTTGCAAGACGTGCTGGCGACCCTAGAGAAGGTTCAGAGCGATTTCAACTCGTCGCAGTCCGGGGGTAAGAAAATTTCGCTGGCCGACTTAATCGTGCTTGGTGGGTGCGCGGCGATTGAAAAAGCCGCAAAAGACGCAGGCTTTGAGGTGGATGTTCCCTTCCATCCAGGGCGTACGGATACCACTGATGATTGGACGGATATTGAATCTTTCGAGCCGCTGGAGCCAGAGGCCGATGGTTTTCGCAACTACAGTCGCAAGCTCTACACTTCCGCACCTGAGGAAATGTTGGTGGATAAAGCACAGCTGCTCGGCTTGAGCGCACCCGAGATGACGGTGTTGGTCGGTGGCATGCGTGTGCTAAATGCCAACTATCAGGGCGCGCAGCACGGCGTGTTGACCAATAAGCCCGGGCAGTTGAGTAATGACTTTTTCGTCAACCTCACAGACTTGAACACCGAGTGGAAACCGACCAGCGATGACAATGTCTATGAGGGGCGAGACCGCAAAACTGGCGAGCTTAAATGGACGGGCACTCGCGTGGATCTGGTGTTTGGTTCCAACTCGCAGCTACGTGCGCTGACGGAAGTTTACGCTCAGGATGATGCCAAAGAGCGTTTTGTCAGCGACTTTGTCAAAGCCTGGTGCAAGGTGATGGATGCCGATCGCTTTGATCTGGCATAAACAATCGGGCCGACTATTCGCCTGAATACGGTGCTTACCGACGCAAGGCGCTCCCCAGGGAGCGCTTTTTTGTGGTTAGTGGTTTGCGGTTATCGAGTGGCGGATCGCTTCTTTCTTTTGCTTGCCAGCTTGAGCAGCCTTTGGAAGGTGGCGCAGTCAAAGTGATTTTTCTGGGGGCATTTGGCTGCGTGGCGCAGCCCGTCCCGCAGTGCGCTCAAACGCTTTATGCTGCGCTCTAAATCGTTAGCCTTGTGCAGCAGCTTATCTCTGTCAATGGCCGGGCGTTTGTATTCGCCGAACATGTCAGTGAGTTCTTCAAGGCTAAAACCAGCCTCCTTGCCAATATTGATGAGCGCCAGCTTATCCAATACGTCGGCGTTGAATTGTCGGCGCAATCCATTGCGGCCTATGGATCGAATCAACCCTTTTTCTTCATAGTATCGCAAGGTGGAGGCGGCCACGCCCGACTCTCGCACCACTTCGCCAATATCCAATGACATCTGGTCGCCTCCGGCAGTTGACTTAAAGTCAACTTTAAGTTGTACGCTGCTTTAATTGCAAGGGTTTTAGGAGGCGGTATGAGCTTTGTGATTCAGCCACAGTGGTGGTTGCAGGTATGTATTTTGGGTGTAGGTGCAACTTTGATACTGGATGCCTGGTGGTGGTTGCTCAAGCGCATGTTTTCAGTGGCTTCCTTGGATTTTCGGCTGGTGGGGCGCTGGCTGGGGCATATGCCCGCCGGGCGCTTTAGGCACGCCGCTATCGGCAGCACTCCTGCCGTAAGGGGAGAGTTGTGGCTGGGCTGGGGGTTTCACTACGTAACGGGTATTGCCTTTGCGGCGGGTTTTGTGAGCATTGCGGGCGAACAGTGGTTGCACTCGCCCCGTTTTTTGCCGGCCTTGGTTTTTGGTGTGACGACGGTTGTCTTGCCATTTTTTATTATGCAGCCTTGCCTGGGTGCGGGTGTGGCAGCAAGCAAGCTGCCCTCGCCCTGGCGAGCTCGGCTAAAAAGCCTGGTGACTCACTCGGTGTTTGGTCTTGGACTGTATCTGTCAGCGCTGTTGCACTTGGGGTAGAGCGGTGCCGCAGTGTTTGCAGTGGGCGGCGTCGGCTTCGTGGCCGCTGCGTTTGCAGCCAGGGCAACTTCGCCGGTAACGATCGCGCTGCATTTCCTGCGCGAGTTCGGCGGTGAGTATGCCAGTGGGTACGGCAATAATGGAGTAACCGGTGAGCATGGCGGCGGCCGAGATGATCTGTCCCAATACCGTTTGCGGCACGATATCCCCATAACCAACGGTGGTGATGGTGACGATCGTCCAATAGATGCTTTTGGGAATGCTGGTGAAACCGTGAGCCGGCCCCTCGACCATGTACATGAGCGAGCCAAAGATCACCGAGAGCACCAATACTGAGGAAAAAAACACCAGAATTTTGCGCCGGGCAAGTAGCATGGTGCGCATCAATAGGTTGGCTTCGCTCAAATAGCGGGCGAGCTTCAAAATTCGAAAAATACGCAGTACCCGCAGCAGACGGATAATCAACAAATTGTTGGCACCGGGAATAAAAAACGCGAGGTACGAGGGCAAAATCGAGAGCAAATCGACGATACCGTAAAAGCTCTTGACGTATTCCCAGCGGCGCTTGGCGCAGTAAACCCGGGCGATGTACTCGGCGGTAAACAGTAGGGTGAAGGTCCACTCAGCCGTCCGGAGCCAGAGGTCGTAGTCTCTGACAATCCACTCCACAGACTCGAGCATCAGTATCAGCACGCTGATGCAAATGGCCCAGATCAGGCAGACGTCAAATAGCTTTCCCGCCGGGCTCTCCCAGCCGAAAATGATGCGGTTGAGCTTTTGCCGCAGGCTCTCGTTAGCGGCGGGTTCGGTTGCCTGCTCGGGCGGTGTCGTGTGCATGGTCTGCGCTCTTGTCGGAGGTTGCCGTCCAAACGCGGCAGAGCCTATGCTGCAACATTCACTCCCTGCGCCGCAAGTCCGGCGTGTGATTCTCTAAGGCGCTAGATTAGGCGTCGTCCAGGGTATCCAGCGCTTGAGGTCTAAGGTGTAATCGGCGTCTGTGCTCCACACCCGAGTGTTCACACTCTGACCGAGGAGAAAGCGCTCGACAAAAGCATGGATGGCAGCTTTTTGCGAGTCGGGGACCACACAGTGCTGGTGTCCGCCAACCTGGGTGATGCCTATATGCTGCTCGGCACCGAGCGCAGCATAGATTTCTCGGGCGGCCAGTGCTGAAAGGTAAGCGCTTTTGTTCCCCAGCCACTCCATGTCGGTATTTTCTAAAAGCAGAAGACCCCGGGGCGCCACCAACCCGAGCAGTTGATGGTTGTCCACGGGCAGCTTATCCACCTGCTGAGCGAAGCGTGCGAACGCTTGTGTCAGCCAGGTGTTTTCAGTGACGATTTGGCTGGCCGTCTGTACATTGGCGCCGGCCTCTTTCATGGCTTCGGACACGCGCCAGGAGGCTGAACCCCCCGAGCCACTCTCCTGGATAATCGACAGAGCAATACGTTCATCCAGCGCGCCTGTCACAAGGGCGCCTTTGCCGTTGCGTGAGCAGCCGGTAACGCCCAACCGGTTCGCGTCAATGGGGCTGTCTGTGATGGCGCCAAGTGCATCGATCAACCGGCTCACACCCCAGGCCCAGGCGACGGTCGAGGCGGCGCTGTGGTCTTTTCCGTAGAGCTTGTAAAACTTCCCCTGGCCTCGCGCGGCGGCGCCTGATTGATCGCCGATGTCGTTGTTGGGGAATTCAATGATGGCAACGCCTTGATCCAGCAGCGCCTGATTGTCGAGAAAGGAGCGCCCTATACCAATCATGGCGGGATAGGGCGGTTTACCCGTCGTGGGCCAGAGTATTTTTGCGGTGAAAGAGACGCTCTGGCCGTTGTCGGCAACCTTGACCGTCAGGGCGTCCTTTTCCAGGTGGCTATTGACCTCGGCGCCGGGCGGCGGCTTGTCGCCATATATCCAGTGTTGCAACTGGGCGCTGATCTCGCGCCTGCGGCAGCTCCAGTCGGCGCGACTGGTTACGGCCCGCCCGTCCCGATAGACGAAGGGGGTGGGTAGGGCGTCGATGTGGGGGAGCTCGCTAAAACTTGCCGGCGGAGTAAGTGGACAAGCGGCGCCGCTGTCTTCCGGAGTTTGGGCCAGTGAGCCCGCACAGAACACGAATATCGCCAACAGCGGCCAGCGGAAATACCGCGCTTTTCCGGTCATGAGCACTCCGGTGCGTATGCGTTTTTATGATTGCGGTTTTGCACCAACCCCAGGGGCCGGTGCGCGGAGAGTTCGCAAGCGCAAATCATATGGTCTCTGTGACCTTTACGCAATGGCGAGCGCTCAGGGTTTTGGAATCAGGACCAGAGCGGTCATCTCCTTGAGGTAAGCGCTATCCGTTCCATCGAGCTTGTTGTAACGGATAATGCTCTGCAGAGTTTTTACGTAGGCTTCGCCGCGCTCGGAATAGCGCGTCAGGGTGGTGGCCGCCTCGAGGCCCCCGAGCGCTTGACCCTCCTGGTGCTTTTGTTGGCGCAGTTGCCGCAGAGACTCGTAGGCCGGGTGAGTGTTCAGGTTGAGCCCGTGCGCCTGCACCGACTGCAGGGGTGTGTCAAACCGGGCTATTTTGTAGTCACCTTTACCGCTGCGCTGCTGCGCCGGGGTGATGCCATCGTCCCCCCAGGTCCACTGGCCAAAAAGGGCGTTGCCGGCAAAGGCAAAGCGCGAACTTCCCCAGCCACTTTCCTCGGCCGCCTGGGCCAGAATCAGCGAAACCGGCAGTGTGTCCACTTTGAGCAGCAGCTCATCCACGGCGGCTTTGGGCGACTCGGGTTCCCACTGCACGCGATAGCGCCTCGCTAACTCGGCAAGCTCGGTCTGCTGCGCGGGCGTGAGCGCCGATGAGCTGTCGGCCAGCGCCAGCAGCCGATCCCGCTCAGCTAGAATCATCTCGTTGCTGCGCAGAATCAAAGGCCCCAGAGTCCGAAAGAAAATCTTCTTTTTCAGTTTGACCTGCATTTGCTCTTGGCTGGTGTGGCTCCAGCGCTCAGGAATGCTGGCCAGGTAGACCCTTGGTACCTCACGCATACCCTCAAGCCACTGTTGCTCGGTGTAATCGAGCCCGTTAAACAGATCCAACAGCTGTTTATAGTCCTCTAAAGAGCGAGTCTCAATGGTGGTTTCTCCACCACTGGCAGTGTGCGGCACGGTCTCAGCCAGGCATGGGGTTAATACACTCGCTATCAATGCAAAAAGCAAAACGGTAAGGCGTTCCATGTTGTTACCTTTTCAGTGTGAGCGATGGATAGAGGTCTCGGTCGGTTGGGGCGATCCCCATTGAGCATAGCCAAAAAAATCGCCTTTGCTGAATAACCTTATCTGTCAATCTTGGTTTATTTTTTGGGTAAGCGGGTTGGTCTTAAGCATTTGATCGAATAGAACATCTGAAAAAACTGCGATCTCGTTGTAAAAGCTGCGTGAAGTGGGCCGCCTGCGTTGGTGGTTTGCGTGAACTTGTTGTCAGTGGTCACAAAAAAGGAGAGGTTTTGTGACCGACGTCTTACAAGAGCGGGTGTGTGAACATTTGGCACGTTGGTTGCGATAGGCCAGTCAGTATGTTTCATCACCATTGTTCTAGGAGTCGTAGTTATGGTTAAAAAAATTTCATCGGTCGTGGCGCTTTCGGCGCTGTCTTCAATGGCTTTTGCGCAACAAGCGGAAAGCGGTTGGAGGTTTCAACCGGAGTTCTCTATCGGCGGTGGTTACGGTTTAACCAAGCTGAAGGATGAAGATTTCTCTGAAGACGAAGCGGCAAAAAAAGCCTTTGCGGTTTTAAAATTCAATGAGTACATCGGCATTGAAGGCGCTTACATCGATTTTGACGAGGCCAGTAACGGCGCGTTCAGTTTTGACCCTACCGGTGCCTCCCTTGGCCTGATTATCGAGGCGCCGATTACTCAGGTCTTTTCCGTTTACGCCAAAGGCGGACAGCTATGGTGGGATGCCGATGCGCGAGTATCAACTGACATCGGCAGCCTGGATGAAGACTTTGACGGCGACGAGACGTTCTGGGGGGCAGGCACCAAGTTTCAATTGGCGGAGCACTTAGATCTTCGCATCGAATACGAGCGCTTTAACTTTGATATTTCACGCGACGAAGTCAACGTTCTGCAAACCCAGGACATTGATATGGACGTCGATTTCGCCAGCGTGAACCTGCAGTACACATTCTGAACTTTCGGAATGGTGGGGGCGTTTTTAAACTAACCATTGAGGTAATTGTTATGACTATCAAAACTCACTCTGTTGCAAAAACCCTTTCACTGACTTTGGCCGGTGCTCTGATGTGCTCTTCTATGGCCATGGCAGCCGGTATGGAAAAGTCACAAGCGGAAAAAAGTGTTTACGACTCCTCGGTAAACCTACAAGCCTTCTCGCAAATTGATAAGGACGGCAGCGGCGACATTCAGTTCTCAGAGCTCAAAGACGTCTATCAAAAAGATCTGACTCAGCGTGGCTGGAGCGAAGACATGTTGATGAGCCGCTTTGACAGTGATGATAACCAGCGTCTGAACAGCGAGGAGTACTCGGTATTTGCCCGCGAGTTGCTGCGCAGTGATCGTCTGTCCGAGGAGACTGGCGGTCTCGCCATGAATGGCGCCGAGGGTCAGCCCGGGCCAGAGCAGATCCAGCAGCGCCACTCCGGTGCAAACGATTCGCTGGCCGGCGCTGAAGGCGTGACCGAAGAGATGCTGGAAGACCGCGAGGTGGTCAACCGCTCCGGTGACACCGTAGGCGAAGTAGAAGACGTCATGATCGAACGCGGAAAAGTCACTAACGTGGTGGTCAGCGTGGGTGGTTTCGCCAATATCGGCGATAAAGACGTTCTGGTCGACGCCCGCCAGCTGCGCCTGCAGGGGAACCAGCTGCTGTGGGATACGCCGCTTGATGAAAACATGCTGGATAACATGCCCGAGTACGATGAAGACAAGTACTCGGCAGTGATTCGTTAGTCTCAGACCTGCTACCGGGAGTGCCTGTGGTGCTCCCGGAGTACTGGCCAGCGCTTTTATCCAACACCAGTCAGACAGGGCCGGCACATTGCGCTAAAATCCGGTCATGCTCAATTACATTGAAAAACTCCTGCGACCTACCTCTGTTGCCGTGATCGGCGCGTCCAACCGTGCCAACCGCCCCGGCAACGCCGTTATGCGCAACTTATTGCAAGCCTCTTTTGCCGGCCCGATTATGCCGGTGAACCCCAAATACAAAGCCATTAACGGCGTTCTCGCCTACGCCTCCATTGCCGATCTGCCCGAGGTGCCGGATCTGGCGATTATCTGCACCCGCGGTGATCGCGTCCCTGACATAGTCGATCAGCTGGGAGAGCGCGGTTGTCGCAATGCGATCGTGATCGCTGCGGGGCTTCGCGTACTACCGGGCGAGCAGGGCAGTGTGCAGGAGGCTATGCTCGCCGCCGCAAGGAAGTGGCAAATGCACATTCTTGGTCCCAACAGTCTGGGTTTGATGGTGCCGGGCATTGGTCTGAACGCCAGTTACGCCCACACGGGGGCACAGCAGGGAAAAATCGCCTTCATCAGCCAGTCTTCGGCGGTGTGTACCACCATTCTGGATTGGGCTGAGCGGCGTAAAATTGGTTTTTCTCATTTTATTGCCTTGGGCGATGCCGCCGACATCAGCTACGCAGAGCTGCTGGATTATCTGGGTCAGGACAGCAAGACCTCCGCTATTTTGCTCTACGTGGAAAATATTCGCCGCGGCCGCCTGTTTATGTCCGCCGCTCGCGCCGCCTCAGTGAACAAGCCCATACTGGTGATCAAAACCGGACACACCCTGGAGAGCCTGGAGGCTGCCGCACAGGTCACCCGCGACGAAATCGGTGCCGATGGTGTTTACGACGCCGCTTTTCGTCGAGCCGGTATGCTGCGTGTGGGCGAGCTTCGAGAGTTGTTTGCGGCTGTGGAAACGCTCGCCCACGGTAAGCCCATCAAGGGCGAGCGCCTCACGGTGCTCACCAACGGTGTTGGCCCATCGCTGATGGCGGTTGACACACTGCTTAGTAACGGAGGCCGGCTGGAGGCGCTCAGTGACGCCACCTTGGAAAAATTGCGGGCGATAGTGCCGGTGGGTGGCCACTTGGGTAATCCCATTAATTTGCTGGGAGACGCCTCGCCCGAGCTGTATCAAAGCGCGCTCGATGTATTGCTCGAGGCGCCTGAGGTGGACAACCTGTTGGTGTTGCATTGCCCCTCGGCGCTGGTGGCTGGTGATGTCTATGCGGCGAAAGTCATTCAGGCGATCAAGCGCAAGCCCGGGCGGATTCCTAATGTGCTCGTGGCCTGGATGGGCGAGAATGCCTCGGTGGCGGCACGCGAGCGTTTCTCAAAAGCGGGTATTGCCTCTTTTCGCACGCCCGAAGGCGCGGTCGGCGCCTTTATGCATATGGTGCAGTACCGCCGCAACCAAAAGCTGCTGCTGGAAACCCCCGAGTCTATTCCGGCTGAGATCGCGCACAACTATCCCGCTGCCCAACAGGTACTTGTCGAGGCGCGCGCGGCTGGAGCGAGCCAGTTGGACACCCTCGCCGCCGTCGATCTCTTGACCGCCTATGGCATCAATACTGTGCCCACGCTGACCGTGCGCAATGGCGAGGAGGCGGCCGAGCAAGCCGAGCAACTGGGCTTTCCCGTTGCATTGAAAATTAATTCGCCGGATATTCTGCACAAGTCCGAAGTCGGTGGCGTGGTGTTGAACCTGCACTCAGCCGACGAGGTACGTCTCACCGCCAACAACATGCTTGAGCGCGTGGCTGGCACTTTTCCCAAAGCTCGGGTCCAGGGCTTTACCCTGCAGCACATGGCCAGGCGCGCTGGCGCCCATGAGTTGCGTATCGCGGTGAAAAACGATCCGGTGTTTGGCCCGGTGATCTTGCTGGGTGAGGGCGGCAGCGAGCTGGATACCGAGCGCCACGCGGTGGTCGCTCTGCCGCCACTGAATATGGCACTGGCGCGTTATCTGATTATTCAAGCGCTGGCCGAGGGCAAGATTCGCGATCGCCACTTGCAGCAGCCTCTGGATCGCCATGCGCTGAGCGTGCTGCTCACCCAGGTTAATCAGATTATTATCGATAACCCCGAGATTCACGAGCTGGACATTAATCCGGTACTCGCCTCGGGGCGTGAGCTGACGGTGCTGGATATCAGCGTCAAACTCGGCGACCCCGCGCAGCGGCATTTGGTGATCCGGCCCTACCCCAAGGAGCTGGAAGAAACCTGTGAACTCACCTCGGGAAGGTCCGTGTTGCTGCGCCCGATTCGCCCGGAAGACGAGGCTACCCACCGTGAGTTTGACCGCAAGCTGTCGGACGACGACCGCTACAACCGCTATTTTGCTGAGTTGCCCAAGCTCGGTCATGAACAGCTGGCGCGGCAGACGCAAATCGACTACGACCGGGAAATGGCTTTTATCGCCAGTGCCGTGAAAAGCGATGGCGGCCAGGAAACCCTGGGCGTTGTGCGCGTATTGCTCAACCCGGAAAACACCGAAGGCGAATTCGCCGTTATTGTCCGCTCGGACATGAAAGGCCAGGGGCTGGGAAAACGTCTGCTGCAAAAAATGCTCGACTACTGTGCCGCCTGCGGAGTGCAGTGCATTACTGGTGAAACCATGCTGCAAAACCACGGTATGGCAGGCTTGGCGCGATCCCTCGGGTTTGTGGTCAAGCGGAATATAGATGAGGGGATTATTAGCATGCGCTATGAATTTTAAGACCTAGGGAACCTCTGATTAAGTCCTTGCGGCCTCTGGCTTTCAGGTTTTTTTGCTGGCAAGGCGCGCAATCGAGTCGGGCTGGTTGCCCGGCGAATGAGCGCAACGCTGTCAGCGAGAAATCCTGAAAGCCCCGAAGGGCACGGCCTGGCGCGGGCATTCTCAGCGTTGGCAATCTTGTTAAGGACGACGGCCATTAACTTCAATTGCCGCCTTGAGACTGCTCCGCGCCAGATTGCGCAGAGACCACAAGAACTTAATCAGAGGTTCCCTAGGGCGTATGCGTGTCCTCTAAGGCGGATTCTCCAAAAGTCCCCAGCCTATACCTCGCTCCACCGATTTATCGGCTATAGTGTGAACAGGCCAATGAGAAAGGTTGATGATAATAACCACGCTTTCTGCTTGGCTTACGGATTGCTACTGATCTGCGCACCCAGTGCAGTGTAAAAAAGGATGTTATCGGCGAAAAGCCGCCCTTTTTCATCGCTGTTACTGGTTTGCCGGATCTGTGAGTTGCATTGCGTTTGTAACATTGTCTGTACCTGCTATTTGAGGTGCATCGGGATTATTGCCAAGGAGGTTTTATGACATTCCATGTGTTTTCGTTTGCTCGCCCCTCTCTACATCAATCTTTTTTGGGTCTTATTGTGCTGACCGTGAGTGTGCTCTCGTCAAGCTTATGGGCAAGTACTACGCCGCCAGACTCTCCACAGTGTAAGACAGACAAAAATATTCCCAATAAGGCCATGCATTGTCCGGATCAGTTTGCCTGGGAGGTGTTTATCAAGCTCAACCAGCCTCGGGATGGCCTGCCGAGTTGGCACAGCTTTGCCACAGACCAAGATACCTTCCCGCAAAAGCCCGTGCCCTCCGTGTGCAGCACCAGCAAGGCGAGCCCGGACTACTGCCCCGCGTGGCCAAAAGCCGGGCGCTTGCTGCCGATTGAACAGCAGGGGCCGAGCAAGAGCCATCATGCCCCCATCGACTCCGTGCTAGATCCATTCCTCACCAATGTGGAGTTGGTGCAGCGCAATAAAGCGTCGTTTGATTACATCGTGAATAACAACCTCTGGTATCAGCAGGGGCTGGCCAAAGCCTTTTCCACGGATTTTGATGTGGACTTCCCGGTAGAAGCCATTGAGATCAAAACCAACTGGGTGGATCTTGCGCAAATCGACAAGGTCCAGCGCGACACCTTTCATACGGTTAAGTACGACGGCAAGCAGTGGGGGCTGGTGGCAATGCACATTACCACCAAGGATTTACCCCAGTGGTTCTGGGCGACCTTTGAGCATGTGTCCAACCCCGGGCGCTGCGATTGGTTGGGCTGTCGCGATTCGTTTGGGGTAACACCTGCCGTGACCCAGGCGAAAAAGCCACTCTACGGTTATTACCAAGCAGAGAGTATTAACCCGGCGCTGGCCAATATGATGGAGTCCGTTGACCCGGTATTTCGCAACTACCGCCTGAAGGGGAGCCAGGTGGATTTTGTCGATGACACCGGCACGCCGACCTTGCTTGGTAATTCGGTGACCGAATTTGGCTTTATTCAAAATTCCTCGTGCATGACGTGCCATGCACGCGCCACTGTGAACTGGCAGGGGCAAAACGGGCTCGGCGGCTTTGGTAACACCCCCGGTGGCCAGGCGACGGATGGTCTGCCCACGGCGGGTATCAGCGCGCCGCAGCAGAGCTTCTCGGGCGCGCCGGATCCGCGCTGGTACACCGGTGCCTCGGGCAATCAGCAACTGCACACTATGGATTTTCTCTGGGCTATGCCGTTTCAGGCGCAGTCGGCCTATGACAGCATTAAAGAAGCCAAGGCGAAGTCGCCTTAAGCACCCATAGGCGCAGCCGGGAGATAGTTGCGCCTGTTGGTCTATGGCTTGTTAAGCCACTTTAATGCTTGTTCATCGCTGAGCTCGGGGCCGGTGTAAACTTTTGCCTTAAACGCGCCTGCGCCCAGAGCCAGCTCTTTGAATACTCTTTGTTCAATTTCAGACAGACCACCCTCTAGGGTTTCCAGCGGCTGAATCAATACCTGCACGCTTTTTTTAATCCAGCCCGTCGTTCGAGCGGCCTGCACAAGGGCTCTGAGCTCGGGCTCTGCATTGGAAAATGTACCCACCAACAGGCGCTGAGTGGAAAATGCGTTTGTAGCATTTTGGGTTTTCCAGGGCGTATTGGCTGAGAGGTTTTTAACGGAAAACTGATTTTTCCGGACTTTTACGTAGAGGCTTTCGGTAAACAGTTTTTTGAGCATTCAATCAGTGCCTGTGGGGCTCCGCCATAAGCGCAGTTTGACAGAAGTTTCCTAGAGCTTGCCCAGTGCCTTGATGTGCGCCACAGCACTGCGCCCAAGCGAGGGAAGATCATAGCCGCCCTCAAGCATAGAGACAATGCCGAGGCACTGCTCGTGGTCATCCATGTAACCGCGCAGTTGTTCTGTGACCCACTGATAATCTTGCTCGACCAGGCCAATAGACGACATGTCGTCCAGCAGGTGCGCGTCAAAGCCGGCGGAGATAAATAGCATCTCGGGGGCAAAGGCTTCCAGCGCAGGTAGCCAGTGCTCGGTGACCGCGTCGCGAAACTCCTCGCCTTTGGCCGTGGCGGCAAGCGGGGCGTTGATGATATGCTCACGGCCGGTTTGGTAGGGGGTGCCCGGATAAAAAGGGTGCTGGAAAGTTGAGCAAAACAGCACGCGCGGTTCGTCAAAAAAAATATCTTGAGTGCCGTTACCGTGATGCACATCAAAATCCAGTATGGCAACGCGCTTAAGATGTTGCGTATCCAGCGCATGACGTGCGGCAACAGCAATATTGTTGTAAAAACAAAAACCCATGGCTCGGGCGCGCTCGGCGTGATGGCCAGGCGGGCGAACGTTACAAAATGCGGTTTTGATTTTGCCTGCCATGATCAGGTCTACGGCCTGGGCGCCAGCGCCGGCGGCGTGGCGGGCCGCTTGCAAAGTGCCGGGGCTCATCCAGACATCGTCGCGCAAAAGGCGCACGCCCTTTGCCGGAGCAAGGCCCTCCAAGCTCTCCAGATAATTGGCCTCGTGCACGGCGCGTAGCTGTTTATCGTTTGCGGGGATGGCGTCGTATTCGCTGATCACAAACTCCAGGCCGCTGGCGATAAGCTGGTTGTGAATAGCATCGAGCCGCTCGGGGCACTCGGGGTGTCCCTCGGGCGAGAGGTGTTGCGCGCAGCTCGGGTGGCTGATGATCACGACAGACATAAGGGCAGTTATCGCGTAAAAGGCGGATTAGAGTTTGAGCTTGACGCCCATTTTACTCACAAGTGCGCCTATCCACATAATCACCACGGAAAATGCCAGCGACCAGGCGATACCGGCTGCGCCGGCGTCAAACAGCTGCGGGCGATAGCTGAGGCCCGCAAGGCCAAAGGCGGCAATAAGAATGTAGGGGATGATATACACCAGCAGTGGGTTGGCCGCAGCTGGGGCGAAAAACTGACACCAGCGGGTATGGCCACGTACGTCCACCCAGTAATAGGTGACGGCAAAAATCAGAGAGCAGAAAAACACGCTAAATAGCCCCCAGCTGGGAGTTGCCCAGATTTTGGATATGGGCGATACCTGCCAGCACAGCAGCGCAAGCACGCCACTCAAGGCCACAAACAATGTCGCATTGCGGGCTTTATTGCCTGCGAGAGTGTCGTTGTAGAACACCGTGGACAGCGCGCAGCCTGCCAGCACTATGGCGGCATGAGTGTTATTGCGGTTGTTCTCAATCAGAACTGCCAACGCTGAGCCGCTGTCGGCCTGCAGGGAGTCGAACGCGAAAAACAGCCCCAATAGAGCGGCGGCGGCCAGTAGCAGAAATGCGAGATGGCCGTAGGCGTGGCTCACCTTGAGGGCCAGCAAGTAGACAATACAGGCCATCAGGTAGGCCCAGCCAATCAGCCCGAGAATGCCCCACCACTGGGTTGTCATACCCTGGCCGCTGTTGCCCCGGTAAAGGTACCAGAGCACCAGCAGCAAGGTAGCCCCCACGAGCTTGGGCGCCAGTGTCGCGGCCCTGGGCCAGTGTTTTGGGTAGTGACACCAAATCAGCAACACGGCGGCGTACATCAGCAGCACCCACAAGTGAATGGGTAGCACCATAGCCGATTCATCGTACCCGCCGATGGTGTTGACCATAAACACCCCGATGATGATCAGGCTCAGGCTGCGAATCAGCACGTGTCCGAAAATCTGGCGCAGGTCCTCGCCTTTTTTTAAGCGTGCGGCAGTGGCAAAGGGAACTGACATGCCGACAATGAACAAAAAAGCGGGAAACACGAGATCGACAAAGGTCATGCCATCGACATCGGCAGCCAAATGCTTCATCCAGCCAGGAACGTTTTGCACGCCTGCCAGTTCATTGACGAAAACCATGGTGAAAATGGTAATGCCGCGAAAGACATCAATGGACAGAACGCGCCTGGCGGCGATGGCAAGCTGATTCATAAGTGGCCTGTTGTTTGTTGTTATTGTTTGCGGCGGGGGAGCAGTCCAGCCCGCCGTCTAGTGTGCTGGCTTAGCGGGCGAGCTTATCTTCGAGTTTTTGGTTTTCCTGCTCGATGTGCTTAAAGAACTCGGGATCGCTAAGCTCGCTGGCAGCGGCTTCATCGATGATAAGCACCGCGTCTTTGTGCATTTGTAGCGCCGATGCAGGACACGCCGCGGTGAGCGGGCCTTCAACTGTGGCTTTGATAGCCTCGGCTTTGGATTCGCCGGTGGCCAGCAGCACGACTTTTTTTGACTCTAAAATCGTCCCTATGCCCATGGTAATAGACAAGTGTGGCTGGTACTCACCCTCGGCAAAAAAGCGGGCGTTGTCGTCAATAGTGGCTTTGGTCAAGGTTTTAACACGAGTGCGAGAGGCCAGCGAGCTGGAAGGCTCATTAAAACCAATGTGGCCATTGCGGCCGATGCCCAGCAGCTGGATGTCGATACCACCGGCGTCGCTGATGGCCTGTTCATAGACCTGGCAGGCGGCTACCGGGTCCTCGGCGTTTCCCGGTGGCACCTGAGTCTGGGCTTTATCAATGTCGACGTGATTGAACAGCTTGTCGTTCATAAAGTAGCGGTAGCTTTGGGGGTGGTCGCCCTCAAGACCCAGGTATTCATCCAGGTTGAAACTCTTTACCTGTTTGAAACTGATGTCGCCACGTTGATTGAGCTTGATCAGCTCATTGTACAGAGCCACGGGCGTGGAGCCAGTGGCGAGACCCAGGACGGAGTCGGGCTTTTTCAGCAGTTGCTTTTTAAAAATCTCGGCGCCATAGGCGGCGACTTCGGCGGCGTCTTTCAGGATAACGACTTTCATTAGTGCTCCGGTTTATCGGTGTTGTTTGAAATCGCCAGCCACCCAGGTGGCCGTTACGGCAAAGTCTTCGGTAAAGTGAACCAGGTCGGCGCGACACTGCTCGTCAATCCGGCCCAGGGTATCGGCGAGTCCCAGATACTCAGCCGGGTAAAGCGAGGCCATGCGCAAGCATTCATCCAGCGCCAGGCCTACATCGCGGTGGGCGATGCGCACGGCGTCGATCATGCCGATGGCGCTGCCCGCCAGACGACCCTCGGCGTTGACCAGGGCACCGTCCTTTTCAAAGATTTCTTCACCGTAAATAGTGAAAGACTTTTGCTCGCTCCCTACGGTGGACATGGCGTCGGTGACCAGATACACCTTGCCCCGGGGCTTAGCGCTAATGGCCACTCGCACCGAAGCCGGGTGCACATGGTGGTTATCGCAGATGATGCCGCACCAAGTGTCGGCCGAATCCAGGGCCGCACCTACCACACCCGGCTCGCGGCCGGTCTGCGGGCGCATGGCGTTGTACAGGTGAGTAAACCCGGATAGGCCCTCGTCAATGGCCGCCATGACCTGTTCGTAATGAGCATTGGTGTGGCCGCCACAGACGATAATGCCGGCTTCGACCAGCTGGCGGACCTGACCCGGCTGCGTGTGTTCTGGCGCAAGGGTGAGCATGACCCGCGTGGCGTCGAGGTGCGTCAGCCAGTCGAGGTCATCGCCCTCGATGTCTCGGATGTATTTGGCGTTGTGGGCGCCGCGCTTTTCCATATCGAAAAACGGCCCCTCGATGTGAATACCCAGTACCCCGCTCATACCCTGAGCCACGGCATCGGCTACCGCTTTGACGCCCGCCTGGTGGGTTTGGCGCGTGTCGCTGATCAGCGTGGGCAGCATGCCGGTCGTGCCTGTGGGACGATGGCCGTCCAGCATGGTTTGCAAGGCGCTGACGCTGGTGTCGTTGGTGAAGAAGGCGCCGCCGCCGCCGTTAACCTGCAGGTCAATAAAGCCGGGGGCGAGTATGCCGCCATCCAGCTCCACGAGCTGCGCGTCTGGAAAGTCTCGGACAACGTTGTCATTTTCGGATACAGCAATAATCGCTGAGCCGCCGATAATCAGTGCCTTATTGTCGAGAAACTGGTCGCCAGTAAAAATCCGGGCGCCGGTCAGGGCTTGCTTCATCAGTGATTACCTGTTGTTGCGTTAGGCCGGGATGGCTGACAATCCCGAACGTTTCGACCTTATTATCGGCCGGAACGGGGGCTTTTGCAATCAGATGCGCAGTACGCACCAAAAACAAGCACTACTCGCAATGCCAAATGAGTGAGTATCGGTCTATTGGTAAGGCCAAACTGGTTGACCAAGGGTGGCCCTGGCTTTAGAGTATTGGCCTGTCGAATACACAAGCGGTGAGAGTGTTCTATGAAAATTGCGTTGATGAACGAATTCAGTCAGGCGGGGAAAAACCCGGTCATTTTGCAAGAGCTTCAGGCGGTGGGTGCCGAGCAAAACCACCAAATTTTTAACGTTGGAATGGACGGTGACAATGATCATCGCCTGACATACATCCACCTGGGCATTATTGCCAGCTTGCTGCTTAACGCCAGGGCAGTAGACTTTGTCGTTAGTGGCTGCGGTACGGGTCAGGGCGCACTGATGTCGCTCAACGCTTACCTAGGGGTTTGCTGCGGTTACTGTATTGATCCGGCCGATGCCTACCTGTTCGCTCAGATCAACAATGGCAACGCGCTGGCCCTGCCGTTTGCCAAGGGTTTTGGTTGGGGCGCTGAGCTCAATATTCGCTACATTTTCGAAAAGGCTTTTACCGGCGTCACGGGTCAGGGCTACCCGCCTGAGCGCCGTGAATCCCAGGTGGCCAATGCCGGTATTCTCAACAGTGTTAAAGCTGCTACCGGTAAGCCCTATCTTGAGGGCATGGAAGCTTTGGACCCGGAGCTTGTGAAGCAAGCGGTGGGTGGTGAACGCTTTCAGCAGTGCTTCTTTGAACACTGTCAGGACAAGGACATAGAGGCGTTTGTGCGCCGTTTTGTCTGATCAATGTCAAAGCCACAAAAAAGCCCGGCCATTTGGCCGGGCTTTTTTGTGAGTGCGAGGTGCTCAACCGTGGTTAATCACCATCACATCGGTATCGAGCGCATCGATAAGGCGCTCGGCGGTGTTGCCGCGGCGCGTCTTGGTCATGCCGTTTTGTCCCAGTGTCCCCATGACCACCAGGTCGGCATTGATTTCTTCGGCGATTTTGGACACCACGTCAGAGGTATAGCCGTGATCCACATGAATGTGGTCAGCCGCGAGCCCCGTCTCTTTGACCAGGCGGCCGCGGTCGGGGTAATGCATGGAGTCGAGATAGCCATTGACCACGTGCAGGTCGGCGTTGTAAACGCCGCTGATATTGCGTGCGGCCGTCAGGATTTTCTGATTGAGCT
This sequence comes from Gilvimarinus algae, assembly GCF_030518215.1. Classification (GTDB taxonomy): domain Bacteria; phylum Pseudomonadota; class Gammaproteobacteria; order Pseudomonadales; family Cellvibrionaceae; genus Gilvimarinus; species Gilvimarinus algae. The sequence goes on from NZ_JAULRT010000059.1 coordinate 226,084, forward strand.
CAATTTGCACATCGCGGGTTGCCTGGAAGTTCACCGCTGCCAGAACGGTCTTGCGCTGGTCGTGGGCACCGGGGCGAATCAGAACCACCGGGCAGTAGGCCCCTTTGAGCAGGTCCCACTTGGATTCGGTAAAGAGGAAGCGGCGAGCTCCGCTCTTGGCGTGTACCGGCAGATAAATCAAGTCAGCATTGGCGCGTTTGGCCGATTGCATAATCGACTCTTGCCACTCAGACGACCAGGACACCTCAATCAGGTGCTCAACGCCGGCTTCGTTCAGGACGCTGCGAATTTTCTCTTCAAACCAGCTCTGGTCGCGAACCAGGTTTGCGTTGTAGGCGCGCGTGTCCACCGCGTCGCCGTCGACGGCGACAAAAACGTGCACAAAGGGTTTAACTTCTTGCAGTTGTGAGGTCATTTTCACGCGTTCCAGAGCGACGTGTTGCTCGTCGTTCGGGTCCACAACTACAAACATCTTCTGCTGTTTGGACATGGGTTCTCCTGGTTATCCCTCTTACTCTTGCGTCAGCTCGGGCGCGGCTTTGCCGGTCGCGCCATTTCTTTATTGGAGGGCCAAGCATAGCAACTTGCCGGCGCTGTGGGTAGCGCGGTGTTGGCGCGTGCAGGGTACAATAGCGATTTTTTACCACTGGGGTATCGACCTTATGGCACAACTTACCGCCACGGCCTTTGCCGAGTTGACTGAAGGGCAGAGCGCGGACTACCAGAAAACCTTGACGGCGGCGGATATCGCGCTGTTTGCTGCCACCAGCGGCGACGTCAACCCTGTCCATCTGGACCGCGATTATGCCGCCACGACCGTTTTTGGCGAGCCCATTGGCCATGGCATGTGGCTCGGTGCACTGGTTTCCGCGGCTATCGCCACCCGCCTGCCGGGGCCGGGTAGTGTCTATCGCGCCCAGTCGCTGCAATTCAAGCAGCCCATTAAAGTGGGTGATACCGCGCAGGTGACTCTGACCATCAAAGAACTCAAGACGCGCACCCGGCTGGCGGTTATAGACTGTCAGGTACGCAATCAGGATGGGGTATTGTTGGCCCGCGGCGAGGCTGAAGTCATTGCGCCTGCCGAGGGCGGCACCATTGAGGCGCCGGCACTGCCCAAGGTCACTGTGAGCACATCCGGCTAACTTAACGCACCTGCGCGGAGGTGCTGGTATTTCAAGGGCTCGCGTTCGGCCAAACGCCGGTGACGGTGCACCGCCCAGGCCACGTTCTCGGAGCTTTCAGGCAGGCCGGTATTCGTCGTTGACGCTTGTCGATGGGTTGGGATACACCACTCAAAATGATGGCGCCTGGATTGCGAATCTGCCCGAAAGCTTGGGCACGGGTGGGTTTTCCGTCAGCTTGCAGCCCCCTGTGCCGCACCATTCACCCGGCAATGTTATTTCCGGCCTGATGGCGCCTAACTGAGCGGTGGAGGCCAGCCGCCGAGTTCCTGCCAGCGATTGATGATCAGGCAGAAGAGCTCGGCGGTTTTTTCAGCATCATAGGCGGCCGAGTGGGCGGCGCTGTTGGAAAACTCTATGCCCGCGAGCTGGCAGGTTTTGGCCAGTACCGTATGGCCAAATGCCAAGCCGGACAAGGTGGCGGTGTCGAAGCAGGAAAAGGGGTGAAAAGGGTTACGCTTAATCTCGCAACGCTCGATGGCGGCGTTGACAAACCCCAGGTCAAAGTGGGCGTTGTGGCCCACCATCACGGCGCGGTTGCAGCCGTGATGGCGTACGGCGCGGCGAATACCCTGCAGCAGCTCGGTCATCGCGATCAGCTCCGGGTCTGCCAGGCGGTCACTGCTCTCAAGATCAATGCCGGTGAAGTCCAGCGCCGACTGTTCAATATTGGCGCCTTCAAACGGCTCTATGTGGTAGGCGAGGGTTTCGTCGGGGCGCAGCAGACCGTCATCATCCATGGTCAGGGTGACGGCCGCCACCTCCAGCAGCGCATCCCGTGCACTGTTAAAGCCACCGGTTTCTACATCCACGACCACTGGCAAAAAGCCGCGGAAGCGCTGGGCCATGGGCGAGGCATTGTCTTTTTCGAACTCGGGCGGCTGGGGTTTCACAAACAGTCCTTAGGGATTAAGCCTTTATTTGCCAATTGAGTGTCTCGCCGGCGCACAGCGGCACGATGTGTTCGTCCAGATAGGTTAGCTGAGCGGGCAGCTGCCAGGGAGTATTCACCAGCGTTATGGTGTCCCGGTTGCGCGGTAGGCCGTAAAAGTCCGGCCCGAAATGGCTGGCAAAGCCTTCCAGTTTGTCCAACTCGCCGGCCGAGTCAAAGGCCTCGGCATAGAGCTCAATGGCACTGTAAGCGGTGTAGCTGCCCGCGCAGCCGCAGGCTGCCTCCTTTTTACTTTTGGCGTGGGGCGCTGAGTCGGTGCCGAGAAAGAATTTGGGGTTGCCACTGGTGGCCGCTTGCAGCAGAGCCTGTTGGTGGCTCTGGCGTTTGAGAATCGGCAGGCAATAATAGTGGGGGCGAATGCCACCGGCGAGCATGTGATTGCGGTTGTAAAGCAGGTGGTGGGCGGTAATCGTGGCGCCCACATTGGCCGGCGCCGCTTTGACAAACTCAGCGGCATCGGCGGTGGTAATGTGCTCAAGCACAATCCTGAGGCTCGGAAAATCTTTAACCACCCGGCTCAAGGTGCGATCAAGGAAGGTCTTTTCCCGGTCGAAGATATCGATGGCCGAGTCGGTGACTTCGCCGTGAATCAGCAGGTAAACGCCCTCGCGCTGCATGGCTTCGAGTGTTGGGTAGACGTTGTTAATGTCGGTGACGCCCGAGTCCGAGTTGGTAGTGGCGCCGGCGGGATAGAGTTTGCAGGCCACTACCCCAGCGGCTTTTGCCCGCGCGATGTCTTCGGCGCTGGTGTTGTCCGTGAGATAGAGCACCATCAGCGGATCGAAGTCACCTTTGGCCTGAGAGAGAATGCGCTCGCGATAGGCCAGTGCCTGTTCGGCGTTTTGTACCGGTGGCACCAGATTGGGCATGACAATGGTACGGCGGAACTGGCGTGCTGCGTCCGGCACAGTGCGTCTCAGGGCATCGCCGTCGCGCAGGTGAATGTGCCAGTCATCTGGCCGGGTGAGGACAATTTCTCGGGTCATGGTGTGTCTGTCGCTGGGTAAAGGCTCGCATCCTAGCAAAATTGCCGCTAAAGCGCAGCCGCAAGGGGCCGATAGCCTGTGTGATACTCGCCGGCGTTGGCCGCAGCGGGGGCAATTTATGCATCAGTGGATGTTAGGTGTCTTGACGCGTTACACGCGTAAGTGGGAGAGCACACAGGTGAAGTCTAGGTTTTTGGTGCCCTTGATGCACGCGCTTGCGGGTGCGGCGATCAGTGTGCAAGCCGCGGCAGCGAGCTTTTCCGGCCCTATGGAAACCACCCAGTGGCGGGTGGATGCCAGCGTCTTCGCCTGTAAGCTCTATCAGCAAGTGCCATTGCTTGGGCAGGCGGTGTTTCTGCACCGCGCCGGCGAGCAGCAGCGCTTTTATCTCAGTGAGATCAATCGCCAGCTCGCACCGGGCGAGGCGCGCCTCTACGCCCTGACGCCGAGCTGGCGCGCGTTCGGTCAGCATCAGGAGCTGGGGAGTGTCACCATTGAAGAGGGCGATGAGCCTATTCGCCTCGGCTGGCGTGACTCCCAGCCACTGATGGCCCAACTTCACGAGGGGCATCAGCTGCTGCTGCGCGGTGATGCCTGGTACGAGGGCGAAAGTGGCGTGGATGTGGTCATTGAGCCAATTCGCTTTCGCCAAGCACTGGGCGAGTTTCAGGATTGCCTGGGTAGGCTGCTGCCGGTGAATTACGATCAGATTCGCCGCTCCTCGGTGCACTTTCCCGGTGGTACGGAAGAGTTTGATGACGCCGAGCGTGAGCGTCTGGATAACCTCGCCCGTTATGTACTGGCCGATCCTTACGTGACCGCTTTGGTGGTGGATGGCCACACCGATGGCACCGGCCTGCGCGCCGAAAATCTGGAGTTGTCCAAGCGGCGAGCGGAGTTTGTGGTGGCCTATTTGGTCGAGCGCGGTGTGCCCGAGGATCTGGTGCAGGTGCGCTGGCACGGCGAACGTTACCCCGTGGCCTCGAACCGCACAGTGGCTGGCCGGGCGGAAAACCGCCGAGTGACCGTCAGAGTCGATCGGTTTGAACCGGACCCGGACGCCATCGCCCGCGCTGACTGAGTTGTTTCAGGCTGATACCTCTGAAAACAGGCGTGTAAATTTTTATCAACTCCCGGAATTTTCATCTGCCAACTGTGTCAAAACGCACGTTCAATGGCCGCCAGCAGCGGCTTTGGTAGCAACGACACAGAGGTAGTGATTACATGCAACACTGGGTGTCCAGCAACAAGCTGTTTTTAAGTTTACTTCTGATGGTGTCCGCGCTGACCGCGCGCGCCGCCGCTCTTCCCGAGTTCACCGAGCTTATCGAAAACAGTGCCCCGGCGGTGGTGAAAATCACCACCAGCAAGACCATCAGCTCGGGCCAGTCGCCGTTTGGCCAGATGCCATTTGATCAACAGCGCGAGCTGCCCCCATGGTTTCCCCAGCCATCGCCGCAAGAGCGCCATGCGCAATCCATGGGTTCGGGCTTTATCATCAGTGACGATGGCTACATCCTCACCAACAACCACGTAGTCGATGGCGCCGATGAGGTCACGGTGCGCCTTCATGACAAGCGCGAATTTGTCGCCAAGTCTATCGGCGTGGACCCCTTATCCGACCTGGCGCTTTTGAAAATTGAGGCCGAGGGCTTGCCTAAACTGAGCTTCGCCAAACCCGGCAGTCTCAAAGTCGGGCAGTGGGTGGTGGCCATTGGCTCGCCCTTTGGGTTGGACTATTCGGCCAGCGCCGGTATTGTCAGTGCCCTGGGCCGCTCCATCAGCTCTAACCAAAGTCAGTATATTCCCTTTATCCAGACGGATGTAGCAATCAACCCGGGCAACTCGGGCGGGCCGCTGTTTAATCTCAAGGGTGAAGTGGTGGGCATCAACTCACAGATTTACACCCGCTCGGGCGGCTCCAATGGCCTGTCGTTCTCCATTCCCTCGGATGTGGCGGAAGAGGTCATCGCCCAGCTGATGGAAAACGGCAGTGTCGAGCGCGGCTGGCTCGGGGTTTACATTACCGACGTGGATCGCGACCTGGCCATCTCCTTTGGCCTGGATAAGCCGATTGGCGCTTTGGTGAATGACCTGGAACCGGACAGCCCTGCCGAAAAAAGCGGCCTCAAGCCCAGCGATGTGATTATTGCCTTTGATGGCGATGAGGTGAGCGATGCCGGCATGCTGACGCAGATGGTCGGCCGGGTATCCCCGGGTACCGAAGTGGAGCTGACCGTTATGCGCAGCGGCAAGCGCAAAACGCTCGAGGTCACTCTGGGTGAGCGAGAGGCCCAAGAGCAACTGGCGAGCAGCAACAGTCGCAAGAACGGCTCAGCCCTGGATCGCCTGGGGCTGAAGCTTGATGACATTGATGAGCGCTACCGCGAGCGCTGGAAAATCGATGGCGGTGTGCTGGTGCGTCAGGTTGAACCCAACTCCCCGGCTGCCGAGACGGGCCTGCGCCCGGGCGATGTGATTGTCCAGCTCGGTTACGATGAGGTGACTGATATCGACAGCTATCACAGCTTGCTGGAAGCGCTGCCCGAGGACAAGCTTTTGCCGGTGCGCTTCTATCGGCGCGGTCAACCCCTGATCCGCACCATCAAGATCACCAGTGAGTGAGCAGGCAGGGCGGCGCAAACGCGCCGCCCTGCTGCGTTTCACAACCTGGGTAAGGTATAATGCCGCTTTAACGACTCGTTCGAGGTATTGAGTGGAACGAAATCGACTTTTCTGGGGAAGCCGTCGGGGGATGCTGGAGCTGGATCTGGTGCTCTTGCCGTTTCTTGAGAACGTCTACCCGGGGCTAGAGCAGGCAGACAAGGAACGCTACTGGAAACTGCTCGAATGCGAGGATCAGGACATGTTTGTCTGGTTCATGCGCCGCCAAGACCCTTCTGACCCTGAACTGCAAAGGATTGTGCAAATTGTTCGCGACAACACAGGCATCCCCCAAACCCCTTGAATCCGCTGTGCCGGAGCACGCCCTGTGCCCCGGCGGCGTCTACCTGGACACCACCATCGCGCCTTCCAATTTATTGGCGCGTTTGCACTGGCTGGCAGCGGCTGTCTGCATTGGTGCTCTAAGTGCCGTCTATGCTCCGGTGATTGTGGGCCAACCCCTCTGGCTGTTGTTCTGGGCGCTGAGCGTGGCCTTACTGCTCGGCTCAACGCTCTACGCGCGGCGCAAAGCGGCACACATCTGGCATTTGCGCCTCGACACCCGCGGCTGGCAATTGGCGCCCGAGGGCGGTGATTTTCAACCTGTGGCCCTCGTAGGGCAGGTGCGCCTGTGGCGCTGGCTGACGACCTTGCGCCTGCGCAGCCGCGCCGGAGAGACGGTCACGCTCGCCATCGCGCCCGATGCCATGGCGGAAGAGGACTACCGGCGCCTGCGGGTGTGGCTGGTTACTCAGGCAGGGCGCTGACAATCACGTCCTGGGCGGCGAAGTTGGTCGGGACCAATATGGTATCGCGCGCGATAGGGCTGATGTCGGGGTGGTCCAGCGAGTAGTGCAGGCCGCGGCTCTCTTTGCGCTCCATAGCGGAGCGGATGATCAGCTCCGCGACGGTCGCCAGGTTGCGCAGTTCGATCAAATCCCCGCTCACCTTGTAGTTGCTGTAGTACTCGGCAATTTCTTTTTGCAGCAACTTGATGCGGTGGGTGGCGCGCTCGAGCCGCTTATGAGTCCGCACTATACCGACATAGTCCCACATAAAGCGGCGCAGCTCGTCCCAGTTGTGAGAGATCACCACGTCTTCATCGGAGTTGGTTACCCGCGATTCGTCCCACTTGGGCGAAGCCTTGGGCCCGCCAATGCCGGGTAGCTTGGCCTCAATGTGCTCCGCGGCCGACTGGGCGTAGACAATGCACTCAAGCAGGGAGTTGGAGGCCATGCGGTTGGCGCCGTGCAGCCCGGTAAAGGAGGTTTCGCCAATGGCATAGAGGTTTTGTAAGTCCGTCTGGCCGTTGTGATCCACCACCACGCCGCCGCAGGTGTAATGGGCGGCGGGTACGACGGGGATGGGGTCGCGGGTAATATCGATACCGTACTCCAGGCAGCGCGCCTGCACGGTGGGAAAGTGCTCGCTGATGAAGGCTTCGGACTTATGGGAAATATCCAGGTAGACGCATTCGCAGCCGAGGCGCTTGATTTCGTGATCAATGGCCCGGGCGACAACGTCCCGCGGCGCGAGCTCGGCCCGCTCGTCAAAGCGCGGCATAAAGCGTTCGCCATTGGGCAGTTTAAGCAGCGCACCTTCGCCGCGCAGCGCCTCGGTAATCAGAAAACTCTTGGCCTTCGGGTGATAGAGGCAGGTCGGGTGAAACTGGTTGAATTCCATATTCGCCACCCGGCAGCCGGCGCGCCAGGCCATGGCGATGCCGTCGCCGGAGGCGCTATCGGGGTTGCTGGTGTAGAGATACACCTTGCTGGCCCCGCCAGTGGCCAGTACCACCACCTTCGCCTGGAAAACGTGCACATGATCGTCGCGCAAACTCAGGGCATAGGCGCCTGTCGCACGGAGTTTGCGTGAATCGGCGTCTGCCTGGGTGATCAGGTTGAGGGCGACGTGATGCTCAAAAAGTTCAATCGACGGGTGGTGCTGCACCTGTTCAATCAGCGTGCTGTGTACGGCACGGCCGGTGGCATCTGCGCTGTGGATAATGCGCCTGTGACTGTGCCCGCCCTCTTGGGTCAGGTGGTAGTCTTCGGAGTTTTGTTCGCGGGTAAAGTCCACGCCCTGTTCAATCAGCCACTTTATGGCGCTTTTGGACCGCTCTACGGTAAAGCGCACCGCGTCTTCATGGCACAGGCCCGAGCCTGCGACCAGAGTGTCGGCCACATGGGCCTCTACCGAGTCGTGGTCGTCCAGTACCGCGGCAATGCCGCCTTGGGCAAACCAAGTGGAACCCGTGTTGACGGCGTTTTTGCTGAGCACCGCGACCTTGGCGGTGCGTGCCAGGTTCAGGGCGAGGGTCAGACCGGCGGCGCCCGAGCCGATGATCAGTACATCGTAGTGATAGTGTCGGTTCATAGAGTGAGTTCATCGAAAGCCAGATGGGGGAGTATAGCAAGGCGGAGTGCAAGTTAAGAGCCGCCGAAAGTCGCCCTCAGTACTCCAGGCCAAACAGGTTTGTTATAAACACGTATAATCACGCCGGAACTTCTTATAAAGACTTTTTGTCTATGGGAGCGATCTGGTGGGCAGGGGATGTCCGCGATAGCAATGCTATTCTTACAGGTAGCGCCGATCGGTGGCCACAGGGGTGGGCCGATAGCAGAATTCGGAGGTCACTCGCCGTACGGCGGGTGTTTTGGGGGTTAGATGATGACAGCGCAATCTGCGCCGGATGCCGATCAACAGCTGGTAGAAAGAGTACAAAAAGGCGATAAGCGAGCCTTTGATATGCTGGTGATCAAGTACCAACACAAGATTTTTTCCATCATTGGTCGCTATGTGCGCGATCAGGCCGAGGTGCAGGACGTCGCTCAGGATGCTTTTATCAAGGCCTATCGCGCCCTGGGCAAGTTTCGCGGTGAGAGCGCCTTTTATACTTGGCTCTACCGCATTGCGATTAATACGGCTAAGAATCATCTGGTGTCCCGCTCGCGCCGCCCGCCGGCTACCGATGTCGAGGTCGATGAGGCCGAATTCTATTCGGGCTCGGATCTGCTGAAAGACGCCGATACCCCCGAAAGCAGTCTGATGTGCGATGAAATCCAGAAAGCTGTGGACACGGCCATTCGCGATCTGCCAGAGGATTTGCGCTCAGCCGTCACCCTGCGCGAAATGGAGGGGCTGAGTTACGAGGACATTGCGGCGATTATGGATTGCCCGGTGGGAACGGTGCGCTCGCGCATTTTCCGGGCCCGCGAGGCGATTGATAAGAGTATCAAGCCGCTGCTGTCGACCACAGAATAGAAATTTCTGAACCCTGGCTGAACCTTTGGCAGGGGCCAATGTCAGACGAAGGACAGAGGATGTAAATCTTTGTAATGTGAGTCGGTCTGCGCTATGTTTAGCGACCTCTAATCGCATCTGGCGGTACCGATTCGGCGCGAAAGGCGCCAGTACGTTATCCAACAGCAATCCACCCCGTCGGGGTCCGAGTGATAAAGGTAAATGCGAGCATGACAGACAAGTCCCATGAGACTCAGCTGGCCGAATCCATTTCGGCTATGGTCGACAGCGAAGCATCAGAGCTGGAGATGGCTCGGGTCCTCAAGGCCAGCCAGAGCGATGACGAGGTCAGAGCGACCTGGTCCCGCTATCATATCGCCCGCGCCGCCATGCGCTCGGAACTCCCCGCTGGCTTGGCACCTGAGGGTTTCGCCAGCCGCATCAGCGAAGTGCTGGCCGATGAGAGTATCCCGGCGACTCGCCAGCTGTCCCGCCTCTGGCTCGGTCTGGGTCGGGTGGCGGTTGCCGCTTCTGTGGCCGGCGCCGTGATTCTTGGTGCCCAGTTTTACCAGCAGGACCCTACCGTCGCCGCCGAGCAAAATATGGTGGCAGACACCAGTGGCAATGCTGGCCGCGCTTTGGCCCCGGCCGATGCCTCTTTACCGGTGGGCTTTAATGCGCCGGCGCTGTCTGCCCGCCCGGTGAGTGCCCAGTCGGTTTATCAGCCCGCGTCCCGCCGTCCGGTGGTGGTGGAGCCGCGCCGCCCAGACGTAAAACTGTCCAACGAACAGGTGCGCACCTATCTCCATCAACTGCTGGAGCAACATACGGATCACGCGGCGGTGAACAGCGCCTCGGGTGTCGTTCCCCACGCCCGCGTTCCCCTGATTGAAGAAGAGTAAGCCATGAGTCGGTTCGCCGGCGCCCTGCTGCTGATGCTGTTACCGCTCAGCGCTGTGCAGGCGCAATCCACCCCAGTTTCCGAGGCTCCGGCGGAGCAGTCAAACGCTGATGCCTCCCCCCCCTCCGCCCAAGCCAGTGACAGCACCACCATTCGTTCAGTGAGTGAACTGCTGGCGCGCATGGCGGCGCACCGGCGGGAGCTGAATTACCAGGGTACCTTCACTCACCAGGACACTAACGGGACAGACACCTTTCGCCTGCAGCATTGGGTCGATGACGGCACGGAGTACCAGCGCCTTTACTATCTGCAGGGGCCCGAGCGCGAGGCCGTGTTGAGCAAGCCGCTCGGGTGCAAGGCGACCGGCGAATTACTGATTGCCGATCGCGTGGAAAAACTGGCCGGCCGCTACCCCGAGCTGGAAAAGCTCTACAGCTTCCGTGTGATGGGGCTTGAGCGTATTGCCGGTCGGCCCGCCACCATGCTGCACATCGTGCCACGCGACCCTTTCCGTTTTGGTTACTTGTTCAGCATCGATCGTGAGACGGGTTTGGTGCTCAAGTCCATTTTGCTGGACGAGAACCAGCGCCCTGTCGAGCAGTTTCAGTTTGTCGAGCTCAATACCGGGCTCGAGGCCAGCCACTTCTCCAACGCTCGTGAAGCGCAGATTTCCCACCGGGTATCCGCCGCTGATGTTAGTGGTTGTCACCAGGGCACGGGAGAGGAACCCAGCGTTTGGCAGCTAGCCTGGGTGCCTGAAGGCTTTGCTTTTTCGGGTCAGCGCCAGGTGCGCGACGACATGCAGATGCTGATGTATACTGACGGTCTGTCCACCTTTTCGGTATTTCTCGATCCCGTCGCCAGTGAATTGGCCATTGAGGCACGCGCCCAGCGCGGCGCCACCAACTTTTATCTCGGTGGGGTCAAACTCGGCAGTCAGCTTTATCAATTAACCGTTGTCGGCGAAATTCCGGCGGCGGTTGCCGAGCGGGTGGGGCAGTCTCTAAAACCCAGGCAGTTGAGTGACGCTGCAGGCGGATAAAGGCATGCTGATTGAATCCGGAAAAATTGTCGCCATCGAGCCCGATGGCCTGTGGGTAGAAACCATCTCCCGCTCTACCTGTGGCAGCTGCGCCGCGCAAAAAGGCTGTGGGCAGAGCCTGCTCGCCAAATTCGCCGGACATACGACCTTTATCTGGGTGTCCCTCGGCGGTCGGGACTCACAGGACTACAGTATCGGTGAAACCATTGAGCTAGGTGTCCCCGAAGCTGTGGTCGCCAACGGTTCTCTGCTCGTCTACTTTGTGCCTCTGCTGAGCTTGCTGGCTGCTACTTTGGCTGCCAGTTACGCTGGCGCCGGTGAGGGGCTGACAACACTTGCCGGGCTGCTTGGGCTTGTCGCCGGTGGTGTCTTGGTCCGATGGCGAGCTCATGTCACCCGTCACGACAGCCGTTTGCAGCCGGTATTGGTCGAGGGACGTCAGCCCGTCAAATTTGCCTGAGTCTTTTACAGCTGCAGAGCCAAGCTGCGCCTAAGGGTTTACACCCAAGCCTGCTGGGCGTTCGCGGCCTCTGTGTTTGAATCCACCCCCGGTACCTGCCGCCAGAGTGATTCGCTGAGCGCTTGCAGATTCTCCGCTTTATCCCGCACGATCCATCCGGCAATAGCCGCTGCCACATCCGGGTAGCTAACAGCCTGCGCGCGTGGTTTTGGCAACCAATCGGCAATCACCTCGCGGCTGATGCGGGTTGTGGTTGTGGCATAGCCGAGCGCTTGCAAGGCGAGGGCATTGGATTGCTGTTCCATTTGCCGGATCACTGGCTCTGCCAGTAATTTTTTACCGAGCTGGATGGCTTCGCTTGGTAACTCAAAGCCTGCACTGCATATCACGCCTTCACTGGAGTGCAGATGATGCTGAAAGCCGTGTCGGGAGAAAGGGCGCAAGTGGATATGGCCGCGATCTTCCGGAGCCTTGAGCTTGTGGTAGACGTAAAACTCGTGGTCGGTAAAAGGCTCGAGCAGCGGGACAATATCTTCCAGATCGGCGAAGGGCAGATAGACGAGAATTTGCTTGTCGACAAAGGTGTTCGGATGGTCAGAGGGCTCGACAATGGGTGGTAACAGCGGCTGGTCAAAATGGTGCCAGTGCACGCCGACCGGCGTGTCTATCGGGGCAAAGAGCCGCATAAACGCATCGGTAAAAATGTTGTTGTCGCGTTTGGGGATGGGATAGAGAAAAGCGCACTGGTGAGAGATGCCAATGCTGCGCACGCCAGCGTGACGAGCGGCCCAGGCGGTGACGGGTTCAAAATCACTGATCACCAAATCATAGTCGCTGGTGTTGAGCGCACGAATATCGCGGCTCAGCTGCAGCAAGTCACTTTTTAAAATGGTTTTCGGCATATTGACCTTGCCCTTGCGGGTTTGCAGGGTCAGGCCTTTGTAGCAGCGGTACTCACCAAAGACATCCATATCAAAGAAATCTTCGCGTTCCCTGCCGGAAAACACCCAGTCAACCGCAAGGTCGTACTGCGAAAAGGCTCGCGCCATAGAGCGCGCCCGCGTCAGGTGACCATTGCCTGTGCCCTGAACGCCGTAGAGTACTCTCATCCCATCATTCCTGTATAAACTACGCTGCCGACAAGGGCGCAGAGTGTGCCCAAGAGGGCACCGGCTAGTATATCGGTAGGATAGTGCACGCCGAGCAAAACGCGAGAGGTGCCGATCATGCACGCGAGAAAATAGGCGGCCAGAGCAAAGGCCGGGAAAAATAGCAGCACCAGATAGGCAAAGACAAAGGCCGCGGCGGTGTGGCCGGAGGGGAAACTGAATTTATCCGAGGGCGTAATCCAGCTTTCAAACACTTCGATGTTTACCGAAGGACGGTCGCGCTTGATGACATTTTTTAAAATCAGGTAGAGCCCCACGTCCAGGGCGTAGCAGCAAAGCCCCATAAACAAAAACGTCTGACTGTCGGGAACTTCAAACGCAATCAGCGACAGGGCGATGGCGATATAGAGCGGACCGTCGCCGCAGCGGGATATCCACCGCACGGTGCGTCGGTAGCGAAACTGTTTGGTCACGTGAAGCCACATGAATGCCAGGGTATCGATCTGGTGGACTCTTTGCAGAAAAGCATTCATAGTTTCACCCGTTTATGTGGTTCCAGTGGGGACGGGGTAAGTGATACCACCGCACTGTGACGCTTGTGTGACAGATTTTTGATGGAGTAATGACAGTATGAAGCCTGGTAAGACCGGCCTGACCCGAGTGATGCATGCCCTGGGGTATTCCCTGCAGGGACTGGGGGCTGCCTGGAAATTCGAGGCCGCTTTTCGCCAGGAAGTCATCATGGCTCTGCTTCTCATTCCAGCGGCTTTTTGGCTTGCCAGCTCCCACATTGAGTTGGTGTTGTTGATCGCCAGTGTTTTCTGGGTACTGATAGCCGAGCTGATCAATTCATCCGTCGAAGCCGTGGTCGATCGCACCGGCTCGGAAGTGCACGAACTCTCCGGCCGAGCCAAGGACATTGGGTCGGCGGTGGTGCTACTGAGCCTAGTGCTATTGTCGATTGTCTGGGGCATCATTGCCTGGCACCGTTTTTGGGGTTAACGGCCTGTTAACCGCCGGATAACCGACTAGTATTACTATCCAAAGGCCGATACCGGCCCTGACACGTTACTCAACAGGATAGTGAGCTATGAAACTGATGTCCGGTGTGGCCCCTCGCGGTCTCTCTTTATTATCAAAGCCCGCTTATACCGCGTTGATACTGGTCTTGCTTGGGGCTTGCTCGGAGCGCGGTGCTGAAGCGCCCGCAGCACCACCGCCGGCGGTGAGTGTCTACTCAGTTGTCGATCGCCCGGTTGGCAGCTACCGCGAATTTGTCGGACGTACCGAGGCGCACCGCACTGTTGATCTCAAAGCGCGGGTGGAGGGCGAGTTGGTTCAGCGCGGCTTTGTTGAAGGCACATTGGTCAGTGAGGGGCAGTTGCTCTTCGCGATTGAAGATGCTCCCTATCGAGCAGCAGTGCAGGCCGCCGAGGCCGATCTGGAACGGGCCCGCAGCGAAGTGGAGCGCACGGCAAAAGAGTACGAGCGTGGACAGCAGCTCGCCCCCGATGGCTATCTCAGCGAGCAGGATCTGGACAAACTGAAAGCCGCCGCCAGCCAAGCGAAATCGGCGTTAAAAGCGGCCGAATCGCAGTTAGAAACCGCCCGCATTAATCTCGGTTACACCAGGATTCTGGCGCCTTTCACCGGGGTGATTGGCAAAACCCGCTACAACGTCGGAACCATAGTCGGTCCTGCCAGTGAGCCCCTGGCTGAGCTGTCCGCCTCGGACCCGATTTATGTGAATTTTCAGCTCGAAGAGAGCACCTACATTTCGTACTTGCAACGGCGCCAGCGCGAAGGTGTCGCCGATCAGGCGCCGCCGGTGGACATCGCCATGCGCCTGCCCAACAACGATACCTATCCGCAACAAGGCGTGCTCAATTTCGCCGATACCCGAGTGGACGCTACCATGGGATCGGTGAGTTTACGCGCCGAGTTTCCCAACCCCGACGGAGTCGTCGTACCCGGTCTTTACGTTACCCTACTGGTTGAGGGGCGGGAGAAAGACACCAAGGCGGTGATTCCCCAGGCCGCTGTGCAGTCTGGGCAGGATGGCTACTCGGTGTTGGTGGTCGATAGCAACAACACGGTGCAGCAGCGGCTCGTAAGTATGGGGCGCCGCATGGGACCCATGTGGATTGTAGAGGCAGGCCTTGAGGCGGGCGAGCGCATAATCATCGATGGGCTGCAGAAGGTCAGAGCGGGCATTGAGGTGGCGGCCAAAGAGCGCGAGGTGGATCCGGTGACGGGCGCCATTGCTCCCTTGGATAGCCAGTAAATTCGGGGAGTCGGTCATGATCAGCAGGACGTTTATCTACCGCCCGAAGTTTGCCTTTGTGATTTCCATTGTGATCACTCTGGTGGGGCTGCTTGCGCTCGGCACCTTGCCCGTGAATATGTATCCACAGCTGACGCCGCCCAAGGTCCAGGTATCTGCGGTCTACCCGGGTGCCAGTGCACAGGTGGTGGAAGAGTCGGTGCTGCGCCCTCTCGAGGAGCAGATCAACGGCGTGGAAGACATGATTTCCATCGAGTCTTCCGCCTCTAACAACGGCTCAGCCAATATCACTGTGACCTTTGCCACCGGCACGGATGTCGATATGGCGCAGGTGAACGTGCAAAACCGCGTGGCGCTGGCTGAGCCCTTCCTGCCCGAAGAGGCAAAGCGCCAGGGGATCACAGTACGCAAGCAATCCACCGATATGTTACTGGGCATTAATCTGGTGGCAAAGACAGGTCACGAGCATATCGATGCGCTTTACCTAAGCAACTATGCCACCAACAATATGGTCGAGCCCCTCGCGCGGGTGCCCGGCGTAGCGCAAGTGCAGGTGATGGGGGAAATGTCCTATGCCATGCGCATTTGGCTCAACCCCGATCGCATGAGCGCACTCAAGATTACCGTGGCCGATGTCACCAACGCACTGCGTGAACAAAATGTGATTGTCGCGGCCGGTAAGTTTGGCCAGGCACCCGTGCCGCCGTCGCAACAGTTTGAATATAGCATTCAGGCTCAGGGCCGGCTGGTGCAGACCGGCGAGTTTGCCAATATTATTCTGCGCGCTGGTGAAGACGGCGCCGTGGTGCGCATGGGCGATGTCGCCCGTATCGAGCTGGGCTCGCAAAATTACGGTATTCAATCCAAATTGAACAATCAGCAAACGGCTTTTATTGTCATTTATCAGCTGCCCGATGCGAATGCCACCGAAGTGGCTGCACAGGCGCGGCAAACCGTGGCGGCGCTTGCCGCGAGTATGCCAGACGGGCTCGAGTACAAAATACTCTACGATTCGACGCGCTTTATCGAGCGCTCTATTAAAGAGGTGGTAAACACACTCCTGCAGGCGATTGCGTTGGTGATTCTCGTGGTGTTTGTGTTCCTGCAGAACTGGCGCGCCACCATCATTCCCTCAATTGCCATTCCGGTGTCGCTGATCGGTACCTTCGCCTGCATGCTGGCTCTGGGTTATTCCATCAACACCATTACGCTCTTTGGCCTGGTGTTGGCAATTGGTGTGGTGGTGGACGATGCCATCATCGTCATCGAAAACACCGAGCGTATTCTCGCCGAACAACAGTGTTCGGTGCGCGAGGCCACGCTGAAAACCATGCAACAGGTGACAGGCCCGATTATCGCCACAACGCTGGTCTTATTGGCGGTGTTTGTGCCCGTGGGCTTTATGCCGGGTATTACCGGCGAACTCTACAAGCAGTTTTCCGTTACTATTTCCTGCGCCGTGCTGATCTCCTCGATCAACGCACTGACCTTGAGCCCGGCACTGTGTTCGGTGTTGTTGAAAAAGGATAATCAATCGATTGGTTGGATGAGCCCGGTGGAACGGCTGCTCTCGCGGTTGACCGGCGTATATCAGAGCGGCATTGGCGCTGTGCTGCGTCATGCGGGGCGGGCGGGCATCGCTGTGTCTATGCTGTTTGTCCTATTGGCGTTTTTGGCGGTGAAGCTGCCCTCGGGGTTTGTACCGCCAGAGGATCAGGGGTATTTGTTTGTCGATGTGCAATTGCCCGACGCAGCCGCCAGTGTGCGCGCCGCCAATGTGATGGAAAAAGTGAGCGAGGTGGTGCAACAACAGCCGGGTGTCAGCGACATGATTACCGTGGCCGGCTTTAGTTTGCAAAGTGGTGCCGGCTCCAACAACGGCTTTGGCATAGTGGTACTGGACGATTGGGATACGCGCACCGACGGCAGTGTGAGCCTCAGAACCATTATGCGTCAGCTGCAAGCTGCGCTCTGGGCCATACCCGAGGCCCGGGTCATGGTGTTTAACTTACCGCCTATCCCGGGGCTGGGCTCCTCCAGTGGGTTTGAGTTTCAGTTGCAGGATGCGCGCGGGCGCAGCCCAGCAGAGCTCGCCCAGGCACTCGACGGCCTAGTCTATCAGGCCAACAGTCATCCTGTGCTCAATCAGGTGTACAGCACCTACCGGGCAAATGTACCACAGTATTTTCTCGAGGTGGATCGCGCTAAAGCCAAGGCACAGGGTGTAGCGATCAGTGATGTGTTTGCTACCTTGCAGGCGCATCTGGGTTCTCTGTACGTGAACGACTTCAATCAGTTCTCCCGCACCTACCGGGTGATGATTCAGGCAGACAGTCAGTATCGGCTGGGCCCGGATGATTTGCGCCACTATTTTGTGCGCAACACCAAGGGGGAGATGGTGCCGCTTTTGACGCTGGCGAGCGTTAGGCCGATTTTGGGGCCCACCAGCATCAACCACTTCAATCTCTACCGCTCGGCCAAGGTCAACGGCCAGGCCGCCGATGGTCTGAGCTCGGGCCAGGCGATTGCCGCCATGACGGAGATCGCCCGCTCTCTTCCGGACGGGTATGTCTACGAATGGGCCGGCCAGTCCAAGCAGGAAATCGACGCCGGCAACCTGGCGCCGGTACTGTTCGCGTTGGCGCTGCTATTTGTCTATTTGTTTCTGGTGGCGCAGTACGAGAGCTGGGCCATTCCTCTGGCGGTGCTCTTGGCGGTACCTGTGTCTCTGTTGGGCGCCTTTGCGACGTTGAGCCTGGTAGGCTTAGAAAATAATGTCTATGCCCAGATCGGTATGGTACTGCTGATTGGGCTCTCGGCGAAAACCGCTATTTTGATCGTTGAGTTTGCCATGGAGCAAAGGCGCGAGGGCAAGTCCATCTTTGAGGCGGCCTATATCGCTGCGCACCTGCGCTTTCGCGCGGTATTGATGACTGCACTGTCGTTTGTCTTAGGTGTCTTGCCACTGGTGTTTTCTACCGGGGCGGGTGCTGCTTCGCGTGTGTCCCTTGGCTTTACGGTGTTTGGTGGTATGCTCGCCGCTTCCATCCTAGGTACGCTGTTGATTCCGCTGTTTTACTGGGCAGTGCAACATATGCGTGAGCGCCTAGGCGGTTCAGACACACCCGACGAGCCTCTAAGCGACTGATCTGGCCGCACTTTTACCTTACTATACGCGTTTAACAGTTCCTTACGCGGGCTGTCTGCACTCTTGTCTGTCTGCAACGTAGAATTCCTCTGAAAGAAAAAGAGTTTCATTTACCCACATTGAGGGCCGTCTGACCGCTATGCCTACCACTTCCTCTCGCCTGCCAGCAGGTAGTTTGCTGCTGTGCTCGCTCGTTTTTGCTGCCGTGCTTGTCGGCTGTTCCAAACCTGAGCCCGCCAGTGAGCGGAGAGGCGGCATCCAGTCGCGCCCCGTGATTGCCGCCGAAATCAGCTACAGTCCGGAGCAGGTGAATGTGGAGGCCGTGGGTACCTCACGGGCGCTGCGCTCTGTAAGTATTCGCCCGCGAGTGGCCGGTCAGGTAGAGAGCGTCAAGGTCGAGCCGGGCCAGAAGGTGAGCGAGGGCGAGGTGTTGTTCAGCCTCGACAGTCGCGACGAGGCGCTGGCCTTGCGCAACGCCGAGGTGGAGCTTGAGGACGCCGAACGACTGCTGCGCCGTTACCGGCAGACGGGGGATAGCGGTGCTGTAACCCAGTCGGCCCTGGATGACGCTGAAAGTGCGGTGGCCCGCGCCAGAATTGCCGTGGACCGGGCGCGGGTGAACCTCGACTATCAGCAAGTAAAGGCCCCCTTTACCGGCTATGTGGGTTTGACGGATATCGACCCAGGCGCATGGGTCGATACCAGCACCACACTGACGACTCTGGACGATCGCAGCACCTTGCTGGTGACTTTCCCCCTGCCGGAATTGCTGCTCGGGCAAATCGCTATTGGTGAAACCATCGAGCTGTCCGCCTGGCGCAAGCAGGCGCTGGTGGCGGAGGGGCGCGTGGTGGAAATCGACAGCCGGGTAGATGCGAGCGAGCGGACGTTTTTGGTGCGCGCCCATGTCGACAACAGCGAAGACAAACTGCGCCCCGGAATGAGCTTTCGTATAGCGCTGACACTGACCGGTAACGATTTCGCACTGATCCCCGAGCTTTCGCTGCAGTGGGGGCCGCGCGGTTCGTTTGTCTGGGCGGTGATTGACGGTGTGGCAGAGCGTCGCGTGGCGACCATTGTCCAGCGTCGCGCCGGTCAGGTGCTGGTGGATCTCGATTTGCCGGAGGGCGCGCTGGTCGTGCTCGAGGGCATTCAAATGGTGCGTGAGGGCATGCCGGTGAGCGTGGCTCAAGTGGTCAATGTTGCGGGCATGCCCGCGCGGACAGAGCCCGAGGTGAGCGGTGACTGAACAACACGAGGATTTTCATAAAGACGATATTGCCAGTCTGAGTATTCGCCGGCCGATTCTGGTTTTGGTGCTCAACCTGTTGATCGCCATTGCCGGGATCGCCTCAGTGGTGGCGGTAGAGGTGCGAGAGCTGCCCGACGTGGACCGGCCTGTGGTATCGGTGCGCGGTGTCTACCCGGGCGCTTCCCCCGAAACCATGGATGCGGAGGTCACCAGCATTGTCGAGGGCGCGGTAGCGAGGGTATCGGGCATTCGCAACATCCGTTCATCGAGCGAAGAAAACAACATGCGCTTACACGTGGAGTTTTCCCCCACGGTGGATCTCAACGCGGCCGCTTCCGATGTGCGCGAAGCTGTCAGCCAAATTGAGCGCGACCTGCCACCGGACATTGAATCTTTGACGGTGGTTAAGGCCGACCCCAATGCCAACCCAATCA
Organism: Gilvimarinus algae; assembly: GCF_030518215.1. Taxonomy (GTDB): domain Bacteria; phylum Pseudomonadota; class Gammaproteobacteria; order Pseudomonadales; family Cellvibrionaceae; genus Gilvimarinus; species Gilvimarinus algae. Next base: position 245,743 of record NZ_JAULRT010000059.1, read on the forward strand.
TCAATCTCGCTATTGTCAGTGAAACCCTCGATGAGCTGGAAATGACCCGGCGGGCGGAGAAGGATTTGATCCCCGAGCTGGTGTCCATTGACGGTGTGGCGGATGTGGTGCTTTTTGGTCAGCGACAAAAAGTGTTGCGGGTGGTGATGGACCCGATCCGCTTGGCGAGTTTTGGTCTGTCGGTGAGCGATGTGGCCAACGCTCTGCGCCAGGCGCCGTTTGATGTGCCCTCGGGCAGTTTTCGCTCAGGTGATCTGGAGTTGTTGGTGCGCGCCGATGCCTCAGCGGTAGAGGAAGAGCAATTGCGCGGCCTGGTGGTTCGCGGTGATACCCGTTTGGCGGATGTGGCTCAGGTGTTCTTTGCTCCGGAAGATGCCAGCTCCTACGTCCGGCTCGATGGGCTGCCGGTGGTGGGCATGGGGGTGGTGCGTCAGTCCCAGTCCAATACCCTGGACATTGCGGCGCGTGTGCATCAGGCGGTAGATCGGTTGAACGAGCGCTTTACCGATTTTGAGTTGATTATCACCGAGGACAGCTCCAAGTTTATCAAGGGCTCCATGCGCGAGGTGCTGATCAGCATGTCGCTGACGGTCACCATCGTGATTCTCACCATCTGGATGTTTATTGGCTCTCTGCGGGTAACGTTGATTCCCTCAGTGGCCATTCCGGTGGCTTTGATCGGAACCGTGGCGGCGATCTGGGCCATGGGTTTTTCTCTCAATATTCTCACACTGCTTGCTCTGGTGTTGGCGACCGGGCTAGTGGTCGACGATGCGATTGTGGTGCTGGAAAACATCCAGCGCCGCCGGCATCAGGGCTTGGGCGCGCGAGCCGCTGCGGTGCTGGGCACTCGGCAAGTATTTTTTGCGGTGATTGCCACCACCGCGGTCTTGATCTCCGTGTTTGTGCCTATCGCCATGTTACCGAGCACGGCCGGCAGACTGTTCCGCGAGTTTGGCTTTGTGCTCGCCTTTGCGGTAGCGGTGTCTTCTTTTGTGGCGCTGTCGCTGGTGCCGGCCATGGCGGCGCGAATCGTGCCCGAGCGCAAGGGCGAGTCCCATCCCATTCGCGACCGCCTGCAGGGCGTGGGAGAGCGGCTGCAGGGAGTCTATACCCGCTCGCTCGAACGGGTGTTGCAGTGGCGTTGGCTCGCACTTTTGTTTGCTCTCGGTGCGATCATTGCGGCGGCGCTGGTGTATCACAATGTGCCTCAGGAGCTGTTGCCCGAGGAAGACCGCGGTGTTATCTACGTGGACGCCACCGGCCCTGACGGCACCGGCCTCGAATACACCGAGCGCCAAGTCAATGCCATGGAGGCGCGCGTGCAACCGCTGCTCGACTCCGGTGAAGCGACGCAACTGTTCTCCATCGTCGGGCGCTACGATCCCAACCGCGGTCGCGTGATTTTGCCGCTAAAGGACTGGGATGAACGTGAGCGCAGCCAGCAGGAGATGATGGCCGAGCTGCGTGAACCCATGAGCGAAATTCCCGGCGCTTTTGTACGCGTTTCCAGCACCAACAGCCTGGGGTTGTGGAACAGCGGCGGCGGTATTGAAGTGGCGCTGGTGGGCAGTGACTATATGGAAATTTTTGCCGCGGCCGAAAAATTCGCCGCAGCCATTGAAGACCAGTTACCCAATTTGTCTCAGCCGGACATTCAGTTTCAGCCCACGCAACCGCAGTTGGCGGTGACCATTGATCGCAGGCGCGCCTCGGACCTTGGGATTCCGCTGGACAATATCGCCATGACCCTGCGAGCCATGGTGGATGGTTATGATTTGGTGGATTTGTCGGTGGGCGATGAGGCGATACCGATTATGCTCGAATCTTCGGGCAATCAAATCAATGACCCCGGCGACCTGGTCAATCTGTTTGTAAGTACCGACGATGGCCGTTTACTGCCCCTGTCCAGTGTGGTGACCCTGACCGAGGAGGCGGTGGCCGCCGAGCTGGATCGGCACAAGCAGCGCCGGGCCATCGAAATTGATGTGGACCTCGCCGATGGTTACCCGCTGGCCTCGGCCGTGGAGGATTTGCGTGCGTTGGCCGAGGCCGAGCTGCCGCCCGGCATCGGTCTGATTTTTCTCGGTGAGGCCGAAACCCTGGATGAAACCTCGCAGGAGGTGGCGCTTACCTACATCATCGCACTGGTGGTGGTGTTTCTCGTGCTCTGCGCGCAGTTTGAAAGCTTTACCAGTGCGGCGATTGTGATGCTCACCGTGCCCTTTGGCGTTGCCGCTGCCATTTTTGCGCTTCTGCTGACGGGCACCAGTATCAATGTCTACTCGCAGATTGGCTTGGTGATGTTGATTGGCCTTATGGCAAAAAACGGCATATTGCTGGTGGAGTTTGCCGATCAGCTGCGCGATCGCGGCCACTCGGTCATTGAGGCGGTGACCACCGCTGCCAGTGTGCGTCTGCGGCCCATTGTCATGACAATGATGTCTACGGTTTTTGGCGCTTTGCCGCTGATTCTCAGCAGTGGTCCGGGCGCCGAGGCGCGCACCGCCATTGGCTGGGTGATCTTTGGCGGTCTGGGTATGGCGGCGGTGTTTACGCTCTATCTGACCCCGGTGGTTTATATGCTGGTGGCGCGCCTTGCCAAGCCGCGCGCGGAGGAGGGGCTGCGCTTGTCCAGTGAGCTTGAGCAGGCACGCAACATTCCCGACAACCATGACTGAGGTGCCTTGGTGAATGGGGTACAATAGCGTCTATCTCAGCAAAGCAACTTGAGAGCACTATGAAACCTGTTCAAAAGAGCATAGAGGCGGCCCTGACCGCGCAATTCTCCCCAGTGCATATGGTGGTGGACAACGAAAGCCATATGCACAGCGTGCCGCCGGAGTCGGAAACCCATTTCAAAATTACTCTGGTGAGCCCGGCGTTTGTCGGAAAGCGGCAGGTGCAGCGTCATCAGGCGGTGTACGCCGTGCTCGCCGAGCAGATGGCAGGCCCGGTTCACGCTCTGGCGCTGCATACGTTTGCGCCCGATGAATGGCGCTCGGAGGCTGTGCCCGAGTCTCCCAACTGTCTCGGTGGCGGCCGCCACTAGCCGATGCTCTGCAGCCGGCCTGGTTTGATTTGGATCAGATGTCGGGCAAAAATACTGGCTGTATAAAAAACAACCCGCTATAATCGCCGCCCCTGAGCGGTTGTACCGCAAATCTTTGATGCTATTGACTATTTTGATTGGATTATGAGCCAGATTGTTGTCGCTGCTTTGTATAAATTTGTTCTCCTGCCGGAGTATGTCAGCCTGCGTGCGCCGCTATTGGCTGAGTGCGAGCGCTTGGAACTAAAAGGCACCTTGCTGCTGGCCGGCGAGGGCATTAACGGTACCGTGGCTGGCAGCCGCGAGAGCATCGATGGTCTGCTCGCCTACCTGAAAAGCGACGAGCGGTTTGCGGATATAGAGCACAAGGAGTCCGTGCACGAGGAGCAGCCCTTTTACCGGATGAAGGTCAAGCTTAAAAAAGAGATTGTGACCATGGGGGTGGAAGACATCGACCCGCAAAAAATCGTGGGCACCTACGTCAAACCCCGTGAGTGGAATTCACTGATCAGTGATCCAGAGGTGTTGGTGGTGGACACTCGTAACCGTTACGAGTACGCCATTGGTACCTTTGAGCGCGCGCTCGACCCCAACACCGAAACCTTCCGTGAGTTCCCGGACTATGTGAAGCAGAACCTCGACCCGACCACACACAAAAAAGTGGCCATGTTCTGCACCGGCGGTATCCGCTGTGAAAAAGCCACCGCCTATATGAAAGAGCAGGGTTTTGATGAGGTCTACCACCTCGAGGGCGGTATTCTCAAATACCTGGAAGAAGTACCGGAGCAAGAGAGCCTCTGGCGCGGTGAGTGTTTTGTGTTTGATAACCGAGTCGCGGTCAATCACGATCTCGAGAAGGGCTCTTATGATCAGTGCTACGGCTGTCGCCACCCGATTACCGAGCAGCAAAAGCAATCGCCCCTCTACCTCAAGGGTGTCTGCTGTCCGCTGTGCTACGACAAGCTCACCGATGAGCAGAAAACGCGTTTCGCCGAACGGCAAAAGCAAATTGAACTGGCCCGCGAGCGCAACGAAAGCCATATTGGCGCGCCACCTCCGGCGCGCCAAACGCGGCGGCAGGCCTAACAGCCTGCCAATACCGGTTTTGTCGTAAAACTGTCACAATAGCCCGATACCCTCACCCGTCCCGAAGCCTATAAAGGTGCCCGGGTGAGAGGACTCTTTCAAGTCAACACAGTAGGTCAAGGCAATGGACTTTGAAACCTGGGATGTCGATCTGGCATCCGGTGAGGCCCGACACGCATGTGGTTGTATTATCCGCATTGAAGGGGATCCGCAAAATCCCTCGTCAGTGGACCCCAGCCATTTTCCCAAGTCGCTGAATTTTATCGATCAGGCGCGGTTGTTGCGCTGCGGCGTGCAGGCGCTGGCGAATGCGGCTGAGCAGGGCGGCTCCGGCGCTCGCCTCGGGCAGGCTCAGTCGCCCGCCAAGAGCCGCACGGTACGCGAGCTGGAAGAAAAAGCGCGGATGTTCGCCGAGAACCCCGGCCGGCCCAAGCGTGCGGTGCTGTCGCTTAAGCGCAACCGGGAAGAAAAAGTTACCGAATAACCAGCTGGCCGCGCAGCTGCAGCTGCGTTTTGTGGTGGTCGAGCATGCCGAGCATCTTGTCGAAGTCCTGTTCGGCAATGTCCAGGCCATTGCTGACGATCACATCCTGGCTGCCGTTGTAGACCAAGCCGTTCAGCTCTTTGGTCACCTTGTCGATCGCAGCAAAAATCTGATCGGTGGTCGCTTTGTCGCGGAAGATACGGCCCTGGCCTGTCAGGCGCAGATAGTCGTCGCACTCGATCAGCCACTCTTTGCGCTGTTCAAGCAATTTGCGGATGTTATTCATGCCGCCTTTGTGGCCGCCGGGGAGCTGTTCAGCCCGGTACTTCTCCAGGCTTCGATAATCCTGAATCAAAAAGTCCGCGCGCGTGGTGTGGCAGAAATCGGCACTGAGATAGCTGGCGAACTTCACGCCATGCTCCTGCTCAGCCTTGTCTTTCTTGCACGCCTCGTCACAGGCAAATGCCTGACTACCCGCCAGCGCGAGCAGCAAGGCCACGACGTTTACTGGTAGATTTTTCATAAGAGCAATACCCTTTTTATCGTTTTTGTTATGTAACTCACAATTTGGGTATAAAGGACTTTGCTCTTCAGGTCAAGTCTTAACGATTTTTTGCGTATTTTTATTCCGTTTGGGCGTATTTATGCGATTAATCAGCACATATCGGAGTAAAAAACGCCCTTAATCAGCCAGGGCTTTACCGATCAGCGCCTGTAAATGCTCGGGCAAATCGCCCGCACCCGCCAGCGCCGCCTCATGCCCCTTGGGCGACATCTTCTTCCAGGTTTTGCGGATGATATCGATCAGCTTGGGCTCTTCGTGCTTAGCGGCAAACTCTTCCAGATAGTGACGGATAAAGACCAGGCAGATAACGTCTTCCAGAGCTTGTACCTGAGGGTCCAGTTTGAGGCGTTTTTTTTGCAGCATATCGGCCACCTGTTGGCCGCTGTCCTCATCGCAGCCGTGCGCCAGCATAATCTGGCGCGCGCGCTCGGCGTGGTGCCGGCCCAGCTCGGTGCGCCAGCGCTTGTAGCCGCTGCGGTCCATGGGGTAGTCCGAGCGGGGGATCACCCAGCGCTCAATGTGCTGCGCGCGCGCGGCAATTTGCAGAGCCGGCTCGGCGTCCGGCACAAAGGACGCTAGTTGCTCGGTCATACGCTGGGCGTAGAGGTACTCGCTTGGGGTGCCGTCACCGGTGAGGTTTGGGTCCTGGTGGTTGGCCCGATCGATGTCCTCCAGGACGGCGTTGACTTGCTTATCGGTTATCGGCATAGGTTCTGGCTCTCACTGTGGGCCAGCTCGCGCAGGGCACCCGGTTGGACAATGTGCAGCTCTTTGCGGCTGGCCTGGATAATATCGAGTTGCTGCAGGCGGCCAAACACCCGGCTTACCGTTTCGAGCGTCAGGCCGAGAAAGTTAGCCATGTCGCTACGGGACATGGGCAGTGCGAAAGTGGTGGGCGAGAGCTTGTGGCGCTCGTGACGCAGCGACAAACTCACCAGCAAGGAGGCTACGCGGGTATCGGCCGAAGTGCGGCCCAGCAGTCCGAACTGCTTTTGATCGGTACTGATTTCCCGACTCAGCAGCTGGAATAGGTTGCGTTGCAGCCCCGGCACCTGTCGGCTAAGCGCTTCCAGCCGGGAGAAGGGGATGGCGCAAACGGAGGTGGTTTCCAGCGCCTGAGCGCTGTTGGCGTAGCTGTCTTCGGCAGGTCCGTCCAGGCCCACGACTTCGCCCGGCAAATAGAAACCGGTGATCTGCTCTTCGCCATCGCGACTGGTTCTCCAGGTCTTGATTGAGCCGGAGCGAATGGCGTAGATCGCGCCAAATGGTTCGCCGCTGCGGTAGAGGATATCGCCACGCTGCAGGGGTTTACCGCGCTGGACAATCGCGTCGAGCTTGTCGATATCGGAAAACTCGAGGCTGAGCGGCAGACAGATATTGCTGAGCCGGCAGTCGTTGCAGTGCGCGTAACCGCGCCCGGGGCGCGGCGGGAAATGTGGCGGTTGTTGATTCATTGCCGGTGTCGCCCGTTTGATCGCTGATAACAGTAAATTCTACGCGAAAGCCCGGCCAGGTTTAAGGGGCGGCGACTTTACACTCAAATCTTGCCCGGTTTATAGTGACCAAGACCTCTGCGGGGCCGTGCTGTTGCGGCTTTGACCGTTAAACCGTGCACCGGATGAGGGCTATTGAATTTTCTCAATGTTAGGACCGGCAGGTGCCGGAGCAGGTTAGCAGCTATGTCTAAAACATCAGGTGTGGTGAAATGGTTTAATGAGTCCAAAGGCTTTGGCTTTATTGCCAGTGAGGGTGGGCCGGATGTGTTCGTGCATTTTTCGGCAATCGTCGGCTCTGGTTTTAAAACCCTGACCGAGGGGCAAAAAGTCAGCTTTGAAATCAAAGATGGCCAGAAGGGCCCTCAGGCCGAAAACGTTGTTCCCGAGTAGCGAGTAGCGAGTAGCGAGCAGCTTGCTAGCGGTCCTCCGCTTACGCCGTCACTCTTCCCCAGGTAAGCGGACTTTCAACTGATAGAGGCTGTTCCAGCGTTTGCCTGTGACCCAGTAGAGGTCTCTCGCCGGGTCATAGGCGATACCGTTGAGTACATTGTCCCGTGGGCGGGTATTTTCCTTGCGCGCCAGAGCCGCTAAGTCCAGATAGCCTTTTACCGTGCCGCTGCTTGGGTCGATGGCCAGAATGCGGTTATCCTGCCAGACGTTGGCCCAGAGATAACCCTCGGCATACTCGAGCTCGTTCAATCTGGTGATGGGTTTGCCATCCCAGGTGACCGACAGTTCCCTGAGCTTTTCGAAATTCTCAGGGGCGTGAAAGCTGAGGCGGTCGCTGCCGTCCGAGCGCACCAGCTGATCGCCCATATGGGTCAGTCCCCAGCCTTCTCCCCGATAGCGAAACTGCCCTGTCGGCTCTCCCGAGTCGGCGTCAAACATCCAGCCGGTGCCGTGCTGCCAGCTCAGCAGGTAAACGATGTCGCCCAGGCGGGTCAGGCCCTCGGCAAAGTAGGGTGCCGGCAATTGGCGCAGCCAGAGAATCTGCGCCTGGCCCTCGGCTTCGGTGGCTGGCAGAGCCCTGCGCAGAATAAACGATTGCCCCACCAGGCCGCTGCTTTCGAGCAGCGTATCGCCGTCGATCTCCAGCCCCTGAGTAAAGGCGCTAAAGTCCCGGGCGACGGTTTTGGTGAGCGTGTAATCCAGTTTGATCGGCGCCTCTGCCCGGCACAGCAAGGCGCCGCTCAGCAGTATTAGGGCGCAGACCCAATAGTAGGGGCGCGGTATGGGCATAGAGAGTTCGCTTCATTGTCTGGGGTTGGCGCTTTCGCCATAATACTACCCATGCGGCGATCGCACAGCGAGTCATCGTTCCGAATCATTTATACAAGGTTTAGCTATGGGTCGTTTGCGCTCCTTTCTTACGCTCACCCTGCTCGGTGGTTTGGCAGTGGTTTTGCCCATTACCATCTTTTTGTTTTTGCTCCAGTGGCTGGTGGGGTTGATTGACCGGGCTATCGAGCCTTTGAGCACTTGGCTGTCGGGCTATATTCGCACCAGTGAGCACGCTGCCGATATTCTGGGGGTGGTGCTGATTCTCGGGGCCTGCTTTTGCATTGGTCTGTTGGTCAAAACTGGCATCGGCCGCTGGCTGCACCGCAAGGTGGATGGGTTGTTGTCGCGTCTGGCGCCGGGCTACAGCACCATACGCGAAATGGTAGTGCAGGTGATGGGGGGCGAGGGCAATGCCTCGTTGCTCAAGGGCAAGGTCTGTCGCGCTTATATTATGGGAGCGTCCAGCCCCGTGTGCGTGACCGGGATTGTCACCGCTGAGCACGACACCGGCGAATTTACCGTGTACGTGCCCACTGCGCCGGTGCCTACCTCTGGGTTTGTCTATCATCTGCCCGCCGATTGCGTCACTTTGCTGCCCGAGGTGAGCGTCGAGGCGGCCATGCGCACAGTCATTGCCTGCGGCAGTGGCTCGCAAATCATGCTGCAAAAAACCGTACAGGCCCCGGTGGAAGAGGCGGCAGTTAAAGACCACTAAGTCTCTTTGCGCGATTTGCTTTTTCCTTTGCCCGAACTCTTGGCCTTAGTGGCCGGTTTGGCTTTGGTTGTCGCTTTCCCAGCGGCGGTTGGCTTTTGTTCCGGGACGGGCGGCTCTAGCGGGTCTTCGCGGTCGGTCACGTAGGTGATGGCGTCGTTCACGGCGCGCGCGACCTTATCGTTCATCTCTTCCAGTTCTTGTGGCGACATAAAAAAGGTCATGTCCACGTCGTGCCGAATGTAGCGCGGGGGCAGGCGGTTCAGCGCCACGCAGGCGACGTCGGCGACAAAGTTACGGTCGCCCTCGCGCGCCCGTTCGCTGGCTTCAAAGATGGCCTCGACGACGCGCTTCTCGTAGTAGTTGTGGATGGTATCCAGCTCATCCTGGCTGATGAAATGGGAGTGTCCGGTGTAGGCCAGCATAACAGTCTCCTCGCTCGTGGTAAGGGACAGTATAGACGCTCAATAACACCTCATCAGCGCTTTGCGTTGCTGCGGATAATGTCGCGTAGTAAGAAACGCGCCGGGTGCAGCGCTTTGGCCAGTTCGCGAGTGAGCGGCAGCGGTTCGGCGTTGATGGTGCTCGCCAGTAGCTCGGCGGCCAGAGGCGTGTAGGCAAGACCGCGCGAGCCGTGGCCCGTGTTCACATAGAGCCCCGGTACATAGGGGGTGGAAGCAGTTATCTGCGCCCGGGCGTTGCGCGCCAGTGGGGCATAGACCTCTTTAAAGGCGTCGACATCGGCCACGGGTCCGACAATCGGCAGATAATCGGGTGTTGTGCAACGAAAAGCGGCGCGGCCCTCGAGCGCCTGGGGTGGGTAGCTGCCGAGGCTGTCTGCCAGTGCCGGGCCGAAATCGCCCAGGTGAGCCAGGTTGTCGCTGTGATCCCGCGCGGTAGGGGTCAGCTCGGTTTCGCCCAGGTTAAAGGTCGCGCCCAGGCAGTGCCGCCTCTCGCGTGCAGGCGCCAGATAGCCGCGCTCACACAGGGCAATGCGCAGCTGGAGGCTCTCGCGGGTGGCTGGCAGGTAACTGACCTGGCCACGAATGGGTTTGAGCGGCAGGTGCGCCAGAGGCGCGAATTGGCCGCTGAAATGGGCGCAGGCGATCACTGCCACATCGCCCTGCCATTCGCGGCCTTCGCTGTCGCTGGCGCGCCAGTTATGACCGTCGAACGCCAGCTGATCAATCGCGCAGTGTGTCTGCACCTGAATATTGGGGTGCTCCAGCAGAATGCGGCACAGCGCCCTGGGATCGATCCAGCCGCAGCCGGGGAAAAACAGCCCGCCGGCGGCAAGGGGCAGCCCCGCGAGGTCGCTGGCCTGCTCGGCACTGAGCCGGCGCACCAGTTGTTGCGACTCGCCCAGTGCGGCCATCACGTCCTGCTGGGCCCGGGCTTTGTCCTCGCTGGTGGCCATTTGCAATACGCCGCAGGCCTCGCCCAGTTCACGGTACTCTTGCCACAGCGGGGCATAGTAACCCTGGGCGTAGACCAGCGCCTGCAGATTAAACGCCGGCAGCGTTTCGGCGCGGTGGCTGAGCTTGCTGTAGAGCAGCCCCTGAGGATTGCCCGACCCTTGAGAGGCAACCGTATCGCGCTCTAGCACCTGCACCTGCCAGCCGCGCAGGGCCAGGGACCTGGCGGTATGACACCCCGCGAGCCCGGCGCCTATCACCAGGGCGTGTTTGCCGCCGCTGTGAGTGGCCCTTGGATGAATATCCAGCGCCCGCTGCGCGGCGCTGGCTGTCGGCGCGCCGCTTACCTGCCACTGGGCGCGGAGCATCTCCCGCTTGCGGCCGTAACCCGGCACCTTGACGATGGCAAAGCCCGCCGCCTTGAGACCGCGCTTGACGATACCTGCACTGCTGAATGTGGCGGCCGTGGTGGCGGGGCCGGACAGCTCGGCCATCACCGCAAAAAGCTCTTCCCGCCACATCTCGGGGTTTTTGCTCGGCGCGAAGCCGTCGAGGAACCAGGCATCGGCGCGAAAACGCGGGCTGCGCCAGCGCGCATCTGTACTTGTCAGGCACTGCTCAAAACCGGCGACGGCGTCGTCGATGATCAGCGTCAGGCTCACCGGCCCAAAGTGCATCCGGTAGATGCCCGGGCCCAGGTAATCCGGGTATTGCGCCAGCAAGGCCTGGGTGAGATCGCCCAGTTCGGGCCAGAGCGACAGAGCGCGTTTTATGTCCTCGCGCCCGAGGGGGTATTTTTCTACAGAGATAAACTGCAGGCGCACGCCGACCGGTGCCACCTGCCGCCACAGCTGCCAGGCGGCAAGAAAATTGAGGCCGGTGCCAAAGCCGGTTTCGGCAATGGTAAAGATCGGCTCCGGCTGCCCGTGAACGGGCGCAAGAGCGGCGAAACGCTCGGGAAGCTGGTTGGCCTCAAGAAACACATGGCGCGTTTCAGCCAGGCCATCGTGGCGAGAAAAATACACATCGCCAAAACTGGCCGACAGGGGCTGGCCCTGCTCATCCCAGTGCAGAGATGAATGGCTGGGTGGCTCGCTCACAGGCCAAATTCGCGAGTGATCTGGGCGCACCACTGGCGGATGCGCTCATCGGTTAATTCAAATTCATTTTCTTCGTCGAGGGCGAGGCCGACAAACTGGGTGTTGTCGTTGATCAGGGCCTTGGACGCCTCAAACTCATAGCCCTCTACCGGCCAGTAGCCGCAGGGCAGGGCGCCCAGGGCAAGCACTTTGGCATGCAAATAGCCCATGGCGTCGAGAAACCACTCGGGGTAGCCCACCTGATCGCCAAGCCCATAGTGCGCGACTTTTTTGTCTTGCCAACCCACCTGGTCGATCTCCTCCCAGATTTCCTCCCAATCCTCCTGCAGCTCGCCGTAGTCCCAGGTGGGCATGCCGAGAATCACGCAGTCATAAAATCCCGCCTCAACAATCGGCGTTTCGGCAATGTTGAATATGTCTACTCTGTCTTCACCAATTTGCTGGCGAATTTTTTCGCCGGCGATTTCGGTGTAGCAGGTGGAGCTGCCGTAAAACAGGCCGATGGGTGCGCGGCTCATAGTTGCGTTATCCACTCTTTGAGCCACTGCTCGGCTAGGGGCTCCGGGTCCTCCCCGGTGGAAGCGTCCAACACCAGCGGCTCGCCAACGCGCACCGCGCCGATATCGCTCATGGCGTCATCAATAGCGCGGCCGGCCTCGGCAAAAGTGACGTAGCTGCTGTCGCCGAGATTAATGATGCCATAGCGGCGCCCGGCGATGGGCGGATAACTGCGCGTCAGCTCGAGGTAGAGCGGTTGAATATTGCCCGGCAGATCACCCGCGCCCGTATTGGATGTGCAGATCAGCAGAATGTCATCGGGGTTGTCGGTGATGTCGGAGGCTTCGGGCAGAGGGTTGACCACCGCCTCAAAGCCCGCGTTCTCCAGAACGTCTTTGGCGCTGGCGGCCACCATTTCCGCCGTGCCCATTTCCGAGCCCACCAGAATTTGAATACGTGTCATCGTCTGTGCTCCGGCAAAAGCCGCCCATGATAATGGTTTTGCTGGGGTTCTGCATTTACAGTGCCCCGGCAAAATCCAGTTGCCGCCAGGCCTCGTAGACGATCACTGAGACGGCGTTGGACAGGTTCATACTCCGGCTGTTGGGGCACATGGGAATACGCAGCACCTGCTCGGGCGGCAGCGACTCGCGAATACTGGCCGGCAGGCCGCGGGTTTCCGGGCCAAAAAGCAAAAAATCGCCCTGGGCAAAGCGAGTGTCGCTGGGCCGGGCACGGCCTTTGGTGCTGAGGGCAAAAAGCCGCGCCGGTTCGGCCCTGGCCAAAAAATCAGGCCAATCGGTGTAGATTTGCATATCCTGCCACTCGCCGTAATCCAAACCAGCGCGGCGCAGCCGCTTGTCATCCAGCTCAAAGCCCAGCGGCTCTATCAGGTGTACCTGGCAGCCGGTGTTGGCCGCCAGACGAATAATGTTGCCGGTGTTGGGGGGGATCTCCGGCTCAAACAGGACAATATGGAACATTTGCTAATAACGGGTTCTTTGGGCTATTTTCGGCTAAGGTTATAAGGCACTCGCTGACACTGACGCAATCGTCTAAACGCGATGCTTGACTCATCGACCCAAACTTGGGTGTAGCTTTGTGGCAGGGGCGATGTCAGTGTCTGGCGGCCACTTAGGATAATTATAATGGCAGGTTATTGCATCTGGTGAAAAGCGCGTCTAAATGGCATAGTGATGGCGTATTTTTCGTTTCATTGGTTCCGTCGAGCCTTGGCGCTGATCTTTTTGCGCCCGGCGGCGGACACCGACCTCGGGAGTGGACCGTTTGAATTTGTTTCGTGCCAAAAAACGCAAGTACGAAATGATTGGAGTGGAGTTTGCCACGGAAGGCGTGGCCTTTGCTCATATTGAGCGGGTGGTGGGGCAGTTGCCCCGATTGCTCTCGGCCGAATTTCTCCCCTGTGAACCCGAAGAGGCGCCCGCCAGATTGCGTGAGCGCCTGGGTAAGCTCAATTTGCGCGGCTTGCCGGCAACCGCCGTGTTGGCGAGTACCGGGTATCAGCTATTGCTGGGCGATGCGCCCAAAGTCCCCGCCGAGGAGCTCAACGAAGCGCTGCGCTGGCGTGTAAAGGATCTGGTGAGCTTTCCCGTGGCCGATGCGGTGATCGATGCGTTTCTTCTACCCGATTCCTGCAGCCGCGGCGATGCCCGCCTCGCCTATGTAACCGTCGCGCGGCGCGAAGCTGTGGCTTCTCTGGTCGCGGCCATGGAGGAAACCTCCCTCTCGCTGGCGGCCATTGAAATTCCCGAGTTGGCACTCGCGCGCTTGGTGGAGGTCGGCTATGACACCGCCCGGCCCGTGGCGCTCGTTAACCTCTATCAGGGCGGTGGCAGCTTGCTGATGGTGAAGGCCGGTGAGCTGTACCTCGCGCGCAACTTTAAGCTCGATTACAACGCCGGATTGCTGGACGATATTCCGGTGGATGCCCTGACGCTGGAGCTGCAGCGCTCGCTCGATTATTTCGAGCGCCAGTTGCGCCAGCCACCCGCCGCCAGAATTTTGCTGTGCGGCGAGAACGTCTCTGCCGACAAGCTCACCGAGTCCCTAACCAGCGCTTTGCCTGGGCGCATGGATTTGCTCGATTGGTCTGCCGCGCTGACTAGTGAAGAGCCAGTGGCTGAGCATCATCAGGCGCTGTGTCTGCGTGCCCTGGGAGCAGCCTTGCGTGAAGAGGCGGTCCGCTGATGCAGTCGATTAACCTCTACACCGCCGAATTCCAGCCCGATCGTTCGCCGCTGCGCGCCGGGCAGATGTTGCTCGCCTGTGCGGCCTTTTGCTTGTTGCTGGTGCTGGTGAGCCTATGGTATCGCTCAGGCACCAGTGAGCTGGCCGGTGAACTTGAGGCGCTTTCAGGCGACAACTTGCGCCTTGCCGTTGAGCGCGACGCCCTCGCCAGAGCCAGCAATGGTGCCGATGCCGAGTCGCTGGCCAGTGAGCTTGCGCAGGTTCGCGCCCTGATCAAAGACAGGTTGGCGCTGGCGGACATGCTCGCCCGTGAAGACATGGGCAATGCCGGCGGCTTCTCCGCACAGCTTGTTGCCCTGGCCCGCCTGTCAGAGCCCAGCTTGTCTCTGAGCGAGTTTTCGTTGTCCGATGCTGGCCGCTATGTCACCCTCGAAGGGCTCACCGCCGAGCCGGCAGCCGTACCGCGCTATCTCGAGCGGCTTCAAGGCGAGGACGCTTTTGCCGGCAGTGCGTTTGGGGTTCTATCCCTGGCGCCCGATGATGGCAAGGGTTACCCCTTTGCCGTAAAGGCACCGGCGGCGGGAGGCAGCAGTGAATCTCGATAAATTGAATGATCAGATCGACAAGCTCAGCCTGCGCGAGCGGGTGATCGTGCTCGCCGCCGTGCTTCTGGTGCTCTATGGCCTCTGGTATTTGTTCTGGTTTGGCTCGGCGCTTGCCGAGCGCGATGCGAGCGAGGCGCGCCTGCAAACCGAGCGCACCGAGCAACAACAGTTGCAGCAGCAAATTGACACTTTTCGTCAACTTGCAAGCGGTCAGGCGTTGCAGAGCAAGCGCGCTGAGCTGCAAGCCGCCGAACAGCGTCTGGCGAGTATAGACGCGCAACTGGCCGAGCTGACCAACGGCTTGATTCGGGCCGATCAGCTGGCCCGGGTGCTGCAGGATGTCCTAGCGCAAACGGCCTCGCTGACGCTGCTTGAGGTGGTCACCGAGCCGGTCACCCGAGTGAGCGTCACAGACGCCTCGGCCGCCGCTGAAGCATCTGCGCAGGACCAAACGCAACCTCAACCTCAAAAAAGCGCCGGGGTTTACCGGCACAGCGTTAAGGTAACTGTCAGCGGGCGCTATTTTGATGTGCTCGATCTTATCCGGCGGCTCGAATCGCTCGAGTGGCGTTTCTACTGGGAGTCGCTGCACTACGAGGTGATCGGCTATCCCAACGCTTTGGTGATTATCCGGGTGTATACCTTGAGCGCTGAGGAGGGACGTCTGGGTGTATAAGACATTGGCACTACTGACCTTGCTCGCCCCCACGGTGTTTGCCCAAAGTTTGCGCGATCCGACGCAGCCACTGGGCCATCGCTCGAGCGCCGATGATATTGGGCTCAAGCTACACTCGGTACTCATAAGTGAAACGCGCACGCTCGCTGTGATCAACGGTGAATTGGTGCGCGAGGGTGAGGCCCTCGTGCGGTTGCCGGAGGTGACCGTGGAGAAAATCAATCGCAGTGACGTTGTGCTTAAGCGCAATGGCAAGACAATGGTACTCAAGCTACTGGACCAGCCAGAGACAGAGTCGATAAAGACAGACCGACCTTGAGGTTAAGCGTAAGGGTGAACAGGCAATGAAGTGGAACCACTCAGGTAAAACGGGCGCAGCCGTGATGGCCGCGCTGCTCATCGGTTGTGCTCAGCCACAGGAAAAAACGCTGAGCATTGAAACCGAGATGGCGCGTGTGGCCGAAGAGGCCGCACCGGCACCTGTCAGCGTACCCGAGGCGGTTCACGACACCCTGGCAGAGCCGGCCCCGCAGGTGGCCGCCGAGCGTTTTGATGTGTCGGTCAACGAAGTGCCGGCGCGGGCGTTTTTTCTGTCGCTGGTGGAGGGCACAGGCACCAACATTGTTGTGCACCCCGAAGTCTCCGGTGCCATCTCCCTGAACCTGCGCGATGTCGCAGTTGCCGACGTGCTGGATGTGACCCGCGACATCTACGGGTACGAATACAAACAGCGCAACGGCATCTACACCGTTTATCCGAATCATTTACGCACAGAGGTGTTTCATCTCAATTACTTGGATGTTCAGCGCGTGGGCGTGTCCGACACCAGCGTGCTGATTGGGCGCGGCGAGTCGCAAAGTGGCAATGTCGGCGGCAGCGCCGGCAATCAATCCGTCAGCAGCGGCGACACCCAAAATTTACTCGGCATGCTCGAGGGCGACACTGGCAACAAAGCCACGGCACTGACGCCCGGCTCGCGCATTCAGACGCTCAATCGCACCGATTTCTGGCAGTCGGTCAGGGTGGCGGTGTCGGCCATTATCGGTGGCGAGAGCGAAGACCGGATGGTCATGGTGTCGCCTCAGGCCGGTATGCTGGTGGTCAAGGCGCTGCCCCACGAGCTAAGTGCGGTGCGCGAATTTCTCGAGCGCTCCGAGTTGAGTGTTGGTCGTCAGGTCATACTCGAGGCCAAGATTTTGGAAGTGCGCTTGAGAGAAGGCTACGACACGGGCATCGACTGGAGCGAAATTTCCGGCCAGATTGGCTATGGCTACAATCGCGAGCTGGGCCGCACTCTGAACGATCAGCTCAGCTGGCGCGACGCGATTCCCGGCTCTTTCACCGCTGAGCAAAATGTCACCGACGGCTTTCTCAAGCAAACCGACCAGCTGTTTACCTCGATTTTGCAAGTAACGGATATTTCCGAGCTGGTGTCGCTGCTTGAAACCCAAGGCAACGTGCAGGTGTTGTCAAGCCCGCGCATCTCTACCGTCAACAACCAAAAAGCCGTTATCCGTGTCGGCTCGGATGAATACTTTATTACCGGCATTTCCAGCAACACCACGGCCAATGCCTCGGCGGTGACCAGCACGCCCAATATTGAGTTGTCGCCGTTTTTCAGTGGTATATCACTGGATGTGACACCGCAGATCTCCGATGACGACAATGTCATCTTGCACATTCATCCGGTGGTCAGTGACGTCACTGACCAGCAAAAAGACTTCACCATCGGCAGTGAGGACTTTTCACTGCCGCTGGCGCTGCGCGGTGTGCGCGAGTCGGACAGTATCGTTCGCGCCCGCTCCGGCCAGGTGATTGTGTTGGGCGGCCTGATGCAGGAAACGCGCAACAATCGCGACGGTAAAAACCCGGGCCTTGGCGATATCCCCCTGCTGGGTTCGCTGTTCCGCACTACCAGTCGCTCGCTGGTCAAAACCGAGCTGGTGATCCTGCTGCGCCCGATTGTCGCCAACACCGATGCCTGGAACGAACAAATCAACGGTGCGCTCAACCGGGTCAATGCCATCGGCAATGAACACCGGCGTATGCTGGAGGAGTAACAGTGTACGCCCAGCACTTTGGTTTGAGTGAACAGCCGTTTTCGCTGACGCCGGACACGCAGTTTTTTTACAACAACCAAAGTCACCGGGAGGTGTTGGGCACATTGTTGTTGGCACTGCGCCACAGTGAGGGCTTTGTCAAAGTGGTCGGTGAGGTGGGTACGGGGAAAACCCTGCTCGGGCGCAAGCTGCTCGATCGTCTGGATCGAGATTGCATCACCGCCTATATTCCCAACCCCTATCTGACCCCCGATGAACTCAAGTGGTTTCTCGCCGAAGAGATCGGCGTTGAGACTCAGGACAAGCCCGCCCACAAATTGCTTAACGACATCAACCAGCGGCTGATTGAGCTGGCCGCGAGCAAACGCCAGGTGGTGTTGATTGTCGACGAGGCGCAGGCCATGCCCCGCGAAACCTTGGAAGCGCTGCGCCTTTTGACTAACCTCGAAACCGCCAAGCGCAAGCTCTTGCAAGTGGTGCTCTTTGGCCAGCCCGAGCTGGACGAGATGCTGCAGCGCCCGGACTTGCGCCAGCTCAAACAGCGCATTGTGTTTTCCGAGTACCTCACCGGCATCGATCGCAAGAACATCGGTGCTTATGTGGAGGCGCGCCTCAAGGCGGCCGGCTACCGTGGCGCCCCACTGTTTGCCCGCGGGGCCATTCGTTTGCTCGGGCAGGCATCGGCCGGCATACCCAGACTTATCAATGTGCTCAGCCACAAGGCGCTGATGGCCGCCTACGGCGAGGGCGCCCGGCAGGTCGAGCGGCGCCACATGGCGCGCGCGGTGCTCGATACGGCAGAGTCTCGCTCTGCCGGCCGACGCGCAGCGCGCAATGTCTGGCCCTGGACCCTGCTGGGTTGTACCTGTGCCGCGGCGGTGCTCGGTTGGCTCGCCTGGCAGGGAGCCTTGCTGTGAGTCTGGTCAACGACATGCTGCGGGATTTGGAATCGCGCGGCGATAGCCTGGCGCGTGAGGAAAAGACGCCCTATCTGCACCCGCATAAGCGCAGCGCACGCGCGCCATTACTTTATGCCTTGATGGGGTTTGCGGGCGTTTTACTCATGGGCCTGTGTGCTTTGCTGCTCTGGCCCGAGCGCGATAGCCAAACGAGCCGGTTGCAGGCCGAGGCGACTTCGCCTTCGCCGGCAGCGGCCGATTCTTCCAAGCGGTTGGCGACGAAGCCGCCTGCGACTGACACCCCGGCGGCTGTACTTCAGCCATCGCCTGCAGAGCCGGTGTTGCAGACTGCTCAACCGCTGGCGAGCTCAGTGGCTGCGACCAACCCCGCCGCCGACACAGAACACTCTGTTCAGGTGATCATCGACCAGGCGGCCATCGAAGATTACCTGCTGCGCGCGCGCGCGGCCTTTACCGCGGACCAGTTAACCTTGCCGGTGAACGACAGCGCTTTTCTGTACTACCACAAAGTCCTGAGCCTTCACGCCAATCACCCCGATGCCTTGCAGGGGCTTGAAGCCATTGCCGAACGTTACCGGGTCTTGGCCGAACGCGAGCTGGAGCGCGGCGAACTGACCGGCGCCCAGCGTCTGCTCGATCGCGCTTTCGCCGTGGCGCCCGGGCACTCGGCACTCGATAGTTTGCAGGTGCGGTTGACCGCCGCCTTGAAGCAGCCGCCGCCTGAGGGTACTAGCACAGTGCCCGAGCCATCCAATGCACCGGCAAGCAATGTGGCGAGTGAGCGCACCGGTAGTGAAGCCGGGTCGGTGGCGCCGGTGCAGCTGAGTCTCGCTTCGCAAGACGCCGCCGAAGTAGAAGCGGCCCGCGTCCTTGTAGCCGGCGGACAGGCCCGCGAGGCCGAGCGCGCGCTTGGACATTTCTTGCGAACCGCGGCCTCCGGCGGGCGCTGGCCGCTCGAGGCGCGCCGCTATTTGCAGTCGCTGTACTTACAGCAGCGGGATTGGAACGCTGCGCAGGCGCTGCTTGTGTCGGGCTTGCCCGATGCGCAGGCCGCTTTTTTAAGGGCGCGTGAGCACCATGCCAAAGGCGAGTACGCCGAGGCGCTAACGGCGCTTGAACGTGAAGCGGGCGCCACCGCGTCGGACGATGAGCCCTACCGCGCGCTGCTGGCGAGTCTTTACCAAAGGCTCGAGCGCTCGCAAGAGGCAGCCAGCCACTACAGCCGCCTGCTGGATGTGTTTGGCCCCAAGGCCAGATACTGGTTGGGGTTGGCGGTTGCCTTTGACCAACAGGGCGAATACCGCTCGGCCGCTGCCGCCTACCGGCAAGCGTTAATGGCGAGCGATGCGACCCCAACCATCAGAGAATTTTCCGGGCAGCGCCTGGCGCAACTGGAGTGAGGAGCTATGGCACAGGCACCAAAAAAAATTCGTTTAGGGGATTTGCTGGTCAGCAAGCAAATGATCAGCGAAGCCCAGTTGCAGCACGCCCTGCAGGAGCAAAAACTCAGCGGACGTAAACTCGGCCACACCCTGGTGGAGCTGGGGTTTGTGGACGAGACAGAACTGCTGACGCTCTTGTCCGACCAGCTGGATATTCCCTTTGTCAATCTCAAGCAGTTTCGCTTTGATCCGGACCTGGTGCAAAAGCTGCCCGAGACCACGGCGCGGCGCTACCGGGTGATGATTTTGCGCGAGGACCCGGACGGCTTTTTACTCGGCATGGCCGACCCGACGGATATTTTTTGCCTCGATGACATCGAGCGCCAGTTGGACAAACCGGTAAAGGCGGCGGTGGTGCGCGAGTCCGATTTGCTGGATATTCTGGACATCGCCTACACCCGCGCCAGTGAAATTGCCTCTCTGGCCGGTGAGCTGGAAGATGAGCTGCAGGAGTCGGCGCTGGATTTGGCCGAGGTGGCCGGCGATGTGGGCGACTCGGACGCGCCCGTGGTCAAGCTGCTGCAAAAAATCTTTGAAGAGGCCGTCAATGCCCGGGCCTCGGACGTGCACATTGAGCCCGACGAAACCGTGCTCAGAATTCGCAACCGTATCGACGGTGTCCTGCTCGAGCAGGTGATGAATGAAAAGCGCATCGCCTCGGCGCTGGTGGTGCGTTTGAAACTTATGTCCGGTTTGGATATCTCCGAAAAGCGTATCCCGCAGGATGGTCGCTTTAATTTAAAAGTCTCGGGCCGCAACATCGATATTCGTTTGTCGACTATGCCGGTCCAGTTCGGCGAGTCGGTGGTGATGCGGATACTCGATCACACCGACGGCGTTTTGCCGCTGGATAAAGTCGGCATGCCGCAGGCAATGCGCGAGCGCTTTCGCCGGATGATTAATCGGCCCCACGGTTTGGTGTTGGTCACAGGGCCCACCGGCTCGGGTAAAACCACCACGCTCTACGGCGCGCTGTCTGAGCTGAACCGGCCCGAAAGCAAAATCATCACCGTGGAAGATCCGGTGGAGTATCGCCTGCCGCGTATCAGCCAGGTGCAGGTGCACGAGCGCATCGGCCTTAATTTTGCCAGCGTGCTGCGCGCTTCGCTGCGTCAGGACCCGGACATTTTGCTGGTCGGGGAGATCCGCGATGCCGAGTCGGCCGAAATTGCCCTGCGCGCCTCCATGACCGGTCACATGGTGCTCTCAACCCTGCACACCAACGACGCCATTACCTCGGCCATGCGTCTGATTGATATCGGCGCCGACGGCTATCTGGTGGCCACCGCGCTCAAGGCCATTGTCGCTCAGCGCCTAGTGCGGCGCCTGTGCAGCAGCTGCGTGCAACCCCACACACCCGACGCCAACGAACAGCAGATGATCAAGGTGTTGAGTGCCGGGCGCGCGCTCGGCGAAGTGGCGTTCAAGACCGGTAGCGGCTGCCCCCATTGTCACAATACGGGTTACCGCGGGCGCATTGGTGTGTTTGAAATGCTGGAGATCAACAACGACATGGCCGAGGCGCTGCGCACCAACGACATTAGCGCCTTTAGCTACGCGGCAAGCCATACCCGTCATTTCCGCCCGCTGAGTTTTGCCGCTTTTGATTACGCGCTGGAAGGGCTGACTTCCCTGGAAGAGGTGATGCGCATCAGCGCCCAGGTGGAAGACGAAGTCATTGATCAAGGTGCCTAAGCATGGCGGTGTTTGAATACAAGGGCAGGGACAACCGCGGCAATGCGGTAGCCGGACAACTCGAAGCGGGCAGCGCCGAGGCGGCGGCCGGCACTCTCGCTGGGCGCGGTATTACCCCGACCTCTATTCAGGCTTACCAAGCGCGCGCGCCCATGTTGGGTTCGCTGGCGGCGCTCTCGCGCGAGGAGCGGGTAAAACCGACTGACCTGATTATGTTTTGCCGGCAGATGTACACCATCACCAAGGCCGGTATACCCATGATCAAGGGCATTCGCTCGCTGGCCGCCTCCCTCAAACACTACACCTTGCAGCAGACCCTTAACGATGTGGCCGAGCGTCTGGAGGCGGGGCAGGAATTGTCGGTCGCCATGTGCGCCCACCCGAAAATCTTTAACCATTTGTTTGTCTCGCTGGTGGCGGTGGGCGAGAACAGCGGTCGACTGGATTTGACGTTTTTGCAGCTGGCCGACTATTTGGAGCGCGATCTGGAAACCGCGCGCAGCATTCGCCAGGCGCTGCGCTACCCGACTTTTGTGCTCATCGCCCTGGCGCTGGCCATGGTGGTGATCAACCTGAAAGTGATACCGGCCTTTGCCAACATGTTCCGCCGTTTTGGCGCCGAGCTGCCGCTGCCCACGCGCATTTTAATCGGGGTGTCGGATTTTTTTGTCAACTACTGGCCCTATATGCTCGCGGCACTCGTTCTCGGTGGCATCGCCCTCTGGCGCTTTTTGCAAACCGAAAAAGGTGCGCTCTGGTGGGGCCGCAAAAAACTGCGCCTGCCGGTGCTCGGCGATGTCATTGAGCGGGCGTCCATGGCGCGCTACGCGCGTACCTTTGGCTTGATGCTGCAGGCCGGGATGCCGCTGACCACATCGCTGGATCTGTGCGCCCGCGCCATCGATAACGCCTACCTCGCGCAGAAAATCCGCGGTATCAAAGCCGGGGTTGAGCGCGGAGAGGGGCTCTATCAAACCCACCTGATGAGCGGCATGTTCACCCCGCTGGTGCTGCAGATGATCAGCGTCGGCGAAGAGAGCGGTCAGGTGGATACTCTGCTGACTGAAGTTGCCGAGTTCTACGAGCGCGAAGTGGATTACGATGTGAAAAAACTCTCGGACAAAATCGAGCCCATACTCATCGTCACCATGGCCGGTTTTGTCCTGGTGCTGGCGCTCGGGATCTTTCTGCCCATGTGGGAGATGTACAACATCCAAAAGTAGGAGCCGAGGTGGCAAAGCCGAATCGCAGATGGTTTGAGCTGGCCGTAGTGGCGCTGCTGCTAACGACAGTGCTGTGGGTGGCAGCCCGTTATTACGACCGTTTGGTGGTGGATACCCAGGCGGCCGCCACCCGCCTGCAGGCGCGCAATTTGAATCGCACTTTGGAGTTTGTTCACACCCTTTGGCGCTCGCATAACGCGCGCCCCGGCTGGCTCGATTACGGCGATCAGGCGCTGTTGATCAACCCGGCAGGTTGGCCAGTGGACGCCCGCCTGCCGGGCTCTCCGGCGGCGGTATTGGCTACCGATCAAACCCCGGCTGCGCTGGCGTGTGAAAGAGTGTTACGGGCGTTGATAAATGTGCCATACTCTGACACAGTAAAGCCGAAGTGGCCGCAGTGGCAGGTTGCGGCGCCCAAAGCTGGGCAATGCCGCTACTGGCTGGGGGCAGCGCCAGAGCCGCGTTTTTATCTGGGTTATCAATCCGACAGCGGCCAGGTCATCCCCTCGGCGGCTGCGAGGCGGCGGTAGAAGACCAAAGGCGGCAAAAACGCCCCTGACGGCGTTATTTGGCACGCAATTTGTCTGCTACTATTGGGAGTAAAGAACAATGTCTGGTTTTTGGCGCTCTCTTTACGCCTAGGGAGCGGGTTTCAGCCAATGAGGGAGTGAGCCAAACGGCGCTGGAGCGAAGCAGACGACGATTTTGATTCAACGCACTGGAGTGACAATATGAAACACCAACAAAGTGGTTTTACCCTGATTGAGCTGATCGCTGTGATTGTAATCCTCGGTATTTTGGCAGCGACGGCCGTGCCGCGGTTTGTGGATTTGTCCAATGCCGCGGAGCGTGCAGCAGTACAAGGTGTGGCTGGCGCTTTAGGTAGTGCGGCTGCTCTTAATCATGCCAATAATATTGCTGACGATGCCGGCCTGGTGTTGGCTGGAGAGGCTCAACCTGTTGCGGTGGCTAACTGCACAGATGTTGGACCCTTACTCGATGGTGGTATGACACCCGGTTATACCATTACCGCGTTAGCGGTAGGCGCTGCCGAAGGCGAATCAGCTGTTTGTACCGTCACGTCCGATGACGAAGCGACTGCGACGGCTACCTTTACGGCCTATAACGTTGCCAATTAATTAGCGCCTTCGCCCTGTGAAGCGGGATGTATACGCGCAGCAAAGGCTTTACGCTGATTGAGCTAATCGCCGTTATGGTGATTCTGGGCATTATCGGAATCACCGTTTCCTCCCGCTTTACCGATGGCGAAATCGCCAGCGTTCAGGCAAGCCGCGACGATCTGCTCGCGGCTTTGTTTTTTGCGCAGCAAAGCGCCATGGCGCGGGACAATATCGCGGTGCAGGTGAGCAGTACTTCCGTCAGTGTGACCGAAAATGGCACGCCTATTCGTGTGCATCAAGACGCCTATCCCCTGAACTTTGCCAGCGGCGTCCAGGCGGGTTCCGACCTACTACTGACC
The DNA here is from genome assembly GCF_030518215.1 of Gilvimarinus algae. Taxonomy (GTDB): domain Bacteria; phylum Pseudomonadota; class Gammaproteobacteria; order Pseudomonadales; family Cellvibrionaceae; genus Gilvimarinus; species Gilvimarinus algae. The sequence goes on from NZ_JAULRT010000059.1 coordinate 269,741, forward strand.
TACGACAAACTCGGCCGCACGACAGCGGCGACAATTACCCTGACAAGTGGTGGCACCTCGGCCCTTGTGACGGTGAGCGACAGTGGCTATGCCTACTGAGCGCTGTTGCCAAGCGCGCGGGCAGCGCGGTATCAGCCTGATTGAGGTGATCGTATTTATCGTCGTCATCGCCATCAGCCTGACGGCGCTTTTGGCGGTGTATCAGCAATCGGTGGTCAACAGCGTCGACCCTATTAAGCGCATTCGCATGCTGGAGCTCGCCCAGGCGCAGCTCGATAGAGTGCTCGCGCTGCGTTACGACGAGGCTACCCCCAGCGGTGGCGTGCCGGCCTGTAACAGCCTCGGCGGGCCCACATGCAACAACACCACTGAGCCGGATCTGGATGATGTGGACGACTATCACGACGTCCGTGACACACCCGCGCCCGGGTACAGTCGTAGCGTGCAGGTGACCAATACCCCGCTAACCGGAGCGCAGGCTAAGCTTGTGAGTGTGACTGTCACCAGCGCCGATGGTGAAACCCTGACCCTGGCCGCTTACCGGGTGAATTTCTAATGCGCCGCGCCGTGGGCTTTACGCTGATTGAGTTGATCACGGTGATTGTGATTGTCGCCGTGGTCGCCGTGATCGGTACCCAGTTTATTGTCAGCGCCATGGAGTCCTATCAGCTGACGCAAAACCGGGCGCGGCTCGCCGCCACCGGCCGCCAGGCGATTGAGCGCATCAGCCGCCAGATTCGTGCGGCCATGCCCTACAGCCTGCGCGCCACTAACACCGACAACTGCGTGCAGTTTATGCCGCTGGCGGCGGGGGGTTTTTACCGCCAGCCGGTCCCCACAGACACGCCGGTAAGCAGCCTGTCCACCAGCCCCTATACCATCGATTTTGACACCGCCGACTACATTGCCATTGGCGCTTTGAGTGCCGGCGAACTCTACGGCACCTCGCCACGGTCGCTGGCGGCGGTAACCGCCACGGCGCCGACCAGCGTGTCCTTTGCCAGCCACACCTGGCAACGCAACTCCGAGTCCCAGCGTTTTTATCTGGTCGGCCGGCCCCAGGCGTTTTGTCTGGTGGCGGGCGAGCTGCGCTTTTATCAAGATCTCGATCCAGCCGGTGACAACGTCTCGACCGGCGCGCCCTACAGTTTGCTGGCGCGCAACGCCGTGGCCAGTGCGACTCCGGCGTTTGTGGTGAGCGGCAATACCGCGGAGAATAATTTTCGCGTGACGCTCAATCTCGGTTTTGCCGAGGGTGGTGAGCAGGTCGATTTTTTTCAGGAGGTGGCACTGCGAAATGTCCCCTAGCGCCTGGAAAACACCTCCCCGTCAACGGGGTTTTTTACTGCCGGTGGCGGTTTTTTTACTGGTGGCCATGGGCCTGCTGGCACTGGCGTTGTGGCGCACTACCGCGGGCAGTAATCTCTCGGCGGTGCAGGAGGTTATCAGCGTCCAGAGCTTTTACGCCGCAGAAAGCGGTGCACAGCGCGCCATGGCTCAATTGTTTTTCCCCAACGGCGACATTCGCCAGCAAATCGATCAGCGCTGCGCGGCTATGCCTTTGGCGATCAGCTTCACCGTGACCGGGCTCAACCAGTGCAGTGCCCAGGTCAGCTGCCTGTGCCGCTATGACGATGCGAGCGCCTGTGACCCCACGGTAGACGCCAATTACGGCCCCACGGGCGACACGGCCGCGAGTTTTTATCAGTTGACCAGCGTGGGGCGCTGCGGCAGTGGCGATGTGTCGGCGGTGCGCAGGGTAGAGGTAGAAGCCTATGCCGGACAGTAGCGCAAAGCGGTTATCTGCCTGGCTCTTGTTGAGCTTGATGCTACTGTGCTCCGCGCAGGCGGGGGCGGTGGCCTGCCAGGCGATTTTCACCAACGGCTGGCAAACCCACACACCCGGTGGTCAGGTAAACGCCGGGTATCAGGCCGTGGTCAGCGGCGGCGGCCAGAGTATTGATACCGCCAACCTAGCTACCCAAGCACCACCGGGGCAACCGAGCTGTGGTGGCGGCACCTGCGTGGCCAGTGGCTCACCGGCCGCGGCTTCGACCCCGGCGTTTGTCACAGGCAGCGGCAGCGGTGGGGCGATCAATTTAGGCTATCAGGGCAGCGCATCGCGCCCGGCAGGTGATTACGCCACCGTCTCTCTCGATAACGAAGCCGTCCTCACATTTACCACCGCCAACGGCACTTACCTGACCCGCGGTATCAACGCCAACTTTCGCTCCCAGTTGCGCTTTGCCAGCGGCACCTATTGGATCAACGGCTCATTGCAACTGGCCAATGATGTGATACTGCGCCGCAATAGTGGCTCCGGGCCGGTGCGCCTGTTTGTCAATGGCAATGTTTCTATTGGTTTTGGCGCGCAATTTCAAAATTTTGCCCCCGGGGAGCTGCTGATTTACAGCACCGGCAATGTCAACATTCTCACCCGCAACAATGTGCCGGCCTTTGTCTATGCCCAGGGCACAGTGCAAACGGATTTTCGCGCTGTCATTACCGGCGGGCTCTCGGGCTCGCAACTGTCCATTGGCCAGGAAACCCTGGTTAACTATCAAGGCGGCGTGTTACCCAGCGTGGACTTCTCGCCTTTTTGCGGCGGCGGTCCGCCACCGGCGGTATTGGTCGGTTACTGGCGCATGGACGAGGCGCAGTGGACAGGCGCCGCCGCCGAAGTGCTGGATAGCTCAGGCAACAATCTGCACGGCACGGCCTCGGGCTCACTCACCGAAGACGACGCACCGGCGCTGACCGGTAACCCGGGCACCTGCGGCTACGGGGTCTTCGATGGAGCCACCGGGTATGTCACCGTGGGCCATAACGCCCTGCTCAATGGTCAGAACGGTTTGAGTTACAGCGCCTGGGTAAAAGCCGATAGCTGGAGCGGTATCCGCCAGGTGATGGGTAAATCGGTTCATGGTGGCGGCAGCGGCCGGGCGCAAATGGGGATTTTCTCCGAGGGCGGCTCGTTAAAAGCGCGGGTGGAAACCGCCGCCGGGCGCTATGAGGTATCTGCCACCTTGCCCGCGACCGGTAGCTGGGTGCACGTGGCGGCGGTGTTTGAGGGTAACCGGCTGGTGCTCTATATCAACGGCGGCGTGGCCGCGTCCGCCAGCTTTGGCGCCACTCAGTTGGTGCAAACCGCCGACCCTTTGGTGATTGGCAAGCGTGTGGGCACCAGCGAATACTTTTTTGCCGGCGACATCGATGAAGTGCGTGTGCATCAGGGCTCTCTGACCCAGACCCAAGTCAGCAGCCTTGCCAGCGAGCGCCACGAGTGCCTGCGCCCTCTGTGTGGCGGAGAGCAGGAAACCACTGTGGGCGGCTTGCTCGGCGATTACTACAACAGCACCAATTTCACGGGCGGCATTGTCGGCACGCGCTTGGATGGCCCCGTCGATTTTAACTGGGCCAGCGCCAATCCGGGCGTGACCGGCGTGAACGACAATCAGTTTTCCGTTGAGTGGAACGGTTTTATCCGCGCCACCGAAACGGGCAGCTATCGCTTTCAAACCGCCTCGGACGACGGCGTGCGCCTGTACGTGGACAACCAACTGGTGATCCAGCGCTGGAATGATCACGGAGTCACTACCGATACCAGCGCCGCCATCAACCTGACCGCCGGGCAGGTCTACCCGGTGCGATTGCAGTTTTATGAAAACGGCGGCCTCGCCGAGATTCGCCTGCGCTGGCAAACGCCGGGCAGCGGCAGTTTCGTGCCCATCCCCCGCGGGACCACGCCCACTCTCGGGCAGGGGCTCTACTACTGTCAGTCCGAGGCCGTGGCCTACTACACCATTGAGCATGGCGGCACCGGTGTCACCTGCGAGGCCGAGCCCGTCAGAATTACCGCCTACGACAGCTCGGATACGCCCATCGCCCCGCCGGCCGGCACCACCTTGGATCTGGCAACGGCGCCGGCCTCCGGGGTTTGGGTAGACGGTTCGCCCTACGAGTACTCTGGCGCCGAATCGCAGATCGTCTTGTATCTGCAACAGACAACGCCGGCGACGCTCAACATCAATGTCTTCGACGGCACCGCCAGCGAGGCGGCCTGGGCAGACCCGGATCTCACCTTTAACGATAGCGGCATCCGCTTTTACGCCAATCGCGCTACCACGGAAGGCATTCCTAATCAGGTGGCGGGGCAGGAGGATGGCAACCCGGTGCTGCGCGTGGTCGAGCGCGATACCGACACCGGCGCCTGCGTGGCCCAGGTGCGCAACCGCAACTTGCCGGTGGATATCGCCTACGAGTGTCGCAACCCCGGCGCCTGTGTGGCGGGCCAGATCCTGACACTCAATACCAGCGCCGCGGCGCCCAACAATGCCGGCAGCGCGATCGTCTACAACAGCGCGGGCTTGTCGTTTGATAACGACGGTTATGCCGCCATCCCCCTGGAGTATTCCGATGTGGGGCGGGTGCGTTTGCACGCCTCGATGACGGTGCCGGCCTCGGGCAATAATCCGTCGGTGACAGCCAGCGGCACCAGCACCGAGTTTGTGGTGAAACCTTACACTTTAGTCGCCGCGCGCATCGAACGCCCGAATGGCAGCGCCAATCCGGCCACTACCAGCTCAGGTGCGGGTTTTGTCGCCGCCGGCGAGCCCTTTACCGTGGTGGTTGAGGCGCGCAACGCCAGAGGCAACCCGACACCCAACTTTGGCAATGAATCGCCCACACGCGAGTCGCCTACGCTCGTGCTGAATTCGCTGGTCTATCCGGTCGGCGGGGATGCTGGCGCGCTGACCAATGGTGCCGCATTCAGCTTTTTGGGCGGTAACAGTGGCCGGTTTGAAAACACCGGCCTCACCTGGAACCAGGTGGGCAGCATGACCCTCTTGCCCCAACTGGCAAGTGCCAATTATCTGGGAGCGGGCGACATCGTCAGTGAAACGCCCAGCGCTGACATCGGGCGCTTTTACCCACATCACTTCCGGGTAACGAGCTCGTCTGCCACCAATAGCTGCGGCGCCTACACGTATCTGCAAGAGCCCGCCATCGGCCTGGATTTTACCCTGGAGGCGCACGCGTTCGGGGGCGGGGTGGTGAGCAATTACGACAACGGACTCGGCTACTCGCAAACGGCCAGTGTCAGTTACACCGCCGAGAACAACGACGACGGCACGGATCTGAGCGCTCGGGTCTCGGCAGAATTGGAGCCGGCTCAGGCTCAGTGGGGTAGCGGTGTGATGAACGCCTCACTGGATGATGCTCTCTTTGCCCGCGACACCGTTATCGAGGCGCCTCTGACGGCGCTGCAGCTTGGTTTGCGGATGAATGATCCGCTGGATGGCCGGGCGCTCGCCGATGACCAACTCAACACCCACCCAGGCGCCAGTGGCGATTGCCTGGCCGCTGGCAACTGTTCGGCGGCGGCGTTGGGGAACACCCTGACGCTGCGCTACGGGCGTTTGAACCTTGCCAGTGCCTATGGCCCCGAAAGCCTGGATCTGCCCGTGTCGTTTACCACCGAGTACTATAACGGCGTGCGCTGGCAGACCAACGGCCAGGATAACTGCAGCGAAATCGCGCTGGCCGATATTGGTTATCCGGCCGGCAGTATTGATGTGGATGCCAACCGCAATGTCACCGTCGGTGGGGGTGTGAGCCGCGGCGAGTACCCCGGCGCTATCGGTACCGATACGATTAACTTTTCTGCCGGTGTGGCCGCGCATTACTTTAGTGCCCCTGGCAATGGCAACACCGGTCCCTTTACCGTCACTGTTGATCTGACCGATTATCCCTGGCTGCAGTTTAACTGGGACACAGGCCCGGACACCGAGATTACCGGCCAGTATGAGTTCGGTTCCTACCGCGGCCACGACCGCATCATCTACTGGCGTGAAGTGCTGCAATAACCTTTTGGCCTGCCTTTTGCTCAACCCTCCTTAAACCTCCGATCAGGCCCGAAAACGCGCCCGTGTTGCGCCAATGCCGTGCATTTGGCTTTGGTGTCGCACAAAAACAGGGTTTTTGCGATTGAGTGCTGAGTGTCTGGTTGGTGCAAATTCTCAAAGTGGTAGTGCATGAGCACCAAAAGGTGGCGGTAGTGGCGCACACGCGAAAGCGTTTATTGATTGTGGGGAACGGTATGGCGGCCGGGCGGCTGCTGGACGAGCTGCTCAAGCGAGGCTGCCCCCAGCTTGAAATTACCGTGATTGGCGACGAGCGCCAGGGCAGTTACAACCGGATTATGTTGTCCCCTGTGTTGGCCGGTGAAACACGGGCGCCGGATATCATCGGCAAACCCTCGAGCTGGTACCGCGATCGCGGCATTCGTTTTGTCAGCGGCGTGCAGGTCAAAGCCATTGAGCGCGAGCAGCAGTGCGTGCTTACCACCGAGGGCAGCCGCCTGCGCTACGACCATCTGGTGCTGGCCGTGGGCTCGCGCCCGGCCACCATACCCGCTGAGAACCAAGACCTCGGCAATCTCTTCAGCTTTCGCACCCTGCGCGATGTGGACAAGCTGCTGAACCTCGCCCGCTTTCATCACCTGCACGGCCGCCAAACCGACACCGATGCCCTAGTGATTGGCGGTGGCTTGCTCGGCCTTGAGGCCGCCTATGGCTTGGCACTCAAGGGGCTGCGCGTCACCCTCGTGCACCGCTCCGGCTGGCTGCTCAATCGCCAGCTCGACGACACTGCGGGCGGCTTTCTAAAACAGGTGCTCGAACAAAAAGGCATAGACTTTGTGCTCAGCGACGAGGTGGCCAGATTTACCGGCTCGCACCAGCTCACCGGCGCCATGTTCAAATCAGGCCGGCAGCTCAGCTGCAAGCTCGGGGTGATCGCCACAGGTATTACCCCCAACAAAGAGTTGGGGCTGGCCGCCGGTCTTGCGGGTGAGCGCGCTGTGGCGGTGGATGACACCATGGCCACCTCCGATCAACACATCAGCGCCATTGGCGAGTGCGTGGAGTTTAACGGCGAGACCTTTGGCCTGGTGGAACCCATCTGGCAGCAGTGCATCAGCCTGGCCGACCGGCTCTGCGACAACACACGCACGCCCTTTGTGAACGCGCCTGTGCCCACCAAATTAAAAGTCTCTGGCGTGAATTTGTTTTCCGCCGGTGAGCACTTAACCAAAGCGGAGCACCGCGAGCTGATTTACCGCGACGACAATGCCGGCATCTATCGCAAGCTGTTGTTGAAAGACAATCGCATTGTCGGTGTGGTGTTGTTTGGCGATACCCGCGACGGCCAGGACTACTTTGCCATGATGACCGAGAAACAAGATGTCTCCGCCATTGCGCCGCTGCTTCTGATGGGCCGGGCGTTTTATCGCGCTGAAGATTCCGAGGCAGCCTAATGTCCATGCCCGAACAACTGATCGCCTCAGATACCGTCAACACCACCTGCTGCTACTGCGGCGTTGGCTGCGGTGTCACCGCTACGGTAGCCAACCAACAAGTGGTGAGCGTGTCTGGTCACCAGCAGCACCCGGCCAACAAGGGCCGCCTCTGTGTCAAAGGCTCGTCTTTGCACGAGACTCAGCAATCCCCCGATCGTTTGCTGTCCCCCATGCTGCACGGCGAGCCTGTGGATTGGGATACGGCGCTTGGCTACGGCGCGGATAAATTTCGCGCGATCATCGAAGAGCACGGCCCGGACGCGGTGGCCTTTTATCTCTCGGGGCAATTGCTCACCGAGGATTACTACGTTGCCAATAAATTGATGAAAGGTTTTATCGGCACCGCCAATATCGATACCAACTCGCGGCTTTGCATGGCCTCGGCGGTGGTGGCTCACAAGCGTGCCTTTGGCTCGGACGCCGTGCCCGGCTGCTACGAAGATCTGGAGCAAACCGATTTACTGATTCTGGTGGGCTCCAACATGGCCTACGCTCACCCGGTGATTTACCAGCGCGTGGCCAAAGCCAAAGAAGAGCGGCCCGAGCTGAAAGTGGTGGTACTCGATCCGCGCCGCACGGCCACCTGCGAGTTGGCCGATGTCCATTTACCCCTGCGTCCGGGAACGGACGCATTCTTTTTTAACGGATTACTGAATTTTCTCGCCGAGCAAAACTCGCTGGATGCAGCGTTTATTCGCGATCACTGCACGGGCTTTGATGAGGCGCTCGCCGCCGCACGAGCACAAGTGCCAAGCCTTAACGCCGCCGCCGGCCACTGCGGGCTGGACGCGCAAGAGCTGGCGCAGGTGTACCACTGGTTTGCGGGCACCGACAAAGTGGTCACAGTGTTTTCCCAGGGCGTTAACCAATCCTCCTCCGGCGTGGACAAAGGCAATGCACTGATCAACTGCCATCTGGCCACCGGAAAAATCGGCCGGCCCGGTGCCGCGCCCTTTTCCATTACCGGCCAGCCCAACGCCATGGGCGGGCGTGAGGTGGGCGGGCTGGCCAATCAGCTGGCCGCGCACATGGGTTACGACAACCCCGACGACATTGCCCGCGTCGAGGCTTTTTGGCAGGCGCCCAACATGGCCCGCAAAGAGGGTCTGAAAGCCGTGGACATGTTCCGCGCGATAGAAGAGGGCAAGATCAAAGCCGTCTGGATCATGGCCACCAACCCGGCGGTCACGCTGCCGGAAGCGGGCCGAGTAAGGCGCGCGCTGGAGCAGTGCGAGTTGGTGATCGTCAGCGATTGCATTGGCAATACCGATACCGCCAAGCTCGCGCACTTGGTCTTACCCGCCACCACCTGGAGCGAAAAGCACGGCACGGTTACCAATTCCGAGCGCTGCATTTCCGTGCAAAAGGGCTTTCTGTCCGCACCCGGCGAGGCGCGCCACGACTGGCAAATCATCTGCGAGTTTGCGGGCAAGCTCGGTTACGGCGAGCACTTTACTTACCCCCACCAAGTGGATATTTTCCGCGAGCACGCCGCGCTCTCGGCGCTGGACAATAACGGCCAGCGCGGCTTTAACATCGGCGCGCTCGCTGCCATCGACCGGGCCGAGTACGACAACTTACGCCCCATCCGCTGGCCGGTCACCACCGAGGCGCCCGCCGGTACCGACCGCTTGTTTACCGATGGCCGCTTTTTTACCCCCGACGGCCGCGCCCGCTTTGTGCCCATCCAGGCAAAAGCGCCGGGCCTGGCTCCCGCGCCCGACCAGGTGGTGATGAACACCGGACGCATCCGCGATCAGTGGCACACCATGTCGCGCACCGGCACCGCCGCCAAACTGCTCGGCCATGTGGATGAACCTTATATCGATGTGCACCCAGCCGACATTCAGCGCTTTGGCTTGACCCCTGGCGATCTGGCCATACTCGGTAACGGCCAGGCGCGCTATTACGGCCGGGTCAAAGAGGCGGCCAGCCAGCGCCAGGGCGAGGTGTTTGTGCCCATGCACTGGAATCAAAAATACGCGCTCGCCAGTTGTGCGGACGATCTGGTGAATGCGCTGGTGGACCCTCTGAGCGGCCAGCCTGAGTTCAAGCACACGCCGGTGACTGTCAAGCCGTTTACCCAGGCCTGGAATGGCTTTTTGCTCAGCACCGGGGACATTGCTCCGGCCTGTGAGTACTGGGCAAAGATCACTCTGGCCGGCGGCTATAAATTCCGCCTGGCCGATGGCCGCTTACCCGAGGACTGGCTCGCCTGGCTGAAAGCCCTTTACCCGGCCATCACCGACTGGGTACGGGTCAGCGATTCCGGCGGGCAGTTTTTTCGCGCGGCGGGTTTTATCGATGGTGTTTTGTCTGTGGTGCTGAGCACGGCTACGGATAAAAAATCCGCACCGGAAATGCGTTGGCTGGAGGACCAGCTCAATACCCGCATTGATGCCAACGCCCGCTTTGCGATTTTGGCCGGTACCCCTGGCGCGGGTGTGGAAGATGTGGGGGCTATTATTTGCTCTTGCTTTCAGGTGGGTGAGAAGACCATTGAAAAAGCCATTGCTGACGGTTGTGGGAGTGTGGAGACCTTGGGGGAGCGGATTAAGTGTGGGACCAATTGTGGGTCTTGTATTCCGGAGTTGAAGGGGTTTTTTAAGTAGTTTTGGATTTCGCTCTGGCTTAGCTTTTTATTGGTTTTCTTTTCGGCTTAGTTTGGTGCTATTTGAATAGCGTTGTTCGTTTTAAATCGCTTTTGCCCTCTGTTGCCGGGCGGGTGAAGTACTTTTCTGCTTGTCCAGAAAAGTACTCAAAAGGCAGCTCCTGCGCATCCATGCGCCCGCTGCATTAGTGAACCCCTTCACGTCAAAGACACCCCGGTTCGCGGCCTTTCGGGTTCCCTCACTCCAGTCTATTGTAGCGGGCCGTATCGACGCGCCGCAGCCCAGGCTGCCCTCTCTGCTGCGATGCAGCATTCACCTTGTCCCTGGCGCGGCGCTACTTGCGCACGCTTCCCCGCGTGCTTACCCCCTAAAATAGCCCTCCGTTCGGCTCGCTCTCAGGGATTCAAGGTGTACCATCCTGTGAGAATTGTCCTCCGCTCGGCTCATCGCAAGGACCTCTCCGGTGCCAGATTTCGGCTGTTGGGCGGCGTCAATTGAGTATTGCCAACTGGCTAAAATAGTGGCACTCTTTTCCTCAAGTGTTTTAGCGGGTTTGCCGGGGCCTTTAGGGTTGGGGCGGATCAGCAGTAGCCAGTGGGATGGTGGTATCAATAGGCATTCGGAGTAGGGTGCGGGCACTTCCCTTCTGGTTAATTGTTTTCCCGATAAAACCTGTAAACGACAGGCGGTAACATTCTCTGTGCTACTGAAAAGGCAAAATAAATGGGCTGCTGGAAGCTCGTATTAACACCGTTAAACTCTTTTTCATAGGAAAAGAAGCCGATTTTTGTGCCACCTAGAAAAGGTATTCGGTAAAACTTAGAAGAATCAGTTAGTTGCTCCAGACCTGTTTTGTGTGAGCGAATCGATTTGCTCCAGAGTTATACAGCCTGAGTCTTTCTTTCCTGCGGTAGGTAGCTGTTGATGAATACTGATTTTCTTTTTAAATCAGGACGCTACGGCGACTTCTTTATCTCGATTCCAGGGGAGTTATATTGCCGCGGGGAATTTTACCTTGGCTTTTGAATTAGCTGTTAGAGTTCTAGGAGATACATAGTGATATTTGAACTTTTAGATGCAATCTCAGCAATGGCACTCTTGCTCATTTCTGCATCAATGCTCCAGCTTGTGCTGCTGAAGCACAAACAAATGAAAGCTGAAACGTTATCCCGAACTCAGGATGAAATATACCGTAGTGAAAAAATGCGTCCTCTTCTCAATCGCGTAGTACGTCAGAGCCAAGGCGTCGATTGGAATATGGAGATGTTGTTCGAAAATGCTGAAATTAGGGAGGAAGCTTTTGAGGCATTGAACTACTGCGAATATCTTTGTATGGGAATTGCCAACGGAATATTTAACGAGCAGATCATAAAAAGTTTTTATGGGACACAGATCTTAATAATTGCAACTCACTTCAGAAGAGTCATAAAGGAATTAAGGTACCAAAGTAATGCGCCTGATAATTTTCGCTATCTCTATAAGGTTGCCGAAAATTGGGGGGGCTGGAAATGAGTTCGTCTGCTTTTGATGCAATATCTAAATTCTGCCTAGATAATGATAAAGACTTTCCTGTTCGCAACCAGGCTTTTGCTATTTACGCACAGAAGCTAAAAGAAGCGATTGAGAATCATAAACAAAAAAATGGAAGAATAACGCCTGCCCAAGAGTCTACCATTCACAACATGATGGAATCTGAAAGTGAAATTCGTGGGTATGTGGTAGCTGCTGAGAGAATAATTTCAGATATAAAAGAAACAGCGATAGAGCCATATAAAAGTAGCTTCAATTGGAAAGACTACTGGATTTCTGTGAGTTCATCGGTTCTTGGAGCGTTTTTCTATTCTGTGTTGCTAGTTATCATGTTTGTAGTTGCCGAAGAGCAAATAAAGTCCTGGGTAGCACCAATGGTCTATGAAAGGCAATCCATCCAAACACCGGCGGATCAGAACTCTAACAATTCAATGCAGCCGACCGCTAACGCGTCGGCTGATTGAGGCGCTATAACTTTACGGAGAGATGAGTGACTCGTAGCCCAGAAGATCAAAAAGTCGCGGATGAGATGTTCGACAAGTTCAGAGATGATCTCCTTAAGCGCGAGCTTTCAAACAGTGAAGGCTATGACAAAGCGATTTTGGCTTTGTCTTCAGCTAGTTTGGGATTCTCACTCACAGTTATCAAATTTATAGTCCCAATTGATACTGCTATTCATTTGTGGCTCTTAGTCCTCTGCTGGTCGCTTTTAGTTCTATGCGTTATCTTCTCGCTGTCGGCCTATCTTGTTAGCAATAAGGCGATTCTCATGCAACTCAATAATGCACGAGATTATTACAAAAAGGGTATTGATGACGCATTCACTAGAAAAAATATCTATGACTCTATCAACATAATTTTGAACCAAGTTACAGGGTTGCTGTTGGCAATAGCAATTTCTATTATTGTGGTATTTATCAGTATTAACATTACTAACGGAGAAAACGAAATGACAAATGAAAAGTCATCTGGAGCATATATCGAAAAGAGTGCAAACATTCCAACTATGGAGAAAGTATCGAATCCGGCAGACAGCGCAATCAATAGTGCCAACGTGCCAACAATGGAGCAGGCGCCGAATACGGGAACCACCTCCCAAGGCGAGTCGTCATCCGAAGGTGAAAAATAGTTATAATAAGGGAATGTTGTTCAGCGCAGTCGTGATCGGACTCGTTGGCGCTTGCCGCAAATTTCGGCGTTAACAGTCAGGGAAAGATATGAGTATACCCAAGCTTACAGAAGAACAGAAAAGCAAGCTAAGACTCTTAGAACCAAGTCTCAAGATTGCCGCGGCACGTAGAGATTTGGAAGAATGCAAAAAGCTGACAGACTATATACAAAATATTCTCAGGCCTACGGGTCACGAAACGAGACTGATGCAGTCAAAAAACTGGATGTTTGAAACGGCAATGGAGGTTGGGGAAATTGACTACGCTATAAACGGATTTAGCGATGTTCGCCAGAAAGTGGCCAAGTCGACACGTCTATACCTTGAGGCTACGGCTCTTCTTGCTATTTGCCACCTTAGAAAGCGAGACCTTTATAGAGCAAAACCTTATATGGTTGAGGCTCTTAGGTGTGAAAAGAATATTAGGTCCGAGAATGGTCGGTCTGAATTTAAAGTAAGTCTAGCGAAGAGATTTGACGAGGAAGCCTTGCTTGCATCAATAGCAACAAATGAATCCGAGTTTATGGACTTAGACAAAATTCAAAGTGATGCCGCGAAGCTAATTCAGACAAAACATGAAGATGAAATATTAGAAATGCTTGGGGCAAATGTTCCTGAGTTCGCTTTGGATTTTGTTGAGCGGGTTCATGCAGAGTCAAAAAATTTGCTAACGTATGAGGAAACGCTGAGGTTGCCTTCGCCGGCTACTTTCCATCAAAAGAAAAAGCTCGGAAAAGGCGTGTTGTCAGCGTTTCAAACTGTAATATGGCAATCACTTTGTGACAAAGAAAGTGAAGTCTACAAAATGTGGTTCACTAATGGATTGCAAGCTGTATTGGACAAAAAATATTTAACAGGTGCAATTGTAAGCTCGCTAGCTGGCCTAAAAATAGGGATTTACGCAATCGCCGTTTATTTAACTTCATTGCTGATAAAAATAGGTATTGAAACATTCTGTAGTGTCTATCAGCCGCATAATCTAATGGCATTGAGGCGATGACTTTTAACAATGCGCTGCTACGGAAAATTTACTCGCTGTCGCCCCTAAACTCCGATTTCGGTAATATTAATCTTAGTATTGAGCGCATGCGAAGATGAGGCGATTACTCGCGCTTCAGGTGAGAGTCCTGAGGTGGTGATGATCGCTGTCAATGAGAGCGTTGACATCTTCCTGTCTTCACAGAGCTCACCATTGGATATGAAAGGGCTGTCCCAGGAGATTGATAGGATCTTGGGCGATGGGAGCAGCTATAGTTTCGTAATCCAGTCCGAAATTGACGGCGCAGTTTACGCGGAATGAATTGAAGGTATGCTCCTCGGCAAGGGCGTCAAAAGTCGTCATATTGCAGTTTCTCGTGGCGTGCCATAACAAATTACTTCAGTCAAGCGCTATCCGCATATTCTGATCTTGGCTTTATACCTAGGTGGGGAATGAAGATATTCAAAGCCGTTTGAAAGGCTGCTGGAGGTTTTTTATCTTAAGTGTCAGGACATTTTTCCGTTGACACTTCGGATATCAAGCGCGCTTAGTGCTATGCATCATACGAGAGTAAACATGAACCCATGGACTGACACCCCCTCTGTAATAAACAAGAACAATCGTCCTGAAGTAAAAATGACAAGGTTGAGGTTGTTGCTAATAGCTCTCGTGCTTGGGCTATATGCCCTTGAGGGGATTCTGGTTAATCCATTAATTTTTTGGGTATCGATTCCAATTTATTTCGGTTATTCGGTAGTCGCTTCAGCCCTAAAAGACAGTTCAAAAGTAAAGTTGCGTCAAGGTTACGGTTATCTGGTGTTGACTGTTTGTTTTACCTATCTATACCACTTTGCCTGGTTTTTTGACTGGAATGACACAAAAACTGGATCATCAACCTCCGCGCTGATATTCCTATGGTTCCCTGTTTACGCTTTCTTTTTTGGGTTTGCCGGATACTTGTTCGGTCTTATTGGGGTGAAAGAGAATAAAGAACGTTAGTTGTACAAAAGTACACTCAGGTGAGCCAGTCTTGTTGTCCCAGAGTGGCGAGCGCCTAGGCAAAATGAATAATATTGTAAACGCAAAGTCCAATGAAAGAGTATTTTAAAATAGTCGCATCAATAGTCATCTCGCTTTTGGCTTTGAGCACCTGCTTTTCTATATTGATAGGTGCCTCAGAGTGGTACGGTGGCCGGGATTATGAGGCCATGATTTTTCCGTATATTGTGGCGATCGTGGGTCTTATTTTCTTTGGTGTTTTAGGGTCAGCTTTTTGGTTTTCTTTTTTGGTGCTTATCAGTGGTATTAAAAGTTACTCTTTTCGGGGGCACGTCGTTAGTGCGTGTTTATCAACAATAGTAACGGTTTTTCTCGTATCTTTTCTGGCCTCAGGTGCGGATTTCTCCCAGTTTCTGGTTGGTCTATACTTCTATATTGTTGTGATTCCGGTTGTTGCTTCCAGCCTTTTGGTCTTATGGTTTTTATATTTTAGAGGGCGCAGGTAGTAACGAGATTTTACCTATTGCCTCCGGTGTGCAAGTGATAAGCTCTTTTAAAAAGTCAGTCTTAACAGGAGATGGGTCGGGATCTTGGCTTGGCGCGAGGAAAGATGTTCCGAAAGGTTTTTCTGGAGTGAGTGATTAGACCTGGAGTTTGCAAAGTGCTGCGCTTTGCCTGGTCGAGGAACAGTAGGAGGTGCTTGCCACCCGAGGGTCAGGCTACAGTAAATGCAGGATTCTATACCGTTGTGTTGGCGGCAGAGTAGGCCCTTTCGAGCTCTGATTTGTCGCTACAGGTTCTATAGTCTATTTCGCGTTCATATGACGTGGATGATATTAAAATAAGGTGTTTTATGAGTGAAAATGAAGTATCCCTGATACCCGGCGGCGAGTTGCGCATTCTTTTTGATAAAGAAAGTGACGATATTACGATTGTCTCTCCCGGCGGTCATAAAATTGTACTCAACGATCGGACCAGAGAGTTGGTTATTAACGATGTCAACGCTAACTCCATTCGCATGGCACCGGAGGGCGTGACGATAACCAGTGCCGGTAATGTCTCCTTGCAGGCCGATCAAAAATTATCCATAAAGGGTGGCCTTGGGGTCGACATCCAGTCCAACGAAGGTGACGTGAGCGTTGATGCCTTAAACATCAAAGAACAGGCTCAAATGAGCTATTCGGCGCAGGGTTCCATGACTGCAGAGGTAAGAGCTGGCGCTGAACTGATCCTAAATGGCGCTATGGTTATGATCAATTGATTCGATGCAGAATAACAGTTAGCTGTGACATATTGACAGGAGATACCTTATGCCACCGGCTGCGAGGTTAACCGATTTTCACGAATGCCCTAAGGAAACGCCGGGTGTGCCACCTGTGCCCCACGTGGGCGGACCGATTACAGGACCGGGCGAGCCAACCGTTCTTATTGGAAAGCTGCCCGCAGCGCGGGTAGGGGATATGTTGGTGTGCGTGGGTCCGCCAGATGAAATCGTCAAGGGCTCGGCTACAGTTCTGATTGGCGGCAAGCCAGCCGCACGGCTGGGAGATGCCACTGCGCACGGTGGCTCTATCCTGATTGGCGACTTTAGCGTAATGATTGGAGGCTAGAGGCTCAGATATACAACGCTTTCAGATGGGTCGCTCAAAAGTCACTTATCGGCCAGTTCAGTTTGCTTTTGCGTATATACAGCGCGGCCTTTTATGAAGAAGATATTTCCAGGGTCCACCAGGGGAAGTCGATATTCAGGAGGTGGCTAGCCTGATCAGTCGGCAGGCTAAAAGACCCAGGGGGATTAAGTGGTATTCGCTGCTCTGGTAAGACCGCCTGCAGCAGCGCCAAGTTTGAGTGTCCCGTATGTTTTGTTGTCTTATCAATTTACATTTTAAAGGAACTAACAATGAATGCTCCAGCGTATAAGCTTACGGTGAATAATCAATCAACCTCGGAAGGTTACGTCCTGATTTTCTTGGAAAAGCCTGATGCTAGCCAGCCAGATATGCAGACTTTCGCGTGGCAATCAAAATTTCTGTATTCAGATGTTGAGGCAGACTTTAGCTGGGAGTTGGATTGGGGGTTTATCTGGCAGCAAACGAATGCGGTTAACGCGTCTCAGCAAATAGTCCCCGCTGATCTGCAAACCAAAAATCAGATTACGCTGAGCTATGATGCCAGCCATCAGGCATTTCACTTCTCAAAGCCAACACAGGGCGCAAGTGCGGGCCAGCTGCGAATTGTTGAAGACTCCTCGGTACCGATAGGTATGGTTGATGTCGGCGTCGCTTTGTCCGGGCATCCGGCGTTTATGGTGAAGTCTCAGCCAAATATGACGGTCGCTATTACCCCGAAGCCAAGTTACTGGCTGGCGTTTGGCAATTCAGAAAGCAAGGGCCCCATCAATGTCGGTGAATATACGAATGCGGTGAAATTGCAGTTCCCGCCGAACATATACGCGCTTACGGCAACCATTCACCCGGATAAGAGCATTACTATTGAAAACACACCGCTGTTAGTTGCGAAACAACCCGATCTCTAAAGAGCTCGGTGGCGCAAATCCTGCGGACAGATTACTCAAAATAGTTAATGCCCTGGCCGCATGGGTGCGCAAAAGCGGCGGAGTTAGTTTTTTTGCCTCAGCAAAAAAACTAACTCTACCGTCCGGCAATTCGAGGGAAACCCCAGTAGGTCTAGCCTAAAGTGGCTAACATCTAAACCACCCTCACGACGCTTCACAAAAATGCGCTTTCGCCACACCCTCTGTGAGCAACTCCTCCAGCCAAATGCTTCCCGCGCTGTATTCCGGCGGTAACTGCAGTTTCTTCAGCGAATTTTTGATCTGCTGTTGGTCTTTGATGGAAATATTAATGTGCCCCATCTTGCGGCCGGGCTTGAGGGCTTTTTGGTACCAGTAGAGCGAGGCGCCGGGGGTTTCCAGCCACTGGGTCTGGTATTCCAGGCCGAGCAGGTTGACCATCAGCAGGTCGCCGCGTTCTTCAATGGCCGGCAGGGGCAGTTTCAGCAGGGCGCGCAGGTGCGCTTCAAACTGGCTGGGGGCGGCGCCATCGAGTGTCCAGTGCCCGGAGTTGTGCACCCGGGGCGAGAGCTCGTTAATCAGTACCTGGTCGTCAACCACAAAGCATTCCATGGCCATCACGCCAACATAGTTCAGCTCGTGCATGACGCGGCTGAGCATGTGTTCGCAGCGCTCTTGCAGCCACAGGGGGCGGTTGTTCCGCGACACGGAAAACTGCAGCACGCCCTTGTGGTGGTAGTTTTCGCTCAAGCGGTAAAACTGAATGTCGCCCGAGTGGGTGCGCGCGCCAATAATTGACACCTCTTGCTCAAAGGGCACCATGGCTTCGGCGATGGCTTTGCCGCGCCACGGCTCCAGTGACCTTACCTCATCGCTCGGCGCTTGGCCTTTGCCGTCATAGCCGCCCTGGCGGTATTTTAAAATGTACTTTTCGCCCAACTGATCTTTGAGCGCTTCAAGGCTGCTGGCCTCGGAGACCTCGCACCAGTTAGGTACGGGCAGCTCCAGCGAGCTCAGCAGCTCTTTTTGCGAGAGCCGGTCTTTGATCAGGGCGTGAGCGCGATGGTTGATCACATCACTTTGGCTCGCTGCGTAGGCGGGCGATTCAATGGCGCTTTCGCTTTCAATGGTGGTGAGCACACTGCCGATGTTATCGGTGGCCTCGGCCGGGTTTTGCAGTAATACCTCCACGCCAATTTTTCTGCCTGCCGTGTGCATCAGCTGCCCGAGCTGACCCTGACCGATCACCTTCACCTTTAGGTTTTGCATAAGTCGATCTCCAGCGGTTCTTGTTGCACTTTCAGGGTTTGCTGGGCGCGCCAGGCCTGAACGCGCTCGCTCAGTTCGGGATCGTGGAGTGCCAGTATTTGGCTCGCCAGCAGGCCGGCGTTGGCGGCGCCGGCATCGCCGATGGCCAGGGTGCCCACGCTGATGCCCTTGGGCATCTGGGCGATGGACAACAAGCTGTCCAGACCGGCCAGGGATTTGCTTTTAACGGGCACGCCGAGCACCGGCAGCGGGGTCATGGATGCGAGCATGCCGGGCAGGTGGGCGGCGCCGCCGGCCCCGGCAATAATGATCTGAAAGCCGTCTTGCTGTGCGTTTTTGGCAAACTGGTAGAGGTCATCGGGCGTGCGGTGGGCTGAGACCACTTGCGCGTGCCAGCTCACCTTGAGCTCATCCAGCATTTGTGCGGCATTGACCATGGTGGGCCAGTCTGAGCGCGAGCCCATCACAATAGCGACTTTGGGTGTAGACATGGTAACTCCTTAAAGCATTGATTGAATCCAGGACTGGTACAGCGGCAGCCCGATAATAACGTTTATGGGGAAGGTTACCCCAAGCGATGCGAGCATGGCCAAACCGATGTCCGCCTTGGGTACGGCCGCGCGTATCGCCACCGGCGCGGCAATGTACGAGGCACTGGCGGTAAGCGCGGCCAGCGCCAGTATGCTGCCGGCCGGGAGGTTCAGCGCTAAGCCGGTAGCAATACCCAGCCAGGCGAGGCCAAAAGGGGCCGCCGCGGCAAAGATCAGCAGGCGCCACTGGTGCACCGGCAGGGGTACGCAGGCGCGGGCCGTGCAGATCCCCATTTCCAGTAAAAACAGAGCCAGAAAGGTTTTAAAGCCGCCGATCAATGCGGGGGTGATGGGTTCGAGACCGACGGGCCCATAGAGCCAGCCGATAATAATACCGCCGGTCAGTAACAGAACGCTACGGCTGGTCAGCGCTTCGTGCACTACGGCAAAAGTGCTTTGGGTTTGGTTGCCCAACCGCTGATGCCACAGCAGCATGACGATCAGCGCGGGCAGCTCCAGCAAGACGAGATAGAGGGTGGTTTCCGGGGCGATGGGCAATTGCGACTGGGCAATCAGCGCGAGGGCGACCGCAAAGGTGCCCGCACTGACCGAGCCATAGTGAGCGGCGATGCTCACGGCGTTTTCGGTGCTCAGCTGCACCAGGCGGCGCAGTATGGGGTAAATCAGCAGCGGAATCAGTACCCCCAAAGAGGCGATGGGCAGCAGTTGATACAGCATGCCCCACTCGGCGCGGCCGTGCAGGGCCATGCCGCCCTTGAGACCGAGCGCGAGCATCAGCAGTATCGACAGGGTTTCGTAGACGGCGGAGGGCACTCGCAGGTCGGATTTGAGCAAGCCGGCCACCAGCCCGAGCAAAAAGAAAACGATCACAATATCTGGCACTGGGTTCTCCTGTGGGTCTGGCGTCCAAACACATGGTCCGGCGCGGTGTGAATGTCGCCCCATCGCGGGCGGGTGTGAGACACCCCGGGTGTTAAGCACGAGCCTTTGGTTGGCGGTGGCGTGTGACGGCGCCGGCCGATATCCGTGCTCCACAGCGCCGGGTTGTCGGGTGTGGCGATTATGCAAAAATCGGGGTATATTTAATAATTAAAGTTTTAATAGTTTGGTATAGATATTTATCTATGGATGTCAGAAAGGTCAGTTTTCGGTTGCTGCAGGTGTTTGTCCAGGTGGTGCAGTCTGGCAGCATTTCCCAGGCCGCCCGCGTGCTGCATCTGACCCAGCCCACGGTGTCCATGCAGCTGAAGAAACTGTCTGACAACATCGGCGAGACGCTACTGGTGACCCAAAACAACCGGCAGGTGACTACGGTGGCCGGCGATGAAGTCTATTCCGCCGCCTGCGATGTTCTCGGCCGGTTTGAAGAGTTAAACGATACCCTGCAGCAGGCCCGCAAGGGGTACCGCGGCCGCATCAACCTCGCCATCGTCACCACCGCCAAGTATTTGCTGCCGCGCATACTCACAGGCTTTTGCCAGTCGCACCCGGATGTGGACGTCACCTTAAGCGTGGGTAACCGCGCCCAGATTTTAGAGAAGTTTTACCAACACGCGAGCGACCTTTACCTGTTCAGTCATCCGCCGTCCGGGCGGCTGGTAAGGGCGGTGCCCATTGCCAGTAATCCGTTGCATTTAATCGCGCCGAAAAACCACTGGGCGGCGGGTAAGCGCGAGCTAAAATTCAAAGAATTGGAGGACGAGCGATTCTTGCTGCGAGAGCAGGGCTCGGCAACGCGCATGGCGTTTGAGTCCTGGCTGAGCTCCGAGGGCCACGAGCTGCACAACACGCTGCAAATTGAAAGCAACGAGGCCATACGTCTCTCGGTTGCCTCTGGCCTGGGGCTGTCGGTCTTGAGTGGGCATACCCTGCAAGAGGGCAAGGATAAAGTCGCCTATCTGAAACTGGAGGGTTTTCCTCTGGCCAGCAACTGGTTTTTGGTGAGTCGGCGGGATTTGCGTTTGTCGGCAGCGGCTCAGGAGTTTGAGCGCTATGTCTGTGAGGCCATCTAGGGCCTGTTCACACTAATTATATGCAGCCTGTTGTGACTAAAAATTTACCAATCAAGGCGTGAGGAGAGAGGTTTGGTCACTCCAAATGAACGACGAGCAACGTGGAGTGGTGAATTTTTAGCCACAACCCGAAGGGC
>NZ_JAULRT010000019.1 GCF_030518215.1 Gilvimarinus algae
TGTACGTACCCATTCATAGGTTACACCTTTGTCTACATACATAGGTAACAGTTTTTAAACTGATAGGCACTGCCATGTGGAGGTGCCTATGCCTTGGAAAGAGACAACGCCTATGAACCAGAAACTTACATTTATTGCCGACTACTTACAGCGTCGATACAATTTCACTCAGCTTTGTCGAGCCTACGGAATCAGCCGAAAGACAGGCTACAAATGGGTTGATCGATACAATGAGCAGGGCATAAAAGGCCTTTGGAATCAGAGTCGTAAGCCCTATTCTCACCCATTTGTTATTCCACGTGCCATTCGTAAAGCCATTGTGGATCTAAGGCAGAACACGCGGCTCACATTAGGCGCCAAGAAGATTCAGGTGCGTCTGAAAGCACAATTCCCCGATATATCGCCGCCAGCTATATCCACGATAAACAAGGTGTTAGCTTCTGAAGGGCTGACAAAAAAGCGCCAGGTGCCCCGCCGTGTTCCCCGGGACTGCTCGCCCCTAGATGAGGCAACCGAACCTAACCAACTCTGAACAACAGACTTTAAAGGCCAATTTCGATTATCCGGCGGACAATGGTGTTACCCATTAACGCTAATGGATCAGTTCAGCCGCTTCCTGCTCGGATGCGAGTCTCAGGAGGATATTACTACCGCCAACACGATGAAGAGCTTTAGGCGCCTATTTAATGAATATGGTTTACCTGAGCGCATTCGTAGCGACAACGGCACCCCTTTCGCCAGCAAGGCGACTGCAGGCCTTTCACAGCTATCGGTCTGGTGGATCAAACTCGGCGTCATTCCAGAGCGTATACAGCCAGGCAGGCCGCAGCAAAACGGAAAGCACGAGCGTATGCACCGCACTTTAAAGCAGGATGCCACTCAACCACCCTCTGAAACCTTCGAAGATCAGCAAAAGCGCTTCAATGGCTTTAAACGCCTCTACAATAAAGAGCGGCCCCATGAATCCTTAGATATGAAAACGCCTTCTGAAGTATATCTCCCTGCCGCGCGCGAGTACCGAGAGCCCTCAGACCCTGTTGAATATCCCAGCTATTTCGAAGTACGAAAAGTTCGAGGCCCCGGTATTGTGTATTGGAATGGCGGGCAGCTATACGTCTCACACCTGCTCGACGGAGAGCCAATAGGCATTAACGAAATTGACGACGGAATCTTCGATGTGTACTTTAGCTTTTACCGGCTCGGGCAGTTTGATGTAAGAGACGTTACCAATGGCAGCGTCTCATACTGGAGCCTAAAAGTGTAACCCATGTATATGGACACATGTGTTACCTATGTATGCGGACTATACAGGGTGTCCTCTTTTGAG
>NZ_JAULRT010000020.1 GCF_030518215.1 Gilvimarinus algae
CCGTATTACCCTTTGTGGTTGTCATAATAGCCCTTACTTGCTAAATTCGGGCTTTGAAGCCCATTCGACTGTTCGAGTTTAAATCGGGTCGGAGAAGCATCCAGGCTTGTTAACGGTATCGAGTACCTGGCATGCATCGGACTACTTCTCCGGTAACTAGTTGCCGCTAGCTACGGGCTTCAATTTACCCGCCAACAGTCGCAAGGAACAGCGTTTCTATGAATATTCAACCATACAAG
>NZ_JAULRT010000021.1 GCF_030518215.1 Gilvimarinus algae
ATGGAATGTGAATAAATCCAGCAGGTACATCCATGCTTTGGCGTAGATGACACAATTGATAAAAAACGCTATTGCACACATAAGTCCCTGCCGAGTAAGAAATCGCCGCAGGAATATTTGCTTGATGCAATGCCTTCAACATCGTTTTTAAAGGCAGCTGACAAAAATATGCGTCTGGTCCTGCAGCAACAACAGGAACACCACTCGGCTGTAACCCAGTGTTGTCCGGGATCCTTGCTTCTATCAGATTAATCGCCACATGCTCCAGACAAATCTGCGTACGCCCACCGGCCTGACCCACTGCGAATACCAAA